>CP121450.1 GCA_029689965.1 Curtobacterium flaccumfaciens | reverse complement strand
TTTAGGAAGATGTGGCCATCGGCCCTCCATCGAGAACTCGTAGGGGAGACCCTCGTTCTCAGGAGGCCGGTGGCTACATCTGTTTCTGCCGCAGGTCACTCGACTCGTGCGCCGGTTCGTGATGGACTGAGTGCAGGGGCACCGGGTTGCCGGTGCGGCACCGACACAACGACACAGCGGACGAACGCCGGGCAGGAGCTCCGGCACGCAACGAGGAGCAACGGTGGCGAACGACGACGAGCGGCGACGGAACGACGGCGACAGCGCAGACCGATCTCGTCGTGATGGCGACCGCGGAGCTCGCCGCGATGGCGGGGACCGTTGGTCGTCCGGGCCTCGTGACTTCGAGCGCCGAGAGGGCGAACGTCGAGACCCTCGGGGACGTGATGGCGATCGGCCTGCCCGCGGTGGGCGTGCTTTCCGTGACGGCGATCGGTCCTTCCGTGACGGCGGTCGCCGTCCTGCATGGCGCGGCGACCGTGAGGAGTCGAGCCGTCCGCCGCGGGGCGATGGCCCGCGTGGGAATGCTGATCGCCCGTTCCGTGGTGGATCGGACCGTCCGCGTCGTGATGCTGATCGTCCGTTCCGGTCGGACCGTCCGGCTCGTGATGGAGACCGCCCGTTCCGCGGCGGTTCAGACCGCCCGGCTCGCGATGGGAACCGACCCTTCCGTGGCGGTGACGAGCGTCCGCGCCGAGATGGTGATCGTCCGTTCCGGTCGGACCGTCCGGCTCGTGATGGAGACCGTTCGCTCCGGTCGGACCGTCCGGCTCGCGATGGAGACCGTCCGTTCCGGGGCGGTTCAGACCGTTCGGCTCGCGATGGGAACCGACCCTTCCGCGGCCGTGACGAGCGTCCGCGTCGAGATGGAGACCGTCCGTTCCGGTCGGACCGTCCGGCTCGTGATGGGAGCCGTCCGTTCCGCGGCGGTGATGAGCGTCCGCGTCGAGATGGTGATCGTGCGTTCCGGTCGGACCGTCCGGCTCGTGATGGGAGCCGTCCGTTCCGCGGCGGTGATGAGCGTCCGCGTCGGGACGGGGATCGTCCGTTCCGTGGGAGTCCGGACCGCGAGCGCAGCGGCCGTGACGACCGCCAGCGGTTCGGCGACGGCAGCCGTCACGCCGGTGCCCGTTTCGGCGAGGCATCACGCGACGACTGGGAGGACCGTGATCCCTACGGCACGAAGTCGATCCGACCGCGCCACGACGACCCCGAGATCCCCGAGGACATCCAGGCCCGTGACCTCGACAAGGTCGCTCGTGCCGAGCTGAAGACCCTCAGCAAGGACAACGCCGACTGGGTGGCCCGTCACCTCGTGGCGGCCGCGCTCCTCGTCGACGAAGACCCGGAGACCGCCAACCAGCACGCGCTCAGCGCTGCTCGTCGCGCCGGTCGTGTGGGCGTCGTGCGTGAGACGGCGGCGATCACGGCGTACCGTCTCGGCGACTTCGCCACGGCGCTCCGTGAACTGCGCACCTACCGTCGGATCTCCGGTCGCAACGACCAGTTGCCGATGATGGTCGACTGCGAACGCGGGCTCGGCCGTCCGGAGCGTGCGCTCGAACTCGGTCGTTCGGTCGACCGTGCGGCGTTGGACACCGCGGTGCAGGTGGAGCTCGCGATCGCGATGTCCGGAGCCCGACTGGACCTCGGGAACCCCACAGCAGCGCTCGGCGAGCTGGAGATTCCACAGCTCGATCCGTCCACCGCCTACTCGTGGTCGCCGGCGCTCTACAGTGCTTACGCGGCCACGCTCGAGGAGCTCGGCCGTCAGGACGAGGCCGACGAATGGTGGGCCCGTGTCGATCGTGCCGCCGCGGCCCTGGCCGAGGTCGCCGACGAGAACGCTTGGGAGACAGTGGATGTGGTCGAGGAAACGCTCGAGGTCGAAGGACACGCAGACGACGAGCTCGACGGCGCCGTCGACGACGAGCCCGACGCCGAACTCGCCGACGAACCCCTCGGCGACGAACCAGCCGGCGACGAACCAGCCGGCGACGAGCCCGGAGAGCTCGACGACGACAACCCCACCGACGTCGACGGTTCCGCAGCCGACTGAGGCACCGAAGCCGCCGACGGACGGTGTGGACGTCGTCCTCACCGACCTCGACGGGGTCGTGTACCGCGGCCGCCACGCGATTCCGCACGCGGTCGAGGCACTGACGCGCGCGTCGCTCAGCGCGCGCGTCGGCTACATCACGAACAACGCGTCGCGCCGTCCCGTAGACGTCGCCGAACACCTGGAGCGTTACGGGCTCGAGGTGTCCGAGGACGACGTCGTGACCTCGTCGCAGGCCGGCGTCCGGCTGCTCGAGACGCTGGTGCCCGCGGGGTCCACGGTCCTCGTCACGGGTGGCCTCGGTCTGACGAGCATCGTGGAAGACGCCGGTTTCACCGTGACGACCAACGCGGAGGACGCACCGGCTGCGGTCATCCAGGGGTTCTCGCCGGATCTCGGCTGGACGGATCTGGCCGAGGCGTCGTTCGCGCTCGCTGACCCGGACGTGCCGTGGGTCGCGACGAACATGGACTGGTCGATCCCGGTCGAGCGGGGGATCGCGCCGGGCAACGGCACGCTGGTGTCGGCCGTGCACCAGGCGGTGGGCCGGATGCCGGTGGTCGCCGGGAAGCCCGAGCGTCCGATCTTCGACGCCGCCCTGGCACGGTTCGGCGGCGAACACCCGCTGTTCATCGGCGACCGCCTCGACACCGACATCAAGGGCGCGAACGACGCCGGGATCCCGAGCGTCCTCGTCCTCACCGGCATCGACAAGGCGAAGCAGGTGCTCGCGGCCGATCAGCGCTCCCGTCCGACCTACATCCTCGGGGACCTCCGCGGCCTGTCGGAGCCGTACCCGGTCGCGATCCGGCGCGAGGACCCGGACGGCACCCGGTACGCCACCGTCGGGGTCGTCACGGTGGCGATGCGCGGACACGTCGTCCGAGTGCTGGACGACGGTGACTCCCTCGACCTGCTGCGTGCCGGTGCGTCGCTGATCTGGGAGTCCGGTCTGGCGATCTACGGCCTCGACGTCGACCCGAAGCTGTACGGCGGCGAGTAGCGTGGCCGACGTGCCGAACGACGAGCAGGACACCGTGCACGATGAGCAGGACCCGGTGCACGACGACGAGCCGGAGACGGCCGACTTCGCGCAGCGTACCGTCGCCGTCGAAGGTCTCCCGTTGACCGATCGTGCCGACGCGTTCTCCGCCCTGCACGACGAGTTGCGCACCCGGCTCGAGAGCGGCGGCCGCACGAGTGCCTGAGGAGCACGCCCTCGTTCCGGACACTGCGCCGGTCCGGCTCGATGCGCTCCTGGCCGCCCGCGGTCTGGCGAAGTCCCGCACGGCGGCCGCGAAACTGATCCAGGCGGGCCGGGTGACCGTTGCCGGGTCGGCGGTCGTGAAACCGTCCGCCCGGTCGACCCCTCGGCCGCGATCCGCGTCGACAGGACCGACGAGTGGGTGTCCCGCGCAGCGCTCAAGCTGGTCGGGGCGCTCGACACGTTCGGCGTCGACCCGACCGACCGTGTGGCGCTCGACGTCGGTGCGAGCACGGGTGGCTTCACCCAGGTGCTGCTGCATCGCGGTGCACGTCGTGTCGTGGCGCTCGACGTGGGGCACGGGCAGCTCGACCCTGTCGTCGCGCTCGACCCTCGGGTGGTGGTCGTCGAGGGCGTCAACGCCCGCAACCTCACCCCCGAGGGTTTCGCCGCGCTCGACCCGGTGGCGTCGGAGACGAGCCTGGTCGTGGGCGATCTGTCGTTCATCTCACTCCGGCTCGTCCTGCCGGCGCTGGCGGCGTCGGTGCCCGCGGACGACTTCGTGCTGCTCGTGAAGCCGCAGTTCGAGGTGGGCCGCGGCGGTGTCCGCGAGGGCATCGTGCGCAACCCGGCACTGCGGAACGACGCGCTCATGAACGTGCTCTGGACAGCGTGGGACCTCGGTCTGGGCACGTCCGGGCTGGCTGCGTCCCCGATCGTCGGCACGCACGGCAACCACGAGTACCTGGCGCGCTTCCAGCGGGATGTCGGTACCGATCCGACAGAATGGGTCGTCCGGGCGACCGAACTGACGGAAGGGGCGGCATGAGCGACGACCGGCACATCCTCCTGGTGTCCCACACGGGCCGCCGTGACTCGATCGAAGCGGCGGTCGAGGTCTGCGACCTCCTGCACGCCGCCGGTCTCGTCCCCGTGATGCCCTTCGACGAGTACGCGGACATCCGCCGGGCCGAGGCGTCGGTCGGGCAGGTCGACATCCTCGGCGTCGACATCCAGGCCGACCAGCTCGAGATCGTCATCGTCCTCGGCGGTGACGGCACGATCCTGCGCGCGGCGGAGCTCGTGCGCGGCACCGGCGCTCCGATCGTCGGCGTGAACCTCGGCCACGTCGGGTTCCTCGCCGAGAGCGAGCGCGACGGCCTGCGCTCGACGGTGGAGCGGGCCCTGTCCGGCGAGTACCACGTCGAGGAACGCGTGACCCTGCAGGTCGACGTGGTCGTGGGGCACGAGGTCGTCTACTCGTCCTGGGCGCTGAACGAGGCCACGATCGAGAAGGCCTCCCGCGAGCGCATGCTCGAGGTCGTGACCGAGGTCGACGGTCGACCGCTGTCGTCGTTCGGGTGCGACGGCGTCGTCGTGTCCACCCCGACCGGTTCCACCGCGTACTCGTTCTCCGGCGGTGGCCCCATCGTGTGGCCGGACGTGGACGCGCTCCTCATGGTGCCGCTGAGCGCGCATGCGCTCTTCGCCCGGCCGATCGTGGTCGGGCCCGACTGCACGCTCGCGGTCGAGGTACTGCGCCGGACGAGCGGCGTCGGTGTGCTGTGGTGCGACGGGCGTCGGACGCACGACCTCCCGCCGGGTGCTCGTGTCGAGGTGCGGCGCTCTCCGGACCCGGTGCGGGTGGCTCGGCTCAAGGACGCTCCGTTCACCGATCGTCTCGTTGCGAAGTTCCAGCTGCCCGTCACGGGCTGGCGAGGACCGCAGCCCGATGACGAGGACAGCCAGTGACCGAGGACAGCCAGTGATCGAGGAGATCCAGATCGCCGACCTCGGCGTCATCGGCGAGACCACCCTCGAGCTCGGCTCCGGGTTCACCGTGGTGACCGGCGAGACCGGCGCGGGCAAGACGATGATCGTCACCGCGCTCGGCCTGTTGCTCGGCGCCCGCGCCGACGCCGGTTCGGTCCGCCGCGGTGCCCAGAACGCCGTGGTCGAGGGCCGCTGGCACGTGCCCGAGCACGATGCCGTCGCCGAGCGCGTCGAGGACGCCGGCGGCACCGTCGAGGACGGCGAACTGATCCTCACCCGGACCGTGTCGGCCGAGGGCCGCAGCCGTGCGACGGCCGGCGGCCGCAGTGCCCCGGTGGCGGTGCTCGGCGAGCTCGCGGACCAGCTGGTGACGGTGCACGGCCAGTCCGACCAGATCCGCCTGACATCGGCGTCGGCGCAGCGTGCGGCGCTCGACGGTTTCGGTGGGGCGCCGCTCGAGAAGGTGCTCGCGGCGTACGTCACCGCCTACGACACGTGGCAGCAGCACGTGGGTGAGCTCGAGACGCTCACCCGTGACCGCGACGACCGGGTGGCCGAGGCCGAGCGGATCCGCGCCGCCTCCGACGAGATCGAGGCGGTGGACCCGCAGCCGGGGAGGACACCGAGCTCGCCGAGCGGGCGGAGCGGCTCGGGAACCTCGAGGAGCTCCGGCTGTCCGCGGGTCTGGCGCACGAAGCGCTCTCGAGCGAGTCCCTCGACGGTGTGAACGACGTCGTCGGACTGGTCGAGTCGGCGCGTCGAGCGATCGAACGGGTGGCAGCGTCCGACGCCGAGCTGCAGCCCGTGCTGGAACAGCTGACCGAGCTCGGCATCCAGGCGACGGAGGCCTCGGCGAGCCTGTCGAGCTACCTCGGCTCGCTCGAGCCCGACGCCGGGCACGACCTCGAGCTCGTCAACGAGCGCCGGGCGCTCCTCGCCGGGCTCACCCGCAAGTACGGCGAGACCGTGGACGACGTCATCGCCTACGGGCAGCGGGCGAGCGACCGGCTGCTCGAGCTCGACGGTGACGACGACCGAATCGCAGCGCTGCAACAGGCGGTCGAGCAGGACGAGCAGACGCTCGCCGCGGCCGCCGGCACGCTGACGGCGGCTCGGACGAAGGCCGCGAAGGACCTCGCGAAGCGTGTCACCGCGGAGCTGAAGTCCCTCGCGATGACGGGCGCGACCCTCGTGGTCGAGGTCACCGACGCCGGCGAGTACCGGCGGCACGGCCGCGACCAGGTGTCGATCCTGCTCCAGCCGCACTCCGGCACGGACCCGCGCCCGATCGGCAAGGGCGCCTCCGGCGGCGAGCTCTCCCGGGTCATGCTCGCGATCGAGGTCGTCATGGCCGGCAGTACGACGGTCCCCACCTTCGTGTTCGACGAGGTCGACGCGGGCGTCGGCGGTGCGGCGGCGATCGAGATCGGCCGCCGGCTGGCGAAGCTCGCCGAGCGGACGCAGGTCATCGTCGTCACGCACCTGGCGCAGGTCGCGGCGTTCGCGAACAACCACCTCAACGTCGTGAAGGACGCCAGCGGCGCGGTGACGTCGTCGAGCGTGCGTCGGCTCGAGGGCGAGGAACGTCTGCAGGAGATGGCGCGCCTGCTGTCCGGCCTCGGCGACAGTGCGAGCGGCATCGAGCACGCGCGTGAGCTGCTCGACGTCGCCGGCCAGCGCGCGTAGGGCCGCGGCGCATCGGCCTGGAGGCGCGGATCGCCTCCGCCGCGGAGGACGCGGTCGTCCGCTGGCTCGCGCCGTGCGAGGCGAGGACACCGTGCGAGGTTGCGAGCGCCGTGCGAGGCAGCCGCCCGCGCACGCTGTGCGGAAGCTTGCACGATGCGGAAGCGGCGATGCGGGCGCGGCCCCGGCCGCCTGCGGTCCGCAACGCCCACGGTGAACCGAGGTCGCGCCTCCCGGCAGTTCTGACGTAGGATGGAAGCCCGTGGCGGACACTCTCAGCGGCGGTACCCAGAACACCAGCAACCAGACCCCGAAGGTGACGAAGCAGATCTTCGTGACCGGCGGGGTCGTCTCGTCTCTCGGCAAGGGCCTGACGGCGGCCAGCCTCGGCAACCTGCTCACGGCACGCGGCCTCAAGGTCGTCATGCAGAAGCTCGACCCGTACCTCAACGTGGACCCGGGCACGATGAACCCGTTCCAGCACGGCGAGGTCTTCGTGACCGACGACGGCGCCGAGACGGACCTCGACATCGGACACTACGAGCGGTTCCTCGACATCAACCTGTCGCAGGCCGCGAACGTCACCACCGGCCAGGTGTACTCGACGGTGATCGCGAAGGAGCGTCGCGGCGAGTACCTGGGCGACACCGTCCAGGTCATCCCGCACATCACCGACGAGATCAAGCGCCGGATGCGCGAGCAGGCGGGGAACGACCCGCAGCCCGACGTGATCATCACCGAGGTCGGCGGTACGGTCGGCGACATCGAGTCGCAGCCGTTCATCGAGTCCGCTCGTCAGGTGCGGCACGAGCTCGGCCGCAACAACGTCTTCTTCGTGCACGTGTCGCTGGTGCCGTTCATGGCCGCCTCGGGCGAGCAGAAGACCAAGCCGACGCAGCACTCCGTGGCCGCGCTCCGGTCGATCGGCATCCAGCCCGACGCGCTCGTCCTCCGCAGCGACCGGCCGGTGTCGGACTCGACAAGAAGAAGATCGCGCTCATGTGCGACGTCGACGAGAACGCCGTGGTGAACGCGGTGGACGTCCCGTCGATCTACGACATCCCGACGATGCTGCACGACCAGGGGCTCGACCAGGTCATCATCGACGCGCTCCGCCTCGAGGCCGACGGTGTCGACTGGTCCCGCTGGGACGGCGTGCTCCGTGCGGTGCACGAGCCGAAGAAGGACGTCACGATCGCCCTCGTCGGCAAGTACATCGACCTGCCGGACGCGTACCTCTCGGTCACCGAGGCGCTCCGCGCCGGCGGCTTCGCACACAACGCGAAGGTCAAGCTGAAGTGGGTCGTGTCCGACGACTGCACCACGCCCGAGGGCGCCGCCAAGCACCTCGGGGACGTCGACGGCATCTGCGTGCCCGGCGGGTTCGGGGTGCGCGGCATCGAGGGCAAGCTCGGTGCGCTGCAGTTCGCGCGTGAGCAGGGCATCCCCACGCTCGGCCTGTGCCTGGGTCTGCAGTGCATGGTGATCGAGTACGCCCGGCACGAGGCCGGCCTCACCGAGGCGTCGAGCACCGAGTTCGACCCGGAGACCTCGACGCCGGTCATCGCGACGATGGCGGAGCAGGTCGACATCATCGCGGGTGGAGACCTGGGCGGGACGATGCGTCTCGGGCTCTACCCGGCGAAGTTCGCGGACGGGTCGCTCGCCGCCGAAGCTGTACGGTGCGCCGGAGGCCTCCGAGCGGCACCGCCACCGCTACGAGGTGAGCAACACGTACCGGCAGCAGATCGCGGACGCCGGCCTGGTCTTCTCGGGCACGTCGCCGACGGCACCCTGGTCGAGTACGTCGAGCTGCCGCGCGACGTCCACCCGTTCTACATCGCCACGCAGGCGCACCCGGAGCTCCGGTCGCGTCCGACGAAGGCGCACCCGCTGTTCGCAGGGCTCGTCGAGGCCGCGATCGTGCGGCACGAGGCGTCGAGCCTGTTCGACCCGGAGACCGAGGAGCAGGTCGCGTAACGTGCGTGCCTTCTGACTGGAGGCGCGGTGCCAGCTGGCACCGCGCCTCCAGTCCATCTGTGGTCGCGCTCACGGAACCTGGTTCCGGACGCGGAACCACGGAACCACGTAGTGCTGTGTCCGGAACCTGGTTCCGCGAGGGTGACGTGCTTGGATGGTCGGGTGACTGACGCGCCCCTCTCCGACGAATCCGCCTCCTTCGAGGTCACCGACTCCACCGTCGTGTACGAGGGGGCGGTGTGGGACGTCCGACGCGACACCATCGCGTACCGCGACGACTCGATGGTGCGGGAGTACATCGACCACACCGGAGCCGTCGCGGTCTACGCCGAGGACGACGAGGGCCGCGTCCTCGTCATCCAGCAGTACCGGCACCCGGTCCGCCTGCGCGACTGGGAGCTCCCGGCGGGGCTGCTCGACATGGAGGGCGAGGACCGGCTGACCGCCGCGAAGCGTGAGCTCGCCGAGGAAGCCGACCTCGAGGCCGACGAGTGGGAGCCGCTCGTGACCTTCAACACCTCGTCCGGAGGGAGCGACGAGTTCCTGCAGATCTACCGCGCTCGCGGGGTCCGAGCGACGGCATCGGCGTTCGACCGTGAGGCCGAGGAAGCCGACATCGTGAAGCGGTGGGTGCCTCGGGCGGAGCTGGTGGAAGCGATCCTCGACGGGCGGCTGCACAACTCCGGGCTCGTCGTGGGCGTGCTCGCCGTGGAGGCCCTCGAGCGGCGTTAGCCTCGTGGGGTGATCCCGCTCGACCGCGCCACGGAGACGTACCTGCGGCACATCGCGATCGAGCGGGGCTGTCGCAGCACACGCTGGCCGCGTACCGGCGTGACCTCGGCGCGTTCGCGTCGTGGATCGCGGGCGTCGACCCCGTGGAGTCCGACGGGGCCGACCGGGCCGGGGATCGGCGGTGCTCGACGACGTGGGGCGACTCGCCCGAGCGGACCTCGCCGGCTTCGTGACGCACCTGGCGACGCGACCGGAGGGCGCGCTGGCGCCGAGATCGGTCGCCCGGATGCTCAGCTCCGTCCGGTCGTTCACCGCGTTCGCTGCGGGAGAGGGCTGGCTGCAGCTGGACCCGGGCGCGTCCGTCCGCCCCCGAAGGCACCGATGCGGCTGCCGAAGGCGATCTCGGTGCACGACATGGAGCGGCTGCTCGCGGCGGCCGGCGGTTCCGCCGAGACGGACGATCCCGTGCGACTCCGGGACCGCGCGCTGCTTGAGCTGCTCTACGCCACGGGGGCGCGCATCTCCGAGGCGGTGGGGCTGTCGGTGGACGACGTCACGACGCTCTCCGACGCCGACGGGGACCTCTCGGTGGTGAAGGTCACGGGCAAGGGGAACAAGCAGCGCATCGTGCCGCTGGGCAGCTACGCCCGGGCGGCGATCGACGCGTACCTCGTGCGGTCGCGGCCGGTGTTCGCGGCGCGGGGTCCTCGACACCGGCGCTGTTCCTCGGCGCCCGCGGTGCCCGGCTGTCCCGGCAGAGCGCGTGGCTCGTGATCCAGGCGGCGGCGTCACGGGCGGACCTGGCGGAGCACGTGTCGCCGCACACGTTCCGGCACTCGTTCGCGACGCACCTGCTCGAGGGCGGTGCGGACGTCCGGGTCGTGCAGGAGCTGCTCGGGCACGCGAGCGTGGCGACGACGCAGATCTACACCATGGTCACGGCGGACATGCTCCGCGACGTGTACCAGACGTCACACCCACGCGCACGGCGGTGACGCGAGCGCGCCGGCGCGCGCCCGGCAGTCAGCGCGCGCCCGGCAGTCGGCGCCTTCAGTGCCGAAGGGCGGACTCGCCGATTTCCGCTCCCTCGACGGGCCGCCCCTCCGCTCCGGCCGTCAGAACAGGTGGAACTGGGACGATGCGGCCACCGCGGCGGTCGCCACCGCGACGACCAGGGCACTCGCCGACGCACTGCGGGCGAGGACCCGCCAGCCGCCGGTCGCGCCCGGCCACACCGCCGCGAGCAGCCCGGCGACGATCGCCGCTGCGCTGCACACGCCCCACGGGTTCACCGCCACCGACAGCGCCGCGAACAGGACGGCCAGCGACGAGAACGCGCTGAACCGCTGCACCCCGGAACCGCCAGATGCCCACGACGCCGTTCGGATCGCGGCGGGCTGCACCGAGAACGACGGTCCCACGGGTGCGACGACGACCGGCACGATCGGCTCCGTACGGCTCGGCAGCGCCCGTGTCGCCGCTCCCCAGGTGCGTCCGTCCCACCAGCGCAGGCGGCTGGCGTCCTGCGGGTCGGGGAACCAGCCGGCGGCCGGCAGCGTCACGGCGTGCTCCTCGGGGTGCGGGGATGGCGCACCCCGACGCTACGTGAGCGCGGGAACCCGCCACAGTCCCAGCCCGGGTGTCGGCACAAGTGCGGACACGTGCCTCAGGCGGGGACCGGCGCTGCGTCGACCTCGGCGAACACGTCCTTGACCGCGGCGAGCAGCCGGGCGTTGAAGTCGACACCGAGCTGGTTCGGCACCGTGACGAGCACGGTGTCCGCGGCCCGGACGGCCTTGTCGGCCGCGAGTTCCGCCACCAGGTCCGAAGGCGACCCGATGTAGGAGCGGCCGAAGCGGGCGAGCCCACCGTCGAGGTGTCCGACCTGGTCCTGCCCCTCGACCTGAGCCCGCACGCCGAAGTAGTGCCGCGACTCGTCGTCGATGATCGGGATGATGCTGCGCGACACCGACACACGCGGTTCGCGGTCCCAGCCCATCGCCTCCCACGTCGACCGGAACCGCGCGATCTGCTCGGCCTGCAGCTCGTCGAACGGCACGCCGGTGTCCTCCGTGAGCAGTGTCGACGACATCAGGTTCATGCCCTGCTCGGCCGTCCACTCGGCGGTCGCGCGGGTGCCGGCGCCCCACCAGATCCGGTCGCCGAGGCCGTCGGACTGCGGGAAGACCGGCAGGGACCCGACGGCGCCGGTCATCTGTGGGTTCGCATTGGCCATCGGTTCACCGGCGATCGCACGGCGGAACACGTCGGTGTGCGCCCGTGCCATGTCGCCGCCGTTCTCGTCGGTGGCGTCGGGGACGTAGCCGAACTGCTGGTAACCGGCGAGAGCGGTCTCAGGTGAGCCGCGAGAGACGCCGAGCTGCAGTCTGCCGCCGGAGATGAGGTCGGCTGCTGCTGCCTCCTCGGCCATGTAGAGCGGGTTCTCGTACCGCATGTCGATGACGCCGGTGCCGATCTCGATGCGGCTGGTCCGGGCGGCGATCGCGGAGAGCAGCGGGAACGGGGCGGCCTGCTGCGGTGCGAAGTGGTGCACGCGGAAGTATGCGCCGTCGACGCCCGCTTCTTCTGCGGCCACCGCGAGGTCGATGGCTTGCACCAGGGCCTCCCGGCCGCTGCGGACCTTCGACCCCGGAACGTCGCGCCAGTGGCCGAACGACAGGAACCCGATCTTCGTCATGTCGATACGAACGCATTCGACTGCGCGTCCATTCCGCGGCGACTACGGTGTCCGGCATGGACGATCCGCGACAGGCGCTCGAGTCGGAACGGACGCGCAACGAGCGCCTGCTCGCGGACGTCGAGCGGAGCATGCGCGACGTCAGCGACGCCAGGCAGGACGCGAACTCCGACGACGAGCACGATCCGGAGGGCGCGACCCTCGCGTGGGAGCGCGGCTCGCTCGGAGCGGTGCGGGACGACGCGCGCGAGCGGATCAGGTTGGTGGACGCCGCGCTCGCACGGCTCGACGCGGGCACCTACGGGCGGTGCGGCGTGGGCGGGAGCCGATCCCGGAGGCACGGCTCGACGCCGTCCCGTGGGCCGCGACCTGTGTCGCGCACGCCTGACGACGCTCCGATCCGCACCACTCTCGGTCGGCAAGGCGCGGGTCGGTGCCGTCACGCGCCCCTCCCCACCGGCACGGCTGGCCCGCCGCTGGCGCGTCGGTCCGGAACCGGCGGCGTGGGCCCCGTCCGGAACGCACCGCGCGTCCACCGCGTGCGCCGCGGATTCCCAGCCGCGAGTCCTACATTTCCGCACATGGAAGTCGACCCGGACGAGCGGACCGACGCGGTCGACCGCGTCGACGTGCCGCGCCGTCGCTTCCAGTGGTTCCACGACCTCCGCGCGTGGATCCACGCCCGGCCGCACCTGCACCTCTTCTACAAGGTGCTCGTCGGGATCATCGGCGGCCTCGTCGTGGTGATCGGGCTCATCCTCGTGCCGCTGCCCGGCCCCGGGTGGCTCGTGGTGTTCATCGGGCTGACGATCCTCGCGAGCGAGTTCCACTTCTTCCACCGGATCATCACGTGGCTCCGCGCCCAGCTGCACCGCTTCTGGGACTGGGCGAAGGCGCACGGGCCGCAGTGGCTGCGCGACGCTGCCGACCGTGGCAAGGCCGACGTCGACGCGGCGCACGCGGACGCGCACCGCAGCGTCGGTGTGCGGGCCCGGGGACGAAGCGCGCGCGACCGGGGCACTGACGCGCGGCGGGGTTCCGTGATCCCGCACCGTGCGAGGGCACGAACGCACCGTGCGAGGGCGCGAACGCACCGTGTGAGGGCGCGAACGCACCGTGTGAGGGCACGAACGCACCGTGTGAGGGCGCGAACGCACCGTGCGAGCTTCCGTGCACTGTGCGAGGGGATTCGGGTCGCACCGTCGTCGGAACCTCGCACACTGCGTGCGACGTGCTCGCGCGACCTCGCACCGTGCGACCCAGCGCGACCCAGCGCGACCCAGTGCGACCAGCGCGACCCAGCGTCGGCGTCAGTCGGCCGGGGCCACGCGGACGGAGCCGGTGGTCGTGCACTCGACGACCTCGGCGGCGGCCTCTTCCACGGCCGCCGTCTCCTTCGACGTGAGCTGCAGGACGAGGGCGACGGCCGCGGCCAGGACGATGAACGCCCCGTACCCGGCGATCACCGGTACGAGGCCGACCGCCGGTTCGAGCAGGCCGCCGATGACCGCGGGGACGCCGAAGGCGAGGTAGCTCACGACGTAGATCGTCGAGAGGAGTCCGGCGCGGTGCGTCGGGGCGGCGGTGGCGAGCAGCATCCGCAGCGGAGCCTGGAAGCCGGCACCGAAGCCGACACCGGCGATCGCGCTGCCGATGACCAGGCCCGGCAGGGAGTGCGCCGCCACGAACGACACGGTGACCACCGGTCCGAGCACGAGCGCGACGAGCCCGACCAGCACTGCGCGTCGGGTGTCCATCCGCTGGATCGCGAGCCCGGTCAGGGCGCCGACACCGGTGACGACGGCGATGAGCGCGCCGGCGGCGAAGTGGTTGGTGATGCCGAACACCGCTCCGAGCGCCGAGGGGACGAGCGACAGGAACATGCCGCCGAGGGCCCAGCTCGCGACGAGGGAGCCGGCGACGCCGCGGAACAGACGACGGGAGGACCGCGGGACGCTGATGCGCGGGACGAGGGAGCGGAGGGCTCCCGGACGCGGTACGACGCGCTCGGACACGACGACGAGCGCGATCACCATGAGGACGAGCAGTGCTCCGAAGAGGACGTAGACGAGCTGCTCCGGCGCCGGACCCCACTGCACGAGGGCGCCGCTCGACAGGCCCCGGTCGCGAGGGCGACCGGAGGGACGACCCCGTTGAGCACGCCGGCCAGTGCGGGGTGGCGCTCGAGGGAGTTGTCGATGAGCGCGGCGCCGAGCGCACCGATGAGCAGGCCGACCGAGACGCCCTGCACGATGCGGTCGACGATGAGGGCGCCGACGCCGTCCGCGACCGCGAACAGCCCGAGCGACAGGGCGACACCGAGGCCACCGACGACGAGCACGGGCTTGCGGCCGACGTGGTCGGAGAGCCGGCCGGCGACGAGCAGGCTCGCGAGGAGGCCGGCGACGTAGATCGCGAACACGCCGGTGAGCATGAGCGGGGTGAGGTGCCACTCGGCGGCGTACACGGGGTAGATCGGCGACGGCACCGCCGAGGACGCCACGGACACGAGGAGCATCGCCGCGATGATCCAGAACCCGGCGATCGAGCGAGCTGACTGCGCCACGGGCGCCCCTTCCAGTACGAGTTGAGTCGTACCGCATTGTTACCGCACCTGATTGTACGATGCAAGTCGTACTTGCGATCGGACAGTGGTAGCGTCCCGTCCATGCCCGCGTCCGTGGATGCTCCCGAACACCTGCCGCAGCCGACCCCGGCCCAGATGGAGCTGCCCCTCGTGCTGGACGCGTTGAGCGACCCGATCCGGCTGGCGATCCTGCACCGCTACCTCGTCGATGCCGCTGGCGGCACCCGCAGCTGTGGGTGGGTCGGGATCGACCGCCCGAAGTCGACGCTGACGCACCACTTCCGCGTCCTGCGCGAGGCCGGGCTGCTCGAGCAGCACCAGCAGGGACTGACCCGCAGCAGCCGTGTCCGCGTCGAGGACGTGGAAGAGCGCTTCCCGGGCCTGCTGGACCTCGTGATCGCGTGGGAGGTCCCCGCGGCCCTCATGCGCGTGGACGTCCCCGCGTGAGCGACGGCCACACGCTGCCCACCGTCGGCGCGGAACCCGCGGTCGCCGATGCCCTGCGGCGGGACCTCGACGACGCCGGCTTCACCGTCGAGCGACTGGACGCGCTCTGGGGAGCGGAAGCAGCGGCATCACTGCACCGTGGGTCCCGGGTCGCCGCGCTCCGGGCGCTCGGCGCGCGCGACACCACCCCGCTGAGCACGATCGCCACGCTGTTCGTGCTCGGCTTGCCGGTCCCGCGCGGCGACGCCGACCGGGCGTTCCCGAGCGCCGGTGTCGCCGCGGTCGAGGCGGCCGGGCTGGTCCGTACCGTCGGCGGCACGGTCCACCCCGCCGTGGACCTGCGCCCCTACGCGTTCGTCGACGACCTGGGCGCCGGCAGCTGGTGGATCGTGTCGGACCTCGGAGAGCTCGCGCTCGGGGCGGCCCTCGACGAGGAGCACGTCCTCGGCATCGGCGGCGCGACCACGACGCTGTCCGGCCTGCAGGTGCCGGTGCCCGTCCGGCGGGTGCTCGACCTCGGAACCGGTTGCGGCATCCAGGCCATGCACGCACGACGCTTCGCCGACGAGGTCGTCGCCACCGACATCTCGCAGCGAGCGCTCGACATCGCCCGCTTCAACGCACAGCTTCAACGGCATCGACGGCATCGAGTTCCGTCTCGGCTCGCTGTTCGAGCCGGTCGCCGGAGAGCGCTTCGACCGCGTCGTCTCGAACCCGCCGTTCGTCATCACACCGCGCCGCGAGGGCGTCCCCTCGTACGAGTACCGTGACGGCGGCATGGTCGGCGACACGCTCGTCGAGACCGTGCTCCGTGGGTTGGGCGAGCACCTCGCACCAGGGGGCACGGCGCAGCTCCTCGGCAACTGGGAGTACCACTGGGGCGCGGACGGGCTCGACCGGGTCCGCGCGTGGTTCGCCGACACGGACCTCGACGCCTGGGTCGTCGAGCGTGAACGACAGGACCCGCCCGGCTACGCCGAGACGTGGATCCGCGACGGCGGCACCAAGCCGGGGACGCCCGAGTTCGACCGGCTCGTCGACGCCTGGCTCGACGACTTCGCTGCGCGGCACGTCACCGGGGTCGGCTTCGGCTACGTCGTGGTCAGGAAGCCCCGGCCGGGAGGCGCGGCGAGTCTCCGCCGGTTCGAGCGTGTCCCGAGACGCTCGGCTCCAACCCGGCGGGCCTCGGCGCGACCGTCGCGCGGGTCCTCGACGCGGCGGCCTGGCTCGGCACCCACGACGACGCGGACCTCGCCGCGACGCACCTCCGGGTCGCCGGCGACGTCACCGAGGAACGCTTCTACTGGCCGGGCAACGACGACCCCACCGTGATGACGCTCGTGCAGGGCGGCGGATTCGGCCGGCGGGTGGACGCGGACACGGCGCTCGCCGCGTTCGTGGGCGCCTGCGACGGCGAGCTGTCGGTCGCCGCGATCATCGGCGCGATCGCACAGATCACCGGCGTCGACGAGGAGGCGCTCGCCGCGGACCTGCTGCCTCGAGCCCGTGACCTCGTGCTCGACGGCCTCCTGCTCCCGCCTGAGTCGGGAGACGGTCGGGACCGGCTCGTCCCGCCTGGGTCGGGCGACGGTCGGGACCGGCTCGTCCCGCCTGGGTCGGGCGACGGTCGGGACCGGCTCGTCCCGCCTGAGTCGGGCGACGGTCAGGACCGGTGGTCCCGCCAACTGTGCTCGGGGGCGTAGCCGAGGAGTTCGCGGGCCTTCTCGCTGGACAGCAGCGAGCTGACGCCGTCGATGTCCGCACGGCGCTCGATGTCCGGCACGTACCGCTCGACGAGCTCGATGGTCGGGGTGTCCATCACGGTGTCGGGGCTCGCGATCACGAACGCCTCGAACCCGGTGAGCTCGGCCTCGACCGCCCTGCGCACGGCCTGCGCCCCGTCGCGGGAGTCGATGTACGACCACAGGTTGAACGTCTTCGCCTCGGGGCTCGCATCCCACGGGAACGCCGGGTAGTCGCCCTCGTCCATCACGTTCGAGAAGCGCAGCCCGATCATCTTCAGCTCGGGGTCCCAGCGCGTGAAGTGGCGGGCCATCTCCTCCTCGACCGCCTTGCCGAGCGAGTACGAGGACTGCGGCCGGACGGCGAACTCCTCGTCCACCGGCAGGTACGGCGGGTGGTGCTCGCCCATCGGGATGCCGAGCAGCGTCTCGCTCGACGCCCACACGAGGTTCTTGATCCGCGCGGCGCGGGCGGCGTGGAAGACGTTGATCGACGCCGTGACGTTGTTCGTGATCAGCGCGACGTCGGGCACCTGCCCCGGGGCCGGGATCGCGCCGAGGTGCACCACGGCGTCGACGCGGTCGTACCGGTCGTCCACACCCGTGAACGCGCCGAGGACCTGTCCGTAGTCGCCGAGGTCCGTGCGCACGAACTGCACCCGCTCGGGCTTGTCGGGGAGGGCACGCGGTCGAGCAGGACCACGTCGTACCCGTGCTCGTCGAGGTCTCGGACCACCGCCCGTCCGAGCTTGCCGCTGCCGCCGGTCACCACTACACGCGTCATCGCGTCACTCCACATCGTCGTCGGTCGCTGCCCTCTCGGGCACGTCCATCCTGCCGTGCCGTCGCCGCGTAGCGGAACCAGGTTCCGGACATGGAACCGCGGACGGGCACGGTGTTGTGTCCGGAACCTGGTTCCGCGGGGGTCAGAGAGGCTAGGAGGCTGGCGTCGCCTGCGCGATCGCGAGTCGCGCGACCAGCTCGACGTGTTCCGCCATGTCCCGTGACGGGTCGTAGAGCCACTGGATCTGCATGCCGTCCGAGATCGCGAGGAGCACGCTCGCCAGCTGCTCCGGATCGACGTCGGGGCGGAGGCGGCCGTCCGCCTGCATCGCGCGGAAGTCGGCGGCGACGTCGCGCCGCGAGTTGTCGTAGCGCTGCCGGAAGTACTCGTGCGCCGGGTGCTCCCGGTCCGTGGCCGCGGCAGCGGACAGGTTCACGAACATCTGCACCAGGCCAGGCACCTCGGTGTTGTGCCGGACGATCGCCGCGAGGAGCGCCGCGGGATCGGAAGCGTGCCAGTCCGTCGCGTTGTCGACCTCGTCGCGTCGCCGGAGGATCTCGACCCAGAGCTCGTCCTTCGAGTCGAAGTAGTGCAGCAGCCCGGCCTGCGTCAGCCCCACCGCGTCGGCGATGTCCTTGATGCTCGTCCGCCGGAAGCCCTGGCTCGCGACGAGCTCGAGGGCCGTCGTGAGGATCTCTTCGCGCTTCGCGATGCCCTTCGCGTACGAACCCCGTCGTGCCATGGCAGGACTGTACCGCTCGGAGTCCGCGCAGAAAACCGAGTCAAATGTGGTTTTGATGGTACCGTGGCGTTCCGAACGCGAGTTCCCTCCCGACGAAAGGACACGACGCCGTGACCGACCTGCAGACCGCGAGCACCGCCTCCCGTCCGACGGAGGAGCGCGTCGACGCGCTCCTCGGCCAGCTGTCGATCGAGGAGAAGGTGCAGCTGCTCACCGGGCGTGACTTCTGGACCACGTGGCCGATCGAGAAGATCGGTCTGCGCCGTGTCCTCATGTCGGACGGACCCTCGGGTGTCCGCGGCGAGGTGTGGGACGAGCGCGACCCGTCGCTCAACCTGCCGTCCGCGACCGCGCTGTCGGCGTCGTGGGACCGCGCGATCGCGAAGCGGTACGGCGCCGCCGCGGCCGTCGAAGCCCGCCGCAAGGGTGTGGACGTCGTGCTCGGCCCGACCATCAACCTGCACCGCTCGCCGCTCGGCGGCCGCCACTTCGAGGCGTTCAGCGAGGACCCGGTCCTGACCGGTGACCTGGCAGCGTCCTACGTCGACGGCGTGCAGGAGAACGGCGTGGCCGCGACCCCGAAGCACTACGTCGCGAACGACTACGAGACCGATCGCTTCACCGCGTCGACCGAGGTCTCCGACCGGGCGCTGCGCGAGCTGTACCTGCTCGCGTTCGAGAAGGCCGTGACCGAGGCACACGCCTGGGCGATCATGTCGTCGTACAACTCGATCAACGGCGTCACGGCGTCGGAGCACGAGCTGCTCGAGACACCGCTCAACTCCGAGTGGGGCTTCGACGGCATCGTCGTCTCCGACTGGACCGGCGTCCGCTCCGTCGACTCGGCGAAGGCGTCGCAGGACGTCGCCATGCCCGGCCCGAACCAGTGGTGGAGCGAGGGTCCGCTCCTCGCCGCCGTGCGGTCCGGTGACGTGCCGATCGAGGCCGTCGACCGCAAGGTCCGCCGCATCCTGACCCTGGCTGCCCGCGTCGGCGCTCTCGAGGGCTTCGAGCCCGTGGCCGCGCAGCCGGTGCACGTCGAGGACGGCGTCGCGTTCGTCCGCGAGGCCGAGGCCGAGGGCACGGTCCTGGTCCGCAACACCGGCATCCTGCCGTTGGACGCGCCCGCCGTGGCGAGGATCGCCGTGATCGGCCACAACGCCGACCAGGCCCGCACGCAGGGCGGCGGTTCGGCCACCGTGGTGCCGTCCTCGGTCGTGTCGCCGCTCGACGGGGTCCGCACGGCGTTCCCGGGCGCGACGATCGACTACTCGATCGGTGCGGTCGTGCAGGAGGGCATCGCCGAGTTCCCGCTGTCCACGATCACGAACCCGACGACGGGGGAGCCCGGTGCCCGGGTCGCCTTCGTCAAGGACGGCGAGGAGCTCTTCGTCGAGGACCGTCGGGCCACCGCGCTGTTCTGGTTCGGCGGCGACGCCCCGACACGAGAGGCCGACCGGCTCGACATCACCACCACGTACACCGCGACGTCGACCGGAACGGTGCGGATCGGCTTCGGCGCCGCCGGACGCTCCCGGATGTGGATCGACGGGGCGCTCGTGGTCGACGATGACGTGCCGTTCGACGGCGACCAGCTCGGCGCGGCGTTCCTCAACCCGCCGGCGCGTTCGGTCCCGGTCGACGTGGTCGAGGGACAGCAGGTCGCGATCCGCATCGAGTACGACATCGTCCAGGACGAGACGCTCGGCGGAGTGCTCGCCTACCAGTTCGGCACCGAGCCGAGCGACGCGGACCCCGCGGACCGCATCGCCGACGCCGTGTCCACTGCAGCGGCGGCGGACGTCGCCCTGGTGGTCGTCGGCACGAACGCGAAGGTCGAGTCCGAGGGCTACGACCGTGACTCGCTCGCGCTGCCCGGTCACCAGGACGACCTGGTCCGCGCCGTCGCCGCGGCGAACCCGAACACCGTGGTGGTCGTCAACGCCGGCTCCCCGGTCGAGATGCCCTGGCGGGACGACGTCGCCGCGGTGCTCCTCACCTGGTTCGGTGGTCAGGAGTACGGCAACGCGCTCGCCGACGTGCTCACGGGCGTGCGGGAGCCCGGCGGCCGCCTGCCCACCACGTGGCCGGCGGCCCTCGCGGACGTCCCGGTGTCGAACGTGACGCCGGTCGACGGCAAGGTCGAGTACGGCGAGGGCATCCACATCGGGTACCGGGCCTGGCTGCGCGCCGGCGCCGAGCCGGCGTACCCGTTCGGCCACGGCCTCGGCTACACGACGTGGTCGATCGACGGCGTCACGGCGACCCCGACCGTGCGCGAGGGCGACGCCGTCATCGTCACCGCGACCGTCGCGAACACCGGGCCGCGCGCGGGCAAGCACGTCGTGCAGGTCTACGCCTCGCGGGAGACCTCGGCGATCGACCGTCCGGTGCGCTGGCTCGTCGGGTTCGCGCCCGTGCGGCTCGGGGCGGGCGAGTCGACCGAGGTGTCGATCGAGGTGCCGGCCCGGGCGTTCGCGCACTGGGCCGGTGAGCACCGAGACGGCGCCTGGGCCTACGAGCCGGGCGCGTTCACCCTGCACGTCGGAGCCTCCGTCGCCGACGAATCCGGCACCGTGGCCCTCGAACTGGCGTGAATTCGTCCGGTTTCCGCGCCGACGGGACGCTGGTTGAGTAGCATCGGTCTGCGCCAGACGGCTGGTTACCGTCGGTGCGCGCACCGAGAACGGGTCGCCGTGCGTGCGACACGGTCTCCTGATCCGGCCGATGGAGCCCTGGTGGCCCCGGTGCGTCCAGAATGCGTCCCCGCGTCCGCGCGGGGCGCATTCGCTCTTCCCGCGGCCTGACGCCCAGAGGTGGCCGCGTCATGGCCTGCCCCTCCGAATGACTGTTCGTCACGTTTTTGGTCCACAAGCCGCATGGTCGTGTGACAAACCGCTCGGTCGGTGGAACGATGAGTGCACCATCCCGTGCGGATCAGGGACGAGATGGTCATCCGGCCGGGCTCCCAGGAGCCTCACCATCTCCTGGTGCGGGCCCAGCCGGATGCCCTAGCCCTGTGCGCGGACCACCGGGGCGATCTGCTCCGCGACGATCCGGAGGATCCGTTCGTGCGACGCCGCGTCGCCGTTGGCGGGCAGGGTGACCACCAGCTCGTCGGTCGTGCGGACCGCGGGGTCGGCGAGCAGTGCGTCGACGATCGCCGACGGCTCGCCGGACAGGACCTTGCTGAAGCGGAACGGCGGCGTGCCCGAGAGCGGGCGCCCCTCGTCGTCCATCCCGCTCGCGCAGCCGGTGAGGAACTCCTCGTGCACCGCGCGGTCGTGGTCGTCGAGCAGCGGGACGATGATCCGGCCGACCGCGACCCTCGGTGTCCGGTCCGGGTGCAGCTCGGCGAAGCGCTGGCGGTAGGCGTCGATCTGGTCGGCCTGCGCCTCGGCGAACGGCGCACCCGTGTCCTCGGTGTTCAGCGTGGAGCAGTGCAGCAGCAGGCCCTTCTCCGCAGTGCGCAGCGCCGTGCCCCTGCTGCCGCCGCCCCACCAGACGCGTTCCCGCAGGCCGGGGCTGAGCGGCTGCAGCGCGAGGTCCGCTCCCGCCTGGATGCTCTCGTAGCCCGTGCCCGCGTCGCCGAGCCGGTCGCCCCGCAACACCTCGAGCAGCCGCGCCGCGCGTGTCTCGGCCTCGTCGCGGAAGCTGCGCTCGGCGCCGCCGAACGCGGGGTCGAGGATCGGCCCGTACCCGGCGATCCCCGTGCTGATCCCGAGCTGCACGCGTCCTCCGCTGAGCAGGTCCACGGTGCTCGCGTCCTCGGCGAGCCGGACCGGGTCCTCGTACCGCATGCCGAGCACCGCCGTACCGAACCCGATCGTGCTGGTGCGCTGGGCCGCTGCCGCGAAGAACGTCATCGGGCTCGTGAGGAACGGCTCGAAGTGCCGACCGCGGACCCAGCCGGTGCCGTACCCGAGGGATTCCGCGGCCTGGAACAGCCGGAGGCCGTCCTCCAGCGCGGCGGCTGCGCCCGCGGTGCCGCCGTGGTTCGGGACGAAGGACAGGAAGCCGAGATCGCGCACGACGTGAGTCTATGCGCGCGTATCGAAATGTGCCCTGGTCGTGCGCAGACGTCGGACTGGAGGCGCGGGTCTGGCCCGCACCGCGCCTCCCGTCAGCCCCCTGGTCGCCACCCACCTGGGAGGATGGACGCATGTCCGACGTCACCACCGTCCCGCCGCTCGTCGCCGCCCTGCCGGCGGCGGTCGACGGCGCCGTCGACCCCGACGCGGTCTACGAGGCGTTCGCCACCTGGGCCGCGGACGGGCCGCCCGCTCTACCCGGCGCAGGACGAAGCGCTCATCGAGCTCGTCTCCGGCGCCAACGTCGTGCTCAGCACCCCGACCGGCACTGGCAAGTCACTGGTCGCCGCCGGCGCGCACTTCGCCGCGCTCGCCGAGGGCAAGCGGAGCTACTACACGGCGCCGATCAAGGCGCTCGTGTCCGAGAAGTTCTTCCAGCTCGTCGACCTGTTCGGCGCGCAGAACGTCGGCATGGTGACGGGCGACTCCAGTGTCAACGCCGACGCACCGATCGTGTGCTGCACGGCCGAGATCCTGGCGAACCTGGCGCTGCGGCAGGGCCCCTCCGCCGAGGTGGACGTCGTCGTGATGGACGAGTTCCACTACTACGGCGACCCGGACCGCGGGTGGGCCTGGCAGGTGCCGCTGCTCGTGCTCGAGCGTGCGCAGTTCCTGCTCATGTCGGCCACCCTCGGCGACGTCACCACGATCGCGGACGACCTCTCGCGGCGGACCGGACGCCCGACCGCCCGGGTGACCGGCGTCTCACGTCCCGTGCCGCTCGAGTACGAGTACGTCATGACGCCCGTGCAGGAGACCGTCGAACGGCTGCTCGAGGACGGCAAGGCGCCCGTCTACATCGTCCACTTCGCCCAGGCCGCGGCACTCGAGCGGGCGCAGGCGCTCATGTCGGTCCGCGTCGCCTCGCGGGAGCGGCGTGACGAGATCGCCGCGGCCGTCGCCGGGTTCCGGTTCAGCTCCGGCTTCGGGCAGACACTGTCGCGCCTGATCCGCGCCGGCATCGGCGTGCACCACGCGGGCATGCTGCCGAAGTACCGGCGGCTCGTCGAGCAGCTGGCGCAGCGCGGACTCCTGCCGGTCATCTGCGGCACCGACACCCTCGGTGTCGGCATCAACGTGCCGATCCGCTCCGTGCTGCTCACCGGGCTGACGAAGTTCGACGGCACGAAGATGCGGCAGCTTCTCCGCGCGCGAGTTCCACCAGATCGCTGGACGTGCCGGACGCGCCGGCTACGACACCGAGGGCGACGTCGTCGCCGAGGCGCCCGAGCACGACATCGAGAACGCCCGCGCCGCGGCCAAGGCGGGGACGACCCCAAGAAGAAGAACAAGGTCAAGAAGAAGAAGGCTCCGGACGGGTTCGTGTCCTGGGGGCAGGCATCGTTCGAGCGTCTCATCGCCGCCGAGCCCGAGCCGATGGTGTCGCGGATGCGGATCACGCACGCGATGGTGCTGTCGGTCGTGGCACGGGGCGGTTCTCCGTTCGAGTCGGTGCGGTCGCTCGTGTTCGACAACCACGAGCCCCGCGCCCGGCAGCTCGCGATGGCCCGGCGAGCGCTCGTGATCGCCCGGACGCTCATCAACGCGCGGGTCATCGAGAAGGTCGACGGTTCCTACCGCCTGACGGTCGACATCGCCCGAACTTCGCGCTCAACCAGCCGCTCTCGCCGTTCGCGCTGGCCGCCTTCGAACTGCTCGACCCGTCCTCGCCGACCTATGCGCTGGACATGGTGTCCATCGTCGAGGCCACCCTCGACGACCCGCGAGCGATCCTGTCGCAGCAGCAGTTCAAGGAACGCGGCGAGGCCGTTGCCCGGATGAAGCAGGAGGGCATCGAGTACGACGAGCGGATGGAACTGCTCGAGGAGGTCACCTGGCCGAAGCCGCTCGCTCCGCTGCTCGAAGCGGCGTACGAGGCCTACGCCGCCGAACAGCCGTGGGTGCTCGACTTCGCGCTCTCTCCCAAGGCGGTCGTGCGGGACATGTACGAGCGCGCGATGACGTTCGGCGACTTCGTGCGGTTCTACCAGCTGACCCGGTCGGAGGGGCTCGTCCTCCGGTACCTGTCCGACGCGTACCGCACCATGCGACAGACGATCGCGGAGGAGCAGCGCACGCCCGAGCTCGACGATCTGGTCGAGTGGCTCGGCGAGGTCGTCAAGCAGACCGACTCGTCACTCGTCGACGAGTGGGAGGCGCTGATGAACGGCTCCGTGGAGGAGGCTTCGGCCGAACACGAGGAGATCGCTCCGCCGCAGCCCGCCCGACTCACCGGCAACGTGCGCGCGTTCCGGGTGCTCGTGCGCAACGCCCTGTTCCAACGGGTGCTGCTCGCCGCCGCCGACGACGTCGACGGGCTCGGCGCACTCGACGGAGCGGCCGGGTTCGACGCCGACGCCTGGGACGCCGTGCTGGGGAGTACTACGAGTCGCACGACGAGGTCGGGACGGATGCAGATGCCCGGTCGATGCAGTACCTCGTGCTGTCCGAGGCTGTCGCCCAGGGCGGGGCGCGGGTCTGGCGTGCCCGGCAGATCTTCGCCGACCCGTCCGGCGACAAGGACTTCGGGTTCTCGGCGACGATCGACCTCGACGCCTCCGACGAAGCCGGCGAGGCCGTGGTCCGGGTGACCGAGATCGGACGGTTCGACGGGTGGACGGACGTCGACGTCGACTGACGCGACGAGGCTCTGGGAACGTCGGTCCCGGTCGACGGGTAGCTTCGACGCCAGCCCGGAGCCGTCCGGTCCGGGACCGAAAGCGAGAGGAACCACCGTGCGCATCGGATCGAGCATCGCCCTGATCGTCATCGGCGCCATCGTGGCGTTCGCCCTGAACATCCAGCTCGCCGGGATCGACCTGCGGCTGATCGGCTACATCCTGATGGCGGCCGGCGTCGTCCTGCTCATCATCAGCCTCGCGGTGGCCTTCGGTGGCCGGCGGACGACGACCACGACCCGGTCCGGCGTCGACCCGGCATCGGGTGAGCAGATCACGCGCCAGGACCGGCGCGACGGGACGTACTGAGGCGCGTCCCGTTCGCGCTCGGGCAGGACTCCGCGGCTGCGGCCCCGGTCAGAACAGCGTCGCCGGGGGCGTCGCCTCCGGCATCGCGGCCGGCTCCGTGACCTCGACCCGGGCCAGCCCGGGCCGTGCGGGACGTCCGTGCCCTGCTGGTAGGCCGTCGCGGCGCCGCGGGCACGGACATCGGCAGCCTCGTTCATCTCGTGTCCGACGTGCCCCGGACCCACTCGAACGTGACCTCGCGGCCCTGGAGCTCGGCGTCGAGCTCCTTGATGATCTCGACGTTCAGGACCGGCTTGCCGTCGGCCTTCCGCCAGCCCTTCCGCTTCCAGCCGGCGAGCCACTCCGTGCACGCCTTGATCGCGTACTGACTGTCGCAGAGGATGTGCAGCGGCTCGCCGGTGTCCTTCGTCGCGCGGAGCAGCTGGAGCACGGCGGTGAGCTCGCCCTGGTTGTTCGTGGCGTTCGGCCAACCACCGGCGGCCCAGCGGTCGTCGTCGACGTACCAGGCCCAGCCGGCGGGGCCGGGGTTGCCGAGGGCTGAGCCGTCTGCTGCGGCGACGATCGTCACGGTGGGACCTCCTGCGTGTGGCCGGTGCTGGTTGCGTGTGGCGAGTGCTCGCTGCGTGTGGCGAGTGCTGGTCAACCGTAACGGACCGCGACCCGTGACCGAACCGGCACCCGGGACGGACGGACTACCGTGCGCGGCATGAGCGACAGCCTCCCGAAGGCACCTGGGCCCGAACCGTCCGACGACCGTGCGCGGAGCGATGTGCTCCGCGACTCCGCACGCCACGAGGGCGCGGACGGCGTCGGCGAGCGTGACCAGCGCGCTGCCGACACCTCGTACAGCCCGTCGAGCGAACGGGAGACGGGGGCGTCCCAGAGCGAGCAGCGCGACCGTGCCGACCTCCGTGAGGACGGCGTCGATCCGTCGAAGGTCGTCGCGGCCCCGGGGACCGGCGGCGCCGACGACGCGGGAGACGTCGAGCCCGCGCCCGGCGATCTGCACCTGCCGTGGCAGTCCGAGGAGGACCGCCGGGGCTAGCGTGAGACCCGGTCGAGTTCCTGGACGAGCTCCTCGCCGTCCCGAACGTCCCAGAACGCGAACAGCTGCGGTCCGAACAGACCGTCGAGCCCGGTGTTCGCGTATATGCGCGCGGTCGCAGCGCCGCCGAGCAGCGACCTGACGTCTCGTCGGTCGCCGTGGTTCCACTCGACCGAGCAGTGCCGACGGTGGGCGGTCCAGGTGATGGTGCGGTCGGTGCGGGCTGCCGAGACCTCTCGTGATCCCCGGGCGTGATGATCAGCGCTCGACGGTCGGTGAGGGCGTACACGGTGGTGCGCTTGCGGTGGGCCTTCACGAGGAACCGGCCGAACACGAGGTGCAGGCCGATGATCGCCATCGCGAGCGGGATGATCACCGTCGGCCCCGGGTGCCGCTCCAAGGAACGTCGACCAGCGAGTTCACGATGAAACCGGTCCAGAGGAGCGAGAACGGCACCAGGAAGCCGTCCCTGGCTCCGAACAGCTTCGCAGGGTCGCCAGTGCCGGCCCAGTACAGGTGCTCGTCGGGCCGGAGCTGTTCGCGAGCAGTCTGCTGAGGATCATTCACGCTCCGAACGTACTGATGCGCCCCCGCACACGTTCGCCGCGGCTAGGAGACCGCGTCCGGATGCGACCCCGTCCGCCGCCCGGACTCCAGCGACGCGATCGCCGCGAGGTCCTCGTCGCTCAGCGCGAACCCGTCCACGTCGAGGTTCGAGCGGATGCGCGACGGCGTCACCGACTTCGGCAGGACGACCACGCCCTGCTGCACGTTCCACCGCACGAGCACCTGCGCGACGCTGACACCGTGCGAGGCCGCGATGCGGGTCAGCACCGGTTCGTCGATGAGCCGCCCGCGGCCGAGCGGGGACCACGCCTCGGTCACGATGCCGTGCTGCTCGTGGAACGCGATGAGGTCGCGCTGCGGCAGCCACGGGTGCCGCTCCACCTGGTTCACCGCGGGGACCTCGCCGGTCTCTCCGACGATCCGCTCGAGGTGCGGCACCTGGAAGTTCGAGGCACCGACACTGCGTGCCCGGCCGGACTCCCGCGGCTCGACGAGGGCCCGCCAGGTCTCGACGTACCGGTCGCTCGCGGCGGCCGGCCAGTGGATCAGGTACAGGTCGACCGCGTCGAGTCCCAGTCTTCCGAGACTGCCGTCGAACGCCCGCAGGGTCGCGTCGCGCCCCTGGTGGTCGTTCCACACCTTGGTCGTCACGAAGACGTCGTCACGATCCAGCCTGGAGGCACGGATCGCCTTCCCGACGCCGGTCTCGTTGCCGTACATCTCGGCTGTGTCGACGTGCCGGTACCCGGCGTCGAGCGCGAGACCGACGGCCGTCTCGGCTGCGGTGTCGTCGACCTTGTAGACGCCGAAGCCGATCGCGGGGATCGACGCGCCGTCGCGGAGGGGAACAGGGGTGACCATGCATCCATCCTGCCGATCGTTGCGGGGGCTCGCCGTGCCTCCGATCCGATTGTGGAGAACGCGCCCGTCCGCCGGAGTGTGTATGAGCACCTTCCTTCCCATCACGCTCGAAGTGGAAAGCAGAATCGCGCGTAGGTGGCCTGAATCTTCGACCTCCTACGCGCGGATCGACCTCCTACGCGCGGATCGACCTCCTACGCGCGGATCGACCTCCTACGCGCCGCCCGTGCCTCAAGTGGGGATGTTCACCGGCTCGGTGTCGGGGATGGGGCTCGCGTCGCGGCCGCGCAGATCGGGGAGCCAGCGCTTCGTGACGAGCGGCAGGACCACGCCCACCGCGGCCATCACGGCGCCGACCATCATGCCGCCCGTCGCACCGTGGACGTCGATGAGGAAGCCCGCCACGGCGGAGCCACCCGCGGCGCCGATCGAGCTGCCGGTACCCATCCAGCCGTACGCCTCGGCGGTGTCGGAGAACTTCACCGTCGCCGACACCGAACCGAACATCACCGCGAGGGCCGGCGCGATGCCCGCGCCCGCGATCACGAGCGCGAGGCACAGCCACCAGAAGTTCGTGCCGCCCACGGCCAGGGCGAGTCCGACGAACACGATCGCCATCCGCGTCCACAGCGTGTTCGGGGAGATGGGACGGTGGCCGAACGCCAGGCCGCCGATCAGTGACCCGATCGCGAAGACCGCCAGGACGATGCCGGCGTTCGGGCTGCCCTCGCCGAAGACGCTCGTGACACTCGCCTCGACCGCGGCACACGCACCGATGAGGAGCAGGCCGGTCAGGGTTGCCACGACGACCGACGGGCGCTTCAGCACGACGCCGAACGCGCGCTTCGACCGGGGGATGCGGACCCGGCCGAGTTCGGGGGAGCCGATGAACCACGCGCCGCCGACCACGAGGAACACCATCGCGAGGACGATCGCCTGCACCGTGCCGACCTGCGTCGCGACGAACGTCGTGATGACCGGACCGGCGACCCAGATCAGCTCCTGCGCGCTCGCGTCGAGGGAGAAGAGCGGGGTGAGCTGCGACGAGGTCACCATCTTCGGGTAGATGGTGCGCACGGCGGGCTGCACGGGCGGGACGGCCAGGCCGCCGATGAACCCGACGACCACGTAGGCCCAGAGCGGCATGAGGACGAAGGCGATCACGCCCATGCTCGCGAGCGCGACGAGGCTCGTCAGGACGAGCACCGGGCGCATGCCCCAGCTGCCCATCCACCGACTGGTGAGCGGACCCGCGAGCGCCTGCCCGACACTCGTGGTCGCGAGGACGAGCCCGGCGGCACCGTAGGAGTGGAAGACGTGCTCGACGTGCAGCAGGTACGCGAGCGACAGCATGCCGAACGGGAACCGCGCGGTGAGCTGGGCGGCGATGACACGGCCGACACCGGGGTCTTCAGCAGAGGTCCGTACGTGCTCACGGATCGAGTGTACGGACCGGACGGAAGGGGGTGTCACCCGTCCGGGGAGGTGTGGAGAGCGCCGTGGTCGCGACACGCCGAGCGTGCGATGTCCACACCGGTGGAGAGAGCCCTCCACAAGGTGTGGAGGAGTGTCGGAGGCCGATGCAACAGTGGCGGAATCACGGGCCTCCGCGAGATGTTCACACTGTGGAGGGCGCTGTGGAGAACTACACGGCTGTAACACTTTCTCTTGTGGTCGGTCCCGGTGTCGGCCACTAGATGTAGTATCGAGTCACCGGAAAGCGCCCGCCTCGAACAGGGGCGGAACGCCGGTCCACAGGCACCAGCACAACCCATACACAGCACACCACCCAGGGGAGATCATGGCCGTCACCGTCTACACCAAGCCGTCCTGCGTCCAGTGCACCGCGACGTACCGGGCGCTCGACAACAAGGGCATCCAGTACGAGGTGCACGACGTCTCCACCGACGAAGCCGCGCTCGAGCACGTCAAGAGCCTCGGCTACCTGCAGGCCCCGGTCGTCGTCACCGACGACGACCACTGGTCGGGCTTCCGTCCCGACAAGATCGCGACGCTCAGCGCCGAACTGGCGTAAGGCGCCTCGCGTCCGCGGGTGGTGACCCGAGCTCGTTCAGACTGTGCTGGTTTGAACGACGCCGACGCACCACCCGGGACACGCCACGGTCCGTCTGTCCGCACCTTCTTCCCGGAGGGGCACCATGAGCCGATTGGTCTACTTCTCGAGCGTGTCCGGTTACACGGCCCGCTTCATCGAGAAGCTCGGCCGCGACGCGGACCGGATCCCGCTCTACCCGAACGACCCGTTCCTCCATGCGGACGAGCCGTACGTCCTCGTGCTGCCCACCTACGGTGGCGGCAACGGGCGCGGAGCGGTCCCCAAGCAGGTCATCAAGTTCCTCAACGACGAACGCAACCGCTCGCTCATCCGCGGTGTGATCGTCGGGGCAACACGAACTTCGGCGAGGCGTACGGCCTCGCCGGGACGTCATCGCACAGAAGTGCGGCGTCCCCGTCCTCTACCGTTTCGAACTCTTCGGCACGCCTGACGATGTGCAGGCGGTCAACTCAGGATTGGATGCATTTTGGACGCAGCAGTTGCAGACGTCGATCTGACGTCGCCGCAGACGGGGATGGACTACCACTCCCTCAACGCGATGCTCAACCTCTACGACGCGGACGGGAACATCCAGTTCGACAAGGATCGTGAGGCCGCGAAGCAGTTCTTCCTGCAGCACGTCAACCAGAACACCGTCTTCTTCCACAACCTGAAGGAGCGGCTCGACTACCTGGTCGAGAACGAGTACTACGAGCGCGAGACGATCGACCAGTACTCGCTCGAGTTCATCCAGAAGCTCAACGACCTGGCGTACTCGAAGAAGTTCCGGTTCCAGACGTTCCTCGGTGCGTTCAAGTACTACACGAGCTACACGCTCAAGACGTTCGACGGCAAGCGCTACCTCGAGCGCTTCGAGGACCGTGTCGTGATGACCGCCCTCGGTCTGGCGCAGGGCAACGAGCAGCTCGCGATCGACCTCGTCGAAGAGATCATCGCCGGCCGGTTCCAGCCCGCGACCCCGACGTTCCTCAACACCGCGAAGGCCCAGCGCGGCGAGCTCGTCTCCTGCTTCCTCCTCCGCATCGAGGACAACATGGAGTCGATCTCGCGCGGCATCAACTCCTCGCTGCAGCTTCTCGAAGCGTGGCGGCGGCGTGGCCCTGCTCCTCTCCAACATCCGCGAGGCCGGCGCTCCGATCAAGCAGATCGAGAACCAGTCGTCGGGCATCATCCCCGTGATGAAGCTGCTGGAAGACTCCTTCTCGTACGCGAACCAGCTCGGCGCGCGTCAGGGCGCCGGTGCCGTGTACCTGTCGGCGCACCACCCGGACATCATGCGGTTCCTCGACACCAAGCGCGAGAACGCCGACGAGAAGATCCGCATCAAGACGCTGTCGCTCGGCGTCGTCGTGCCGGACATCACGTTCGAGCTCGCCAAGAACAACGAGGACATGTACCTCTTCTCGCCGTACGACGTCGAGAAGGTCTACGGCGTCCCGTTCGGTGACGTCCCGATCTCCGAGAAGTACCGCGAGATGGTGGACGACTCGCGCATCAAGAAGACGAAGATCAAGGCGCGCGACTTCTTCCAGACGATCGCGGAGATCCAGTTCGAGTCGGGCTACCCGTACATCGTGTTCGAGGACACGGTGAACAAGGCCAACCCGATCAAGGGCCGGATCAACATGTCCAACCTGTGCTCGGAGATCCTGCAGGTCAACACCCGACCACCTTCAACGAGGACCTCTCGTACAAGGAGATCGGCAAGGACATCTCCTGCAACCTCGGCTCGCTGAACATCGCGCTGACGATGGACTCGCCGGACTTCGGCAAGACCATCGAGACCGCCATCCGCGGCCTGACCTCGGTGTCGCAGATGTCGCACATCTCGTCGGTTCGCTCCGTCGAGGACGGCAACGACAAGTCGCACGCCATCGGCCTCGGGCAGATGAACCTGCACGGCTACCTGGCTCGTGAGCGCGTGTACTACGGCTCCGAAGAGGGCATCGACTTCACGAACATCTACTTCTACACGGTGCTGTTCCACGCCCTGCGTGCGTCGAACCAGATCGCGATCGAGACCGGCGAGACCTTCGACGGGTTCCGTGACTCGAAGTACGCGTCGGGCGAGTTCTTCGACAAGTACACCGACCAGGCGTGGACGCCGGCGACCGCTCGCGTGGCCTCGCTGTTCGACAACGCGAACATCACGATCCCCACGCAGGACGACTGGAAGGCGCTGAAGGCGTCGATCCAGGAGCACGGCATCTACAACCAGAACCTGCAGGCCGTCCCGCCGACCGGTTCGATCTCGTACATCAACCACTCGACGTCGTCGATCCACCCGATCGCGTCGAAGATCGAGATCCGCAAGGAAGGCAAGCTCGGTCGCGTCTACTACCCGGCGCCGTTCATGACGAACGACAACCTGGACTACTACCAGGACGCGTACGAGATCGGCCGGAGAAGATCATCGACACGTACGCCGCTGCCACGCAGCACGTGGACCAGGGCCTGTCCCTGACGCTGTTCTTCAAGGACACCGCGACCACGCGCGACATCAACAAGGCGCAGATCTACGCATGGCGCAAGGGCATCAAGACGATCTACTACATCCGTCTGCGCCAGCTCGCGCTCGAGGGCACCGAGGTCGAGGGCTGCGTCAGCTGCATGCTGTGATGCCTTCGGCATCGTGCATGCTCTGATTGCTCACGCAATTCATCATGGACTGGAGGCGCGGGGCGGCCCCGCACCGCGCCTCCAGTCCGGTATCTAGTCACCATCTCTTGAACAGGAACGTGCGTTGGTCGAGAAGCTGAAGCTCATCGATTCGGTCCAGGCCATCAACTGGAACCGCATCCAGGACGACAAGGACGTCGAGGTCTGGAACCGCCTCGTCAACAACTTCTGGCTGCCGGAGAAGGTGCCGCTGTCGAACGACGTGCAGTCGTGGAACACGCTGACGCCGGCCGAGCAGACGATGACGATGCGGGTCTTCACCGGTCTGACGCTGCTCGACACCATCCAGGGCACCGTCGGCGCCGTGTCGCTCATCCCCGACGCGATCACCCCGCACGAAGAAGCCGTCTACACGAACATCGCGTTCATGGAGTCGGTGCACGCCAAGAGCTACTCGTCGATCTTCTCGACCCTCGCGTCGACGCCCGAGATCGACGAAGCCTTCCGCTGGTCCGAGGAGAACCCGAACCTGCAGAAGAAGGCCCAGATCGTCATGGACTACTACCAGGGCGACAACCCGCTGAAGCGCAAGGTCGCTTCGACGCTGCTCGAGTCGTTCCTGTTCTACTCCGGCTTCTACCTGCCGATGCACTGGTCCTCGCGGGCGAAGCTCACGAACACCGCCGACCTGATCCGCCTGATCATCCGCGACGAAGCCGTCCACGGGTACTACATCGGGTACAAGTACCAGAAGGGGCTCGAGCAGCTCACGCAGGCCGAGCGCGACGAGCTGAAGGACTACACGTTCTCGCTCCTGTTCGAGCTGTACGAGAACGAGACGCAGTACACGCAGGACCTCTACGACGAGGTCGGGCTGACCGAGGACGTCAAGAAGTTCCTGCACTACAACGCGAACAAGGCGCTGATGAACCTCGGGTACGAGCCGATGTTCCCGAAGGAGCTCACCGAGGTGAACCCGGCGATCCTGTCGGCGCTCTCGCCCAACGCGGACGAGAACCACGACTTCTTCTCGGGGTCAGGGTCGTCGTACGTCATCGGCAAGGCCGTCGTGACGGAGGACGAGGACTGGGACTTCTGATCGACCCGACCAACGACGAGGGCCCCGCTGCCGAATGGCAGCGGGGCCCTCGTCGTCGTACAGCCTGCTTCATCGTTTCGACTCGCGAGGTGGCCACGTGACGAGCAGCATCCGTCCCAGTAGAGGATCGGCTATCGAGACACCATTACCGGTCGGCTGATTGTGTAGTATCTGCGTGTGCACGTAGGCAAGCAACCTTGCGGACTCGACCCGGAGTCCGAGTACGTCGAGCTCGCAGTCGAGGTGTTCGCGATGCTCGCGGACGCCACCCGGGTGAAGATCATCCTCGCACTGCGGAACGCCGAGGAGATGAGCGTCAACCACCTCGCTGACGTCGTCGACAAGAGTCCCGCGGGGGTGTCGCAGCGCCTGGCCAAGCTCCGCCTGGCCCGGATGGTGTCGACTCGCCGCGAAGGCACGACCGTGTTCTACCGGCTGACCGACGAGCATGCGTCGGAACTGGTGGTCGACGCTGTGAAGCAGGCCGAGCATGTCGTCGGCCAGGCACACCACCACCGGGAGCAGGCCTCCGCATGACTGATCACGCGCACACCCACGCCGAGCAGCATGACCACGGGCATGACCACGACCACGACCACGGTGAGCACGGGCACTCGCATCCGCACGGCGGAGTGAAAGGGTTCCTCTACGACCTGTTCGTGCCGCACACGCACGACTCTGCGGACTCGATCGACGACGCGATGGAGGCCAGCACCGCCGGCGTCCGAGCGTTGAAGATCAGCCTGTTCATCCTGCTGGCCACGACCGTGCTGCAAGCGGTGATCGTCGCGTTCACCGGGTCGATCGCGCTCCTCGCGGACACGATCCACAACTTCGCCGACGCCTTGACGGCGGTGCCACTGTGGGTCGCGTTCGTCCTCGGCCGGCGGGTCGTGAACCGCCGCTACACGCACGGGTACGGACGTGCGGAGGACCTCGCGGGCATGTTCATCGTGTTCGTCGTCGCACTCTCCGCCGTCGTCGCGGGCTGGCAGGCCATCGACCGGTTCATCAACCCGCGGCCCATCGAGAATCCCTGGCTGCTCGTCGCAGCCGGCCTGATCGGCTTCGCCGGCAACGAGGCCGTGGCGATCTACCGCATCCGCGTCGGCCAGAAGATCGGCTCCGCCGCCCTCGTCGCGGACGGCGTGCACGCCCGCCTCGACGGGTTCACCTCCCTGTCGGTCGTCCTCGGCGCGATCGGCGTCCTGCTGGGGTTCCCGATCGCGGACCCGATCCTCGGCCTGCTCATCTCCGTCTCGATCATGGTCCTGCTCTGGGGACGGTGAAGTCCATCGGCGCCCGCCTCATGGACGCCATCGACCCCGCCCTCCTGAGCAAGGCCGAGCACGCCCTCGAACACACCACCGGCGTCGAGGCCGTGCGGAACCTCCGCCTCCGCTGGGTCGGCCACCGCCTCACCGGGTCTGCCACCGTCGAGGTCACCGCGGCGTCCCTGCATGACGCCGAGCACATTGCCGAGCATGCCGCCGAGCACGTACACGAGGCGATGGGCAACATCGACGAGTTCACCGTCACCCCCGTCGCCCACGCACACCAGCACTGACCACCATCGAGAGGAACACCATGTCCGTCGTGAAGATCAACGCCATCACCATCCCCGAGGGCAAGGGCCCCGACCTCGAAGCGCGCTTCGTCGGCCGGAACCACGACGTCGAGCAGCAGCCTGGCTTCGAGAAGCTTCCAGCTCCTCCGCCCCACCGCAGGCGGCAGCCGTTACTTCGTCGTCTCCACCTGGGCCGACGAGGACTCCTACCAGATGTGGCGCACCGGTCAGGCCGGCGCACACCACGGCGGCAGCAGCCCCGTCGCCACCGGCGCGGAACTCCTGGAGTTCGAGACCGTCACCCTCTGACCCCCAACGGACAGCGCCCGCGGAGCACGTGCCTCCGCGGGCACTGCTGTGTCTCGATGGCCCATCGGCTACCGAGACGCCGGATCAGCGCAGATGTACGAGTCCGGCGCGGGTGGGTAGGAAGCCGCATGCCTCCTCGTAGAAGGGCACCATGTCCTCGCCGTAGTCGACGAACAACCACTCGCAGCCAGCAGACCCAACCGCGTCAACGGCATAGCGGACGACGGCTGTTCCAAGGCCCTGACGTTGGTAGGTCGGGTGCGTCTTCGTGTCGATCAGAAACGCGTGATCCGCTCCGTCCCATGCGACGTTCACGAAGCCGACCAGCTCACCATCGGGGCTTCGCCCCGCAACCCCGCCGAGGGAGTGCAGGCTTACCCGATCCCACCAGCCGGATTCGGGTGACCCTCCATGTGCTGCGGTGAGGCCGGCTAGCTCGTCGTCACTGATGGTCGAGCGCCAGGTGAGCGTCACGTCGTTGTACTGCAGAGTCCCAAGCTTCCACGAGGGGGCCGAGTCCACCAGGCACCGCTGGAGGACCGGCTGCCGGACGCTGGCGTCAGTTCTCGGCGTGGTATCGGACTGCCCCGTCCGTTGACCGGTACCCGATCGGGAAGCTCGAGCAGATGACGCCGTTCTCGTAGTCGTCCTTCACCGTGTCCATGAAGGCATACGCCTCGTCATCCGTGGCGAAGACACCGAGGACAGTGTTGTGCGGAGACTCGTCGTGCTGCACGATCCAGACCGCTTCGCCCTGGAAGACCTTCGGTCGTCGCATGAAGCGCGGTGCCACACTGCCCCGAATCACAGAGCCGAGTGTAGATGGGCATGGTCCTCACGGGATCGGTCATCGGGACGACGACATGTCTCAGGCTGATGTACGGCGCGCGGGGTCAGCTGCCGCGACGCCTCCTACCACGGGGTCGACAGCAACCACGCCGCGCGGGTGCGGCGGCGCGTAGGAGGGCGCGTAGGAGTAGGTCCCGACTGTGCGCCCCTGTTGACCAAGCCACAAGCTTCTCCGAGAGGGCTGGTCCCGCCGCGTGGGACGGGCGATCCGTCGACCGTACGGATTGCGCGACAGGCGAATCCTGTCGTGCCGGTCGCGGAGCATGCCGTTCATGCTCACCCTTCGGGAGAGGCTCGGCGAACGGCGCGGTGCGCTATCGGGATGGACAGGAGCGCGCTGCTGACGAGTACCACCGCGGCCACGAGCACAGAGACTGGAGTACGCAGTGGCGGAAAGCTGATGCTCACCAGGCACCACACCACGCTGATGACTCCAGCGATGATCGTCGGGCGCAGTGCCGCGCGGTGCCCGACGCGCCATGCCGCGTCGCTGGACATCGTGATCCGCGTCCGGACTCCAGCGAGGTCGTTCCGAGCGAGCGATCCGGTGGCTGCCCTCCAAGTCAGCCAGCTCACGAGGACGGCGGCGCCGATCTCAAGCGTCAACGCGAACACCATTGCTCCATCCATACCGTGAACGCTAATGTTTCAGGAGGCGATCGTCAAACGCTTCGGCCGGGCGGTCCGTGAGCACTGCAGAGGAGCAGCCCATGAGCCCACTCGTTCCCACGACGCTGGACGTCGTGCTGATCGTCGTGTCGTTCGGCGCACTGATCCTGGCTCTCGCAGCGTTCATCTCGCTGCTCCGCGCTGCGACACCCTCTGGTTGGGCTCTGCTCGCATGGACGCTCGTCGTGCTCTTCGTCCCGATCGTCGGGCCGGCGACCTGGTTGGTTGGCCGACGCCGCGAACGGGCCATCGCGCTCGAGCACGTCCGGTCCAGCTCGGTAGGGTTCGGAGCCGACGCGGTGTGCAGGCGAGGCCGAGACCAACAGGGCCTCCCCGGCGGACGGTAGCCGCGCCTCCAGGCCGGATCGAGAAGTGAGCACGCTGCCGGAGCAACGAAGACGGCGGCTCTCCCCGTGGGGAGGAGAGCCACCGCGTGCGTTGCAGTGGCTAGCGTCCCGACGGGACGGCGGCGCCGACGAGCTCGGCCCGCACGATGTCCGCACCAGCGGACAGCGCACCGAGCTTCGAGAGCGCAGCATCTCGCGCCAGCGGAGCCATTCCGCAGTTCGAACTCGGGATGAGCTTGTCCGCATCGACGAAGTCGAGCGCGCGACGCAGTACCTCTGCGACCTCCTCCGGCGTCTCCACGGTCTCGGTGGCGACGTCGATCGCGCCGAGCATGACCTTCTTCCCGCGGATGAGCTCGACGAGGTCGAGCGGGACGTGGGAGTGGATGCACTCGAGCGAGACGATGTCGATCGAGGACTGCTGCAGGAGCGGGAAGGACTGCTCGTACTGCCGCCACTCGGCGCCGAGCGTCTCCTTCCACTTGTTGTTCGCCTCGATGCCGTACCCGTAGCAGATGTGCACGGCGGTCTCCGCGCGCAATCCCTCGGCGGCGCGCTCGAGCGCGGCGACGCCCCAGTCCTGCACCTCGTCGTGGAAGACGGTGAAGGCGGGCTCGTCGAACTGGATGATGTCGACGCCGGCGGCTTCGAGCTCGCGGGCCTCCTGGTTGAGGATCGTGGCGAACTCCCACGCAAGCTTCTCGCGGCTCTTGTAGTGCTGGTCGGAGAGCGTGTCGATCATGGTCATCGGGCCGGGAGCGCCCACTTGATCGGCCGGTCGGTCTGGGCCCGCAGGAACGCGGCGTCCTCGACGAAGACCGGCTGACGACGGCTCACCGCGCCGACGACGGTGGGGACGGCCGCGTCGTACCGGTCACGGATCCGGACGGTCTCCTTGCGCTCGAGGTCGACACCGTCGAGGTGCTCGACGAACGTGGTGACGAAGTGCTGCCGGGTCTGCTCGCCGTCGCTGACGATGTCGATCCCGCGCTGCTCCTGCTCGTGGACGGCGGCCCGGAGTGCGTCCTGCTTGCCCTCGGCCAGCGCGGCCCCCTCCAACAGCCAGGGGACCAGAGCCGCTCGGGCTCGGCGAGCCAGGACGGTTTCGGCAGGCTGCCGACGATCGAGGTGGGCAGGAGAGTGGTCATGCGCGTGCAGCTCCAGTCGGTCAGTGGGTGAGGGCGGTGTGCTCGGAGGCCCACCGTTCGAGCAGCGCTCGGTGCGGCGTCACGAGGTGCTCCTCGGTGTAGCGCCCCTGCGTGATCCCGAGCCGGCTGCGTTCCTCGCGGTCGTAGCTGACGGGAGGCGTCGAGAAGTCCGCGTGCTCGAGGCTCGGGCGGTAGGTGCTCGGGGCGGCCGCGTTCGCGTTGTAGATCTCGGGGCGGTAGATCTTCTGGAACGTCTCCATGGTGGCGATCGTGCCGATGAGCTGGAGGTCCGAGTAGTCGCCGAGCAGGTCGCCGCGCGTGTAGAACGCGAGCGGCGCTTTCCCGCCCGGGGCATGAAGTAGCGCACCTGCATGCCCATCCGCCCGAAGTAGTCGTCGGTGAGCGATGAGTGCTCGTGGTGGTACTCGGCGCCGAGGACGGGGTGGACGTTCCCCGTCTGCCGGTACGTCTGGCTCGTGGAGACGCTGATGCAGACGACGGGCTCGGCATCGAACTGCGAGCGGTAAGCGTCCGATTCCAGGAAGCGCTGGAAGAGCTGCCCGTGGAGCTGGCCGAAGTCGGCGGGGAGCGACGGCAGCGAGGGCAGCAGGACGGAGAAGTCGTAGTCGCGGAGGTACGAGGAGAAGTTGTTGCCCAGGATCCCCGGTGGCGCTTGCCGGTGTGCTGGTCGAGGATCGCGACGTCGAGCATCTCGAGCAGGGTGAACTCCGCGTCCGAGTCGCCGTCGTCGAACTGCATGGCGACCGAGACGATGTCGAGCTCGACGCGGTACCGATCGCCGTCCGGGGTGCCGGTCGAGCCACTCGGTGACGCAAGGTCGTTGCAGCGACGGTCGATCATCTCGAGCGCGCTGCGGAGGTTCTGCTGGCGGTGCTCGCCGCGCGCCAGGTTGGCGAAGTTCGTGGTCAGCCGGGAGCTGTCCGAGGGGGAGTAGTCCTCGTCGAACCGAGTCCTGGTGATGCTGAAGGTGAGGTCGTTCGCCATGTTCGGCAGTCCGTACGTCGAGCGCCCGGAGGCACTGGGAAAGGGGCCCTTCGATGATGCCGGGATTCGAAGGCCATCGGGTAATCCCCAAACGCTATGCGCTGGTATAGCCTCCGCCTATGGCTCGGGTCACGAACGACATCACCCTGCAGCAGCTCCGGTACTTCATCGAGGTCGCGACCGAGGGCTCGATCAGCGCGGCGGCCGATCTGCTCTACGTCGCGCAGCCGACGCTGTCAGCAGCGATGAAGGATCTGGAGGCCCGGATCGGCCGGGCGCTGTTCGTGCGTTCGGCGCGTGGTGTCGTCCTCACCGTCGACGGTGTCGAGTTCCTGGGGTACGCCCGACAGGTGGTCGAGCAGGTCTCCCTGCTCGAGCAGCGCTACGTCGGTGGCCAGCGGTCGCGTCGGCTGCTCGGGGTGTCGGCCCAGCACTACTCGTTCGCGGTGGAGGCGTTCGTCCGGATGGTCGAGGGCGCTGCGGAGGACGAGTACGAGTTCTCGCTCCGCGAGACGCGCACGTGGGACATCATCGAGGACGTCCGCACGCTGCGGAGCGAGGTGGGCATCCTCTACCGCAACGACTTCAACCGGCAGGTCCTCGGGAAGCTGTTGCGGGACGCCGGGGTCGTGTTCACGCCGCTGTTCGTCGCGGAGCCGCACATCTTCGTGGCCCGACGGAACCCGCTCGCGTCTCGGCAGCGCGCGACCCTCGCCGACCTGGCGGACCTGCCTCGGCTGACGTTCGACCAGGGGGCGAACAACTCCTTCTACCTGGCCGAGGAGATCCTGTCGACGATGTCCAGCCAGCGGGAGATCCGGGTCTCGGACCGGGCGACGATCTTCAACCTCATGATCGGCTTGGGCGGCTACACGATCTCCACCGGACTGATCAGCGACGACCTCGACCCCGAGATCGTCGCGATCCCCCTCGACGTCGACGAACGCATCGAGATCGGGTGGATCGCCCACGCATCCGTCCCGCTGACCGTGCAGGCGCAGACGTACCTTGACGAGCTGCGGGCCGTGGTCACCAGGTACGGGGTCGAGCCGCTCGGGTAGGCGGACGGCAACCAAGGGTTTCCTCCCGACGGTCTGTCGCGGAACGACTCACAGCGCGGTCGGGTCCCTGGCCGTGGTCGACGAGACTGCGGCCCGCAACATGGACTCGGCGACGATGTCGACGTCCACCCGCGGCTCGCGGCGGTCCCGGCGTTCATGCAGCCAGGACACGAGACCGTGTCAGACGGACACGAGGCCCCAGGGAGTGTGGAGGGCAGCGGTGACGCCGAGGTCCTGCGCGGGAAAGCGGGAAGTCTGCTCGGATCGGGCGAAGGGGTCCACGCCGAGCGCGAGCATCGGGAGCAGCACGAGCGGACCGGCGGACCACGGGTGGCAGAGGCTCACATCGGCGGTCACGTCGCGTGCGGGTGAGTACCGCTCCCACCAGGTGCCGGCACCAGCGTCGAGCATTCCTCCCCAGTACGTGTCGAGCAGCGTTCGTGCACGGTCCGGATGCCCGAGGACGATCTGCGCGCGGCAGACCGAGAACATGAAGTAGCCGGTGTCGGGGGCGAAGTCGTCGAGGGCATCGGGGGCGACGACCTCGCGTGCGACTTCTGCGTCGAGCCCGCACAGCAGGATCGTCGCGGCGTGCGGCTGTCGCACCGAACCGGCTGCCGTGAGTACCTCGAGAACGGAGTCCAACCGCGCACCGTACAACTCGGCCCGGGCTTCGTCGCCCGCTCGCCGAGCGAGGTCGATCGCCGACCGCAGCGCGACCGCGTACTGGGCGTCGACCGCGGCCCGCAGCGCATCGGTCGAGAACGCTGCCCAGTCGATGAACGGCCACCAGCCGGGCTCGTCGAGGTCGAACGTGCCGGACGGTGCGCAGTCGTGCGCCCACTCCATGACGCGGAGGAGCGTCGGCCACGCCTCGGCGAGCAGAGAGGCGTCGTCGGTGAAGCGGACCACGTCGTCCACGTACGCGGGCCACTGCAGCGCGAAGTCGGGGATCCGGTGGCGCGTCCCGCTCGGCCAGAGTGCCGGGAGCATGCCGTCGGGGTCCTGGGCGTCGGTGAACCGCAGCACCGAGCGTCGTGCTGTCGTCGCGACGCCCGTCGTGGCGAGGTCGAACATCGCCTGGAGCCGGGCGTCCGCGGTGTAGTGGCCGCCCTCTCGGAGCGGGCAGTCCTCGTACAGGTCCTGTCGGCCCACAGCGGCGGTGGCGACGCTGACCGCGTGCATGCGGCGGTACCGTGCGGACGACGTGGCGAACACGGGGTCGGGGCGCGGGGCAGTCACCGCGTGCAGTGTCGCGGCGCGCAGTGTCGCGCCGCCTTGGGTGAGCACCGCGAGGTAGCGGAACGCGCGGCGGTTCCAGAAACGGTGCACGGTGCGACCCGGGCGCACGGAGATCGTGTCGACGGCGGCGATGCCCTGACGCGTGGCGGTGGGCCATCCGTGTTCGTCCAGCGCCTCGCCGTACAGGACGTCGACGGTCGTGGCCGCTGTGCACTCCACGTCGAGCGTCAGGAAGCCGACCTGCTCGTGCGGCAGCGCGAACACGTCGTACCGTCCGGTTCGCGGAACCGCGGCGACGGTGCCGGCTGTCCGGGGGCGGCAGCCCAGGGAATCGGGGATCCGCCGGCCACGGTCGCGTCCGTGGGCATGGTCGAGGTGCCCCCGGGGCGGCGGTGGACTCGGGGACCCGCGCGCGTCCGAGTGCGACGGCGGCATCCGCGCGCGTGGTCCACGAGGACTCCCAGGCCACGGACGACACGGTGCCGGACTCGGTACGGAACGGGAGGAGGTTCCCCGGGGTCTCGCGCACCTCCCGGTCGAACGGGGCGGGTGCCCCCGGGTCGGGGTACGTGACGGCAGCGCCCAGCCGTCACCGAGTCCGGCGATGAGCGTCTCGTCGACAGCGGCCGATCGGACCGTTCGGCGTAGCCGGTCGACCACACCGTCTGCGGTGTGGCCTGCCGCCACCACGGCGGCACCGTGCACTCCCACCGAGCGTCCGAGTCGACGGTGTGCTCGGTGCCGGATGCGTCGATGAGCGTTCCGCGCACCCACAGACCGCCCGATGCGCGCTGTTGGTGGTGGGTCCCGACGCCGATCAGGTGCGCCGCGACCACGATCGTGCAGCCCGCATCCGGGGAACCGCCGAGCGGGGCGCTGTCGATGTCGCGTGCCGTGACAGTGCCTCGGCCGGGAGGCGCGGTGTGGGCGGCGAACACCGGCTCCAGATCGACGCGGATGGTGTCCGCACCGGGGAACGCGCTCTGCACGTCGTGGTGGGTCACGAACCGGCCGTCGACCCAGACGCGGAACGCGCCGCGCGCGGCGATCTCGAGCGAACCGGAGACGGCGCCCTCGACCATCGCCACGTGACGACGAAAGAGCAGCAACTGGTTCGGCGTCTCCCGGTGGAACGCGTCCCAGATCCACGCAGGGCCGGCGATCTCGGGAGGCGCCGGAACGGTCGGAGGCACGGTGAGGTCACCCACGTGATCAGGCGGCGGTCGGCGTGGTCACGTGCACGGTGTGCCTGCCGATTAGCGCAGCGTCGATGTGCGGGCGCCCGTCGGCCGGAACGTCCGCGTCGTCGAGGCGCACGGACGCAGCGGGGCCGGGGGCGATCTCGACGTCGAGCACGGCGTCACGGTACGGCAGCCCGCGCACGGTGACCCGTTCGCCGGCCGCGAGCGGCACCGGTTCGAACCGGAGTCCGCCGAACCTCGCGTGCGCTCCGACGAGACCGGTGTGCACGAGCCGGAGGAACGAGGTCGCCGACCATGTCTGGTCGGGTTCGCTCGGCCAGGTGTCGCCGCACTGCCACCCGCCGTGCGCTTCGCCGGAGATCGGGTCGTACAGTTCGTCGAAGCGCCCGCCGCTCCGCTCGACGAGCTCGTGGAACTCGGTGAGCGCGCGGACGGTGCCGTCGTGGTCGCCGAGCGACGCGGCAGCGCTGCCGACGAGTCCCATGACCATCGGCCAGCACATCGCGTTGTGCCGTCCGGGGTGCTCGTCGTCGTAGCGGTCGGGAAGTGCGGACCGACGTTCACCGGGCCGAACGGACCTCGCGCGATGGACCTGAGCGCCGCGTGCGGATCGGTGGCGGCGCCGAACAGCGCGGCGAGGGCGAGCCCGGCGGCCTCGCGGTGGGTGTCGAGCGTGCCGGCGGTCCCGTCCGCGTCCGAGCCGGCGTCGGACCCGTGGCGGAAGTACCCGAACGTGTGGCCGTCGCCGAGGTGCTCACGCACAGCGGTGACGAGCTCGTCGGCCCGCATGCCGAATCGTGCGGCGGCGGCCACCGCTTCGGAGCCGCCGAGTTCCGTGCCCATCGCGTCGAGCGACCGGAGCGCGGCCACGTACACCAGGTTCGTCGACAGGCTCATGACCTCGTGGGCGTCGGGGTAGTCGAGCACGAAGGAGCTCGTCTCGGTCGGCGTGGCTGGCGGCGTCGGGAGTCCCGAGATGCCGTCCTGCATGAGTGCTGGTCCGGCGTAGAGGCCCCACCGCGGACGGAATCGGGTCGCGTCGAGGATCGCGAGTGAGGCCGTGCCGATCGCGAATGCCTCGGCGAGGAACGCCCGGTCACCTGTCCACAGTGCGTGGTCGTGGGCTGCGATCACCCAGACGATCTGGTCCCACCACTGGTCGTCCTGGGCGATGACGTGTCCACCGTCCGGGCCCTCCTCGCACACCCGCACCAGCGTGTCCCGCGCGGCCGCCGGCCGGAGCAGGTTCGCCGCGCCCCAGGAGTTCAGCGCCGCGTCGCGCGTCCACGGGTCGGGGTACCCGGCACCCGCTCGGATGAAGGTCCCGCGCTGGTCGGTGACGACGTTCCGGTCGAGGGTGGCGACGGCGTTGTCGTGGAGGGCTGCGAGCCAGGGAAGGTGAGGCGCGTCGACGCTGATGTGCATGTCGCCATCTTGACAACGTTGACATTGCGAGTCAACGTTGTCACACTCAATTGCGGCGAGTCCCCGGGCTCGTCGCCCACCGCCACTCAACGAGGAGCAGCGACAACGATGCAGTTGCGACATGCAGTCCTGACGGCAGGAGCCATCGGCGCGACCCTGGCCCTGCTCATCGGATCACCGGCCTTCGCTGCCGGCTCCGCCCGACTCCCACTCCCGTCGGGGGCCCGGCGTCCCGGGCCTCCACGCCTGCGGCCAACGGCGGACTCACGGTCAAGGACTTCGACGTCCTCGGCCCGCTGGACCAGAACAGCCATGTCGCTGCGCGCGACAACGGCCAGAGCATCCTGTACCAGGGCAAGTCCTACTGGTTCTTCGACGACACCATCGAGACGGACCCGGACGACTTCCTCACCAGCACCGCCGCCGTGACGAGCGACCTGAACGCTTCCGACAACATCGCACTCCACTCGACGACCTTCGCGAGCGAGGCCGACACAGGAGCGCCGACGGAGTTCGTCCCCGTCACCCCGACGGAGCAGGCGTTCCAGGACGCGCACGCATCGGCGGACTGCACCGGCTCGACGGACCCGAACTGCGGCACAGTGTTCGGCTTCTGGCCGGGCTCGGCGGTCGCGGACCCGGTGCGCCACCGCATCCTCGTCTTCGAAGGCAAGCTGTGCCGTGGCGGACCCGACACGGGCCCCTGCGCCTCCGGCTTCATCGGACAGCAGATCGGCTCGGGCATCGTGTCGATCGACATGCGCACGAAGACCGCGACGCGCATGCTGGTCCAGCACCAGGACCCGGCGCTCAGCAGCCCGGAGGGTGCCGACGGACGCTCCTCTTCGGCGCGAGCGAGGAGTGGGGCAACGGCGGCTCCGTGCTCGTCGGGGACGAAGCTGTACGCGTACGGCGGCTGCGACGACGACCATGCGTGCGGCGTGGCACGGGTACCGATCTCGCGGGTGAACGACCGCGCCGCGTGGTCGTTCTACACGGGGACCGTCGACGGTCGGGCGCGGTGGTCGTCCGACGAGACGAAGGCGGTCACCGACATGCAGGGCGGCGCTGCCGGGGAGACCGTGCAGTACGACGCCACGACGCACCAGTACATGAACACGTTCGAGCCGGCGCTCTCCGACCAGGTGCAGTTCCAGACCGCACCGACCCCGTGGGGCCCGTGGAGCACGCCGACGGACCTGTTCACGGCGCAGAAGTCGACCGCGGTGAACTACGCCGCGTTCGCGCACCCCGAGTACACGACCAACCACGGAATGACGCGCTACTACACGTACTACTCGTCCGAGACGGGCGCGCAGATGCTCGTCAAGGTCGACTTCACCCTGCCGCACCGGAGGGGCTGAACGGTGCGCGCGCCGCACAGCACCGCCGACGCAGCACTGACAGAAGAGCACTGAACACATGCACAACGACCCCCAACGCGTCATCGACCGCGCGACCCGGCTCCTCCGCGAGCGCGTCCGCCCCGCCGTCGAGGTGGCGAGCGTTCCCCTCGACGTCACCGTCCGCGACCTTCCCGGCGAGCCCGAGCCCTTCGCGGCGGCGACCACGGCGGGCGAGCACCGGCGGATCGCGGTCGGTGATGCCTGGGGGCCGGCATGGACCACGAGCTGGTTCCACCTGACAGGGACCGTCCCCACGGCATGGGCGGACACCGTCGCACGGATGGGGCCCACGACCGTCGGCCCGCTGGTCGCGCTCGTCGACATCGGGTTCGCTCCGGACTCCGGCCCGGGCTTCCAGTGCGAGGGGCTCGTGCTCACCGCCGACGGCACCATCGTCAAGGGCATCCACCCGAAGTCGCAGTGGGTACCACTCGACCCCGCCACGACCGTCGTGGACCTCTGGGTGGAGGGCGCCGCGAACCCGGACATCGCGTCGGTGTCGTTCCTGCCCACGCACCTGGGCGACGGCATCGCCCCCGACGGTCCGCCGCTGTACCGCCTGCAGCGGGCTGACATCGCCGTGCTCGACCCGGAGGTGCAGGCGCTCGAGGTCGACCTCGAACTGCTCATCGGGTGGGCCGAGGAGCTCCCGGTGGACCGTCCTCGCCGGGTTCGGATCCTCGCGGCGCTCGACCGGGCCTGCGACGCGATCGACCTCGGCGACGTGCGCGGTACCGCGGTCGACGCCCGCGACGTCCTCGCGCCGGAGCTCGCCCGCCGTGCCGACGCCTCCGCGCACCGCGTCAAGGCGATTGCCCATGCGCACATCGACTCCGCCTGGCTCTGGCCGACGCGCGAGACCGTCCGGAAGTGCACGCGGACCTTCTCCAACGTGCTCGACCTCATGGACCGGTACCCGTCGTTCAACTTCGCGTGCTCGCAGGCCCAGCAGTACGCCTGGGTCGAGGAGACCCACCCCGAGCTCCTCGCGCGCATCACCGAACGCGTCGCCGAGGGGCGCCGGATCCCCGCCGGCGGCATGTGGGTGGAGTCCGACACGAACCTGCCCGGCGGCGAGGCCCTCGTCCGCCAGTTCGTGCACGGCAAGCGCTACTTCGCCGAGAAGTTCGGGTTCGAGCCCGAGGAGGTCTGGCTGCCGGACTCCTTCGGGTACACGGCCGCCCTGCCGCAGATCGCGAAGCTCGCCGGCTACCGCTGGTTCCTCACGCAGAAGCCAGCTGGGGCAGCCCGATCGACAGGTTCCCGCACCACACCTTCTGGTGGCAGGGCATCGACGGCACGACGCTGTTCAGCCACATGCCGCCCGTCGACAACTACCTCTCCGAGCTGACCCCGCGGGAGATGGAGCACGCGCAGACGAACTTCCGCGACGCGGGCGGAGCCACCATGTCGGTCGTCCCGTTCGGCCACGGCGACGGCGGCGGCGGACCCACCGCCATCATGATGGAACGGGCAGCACGGCAGGCGGACCTCGAGGGTGCGCCCGCCATCGAGCACGCGACGCCGGAGTCGTTCTTCCGCGAGGCCGAGGCCGAGTACGAGGATGCCCCGACCTGGGTGGGCGAGCTGTACCTGGAGGCGCACCGCGGCACGTACACGTCGCAGGCAGCCATGAAGCAGGGCAACCGCCGCAGCGAGCACCTGCTCCGCGAGGCCGAGCTCTGGTCCGCCACGGCCTCGGTTCGCCACGGCGTGCCGTACCCGTCCGAGGCGCTCGACCGACTGTGGAAGGTCGTGCTCCTCCACCAGTTCCACGACATCCTGCCCGGGTCGGGCATCGCCTGGGTCCACCGGCAGGCCGCGGAGGCGTACGCCGAGGTCGCGCAGGAGCTCGAGGGGATCATCGGCACCGCGCTCGACGTCCTCGCCGGCGACGGCGACGTCCCCCTCGCGTTCAACGCGTCCCCGCGGCGACCGACGGGGTGCCCGCGCTCGGTGCGGCGACCGCGGGCGGCGACCACGGCCTCCAGGCCGGACTCGCGCCGGTGACGGTCGAGCAGGACGACGACCGTACCGTGCTCGACAACGGGATCCTGCGGATCACCCTGGACCGGACGGGAGGCGCGACCAGCGTCGTCGACCTCCGTCGCGGTCGCGAGCTGGTCGCCCCCGGCGGTCGTCTCGGTGACCTGGTCCTGCACCAGGACTTCCCGAACCGGTTCGACGCGTGGGATGTCGACGAGCACTACCTCCGCACCGCGACCGTCCTGGAGGAGGTCGACGACCTGCACGTGGAGCACGACGACGACGGCTCCGCCACGGTCGTCGTGCAGCGGTGGTTCGGCCGGTCGTCGGCGCTGCAGCGCACCACGCTCCGGCCGGGCGCGGGGAGATCGACTACACGACCGAGGTCGACTGGCACGAGGCCGATCGGCTCCTCAAGGTGACGTTCCCCCTCGACGTGCTCACCGACACATCGTCGTCCGAGATCCAGTTCGGGCACATCGCGCGCCCGACGCACGGCAACACGACGTGGGACGCGGCGAAGTTCGAGATCTGCGCGCACCGCTGGGTGCACGTCGGCGAACCCGGCTTCGGCGTCGCGGTCGCGAACGACTCGACGTACGGGCACGACATCCGCCGCCGCGACGCGGAGGGCTCGTTGCCCGGCACGGAGGTGCGGCTCTCGCTGCTCCGCGCGCCGCGGTTCCCGGACCCGGAGACCGACCAGGGCGTGCACCGGTTCTCGTACCGGCTCGTCAGCGACGCGGCCATCGCGGACGCCGTCGACGCGGGGTACCGGGTCAACCTGCCGGTGCGCTCGCGCTCCGGCGCCGGTCCCGTCGCCCCGCTCGTCCGCGTGACGGACGCATCCGGCGCCGACCGCTCGGGCGTCATCGTGGAATCGGTCAAGATCGCCGAGGACGGCTCAGGGGACCTGGTCGTCCGCCTGTACGAAGCCCTTGGGGCACGGACCACCGCGACGGTGGCGTGGGACCTGCCGTCGTCCGGCGCCGTCGTCACGGACCTGCTGGAGCGCCGTGTCGATGCTCCGATCGGCACCGTCGTCACGGACGGCTCGGCCACGCTGCCGTTCCGGCCGTTCCAGATCGTCACGCTCCGGATCCGCCGGGGCGCCGGGCTCGAGGAGGAGATCCGATGACACAGGCCCATCCAGGCGGTGCCGGCACCCGCCGCCGAGGTGCTGACACCGCCCGCCGCGAAGCGCAGGGACCGCGGCGGACCCGTGCGCGGCTCCGCGAAGCGTCGAAAGGACACCATCGCCGGCTACCTCTTCATCGCTCCGGCGATCATCGGCCTGCTCCTGTTCGTCGGGTACCCGATGGTGACGTCGCTCTACCACTCGTTCACAGAGTGGAACGGTCTGACGCCGGCGAAGTGGATCGGCTTCGGCAACTACGTCGAGATGTTCACCGACGACCCGAAGTTCTGGCCGTCCATCGAGGTCACGCTCCTCTGGGTGGTCGTCTCGGTGCCGGTGACGATCGCCGCCGGCCTCGCGCTCGCCGTCCTCGTGGACCGAGGCCTGAAGGGCGTCAAGATCTTCCGCACGGTCTTCTACCTCCCGGTCGTGCTCCCCGCGGTCGCGGTCCTGACGCTGTGGAAGTACATCTACGACCCGACGTACGGTCTCGCGAACGAGGTGCTCCGGGCGCTCCACCTGCCGACCGTCATGTGGCTCGGCGACTCGAAGGTGGCGCTCGCGTCGATCCTCATCGTCGGTGTCTGGGGCATCGGCGGCACCATGATGATCTTCCTCGCCGGCCTGCAGGCGGTGCCGACCGAGCTGACCGAGGCCGCGAAGGTCGACGGAGCCGGAGCAGTCCGTCGGTTCATGCAGGTCACGCTGCCGATGATCGGCCGATCCTGCTCCTGCAGCTCGTGCTGCAGCTCAACGGGGCGTTCCAGACCTTCACCCAGGTCGCCATCCTCACCAAGGGCGGCCCGGGCACCTCGACCAACCTCCTCATGTACAAGATCTACACGGACGGGTTCGCGAACTTCATCGCGTCGCCGAACCTCGGTTACGCCACGGCCGAGGTGTGGGTGCTCTTCGTCATCGTGATGATCGTCACGCTCGGCATGCTGCGGCTCACGCGCGGCCGCTTCACAGCAGGGAACGAGTCATGACCGCCACCGTCACGCCGTCGACGACCGCCGCACCCGCCCGCGTCTCGCGCCGCCGTCGGCCCCGCTCACGCAGCGGGTGCCCCTGCTGCTGTCGCGTATCGCCTGGTACGCGCTCTGCTCGCTCCTCGCGATCTCGATGCTGCTTCCACTGGTCTGGATGCTCAGCATCGCCCTGAAGTCGAACAGCGACATCGCGTCGATCCCGCCGCAGTTCTTCCCGAAGGAGTTCAACTGGTCGAACTTCGTGAACGGGCCGAAGGAGATCGACTTCTACCGGCTGCTGCTCAACACGGCGGTCGTCACGATCCTCTCGACGTTCGGTGCCGTCGCGAGCTCCATGGTGGTGGGATACGGCATCTCGCGCATCGAGTTCCCCGGTCGCAATCTGTGGTTCGCGCTCATCTCCGGAAGCCTCTTCGTGCCGGGCATCGTCGGCCTCATCCCGCTGCAGCACCTGTACATCTCGACGGGGCTCATCGACACCTGGGTGCCACTCATCCTGCCCGCGTTCTTCGGATCGCCGATCTTCGTGTTCCTCGCCCGCCAGTACTACATGTCGATCCCGAAGTACCTCGACGAGTCCGCGCTGCTCGACGGTGCGGGGCACTGGACGATCTTCACGAAGATCATGCTGCCGATCACGAAGCCCGTCACGATCACCATCGCGATCATGTCGTTCCAGCTCGCGTGGAACGACTACCTCAACCCGCTCGTCTACCTGCAGACCGGGTCGAAGTTCACGCTCTCGCTCGGCATGGCCTCGTTCCTCGGGGACACCGCGGGCAACGAATACAACTACTACATGGCAACGAACCTGCTGTTCATGCTGCCGCCCCTGATCCTGTTCTTCCTCGCCCAGCGCTACTTCATGGAGGGCATCGGGTCCCTCGGGACCATCTCCAAGTAGCGCGCGGACGGCGCGGGGCGACCCGCGCCTCCAGGCCCTCCCCGCACCCGCACGCCCACGCACCACCACAGCACTCGAAGGAGAGTGACATGCACCGCAAACGCCTGCTGGCCGCCACGGCGGCGATCGCCCTGGCCGGGCTCACACTGGCCGGCTGTTCCTCGTCTGGATCCGCCACCGGTTCGAGTTCCGGCGCCACCGTCAGCTACATGACGTGGGAGTCGAACACCACCAACTCCGCCCTCGACAAGACGATGGCGAAGTTCGCGAAGTCGTCCGGCATCAAGGTCAGCCGCGAGGCCGCCCCGAACGCCGACTACGCGCAGAAGCTCGCGAGTCTCATCCTCGCGAAGAAGGCTCCCGACGTCTTCTGGTGCACCACCGCCGAGGCGCAGAACCTGGCGTCGGAGGGGCTGCTGTACGACTGGTCGTCGAAGCTGTCCTCCGGCGACGGTCTCAAGGCGTCCGGGTTCAGTCCGGGCTCCCTCGCGATGTGGAAGACGTCCGACGGCAAGACCGCGGGCATCCCGACCCTCGCCAACACGTACGGGTTCTTCTACAACGCGGACGCGTTCACGGCTGCAGGGCTCGACGTGCCGAAGGCCGGCTGGACGTGGGACGACCTCTACGCGGACCTCGCCGCACTCAAGGCGAAGGACCCCTCCACGACGCCGCTCGTCAACCAGTGGACGCTCTTCGACAGCCCGCAGGGCGCCTCCGCGTACTCCGTCGCGAACGGCGGCAAGCCGATCGTGAACAGCTTCGTGCACGCCACGAAGGCGCAGGGCGACGCGACGCTCACCGAGGGCGTGCAGAAGTTCGCCGACGCCATCGAGAAGGGCGAGATGACGAACCCCGACTACGACGCCACGAACGCGATGGCCGCGTTCTCGAACGGCAATGTCCCGCTCATGTTCGGCGGACAGTGGCTGCAGAACTTCATCGCGCCGAACCACCCGAAGATCTCGTGGGGTTTTGCGCCGTGGCCCGCCGGGTCGAAGGAGAACGTCCAGCCGATCGAGGCGAACGGCGTCTGCTCGCCGGCCACCATCGAGGACCGGACGCGGTCTGGAAGACGATCTCGTACCTCGACACCACCGGGTTCAACGACGCGATGAAGACGAACCCCGTCGCCCGATCGCGTACGAGGCGGGGAGCAAGGGGTACTACGCGTCGCTCGAGGGAGCCGGAGACGACGCTTCGAAGAGCATCGCCGCGACCGCGAAGTACGAGCTCGCCACGAAGAAGAAGTTCGTCACCCAGTTCCTCGACCCATGGTCGACGAAGGCCACCGACATCCAGACCACGTCGTGGAACCCGGCGCTCGAGGGCAAGGTGAGCGTCCAGAAGGGCGTCTCGGACACCGTCTCCGGGCTGAAGGGGCTGATCAACAAGTGACGTCCCGCACCGTGCGGGCGTCGGACGTGCTCTCCGGCGCCCGTTCGGGTGCGTCCGCGCACCCGCCGTCTTCCGACCATCCCCCGGTGGACTACCCGTTCGGGCCGTTCGAGCCGTCGGAGCGCAATCCCGTGCTCCGGCCCGGCCGCCATCCGTGGGAGTCGACCAACGTCTACAACCCTGCCGCGATCGTCGTCGACGGCCGCGTCGCGCTGCTGTACCGGGCGCACGCCGACGACATCGTGTCGTCGCTCGGCCTCGCCTGGAGCGACGACGGCCACACGTTCGTGGCCGAGCCCGACGCCGTCATGGTGCCGGAACACGACTACGAGCGGTACGGGTGCGAGGACCCCCGCGTCGTGCGGATCGACGGCACCTACTACTGCACGTACACCGGATGGGACCGGCACACCGCCCGGCTCTGCCTCGCAACCTCCACCGACCTCCGCACGTGGGAGAAGCACGGGCCGATCGTGCCCGGGATCAACACCTTCGCCGGCGTCCGCGAGACGCCCGGCCCGGATTGGAGCAAGGGCGGCGTCATCCTCCCCGAGCAGCTCGACGGCCGCTGGGTGATGTGGTTCGGCGAGGGGAACGTGCACGTCGCGTACTCCGACGACCTCCTGCACTGGGAGGCCGATCCCGTCCCGATCCTGCGCCCGGAGCCCGGCACGTTCATGGGCGACCTCGTCGAGACCGGGCCGCAGCCGATCCGCACCAGGACCGGGCACGTGCTGCTCATGCACAACAGCGCGGTCGTCTCCGCCGTCGACGACGTGCACTACTCGTGCGGGCAGATCCTCATCGACCCGGACCGCCCGGACACCGTCGTCGCGAAGCTCACCGAGCCGTGGCTGTCGCCGCGCACGGAGGAGGAGCTGCACGGCCTGGTCGACAGCGTCACCTTCGTCGAGGGGCTCGTGTTCCACCGCGGTACCTGGTTCGCGTACTACGGCCAGAGCGACACCACGATCGGCGTCGCCACCTTCACCCCGCCGACCACCCCCGATTCCGACACAGAGGACCCAGCATGACCATCTCCCTGACCGCCGGCAGCACCGTGATGTTCGCGGGCGACTCGATCACCGACTGCCAGCACCTCGAGATCGAGCAGCCGCTCGGATGGGGGTACCCGCTCCGCGTCGCGGGCGACTGGGGCCTCGCACATCCTGACCGTCCGGTGACCTGGCTCAACTCCGGCATCGCGGGCAACAAGGTCATGGACCTCGAACCACGGTGGGAGAGAGACGTGCTCGACACGGACCCGGACGTCGTCTCGCTGCTCATCGGCGCGAACGACGTCGGCTGGAAGGACTACGCCGAGGACGGCTACGAGATCCCCGTGGCGGACTTCCGTGCCGGCATCGAGCGGCTCCTCACCCCGCTCGCCGAGCGCGGGGTGCAGCTCCTGCTCATCGAGCCGTTCCTGCTCCCCGTCAACGAGGCGCAGCGGACGCAACGCGAGGACCTCGATCCGAAGATCCAAGCCGTTCGCGAGATCGCGACCGAGTTCGGCGCACACCTGCTCGCCGCCGACGGGATGTTCGCCCAGCTCGCCGCGACCACGGGGCCGGAGTACTGGGCCGCCGACGGCGTGCACCCGTCGCCCGCAGGGCACGCTGCGCTTGCCGCTGCGTGGCTGTCGCTCGTCGCCTAGCAGCGTTCGCGGAGCCGACCCGCCACGTGCCTTCCGTCAGCGTTCGCGCACGACGAGACGGGCCGGCACCACGGCACGGCGGGCCGGCAGGGCGCGGTCGGCGATGCGCTCGAAGAGCATGCGCGCGCCTTCTCGGCCGACCTCGTACGGGCGGCTGTCGATGACGCTCACGCCGAACCGCGGTGCGAGCGGGAAGTCATCGAAGCTCAGCACGTCGACCGGCGACTCCCGGTACTCGCCGGAGAGCAGCAGGCCCGTGCAGAGGCGGTTGTTGTCCGTGAAGACGGCGGTCGGCGGAGCGCTCGCGGCGAGGAGCTCGTCGGCGGCGACGGTCGCCTCGTCCTCGGTGATGAGTCCCGCGCGCACGAGCGTCGGGTCGACTCGGAGTCCGGCGTCGCGCAACGCCCGCTCGTACCCGTGCCAGCGTTCGAGCGCACCGGAGCCCGCGCGAGGGTGCCCGAGGTACCCGATTCGACGGTGGCCCCGCGCCACGAGCATCGAGACGCCGTCGTACGTACTCTGCTCGTTCGTCGTGGTGACCGCGTCCATACGGGCGTCCAGCCCTGGCGGCGGGGAGTCCACGAACACGATGGAGGCGCCGAACGAGGCTTCCTCCTCGAGGTAGCCGAGGTCCTGCCCGATCGGCGCGATGATGAGCCCGGCGACGCGGTGTGCGAAGAACGACCGGATGGCGCGGTGTTCGAGCTCCTCGTCGTTCTGCGCATCCGCGGACAGCACGAGGTGCTGGTGCTCGGCGGCGACCGAGTGGATGCCGCGGAGCATCGGCGCGAAGAACGGGTTGGACACATCCCCGAGGGTCACGCCGACGGTCGTCATCGACTGGTCCTTGCGGCGGAGCCCCGCGGCGATGTCGTTGAGCTGGAAGCCGAGGCGGTTCGCCTCCGCGAGCACCCTGGCGCGGGTCTCCTCGCGAACACGGCTCTCGCCGCGGACCGCGCGCGAGACCGTCTTGATGCTCAGGCCGGTGGCAGCCGCGATGTCCTGCAGGCGCGGGCGCCGTCGCAGCCCCGCATCCGGACGCATCGTGGTCGGGTCAGTCATCCTCCGATGGTAGTGCCAACGATGTCATCGGCCGAGGCGTGCAGCGCGGTGCGCGCACTCCTGACTCCGGGTGATCCGTGCGTCCGGGAAGGCCTTGACTACGTAGACAATCCCGTGGTTGTCTTGCTCCCACGCCCGGAACCGAGGGCCCACGACGCAGCGAAGGAAGCTGGCACATGAGCGACACCGCCCCCGTGCACCGCCTCCGCCCCGCCTCCATGACCGACGTCGCCATCCTCGCCGGCGTCTCCCAGAAGACCGTCTCCCGCGTCGTCAACGACGAGCCCCACGTCACCGAGACCGTCCGCGCCAAGGTCGAGGCAGCCATCGCAGAAGCTCGGCTTCCGCCCGAACGCCGCCGCCCGCTCCCTCAAGTCCCAACGCTCCCGCCGCGTCGGCCTCATCACCATCGGCACGAACCTCTACGGCCCGACCGCGATGCTGACGGGCGTCGAGCAGGCCTGCCGCGCGAACGGCTACGCCCTGGCCGTCGTCCGCACGGTGACCGCCCTCGCGGACGAGCTCCAGCCCGCCGTCGACTCGCTCGTCGAGCAGGGTGTCGAGGCGATCGTCCTCTCCGAGCCGGTCGAGAACCAGATGGACCGACTGCGCATGCCGACCGGGGTCACGATCCTGACCCTGGGCCCACCCGACGTCGCCGACCGCGAGAACACCCTGGCGGTCGGCCTCGACGAGACCGGCGCCGCCTTCGCCGCGACCGATCACCTCCTTGCGCTCGGCCACGAGACCGTGTGGCACATCGCAGGTCCGGGCAACTGGACCTCGAGTCAGCGCCGCGAGACGGGCTGGCGTGCGGCGCTCCGCGACGCCGGGGTCGCCGAGCACTCGCCGGTCGAGGGGACTGGTCCCCGCAGAGCGGTCACCACGCCATGCGCGCGCTGCTCGTCCGCCCCGACGTGACGGCGGTCTTCGTCGCCAACGACCAGATGGCGATCGGCGCGATGTCCGCCATCCAGCAGGCGGGCCTGTCCGTCCCGGGGACATCAGCATCGTCGGCTTCGACGACATGCCGATCGCGGCCTACCTGCCGACGCCGCTCACCACGATCCGTCAGGACTTCGAGGAGGCCACCCGCCTCGCGATGCACCGGTTGTTCCGGACGCTCGACGGCCATCCGCCGGCCGAGCGCCACCGGATGCTGCCGGGTCAGCTCATCACGCGCGCCACGAGCGCGCCGCCCTCCGCAGAGCGGCGTCGCCTCCGCCCCGCCGACTGAACCACGGACGGGAGGCGCGACTTGCGTCGTCCCGTGAGTGAGCGCTCACGTGCGCTCACCGCCAGATCCTCGATCACCTCGACGACGACGTCAGGAGACCTGAACGTGACCCCTGTACCAAGGCGACCTTCCGCGCCTCCAGCACCCGTGCCTCCAGGCAGGGGCAGTGGGCTGAGCCGACGCGACCTGCTCCGATGGGGTGTCGCTGCCGGCGGTGGCCTCGCGATCAGCGGCCTGCTGGCCGCCTGCGCGCCGCAGTCCACCGCAGCGGTCCGCTCCGGACGCGCGAACCTGGCGTTCTGGACGCACGACCCCGGCTACGAGAAGTTCTTCACCGAGGCGCTGCCCGTGGCCGACCGGAAGTCGAGGTTCGACTACGCCCTCGACATCACCACGATCGCGGCGGCGGACATCCCGACGAAGCTCATCGCGCAGGCGGTCGCGGGGACGGGGACGCCGGACGTGGCGGGGCTCGAGATCGGGGCGTTCTGCCGGATGCTCCGGGGCGACATCGCGAAGGAACTGCTGACCGATCTGTCGTCGTCGGTGGCCGCGAAGCGGGACGACCTCATCGGTGCGCGTCTGACGCCGTTCTCGAAGGACGGGCACCTCTACGCGCTCGACTCGGACACCCCCTGTGCGTCTACTACCACCGCGCGGACCAGTTCGCAGCGCTCGGGATCCCCGACGACCTGGCGACGTGGGAGGAGTACGTGCAGCTCGGCGCGAAGCTTAACAGGTCGAAGGGCGTCTCGCTGCACGCGGTGGCCGTCACCGACCCGGGCGGCACGCTGCAGAGCTACCAGATCCTGCTGCTGCAGCGCGGCGGCGACCTCTACGACGAGGACGGCGCCATCGCCATCCAGACCCCGGAGGCCGAGCGCACCCTGCAGTTCCTCGTCGACGGCGTGCAGTCCGGGGCGATCGCCACGGTCGCCGACATGTACGGGCCGAGCCTGCAGTCCGGACTCAAGGGCGGCACGATCCTCGCGGTCGACATGCCCTCGTGGTACGCCAGCTACGGCATCAAGCCGAACGTGCCCGAGCAGAAGGGCAAGTGGAAGGTGCGAAACCTACCGCGGTTCGCCGGCGGGGCAGCACGACGAGCGTCGGCGGCGGGACGGGCTTCGCGGTGCTCCGCGACAAGCCGCTCACGCGGGCGGGCATCGAGCTCGTGCTCGCCGCGTACCTCGACCCAGACCAGCAGGTGAAGCGGTACGAGGACCTCGGGTACCTGCCGACGCTCCGCTCGGTGTACGACGACCCGCGGCTCGCCGCGATGAGCGACCCGTACTTCGGCGGCCAGCAGCTGTTCGGCGTGTACAAGTCGGTCGTCGACGACGTCCCCTCGCAACACCAGAGTGCCGACGCCGCGATCTTGCAGACGGTCCTCAGCGGCTACCTCATCAAGGCCTACAAGGGCCAGATCTCCCCGAAGCAGGCGCTCGACGCCGCTGCGGCCGACTTCCGCGGTCAGACCCGCGCCTGAGGAGGACGACGATGTCCACATCCACCGCCACCGGCGTCCCGGTGTCCGCCACCAAGGCCTCCGATCCGCCCGCGAAGCGTCGACGGCTGAACACGAACGGCGGCAGCGCGCCGTACCTGTTCATCGCGCCGTTCTACGTGCTCTACGCCCTGTTCATGATCGTGCCGGTACTCGCCGCCGTGTACCTCTCGCTCACCGAGTGGGTCGGCCTCGGCACGCCGGACTTCATCGGGCTGCGGAACTACGCGAACCTGTTCCGGGACACGAGCTTCGGCACCGCCCTGGTGAACTCGCTCATCTACACGCTCATCGCCGTCGTCGTGATCGTGCCGTGCTCGCTCCTCGTGGCGCAGGCGCTGAACGCGAAGGGGCTGCGGGCCCGCGACCTGTTCCGCGTCACGTTCTTCATCCCGATGGTGCTGTCGCCGATCGTCATCGCGCTCATCTACAGCCTGGTGTTCGACACGAACTACGGGCTGCTCAACGCCACGCTCAAGGCGCTCTTCGGGCTGCCGAACACCGACTGGCTCGGCGACCCGACGCTCGCGAAGATCGCGATCGGCTTCGTCCTGCTCTGGCGGACCGTCGGGTACCTGACGATCTTCTTCCTCGCCGCGCTGCAGAACGTCTCGCCCGAAGCTGTACGAGGCGGCCTCGCTCGACGGCGCCGGCACCTTCCGGAAGTTCACGAACGTGACGCTGCCGGAGATCCGTCCCGTGACGGCGTTCGTCGTCGTGACGTCGTTCATCAGCGCCGCGCAGCTGTTCGACGAGCCGTACCTGCTCACCAAGGGCGGTCCGGGAGAGGCGACGCTCTCCGTCGCCATGTTCATCTACCGTGCCGCGTTCGAACGGCAGCAGTTCGGGTACGCGGCAGCCGCCGGTGTCGTCCTGTTCGTCATCGTGTTCGGCGTCAGCCAGATCCTCAACCGCGCACTCGCCATCGGGAGGGACGCATGACCGCCAGCACCGTCACCGAGGCCGTGACCACCAGGGGCGCCCGCCGTCCCCGGTCGGGCCCGCCGCGCACCCCCGGGTGGATCGCCCGGCGCGGACTGCTCTACGCCACGCTGGTCGTGCTGCTGCTCGTCTTCGTGTTCCCGCTGCTGTGGGCGCTGTCGGGCTCGTTCAAGCGCCGCGGGGACATCTTCGCCACCCCGCCGACGCTCATCCCGACCCCGGCCACCGGCGAGAACTACGTGAACCTGCTCACCACGCAGCCGTTCTGGGCGTGGTTCGGCATCAGCGTCGGGACGGCCGTCATCGCGACCGTCGTGTCCGTGTTCGTCTGCGCGATGGCCGGGTACGGGTTCGCGAAGTTCCGTTTCCGCGGCAAGCGGGTGCTGTTCGCGGTGATGTTCTCGTCGCTCTCGGTGCCGTTCGCGGTGATCCTCGTGCCGCTGTTCATCCTCGTGGTGAAGTCGGGTCTGGCGAACCCGTGGTTCTCGCTCATCGTCCCGTGGGTGGCGCCGGCGTTCGGGATCTTCATGATGCAGCAGTTCATCGTCCAGGCGATCCCGGACGAGATCATCGAGGCGGCCCGCATCGACGGCAACTCCGAGTTCGGGACGTTCCGCCGCGTCGTGCTCCCGCTGCTCCGGCCGTCGCTCGGGGCGCTCGCCGTGTGGAGCTTCCTGCAGAGCTACAACTCGTTCCTCTGGCCGCTCGTGCTCGTGTCGAACTCCGACCAGTACACGCTCCCGCTCGGTCTCAACGCGATCTTCGCCTCCGAGAACCGGTCGTACGACCTCGTGCTCGCCGGCGCCGTCCTGGCGAGCGTGCCGACCATCCTCGTGTTCCTGCTCCTCCGGAAGCCAGCTGCTCGACGGGCTGACCGCGGGAGCGGTCAAGGGATGACCGACACCGCCGCCGACCACCACACCACCACGAACGGAGCACCCCACACCATGCAGCACGACCGCGTCCTCTTCGGCGCCGCCTACTACCACGAGTACCAGCCCACCCCGCGGCTCGACGAGGACATGCGCCTCATGCAGGACGCCGGGTTCTCGGTCATCCGCGTCGGCGAGTCCGTCTGGAGCACGTGGGAACCGGAGAACGGGGTGTTCGACCTCGAGTGGCTCGCCCCGGTGCTGGACGCCGCCCACGCGCACGGCATCCGGGTGATCCTCGGCACGCCGACGTACGCGGTTCCGATGTGGCTCGCGCGCATCGTGCCGAGATCAACGTCCGCCGCCGGACCGCGGGGGAGCCGATGGGCTGGGGCGCGCGGCAGGAGATCGACTACGCCCACCCGGCGTTCCTCTTCCACGCCGAGCGCATCATCCGCAAGATCGTCGCCCGGTACGCGGACCACCCCGCCGTCATCGGCTACCAGGTCGACAACGAACCGGGCAACGAGCTCATCGCCAACCCCGAGGTGTTCCAGCGCTTCGTCGACCACCTGCGCCACACCTACGGCAGCGTCGAGCGGCTCAACGAGGAGTGGGGGCTGACCTACTGGTCGCACCGGCTGTCCACGTGGGCGGACCTGTGGACCCGGACGGCAACGCGCAGCCGCAGTACGACCTGGCGTGGCGGCGGTTCCAGGCGTCGATCACGACGGACTTCATCGCCTGGCAAGCCGCGATCGTCCGTGAGTACTCCCGCGACGACCAGTTCGTCACGACCTGCATCGCGTACGAGCGCCCGACCGTCGAGGACGAGGTGCTCACCCGCCCACTCGACGTGACGGCCGGCAACCCGTACTACCGGATGCAGGACGCCCTCGAACTGCCCAGCACCGAGGAGCCGGCGCAGTTCTGGACGTCGTCGGGGGCGTGGTCGATCGTCGCCTCGGGCGACCGGATGTACGGGTCGAAGCAGGCACCGTTCCTCGTCACCGAGACGAACGCGCAGGCGATCGGGTTCTCGTGGATGAACGAGCCCGCCTACGAGGGACAGTGGCGGCAGGCCGCGTGGGCGCTCGTGTCCCGTGGAGCCTCGATGATCGAGTACTGGCACTGGCACACGCTGCACTCCGGCGTGGAGACGTACTGGGGCGGAGTGCTCCGCACTCGCAGCAGCCCGGGCGCACCTACGAGGAGATCGCCCGCATCGGCGCCGAGTTCGCACAGGCCGGCGACCGGATCGCCGGACTTCGGCCCCACGCCGACGTGGCCCTGCTGTTCTCGAACGAGTCGAAGTGGGCGCTGAACGAGCACCCGGCGCTCGGGAACGGCACGGAGCCCGACCGTCGCTCGTGGCAGACCGTGTACGACGCCTTCGCCCGAGGCGTGTTCGACGCCGGACTCCAGGCGAACACCGTCCACCCGTCGCAGGTGTTCGAGCGCGAACCCGCCGACTTCGCCGCCGAGCGCCCGGCCCTCGTCGCCGCCGCGTTCACGATCGCCACGGACGCCCAGCTGCAGTGGCTCGCGTCGTACGCCGAGGCCGGCGGACACCTCGTCGTCGGAATCCGCACCGGGTACGAGGACCAGGAGGCCCGGGCCCGGCTCGAGCGCAAGCCCGCGTTCCTCGACGTCGTCGCGGGCGTGCACTACGACGAGTTCAGCAACCTCGGCCGCCGCGTTCCGGTGTCCGCCGGTGCCGCTGCCGCCGGGCACGGGTTCATCGTGCCGGAGGCCGCGACCGCGACGCGGTGGGCCGACGGACTGCTCGTCGACGACGCGGACGTGCTCGTCGGGTACGACCACCCGCACCACGGACGGTTCGCCGCGGTGACGACCCGGGTCCACGGTGCCGGTCGGGTCACGTACGTCGGCACGGTGCCGGACCCGGCGCTCGCCGCGGCCGTCGTCGGCTGGGTGGCGGAGCAGGGGAGCGGAACGACGGCCTGGCGGCCGCAGTCCGACACGCAGTCGGTGCAGAGCTCCGTCAACCGTCGCGGTGAGGCCGTTCACGTCGTGCACAACTGGTCGTGGACACCGAGCACCTACGCGGTGGTGGTCGATGCCGAGGACGTCATCGACGGAACCGCTGTCGACGCCGGCGCGGTGCTCGAGCTCGGGCCCTGGGACGTCCGCGTCCTCGCGACCCGCTGAGGATCCGTGCGGCGCGGGCGGCTCCGCCGTCCGCGCCGCGCCGACCAGCCGCACCGGAGACGGACCGAGCCGACGCGGCCGAGGCGATCCGCGCCTCCAGGCATGTTCTGTCGGCTGGCGACAGCGCTGCCTCCCTACCCTCGAGCAATCCGTCAGCGGAAACGCTGTTACCGTATGCTCAATAGGCGGAATGGGGTGTCGATGCTGTACCAGTCGACGTACGACGATCTCCGGAATCGGATCCGATCGGGCGAGTTCTCCGTCGGCGACCGTCTTCCGTCCGAAGCAGACCTGCTCGCGCACTACGAGATCAGCGCGATCACCCTGCGCCGGGCGCTCGACATGCTCCGCGAGGCCGGCTACGTCGAGCGTCGTCCCCGGGTGGGCACGACGGTGGTCAGCGTCGAGCCATCCGCGTCGGCGCCCTCGACCGACGCGGTGGAGCTCGGTGTCATCCTCACCAACTTCGACGACACGTTCGGCACGCGGGTGCTGGAGGGCATGCTCGACGAAGCCGGTCCCGACGCGCACGTCATCCTCAAGCGGACGCACGGTGATCACGACGCCGAGGACGCCGCGATCCGGGCGCTGTCCCAGCGGACGCGAGGGCTGATCGTGCTGCCGAGCAGCTCGGAGTTCATCCCGCCCGCGGTCCTCGAGCTGCCGCCCACCGGCTTCCCGGTCGTGATCCTCGACCGTCGCTACGAGGGCATCCCGGTCTCGGACATCTCGACCGACAACATCGCAGCCGGTTCGGCGGCCACCGAGCACCTGTTCGGGCTCGGGCACCGGGCTGTCGCGTTGGTGACGTCGGACAGCCGGGTCACGTCGAACGACGACCGGCGCCGGGGCTGGGTCGGGGCCCATGCCCGCAACGACAAGATGCTCGACGACGGGCTTGCGTTCCACGGCATCGAGTCGACGCTGCCGGGGTCGGTGGATCGTCCCGAGGACGACGTCGCGCGGCTGGTGTCCTTCGTCGAGGCGCATCCGGAGGCGACCGGGTTCGTCGCGGGCGAGTACAACATCGCCCTGCTGCTCCGCGATGCGTTGGAGCGGGTGGGCAAGCGTGTCCCGGAGGACGTCTCGGTGGTGTGTTCGACCACCCGGACGCCACGTTCGACCGGCAGCTCTTCCGGTTCACCCACATCGCGCAGGACCAGCCCGGTGTCGGACGGCGCGCGGTCGAGCAGTTGCTTCGACAGGTGCGGGGCGAGGCCGGGTCCCGGAAGATCCTCGTCCCGCGCAGCTGGTTCCCGGAGCGTCGACGGCGCCGCCGCCGCAGTCGTGATGGCGCATCGACGTGCCCGTGCGCGCCGACGTGCCCGTGCGCGCCGACGTGCCCGTGCGCGCCGACGTGCCCGTGCGCGCCGACGTGCCCGTGCGCGCCGACGTGCCCGTGCGCGCCGACGTGCCCGTGCGCGCCGACGTGCCCGTGCGCGCCGATGCGCGCCGACGCGGACGTCGGCGCGCATCGACGCTCCCCTGGCTACGGGTCGAGGCGGGCGCGCTGTTCCGTCGCCATCGCGGCGCTGAGCTGCGTCGAGTACGGCACCCGCTCCTCCGACGCCTGGCTCCAGTCGTTGGCAGCGGGACGGACGAGGGCACCCGGCAGACGAGCCCACAGCATGTCGGTGCTCGCACGCACGAAGTCGACGATCCGGCCGTGTCGGGCGTCCGTGTCGGGCAGGTGCTCGAGCAGCAGACCGGCGTAGCGGTAGTAGATGCCCTTGAAGAGTCCCTCGTCGCCGCCGTCGCCTTCCCGCCGGAACACGACGCCGTCGGAGAAGCTGCTCGATCGCGGTCACCGCGGTCCGGGCGGCGACTCCGTAGAGCGCGGGGTCACCCAGAGCGGTGCCGAGTTCGGTGGCGGCGCCGATGTAGAGGCCCTGGTTGTAGGTGAAGCGCCACTGGGTGTCGATCCGGCCGTCGTCCTCGCGGTTGATCCCGTCCTCGACGAAACCGTCGTCGTCGTGCACGAGCGTCCGGCTGATCCAGTCGAACGCCCGCTGCGCCTGGTCGAGGAACCGGGTCTCGCCGCTCCGCGCATGCAGGCGCGCGCCGAGGATCACGAGCGGGCCGTTCGCGGGGGTGTTCTTGTAGGCGAGCTGCCGCCTCCTCCATGCAAGGCTCTCGCCCCCGTTGTCGTTCCAGCCGTGCTCGACGCAGTGGTCGAAGAGTGCGACGGCATCGTCGAGGTACTGCTGCTCCCCGGTCGCGTCGTACAGGCGCAGGGTGGCGAGCGCGAACCAGAGCATGTCGTCGAAGTAGTCGTTGAACAGCGAGCCGCCGTTGCGTTCGACGATGTTGCGGTGCACCTGCCGGGCCTGGTCGAGACGCTCCGGGTCGCCGCTGCGTTCGTGGCCGTCGAGGCGGACGTCCATCAGGTGGGCGAGCCACCAGTAGTTGAACGTGGTGTCGTCGCTGTCCTCCACGGGCCAGGAGTTGTGCAGGTACTGCGGCCACGGTGCGCCGTAGAGCTGTTCGATGCTGTCCTGGATCCGGTCGGAGCGGTCGGTCCAGGTGGCTGTGGTGGTCGTCGTCACTTGCGGTTCTCCTCGAGGATGCGGTCGCCCTGCTTCGCCGCCTGCGACAGCGCCTGCTGCGCACTGAGCTGCCCGGACATGAACTTCTCCAGCGCCGGGGTGAGCGCCTTGCCCTCGACGTCGCTGTACCCGGCGACGTCGGGGCGGACCTCCGCGTAGTCGAGTGTCTTCACGAACCCGGCGTAGCGGGGGTCGTCCGTGAAGAAGGAGTCGTTCGCGGACGACCGGTTCGCGGGGATCCACCCGGAGATCTTCGCGAACTCCACCCCGTTGGAGGCCTTCGTGGCCCACCACTTCTCGAACGCCCAGGCGCCGTCGGCGTTCTTCGCACCCGTCGGGATGACGAGTCCGAACCCGCCCATCACGGCGCCCTGTCCCCGCCGGGGCCGGCGACGGGCTCGGTGACGGCCCAGTCGAGGCCATCGGCCTTGTCGAGGTTCGGCACGTCCCAGGGACCGTCGTACTTCATCGCGGCCTGCCCGGCGGCGAAGACGTCGTTGCTGTCGCCGAACCCGTTCGTGTAGACGCCGTCGTCGAGCAGCGACTTCCAGAAGTCGAGCACCTCGACGCCCTGCGGGCTGTCGAACGCGGTCTTCGTGCCGTCGGCGTTGAGCAGCTTCCCGCCCGCTTGCTGGAGCCACATCGAGAACAGGCCGGGTCGTTGAGCATGAACCCGGACTGCTTAAGCTTGCCGCCCTCGGTCACGGTGAGCTTCTTCGCGTCGGTCTTCAGCTCGTCCCACGTGGTGGGCGGGGTGAGGCCGGCCTTGTCGAAGAGGTCCTTGTTGTAGACGAGCGACCGGTTGTCGACCAGGAGCGGCAGGCCGTAAAGCTTGCCGTCGGCGCGCATCTCGGAGAGCGCCTGCGGGTAGAACTCCTTCGTGTCGACCTTGTCCGCCTTCACCCGGTCGTCGATCGACTGGAGTGCGCCCTTCGGGGCGTAGAGCGAGGTCTGGTATCGGTCCCAGAGCACCAGGTCCGGCACCTGCCCGCCGGCGATGGCGGTGAGGAGCTTCTGCTCCACCAGCTCCTGCGGCACGTACTTCACGGTGTACTGCTTCTGCGACTTGTTGAACGCGTCGGTCATCTGGTTGATCTGCTGCACCTGGTCGCCGGACCAGGATCCCCACATGGTGACTTCCTGGCGACCGCCGGAGCCGGTGGCGCCGGTGGAGCCGGACGAGCAGCCGGTGAGGACGAGCGCTGCCGCGGCGAGGCCGGCTGCGGCGGCGAGGAGACGTCGTGACTTCATTGTCGTGTGCTTTCTGGGTGGTCGGCGTCGTCGCGGATCGGCGGCGCCGGGGTCGGGTGTGTGGACGGTCACTTGTTGCCGGCGTGGGCGATGCCCTCGATGATCCAGCGCTGCGCGAGGATGAAGACGACCAGGACGGGGATCATCGTGATCACGGTCCCGGCCATGAGCGGCCCGTAGTTGGTGGTGTAGTTGTTCACGAACCCGGCGAGGCCGACCTGGACGGTCATCATCTTCGGGTCGTTGAGCACGATGAGGGGCCACAGGAAGTTGTTCCAGCCGGCCTGGAAGCTGAGCAGGCCGAGCACGGCCAGTCCGGCCTTGGTGAGCGGGAAGTAGATCGTCGCGAAGATCCGGAACTCGCCGGCGCCGTCGATGCGGGCCGCCTCGCCGAGCTCGTCGGGCAGTGACTCGAAGAACTGCTTCATGAAGAACACCGCGAACGCACCCGCTGCGCCCGGGACGATCACCGCCCAGTAGGTGTTGATCAGCCCGAGCCCGCCGTTGCCGCTGATGTCGTTGCCGCCGAGCAGCGGGAAGTGCCGCAGCACCAGGAAGGTCGGGATCATCGTCACGATGCTCGGCACCATGAGCGAGGACAGGAACGTGATGAACACGGCCTGGCGTCCGGCGAACCGGAGCTTCGCGAGCGCGTACCCGGCGAGCGACCCGAAGAACAGGTTCGCGACGGCGCCGCCCACGCCGAGGATGAGCGTGTTCACGAAGTACCGGCCGTAGGGGACGGTGGTGACGGCTTCGACGTAGTTCCGGATGGTCGGACTGGACGGGATCAGCGACAGCGAGTGCGCGAGGATCTCTCCCGCGGGCTTCAGCGACGTCGCGAGCGTCCACACCAGCGGAGCGACGGTGACGACACTGACCAGGACGACCCCGGCCCACCAGGCGACGGTCTTCACCCGCCGGTTCGTGGCGGCCCGACGACGGAGACGGTCCCGGTCCGGCGATGTCCGGGCGGACGGGACGGCGGTGGAGGTGTCGGTGGTCATCGTTCGGTGTCCCGGTTCGTGAGGCGGGCGTTGACGAGGGAGAACGCGAGGATGATCACGAACAGGATGAACGACAGCGCCGACGCGTAGCCCATCTGCAGGGACCCGAACCCGCGGTCGTAGATGTAGTAGACGATCGTGACGGTGGAGTTGCCGGGGCCGCCCTTGGTGAGGACGTACGCCTGGTCGAACACCTGGAAGGCGTTGATGATCAGCAGGGTCGACACCAGGAACGTCGTCCGACGGATGCCCGGCAGGACGACGTAGCGGAAGACCTGCCACGCGTTGGCGCCGTCGAGTCGTGCGGCTTCGCGAAGGTCCGGGACACGCCCTGCAGGCCACCGAGGAAGATCATCATGTTGCCGCCGAAGCCCGCCCAGACGCTCATCATGACGATGGCGAACATGGCCCAGTGGGAGTCGTACAGCCAGGCCGGCCCGTCGATGCCGAACCAGCCGAGCGCGGCGTTGAGAAGACCGTGCTGCGGGTTCAGGACCCAGTACCAGACGGTGGCGGTCGCGACGGTCGAGGAGACGACCGGGATGTAGAACAGCGTGCGGAAGATCCGTACCGCTCGGCCGCTGCGGTTCAGCAGCAGCGCGGTCCCCACGGCGATGACCAGACCGAGCGGCACGTAGAGGACCGTGTAGTACACGGTGTTCCGGAGCGCGATCCAGAAGAACGGGTCGGTGAAGATCCTCGCGTAGTTCTGGATCCCGACCCAGTCCAGGTCGCCGATCACGGCGTAGTCGCTGAGGCTCACCACGGCCGCGACGACGACCGGCAGTGCGGTGAAGAGCAGGAACAGCGCGCCGGGCAGTGCGAGGAAGACCCACGCGGCGCGAGTCTGCTGCCTGCGGGTGGCGCTGACGCCCTGACCACGTTCCGGTGCGCGTCGTCGACGGCGACCGCCTGGAGGCGCGGGGTGCGTCCCCGGGGCGACGAGCGCCTCCCGTCCGGTCACCGCCTGCTGCTCGGGTGAGGTGATGACGCTCACAGCGCTCTGCCTTCCACGACCGCCCCGGCGGTCGCCGGCTGCCGCAGGCCCGCGAGGTCGAGCACGAACTCGCAGAACATCGCGTTCGCCCAGGAGAACCACGGCCTCGTGTACGACCCGGGGTCGTCCACGTCGAACGACTCGTGCATGAGCTCCGTCCCGCGTGCGTCGCACACAGCTGGCGCAGCAGCGCTGTGCGCTCGTCGTCCGACGTCGCGGTCAATCCCTGCACCGCGAGCGCGATCGGCCAGACGTTCCGGCCGGGGTGTGCGGGCTGCCGATCCCGCTGCCGGCGGCACCCGCGAACCAGTGCGGGTTCGTCGACGACAGCGCCGCCGAGCGCGTGCGCAGGTACAGCGGGTCATCCGCGGCGCACCATCCGAGCAGCGGGAGCGACAGCAGGCTCGGCACGTTCGCGTCGTCCATGACCAGGGTCCCGCCGAGCCCGTCGACCTCGTACGCGAGGATCTGCCCGTGCTCCGGGTGCTCCACCACGCCGTGCTCGCGGATGCCCCGGTCGAGCTTCGGCGGCGAGTGCGTCCGCGCGGTCGGCGAGCCCGTGGTCGTCGAAGACCGCCGTCGCGAGCTCGGCGATCAGCCCCAACGCGACCACGGCGAAGGCGTTGCCGGGATGTTGTACCCGAACACCGTCGCGTCGTCGCTCGGACGGAAGCCGCTCCACGTCAGACCCGTCGGAGCCGTCAGCGGACCGCGCCCGTCGCGGACGAGGGTGTCCGACGGCAGCAGCGGATCCGGGCGCTCGAACCGGTACGACGACCGTGTCTCGTGGTCCTGCTCCGTCACCCAGACCGAGATGGCCGCTTCTGCGACCGCGCGGAACCCCGTGAGGTGATCGGTCCGGCCGGTCCGGGCCCACAGCGTGTGCGCCAACTGGATCGGGTAGCAGAGCGAGTCGATCTCGTACTTCCGTTCCCACACCCCGGGGCTCATCGCCGTGCGGTCGTCCTGGTGTCCGGCGCTGTTCTCCGACCGGTTGAACGCGTTCGCGTAGGAGTCGGTCAGCACGAACTCCTGCTGCCGTCGCGAGACGGCCGCGACCGTGTCGGCGAGGGCACCGTCCTCCGCGACGAAGTGCAGGTACGGCGTCAACTGTGCGGACGAGTCGCGGAGCCACATCGCGGGGATGTCGCCGGTGACCATGAAGGCCGTGCCGTCCGCCTCGGTGGTGATCGTCGTCGAGAGCGTGTTCGCGAAGCAGTTCGCGAACAGTTCTCCGACGGACGGGCCGAGCCGGTCCGTCACCTGTCTGGCGACCGCCGCGACGAGGTCGCCGTGCGTGCGGTCGTCCTGTGTCTGAGCCACGTTGCTCCCTTGACTTCTTCCGATGATCATCCAACTATATTCATTAGCCGTATCCGCGCAAGAAGTAATTCAAGTATACTTTTTTGACGTGTGAGTGATCGGCACGATCGAAGGGGATCTCATGCAGCACAGACTGATCGGCCTGGTGGTGGCCGGTGCCGTCGCGAGCGCCGGCCTCACCGGCGTCGCACTCGCGGCCGCACCCGACCACGCGGCGGCACTCACGGGCACGCAGGCGACCGACGCCTACGACGCGTTCGTGGACACCTACTGGGACCCGGACGCCAAGTACTTCTTCACCTACAGCGACCACCGGGTCCACAGTGAGCACGCCGTCGGACCGCAGGGCGGCCTCTACACCGACTACTGGTGGGAAGCGCAGAACTGGGAAGCGGTGATGGACCGCTACGAACGCACCCACGACAGCGCGAGCCGCCAGATGATCGACGACGTCTACGACGGGTGGACCGCCGCGTACCCGGACTTCCGCACCAACGACTGGAACGACGACATGGGCTGGTGGGCTCGCGGCAGCATCCGCGCCTACGAGCTCACCGGTGAACAGCGGTTCCTCACCGAGGCGGAGGACATCTTCGGGTACATCGCCCAGTACGAGGACACGACGTACGGCGGTGGCATCTGGTGGAAGAACGTGGACGTCGGCGACGGCTCGCAGAACGAGAAGAACGTCGCGACGAACGGCACGGCCGTGTGGACAGCGCTCCGCCTCTACGCCGCCACGGGCGACACCACCTACCGCGACACCGCCGAGCGGATCTTCGCCTGGCTCCGGACGAACTTCTACAACGGTGGCCACATCCGCGACCACATCAGCGGCACCGGCCAGTTCACGGACTACGACTGGACCTACAACCAGGGCCAGTACGCGGGTGCCGCCTTGCAGATGTACCTCGTCACCGACGACACGCAGTACCTCACGCAGGCGACCTCCGCCACCGACTGGGCAGTGGCGAACCTCACCACCGCGGGGACGTTCCTCGACGAGGGGACGAACGACACCGAGGGCTTCAAGGCGATCCTCACCCGCGACATCCGTGCCCTGGTCGACGATGCCGGTCAGACGCAGTACGAGCACGTCCTGACCGCGAACGCGTCCCAAGCGGCGAACCACGTCTCGCCCGAGGGCATCGGCGGCCCGGACTGGAACGCGCCGACCCCCTCCGTCGTCGCCGCACCGCAGCAGTCCCTCGGCGCCGCGGCCACCGTCGCCATCGTCCAGCAGGCCGCCCCCGACGGCTCCACGGCGGTCGTGCAGGGCGACGGCGTGTACCAGGCCGAGAACGTCGATCATCCCGACATCGGCACCGAGGCATCCAACGACGGGTACAGCGGCCGGGGGTACCTCGCCGGGTGGAACGCGGACGGCACCGCCGCGACCTTCCACGTCAACGTGGCCACCGCAGGTACCCACACCGTCACGTTCCGCTACGCGGCCGCCGCAGGCACCGCTGTCCGCGCCGTGAGCGTCAACGGGTCGGCGCCGGTCAACGTGACGTTCCCCGGGACCTCGTCGTGGTCGACGTGGAGCACCGTCACCGTGGACCTGCCGTTCGCCTCCGGATCGAGCTCCCTCGTCGTCGCCGACACGGCCGCCAGCGGGAGCACGAACTACCTCAACCTCGACTCGTCGGCGATCGCGCTGTAGCCGGACGGCGGAGAACCCGATCGCCGTAGGTCGGGTCCATGAGTGTCGTCGCAGATGTCGTCCTCGACAGCGAGCGCCCGTCGCTCCTCGCGCGGTACTGGGCAGAGGCACTCGACGGCTACGAGGTCGCTCCGTACGACGAGGACGAGCCGGAGCGGCTCCGGGGATCGGCGTCGACGGCCCCGCGGACGATCCGACCGTTCTCGTCGTGGGGCCCGCCGGACCACCGAGGTTCTTCCTCCTTCGGGTCCCGGAAAGCAACGAGTTGTTCTGCCTGCTGAGGACCTGAGGCATGCCCTCGGGGCTAGAGTGCCCCGATGAGCAGGGCTTACTCGGATGTCACCCTTGTTTCCCCGCAGCGTGCCTGGTCAGCACGGTTCGCCGAGACTGCGTCGGAGTTGCAGGCCGTGTTTCGGCACGCGACGATCGAGCACATCGGCTCCACGAGCGTGCCCGGACTCTCCTCGAAGGACACCATCGACGTCGCGGTCGGCGTGCTCTCAGCGGTCGACGCCCTCGACCGGGAGACACTGGCGGCGCTGCAGGGTCGTGGTTTCGAGTTCGTGCCGTCCTTCGAGGGCGACCCTGATCACGCGTTCCTGCACCGCATCGTCGGGGATCAGCGGACCGATCACGTCCACGTGGTCACGCTCGGAGGCGACGCGTGGGGCGGGTACCTTCTGTTCCGTGACTACCTTCGGGCGACGTCCGACGCTGTGCGACAGTACGAGGCCGCGAAACGGGACCTGGCCGTTCGGTTCGCAAAGCACCGGGATGCCTACGTGCGGGAGAAGCAGCCGATAGTGGAGGCGCTCATGGTCGAGGCCCGGGCCTGGCAACGGACCAGCAGGTGAACCGGGGCCCCACCCACCACGGAGTGCCGCCGGAGCGAGCCGACGGCCGATCGAATCCCCGGGGTGGTCAAAGAGTACGTGGAGCGGCCCGTGGCTCGTGTGTCGGGTAGTTTCGTCAGATGAGTCCGACGACCGTCCGCCGGGCCCGGCCGTCGGACGCGGCGGGGATCGCAGCAGTGCACGTGCAAGCCTGGCGAGAGGCCTACGCTCATCTCCTGCCGCAGGAGTTCCTCGCGGATCTCGATCCGGCCCAGCGCGAGCCCCGTTGGCGCAGCATCATCGCGGATCCGGCGACCGACGTGTACGTGGCGGCGAGAGCGGGCCGGATCGTCGGGTGGGCGACCGCCGGCGCAGGCAGAGACCCGGACACGGTCCGACCGCGAGAGCTTCGAGGGCATCTACGTTCTCCGTGCCGACCACGGGTCCGGGGCTGGTCAACGACTCCTCGATGCCGCTGTCGGCGACGCTCCCGCGTACCTGTGGATGGCCGAGAACAATCCTCGGGCAGAGGGGTTCTACCGACGGAACGGCTTCGTCCGCGACGGAGCGGTCAAGCAGGAGCCCGTCGGTACGGTCCTGCTTCCCGTGGTCCGGCTGAGCCGTTGACGCAGGAGCGGCGCTCCCCACGCGCGTGGTCGTCCTCCGCCGAGGTATCGTTCGGAGCATGCGCTCGCTGCTCCGTCACCAGGCCCCGGCTGTCGTCCTCGCGGTGCTCGCAGCGTGTGCGGTGGTGATCGCCCTGCTCGCCGACCACCTGGCGTGGCCGATGGTGCCGGCGTTCCCGTGGCTGCACGGAGGTGACTTCTCGTACGTGGCGACGAAGCGTCAGTGGGAGCTCGCACACACCGCGAGGACGATCGCCGGGGGTCAGCGGGGCTCGCTGTGCTGCTCGTCCTCGCGTCGATCGGTGCGGCGGTCGCGCGACGTCGGCGCGGCTGAGCGGGCGTTCTCGCCGACAGGGGCGGAGCCGGGACGGATCGCGACTCGTCGCTGCGCCGTGCGCCGAGCCGGCCGTTCGTGGACCTAGCGGAGGTGCCCGCCGCTCGCGATCTGGATCGTGGTCACCGCGGCGAGGAACACGGCGATCACCCCGAGCAGTGTGGCCACGGCGATCGGCCAGCCGGCACGGCCGCGGAGCCGACGTGCGACCGACCAGCAGATGCCGACGCCCAGGACGCCGATCGTGGCGACGGGTGCCAGACCCCGACGGCGGAGCCGGCCCGGAGGTCGCAGCCTGCCGACGGTGCGGAACAGGCGTCGAACGCCATCTGGCCGATCACGACGGCGAACCACGCCGCGGGGCTCGCCAGGACCGCTGTGCCGAGGACCAGGACCGTGGCGACGAGGTCGACGATGCCAGGCGGTCGTCGGGGGCGCACCCGGGCAGAGCGTCCGAGCTGCAGCTCCGCGTCGTCGGGCTCGCCCCACCAGTCCAGTCGTTCCCCACAGGCCCACGGTAGCGTTCGCGCGCTCCCGTGACGCCGTGCCATCGGCAGCGTGGACGATCTCGAAGGGCGGATCCGCGATCGGTCCCCGGTCGGTGCCGATGCGGTCAGTGGCCTCGGCCGGGCAACGGGATCTCGCGTTCCCGTTCCCACGGCTCGGTCCAGCCGAGGCGGTCGAAGAGCGCGTCGAGGAGCATCGCGGTGAAGCCCCAGACGACGTGCGTCCGCGTGCCCGACCCGGTGTCGATCGCGAAGGCAGGACCGCGCCACTCGCGACCGCCGCGCCGCATCACCGTGACGCCCCGGCGCGCGGGGTCGAGCAGGTCGGCGACCGGCGCGCGGAAGACCTCGGCGGACTCGCCCTCGTCCACGACGCGCACGGGCGAGGACTCCCGCCACCACCCGAGCACAGGGGTGACCAGGTGACGGGAGAACGCCAGCGGCACGGGGGCGATGGTCCGAGGACGTCGACGCCCACGGTGTCGAGCCCGGTCTCCTCGCGGGCCTCGCGGAGGGCTGCGGCGACGGCGTCGGCGTCGCCGGGGTCGACCCTGCCACCGGGGAACGCGACCTCTCCGGGGTGTGCACGCAACGTGGTGGCGCGGGCGAGCAGCAGCACGTCGAGATCCCGTGACACCCGGGCGTCGTCGGCCGCTCGATCGCTGGGGAAGGCGTCGAGCGTGCCGAACAGGATGAGGACCGCCGCGCTGCGTGACGCCTCGGCCACGGGCATCCCCGTCACGAGCGGGAGCGCGTCGGCTCCGACGAGCGCGGACAGCTGCTGGCGCGCCGAGTTCACGTCGTCAGCCTAGGCGGTGCGCATGCTGGACGGTCAGCGCCAGAACGCGCCGAGGTGCGCTGCGAGCGAGGTGCCGAGCCGGTGCCCTGCCCGAGCGGCATCCGGCCGGAGCGCCGGGTTCATCGCGTTCGTGCCGAACAGGTGCTCGTCCTCCGCCGCCGGGAACACCGTCTCGACGCGGCTTCCGCCTGCGCGGAGCTCCTCGACCTGCGCCGCGAGCTGCATGCCCCACGCGGCCGGGTGCATGGTCCGCCCGCCGAACGGGGAGAGCACGACGATCCGCTCGTACCCCGCCGCGAGGTCGGCGTTCTCGTTCCGCCGGTAGCCGCCGTCGATGAAGCGGCCGTCGCCGATGCGGTAGGGGAATCCGCTCGAACAGCTCGCCGCGACGGCGTCTGCGAGCTCGATGCCGCTGGTGCGGTCGAACACGACCGGCTCCCCGGTCGAGGCGTCGACCGCGGTGATGGCGACGGCGCGTTCCGGCCAGGTCGGATCGGGGAGACGAGCGGCGACGGTCGCCCGCCACCGCGCCGACCACGAGCCGTCGGACTCGGCGTCGCGTTCCAGCGCCGCGGCCCCCATCCGGCGTCGCATGTCGGCCGCGCTGGCGGACGCCGCGATGACGGTACGGAACCGGTCGAGCTGGCTCCTGACGGGGCGGTCCGGTGCGGTGCGGCCCGTTGTCGTACTGCCCTGCGACGGCGGAGCGGCGATGGCTCGGGCGTACAGGTCCGCCGGCGGCGCGCCGGCGAACTGGGCGGCCGCGGTCGACCCGGCCGAGGTTCCGATGGTCAGGTCGGCATCCGTCACGTCGTGGCCGGCGGCGGACAAGCCGGCCACGACGCCGATGAGCCAGGCGTTGCCGGTGGACCCGCCGCCGCCGAGCACGAGGGCACGTGAGCCCTTCGAGAGTGTGGTGTTCATGGGAGTCGCCTTTCGCGAATGCTCTTCGGCGCTCCCCGGGCGACTAGCGGAGCCGCGCGATCGTGGACGGCGAGGGAGCGCCCACTGCTGATGCTGCGTACATGGGTCTCACCTCCTGACGTCGGAACACGATCACCGAGAAGGTAGCACCGCGGACATCCGTCGCGCCAGCGCGATGCTCGGCGGGAGCGGTGCGCTCACAGCACCCGCTCGAGCAGTCGCAGGGTCCCGCCGATGTCCACGTTCCGGTCGAGCAGCCACTGCACCTGCAACCCGTCGAACGCCGCGATGATGAGCGACGCGACCTGGTCGAGGTCCGTGTCGGGATGCCGACCGGAGGATGCGAGTTCGTTCCGCAGCCTGCGCAGCCAGGTCGGCGCGAGCGGTCGCGAACCGCGTCGCGAAGTACGATCGCGCCGTCTCGTTCCCGTCTCGACCGACGCTCCGAGCAACGTCGTGTACAGGGTCACGAGTGCCGGTTCCCGGACGTTCCGGTCCGCGACGGCGACGAGTCTCGCGAACACGCCCGGCATGTCCCCGAGTGCACGGTTCGACGCCGCATCGCGCTCCCGCAGCACCTCGACGAGCAGGGCCTCGCGCGACGAGAAGTAGTGCCGGAGCGCGGCGTGCGACACCCCGATCGCCTCACCGATGGCCCGGAGCGAGGCGCCGTCGATCCCACGGGAGGCGACGACGTCGAGCGTGCGGTCGAGGATCTCCTGCCGGCGCTGCACGCCCTTCGCGTACGGCCCTCGCGCACCCGTTCCATCGTTGGAGGTCACGGGCCCAAACCTACCGCCGGCCATGGGGCCCCCGAGAGAGCGCGCAACGTCTCGAAGCAAAAACTTCCGACCGGAGGTTTCTAGTGCTACAGTCCCGTTCACCTACCAGCACTAGGTATTCAGTGGGCATCGAAGCCCCCGATGGCTCGAGGAGGAGTCATGTCGACACCGACGTCGAACGAAGAACACGGCATCGCGTCCACCGCGTCGCCGGAGAGCACCGCTGCAGCGGCAGCGCTCGCGGCCGAGGGCATCACGCAGCCCGTCGCCACACAGAAGGTCTCCGGCGGCTACCTCTGGGGGCTCAGCCTCGCCCAGTTCGGACTCTTCGCGGCGCTGCTCACGCCGGTCATGGTGAGCATGTCGCTCAAGGCTGCCGAGATCAACCCGGCGCACCCCGAGGCCGTCGTCGGCTCCGTCCTGCCGATCGGAGCGTTCGGCGCGCTCCTCGCGAACCCGCTCGCCGGCGCCATGTCGGACCGCACCCGCACCCGCTGGGGGCGACGGCGCCCCTGGATGGTCGGTGGCCTCGTCGTCTTCGCGGCCTCGCTCGTCTGGCTCGCCTTCGCGACCGACCAGCTCCAGCTGACCATCGGCTGGCTCGTCGCGCAGGTGTCGGCCAACGCGGTCTTCGCGGCCCTCACCGCATCGTTCGCGGACAACGTCCCCGAGCTCCAGCGCGGCAAGGCGTCGAGTGTCATCGCCCTCGCGCAGAACGTCGCGATCCTCGCCGGAACGTACCTCGCCGTGTACCTGGTCGGCAACATCCCGCTGCTGTTCATCGCCCCGGGCGTGCTGGCCGTCGTCCTCATCCTCGTGTACTGCTTCGTCGCGAAGGACGAGCTGCCCACGTACGCGCTCAAGCGGTTCACCTGGCTGAACCTCGTCTCGTCGTTCTGGACGAACCCGATCAAGAACCCGGACTTCGGGTTCGCCTGGTGGGGCCGCTTCCTCATCACCTTCGGCACGTTCATGTTCACGACGTACCGCCTGCTCTACATGCAGAAGCACCTCGGCCTCGAGCAGGGTGCCGCCGTCTCCGCCGTCGCGTTCGGTGTGCTCCTCTACACGATCGCGCTCATGGCCGCCGCGGCCGTCTCGGGGTGGGTGTCGGACCGCATCGCACGTCGGAAGGTGTTCGTCTGGGCCTCGACGGCGCTCACCGCCGTCGGCTTGGTCATCCTCGCGCACGCCGACTCCGTCGGGACCTTCTACGTCGCCGAGGTCATCATGGGCCTCGCCTACGGCGTCTACACCGCCATCGACACCGCCCTCGTGGTCGACGTCCTGCCCAACGCCGACCGTCCCGGCAAGGACCTCGGCGTCATCAACATCGCGAACGCGCTGCCGCAGTCGCTCGCCCGGCCGTCGGCCTCTGGCTGCTCGGCGTGGGCGGCACCGGGCAGAACTACACCCTCATGCTCTGGGGCGCCGGCATCTCGGTGCTGCTCGGGGCACTCGTGATCTTCCCCATCAAGTCGGTCCGGTAGCGCAGCAGCGCAAGCCGACGGCCCGGAGGCGCGACCCGTCTCACGAACGCGAGTCGCGCCTCCAGGCGGTCAGCGCACAACGCACGACGAAAGGACCAACCATGGCACCCGCCATCTCCCTGCAGCTTTACACGGTGAACGCCGCGCTCGAACCGGATCTCGACGGCGGCGTCCGCCGCCTCGCCGAGATCGGGTTCGACACCGTCGAGGCCTTCGCGTTCGTCGACCGAGCAGCGCAGCTCAAGCAGGCGTTCGACGCGCACGGCATCCGCGCCAGGACGGGGCACGCCTTCCTCGTCCAGCGGGAGATCCCGCTGCCCGACGGCACCACCATGACCGCTCCCTCGCACGCAGAGACGTTCGCCGCCGCGAAGGAACTCGGCCTCGAGATCGTCATCGACCCGTTCGTCGGGGCGGACGAGTGGACCACCCGCGACGCCGTCGAGCGTGTCGCCGCACGCCTCAACGAAGCGGCCGACGAAGCCGCGCAGCACGGCCTGCGCATCGGGTACCACAACCACGACCACGAGCTCCGGCCGCAGATCGACGGCAAGCCCGCGCTCCAGGTCCTCGCCGACCTGCTCGACCCGCGCGTCGTCCTCGAGCTCGACCTCTACTGGGCGTCCGCCGCCGGCATCGATCTCGTGTCGTTCATCCAGGAAGCTCGGTGACCGCGTCGTCGCCGTGCACGTCAAGGACGGACCGATGACGGGCGACATCTCGACCGCGCAGATCCCGCAGGACCAGACCCCGGCCGGACAGGGCGACGTCCGACTCGCGTCGGCGCTCGCCGCCGCGACCGCACTCGAGTACGCCGTCATCGAGTTCGACCACTTCGAGGGCGACGTCTTCGACGGCGTCGCCCAGTCCTACGAATGGCTCGCCGCGCAGCTCGTTCCGGCCGGATCGGCGGTGTCCGCATGACGCGCACGGGCAGGGTCGGCGTCGGCATCATCGGCGCCGGGATGATCAGTGAGCAGTACCTGGCGAACCTCACCACGTTCCCCGACGTCGAGGTCGTCCGCATCGGTGACATCGACACCGAGCGCGCCGCTGCATCGGCCTCGAAGTGGGGCGTCGCGGCCTCGGGTGACGGCGCCTCGGTGCTCGCGGACCCCGACGTCGAGATCGTGGTCAACCTGACGCTGCCAGCCACCCACGTCGAGGTCTCCGCGGCGGCGCTGCGCGCCGGCAAGCACGTCTGGTCGGAGAAGCCGATCGGCGTCGACCGGGCATCCGCCCGAGAGCTCGTCGCGCTCGCCGACTCCCTCGGGCTGAAGCTCGGCATCGCGCCCGACACCGTGCTCGGCCCGGGCTGGCAGAGCGCCAAGCGCGCGATCGAGTCCGGTGCGATCGGCACCCCGCTGACCGCCGTCACGAGCATGCAGTGGCAGGGGCCGGACGTGTTCCACCCGAACGCGTCGTTCCTCTACGCCAAGGGGGCCGGTCCGCTGTTCGACATCGGCCCGTACTACTTCACCGCGCTCGTGCACCTCCTCGGTCCGATCGAGTCCGTGGTCGCGACGGGGTCCAGGTCGCGCGAGACCCGCTCGCTCGTCGTGGGGCCGCACGCGGGGAGTCGTTCCCGGTCGAGGTCCCGACGCACGTCTCGGTGCTGACGTCCTTCGAACGGGGCGGCAACGCGCAGTCCCTGCTGTCGTTCGACACCCCGCTCTTCCGACACGGCGTGTTCGAGGTGAACGGCACCGAGGGCACCATCGTCCTGCCCGATCCGAACACGTTCGGCGGTGGCCACCCGATCCGGATCGCCCGACCGATCACCGCCGATGCGACGTTCCCGTTCTCGCAGGACTTCGACGTGCTGCTCGACGAGGAACCCACCGTCGGCCGCGGGCTCGGCGTGCTCGACATGGCGCGGGCGATCCGTGGCAGTGGCTCGCACATCGCGACCGGCGAGGTCGGGTACCACGTCCTCGACACGATGGTCGCGGTGGAGGAGTCCATCGAGCGGCGCTCGTTCGTCCAGGTCGAGTCGACGGTGGCGCCGATCGCGTCGCTGCCCGAGGGCTTCGACCCGCTGGCCGCGACCCTGGAAGGTGAGACGGCCGCGGTCTGACGACGGCACCAGACGGGAGGCCCTGCTCACGTCCGCCACGCGCGGAACGTGAGCAGGACCTCCCGCCCACTGCACGGCGGAGCGGTCGTCGCAGTTTCAGACAGCGGTGCTGAGGAGGGCCATCTCCACCACGAGGCCCAGCCCTTACAGGATGGAGAGTGCAGCCACGACGATGCCGATGATGCCGGCCGTACGTGCGAGTGGTCGTCGGCCGCGCACCGCGTGGAGTGCCGTCGCCGTCCAGATCAGCAGCCCGATCTGGGCGAGGGAGATCACCACGAAGAGCCAGATGCGCTCGATCGCGGCGCCGCTGACTACAGGCCGACGATGCCGAGCACGACAGCACCGAGTCCGGGGCCGGCGATCCACCAACCACGCGGACGTTCGAGCCGCTCCTGTTCGCGGGCGAGGTGATCTGCCCCGATCTGGGCGCTCACGAGGTGGCCTCCGCCGGCCCGCTGGTTGCCCTCAACGACCTGGCGACGGTGGGACGGTCGGCTTGCCGGAGTCGAGATCGAAGGGATAGCACGCGCTGTACGCCTGGATGAGGGACGCGGATTGGTCTGAGTTGAAGGCCGCGTACCGATTGGTGTCGCCGATTCCGACAACTTCCGTGCCACCGCGGATCTCGGCTTCGAAGCCACGCTCAACCAATACTGAGTGGAACGCCTTCGCCGCCGCAACCGGATCAGAGACGCCGCCACCGCGGACCTCGCGGGTAATCTGCACTCCGCTTTCGCCGGAGGCCGTGACGCAAGTCCGGAATCGGTTCACGACCGCCTCGCCCCAAGATCCCGGCACCGCAGACTCGAGCGCCGAGATCAGATCAAGCTGTTCAACGTTGGCGGATTCGGCTGTCATCGACTCGCCCTCAGTACTCTGCGACATGTTCGTCCTCCCCGGCGTCGGTCGATCGGTGGTGTTCGGTGAGTTGTTCGCCGCGCATCCGGTCAAGAGACACGCCATGACAGCGAACGTGAGCGTCGCGACGACGGCGGAGCGCCTACCCGTTCTACCCGTCATAGTCTGTCCGTTCGATCTCGTCACCGCGGCCGGTCGTGATGAGCGCCACACTGTCCAAGGAATGGCTTCCAGGCGACAAGTAGCCGTCTCCCGCACTGTCCCACGATCCATCGTCTCGGAGCGTACCTGGGTTTGAGTCGTGGCTGTGGCTGCCAGCGAGGTCACCATCGGGACCAACGTCGAACAGGTCTGTGCCGAAGCTGGCGGTCGGTTTGGTCCGGTGTTGGGAACCACTCGCCCACGAGCGTCCGATGTCCGCGATGAAGTCCCCGCGCGCTTCGGCCGAGTACATCTGCCCCTTCGGGACGTCGAGCTCTGATCGATCGTCGACCACGAGGCCGGCCGAGGCGAGGGTCACGAAGCGGTCGACGCTCGCGCGCTGGAGCGCCACTGAAGAGACCGTCGTTCCGTAGGAGTGTCCGACGAGGTTCAGGGTCGGGGTGCTGCCTCGGGTGGCTCCGAAGCCTTCGAGTTCCCCAGCAAGGTACGCGCCGCCCTTGTCCGCCTGTGCACGCTGGGGTTCGGTGACAACCGACGGAGCGTCGTACCCGATCCAAGCGACGACGGCGTGCGTGTGGTGCAGGTCCTTGATGTCTTGGAGGTCGCGCAGCGAGGACGCAGAGTTTACCCACTGTGGAACGGCGTCGTCCCCGGCAGTCCATGTCTTGATGCCAGGGACGAGGTACGTGACGTCGTCTGCGGTGTCGAGGTCTCCGGCCGTGAGCGCAGCTCGGGCACACCCCGAGGGTCGAGCGTGGTGACCTGTAGCGTCGTTCCTGTTCCGTCGGCGAGGTCAATCTGCTTCTTGATCTTCTCGATCGTCTTGTCGAGATCGGTGTCACTGCCCGAGGGCCGGTACTCCTGGACGTACGTCCGGTTCGCCAGGTCCCGCGCCGAGTAGAACACGCCCTGTAGGTTCCCCACGAGCACGGGGAGCCCCGTTGCGAGAGTCGTCTGCGCGGCGCTCAGCGCATGCGGATCATCGCCGAGCGTCCGCCACCACGCGTCGACGGCCTTCGGGGTCGGCGGAAGGTCGATGAAGCCCAGATACTGCGCAGGGTGGTCCGCTCGCCAGCGCTCGAGTTCCGGGCGCGACATCGCGGAGAGTCGCTTCAGCAGGTCGATCTGCCGATCGGAGACGCGGCGATCGAACACCGTCCCGGCTCTCGCGAAGTCGTATCCGTACTGCGCCGGCGTCAGCGGCACTCTGCCGACGAAGAGCCCGTCCTTGGAATCGGTGTTCCGCTGCTTCCCGAGCGCATCGGCGCAGTCCTGACGTGCACTGCGCCAGTCGCGACGGAGTGCGTCGATCCGTTCTGAGAGCGCGCTGTTCCGCCCGGCCAGGTGATGGTCGTCGTTCCACGCACTCGGCGCGTCGTCATCTGTCGAGTTGAGCGCGGACAAGGCGTCAGATCGGAAGGCCGCAACGTCCTCGAGGATGCGATCGCGCCGTCGCTGTAGCGTCTGGACCGAGTCAGCGAAGTCCGACAATGCTCGTGCAGCGCCGTCCGTGTCGTCGTCGAGCGCGGTGGCTGCTGCTGCTGGCGGTGTCATCGCTGCGTAGAGGCCCTCGACCGCGCCAGAGGAAACGAGGACCGACGGGAGCGTCGACGACCAGTTCCACGCGATCTGGTCTGCAACCCGACTCACCATCCGCGCGCTTGATCGGATACTCGATGCAGCGGAGTTGATCCGGCTCGCATCGGCGTCGATTTCGGGACGTCGGCCGCGCTGACGGCTCCGGGCAGCCCGCCGCTCACCCGCGATCTCCCTGGACACTCGACGGGATCGGGTCAGCCGCGGCGCGGTAGGCGTTCGAAGCCATCTCTTCGTCGCCGACGACGAACGCCGCCGCCGCCGCCCCCGTCGCGTCGAGGACAGCGCCAATGTGTGCCTCGATCCTGCCGACGGACGCATCGTGACGACTGATGAACGTCGCCATCGCGACCCGTGCTTCTCCGCAGTGCGTGAGCACCCCGAGCGCGGCAGACATCGCGCTCGTCAACGAAGCGCCCGACTCGGCGATCTCCGTCGCCAGCGTCGCCTGCGTCGTGACCGTTTCCCGGACTGCGCCGACGTCAACACGCCACCCCACCATGTCGCCCCCTCGATATCTTGCCGAAATACTACACAGAACCCCTGCCTCGTCGAGGAGCTTGTGGAGATCGCGCGCTCGTATACAGAGTTCCACGATCGGCCCGCGGCCCGCCCGAGCATCCGCTCCGCTGCTGTTCCTTGCGATCCGCCGTCGGCGGATCCCGAGGGCAACGCAGGAGCTCGGTCGCGCAAGGCCTGTCAACACCGGTATCGCGACATATCGTCGCGAACATCCGGCGGCACAGTGACATTTTCGCACCAGCGCGCCCGCGACCGTCGGCCCCGCCTGCTCGCCAGGAGCGCCATCAGGAGCGCCGCACCGCCGCCGTGAGCCGAGGGCCCCGCTTGTGGAGAACTCACTCGTGCGCCGACACGGTCGGCGTGTTCGAATCCAGGTCGAAGGGATAGCAGGCGCTGTACACCTGGATGATCGAGGCACCGCGGTCCGTATTGAACGCGGCGAAGCGGTCCTTCGGCGGATCTCGGCGTCGAAGCCGCGTTCCGTGACGTCGCGGATCGCCTCGGCCGCAACGGGCCCGTCGGCGACACCGGCGCCACGGACCTCACGCGTGATCTGCACCCCGCCCGTGCCGGAGGCGGCACCACAGGTCCGGAAGCGGTTGACGTCGGTGTTCCCCAGGTCGCGGGCGCGGCCGCCCTGCAGCGCCTCGATCAGGCCCAGTTGCTCGGTGTTGGCGGACTCCGCGGTCATCGGCGCGCGGTCGGTGCTCCGCGCAGCATCCGGCCCGGAGTCTGCGCACCCGGTCAATGACAGGGCCACGCAGGCGAGGACGAGCGTCGCGAGACCGCGCATGGTCAGCGGGTCGCGTGCGGGCGGAGCGCGACGACGATCTCATCGAGGATGACGTCGACCTCCGGCCGGAACCGCTTGGCGGCCACGTCCGTTGCGAGCATGTCGTCCCCCTCGTTGTGCTTGCCAGGACATCCTGGCACGCGGGCCGTGGTCAGCGGGCCGCGACGGATCGGTACACGTCGACGACCGCGTCGGTGCGCTGTTCGATCCACGGTCGGGCGGCGACCATCACCTCGGACGCCCGGGTGGTCACGTCCGGATCGCCCGCAGCCGCCGGACCTCGTCCGCGATGCTGTCCGCGTCGTGCGTCGCCGTGCAGAAGCCGCCGCCGCCCGGGGCCGCCTCGGCGAGGTCGGGGTCGCAGTACAGCACGGGGAGCCCGGTCGCGATTCGCTGGCGCGATGCCTCGACGACGGGCGGTCGTCGCGGGGCGACACCGTGCTGCTGTGCGGCACGGCAGCGGGCCGCACCGCGAACTCGCTGGCGTTGCGGCTGTAGACGGTACCGATCGTCGGACTGGAGGCGCGGTGCGGGCCCGACCCGCGCCTCCAGTCCGTCAGGTGGCTCGGTCCAGTTCGCGTGCGTGCGCACGAGGCGACAAGACGGGTGTCGTTCGACACCCGCGTTGTCGCAAGCAGCGCGCCCGACGAATGCATGCGCAACGAGCGACAAGACGGATGTCGTCCGACGAGCGCATTGTCGCACCGCGTCGTCCGCGAGCCGGTGCACGGCGAGCGCCCGCGCGGGAGGATCAGTGCCGAGGGCTCCGGTGGCGGCCGAACAGCGCGGCGAGGAGCCGGGGCAGACCTGGCCGCGGTCGTGCCGCGGGCGCCGCCTCGAACGAGCGGGTCGGCGGGCGGAACGCCAGGTCGTGCAGCATGTTCCGCTTCGAGCCGTCCCAGTTCGCGAACAGGTACGCCCCGCCGAGGAACGTCATGCTCCGCACGGGCGCCCGCTTCCACGAGTCGGCTGCGACGTAGTACCCGGCGTGTCCGGCGTGGATGTTCTTGATCACGGTGTCGACGTCGATGACGCTCGTGGGCGTCACGACGGCCGTGATGCCCGTTCGGTCACGGGCGACGTACTCGATGAGGTGTTCTGACACGCGGGGCTCTTGGTCGCAGTTCTCGCCCGTCGCGCGGTGGGGAGGTGCGCACGACGAGGCATGGCCGGAATCGTCGTTGCTTCCGAACCCAAGAGTACGCCGTGAACCCGGTGGACGCGGAGGAGCAGCCTGTGGGGATGCGTGCATTGACCACGACCGGGGGCCTCGTGATCGTCGCGGCGCTCGCCGCAGCCCTGACCGGGTGCAGCGGTGGGACGACCGCGGCACCGACTGCCACCCGTACGGTGACCGCGACGCCGACGCCGACGCCGACGTCGACCGCGGCGACGCCGACGCCGACGACCGCGCCCACGCCGACGTGCGGCCCGTCCGAGGGCTCGGAGGCCGCGGCCGGACCGATCGCCGCCCTCCCGCTGCCGGCCGGCCTCGAGGACGCGAAGTGGGACGCCGCGAACGCCGACGTCTCGGGCTACGACGCGTGCGCGCCGTTGTCCTGGGTCACGGTGAGCGTCGAGCGTGCGACCGGGAGCTCGCCCGTCGCGATCCTCCTCTTCCACCAGGGGCGGTGCCTCGGCACCGCGACCAAGGTGCAGTACGCGTTCGTCCCCGACGTCAGCCGGACCGACCCGTCCACGATCGCGGTGACGTACCACTACGCGAAGCCCGACGAGACGACCGCGACCGCGAGCGGTCGCACGAACGCGATCTTCACGTGGGACGACTCCGCCGGTCGCGTCGTGATGCGCGGGGACGCCTCCCATCGACTGACGGCTGCCCGGCGTCCTGCCATGCTGGGTGGCATGCCCTCCTCACGCACGGACGTCGCCGCTGCCGTCCCCGGTGTCGCGCTCGCGGTGGCGATCGGACTCGCCGCCACCCTCGTCGGCCTGCAGCTCCCGGTGCTCGGCGGCCCCGTCCCGGCGGTCGTCATCGGAGCCGTCGTCGGGTGGCTCGTGCGGCGCCGCCGTCCTGACGACGGAGGGGACGGCGACCTCGGTGTGCTCCTGCCGGGCGTGAAGTTCGCGTCCGGTCGGGTGCTGCAGTTCGCGGTGGTCCTGCTCGGCGCGCAGCTGTCCATCGGCGAGGTGCTCCGGATCGGCGGTGAGACCCTCCCGGTGATGCTGGCGACGCTGGTGGTGTGTCTCGCCGCGGCGTGGGGCATCGGTCGTCTGCTGCGGGTCTCGGGTGCGCTCCGGACGCTCATCGGCGTCGGCACGGGCATCTGCGGCGCGTCGGCGATCGCGGCGGTCACCCCCGTCATCGGTGCGGTCAGCGCGGACGTCGCGTACGCGATGTCGACGATCTTCCTCTGCAACATCGCCGCCGTCTTCGTCTTCCCGCTCCTCGGGCACGCGCTCGGTCTGTCGCAGCACGCCTTCGGCGTCTTCGCGGGCACCGCCGTCAACGACACGTCGTCGGTGGTCGCGACGGCGACGGTCTACGGTCGCCAGGCGACCGACGCCGCCGTCGTCGTGAAGCTGGTCCGGACGCTCATGATCATCCCGATCGTGGTCGGTCTGGCCGGCCTGGAGGCACGGCGCACCGCCCGCGAGCAGCTCGCCTCCGCCGACGGGCCGGGTCGCGCCGGGGCATCCGTGTGTTCCGGCTGGTGCCGTGGTTCCTCATCGGGTTCCTCGTGGTGGTCCTGCTCCGGACCGTCGGGGTGCTGCCGGCCACCGCGGCCCCGGCGTTCTCGACCGCCGCGACGTTCCTCATCACGGTGGCGTTGGCCGCGATCGGCGTCTCGACGGACTTCGGCGCACTCCGGCGCGCGGGGTTCCGACCGATGTTGCTCGGGATCGCGCTGTGGGTGCTCGTTGCGGCGACGAGCCTCGGTGCGCAGGCGGTCTTCGGACTGCTGTAGGCAGCTTCGCGCCGGTCGTTGCGCCATCTGCACCTATCGTTTATCGTTGCATCGACATTCGATGGTATCGATGATCGACAGGGAGAAGCCATGACCGCACCCGTCTACGAACCGCCCCGTGGGCGGAACTCCTACCTGGCCTACGTCGTCGCGTGCGGGATCGGCATCGTGATCGTGGTCTGGCGCTACGTGGACCTGCTCGTCCGTTCGGTCACGTCCGCGACGGTGTCGGTGCCCGTCCGGACCACCGTGACGAACGACGTCCCGCAGCCGCCCGGCGGTGCGACGGTCACGGCCGACCAGCTCGTCCTCCGGGTGCCGACGGCGGACGTGCCGGGTGGCGCCATCGGGTACATCCGCGTCGCCGATGCCCTCGAGGTGGTCCTGGTCAGCGCACTGATCGCGCTCGTTGCCGCCGTGGCCTGGAAGATCTCGCGCGGCGGGCTCTTCGACCGATCGACGACCCGGATCCTGGACTGGCTCGCCGCTGCCGTCCTCGTCGCCGGGTTCGTCCCGGCGTTCGTCCGTCGCATGGGCTGGAACTGGGTCGTCTCCGGGCTCGGCTGGGACGGACGGTTGCCCACACCGGTCGTGGACCACCAGCTCCTGCCCGTCTACCTCGGCCTGCTCGTGGTCATCTGCTTCCGGTTCGCCCTGACCGCCTCGCAGCGGATGGTTCGCGACCAGTCCGGGCTGGTCTGATGCCCCCGGAACAGGAGGACGGCCACGCGGTCGTCTGCCACCTCGACGAACTGCTCGCCGCGCGGGGGATGACGTTGACCGAGTTGGCCGACCGTGTCGGCGTCACCGTGGTGAACCTGTCGGTGCTCAAGAACAACCGGGCGCGGGCGATCCGGTTCTCCACGCTCACCCGCCTCTGCGAGGTCCTCGGCTGCCAGCCGGGCGACGTCTTCTCGGTGCGGACGGATCGATGACCGGAGGCCCGGATCACGTGAGCCGACCAGCTCACGTGATCCGTGCCTTCAGTCCGGTCCTGCGGCCTCAGCCGCGCAGCGCCTCCGCCAGCTTCACCCGGCTGCCGGTGCGCAGGAGCGCGTTCTCGTAGATCCGCGCCCCGATGACGACGACGAGGACGACCGAGACGGCCACGATCACCAGGGACAGCACCGGCTCCCACCACTCGGCGGTCCCGAGGAAGATCCGCATCGGCATGCCGATCGGCGCGCTGAACGGCACGTAGGACATGACGCCGAGGATGGTCGGGTTGTTGTACGCGACGATGATCAGGATGTAGGGGATCATCACGAGCATCATCACCGGGGTGGTGACGCTGCCGACGTCCTCCTGGCGGGAGACGAGCACCGCGGCGGCCGCGAACAGCGAGGCGATGAGCACGAACCCGATCGCGAAGAAGCCGACGAACCACAGCATGCTGGGGCCGAGGACGGTGAACATGTTGTCCTGCCCGGTGACTGCGAGCGTCACCGCCGCCGCGATCGCCACCGCGACGATCTGCGCGAACGCCATGACGCTGTTGCCGAGGACCTTGCCGGCGAGCAGCGCCCGTGCCGGGATCGCGGCCATCAGGATCTCGACCACCCGGGTGGACTTCTCCTCGACGACGCTCTGTGCGATCGACTGGCCGAACGTCACGGCCGAGGCGAAGTACACCACCCCGAACGCCAGCGCGACGATGTAGATGAGCCCACCGGGGATCGCGTTCGGGTCGAGCAGCTCGATGCGGGGCGAGACGCTGAGTGCCTGCACGACGTCGGTCGGGGCGTCGTCGAGACCGACGACCTTGTAGCCGAGCGGGTCGTCCGAGGGCAGGACCGCCGCGTCGACGTCACCGTTCTCGACGAGTCGTTCGGCGGCGGCGACGGTCGGTGCCTCCGTGACGTCGAGCCCCTTGCTCGTGGGCAGGCTGACGCCGTCGACGACCGCGACCGGGGTGGTGTCGCCCGCGGTCGCCTTGCCGATGATGCCGCCGACGACGATCGAGGCGACGACCATCAGGATGAGGATGCAGGCGGACACGACGAACGCCTTGCTGCGGACGCGTGCCTGGATCTCGCGCGCGGCGACGAGCCGCACGGACTGGACGAACGAGCCGTTCATCGGACGACCTCCCGGAAGACCTCGCTGAGCCGCGGGACACGCGGCGAGAACGACCGACGGTGCCGTGCTGGACGGCCCGCTGCAGGACCCGCTGGGCGGTGGTGTCGTCGGCTTCGAAGACGGCGTAGCCGCCGTCGAACTCGCGGACGGTGACGCCCGGTTCGTCGCGGAGCCAGGCGACGTCGCCCTCCACGAGCAGCTCCCACGCCGGGGGCCCGGCCTGCTTGCGCAGCTCGTCCTGCGGTCCCGCGGCGCGGATGGTGCCGCCGGCGATCACCACGACGTCGTCGCAGAGCCGCTCGACGACGTCCAGCTGGTGGCTCGAGAAGAGCACCGGGACACCGCCGGCCGCGGCCTCGCGCAGCACGGCGAGCACGACGTCGACGGCCATCGGGTCGAGGCCGGAGAACGGCTCGTCGAGCACGAGGACCTCGGGGTCGTGGGCGAGCGCTGCCGCGACCTGCACGCGCTGCTGGTTGCCGAGCGAGAGCTTCTCGACGGCGTCGTCGGCGTGCGGCGCCAGGCCGAGCCGGTCGAGCAGGTCGGTGGTGCGGCTCGCTGCGGTGCGCTTGTCGACGCCGTGCAGCCGGGCGAAGTACGTGATCTGCTCGGCGACGGGCATCTTCGGGTACAGCCCGCGTTCCTCGGGCATGTAGCCGAACCGGCGCCGGTCGGCCGGGCCGATGGTCGTGCCGTCAATCGACACGGTGCCGGCGTCGGCCTGCAGCACGCCGAGCAGGATCCGCATCGTGGTGGTCTTGCCGGCGCCGTTGCCGCCGACGAAACCGGTCAGGCGTCCGTCACCGACCGTGAACGTGACCTCGTCGAGCACGCGGCGGTCGCCGTACTGCTTGGTCACCCCGTCGATGGTGAGCATGTCGTTCCCCTCTCGCGGCGGTTCGACCCGCCTGCGTCAACGCTATTGCGCAGGGGCGGTGCGGTGCCTCCGGCTGGGGACGGGGATCGGGGTGCGCGCGGCTCCGCCGAGCGGGGGAGCGGGGGCGATCGGGGTCAGCCCGCGGTGCCGGATCCGGCTGGAGCGTCGGCTCAGCCCGCGGTGCCGGATCCGCTGGAGCGTCGGCTCAGCCCGCGGTGCCGGCGACGCCGTGCTCGAACGCCCAGACGACGGCCTGGATGCGGTCGCGGAGGCCGAAGCTTCTGCAGCACGTTCGACACGTGGGTCTTGACGGTCGCGTCCCCGACGAACAGCTCGGCGGCGATCTCGGCGTTGCTCAGGCCCCGGGCGAGCAGCCGCAGGACCTCGGTCTCGCGCTCGGTGAGCCCCGCGGACGCCAGCGCCACTTCGGCGGCGGGCACGGCGTCGGCGCTCGCGGGGGCGGCGGTCGCCGTCGCCCGACTGATCACCCGCCGCGTCACGTCCGGGGCCAGCAGCGCGTCACCCGCGGCCACCGTGCGAACCGCGTCGATCAGCCGTTCGGGCGAGGCGTTCTTCAGCAGGAACCCGCTCGCGCCGGCCTCGAGCGCCTGGAAGAGGGCGTCGTCGTGGTCGAACGTCGTCAGCACGAGCACCGCCGAGGGATCCGGGAGCGCCGCGATCCGCCGTGCCGCCTCGAGCCCGTCGACGTTCGGCATCTGGACGTCGAGGCAGACCACGTCCGGCCGGTGTCGCCGGACGGCATCGACGGCCTCGGCGCCGTCCGCTGCCTCGCCGACGACGCGGAACCCCGGCTCGGACTCGAGGATGACGCGGAAGCCGGCCCGGACGAGGTCCTGGTCGTCCGCGAGCACGATCGTCAGGTCGTCGGCAGCCATGCCCGCACCAGGTAGCCTCCCCGGGCGCGCGGCCCGATCTCGATCCGTCCGCCCACCGCGGCGACGCGTTCGCGCATGCCCACGTGGCCGAGTCCGCTGCCGGCCGTGTGCCGTGGAGCGCGGTCGCCGTGCCCGTCGTCGGTGACCTCGACCTCGACGCAGTCGGCGAGGTACCGCACGCGGACGTCGGCCTGCGCGGTCGGTCCCGCGTGTTGAGGACGTTCGTCACGGCCTCCTGCGCGATCCGGTACGCCACGGCGGACACCGTCGGCGGGACCTCCCGTGCGTCGCCGACGACCACGTACTCGGTCGGGTGACCGGCCGTGCGCGCGGCGTCGGCGAGCTCCCCGATGCGACCGAGTCCCTCGGTGCTCGGTGCGTCGCGGTGGTCGTCGCCCGCGGAGGAGTCGTCGTGGGAGCGGAGGGTGCCGAGCATCCGACGGAGCTCCTCGACGGCGGTGCGCGCGCTCTCCTCCACCACGCCGAGCGACGCGGTGGCCTGCGCCGGATCGCGGTCGATCACCCGTCGGGCGGCCCCGGCCTGCACGCCCATCAGCGAGACGTGGTGGGCGACGACGTCGTGCAGTTCACGAGCGATCCGGACGCGCTCGATCGTCACGGCCTGGGCGGCGCTGCGCTCGCGTTCGGCGGCGAGTTCGGCGGTCCGGACGTCCAGCTCGTGCTTCGCGACGGCCGAGGCCCACGCACGGTTCCCCACGTACCAGGCGGCTCCGAAGTAGATGACGTTGATCACGACGTTGAGCAGCGAGTACGCGATGTACGGCGGGATGAGTGCGTCGCCGTCGTTCGGCAGCGCGTTCGGCACCGCCCAGCCGAACGCGATCACGATGAACAGCCACGCGAACATGCCGCCGATGACCACCCAGCGGACCACTTCGGCCCGCACACGGTCGGAGCACCACGCCCCGACTGTGTAGAGCGCGATGAACAGGGTGAAGTTGACGAGGAAGATCTCCGGGACGTGCAGCACCTGCGTCGCGGCGAAGGCCAGGGCCGAGACGACGGCGACGCTCATCGGCCAGCGCCGGCGGAACGCGATCGGCGCGGCGTTCGCGATGATCATGAGCGCTGAGACCCACCACACGGCCTGGTCGTCGTCGTACATTCCGGCGGAGCCGTAGAGCGTCGTCGTGACGGCCAGGCCGGCACCGAGGACGATCGCGAGGACCGCGTCCTGACGGAGTTCGCGGCGCCCACGGGCAGCCGCGTCCACTCCGTCGCCGTCCCCATGCGGACCACGCTAGCGGGTGGGGCCGTCGGACTGGAGGCGCGGTGCCCGCCTGCGCCCGTCACAGCGGTGACGTTCCTTTCCATCGTCACCGCAATGGAATGCGGAATCGCGCGTACCTGGTCAGGAAGAACTGCTCTCCACGCGCGATTCCGCTTCCTACGCGCGATTCGGCCCACCACGCGCGGAACGGCCGCGGTCGTGGCCACGTCAGCCGTCGGCGTCCGCCGTCGTCGCGATGCGCACACGGGCCGGCAGGCCGGCGACCGCGGCCCGCCACACCCAGGCCGCCGCCGCGAACACCACGGCGGTCAGCAGCCAGAGCACCCATGGCACCTCCGTGTCGAGCAACGCGAGCGACAGGGGAACAGCGCCGTGCCGACCAAGCTCGCGGTCTGGAACACGCCGATGGCCCGGCCACGGATCCGGGGGTGCGGCGCCTCGGCCATCACGGCGTTCGCGGCCGGCAACGCGATCATGTCCGCCACGGCCAGCAGCACCGCGACCAGGACCACGTACGCCCAGGCGGCGACCCCCTCCAGCGGTGGGAGCACGATGAGCGGCACGGCGGTGAGCCCGGTCATCGCTGCCCCGACCGCGACGAGCACCCCGCGGTCGAAGCCGGCGACCCACCTCGTCACCGAGGTCTGCAGGCAGGCGGCGAGCCCGGTCGCGACCGCGAACTGCACGGGTGCGACGGCAGCGGGCATGTGCCACCGCTCGACGAACAGCACGCTGAGCGCGACGTTCGGCAGCACCATCGCCGGCCCGATCAGGAACTGTCCCAGCGTGATCAGTCGCATCGACCGGTCGGCGGCGAACTCACGGAGCGACCCGGACCGGACGTCGTCGAGGTCCCGCGCCTGCGGTGCGGTCGTCCGGACACCGCCGGTGCGCTGCGAGGCGAACACGACAGCTGCGGCGACGCTCGTCACGACGTTCGCGACCACGAGCCAGCGCAGCCCGTCGTGGCCGCCGCCCGCGAGCGTCATGGCGGCGACGATCGCGCCGGTGCCGAGGGCTGCGGCCTTCGTGGCCTCGAGGAAGGCGAACCAACGCTCGAACGGCCGGCCGTCGGACAGGTCGTGGACGTACGCCGTCCACGACGTCCAGTAGAGCCGTTCGGACGCGTTCGCGAGGAAGATCGCCGCGAACACCACCACCGGGTCGTGGGCGACGAGGTACAGCGTGAACCCGGCGGCGGACAGCAGGTTGTTGGTGATCATCGACGCCTTGGCGCCGAACCGGTCGGTGACCACTCCGCCGAGCAACCCGATCGGCAGTGCGAGCAGTGACGCAGCGGTCGACAGCACGCCGATCACCGCGAGCGAGAGGTCGGTCGTCAGGGTGAAGTAGACGATCGTCAGCGGCAGCGTGAAGCCGGCGCCGATGGTGTCGACGAGGACCGCGAACGTGACGAAGCGGTGCTCGGAGAGCGTGGAGAGCGAGGCCCGGAAACGGGCGCGGATGGAGAACACGGGAGACCCTCGGTGTCGTCGCACGGAGTCGGTGCCGCGCGGGCGTACAGGAAGCGCGCGGACGGGTGGTCCGCGTGGAGGGGGAGCCGGCTCTGGTGCCGGCTCAGCGCTTCGTTGCCATGACTCCGCTGTCGTCGGGATCGGGTGTTCGCCGTCACGCTACCGCAGGAGTAGCCTCCGGCGAAGGACGTTCCCGCACCGGAGCAGGGGAGAGACCATGCAGTTCCTCGTCAACGTCATCGACGACGGGCAGGCCGTGGCCGCCGGTCGGACCGAGTCCGCCTCCCGGGCCGAGATGGACGCGGTCGACGCGCTCAACCAGCGCCTCGGGGACGCGGTCGTCATCGCGGCCGGGGTGTCCGCTCCCGCCGACGCCGTCGTGGTCGACGCCCGCGGTGGCGAAGCGACCACGACGCCGGGGTTGCTCGGCGACCCCGCCGAGTTCGTCGCCGGGTTCTGGGTCATGGAGCTGCCGGATGCCGAGACCGCCCTGCGCGTCGCGAACGAGGCGTCGGTGGCATGCAACCGGAAGATCGAGTTGCGGCCGATCCTCTGACGACCGGCCCGAGCGCAGCGCCGACCGCGGTCACCACAGCCCCGGCCACGAACGACACCACGGTGCCAGCCGATCCGACGAGCACTCCCGCCAGCGCAGCACCCGCGGCCTGACCGAGGACGAGCGCCACGAAGAGCACCGAGGTGCCCGCCGACGACCGGTCAGGATCGATCTCGGTCGTCCACGTGATGAGCGCTCCGGTCGCCGCGGTGTAGCCCCAGCCGAAGACCGCGCACGCCACCAGCGCGGCCACGGTCGACTGCGGCCAGACGCCGAGGACGACGACGGCCACCGCCACGGCACCCGTCGTGGCGGTCCAGGCCGTCGCCGCACGGAGACGGCTCGTCCACCGTGCCGTCAGCACCACGGCTGCGCCGCCGAGGCCGAGCGCGATCCACGCCGAGACGGAGACGGCGACCGGTGCTCCGGCGTCGACCAGGGCCGAGCGGCCGTACGTCCAGACGACCGCCGAACCCGCGCCGAACACCAGGGCGAGGCCGACCACCCCGCGGTGCGCGAGCGCCCACGCGCGGTCCGGGCGGTGTGCGGGAGCGGCGGGCTGCGTGCATCCACCGCCACCGCCACCGCCACCGCCACCGCCACCGCCACCGCGGCTCGCCGCGAGCAGGACGCCTCCGACCATCAGCGCGAACACGCCGATACCACCCATGCCGTCCGCCAGTCCGGCAGGAGCACGAGCGCGAGCACCCCCGCGCCCGCCAGCCCGGGCCCGGTGCCCGCGTTGACGATCGACTGTGCTCGACCCTGCACGGTGTCCGGCACCTGTTCGGCGACGAGCCGCACGAGCGCGGGCGAGGCGAGTCCCGCGCCCGCGGACCCGATCACCGAGGCCACCCCGAACACCGTCGTGCCCGGAGCACCCGCCATCCCGAGCGCCCCGGCTCCGGCGACGAGCGCGGCCGCGAGCACCAGGGCCCTCGGCACCCTCGCGGCGAGGACGAACCCGACGAGCGCGCCGACGCAGTAGAGCACCGACGCTCCGGACGAGATCCACCCGGCGGCACCGGAGGACAGCCCGAGGTCGCGCTGCACGTCGGGCAGGAACAGTCCGTACGCCAACCGGACGAGGCCGTAGGTCGCGGCGATGAGCCCGAGCCCACTCACGACCAGGACACGCTGTCGCAACAAAAACGATCGTTTCACTTTTGAGAGCCTAGGGTGCTCTCATGGCGATGCGTCCAGGAACCGAGCAGAAGCTCCTCGACGCCGCCGAGGAACTCTTCTTCACCCGGGGCATCGCCGCGACGCCGATCGACGCCGTGCTCGAGCGTGCGGGGATCTCCAGCGCCACGCTCTACCGCGGGTACGCCAGCAAGGAGGCCCTCGTCGCAGCGGCACTCGGACGGCGGCACGACGACTGGCTCGCCACGTGGGACGCCGCCGTCGCCGCAGCGCACGACGACCGGGGGAGGCTGCTCGCCGTGTTCGACGCCCTCGACGCCTACCGCTCGACCCGGCCGGGTCGCGGTGGTGCGCGTTCCTCGGGACGGCGGCCGAGTACGTCGACGCCCCGGAGGGCGTGCGCGCGGTGCTCGACCTGGAGACCGGGACCCTGCGTCGCCGACTGGCAGAACTCGCGGTACCCGTGGTCGGCACCCGGTCCGCGGCGCTCGCCGACCACTGCTGCTCGTCGTGTCAGGGTACCTCGCGATGCGTCTGCGTGACCCGGGCCTCGGGACCGGCACGGCACGGCAGATCGCCGGTGCCCTGCTCGGTGCCCTGCTCGGTGCCGGTGTCGGTGCCGGTGCCGTTGCTCCGCTCAGTGGAGGCGCGGGAGCACCTGCTCGGCCAGCAGTCCGAGGCCGATGAGCACCATCAGCACGCCCGACACCTTCGTCACGACGACACTCGCCCGCGGACGCGACCGCAGGATCCGCCGTGCGGCCAGGGCGACGAGCAGGTAGACGACCGCGCAGTCGATCAGGTGCAGGCTGCCGAGGACGCCCATCTGCACCGGAGCCGGCCAGCCCCCGGGTGACACGAACTGGGGCAGGAGCGCGAGGAGCAGGAGCACGCCCTTCGGGTTGATGCCGCTCACCCCGGCGCCGCGGAGGAACCGCGACCGCGCACTCGCCCCGAGCGGCCGGTCACTCGCCGTCACCACGGTGCCGGTCCGCGCGAGCAGCGTGCTGACGCCGAGGTACAGCAGGTACGCCGCACCGGCCAGCGTCAGGACCGTGAGCGCCGCCGGGTACTCCGTCACGAGGGCGCCGATCCCGAGCGCCACCACCACGACGACCACCACGTAGCCGCTGACCATGCCGAGGATCGACGGCACCACGGATCGCGGCTGGAGTCCCGCCGCGATGGCGTACGCCCAGTCGGCTCCGGGCGTCAGGGCGAGCAGGAGCGCCACCGTCCAGAACTGCAGCATGAGGGTCAGGTCCACACCCCGAGACGCTACGGACAATCGAGCGGAATGTGCTCCGGTTCTTCCGCGCGACACCCGCTTGCTCTGCAATGATTGCCGCCATGGACGCACTTGACCGGGAGATCCTCTCACTGCTGCAGCACGATGGCCGGATGAGTGCCACCGACCTGGCATCCGAGGTCGGACTGAGCCTGTCGTCCTGCCACCGTCGGCTGAAGGCACTCGAGCAGTCCGGAGCCATCGAGCGGTACCGCGCCGTCGTCTCACCGGAGGCCGTGGGGCTGCACTTCGAGGCGATCGTCTTCGCCACGCTCGGGCGGACGGACCTCGAGACGATCGGCGGGTTCGAGGAGCGGGTCCGGGCGATGCCGAACGTGGTCGAGGCGCAGCGGCTGTTCGGTGACCCGGACTACCTCCTGCGCGTCCTCACACGTGACCTCGCCGCGTACCAGGAGTTCTACGACACCGAACTCGGTACCTTGCCCGGTGTGCAGCGGATCTCCTCGACCCTCGTGATGAAGCGCGTGACCTCCGACGGCACGGTGCCCCTCGCATGACCGGCTCGCGCGCGGCCCGGATCACCCGCCGGTCCCTCGTCGTCGGTGGTGCCGCCGTGGTGGTCGCGGGTGCCGCAGCCGAGGCCGTGAACCTGCGCCTCCTGCCCGGCCGGTCGACGATGTACCGGGTGCTCGGGCTCGACGGGCCAGCCGGCACCGTCCCGACGTCGACCCCGTCCCGTCGACCTCGGGATCGTTCGTCTCGTCCGCACGGAGGGGCGAGACCGTCGGGTGGACCGTCGCCGCGCCCGAGGCCGACGGGCCCCTGCCGATCGCGGTCGCCCTGCACGGCTACGGCGACGACCACGCGGACTTCTTCGGCTCCCACCTCGGCTACGACCGGTTCCTCGCCGCGCACGTGGCCGCCGGCGGCGCGCCCTTCGCGATCGCGGCCGTCGACGGCGGCAACCGCTACTGGCACCGACGGGCGGACGGCGACGACCCCGCCGCGATGGTGGTCGACGAGTTCCTGCCGCTGCTCGCGCGTCGCGGATTCGACACCGCGCGGCTCGCGTTCACCGGGTACTCGATGGGCGGGTACGGCGCGCTCCACCCCGCCGGCGTGCTCGGCTCGGCGCGGGTGCGCGCGGTCTCCGCGATCAGCCCCGCGCTCTGGACGTCGGCGGGCGACACCGCGCGCGGTGCGTTCGACGACGCGGCGGACTTCCGGGCGAACACGGTCCTCGGGCGGCAGCGGTCGCTCGACGGCATCGCGGTCCGCGTCGACTGCGGCACCGGCGACGGCTTCGAGCCGGCGGTGCGCACGTACGTCGACGGCTTCGCGACCGCTCCGGCCGGCGGGTTCGAGCCGGGCGGGCACACGACGGCCTACTGGCGGCGGCTCGCACCGCAGCAGCTCGCCTTCCTCGCGCGCCGCCTGCACGCCTGACCGGACGGCGTCTCGCGCCCGCGCGACGCCGCGGCACGGTCGAGACACGGCGCCGTCACCGAGACACCGCCAGATCTGGCGGCGTCTCGCGGGCCGGGCGGCGTCTCGCCCGGCTGGCGGCGCAAGACGGACTGGAGGCGCGTGGCGGGCCCGCACCGTGCCTCCAGGCCGCCCGTCGGTCACGTCGACAGCCGGCTGACGTCGCGCCGCGCGCCGCCTGCACGCCTGACCCCGCCATCGCCTGTCCGGTCGTTGACCGTCCTGGTCCAGGATCCCCGGGTTCCGCGAACCGGGACGGTCAGCCTGCGGACGGGATCAGGCGACCCGGCGGATGCCGCGCACCGCGTCGGCGGCGAGTTCGGCGAGTCGGTGGTCGTTCGTCTCCTCGTGTGCGGAGACCGTCACCACCGCGTCGCGCGCCCGGTCGACGACGACGTACTGGCCGTAGCGACCGTCGAGCCGCCAGGTGTCCCCGGGGCCGTCCCACGCTGCGATCCCGTAGCGCTCGAACGGCGCTCCACCACCGGCCTCGACCCAGTCCGAGTGCATCCCGTCGATCCACTCCGCCGACACGACCTGCGTCGCGCCCCACCGCCCGCGGTCGCGCAGCAGTGTGCCGATCCGGGCGAGCTCCGACGTCCGGAGTTCGAGGCCGCTCCCGCCGACGATCCAGCCCAGCGGGCACCGGTGCCACTGCGGGTTGTGGATGTCCAGGGGATCGAACAGTCGGGGGAGCAACCAGTCGCGGACGTCCCCGACGACCGCGCCGAGCATGCGCATCGCCACGTACGGCGAGGCGTCGCTGTACCGGAAGACCGAGCCGGGGCCCACCGTGGGCGGGAGAGCATCTCGGCCGCCAGATCGGGCCACGTGACGACCTCGTCGCCGAACCACGCGAAGTCGATGCCGCTCGTCATCGTGAGCAGGTGCCGGACCGTGACGGTCTCGACGCCGTCGCCCAGCGGGACGTCGGGCAGGAGTTCGGTACACGGGTGTCGAGCGTGAGCAGGCCCTCGTCCGTCGCGATGCCGACCGCCAGCGCGCACACGCCCTTCGACACCGAGTACACGTTCACGCGGTCGTCGCTGCGCCAGCGGTGCTCGGCCTCGTCGTCGCCGATGCGGACGTGCACGCCGTAGGCCCCCAGGTGCTCGGCGTCGATGCCGGCGACGATCCGCGCGAGCGCGACCTCGGCCGGGTTGCCGGACATCAGGCGCGCCCGCGGTTGCGGCGCCGGATCTCCTTCGGCGCCCGACCGGCCATGAACGACCGAGCCGGGTCGACGAGGAACCCCTGGCGCAGGGCCTCGCGGCCGACGAGCATCCGGAAGCCCATCTGGTCGCGGTTGCTCAGCGTGACCTCGGCGTCGAAGACACGCCCGGCGAGGGTCATCTTCGTGAGGACGACGATCCGCTCCTGGGTGTGGCCGGTCGAGCTCCGGACGATGCGTCGATCGTGCACGTCGCACTCGATCGTGACGGCGTCGGCATCGGTGTCCTGCCAGGGTGCACCGAGAACCGGACGCGGTCGCCGGGGAGCTCCTCGAGGTCGAACGCGTGCAGTGCCGAGCTGCGGGCGCCGGTGTCGAGCTTGACCTTGATCCAGGGGATGTCGAGGTCCGGCAGCGCCGCCCACTCCCGCCACCCGGCGACGACGAGACCGCCGTTCGGGGACTTCGGTGTTCGGGCCATGTGCCCATCCTGTCGCATGCTCGGACCGGTCGTCCGCATGCTTTGATGGAGCGTCGCCGTCGATACCGATCACCCAGCGGAGCACCCCCGATGAAACTCGCCATCCTGTCGCGTGCCCCGCACGCGTACTCGACGGAGCGCCTGCGGGCCGCCGCGATCGACCGCGGGCACGAGGTCAAGGTGCTGAACACCCTGCGGTTCGCGATCGACCTGACCGGGACGACCCCGACCTGCAGTACCGGGGAAGCTGCTCTCCGACTACGACGCCGTCCTGCCGCGCATCGGCAACTCGATCACCTACTACGGCACCGCGGTGGTCCGGCAGTTCGAGCAGATGGACGTCTACACGCCGAACACCGCGAACGGCATCACGAACTCCCGCGACAAGCTCCGGGCGAACCAGATCCTGTCCCGGCACGACATCGGCATGCCGGCGACGACGTTCGTGAACGGCCGCGCCGACGTCCGTGGGGCGATCGAGCGCGTCGGCGGAGCGCCCGTCGTGATCAAGCTGCTCGAGGGCACGCAGGGCATCGGCGTGATCCTCGCGCCCGAGGCGAAGGTCGCCGAGTCGATCGTCGAGACGCTGCACTCGACGAAGCAGAACGTCCTCATCCAAAGCTTCATCTCGGAGAGCCGCGGCAAGGACATCCGTGCGTTCGTGGTCGGCGACCGGGTGGTGGCCGCGATGCGTCGGAGTGCGTCCGGTGACGAGTTCCGGTCGAACGTGCACCGCGGTGGGACGGTCGAGCAGGTCACCCTGACGCCCGAGTACGAAGAGGCCGCAGTCCGTTCGGCGCAGATCATGGGCCTGCGGGTCGCCGGCGTCGACATGCTCGAGGGCAACGAGGGACCCCTCGTGATGGAGGTCAACTCGTCGCCGGGGCTCGAGGGCATCGAGCGCGCCACGGGCCTCGACATCGCCGGCGCGATCATCGACTTCATCGCGAACCAGGTCGCGTTCCCGGAGATCGACGTCCGGCAGCGGCTGTCGGTGTCGACCGGGTACGGCGTCGCCGAGCTGCTCGTGCACACCAACGCGGACCTGGTGGGCAAGACCATCAAGGAATCGGGCCTCTGGGACCGCGACATCACGGTCCTCACGCTGCACCGGGGCTCGGGCGTCATCCCGAACCCACGGAGCGGCGTCGCACTGGAACCGGGCGACCGGCTCCTGTGCTTCGGCAAGCTCGAGGAGATGCGGTCGATGATCCCGGAGCGCCGCAAGCGCCGCGCCAAGCTCCGGAAACTGCCGAAGGAACCCCGCCAGAACGAGGCGTGAACCCGCCGTACAGCGCATCCGGATCGCGTACCCAGGCCGGATGCGGAAGTATGTGTCGGTGACGATCATGACGGAACGGCCGGTCGACCAGGCGACGAGCAGCGAGACGGAGCGGCCCGGCAACGCCACGGCCAAGCACGACAACGTGGCACTGCTGTCGGTCGCGACCACCGTGGCCGAGCGCGTGACCACCTCGGCCGACATCGAGGAGAAGCTCCGCGGCGTGCTCCGCCGCCTGCGCCTGCCGATGGGTCTGCTCGAACGCGTGGCCGGGGTCAAGGAGCGCCGCAACTGGGGCGAGGGACAGTCCTTCCAGGACGCCGCCATCGACGCCGGCCGCCGTGCCATGGCCGAGGCGGGGATCGGCCCGGAGGACGTCGGGCTCCTCATCAACACGTCGGTGACCCGCCCGCACCTCGAGCCCTCAGTGGCCGTGCGGCTGCACCACGGGCTCGGGCTGCCGTCCTCGGCGATCAACTTCGACATCGCGAACGCCTGCCTCGGGTTCGTGAACGCGATGAGCGTCGCCGCGGGCATGATCGACTCCGGGCAGATCAAGTACGCGCTCGTCGTGGACGGCGAGGACGCCGACCAGGTGCAGCTCAACACGATCCAGCGTCTCAACGAGGGCGGTCGGAACCGCAAGGACTTCATGAGCGAGTTCGCGAGCCTGACGCTCGGCTCCGGAGCCGCTGCGGCCGTGCTCGGCCCGGCGGACGCGCACCCGGCCGGGCACCGGATCGTCGGCGGCGTCACCCGCGCGGCGACGCAGTGGTACGACCTGTGCGTCGGCAGCGTCGACGGGATGTTCACGGACGCGAAGATGCTGCTCAAGGGCGGGATGGAGCTCGTCGTCGCCGCTTGGAACGAGGCCCGTTCGCACTTCGACTGGGCAGACATGGACCGGTACGTCCTGCACCAGGTGTCCGACGTGCACACGAACGCCTTCGTCGAGGCGATCGGCGTGCCTCGCGCCAAGGTCCCCACGACGTACCAGCGGTTCGGCAACGTCGGACCCGCCTCGATCCCGATCACCTTGGCGGACGAGGTCGCTCACGGGTCGATCCGCCCGGGCGACCGGGTGTTCCTCGGCGGCGTCGGCTCCGGCATCAACACGGCGATGATGGAACTGCGCTGGTGACAGCCGGGTTGCCCCGCGTCGCCGCGAGCACGGCTCCGGCGACGCAGCCGCCCTCCCTGCCCGGGCTCGACCCCGCGTGGTCGCGTCTGGTCACGGTGCCGGGATGGCCCGAAGGCCGTCCTGGGCCCACGCCGCCGGTTCCGGGGCGACGCGCCAGCGGCGGCCCGGCCGTGCCGGTGGGGAGAGGAACGGATCGCCACGAGCGCACGTGGCACCTCCTCGACACGGCCGGGTCCCTGGCCGCGCTCGGCGTGGAACCGGTCGGCACGCTGCTGTGCGTGCACGGCAACCCGACCTGGTCGTACCTGTGGCGATCGGTGCTCCGCACCTCGCTCGAGGTCGCTGCGACGGGAGGTCCCGCCTGGCGCGTGATCGCGGTCGACCAGCTCGACATGGGCTTCTCGGATCGGACCGGGTCCAGCGGGGGCTGCCGCAGCGCGTCGCCGACCTCGGCGCCCTGACCGACGAACTCGGACTGACCGGGCCCGTCGTCACCCTCGGCCACGACTGGGGCGGGGTGGTCTCGCTCGGGTGGGCGGTCGACCACCCGGACCTCGTGGTGGGCGTCACGACGTGCAACACCGCCGTGCACCAGCCCGACGACGCCCGATCCCCGCTCCGTTGCGACTCGCACTCCGCCCGCAGCTGCTCGGCCGGGCGACCGTCGTGACGCCGGCGTTCCTCGAGACGACGCTCGCCATCGCGCATCCCCGGCTCGACCGTCCCGTCGCCGACGCGTACCGGGCGCCGTACCGCGGTGCTGCCCGCCGTGGTGGCGTGGGGGCTTCGTGGCGGACATCCCCGTCGACGCGGCACACCCGAGTGCGCCCGAGCTCGACCGGATCGCCGCGGGGGTCGCGGCGCTCGAGGTCCCGGCGCTGCTCATGTGGGGGCCGCGCGACCCGGTGTTCCTCGAGCGGTACCTCGACGACCTCGCCGAGCGGCTGCCGCACGCCGACGTCCACCGCTTCGAGGGCGCCGGTCACCTGCTGCCGGACGACGCCGACGTCGCCGGGACGGTGTTCGACTGGCTCGGCGACCACCTGCCGGACGGCCAGCCGTCCCTCCAGGCAGCCGCCGACCGACCGCTGCAGGACGAGTCTCGGGCGCAGCGACAGGGCTCGGGCGCTGGAACCCGAGAACTGTCGCCCGACGCGAGTCTCGGACCGGCCGACCCGAGTCTCGAATCGGCGAACCGCCCGCTCTGGGCGGCACTCGACGACCTGCGCGACAGCGACGAGGCAGCACTCGTCGAGATGGCCGTCGCCGGCGGCCCCCGCACCGTGTCATGGCGACTCCTCGCCCGACGGGTGGACGAGATCGCAGCAGGGCTCGTCGACCTGGGCGTCCGACCGGGTGACCGCGTCTCGTTGCTCGTGACCCCTGGCGCAGACCTGACCGCCGTCCTGTACGCGTGCGTGCGGATCGGCGCGGTCGTCGTCGTGGCCGATGCCGGGCTGGGGCTGCGCGGGCTGACCCGTGCCGTCCGCGGCGCCCGACCCGACTGGATCATCGGCGCGCTGCCGGGTCTCGGTGCCGCTCGCGCGCTCGGCTGGCCCGGTCGGCGCATCGCGACCGTGGCGCTGCCCGCGCCCGCTCGTCGTGCACTGCGGGTGGAGCACACGCTCGTCGACGTCGCCCGTCGCGGTGCCCGGCGCCTCGCTGACGGGGCCACCCTGCCCGAGGCGCCGTCGTCCGACGCGCCCGCCGCCGTGCTCTTCACGTCGGGATCGACCGGTCCGGCGAAGGGTGTCGTGTACACGCACGGTCAGCTCGGTGCCGTCCGGGACGCCCTGGCCACCCAGTACGACATCGGTGTCGGCACCGGACTCGTCGCCGGCTTCGCACCCTTCGCCCTGCTCGGCCCAGCGCTCGGTGCCCGTTCGGTCGCGCCGGACATGGACGTCACCGCGCCGCGGACCCTCACGGCGACGGCCGTTGCTGCATCCGTGACCGCGGCCGACGCGACGGTGGTGTTCCTGTCGCCCGCGGCGCTCGCGAACGTCGTGGCCACCGCCTCTGCGCTGACCGATCCCGACCGTGCGGCGCTCGGACGGGTGCGGCTGTTCCTGTCGGCGGGCGCTCCAGTGTCGGCCGCGCTGCTCACGGCGGCGACCGAGCTCATGCCGAACGCCAGCGCACACACTCCGTACGGCATGACCGAGGGGCTGCTCATGACCGACGTCGACCTCGACGGTGTGCGTGCCGCCGGTGCCGCCGACCAGGAGGGCATCTGCGTCGGGGTCCCGGCCGCGAACGTCCGGGTCCGGATCGCGCCGCTCGACGGGTCCGGCGAGCCGACCGGTGCGCTCACGGACGAGCCGGGTGTCACCGGCGAGATCGTGGTGGCCGCGCCGCACGTCCGGGAGCGCTACGACCGGCTCTGGCGGCAGAACCGGGTCTCGCGGCTCGGCGTGGAGGACCCCGTGGGCACCGCACCGGTGACGTCGGACACCTCGACGACTCCGGTCGGCTCTGGGTCGAGGGTCGGCTGCAGCACGTGCTCACCACGCCGGACGGTGTTGTGACGCCGGTCGGTCCCGAGCAACGCATCGAGCGCGTCGACGGTGTCGGCCGTGCGGGACTCGCGGGCATCGGGCCGAGCGGGACGCAGCAGGCCGTCGCTGTCGTGGAGACGACGGGTGGCCGCCCGGCACGACGACCCGCGCTCGCCTCGCCTGCGCTGGCGGCGTCCGTGCGGGCGGCCGCGGGGATCCCGCTCGCCGCGGTGCTCGTGGTTCCGGTGCTGCCGACGGACATCCGGCACAACTCGAAGGTCGACCGTGCGCGGCTGTCCCGGTGGGCGGCCTCGGTGCTGTCGGGTGGACGGATGGCCCGGCCGTGAGGGTCCTCGTCACCGGCGCCAGCGGCTTCCTCGGCCGGGCGACCGCCGCCGCCGTGCGGGACGCCGGGCACGAGGTCCGGACCTTCCAGCGCCGTCCGTCGGGCGTGCCCGGGGTGTCGGACGTGATGGGCACGATGACCGACGGTGCCGCGGTCGCCCGTGCTGTGGCAGACACGGACGCCGTCGTCCACCTCGCCGCGAAGGTCTCCCTCGCCGGCGACCCCGCCGACTTCGTCCGCGTGAACGTCGACGGGACCCGGACGCTCGTCGAGGCTGCCCGTGCGGCGGGCGTCGGCCGGTTCGTGTTCGTGTCCTCACCGTCGGTCGCGCACACTGGCTCGTCCCTCGTGGGCGCCGGTGCCGGGCCCGCCGAACCCGCGCGTGCCCGGGGACTACGCCCGCACGAAGGCCGCGGCCGAACTCGTCGCCCTCGGAGCGGACGACCCCGGGTTCGCCGTCGTCGCGGTCCGCCCGCACCTGGTGTGGGGCCCGGGCGACACGCAGCTCGTCGGCCGGATCGTCGACCGGGCTCGGAAGGGCCGGTTGCCATTGCTCGACTCCGGCGCGGCGCTCATCGACACGCTCTACGTCGACAACGCGGCGTCCGCGATGGTGGCAGCCCTGGAGCACGCCACCGACGACGGCGTGCACGGGAACGCGTACGTCGTCACGAACGGTGAACCCCGACCCGTCGGCGACCTGCTCGCCGGCATCTGCACGGCGTCCGGGGTCCCGGCGCCGCGGGTGCACGTGCCGGCCGGTGTCGCCCGGGTCGCGGGGTCGCTCGTCGAGGCCGTGTGGCGTGTGCGTCCGGGGGCGGACGAACCGCCGATGACGCGGTTCCTCGCCGAGCAGTTGTCGACGGCGCACTGGTTCGACCAGCGCCGCACCCGGCACGACCTGCAGTGGGCACCCGCCGTGTCGATCGACGAGGGCCTGGCGCGCCTGGCGGCGGCCGCGCGCTGAGCGCGCTGGGGCCCCGGGACCCGAGTCTCGCGCTGGGCGACAGTTCTCGGGCGCTCGAGCGCGAGAACGGTCGCTCAGCGCGAGTCTCGCCCCGCCCGGCGCGAGTCTCGGCCGCGCGTGGGCACCGTCAGGCGTCCTCGGCGGCCACGTAGACCCACGCGGTCGTGCCGGACGCCAGGGTGACCTCGATCCGCTGGTAGTCCGCGACCTCGTAGTCGTCCACCGCGCGCAGCTGCCACTCGTACCCGAGCACGAGGTACGAGCCGTCGACGCGGTCCTCCGGCGTGCCCCGGCGCAGGATCGGGTGCCGGTCGGAGCCGCTCGTCCGGATGACGTCCGGGTCGGTGATCGTCACCCAGTCGAGTCGCCACCCCGGCAGGGCGTCCGGTTCGGTCGGCACGTGGTCGCCGAAGAGCGACTCCTGTACGAGCGGTTGCCGGAGCGTCCCGTACGAGAACACCCGGTGCGTGGCGCCGGCGACGGGAGCGGGCGCACGACCGGCTTCGGCCGATCGTCGGGGACGAGGTCCAGACGAGCGCTCCAGCGAGCCCGGTGAGGCCGAGGTGGAGCAGTCCGACGACGCCGAGGACGCTGCCCAGACGATGCCCGAGGTGTCGCCAGGGCAGGCCTCGAGCACCCCGTCCTCATCGAAGGGTCCGCACATCGCGTTGCCGTTGGCGACGCCGACGGCGATCGCGACGATCCCGACGACGAGGCAGACCATCGCGAACGTGCCGAGACCGATGACCCAGCGCTGGCCGGGCGAGAGACGCTTCACGTCGCGAGGGTAGCGGACTGGAGGCACGGATCACGCGAGCCGACCGGCCCGCGTGATCGGTGCCTCCAGTCCGGCACGCGGCGTCAGCCGCAGAACTCGGTCGGCGGATCCTGGTCGGTCGTGCTCACCCAGACGCCGTCGACCCGTTGCTCTTCGTCGACGGGCGGAACCCGGAAGCTCACGTACACGCCGTTGATGGTCGTCGTCCAGCCGCCGTACGGGGAGTCGGACGGGACCGCGTCCGTGTCGTTCCCCGGTTCCGTGTAGCGGGCGTCCGGGAACGCAGCGCGCACCTCGGCGAGCGTGCTGCCGACCCCGATCCCCTGCACGGTCGTCGGCCGCGTTGCCCCTCGTTCTGCGCACCGTTCCCGATCTGGATGCTCTGCACGGTCCCGTCGTCTGCTCGCACGACCGTGAGCCGCGGTGAGGCGGGATCGACCGGCACCCAGAAGGTGACGTTCGGGTTCAGGCAGCCGGTGTCGGCGGTGAAGACGCCCGTCAGGTCGTCCGTCTCGACGGCGTCCTGGCCGCCGAGCGCGATCGGCCCGACCTCGTCCCCGGAGATCGTCCACGTGCCCGGGTCCGACAGGGAGTACGGCGGCCGGGTCGACGTCGGTGTGGGGGCGGCGTCGGCGTCGGTCGGCCGATGACCGGGGCGCCGGAGGGTGTCTCGGTCTGCGTCGGCTCCGGCGTCGTCGTCGCCGTGGGGGCGGGGTCGGCGGTGAGGGAGGTCGGGATGAGGCCGAGTGCGACACCGCCACCGGCGGCACCGAGCATCAGCACGCCGACGATGCCGATCGCGATGCCGGCTCGGCGGCCGCGGCGCTTCGGACGCGGGGTGGCGCGCTCGAGGACGTTCTGCTTCATCGAGACGAGCATGCGTTGCAGGTCGTCTCCCACGGGAGGCTCAGTGTTCATCGTGGCGCACCGCCTTCCGCAGTCGTCGACGGGATCGGGAGACGCGCTGGGTGACCGCTCCGACGCTGAGTCCGAGCAGCTGCGCGGCCTCGCCGTAGGAGTGTCCCTGCAGGAGGCAGAGTTCGCAGATCCGGCGGTCGGTCTCCGGCAGGGCGGCGATCTCGTCGCGGACCCAGCGGAGCTGCTCGGACGCCTCGGTGGTGTCCGCGGGTGCGGCGAGCTCGGCGGGGAGCTCGTCGCCGGCGTGCTTCGCGTTCCGTCGTGCGAGGTTCTTCGCGTGGTTGCGGCACACGACCAGCAGCCACGGCAGGAGCGTCCCCGTCGGGAGCTGGAGCCCGTCGGCACGCTGCCAGAGGGTCAGGAACGTGTCCTGCACGAGTTCCTCGACGTCCTGGCGGCTGCCCGCGATCGCCCACGCGTACCGGGTGAGCGTCGGAGCGAAGCGGTCGAACGCCGTCGCGAGTGCTGCTCGGTCCCCGGATGCGAGGCGCCGTGCGAGACCGGCGTCGTCGTCTGCGGTGTTGTCCACGGTGCTCCCTTCACCTGAACAATGTCGAGAGAACGACGAACATGACACGGATCACGCCGCGGGTTCCGCGTGTCGTGATCCGATGGAGATGTGGGGGCGTCCGTCAGCCGGTGAAGCGCTGCCAGAGCTCCGTGACGATGGGCCAGACGTCGCCCGCGCGGTCCGCCGACCCCACGGCGACGAGCACGACCGGGACGGCGGTGACGGCCAGGCTCACCAGGACCGCGAGGACGACGGCGATCGTGGCCGTGGTGGTGTGCCGACGCGTGAACGCGAGGAGCAACAGCGCGAGCACGACCACGGCTCCGATCAGTGCCGCGACCGTGACACGGAGGAACGGGAACGGCACGAGGCCTGCCGTGGTGGCCGTGATGCCACCGAGGAAGCCGACGAGGGGGAGGAACACGCCGAGCACGGTGCCGACGACCAGGACGACGCCGATCCCGCCCGCGATCCAGACGCCGCGCGGGCGGGGCCGACGGACCTTCGTCCGCCGGTTGCCCGACCACGCGGTCGTCACGGTCGGTCCTGCCGCTCGACGGCTTCGGCCGAGCGGGCTGCGGACTCGGCCGCGGCGTCCTGTGCTGCGTCCGCTGCGTCGTCGGCAGCGTCGGCCGCTGCTGCGGCACGGTCGGCGGGGGTCGCGGGCGTCACCGCGTCACGGGCACCTGCGGCGGCGTCCTTCGCGGACTCGGCTGCATCGGCGGCGAGCTCGGACGACCGGGCCAGGACACCGGCGGCGGCGTCACCCACCCGGTCGGTGGTCTCGGCAGCACGGTCGACGACGTGCTTCGCGGCGTCGGCCGTCGCGTCGGCCGCCTGGCGGGTGACGTCGGCGGTGGCCTCCGCGGTGCGCTTCGTCGCGTCCGCGGTGGCCGTCGCGGCGCGCTTCGTGGCGTCGCTGGTTGCCTCGGCGGCCTGCGTGACGGCGTTTCCGGTGGCGTTCGCGGCCTGCTTGACCGCGTCGGTCGTGGCGGCCGCGGCCTGCGTGACGGCATCGGCCGTCGCCTCGGCGGCGCGGCCGAGCGGCGAGGGCTCGTCGTCGAACGGGCCGTGCACGTCGAGCACCCGGACGTCGACGGTCGTCGGAACGTCCGACACCTGCCGGGTGGCAGCGGACACCTGCTTGCGCACCTCGTCGGCGACCGCGATCACCGGGTGTGGGTAGCTGACGACGACGGAGACCCGCACGCCGAGCGTGTCGTCCTCCTCGTCCACCCGCACCCCGGCGGTGCCCGCACTCCGGCCGAGCTGCTTGCGCAGCTGGTCGGCGGCTTGGGCGGCGATCCCGCCGAGGTGGTGCACGCCGGGCACGGCCAGTGCGGTCTCCGCCGCGGTCCGCGCGACGATCGTCACGGTGTTCGCGTCGTCGGGCAGCGGCTCCGTGAGCTCCGCGGGCAGGGCCACCTCGGTGACCTGCGTGTGCGCGTTCGGGTCGTGCTGCATGGTTCCTCCTCGTTCGGTTCCGCCGGAACGCACCGGGGCACCCGACTCGCGGGTGCCCGGCACGGTTCGAGGGTCCTACTTCTTGAAGACGTCCTTGACGTCCTCGCCGGTCTGCTTGACGCTCGCGGAGGCCTGGTCCGTCTTGCCCTCGGCGACCTTCTGGTCGTCACCGGTCGCCTTGCCGACGGCCTCCTTCGCCTTGCCGGCGAGGTCCTGAGCAGCGTTCTTGATCTTGTCGTCGAGTCCCATGACGGGTCCTTTCGTCGGTCGGGCATGCGCCCGGTGGGTGTTCCAGGAAGGTGGGCCGGGAGGCCCGGGGTTGCGTCCGGCTGACAACTGTCAGCGGACGCGGGTCGGCTTCGCGAGCGCCGAACGGGTTCCGCCGGTCAGGTGCACCAGGACGGGTACCTGCCGACCGAGGGTCCGGTCGAGCACGGCGACGGCACGGTCGACGGCCTCGAGGGCGGTGACGGCGTCGCCACCCCGTCGGATGGCGACCCGGATCCGTGCGGCGCGCTGCCGACGGACGAGGTAGGTGTCGACCCGGGAGCCGACGACGTCGCGGACACCGGCGAGCTCGTGGTCGACGACGTCGCGGACGAGGGCGACGTTCACGGTGACGGCGTCGTCGCCGGTGCGCTCCCGGACGGCGACGGACGTGCCGCCCCCACCGCGGGTGGTCGCCCAGACGAGGGCGAGCACGATGACGACGAGGCAGACGCCGGCGACGATCCAGAGCGACGACGCGGGGACGTCGAGGCGTCGGGGATGTCGACGTACGGGGCGAGGGCGTCACGGACGGCGGGCAGGACACCCGCGCCGATGACGAGGCCGACCACGATCGCGACGAGTCCGAGGACGAAGAGGATGATCCGGTTGAGGGTCCGGTTGCTCCTGGTCATGCGAGGGTTCCCTTCTCCTCGACCCGGACGCGGACGCGCTGGCCGAAGCGTTCGTCGAGACCGCTGAGGCGATCCCGGACGGCGTCGCGGACGACGCTCTCGTCGACGGGGACACCCGTCACCGGGACGACGCGGACCTCGGTGCGGCGGCCACGGGCGGTCGCCGAGGCGTTGCCCTCCGGGACACCCGCTGCCGATCCGGCCGCGTTGGCCGCGGTGGAGGCGACGATGCGGGTGTCGATGATGACGGCCCCGCGGTCGTGCTGCACGACCGAGCGGTGCTGGCGCCCGGGCTTGAGGGCGAGGACGACGAGCACGACCCCGAGGACCACGAGCACGACGGCGACGACCTCGGCGATCGTGACGAACGCGGCGTCCGGCCGGAGTGCGGCGTCGACCGCGGTCTGCGGGTCGGCGAGGAGCGGGGCCGCCCGATCGCCCGCAGGACCGACTCGGTGCCGATCCAGGCGGCCACCAGGGCGAGCACCACGAGCGACACCGCCACTGCGGTCGAGCGGGAGCGGTGCACGCTCCGGCGTCGGATGCGTCGTTCGACGGAACCGTTGCTCATGATGGCCTCCTAGCGGATCCGGGTCTCGCGCTCGCGCACGATCCCCGTCAGTTCGATGTGGGCGCTGCCGACACGGCGGCCGGTGAGTTCGCCGACGCGGACCTTGACCGTGTCAGCGACCTGTCCCGCGTGCGTGACGAGGTCGTCGTGCGCGGCGATCGGCCGGTGATGTCGAGGGACAGTGCCCCCGAGGCGTCGCCGAGTCCGACCCGCACCCGCTTGGCGGGGCGCCGAGCCCTTCGGCAGCGACGGCCCGCGCCAACGAGGTCAGCGCACGAGCAGTGATCTCGACGCGGCCCGGGACGTCCGGGCCGGCGTTCACCGGGAGCTCCGGCGCCCGGTCAGCACGTCGGTCAGGGCACCGCGGTCGATGCGGCCGGTGACGAGCGCGGCGACGAGGGCCCGACCGCTCCGAACACGACCACGAGCACGAAGCCCCAGAAGCCGAACTGCAGCGCCACGACGGCGAGGACGGCGCCGATGAGAGCGCCGATCAGAGTGTTGCTCATGCGACTCGCGCTTCCTTCTTCTCGTCGTCCTTGTCGTCGTCGTCACCGGGGATGAAGACGTCCTGCACGGTCACGTTGACCTCGGCGACCTCCATGCCGACGATCTGCTCGAGCGCGCGGGCCACACCGGCACGGACGCCGTCGGCGACCTGCTGGAGCGCGACCGGGTACTCGGCGACGATCACGATGTCGGCGGCGACCTGCTTCTCGCCGACCTCGACCTTCACACCCTGGCCGAAGTCGCGCTGGCCGATGGCGTCACGGAGGGCACCGATGGCACGGGCGGCGCCGTTGCCGAGCGAGTGGACGCCGTTGACCTCTCGGGCGGCGATGCCGGCGACCTTCGAGACGACGGTGTCGTCGATGACGGTCTTCCCGGTGACGCTCCCGGCCGAGACGGCGGCGGTCGTCGCACGGGTCGCCGCGGAGGTGGCCTGGGTGGTGGTCGTGGTGTCAGCCATGGTCGTTCCTTCCCGTCTCCGCCGGGACGATCCCGGCGGTTGCTGTTCATGGATGAGACGGCATGGGCCGATGGTTCGTCACACACACGAGCGGGTGGATTCCGCAGCAGTTCCGGAATACCCTAGGGGGTACCGTATTGAACACGACGGAGGTCAGCATGCACGAACACGTCGGGTACATCGGCGACAAGGACGACCTGCTCAAGCGACTCCGTCGAGCCGAGGGGCAGGTGCGCGGCATCGCCCGCATGGTCGAGGACGAGGCGTACTGCATCGACGTCCTCACCCAGATCTCGGCGGCGAACCGGGCACTCGAACGCGTCGCGCTGTCGCTCCTCGAGGACCACCTGTCGCACTGCGTGGCCGAGGCCGTCGCCGAGGGCGGCGAAGCAGCAGACGCGAAGGTCCGCGAAGCGAGCGAGGCGATCGCCCGGCTCGTGCGCTCCTGACGTCGATCCGCATCCAGAAGGGAACCACCATGAACACCGAACTCCTGCTCGTCGAGGGCATGACCTGCGAACACTGCGTGATGAGCGTCACCGAGGAGCTCTCCGAACTCGACGGAGTGTCGGACGTCGCCGTCCAGCTGGTGCCGGGTGGCCGGTCCGAGGTGACCGTCACGTCCGACGGGCCGATCGCCGCCGACGCGCTGCGCGAGGCGATCAGCGAGGCCGGGTACGAGGTCGTGCGGTCATGACGGACGGCGTCGTCGAGCTCGACATCACGGGGATGACCTGCGCGTCCTGCGCGAACCGCATCGAGCGCAAGCTCGGCAAGCTCCCCGGGTCACCGCGACCGTGAACTACGCCACGGAGAAGGCGCAGGTGCAGGTCGTCGGACCGGACTCGGCCGACACCGCGGCGCTCATCGCCGCGGTCGAGTCGGCCGGCTACGGTGCCACAGTGCCGCAGCCGCCCGCGTCGAGCGACTCGGATGGGCCGGAGGACCGCGCCGACGACGCCGCCGCACCACTCCGCCAGCGGCTCGTGGTCTCGGCGGTCCTCGCAGTGCCCGTCGTCGTCCTGTCGATGGTGCCCGTCCTGCAGTTCGCGAACTGGCAGTGGCTGGCGCTGGCGCTCGCCGCCCCCGTCGCGGTGTGGGGAGCCCTGCCGTTCCACCGTGCCGCCTGGGTGAACGCCCGGCACGGGGCCGCCACCATGGACACCCTGGTGAGCGTCGGGGTCCTCGCGGCGTTCGGCTGGTCGCTGTACGCGCTGTTCCTCGGCGACGCCGGCACGACCGGCATGCACATGACCTTCTCGTGGTTCGCGACCGATCCCGAGGCGAGCGACCTGTACCTCGAGGTCGCGTCCGCCGTGACCGTGTTCATCCTCGCCGGCCGGTACATGGAGGCGCGCGCGAAGCAGCAGTCCGGGGCGGCCCTGCGAGCACTGCTCGAGCTCGGCGCGAAGGACGCGGCGGTCGTCCGCGACGGTGTCGAGACCCGCGTCCCCGTCTCCTCGCTCGTGGTCGGGGACGTGGTCGTCGTCCGGCCCGGTGAGCGCATCCCCAGTGACGGCACGGTGTCGGAGGGCTCGTCGGCCGTCGACCTCAGCATGCTCACCGGCGAGTCGGTGCCGGTCGAGGTCCGCCCGGGCGACGACGTGACGGGTGCGACGATCAACGTCGGTGGGCGGCTCGTCGTCACGATCACCCGCGTCGGCGCCGACACCGAGCTCGCCCGGATGGGGCGGCTGATCGAGGACGCCCAGACCGGGAAGGCCGAGGTCCAGCGTCTCGCCGACCGCGTCTCCGGGGTGTTCGTCCCGATCGTCATCGGACTCGCGGTGCTGGCGTTCGTCGGCTGGCTCGTGTTCGGCGGCTCCCTGACCGCCGCGTTCACCGCCGCGGTCGCGACCCTCATCATCGCCTGCCCCTGCGCGCTCGGCCTGGCGACGCCGACGGCGCTCCTGGTCGGCACCGGGCGCGGTTCGCAGCTCGGCATCCTGATCGGCGGCCCCCAGGTGCTCGAACGCACCCGCGGAGTCGACACGATCGTCCTCGACAAGACCGGCACCGTCACCACCGGATCGATGACCCTCCGCTCGGTCACCGGTACGCCGGACGCCGAGGACGACACCGTGCTGCGACTCGCAGCGGCGGTGGAGGACGGCTCGGAGCACCCCGTCGCCCGTGCCGTCGTCGAGGGAGCCCGCGCACGAGGCCTCGAACCCGCCGATGCCGAGCAGTTCACCGCGACGCCCGGTGCGGGCGTCCAGGCCGTCGTGGACGGGGACGTCGTCCTCGTCGGCACGGTCCGGTGGCTCGTCGGCTCATGGTCGATCACCCTCCCATCGGCGGTGTCCGACGCCGTCGACGCTGCCGAGTCCGAAGGCGGTACCGCGGTGGTCGTCGCCCGGAACGGTGCCGCGCTCGGCGTGGTCGTCGTCGGCGACACGGTGAAGCCCGAGGCCGCCGATGCGGTGCGCCGATTCATCGGACTCGGTCTGCGGCCCGTGCTGCTCACCGGTGACAACGAGGGAGCCGCCCGTGCGGTGGCGTCCGCGGTCGGAATCGACGAGGTGCACGCCCGGGCCACCCCGGCGTCGAAGCTCGACACCGTGCGCCGGCTGCAGGCCGAGGGGCGGAGTGTGGCCATGGTGGGCGACGGCGTGAACGACGCCGCAGCCCTGGCCGCGGCGGACCTCGGCATCGCGATGGGCGCCGGGACGGACGCGGCGATCGCGGCGAGCGACATCACGGTGGTCAGTGGCCGCCTGACCGTCGTGGCGGAAGCGGTCCGGCTGTCCCGGGCCACCCTGCGCACGATCAAGGGGAACCTGTCTGGGCGTTCGCGTACAACGTCGCGGCGATCCCCCTCGCGATGGCCGGACTGCTCAACCCCGTGCTGGCCGGCGCGGCCATGGCGTTCTCGTCGGTGTTCGTCGTGACGAACAGCCTGCGCCTGCGCCGGTTCACCCCGCAGCCGGCATGACGCGGCTGCCAGGGGTCCTCGGTTCCGTCGGACCCGTCCACGTCGCGCCGATGGCCGGGGGCCGAGCACGTCAGACCTCGTCACGGCCGCGTCGCGAGCGGGTTCGTTCGCCCAGCTGGCGGCCGGGTACAAGACGCCGGAGTCCCTCGCCGCCGAGCTCGAGGCGGTGCGGGCGGGACCACGGCGTTCGGCGTGAACCTCTTCGTGCCGAACCCGGTGCCGATCAGCGACACCGAGTACGACCGCTACCGGTCCCTCCTGGCGCACGAGCCCGGCGCCACCGCGGTGCCCAGACGCGAGGACGACGACGCCTGGGACGAGAAGGTCGCCCTGCTGCTCGACGACCCGTGCCCGTGGTGTCGTTCACGTTCGGGTTGCCCGACACCGCGACCGTGCAGGCGTTCCGGCGACGCGGCACGGTCACCGTCCAATCGGTGACGGACCCTGTCGAGGCGAGGGCGGCCGAGGACCTCGGCGTCGACGCCCTCGTCGTGCAGGGTGTCGCCGCCGGCGGGCACTCCGCGGTGCTCGATCCCGCACGGGTGCTCGACGACCTGCCGCTGCCCGATCTCGTGCGGGCGGTCGTGGCATCGACCTCGCTGCCCGTCGTGGCCGCGGGCGGGATCGGCAGCCGTGACGACGTCGTCGCCGCGCTCGCCGCCGGTGCGAGCGCCACCGCGGTCGGCACTTTCGTGCTCCGCACCGACGAGGCCGGTACGAGCGACACCCACCGCAGCGCGCTCTCGGACCCGGCGTTCCAGGAGACCGCCCTCACCCGTGCGTTCACGGGGCGCCCCGCACGAGCACTGGTCAACGACTTCGTCCGCGCGCACACGGATGCGCCGCTCGGCTACCCGGCGCTGCACCACCTCACGAAACCCATCCGCTCGACAGCGGCGGAACGCCGCGATCCCCAGCGCGTCCACCTGTGGGCCGGACGCGCCTGGCGCAACGCGCCCACCGGACCGGTCGCGGACGCGCTCGACGCGCTGCGGCCGTGACGCGCACGGCGAACGCAGCACGTGCCTCCAGGCCGACGCTTTCTTCCCATCGCGCGCGACATGGAAAGCGGAATCGTGCATAGGGGGCGGAAGAACCGGCCTCCTACGCGCGATTCGACCCCCTATGCGCGATTCGACCCCCTGCGCGCGGATCGACCCCTGCGCGCGGAACGTCCTCCGCCCCACGGCTGTGCGCGCCACCCGCCGGACGGCACTACGCTCGGAGGCGGTCCGCGACGCAGCGCAGCGTGACCCGCGGGCTGTACGTCTTGAAGGTGATCCAGGAGGACCCCGTGACCGAATCCGCTCCCGTCGACCCCACATCGACCGAAGGCTGGAAGGAGCTGGCGCGTCTCGCCGCCGACTTCACCCCGGACCTGCGAGGGTGGTTCGACACCGACCCCGGTCGTGCCGAGCGCTACACGTTCCAGGCCGCCGACCTGACCGTGGACCTGTCGAAGGGCCTCGTCACCGACGAGATCCTCCAGGACCTGCTGCAGGTCGCGAAGGACACCGGCGTCGCCGAGCGCTTCCAGGCGATGCTCGCGGGTGAGCACATCAACGCCACCGAGGACCGCGCCGTCCTGCACACCGCGCTGCGCCGTCCGAAGGGTGCCTCGCCGGCGCTCGTCGTCGACGGCCAGGACGTCGATGCCGACGTGCACGCCACGCTCGACAAGGTGTACGCCTTCGCGGAGCAGGTCCGCAGCGGCGCCTGGACCGGTGTCACCGGCAAGCGCATCGAGACCGTCGTGAACATCGGCATCGGCGGCTCGGACCTCGGCCCGGTGATGGTCTACGAGGCCCTCAAGCCGTACGTCCAGCCCGGGCTCGAGGCGCGCTTCGTCTCGAACATCGATCCCGCGGACATCTACGAGAAGACCGCGGACCTCGACCCCGAGACCACGCTCTTCATCGTCGCGTCGAAGACCTTCGGCACGCTCGAGACCCTGACGAACGCCCGGCTGGCCCGCCAGTGGCTGTGGGAGCGGCTCGGCCTCAGCGACGCCTCCGACGACGAGAAGTCGAACGCCGTCGCGAAGCACTTCGTCGCCGTGTCGACCGCGCTCGACAAGGTCGCCGCGTTCGGCATCGACCCGGAGAACGCCTTCGGCTTCTGGGACTGGGTGGGTGGCCGCTACTCGGTCGACTCCGCCATCGGCACGAGCGTCGTCATCGCGATCGGCCCGGAGAACTGGGAGCAGTTCCTCGCCGGGTTCCACGCCATCGACGAGCACGTCCGCACGACGCCGCTCGAGCAGAACGTCCCCGTCCTGATGGGCCTGCTGAACGTCTGGTACTCGAACTTCCTCGGTGCGCAGAGCCACGCGGTCCTGCCGTACACGCAGTACCTGCACCGCTTCGCCGCCTACCTGCAGCAGCTCACCATGGAGTCGAACGGCAAGCGCGTCCGCTGGGACGGCTCGCCCGTCACCACCGAGACCGGCGAGGTCTTCTGGGCGAGCCGGGCACGAACGGCCAGCACGCGTTCTACCAGCTTATCCACCAGGGCACGCGTCTCATCCCGACGGACTTCATCACCGTCGCGAAGCCGGCACGTCCGCTCAAGGACGAGACCGGTGACGGGAAGGCCGTGCAGCCCGGGCAGGACGTGCACGCGCTCTTCCTGGCGAACTTCTTCGCGCAGACGAAGGCGCTCGCGTTCGGCAAGACCGCGGAGGAGGTCCGCGCAGAGGGCACCACCGACGAGGCGATCGTCGCGGCGCGCACCTTCACGGGCAACAAGCCGTCGACGTCGATCCTCGCGCCGGAGCTCACCCCGAGCGTCCTCGGCCAGCTCATCGCGCTGTACGAGCACATCGTGTTCACCGAGGGCACCATCTGGGCATCGACTCGTTCGACCAGTGGGGCGTCGAGCTCGGCAAGCAGCTGGCGCTGCAGATCGCTCCGGCGGTCGACGGCGACCAGGCCGCGCTGGACGCGCAGGACTCCTCGACGAAGGCGCTCATCGCCAAGTACCTGGAGCTGCGCGGCGAGTAACGCGCGCACCTGACGGACTGGAGGCCCGTGGCGGACCCGCCACGGGCCTCCAGTCCGTCCGTGGGTCGCGTCGCGGCCGGCGGCCGTCGGCCGGCGCGCCCGAGTCTCGGGGTGAGCGACGGTTCTCGTGGTCCGCAGCCCGAGAACTGTCGCTGGCCGCGAGTCTCGCGTGAGTGGACCCGCCGCAGCGGTCAGCGGCCGAGCGGGTCCAGGTTGAGGGAGGTGCCCTCGTAGAGGTGCTGCTCCTCGCCGAAGACCTGGACGCCCTCGTTCAGCCAGACGAGGTCCCGCACCGTGATGCCGAAGCGCGCGGCGACGTCGCCGATCAGGTCGTCCGGCGCGACCGTGTACGACCTCGGCGCACCGGCAGCGGTCGTCGCGGTGACGGAGCCGGTGGCGTTCGCCCTGGTGCCGGAGTCCTTCGGGTGCACGTTCGTCTGCCGTGCCGGCACCGACCAGTGCACCGAGGTGACGGCGAGCACCTTGCCGGCGGCGATCTCGACGGGGACGTCCTGCCCGCTCGCCGCGGCTGAGTACGTCACGAGCGTGCCGAGGTGCGAGGGGTCGACCCGGAACCGGCCAGTGGCACGTTCGCCGAGACCGCGGCACTCGTGGGTCCGCCGAGCGTGTGGTCGCCGACGCCGTGGTAGGTCAGCCCGTCGCCCACCTTCCGTGGGAGGTCGAACAGGCCGACGGCAACCGGGACCGGCAGCGTCGACGTGACCCCGGAGTACTGCGCGGTGAAGGTGTCGTCGCCGTTCGCGACCATCCGGAAGTGGAAGTGGATGCTGCCCTTCGGCGAGGCGACGTCGCCCTGGGCCAGGACGGTGCCGGCCGGGATGGGCGTGAGCGTCGGAGCGGGGGCGGCGGCCTCGGTCGGGGCGGGGGTGGGTGTGCGGGGGTTGGCGGACGCCTCGAGCAGGTCGGCAGCGGATTCGCCGTCGGGCGTCGCCGTGTCGCTCGGCGTCGGAGTGGTCGTCGCCGGCGGGCTGGACGGAGCGGGCAGCGCCCCGTCCGACCCGCGCGGCAACGAGCAACCGGACAGTGCGACGGCGGTCAGCACGACGGCGCCGACCGTCACGATCCGTTTCATGATTCCCCCTCGCCTCGACGCTAGTCGACGACCGCCCACATCGGGGGATCGTGCCCGAGATGTGTCCTCGGGTACAGCGGAGCGGTGGGGCACGGGCGTCGGTGTCGGTCGGACGGGTTACCGTCGATGCATGGAGCGTTCGGAGATCCTCGCCGCGGCGGCTGCCGCGCACGCCGCCCGCATCGCCGAGGCCGGGGGTGACGACGCCGCCGCGCGTGAACGGGCCGAGAGCGTCCGGAAGCGCGCCGACGGTCTGACCGACCGGATCGAGCGGAGCGAGGCGGTCGACGCCGGCCGCGATGCCCGGCGTCGCCGCGTCGACGAGGCGGACCGAGCTGCCTCCCGGACCGAGGGCGCGCTGTCGGACTGGCACCGCATGGGCACGCGGCGCGGGGTGACGCCCGACGAGCAGGTCCGCTCGGCGTGGACGATCGCGGGCGTCCCGGAAGCGGGCGAGGCCAGGGCGCTGGCGAACGTACTGCTGTCCACGGCCGGTCATGCCGGACGCGTGGCCGATGCTGCGAAGCGCAACCCGCGGCTCTCCGGTGCCGCCAGCGCCGCCGCCCGTCGGACCGTCCGCCGCTACACCGACCACGGTGCGGACATGGCGTCACTGGGGGAGGTGCTGGACGAGCCGGCGGCCGAGGACGAGTGACTGCTGACCAGGACTTTCGTGGAGCGATCCAATGGCAGCAATGTCTTCATGTGTGATTGACAGGACATGAAATCGGGTTACGATCCTTCCAAGCGATGCAGCCTGATCACTGACGAAGGAGTCACCCGAATGGTCGACATCAAACCCACACCGCCGAACACCGCACTGCCGCCCGTGGGTCAGGGGCCGCACGTCCGTCGTCTCGGAGTCCTCGCGCTCGTCGCCACGTTCGGCGGGCTGCTGTTCGGGTACGACACCGGTGTGATCAACGGCGCCCTCCTGCCGATGAAGCAGGAGCTCGGCCTCACGAACCTCACCGAGGGCGTCGTCACGAGCTCGCTCCTGTTCGGCGCCGCGATCGGCGCGATGCTCGGCGGTCGTGTCGCCGACGGATGGGGTCGTCGGAAGACGATCATCCTGCTCGCGGTCACGTTCTTCGTGGGGACGCTCACCTGCGTCTTCGCGCCGGTGTTCGGCGTGATGGTGGTCGGCCGGGTGCTCCTCGGCCTCGCCGTCGGTGGTGCCTCCACGGTCGTGCCGGTGTTCCTCGCCGAACTCGCCCGTACGAGATCCGCGGGTCGCTCTCCGGCCGCAACGAGCTCATGATCGTGATCGGTCAGCTCGCCGCCTTCGTGGTGAACGCGGTCATCGGCAACCTGTGGGGTGAGGGCGACGGGGTCTGGCGCGTCATGCTCGCCGTGTGCGCCCTGCCGGCCATCGCGCTGTTCATCGGCATGCTCCGCGTCCCCGAGTCCCCGCGTTGGCTGGCGTCGAAGGGCCGCAACGACGAGGCGCTCGCGGTCCTCGGGCAGATCCGCTCGAAGGAGCGCGCCACCGCCGAGCTCGAGGACATCAAGCGCACGAACGAGTTCGAGGCGAAGGTGCAGCGCGAGAGCGGCTGGCGCGTCCTGCTCGGCAACAAGTGGCTGATCCGCATCGTGCTCATCGGGGCCGGCATCGGCGTCGCGCAGCAGCTCACCGGCATCAACTCGATCATGTACTACGGCCAGACCGTGCTCATCGAGTCGGGCTTCCAGCAGTCGGCGGCGCTCATCGCGAACATCGCGCCGGGCATCATCGCCGTCATCGGTGGCTTCATCGCCATCTACAACATGGAGAAGATCAACCGCCGCACGACGCTCATCCTGGGCTACTCGCTGACGACGGTCTGCCACTTCCTCATCGGCATCGCATCGATGACGCTCGTGGAGGGCAACCCGGCTCGCCCGTGGGTCATCCTGTTCCTGGTCGTCGCGTTCGTCGGTTCGATGCAGACGTTCCTGAACATCGCCACGTGGGTGATCCTCTCGGAGATCTTCCCGACCCAGATCCGGGCGCTCGGGATGGGCATCGCGGTGTTCTGCCTCTGGATCGCGAACGCGTTCCTCGGCCTCTACTTCCCGACGATCGTCGCTGCGACGGGCATCACCGGCACGTTCTTCGGCTTCGGCGTCGTCGGCCTGCTCGCGCTGCTCTTCATCTGGAAGTTCGTGCCGGAGAGCCGCGGGCGCACCTTGGAAGAGGTCGAGGAAGGCGTCACCACCGGCAACATCTTCACGGTCCCCGGGAAGAAGGCGCGCAGCTAGCAGCCGCTCCGCGCGGAAGAGGCCGATTCGCGCGAAGGAAGTCAATTCGCGCGTAGGAAGTCGAATCGCGCGTAGGAGGTCCGCTCTTTCGACCCCCTACGCGCGTTTCGGCTTTCCAAGGCGAGTGCGATGGGCAGGAACGCACACACAAGCGGACGGGAGGCCCGTGGCGGATCCGCCACGGGCCTCCCGTCCGTCCTGATGGTCGCGTCTACGGACGCAGCAGCACCTTGCCGACGCGGCCCGCGGTGTCGCTCGCGCGCACGGCGTCCCTGACGTCCTCGAAGGCGAACACCTCGGCGACGGGGAGCGTCAGCGAGCCGTCGAGCACACGGGTGATCAGCTCGCCGAACAGCTCTTGCTTCGTCTCGGCCGGCATCGTCCTGCTGACGACGCTGCCCCAGAAGCCCTTGACCGTGAGCTGGCCGAAGATGACCTTGCCGGACGGGATCTCGAGCGTGGGCGACGACATGGCGCCGAAGACGACGAGCGTGGCGTCCTCGCCGAGGACGCTCGCGATGTCGCCCGCGGCCTTGCCCCCGACGGACTCGACGCCGGCGACGATCGGGCGCCGCCGGTGATCGCGGCGACCTGGTCCTGCCAGTCGTCGGCGTCCGTGGCGACGATGCGGTCGATGCCCTGGCCACGGAGCTCCTCGACGCCCGCGGACCGCCGGACGAGCCCGATGACGTTGATGCCTCGTGCCGCGCCGAGCTGGGCGACCATGCGTCCGACCGCGCCGTTCGCAGCGTTCTGGATGAGCCAGTCGCCCTCTCGCAGGTCGAGCGAGTGCAGCAGGCTGATGGCGCTGAACGGCATCGACACGAGCTGCGCAGCGGCCTCGTCGGGCATGGCGTCCGGCACGGGACGAGCCCGGCGGCGTTCGCCGTGTAGAACTCGGCCCAGACGCCGAACGCCCCGCCGGCGACGCGCTGGCCGACCCGCAGATTCGTGACGCCCTCGCCGAGTGCCTCGACGACGCCGAGCGCCTCGGTGCCCGAGGCGGCGGGGAGCTCCGGCTTGAAGCCGTAGGTTCCACGGACGGTCCAGAGGTCGTGGTTGTGGATCGGGGAGAGGACCGTGCGGACGAGGACCTCGCCGGCGCCGGGCGTGGGGACCGGGCGCTCCTGGACGGTGAGGACCTCGGCCGGCTCGGCGAAGGTCTCGTGGACGACCGCGCGCATCGTGGTGGGGGTGGTCCCGGTCATGCTCAGTCCTCCGAGACGGTGATCGTGACGTCGATGTTGCCACGGGTCGCGTTCGAGTACGGGCACACCTGGTGCGCGGCGTCCGCCAGGCCCTGTGCAACCTCGTGCGACAGCCCGGGCAGGACGACCTCGAGCAGGACGGCGAGCTGGTAGCCGCCCTCGCCGTTCGGGCCGATCTGGACGCGGCCACCGACGGACGAGTCGGCGATCTGCACCTTCTGGCTGCGTGCGACGCCCTGCAGTGCCGAGTGGAAGCACGCGGCGTACCCGGCGGCGAAGAGCTGCTCGGGGTTGGTGCCGTTGCCGGACCCGCCCATCTCCTTCGGGATCGCGAGGTCGAGTGCGAACGAGCCGTCGCTGGTGGCGACGCGGCCGTCGCGGCCGGCGCCGGTCGAGAGGGCCTCGGCGGTGTAGAGGGCTTCCATGGTGTTCCTTCCTTCGTGGGGGTCAGTGGTCGGGGGTCGGCGGCGTCGGGCCCAAGACTCGCGTGAGGCGACTGATCTCGGGCTCGGCGGCGCGAGAACTGTCGCTCAGGCCGAGTCTCGGTGCGCAGCGGCGCGGTTCGGCGTCGCGGCGGCGTGCATGGTCTCGGTCAGCCGGTGCAGCGTCGCGATGAGTTCCATCGCGGCGCGCTCGTCGGGCAGGCCCATCCCGGCGGCGATCGTCGACGGGATGTGTGCCAGTTCGCCGCGGATCGAGCGGCCGCGCTCGCCGAGCGTCACCGTCACGACGCGCTCGTCGGCACTCCGCCGGTCCCGACGGACGAGCTCCCCTTGCTCCATGCGGCGCAGCAGCGGCGAGAGCGTGCCCGAGTCGAGCTGCAGGTGGTCGCCGAGGCTCGACACCGTCTGGTCGCCCTCGATCCACAGCGTCACGAGCACGAGGTACTGCGGGTACGTCAGGCTCCAGGGCTCGAGCAGCGACCGGTACGCCTGCGTGGTCGCACGGGTCGCAGCGTAGAGGGAGAAGCACACCATCTCGTCGGTCACGGGCACGGCATCAGCATTGCACGCAACTCAATTGTGCACAACTCACCAGTGACCTCTGTCGCATCGACCATCCGGCTGCTCGTCGGCGAGACGGTACCGTTGTCGAACCAGATCCGGAGGTGCGATGAGCGCGACCACGACCCCGCGCCGGTTCGCCGCGCTCCGCGACCGGCACGCGCGCCCGTACCTGTTCACCGCCGGGCTGTCGATGATGGGCGACAACATCGAGCACGTCATCACCTACTGGGTGCTCTGGCAGGAGTTCCACTCGCCGGCGCTGGTCGGCTTCGAGGTCATCAGCCACTGGCTGCCGTTCCTGCTGCTGTCCGTGTGGTTCGGCGGCCTCGCGGAGAAGTACGACTGCCGGCGACTGGTGCAGATCGCGCAGGGGCTGTTCATGCTCGTGTCGGTCTGCTGGGCGTGCTCTTCCTCACCGGCACGCTGCAGGTCTGGGAGGCGTGCGTCCTGCTCGTGCTGCACGGGTGCGCGGGAGCGCTCTGGGCACCGGCCGAGCAGATGCTCCTGCACGACTTCGCCGAGCCCGCCGAACTGCCGGGCGCGGTGCGGCTGAACGCGACCTTCCGCAGCCTCGGGGTCCTGGCCGGGCCGGTCGTCGGCTCGGCGCTCCTGCTCGGTCTCGGATCGACCTGGGGATCTTCGCGAACGTGCTCTTCTACCTGCCGATGACGCTCCTCATGCTCCGGACGCCGTACACGGGGCACACCCGGAGCGGTACGTCCACCGGGCCCGGCTCACCATCGCCGACGGCTTCCGGACGATCCGCGGGGTCGGCGGGGACCCGGTGCTCGTGGCGATGATCGTGCTCGCCGGGCTCGTCGCGCTCTGCGTCGGCGGTTCGCTGCAGGTGTCGATCCCGTCCTTCGCGGACGCACTCGGCGCGGGGAGTGCCGGGCTCGGGTACGGCCTGCTCCTGTTCGCGAACGGCGCCGGCGGCGTGCTCGGCGGGTTCCTGCTCGAGGCGACCGGTGCGCTCAAGCCCAACACGAAGGTCGTCGTGGTGACGACCGTGCTCTTCGGCGCCACCACCGTCGTCGTCGCCGTCACCGGGTGGTTCGCCGTCGCGGTCGTCGCGCTGTTCGTCGGCGGTGTCGCGAACATGGCGTCGACCGCCATCGGGCAGGCGGTGGTCCAGCTCCGGCGCCGGTCGAACAGCGTGGACGGGTCGTCGGTGTGTACAACATGTTCGGCAGTGGGATGCGCACCGGCAACGGGATCACGCTCGCGGTCCTGGGCGCGGCGATGGGCGTCGGGTCCGCCGTCGCGATCGGGGCGGCGCGCTCGTCCTGGGGGCGCTCGTGGTGGCCGTCGTCATCGCGGTCCAGCGCCGGCGTGCACCGCTCCGCTGACGCGTTCGGCTGCCGCACGGCCGGGGTACGGACACCGTCGAGCGGACGCATGGCCATCACGGTTAGGCTGACGTGACCCACGATGACCAGCAGCGACCTCGAGAACACCACGGCTCCCCGTACCGGACGGGCGTCGTCCCACGGCAAGACGATCCTGATCGGTGAGCACGCCGTGGTCCACGGCGCACCCGCACTCGTGCTCCCGGTCCTCGACGCGACCGTGGTCGCCACGGTCACGCCGGTCGGTGAAGGCGGTCACCAGCTCGCGTCGACGGTCCACACCGGGCCGCTCGACCTCGCTCCCGCGGCGGTCATGCCCACCGTCACGGCCGTGACCGCCACGCTCCGACGCCTCGGCGTCACCGACCGGGACTTCCACGTACGGGTCGACAGCGACGTCCCCACGGCGCGGGGCATGGGATCGAGCGCAGCCGTCGCGGCCGCCGTGACCGCAGCGGTCGCCGACGCGCTGGGCGAGACGCTCGACGCCGAGACCCACCACGAACTCATCCAGGAGTGCGAACGCGTCGCACACGGTCGTCCGTCCGGGCTCGACGCGCGCGGGGTCGTAGCGGACGCCCCGGTGTGGTTCGAGGACGGCCGTGTCGAGCCCGTCGCGCTCGGCGACCGGTTCGTCTTCGTCGTCGCCGACACCGGCGTTCCCGGGCACACCCGCGAAGCGGTCGCGTCGGTCCGCGAACGGCTCGAGGCCGACCCGCCGGCCGTCCGCGCGGTGATCGACCGCCTCGGGAGCTCGCCGGACGGGCACGGGGACACTCGAGCGTGGTGACGCCCAGGCGCTCGGTGCCAGCATGGACGCCGCACACGACCTGCTCACCTCGCTCGGTGTCTCGAGCGAGGACCTGGACGGACTCGTCGCGGCCGCACGCGGTGCGGGCGCACTGGGTGCGAAGCTGACCGGTGGCGGGCGGGGCGGATGCGTCCTCGCCCTGGCCGAGGACGACGACCATGCGGACCGCATCGCGGCCGCACTCCGCGGCGCAGGTGCCGCAGCCACCTGGACCACCACGATCGGAGACCGCGCTTGATGACCGCCACCGCCGTCGCGCACCCCAACATCGCCCTCGTGAAGTACTGGGGCAAGGCGGACGCGTCGCTCGCGCTGCCCGCCACGGGCAGCGTCTCGATGGGGCTCGACGTGTTCCCGACGACGACGACGGTCACGGTGGACGGCGGGTCGGGTGATGCGTTCACCCTGAACGGTCGCGTCGTCGAGGACGGTGCGCTGGTGCGGGTCCGCGAGTTCCTCGACCTCGTGCGCGACCTCGCCGGCAGCGATGCCCGTGCGAGCGTCGTGTCCGAGAACACGGTGCCGACCGGTGCCGGCCTGGCCTCGAGCGCCTCGGGGTTCGCGGCGCTCGCCACGGCGGCCTCGGCGGCCTACGGCCTCGACCTGTCGGCGCGGGACCTGTCCCGGCTCGCGCGTCGCGGTTCGGGTTCGGCCACGCGGTCGATCCCGGCGGGGTGGCGGTCTGGCACGCGGGCGACGACCAGGGCTCCTACGCCGAGCCGATCCCCGCGCCGCCGATGGCGATGGTGGTCGTGACGATCGATGTCGGCCCGAAGCCGATCGGCTCGCGCGAGGCGATGCGACGCACCATCGCGACGTCACCGTTCTACCCCGCGTGGGTGACCTCGACCACCGAGACCGTCGGCGACATGCTCGACGCCTGCGCCGCCGGCGACTTCACGCGCATCGGCGAGATCACCGAGAGCAACGCCCTCCGCATGCACGCCACGATCGAGGGCGCGTTCCCCCGATCCGCTACCTGAACGCCCGCAGCGTCGCGGTGTTCGACGCGGTCGCCGAGCTCCGCGCCGCCGGGGTGCAGGCCTACGCCACCGCCGACGCCGGCCCGAACGTCGTCGTGCTCACGCAGCCCGGGGACCGTGCTGCCGTCGCGTCCGCGTTGTCCGGGTTCGGCGACGTCATCGAGTCCGGCACCGGACCAGGCGCGCGGCTCGTCGGCTCCGAAGGGACGGGGACGCCCGACCGGGGCGCCGACCGACCGGAGGAGTCCGCCGAGTGATCGAGTTCCGCGCCCACGGCAAGCTGTTCGTCGCGGGGAGTACGCCGTCGTCGAGCCCGGGCAGCCGTCCGTGCTCATCGCCCTCGACCGTGCCATCACGGCGCGGGTCAGCGAGGGGCACGGCTCCGGCAGCGTGCACTCCGAGGAGTACGGCCACCTGCCGCTCACCTGGACGCGCGCCGAGGACGGGCTCGCGCTCGATCGTGAGCACCACCCGTACGACTACGTCATGGCGACGATCGACCTCGTCGAGAGGCTCCGCGCCGAGCAGGGCATCGCGCCGCGGTTCCACGACCTCCGGATCCACAGCCAGCTCGACGACGCCAGCGGACGCAAGTTCGGGCTCGGCTCGTCCGCCGCCGTGACGGTCGCCACGGTCGGTGCGCTCGACCGCTTCTACGGCCTCGGCCTGTCGCAGCGGAAGCGCTTCCAGGTCGCCCTGCTCGCCACGATCCGGGTGAACCCGCGGGCGTCCGGCGGCGACCTGGCGGCGAGCACCTTCGGCGGGTGGCTCCGCTACAGTGCGCCCGACCGGGAACGGCTCGCGGCGCAGCTCGACACCCGGACCGTGACCGAGATCCTCGACGACACCCAGCACGGCGGCGACGCGTGGGAGGGCTTCGACGTCCAGCGGCTCCCCGCTCCGGAGAACCTCGAGCTGCTCGTCGGGTGGACTGGCTCGCCCGCGTCGACGACGAAGCTGGTCGGCGTGGTGCGTCGACACCGCAACGGCGGCTACCAGGCGTTCCTCGACGAGAGCCGGACCTGCGTCGACGACCTGACCACGGGCCTCCAGACCGGCGACGCGGAGCGCACGCTCGACGCGCTCCGACGCGCGCGTGGACTCCTGCAGCGCCTCGGGGCGTCCGTCGGGTCCCAGATCGAGACGGACCGTCTCGCCACCCTGTGCGACGTCGTCGAAGCGGCCGGCGGGGCGGCGAAGCCGTCCGGCGCCGGCGGCGGCGACTGCGGCATCGCGCTCGTCCCGGCGGAGACCGACCTCGCCGGCATCCACCGCGCCTGGGAGGCGCACGACATCAGACACCTCAGCGTCGCGGTGCAAGCGCCCGAAGGGAGCGTCGATGACTGACCTGCTGACCCCGATCCCCACGAAGTGGGTGGGGCCGATCCGCATCAGCGGCAACGCGGTGGAGGGCGAGCACGAGGTGCCGCTCGCCACGTACGAGTCGCCGCTGTGGCCGTCGGTCGGCCGTGGCGCCCGCGTCTCGCGACTGGTCGAGGGCGGCATCGTCGCGACGGTCGTCGACGAGCGCATGACCCGGTCGGTCGTCGTCAAGGCCGACAGCGCCGCCGCGGCGCACGTCGCCGCCGGCCGGATCCTGGGCCGCCAAGCCGAGCTCGAGGCCATCGTCGCCGGGCAGAGCCGCTTCGCGAAGCTCATCGAGGTGCACCCGGAGATCGTCGGGGACCTGCTGTTCCTGCGCTTCGCGTTCACCACCGGAGACGCCTCCGGGCACAACATGGTCACGCAGGCGGCGGACAAGCTGCTGCCCGCGATCCTCGGGTGGGAGCCCGGCCTGCGGTACGTCAGCGTCTCGGGCAACTTCTGCACGGACAAGAAGGCGACCGCGGTGAACGGGATCCGCGGCCGCGGACGGAACACCATCGCCGAGATCGTGATCCCGGGCGAGATCGTGGAGAAGCGTCTCCGGAGCAGCGCCGAGCGGATCGCCGAGCTCAACGTCGCGAAGAACCTCGTCGGCTCGACCATCGCCGGGGCCCTGCGTTCCGCGAACGCGCACTACGCGAACATGCTCCTCGGGTTCTACCTGGCGACCGGGCAGGACGCCGCGAACATCGTCGAGGGCTCGCAGGGCATCACGTACGCCGAGGCCCGCGGCGACGACCTGTACTTCTCCACCGCGCTGCCGCACCTGATCGTCGGCACGGTCGGCAACGGGAAGGGCGGTGACCTGCCCGTCGTCGAGGACGCCCTCGTCCGGCTCGGCTGCCGGGACGAGCGCGAACCCGGCGCGAACGCCCGGCGGCTGGCCGCGCTCTGCGCCGCCACCGTCCTCTGCGGGGAGCTCTCACTGCTCGCCGCCCAGACGAACCCCGGTGAGTTGATGGCGGCGCACGTCGCCATGGAACGCCGCGGTTCCCGACCCGCCGGAGGTGCGGCATGACGAGCATCGGCATCCACGACCTCGCCGTCGCGACCGGGCACCACGTGCTCGAGCTTCGACGACCTCGCCGAGCGACTCGGGGTCGACCCGGCGAAGTACCACGTCGGCATCGGGCAGGACGCCTTCAGCGTTCCGGCCCCGGACGAGGACATCGTCACGATGGGCGCCGCCGCGGCCAAGGAGATCGTCGACCGGCACGGCGTGGAGGGCATCCGCACCGTGCTGTTCGCCACCGAGTCCGGCGTCGACCAGTCGAAGGCCGCCGGGTGTTCGTGCACGGACTGCTCGGCTTGCCGCAGAACGTCCGCGTCGTCGAGCTGAAGCAGGCCTGCTACGGCGGGACCGCTGCCGTCCAGCTGGCCCTCGGCATCGTCGCGCGGGCACCGCGGGAGCGCGTGCTCGTCATCGCCGCCGACGTCGCCCGCTACGACGTCGACACCGCCGCCGAGCCCACCCAGGGCGCCGGGGCCGCCGCGATCCTGGTCTCCGCCGACCCCGACCTCATCGAGATCGAGCCGGCAGCGGGGTCTTCACCGCCGACGTCGACGACTTCTGGCGCCCGAACGACCGCTCGACCGCGCTCGTCGACGGTCGCCTGTCGGTCAGTGCCTACGTCGACGCGTTCGTCGGTGCGTGGGACGACCTCGCGGCCCAGGGCGGCCCGGCCTACGAGGACATCGTCCGCTTCGTGCACCACCAGCCGTTCACGAAGATGGCACTCAAGGCGCACCGGAAGCTGACGCAGCACGTCGGGTGCCGTTCGACGAGTCCGAGCTCGCTATCGGCTTCACGTACAACCGGCAGACCGGCAACACCTACACGGCGTCGCTCTGGATCGGTCTCGCGGCCCTGCTCGACCTCGACGACGACCTGGGCGGGGAGCGCATCGCCCTGTTCAGCTACGGCTCGGGCAGCGTCGGGGAGCTCCTGACCGGCATCGTGCGCCCGGGGTACCGGGACCACCGTCGCGTCGGCCGGGTGCGCGAGCTGCTCGAGGCGCGTGTCCCGCTGACGGTCGACGCCTACCGCGAGCTGCACGCCGCGGGCGCCGCGACGAGCGAGGACGTCGAGCGTCCGCGGGTCACCGCGGCGCCGTTCCGCTTCGCGGGGGTGCGCGGTGGCGCCCGCCAGTACGAGGCGACCACCTCGGCCTGACGTGACCCGCTGACGGACGGGAGGCGCGTGGCGGTGCCGCACCGCGCCTCCCGTCCGCTTGCTGCTCACGCCGCGGCGGTCAGCACCTCGCGTTCCAGGCGCTGGTAGCTGGCCTCCATGCCGTCGGTCATCCCGGTGGCGAGGATCATGTCCCGCTGTGTCTGGTCGGGGTAGGTGATGAGCAGCGTCATGAGTGTGACACCGTCGGCCTCGTCGAACTGCAGGTCGTCGACGTTCGCCGGGAACGGTGCGCCCGTCATCCGCTCGGTCGTGACGATGCGGCGCTCGGGGTCCACGACGAGGTTCTCGCCCTCGAACCCGAACGGCTCGCCCTCGGTGTCGCCCACCGGTGCCCACGCCTGCCGGAAGGACCCGCCGACGACGAGGTCGTTCTCGCACGCCGTCATCTCCCACCCGTCCGGGCCGAGCAGCCAGCGGCGCATCAGCTCGGGTTCGGTGTGGGCGCGCCAGAGCAGGTGCCGCGGCGCCTCGAACGCCCGGGTGATCCGCACGTGGGTGTCGTCGACGAGGTCGGTGACCGTCCCCTTGCCGAGCGCGTACTCCCGCAGGTCGGCGAGGACGGTGTCGAGCTGCCCGAACGCCTGCTCGTAGCCCTCGAGCATGCCCATCTCGAGCATCGCGTCGAGGTCGGCGGAGGAGGCGAACGACGTCAGCACGGTCACGCGGGACCCGCTGCCGGAGCTGTCGAACGACAGGACGGTGTCGCTCGCGGGCAGGGACTCGTCGACCGTGCCCTCGGCGTCCGAGAACAGGTCGCGGAACGTGATCCGGCGGGGCTCCTCGACCTCGATGATCTGCCACACGGCGTGGAACCGCTCGCCCTGCGGTGACGTCATCCGGTAGTCCGCGCGGCCGCCCGGGCGGAGGTCGAACGACGTGAACGTCGCGGGGAACCCGGGCGGACCCCAGAAGCGCTCGAGCTGCCGTGGGTCGGCGAAGGCTCCCCACAGCCGTTCGACGGGGACGGGGAACTCGGCGACGAGCGTCATCGTGAGCTCTTCGGGGTCGGTGTGGACGGACGTGGTGGGCATCAGGCGCTCCCTTGCGCTCGGTGTTCGTCGTCGCGGGCCGAGTCCCGGCCCAGCAGCGCGTCGAGGCGGTGGATCCGCCCGCGCCAGAGGTCCGCGTAGTCGTCGAGCAACCCGCGGACGCGGTCGATCTGCCCCGGCTCGGCACGCACCATGCGGGTGCGGCCCCGGGCTTCCTTGGTCACGAGCCCCGCTCCTTCGAGGACCGCGACGTGCTTCTGGACGGCGGCGAACGACATCGCGTAGGCGTCCGCGAGCTCGCTGACGGACGATGCGCCGACGAGGGTCCGACGGACGATGTCGCGCCTCGTCGCGTCGGCGAGGGCGTGGAACACCCGGTCGACCTCGGCGTCACGCAGTGCAGTTTCTACAACCATTTGGTTGCACATTACGCCGCCCCGGCCCTGTCTGCAATGCGGAACCTCGCACGGTGCGATGTCCCGTGCGAGGTCCCGCCCACACGGTGCGAGGTTCCGTCCACGGTGTGACGCTCGCGCCCTCGCACGAAGCGCGGCACCTCGCACACTGCCGCGACGGGCGCCGCCCGCCTGCGCGCCTCAGTACACGTCGCGGACGTAGCGCTTGCCGCGGCGCAGGTCGGACAGGTACGCCTGCGCGTCGTCCTCACCCTTGCCGCGCTGTGACCCGATGACGGTCAGCAGCGCCGACTCGACGTCCTTCGCCATCCGCGAGGCGTCGCCGCACACGTACAGGTGTCCGCCGTCCTCGAGCCAGGCGTACAGCTCGGACGCCTGCTCGAGCATCCGGGTCTGTACGTAGACCTTCTCGGCCTGGTCGCGCGAGAACGCCAGGTCGAGACGGTCCAGCACGCCCTGCTCCTGCAGCGTCGTGAGTTCGTCCTCGTACACGAAGTCGGTGTCGCGGTGCTGGTCACCGAAGAACAGCCAGTTCCGGCCGGTGGCACCCGCGACCGCACGTTCGTGCAGGAACCCGCGGAACGGTGCGATGCCGGTTCCGGGGCCGATCATGATCATCGGCGCGGACGGGTCCGCCGGCACCCCGAACGATGCGTTCGGCTGCAGGTACACGTCCACGGTGCCGTCGGGGAGACCCGGTCGGCGAGGAACGTCGACGCGACACCGGCGTACATCCGGTGCGGGTCGCCGTACCGGACGGACGCGATCGTCAGGTGGATCCGGTCCGGGTGCGCGAGCGGGCTCGACGAGATCGAGTACTGCCGCGCCTGCAGGGGGCGCAGGTTCGGCAGCAGCTCGTCGAGTCCCGGTGCCGCGGGACCGGCGTCGCGGAGCAGGTCGAGGACGTCGCGTCCCCAGAGCCAGCGGTCGAGCTCGTGCTTGTCACCGTGCGAGACCACGGCGGCGAGCTCGCTCGACGGCGCGCGCTGCACCAGGTCGGCGATGAGGTCCTTCGACGGCGTCCGGATCTCGCGGTCGGTCCGCAGGACCTCGGCGATCGGCCGGCCGTCCAGGGACTCGGACCCGTTCGCGCCGACCTGCTCGAGCAGCTCGCCGACGAACACCTCGTCGTTGACCGGCACGACGGCGAGGGCGTCACCGGCGGAGTACTCGATGCCGGAGTCGCCGAGGTCGAACTCGTAGTGCCGGATCTCCTTCGCGCTGCGCGGCGACGAGAGCAGCCGGTTCTCGACCGGCTTCGACGGGAACGGGTTGCGCTTGTTCCACTGGGAACCCGGCCTGGAGGCACGGCTCGCGCCCGCCCCGCCGGCCGCGGTCGCCGACGTGGCCGGGTCGCCGGCGGGGCCGGACGCGCCGGGCTGCGCACCGGCCTCTGCCGCGAGTCGGTCGAGCACCGCGGCGGTCCACAGCGCAGCCGGGTCCTCGAAGTCCACGTCGCAGTCGACACGGTCGTGGATCCGAGTCGCCCCGAGCTGTTCGAAGCGGGTGTCGAGGAGCTTGCCGGCCTGGCAGAACTCGTCGTAGCTGGTGTCGCCGAGTCCGAGGACCGCGTACTGCAGCCCCTCGAGCCGCGGCACGGTGGTCGCCTGGATCGCGTCCCAGAACAGGCCGGCGTTGTCGGGCATCTCGCCCTCGCCGTACGTCGAGGTGACGACGAGCACGTGCGACATCCCGGCGAGCTGCTCCGGCGTGACGGCGTCGAGCGCGGTGGCCCGACCGCCGAGCCCGCGGGCCTTCGCGCCGGTGACGAGCTCGTCGGCGAGGAACTCCGCGTTGCCGGTCTGCGTGCCGAACAGCACGTCGATCGTGGTCGTCGGTGCGTTCCCGGACGCCCGCTTGCCGGCGGCGGCGATGCCCGCGATGAACCCGGCGAGCCAGGACTCCTGGGCGGCCGAGAACGGTGCGTCGACCGGGATCAGCGATCCGGTCGGGGCAGGAGGCTCACGCGGACACCGCCTCGGTCGGCGCCTGCGGTGCACGGCGGGCGATGTCCTCGAGCGCCGCGTTCGCGAGCAGCTCGTCGAAGCGGGCCTCGCGGACGCGGCCGTCGTTCTTGGCGTTCTGGTGCATGATCCACCCGGTGGTGCCCGGCGCGTCCATGCTGCGGTTGTTCCGCTGCGTGAGCGCGCGCTTGTAGTCGTCGAGTCGCTTGATCGCGATGAGGGTCGCGAGCTGGTCGTCCGCGAACCGGTCGAGCGTGCCGCGCAGGTACTTCACGACGCGCTGCTTCACGAAGAAGTCCTCGGTGAGGATGAGGTTCTTGACGGCCTCGGTCACACGGGGTCGTTCGGACCCGCGGCACCGGGGACCCGCTCGAGCGCGAGGTCCTGCGCGACGCCGAGCACCGTGTACGACGACAGCAGCGAGAACATGTCGTCGCCCTGGTCGCCGAGCGCCGGGGCACGGCCGCCGAGCACGGCGCGCTGGTCCCGGTAGTCGACCTTGAACGCGCGGAGCTTGTCCGTCGCGATCGAGGTCGCCAGCTCGTCGAGCAGCTCGTTCCGGCTCGCCGCGGCCAGGATCTCGCCGGCGTCCTGGGTGAGCAGGAGTGCCCGGGGCATCCCGACGTACACGTGCCGGCGGGTGGTCTCCCACTCGGCGAGCAGGCGCTCGGCCAGCGCCGAACCCGTCGCCTCGAGGTGCCACTCAAGCAGCAGGCGCGCCGCGGCCTCGTGGAAGGAACCGCGTTCGGTGTCGGTGACGGGGAACACGAGGAGCGAGTCGGTGCTCGCGCGCTCGGTGACCTGACCGGACGGGTCGTACTGGTAGAGGAACCCGCCGGACATGCCGTTGCCGAGGCCCTTGCCGAACGCGCCGAGGTTGAACACGGCTCCGCCCGTCATGTACTCGCAGCCGAAGTCGCCGACGCCCTCGACGACCGCGGTCGCCCCGGAGTTGCGCACGGCGAAGCGGTCGCCGGCCTCACCCTCGACGAACGTGCGGCCGCCGGTGGCGCCGAACAGGGCGAAGTTGCCGACGAGGACGTTGCCGCCCTGCTGGCCACTGCCACCGCCGGGAGCACGGACGATGATCCGGCCGCCGCTCTGGCTCTTGCCGACGCCGTCGTTCGCGGTGCCGGTGTGCTCGAGCACGATGCCGTCGTTGTTGAACACGCCGTACGACTGCCCGGCCGACCCGAGGGTGCGGATCGTGACGGCGCCGTCCACCAGGCGACGGCGGCCACGGTCGTCCGTGGTGATCGCCGGGTGCCCGGAGAGGTCGGTGTCGCGCAGCTCGTGGTTGAGGAGCCGCTCGACGTCGATGCCCAGCTGGCCGCCGACCGACTTGTCCGCATTGCCGAGGACCACGCCGTCGATCCGCACGGTGTGGTCGTGACCGTCGGTCAGTGCCGAACGGACCTGCTCGATGAGCGCGTCGTCGGTGTGGAAGTCCTTCTCGAGGTACTCCGGGTCCTCGACGACCTTCTCCGGGACCTGCGCGAGGAGGTTCCGGACGTCGAGGCGTCCGACGCTCGCCGGGTGGTCGAGGAGCTGCAGCAGGTCGGTCCGGCCGCGGGCCTCGCGCAGCGAGCGCAGGCCGAGGCGGGCGAGGATCTGCCGGACGTCGTGGGCGATGTTGAGCAGGTACTGCGCGAGCGCACGGGGGTCGCCCTCGAACGCCTCGGCGTTCGTGGTCAGGCCCGCCGGGCACTTCACGTTGCAGTTCTTCGCCATCACGCAGCCGAGCATCATGAGCGCGGTGGTGCCGAACTCGAAGCTGTCGCCGCCGAGCAGGGCGCTCGTCACGACGTCGCTGCCGGTCTGGTGTGCGCCGGAGCAGCGCAGCGTGACCTTCTGGCGGAGGCCGTTCGCGACCAGGGCCTGGTGCACTTCGGCCACGCCGATCTCCGCGGAGCGACCCGCGTACTTCAGGCTCGTCACGGCCGCGGCACCGGTCCCGCCGGTGTTGCCCGCGACGTTGATGACGTCCGCGCCGGCCTTCGCGACGCCGACCGCGATGGTGCCGATGCCCTCGGAGGACACCAGCTTCACGATGACCCGGACGCGGGCGGCCTTGCAGTCGTGGATGAGCTGCGCGAGGTCCTCGATGGAGTACGTGTCGTGGTGCGGCGGCGGCGAGATGAGCTCGACGCCGGGCGTGCCACCACGGGCCGCGGCGATGTCCACCGTGACCTTCGGCGCGGGTAGCTGCCCACCCTCGCCGGGCTTCGCACCCTGGCCGATCTTGATCTCGAGCTCCTCGAGCATCGGGTCGGCGAGGTAACCAGCCCAGATGCCGAACCGGCCGGAGGCGAACTGCTTGATGCGCGAGCCGCGGATGGTGCCGTAGCGGGAGTGGTGCTCGCCGCCCTCACCGCTGTTCGACATGCCGCCGACCATGTTCGTGCCGTGCGCCACCGCCTCGTGCGCGGTGGCGACGAGCGCGCCGTGGCTCATCGCGCCGGACGCCAGGGTCCGGGTGATCTCGTGCGCCGGCTGGACCTCGTCGAGCGCGACGCTGGCCGGGGCGCTCTCGAGCAGGCCGAGGAGGTCCACGGCGGAGCCGGTGGCGCGGAGCGTCACCTGGTCGGCGTCGACGGAGTCGACGTCCACCTGCCCCGGGTACAGCAGGCCGAGCCCGTCCGCGAGGGCCTGGTGGCGCAGTGCACCCGTGGTCCCCGTCGACGTGAGCTCGAGGCGGAAGCGCGCCGCGCCTCCCGGCAGTCCCTCTGAAGACGACGGTCGCGAGCCGGACAGCCCGCGCACCGTGACGCTGGCGTTGCCACTCGTCGAGAAGCGACCCAGCTCGCGAGCGAAGTCCTCCGCCGCGTCGATGCCCGTGACGTCCGCGGGCAGCGCGAGCACGTCGCGGAGGGCCGCGGGACGGCGCGAGCGCTCGTCGTGCGTGGTCTGCAGGAACGTGACGTAGCCCGGGGTGATCCGGTGCGCGTCGATCTCGGCGTCGCTCAGCCGGTCGTACCCGGTGTTCCGGTACGCCGTGTCGGTGATGCCGAACGCGTCGTCGAGCTGCCCGAGGGTGAGGAGCCGGAGCGCCTCGGAGTCGCCGGAGCGCTCGAAGGCCGGACGCTCCTCGGTCATGCCGCCGAAGCCGCGCACGCTGGCGACGCCGAACGAGTGCCCGGCGCCGTCGGAGCGCTCCTTGAACAGGCCGAGCAGGGGGACCTGGCCCTCGGTCTCGACCCCGCGGGCGCGCTCGTGCCAGTCGGTCGCCGCCTGCGCGATGCGGGCGAACCCGACGCCGCCGACCGGGCGTCCATGTGGGGAAGACGCGGGCGAACAGGTCGTCGCGGGTGTCGAGGTAGTTGGGCTCGAAGAACTCGCCGCCGATGTAGCTCTCCGCGGTGCACAGGCCGACGCGGCCCATCGTCTTCGCGAGGGCCTTCTCGGCGGCCTTGCGGAAGCGCTTGAGCGCGAGGTCCGTCGCGGTGTACTCGCCGGCCGGAGCGGCGTCCGCGGGGTACTTCTCCTCCGCACGCAGGCGAGCGCTCAAGCTGTACACAGCCGCGGCACCGAAGCCGAGCGCCGTCGCCACGTGGTGTGACGATGGCAGCTGACCGGACTCGGCGACCACGGAGACCCGCAGTCGCAGCCCGGTCTCGATGAGCCGCTGGTTGACCGCGGCCACGGCGAGGATGACCGGGAGGGGTGCATGCGTCGACGACACGTTGCGGTCGGTGAGCACGGCGATCCCGCCGCTGCGCTCGGCGAACTGCTCGACGGCGGTGCAGAGCTCGTCGACCGCGGCGCGCACGGCGGACGCGTTGGCCTGCTCGTCACCGAGCACCGGCACGTAGAGCATCTCGAACCGCTCGAGGGGAACGACGTCCTGGTCGCGCAGGCGCACCATGTCGAGGTGCCCGAGGATCGGGGACTGCACGACGAGCTGCCGGGCGACGCCGGTCCCGTCCGGCGCGGTGTCGTCCAGGCTTCGGCCCCAGGGCGACGCGCATCGACATGCCGTCGGCCTCGCGGATCGAGTCGAGGGGCGGGTTCGTCACCTGGGCGAAGCGCTGCGAGAAGTACTTCGCCATGCCGCCCTCGGTGTCGCTCAGGGCGTTGATCGCGTTGCCGTAGCCCATCGCCGAGATGCGCTCGGAACCGTTGGCGAGCATCGGGTCGAGCATGAACCGGAAGCTCTCCTGGTTCAGCGAGTACGCCACGTAGCGGCCTGCGAGCGAGAGGTCGCCCGAGTAGCCGAGCGTCGACGTCGTCCGCTCGTAGTCCGGCGCCGGCAGGTCGTCGAGGTTCACGCGCGCGGCGTCGAGCAGCTGCGCGTACGGCTTGCGCGCGGCGAGCATCTCGAGCACCTCGCGCGTCCGCATGAGCGAGCCGGCGCGGTGGTCGACGACGAGCATGCCGCCCGCCTCGATCCGGCCGCGGTGCACGACGTCCTCCGCGTCGAAGGCGACCTGCCCGGCCTCGGACGACACCATGAGGTACTCGGCGGTCTGGACGGTCCGCAGCGGGCGGAGGCCCAGGCGGTCGAGCCGGGCGCCGACGACGTCGCCGTCGCTGAAGATCACGGCGGCGGGGCCGTCGTTCTTCTCCTCGTACAGCGAGAAGTACTCGAGCATGTCCCGCACGTCCGTGGTCAACGTGCGGTCGTTCTCCCACGCCGGCGGCATGAGCGTCACGACGGCCTCGACGATGTCCAGCCCGTCGTCGAACACGCGGCTCTGCAGGGTCTGGTCGAGGCGGCTCGAGTCGGACTGTCCCGGCGGGCGGACGATGGTGCGGGTGCGCGCCCGGGCGAGGGCCTCGTCCGACAGACGGTTCTTCCGGTCGGTGTTGAGCTCGCCGTTGTGCGCCATCAGGCGGAACGGCTGCGCCATCGTCGGGTGCGGCTCGGTGTTCGTCGAGAAGCGCGTGTGGAAGTACAGCGTCCGCACCGAGTGCCGCGGGTCGCGCAGGTCCGTGAAGTAGCCGATGACCTCGCCGGAGTTGAGCCGCCCCTTGAGGATCTGGGTCCGGGCGCTGAGCGACAGTGGGTACAGGACGGCGTGCTCGGCGCGCTCCTCGGCAGCGCGCAGGTACGACACCTGCTCGATCGCGAGCAGGGCGCGGTTGGCTGCGGCATCGACCTCGGCGCGCGACCAGCTCTCCGGTGCGCGGAAGACCCACTGCACGATCGGCAGCTGGTACTGCTCGGCCTCGGGACGGGCGACCGAGTGGTCCACCGGCACGTCGCGGACGAGCAGGAGCTCGAGGCCCGCACGCTCGATCGACTCGGTGACGACGCGCTCGGCGTCCGCGCGGTCGGCCGCACCGGACGGCACGAAGCAGTTCGCGACGCCGAAGTGCCCGGCGCGGAGCGCCTCGCCGGTGATCGCGCTGAAGAACTCCACCGACAGGTCGATGCTCACGCCGGCACCGTCGCCGACGCCCTCGGCGGACTTGCCGCCGCGGTGCGGGATGGCGCACAGCGCTTCGTCGCCCTTGCGGATGACGTCGTGGCTCGGCGCGCCGTCGAGACGGGTGATGAAGCCGACGCCGCAATCGCTCGATTCGCGGGCAGGGTCGTAGAGACCGAAGGGAGAGGTGTTCACGTGCGGGTCCAGTGGAGCGTGTGCCGGCAGCGGACGGCCAGGCTGCATCCTCGGAGCGCTCGCCGCGGGCAGACCGTCGGGTGGTGGCCGGGCCCTGTGGGGTTGTGGTGCGGTGAGGCGATGCTACGGCGCGGTATACCGCCGCGCAACACTGCGTCCGCGGCCCTCGTCCTCACGCCGCTCGCTCGTCGATCACGATCGGCTCCGTGGTCGTCGTGCTCGCGTCCGCCGCCGGGGTCGTGCCCGGACGGATGAGCTGCGGACGGCGGCGGGAGCGGAACACCCACGCCTTGAACAGGACGAACCGGACGAGCGTCGCGACGAGGTTCGCCACGGTCAGCACGACGATCTCCGCCCGTGCGAGGCCCCGGGCGTCGTGCTGTGCAGCACCACGAGCGACCCCGACGTGATCGCCCAGGCGATGCCGAACACCACGAGTCCCTGCACGTGGTGCCGTCCGGCTCCGGCACGACCACGGACACCGAACGTGAAGCGGCGGTTCAGCGCCGTGTTGCCGATCGCGGTCAGCAGCAGGGCGAGGAAGTCCGCGGTCTGCGCCCCGATCGCCGGGCGGAACAGGGCGTAGAGGACGGCGAACGCGATCGTCGAGAGGACGCCGATCGCACCGAACCGCAGCACCTGCCCGACGATGCCAACGTGCGGCGGGGTGAACGGACGTCGACCGATCGCCTCGTACACCCGACCGATCGGGATCCGGCCGGTCGCGAGCCCGCGGGAGACGCGCCACATGCCCTTGAGGTCCTCGGCCGCCGTCGAAGCGATGTGCACCGACGAGTTCACGTCGTCCACCCAGTCCACGGGCACCTCGTGCACCCGCAGTCCGGCGTGCTCCGCGAGGACCAGCAGCTCCGTGTCGAAGAACCACCCGTCGTCCTCGCACAGCGGCAGGAGCCGCTCGGCCGACTCGCGCGTGATCGCCTTGAACCCGCACTGCGCGTCGGAGAACGACACCCCCATCGTCGTGCGCAGCAGCAGGTTGTACGAGCGGGAGACGAACTCGCGCTTCCCGCCGCGGACCACCCGGGAAGAGTCGGCGAGTCGGGTCCCGATCGCGATGTCCGAGTGCCCTGACAGCAGGGGAGCGACCAGCGGCTCGAGCGCCGCGAGGTCGGTCGACAGGTCTTCGTCCACGTACACGAGCACCTGTGCCTCCGACGCTCCCCACACGGCCTTGAGGGCCCGGCCGCGGCCCTTCAGGGGCAGGTGCACCGCCCGGATTTCGGGGAGCATCGCGGCGAGGTCGTCGGCGATCCGCGCGGTGTCGTCCGTCGACGCGTTGTCGGCGATGGTGATCCGCCAGGTGTGGTGCAGGGACGTCCGGCAGAACGTGTGGAGCCGCCGGACGTGGGCGGCGAGCGTGTCCTGTTCGTTGTAACAGGGCACGACGATGTCGATCTCGAGGGGCTTGTTCGTGTCCGTCATGACGATCAGACTCGGCAGTGGCCACATGCGGACGGCCGGAGGGTCCTGTGCCGCCCCTAAGAACCATCGGCGGCCTCGGCGCGAGACTCGTGGTACGCGACGAGTCTTGGGCCGGGGAGCGCGAGAAGTGTCGCCCAGGCCGAGACTCGGTGCGAACGACGCCGCGAACGACGCCGCGAACGACGGCGCGAACGACGGCGCAGCGGACCGTGCCGGTCAGGTCGCCGCCGGCAGCTCCACCGTGAACGCGGTGCGCCCCGGTCCGGACGCCACCCGGATCGAGCCGCCGTGCGCCTCCACGACCGCCCGGGCGATCGCGAGCCCGAGGCCGCTCGTGCCGTGCTCCCGCGATCGCGACGACTCGCCCCGGGTGAAGCGGTCGAACAGCGTCGGCAGCGCGGCCGCATCGATCGGCGGCCCGTCGTTCGCCACGACGAACCGCACCCCGTCGCCGGCGCGCTGCAACGACACCACGACGGCCGTTCCCGCCGGTGTGTGCGTCGACGCGTTCGTGAGCAGGTTCCGGACCACCCGTCTCAGCTGCCCGGCGTCACCCGTCACCGTCACGGGTCCTCGTCGACGACCTGGAGCGTCCACCGGTGGTCCGGCGCGGTGGCTCGCGCGTCCATCGCCGCCTCGACGACGATGGAGGTCATGTCCACCGACTCACGCACCGCGGTCTCAGGACCCGAGGCCAGGGCCCTGGCGTCGAGTCGCGCGAGCAGCAGCAGTTCCTCGACCAGGTCGCCCATCCGGACGGCTTCGGTGCCGATCCGCTCGACGTTCGCGCGCACGGCCACGAGGTCCGGTGACGACGCCGACAGCTCGGCGTACGCCCGTACCGTCGCGATCGGGGTCCGGAGCTCGTGCGAGGCGTCCGCGACGAACGTCCGCATGCCCGCCTCGGCGTCGCGTCGGACGGTGAGCGCGCGTCCGACGTGCCCGAGGAGCCGGTTCAGTGCGGTGCCGACCTGCCCGACCTCCCGGTTCGCGGCGAGGTCGCGGTCGGCGACGCGGACCGGGATGTCGGGGTCACCGCGCTCGAGGTCGAGCGCGGTGACGCTGGACGCGACCGAGGCGACGTGTTCGAGCGGTCGGAGTGAGCGCCGCACGAGCACCGCGAGCACCCAGGCCGCGGCGAGCAGGCCGAGCAGCGTCACGAACCCGAACACCGTCGTCAGACGCACGATCGTGGAGTCGAGGGAGCCGAGCGGCAGCGCCGTGACGGAGACGTCGCCGTCGCTGCCGATCGCCTGCGCCCGGTACTCGCCGAGCGCCCCGAGGTCCACGGTCACCGGGTCGCCGTCGCTCCTGACCGCCGCCAGGGTGCGCTTCTGCGCCGCGGTGAGCCCGTGCTGCCGTCCCTTCGCGTCGGTGTAGCCGGCGATGTCGGTCGAGCCCGAGCGGGAGATCGCGACGACCGTGCCGGCTGACTGTCCCGGTGCACCGATGAACGTGTTGTCCGGATCCGGTTCGCCGTCGGTCGGGCCGGTGCCCGGCGGCGGTGCGTGGTCCTGTGCGCCGACCGTCCGGCTCGCAGCAGTGGACAGCTCCGCGTCGAGCCGCCCGACCAGGTACCCGCGGAACGCCACGACCGTCACGGCGCCCACCACGACGTTCGTGATGACGAGCAGCAACGCCACGGCTCCCACGATCCGCCATCGAAGGGACGGAACGCGCGGCTGCCTGGAGGCGCGGCTCGCCTGCTCGCGTCGGCTCACGTCGCCGGCCGGAGGACGTACCCGGCCCCGCGCACGGTCTGCAGCATCGGTTCGCGTCCCGCGTCGAGCTTCTTCCGCAGGTACGACACGTACATGTCGACGAGGTTGGACGACGTCCCGAAGTCCATCCCCAGACGTTGGCGAGGATGTGCTCCCGCGACAGCACCCGGTTGGCGTTGCGCGCCAGGTACCGCAGGAGCTTCGTACTCGGTCGGCGTCAGCTCGAGTTCGACGCCGGCGCGGGCGACGGCGCGGGTGTCCTCGTCGACGGTGAGGTCGCCGACGACGATCCCCGCCGGTGCGGCCGAGGCGACCCGTGCCGAGGTCCGCGCGAGGATGCGGGCACGGACGAGCAGCTCGTCGATGCCGAACGGTTTCGTGAGGTAGTCGTCGCCGCCCCCGGTCAGTCCGGCCAGCCGGTCCTCGGGGGCGTCGCGGGCCGTGAGGAACAGCACCCGGACGGCATCGCGGGCGTCCCGGAGCCGTTCGAGCACCTCGAACCCGTCGATGTCGGGCAGCATCACGTCGAGCACGATGACGTCCGGCTGGAACTCCCGCGCCGCGAACAGGACGTCACGGCCCCGGTGCACGGCGCGCACGGCCCAGCCGTCGCCCTCGAACGCGAGGGCGACGGCGTCGGCGAGCGCGTGTTCGTCGTCGACGACGAGGGCACGGACGGGGGTGCCGTCGGTGCGCTCCAACGGGGGACCGGCCATGTCGGCGAGCCTAGCCGCGCAGGTCGTAGACGGTCTGCCCGCCGACCGTGGTGCTGCTGTAGTTCGCCGCGACCCACTCCTGGATCGCCGAGGCCGTGGACGATCCGCCGCCCATGCCCCCGCCTCCGCTGCCCGAGGAGATGTAGTAGGCGATCTTGCCCTCGGCGACGTACGCCTTGAAATCGGCCAGCGTCGGTGCGGGATCGCTCGACCATCCGCCGATCGCCATCACCGCGGTGTCGGTGTCGAGCTCGAGCTGCGCGGCCGACTGCGAACCGTTCACGGCGGCGGCCCAGGTCGTGTCGGTCGACTCCAGCAGCTTCTTCAGCGCAGACGACGTCGATGCGCCTCCGCCGCCCATCGCGCCACCACCGGCCTGGAGGCCCGTCCCGGCTCCGTCGTCGGTCGTCGCCTCGTCGGATCCCTCCTGGGCCCCGGTGCCGCCGGACGTGCCTCCCGGCATCTCGCCGTTCGTGCCCTCCGGCGCCTCGCCGGCGGTGCCGCCCGGAGGGGTGCCGCCGGGACCCTGCTGGGTGCCGTCACCGCTGTCCGAGCCGGCCGACCCGGAGCCGGCGGTCGATCCACCCGGTCCGCCGGTGCCTCCCGGCATGCCGCCCGTTCCGCCGCCCATCCCGCCGGTGCCGCTCCCCGAGGGGCCGACGCTCGGGATCGAACCGGAGTGCGCGACGGTCGTCGTGGCGAGGGCGTAGGCCGTGGTGCCGGTGAGTCCGGACAGGGTGCCGACGAGCACACCGACGGCCAACAGCTTTCGGAGCGTCGGCACGCTGCCGACGACGATCGCGGCGGCGGACAGGAGGCCACCGAACAGGACCACCCAGCGCAACCAGGGCAGCCACGTCGGGTTCTCGTTGAGGAGGCACCAGCTCCAGAACGCGGTGATCCCGATCATCGCAGCCAGTCCGAGACGACCGAGGAACCGTGCTCGCGCATGCCAGAGGAGGGCGCCGCCCGTTCCGACGAGTCCGGCGATCGCCGGGCGAGCGCGACCGTGTAGTACGGGTGGATCGTGCCGGACATGTACGAGAAGACGAGTCCGGTGACCAGGAGCCAGCCGCCCCAGAGCACGAGGCCGGCGCGTGCCGGGTCGGCGAGGTGACGACGTCCGACGACGACCAGTCCGAGCACCAGGGCGATGAGCGCCGCGGGCAGGAGCCACGAGATCTCCAGGCCCATCTCGGACGAGAACAGCCGGTCGAGACCCGTCGAGCCGCCGAAGGAACCGCCGGCGGTGCCGCCGCCCATGCCGCCGCCCCCGCCGCCGTTGCCCGAGCCGCCGAAGATCCGGCCGAGCCCGTTGTACCCGAAGACCAGGTCGAGCACGGTGTTGTCCGTGGAGCCGCCGATGTACGGGCGGGACTCGGCGGGCCAGAGCCACACGGCGACGACCCACCAGCCCGCGGACACCACGAGCGAGACCGCGGCGATGCCGAGGCCGATAGCGCGCTTGCCCAGGCGGTGCGGGCGGCGAAGAGGTACACCAGGCCGAACGCCGGAAGGACGAGCAGCCCCTGCAGCATCTTCGTCAGGAACGCGAAGCCGAGGGCCACCCCGGCGAGCGCGATCCACTTCCAGCTGCCTCGCGGGAGCGCCCGGATCGTGCAGTACGCGCCCGCGGTCATCAGGAGGACGAGCAGGGCGTCCGGGTTGTCGAAGCGGAACATGAGCGCCGCGGCGGGGGTGGCAGCGACGACGAAGCCCGCGAGCAGGGCACCGACGTTCGCCGTCGTCGCGCCGAGCCGGGCGAGCGTGCGGCGGACCGTGCCCCACACCAGCGCGACCGAACCCACCGCCATCAGCGCCTGGGGGAGCAGCAGACTGAAGCTCGAGAAGCCGAACAGCCGGGCCGAGAGCACCATCACCCAGAGCGACGCCGGGGCTTGTCCACGGTGATGAAGTTCGACGAGTCGAGCGAGCCGAAGAAGAACGCCTCCCACGACTTCGTGCCGGCCTGCACGGCGGCGGCGTAGAAGCTGTTCGCGTACCCGGAGGCGCTGAGGTCCCAGAGGTACACCACGGCGGTCAGGGCGAGGAGCGCCCAGAACGCCGGCCGGAGCCAGCGGGCGTCCTCGCGCTCGCCGAGGAACAGGCGTGCGAGCGGCCCGCGCCGTCGGTCCCCGGGGCGCGGTCCGTCCCCGGGTGTGCACGGTCGCGGCGGTCGGTCACGGGTGTCGGGTAGGTGGTCATGACGATGAGGATCCCGGGCGTTCCCCGAACGACCCGATGCGCCGTCTTGGTGCCTCCTAAGACCCGTCGACGTCGATGATCTCGGGGGAGTGCCGCGCAGGTCCTCGTGCGCGACTCGATGCCACCGCGTGTAGCCGGGTGCCGAGGGCATTCGCCGGCGATTCCACGGCACGTGCCGAACTTCGGGCATCCGCGTCATCGAAACGGGTCCCGGCGCTCTCAACAGAGGACGGTACGAGGACGTGCCGCGCGCCCGTCGGCGCTCACAGGGATCGAAACGAGGAAGACGAATGATGTCATCAGCAACCCGAAGGGCAGCGCTCACCGCTGCCGCGGCGGCCACGCTCGTGGGCGGTGTCTGCCTGACCGCGTCGGCGGCGAGCGCCGTGGCGCTGGTCGGTTCCAACCAGCCGTCGGTCGTGACCGCGGCCCCGGGCTCCACCGCCGTCCTGCAGTGGACCTACAAGAACACCGGCGGATCGACCAGCATGGTCGTTCCGGGCGGCACGATGCGGTTCACCGCGCCGTCCGGATCGGTCTTCACGACGCAGACGTCCGTGCCGACCAGTTTCTCATCCGACGGCAGTACGTACGGAGCGAACAACGTGCGTCTCACGAGCTGCACGGTGAACGGCGACAAGACGCAGCTCGACTGCCTCATCACCAGCGCGGACGGCGGGACGAGTGGTTGGTCTGGAGGAACGCTCTTCCGGTTCAGCCCGACGGTCACGGTGCTCGAGGCCGCCACACCGGGCGCGTCGTCGGCAGCCGGGCTCCTGTCGTTCACGTCGGCCACCGGAGAGAAACTCACTGTCAGCGACGGCACGCTGGACCTCCGAGTCCCGGACGTCGTCCCGACACCGGTGACCACGCCGGCGGTCGCGGGGACGGCGGTCGCCATCGCACTCGCGGGCGGCGGTGCGTTCTTCGCGCTTCGTCGTCGGTGGGTGTGAGCGTTCCGCCGCACGACGGCGTCGGCGTGGGGCTCGATGCCGCACGTGCGCCGTCCTGCACCTGAGCGCCGGCGACCGGGCGACACCCGTCTGCCTCGGCGTCGCGTGACATCGTGGTGCGGCCGGGCCCGGCGCAGCGGCTCCGGGTCCGGGTCCGGGCCCACGATGGCCGCCGGGCCGTCGCCGTGGGCCCTCGTCGCGATCGGCACTCCACGAACACCGATGGCGTGGAGGAGTGCCGCGCGGCGAGGGCTCACAACGCATCGACACACGCGAAGCCGCGTGGCGCACACACCCGTCAGACGTACCGTCGCGCCGCTCGGAGTGCCGCATCCCGGTACGGGTCTCCGAAGAGCAGCACGTGCAGCAGCAGCGGGGCGAAGCTGGTGCAGCTCGATCCGCTCCCGCCAGGCCGGCGCGAGCCGTGACTCGGCGTCGTACGCAGCGAGGACCGTCTCCAGCCGGGGGAGTCCGAAGAGCCGGAGCAGTGCCAGGTCCGTCTCCGCGTGGCCGCCGTGCGCGATCGGTCGATGAGCACCGCGCCGGTGGGCGTCGTTCCGTCCACCGGCGCCGTCGGCCAGAGCACGTTGCCTGCCCACAGATCACCGTGCAGCCTCGCCGGCCTGTCCCGACGAGCGCGGGCTGCGGTGACCCGAGTGCGCCGTTCTGCACGCGGTCTGCCACCCGGTCGAACACCGCCGCCTGCGCGCGGTCGAACCCGCCGAGGTCGACGATGCGGCGGACGAAGTCGCGGATCCGGTACTCGGCGAAGAACTCACCCCACGTCGCCGGTGCATCGGCGGCGGGCGCGAACGGGGTGCGTGAGCGTCCCATGCGCAGCGGCACCTCCGACGGCCATTCCGGCGGAGGAGCTCCCCAGTGGCCCGCGCTGGCCGCGTGGGTGTGTGCCAGCGACCGGCCGAAGCGCTCGGCCTGGACGGTCGTCGGTGATCCGTTCGGGATCCGCTCGAGGTCGAGGACCGTCGGGCGGGGCCGTGCGCGCACCCGGACGGTCCTCGTCCCACCTGAGCCTTCCGCCTCGCGGAGCCATCGGAGCCCGGCTGCCTCAGCGGACGCCTCCTCCGGGTCGGCGAAGGTCTTTGCGTGCGTCTCGGCCATCACCCCATCCTGCTGCGTCGTGATCCGAGCCGGTTCAGCGTCGGCCCGTCGTGACCGTGCGATCAACGGCGCCGGGCGAGCACCGCGTGCACGACCGTGCCGAGCCCGGCGCCGCCGGCTCCGAGGAGCAGCACGAGGTCGATGATCGCAACTCGCCACTGGTGCACGTCCGCGGTCAGGAACAGTGCCGCGAAGCCCACGACGATCAGGAGCAGCCGGAGCGTCTCAGGAGTCACGAACCGCCGGCCGTCACCGGTGTCGTTGCGGCCTGTGACGACGTCGGCGATGAGCTGGACCGGGACGACGCCGATCACCAGCGACCCCGCTGCTGCGGTGAGCCACCCCGTGAAGTACGAGCCGCCGAGCCGCCACACCGCGCACAGCGCGACCAGACCGACGAGGTCGGCAGCGGTGACGATCCGGTCCGTCCGGACCGCTCTCGGGTTCCGGCGGGCGAGTACGGGTGCCCTGTGGATGCACTGCCGCACGACCACGACCAGTCCGATGCCGGCGACCAGGGCCAGGTGCAGCGATGCCGGACCGTCGGCCACCGTCGACCTGCCCGAGTGCCACAACCCGACCGCGACGCCCCCGAGGACCACAGCATCCGAGAGCAGCATCCCGAGGCATCCGAGCAGCATCCGACGTGCGCCGCATCGACCTCCGCACGGGTCGATCCCGTCACCGCTCCACCGCGACCGATCCGTGCACCCGGCCGACCCTCTCGGTGTTCCTCCGTGTCTTGGACCACCCGTTCCGACGGAGAGCCAAGCGGCAGAACGCCCGCAGGATGCAGAGGTACATGTAGAAGACGTAGATCCAGAGACCGACCCCGAGGACGACACCGCCGAACACGTTCCCGCGCTCTGGCTCGCACCGTGCCCGGTAGACGGGCCCCCAGACCGCGAAGGGGAGGACCGCGAACACGAAGAGCGCGACGATCTGGCCCGGTCCTGGTGTCAGGCTCGTCGGGCCGACCACGCTCGCCGCCGCGAGCGTCAGCACTGCGGTGATGCCGAGGAGTTGGAGGTACGGCAAGAGCAGGTAGTACATCGCCTCGAGCACCCCTGCGGTCGAGAAGTGTGGCGACATGATGATGCGAGGGGCGTACCGGATGCACTGGATGTTGCCCTGCGCCCACCGCGTCCGCTGTGTGACGAGTCGGCGCAGTGACGGCAGCGCCTCCTGGGAGACGTGCGTGTCGTACACGTGCCGGATGCGGTACCCGGCGAGCAGGACGTGGAGCCCGAGCTCGTAGTCCTCCAGCAGTGCACCGTGCCAGGGGGTGCCGTTCCGGTCCGCGATGCGCTGCAGGGCTGACATCCGCGCGAACTGGCCGTTCCCGCCGAGGCCCACGGTTCCGGTGTGGCTCCGCAACGACTGCATGCCGGCGATGACCGTGCGGAACTCCATGTCCTGCATGGTGATCAGCCATCGACCGAACCGGTTCCGCCACCGACCACGGTGCTTCAGCGGGGTCGGATCCCCACGGTTCTTCATCCACACCGCGATCTGGGTGGCGCCCACCCTCGGGTCCTGGAAGGCGCCGGCGACCACCGGGAGTGCCCCGGGTCCAGTTCGCCGTCCGCATCGACGACTCCGACGATCACACGATCACGGTCGGCGTCGGGTGCGAGTGAGTCGACGAGCATCCGGTACGCCGCGTTCAGCGCGTCGCCCTTGCCGCGACGCGCATCGGGGAGGGAACGCGCCACGAGGTGCACCATCGGGTCGGTCAGCGCGGCGGCGAGCACGACGTCGCGCGTGCCGTCCTCGCTCGCATCGTCGACCACCCAGAGGTGCGCGGCTGGGAACCGCGTCCGCGATGACCTGATGGTCTCGCCGATGACCGCCTCTTCGTCGCGACACGGCACGAGGAAGTGGAACTGGAGGTGCGCGGGGTCGGCGACGGGGTCCGGGGTGTGTCGGAGGAACGGCACGAGGATGAACGCGACGTAGGCGACGAACGCGACGGCCATCGCCGTGGCCACGGCGTTGAGCAGTGCGACGATCATCGCCGGCTCCCTCCGGCGGCACCGCCACGGAGATCGATGAGCAGCAAGGCCGCTGCTCCGCAAGCGAAGCCGGAGATGCCGACGATCGCCCGACAGCACCGTGGGCGGGCTCGTACCCGGCGCGGAAGCCCCACCACTGCGTCGCGATGCCGATCCACGCGATGCGGGCCTCGTTGACGATGCTGATCACGGACCACGCCGCGAGGGGAGCGATGATCGCGCGGGGAGTGGACGGCCCGCCGCGGAGCGCGATGACGGCGTGCAGGAGGAGCACCGGGAGCAGCAGCACGAGCGCCGAGCACTCGATCGTCACCTGGAAGCCCTGCATGTGCTCGCCCGACCCGAGGTAGAAGGTCGGGCCGTTCACCCAGACGGGAGTCCGCAGGACGGCACCGGCGAGCAGGGCTGCTCCCCACGCCTCCGCCGTCCGGTACGCCGGCTGGGCGGCGGTGAGCGCGATGACGAGCCCGAGCGTCCCGATCCCGAGCCAGCGTGTGGTGTGCCGCGTGACGGCACGGTGGCCGACGGCGCTTCGCACGACGGTCATGCGGCGCACCCGGCCGAGACGACGTCCTGACAGACCGCGGTGATCCGATCGCTCGCACGACCGTCTCCGTACGGGCTCGGTCGTCCCCGGAGTCGCTCGCGGAGACCGGGGTCGCGCAGCATCGCGTTCGCCACCGCGCCCAGGTCGTCGACGGGGGTGACCAGCCGGTTGAAGCCGGCGGTGAGCGTCTCAGGCCGCTCGGTGTTGCGCCGGACGGTGACGAGCGGGAACCCGAGGACGGTGCTCTCTTCCTGGACGCCGCCGGAATCGGACACCACGAGCCGCGCGTGCTCCGCGAGGGCGAGGAACAGCCCGTGGTCCGGCGGTGTCCGGATGCTCAGTCCACCGGCGAGGTGCGCCGCGTTCGATCGCTCGATCGCCGTGCGGGTACGCGGGTGTGCGGCGAGGACGACCGGTGCCTCGATCGCGGCGAGGCCGGTCAGTGCCCGGCGGAGTGCGCCCTCGTCGTCGGTGTTCTCGGGACGGTGGAGCGTCGCGAGGACGTAGCCGCCGCGCGCGACTCCGCGGGGGAGCCAACGATCGACCGCCGCGGCGTCGGCGCGGGGTGCTTCCCGGACGGCCTCGACGATGGTGTTGCCCGTCACGAGGATCCGGTCGGCAGCGATCCCTTCGGCGAGGAGGTTCCGCTCGTTCCCGGGCGTCGGGCGCAGTGCACATCGGCGATGAGTGCGACGTGGCGGCGGTTGACCTCCTCGGGCATCGAGAGGTCGTTCGAGCGGAGACCCGCCTCGACGTGCACGATCGGCACGCCCGCGGAGCGCGCTGCCATGGCCCCGGCGACGACCGAGTCCGTGTCTCCCTGCACCACCACCGCGCTCGGTCGTTCCTGCCGGAAGCGGTGCGCGAGCTGATCGGCCCACAGGCCGACCCGGTGCGTCCCGTCGAGCAACGGCGCCAGTGTGCTCACCGCTGTGTCCGGGAGCGCTGCGTCGAGGTACTGGCCGAGGAGTTCGGCGTCGTGGTGCTGCCCGGTGAGGACGACCTCCGCATCGGGGCCGAGTCGTCGCACGACGGGGCGAGCTTGATGACCTCCGGGCGCGTGCCGACGACGATCGCGATCCTGGCGCGGCCGGTCATCGTCCGGCCTCCGGCCGACGGACGAGACGTGCCCGGAGGAGCAGGAGCCCGCCGACGACACACGTCACGCACGCGAGCACGAGCGCGCCCGTCGGGTCGAAGCCCGTGTAGGCGAGTGTCCCGCCTGCGACCATCCCGCCACCGCCCAGATTCCAGCCGTTCGCGTACATGACGCCCTCCCTGTCGTGGCAGAGGACCCGGATGGTCCATGCAGTCCTGCAGAGGGAGAGCGCCCTCGGGCCGAGCGATGACGACCGACGCGCGCACGACGTTCACACTTCGGACGCCAAGTGTGAAATGCTGACGTTCCAGATTGAAAGGGGAGTGGATGGAATGGCGTGCGCGCCCGGACGACGAACTCCTGCACCTGGCGCGTGCAGGGGAGTCGGAGGCCTTCGCGGAGATCTGGCGGCGGCACACCCCGAAGGTGCGGGCCCTCGTCGCCAGATCGACGAGTCATGACATCGACGACGTGACCGCTGAGGCGTTCTTCCGGATCTACCGGGCGCTGCGGTCGGGTCACGGGCCGCGGGAGTCGTTCGTCGCGTACGCGGCGGCGACGGTGCGGCACATCGGCGAGGAGTGGTCGCGTGCCAAGCCCACCGTCGAGCTGGACGAGCAGATCGAACGCGTGGCCTCGATCGCGGCCGATCTCGGTGTCGAGGCGCACCGGGACGATCTCGAGCTCGTCGTCGCGGCGTTCAGGAGACTCCCCGAGCGCTGGCGAACGGTGCTCTGGGCGACCGAGGTCGAGGGTGAGTCGTTGGCAGTGGTCGGGCAGCGGCTCGGACTGGCCCCGAACGCGGTGGCCGCCCTCGCCGCACGCGCACGCGACGGTCTCCGCACGGCGTGGGTGGACTCCCACGTCCACGTCGACGGTGGTGACGCTGAGCACCTGTGGGCGGTCGAGCACCTCGCTCGGTACGCGCGCCGGAAGCTCCGTGGGCGACAGCTCGGCCGCATGGAACGCCACGTCCGTCAGTGCGACAGCTGTCCCGCGATGCTCGCTGCGGCGCGTGACGCCGCCCGGCGGCTGGCGGCCGACGGGCAGCACGGTGCCCTCGGCTGGACCGTCTGAGCCTCAGACGCGCCGGGAGCCGGCGGCGGGTCCGGATCCGAGATGTTCGAGGTACGCACGCCACACCTCCGCGCGGACGTCCGAGTCCGGGACCGAGGGATCTGGGTTCAGCGCAGAGTCGAACGTCCACGTGGTCAGGGGCAGCCCCGCCTGTCGGACGACCTCGAGGTTCTCGGCGAGGGCGGGGAAGTCGAACCGTCCGTCGTCACCGGGACCCGGTGTGTAGAGCGTGGCCCAGGCCGTCGCCCCGGCGCGCTGTGCCGCCTCCGTCCCGGCGCGGAGCATCTCGAGGTTCTCCGCCGGGCTCCAAGCCGTCATGCAGAAACCGTCCTGCAGGTTCCAGACGTCCACACCGGCTCCGCGCATCATCGGTGACAACCGCTCGATGAACCACACGCCGGAGTGGCCGCCCTCGATCGCCCGCGGCACGCACGGCGAGATCATGATCGGCAGATCCGGTGCCTGCGCTCGGAGGTCGGACGTCACGGTGCTGAGGAAGGCGGTCTGCTTCGCCTGGACGCGGTGGTCCACGACGCTCTGGAAGCCGGGCTCGCTCGGCAGGTACCAGCCGACGAACCGTCCCCGAACTGGTCGAGGAGATCCGCGGCGAGCACGTGGTCGACACGGGCGTCGTTCTCGAACACGGCGTCGGAGTCCATGGTGTCGGGCTTGTCGAACACGTCCGGCCGTACCGCCAGGCCGAGCCAGACGTCGATCCCGTGGCGGTCCGCCGAGTCGAGGAGCCGGGGAGGACGGTGTCGAACGCCCCGAACCCGGTGGACGGTCCCGCCGGGTACGTCGTGCTGGCCGAGCCGTCGTCGTAGATGTGCGCAGTCCACTGCACGACCGCCGTGGTGATCCCGACGTGGTGCTGGTTCGCGAACATCCGGTCGAGACGGTCGTCGCGCTCGTTGAAGATCCGGTACGGGTTGATGTAGGTGGCACCGAACCGCCCAGCACCCATCGCCAGGGGGTCGGCGCGTCGTCGATCACTGTCAGGCATGTTCCTGTCCTCCGTCTGGACCCGGTGTCGGCGAGGCCGCGGTCGTCGCGGCATCGACGACCCTGCGTTGCGGAAACGACCCCGTGGTTGCTTCTCCAGGGAGATGTCGAACCGGCGGGAAGATGACGCCGGAGCCGCGGATCCCGCGTCCGGACCCGGTCAGACCGCCTCGACGAGTGCCCTCGCGAGCGGGTGCCGCTCACGGGACGTCGGGCCGCTCAGCACGAGCGTCCGCGCCAGCCGCCGCGCCATCGGCACCATCACCAGGCCCGGCGGCAGCATCACGCGCCCGAGCGTCGGCACGATCGAGACCCCCTCGCCCCGCTCGATCATCCCGAACATCGTGCTCATCTCCCGCACACGGTGGGCGTACCGGAACGGTCGCCCGTCGAGCTCGTGCAGCCGCTGGATCTGGTGCTCGCAGCCGCCGCCGCCCGCGACGAGCCCGTCCTCGTGCAGGTCGTCGAGGGTCAGCGCCGGCAGGTCGGCGAGCGGGTGGTCCCGGCGGACCACCGCCGCCATCTCGTCCTGCGCGACGACGACGCCGCCCGCGGGCACGGGTGTCGGGTCGACCAAGACAGCGGCATCGACCGTGCCGGCCTCGAGCCACTCGGGCATCTCGTCGTCATCGCCCTCGTAGACCTGCACGTCCACGTCGGGCAGCGTGACGGCCCAGAGTTCGCGGAGCCGCGGCAGCAGGCCCTGGCAGACGGTGGGGACGGCGGCGAGTCGCACGGTGCCGCGCGCCGTGGCGGGCCGGACCACTGCCTCCAGGGCGTCGACGGAGGCGAGCACGCTGCGGGCGTGGGCCAACAGCCGGTCGCCGAGCGACGTGGCGACGGCGGAGGCGCCGCGCCGGAGGACCGGGCCGCCGACCTCGCGCTCGAGTCCTGCGACGGCGTGCGAGACGGCGGACTGTCCGACGCCCAGCGCGGACGCGGCCCCGGTGAAGGACCCCGCGTCGACGGTCGCGACGAACGCGCGGAGTTGCGGAACCGAGACGTTCATGCGTCCTCTTCATCTGCTCATGAGTTGCATGCGTTCGCCACATGCGCCTGCCGTGCCCAGAATAGGCCGCATGAACGCGGTCCTCTACCTCCTCGTGGCACTGACCTGGGGCTCGAGCTTCCTGTTCGCGAAGATCGGACTCGATGGACTCGCGCCGCAGCAGGTCGCCACGGTCCGCACCGTCCTCGGCGCCCTCACGCTCGTGCTGGTCGTGCTCGCGACCCGCCGTCGTTGGCCGCGTGAACCACGCGTGTGGGGACACCTGCTCGTCGTCTCGGTGTTCCTCAACGCGGTGCCGTCGTCGCTGATGGCGTGGGCGGAGCAGACCGTGCCGTCCGGACTGGCGAGCATCTACAACGCCACGACGCCGATCACGACGATGGCCGCGCTCGCCGTGCTCGTGCCGTCCGAGCGGCTCCGTGGGCGGCAGGTCCTCGGGATCGTGCTCGGAATCGTCGGGGTCCTCGTGCTGGTCGGGCCGTGGGACGTCCTCGGGGACCCGGGTGTGCTGGCGAGTGTGCCTGGGCAGCTCGCGTTGCTCGGCATGACCGCCTGCTACGGCATCGGACTCGCGTACCTGCGACGGGTGGCGGTCGGCAGCGCGTACGACCCGGTCACGCTGGCGACGGTGCAGCTGACGCTCGCCTCCGGGCTGCTCCTGCTCGTCGCGCCCGCCGTCGCCACCGGCCCGGTGCGGCTGGACTGGAGGATCGTGGCTGCGATGGCAGCGCTGGGCTGCGTGGGCACGGGGCTGGCCTACGCGTGGAACACGCGGCTGGTGCAGGCGTGGGGAGCGGGTCGCGCCTCGACGGTCACCTACCTGACGCCGGTGGTCGGCGTGGTGCTCGGCGTGCTGGTCCTCGGGGAGCACGTGCACTGGAACGAGCCCGTCGGAGGGCTCGTCGTGTTGCTGGGCATCGCGCTCGCGTCCGGGCTGCTCACCGGTCGACGAGCACCGGCGACGGCTCCGGCCCGCGTGGCCCCGCGTTCCCGCCGGACCTGAGGTCAGACGGAGTCCCGTGCCGTCCGGAGGACGTCTCGGGCAACTGCCCGAACTCGGCGCGGTAGGCCGAGGCGAAGCGGCCCAGGTGCGGCATGGCCACTGCCCGAGCGGCGTCCGCGACACTGTCGACCGCGGCGTTCTCCAGGAGGTCCCTCGCCATCTGCAGCCGGATCCCGCGCAGGTAGGACATCGGGGTCGTCGTGTGTGCGCGCTGGAACGCGGACTGCAGCCCGCGCGTGCTCATGCCCGCTGCGGCCGCCACCTGCTCGACGGTGATGGGTTCGAGGACGTGGTCGAGCAGGAACGCCTCCGCTCGAGCCAGCCGGGCCCGGGCAGGAGCGCTCTCGTTCGCGCCGGTCGGCCAGTGCGGCACCGCCGTCAGGAGTCCCGCCGCCGCGAAGCGGGTCAGTTCCAGGTCGTGTTCCGCCGAGATCTCCTCCGGTCCCTCGAGCATGTCGGCCGCGACCTGGCGCACCATCAGCCACCAGGCGGCGAGCGTGGCGCCCTCTGGCACGTGGTGGGGCTTGAACGCGAGGGGTTGCGGCGACCAGCCGCCTCGTTCCGCGGCGACGCGTTGCACGACCTGCCGATCGATGCGGAGCGTGTCGTGCTGGAAGGACACCCACCGCAACGGCTCGGCGTCCTCGTGGAACAGGATCGGCCGCCCGATCGGGCGCGATGCTCCCCGATGCTGCCGCGTCCGGACTTCATCCACGTGACGACGACGTGCGAACCGGTGCTGACCACGCCGGCGATCGAGCCGGTGCACGCGGTCGACTCGAGCGACAGCCGGTCGGATGCGACGACGGTCTCCTCGAAGCGGAACGGCGCCGCTTCGGGCCGGACCTGCAGACGGAGCGCATCGTGGGTCCGGGCGAGTGCCGTCGCCGCGACGTCCGGGTCCGTCGTGCGGGTCACCAGGCGGACCCGCCGGATCATGCTGCTCACGGGTCGATCGTCCTCGGTTCGGTCACGCACGGCAACCCGGAGCATCGTCGGGCGCCGTCGCGATGGACTCCTGCGCCTCGGGCCGGGACGGCGACGCCCGATGCGCGCTTCGTCCCTTCCTGGCCGGCGTCCGGTGGGCGCCGAGCGTGGGCAGCCGCCACCGCGTCGTGCCCGGCCCGCGTCTGAGCGAGCAGCGTTTCGTCCACGGGTGAGCCGAGACAGCCGTCGGCCGCCTACGGCTTGCTCCCGGGCCGAGGTTCTTCCGATGGACATGCCCGAGGCTGCTGACGACACGGTTCGCGGGCACGTCCTTGGCGACGACGGCGCCCGCGGCGATGACGGAACCCGTCCCGATCGTCACCCCGGGGGCCACCGTCACGTTGGCACCGATCCAGACGTTCGCCCCGATGCTGATCGGCGCGGTCGTGATGCCGCTGAAGCGTTCCGCTGGTTCGACGGGATGCCCTGCGGTCGCGAGGGTGACGCCGGGGCCGATGAGCGTGTCGTCACCGATGCTGATCCCGCCGATGTCGTAGAACGCACAGTTCTGGTTGACGAACACACGCTCACCGAACCGGAGACCGAGACCGTGGTCGCAGAAGAACGGCGGGTAGAGCGTCAGGGTCTCGGGTACTGGTCGGCCCAGGATCGCGCTCAGGAGCGCCGCTCGGGTCTCCACGTCGCTGTGGCGCAGCACGTTGAGGCGCGAGGTCAGGTCCATGACGGTCTGCGTCCGTTCGGTGACGGCTCGCGACTCCGCCGTCCGTCTCGGGATGAGTCGTTCGTTCCGCATGAGGACGATGCTCGCAGAGCGGCATCCCCTGCGGGCGGGAGGCGCAGTGGCACGCCCCGGAAACGGCCGGGTCCCGACCGGCTACGGGACGGGCGGCGCCTCGCGGAGATGGCGGATCAGGTCACCCGGGCCGGCGTACGTCGCCGGACCGGGTTTCACTCCTGGAAGGCCGCTCGGTAGACGGTGGGGGAGGTCCCGATGACGGCCCCGACGTGTCGGCGGAGGTCAGCGCGCATCCACCCACTCCCGGGAACACGTCCGCGTGGTGTCGACGAGGCGGGTCCGACGCGCGGTCACGGCCGGCCCACGACGAGCCGGAGGGAGCCGTCGAACGCGGCTCGGCTCCTGAGGTGCCCGTACCGGTCGTCCCAGGCGCCGGAAGCGAGGTCCGCGCGCAGGGCCCGCTCGAACCGGTCCTCGACGCCGGGAGGGACGAAGCTCCACGCGGAGTTCGCGCGGCGTGCACCGGGGTCGAGCAGCGCTTCGGGCCGGCCGTAGTAGGCCTCGGAGAACCCGTCGACGCACCCGAGCGGGATCGGCAGTCGTTCGACCGCCACGCTTCCACCCAGTCCGGACCGCACGTCGCCGATCACGGGGTAGCGGGTGGCCTCGATCGCGATCATCTCGGGTGCGTAGTCGTTGATCCAGGACCGTTCGAGGGCGGTCGGGTCGCACGTGAGGACCACGACCGGTCCGCGGGTCACTCGGCGCACCTCGCGGAGCCCACCGTGCAGGTCCCGCCACTGGTGCACGGTGAACGACGCGAGCGCGGCGTCGAAGGCGCCGTCGTCGAACGGGAGGTCCTCTGCGACGGCGTCCACCGCCGGGACCGCTCCGGCGGGACGTTGCGCCCGCATCGCCGCGCTGGGCTCGACGGCGGTCACCTCGAGGTGATCGGGTTCGTACGAGCCTGCGCCCGCACCGACGTTCACCAGGGTCCGCGCGACGCCGATGGCGCCACGGATGGCCTCTGCGAATGCCGGCTCGGGTCGTCGGTACCGCGAGTAGCCGGCACCGATCACCCCGTAGTCCGCGTCGCCCGCACTTCCGTCCGCACCGCCGCGGTCGGCGGTCGCTCGTTCATCTGTCATGACGCCACCCAACTGCACGCACGCACCGGCCACCAGCGGCAACGAGGACGACGGTCGTACAGTTCGCGCCAACTCGCCGGCCGGGACACCGTCGCCGGAGCGAGACATCGTCCGACGGCGAGACACCGCCGGATCCGGCGGTGTCTCGCCGACGGCGCAGCGTTCCGCAGACCTCGCGGCGTCTCGCCGAGTGCCGACGCGCGAACAGCGAGTGCCGACGCGCGAACAGGAGGACTGGAGGCGCGGGTCGGGCCCGACCCGCGCCTCCAGTCCGTCAGACGGTCGCGTCCGCCGTCTCGCGCGCGGACCGGTCCGCCGCGACGAGTCGGCGCGCCTCCCGGAACCGCTTGCGCAGTTTCTCGACCGGCACCTCGACCGCGTAGGCCGCACCGACGGCGACCAACAGTGCCGTCCCGACGAGCCACACCTTGCCCCAGGCGCCGATCGCGAAGGTCCCGAGCAGGGCGATCACGAGCGGGTGCCAGAGGTACGCCGAGTACGAGACCCGTCGTCCGAACCAGGACACCGGCGTCCACGCCAACGCCGCGGACAGCGGGGTCCGCACCGACACGAGGCCGCCGATGAGCAGCGCCGAGATGATCCCCGTCGCCGGCAGCACGATGCCGAACGACCACGCGTGCTGCGTCCAGTCGTCGTCGATCCAGAACTGCACCGCCGCCAGCAGACCGATCCCGAGCCAGGTGCCGACGTGCCCGGCGAGCCCGGCCGCCCAGGTGCGGACACGCTCCTCGTCGAGGAGCAGCGCGAGCAGGCAGCCCGTCGCCAGCGGCACCACCCCGAGCACGGGGGAGAAGTACACGTCGGGCGTCGCACCGCCGTTCGGCGTCCGGTAGCTCAGCCACGACGCCGCGGCTGCGCCGACCACGACCGCGCCGAGACCGGCCATCAGCCAGCGCCGGCGGGAGCGCAGCGCGAACAGGAGCACGAGGACGGGCGGCCAGACGAGGTAGAACTGCTCCTCCATCGACAGGCTCCACGTGTGCGCGAAGACGCCCTGCGTGGTGTCCCAGTACGAGCGGAACAGGTTGCCGGTGTAGCTCAGTGCGATGAACGCCGCCTCGCCGGGCGAGAACGAGGCGCCCTTGTAGTCGCCGACCCAGTTCCACAGGGCGAGCCCGACGACGACGAGCGCGAGCAGCGCCGGGTAGAGCCGCAGGAGCCGTTTCGTCCAGAACGATCCGAGCCGGATGTGCCCGGTGCGGCGGCGCTCGCCGAGCAGCAGCGTGGTGATGAGGAACCCGGAGAGGACGAAGAACACCGTCACGCCGATGAAGCCGCCCTCGAACTGCGGGACGTGCAGGTGGTAGAGGATCACGATCATGATCGCGACCGTGCGCAGTCCGTCGAGTGCGGGCGCGCGGTGCGTGAGCGGCGGCGGGGGCGTGGGCCGGGCACGGCTCCCGTCGGTACGGGCCGGTGCGGATGTCGTACGGGTCCGCTCCGGCGAGAGCGTGGTTTCGGCCACGGACGCCTCCTGCGAGATCTGGTCGAGCCGGCCACGGACCGTCGCGTCGTGACCGGATCGTTACAGGATGCTCGCCGAAGGTAAGAGGCGTCTCAACGACCGGGTCCCACCAGGTCGGTCAGCGCGTCGAGTCGCTCGGCGGCGATCGCGGCGAACGAGCGGGCCTCGCCGTCCGCGATCCACTGTGCGAAGGACAGGTGGAACACCGTCACCGCGGTCTCGGCGGCCATCGTCGCCGCTGGCTCGGGGACGCCGCGGTCGCGGAACACCTCGCCGAGCCGCACCTTCAGCGTGGCGAGCTTGCCGAGTTCGCGTTCGCCGAGGGCTGGGTGGGCGTCGATGATCCCCTGTCGGGTGCGGGACCACGGGCGCCGCTCGTCGGGGAAGAAGGCACCGCCGGCGTCGAGCGCGAGGCGGACGAGCTCGAACGGTGGCGTCTCGACCGGTGCCGCCTCGATCGGGCCGGTGAACATGCCGAGGAAGTCGTCCTGTCCGGCGAACAGCACCTCGCGCTTGTCGGCGAAGTGCCGGAAGAAGGTCCGCTCGGTGACCTCGGCCGCTGCGGCGATCTCCGCGACGGTCGTCTCGTCGTAGCCCTGCGAGGCGAAGAGCTGCAGCGCGGTCGCCTGCAGTCGCTCGCGCGTTCCCGGTTGCCATCGGACCATGCCGGCAGTCTACTGATGACAGTGGCTGACATCGAGTGCTACTGTGATGTCAGTTCGTGACATCAGTGTCGCGGACGCCAGTGAAGGGAAAGCACATGCACGTGTTCGTCACCGGGGCCTCCGGGTGGATCGGCTCCGCCACCGTCGACGACCTCCTCGCCGCCGGTCACACCGTCACCGGTCTCGCCCGGTCCGACGCCTCGGCCGAGGCGCTCGACGCGAAGGGCGTCACGGTCCTCCGCGGCGACCTCGACGACCTCGACGCCATCCGACGTGGTGCGTCGGAAGCGGACGGCGTCGTCAACCTCGCGAACAAGCACGACTGGTCGAACCCGTCCGCCTCGAACGCGGCGGAACGCGCCTCGATCGAGACCATCGGCGAAGCGCTCGCGGGCAGCGATCGTCCGTTCGTGTTCGCCTCCGGGGTCGCAGGCCTCGCCCAGGGGCGTCCGGCGACCGAGGCGGACCCCAACCCCTGGACGGGACCCGACGCTCCCCGCGGCGGTGGCGAGAACCGCGGGTTCGACTTCGTCGACCAGGGTGTCCGCTCGGTCGCGGCGCGGTTCGCCCCGACCACCCACGGCACGGGTGACCACGGCTTCATCGCGGCCATCGTCGCAGCGGCCCGCGCGAAGGGCGTCTCCGGCTACGTCGGCGAGGGCACGAACCACTGGGCCGCCGTGCACGTCTCCGACGCCGCTCGACTCGTCCGGCTCGGGCTCGAGCAGGCGCCAGCGGGGACGCGTCTGCACGCCGTCGCCGAGACCGCGGTCCCGACCAGGGCGATCGCGGAGGCCATCGGCGAAGGGCTCGGGCTGCCCGTGACCTCGGTCGACCCGGACGACGCGGTGTCGCACTTCGGGTTCATCGGCTCGTTCTTCGGCATGGAGATGTCCGCGACGTCCGACGAGACGCGGGCACTCCTCGGCTGGGAGCCGACCGGCCGGGGCTGCTCGAGGACATCGCCGCCGGCGCCTACTTCGACGCGACCGCGCGGCGCTGACGCGGCTGGCTCGGTCTGACCCGGTCGGTTCACGCCGGTCGGCTCCCGACCCGGAACGACAGGACCGATGTCGTGCGACATCGATCCTGTCGTTCTTTGCACGCGCGGGATGCGGCGCGGCGCGCGGAACGACCAAGTCGCTGTCGCACGACGTCGACGTTGTCGCATCGAGTCGGCCCGCCCGCTCGCCAGCGCGCGGCTACTCGGCCTTCTGCATCTGCCACGGCTCCGGCTCGCGGTCCCCGTTCGGTCGCACCGGCCGGACGTCGCCGACGATCGGGATCGCACGCTTCCGCATGAACCACAGGTACCGCACGAAGAAGTGCGTCAGCGTGGACATCCGGTTGCCGTTCCCGAGCAGCGAAGCGATGTGCACGACCACCCACGCGGCCCAGGCCACCGGCCCGACCATCGTGATGCCGCCGCGGAGCTGGGCGACCGCGGCGTTCGTGCCGATCGTCGCCATGGTTCCCTTGTCGAAGTACTTGAAGTGCTCGGTCGGCTTCCCCTCGAGCAGCCGCTTGATCTGCTTCGCGCTGTGCTTCCGCCCTGCAGCGCCGGCTGGGCGAGCTGGGCGAGGGCGTCGTCCTGCGCGGCGATGTCCCCGGCGGAGAAGATCCGGTCGACCCCCTTCACGCTGAGGTCGTCGTTCACCTGGATGCGCCCGCCCTGAGTCTGCGGCATGCCCCAGCCCGAGACCTCCTTGTGGGCGGCCACACCGGTCGCCCAGATGACCTGCGACGCGGGGATGAACTCGCCGGACGCGGTCATCACGCCGTCGGGCTTCACCTCGGAGACGCCGGTGTTCAGCCGCAGCACCACCCCGCGCTTGCGGAGGACCTTCGCGGCGTACCGGCGCAGCCGCGGCGCGAACGGCTTGAGGAGCTCGCCGCTGCGGTGCACCAGGGTGATCGTTATGGCGCCCTTGTCGAGCTCCGGGTACGCGCCCTCGAGCGCCTGGTCGCGGAGCTCCGCGAGCGAGCCGGCCATCTCCACACCGGTCGCGCCACCGCCGACGATGACGATCTTTATCTCGTCCGGCCCCTGGTTCGCGGCGGCTTCCTCGAGACGGGTGAACAGCTCGTCGCGGATGCGGAGCGCCTGGGACCGCGAGTACATCGAGTACGCGTACTCGTACGCCCCCGGTGTGCCGAAGTAGCTCGTGTTCACGCCGTTCGCGAGGATCAGCCAGTCGTAGTGCAGGTGCTCGCCGTCGCTCATCTCGGCGATGCGCTCGTCGGACCGGATCCCGGTCAGGAGCCCGTGCCGGAAGTCCGCGTTCGCCTGCTTCGCGCGGAGGCTCCGGAGGAAGTACGTCACATCGCCGGCGTTCAGCCCACCCGTCGCCACCTGGTACATGAGCGGCTGGAACATGTTGTAGACGTGGCGGTCGACGAGCGTGACCCGGACGTCGGCGTCCGCGAGCTCCCGCATGGCCGCGATGCCGGCGAAGCCTCCACCGACGATGACGACGTGTGGGCGGGTGTCCTGCGGCATGTGCTCCCTGGCTTCCTCAGATGGCGAGTGGTCGCCTCCGAGGGTACGCGCGCTCGGCACCCTCGGATGACCGCCCGGGGACGGGCGACGCGCCAGCGGCGGGACGGCCGTGCCTGGAGGTGGGCCCCACCAGCCGGTTCCGGCGCGACGCGCCAGCGGCGGGACGGCCGTGCCTGGAGGTGGGCCCCACCAGCCGGTTCCGGCGCGACGCGCCAGCGGCGGGACGGCCGTGCCTGGAGGGACGGTGCGCGTCCGTCAGGCGTCGCGCCGCGCGTAGGTGTTCAGGACGTTGCCCTTGCTCGTCACGGTGCTGTCGACCAGCGTCAGGCGGGTGGGCGGGTCGGTCGGCTCGAAGAGCCGCCGTCCGGGACCGGCGATCGCCGGGTGGATCATGAGCTGGAGTTCGTCGAGGAGCCCGGTGAACAGCAGGCTCCTCACCACCGTCACGCTTCCGCACACCGCGATGTCCCCGCCGTCCTGCTCCCTGAGGTCGCGGACGAAGCCGTCGAGGTCTCCCGTGATCCGCGTGCTGTTCTCCCACGCCAGGTCGTCGCCGAGCGTGGTGGAGGCGACGTACTTCGGCATCGGGTTGATCCACCGGCCGAACGGGTCGTCGGAGTGGGCCGGCCACCACTCGGCCCATTCGAGGTAGCTCTGCTTGCCGAGCAGCACGGTGTCGGTCCGTGCCATGAACGCCGTCATGCCGGCTCCGAGTTCCTCGTCGAAGCTGTCGTACTGGAACCTGTAGGGCTCGTCGACGACGCCGTCGACCGACGTGAACAGTCCAGCGGTGACCTTGCGCATGCGTCGGAGCGTAGCGCTCAGCTGTTCGAGGTGGAACCGCTCGTGTCCGAACCGGTGCCGGTGCCGGTGCCGCCGTTCGTGCCCGTACCGCCGTTCGTGCCGGTGCCGCCCTGCGTGCCGTTGCCCGGGAACTGACCGGTGCCGCCACCGGGGAGCTGGTTCGTGCCGCCGTTCGTACCGGGGACCTGTGTGGTCGACCGACTCGAGCCGCCGCCGATCGCGTGCCCGATCGCGAACCCGATGCCGCCGCCGGCCAGGAGCGCCCCGAGCCCGACGGCCACGGCGATCACGGGCCAGAACCACGGGGCTTCGGTCCGCGCTTCCGCCGGGTCGTCGCGCCGGTGCCGTACCACGGGGTCGCACCGTTCGGGGCGCCCGGGTTCCAGGACGCGGCGTACGGGCCGGTCGCCGCCCCGTACGCGCTGTCGCCGGCGTACTGGTGCGTCGGTCCCGAGAACGGGGCCGGAGCTTCCAGCGTCGCGGTCGAGGTGGGCGTCGGGGCCGCTCCCCAGCCGGCCGGGCTGGACGGGTACGTCGTGGTCGGCTCGTCGGCCGGGCTCGTCCCGGGCGTCGAGGAGCGTCCGCCGGTCGAGTGCGCGTCGCCGCGGTCCGCGGGGTTCGTGGGGGTGCTGTCGGTCATGGGGACGAGTGCACACCGGTTGCCTGTGGGCCGTCGATGACGACGCTGACGTGTCACTGTGCACCATCGCGTACCGTCGCCGGTGTGCGTGCGGAGGTCGAGACGGTCGAGGGCCAGCGGTGACCGGCCCGGCCACGTCCGGACCGGAGCCTGCGTCGGTGGGCCGAGCCGCGCCTCCAGTCCGGGTGCCGCTCGTGCGACGCGTCTGGTGGGCCGCACTCGACTGGTGGTACGCGATCCGCTGGCAGGTGCGGAGCCTCGGTCCGACCACCGCCGACGACTACCGGGACGGCGACGGCCAGCCCGTCGTCGTCGTGCCCGGCGTCTACGAGACCTGGCACTTCATGCGGCCGCTCATGGACGCACTGCACGACCGGGGCCACCCGGTGCACGTCCTCCCGGTGCTCCGGCACAACGTCCGTCCCGTGCCGGAGTCCGCGCAGGAGGTGCTCGCGTACCTGGAGGAGCACGAGCTGCGCGACGTGCTCCTCGTCGCGCACAGCAAGGGCGGGCTGATCGGGAAGTACGCCATGACGCGGCTGGACGACCACGGCCGCATCGACCGGATGGTCGCGGTGTCGACGCCGTTCGCCGGCTCCGGGTACGCGCGGCTCGCGCCCGTACGGCACCTGCGTGTGTTCCGGTCGTCGGATCCGGTGCTCGCGGCGCTGGCGCGGGAGCTCGACGCGAACGCGCGGATCACCTCGGTGTACGGGGTGTTCGACACGCTCATCCCGGAGGGCAGCGCGCTCGCCGGGGCCACGAACGTGCGGGTGCCCGTCGGCGGGCACTTCCGGATCCTCGGCGACCGGCGCACCCGGGCGGCCGTGCTCGCCGCCGCCGAACCCTCGCCGGCCTGACGCGCGAGGCGCTGCGCGCGCGGGTGCAGGCGCGGGGTGCAGTGTGCGAGGTTCCGCGCATGGTGCGGGCCGACGAGCCTTGCACCGTGTGCGAGACCTCGCACGGTGGGCCCCGTGCTTGCCCCGGACCGGCACGGTGCGGGCCGGGCCGGGCCGGGCGTCAGGCGCCGGGCAGGAAGAGGCAGAACGGGTGTCCGTCGGGGTCGAGCAGCACGCGGACGTCCTCCTGCGGCTGGTACTCCGCCTGGCGGGCGCCGAGCTCCTCGGCGCGGGCGACCGCCGCGGGCAGGTCCTCCACCTGGAAGTCGAGGTGCAGCTGCATGCCCGGGGCGTCCTCCGTCCCGGGCCAGGTCGGTGCGACGTACGCGGGTTCGTACTGCACGGAGAGACCTGGCCCCTCGTCCGGGCGGACACGAGCCCAGGTGGGGTCGTCCTCGTGCACGGTCCAACCGGTGAGTGCTCCGTAGAACCGGGCGAGGGCGATCGGCTCGGGCGACTGCAGCACGGTGGCGGCGAGCGTCGGCATGGACGGGTCAGCGGCGGTCATGCGGCGGAGCGTACGCGGGTGCGCGAGTGCACGTCGGTGCATCCGACCGCCGATCGTCGACCGCGTACCGTCGGCCGTCGACGTGTCGTCCGCAGGCTGCGCCGTCGACGCGTCGGGCCGTCAGCGGGTCGCGACGCTCGAACGCTCGACGATCCGGTGCGGGACGACCACTGTCTCCGGCGGTGCCGCCCGGTCCTCGATCCGGCGGGTGAGCAGGTCGAGCGCCGCCGTCGCGAACGCCCGCCGGTCGAACGACACCGTGCTGAGCGCGGGGATCGCGAAGGCGGCCCCGTCGATGTCGTCGAACCCCATGACGCTCACCTGCTCGGGGACGCGGACACCGCGGGCCGCGAGCACGTGGAGCACGCCGAACGCGATCGAGTCCGTGAACGCGAAGACGGCGTCCGGCAGCGGGGCGTCGTCCAGCCACCTCGCGAAGGCCGAGGCCGCGGCGCTCGTGCTCCACGACGGCAGCGGTACCCGGAGCGACGGATCGGGTTCGATGCCTGCGGCCTCGAGCCCGGCGAGGTACCCCCGCTCGCGCAGTTCGCTCGTCGCCGTCGCCGCGGACTCCGACGCCGCACCGACGATCGCGATCCGCCGGTGCCCGCGCGACACCAGGTACGAGGTGACCTGCTCCGCCGCCGCGCGGCTGTCGACGTGGACCTGGTCGACGTGCTCGGGCTCGACCTCGCCGATGACGACTGTCGGCGGCAAGCCCTCGGCTGAGGCCAGCACGCTCGCGCTGAGCGTCACCGGATTGAGGATGAGCCCGTCGACGAGGTGGGCGCGTGCCCGGGACACGAGTTCGCGCTCCCGGGCCGGGTCGTTGGCGGTCTGGTCGACCTGCACGGTCCATCCGCGCTCCCGGGCGAGTTCGACGAACCACTGCGCGAGCTCGGCGGAGTACGCGCTCGCCATCTCGGGGAGGGTCAGTGCGATCGCTCCCGAGCGGCCGTTGCGCAGCCCGCGGGCGGAGAGGTTCGGCACGTAGTCGAGTTCGGCGAGCGCGTGTTCGACGCGCGCCCGGGTCTCCGGGCGCACCACCACACCGCCGTTGATGACGTTGGAGACGGTCTTCGGCGACACCCCGGCGAGGGCAGCCACGTCCCGCACGGTCGCGCGCATCGGGACGAGCGTAGCGCGCGTCGGCCGTCAGGGCCGCACGTACCGGTGCACGTGCGTTGTGTACTCGACGGGACGGTCCGCGCCCCGCGGTGTCCGGGTCGTCGTCGAGCAGCCGCTGCACGGCGTCGAGCAGTGCCGTGCGCTCGGCCGGGGACAGCACGATGACGTAGCTCCGCGAGGCGACCATGTCGAGGAACGCCGAGCGCTCCTGCTCGTGCACCCAGTGGAACCGTTCGTGGTCGCCGTCGCCGAACGGTGCGCCGACCACCGGCGCGTCGTAGTCCATCGCACGCGACTCCGGCTGCTTCATGAGCGTCCCGAGCCGCTGCGACCACGGTCGGCTCTCGTCGCGGACGTTCCACGCGAGTCCGAGCACGCCGCCGGGGCGCAGCACGCGGGCGACCTCGGCGGCACCGCGTGCGGGATCGACCCAGTGCCACGCCTGGGCGAAGGTCACGGCGTCGGCGGAGCCGTCGTCGAGCGGGATCGCCTCTCCGGAGCCGTCGAGCGCACGGACGTCAGGGAGCGCTGCTCGCAGGCGTGACCGCATCGCGGCGTCCGGTTCGACGGCGACGACCTCGGTTGCTCGGCCAACCAGGGTCCGGGTGAACTTGCCCGTGCCCGCTCCGACGTCGGCGACCAGCCGTGTTCCGTCGGGGAGCAGCCAGGCGGCGGCCTCCTCCGGGTAGCCGGGGCGTCCGTGCTCGTAGGCGTCGGCTGCCGCTCCGAACGACTGCGCGTGCTGCTCGAAGGTCATGCCTCCAGCATGCCGGACCGGCCGCTCACCGGTCTGGAGGCGCGGTGCCCGCCCGACGCGGGCCTCCCGTTCGGTGCTCGTGCCGTCGCGGCGGAGCCGGACCGTCTCACGCCCCGACGCCCCCGACGCCCGCACCCTCGTCGGAGCCCGTCGCGGGCTGAGCGCAGCGGGACGCCGTGTCCGGTTCGCGGATCGACCGTACCGGTTCGCGCACCCCGGCGATCGTGCACCAGAACGGTCAAACGCTCCGGGAAACCGGTCCGCCCGGCGCCCGGACCATCCGTAGCTCCCGCACGCCGTCCTCCACCTGCTCGACCCCGTCCGCCACGAAGCCGCGCTTCCGGTAGAACGCCTGCGCCCGCGGGTTCGGGTCAGCGACCCAGAGCACCGCGGGTGCTGACGGTTCGATCACCGCGTCGAGCAGTGCACCGCCCGCGCCCGAGCCGTGGTGCCCGTCGAGCAGGTACAGCACGTACAGGTGCAGCCCGCCAGGCCCCGCGTCGGAGCCCGAGGACACGTCCGCGGCCGGTCCGGACATCGCGATCCCGACCACCTCGCCGTCGTGCTCCGCGACCGCGACACGGTTCGCCGCGAATCGCTCGTCCGTCAGTGCCGTCGTCCAGAACCCCTCACGGCGGCTCACGAACGCCGGGTCGTCGAGGAACCCGTCCGGCATCAGTCCGCGGTAGGTCGACCGCCAGGACGCCACGTGCACCCGCGCCATCGCCGCCGCGTCACGCGGGACGGCCGGTCGGATGGTGATCCCCCGTTCACAGCCGGACCCATCCCGCCTCGGCGAACACCGTCTGGAGCTCCTCGACGAGCCGCGACCCGTGGAACCCGTCGGCGACCGCGTGGTTCACCTGCACGACGAGGGGCATGATCGTGCGCCCCTCCACGAACCGGTACCTGCCGATCGTGACGATCGGCAGGAGGTGGTCCCAACCGTCCCGCACGTGCAACGCGAACCCGGTGAACGACGTCCCGGCAGCGTCGAGATGTCGAACACGTTCCTCGGGCGGTCCTCCTGCGGGAACATCCGGTGGTCGTCCCGGTACCGCTCGATCGTCGCGACAGCGGCAGCGTGGAACCGGGCGGGGTCCTCGTCGTACGGGACGACCAGGACGGAGAACGTCTCCGTGTCGGGGTGGAACACCGTGAACATCGGGTGCACCACGTCCCAGACCGCGGGCGAGCCATCGTCGAGCAGCTGCATCCGGAACTCCGCGTGCCGGTTCACCACGGACGCGATCGCCCAGATCTGCGACGCGTAGGTCCGCCGGTCCGTCGCGCGCACGGTCTCGGCGAAGTCGGTGACGTCGAGTTCGACGGTCATCTCCCACGTGCACTGTACGCGGTCGCGGTAGTGCTCGAAGTGCTCGCGGCGTGGCCAGCGGTCGAGGTCGATGGGTCGGAGCTCGGTCATGGCACCAGCTTCGTCCCGAGCGCCCGGTCGAGTGCGCCGCGATCGCCGTGCACCGTGAGGTCGACCGTGTCGATCGTCCGACGTCCCCACAGGACGAGCAGCACGTCCGCAGCCCGCCCCGTGACGCGGACGGCGGGCTCGCCACCGCCGAGCACGGCTTCGCCGCGCGCGTCGGTGAATGCGAAGACGACCGGTTCCGTCAGCGGTTCGATGCGACCGAGCCGCACCTGTCGCGGGTACAGGTCGTCCACCACCTCACGGACGCCGTCGGTCGCCAGCTCTGCCTGGAGGCGCGGATCGCCTCCCAGCGCCTGCTGCGCGTCCCACAGGTGGATCGCCGTCTCGAGCGCCTGCCGCCGCGCCCAGGTCGCGGCGGTGTCGGGTGGGTAGATCGCAGTGCACGCGGTCTCCGCGGTTCGTGTGCGGAGCGCACCGATCAACTCGTCGGCGCCCACACGGAAGCGGTCTGCCAAGTCGGCACGCGGAGCGGCTCCTGCTCCTCGCCGGTCAGCTGTCCGAGGGCCCAGCGGTGCACGTCCGTCAGGTGCTCACCGAGGTCCGCGACGGTCCAGCCGGGGCACGACGGCACGGGAGCCGTGCGGTCCCGGTCCGGAGCACACCGTCGAACTGCTGCGCCGCGCCCGCGAGCGCGGTGAGGTGTCCGTCGTACGTCGACATGTCCTCAGCATGGTGGCGGGGTGCTCCCTAGGCTGGACGGCATGCCGACGCTCGAACGGGTTCCCGCCCTGACCGCCCCCGAACTGCTGGCCGCTCCCGTGGCGTCCGCGTTGACCGAGTTGCCCACGGACCTGGCCGACCGGATCGAAGTCGCACCGATCGACCCGGAGCTGGCCGACACCGCGGCGTTCTCGGAGGCCTACGGCTTCCCGCTCGACGAGGGAGCGAACTGCATCGTCGTCGCGGGCAAGCGCGGGGAGGACATCCGGTTCGCCGCGTGCGTGGTGCTCGCGTCCACGAGACTCGACGTCAACCGCACGGTGAAGAAGCTCCTCGACGTCCGGAAGGCCAGCTTCGCGCCGATGGACCAGGCCGTGGACCTCACCGGCATGGAGTACGGCGGGATCACGCCGATCGGCCTGCCGGCTGCGTGGCCCGTGTACGTCGACTCGCGCGTGCTGGACGCCTCCGATGCCGTCATCGGCGCGGGCCGCCGTGCGGCGAAGCTGTTCCTGCCGGGTTCGGTGCTGGGCGCGCTGCCGGACGTGCAGGTCGTCGAGGGTCTCGCCGTCCCGGCCGCATGAGCGAGTACGACCGCACCACCGGTGTCGGTTCCGGCATCGCGATCGCCGTCCTGCTCCCGGGACGCTGCTGGTGTGCTGGCTGGTCCAGCTCGTCGTGTACATCCGGGCCGACGTGGGGCAGGGCGACGACCGGCTCAGTGACGGCGCTGTGCTCGGCTGGTACCTCGGCGCAGCTGCCCTGCCCGTCCTCGTCTCCGCGCTCACCGTGATCGTGCAGGTCGCCATCCGTCGGTACGACGAGCACTACTCCATCGTGGGGACGATCGCCGCGCTCGTGGTGCTCGCGATCGCCGTCGTGACGAACGGCGCGCTCATCGGATCGCACCTCGTGTCGACCGCTCGATCCGCGTACGCGTACGCGCAGCCCCCGAAGGCGGCGGAGACCCACTTCGCCGGCGGTACGGCCCGCGAGGCACTGGGGAGATCGGCGACCACACCGTCGAACTCCTGGGCGGCGATCCCTCCGTCAGCGTCGCGGCCGACGGCTCGACGGACCACATCGAGACCAGGCGGTGCTCGCTGCGCAACGGTAGCCGCGGGACGGAGTACGTCTACTCGTTCCCGGACCGCTCGCAGACACCGACGCCGGAAGCGGCGCCGGTACCAGGGGACATCGACGCGGTCCGGGACTTCTGGAAGGCGCAGGGCATCAGAACGGTGCGGGTCGACGGACGTCCCGAACCGCAGATCGAAGCCCGCGTGCCCTGGCTCAGCCCCGACTCGTTCGCCCGCGTCGGCCCGGCGGTGCAGCTCGTCAGCGCGTGCCTCGCGAACTGAGCACCCCCGCGGTGTGGAGCGCAGCGCGGAGCCCGTCGACCCCCGTGTAGTGGTGGACGGTCATCCCGAGCTCGACCGCGCCGGCGAGCTTCGGTTCCGAGTCGTCGGTGAAGAACACCTCCGGGCCGTCGAGACCGAGCGCGTCGAGCACGTGGCGGAACGCCCGGACGTCGGGCTTCGTGAACCCGATCTCGTGCGAGCTGAACACCGCTTCGACCCGGTCCGGCAACCCGAACGACGCGACCTCGGCCGGGACTCCGTCCGTGCCGTTCGTGAGGACGGCGGTCGTGTACCCGGCGGCGCCGAGCTCATCGACGAGTTCGAGCACGGAGGCGTCGGGCGTGAAGGGTTGCCGTCCCCAGGCCTCGGCCGCCGCCGGCGCGTCGAGGTGCTCGCCGATCGCACGGACCCACTCGGCCCGGCTGATCCGGCCGGTGGTCACGTCGTCGATCACCGGCGCGGAGAACGCGAACGCCTCGATCGCCCCGGGGGTCAGGGCGTGCGCACGTTCGATTGCCGCGACGTGCTCCGGGTGGAAGTGCCGGATCACACCGTCGAGGTCGAACAGGACCGCACGGATCACCGTCACCGGCGACTCAGTCGTTCGGTCGGATGAGGCAGAACGGGTGCCCGGCGGGGTCGAGGTAGACCCGGAAGGTGTCCGTTCCCGAACCGGTCGCCGTCGCACCGATCGCCAGGACAGCGGTCTCGCCGGCGTCGAGGTCGTCGACCTTGACGTCGAGGTGGCTCTGCTGCGGGACGTCCTGCCCGGGCCACTCGGGCTTCCGGTACTCCGCCACCTGCTGGAAGGCGAGGATCGGCCGGAGATCCGTGAAGGGCAGGGCGATCTCGGCCCAGTCCTCGTCGAACGTGACGATCTCGCCGCCGAGCAGTTCGACGTAGAACCGTGCGAGTGCCCGGGGATCGGGGCAGTCCAGGACGACGACGTCGAGTGTTCCGATCATGGTCGACACGGTAGACCGATCACCGAGCGGCGGACAGGGCCTTCGTGATCCGCTGCAACGACACCGTCTCGGCGGTCCCGAGCTCCTGCGCGAACAGGCTGAGCCGGAACTCCTCGAGCATCCACCGGGCGTGCACGAGCTCCGGGTGCGCGCCGACGGCCGGGGGAACCCCCGCCCGCATCGACGTACCGGTCGGTGGCGACGGTGACCTCGCGCATCCACGTGGCGTCGCGCCCCGGGTTCTGCAGGAGCTTCTGCACGCGGGCGTCCACACCTTGCAGGTACACCCGGATGCGCCGGAGCCGGTCGAGTCCCGCCACCGAGACGAACCCGGGGAACACCAGTCGTTCCATCTGCTGTCGCATGTCGGTCAGCGCGGGCAGCAGCGACATCGAGTTCGCCTGCTTGAGGGACCGTTCCGCCGCCCGGTGCGCGGCGAGGACGGCGGCGACCTCGGACACGGCCGCGAACATGGTGTCGACGACCGACGCGGACACGCCGTCGCGGACCGCCTCGAACGCGGACTTCGTGAACACGAGGCCGTCGGGGTGCGCGCGGCGGATCCCGGCGTCGACGACCGCGGCGAGCACGTCGTCGAACAGCGCCGCGGTCGACGGGTACGGGCTGGCGGCGAGTGCGAGCTTCTCCTGCGCGGTGAGGTGCGACTGGATGTACGACACGGGGACGGCACGGCGTGCATGACGAGCCGACGGACGCCCGCGGGCATCCGGACGGTTCGGTCGGAGGGGGTCGCGAGCAACTGGACGCCGACGGTCGCCGTCGGCCCGGTTCCTTCCTCGACGAGCGCCGGGTAGGCGCGGATGACGCCGCCTGCCTGCTTGGTGTCGAGCGTCTCCGGCAGGTCCGTGTCGGGCCAGGCGGTCAGTCCGGACCGTTCCACCTGCTGACCGCCACCGGCGGACGCGACGCGAGCCGCGCCTCCAGGCCGGCCTGCAGCCCGCACCGTGGCGGAGGCGACGCTCTGCTGGGTCCGGTCCTTGAGCTTCGTCTGCAGGGCAGACAGGTCCTTGCCGGCCTCGACCCGGCGACCCCGTTCGTCGACGACCGCCCACGTGGGCAGCAGGTGCGACGGGACGCGGGTGAGGTCGAAGTCCGACTCGGTGACGGGCACGTAGGTCATCCGCTGGATCGCCTTGGCGAGCGTCGCGCGGAACGACTCGGTGGGCTCGGTCGGGCGTCGTCGGGCAGCTCGGCGACGATCTTCTCGGCCCAGTCCGCCGCCGGCACGACGTTCTTGCGGATCTGCTTCGGCAGCGACTTGATCAGTGCGGTGACGAGCTCCTTCCGGAGGCCGCGCACCTGCCAGTCGAAGCCCTCCTCGCGCATGCGGGGAGCAGCGCGAGCGGGACCTGCACGCTCACGCCGTCGTCCTGTGCGCCGGGCTCGAAGCGGTACTTGATGGCCAGGCGCTGATCGCCGCTTCGCCACTGGGTCGGGTACTCGGCGTCGTCCTCGGCTGCTTCGGCGGCGTCCTCGTCGAGGAGGTCCGAGCGCCGCATCGTGAGCAGCTCCGGCTGGTCGCGACGCGTCTGCCGCCACCAGCCCTCGAAGTCCCGGGTGGTCGCGACGTCGGCGGGGATGCGGGCGTCGTAGAACTCGTACACGCGCTCGTCGTCGAACAGGATGTCGCGGCGGCGTGTGCGCTCCTCGAGTTGTTCGAGCTGGCGGCGGAGCTGCCGGTTCGACCGGTCGAAGGCCTGCTGGGAGTCCCACTCGCCCTCGACCAGGGCGTGCCGGATGAACAGCTCGCGGGAGTGCTCCGGGTCGATGCGCGTGTACTGCACACGGCGGCGCTGCACGATCGGGACGCCGAACAGGGTGACCCGCTCGTAGGCGACGGCCGCACCCTGCTTCTTCTCCCAGTGCGGTTCGCCGTGGGTGCGCTTGAGGAGGTCACCCGCGAGTGGCTCGACCCAGGCGGGGTCGATCCGACCGACCGTCCGGGCGAACAGCCGGCTGGTCTCGACGAGCTCGGCGGCCATCACGGCGTCGGGCTGCTTCTTGGCGAGGACACTGCCGGGGAACACCACGAACCGGGTGTTCCGGGACCCGAGGTAGTCGCGCTTCTCCTTGTCGCGCAGCCCGATCTGGCTGAGGAGCCCGGCGAGCAGCGACCGGTGCACGGCATCGCCGTCGTCGGAGCGGGACTGCCCGACCCGGACGTCGACCTGCTTCGCCGCGCGGGAGAGTTGGCGGTACAGGTCCTGCCACTCGCGGATGCGCAGGTAGTTGAGGAACTCGGCCTTGCACAGGCGGCGGAACGCGCTCGACGAGAGCTCGTCCTGCTTGTCCTCGATGTGGTTCCAGAGGTTGAGCAGCGTCAGGAAGTCGCTCGTCGGGTCGGCGAACCGGGCGTGCAGCTGGTCCGCGTGTGCACGCTTCTCGAGGGGACGTTCGCGCGGGTCCTGGATGCTCAGGGCACTGACGACGGCGATGACTTCGCGTCCGACGCCCTGCCGGCCGGCCTCGAGCACCATGCGCCCGAGCCGCGGGTCGATCGGCAGCCGGGTAAGCTGCTTGCCGGTCTTCGTGATCCGGCCCTCCCCGTCCACGGCGCGCAGCTCGCGGAGCAGGTCGAGGCCGTCCTTGACACCCCGGGAATCCGGCGGCTGCAGGAACGGGAACGCCTCGATGTCCCCGAACCCGAGGGAGATCATCTGCAGGATCACCGCGGCGAGGTTCGTGCGGAGGATCTCCGGATCGGTGAACTCCGGGCGGCGTTCGAAGTCGTCGTGGGAGTACAGCCGGATCGCGATGCCCGCGCTCGTCCGGCCGGCGCGGCCGGACCGCTGGTTCGCGCTCGCCTGGCTGATCGCCTCGATCGGGAGCCGCTGGACCTTCGCGCGCGGGGAGTACCGCGAGATGCGAGCGGTGCCGGTGTCGACGACGTACTTGATCCCGGGGACCGTCAGGGACGTCTCGGCCACGTTGGTCGCGAGGACCACCCTGCGGCGGATTCCAGGGGTCTGGCGGCGCTCGAACACGCGGTGCTGGTCGGCGGCGGACAGCCGGCCGTACAGGGGGAGGACCTCGGTGCCGGGGTAGTGCTTGCCCTCGATGGCGTCCTGCGCGTCGCGGATCTCGTTCTCGCCGGACAGGAACACGAGGACGTCGCCCGGGTCCTCGCGGGCGAGTTCGTCGAGCGCGTCGGTGATGCCCTGGAGTACGTCGCGGTCGTCGGGGGTCCGGCCGCCGCCGTGGTCGTCCGTGCGCGGGTCGTCCTCGTCGTCACCGTCGTCGCCCGGGTCCTCGGCCACCAGCGGTCGGTACCGGACCTCGACCGGGTAGGTCCGGCCCGACACCTCGATGATCGGGGCGTCGCCGAAGTGCTTCGAGAAGGACTCCGGGTCGATCGTCGCACTCGTGATGATGAGCTTGAGGTCGGGGCGGCGGGGAGCAGACGCTTCAGGTACCCGAGCAGGAAGTCGATCGTCAGGGACCGCTCGTGCGCCTCGTCGATGATGATCGTGTCGTACCGCTTCAGGTCGCGGTCGAAGTGGATCTCGTTGAGCAGGATGCCGTCCGTCATCAGCTTCACCCGGGTGTCCGCGCTGACGCGGTCCGTGAATCGCACTTGGTAGCCGACGAGTCCGCCGAGTTCCCCGCCGCCGAGCTCCTCGGCCACGCGCTCGGCGATGGTCCTGGCCGCGATCCGGCGAGGCTGCGTGTGGCCGATGTGCTCACGCCCGAGCTCGAGGCAGATCTTGGGCAGCTGGGTCGTCTTGCCCGATCCGGTGGCACCGGCGACGATGACGACCTGGTTGTCCCGGATGGCGGCCGCGATGTCGTCCCGCCGCTGCGACACCGGCAGTTCGGGCGGGTAGGTGATGACGGGCAGCGTGGTCGACATGAGCATTCCAGCTTACAGGCGTGTCCGGAGGAATCCGACGATCAGCCCAGTTGCCCGTGAGTTCGCCCGCGGAACGAGCCGGCAGGGCACACACGCGGTCGTGGCAGACGTACCCTGCTGGGTCGAGCGCGTCCCGGCCCGCGAACAGTTCGAACCCGGCTGATGCCCATGCCGCGGCCTGCGGCGGGGCCACGAGCGCGACGACGGTGCCCGGACGTCGAGCGGTCCGGGTGGCCGCGCGGAGCGGGTCGGACGGATCGGTGGTCACGACGACGACCTCACGTGAGGGCCGCTGCACGGCCAGCGCGACACCCAGCGCGTCGGCGTGTCCGAGCGGTCGCTCGGTGCCGGTGGTGGCCCGGTCCGCGACGAGCCGCGCGGCGGCGGAACGGTACGACGTCCGCCCGGTCAGTGCGGCGAGGATCGCCGCCGACGAGGCGAGCGCCACCGTGCCCGACCGCACGGCCGTCTGCGGCTGCTCGCCCGTGGCCGTCCCGGCGGCGACGAGCACCGGGTCGGCGTCGAACCGAGCGGCGAGGCCGTCGTCGACGAGGGACCGTGCGACCTCGGCGTAGCGGAGCACACCGGTCACGAGGGCGAGCTCCAGCAGTCCCTCGGCGAACAGTCCGACGTCCTCGATCGTCGGTGGGGCGGAGGACCGGCCGCGTGGCGTGCTCGCCCGCACCGTCACGTGACCGTCGACGACGTGGTCGGCCAGCAGCGCGTCGGCGGCAGCTCGGGCGAGCGCGATCATCTCCTCGTCGGCGTGCCGGGCCCCGGCGATCGCGAGGCCACGGATCGCGAGGCCGTTCCACCCGGTGAGCACCTGGTCGTCGAGCGGTGGCGGCTCGAACCGTCCGCGCTGGGCGAGCGGCAGCCGGTACCACGCTCCCTCGACGCGACGACCGTCGATCGTGGACTCGCTGTCCTGCGCCGCGACGAACGCGCCGTCGTCGCGGCGCAGCGTGTCCCGCAGGAACGCCGCGATGCCACGTGCCTGCTCGGCGCCCGCGACCGCGAGGAGCCCCGCGTTGTCGGAGAGCATGCGCTCGTAGTGCGGCACGCTCCAGTCACGCTTGGTCGCGTAGCGGAAGACCCCGCCGTCGGCGTCCGTCAGCTCGGTGGTCCGGATGGCGCGGAGGGAACGGTCCAGCAGGGCGGACGCCTCGTCGTCGCCGTCGTTCGCGACGTCGGACAGGAACTCGAGCAGCGGCGCACTCGGGAACTTCGGTGCGCCACCGAAGCCGCCGTGGGTCGTGTCCTCGGCCTGCGCGAGCTGTCGGGTGACGGCCCGGATGTCGTCGACGGACGGGAGGCGCGGCTCGGGTCCGCCGGAGCCCTCGCCACCGCGGGCGGCCCGGTCCGCCTCGGCGCCCTGCCGGATCGCCGTCGCGATCGCACTCGCGTTCGCGTCGACCTCGTCCCGGCGCTCGGTCCACGCGTCGAGGACCGCCGCGGTGATCTGCCGGAACGACGGGACCTGCCCGACCGGGGACGGTGGGAAGTACGTCCCCGCGAAGAACACGCGGCCGTCCGGCGTGAGGAATGCCGTCAACGGCCAGCCGAGCTGCTGGGTGAACGCGCTCGCGGCGGCCATCAGGCTGGCGTCCACATCGGGTCGCTCCTCACGGTCGACCTTCACGGCGACGAAGTCGTTCCGGAGCAGGTCGCCGACGTCGGGGTCGGAGAAGCTTCGCGTGCCATGACGTGGCACCAGTGGCACGTGGCGTACCCGACCGAGACGAGGACCGGGACGTCGCGCCGTCGTGCTTCGGCGAACGCATCGGGTCCCCACTCCCGCCAGTCGACGGGGTTGTCGGCGTGCTGACGGAGGTACGGGCTGACCGAGGCACCGAGGCGGTTGTCGTTCATGCGGTCAAGCGTGCCCCGTCGTCGCTGGGCAGGACCCATCCCGTCAGCGACGCGAGCCGACGCGCCACCTCGACCGGGGCCATGGTGTCCGTGTCGATCCGGGTGACCTCGTCTCCGGAAGCCGAGTCGAGCCTCCCGGCCGTCCTCGTGCTGTGCGCGAGCTGCGCTTCCGGGACGATGCCGCCCGCCCGCCGGGCGAGGCGGGACGACGTCGCGTCGTCCCCGGCGCGGAGCAGCACGACGGTGACCGCCGGGCCGTCGCCCATCGCCGCCGCCAGGTGCTCGTGCTCGAGCACCGACACCGTGTTCGTGTAGATCAACCGGTGGTGCCCCAGCTCGCGGTACGCGGCCCACATCGCGGACAGGTTCCGCTCTGCGAGGTGCGCCTCCGGGTGTTCGACGTGCGGCGCGGGGTGGGCGAGGTCGAGCAGGTCGCCCTCGATGACCGCGTGCCGGACGTCGGCGGCGACGAGCAGGTCGTGGAGTGCCTCGGCGGCGGTCGACTTGCCCACGCCGGACCTGCCCCCGATGAAGAGGACCTCGGAGCGCGGAACCACGTCGGCCACGGGCCGTCTCAGTCCCGGCTCAGCGAGAGCAGGGCGAGCGCCGCGTCCTCCGGGCCGTAGTCGAAGAACCGGTCCCAGAACAGGTCCGACGCCCAGGGAACGTCTCCGTCGGCGGGGACGGCGTGCGCCGTCTCGACGAGCCAGTCGAGTTCCGGCCTGACGGCGGTCGCGAAGGCGGGCGGCTGCCATCCGAGTGAGCGGGCGGCCGTGGTGTCGAGGGAGAAGGGCGTCGGCGACGACCACGGGGTGACACCGACGAACGCGGGGAGTCGGCGTCGAGCAGGACCTCGTCGAAGTGGTGGTCGAGGTGCCCGGCGATGGTCTGCACGATCTCGAGGACGCTGGGCGCGGTGTCGTCCGCGACGTTGAGGATGCGACGGTCGGCGGCGTCCGCGACGAGTCGCACCAGGGAAGCGATGCCGCTGGCGGCGGTGGTGTGGTCGACGCCGCGGCCGTGGTCGGCCAGGAGGATGCGCTCTCGGCCGTCCAGCACCCGGCGGACCACGAACCACTCCCGCGGGCGACCGATGCCGACGCCGTACACCTTCGACGGGCGGAACACCGTGACCGGGGCGCCGTGGTCGAGGAGGACCTGCTCGGCCGCGACCTTCGCGGCGCCGTACCCGTCGCGGCTCGTCGGGTCGCCGTCGCTCGCGGCGACCGTGGGCTGGAGCTCGGTGACTGCGCCGCCGAACACCGGCTTCTCGGCGGAGTTCGCGTGCCGCCCCTGCTCGTCGACGTACACGGCCTTCGACGAGACGAACACGGTCGAGCCGACGTCGTCGAGGAACGGGCGGAGCTGGAGGGCGTCGTCGCGGGTCAGGCCGACCGTGTCGACCAGGAGATCGGCGCCGGGACGGAGGAGCTCCCGCAGCACCGCTGCGTCGCGACGGTCGCCCGGCACGAAGGTCGCCCCGGCCTCGGTGAGGTCGTCGGCAGCGGGGCCTCCGCGGCGTGCGACGACGTCGACCTGCCAGTCGTCACCGCCGCGCCCCGACGCATTCAGGAGTTCGCGTGCGACGGCCGAACCGATCCCGCCGGTGCCGCCGAGGACGACCGCGCGTCTGGTGCTCATGTGACAACGCTAGTGGCCGCGGCCGTCCGTTCTTCCGTTGGTCCGTCCGTTGGCCCGTTGGTCCGTTGGTCGGTTGGCCTGTTGGTCGGTTGGCCCGTCCGTCCGTTCAGGACGCGATCGCCTCGGGCTCGCGGCGCCACCAGTCCACGAGCGACCCGTCGTACACGCTCACCTTCTCGTGGCCGAGGATCGTCAGCGCCAGCGCGTCGACGCACGCCGCGCTGCCCACACCGCAGTACGTCACGACCTCGTCTGCGCCGAGCACCGACGCGAAGGCCTGCTGCAGGGCGGGGCCGCGCAGGTACGCGTTCGTCGTCGGATCCACGATCGTGTCGACCGCGATGGGCGTGCTGCCCGGGACGATCGGCGGGTGCTCCGGCCCGAGTGCGGACTCCGGCGCGGCGAACACGAGCGACGCGGGCTGCTCTCCCCGGACGGCCCGGAGGACACGGTCGTGGTCGGCCCACAGGGGACGCTCCTCGCCCGCGAGGAACGGGCTCGACGCGGCATCCGTCCCGGTGCTCGTCTCGGGACCCTTCGGCGAGGTGCGGAGCGCACCGATGCGGACCGGCCGGCCCTCGTCGCGCCACTTCGTGAAGCCGCCGTCGAGGACCGCGACGGCGTCGAAGCCGAACGAGCGGAAGATCCACCACAGGCGCGCCGACCACTCGCCGACGCTGTCGTCGTAGACCACGACCGTCGAGGTGTTCGTCACGCCGAGGTCGCGTGCGGCCGACTCGAACCGATCTGCGCCAGGACGGGTGAACGGTACGTCGGCGTCGGGCGTCGAGAACGCTCCGACCAGGTCGGCGTACCGTGCGCCCGGCACGTGACCGCGCTCTTCGTAGGAATCCTGGGCGGGTCGCCACATCGTCTCGAGGCCGGTCCCCACCGTGTGCACGGAAGCGTCGAGCACGACGAGCTCGTCAGCACCGAGGTGGTCTGCGAGCCACTGCGTCGACACGAGCGGCGAGGTCAGGACGGGGGCCATGGCGCACACCATAATCGGCACCCCTGACGCGTGCGAGGGAATCCGACACACTGCGCAACCGGCCCGGGTTCTCCCGAAGGAGATTCAGGTGGTGGGGGCGCGGTCGGAGCGCGGCGGGGTGGGTGCGGGTGGGTGGATGGGCGGTCGCGGGTGGGTGCGCGGCGACGCGGAACGACGACTCCGATGTCGTACGACGTCGGCGTTGTCGTTCGGGACCCGCACACACGCCGCCCTACCGCCCGCTCGCGCCCGCGCACACGCCCGCTCGCTCGCGCCCGTACCGCCCGCGCACACGCCGAACGGCCCATCCCGGAGAACCGGAGCGGGCCGTTCGTACGCGGTCGCGCGGGTGTCAGTGCGCGGCGGTCGGGATGCTCCCCGTCGTCGAGGCGCTGGCGTGCTCGAGCTTTGCGAGCCGCACCGACTGGCGGTTGATGAGGAGCCCGCCGGCGAGGGCGACCAGGACGAGCACGCCCGCCGAGATTCCGAACGCCACGTGGTACCCGTCGAGGACTGCCTGCGCCTGCTGCAGCTTCGTCGGTGCCGCGGACAGCCCCGAGAGGCTGTTCTTCACGACGTCCGCAAAGATGGTGGACAGGAGCGCGGTGCCGATCGAGCCGCCGATCTGCTGCATCGTGTTCACCGTCGCCGAGGCCACGCCGGCATCCGCACGGGCGACCCCGGTCGTGGCGGTGTTCATCGCGGACGAGAAGATCGTGCCCATTCCGAGGCCGATGACGATCAGCGCCGGCAGCACGGTGCCCGCGTAGGAGCTGTCGACATCGGTGCGGAGGAGCAGCAGCAGGCCGATCGACGCGACGAGGCCGCCGGCGAAGATGAGGATCTTCGGACCGACACGGGGCAGGAGGCGACCACCGATCTGCGTCGCCGAGATCATGATTGACAGCGGCATCGGCAGGAACGCCAGGCCGGTCTGCAACGAGCTGAACCCGAGCGTCTGCTCCAGGTAGTAGGTCAGGAACAGGAAGATGCCGAACATCCCGATCGCGACGAGGCCGATCGCGATGAACGAGCCACCGCGGTCACGGTCGAGCACGACACGCAGCGGGAGGAGCGGGTGCTCGACCCGGGTCTCGATGAACACGAACGCGGCGACGAGCACCACGCCGGCGGCCAGCATGACGATCGTGAGCGGAGCGTCCCAGCCGTTGGTCTCGGCGTTCGAGAAGCCGTAGACCACACCGACCAGGCCCGCGGTGATGGTGAGGACGCCGGCGACGTCGATGCGCGGACGTTCGACCTTCGGCGGCTTCGCCATGAACACGAGTGCACCGATGACGCCGAGCGCCGCGAACACCACGTTCACGTAGAGACACCAGCGCCAGGACGCGTACTCGGTGAGCACGCCGCCGAGCAGCAGCCCGATCGCAGCCCCGGAACCGGCGATCGACCCGAAGATGCCGAACGCGCGACCGCGCTCCTTCGGATCGCGGAAGGTCGTGGTGAGCATGCCGAGCGCGGACGGGGCGAGGAGCGCACCGAACACACCCTGCAGCGCGCGGGCCGCGACGAGCAGGCCGAACGAGTCCGCCAGACCGCCGAGCACCGACGCGACGGCGAAGCCGACGAGTCCGATGATGAACGTGTTCTTGCGACCGAAGAGGTCACCAAGGCGTCCGCCGAGGAGCAGCAGCGAGCCGAACGCCAGCGAGTACGCCGTGACGATCCACTGGCGTTGGTCGGTGCCGAAACCGAGGTCCGACTGGGCCGACGGCAGCGCGATGTTCACGATGGTGGCGTCGAGCACCACCATCAGCTGCGCGAGCGCGATGACGGCCAGGGCGATCCAGCGGTGGTTGTTCTTGTCGGGGGTGGTGCCCGGAGTCGTGGGTGCTGCCCCGGTGGGGCGGGCACGGTCTGTTCTGCCGTCACGGCAGCCTCCTTCGAGAAGGTTGGAGGGGTGGCGGAGCACGCGCCGTCGGGCGCTCCTGGAGAGGGATCCGTAAACGGATGCGATGCATCCGTTTGTGGCCAGTGTAGACCGAAACGGAAGGTTCGCATCCACTTATTCCCAGAAAGTTCAACTACGGTCGGACGCGTGAGCACCACCGACCTCGACCGTCCCCTGCGTGCCGACGCCGCACGCAATCGCGAGCTGATCCTGCAGACGGCCCGCAAGTGCTTCGCCGAGCGCGGGATCTCGGTCACGCTCAATGACATCGCGCACGAGGCCGGAGTCGGGGTCGGCACGGTCTACCGTCGGTTCGCCGACAAGGACTCCCTGATCGAGGCGCTCCTCGCCACCAAGTTCGAGGCGATGAACGACGCGGCCGCCCGTGCCGCGGACGAGGTCGACCCGCGCGAGGCGCTCCGTGTCTACCTGATCGGCGTGTTCGAGTTCCGCGCTCGCGACCGCGCCCTCGCGGACGCCATCGTCCGGGCCGGCAAGGCGCGTCCGTCGATCGTGCAGGAACGCGACCGGCTCGAGACCCAGGTCAGCGCCATCATCCGACGGGCCGAGGCTGCCGGGGTCGTCCGCGCCGGGTTCGACTACCGCGACCTGCCGATGCTGACCTCGATGGTCGGGGCCGTGGCGGACAGCACCCGCGCGCACGACCCGAACGCCTGGCGTCGCTACGCCGAGGTCCTGATCGAGGGCATCCTGCCCGGCGGTACGGAAGCGCCGATGATCGGCACGCCGCTCGACCGCGAGTCCATCGAGCGCGCACTGCACGCGAACAACTGACGCTCGACGACGCGGGCCGGGGACGCCGAGCGGGCTGGACACGCCGCTCACGTTCACCGAACGGACGGAATTGGTCGTTCAGGTTCGGCGAGAGTGACAGATGTTGACCGCTCGGCGCCCCGCCCCGCGACGCCCCGCTCGGTACCCCGCGCCGGCCCTACAGCCAGCTGGGGAGCCAGTAGTGCGACCGGATGAAGTCCCACGGCATCTGCAGCCCGGTCCACATCGGGAACCAGTACGCCGACGCCAGGACGACGACCCGAGGTACACGCCGACCCACACCACCGCCCGGGTCCGTCGTGGGCGTGGATCGCTCCGTGACCCGAGCACGAGCCCGATCGCCGCAGCCAGCGCCATCACCATGAAGGGCTCGAACGCGATCGTGTAGAACTGGAACACCGTCCGGTTCACGTACAGCAGCCACGGCAGGTACCCGGCCGCGACGCCCATCAGGACGAGGCCGTACTCCCACTTCCGGCGCATGATCCAGAGCACGAGCAGGGCCACCGTCGCGATGACCGCCGCGTACCAGACGAACGGGTTCGCGATGCCGGTGATCGCCTCGCCGCAGCGTGCGGCCGTGCAACCGTCCTGGCCGGCGTTCGTGCCGACGTAGTACATGGATGTGGGGCGTTGCATCACGAGCCAGAGCAGTGGGTTCGCCTGGTACGAGTGCGGGGTGTGCAGCCCGATGTTGAACCCGTAGATCTCGGACTGGTAGTGCCACCAGTTCTGCAGGCTGTCGGGCACCCACGACAGGCCCCCGGTCCACCGCTGCCCGCCTGATGCGATCCAGTCGCGGTCCCAGCCGCCCTTCGAGACGAACCAGCCGGTCCACGACGCCAGGTAGGTCGCCGCCGCGATCGGCACGGTGAGCAGGAACGACACCGGTCCCTGCTGCAGCCAGGCGCTCGACGCCCAGAACTCGATGCCGGCTCGGCGACGCAAGACCATGTCCGAGAGCACGGAGTACACCGCGAAGAACGCCAGGAAGTACATGCCGGACCACTTCGTCGCGGTCGCGAGCCCGAGCGCCAGGCCCATCGCGAGCAGCCACGGACGCCACCAGAGCACGGGTCCCCAGAGCGTGTCCCTGCCCGCTGCGGCCCGGCGTGCCACCCACTCGTCCAGCCGACGCGAGGACCACCGTCGGTCGAGCAGCAGCGCGCCGAACCCGAGCACCACGAAGAACGTCAGGATCCCGTCCAGCAGGCTCACTCGGGACATCACGATCGCCTGCCCGTCGACCGCGAGCAGGAAGCCGGCCAGGGTGCCGATCAGCGTCGAGCGGAACAGCGACCGCGCGATCACGGCGGTCAGGAACACCGTCGCGATGCCGAGCACGGCGACCGCGAACCGCCACCCGAACGAGTTGTCGGCACCGAACAGCAGCATGCCGAGCCCGATGAGGTACTTGCCGAGCGGCGGGTGCGCGATGAACTCGGCAGCGCTGGTGAACAACGAGGTCTCTCCGGAGGCGAACCGCTCGTCCGTCGTCGGCAGCGAGTCGTCGTTCGGGTTCCCCGGCCAGGTGCCCTCGTACCCGAGGTGCACGATCGACCAGCCGTCCTTGACGTAGTACGTCTCGTCGAACACCAGGGAGTGCGGGTGCCCGAGGCCCACCAGCCGGAGCACGGCGGCCAGCAGCGTGACGGCGAGCGGTCCCGCCCAGCGCCACGCGGCGACCCGCCAGCCGACGGAGAGGACGCGCCCCCACCAGTCGTCGAGACGGGAGCCGACCGGCCCGTCGGGCACGGCGGTGCGGTCGTCGGTCAGCTCGCTGGTCATCGGCAGCATCCTACGGATCGTCCCCAAGACGGATCTGCCACCACAATGGGGAGGTGATCGTCCTCGCAGCAACGCCCATCGGCAACCTCGGCGACGCCTCGCGGCGGCTGGTCGAGACGCTCTCGAACGCGAGCGTGGTGGCCGCCGAGGACACCCGCACCGCGATCCACCTCATGCGTGCGCTCGGCATCGAGAACCGTCCGCGGCTCATCGCCCTGCACGAGCACAACGAACGGGCGAAGGCCGCCGAGGTGGTCGAACTCGCGCGGGACGAGGACGTCGTGGTCCTCACCGACGCCGGCATGCCCGCGATCAGCGACCCGGGGTTCCCCCTCGTCGAGGCCGCCGCTGCCGCCGGCGTGACCGTCACCGCACTCCCCGGCCCGTCCGCCGTGCTCATGGCGCTCGCCGTCTCCGGGCTGCCGACGGACCGGTTCAGCTTCGAGGGCTTCCCGACGCGCAAGGGCGGGGAACGCCGCCGGCTCTTCTCGTCGCTCTCCGGCGAGCAGCGCACGATGGTGTTCTTCGAGTCGCCGCACCGGCTGGCGGACACGCTGGCGGACATGGCAGCGGGCTTCGGCGACGACCGTCGCGCCGTGGTGTGCCGCGAGCTCACGAAGCTGCACGAGGAGGTCCGTCGCGGACCCCTCGTCGAACTCGCGACGTGGGCGGCCGACGGCGTCCGCGGGGAGATCTGCATCGTCGTCGAGGGTTCGACCGGCGCGCTCGACGTCACGACCATCGAGGACGGCGTCCGGCTCGTGCTGGAGCGGGTCGCCGCCGGCTCCCGCATGAAGGACGCCGCGGCGGCCGTCGCGGACGCGACGGGCCTGTCGAAACGCGACCTCTACGAAGGTGCGCTGGCGGCGCGGTGACACCGCTGACAGGCGGCCGGGAGGCGCGGGGCGGCGCCGCCCCGCACCTCCAGTCCGGTTGTCCACAGGTCGCGCGCGGGGCGCGTCATGCGGCTCCCGCCCGCCCGTAGGATGGTGCGCATGTCCGACGGCTCCTCGTTCAGCATCACCACGCCGATCTTCTACGTGAACGACGTGCCCCACATCGGGCACGCCTACACCGAGGTCGCTGCGGACGTCCTCGCGCGCTGGCACCGTCAGCGCGGCGACGACACGTGGCTCCTGACCGGCACCGACGAGCACGGGCAGAAGATCCTGCGCACCGCCAGTGCGAACGAGGTGACCCCGAAGGAGTGGGCCGACCGGCTCGTGACCGAGGCCTGGAAGCCGCTCCTCGACACCGTGGACGTGGCGAACGACGACTTCATCCGCACCACCGACGAACGTCACGAGCGGGGCGTCACGGCCTTCCTGCAGAAGCTTTACGACGACGGCTACATCTACGCCGGCGAGTTCGAGGGCTTCGACTGCGTCGGGTGCGAGGAGTACAAGCAGCCGAGCGACCTCGTGCCGGGTACCGGCGCGTACGAGGGCCAGCAGGTCTGCGCGATCCACTCGATCCCGGTCGAGGTCCTGTCCGAGCGCAACTACTTCTTCCGGATGTCCGACTTCGAGCAGCGCCTGCTCGACCTGTACGAGTCGAACCCGGAGTTCATCCAGCCCGAGAGCGTCCGCAACGAGATCGTCTCGTTCGTGAAGCAGGGTCTGCGCGACCTCTCCATCTCGCGGTCGAGCTTCGACTGGGGCATCACGATCCCGTGGGACAGCGACCACGTGCTGTACGTGTGGTTCGACGCGCTGCTCAACTACGTCACGGCGCTCGGGTACGGCAGCGACGACGACGAGGCGTTCCAGCGCCTCTGGCCGAGCGTGCACATCGTCGGCAAGGACATCGCCCGCTTCCACGCGGTGATCTGGCCGGCGATGCTGATGGCCGCGGGGCTCCCGGTCCCGAAGCGCGTGTTCGGTCACGGCTGGCTCCTCGTCGGCGGCGAGAAGATGTCGAAGTCGAAGCTCACCGGCATCGCACCGTCCGAGATCACCGACACCTTCGGCTCGGACGCGTTCCGCTACTACTTCCTTCGCGCGATCACCTTCGGGCAGGACGGCAACTTCAGCTGGGAGGACATCTCCGCCCGCTACCAGGCCGAGCTCGCGAACGGCTTCGGCAACCTGGCGTCCCGCATCGTCGCGATGCTGAACCGGTACTTCGACGGCGCCGTGCCCGAGCGCGGCGCGCTGACCGCGGCGGACGAGGCGATCGACACGCTTGCGCGGTCGGTGACGGAGCGTGCGGACGCGTCGATCGCGGAGTTCGCGCCGCACGACGCGATCGCCACGATCTGGGAACTCGTCGACGCCCTGAACGGCTACATCACCGAGCAGGAGCCGTGGGCGCTCGCGAAGGACGACGCGCAGCGCGATCGCCTCGCGACCGTGCTCGTCACCGCGCTCCGCGGTCTCGGCACCGTCGCGGTCCTCGTCTCCCCGGTCATGCCGAAGGCGACCGAGAAGCTTCTGGGCGTCGATCGGTGCCGGGGGCTCCATCGCCGAGCAGCGCGTCGACCGCGCCTGGGAGTGGCAGGGCGCCGACACCGTGGTGCCGCTCGCGAGCGGGCTCTTCCCGCGCATCGAGCAGGCGGAGCAGGGCGCAGCGTGACCGACGCGCACCTCCGTTCCCGTGGCGAGGGGACGGCCCAAGCGGGACCTGACCTACCCGCCGTTGCCCGAGGCACTCGTCGTCCCGGTGTACGACAACCACACCCACATGGAGATCGCCGACGGTGGCGACGGTGCACTCGACTACCGGGAGCACCTCGACCGCGCGTCGAGTGTCGGTGTGCGCGGCGTCGTGCAGGTCGGCACCGACCTCGCGACCTCGGAGTGGTCGGCGTCGATCGCGGCGCGTGAGCCCCGTGTCCTCGCCGCGGTCGCGCTGCACCCGAACGAGGCGCCGCTGCTCGACGCCGCCGGGCTGTTGGACGAGCACCTGCGGGGGATCGAGCGGTTGGCCGCGATGCCCCGGGTCCGGGCGATCGGCGAGACCGGGCTCGACTTCTTCCGCACCGGGGAGGACGGCCGCGACGCCCAGGTGCGCTCGTTCGAGGAGCACATCCGCATCGCGAAGGAGCACGACCTCGCCCTGACGATCCACGACCGGGAAGCGCACGATGCGGTGGTCGAGGTCCTCGACCGCGTCGGCGCTCCCGAGAAGACCGTCTTCCACTGTTTCTCCGGCGGCCCCGACCTCGCTCGGCTCTGCGCCGAGCGCGGCTGGTACATGTCCTTCGCCGGCACGGTGACGTTCAAGAACGCGGCACCGCTCCGCGACGCCCTCGAGATCGCGCCGCGACACCTGATCATGGTCGAGACCGACGCGCCGTTCCTCACGCCGACGCCGTTCCGCGGGCGGCCGAACGCCCCGTACCTCATCCCGCTCACCCTGCGGTCGATGGCGGAGACCCTCGGCACGGACGCCTCGATGCTCGCGGCGCAGATCGCCTCGAACACCGAACTCGTCTACGGCGCGTGGGACGCCGAACCCGTGACGGTGGACGAGTAGCGTGGCGTCGCTCCTCGGCCCGGCCGAGATCCGGGACCTCGCGGCCCAGCTCGACGTCACCCCGACGAAGAAGCTCGGGCAGAACTTCGTGCACGATGCGAACACCGTGCGGCGCATCGTGGCGTCCGGGCGGGTGACCGCGGACTCCCGCGTCCTCGAGATCGGACCGGGCTCGGCTCGCTGACCCTCGGGCTGACCGAGACGGGTGCGTCGGTCACGGCCGTGGAGATCGACGGCCGGCTCGCCGCTCGGCTGCCCACGACGGTGTCGACCATGCAGCCGGGCGCCCGGCTCGAGGTCGTGCACCAGGACGCCCTCGCCGTCACGGCGTCGGACCTGCCGGAGGCGCCGACGCACGTCGTCGCGAACCTGCCGTACAACGTCTCCGTGCCGGTGCTGCTGCACCTGCTCGCGACCTTCCCGTCGATCGAGCGCGCGCTCGTCATGGTGCAGGCGGAGGTCGGGTACCGCATCGCCGCAGGTCCGGGCAGCAAGGTCTACGGCGCCCGAGCGTGAAGGCCGCCTGGTACGGCTCGTGGTCGATCGCGGGACAGGTCAGCCGGCAGGTGTTCTGGCCGGTGCCGAACGTCGACAGCGTGCTCGTCGGGTTCGACCGGCACGATCCGCCTGGTGACGAAGCGCTCCGGGCACAGGTGTTCGCGCTCGTCGACGGGGCGTTCCAGCAGCGGCGGAAGATGCTCCGGCAGAGCCTGTCCGGCGTCCTCGGCAGCAGCGCCCGCGCGTCGGAGCTGCTCGGGGCGGCGGAGGTCGACCCGACCGCGCGCGGCGAGATGCTCAGCGCCGACGACTTCGTGCGCCTCGGCCGGACGGTCCTCGCCTCGGCGTGACGCCGGCGTCGGCATCCGTCGGCGTTCGTCGGCGTCCGTCCGCGTCCGTCCTCGTCATGTGCGCGAGGCACCGGAGGTGCGACGAGGCACCGTAGGTGCGACGAGACACCGCCGAATCCAGCGGTGTCTCGCTCGCGATGCGTGGTCTCACCTGCCTGGCGGTGTGCAGCAAAGCGTCCGCCGGCACCGAGCGATGCCGGTCGTCAGTGCCGCCGAGCCGCCAGCATCTCGATGAGCTGCCGCTGCGTCCCGTCGCGCTCCGACCACCGGAGCGGCAGGACGTTCTGCACGAGGATCTCCGGCGACGCTCCGGCCTCGAGCAGCGACACGACCTCGGACAGGAAGTCGTCGAGCGGCATCCCGCCGAAGTCGACCCCTTCGCCCATCAGGTCCGTGGCGACCGCCGGCGGCACGAGCTCGAGGACGGACACGGACGAGCCGACCACTGCTGCCGGAGGGACTGCGAGTACGAGTGCACGGCTGCCTTCGTGGCGCTGTAGGTCGGCGTCGCAGTGAGCGGCGTGTAGGCGAGCCCGGACGACACGGTGATGATCGTCGACGCCGGACGGCCGAGCAGGTGCGGCAGGAACGCGTCGATCAGGCGGATGGTCCCGAGCAGGTTGGTCTCGACGGTGGCGACGGCGTCGGTGAGGTGCGCCGACGAGCGGAGGTCCTCGGCGCGCATGATCCCCGACATCGTGATGAGGGTGTCCAGCGACGGGTGCGACTCGATGACCGACGCAGCGGCCGCGGTGATCGATGCCGGGTCGGTGACGTCGAGCTCGACGGTGCCGAAGCCGTACTCGTCGTGGAGCGAGTCCAGCAGTGCGCGGCGTCGGCCGCCGATGACGACGGTGCTGCCCGCTGCCTGCAGGCGCTGGGCGAGCCCGAGGCCGATGCCCGAGGTCGCGCCGGGGATGAAGACGGTGGAGTTCGTGATGTCCATGACGACCACGATCCGCCTGCCCCTGGTCCGAACCAGAGCGCCGTCATCGGGGACCGCCGATCCCTGGCAGTGTCCGCCGACCCGCAGCACACTGGGGGCATGGACCGTAGCGCGCTCGCCGACTTCCTCCGCCGTCGCCGTGAGCTGCTGCGCCCCGAGGACGTCGGCCTCGGATCGGGTCAGCGCCGACGGACGCCGGGGCTCCGGCGCGAGGAGGTCGCGGCCCTCGCGGGCATGTCGGCCGACTACTACACGCGCCTCGAACAGCAGCGCGGCCCGCAACCCTCCGAGCAGATGGTGGCGGCGATCGCACGGGCACTCCGCTGCACCCTCGACGAGCGCGACCACCTCTTCCGCCTCGCGGGCCACAACGCTCCCGCGCGGGTGCACCGCTCCGACCACGTCGACCCCGCGATCCTCCGCGTGCTCGACCGGCTCGAGGACACCCCGGCGATCGTCGTGAACGACCTCGGCGAGACCCTCGTCGAGAACCGGCTCGGCGCGGCCCTGCTCGGCACCACGATCGGGCTGCCGGGCAACGAGCGGTACCAGCCGTGGCGCTGGTTCATGACCGAGTACGAGCGGGCGAAGTACGCGCCGGAACAGCACGACCGGCTCGCTCGCGCACAGGTCGCGTCGCTCCGTGCCGCGGTGGGGGCCGCCGGCCCGAACGACACTCGGGCGTCGGCGCTCATCGCGGACCTCGAAGCCCACAGCGACGAGTTCCGTGCACTCTGGTCGCTGCACGAGGTGGCGAGCCGGTGGGAAGACCACAAGACGTTCGTGCACCCGGAGCTCGGGCGCATCACGGTCGACTGCCAGGTACTCCACACGACGAGCCAGACCCAGGCGCTGCTGCTCTTCACCGCACCGGCGGGCACCGAGGACGCGCAGAAGCTCGAACTCCTCGGCGTCGTCGGCCAGCAGACCTTCACACACTGAGTCGCACGGTGCGAGGTTCCGCGCAGTGTGCGAGCACGGGAGCCTCGCACACTGCGCGGGACCTCGCACACTGCGATCGAGCAGAGCGCGACCAACGACTCGCGACGGGAAACCCCGCGTCACACACTTGGCCCCGTCCAGCCCGACCTGCCTAGGGTGGCGACGTGAGCACTCCGCGCGTGTACGTCATCCACGAGAACCCCGAGTGGTTCCCGCCGCTCGCCGCCGCCTTCGAGGCCGAGGGGGTCCCGGTCGAGGAGATCCTCCTCACCGAGGGCCAGATCGACCTCGCAGCCGATCCCGAACCAGGCGTGTACTGGTCCCGCATGTCGGCGTCGAGCCACACGCGTGGGCACGAGCACTCGAAGGAGTACACCCGCGCGGTCCTCGGCTGGCTCGAGCGTGCGGGCCGCCAGGTCGTCGGCGGCAGCCACGTCCTCGAGCTCGAGGTCTCGAAGGTCGCCCAGCACGGCCTGCTGCGGGGCGCCGGGTTCGACGTGCCCCGCACCACCGCGGTGTTCGGGTCGACGACGCTCAAGCAGGCGGCGCACGACTTCACGGACGGCCAGGACATCCCGTTCATCACGAAGCACAACCAGGGCGGCAAGGGCCTCGGCGTCCGTCGGTTCGACTCGCTCGCCGAGTTCGACGCCTACGTCGACAGCCCGGAGTTCGAGGAGCCGGTCGACGGCATCACCCTGCTGCAGGAGTACTTGACGGCCCGCGAGCCCTTCATCACGCGGGTCGAGTTCGTCGGTGGCGAGTTCGTCTACGCCGTCCGCGTCGACACGAGCGCCGGCAGCTTCGAGCTGTGCCCGGCCGACGCATGCGAGGTCCCGCAGCCCCAGACGATCGCCGGCGCGGTGTGCGAGGTACCGGGCACCGGAGCACCGAGCGCCTTCAGCGTCCGCACCGAGGTGACGGCCGAGCACCCGCTCGTCCAGCAACTCCGCACCTTCCTGGCCGACCAGCGCATCACGATCGCGGGCGTCGAGTTCATGGAGACCACGGACGGCCGGACGGTCGTCTACGACATCAACACGAACACGAACTACAACCCGGCCGTCGAGGAGACCGCGCCGGCCTCCGGCCCGCGCTCGATCGCGCGGTACCTCGGCGGCCTGCTGGAGACACAGTACGCAGCGCAACTCACGGCCTGAGAACGCAAGAACCACCGGACTGGAGGCCCGTGGCGGGCCCGCCCCGCGCCTCCAGTCAGTCCCTCCCCACCTCCCCAAGGAACTCACCCCGTGCGATTCGGATACTGGACCCCGCTCTTCGGCGGCTGGCTGCGCAACGTCGAGAACGAGCACATGCCGGTCACCTTCGACTACGTGAAGCGCCTGGCGCAGCGCGCCGAGCGCATCGGCTTCGACCTGACGCTCGTGCCGGAGCTCAACCTCAACGACATCAAGGGCACGGCGGCGCCGAGCCTCGAAGCGTGGGCGCTCGCGGCCGGCATCGCGGCGACGACCGAGCGCCTGGAGATCATGGCCGCGATGCGGCCGGGCTACCACCTGCCGGCGGTGACCGCGAAGCAGGCGGCGACGATCGACGACATCTCGTGCGGTCGCTTCACCTTCAACGTCGTGAGCGCCTGGTGGGCGGAAGAGGCGAAGCAGTACGGCGGGATCTTCTCGGAGCACGACGACCGGTACAAGCGCACGGCGGAGTTCGTCGAGGTCATGAAGGGTCTCTGGCGCGAGACCCCGTACTCGTTCCACGGCGAGTACTACGACGTCGAGACGCCCACCTCGAGCCGAAGCCCCGGGTCACGCCGCGGATCTACGCCGGCGGTGAGAGCGAGGCCGGCAAGGCCGCGATCACCGGGTACGCCGACGCCTACGTGACGCACGGCGGGACCGTCGAGGAACTCCGCACGAAGATCGCCGAGATGAAGCGGCGCCGTGCTGACGCCGGGCTCCCGCCGTTCGAGGCGTTCGGGATGGCCGCGTACGTCATCGTGCGTGAGACCGAGGAGGAGGCGAAGGCCGAGCTGGCCCGCATCACCGACGTCCAGCACGGGCAGGCGTACGAGTCGTACCAGGACTTCATCTCGAAGTCGCAGCTCGAGCACGTGCCCTCGCTGGAGGACTACTCGGTGTCGAACCGTGGTCTGCGCCCCGGGTTCGTCGGCACGCCGTCGCAGGTTGCCGAGCGCATCCGGGAGTTCGAGGACGCCGGCGTGGACACGCTCCTGCTGCAGTTCTCGCCGCAGCTCGAGGAGATGGACCGCTTCGGCGAGCAGGTCATCCCGCTCGTCCGGCCGTCGGTCGTGTCGGCCGGAGCCGCATCGTGAGCGCTGCCGGGCGCAACCCCGAGGACGACTGGGCGTTCGAGACACGGCAGATCCGTGCCGGGTTCAGGTCGGACCCGGGGTACGGCGGGAACGTGCCGCCGATCGCGCAGACCGCCGCGTTCGTGTACCCCTCCGGTGAGGACGCCGCCGCACGGTTCATGCTCGATGCCCCGGGCACGCGTACTCGCGCGTGAACAACCCGTCCGCGGCGGCGCTCGAACGCCGGATCGCGGACCTCGAGGGCGGCGTCGGTGCCCTCGCGCTCGCGTCCGGGCAGGCGGCGACGTCGCTCGCGGTGCTGGGCGTCGCGCGGGCGGGGACCACGTCGTGTCGAGCGCGTCACTCTACGGGGCGACCTACACGCTGTTCGCGTCGACCCTGGGCGACCTCGGCATCTCGTTCACCTTCGTGCAGGACCCGACCGACCTCGACGAGTGGCGGGCGGCCGTGCGGCCGGAGACGAAGGCGTTCTTCGGCGAGAGCATCCCGAACCCGCGCGGCGACGTCCTGGACTTCGCCGGGGTCGCCGGCGTCGCGCACGAGGCCGGGGTGCCGCTCATCGTCGACAACACCATCGCGACGCCGTACCTGGTGCGGCCGATCGAGCACGGGGCGGACATCGTCGTGCACTCGGCGACGAAGTACCTCGCCGGGCACGGCAGCGCCATCGCCGGGCTCATCGTGGACAGCGGGAACTTCGACTGGGCCGCGTCGCCGGGGAAGTACCCGCAGCTCGCCTCGTTGGAATCCGGCTTCGCGAACACGAACTTCGCCGAGAAGTTCGGCCGCCGGGCCTTCATCCAGCGCACCCGCTCGAAGCTGTCCGCCGACCTCGGCCCCGCGATCGCTCCGTTCACCGCGTTCCTCGTGCTGCAGGGCATCCAGACGCTCTCGCTGCGGATGGAACGGCACGTGTCGAACGCGGCGACGGTGGCGTCGTGGTTGGACGCCCACGAGCAGGTGCTCGGCGTGCACTACGCGGGCCTGCCGTCGTCACCGTGGCATGCTCTCGCCGAGCGGTACGTGCCGGCGGGGCCGTCCGCGGTGCTCGCGTTCGACCTCGACGGCGGGGTCGAGGCCGGTCGACGGTTCGTCGCGGCGCTCGAAGCTGTTCGACCACGTGTCGAACATCGGTGACGTCCGCTCGCTGGTCGTCCACCCGGCGTCGACCACGCACGTGCAGATGACCTCGGCGGAACGGGCGGCCGCTGGGGTGGGCGACGGGCTCATCCGGCTGTCGATCGGGCTCGAACACGTGGACGACATCCTCGCCGACCTGGAGCGGGGCTTCGCAGCGGCCCGCGCGTCGGCGTAGGGGGTCGATTCGCGCGTAGGGGGTCGAATCGCGCGTAGGAGGTCGAATCGCGCGTAGGGGGTCGAATCGCGCGTAGGAGGTCGGTTCTTCCGCCACCCTACGCGCGAATCTGCATCCATGGCGCGTGTGCTGGGAAGGAACGTGCGCGACGGGGGTGAGCCGTGCCTCCAGGCCGTCAGGATAGGTTGAGGGCATGACCACGCTGGCCGCTCCGACCCGCGTGCGGACGCGCGCCCCCGGGAAGATCAACGTCTACCTGTCGGTCGGTGCCCTGCAGGACGACGGCTACCACGACGTGGCCACGGCGTACCAGGCGGTCTCCCTGTACGAGGACGTCTCGGCCGAGCCGGCGGACGACTTCTCCGTGCGCTTCACCGGCCCGATCGACACGAGCGCCGTCCCCGTGGACGAGTCGAACCTCGCGATCCGGGCCGCACGGCTCGTGGCCGACGCCGCCGGCTACCGTGGTGGCGTCCGCCTGACGATCGACAAGCAGGTCCCGGTGGCCGGAGGCATGGGCGGGGGTCCGCTGACGCCGCCGCGACGCTCCTCGCGGTGGACACGCTCTGGGGGACGGCCCTGGGCGTGAGGAACTCCTCCGCCTCGCCGCGCAGCTCGGGGCCGACGTGCCGTTCGCCTTCGCCGGCGGCACCGCGGTCGGGACCGGCCGCGGCGACGAACTCAGCCCAGCACTGGCCAAGGGCGAGTTCCAGTGGGTGCTCGCACTCAGCGACGACGGGCTCTCGACCCCCGCGGTGTACCGCGCGCTCGACGAACACCGCGAGCGCTACCGGGCGGACATCGCCCCGGCCCCGACGACGCCCGTGGTCGAGGCGAACGTGCTCCAGGCCCTCCGTGCCGGCGATCCCGACCTGCTCGCGGACTGCCTGCACAACGACCTGCAGGCACCGGCGATGCGTCTCCAGCCGACCCTCGCCTCGACGCTCGAGATCGGCGAGAGGGCCGGTGCGCTCGCCGGGCTCGTGTCGGGCAGCGGCCCGACGGTGGCGTTCCTCGTGGCCGACCGCGACACCGCGCTCGAGGTGCAGGTCGAACTCAGTGCCGCCGGCATGGTCGCCGTGCGCGCGGCCGGACCGGTGCACGGCGCGAGGGTGTTGCACTAGCCGCCCGCCGCGCGTGGTCAGTTCCGGACGTACTCCGTGATGACGACCGTGCCCGTCGTCCAGTGCTGCTTCGCGGTGAACCCGTTCGCGGCGAGCACCGACGCGGTCTCGGGTTCGATGTTCCGCGCCTTGACCGTCCCCCGACGAACCACACGGTGTCGATGTCGCCGAGACGGCTCGGGATCGTCGTGGCGAGGTCCCCGGTCTGGTTCCACAGCACGCCGGTGTCGGCCCCGACCTTGCGGACACCGAGGTCGGTCATCCCCGAGACGCCCCGGGTACGAGACCCGGATGATGTCAGCGGTGGTGCCGGGGTGGCCGTACACGCTGCCGAAGACGACCCCCTCGTCGGCGTCGGCACGGTTGCCGTTCCGTTCGGCGGCGATGATCGCGGCCGCACGCGCCCAGGTCGAGTCCTGCTTCGCGAGCGGTTCCTTCACAGCGACGGCGGTCGGCACCGAGAGCACGAGGACGGCTGCGACCGCGGTGGCGAGCAGCGCCTTCGGGCGGATGAGCGTCAGCGCGAGGGCGATGAGCAGCGCAACGAACGGCAGGCTGAGCGTCGCGTACTTGGGCGAGTAGAGGTGCTTCCCCATCGCCGTGGCGAGCACGAGGGCGGCGGTCGGGATGACCACGAGAGGAACGGCGAGCCGGACGGCCTGGGCGCGGACGAGCGCGCGGACCGTCGCGGAGCGCCGGTGCGCCTCGAACAGGCCGGCCGCGACAGCGACGACCATGAGGGCCCACGCGACGGCGGCGTACACGTCCACCCCGCCGAACCAGGCGGTCGCGAAGACCTGCGCGCCGGTGCGCTGCCCGATGCCGGCGATCCACGACACCTGCTTCGACTGCGACGCGATCTCGACGACCACGGGTGAGACCGCCACCGCGGCGATCACGGCGGCGACGGCCCAGCGGAGGACGGTGCCACCCGTGACCAGCGGCGGCCCGGGGACCCGCGCGTTCCGGGAGACCGTCGCCCGCCGGACCTCGAGTCGCCGGACCGCCATCGTCCAGAGCAGGGTGACCGCGTGCGCGATGACCGCGAGCGACAGGTACACGTTGAACGTCACGGCCACGAGGGCGAGTGCGCCGTACGCGGCCCACCAGTGCAGGCTGCGGCCCGTGCGGGTGCGGCGGACCGCCGTCAGCCCGACGAGGGTCAGGCACACCGCGAGCGTCGTGATGGTGGCGTACGGCCGGCCCTCGGAACCGGCCCACTGCACGCGCGGGAGGGCCAGGAACACGAGGCCGGCCGTGATGCCGAGCCGACGTCCACCGATCCGCCGGCCGAGCGCGACGACGAGTGCGGCGGCGACCCCGATCGCGAGGGCGCTCGGGAAGCGCAGCGTGAACGGCGTGTACCCGACGAGCCAGAACCAGACGTGCACGAGCGCGTAGTACAGACCGTGCACCGCGTCGACGTTGTGCAGCTCCGCCCGAGAGCTGCGCCCACGACCGCTGGGCGCTCGTGACCGTCGCCGCCTCGTCGTACCAGAGCGAGGGCACCCAGGCGAAAGCGGAGCAGACGAGTACGCCGAGCGCGCCGATCGTGAGCTCGGGCGTGCGGACGACGCTGGCTCCGATGCTCGAGGCCCACCCGCCCACGCGCGCCCGGACCGGTGCGAGCCCCGTCGAGCGGGGACGCTGACGGTGCCGGTCCGTGGTGCGTTCACGGTGGTGACGGTAGCCGCAGCGGCTGGGCGGCCACCCGACGTCCGTGCTGCCCAGTCTGAGAGTTCCACGGACCGGTACTCTGCGGGAACCATGACCAAGCTTCCGCATCCGCGACGCCGCGCGCTACCTCGGCGTCAGCGACGACACCGTCCGCCGGATGGTCGACGGCGGCACGTTCACCCGATCGACCGACGCCTCGGGCCGCACCGTCGTGGACGGCCGCGAGCTCGCCGCGCACATCCGAGAGCGTGGCGGGCAGCTCGACGACCCCTCCCGTGCCAAGAGTTCGGCGCGGAACCGGTTCGTCGGCATCGTCACCGACCTCGTCGTCGACGGGGTGATGGCGCAGGTGGACCTGCAGAGCGGCCCGCACCGGATCGTGTCGCTCATGAGCGCCGAGGCCGTCCGTGATCTCGGGCTCGAGGTCGGGGCGGTCGCAGTGGCCTCGGTGAAGGCGACGATGGTCTCGGTCGAGGTCCCTGCCGTCCCGCCGAGGCGGCGGAGTCTCGGACGACAGCAGGGCCGGACGCGTGACCGAGAACACGACCGGAGCGACGAACGGAGCCACGCCGGGGAGCACGACCGGGCGCACCACCGACGAGCGACGTCGGCTGCTGTCGCGTACCGCTGCCCTCGATGGGGCGGGTGACCGTGCCATTCGCGCACTTGCCCGGGCGAGTGTCCTGGTCGTCGGAGCCGGGGACTCGGCGCTCCCGTGCTGACGTACCTCGCCGGCGTGGGTCTCGGCCGCGTCACGATCGTCGACCACGACGTCGTGGACACGTCGAACCTCGCGCGACAGACGCTCTTCGCCGCAACCGACGTCGGCCGGCCCAAGGCGGTCTGCGCCGCCGAACGGGTCCGCGGCGTCGATCCGGCGCTCGAGGTCGTGGCGCTGCAGGAGTCGTTCCGACCCGAGCACGTCGCTGGGCACGATGTCGTGGTCGACGCCGCGGACAGCGTGGAGGTCACGCGGGCGGTCTCGGACGCCTGCTCGCGTGCCGGCATCCCGTTCGTGTGGGGCACCGTGCTCGGACTCGACGGGCAGGTGTCGGTGTTCCACGACGCCGGACCGGCACCGATCGACTTCCACGACCTGCACCCCGAGGCGCTTCCGGACGAGGGGTCGTGTGCGCTCGACGGCGTGCTCCCCGCGCTGTGCGGCGCCGTCGGGTCCGTCATGGCGGCGCAGGTGACCGCCCTGGTCGCGGGGATCGGGGAGCCGTTGCGCGGCCGGGTGCTGACCGTGGACGCCCGGCGGTGGCGCTGGACCGAGAGCCCGCTCCGTCGCGGCCCCGGGTCACGCCGCCCGGCTCCGCTCGTCGACGACGCCCCGCCGACGATCGCCCCCGCGGCGCTCGCCGCGCTCCTCGCGGGCACCACCCGCGACGGCGCAGCCACCCGCGACGGCGCAGCCACCCGCGACGGCGCAGCCACCCGCGACGGCGCAGCCACCCGCGACGGCGCAGCCACCCGCGACGCCGCAGCCACCCGCGACGGCGCAGCCACCCGCGACGGCGCAGCCACCCGCGACGGCGCAGGCCGCGGCGACTCAGATGCTCACGGCGACGCAGACGCCCGGGGGTCCGCACGGTGCTCGTCGACGTCCGCAGCCCCGGGAGCTCGCGACCGGCGTCATCCCCGGCAGCGTCCACCCCGACGACCTCGATCCCGACCCAGACGGCATGCCCGTGGTCGTCGTGTGCGCCAGCGGCGTCCGCGCCGCCGCCTGGGCCCGCACCGCCCGGGCAGCGGGCCGGAACGCGATCGTGCTCGACGGCGGCATCCAGGCCTGGCGGCGAGAAGGCCGCCCGGTAACCGCACATGCGGATACGATCGGCGGATGACAACGCAGAAGCGGAAACTGGCGGTCCTGATCGCCGCGGCCGCCCTTGGCGCCCTCAGCCTGGCCGGCTGCTCGACGAACGGCGCGGACACCGCCGGAAGCAGCGGCGCCGCCTCTGCGAGCAGCTCGGCAGTGGGCCCGACGGGGAAGATCACCGTCTTCGCCGCGGCGTCGCTCCAGCAGACCTTCACGACGCTCGGCAAGCGGTACGAGGACGCCCACCCCGGCACGACGATCACGTTCTCGTTCGCTGGCTCGAGCGACCTCGTCACGCAGATCCGCAACGGGGCGCCCGCCGACGTCTTCGCCTCTGCCGACCAGGCCAACATGGACAAGATCGTCAAGACCGACGTCGCTGCCGGGTCGCCGCGGGACTTCGCCACCAACGTGCTCGAGATCGCCGTCGCCCCGGGCAACCCGAAGAAGATCACCGACTTCGACGACCTCGCCTCCTCGGACGTCCAGCTCGTGACCTGCGCGGCCCCGGTGCCGTGCGGTGCCGCGACCGCGAAGGTCGAGCAGGCCACCGGTGTCGACCTGAAGCCGGTCAGCGAGGAACAGTCCGTGACCGACGTGCTCGGCAAGGTCGAGTCCGGGCAGGCCGACGCCGGGCTCGTCTACGTCACCGACGTCAAGGGCGCCGCCGGCAAGGTCGACGGCGTGCCGTTCGACGCTTCGAGCAAGGCCGTCAACACGTACCCGATCGGGGTGCTCAAGGACGCCGAGAACCCGGCGCTGGCGAAGGCCTTCACCGCGTACGTCCGCTCGGCCGCCGGGCAGAAGGTCCTGGCCGACGCCGGTTTCGGAGCGCCCTGACGCATGCGCGTCCGTGCCGACCGCGCGACCACCGGAGTCCGCACGCCGGTGCCGTGGTGGCTCCCGGTCCCGGCGGTCGTCGGCGGCCTCTTCGTGGTGGTACCGGTCCTCGCGATGGTCGGCCGTGTCGACTGGGGGTCGTTCGGCGCCCTCGTCACGTCGCCCGCGTCGCTCACCGCGCTGGGTCTGAGCCTCGGCACCGCCGCGGCCGCAACGGGCATCGCCTTCGTGCTCGGCTACCCGCTCGCAGTCCTGTTCTCCCGGTCCTCCTCGCGGTGGGTCGGGTCGCCCGCGCCCTCGTCCTCCTGCCGCTCGTCCTGCCCCGGTCGTCGGCGGTCTCGCGCTCCTCGCGGCGTTCGGACGGCTCGGCGTCGTCGGGGCGTTCCTCGACGACCACGGTCTCCGCATCGCGTTCACCACGACGGCCGTGGTCATCGCGCAGACCTTCGTCGCGATGCCGTTCCTGGTGTCCTCGATCGAGGGCGCGCTCCGTGTCGGGGGCGATCGGTTCGAGCGCGTCGCCGCGACGCTCGGCGCCGGCCCGACCCGGACCTTCCTGACGGTCACGACGCCCCGGGTCCTGCCCGGGATCCTCTCCGGGCTGGTGCTCTGCTTCGCTCGGGCCCTCGGCGAGTTCGGTGCGACCCTCACGTTCGCGGGCAGTCTGCAGGGCGTGACGCGGACGCTGCCGCTGGAGATCTACCTGCAGCGGGAGATCGACCCGGACACCGCGGTCGCGCTGGCCCTGGTGCTGGTGGCCGTCGCACTCGTCGTCATCGGCGCCTCCGCGCTCCGCTCCAGGACGGTCCTCGCGTGAGCGGCGGCCTGCGCGCGCACGTCGTCGTGCCCGAGCGCGGCGTCGACGTCCGTCTCGACGTCGGCCCGGACGAGTGCGTCGCCCTGATCGGTCCGAACGGTGCGGGCAAGTCGACCATCGTCGAGACGATCGCGGGGCTCCTGCGCCTCCGCTCCGGCTCGATCGTGCTCGGTGACCGCGTCCTGACCGGGGTGCCGGCCCACCGTCGCCGGATCGGCCTGGTCGCGCAGCGCGCGGACCTCTTCCCGCACCTGTCGGTGGCCCACAACGTCGCCTACGGACCGCGCGCCTCCGGAACCGGCGGCCTGGAGGCACGGCACCGGTCCGCCGCAGCCCTCGCCGCCGTCGGCGTGGCCGGCCTGGCAGACCGCGCCCCCGCGACGCTCTCGGGCGGGCAGGCCCAGCGCGTCGCCCTGGCCAGGGCCCTCGCCACGGACCCGGCGCTCCTGCTGCTCGACGAGCCCACCTCGGCCCTCGACGTGGACGCCCGTGCCGAGGTCCGAGCGGCACTGCGCACCACCCGCACCGGCCGTCCGACGCTCCTCGTGACGCACGACCCCCTCGAGGCCGTCACCCTGGCCGACCGCGTGGTGGTGCTCGAGCGCGGCAGCGTCGTCGAGCAGGGGGCGACGGCGACGGTCCTGGGGCGCCCGACCAGCGCGTTCGCCGCGTCGTTCTCCGGGCTGACGCTCGTCCACGGGACCGCCACCGCGGACGGGATCGCCCTCGACGCCGGGGCGAGCTGGCGTCCCGGGAACACGCCGCGCCTCCCCTCGCCGGAGCCGCCGGTGTGGCCGCCGGACGCCCGGCCCTCGCCGTCTACCACCCGACGACCGCCGTCGTGTCGCGCGGCGGCACCGGGCCGGAGCGGACCGTCAGCGCGCTCGAGCCGCGGGACGGTCTCGTGCGGGTGCGTGCGGGCGACCTCGTCGCCGACGTCACGGTGTCGGTCGCAGCGGGCCTCGACCTCGCCCCGGGGAGCCGATCCGGATCGCGGTCCCGGCCGACGAGGTGACGGTGTACGAGCCGGCTCGCGATCCCGACGGCCCTCGCTGACCGTCAGCCTCCGGCGAACGGCGGCATGACGTCGACCACGCCCACGCCGACGAGCGACGTCGTCCGGTCGCGGGTGGTCACGCCGTCGACCAGGTACGAGCACCGCTCCTGCAGCGCCGTCCAACGCTCGGCGTCCGCGGCCTCGACCGCGCTGAGCGCGTCGTCGAGCGTCGGGGCGTCCACCGCCACGTCGTCGACCCCGACGGCCGCCCGGGCCGCCGCGAAGAACCGCACCGTCGTCACCGTCATCCCCCGATCGCGCTCATGCCCCTGGTCGGGCGCACCAGGTCGTCGCTGTCGTCGCCGTGGCCGCGCGGCTTCGCCCACATGGCGCGGCGCCACAGCTCCGCGACCTCGTCGTCGGTCGCGCCGCTGCGCAGGGCACCGAGCACGTCGGTCTCGTCGTCCGAGAACAGGCAGCTGCGGACGTGCCCGTCGGCGGTCAGTCTCGTACGGGTGCAGTCGGCGCAGAACGACTCGGTGATGCTCGCGATGATGCCGATCGTCCCGAGGAACGCCCCGGCGTCCGCACCGGTCCGCGACCACACCCGGAACCGCTCCGCCGGGCGCCGTCGCGCGGGGCGTCGTCCGGCACCAGGTCGAACGACGGCGTGAGCAGCGACCGGATCTCGGCCGCCGTGACCATCGACTCGCGGTCCCAGGCGTGGTCCGGGTCGAGCGGCATCTGCTCGATGAACCGCAGCTCGTAGCCCCGGTCGAGGCACCAGCGCATCAGGTCCGGGGCGAGCGCGTCGTTCACCCCGCGCAGCAGCACCGCGTTGACCTTGATCGCGAGTCCGGCGTCGCGCGCGGCCGACAGCCCGGCGAGGACCTTGTCGAGGAACGGTCGACGGGTGACCGTCGTGAAGACGTCCGGGTCCACGGTGTCGAGCGACACGTTCACCCGTCGGAGTCCGGCGGCGTACAGGGCAGCGGCACGGTGCGCGAGGCCGATCGCGTTCGTGGTGAGCGACAGCTCCGGGGCGTCCGGCAGCGCGGCACACCGGGCGATCACGTCGACGAGGTCGTGCCGGAGCATCGGCTCCCCGCCCGTGAAGCGCACCTTCCGGACGCCGAACCGAGCCGTGCCGAGGCGGACGAGCCGCTCGATCTCGGCGGCGGTCATCAGGGCGTCGTCCGGGGCGAACGGCAGCCCGGCCGCGGGCATGCAGTAGGTGCAGCGGAGGTTGCAGCGCTCGGTGAGCGACACCCGGAGGTCGATCGCGCGGCGCCCGAACCGGTCGACGAGTCCGCCGGCGTCGACGACTCCGCCGGTCTCGGCGGGGCCGCCGGACGAGCCGAGCAGGGTCGCGGGTGCCATGCGCGTCAGCGTACGTCGTCGGGACGCCCACCGGCTGAGGACATCGCGAGTGCTCGCTTCCGTGACCCGTCCCGGAACGTCAGCCGGGACCACCAGCGTCGCCAGTCGGAGCGGGGGTGCGGACCACGGTCACGACGACGATCACGACGATCGCCGCGGCGAGCCACCACCGGTAGGCGTCCGCCGAGGGCCACACCCCGCGCAGGGCGATCGCGAGGCCGATCGACAGCCACTCCCAGCGCCCCGAGAGCACCACGAACGGGATGAGGAGCAGCGCGTACCAGGGGTAGCGCGGGCTCACGGCCAGGAACGTCACGCCGATCATCAGGACCTCGCCGGACCAGGGGCGCGACGGATCGGCCAGCCGCCACGCCACGAACGCGGCGAGGAGGACCAGCAGACCGACCACGACCGTCGCCGCGTCGCCCCGGAACACGAGCGAGACGAGCGCGAACCGGGAGCCGTCCTCGTACCCTTCCTCGGACAGGTAGCCGGGCAGGTACCCGAGCACGTCGAGACCGGTCGTGAGCACGTACGGCACGTAGAGCAGTGCGAACACGGCGATGCCGATCGGGATCGCCCACCAGTGCCGCCACCGGCCGAGCAGCGGTGGGTAGACGATCGCCGGGATGAGCTTCGTGGCGGTCGCCGCCCCGAGGGCGATCCCACCCCAGACCGGCCGTCCGAACGCGACGAGCACGGCGCCCGCGGTGGCCAGCGCCGCCCCGAGCAGGTCGACGTGCGAGTTCGTGACCGCCTCGGACGCCACGAGCGGCGACCAGGCCCAGAGCGCCGCCCACCACGTCGGGCGGCCGAGGCGGCGGAGCACCGCGACCAGGCCGATCGTGACGCCGAGCGACACGAGCAGCCCGGCGACCTGGAACGGCATGTACTGCGCCGTGGCCGGCACGAACGCGCGGACTGCCGCGAACCACAGCTGCGCCATCGGCGGGTAGATCGTCGTCACGTCCGGCCGGTTGATCGCGGTGCAGTGCCCCTGCGCGCCGTCGCCGAGGCCGCGGTACCGGGGTTTCAGGGGTCGCAGGTGCCGTCGACCTTGTCGGGGAAGAGCCAGTCGGGTCGCAGACCGGACAGTGCGGTCGACTGCGGCGTGTGCGCGTACGGCGAGACCCGGCGTGCTGCACGATGCCGTCCCAGGCGTAGCGGGCAGAGTCGGTGCTGGTGTTCGGCGGTCCGGCGATGGCGGCGAGCCCGACCACCAGTCCGCCGCCGACCACGAGCCACGTCGCCCACCTGGCCGGGACGAACCGCAGTGCGAGCACCGCGCCGGCGAACACCGTCCAAGCGATCAGTGTCCACGCAACGAATGGGGAACGATGACCGGATCGGAGGAACCCCAGATGCGTGACGCCGACGGCGATGACGGCCGCGAGGGCCAGGACGCCGACCGCGGCCAGCACGGTCGGCAGGAGTCGGCCGGGGCGAAGTCGTTCACTCATGGTGCGACGAGGCTATCCATGGTCCGCGGCCTGCTCCTGGATGCACGGAACGCGATGGCGTCGCCGAACCGGAACGCGCGCTCGGCGGTCGTCCTCGGGCGTCTCCTCGGTGTCGCCTTCCTGGTCTGCTTCGCCACCGGCGTCTACAGCTACCTCCTCCAGCAGCCGCTGCCCGGCATGCGGTTCGCGACGCGGCCCGCGCAGCTTTACCAGTTCACCCAGGGCGTGCACATCACCGCGGGCATCGCGATCATCCCGCTGCTGCTCGCCAAGCTCAACGCGGTGATGCCGGCGCTCGTGCAGGTCCCGCCCGTGCGCGGCGTGCTGCACCTGCTCGAGCGGCTCTCGATCGCGGTGCTCGTCGCGTCCGCGATCGTCCAGGTGGTCACGGGCCTCCTCAACACGTACCAGTGGTACCCGTGGCCGTTCCCGTTCAAGCAGGTGCACAACGCCCTCGCCTACGTGATCATCGGGTCCCTGATCGTCCACGTCGGCGTGAAGCTCCGGCTCATCGCGCGCTACTGGCGGAAGCGCGACTCGTACGACGAGCACGGACGGTTCGTCGTCGACCCCGCCGCGGGCAGCGAGCTGCTGCCGCCCGGCGTCGGACAGGAGGCGCGGGTCGCCTCCGCAACGGAAGGCGCGGCCGAACAGGCGGTCGCCGCTGAGCCCCGTGGCCTCACCGGCCGCCTGTTCCGCTGGATCGACGGCGTTCCCGAGGCCCACGCCGGCGGACAGGATCCAGCATCGGTGACGCGGGAAGCGCCCGATGAGCCGAGTGCCGGCGAACCGCAGGACGGGCCGACCGAGCCGAGCGGTTCCTCTCCCCATCGGCACGGCCGTGACGCCGATGGCGCGTCGCCCCGGAACCGGCGGCGTGGGCCCAGTCCGTCGCCCGCCGCGACCCAAGGGCGACGTGAGCGGCTCGCACGACGCGGCTTCCTCGCCGGTGTGACGGCGGCGACCGCCGGCGTCGTGGTGCTCACGGCGGGTCAGTCGAACAAGCTGGCCGAACCCTTCAACGTCTTCGGCGCACGGCAGCGCCACCGCGGTCCCACCGGCCTCCCGGTGAACCGGACCGCCCGCGCGGCCGGCGTGCTCGCGACGGCCACCGCTGCCGACTGGGACCTCACCGTCGTCGGACCGGACGTCACGCGCACGTTCACCCGTGCCGAGCTCGTCGCGCTCGGCACGGCCGAGGCGCACCTGCCGATCTCCTGCGTCGAGGGTTGGAGCCAGATGGCGGCCTGGAGGGGGTGCGGATGCGCGATCTCCTCGCGGCGGTGCAGGCGGCTCCCGGGTCACACGTCCGGGTGACCAGCCTGGAGCGCCACGGCGGCTACCGCGTGATGGACATGGGGCCCGAGTACGCCGAGGACCCGACCACGCTGGTGGCCCTCGAGCTGAACGGGGAGACGCTCACTCTCGACCACGGGTTCCCCGCACGCGTCATCGCACCGGGGCGGCCCGGGGTGCTCCAGACGAAGTGGATCGAGAAGATCGAGGTGATCGCATGAGGGCCGCACGCGTCGTGCTCGTCCTGCTCGGCGTGCTGGTGATCGCGTTCGGCGCGTACGTCCTCGTGACGACCGTGCGGCCGGTCCGGATCTGGGGACTGGCGACGTGGCTGCTCGGTGCGGTGGTGCTCCACGACGCGCTCCTGTCGCCGTTCGTCGTCGCGGTGGGGCTGCTCCTGCGCCGGACCGGGCGGGCGCTGCGGGCGTGGGCACTCGTCGTCGTGCAGGCCGCCGTGGTGCTCGGCAGCGTGCTGGCGCTCGTGGTGCTCCCCGAGATCGCGGCGAAGGCGCAGGGTCAGAAGAACCCGACCGTCCTGCCGTTCGACTACGGCGTCCGGCTCCTCGTCGTCGAGGGCGCGCTGGCGCTCGTGGTGGTCGCGGTCCTCGTCGTGGGATCGGTTCGCGCACGGCGACTGCTTGAACCGACAACCAATCGGTAGGATGTCGGCATGACCGACGAGACCCCGTGGCTCACGCGCGACCAGCTGCGTGCCTGGATGAAGCTCGTCGCCGTCATGGAACTGCTGCCTGCGACCCTCGACCAGCAGCTCCAGCGCGACGCCGACCTGACGCACTTCGACTACATGGTCATCGCCATGCTCTCGGAGACGGAGTCGCGGACGCTGCGGATGTCGGCGCTCGCCTCGGCCACCAACGCCTCGCTCCCGCGGCTGTCCCACGTGGTGTCCCGGCTCGAGCGGCGCGGGCTCGTCTCCCGATGCCCCTCGACCGACGACCGCCGCGCGACCGACGTCCGGCTGACGGACGTCGGCTACGCGGCCATCGTCGACGCGGCGCCCGACCACGTCCGGACAGCTCGCCGCGTGGTGATCGACGCGTTGACCGACGAGCAGATCGCGCAGCTCGACGGCATCGCTGCGGCGCTCCTCACCCGCCTCGACCCGGAGGGGCAGTTCGCCGCCCTGACCTACCCGCGCGAGGGCGACGACACCGCCATCTGCGAGGCGCGGCTCACCGGCACGGCCACCGACTGACCGGCACGGCCACCGACTGACCGGCACGGCCACCGACTGCCCCTGCAATAGGCTCGCCGCATGAGCGAGCCCGCCGCACCGTCCGACACCTACTCCTACCTCGGACCCGCCGGCACGTTCACCGAGGCGGCGCTCAAGCTCGTCGACGCCGCCGCCGGCAAGCCCTGGCGGAGCGTGAACAACGTCGGCGAGGCCCTGGACGACGTCGTCAGCGGCCGTTCGATCGGCGCAGTGATCGCGATCGAGAACAGTGTCGACGGCGGCGTCAGCGCGACGCAGGACGCCCTGGCACGGATCCCCGGCGTGCGCATCGTGGGGAGTACCTGGTCCCCGTCGACTTCGTGCTCGTGGCCCGTCCCGGCACCGAGCTCGCCGACGTCCGCACGGTGAACGCGCACCCGGTGGCGTACGCCCAGACGCACAACTGGCTCGAGGCGAACGTGCGCGGACACGGCCACATCCCTGCGTCCTCGAACGTCGCCGCCGCGGCCGCCCTGCTCGACGAGCACCCCACCGCCGACGCCGCGGTGGCGCCCCCGGGGATCACCGACCACTACGACCTCGCGGTGCTCGCCTCGTCGATCGGGGACAACGCCTCCGCCGTCACCCGGTTCGTCCTGGTGTCGCAGACGCTGGCGCTCCCGGAGCCGACGGGCGCCGACAAGACGAGCGTCATCGTCGAGCTGCCGCCGACCACCCCGGTGCGCTCGTGGACATGCTCGAGCAGTTCGCGACCCGGGGCATCAACATGGGGCTGCTGTCCTCGCGTCCGATCGGCGACGAGCTCGGGCGGTACCGGTTCGTCATCGACCTCGACGGCCACGTGCGGGACGAGCGCGTGGCGGACGCGCTGCTCGGCCTGCGGCGGTTCAGCCCGCGCGTGACCTTCCTCGGCTCCTACCCGCGGGCTGACGGGATCCGCCCCGAGGTCCCCGCGCGCTACTCGGACGCGGCGTTCGTCGAGGCGCGCGACTGGCTCCGCGCGATCGTGTCCGGCGAGCCCGACGCACGCTGACGCACGAGCGCTACCCGCTGCCCGCTGCCGGCTGCCGGCTGTCGGCTGTCGGCTGTCGGCAGTGTGCGAGCCTCCGACCACTGTGGGACGACGATCGCGTCCCACCCCGCGCGGAACCTCGCACACTGTCAGCCCGACGTCGCACCGTGCGAGGTCGCGTCAGCGCTTGCGGCCGCGTCCCGTGTGCGGCTCGATGACGGGGACCCGCACGTCCAGCGAGCCGGGTCGATCCGCGCGCGGAACGCGACGATCTCGCCCACGGGGTCGCCGTCGATCTCGAACTCGTCCGGTTCGTCGAGGCGCAGCACGAACTCCTCGCCGCGCATGTACCGCAGCGGCCGCTCCTGCTTCGCCGCCGTCGTGATGCGCCGCCCGACGATCGTGTTGCCGAGGGACGACCGGTGGAACCACCGCAGGATCGCGTTCTCCCAGAACACCCGGGCACCGATCCGGACCCATCCGAAGAACCCCCTCGGGCGCATCACGACGATGTCGAACACCCCGTCGTCGATCTCGGCGTCCGGCAGGAGCATCGCGTTCGCCTGCAGCATGCCGCAGTTGCCGACGATCACGGAGTGCGCCCGGACCGAGCCGTTGCGTGCGGACTCATCGAGCCGGTACCGGAACTCGAAGCCGTCGGTGTCCCGCACGGAGCGGAACAGCGAGTCGAGGTAGGCGAGCCAGCCGACGCGCTTCTTCAGCTCCGGCCGGGTGTTCGCGAGCATGCGGGCGTCGAGCCCCAGGCCGGCCATCACGAGGAAGCCGAACTCCTCGCGGGATCCGTCCGGCCGTTCGACGCCGATCAGGCCGAAGTCGATGGCGCGGTCGTGCCCGGCGAAGATGGCCTTCGCCATGCCGCCGAGGTCGTCGAGCGGCAGCTTCATGTTGCGGGCGAGCAGGTTGCCGGTGCCGCTCGGCAGCAGCGCGAGCGACGCCTCCGAGTCGTGCACCACCTCGGCGACGGCACGGACGGTTCCGTCTCCGCCCGCAGCGGCGACGACGTCGGCACCGGACTCGAGCGCGGCGCGGGCCATGCCGCCGCCCGGGTCCGCCTCCGTGGTGGCGAACCACAGGGTCTCGGCCCATCCGGCCTCCTGCTGGTGCTTCGCCACGGTCCGCTTGAGGGTCGGCAGGTGCACCTTGACGGGGTTGTAGACCACCGCGGCCGTGCGCTGCTCGGTCTGGAGGGCGTCCTGCTCGGCGGACGCGGTCTCCGAAGGGGTCGACATGCACCAACGGTACCGAGCGGATCCTCCGAGATGGGGGCCGAGGCGACCCGCAGACCGTCTGGAGGCGCGGTGCGGGCCCGCCCCGCGCCTCCAGTCCGACTGCAACCCAGCCCCTTGAGGATGGTGGCGCTGATGGGGACTGCATCGATCCCCGGCTGCCGTGGGCGCCCCTTGAGGATGGTGGCGCCGATGGGGACTGCATCGATCCCCGGCTGCCGTGGGCGCCCCTTTAGGATGGTGGCGCTGATGGGGACTGCATCGATCCCCGGCTGCCGTGGGCGCCCCTTTAGGATGGTGCGGTGATCGATCCCCAGCTGCTGCGTGACAACCCGGACGTCATCAAGGCCTCGCAGGAGGCGCGCGGCGCCTCCGTCGCCGTCGTCGACGAGGCCGTCGCCGCGGACGCGGCACGGCGGAGCGCGATCACCTCGTTCGAGTCCCTCCGTGCGGAGCAGAACGCCTTCGGCAAGACCGTCGCGAAGGCCCCGAAGGACGAGAAGGCGGCGCTCGTGCAACAGGCCCAGGCCCTCGCCGCGCAGGTGAAGGAGGCCCAGGCAACGGTCACCGCCGCCGAGGACACCTTCGACCAGGTCGCCCGCGCGATCCCGAACGTCGTGCTGCCCGACGTGCCGAAGGGCGGCGAGGACGACTTCGTGACGCTCCGCACGGTCGGCGCGAAGCCCGAGTTCGACTTCGAGCCGAAGGACCACGCCGACCTCGGCGAGCACCTCGGCATCATCGACATCCCCGGGGTGTGAAGGTCTCCGGCTCGCGGTTCTACTTCCTCCGCGGTCTCGGCGCCCGGCTGGAGATCGCGCTCATGTCGCTCGGCCTCGACCGTGCGGTCGCCGCCGGCTTCGAGCCGCTGATCACGCCGACGCTCGTGCGCCCCGAGACCATGGCCGGCACCGGGTTCCTCGGTGAGCACGCGGCCGAGGTGTACCGGCTCGAGGCCGACGACCTCTACCTGACCGGCACGAGCGAGGTCGCCCTCGCCGGGTTCCACGCCGACGAGATCCTGCCGCTCGAGGACGGCCAGGCACACCGCTACGCCGGCTGGTCGACCTGCTACCGGCGCGAGGCCGGTTCGGCCGGCAAGGACAACCGCGGCATCCTCCGGGTGCACCAGTTCAACAAGCTCGAGATGTTCTCGTACGTGCACCCGGACCAGGCCGAGGCCGAGCACGAGAAGCTCGTCGGGTACCAGGAGTCGATGCTCCAGGACCTCGGCCTGCACTACCGCGTGATCGACGTCGCGGGCGGCGACCTCGGCACGAGCGCCGCGCGCAAGTTCGACATCGAGGCCTGGGTCCCGACGCAGGGCACCTTCCGCGAGCTCACCTCGACCTCGAACTGCACGACCTTCCAGGCTCGTCGGCTCGACATCCGGTACCGCACGGAGAGCGGCAAGACGGCTCCGGTCGCGACCCTCAACGGCACCCTCGCCACCACCCGTTGGATCGTCGCGATCCTGGAGACGCACCAGCAGGCGGACGGCTCGGTCCGCGTGCCCGAGGTGCTCCGGCCCTACCTCGGCGGCGTCGAGGTCATCGAGCCCCGATGAGCACGAAGGGCCGGTTCGTGGACGGCGGCGCCGGTGCCGGTGCGCCCGCCCGTGTGAAGCGGTGGCTCGTCGCGCTCGACATCGACGGCACGACCATGCGCGAGGACGGCGTCGTGACCGACGCGGTCGTCGCCGCGATCCGGGACGCCGCGGCGGCGGGGCACGAGGTGATGCTCTCCACGGGGCGCAGCGAGGGCATGACCGTCCCGCTGCTCGAGACGCTCGGGATCTCGCCGAAGTACATCGTCTGCGCGAACGGCGCGATCACGCTCGGTCGTCGTGCGGACGGCTCGTACGACCGCGTCCACGTGGAGCGCTTCGATCCCACCGAGGTCTTGCAGACGATCCACCGTTCGCTCACGCACGCGGCGTTCGGGGTCGAGGACGAGACCGGCCACTTCCTGCTCTCCGACAACTTCCCGACGATGCGATGACGAGCACGGGGACTCCGTGCCGTTCGAGCGTCTGCTCGGTGTGCCCGCCACACGCGTCGTCGTGATCTCTCCGGAGCACGGAACCGAGGAGTTCCTGCAGATCGTCGAGGACATGGGTCTGCACAAGGTGTCGTACTCGGTCGGTTGGACGTCGTGGCTCGACATCGCTCCCGAGGGCGTGACGAAGGCCACCGCGATGGAACGGGTCCGCGAATGGCTCGACATCCCGCGCTCCCGGGTCTTCGCCGCGGGCGACGGGCGGAACGACATCGACATGCTGCGGTGGGCCTCGACCTCGGGCCGCGGGGTCGTCATGGGCCAGGCGCCGGAGGACGTCGTGGACGCGGGCAACGAGCTCACCGGCGGCGTCACCGACGACGGCCTGGCGGCCGCGCTCGACTCACTGCCGCGCTGACGCGCGCTGGCTCTCGCACGGTGCGAGGCGCTGGTCTTCGTACGGTGCGAGGCGCTGGCCTTCGTACGGTGCGAGGTTCCGCGCAGTGTGCGAGGGAGTTGGCCTCGCACCCTGCGCGGGACCTCGCACGTTGCGTCGGTCCCCCTGCGGAGCCTGGAGGCCCGGTAGACTTCTCGGGACGCGGTCACGTCTCGCCACGTGGTCGCGTCACGGAGGGTTGTCCGAGCGGCCGATGGAGCCTGTCTTGAAAACAGGTGGGCAGAGATGTCTCGTGGGTTCGAATCCCACACCCTCCGCCATCAGGACACGGCTTCGTCTCGCGATCAGCTGACCAGGCCGGTCACCACGTCGTGCACCACACGTGCGGCACGTGCGGCCGCTCCGTCGAGGTGCTCCTTGAACTCGTCGCCGTCCGGCGCGCACAGGTCACTGATGCACCGGACGGACACGAACGGCATGTCGTGGACGTGCGCGAACTGTGCGACCGCGGCCGACTCCATGTCGACGGCCGCGACCGCGGGGAAGGCTGCACGGAAGGTGCGCGCTCGACCCTCGGTCACGAACACCTCGCTCGAGCCGATCGTCGCCGCCTGGATGCGGTACCCGGCGTCCGAGGCGAGCGCGAGTCCGACGAGTCGGTCATCGGGCTCGTACCCGGCCGGCATGCCCGGGACCTGGCCGAGTGCGTACCCGAAGGCGGTGGCGTCCGCGTTGAGGTTGACGTAGTGGTCCCCGACGACCACCTCGCCGATCTCGACGCCGTGCATCAGTCCACCGGCCGTCCCGACGCTGATCACCGGGATGCCCGACCCGAAGTCGTGGAAGGCGTGCGCGACCGCGGCCGTGGCGTTCGCGAACCCGATGCCGCTCCGACGCACCGCGACGGTGGCTCCGTCGATGTCGAGCAGGTGGTGCTCGTCGTGCCCGCCGACGGGACCGTCGAGGATCGGGACGCCGTCGAAGAGCGACGCGAACGCAGACACTTCTTCGCTCATGGCGGCGATGACGACCGCGACCGGGGACGGGGATGCACCGCCCGATCCTCGCACGCGCCACCGACCGTCGGGACACCGGGACGCGTACCGTGCACCGTGCGCGAGGAGATCCAGGGGGTCGGTGTGGTCGAGGTCGTCGAGTACCGTGCGGAGTGGCCGCGGCGGTTCGAGGTGCTCCGATCGACGTACGGCGCTGCGCTCTCGGCGGCCGGCGTCGCGCACCGCATCGAGCACGTGGGCAGCACCGCGGTACCCGGGCTGGCGGCGAAACCGGTGATCGACGTCGACGTCATCGTGGCAGCCGCGGACGTCCCGGCGGCCGTCGCAGCCCTCGCGACGATCGGCTTCGAGCCCCGCGGTGACCTCGGCGTCCCGGGACGTCAGGCGTTCCGTACGCCGGACCGATTCGCGCCGACCAACACGTACGTCGTCTCCGAGGGGTCGCTCGCGCTGCGGAACCACCTCGCCGTGCGAGACGTCCTGCGCACCGATTCCGGCCTGCGCGAGGAGTACGCCGCCGTGAAGCGACGCGCTGCCCGGGTGTCGGCGGACATCGACGACTACATCGAGCGGAAGAGCGACGTTCTCGTCCGCGTCCTCCGCGCGGCCGGGCTCACCGACGACGAGCGCGCGTCGATCACCGCGAGCACCCGCGGCATCACCGGCCGCGGAGCCCACGGCTGACACCGATCGGGCACCTGCCGTTCAGGGCACGAACGGCTCGTGCGGCCAGGGCACGACCAGCCGTCCGTCGGTCAGCTGGAGGGACAGCGCCAACCCGACGCCGGACCCGATGACGAGCCCGACGATCGCGAACGCCGCGACCGACCGCCCCCGGCGTCGAGCGGGCCGCGCCGTGATCAGCAGCAGGACCAACCCCACCACGTGGCCGACCACGAGCCCGGTCACGCCCATGGGGATGCCCGGGTTCGCGCCCGTTCGGTCCGGGGTCGCGCCTCGCGTGGCCTCCTCGGACGCCAGGTACAGCCAGAGCCAGGACCCGCCGCCGCCGACCACCCCGAGCGCGACCGTCACCCAGTACAGCGCTGCCCAGCCCGCTGACGTCCACCCCGTCCGTCGCTCCGCGACCGCCCCCGTCGTCACCATGCGGTCATGGTAGCGGCGCGGGCTGCGGTCGCCGAGGTCAGACCGCCGCGGCGAGCCCCGGGTACAGCGCCACCAGTGGTGCGCTCAGCCCGGCGCGGACGTCCCGGCTGATCTGGTCCGCCAGCACCTCGTGCTCGCCGGCCTCGACCGCGTCCCAGATGGCGGCGACGATCACCGCGGGGTCGGCCTTCTCGACGTCGAGGTCCGCCGTCATCCCGGTGTCGGTGTACCCGAAGTGGGCCCCGACGACCTGCGTGCCCTGCGGCGCGAGCTCGAGGCGCAGCGAGTTCGTCAGCGACCAGAACGCCGCCTTCGACGCCGAGTACCCGTTGCCGAGCGCGATCCAGCTGAGCACGGAGTGCACGTCGACGAGGGCACCGCCGGCCAGGGTCGGCGCGAAGGCCTTGGCGACCCGGAGCGCACCGAAGACGTTGGTGGCGAAGACGCGCTCGACGTCCTCGACGGAGGTCTCGAGCAACGGGGTCGAGCCGCCGACGCCCGCGTTGTTCACGACGATGGTCGCGTCCGCCGCGGTGCGGGCCGCGGCGTCGACGCTCGCCTGGCTGGTCACGTCGAGGGGGAGGGGCACGATGCGATCGTCGTTCCAGGTGCGGGGGTTCCGTGCGGTCGCGTAGACCTTGGCGGCGCCGCGGTCGAGGGCCTGCTGCACGAACTCGGCGCCGAGGCCGCCGTTCGCTCCGGTGACGAGGACGATCGCGTCCGTGAGGTCGGTCATGGGTGCTCCAGTCCAGAGAGGTTGAGTACGGAAACCGAACCTAACACGTTGTGTCTGCATTCCGAACCCAGTTACGATGGACGCATGCTCGGCATCCTCGGCGGCGACGAGCGCTGCCCCATCGCGCGCTCCCTCGACGTCCTCGGCGAGAAGTGGACGCTCATGATCGTCCGCGACGCCCTCGCCGGCTCGACCCGCTTCAGCCAGTTCCAGCAGAGCCTCGGCATCCCGCGCGAGGTCCTCACCGCCCGTCTCGGCTCCCTCGTCGAGGGTGGCGTGCTCGAACGCACCGCCTACAAGCCGGAGGGCGGACGCGTCCGCGAGGAGTACGTTCTCACCGACGCGGGCCGCGACCTCTCGCTCGTGCTGCTCGCGCTCGGCGGGTGGGCGGACCGGCACCGCCGCACCGACCTGAAGTCGGACCTGCGGTTCGTTGACGCCGAGACCGGCGAGCCGGTCGAGGCTGCAGCCGTGACGCGCGTCGCGCAGCGCCGCGTCTCGCTCGGCGCCCTCAAGGCGGTGCAGGGGCACACGTCGGCCGACCGCGCACGCTGACGACGACTGCGCGGTGTGGAACGCGCGCACCTGTCGTCAGGTCGCGCAGTCGCGACCAGATGACGGCCTGGGCCCACGCCGCCGGTTCCGGACCGACGCGCCAGCGGCGGGCCGGCCGTGCCGGTGGGGAGAGGCGCGGGTCGGGCCCGCACCGTGCCTCCAGTCCGGCAGGTGGGTGCGTCAGCGACGTACGTCGCACCCGCAACTCGCGCCGAGCACCAGCTCGGCGGGACGAGGTCGCGGTGCCACTGTTCACCCGCGACGCGACCGAGCACCCGGTCGACCGCACCGGCCGCCATGGCCTCGATCGGCTGCCGCACCGTGGTAAGCTGCGGGTTGGTGAAGTCGGCTTCGGCGGTGCCGTCGAACGAGACGATCGCGACGTCCGACGGAGCGGAGAGGCCGAGCTCGTAGAGCGCGCGGAGGACGCCGACGGCCTGCATGTCCGAGCTGACGAAGACGGCGCGGGGCCGGTTGGCGGATCCGAACATCCGCAGCCCGGCCGCGTGCCCGCCCGCGCGTGAGAACTCGGTGCGCACGATGGGGCCGTCCTGCACGCCGTGGTCGCGGAGCGCGTCCTGCCAGCCCTGTTCGCGCAGGTCCGTGTCCGATCCGGCGTGTCCGATGACGAGTCCGATCGACTCGTACCCGTGGGTGGCGAGGTGGGCCGTGCCGTCGTAGGCGCCGCGCAGGGCGTCCACGCCGGTGCTGGCGAACTCGGGGACCTCGAAGAAGGTGTTGAGGAGGACCATCGGCAGGCCGGGGTCGACGACGGTGGAGAGGTCCGGGCGCGTCATGATGCTCGTGACGATGAGGCCGTCGACCTGACGAGCGGAGAGGCTGCGCATCCGTTCGCGTTCGAGCGCGACCTCGCCGTCGCTGCTGGAGATGAGGACGTCGTAGCCGCGCGCAGCGGCCGCGTGCTCGACGGCGATCGCGACCTCGGACCAGAGCGGGTTGTCGAGCTCCGGGACGATGAGCCCGAGCATCTTCGACGACCCGGTGCGGAGCGCCTGCGCACTCGCGTTCGGCCGGTAGCCGAGGACGCGGATGGCGTCGCGGACCCGCGCGGCCGTCTCGGCGGCCACGGGTCGTGGCCCGTCGTGCACGACGTAGCTGACGACGGAGGTGCTGACCCCGGCGTACCGGGCGACGTCCGCACGCGTGACCGCCCTGGGGGTGGTCGGGGTGGTCACGGACGCCTCCTGGATCGAGTTCGGGTGCCGGTCCGTGTGGACCGGCACCCGAACGACGGTTGGTGCGATCCTAGACGGCGGCTGCGTCGTCGGCGGACGCCGCGGCGTTCACCGGAGCCGGGGCGTCGCCGAAGTCCGGGACCTCGAGACGGACGCCACCCTGCAGTGCCGACTGGTGGGCGATGATGCCGGGCAGCGTGAAGCGCGCAGCGGTCCAGGCGTTCACCGGCGGCAGGGTGCGGTCGACGACGGCGCGCACGAAGTCGTCGGCGAGGAACTGGTGGCTGCCCTCGTGCCCGGTCGGGATGCCCGCGTACTCGGCCGGCAGGCGGGCCGTGTCGTGCACCTCGGCGTAGCCGGAGACGAACGCGTCGCGGAGCGAGGGGTCGACCCCGGCCAGGCGCGGGTCGTCGAGGTCCATCGTCGCCTTCGTGTTGATCTGGTCGCTGATGTCGTGCACGTCCTCCTTGTCCTGCCAGACGCTCACCCGTGCGAGCTGTTCGAAGCTCGCCTCGGTGCCGAAGTAGCGGAAGCGGGACTCGCGGATGTGCGACGGGTAGCCGACACGGCGCATCTCGTTGATGCGCATCACGCCGCCGTTGTCGAGCTCGAACAGCGCGGTCGCGTTCGAGAAGTCGTTGTCGAACTGGCTGACGTCCTTGTCGAAGACGCCGTCGCCGCGGTCGTCCTTGACGCCGATGCAGCTGACGCTGACGGCATGCCCGGGGATCGCGCCGAGGACACCGCCGACCGAGTGCGTCGGGTAGAGCATGGGCGGGTAGCTGGCGGTGCGCTTCCAGTCGTCGCCGCCGCTGAACTGGTACGCGGCGTAGAAGCCCAGGTCCATGTCGTGGACGTAGTCGCCCTCGGCGTAGACGCTCGGCCGAAGGCACCTTCCGCCACCTTGGACCGGGCGAACACCGTCGCCGGGTTGTAGTAGCTCGTCTCACCCATCATGTAGGTGAGCCCGGTCTCGCGGACGGCCTCGATGATGGCCTGGATCTCCTCGACGGAGATCGCCATCGGGACGGCGGAGTAGACGTGCTTGCCGGCGCGCAGGGCCTTGACGACGAGGGGGCCGTGGGTCCAGCGCTGCGTGAAGATCGCGACGGCGTCGACGTCCGAGGCCAGGACGGCGTCGAAGTCCGGGAACGTGCCGTCGAGGTGCTGCGTCTCGACGAGCTCCGAGGCGCGGTCGTCGACGAGGTCCGTGACGAACACGCGGTCGACGTCCGGGTGCAGCTTGAACAGCTTGGCGAACTGGGGGCGAACTGGCCGGCGCCGACCATTCCGACTGAGATCATCAGTGACCTTTCCAGGTGTGGGATGCGTCGCCGGGCAGGTCGCTCCGATGCGATCGGGGGCCATCCTGACACGAACGTCTACTCGTGACAACCCCCGTTCGTTGCTTGGAATTAAACCCTTGCCCCCACCTATCTCCACGTGTAGATTCCCGGCTCACGGACTGCTGCACGTCAGTCCACCGCAGACGAAGGAGTCGCGATGGCCACCGAGAGCCCAGTGTCGTCACCCCTGACGACAGCCAGCACGAGACGGAGTCGGACCGCCGACCTCGCCCGGGCCGGCACCACCTCCCCGCGGCGCCGACCCAGGAACGACCTCTGGCTGGCACTGGTCTTCATCGCCCCCGCCAGCGTCGGGTTCGCCGTCTTCCTGGCGTGGCCGACCGTCCGGGGATCTACCTCAGCTTCACCTCGTACAACCTGCTCACCCCGCCGGAGTTTACCGGGCTGCAGAACTACGTGCGGCTCGCACAGGACTCGATCTTCTGGCACTCGATGGTCGTCACCGTCGAGTACGTCGTCATCAACATCGTGATCCAGACGGTCGTGGCGCTCTTCATCGCGGTGATGATGCACCGCCTGACCAAGTCGACCTTCGTGCGGGGCATCGTCCTCGCGCCGTACCTCGTGTCGAACGTGGTCGCGGCACTCGTCTGGCTGTGGATCCTCGACACGCAGCTCGGCATCGGCAACGAGATGCTCGCCGCCCTGGGACTCGACCGCATCCCCTTCCTGCAGAGCGACGTCTGGGGCATCCCCTCGATCGCACTCATCAACGTCTGGCGGCACGTCGGCTACACCGCCCTGCTCATCTTCGCGGGCCTGCAGTCCCTGCCCGAGACGGTCTACGAGGCCGGGCGCATCGACGGGGCCAGCGAGTGGAAGATGTTCTGGCGCATCACGGTGCCGCTGCTCCGCCCGATCCTGTCGCTGGTGCTGATCATCACCGTCATCGGCTCGTTCCAGGTGTTCGACACCGTCGCGGTCACCACGCAGGGCGGCCCGGCGAACGCCACGAACGTCGTGCAGAACTACATCTACAACCTGGCGTTCGGCCGGTTCCAGTTCGGCTACGCGTCGGCCGTGTCGGTCGCGCTCCTCATCGTCCTCAGCATCATCACGATCATCCAGTACCGCCTCACCCGCTCGGGCGAGTCGGACCTGGACTGAACGGAGCGTCCGATCATGACCACGACCCTGACCCGTTCCGTCACCACGAAGCGAGCGCCGCGACCGGGCGCCGCGCACCGTCGGCGCCCGTCGATCGGCCGGATCCTCGCGTGGATCGCGATGATCGCCGTCATCGTCATCACGCTGTTCCCGTTCTACTGGATCCTCCGGACCGCGCTGTCGTCGAACGGTGCGATCAACTCCGACCCGACCTCGCTGCTGCCCGTCGGGTTCAGCCTCGGCGGGTTCGAGCGGGTCTTCGGCCTGCAGTCCACGAAGGAGGCCCTCGAGCAGGGCGGCTCCGGCGCCGCGCTGAACTTCTGGCGCTACCTCGGCAACTCCGTCATCGTCTCGACCCTCGTCACCGTCGGCCAGGTGTTCTTCTCCGCCGCGGCGGCCTACGCGTTCGCCCGCCTGCGTTGGCCCGGGCGCGACAAGGTCTTCGCGGTGTTCCTCGCCGGCCTGATGGTCCCCGCGATCTTCACGCTCCTGCCGAACTTCACGCTCATCAAACAGCTCGGGCTCGTCGACAACCTGCTCGGAATCGCCCTGCCGACGATGTTCATGACCCCGTTCGCGGTGTTCTTCCTGCGGCAGTTCTTCCTCGGCATCTCGAAGGAGGTCGAGGAAGCCGCCCTGATCGACGGTGCAGGGAAGATCCGGTGTTCTTCCGGCTGGTCATCCCGATGGCCTCGGCCCCGATCGCCACCCTCGCCGTGCTGACGTACATCACGAGCTGGAACGACTACTTCTGGCCGCTGATGGTGTCGTACACCGACAGCTCGCGGGTCCTCACCGTCGCGCTCGGCGTCTTCAAGTCGCAGACCCCGCAGTCCGGCACCGACTGGGCCGGGCTCATGGCCGCGACCCTGGTCGCGGCGCTCCCGATGATCGTGCTGTTCGGCGTCTTCGCCAAGCGCATCGTCAACTCCATCGGCTTCTCCGGAATCAAGTAGGCACCAGATGACCAACTCGCTCTCCCGCCGCGCCCTGTTCGCCGGCGGTGCCTCCGCGCTCGCCCTCGGCGCCCTCGCCGCGTGCTCGTCGTCCAGCCGTGGCAGCTCCGGCGGACGTTCCGGCGCCCGCACGGTCAGCTACTGGCTCTGGGACTCCAACCAGCTGCCCGCCTACCAGGCCGTCGCCGACGCCTTCCACCGCGAGAACCCCGACATCACGGTGAAGATCACCCAGCTCGGCTGGAACGACTACTGGACGAAGCTCACCGCCGGGTTCATCGCCGGCACCGCGCCGACGTGTTCACCGACCACCTGACGAAGTTCCCGCAGTACGCCGACCTCGACGTCCTGTACAAGCTCGACGAGCTCGAGGCCACGAAGGGCATCCGGGACGCCGACTACCAGTCCGGGCTCGCCAAGCTCTGGAAGGGCAAGGACGGCCACCGGTACGGGTCGCCGAAGGACTGGGACACCATCGCGATGTTCTACGACCGGAAGGCGATGGCGAAGGCCGACGTGTCCGACGCGGACCTCGCCGACCTCGAGTGGAACCCCGACGACGGCGGCTCGTTCGAACGCATGCTCGCCCACCTGACCGTCGACTCCAAGGGCCGTCGCGGCGACGAACGAGGCTTCGACAAGCACGACGTCGCGGTCTACGGGATCTCGTCGAACGGATCCGGCGGCGACGGCTTCGGGCAGACCCAGTGGTCCCCGTTCACCGGGTCCATCGACTGGTTCTACACGAACGAGAACCCGTGGGGCGACAAGTTCCGCTACGACGAGAAGGCCGTGCAGGACACCCTCGCCTGGTACTACCGGCTCGCGGACAAGGGCTACATGGCGAAGTACGGGGTGTTCTCCACCACCACGGGACCCGACGTGCAGCTCGGTGCGGGCAAGTGCGCGCTGTCGTTCAACGGCTCGTGGATGATCGGCACGTACCTCGGCATGGAGGACCTCGACATCGCGGTCGCCCCGACTCCCGTCGGCCCGGTCGGACACCGCGCCTCGATGTTCAACGGGCTCGGCGACTCGATCACGAAGCAGGCGAAGGACCCCGAGGCCGCCGCGAAGTGGGTGGCGTACCTCGGCAGCGACGCCGCGCAGTCGATCGTCGGCAGGGCGGGCATCGTGTTCCCGGCACGGCCGGCCGGCACCGAGGCGGCCGTCGCGTCGTTCCGGAAGCGCGGCCTCGACGTCTCGGCGTTCACCCGCCAGGTCGAGGAGAAGACCACCTTCCTCTTCCCGGTCACCCGCAACCCCGCCGACGTGCAGGCGCTGCTCCAACCCGCGTTCGACGACGTGTACGCCAACGGCAAGCCGATCACGACGCTCACCGGCGTCAACGAACAGGTCAACACCCTGCTGGCGCTCACCTGACGCTGCCTCGTCGTCCGCCCTCGGCGACCGAGTGCGGTGGGCGGACGACCGCGTTGACCGGGTCGACGGGCGTGACCAGACTGACGGGGATGTCCTCCTTCACTTCGCTCGTGTACATGTCCGTCGCCGTCGACGACCTCACCGACGGCCAGCTGGTCGACATGCTGCGCGAGGCGCGGCTCCGGAACCAGGCGCTCGGCGTCTCGGGACTCCTGCTCGCGAAGGGTGGACGGTTCATGCAGGTGCTCGAGGGGCCGTCGTGGAGCGTCGAGGACCGGTTCGCCGTCATCGAACGGGACCCGCGCCACCGGGACGTGAAGTCGTTGTCGCGCGAGCCGATCGAGACCCGCCGGTTCGACGGCTGGGCGATGGCGTTCGGCAACCCGTCCGACAGCGAGGTGCTCGACGAGCCCGGGTTCAGCACGTTCCTCACCGGGCGGAGCGGGCTACCCGACGGACTGGTGGGATCACCCGCCGAGTGGCTGCTCCGCTGGTTCCGCGGGCGCGACCTGCAGGACGTCCAGGATGCCCACATCACCCTGGACAGGGAAGCCGCCTGACCCGACCACCCCTCGGACTGGAGGCGCGAGCCGACGCCGCCCCGCGCCTCCCGTCCCCGAGACTGGTGCCGTGGAACGACGCACGCTGATCCTGGAAGTCGCCGCCCGCGAGTTCGAGCGGGTCGGCTACGCCGCCACCACGATCACTGCCGTCGCCCGCGGAGCGGGTGTGTCGCAAGGCACGCTCCACTTCCACTTCCCGACGAAGCTCGCACTCGCCCTCGGTGTCATCGACGAGCAGAACGTGCGAACATTCGACGTCGTCAGCCACGTCGACAGCTTCTCCCACGGGGGCGCTCATCACAGCGTCCCGGGGCATCGCCGACCTGCTGCTGACCGACCCGGTCGTCAGCGCGGGCATCCGCCTGTCGCTCGAGCGCGCCGAGTTCGGCGCGACCACCGCTGCCTTCTACGACCGGTGGATCGGCGGCATCACCGACGTCTTCTGGCTCGCCATCGCCAGCGGGGAGCTGCGGACCGACCTCACCGCCGAGCAGCTCGGTGCCACCACGGTCCCGCTGTTCACCGGCGTGCAGCTCGTCTCCGCGGTCCGGACCGGGCGCGCCGATCTGTACTCGGCGCTCGCGACGATGTGGCGGCTGCTGCTCGCGGCGATCGTCGACCCGCGGCACCGGGAGCGTCTGCTGGGAGTCGTGGCGGAGGCGTTCACCCCGGCGGGCTGACGCCGCTCGCGGCCGTCGCCCGGATCCGGCGCGACCCGGCTGCCGAGACTCGCCGCTGCCGTGTGCCGCGAGGGCCTTGTCGAGAGCTTCACCCGCCGATCTTCACGGACGACTCCAGTCGTCCACCCGTGGCCGGAGAGCCCGGGTGGTGGCCGGTGCCGCGAGCAACGCGACGACGAGCAGCGCCGCCGGCACGAGCATCGCGGTCTGCAGCCCGAGGTGCTCCCCGAGGAACCCGAGCGCGGGCGGCCCGGCCAGGAACGCGATGTAGCCCGCGGTCGCGACGACGGACACACGACGGTCGCCGTCGGTGGGGTGGTCGCCGGCAGCGGAGATCGCGAGCGGGAACCCGAGCGCGATCCCGAGGCCCCAGACGCCGGCGGCCACGGCGGTCAGCACGGGGTTGGGTGAGACGACGACGAGCAGGACGCCGACGGCCCCGACCGCGGCGCACACGCGGATCACCGGTGCGCGGCCGAACCGGGCCACGAGCGGCGTGCCGGCGGACCGTCCGACGAACATGGCGAGGGCGAACCCGGTGAACACGAGCGAGCCGACCGCCTCGGGAGCGCCGTGATCGGTGGTCATGAGGAGGGGGAGCCAGTCGCTCGCCGCACCCTCGGCGAACGCCATCGCCAGGGTGATCACCGCGATGAGCAGCACCGGCCAGGTGATGACCGACCGGAGACGCGGCGTCGCGACGGCTGCGGCGGACGGGTCCGGCACGGTGCGGGGGACCGGCCGCAGGTTCGCCGCGGCGAACGTGGCGAGACCGGCCATCACGACGGCGGCGACGAGCAGGTGCGCGAGCACGGGCGTCTGCACGGCGGTCAGGGCGATGCCCGCGGCGCCCCCGATCACCGTGCCGAGGCTGAAGCACGCGTGCAGCACCGGCACGACGGGGCGGGAGAGCTGTCGTTCGACAGCAGCAGCCTCGACGTTCAGGCCGATCTCGGCGACGCCCGACCCGAACCCGATCAGGAACAACCCCGCCCACACTCCGCCCGCGAGCTGCGCCGGGGCGAGCAGTGCGACGAGGAGCATGCCGACGACGGGCAGCATCCCGCCGAGCAGGATGAGCGGCCGCGTCCCGAACCGGCGGACGACGACCCGGCACCGAGGATCCCGATCATCGACCGATCGACAGGCCGAGCAGGACGACGCCCATCGCCTCGATCGACGCCCCGAGTTCGTCACGGACCGCAGGGGTGCGGGTGATCCACGAGGCGATCCCGAACCCGGTCATCGTCGACGTGGCGAAGAGTGCCGCGCGGTGGCGCCCGATCATGGGTCCATCAGAACGTCCCACCCCGGGCGCGTCAAGGGTGCGCCTAGGATCGGGCACATGGCGACCGTCCTCCTCGTCCGGCACGGGCGCACCACCGCGAACGCGACCGGGCTGCTCGCCGGGCGGACGGCCGGGGTCGCGCTCGACGCAGTCGGCCGCGACCAGGCGGCCCGCACAGCCGAGCGCATCGCCGCGGTCCCCCTCGCGGCCGTGGTGTCGAGCCCGCTCGAACGGTGCCGGCAGACCGCTCGTGCCCTGCTCGGACGACAGGCGGGCACGCCGGACACCCGCATCGAGCGGGCGATCACGGAGTGCGACTACGGAGAGTGGCAGGGCCGGACGCTCGCCGACCTGGCCAAGGAGCCCCTCTGGCGGACGGTCCAGGCGAACCCGAGTGCCGTCGTCTTCCCGGGCGGCGAGTCCATGCAGGGCATGCAGTCCCGAGCGGTCGCCGCCGTGCGCCGTATCGACGCCGAGATCGAGGCGGCGCACGGCCCGACCGCCGTGTGGGTCGCGGTGAGCCACGGCGACGTCATCAAGTCCGTGCTCGCCGACGCCCTCGGCATGCACCTCGACCTCTTCCAGCGCATCGCCGTGGGCCCGGCCTCGGTGTCCATCGTGCGCTACGGTGAGCACCGTCCCGAGGTCGTCGCGTCGAACACCGAGTCCGGCGACCTGTTCTGGCTGGCCGCCCGTGCTGCCCCGTCCGGCGATGCAGCGGTCGGTGGCGGCCCCGGCCACGACGCCGGACCCGAGCGGGGTACTGCCAGAGCCTGAACGGGCGTCGTCCGGCGCTCCTACAATGCGGGTATGCCCACCATCGTGCACGGCTTCGACTGGCCGGACCGTCTCGTCGTCGGGACCGTCGGCCGTCCGGGCGAACGGTCCTTCTACCTGCAGGCGCGGGACGGCCGCCGCGTCACGAGCGTCGCGCTCGAGAAGGAGCAGTCGGCGGTCCTCGCGGACAAGATCGACGAGCTCCTCGACGAGGTCGCGACGGTGGAGGACAACCGCTTCAGCGTCCCGTCCACCGCCCCCACCGAGCTCCGCGACGGCGCGCCCCTCGACCAGCCGGTGGAGGCGGAGTTCCGCGCCGGTGCCCTGAGCCTCGGCTTCGACCCGGCGACCGCGCAGGTCGTGATCGAGGCGTACCCGATCGACGACGAGGTCGAGATCGTCGCGGAGACGAGCGACGACGGCGAGGAGATCGAGGCCGTCGTCGAGATCCCCGAGCCGGCCGAGGCTGTTCCAGGTGAAGATCCCGGTCGGGACGGCTCGGGCCTTCGTCGAGCGCACGCGCGAGATCGTGGCCGCGGGCCGTCCGCCCGGCGCCGCATGACCGACGGTTCGCTGTCCATCCGGGCGCGCATCCGGGAAGCATCGAACGCCACGTTCCTGGCCGACCTCGACGGCGAGCCCGTCGTTTACAAGCCGATCGAGGGCGAGCGCCCACTGTGGGACTTCCCGGACGGGACGCTCGCCGACCGTGAGATCGCGGCCCACCTGGTGTCGGAAGCCTTCGGCTGGGACGTCGTGCCGCCGACGTGGATGGGCGACGGGCCGTTCGGCCGCGGGATGGTCCAGCGCTGGCAGGAGATCGATCCGGAGCGGGACGCCGTGGACCTCGTGCCGGCCGAGGACGCCGACGCCGAGGGGGTGCCGTGGCTCCCGGTGCTCGAAGCGATCGACGAGCAGGACCGTGCGGTGACGCTCGTGCACGAGGACACGGCGGCGCTTCGTCGAATGGCGGTGTTCGATGTCGTGGTGAACAACGCCGACCGCAAGGGCGGGCACGTGCTCGCGATGCCGGACGGCCACCGGTTCGGTGTCGACCACGGGTTGACGTTCCACGTCGAGCACAAGCTCCGTACCGTGCTGTGGGGCTGGATCGGGGAGCCGCTCGACCCGGACGAGCTCGAGGGCCTGGACCGGGTGGCGGAAGCGCTCGACGGTGACCTCGGTGACGCGTTGGACAAGCACCTCACCGTCGCGGAGATCGACACCCTGCGGGCGCGGGTCGCGGCGCTCCGCGCCGTCGGCGTGTTCCCGCCGCCACCGGGACACGGCCCCGCGGTGCCGTGGCCCCTCTTCTGACGCCACCCTGTCGCGGACTGGAGGCGCGGTGCGGGCCCGCCCCGCGCCTCCAGTCCGCGACATGGCCGAGATCCGGTCCGCTGCCCCCGAGATCCGGTGCGCCGCTCCCTCAGAGCGGGAGAGCCGGCGCGTCAGAGGGACCAGTCGTCGCGGAACAGGGCACCGCCGCGGCGCGAGCCGAGGTACGAACCGACGACCGCCACGCCCAGGTCGTCGTTCTCGGGTGCCACGACGGCGCCGTCGACCCGCTTCGCCATGGCGTCCACGAACCGAGCCAACCCGGGGTCGTCGCCGAGCCGGAAGAACGTCGTCTGCGCGCCCAGACGACCGGCGTTCTCGAGCTCCCGCACGGAGAGCGCGATGGTGATCGGATCGGGCGGGTAGCCGAACCACACCTGCCCGTTGGGTTCGAGGTGCGACGTCGGTTCACCGTCGGTGACGATGAGCAGCACGGGCTGCGCGGTGGGGTGCTTGCGGAAGTGCCGGTTCGCGAGGAGCAGGGCGTGGTGCAGGTTCGTGCCCTTGTCCCACATGGCGTCGAGGCCGACGAGCTGCTCGATGTCCATCACCTCGGCCTCCCGCCCGAAGGCGATGAGCTGCAGGTCGTCGCCGCGGAACCGGGTGGACACCAGGGTGTGCAGGGCGAGGGCGGTGCGTTTCATGGGCACCCAGCGGTCTTCCATCGCCATCGAGAACGAGGTGTCGACGAGCAGCGCCACGCAGGCCTGGGTCCGTGCCTCGGTCTCCTGCACCTCGACGTCGTCGATCTCGAGCCGGACGCCGGGCCCCACCCGACCGGACGCCGCCGTGCGGGTGAGCGCGTTCGTGATCGACCGTGTCACGTCCCACGGCTCGGTGTCCCCGTACACCCAGGGCCGGGTGGCCCCGGACGGCTCGCCGGCGGCACCGGAGCGGCGCAGGTCGCGCGCACCCTGCCGGCCGGACATCCGCTCGGCGACGTCCTTGAGCAGGCTCTTGCCGAGCTGCCGCATCGCCTTCGGGGTGAGCCGGAGCGCCCCGTCCGCTCCGCGACGAACAGCTCCCGAGTTCCGGAGGGCCTTCTCGAGCTGCTGCAGCGTCCTCGCGTCGACCGCTGCCTCGTCGCCGAGCTGCCGGGCGAGCGCGTCCAGGTCGAGGTCGTCGAGGTCGGAGCCCGGTCCGGACTGCGCGATCTGGTCCGCCAGGGCGTCGAGGTCGGCGATGTCCTGGAAGACGCCCGTGCCGTCGCCCAGGCCGAGCCCCTGGTCGCCCTCCATCCGTTCGGAACCGCCCCAGTCCTCGCCGGGCCGGAGCGACCGCAGGTTGCCGTCGAGCTGGGCGAGCTGGCCCATCAGGTCCGGGGAGCCGAAGGCCTGCTGGGCCAGGGCGTCGAGCTCGTCCCGCTGCTCCTGGGTCATCGAGTTCCGCATCCGCTGAGCGGCAGCGGCCCGTGCGGCGAGGTCGTCGAGCAGCTCCTCGACGTTCTGCGGGTTCGACGGGAAGTACTGCCCGTGCTCCGCCATGAACGCGTCGAACTGCTCGGGGGTGTCCTCGCCGCGGGCATGGGCCTCGAGCAGGGCGTTGAGGTCGCGCATCATCGCGGCGACGTCCTCGCGGTCCTGGTCGGTGGCTCCCTCGAGCGCCTGCTTCATGCCGGCGAACCGTTGGTCGAGCACCTCGCGGCCGAGCAGGTCCTTGATCTCCTCGTACTTCTGCCGGGCGGTGGGGCTCTTCCACTCGTAGCCGCTGAGCTCCTGCACGGCGGAGGCCGGCGACGGGGAGAGGCTGTCGAGCTGCATCTCGGCGAGGGCACGGTCGCCGTCGTCCATGTCCGTGTCCCGGGCAAGCTGACCGCGTTCGGCGAGCACGGCCTCGTCGAGCAACTGCTTGACCTGCTGCAGCGTGCCGTCGAGGTTGTTCTTCGCCGTGAGCTCCCGACGGCGCTCGGCGACCCGGCGGGCGAGGTCGTCCAGCCCACGCTGGTCGCGGCCGCCACGTCGGAGGTACTCGCGGATGGCGCGCTCGGGCGACGTGCCGCCCATGACGTCCTCGCCGATGGTGTCGAGCGCCTCGGCCAGGTCGACCGGGGAGCGAGCGGGTCCGGTCCGTCTTCGTACTTTCCGTAGCGGGCGTCGCGCGCCAGCCGGCGGTTCTGCCTAGCCATAGACGGCTTCGCCCCCGCCGGACTCCTTGCTGATCCGGCGCGCCAGGTAGAGCCCTTCGAGCGCGAGCTCGATCGCGCCAGCGCGCTCGCCGTCGTTCGACGCCCGAGCCGGTCGCACACCTGGTCGTAGAGGTCGGACTCGCCGATCGACGGCAGCCCCTCGAGGAAGGTGCGCGCGCTGACCTGTTCGCCGGTGGTCACCATCGTGCCGCCGTCGAGCGCCTCGACGAGAGCGGCGAAGTCGAGCCCGCGGAGCCGCGAGCGCACCGTCTCGGCCGTGGCCGTGCGGAGCAGGTGCTCGAGCACTTCGTCGGCGCGGTCCTCCTCGCCGTTCTCGAACTCGATCTTGCCGCCGAGGACGTCGACCGCCGTCTCGAGGTCGATCGGGCGCGCGACCGCGTGCTCCTCGCCCTGCCGAGCCGCGCGGTGCACCGCGGCGGCCGAGATCGTCTCGGCGCCGGCGATCGCGAAGCGGGCGCTGACGCCGCTGCGCTGGTCGACCGCGCTCGACCCGCGCAGTGCACGCGTGAACCGGGCGAGGATCTCGATGAGCGCGTCCGGCACGTCGGCGGTGAGCTGCGCCTCCTGACGGATCACGGCGATCTCGTCCTCGAGCTCGATCGGGTAGTGGGTGCGGATCTCGGCGCCGAAGCGGTCCTTGAGCGGGGTGATGATCCGTCCGCGGTTCGTGTAGTCCTCGGGGTTCGCGCTGGCGACCACCAGCACGTCGAGCGGCAGCCGCAGGACGTACCCACGGATCTGGACGTCGCGCTCCTCCATCACGTTGAGCATCGCGACCTGGATGCGCTCGGCGAGGTCGGGGAGCTCGTTGATCGCAACGATGCCGCGGTGTCCACGCGGGACGAGCCCGAAGTGGATGGTCTCCGGGTCGCCGAGGCTGCGGCCCTCCGCGACCTTCATCGGGTCGACGTCGCCGATGAGGTCCGCGACGCTCGTGTCGGGCGTCGCGAGCTTCTCGACGTAGCGGTCGTCCCGGTGCCGCCACTCGATCGGCATCGCGTCACCGAGGTCATCGGCCCGCCGCCGGCTCGCGGTCGTGATCGGGTCGTACGGGTGCTCGCCGAGCTCCGACCCGGCGATCACCGGGGTCCACTCGTCCAGCAGGCCCTGCAGGGTGCGGAGCAGACGGGTCTTGCCCTGCCCCCGTTCGCCGAGCAGGACGACGTCGTGGCCGGCGATGAGGGCGCGTTCGAGCTGGGGATGACGGTGGTCTCGAAGCCGTGGAGGCCGGGCCAGGGGTCGCGCCCGGCGCGGAGGGCGCCGAGCAGGTTGTCGCGGATCTCGGCGCGGACCGACTTCTGGACGTGACCAGAGGCGCGGAGCTCGCCGACCGTTCTGATGGTGGGTCGGGTCACCCTTCCGACGTTACGCCGTTGCGGACGGGAGGAACGGGGCGGGGTCCGCCACGTGCCTCCCGTCCGCTTGTGAGTTTTCATAGCGATTGCGATGATTGAGGTTCCGGCGTCGGAGCCGGATTCGATAGGGGGATCCGGCTCCGCGCCCGGATCGCTCGTTCCGGCCGTGAACCATCCCGGAGTTCCCGGCGTAGGTTCGCCCTTCGTGAGCAGTGCGACGAACGGGGCGATCAAGAGCCTGGTGCCCGCCAGGATGGACCGACTGCCGTGGACGCGGTTCCACTGGAGCGTGGTGGTGGGCCTCGGGGTCTCCTGGATCCTGGACGGTCTCGAGATCCAGATCGTCTCCAACGCCGGGTTCCAGGCGGACCTGCACCTGTCCACGCAGCAGGTGACCTGGCTGGGGACGATCTACCTGTTCGGGCAGGTCATCGGTGCACTGGTGTTCGGGCGGATGTCCGACCGGCTGGGACGGCGCAAGCTGTTCATCCTCACGCTGGCCATCTACCTCATCGGCTCCGGCATCGCCGGGCTCGCGCAGGACTTCTGGTTCCTGGCCGCCTTCCGGTTCATCGCCGGACTCGGCATCGGCGGCGAGTACGCGGCGATCAACTCGGCCATCGACGAGCTCATCCCGTCGAAGTACCGCGGGCACGTCGACATCGCGATCAACGGCACCTACTGGGGCGGCGCGGCACTCGGCGCCTTCGCGAACATCTACCTCCTCGACACCGCGTACTTCGCCGAGAGCATCGGTTGGCGCATCGGGTTCTTCCTCGGCCCGGTGCTCGGCATCGTGATCATCTTCCTGCGACGGCACATCCCCGAGAGTCCGCGCTGGCTCATGACGCACGGGCGCGAGGAGGAGGCCGAGGCCACGGTCTCCTCGATCGAGGAGTCCGTGGAGCGGTCGACCGGCTCGCGCCTGCCGGACGTCGACGACTCCAAGGCCATGACGGTGACGCCGCTCGACCGCGTCGGCTTCCTGACGATCGTGCGGGTGCTCTTCCGGCAGTACCCGAGCCGGACGCTCGTCGGCGCGACGATGATGATCACGCAGGCGTTCCTGTACAACGCGATCTTCTTCACCTACGCGCTCGTGCTCACGAACTTCTTCGGCCTGAAGACCGCGCAGACGTCGATCTACTTCTTCCCGTTCGCGATCGGCAACCTGCTCGGCCCGCTCATCCTCGGGCGGCTCTTCGACACGTGGGGTCGTCGGCAGATGATCTTCTCCACGTACCTGGTCTCCGGGCTCGTGCTCGCGACGTCCGCGTTCCTGTTCCGTGCCGATGCGATCAGTGCGGGCGTGCAGGTCGTGTTCTGGTGCGTGTCCTTCTTCTTCGCCTCGGCCGGGCGTCCAGCGCGTACCTCACCGTCAGTGAGATCTTCCCGCTCGAACTGCGGTCGCAGGCGATCTCGTACTTCTTCGCCCTCGCGCAGATCTTCGGTGCGGTCGCGCCGGCGATCTACGGGGCGTTCATCGGCGACGGCTCGTCCCGGGAACCGCTGTTCTGGGGGTACCTGCTCGGCTCGGCGGTGATGATCGGCGGTGGTGTCGTGGCGCTCGTCTTCGGGGTGGACGCCGCACGCAAGGGGCTCGAGGACGTCACCCAGCCGCTGTCGGTCCTGACCGGGGAAGCGGATCGCGCGCGGGAATAGTATTCCGTATACGAAGTGTTTAGCGGGGCGTTCCGTCGCCTGTCAAGGTCCTCGCATGGCACTCCTCCACAGGGCGACAGCCGCCCACACGGTCCACGGTCCGTCCTCATCCGAACGCGGTGGCTCGGGCGGTGCATGATCCTGACGCCATGGAGCGACCGCTGAACCGTGCGGGGCGCGATGACGACGACCCGCACGGCATCCGACGCAGCCTCTTGCGGGACGCCGTCTTCGCGCGGCTGCTGGACAACGTCCTCCGCGGCGTCTACCGGCGCGGGCAGCGTATCCGACTCGACGCCATCGCCGAGGACATGCGGGTATCACGGACCCGGTGCGCGAGGCCCTCGTGCCGCTCGAGGCGCTGCGTCTGGTCACGGTGCAGCGTTACGTGGGTGTCGTCGTCGCGCACTGGACGGTCGAGCACATGGTCGAGCGGATCCGGATCGCGCGGACGATGCTCCGGGAGCCGTCGGCCGGCGCGGTGGCGGGCTCCGATCGATTCGACCCGGCGTGGCTCCGTGAGTGCGCCACCGAGGGCGGGGTGTTCGTCGAGGTCGGCTCCTGGTGGCTCGGCAGGCGTGGTGCGACCGCGAGTGCCGACTGGCTCCTGTCGCAGCGTGCGGTCCTCGACGCGTTCTTCACCGACGACGTGGCGCTCGCGAACGGGATCGACGCCGTCGTGGCGCGGCGGGAGCGGCGCAAGATCGCCGAACGCGCGACCATCGCCGCCAAGCGGGAAGCGCTCGACGAGTGCGCCGTGGCACTGGTCGAGCTGGCCGACGCGCTGATCGCGCTGCCCGAACGCTTCCGCGTGGCCGTGTGAGGACTCTCCGCGGATTCGGGGGCGCTCGCACTGAATCGCCAGGCGCCGTCGTGGCAAGGTGGTCCGGTTGCCTCCTGCGCGCCGGAACCGACCGGTCCTCGTGGGACGGCCGAGCGCCCGCCAGGGAGGGCGCTTCCCGCGTTCCCGACCGGTCGTCGGGCACGCACCGTGCCCGCACACGACAGGAGTGCCCGTGAACGACGTCCGCGACCGATCCCACCGTCTCAACCGAGCGAACGGGATCGCACGGCACGGACGTCTCCGTCGGCGCCACCCCGCCGGCACCGTGGTGAAGGTGCTGTCCGGCGTCGCCGCGGTCGCCCTCGTCAGCTCGGCCTCGGTCGCCGCCATCGCCGCCAAGCAGGTGACGGACGATCTGGGTGACGGCGTGCAGATCCAGGGGCAGTCGGCCCCGAAGGCCACGGGCTCCACGGCGCTCAGCGCGTACAAGGGCGGCTTCAACATGCTCGTCGTCGGGACGGACAACGACCCGAGCAAGGGACGGCGTACGGCGAACGCGACGCCACCCTGAACGACGTCAACATCCTGCTCCACGTCTCCGCCGACCACACGAACGCCACGGCGGTGAGCATCCCGCGCGACCTCATCACGCCGATCCCCGGCTGCCAGAAGCCGGACGGGTCGGGCACGACGCCGGCGATGGCGGCGCAGCCGATCAACAGCGCGTGGGGCGAGGGCGGCCTGAACTGTGTCGTCCAGACCGTCCAGGGCCTGACCGGGCTCGACGTGCAGTACTCGGCGGCGGTGTCGTTCAAGGGCGTCATCGAGATGTCGAACGCGATCGGCGGCGTGCCCGTCTGCGTCGCGCAGCCGATCCACGACCGGTACACGGGGCTCGACCTGCCGCAGGGCACGTCGACGCTGCAGGGGGACCAGGCGCTCGCCTTCCTCCGCTCCCGGCACGGGGTCGGTGACGGGTCCGACCTCGGACGGATCTCGAGCCAGCAGGTGTTCCTGTCCTCGCTCCTGCGCACCGTGAAGTCGAACGACACGCTGACCTCGCCGGCGACGCTCTACAAGCTTGCCCGGGCCGCCGCCTCGAACATGCAGTTGTCGCAGAGCCTCAACGACATCGGGACGATGGTGCAGATGGGCCGGGCGCTGCAGGACCTCCCGCTCGCGCAGGTCAACTTCGTGCAGTACCCGGGCACCACCGGCGGAACCGGGGTCTACTCGGGCAAGGTACAGCCGTCGACGGAGCTGGCCACGCAGCTGTTCGCCAAGATCAAGGCCGACCAGTCGTTCTCCCTCGGGGCCGACAGCACCGGGATCGGGTCGGAGAGTGCTCCGTCGGCCACGCAGGGTGCTGGATCGGGTTCGTCGGCCACGCAGGGTGCTGGATCGGGTTCGTCGACGTCGTCCGCGAGTACACCGACCGCGAGCACATCGGAAGCCGCGAGCACGCCGACCGCGACGGCACCGTCCGAAACGATCGACGGTCTGCAGGGGCAGTCTGCCGACGAGCAGACGTGCTCCAAGGCCTTTGGCTCCTGATCAGGATCGGGGGAGCCCGAGTCTCGCGCGAGGCGACGGTTCTCGCACTGCGCAGCCCGAGACGTGTCGCTCACCGCGAGTCTTGCCCCGCGTGCCCGCGCGGGCCACTCCCCGGCCGAGCGCCGCACGATCGGGCGCATCGGGCTCGGCTCCGGGGAGCGACGTCGGTGCTGTGTCGCGGCTACGGGGTGGGGCCCCGGAATGTGATGGCCACGTCCCGATGATGCTATTGACCGGGGTACGCGCGGACAACCCCCGATGTCCCCACTTCGGGGACTGGCTTCGGTGTTGGCGGGTGACCGAGGTCGAGACGGCGCTCGACCTCCTGTATGGTGGTGGGAGTGCTCGCGAGAGTGCTTGGAGACGTCGCATAGTCCGGCCGAGTGCACCACCCTGCTAAGGTGGAGTCCCCTTTGAGGGGACCGAGGGTTCAAATCCCTCCGTCTCCGCACAGCCAAGAACCCCGCCGTCGGCGGGGTTCTGTCGTTCCGGCGGTGTGCCGGGCTCGAGTGGGCACTGCGAGTGGGCACCACGAGTGGGTGCTCCCTGTCGGGTCCATCGTGCGCACCCGACCGTTGGTGCTCGATCGATGCGGGCCGGGCTGACCGAACGGCGGTCCGGATGATGAGATCCGGGTCAGGTCGTCGCGACGCCGCCCGTGGGCGACTCCACCGGGTGAGCGTTCCCGCGGTGCCGAGCGGCACCAGCGGCGGCCACCGTGAGCACCACGGCGGCGAGTGTGATCCGGCACCGGCCCAGATCGGCGACGTGTACCCGAGACCTGCCGCGATCGTCAGGCCGCCGATCCAGGCGCCGAGCGCGTTGCCGAGGTTGAACGCAGCGATGTTGGCCCCGCTCGCCAGCGTCGGAGCGTGGTCCGCGTACTGCATCACCCGGGTCTGCAGGGCGGGCACGGTGGCGAAGCCGAACGCCCCCATGAGCACGAGCGCGACCACGGTCAGTACGGGCGAGGTCGCGACGACGGCGAACAGCGCGAGGACCGCGGTGAGCGCGACGAGCACGACGAGGAGAGTGCCGTCGATCGACCTGGAGGCGAGCCTGCCGCCCACGAAGTTCCCGACGAAGAGGCCGACGCCGAACACGATGAGCAGCCACGGCACGGCGCTCGACGGGAACCCGGACACCGAGGTCAGCGTGTAGGCGATGTACGTGAACGCCCCGAACATCCCGCCGTAGCCGAGCACGGTCATGCCGAGCGAGAGCCAGACCTGGCCGGAGCGGAAGGCGCCGAGCTCGCGGACGAGCGACGGCGGCTGAGCGTCCGCAGTGCGCACGGACGGCACGAGCACGGCCACGCCGACGAGCGCGACCACGCCGATCCCGGCGATGGTCCAGAACGTGGCCCGCCATCCGAGGGCCTGACCGAGGAACGTGCCGAACGGGACGCCGAGGACGTTCGACGCGGTGAGTCCGGTGAACATCAGTGCGACGGCCGACGCGCGCTTCGACCGCTCGACCATGTTCGCCGCGACGACGGAGCCGATGCCGAAGAACGCACCGTGGCACAGCGCGGCGATCACACGGCCGAGCATCATCACCCCGTACACGGGCGCGATGGCGGAGAGCGTGTTCCCGATGACGAAGAGCACGAGCAGCCCGATGAGCACGGGCTTGCGGGGAGTCGGGTGGTCGCGGCGGTGAGGCCGAGTGCTCCGACGATGACGGCGAGGGCGTACCCGGTGACGAGCCAGCTGGCGGTCGTCTCGGTCACGCCGTAGTCGGCGGCGACCTCGGGCAGGAGCCCGGTGATGACGAACTCGGTCAGGCCGATGCCGAATCCGCCGAGTGCGAGGGCGATGAGTCCCGCGGGCATGGAGGTCCTTCCGTTGTGCGGTGCAGCTGGGCCGCGTAGGCTGGTTGTTGCAGACGCGGGGTATCGATAGTTGCACACGCGGGGTATCCGCGCAAGCAACCATCTGTGCCCGTGACCACGAGTTGGGAGAGTCCATGTCCGTCGACGACACGTCGATCGCCGTCCGCGCGCACGGCTGGCGCACGCTCGCGGCCCTGCACGGCCTGATCGAGGCACGGCTCGAGCGCGACCTGCGCGAGGTCGACCTCTCGGTGGTCGAGTTCACCGTGCTCGACGCCCTGCGGCGCCAGGACGGCTTCCACATGCGCATGCAGCAGCTCGCCCGCGCCGCTGCGCTCAGTCCGAGCGCGACCACCCGCCTGGTGAACCGGCTGGAGGAGCGTGCGCTCCTCACCCGCGTGCTCTGCGCCGACGACCGCCGGGGTCTCTACACCGAGCTGACCCACGCTGGGCAGCGGCTGCTCGATGCCGCCACGCCGATCCACGCCGCTGCGCTCGAGGGTGCGCTCGCCGAGGCGCGCGAGGTCCCGGAGCTCGAGGAACTCGCGATCGCGGTCGACCGGCTCGAGGGTGCGGCGGTCTGACGGGAGGCGCGGCTCCTCCCGCCCCGCGTGTCACGGCGTGCGGACGGCGCGGCCGTCCGGTGGCGTCACGGATGCAGGTAGGTCACGGCTTCTCGTCGACGAGCGCCACGAACCGGCTGCCCACGCCGTCGACCTCGCGGCGGGTGAACCCTGCGGTGGGTTCCGGCGCCTGGTATGGGGCGTGGTAGTCGCACATCAGGTGGTCCCAGTCGGGCCACCACTTCTTCGGTCTGGCAGTCTCGCTGTACCCGCAGACCACGCACTCCAGGTGCACCCAGACCCTGTTGGCACCGGTGCGGTTGGCCCGCGACTGCACGAGCCAGGCGGGCGGGTCCTGCTCGATCGCCGCGAGCTCGGCTTCGCTGAGCCTCGACGGGATCCCGTGCCGCGTCGCCATCTCGAGGGGGATGTCGAGCCGAACGGCGGCGTCACGTCGGGAGAGCATCAACCCAGGATAGGTCCGGACGGCGTGCTGCCGAGACTCAGGCGGGCGGAGGAGCGGTCGTCGACCGGACCACGATCGACGGCGGTACCAGCACGCCGGTCGGCGCCGGCCGTTCGGCGGCACCGATCAGTTCGACGAGCCGGTTCGCCGCGAGTCGCCCGACCTCGTCGTTGTGCGGGTCGACCGTGGTCAGGCGCAGCAGGGGGAGGCGGCGAGCGGGGTCTCGTCGTTGCCGACCACCGAGACGTCCTCCGGAACCCGGAGCCCGGCCTCCCGCACCGCGGCGATCGCCCCCATCGCCATGAGGTCGTTCGCCGCGAACACGGCCGTGGTCAAGGGGTGCTCGGCGAGCGCCCGGCGTGCGGCCTCGTACCCGGCGAGCTCGGACGTCGGGCCGTCGCCGTACACCAGCGGCTCGATGCCGGACGCGACCAACCGGGCGACCGTGGCTTCCCGGCGGACGGCGGCCGGGCCTCCCGAACCGCTGACGTGGACGATGTGTCGGTGACCCAGCTCGAGGAGGTGATCGGTGGCCAAGCAGGCGCCGGCGGCCTCGTCGGAGGCGACGACGTCGAGTCCGCCGGGCAGGGCCGCGCGCTGGCCGGCCACGACCACCGGCGTGTCGGCCGGGACGACGAGGTCGGGGAACCCCTCGGCGGCGAGCACGACGCCGTCGACCCGGAGGGGCACGAGGTCGTCGAACGGCGAGGAGCCGAGGTGGGCGTTGGCCCGCGTGTCGGCGAGTGTCAGACGGAGCCCGTGCGGTGCGAGGGCCTCGCGCACGCCGTCGAGCATGGGCACGTACCAGGGGTTCCGGAAGTCGTCGACGACGACGCCGACCGTGCGGGTGCGTGTGCCGGCGAGGATCGCGGCGGCACGGTTCGGCCGGTACCCGAGCTCCGTGGCGGCGGCGAGGACGGCGGAACGGCGGGTGTCGGACACGCCGGGATCGTCCCGCATGACCATCGAGACGAGCGACTTCGAGACACCGGCGCGCGCCGCGACGTCGATGATCGTCGGTGGTCGGGACACGCGGCTCCTTGACAGGACATGGGGTGGTGTGGCTACAGTCTACCGACCCGTTCTGGAACGTTCCAGAATCCGCACACCTTCTCGAAGGAGAGAACATGAGCGACAGCATCGGCGTCGCCGTCATCGGCGCCGGCATGGCGGGCAAGGCCCACATGGCCGCGTGGCGGAACGCGCCCTCCCTGTTCGGATCGACGCTGCCGCCGGTGCGGCTCGTGTCGATCGGCGACGTCTACGAACCGCTGGCGGCCGAGTCCGCGCAGCGCTTCGGGTACGCCCGGCACGACACCGACTGGCGAGCGATCGCCGAGGCGGACGACATCGACGTGGTGAGCGTCGTCGTCGCGAACGAGCTCCACCGCGAGATCGTCGAGGGCCTGTTGGCCGCTGGCAAGCACGTCCTGTGCGAGAAGCCGCTGTCGGACTCGCTCGAGGACGCGCGGGCGATGGCCACCGCGGCCACCGAGGCATCGCAGCGCGGGCTCGTGGCCCGCGTCGGCTTCACCTACCGCCGCGCCCCGGGGCTCGCCGCGATCAAGCAGCTCGTCGAGGACGGCACCCTCGGTCGGGTCCTGCACGTTTCCGCCCGCTACTGGACCGACTACGGCTCCTCGCCCGACGTCCCGTTCTCGTGGCGCTTCGCGGGAGCCCCGGGCACCGGAGCCCTCGCCGACGTCGGGTCGCACCTGGCGTACGTGGCCGAGTTCCTGGCCGGCGAGGTGCAGAACGTCAACGGCGGCATGTTCACGACCGCCATCACGAAGCGCCCGATCGCCGCCGGGTTCGCCCTGCGCGGCCAGTCCGTCCCGCTGACCGGTGAGTTCGCCGACGTCGAGAACGACGACTACGCCACCTTCAACGCCCGGTTCGGCGACGGCACGACGGTGGGCTCGCTCGAGGTCTCCCGCGTCGCGACGTCGCACCCGAACGGCCTCGTCGTCGAGGTGTTCTGCGAGCGCGGCGCCGCACGCTGGGACCAGGAGCGCCCGTCCGAGATCGGGCTCGCGCTGCAGTCCGACGGCTCCCGGCTGGGCGGGTACCGCCAGGTCGTGCTCGGCCCGGACCACCCCTACGTCGCCGGGGGCATGGCGATGGACGCGCCCGGCGTCGGCTGGGGCAGAACCAGATGTTCGAGTACCAGGCGCGGGCCTTCCTCGACGAGGTCGCGGGCAACACGACCGACCCGCTGCCGGCGAACGCCACGTTCGACGACGGCGTCCACAACCTGGAGGTCCTCGACGCGGTGGCACGGTCCGCCGCGGCCGGCGGCGCCCCCGAGACGATCAAGGAAGCGGTCAGCGCATGAAGCTCGGTCTGTACGGCGCGATCTTCCACGACCGCCCGCTCGACGCGGCGATCGAGGTGATCGCGAGCAACGGTCTCACCGGCATCGAGCTGAACACCGGCGGGTTCCTGCCGGCGGTGCACGTGCCGGACATCGACGAGATCCTCGTGGACGACACAGCTCGTGACGCGTTCCTCGCCCGGTTCGACGGGACCGGCGTCTCGATCGCCGGCCTGAACTGCAACGGCAACCCGCTGCACCCGGACCCGGCGATCGGGGCGAGGCACGCCGAGGACGTCCGGCGCAGCATCCGCCTCGCCGCGCGACTCGGCCAGACCCGGGTCGTCACGATGTCCGGTCTGCCCGGCGGCGAACCCGGCGCGACCCGACCGAACTGGATCGTGAACGCCTGGAACTCCGCGGCGCTCGACGTCCTCGAGTACCAGTGGAGCGTCGCCGTGCCGTTCTGGCAGGAGATCGACGCCCTCGCCCGGGAGCACGGCGTCAAGGTCGCGCTCGAGCTGCACCCGCAGAACGTCGTGTTCAACCCGGCGTCGGTCCGGGAGCTCGTGGAGCGGGGCAGCCTGACCAACATCGGTGTCGAGCTCGACGCGAGCCATCTCTTCTGGCAGCAGATGGACCCGTGGCGGTCGTCCGTCACCTCGGCCCGCTCGTGTTCCACGCCGCCGCGAAGGACGTCCGGATCAACCCGCACGCCGCGATCGACGGCGTGCTCGACAACTCGTTCCGTCGGCTGGCGCCGGACGAGCCGCGGACGAACCTGGGCGGCGGCGAGTGGGCCAACGAGTGGCCGAAGCCGTCCGCGTGGGACTTCGTCGCGCTCGGCAAGGGGCACGACGAGGCGTACTGGTCGCGGTTCCTCGAGGCGCTGCGCGAGGTCGACCCGGACATGTGGGTGAACATCGAGCACGAGGACACCGAGCTCGGGCGCGAGGAGGGCGTCTCCGTCGCGGCGAAGGTCCTGCTGGCCGCCGACGCGGCGCTGGCGGCGCGCGTCTGACGCACCGTCGGCTCCGGACTGGAGGCGCGGGGACGTGAGCCGATCGGCTCACGTCCCCGCGCCTCCGGTCCGTGCCGTGTGTGTCCCGCGGCCCAGTCGGTGACGCATCCTCGGCACCCTGTCACCGGGCCGCTGTAGCATGCACGACACGTGTCCAGAGACGAGGAGGCCCGCGTGCCGGAACCGACGGACCCCGCCTTCCCGATCGACCGCATCCGGGACGTCGGCGACGACGTGATCGCAGCCGTCTCCACCGTGGTCGACGGCAAGACCGAGGCGATCCGCACGGCGTTCACGGTGATGCTGGCCGAGGGACACCTGCTGGTCGAGGACGTGCCCGGCGTCGGCAAGACCGTGCTCGCGAAGGCCCTCGGCGCATCGGTCGGCGGTACCGTGAACCGCATCCAGTTCACCTCGGACATGCTGCCCTCTGACGTCACCGGCGTGAACATCTTCGACCAGTCCTCCGGCGCCTTCCGGTTCTCGCCCGGTCCCGTGTTCGCCAACGTCGTGATCGGCGACGAGATCAACCGCACGAGCCCGAAGACCCAGTCCGCGCTGCTCGAGGCGATGGCCGAGGCACAGGTCACGGTCGACGGCGTGACGCGGAAGCTGGACAGCCCGTTCATGATCGTCGCGACCCAGAACCCGATCGACATGGAGGGCACGTACCCCTTGCCGGAGGCGCAGCGCGACCGGTTCATGGCGCGCCTGACGATGGGGTACCCGAGCGCGGACGCCGAGCGGCAGATGCTCATGAACCGCGGGGCCGGCGACCCGCTGGCGCACCTCCGCGCGATCGTCGACGTGGACACGCTCCGCGACCTCGTCCAGTCGGTCCGCACGGTGCACGTCGCGCCCGACGTCGAGGCGTACATCGTCGCGATCGTCCGGGCCACGCGCACCCACCCCGACATCGTGCTCGGTGCCAGCCCGCGCGCCACGCTGCACCTCGCACAAGCGGCCCGCGCGCACGCGGCCCTGCTCGGCCGTCCGTTCGTCACCCCGGACGACGTCGCCACGCTCGCGCCGGTGATCCTCGCCCACCGTCTCGTCCCGGTCGCCCGCGGGCTCGGCGGCAGCGGCGACGACACCATCCGCGAGATCGTGGTCCGGATCGTCTCCGACACCGCCGTACCGTTCACGGCGACGCCCGTCCGCTCCTGATGTCCGGGTCCTCGACGCCGTCGTCGTTCGCGCTGCGGGCGGAGCGGTGCGCGCCGGGACACTGCGGTACGGGCGGCGCGGTCTCGCGCTGCTCCGCCGGACGCCGTTCCCGCGACCCACCTTACGTGGCTGGACGGTCATCGCGGTCGGTGTCGGACTCACCGGCGGTGGGCTGGTCGGCACGACGAGCGTCGCCGTGTCGGCGGGCCTCCTGCTGATCGTGCTCGTGGTGCTCGGCGTCGCGATGGCGTTCGTCGTGGCGGCCCCGCTCCGGGGCGGCCGGAGCACGACGCGGGCGATCGTCCAGGTCGGTGAGGTGTACCGCGAGCGGATCACGCTCCGCGGGACGAGCCTGCCCATCGGCCCACGTTCGACGCTGCTCGTCCGCGAGCAGCTCGACGACGCCCTGGTCAGCGTGTCCGCCGCCGAGACGTACGCGCTCGTCGGCCCGCACGTCGCACCGGCCGTGCTCGACGTCGAGGCGCTGGCGGTGCACCGGGGCCGGAGCCTGGTCGGCCCGGTCACGATCCGCGTGGAGGACCCGTTCGGACTGCTCCGCATCGACCGCCCGGTGGTCGCGGCCGAGGAAGTGGTGGTCGTCCCGGCGACCACGCCGCTGCCCGCGCTCGACACCGGAGCGCTCGCGGGTGCCGTCTCCGCCGACGAGGGCCGGGTCGGACAGGGCGGCTCGGCGGACGACAGCGAACTCCGGCCGTACCGTCCCGGCGACCCGATCCGCCGGGTGCACCGGGCCCAGAGCGCGCGGCGCGGCGAGCTCCACGTCCGCCAGACCACGCAGGCGCAGCCGCCCGAGGCCGTCATCGCACTCGACGTCCGCCGCGAGTCCTACCAGCGGCTCGGACGGGACGACCTCGCCGAACTGTCCGACCTCGGCGGCGACGCTGCCTTCGAGCACGCCGTCGTGGTGGCCGCCAGCGTCGCCCGTGCCCTCGCCGCACGCACGTCCCGCGTGCTGCTCGTCACCGACGGGCCGTCCGGCAGCTCCCGGCACGCGGGCGACGCCGGTGGCCTGACGGACGTGCTCGTCGGACTCGCCGACGTCCGGGTCCGCTCCGACGCCCGCGACGTCACCGAGGTCCTGCCCGACGTCCGGGGCCGTGACGTGCACGGGATGACCGCCGTCGTCACCGGACACTGCACCGCGGAGCAGGCGGCCGAGCTCGTGTCCTCGACGACCGGGTCGAGCCGGGGCATCCTCGCCACGATCGTGCCGCCTGACCCGGTGGTGCGTGGGATCCTCGATCGCGGCGGGTGGCGCACCCTGGTGGTGCCGGTCGCCGGCGCGCACGCTCCCGGGAGCATCCGGTGAGCGGCGTGTCGACACGGTCGGTGCGCGCACGCGCGGACGTCCGCCACGACGGCGAGCTCCCCGTCCAGCGTCCGGACGCACCGAACCCCTGGGTCGTGGCGCTCGCGCCCGTGCCCGTCCTGGTCGCCGCGCTCGCCGTGCGTCCGCTCGTGCAGGGCACCGCGTGGTGGGTGTCCGGCGTGCTCGTGGCCGCCTCGCTCGTCGGCACGATGCTGGTGGTCCGTCGTCGGGCACCCGGCATCCGGTTCGTGGCGCTCGTGGCGGCGCTCGTCGTCTGCTCGTGCGCGGCCGCGGTCCTGAACGACGTCCAGCCGCTGGGCTGGCTCGATCGCGACGGCGCGCTCGGGGAGACCCTGGCGGCGATCCGGTTGAACCCGGCGCCGTTGCCGCAGACCGACGCGATCCGACTCATCGTCACGGTCGCGATCGGGTGGGTGGCCGGGGCGTCCCTGTTCCTCGCCGCCGTCGTCCCGACCGCCGCACTCGCCGCAGCCCCTGCCCTCGTGATCCTCATCGTCCCGGTGTCGTCACCGGGGCACCGGCGGCGCCCGGGCTCGTCGTCCTCACGGCGGCCGCGTTCCTCGCGCTGCTCTGGTTGTCCGTCCGGCCCGTGCAACGCGCGCTGCCGGCGGCCGTCGTCGGTGCGGTCGGGCTCGTGGTGGCCGTGGGTCTGCCGGCGATCGTCCCGCTCAACGCCAGCTGGTTGTCCGGGTCACCGGCGCGATCCAGTCGCCCGTGCAACCCGGACGACCGGGCACGCTGCTCAACCTCGGTCAGGACCTCCGGCAGCCGAACGAGCTCGAGGTGTTCCGGTACCGCTCCTCCGACGGGCAGCCGGAGTACCTCAAGCTCGCGGACCTCGACGAGTTCGGCACGGGTGACTGGGTGCCGACCACGACCGATGCGAGCACGTCCCCGACCGCCGACCAGCAGCAGTGGGCCGTCGGCATCAACCCGCGGCTGTCGGCGCGCGGCGACGTCACGATCCGGGTGACCGGTCTGTCCAGCAACTACCTGCCGGTGCCGTCCGGAGCCGTCTCGATCGAGTCCCGCTCGACGAACCTGGACCTGTCGCGCTGGCGCTGGATGGGGGATTCGAGCACGGTGCGCTCCACGGGTCCCGCGACGCCGCGCGGCGCCACGTACGAGGTGTACGGCGCCTCGACGTGGTCGGGGGAGTACCTCGACGCGATCGCGGCCTCGGGGCTGCTCGGCAGGGCCGACGGCCGCGGGTTCGCGGCGCCCTCGGCGGCCCAGATCCGCACCGACCTGGCGCTGCCGGACAAGCTGCCGAACAGCATCGCGCGGACCGCGCAGCGCGTGGCCGGGAGCGCCGTCACGGACTACGAGAAGGCGCGCGCGCTCGAGCAGTGGTTCCGGAGCGACCTGTTCACGTACTCGGAGACGGCCCCCGTCGAGCAGGGCTACGACGGCGACAGCATGGACGTCATCGCGAAGTTCCTGCAGGTGCGCGAGGGCTACTGCGTGCACTTCTCCTCGGCGATGGCGGTGATGGCCCGCACGCTCGGCATCCCGTCCCGCATCGCGGTCGGCTACCGCGCGGGGGCGACCCAGGCGAACGGCGAGTACACGGTCTCGAACCGGCAGCTGCACTCCTGGCCCGAGCTGTACATCAAGGGGGCCGGGTGGGTGGCGTTCGAGCCGACCCCGGACGCCGACCAGGCCGCACAGTCGTCGACCGAGCCGACCGCGACGCCGTCGGCCGCCGCCCCGGAGACGCCGCTGCCGGCGCCCGGGCAGACCGCTCCGGCCGCGTCCGCGACGCCGTCGCCCAACGCCTCCGCCGCGCCGGGCACCGCTGGTTCGTCACGCGGCGGCGACGACGGTCTGCTCGGACTCGCCGTCGGCGTGCTGCTCGCGGTCGTGCTCCTCGCGTCGCCGGCGGTCGTCCGTGCCCTTCGACGCCGCTCACGGCTCGGTGCCGTCCGGGCGGGCAGGTCCCCGCCGTGCACGCCTGGCGCGAGGTCGTCGACGACGTCGCCGACCACGGCTACGCGCCCGGACTCGCGCCGCCGGGTGACGCCGCGGCCGTCGCGCGCACCGCCCGCGCGGTGCTCGGCCGACTCCGCTCGTCGGTGCCCGGAGCGGTGCTGCCGCACCTCGAGCTCGTGGTCGACGCGGTCGACCGTGAGCGGTTCGCGGCGGACGGGGCGGGATCCGTGGACACGGCAGCCCTGCTGGACGCCGTCCGGGAGGCACGCACCGCCCTGGACGCGTCGGCCTCGGCCGTCCGCGTGGTCCGGTCGCGTCTGCTGCCGCCGAGCCTGCTGCCGTCGTCGGCGTGGTCGCACGAGGGACGCCGCACCCGCCGTCGTCCGGCGTAGCCCGTCGTTCGCGCAGCCCGTCGTTCGCGCAGCCCGTCGTTCGAGCAGCGTGCGAGGTTCCGCACGCGGTGCGGGGTGTGACGAGTCCCACGGTGCGCAGAACCTCGCACACTACGGTCGCGGCGCGGGTCAGCGACGGTGGACGACCGCCTCGACGAGACGCGCGACGACCTCGCCCGGTCCACTCCCGGCAGCGCTGCGGCGTCGAACACGATGCCCACGTTCGCGCCGATCAGCACCGTGGCGAGGTCCTCGAGCGGCATCCCCGGTCGATGTCCGGGTGCGCCCGAACCACAGCCGCACGAGCTCGAGCACGCCGTCCTGGAGCTCCCGACGCTGGCGGACGAACTCGGGCATGAACCCGGGGTGCCGGGTCGCGTACCCGCGGAACTCGGACAGCAGCGCGAACTGCGCGCTCTGGTCGTGCCGTCCGAAGGCCGCCCGGACGACGTCGCCGATGTCCACCGCGGCGATGTCGGCGCGCACGAGCTCCCGCAGCGCCCCGAGCACGAGGTTCGTCGCACGTTGCATGACCTGCGCGACGAGGTCCTCCTTCGAGGAGAAGTTCGAGTACACCGCACCCTTGCTGAACCCCGCGCGGGCGGCCACCTCGTCGAGGCGGGCCTCGTGCACGCCCTGCTCAGCGAAGCCTGCGCGCCGGCGGTCAGCAGCCGTTCCCGGACCTCGGCCCGCGGCGTCCGGGGTGCGGGCGGGTCGGGCGCGGTGGGGTCGGAGGTGTCGTCGGGCATCGCTTCCTGCTTCGACCGGCCCTGCGGACCGTGGGTGCGGGGGTGTCGGGTGCACGTGGTGGTGCGCCGTGGCCATCGTGGCGGAACACGCCGCGTCGGGAGACCTGCCGCGCCGCGCGTCTGATCCCGCGCGGCATCAGCGAAGCCCCCATCACACGTCCGTCGTGAACCGCCGCGTTCGGGTCGCGTCGGTGCAGGAGCGGGCGACGTGCACCGGGACGATACCCGGCGGTACCGATGCTACGCCCGGGCGGCGCCGTGTGACACCCCTCAGTCGTCGGACCGACCGACGTCGCCGCCCGTCTCGTTCTCGTGGTGCACGCTGCCCGCACCGGACCGACGCCCCGGGCGTCGCAGCAGCCGGATCGCGTCCGGGCGCAGCTTCCGTCCCCGTTGCAGGAGGGACCCGAGCGTGGACTTCGGCTGCCAGTCGCGACCGTTCGGCAGGCCCCATCCCCGCCGGACGGCGCCCCACCGCAGCCCGAGCGAGAGCACGATCGCCGCGACGATGCCGATCGACGGCGACCCCAGGTGCGAGGCGATCACCATCACGGCCGAGGCTGCGACGGCCACGGTGGCGTAGAGCGCGTTCCCACCGAACACCGCGGGCACCCGGCGGAGCAGCAGATCACGCATCGCGCCGCCGCCGACCGCCGTGATGGTGCCCATGATGATCGCGGCGGGCCAGTCGAGGCCGGCGTCGAACGTGCGCTGCACGCCGACCACCGACCAGAACCCGATCACGGCGGCGTCCAGCACGGTGAAGAGGCGGTCCCAGGTGAGTTCGGAGAACGACACGAAGAAGGCGATGAGGGCACCGGCGATCGCGACCGGGACGTAGAGCGGGTCGACGAGCGCGACGGGTGGTCCGTTCTGCAGCAGGGTGTCCCGGAGCATGCCGCCGCCGAGCCCGGAGACGAACCCGACGACCAGGAAGCCGAACAGGTCGAAGTCCATGGTCCTGGCGAGGGATCCGCCGAGCAGCGCCGACGCGAACACCCGGCGAGGTCGAGCACGTTCGTCACCGACGCCAGGCCGTCGGTGGACAGCAGGTTCATGAGAACCATCAAACCTCACGGTCACGGAGTGGCGGGTCGCGCCGTGGTTAGGTTAGCCTCACCTTCGTCATGCTCGCCACCCTCGTCATCGGCCTCCGTGAAGGCCTCGAAGCGACGCTCATCGTCGGCATCATCGCCGCGTTCCTCCGTCGCAACCGGGTGCCCCTCGCCCCGATGTGGCTCGGCGTGGGCGTCGCGGTGCTGCTGAGCATCGCCGTCGGCTTCGGCCTGCAGATCGTCGAGCAGGCGTTGCCGCAGGCGCAGCAGGAGGGCATGGAGGCGATCATCGGGGTCGTCGCCGTCGTCTTCGTCACCGGGATGATCGTCTGGATGCGGACCCACGCGCGCACGCTCGGCACCGAGCTGGAGGCCAACGCCACCGCAGCGCTCGGCCGCGGCACCGCCTGGGCCCTGGCCGGCATGGCGTTCCTCGCGGTCCTCAAGGAGGGGTTCGAGACCGCGGTCTTCCTGCTCGCGACCTTCCAGGCCTCGAGCGACACCGGGCTCGCGGCCCTCGGCGCAGTGATCGGCGTCGCCGGCGCGGTCGTCATCGGCTACGGCATCTACACCGGCGGCGTGCGACTGGACCTCGGCAAGTTCTTCACCGGCACCGGCGTCTTCCTCGTGTTCGTCGCGGCCGGACTCGTCCTCACGGTGCTCCGTCGCGCCCACGAAGCCGGCTGGATCGTCATCGGCCAGCAGCGCACCGTCGACCTCACCTGGCTCGCGCCGAACGGCTCAGTCCGGGGCGCCCTCGTCACCGGCGTCCTCGGGATCCCGCCGGACCCGCGCGTCATCGAGGTGCTCGGTTGGCTGCTCTACCTCGTGCCCGTCCTCGCGATCTCGCTCTGGCCGCGTGCGTGGCGTCCGGCACCCGGTCGCGTCCCGCTGGTCCGGACCGGCATCGCCGCCGGGCTCGCCGCAGCGGCCGTCGTGCTCGCGGTGGGTGTCCCCGCCGGCGGTGCCGACCTGCCGACCACGGTCCGCCTCCAGGGCGACCGGGCGAGCCTGACCGCCTCGGTGCACGGCACGTCCGGCACGCTCCGCACGACGGGCACCGGCCAGGAGCCGGAGAGCACGACGGGCGCCGACCAGGAACCCGCCAACACGGCGACGGTCGCTCTCCCGACGTCGGCCCACAGCAGAGTCACCCGCGCCGGCGTCACTGCCGACCGTTGGCGCCTGGTCGACGCCGCCGCGACGACCGACCGTCCGTCGTCGCTCACGCTCGACGACCTCGTCGGGCTGTTCGGCCGGATCCCGGTCGGCATCTCCCCGTCGACCGACCCGGGACCGTTCCGGACGACGTGGCACAGCACGCGGACCACGACGCTCTGGACGGTCGACGGAGGCGTCCTGGACGCGACCAGCCGCGAACGCGACGTGCTCACGCTGCGCGGTGGGGCCTCCCGTCCGCCCGGACCACCACGCTGGAACGCGACGTGTGGTCGGTCCCCGACGCCGTCGCGCAGCGTGCGGCGTCCCGCGCGGCCGACGCCGCCACCCGTGCCACCGAGCTGAGCTCTGGAAGGTGTGGCTGCCCGTCGCGCTCGGCCTCGCCGCCGCGGTCCAGCTGCTCGGTGCCCTCCGGAACCGCAGCGCCCTCCGGAACCGCAGTGCCCTCCGGAGCCGTGCCCGCGACCGCCGTCGCACCACGACCACCCCTGCGCCCCAACCCGACACCCTCCCGTCGCGCGGCCCGGCCGCCGACGACCTGACAAGGAGCACCGACCATGCCGTTCGGTAAGACCACGGTCCGACCCCTGATCACCCTGGGCGCCCTGGGCGCCGTCACCGCCCTCGCGCTCACCGGTTGCGCGTCCGGCTCGTCCTCTGCGACGGGCGACTCGACCGACTCGGGCAAGGTGTCCCGCGTCTCGGTCACGCTGACGAACGACGGTTCCGACAAGTGCGCCGTCTCGACCACGAAGGTCCCGGCTGGCCCCGTCACCTTCACCGTGAAGAACGAGTCCTCGACCGCGATCACCGAGGTCGAACTCCTGCAGGACCAGCGCATCCTGGGCGAGAAGGAGAACCTCGCTCCTGGACTCGACGCCGTGCGGTTCACCGCCACGCTCACCGGCGGGAAGTACCAGGTGTACTGCCCCGGCGCGACGAAGGAGCTCACCGACTTCACCGTGACCGGCAAGGTCGCCTCGACGAAGAACAGCAGCGCCTCGGCCCTCCTCGAGGACGGGACGAAGGGCTACGCGACCTACGTCGACAGCCAGGTGTCCGACATGGTCTCCGCCGTGAAGCAGCTGCAGGCCGACATCGACAAGGGCGACCTCGACGCCGCGAAGACCGACTACGCCGACGCCCGGCCGTACTACGAGCACATCGAGAGCGACGTCGACGGTTTCGTGAAGAAGGGCTACAAGGCCACCGACAACGCCGGCAACCTCGACTACCTCATCGACATGCGTGCCTCGAACCTCGACGACGCCGTCGGCTGGAGCGGCTTCCACGCCGTCGAGAAGGACCTGTTCCAGGCGGGACGATCACCGACGGCACGAAGAAGACCGCCGCGACCCTCACGACGAACGTCGAACTGCTGGCGAAGCTCGTGCCCACGCTCGACTACAAGCCCGAGGACCTCGCGAACGGTGCCGCCGGCCTGCTCGAGGAGGTCCAGTCGAACAAGGTCACCGGCGAGGAGGAGGCCTACAGCCACATCGACCTCGTCGACCTCGCCGCCAACGTCGAGGGCGCCCGCCAGGCCTTCGCCTACCTCAAGCCGGGCCTGACGAAGCTCGACCCGACCCTGACGAAGCAGATCGCGAAGCAGTTCGACGCGACGAACACGCTCATGGACGACTACCGCAACGCGGACGACCTCGGCGGCTTCGACACCTGGGACGCCGCGACGAAGGCCTCCGACGCGAACAAGATCTCGCAGCAGGTCCAGGCGCTGCAGGACCCGCTGTCCCGTCTGGCCGAGAAGGTCGCCACCGCGTGACCGACCCGCAGGACGAGCCGGCCGACTCCGAGCCGGTCGGCTCCGAGCCGGTCGGCTCCGAGCCGGTCGGCTCCGAGCTGGTCGGCTCCGAGCCGGTCGGCGCCGGGACGGGCCGTCCGGCCCTGTCCCGACGGGGGCTGTTCGGCGTGGGCGTCGCCGCAGCCGGCGCCGGCGTCGGAGCGGCGGCCGGGATCGCCGGGGCCACCGCCGCAACCGGCGTGGACCCGTTCACCGCGGCGACGAACGGGGACGAGTCGATCGACCTGTCCCAGAGCCACCCGTTCTACGCGACCGCCGCCCGCCAGCCCCAGGGCGGAGTGCGGACCGCGCCCCAGCGGTACTGCGTGTTCATGACGTTCGACATGTCCTCGAGCGTGGCGACCGACCTCCAGGTGCTGCTCGCCCGGTGGTCGGCGTCGATCGCCCAGCTGCAGGCCGGCAAGACCGTCGGCAGCGTCGAACCCGCCCACGGCGACGGCGTCGGCGCGGACACGGGTGAGGCCCTGGACCTCGGTCCAGCATCCCTCACCGTGACGGTCGGCCTCGGTCCCGGGATCTTCGACGAGCGCTTCGGACTGGAGTCGAGGAGGCCGGCGCACCTCGCCGCGATCCCGACCCTGCCGAGCGACGCCCTCGACGAGGCGCTCACGGGCGGGGACCTGTCCCTGCAGGCCTGCGCCGACGACCCACAGGTGGCGTACCACGCGATCCGCGACCTGGCCCGGATGGCTCGGGCACCGCGACCGTGCGGTGGACCGTGCTCGGTTTCGGTCGTGCCTCCGCGGGCCCCGACCAGTCCACGCCGCGGAACCTGATGGGGTTCAAGGACGGCACCCGCAACGTCACGACCGACGAGGAGTACGACCGTTTCGTGTGGGTCGATGACGCCGGCACGGGTGCGGGCTGGATGACCGGCGGCACGTACCAGGTGGTGCGGAAGATCCGGATGAACATCGAGATCTGGGACGCCGACGTCGTCAGCGACCAGCAGCGCGTGTTCGGCCGGACGAAGATCGAGGGCGCACCGCTGTCCGGCGGCTCCGAGCACACGACGCCGGACTTCGCGGCCTCCGACACGAGCGGTGAGACGAAGATCGACCCGACGTCGCACATCGCGCTCGCCGCGCACGAGGCGAACGGCGGCGTGAAGATCCTCCGGCGGCCCTACAACTACACGGACGGCCTGAACCAGTACGGGCAGCTCGACGCCGGGCTGCTGTTCACCGCCTACATGAACGACCCCGAGCACTTCACGCGCCTGCAGCGGAAGCTCGGCGCCTCGGACCGTCTCAACGAGTACATCTCGCACATCGGGTCAGCGGTGTTCGCCGTCCCACCGGCCCCGCGCAAGGGCTCGTACATCGGCGAGCAGCTTTTCCGCTGACCGCTCGTCTGCTCGGCCGTTCGTCTGCGCAGGCGTGGGGTGGGTGCCCTCAGTCGTTTCCCTGGAGGTCGTTTCCCTGGAGACGAGGGCACTCGCGTCGCGGAATCCCCACGGGCGGGACCATCGTCCGGGATGAGCGGCGACCCGGTGCGACGCGTCGCGATGCGACAGCGCAGAGCGTCCGCGGCGGATCGGTGGTACGCGGGGAACGGCCGGGATTGGCCGGTTCGCGCACGCGGCCGTCGCGCCGTGCGCGCCGGTGGGGTGCGCGTCGGCCACCTCGGTCGGTCGGCCGGCTCCGGGGCGGACGGGAGGCCCGGTGCCGGTCCGCCAGGGCCCTCTCGTCGCGCCGTGCGCCGCTCAGTCGCGTCCGAGCACGCCCTTCACCCGCTCCACCGCTTCGGCGGCCACGGCCTTCGCCGAGTCCTTCACGACGCCGAGCTCGACCGGGTCGCCCTTGAGCAGGCTCTTCGCGGTGTTCATCGCGTACTCGGCGGTGATGTGCGGTGGGAGCGGGGGCACGTTCCGGCTGACGTAGGCGTCGATGAGCGTCACACCGGGGTTCGCGAACGCCCGCTCGACGGCGGCCTCCACGTCGTCGTCGCGTCGCACAGCGATCCCGGTGAACCCGAGGAGCTCGGCGTACCCCGCGTAGTCCACGGTCTCCACGTCCTGCGAACCGCGCCACATCGGGTTGCCGTCCTCGGTGCGCATCTCCCACGACACCTGCCCGAGGTCGTCGTTGTGCATGACGACGATGACGAGCTGCTGGTTCGGCCAGGCCCGCAGGTACTTCTTCACGGTGATGAGCTCGTTCATGCCGAGCATCTGGAACGCGCCGTCCCCGATGGTGCAGACGGCCGGGCGGTCCGGGAACGCGAACTTGGCGGCGACGGCGTAGGGCATCGCGGCGAGCATGGTCGCGAGCCGTCCGGACAGGTCACCGCGCATGCCCCGCCGGAGGCGGATGTGGTGGCCGTACCAGTCCGCAGTGGTCCCCGCGTCGGCGGTGACGGTGACGCCTTCGGGCAGCCGGGCGTTCACGGCGCTGATGACCCGGCGCGGGTTCACACCGTCGTCGTACGACACCTCGGCCTGGCGGCCCATCTCGGCCTCCCACTCGCGCATCTCGTCCGCGAGCCGCTCCTGCCAACCGTGGTCCGCGGTGTCCTCGAGCAGCGGCAGCACCGCGTCGAGGGTGGCGCCGACGTCGCCCCAGAGGTTGAGCTCCGTCGGGTAGCGCAGCCCGAGCTGCTCCGGCTTGACGTCGACCTGCACGCCGCGTGCCTGCCCGGTCGCGGGGAGGTACTCGCCGTACGGGTAGTTCGTGCCGAGCAGCACGATGGTGTCGCACTCCTTGATCTGGGTCAGGCTCGGGCGGGAGCCGAGGAGCCCGACCTGTTGCGTGTGGTACGGCACGTCCGACGGGACGACGTCCTTTCCGCGCAGCGCGGTGATGATGCCGGCACCGGTCTTCTCAGCCGCGGCGAGCACCTGGTCGGTGGCTCCGCGGGCGCCGGCTCCGACGAGGAAGGTCACACGTTCCCCGAGTTGAGGATCTCGGCGAGCTTCTCGATGTCCTCGCGCGGCGGGGTGATCCGGGTCGAGGCCGGCACGTCGCTGGAACGGGAGACCCAGTGCTCGGCGGCGGGCGCCTCGTACGCCATGGCCTGCACGTCGTGGGGGAGCACGACGACCGCCGGTTGCTTCCGGAGCATCGCGGTCCGGAAGGCCGTGTCCACGACGACCCCGACCGCGTCCGGCGTGGTGACCGTCTCGACGTAGCAGGCGACGTCGGCGAAGACGCGCTCGAGGTTCGACTCCTGCTGCGTGAAGGTGCCGATCGAGGCGAGGCCCTGCTGTCCGACGATCGCGACGACCGGCTGGTTGTCCATCTGTGCGTCGTACAGGCCGTTGAGCAGGTGGAAGGCACCGGGACTCGACGTCGCGACGCACACACCGACCTCGCCGGTGAACTTGGCGTGCGCGGTGGCCATCAGCGCTGCGATCTCCTCGTGCGTCGGCCGGACGTACTCGAGCGCGGGTCCGGAGTCGTCGGCCTTGCCGAGCGCGCCGTCGAAGGCGCCGATCCCGTCGCCGGGGTACCCGAACACCCGGGAGACGCCCCAGGCCTTGATGCGGTCGATGACGAAGTCGCTCACGGTGGTGCTCATGACACCACCGTGCTCGTGTCAGCCTTCGTGCGCGATCAGGGGCCGGAGGGTGCGGTGGGCGATACGGAGGCCCTCGACGACCTTCTCGTCGGTGCCGCCCCAGAGCGGGTCCTCGTGCTCGACCGACAGGGTGCCGTCGAACCCCGCCTCGTAGAGCCGGTCGACCACGCGGGCCCAGTCGACCACACCGCGTCCGGGGACGCGGAAGCGCCACCAGCCCATGTCCCAGGGGTCGTCGCCCTTGTCGACCTTGCCGAAGAAGCCGTACTCGTTGCGCTTCGCGGGGAAGAGCTCGAGGTCCTTCGCCTGCGCGTGCACGATGTGCTCGGCGAACGGCAGGATGGTCTCGACGGGGTCGATGCCGATCCAGGTCAGGTGTGACGGGTCCCAGTTCAACCCGAACCCGAGGCCCGTCACCCAGTCCCAGAAGCTCGGGGGAGTACGCGATGTTGCCCGGGTAGCCGTCGGGTGCCAGCCCTCCATGACGCAGTTCTCGATGATGAGCTGCACGTCGTGCTCGCCGGCGTAGTCGACGAGCTCCGGCAGCACCTGGTCGCCGAGTCGCATGTTCTCGCGGACGGACTTCGTGTTGTCGCGGCCGATGAACGTCCCGACGTACGGCACTCCGAGCACCTGCGCCGCGTCGATCGCGTGCTTCAGGTGCTCGTGGACCGACGCCCGGTGCCCGAGGTCCTGGTGCAGGTTGTTCTCGTAGTACGCGAAGGCGCTGATCTCCAGCCCGGTGCGGTCGAGCAGCGCACGGGTGGCCTCGGCGTCCGCCTCGGTGAACGTGGCGACCGGCAGGTGCGCCGCCTCGAAGTCGCGGCCGCCGGTGCCGGGCCACACGCCCACCTCGAGTCGCTCGTACCCCTGCTCCGCGGCGAACGCAGCGATGCGCTCGAGCGGCCAGCCGGGCAGGCAGGCCGTCAGCATCCCGAGCTTCATCGGATCTCCTTCCACGACCCGTCGGCGGCGCTGCCGATGACGGCGTCGATGATGTGGGCGGCACGGGCGCCGTCCGCGAAGGTCGGCAATCCGTCCGGCGCGACACCGGTCCGGACCGCGGCGTACGTGTCGGCGACGAAGGCTGCGAACGCATCGAGGTAGCCCTGCGGATGGCCGGACGGCACGAGCGCCAGGCGTCGTTGGTCGGGCACGCCCAGGGACGGGTCACGGACGACGATCTGTGCACCGCGCTCGTTGCCGAACCAGGCGGACTCGGGCTGCTCCTGGTCGAACGCGGCCGAACCCCTCGTACCGTCCACCTCGAACCAGAGCCGGTTCTCGCGCCCCGAGGACACCTGCGAGATGACCACGTTGCCGATACGGCCGGTGCCGGTGCGGAAGGTGGCGACCGCGGTGTCCTCGGTCGTGACCTCCGCGCGCTGCGAGGCGTCGGCGACCGGGTCCGGGTCGGGGGAGCCGGAGAAGGACGGACCCGACGCCGCCGGGCGCGTGGGGTAGACGATGTCGGTCGCCGCCGAGACCGAGGCGAACCGCTCGCCCGTCACGAACTCGACCAGGTCGCACCAGTGCGAGCCGATGTCGGCGAACGCGCGCGAGAGGCCACCGGAACCGGCGTCGACGCGCCACGACGACGCGTCCTCGTCGAGCATCCAGTCCTGCAGGTAGTGGCCGTGCACGGCGAGCACCCGGCCCAGGTCGCCCTCGGCGATGCGCCCGCGGATCTCGCGCACGATCGGGTGGTAGCGGTAGACGAACGGCACGGTCGCGACGACGCCGGCGTCCCGGGCGGCGTCGACCAGCTTCGACGCCTCCGCGGCGCCGATCGCGAGCGGCTTCTCGCAGACGACGTTGATGCCGGCGTGGATCACGGCGAGCGCCTGCGGGTGGTGCTGGTCGTTGGGGGTGCAGATGTGCACGACGTCGGGCGCGTCCGCGATCACCTCGTCGAGGGAGGCGTACCCGCGGGGCAGGTCGAGCTGCACGGCGACCTGTTCGGACCGGGCCGGGTTCCGGCCGAGCACCCCGGTGACCTCGGCGCCGGCCGCGCGCGCAGCCCGCGCGTGGACCCCGGCGATCATGCCCGTACCGACCACGGCGACGCGCAGGCGTCGCCCTCCGTACCCACTGCTCATGGTGCTCCCTCGCGCCGAACTGGTCCCACCGTATCGGCGTCTCCCGGCCACGTGCCGGAACGCATGAGTACCTTCTGGGGCATGTCGAGCCTCCAGACCTCCCTGCTCATCCTCGGTGCCAGCGGCGACCTGTCGAAGCGCCTGCTCCTGCCCGGTCTCGCGACCCTGCTCGACGTGAAGGACGACTGGGACGTCCAGCTCGTCGGCGCCGGTGTGGAGGACATCTCGGACGCCGACTGGAAGGCCCAGGTGCGCGACTCCTTCGAGAACGCGCAGGCGTCGAAGGACGAGGACGAGGGAGCGTCCGGCGAGAGCCGGCTGTCGAAGCGCCTGCAGGCGGTCGTCGACGCGTCGAGCTACCGCAAGGCGGACGTGACGGACGCCGACGACCTGACGGCCCTGCTCGGCGACTGCGACCACGACCCTGCGATCTACTTCGCGCTCCCGCCCGCCGTCACGGAGAAGAGCTGCGCCGTCCTGAAGGACCTCGACCTGCCGGCCGGCACGCGTCTGGCGCTGGAGAAGCCCTTCGGCACGGACGCCGACAGCGCGGAGCACCTCAACGACGTGCTGCACTCGTTCCTGCCCGAGGAGCGCATCCACCGTGTCGACCACTTCCTCGGCCGCTCCACCGTCCTGAACCTGCTCGGCCTGCGCTTCGCGAACCGCATCGTCGAGCCCCTCCTGTCGTCCACGCACGTCGAGCGCGTCGACATCGTGTACGACGAGACGCTCGGCCTCGAGGGGCGAGCGCGCTACTACGACAAGGCCGGCGCCCTGGTCGACATGATCCAGAGCCACCTGCTCCAGGTGATGGCCGTCGTGGCGATGGAAGCACCGGCGAGCATCGACGCGGACGACCTCCGGACCCAGAAGGAGCTCGTGCTCCGAGCCGTGCGACCGTGGGGCGGCGACGTCGTCGAGGCCGGGAGGCGGGCGCGGTACACGGCGGGTGAGGTCGGCGACCGCTCGCTCCCGTCCTACGCGGACGAGGACGGCGTGGACCCGACGCTCGGCACCGAGACCCTCGCGCAGCTCACCCTCGAGATCGCGAACTGGCGGTGGGCCGGCGTGCCGTTCACCCTGCGGTCCGGGAAGGCGCTCGCGAAGCAACGGCGAGAGATCGTGATCACGTTCAAGGGCTCGCCGCACGTCCCGGTCGGGCTCTCCGGCGCCGAGCGGCCAGACCGCCTGCGGATCTGGATCGCTCCGGACGAGATGCAGCTCGAACTCAACGTGAACGGCCCCGGCGATCCGTACACGATCGACCACACCGTCCTGGAGACGACCTTCAACCCGGGCCGGCTCAGCGCCTACGGCGAGGTCCTGGCCGGAGTGCTCGAGGGCGATGCGACGCTCTCCGTGCGCGGGGACAGCGCCGTGCAGGGCTGGAAGGTCGTCGAGCCGTTCCTGCAGGCCTGGCGCGACGGCAAGGCACCGCTCGACGAGTACGAGGCCGGCTCGGCGGGACCCGGGGACTGGGACAACATCGACGCGTAACGTCGGTCGACGTGACCACGATCGACGACGTCCTGCAGACCGTACCCGAACCCGCCGGAGCCGACATCCGCGTCGACGCCGTCCGCTACGACCACGAGGGCACACCGTTGCTCGGCGTGCTCGCGAAGGACGTCGCCATCGCCGGACGCCGCCCTGCGGTGCTCGTCGTGCACGACTGGCACGGGGTGAACGAGCACGTCGAGGCCCGGGTCACCATGCTCGCCCGGCTCGGCTACGTCGCCCTCGGCGCCGACGTCTACGGCGAGGGCGTCCGGCCGGGCGACGACACCGCCGGGCAGGTCGCGGGCGCGTTCTACCAGGACCTCCCGCTGCTGCGCGCGCGGGTACGTGCCGGTCTCGACCGCCTGGTCGAGGACCCGACGTCGACCCCTCGCGTGTCGTCGTGATGGGCTACTGCTTCGGCGGATCCGCAGCGCTCGAGCTGGCCCGTACCGGAGCGGACCTCGCCGGGGCGGTCTCCTTCCACGGCGGCCTCATCACGCACGAGCCCTCCGACGCGGCCGAGATCCGCGCGAAGCTGCTCGTGCTCACCGGCGCTGCCGACCCCGTCGTCCCGGACGAGAAGGTCGCCGCCTGGCAGGACGAGATGCGGTCCGCGCCGGCGGTCGACTGGCAGGTCGTCACGTACGCCGGGGCGATGCACGCCTTCGCCGTGCCGGGCACCGATGCGCCGGACCACGGGGCGCAGTACCAGGCACGTGCCGATCGGCGATCGTGGCAGGCCCTGGAGGTGTTCCTCGCCGAGGTCTTCGACGAGGAGCTCGCGGCGCTCTGAGTCCGACACGCCGACCGTGCTCGTCCCGGGCTCCTCGATTGGCGCCCGCGACGCAGCTGTTGTAGAGTCTTCCACGGCCGCAAGGCCACCTGCGCTCGTAGCTCAATGGATAGAGCATCTGACTACGGATCAGAAGGTTGGGGGTTCGAGTCCCTTCGAGCGCACAGTGTCGGTTCAACGGCACGACACCGAACAACCGAAAGCCCCGTCGCACCGCGACGGGGCTTTCGTCGTCTCGTCTCGTCGACACGAGACGCCCCATCGCAGGCGGGACGCCCCATCGCCGGCGAGACGCCCCATCGCAGGCGGGACGCCGCCGGATCCGGCGGCGTCCCGCCGGACGCCACGGCGTCTCGCGAGCCAGGTGGCGTCCTGACGCGACCGGAAACGGGATGGAGGCGCGTGGCGGGCCCGCCCCGCGCCTCCAGTCCGGGTTGTGCAGAGTGCACCGATTCACCTGTTCGTAACGACGTTCTGCACATGTACCGTGCTGCGCGCTCGCTCTACGGTGGCTCCAACCCCGATCGGCCCATGCCGACGCACTCCCTCCCGAGGAGCCACGATGGCCAGCGAGACCGCAGTGTCAGCACCACGAAGCCCACGCCCCACGCCCTCCGAGTCGGTCGCCGTCGACGACTACTCCCTCAGCCGTGTCCCGCGGTCCGCCCGCTACGGCTGGTTCCAGGTCGCCGTGCAGCGATTCGGGCAGATCTCAGCGCTGTCCCAGTTCCTGCTCGGCGCGACGCTCGGCTTCGGCATGGGCTTCTGGGAGGCGTTCTGGGCGATCACGCTCGGTGCCGTCATCCTCGAGATCGTGTCCGTGCTCGTCGGTGTGATCGGCGTGAAGGAGGGGCTGAACACCTCCGTGATGGCCCGGTGGACCGGGTTCGGCAAAGCAGGCTCAGCGCTGGTCGGGCTCGCGATCGGCATGAGCCTGATCGGCTGGTTCGGTATCCAGTCCGGCGTCTCCGCCTCCGGCCTCGTCGCGATCCTGCCGATCCTGCCGGCCTGGGCATGGTCGCTCGTGTTCGGCCTGCTCGTGACCGCGATCGTCCTGCGCGGCTTCCACTCGATGCAGTGGCTCGCGAACATCACGGTGCCGCTCTTCCTCGTCCTGGTGGGCTGGGCGGTCATCGTGGAGCTGAGCCAGCACTCCATCGCCGAACTCGCCGCACGGGCGCCGGCGGGGCCGCACCTCAGCTTCGTCGCCGGCACCACGCTCGTGGCCGGTGGGTTCATCGTGGGTGCGGTGATCACTCCCGACATGACGCGCTTCAACCGCACGGTGGGCGACGTCGTGAAGCAGACCGCGCTCGGCGTCACCCTCGGTGAGTACGTCATCGGTCTGGCGGGCGTGCTGCTCGCCCACGCCGTCGGGTCCTCGGACATCACGCGGGTGATCACGTCGAGCGTCGGTTGGGTGGGCATCCTGGTGATCCTGCTCGGCACGTTCAAGATCAACGACTGGAACATCTACAGCTCGAGCCTCGGCGTGACGAACTTCATCGACGCGGTGTTCGGCAAGCAGGTGAACCGCGGTGTCGTCACCCTCGTGATGGGCGTGGTCGGATCGGTCCTCGCCGCGGTCGGGTTCCTCGACGCGTTCACCCCGTTCCTGACGGTCCTCGGCGTGGTCTTCCCGCCGATCGCCGGGATCATGGTCGCCGAGTACTTCGTGGTGAAGCGCTGGCGCCGTGCGCTGAGCGACGCCGAGAACGTCCCGGAGACGTCGCCGACGTGGGTGCCCGCGACGCTCGTCATCTGGGCGATCGCCTCGGTCGTCGGGTACTTCGTGGCGATCGGCATCCCCTCCATCAACTCGGTCGTCATCGCGTTCGTCCTCTACGTCGTCGCCGGCAAGACGGGGCTCGTGCGCGGGCTCGGCGTCAGCCGCACCGAGACAGCGAAGTCCGCGGCCTGACGTCCACGGCCCTCCAGCGCCGCCAGCTCCACCACCGGAAGGAACACCAGCACATGCGCATCGGAATCGACGTGGGCGGGACCAACACGGACGCCGTCCTGATGGACGGCAGCACCGTCCGGGCGGCGGTCAAGCGGTCCACGAGTCCGGACGTCACCTCGGGCATCGTCGCCGCCCTCGACGGGCTCCGCGAGCAGCACGCGTTCGGAACGGCGGACATCGACGGTGTGATGATCGGCACGACGCACTTCATCAACGCGCTCGTCGAGGCACGCGGGCTCGCGCCGACCGCGGCGGTGCGACTCGGGCTGCCGGCCACGGCGTCGCTGCCGCCGTTCACCGACTGGCCAGCACACCTGGTGTCGGCGGTCGACGCGCGCCCGTTCCTGGCGCACGGCGGCCACGAGTTCGACGGCCGGGTGATCTCCGAGCTGGACCCCGAGGAGCTCAAGCGGCACGCCGGAGCGATCGCCGACGCCGGGATCCGCTCGGTCGCGATCTCGTCGGTGTTCTCGCCGATCAACGACGAGTTCGAGCAGCGTGCGCAGGAGATCATGGCGGCGGAGCTCGGCCCCGACGTGGCGTTCTCGCTGTCCTCCGAGATCGGACGCATCGGGCTCCTCGAGCGCGAGAACGCGACGATCATCAACGCGGCCCTCCGCGAGCTCGCCGACCGCATCGTCGACGGTCTGTCTGGCTCCGTCACCGGGAGCGGCATCGACGCACCGCTGTTCCTCAGCCAGAACGACGGCACCCTCATGGACGTCGAGTACGCACGGCGGTACCCGGTGGCCACGTTCGCCTCGGGTCCGACGAACTCGATGCGGGGCGCCGCCGTCCTGTCCGGCTTCGACACCTGTGCGGTCGTCGACGTGGGCGGCACCACGAGCGACGTCGGCGTCCTGACCGCCGGCTTCCCGCGCGAGGCCACCGGCGAGGTCGCGGTCGCGGGCATCCGCACGAACTTCCGAATGCCGGACGTGCTGTCGGTCGGCATCGGCGGCGGCTCGCTCATCCGCGAGGACGGCAGCCTGGTCGGGCCGGACTCGGTCGGCTACCGGCTCACCGAGGAGGGCATGGTCTTCGGCGGCTCGACCTTGACCGCGACCGACGTCGCGGTGCGGGGCGGCCGTGGGCAGATCGGCGACCCGTCGCTCGTCGCCGGGGTCCCGGCGGAGGTGGCTGCACGTGCGCTCGACGTCATCGCCGAGCGTGTGGCGGACATCGTCGAACGGATGCGTACCTCGTCGGCGCCGTTGCCCGTCGTGGCGGTCGGCGGCGGCTCGGTGCTGCTGCCGGACACGCTGCCCGGCCTCGGTACGGTGCACCGCCCGGAGCACTACTCGGTGGCGAACGCCATCGGTGCGGCGATCGCGCAGGTCAGCGGCGAGGTCGACAAGGTGTACGCGATCAGCGACGGCAGGCGTGCCGCCGTGGTCGACGAGGCACGCCAGGAGGCGGTGGACCGGGCGATCGCGGCCGGCGCGGACCCGGGCTCCGTCGACATCGTGGACTTCGACGAGGTGCCGATCCCGTACCTGCCCGGCAACGCCACCCGGATCCGTGCGAAGGCCGTGGGGGACCTGGCACTCGGGGCACTGGTCCGATGAGCGCCACGACGACCGCGACGAAGACCTCGACGAGGGCTACGACGACCCCGACACCGACCCCGACCCCGCCGGCCACGGCGCCGCTCGTCACCATCGGCACCGACTGCTCCGCCCTCGCCCGCGGCGCAGCGATCCTCGGCACGGGTGGCGGAGGCGACCCCTACATCGGCCGGCTCCTCGCCGAGGCCGCCATCCGCGAGCACGGCCCGGTCGACATCGTCCAGGTCGAGGACCTGCCCGACGACGCAGTGGTCCTCTCCGTCGCGATGATCGGCGCGCCGACCGTGATGGTGGAGAAGCTCCCGTCGTCCGCGCAGTTCGCCGAGGCCATCCGGAGCCTGGCCGCCTTCCTCGGCGCGACCCCGACGCACCTCGCGTGCATCGAGGTCGGCGGCGTGAACTCGACGACCCCGATCGTCGCAGCGGCCGAACTCGGCCTGCCGCTCGTCGACGGCGACGGCATGGGGCGCGCCTTCCCCGAGGTCCAGATGGTCCTGCCGACGCTCTCCGGAGTGCGGGCCACACCGATGGCGCTGGCGGACGAGAAGGGCAACACGGCCGTCTTCGACACGGTCGACAACCGGTGGGCGGAACGGCTCGCGCGGACCGCCACGGTCGAGATGGGGTGCTCTGCGATCACCGCGCAGTACGCCATGTCCGGCGCGCAGATCAAGGAGTCGTTCGTCCGTGGGAGCCTCTCGCTGAGTGTCCGCCTCGGCGAGACGCTCGTGGCCGCGCGGCAGGAGAACACCGACCCCGTCGCCGCGGTGGCGGCGGTGCTCGGCGGGAGAGTGGTCTTCGAGGGCAAGGTCGCCGACATCGAGCGCAAGACCGTCACCGGCTTCGCGCGGGGACCGCCCGCATCGCCGGTTCCGGCGACGACACCGGCCTGGAGGCAGTGCTCCGGTTCCAGAACGAGCACCTGCTGGTCGAGGTGGCCGGCCGGGTGCGCACCACGGCTCCGGACCTCATCATCACGTTGGACGCCGAGACCGGCGAACCGATCACCACCGAGGGCCTGCGGTTCGGCGCGCGCGTGCGGATCGTCACCGCGCCGGCCGACGAACGCTGGCACACCGCCGCCGGCCTCGTGCTCGCCGGGCCGAGGTACTTCGGGTACGACACGGCCGCGGTCCGCCACGACGGCACCACGAGCGCCGGAGAGACGAGCGCGGGGGCGGTCCGATGAGCTGGATCCTCGACGTCGACGACCTCCCCGACCTCGCACGCGGTGCCGCCCTGCTCGGGACCGGTGGTGGCGGCGACCCCACGATCGGCATGCTCCTGGTCCGTGCCGCCATCCAGGAGCGCGGACCCGTCACGATCCTCGATCCGTCGGAGGTGGACGACGACGCGCTCGTCATCCCCACCGCGCAGATGGGCGCCCCGACCGTGGTGCTCGAACGGATCCCGGCCGGCCCGGAACCCCTCGGTGCGCTCCGGCGGCTCGAGGCGCACCTCGGCCGCACCGCGACCGCGACGATGCCGATCGAGTGCGGCGGCATCAACTCGATGATCCCGCTGCTCGTCGGTGCGACCGGCGGCCTGCCCGTCGTGGACGCGGACGGCATGGGCCGGGCGTTCCCGGAGCTCCAGATGGAGACGTTCTCGGTGTACGGGGTGCCCGGCAGCCCGCTGGCGATCAGCGACGAGAACGGGCACGGGTCATCATCGAGACGGGGAACGACAACCGGCAGATGGAGTGGCTCGCCCGCGGCGTCACGATCCGCCTCGGCGGTGTGGCGTACATCGCCGAGTACGCGATGTCCGGCCGCCAGGTCAAGGACACCGCGGTGCCCCGCACGATCTCGCTCGCGCTCTCGGTCGGCCGGGCGATCCGCGTCGCCCGCGAGCAGCACCGCGACCCGATCGACGCCCTGGCGGAGGCGTTCGGCGCGACGATCTACACGCACCTGCGCGAACTGTTCGACGGCAAGGTCGTCGACGTCGAACGTCGCACCGTGGACGGGTTCGCCCGCGGACGCGCCACGGTGCAGGGACCGGACGGTTCCGAGCTCGAGCTGCAGTTCCAGAACGAGAACCTCGTCGCCCGTCGGGACGGCGGACTGGTCGCCGTCGTACCCGACCTGATCTGCGTCCTGGACGCCGAGACCGCCGAACCGATCACCACGGAGCGCCTGCGCTTCGGGCAGCGGGTCCGCGTCATCGGCGTCTCCACCCCGACCTGATGCGCACGCCGCGGGCGCTCGACGTCTTCGGCCCGTCGTGCTTCGGACTCGACGACGCCTTCGTGCCCGTCGAGGACCTGCACGAGACCGTTCGTCCGGCGCCCACCGGCGCCGTCCGGTGACCGCGCGACGGTACGCCGTGGTCGGCGCGCTGTTCCTGCTCGACAAGGGCAACGTCACGGGCACGACCCTCTCCTGCGACGGGGGAGTCGTCCTCCGGTGACCGGGACGCACCCGCCGCGGGCGGCGGCGCCAGAATGGACCCATGGCCCAGGGTGAGCGACGTGACGGTGGTGTGACGCGCCTCCAGGCCGACGACGCGACCGTCTTCGGACGCGGCGCCGCCCTGCTCGGGTGCGGCGGCGGAGGCCGCGTCGACCACATGGTCAGCGCGCTCCGCCTGGCGCTCGGCGACCGTGCCGTCCCGGTGGTCGACCTCGACGACCCGGGGCTCGTCTCCGTCGCCGCCGTCGGCCTGATCGGGTCGACGACCGTGCTCGAGGAGAAGATGCCGAGCGGACGCGAACTGCCGGACGCGCTCGCCGCGATCGAACGCTGGACCGGGGTCCGGGCCGACGCCGTCGTCGCCGCGCAGATCGGCGGCGTGACCGGACCGGCCGCCGCCCTCACCGCGCACTCCGCCGGGCTCCCGCTCGTCGACGCGGACCTCGTCGGTCGTGCGGCGCCACGGATCGACCAGCTGTCCGTCTTCGTCGGTGCCACGCCGACCGTCACCGCCGCTGCAGCCACCACGAGCGGTCTGCGCATCGTCGTCGACGCGCACGACCCGGTGGACCTCGAGACGGTGTGGCGCGAGTCCGTCTCGCACAGCGGCGGCTGGGCGGCGTTCGCCATCGGCCCCGTCCCCGTCGCCGTGCTCCGCGAGCGCGCGGTCGTCGGCAGCGTCGGCCGGGCGGTCGGCATCGGGCTGGCCGCGGGTGGTGCCGGGGACGCCACCGAGCTCGCCGCCCTCATCGGTGGTCGCGTCGTCGCGCAGGGCCGCGTGGTGGACGTCGAGCGCACGGGCGACGCACTCGCCTTCGTGCACAGCAGCGTCGCGATCCGCGACGACCGGACCGGTGCCGTCGCCCGGGTCGAGGCGGGGAGCGAGTACGTGCACTGCATGATCGACGGACTCCCGGTCGCCAGCACACCGAGCGTCATCACCGTGGTCGACGCCCGGTCGCTCGACCCCGTCGCCACCGATCGCACCCGGGTCGGGAACGAGCTCGCGGTGCTCGTGCTGCCGTCGGCGCCGTGGTGGTGGGCCAGCCCCGAGCGGACGGTCCGTGTGGCTCCCCGTGCGTACGGGATCGACGCCGACGTGGTGCCCGAGGTGGTCGAGTGACCGGCATCGCGGACCTCGTGCCGCTCCTGCCACAAGGGACCCGCCTGCTCATCGGGCCGGGACGTCGCCCGTCCGACGCGTCCGCGGTGTCGTCGGCACCCCGGACGAGGCGGGGCGTGCGCTGGCCGAGGGCGACGACGTCGTCGTCCTGCTCAGTCCCGTCGGGCGACCGGACGCCCGGTTCGACGTGCTGCTGCGCCGGGCGTCCACGGCCGGCGTCGGGGTGCTCGTCGTCGGGGACGCCGAGCCGTTCGGTCCCGGCACGGCGGCGCTGGCGGACCGGCTCGGCGTCGGCCTGTTGACGACGCCCGACCCGTGGACGACGTCCGTCCGGTTGCACGAACTCATCGGGACCGGCACGGCACCTGCTGCCCGGGCGGCGTTGGCCGTGTCACGTGCCGCGCTCGACGCCGGCCCGGGCTCGAGGACCTGTTCACCCGCGTCGACCGCGAGCTCGGGCACGGCGTCCGCTTCCTCGACGCCTCCGGCGGAGCGCTCCGTGGGAACCCGTTCGACGACGCCGTCCGCGCGGTCCTCGTCCGGCGTGCCGGCACGAGCGACGTCGTCACCGCCCAGGGGGCGTCCGAGACCGTCGTCGCCGTCCCGGTCGGCACCGGCATCGGACCCGGGCCTGGCTGGCCGTCGGGTTGCCGACACCGCTCGCCGCCGAGCAGGAGGTCGTCGCGAGCGGCCTCCGGATCGCGGCCGTGGGCGTGGCGCACCGGCTCCTGCTCACCCGACTCGACGACGAGCGCGACGCCCGCTACCGGATGGCGATGCTCGACGAGCTCCGCACCGCCGAGGGCACTCCGGCACCGCGACTCGTGCAGCGGACGATCGCAGCCGGCTGGCGGCTCGACGCGTGGCACGTCGGCGTCCGCGTCGTCGCGCGCGAGACGGCCGACCACGTGGCGCTCCGGCGCGAGGTCGGGGAGGCCGTCCACGCCGAGGGGCTCGACGCCGTGGTCGTCGAACAGGCCGACGGCTGGGCGTTGTGGCTGTCCCTCGTCGACGAGCCCGACCGGGAGGCCGTGACCGACATCGCCATCCGGCTCCGCCACGCTCAGAACGTGCTGCGTCGCACGCTGGAGACCAACGTCGGCGTCGGCAGCGTGCAGGCCGGCGCGGCCGGACTGGTCCGGACCCTCGGCGAGGCGAGCGATGCCGCCCGGCTCGCCGGCAGCAGGCCGGAGTCGGGGCACTTCGTGCACGTCGACCGTCTCGGTCTCGCGCAGCTGCTCCTCGCCTGGACCCAGACCGACACGTTCCTGCCGGCCGCCGAACAGCTGCTCGCGCCGCTCGAACGCGGCGGTGGAGCGCTGCTCGGCACCCTGGCGGCCTACCTCGACGCGGAGTCGTCGGTCGCCGAGACCGCCGCGGTGCTCGGGGTGCACCGCAACACCGTGTCGGACCGGATCGCGCGGGTGGAGCGCCTGCTCGGGGTGGACCTCACCGACCCGGAGACGCGACTGGCGCTGCACCTGGCGACGCGGGCGCGCGGCGCGAGCGCGTGACGGACGCGAGGCGCGTGGCGGGCCCGCCACGCGCCTCGCGTCCGTCGGACGGTCGCGTCGACTACGCGACCCGCGCGCGCACCTCGGCCAGCGTCGGGTAGTCGGTGTAGCCCTCGGCACCCGGCCCGTAGAACAGCTCGGGCCGCGGCTCGTTGAGCTCGGTGTCGTGCTCCCAGCGGTGTGCGAGGTCCGGGTTCGCGATCGCCGCGCGACCCACGCCCACGGCGTCGGCGTACCCGCCCTCGACGAGGGCGATCGCCTCGTCGCGGCTGGTCAGCGCACTGAAGCCGGAGTTCGCGATGAACGGAGCGCCGATCGTGCGCCGGACGTGCTGCACGAGTTCGCCGGTCGGCGTGGCGTGCAGGACGTCCACGAACGCGAGACCGAGCGGGGCGAGGCCCTCCGCGACGGCGGTGTACGTGGCGAGGACGTCCGACGGGTCGTCCTCCACGACGCCCTGGATGCCGTGCTCGGGGAGAGCCGGATGCCGGTGCGGTCGGCACCGACGGCGTCGACGACGGCGGTGGTGACCTCGATCGCGAACCGCGCGCGGTTCTCCGGCGAGCCGCCGTACTCGTCGGTGCGGGTGTTCGACGCCGCCGACATGAACTCGTGCACGAGGTAGCCGTTCGCCCCGTGGACCTCGACGCCGTCGAGCCCGGCGGCGATCGCGTTGCGCGCCGCCTGCACGAAGCCCTGGACGGCGTCCGGGACCTCGTCGGTGGTGAGCGCGTGGGGGACGGGCATGTCGGCCTTGGAGCCGTCGGCGAGGTGGGTCTGACCGGGGGCGGCGAGTGCGCTCGGACCGACGATGCGCGGCGTCTTCGCGATCGACGGGTGTGAGACCCGGCCGCCGTGCATGAGCTGCATGACGATCCGGCCGCCGGCCGCGTGCACGGCATCGGCGACGCGCCGCCATCCGGCGATCTGCTCGTCGGTCTCGATGCCGGGCTGACCGGGGTAGGAACGGCCCTCCTGCACGGGCCAGGTGCCCTCCGTGACGATGAGCCCGAGGCCGGCGCGCTGCGCGTAGTGCTCGACGAGCAGGTCGTTCGGGACGCCGTGTTCGCCGGCGCGGACGCGCGTGAGCGGGGCCATGACGATGCGGTTCGGCAGGGACAGTGCGCCGAAGTGGGCGGGTTCGAAAAGCTTCACGCCGGGCTGGAACGACGGGTTGCCGCGTGCGATTCCCGTCGGGGGCCGATCGTCAGTCCCGAGGGCAGACCAGCGTCGAGGAGCGCACCTGGCCCTCAGGACGGATCACCCGGTGCAGCGAGAGCGGCTTGCCGCAGATCGGGCAGCCGCGGTCGATCGTGCGGTCGTCGATGCCCTCGGGGTGGCCGGCACCGATCTGCGAGGGGCCCATCTTCGCGATGAGCGTGCTGTTCCACCGTTCGTACCACTGTCCGAAGCGACCCACGATCCATCCTTTCGTTCGTGCACGAACCATTGTGCCACGAATGGCTTCGGATCACACGGCGTCGACGCGTTCCAGGAGCTCGGTGAGCTCGTCCTTGAGCGCCTCGAGCCGTGCCAGTGGCCAGCCGAGCCGGTCGGCCACGGCGATGGGGACGGCGCGGGCGCGGTCCCGCAGTGCTCGGCCGGCGGTGGTGAGCGACACCTCGAGCTGGCGTTCGTCGGTGGCGCTCCGGGAGCGTCGGACGTAGCCGGAGGCCTCGAGCCGCTTGAGCAGGGGGCTGAGCGTCGCCGAGTCGAGGCGCAGCTCCCGGGCGATCTCGCGGACCGAGCGGGGGTCCCGCTCCCAGAGCGCGAGCATCACGAGGTACTGCGGGTGCGTCAGGCCCATGGGGTCGAGCAGGTCCCGGTAGAGCCCGATGACGCTCCGGCTGGTCGCCGCGAGGGCGAAGCAGAAGCTGCCGGTCGAGGGCGAGCGGGTCGACGTCGGTCTCGGTCATCCGCCCAGCGTACCGTTCGCGCACGAAGGAGTGGGGCGATCCGTTAGGAGATGGTCGCATCTGCAATGATTGCGCACGCGGGGTAGCGACATCGTCGATGTCGTACGACGTCGACGATGTCGCAGGTGCGCGTCTGCAATGGTTGCGCACGCGGGGTGGCGACGATGTCGGTGTCGTACGACGTCGACGATGTCGTTCCGAGTCGGCGGACGCGCGCCGCGCGTCGCAACGGCCTGGAGGCGCGGTGCCGGTCCCCGGGACCGGCGCCGCGCCTCCAGGCTGGTCGCGTCGACTACGCGCGGTGCGTGGGCGGGTGCCCCGGCTCGTGCGGGTGCGCGTCCGGCTCCACCGGAGCCGCGTGCGAGCCGTGGTGCTCGCCGCCGCGCTCGTGACCGCCGACGGGGTGCGTGCGCTCGAGCTTCGCCCCCTCCACGTCGACGTCCGGCACGATCCGGTCGAGCCACTTCGGGAACCACCACGCGCTCCTGCCGAGCAGGTGCATCGCGGCCGGGATGAGCAGCATCCGGACGACGAACGCGTCGACCAGGACCCCGAACGCCAGGCCGAAACCGATCGGCTTGATGGTGGAGGAGTCCGAGAAGATGAAGCCCGCGAACACCGAGATCATGATGATCGCCGCCGCCGTGACCACCGCGCGCCCGGCGTGCAGGCCCCGCTGGACCGCGACCTTCGCGCTCGCGCCGTGGGCGTACGCCTCGCGCATGCCGGACACCAGGAACAGCTGGTAGTCCATCGCGAGCCCGAACAGGATGCCGATCTCGATGATGGGCAGGAAGCTTAGGATCGGCGCGGGATCGTGCACGCCGAACACCGAGCCGAGCCACCCCCACTGGTAGATCGCGGTCAGACCGCCGAACGACGCGAGGACCGACAGGATGAAGCCGGCGGTCGCGGTGATCGGGACGAGGAACGACCGGAACACGATGATGAGGATGATCAGCGAGAGACCGACGACCACCACCAGGTAGAGCGGCAGCACGTTCGCGAGTTTCTCGGACACGTCGATGTTCGCACTCGCGTTGCCGGCGACGCCGAGCGTGGCCTTCCCGTCGTCGACGGTCACGTCCTGCGCGCGGAGGTCCTTCACGAGGGTCTCGGTCGAGACGCTGTCCGGGCCGCCGGCGGGCTTCACCTGGAACGCGATGATGTCGCGGTCCTTCGAGGCGCCGATCGGCAGCACGGCCTTGACGTCGTCGTTCTTCGCGATCGCCTCGCCGATGGTGACCTCGGTCGCGGTGACGTCGTCCGTGCTGATCGCCTTCGGCAGGGTCGCGACGACCAGGAGCGGGCCGTTCTGGCCGGCACCGAACTCGTCGTCGAGCGCCTTGTACGCCTTGTACTGGCTGGAGCCGACGGCCTCGGACGCGCCGGTCGGCAGGCCCAGGCGCATCTGCGTGGCAGGCAGGGCGATCGTGCCGAGCACCGCGACGCCCGCGACGAGCGTGACGATCGCGCGCCAGGTCGACATCGGCTTGTTCGGTACCCGCAGGGAGCCCGTGTCGCCGATCCGCGCGCGCTCCTTCTTCCGGAGGATCCGCATGCCGATGAGCGACAGCAGCGCCGGGGTGAACGACGTGGCGATGCAGATCGCGAAGAACACCGCGACCGCGCCGACCGTGCCCATCAGGCCGAGGAAGGGGATTCCGGTGATGTTCAGCGCGAGCAGGGCGACGATGACGGTCGCTCCCGCGAAGACCACGGCGTTGCCCGAGGTGCCGTTCGCGAGCCCGATGGACTCGTGCACCTCCATCCCCTGCTTGAAGCTGCGTCCGGTGTCGGTTGAGGATGAACAGCGAGTAGTCGATGCCGACCGCCAGGCCCAGCATCACCCCCAGCACCGGCGTCACCGAGATGAACTCGACGAGGCTGGAGAACGACAGGGCCGCGAGCGATGCCACACCGACGCCGAGGACGGCGCTGACGAGCGGCACGGCGGCGCCGATGATCGTGCGGAGCATGAGGAACAGGACGATCGCGGCGATGATCACGCCGCCGATCTCACCGGGGCCGAGGATCGACGGGACGCCCTGCGCGATGTCGTTCGACACGTACACGTTCACACCGCTGATGTCGGCGGCGTCGGCGTCGTCCGCGATGGCGGTCTTGGTGTCGGCCGGGACCTCGTACGTCGACTTCGTGAACTGCACGGTGCCGATGACGGCGCTGCCGTTCGACGAGACGAAGCGGATGTCCTTCGACAGATCGAGGAGCCGCGAGCCCTGTTCGAAGCTTCCTGCTCGCTCGTGTCGAAGCTTGGCGGTGTTCTCGTCGATGGTCTTCTGCGCCGCGGCGATCTGCGCCTCGCCCGAGGTGATCTGCTGCTGCTGCGCGTCGAGCTGCGCCTGCGCCTGGGCGAGCTGCGTCTGCGCGGCCGCAGCGGCTGCGGCGCCAGCGGCTTCGGCCTGGGCCTTCTTCGCGTCGAGCTGCTGCTGCGCCTGCGCGATCTGCTGCTTGCCGGAGGACAGCTCCGCCTTCTTCGCGTCGAGCTGCTTCTGCCCGCTCTCGATCTGCGCGCGACCGTCGGTGATCTGCTTTCGGCCGTCGACGATCTTCTGCCGCTGGTCGTCGAGCTGCTTCTGGGTGTCGAAGCCGCTCGTGGCGCCCTTGACCCCGTCGAAGCTTCTCGACGCCCTTCAGGAAGTCCGCGACGTCGGACTTCTGCGTGTCCGTGAACGCCTTGCCGTTCTTCGTCTCGAAGACGATGGTCCCGTTGCCGCCGTTCGCGGACGGGAACTTGTCGGCGAGCTCGTCCTGCACCTGACTGGTCTTGGTGCCGGGGATGGTGATCGAGGACGAGATCGTCCCGGCGAACAGGCTGTAGGTGACGCCCGCGATGCCCATGATCACGACCCACGCGATGATCACGAGCCAGTGGCGTCGTGCGGAGAACCGTCCGAGACGGTAGAGGAGACCGGCCATGCGGTTGCCCCGTTCCTTTCGTTGTCAGGTGCTGTGGTGTGCGGGGTGCGCCGGTGAACCCCTGGGGAGATGTCAGTCGATGGGCATGTAGCCGCTGCGGACGCTGTGCACGAGCCTGGCGAGCAGGGCGTCCCAGTCGTCGAGGGCCTCCTGGTCGAGGCGCGGACCGGTCGTGGTCAGCCAGTGCTCGGCGATCACGACGATCCCGCTCATCAGCGACTCGACGAGCAGCGCCGCATCGAGGGCGTCGGCGGCCGGGTGCCGGCGGGCGACCTCTTCGCGGAGCCGCTCGGTGACCCGGGAGAACGCGGTCTGCGTGAGCACCGCGGCCTTCGGGTCCTCTTTCCCGGATCGCCGAGGATCCGGTACATGCTCGCGATCGCCGGGGCGAGGTCCGCCCCGCGGGCGGCGGACTCGAGCTCGTCGAACATCGCCGCGCGGCTGCCGTCGCCGACCGGGGTCCTCGCCATGTCGGCCAGGAAGCGGTCGATGATGACCGAGAGCTCCTGCTCGCAGACCGCCAGCAGGACCTCGTCCAGCGAGGCGAAGTGGTTGAACACCGTCCGACGGGCGATGTCGGCACGGGCGGCGAGGTCCTCCACGCTGAAGCCCCGGCCGCCGCGCTCCTCGACGAGGTCGCGCGCGGCCTGCAGGATCGCCGCGCGGTGCTTCGCCTTCAGGGCGGCACGGCGGTCGATCGACAGGGTCACGCTGAGCACACTAGGTGCATCGATGCACTCGGTGCAACGAGGAGGAGCACATCTTCAGGTTCGCCCCGAAGCGGGAACAGTCGTGCGGAAACAGTGTTCCGCTCGTCGTCGCCGTGGTTGACTGGACGCAGCCGAACCGCCGTACGAAGGAGTACCCGATGCCCGTCCGCCTGTCCCCGGAGACCCTCGACGAGATCGCCGCGACCGGCGTCGCCGTCCCGACGTACGACCGCGACGGGATCACCGCCGGCATCGTCCACTTCGGTGTGGGCGGCTTCCACCGGGCGCACCAGGCGATGGTCGTCGACCGGCTGCTGCAACAGGGGGAGGCCCGCGAGTACGGCATCTGCGGCGTGGGCGTGCTGGAGCAGGACCGCCGGATGGCGACGGCGATGGCCGAACAGGGCGGCCTGTACACGCTCGTCCTCAAGCACCCCGACGGCACCCGCGAGTCCCGGGTCATCGGCAGCATCGTCGACTACCTGCTCGCCGTCGACGACCCGGACGCCGTCGTCGAGAAGATGGCGCACCCCGACACGCGGATCGTCAGCCTCACGATCACGGAGGGCGGCTACAACTTCGACCACGTCACGGGCGAGTTCGTCGCCGACGAGCCCGGCGTCGCGGCGGACCTGCGCGGCGACGCTCCGCCGCGCACCGTGTTCGGACTCGTCGTCGAAGCCCTGCGTCGCCGGCGCGACCGTGGGTTGGAGCCCTTCACGGTGATGTCGTGCGACAACATCCAGGGAAACGGGCACGTCGCCGGGACATGTTCACCGCGTACGCGCGGCTGCAGGACCCCGCCTTCGCCGACTGGATGGGCGAGCACGTCTCGTTCCCGAACTCGATGGTCGACCGCATCACGCCGGTCACGGCCGACGAGGACCGCGCCTGGGTCCGCGACGAGCTCGGCATCGAGGACGCCTGGCCCGTCGTCGCCGAGCCGTTCTTCCAGTGGGTGCTCGAGGACGACCACCCCGCCGGGCGGCCGCCGTACGAGCAGGCCGAGGTGCAGCTCGTCGACGACGTCGAACCGTACGAGCTCATGAAGCTTCCGGCTGCTCAACGCCAGCCACCAGGGGCTCTGCTACTTCGGCTACCTGTCGGGGTACCGCTACGCGCACGAGGCGACGCAGGACCCCGCCATCGCGACGTTCCTCCGACGGTACATGGACGAGGAGGGCACTCCGACGCTCAAGCCCGTCCCCGGCATCGACCTCGAGGACTACAAGGCCACCCTGATCGAGCGCTTCCAGAACCCCGAGGTCCGCGACACGCTCGCACGCCTCTGCGCCGAGTCGAGCGACCGCATCCCGAAGTGGCTGCTGCCCGTCGTCCGTGAGAACCTCGCCTCCGGCGGTCCCGTCACGCTGTCCGCCGGGATCGTGGCGTCCTGGGCGCGGTACGCCGAGGGGACCGACGAGTCCGGCGAGCCGATCACCGTCGTCGACCGCCTGGCCGACACCCTGACGGCCACCGCGAAGACCCAGCACGACGACCGGCTCGCCTTCATCGCGAACCGGCAGGTCTTCGGGGACCTCGTCGACGACGAGCGCTTCGTCGCGGCCTACCGCGACGCCCTCGACGGGCTCCTCACCGAGGGTGCGCACGCGACGGTGACGCGTCTGTCGCGTTCCTGAGACGCAACCCCTTGACGGCCTGGAGGCGCGGTGCCAGCTGGCACCGCGCCTCCAGTCCGTCAGTTGCCGCGTCCAGGGCGCTAGGGTCGCGTCGTGAACCGGACCGACCGCCTGTACGCGCTCGTCGAGGCGCTGCGTGCCGCCGCGCCTGCGCGCCGGAGCGCCCGTCGGCTCGCGGAGGACTTCGGCGTCAGCACACGCACGGTCGAGCGCGACCTCGTCTCGTTGCAGGAGGCCGGGGTCCCGATCTGGGCCGAACCGGGACGCACGGGCGGCTACACGATCGACGCGCGCGCCACGCTCCCACCGCTCGGGTTCACGGTCGAGGAAGCCCTCGCCGTGGCGATCGGCCTCGCGACCCTCGGGAACAGTCCGTTCCGCGAAGCCGCGCGGAACGCCGCCCGGAAGGTCACGGCGGTCCTCACCGAGGACGACGCCCGTCGGACAGCACGGCTCGCCGGCCGGGTCCACCTGCTCGAGGCCGGCGACCGGGTGCCCGCACCGACGGCGCTCGCGGCCGCACTCACCCGGAGCCGCGTCGTGCGGATGCGCTACCGCGACCGTGCTGGAGCCGAGTCCGAGCGGACCGTCGAGCCGCTCGGGTACATCGGCAAGGGCGAGGACTGGTACCTCGTCGCCTGGTGCCGGCTGCGCGACGGCGTCCGGGCGTTCCGAGGCGACCGGGTCCTCGCCGTCGAGGAGACCGACGAGGCCGCCCCGCCACGGGTCGTCCGGGTCGAGGAGCTCGACATCCCGCACGGGGTTCTCCGACCCGTCCTCGGCGACTGACCCGACCGAACCGGGAAACACCGACAGGACGCTGTCGCACCGGGCGAGGATGCTCGACCCGGGCGGTCACCGAGGCCGCACGGGAAGGCACACCATGGAGTTCGCATCGATCCGGATCATCACCGAGGACCTGGACGGGATGGTGTCGTTCTACGAACGGGTCACCGGCACTGCGGCGCGGCGTCCGGCGCCGGTGTTCGCGGAGATCGTGACCGGAGGAGCCGTCCTGGCGCTCGGGACGCCCGCGACCGTCGGGATGCTCGGGGACGCCGCGCTGACCGCGGCGTCGAACGGGAGCGTCATCGTCGAGTTCCTCGTGGAGGACGTCGACGCTGCGTTCGAACGGCTCCGTGAGGGGCTCGACGACGTCGTGCTGCCGCCGTCCACGATGCCGTGGGGCAACCGGTCGACGCTGTTCCGGGACCCGGACGGGAACCTGGTGAACCTGTTCAGTCGTCCGGTCTGACCCCGCGTTCCTCGAACTGCTCGGTCGGGGCGTCGGCATTGATCGTCGTCTCGCTTGTTGCGTCGGAGTGCTCACCGCGTTCCTCGCCCCGCTGCTCGTCCCTCGTCCAGAAAGGTCGCACGCATCGTGACGGCCCGGGGTCATAACGACGTCGGCCGCTGGATGTCTGGTGTCCGCTCCCTGACTCGTCGGACGGGCGGCCGGCGGACCGAGGGGGTGATGCAGAAGGTCACGGGCAGAGCAACGGCCATCGAGAGGAGTCCCGGTCATGTTCGTATGACGGGCCGCTATCGCGAAGGTCCGCGGTCGACCTGTGTGCGACAGCGCCGGCGATCAGCAAGATGGCGGGGCGACACGGTGGACCGGGGTGCCGCGACGACCATCGGGGGGACCGGTTACAGGGCAGGAAACATATGGTCGCGCATTCGGCTTCGTCGCTGGCCGCTTCGCTCCCAGCGCTCCGGGCCACCCCGCTCATCAACCTGACGCCCGCGCCTCGGCCCCATACCGAATACCCCGTCTCTGTTGAGCGCCGCGTGGAAATCGCCGCACCGCCCGGGTAGCTCGGTCTTCCCGCGGCGGGGCGAGCCGATGTGCTTAAGGTGTCCCGCTGCGGCTGGGCGAAACAGAACCCTGCTTGAGGCTTCCAGCTCGATCTAGCCTCGACCAGTTGCCTTCTGACGCCGACGTCAGACTGTGCGGCGGGGTGAGCACGAGCCGGCACATTGACGATCTCGGCCCCGCGACAAGTGGTATCGAGTCTTAGCTTCTAAGATGAGGCTTATGGGTGGCGACGGGCGAGCGTTTGGGCTTGGCAGGACAAAGTCTATCAACATGGCAGGGCACGAACGGCGGCCAAATGCGCATAAGCATCGGCCTCAGCACCGCTCGGAGACGGTCCTCGAGGATCTGCTGCTCACGGCCCGCCCAGGAGCTTTTCGTGGGCGCGCCAGGTCTTGAAAGACGCGGTGCGCGACCGGGGACGAATGGAAAAAATCCTTGAAGGCTTGGCCGCGTATGACTATTTTGTGGCGCTACGCGAATCCATCCTGAATTACGCAGCAGAGAGCATCAGCGTGTTCGATCAAGTTACGTGGCTGAACCTCCTCCGCGACGTGAATCCACGCGTCTTGCAACTTGACTATTTTCAAGCCGAGCTGGAACCACTATCTATTCTTCAGACTGCGGCAAATCTGACGGGACAGCCCGCCGGCGAGAAGAACAGGATAACGGTGCCCCGATAGAGCCGCGTACGGCCATGCGGCTCGCGCGCCTCCTAGAAATTGCCTACTTGGTCGAGCAAACCGAGTGGGGTATCAGAAGTGCGACGAAGGGCGTTATATATCGCACCTCAAGAGAGGGGCTGCCAACTCAGTACCGATCAGATCAGTTGATATCGATACTCCGAGAATTCGATCTTCGTAATGGATGGAGATCCGTAGAACGATGGACGGAAGAATTGAGTTTGGACGGACATCGCGAATCGTCTGTTTACAGAATTCTCAACGCCTTTGCATATCAAGATGGGTACCTGAGTGATGACGCCTGGGCTGCCGACATCGAGCTTTCACCAAAGCGAGGCTTTCACCAGTTTACTCTTCGCATCGAAGGGTCCAAAGGGCCGTCTCACGATCCTCTCGATCCTGGCATCTTGGAAGCATTCGAACAGCCAGACCGTGTTGTGGCCACAACTATTCTGGGAAGAACGCTGTTACTCAAGGTTTTGAAGGAGGGCTTGACGCCCTACCCGGATCTCACCCAGCGTGGACTTTTCGTCATTCGAGAGGACGACCTGCGGTCGAGTCTTGCTGCGGAGATCGATAGTGCAATAGTGAGCGAATGGCTTGACTCGCACGCCTACTTGAATCGATCAGCGGATGACTTTTTGCATACGGTGAAAGAAATGTACCACCCGCTCCGCCGGAGCTTTCCTGGGCCAGTCTTGCTGGAGTCGGGTGAGAACGTCATTGTAGATGTGGCCGCCTTGACTTGGCATGCTTCCGTCGAACTGCGTATTAACTCTCGTACCGGTGGATCACTCGTGAATGTTGGCGCAACGCGGTTTGAAGAGCTTACGCAAGCCATCATCGACGAGACCCCGTTCAAGCCGGACGAACGTGTACGAAAACTAGTTCGCAGAACACTGCGCCTCGACGGCAAAGATATTACCGATATAGATGCATTTGTGCAGTTTGGCAGGAGTCTCTTTCTGATCTCGTGCAAGCGGAGCCTTGTGGGTGTGAACTATATTTCAGGCGAGTACCGAGAGATGGTGAACGCGAAAAGCAGAATTGAACAAGCGCTTGACGAATGGGATGCTCGCTTGGATTTCTTCAAGAGGCATCCTGTCGGCGACAACTACGATCTGTCGGGATTCACGCTCGATGGACTGGTTCTTGTGCCGGAGATTGTTTTCACTCCCGATGCCCGCGCCAGAAGGATCGCAAGTATTGGGCTGAAAGGCCTGGGTCTCACGGGACTTGAGACAATTGACCAGTTCGCGTCTGTGCTTGAGATGGCGTCTTAGTGAGTCAGAAGCCGCCCCTAGCCGCCTGCTCTACCGACACTAAGACTCAGAGAGATGGAGCGGTCAATGCCGTCGGCGCCCACCAGAACCAGATACCCGCTCCGAGCCGGAAGATGCCCGCTTCCACCCGCGCACGCCGCTGATCGGCGAGCGCCGCCGCTGCTGAACTCGGCAGCCGCTACGACGGAACGAATCACATGTACGACGCCGCTGCACCGGACAGTCACGAGCCTGGAGCCCTACCGCGACGAGATCGCGCAGAAAACGATTGAGCACTACGTCGACGCAGTCGAGCGTATTCGCGATCTGCTGGACGTCGACGTCCAATTGGTCGGGCTTGGCGGCCTGCCCGCCGGGTGTTGCTGCAGGGATTTGACGACGGCGCGCTGGCTCCGATCCGGCGAAAGACGCGTGAGACCGCGGCGGAGCTGCATGGCGGTGTCGCGCCGCCGATGGCGTTCGGTCGAGACACCTCGCACATCTCCGTCAGCGTCCACCGGCAAGCAGCACCCGAGCCGTCGGCGGCCGGCTACGTCGAGCAGCACAAGCACACACGCTTCGGTGGAACGGCGGAAGCCACCGTCGCCGGCGCGGACTATCGGGCGTCGAAGTACTCGATGACGCTCGAAGTCCTTCACACCGTCCGGTAGCCGATCGACTGTCGGTACGGGCGATGGAGCAGACCTATGGCCATACGAGCCCAGTACTGGGGCAGCACGCGATGGCGACCTTGCCCTAGGCTCCCAAGGCAGGGAGGCAAATCGATGCTTGGACTTGCATTCAGCCTCGTGGCGCTGGTGTTCAACGTGCTGGTTCAGTTGATGGTGCTGACCCTCCGCTTTGGGTTTGTACTCGTGCGTCTCGCCATCTGGGCCGTGCCCGTGCTCGCGCGACTTACAGTCTTTGGGATCCGCCTTGTCTGGGCATGTCTGCCCGCTGGGCTTGCGGCTAGCGCAACTCTGTGCACGGCCGTGGCCAGCGTCACCGGCCCGATGCTTCACCGACTGCGTCGTGGTGCACGAGGGGCGGGATAGCCCGCTACATGGGGCTAAGACGTCTGCTGCCGACTTCACCATCGGCGCACGGTGCGAGGCGAACTCGTCCCTTCTTTAGGCCGAGACTGGGGCTCTGAACGCCGTTGTGTCTCGCCGCCGACGTCCTTCCGACCGACTCGCACAGCTGGGGATCTCACCGCTCCGTTTCGCCGCACCTCGACCGCCGCTCGTCGCTGCGTCGATGGCTGCTCAACGGACGTGGAAGCTCGTCGCGCGGGCATGATCGCCGACCAATGCTGTTCGTCTTCCTTGGTGATCGGATACCGGGCGCTGGCACGTCGGCAGCTTTGCCGCGAGTGAGCGGCTTCCAAAGCTTCGACAGGGTGCGATCACCCATCGCCGTGCGACCAAGACCCCACGATGACGGGGTGGCCGCGCCGCTGTTCCGCGGGCATGATCATCACGTGCCGAACACTCACCGCAAGATGGCCGTCGCAGTTCTGACCATCGGCTCGGCGCTCCTCCTCGCCGGATGCACCAGTCACGGCACCGGGAACGGTCTCCCCAAGGGCTACGGGCAGGACTGGCTCAGCCAGATGTCATCTCAGCTCGGTGGCGACTACGGCGGCGGTGGCGGGCAGCTGTTCGTCGACGACGAGAACACGAAGCAGGCCCGCGCAGAGATCACACTGGAGACCGAGCTCGCCGGCCCGTACGACGTCCTCGCAGTGTGCCGATCCACGAAGACGGTGCACCTCGCGATCCACGACATCACGACGAAGCACGACAAGCACGGCTACTCGTACGACACCGACGCGCTCATCGGCGACGCGAGCATCCACTGCGGAGCGACGACCCGCATCCCCATCGACGTGCCGAAGGGCCGCGACGGCATCACGCTCGACGCGACCACCACCGACACCTCCGAGCGAGCACTGTTCGACGCGTTCATCGTCACGCGCGGATCCGATCAGTGATGCTGACGCCGTAGCCGTCCGGCAAGAGGCTCCCGTCCGCACCACTGCGCACACCCTCCGTCGCATCCCAACCGAACCACCTGCGTCCGGTGCAACGAGGACGCTCGGGAGTAGCGTCTGCGGCGCCGCCTACCCGAGGCGCGCACGGGACGGAACGGACCACGCAATGCAGCGCATCGCCCGCTCAGCAGCATTCGGTGCTGCCGTGCTTCTCACCGCTGGGCTCGTCGGCACGATCGGTGCCGGACCGGCCGAAGCGGCCGCGCCGACCGGAGGGGTGCTGCAGATCCTCTCCCCGCACTACTCGGACCGCGGAACGCCGCAGTTCGCTGACGGGTCGAACGTGCAGCGGTACCTCTCGGACACCACCCGCGGCATCGACGCCCGGATGACTGTCTCGAGCACCAGTAGCGCGTCGTTCATCCTGACCCCACCGGACGACAAGCCGTTGACCACCGGGGTGTACCGCCTCGTCGGGCAGCAGCCGTACGGTGCGAAAGTGCCCACGTTGGCCATCAACGGGGAGTACATGTACGGCGAGTTCGACATCGTCGACATCGCGTCCGACCCGACGAACGGCACGATCACCCGCTTCGACGGCGTCGTGCCCGGCGTCGGTGAGTGCCGGTTCGGGAGGACGCCGCCGGATCTGTGGTCTTCGGAGCTCGGAACGTCGTCTTCGCGAAGACGTTCATCGGACTGCCGAAGACGGTGCAGGTCGAGACGGTGCACAACACCGGTACCGCGGCTGTCACGCTCGGCACGCCTGCAGTCGTCGGGGTGAACGCATCGTCGTTCTCCGTCAGCGGCAGCACCTGCAAGACCACCCTCGCTACCGACGCCACCTGCTCGTTCAGGGTCGGGTTCGCGCCGAAGACTCCCGGTCCTGCCACTGCTGCGGTGAGCATGAAGGTCGGAGCAACGACTCGTAACGTGCCGCTCACCGGGTCCGCTTTCCTCGGAACGACCGGGATCACCTCATCCGGCAAGGGCATCGTCGACCAGGGCAAGACGACCAAGGTCACCGCGGCGAACACGGCCATGACCGTCGTTTCCGGCGTCTCCGGGTGGACGTTCAACGCGGACCGTCTCGACGGTTCCGGCAGCGCCCTCAACATCCGGCTCACGAGTCCGAACAGCCGGCCCCTTCCGGTCGGGACGACGAAGACCACCGTCAGCGGTGACTACAGCCTCGTCGACACGGTGAACTCCGGCAGTTGCGACTCGAACGGCACCGTCACCGTGAAGCAGTTCATCAACGACCCGGTCACCGGGCTGCCAGACACCGTGGACATGTCGTTCACCCAGTACTGCGACAACGGTGAGAGGTACCCGCAGACCGGCACGCTCCAGTGGCAGGCCCGCGCTGACGTCACGGCGCCGGCAGCACCGACCTCGGTTGCGGTCTCAGCGACGTCGCCGCGGAAGGTCACGTGGAAGGCGTCGGCGTCCAAGGACGCGAAGTCCGTCGTCGCCCGGCTCGTGCAGGGCTCCGGCGCGAACGCGACACCGCAGAGTGGCACCCCGCTGACCGTCACCGGGACCTCAGCGGCGGTGCCCTCAGTTCCTACGGGGCAGCAGTACACGGTGGCGTTGTTCGCCGTCGACGCGACCGGCAACGTCAGCAAGGCCGCCGTCGTCCGGTTCGGTACCGCTCCGGTGACGGTGATGACACCCGGCCGGCCGACCATCACCAGCACGACCAACGGCACCGGGTCCGCGACGGTGGCGTTCACCGCACCGGCCAGTGACGGCGGACTGCCGATCACCAGCTACGTGCTGTCCACCATGTACGGCTCGTACACGGTGAGCGGAACGTCGAGCCCGCTCACCCTCACCGGCCTGCCCTCTGGGAACAACATGGTGCGGGTCACCGCCGTCAACGCCGCCGGGAACGGCGCCGCCTCGTACGCAGTGACCATCAGCCCGAAGTGACGCTCTCAAGAGTCGGATGCCTTGGACGGTTCGCGCCTGTCGACGTTCGCCGCGTGGCGGAGACGAGCCGTGCCTCCAGGCCGGTGCCTCAGCGGCCCCGCTCGCTGCTCGCGATGATGTCGTCGTCCCACGGGACGGGCGTCACCGCGCCCGATTCCCAGTCGCGCCGGAGCATCCCGTACGCGACCGACGCGACGGGACGGGCGCCCTCGACCGGCCACGCTTCGCGGTAGTGCGCCTCCTTCACCCAGCCCGCGCGGACGAAGACACGGCGCATCGCGACGTTGTCCTCCCGGGTCTGTCCCTCGAAGCGTGTGACGTCGCCCATCGTGCGGAACACGTGGTCGGTCGTCGCCTGCAGCGCCGGCACGCCGAGGCCCTGGCCGCGGAACCGCCCGGCGATGCGCAGGTCGAACAGGGGAACGGGATCGGCGAGGTCCTCGAGTCGGATGATGCCGATGCGTCCGAGTTCGTCGTGCTCCAGCCAGTACGTGTCGTGCTCGTCGTCGCGGTAGGCGCCGGCGTCGATCGCGGCATCGGCGTCCGTACGGGCGATCGTGCGGCGGACGTGGAACGGGAAGCCCTCGCCGGTCAGGAACGCGACGAGGTCCGCACGGTCGGCACCGGTCGGGTCGAGCCGGGCGAGCGTGATCGTCACAGGTACGGCCTCGTGAGCAGCTCGATGTAGTGGCCCGAGGGGTCGAGGAGGTAGACGCCACGGCCGTCGTGCTCGGTGTTCGTCTCGCCCGGGCGCTGGCGCTGCGGGTCGGCCCAGTGCTCGCGGCCCTCGGCGGTGATCCGGGCGTAGGCGCGGTCGAAGTGCTCGTCGTCGAGCAGGAACGCGTAGTGCTGCGGCGGGAAGTCGATCGGGGAGCGGCGAACTGCAGGAGCACGCCGTCGGGGAGCTGCAGGTTGGTGAACGGGCCCCAGGACGGAGCCTCGGCTGCCTCGAGGAGGTCGACGAAGAACGCCGCGGACACCGCGGGCTCCTTCGCCGCGATGATCGTGTGGTTGAACGATGCGGTCATGGCGCTCAGGGTAACGGCCGACGGGTCAGCGCGGCAGGGACCTGGCCCACCGGTCGATCGACTCGTAGGCGTGCTCGCGCACGTCGGGCGTCGACAGCACGACGTCGTGCACGGCCCCGTGCAGCCGGCGGACCGTGACCTCGCTGCCGAGGGACAGGGCACGGTGCGCGACGACGTCGACGTTGAGGGCGACATCGGCCCGGGCCATCCCGTCGTCCCACCGGGGCTGCAGCATGCTCTTGTCGCTGAGCATCACGAGCACCGGGACCTCGAGCTCGAGGCCGGCCTCGACGGTGGCCTGGCCGTCGAACACTGCGGCGAGCCAGCCCGGGTGCAGCGGGAAGCCCCGGTCGGGCCGCCACTGCTGGTCGTAGGTCCACGAGCCTTCGCCCGCGGCGGACACCGTCCGGGTGTAGAAGCCCGGGTCGACGGCCGGCATCGGGGCGAGCGGGTTCCGCCGCGCTCCGAGCTTGATCACCGGTGCCACGAGTGCCCGGCCGACCGCGCTCGCCTGGAACTCGAGCCACGGGCTGTTCAGGATGAGGCCGTCGACGCGCTCCGGGTGCCGTGCGGCCCACAGGGACAGGGTGAGCCCGCCGGTCGAGTGCCCCATCGGCACCAGCCGCCGGCGGGAGTCGCCGTGGTGCTCGGCGGCGATCGCGTCGAGGGCGGCGCCGATGTCCTCGTCGTACGTGGCGAGGTCGTTGACGTTCCCCGGCGTCTGGTGCGGCCGGAGACTGCGACCGTACTTACGGAGGTCGAGGGCGTGGAACCGTGCCCCGAGCCGTTCGATGCGATCGGCGAGCTCGACCTGGAAGAAGTAGTCCGACCAACCGTGCACGTACAGGACGTCGACGCCGTGCAGCGGACCGTGCGCGTGCCGCAGGAGGTCGGCGGGAGACCGGTGACGTCGGACGAGGGTCGCGACGACCGGCCCCTCGGAGTCCTGGCCGAGCGGGAGTTCGAGGCGTTCGAACGGCGCCCGAGGAGGTCCTCGTGCCAGCCGGAGTCCGCCATCCGTCGAGCGTATCCGCGCAGCCTCCGGGGCGTGCCGCGCGCCGGCCGGGTGGTACCGGGGTACCACCCGGGGCGCCGGAAGATGGGCGCTGGCGGCGATGTGGACGAGCGGTCCGGATTCGTAGCGTTGCCGCATGATCGAGATCCAGAACCTGACGAAGCGCTACGGCGAGAAGACCGCCGTCGACGACGTGTCGTTCACCGTCCGGCCCGGTGTCGTCACCGGGTTCCTCGGGCCGAACGGCGCCGGGAAGTCCACCACGATGCGCGCGGTGATGGGCCTGGACAGCCCGACCTCGGGCAGCGCCGTGGTCGACGGACGTCCCTACCGCGAGCTGCGCGACCCGCTGCACCGCGTGGGCGCTCTGCTCGAGGCGAAGGCCGTGCACAAGGGCCGCAGCGCGTACGACCACCTGCTCGCCCTCGCCGTCACGCACCGCATCCCGAAGTCGCGGGTGGAGGAGGTCATCGGGATGACCGGGCTCGAGAACGTCGCGAAGAAGCGCGTCGGCGGGTTCTCGCTCGGCATGGGCCAGCGGCTCGGAATCGCGGCCGCACTGCTCGGCGACCCGCAGACACTGATCCTCGACGAGCCGGTCAACGGTCTCGACCCGGAGGGTGTCGTGTGGGTGCGGCAGCTCGCCCGGAGTCTCGCCGCCGACGGCCGCGCGGTGTTCATCTCGAGCCACCTCATGAGCGAGATGGCACTGACGGCGGACCGCATCGTGGTGATGGGTCGCGGACGGGTGCTCGCCGACACCGACCTCGCCGACCTCGTGGCGTCGTCCACCGAGGGGTCGGTGACAGTCCGCACGCCCGAGCCCGAGCGGCTCATGTCGGCCATCGCGGGCCTGGACGTCGCCATCGCGTACGAGGACGGCGGCGGCCTGCGTGTTCGCGGCCTCGGCGCCGAACGGATCGGCGAGGCCGCTGCGGCGTCCGGCATCGTCCTGCACCAGCTCGCCTCGACCGCGGCGAGCCTCGAACAGGCCTACCTCGAGCTGACGCACGACGAGGTCGAGTACCGATCGGAGGTCGCCCGATGAGCGCCACCATGACGGCCGAACGGCCGCGCACCACCGTCCACCACGACGACGTCCGCCTGCGCTTCTCCGGGGTCCTGCACTCCGAGTGGGTCAAGCTGCGGTCGCTCCGCTCGACGATCTGGAGCTACCTCGTCCTGATCCTCCTGCCGATCGGCATCGGGCTGCTGCTGGCCTCGTTGGCGAACACCGACGGGAAGACGCTCACCGGTGACGCCGCGCGCAACGCCCTCGTGCAGTACAGCACGAGCGGCGCGACGATCTCGGTCCTGGTCGTCGCGGTGATCGGTGCCCTCGTCGTCACCGGCGAGTACGGCACCGGCATGATCCGTTCGACGTTCGCCGTCGTGCCCCGACGGTGGGAGGCGCTCGCTGCGAAGGGCGTCGTGCTCGCCGCGACCGTCTTCGTCGCCAGCGCGATCAGCGTGTGGGCGACGGCGTTCGTCACGTTGCCGATCGCGAACGCGAACGGCGTCGAGGCGTCGCTCGACGGCAGCGTCGCGATGCCGCTGCTGGGGGCGTCCGTGTACCTGACGCTCATCGGACTGCTCGCCTTCGCCGTGGGCATCGTCCTGCGGTCCACCGCGGGGGCGATCGCCAGTGTGCTCGGCCTCATGCTCGTTGCACCGGTGATCGTGCAGCTCGTCCAGGGCTTCACCAACGCGAAGTGGCTCGGCACGGTGAACAACGTGCTCCCGCAGAACGCCGGACAGCCGCTGATGCAGTTCGGCACCGAGGACACGTCGGGATGGCACGACGGCGTCCTAGCCTTGGGCGGGTGGAGTGGATTCGCGGTGCTGGCGGCGTGGGTGGTCGTCGCGACGGTGACGGCCCTCGCCCTTGCCCAGAAGCGAGACGCGTGACCGAAGCGGGACGCGCTGCCGGAGCGGTACCCGTGCCCGACGCCCAGACCGCACCCGCATCCGTCCCGGCGCCCTCGACGGCGCCGGGACGTCACGCTGCCCGTCCCGCCCGGCCCGATCCGACGCCTGTGGGCCGGGCACCCGCGCGTCGCGGACGCCCTGCTCATCCTGTTCTGGGTGGTCCCGAGTTCGCGTTCGCGATCGCCGGGGTGTGGCGCGCGGACGAGTCCGTCGCGAACACCGTCATCGTCCTGGTCCTGGTGGGCATCGCGGTGTCGGGCATCCCGTTCCGGCGAACCCGGCCGCAGATCACCGTGGTGGCCGGCCTCGTGTCGGTCGTCGTGATGGCGTGGACCGAGGCCGGGTACTCGCCCATGCTCTTCGCCGCCTTCGCCGCGTGCGTCTGGTGGTCCCGGGCGGCCGGCTGGTGGAGCATCGCCGTGGCATCGGTGCTCGGAGCCGCCGCGACCGCCGTGCGGGTGTGGGTCGTCGCGCCGGGATCGGGCGGCCTCGGCGAGGTCTTCGCGCCGGCACTGCCCGCCTTCCTCGTGATCGCGGTCCTGATCGGCACGACGACCGGGGATCGCCGCCGCTACACCGAGGCGTTGATCGAGCGAGCACGCCAACTCGCTCGGGAGCGGGACCAGCAGGCACGTCTCGCCGCCGCGGCGGAACGCGCGAGGATCGCCCGCGAGATGCACGACATCGTGTCGCACTCGGTGACGGTGATGGTCCGGCTGGCCGAGGGAGCCGCCGCCGGGCTCCCGTCCACGGAGCCGTCGGCAGCCGCCATGCACGGCGTCGCCGAGGTGGGCCGCAGCGCGATGACCGACATGCGGCGGATGCTCGGGGTGCTGAACGACGGGGACGTCGGGGCTCAGTCGGGCATGCCAGCTCCCCACGCCCCCAGCCCGCGATCCGCGACCTCCCGCAGCTCGTCGACGGCTTCCGGACGCTCGGCACCCCCGTCACGCTCGAGCTCGTCGGCGCCCCGCCGGACGACGACGCCCTGCAACTCGCCGTGTACCGGATCGTGCAGGAGTCGCTGACCAACGCCGTCCGGTACGCACCCGACGCCCGCGCGGTCTCGGCGGTCGTGACGTCCACCACGGACAGCGTCGTCGTCCTGGTCGTCGACGACGGGCGCCGGTCCGCACCCGACACCCCCACCGGTGCCGGCCGCGGGCTCATCGGCATCCGCGAACGGGTGCACGCGCTCGACGGCGGCGTCGACGCCGGCCCTCGCCCCGACGGCGGCTGGGAGGTCCGGGCCTCGATCCCGGTCAGGAAGGTGACCGCATGATCCGCGTCGCGATCGTCGACGACCAACAGCTTATCCGGACCGGGTTCCGGCTGCTGCTCGAGGCGCAGCCCGACATCGAGGTCGTGGGGGAGGCCGAGGACGGCGCAGCCGGCGTCCGACTCGCCCGCGCCCACCACCCGGACGTGGTGCTCATGGACGTCCGGATGCCGCGGGTCGACGGGGTGACGGCGACGGCGGCGATCGTCGAGCAGGTGCCGGACAGCCGGGTGCTCGTCCTCACGACGTTCGACCTCGACGAGTACGCGTTCGGCGGGCTCCGCGCCGGGGCGAGCGGATTCCTGCTCAAGGACATCAGCTCGGTGCAACTGCTCGACGCCGTCCGGGCGGTGGCGTCGGGCGAGGCGGTCGTGTCGCCGCGGGTCACGCAGCGGATGCTGGAGCTCTTCGGCACCCGGCTGCCCGACCCGGACGACGGCGGGGAGACGCCACGTCGGTGCTGACGCCGCGGGAACGGGACGTGCTGCTCGCGATCGCCGGTGGACTGTCGAACCAGGAGATCGCGGCGGCGCTGCACACCAGCGAGTCGACGGTGAAGACGCACGTCGGTCGGGTGCTCGCGAAGCTCGGCCTGCGTGACCGCGTGCACGCGGTGATCTTCGCGTACGAACACGGGCTGGCTCGCCCTTCGTAACGATCCGTACCGCCTCGGCTCTTTCCCAGCCATTATGTCGGATTTCTCCGGAGAAGTCCCCGCTGTCGTCCGAGATTGGCTGGGACGCTCCGGCCATGACGTTCAGACGTGCAGGGGGAGCCGTGCTCGGCTTCGTGGGTGGCAGTGTGCTCGCCGGGTTGCTGGTCGGGGTCGGCGTGACGCCGGTGCTCGCGGTCGCGGGTGTGGGGACGAGCTCGGCGATCGGCGTGTTCGACTCGATGCCCGAGTACATCGAGATCGGCGACCTCCCGCAGCGGAACGAGATCTGGGCGTACCGCGGCGGGAAGCCCGTGCGCCTGGCGAACGTGTGGGCGCAGAACCGGCAGTCCCTCACGCTCGACCAGATCAGCGACTCCCTCGAGCACGCGGCCGTCGACGGCGAGGACAAGCGCTTCTACGAGACCGGCGGGGTCGACGCGATGAGCATGGTCCGGTCGCTCGTGAGCGTCATCGCCGCCGGTGGCAAGGGCGGTTCGGGCGGCTCCACGCTGACGATGCAGCTCGTGCGGAACCTCAAGATCCAGCAGGCGAACGAACTTCACACAGAAGCGGAACGCAAGGCGGCATACAAGGAGGCGACCAAGCGGTCCGCGAACCGGAAGCTCGCCGAGATGAAGCTCGCGATCGGACTCGCGAAGGAGTACTCGAAGCAGGAGATCCTGACCGCGTACCTGAACATCGCGTACTTCGGTGACCAGACCTACGGCGTGCAGGCGGCGGCGCAGCACTACTACGGCAGGGACGCCACCGATCTGAGCCCGGCCGAGGCGGCGTCGCTCATCGCGATCGTCCAGTGGCCCGAGCGCCGAGACCTCTCGACGCCGTCGCACTACGACGACAACGTCGCCCGTCGCGACGTCATCCTCCGCTCGATGCACGACCAGGGCCACCTGACCCGTGCCGAGCTGACCGGGGCGCTCGCCTCGAAGCCGGCGGACTACGTCCGGATCACCGCACCGCAGCAGGGGTGCGAGGCGGTCGCCCGCGGAGCGGAGTTCTTCTGCGACCACGCCGTGCGGGTGGCGCAGGACCTGCCGCAGCCTCGGCCCGACCGAGGACCGCCGCGAGCAGGCCTGGCGGACGGGTGGCTACCGGATCCAGACGACGCTCGACCTCGACCTGAACGCGCAGCAGAAGGAGCTGCTCGACCGGTACGACCCGGCCACCGAGTCCCGCTTCGCCCTCGGCGCGACGCTCGACACGGTGGAGGCCAGCACCGGACGCGTCCTGACGATGGCCCAGAACAAGGACTACGACCGCTCCGAGAAGGCCCCGGCGACCGCGACGTCGCTGAGCTACGCGACCGACCGTGCGTACGGCGGCTCGAGCGGCTTCCAGGTCGGCTCGACGTACAAGATGTTCACCCTGCTCGCGTGGCTCGCCGCGGGCAGAGCCCGGATGCGGTGGTGAACGGCACCCGGCACGCGCAGAGCACCTGGACGCAGTGCGGCGCGACGATCGACGCGTTCTGGAACCCGAAGAACGACTCGCCAGGTCAGGGCGGCCCGTACACGGTGCGAGCGGCGACGGCGCAGTCGGTGAACGCCGCCTACGCCTCGATGGCTGCCCAGCTGGACCTGTGCGACATCCGCGACGTGGCTGCCGGCCTCGGCGTGCACCCGGCCCGCGGAGGCGACCTGCCCGCGAACCCGGCTGCCGTGCTCGGTACGACGAGCATCGCTCCGCTGACGATGGCGGCGGCCTACGCCGGCATCGCGAACGGCGGGGTGTACTGCGCGCCGGTCGTCGTCGACCAGGTGACGGGCCCGGACGGCAAGCAGCTCGGCGGTCAGCCGAAGGCGTGCAAGCAGGCCGTCAGTCGCACGGTGGCGTCGACCGCGTTCGAGGTGATGCAGGGCGCGTTCCGCGGCGGTACGGCGAGCGGCGGACAGACGCCCGACGACGCGACACTGTTCGGCAAGACCGGTACCACCGACGACGCCGACCAGATCTGGCTGATCGGTGGCACCACACGCGCCGTGACGGCCTACTGGCAGGGCAACACCGACGGCGGCAAGAACAACCTGCGGCACTACGCCAACGTCGAGGGCACGTACGCCGGCACCCGCACCGCGGTGTGGCGGCAGGCGCAGACGGCGGTGAACGCGGCGCTGCCTGCCGTCTGACGCTCTGGACCTGACCAGACGACGGACGGGAGCGCGCCGCGCTCAGCGGTGACGCGCCAGCGTCACGCGGGGCGCGCCGACCGAGCCTGCGAGGGAGGAGTGCCAGCTGGCACCGTGCCTCCCGTCCGTCAGCCGGTTGCGTCTAGGTGTACTACCCAGGGACGTTGGTTGATGTGCAAGGACTCGCGGTCGTCGTAACGACGTGAGAAGGACCTCCTGCGGTGGAGTGGAGCTGCTCAGTTCACACACTCTCCGCAGGAGGTCCTCTTGTCCCACGCTAACGCTGCCCTGACCCCGCGTGCACGTCTTCGGATCGCGCGTCTGATCGTCGACGACGGTTGGCCGGTCCGTCACGCGGCGTTGTTCTTCCACGTGTCGTGGCCGACCGCGAAGCGGTGGGCAGACCGATACACCGCGATGGGCGAAGCCGGCATGCACGACCGGTCCTCCCGACCGCATCGCTCCCCGAACCGCACCCCGCAGACCCTCGTGAAGCAAGTCGTCCAGCTGCGGTGGCGGAAGCGGTTGGGCCCGGTCGCGATCGGTGGACGTTTGAGGATGCCCGCGTCCACCGTGCACGCCGTGCTGACTCGGTGCCGGGTGAACCGGCTGCACCACATCGATGTCCGGACCGGCGAGCAGGTCCGTCGTTACGAGCACGAGTATCCCGGCTCAATGATCCACGTCGACGTGAAGAAGCTCGGCAACATCCCCGACGGTGGCGGCTGGCGGTTCGTCGGCCGCCAGCAGGGCGGTAAGAATCGTGCGGCGACGCCCGGGACCGGTCGGAGCAAGTATCGCGGCGTTCTCGTCGGGACCGCGTTCGTGCACACCGTCATCGACGACCACTCTCGCGTCGCTTACGCCGAGATCCACGAAGACGAAAAGGCTGTCACCGCGATCGGTGTCCTCCGCCGCGCTGTGTCCTGGTTCGCTGCCCGCGGGGTCCGCGTCGAGCGGGTCCTGTCCGACAACGGATCTGCTTACAAGTCCCACGCCTGGCGTGACGCATGTGCGGAACTCGACATCACGCCGAAGAAGACCCGACCCTACCGACCCCAGACCAACGGGAAGATCGAACGGTTCCACCGCACCCTCGCTAACGGGTGGGCGTTCTCACGCCACTACCCGACCGAGTCCGACCGCCGGAACGCCCTTCCCGGGTGGCTGCATCACTACAATCACCACCGGCCCCACACCGCCATCGGGAACCAGTCACCCATCACACGGTTGACCAACCTCCCTGGGCAGTACATCTAGGACAGCTTCTTGCTGTCCCCGAGCCAGCCCGCGAGCTTCGTCATGTAGTCGGCCTGCGACGCGTAGTCGAGCGCCGGGAAGGTCCAGCTGTGCACCTGGCCGGCCACGAGCGCGGCGTTGTCCGCGAACGTCGGCTGCTTCTCGAGGTCGGAGACCTGGTAGCCCTGCTGGGACAGCAGGATCACGTCGCCGCTGATCTGGCCGGCGTTCTCCCACGAGTAGATGCCCCAGTAGAAGCCCTTCGGCTTGGGGTTCACGAGGTCCACACCGAAGGACGAGTACATCTGCAGCGTCGGCTCGTCGCTCGGGCGCGTGACGTACGCGCCGTCGCCGTCGGCGTACATCGAGACGACCGAGAGGTCCGTGTCCTTCGCGACCTTCTCGAGTTCGTCCGCAGCGCTGTCGAAGCGCTTCTCGGCCTTGGCCACGGTCGATTCCTTCGCGCCGAGCGACTCGGCGAGACCGGTGATGTCCTTGATGACGTCCTCGCCCTTGCCGCCCCACTCCACCTGCGCGACCGGGGCGATCGCCTGGATCTGCTTCTGCTGTTCCAGGTCCTTGAAGCCGTACCCCGGCTGCGTGGTGTCGAGCGTGCCCTTGTCGTCCGTCGGGTAGACCGAGGTGACGACGAGGTCCGGCTTGAGGGCGGCGAGCTGCTCGAGGTCGATGTCGCCGTAGCTGGTTCCGAGCTGCGTGATGCCATCGGTGTCGAGGCCCGTGAAACGGGCGTCCTTCGCCATCGTGAGCTGTCCGAAGGTCCCGACGGGCTTGAGACCGTACTCGACGAACGAGATCGCGATGTCGTCGAGGACCACGACGCGCTTCGGGGTGTGGTCGACCTTGACGGTCGTGCCCGTGGCGTCCTTGTACGACCAGGCTCCGTCGGAAGCTGCGGTGCTGCCGCTGCCGGCGCCGTCGGAGCTGTTCGTGCCGGAACAGCCGGCGAGGAGGAGGGCCGAGACGGCCACGGAGGTCACGAGGGCGGCACGGAGGGAGCCGCGGCGGGAGAGCTTCACATTAGGAGAGGCTAACCTAAGTGCCCGGCGCTCGCCAGTTCGGTCGCACCGAGTCCGTCCGTGGTCTCCTCGTGCTCGTCGGCCTCGGGCACGATCAGCGGCGCCCCGGTCACGGGTCCGGGACGACACGGGCGTGGAGCCCGAACGCCCGCTGGAGGAGTGCCGGGGTCAGGACATCGTGCGGGGTGCCGTCCGCCGCGACCCCGCCCTCGTGCAGGACGACGAGCCGGTCCGAGTACCGTGCTGCGAGCGACAGGTCGTGCAGGACCATGACGACGGTCGAACCCTGCTCGCGGTTGAGACGCCGGACGAGCCGGAGCACCTCGAGCTGGTGCGCGAGGTCGAGGTAGGTGGTCGGCTCGTCGAGCAGGAGCGTGTCCGCCTGCTGCGCGACCACGAGGGCGATCCAGGCACGCTGGCGCTGCCCGCCGGACAGGCTCGCGACGTCGCGGTGGGCGACCTCGGTGAGACCGGTGGCGGCGATGGCCTGCTCGGCGACGTCGGCGTCGTCCGCGGTCCACGGCTTCGCCCAGGACTGGTGGGGATTGCGGCCGCGCATCACGAGGTCGAGCACGCTCGTGCCCGCCGGTGCGACGGGCGACTGCGGCAGGATCGCGAGCTTCCGGGCGACGGCGCGGTTCGACTCCTTGCGGATCGGGACGCCGTCGAGGTGCACCTCGCCCGCCTGGGGCTTGAGCACCCGGCCGAAGGCCTTGAGCAGCGTGGACTTCCCGCAGCCGTTCGCGCCGAGGAACGTCGTCACCGTGCCGCGCTCGATCCGGAGGTCGAGGTCGGTCAGCACCGCGTGCCGGTCGTAGCCGACGGAGAGCCCGCGGGCCTCGAGGACCGGGGTGGTCGTGCGGTCGTTCATCGGGACATCTCCTTGCGGTGACGGACGAGGAGCCAGATCAGGTACGGCGCACCGATCACGGTCGTGACGATGCCGACGGGCACCTGCCACGGGAACGCCGAACGGGCGAGCAGGTCCGCGGCGAGGACGAGCACGGCACCGAGCGCTCCGGCGAGCAGCAGGGGCGGGCGGTTCGTGCCGGCCAGCCGGAGGCCGATCTGCGGCACGACGAACGCGACGAACCCGACGGGTCCGGCGGCGGCGACCGCGGCGGCGGTGAGGACGACGGCGAGCGCGATCACGACCAGCCGGTGCCGCTGCACGGCCAGCCCGACGCCGGTGGCGACCTCGTCGCCGAGCTGCCCGATGCCGAGTGCCGCGCTCGTCGCGAGCGCCAGGGGGATCGCGACGGCCGCGACGACGAGCAGTGGCCAGACGCTCGACCAGGACGTGCTCGACAGACTGCCGACGAGCCACTGCGACGCGGCTGCGGCGGCGGTGATCTTCGCGCGGACGAGCAGGTAGCTCGTGACGGCGTCGAGCGTGGCGCTCACCCCGATGCCGACGAGGACGAGCCGGTAGCTCTGCACGCCGCCGCGCCACCCGAGGCCGTACACCGCGATCGCGGCGATCAGCGCACCGACCGTCGCCGCGACGGGGATGCCGCCGCCGAGCACGAACGACGACACCGAGTACGTGCCACCGCCGAGGACGATCGCCGCCACCGCGCCGACGCTCGCTCCGGAGGTCACGCCGATGATGTCGGGCGTTCCGAGGGGGTTCCGTGTGAACGTCTGGGTGAGGGCGCCGGCGACACCGAGGGTCAGGCCGACCAGGGCTCCGGTGAGCACCCTGGGGAGCCGTAGCGTCTCGACGATGAAGGCGTCCGGACCGCTCTCGAGCCCGAGCAGCGAGCGCACCACCGTCGCGGGCGCGATCCAGGTCGAGCCGATCGCCACGCCGAGGACCACGAGGACGCCGGCCGCGCCGATCGCGGCGACCGAGTACCAGAACACTCGGGGGCGCCAGGCGAGCCCCACGGGCCCCACGACGACACCGCGTCGGCCTGGTGCCCGGCGCGTCGCGTCCGCTCGCGTCGCGTCCGCTCGCGTCGCGTCGGCCGCGCTCGTGCGCGTCGCGTCCGCCCGAGTCGCGTCCGCCCGCGTCGCGTCGGCCGCGCTCACAGGGACACCAACGATCGGCGACGGGCGACGGCGACGAACACCGGGCCGCCGATGACGGCGAGGACGATGCCGACCTCGACCTCGGAGAACCCCCGATGAGTCGGCCGACCACGTCGGCGAGCAGGACCAGCGCCGCACCGACGAGCGCCGACACCGGCAGGGTCCAGCGGTGCCCGGTCCCGACGAGGGCGCGTGCGACGTGCGGCACGGTGAGTCCGACGAACCCGATCGGGCCGGCGGCCGCGGTGGCGCCGGCCGCCAGGAGCGTGATGCCGCCGAGTCCCACGAGCCGGGCGACGAGGACGTTCTCGCCGAGGCCCTTCGCCAGGTCCGTGCCGAGCCCGAGGGCGTCGAGGGCCCGCACGTTCAGCACGGCGAGCACGAGGCCGGCGACGAGGAAGGGCCACACGGCGCCGAGCACGTCGAGCTGCCGTGCTGCGAGGGACCCGACCACCCACAGGCGGTAGGCGTCGAGGGAGTCCTGGTCGGTGAGCACGACGAACGACGTCAGTGCGCCGAGCAGCGCGGAAACCGCCGCACCGGCCAGCGCGAGCGGCACGGGACTCGCCGTCCCGCTGCCCGCGATGGTCACCGAGAACACGACGACGCTCGCCACCAGGGCGCCGACGAGCGCGAACCACACGGTCGCACCGGTGCTCGTCACGCCGAAGACGTACACGCCGATCACGACGGCCAGACCGGCGCCCGACGAGACGCCGAACAGGCCGGGTCCGCCAGCGGGTTCCGGGTGTGCCCCTGCATGAGGAGCCCGGCGACGCCGAGTGCCGCTCCGACCGCGGCACCGATGCAGGTGCGCGGATCCGCGAGCCCCAGACGATCGCCTCGTCGGTGCCGCTGCCGGTGCGGGTGAGCCCGGCGATGACGTGGTCGAAGCCGATCCGGTTGCTCCCGAGGAGCAGGCTCGCCATCGCGATCAGGGCGAGCACCACCACGAGGGCGACGATCACGAGCGCGCGACGGCGGAGCGCCGCCCGATGGACGCCGAGGGCGGCGATCGGCGCGGTGGCCCTGACCTCCGGGACGGGGGCCAGGGCAGGGGTGGGGGCTGGCACGGAGAACATCTTAGGTTAGCCTTGCCTCATGGCGAAGACCCCGCGGCTCCTGCCCGAGAACCCCGGCTCTTCCGTGCCCGTGTTCTCCGGAGCGAGCGTACGACGCCGTCGATGCAGCGCGTCACCGTCACGGGCGACGACCTGCGCGAGTTCCGGTACCTCGGCTTCGATCACTGGTTCCGCCTCTTCGTCCAGCGCCCGGACCAGGAGCGCTTCTGGATGCCCGACCTCGACGGGAAGAAGTGGTGGCCGACCTTCCTCGCGATCCCCGAGGACGTCCGTCCGCACTGCGCGAACTACACCGTCGCCGCCTTCCGCACGGACTCCTGCGAGATGGACATCGACTTCGTCGTGCACACGGACGCCGACGGGGAGCCCGAGGGACGTGCCGCGATCTGGGCCTGCGGCACACGTCCCGGCGACGAGCTGGCGTTGCTCGACCAGGGCTGCATCTTCGACCGCCCGGACGACACCACCGAGGTCGTCATCGCCGCCGAGGAGACGGGCCTCCCCGGATCGTCGGGATCGCGGCCTCGCTCCCGCGCGACACCGTCGGTCGCATCATCCAGGAGGTCCCGACCGCCGCGGACGTCCGCGAGCTCGACGCTCCCGCCGGCGTCACCGTGACGTGGATCGTCCGCGAGGACACCGACGCGCATGCCGTCCCGGGGCGCGCGGCGCTCGCCGAACTGCAGGGGTACGTGCCGGCGGACGACCACGGCTACGCGTTCGTGGTGGGGAGTCGACGCTCGCGACGGAGGGCCGCCGACACCTGCACCGTGCGGGCCTGCCGAAGTCCCGCATCACCTTCTCCGGCTTCTGGAAGCACGAGACGCGCGAGTCCGTCCCGCCTGACGCACGTCCGAGTCTCGACCCGCTGCGGTCGAGACTCGGTGTGAGCGACGTTCCTCGGGTCCGCGAGCGCGAGAACGGTCGCGTAGCCCGAGACTCGGTGCAGGTGGTCGCGCGCGACCAGCAACGGACGGGAGGCGCGGTGCGGGCCGGCACCGCGCCTCCAGTCCGTCCCGGTGTCAGCCCTTGAGACCGGACCCGGTCACGCCCTCGACGATCTGTCGCTGGAAGATCAGGTACAGGATGATCAGCGGCAGTGCCGCCAGGATCGCCCCGGCCTGGATGTCGGCGTACCGCTGGCCGAAGCTGCCCTGCACCGTGGCGAGCCCGACCGGGATCGTCATGAGGTCCGGGTTCGACAGGACGAACAGCGGCAGCAGCAGGTTGTTCCACACCCCGACGAACGTCAGGATCGTGACCGCCGCGATCACCGGCCGCGACAGCGGCAGGACGACCGACCAGTAGATCTTCCACAGCCCGGCGCCGTCGATGCGCGCGGCCTCCTCGAGCTCCTTCGGGATGCCGTCGAAGAACTGCTTGAAGATGAACACCGCGATCACGGCCGGCACCTGCGGGAAGATGACCGACCAGTAGGTGTTGAGCAGGCCGACCGTGTTGAGCTCCTGGAAGATCGGGATGATCAGCACCTGCGTCGGGATCATGATGCCGAGGATGATCAGCAGGAACGCGATGTTCCGGCCGCGGAACACGAGCCGGGACAGCGCGAACGCCGCCATCGAGGCGAAGAACACCGTGAGCACGGCGGTCAGGACGCTCGTGATCCCGCTGGCGAGGTACCAGTTCCAGATGTCCCGGCCTGGAACAGCGACGCGTAGGAGTGCAGCGTCGGGTTCCAGTTCGACAGGATGGCGTTCGCGCCGAGTGCCGCGACGCCGTTGTCGGACAGCGACGTCTTCAGCGCGAACAGGCTCGGGATGAGCCAGATGATCGCGAACACCGTGAGGACGATGGCCGCGGCGATGTTGAAGCCCCGGCCTGAGACGCCGATCCTCGCGGCGTTCGCGGGTGCCGCGGCGGAGACGCCGGAGCGGAGCTTGGGACGGGTGATGCTCTCGGTGGCGGTCATGTCAGGCCCCGATCTCTCGCTTGGCGGCAGCGCGCTCGACGAGCTGCCGGATGACCGCGATCGCGACGATCACGATGAACAGGAGCACCGATGCCGCCGAGGCCGCACCGAGCCGGTTGTCGGTGAAGCCGACGCCGGTGATGAGCTGCAGCGAGACCTGGGTGGAGATGCCCGGTCCGCCGTTCGTCATCAGGTACACCTGGTCGAAGATCTTCAGGCTCGCGATGATCTGCAGCAGGATGACGAGCGTCGTCGTGCGGCCGAGCAGCGGCAGCGTGATCGACCTGATCTGCTGCCAGTTCGACGCCCCGTCGACGGCGGCCGCTTCGTACAGCTCGCGCGGGATCTCCTGCAGCCCGGCGAGGTAGAGCACGAAGTTGAAGCCGAGGGTCCACCAGACGGTGGCGATCGCGACGCCGATCATCGCGGTGTTCGGGCTCGACAGGACCCCGGAGCCGGGCGTCATGCCGAAGAGCGACTGCACGCTCGCCCAGAGGCCGGTGCTCGGCGTGAAGATGAACACCCAGATCAGGGAGATCGTCGCGGACGGCAGGATGAACGGCAGGAAGAACGCCAGTCGGAAGAACCACTGGCCGCGGTTCATCCGGTTCGTCAGCACGGCGAACACGAACGCCAGGATGACCAGCGGCGGCGTCGTGTAGAGCGTGAACTGCAGCGTGTGCCACAGCGACGACCAGAAGTCGGCGCGGGAGAGCATCTCCGCGTAGTTCGCGAACCCGGCGAAACTGCCGAGACCGGTGCGGACGGTCGAGGTGTTGAAGAAGCTGGTGACGATCATCCAGATCGTCGGTCCGAGCAGGAAGGCCAGGTAGAACAGCCCGAAGGGGGCGAGGAAGAGCCATCCGCTGCGGCCCTGGCCCCGGGTGAGGCTGGTCCGGTAGGTGCCGAGTCGTCGTGGAGGGGTGGTCGCGTCCGTGGGACGGGTGAGGACCGGTGCTGCAGTCACGTCATCGTGCCTTTCGAGCGGTGTTCACGTCGTTCGTGGTGCCCGCGTCGTCCGCGGTGTGCGCGTGCACCGCGTCGTTCGCGGTGTCTGCGTGCCCGGTCACAGCGGGCTCGGGGTGTTGAGGTACGTCGACAGCTGGTCCTTGATCGCCTTGAGCGCGGTCGCGGGCGAGGTGCCCTGCTGCACGAGTGCGAGCTGCGCGCCGACCGTGTTCTCGAACGTGGACCCGGAGCCGCCGTACCAGGCCGCGTCGTCGAACACGGCGGTCTCGGCGGCGGCCGCGTAGTTCGACTGCGGCGTCAGCTTCTTGTACGCGGTGCTGTCGAACGTCGGGATGTACGCCGGCACGTGGCCGCCCTCCGCCCAGGTCATGCTCTGCTCGAGCATCTGCTTGATGAACAGCAGGTGCTGCTTGCGCTGCTCGGGCGTCCGGTCCTTGCGGGGCAGCACGAACGTGTGCGAGTCGGCCTGGGTGGCGGGCTTGTCGTAAAGCTGCGGGACGGGGGCCATCCCGAACTTCAGGCCCTTGACCGACTGCGCCGTGCTGATCTCCCATTCGCCCTGCATGAAGAACCCGACCTTGCCGGTGAACATGAGCGTCTGCGCCGTGGCGTAGTCGAGGCCCTTGTTCAGCCAGCCCTGCTCGACCCACTTCTGGGTTCGGCCGGTGACCTCGTTGTAGGCGTCCTCGTTCACGGTCAGCTTCGCGCCGCCGTCGCTGAGGAAGGGGGTGGCGCCGTCGATCTGGTTGTAGAGCGTCCAGAAGAAGCGCCACGGCGTCGCGGTCTCGCTGACGTTCGCGACGTTGAGGGCGTTGCCGCCGGTGACCTTCGAGACCGCGGCCAGGGCGCTCTCGAACGCGTCCATGCCGGACAGGTCCTTGAGCGTGCCGTCGGAGTCGAGCAGGCCCGCCTTCTGGCAGACGTCAACGTTGTAGAACAGGACGAACGGGTGGGTGTCGAGCGGGATCGCGATGTTCTTCCCGTCGGTCTTCTGCGCCGCCCAGGCCTTCTGGTTGAAGTCGCTGGCGCTGAGGCCGACGCTCGCCAGGTCGTCGCTCGTGATCGGGTCGAGCAGGTCGCCGTCCCAGAGCGGCTTCGCCCGCGTGAGGTGGGAGACCGCGACGTCCGGCGGCTTGTTCCCGACGGTGGCCAGGGTCAGCTTCGAGTAGTACGGGTTGCCCCACGCGAAGGTCGTGGCCTGGAGCGAGGACGAGCCGCCGTGCTGCTTGGCGTACCCGGCCTCCATCGTCTGCATGCGGGCGCCGTCGCCGCCGCCGAAGAGGTTCCAGAACACGAGGGTCTCGGGGTTGAGCGCGCTTCCGGCGATTCCGGCTGCGATCGGGCTCGAGCAGGCTGCGAGCGGCAGGACCGTCGCGGCGGCTGCTCCGGCGGCGAGGAAGCCGCGGCGCGAGAGTCGCGTCGCGGGTGTGGCTGGTCGGATCGGCATGGCATCACTCCATCGGGACGGGCCGAGACCGGAGCAGGGTCGTTGCTCCGGCCGGAGCATCGCTGCTCCACACACGGAGCAACCGGTAGCTGCTCCGTGAGCGCTCACATTAGCGCTCGCCCCGGCGGTGCGCCACCCCTTCCCAGGGGCCGGGAAACCCGGTAGCGTCTTGGTGAAGGTGAGCGCTCACTTTCGTGACGGCCCGTACCGCCGTCCGCCCCACCCGTCGCACGCCAGCACGACGAGCGCACGACCAGCTCGCCCGATCCGCCTGCACGACCTGTTCGCACGATCGAAGGAGATCCATGCCCCGCACACACCTCGTCCTCGACGCCGCGTTCACCGTGGGGCCGGTGCGACGTCGCCTGTTCGGCGGGTTCGTCGAACACCTCGGACGCCACGTCTACGACGGCATCCACGAGCCTGCGCACGAGACCGCCGACGAGCAGGGCTTCCGCAGGGACGTCGTCGAGCTCGTCAAGGAACTCGGCGTCTCCGCCATCCGCTACCCCGGCGGGAACTTCGTGTCCGGCTACAAGTGGGAGGACGGTGTCGGCCCGGTGTCGGAACGCCCGCGTCGGCTCGACCTCGCCTGGCACTCCACCGAGACCAACGAGGTCGGCCTGCACGAGTTCCAGCACTGGCTCGACCTCGTCGGCTCAGAAGCTGATGCTCGCCGTGAACCTCGGCACCCGTGGCACCGCCGAGGCCATCGAGCTGCTCGAGTACGCGAACATCGACGCCGGCACCGCGCTGTCCGAGTACCGCCGCTCGAACGGCCGCCACGAGCCGTTCGCCATCAAGATGTGGTGCCTCGGCAACGAGATGGACGGTCCGTGGCAGCTCGGTCACAAGAACGCCGACGACTACGGCAAGCTCGCCGCGATGACCGCGAAGGCCATGCGGCAGATCCAGCCCGACCTCGAGCTCGTCGCCTGCGGTTCCTCCGGTGCCTCGATGCCCACGTTCGGCGAGTGGGAGCGCACCGTCCTCGAGCACACCTACGACGACGTGGACTACATCTCCGCGCACGCCTACTACGAGGAGGGTGACGACCTGCCCTCGTTCCTCGCCTCGGGCGTCAACATGGACCACTTCATCAAGACCGTGACGACGGCCGCGGACCACGTGCAGGCGCAGAAGAAGTCCGACAAGCGGATCGACATCTCGTTCGACGAGTGGAACGTCTGGTCGATCACGAAGTGGCACGAGCGCGCCGCCGAGTTCGGGCAGCAGGACTGGCCGGTCGCCCCGCGCCTGCTCGAGGACGTCTACACCGTCGCCGACGCCGTGGTCGTCGGCGGCCTGCTCATCTCGCTGCTGCGCCACGCGGACCGCGTCGCCTCGGCGTCGATCGCGCAGCTCGTCAACGTGATCGGGCCGATCATGACCGAGCCGGGCGGACCGGCTTGGCGCCAGACGACGTTCTTCCCGTTCTCGGTCACCTCGCGTCTGGCGCAGGGAACCTCGCTCCAGGTCAAGGCCTCGGGTGACACGGTCGACGGGGCAAGTACGGCGAGGTGCCGGTGGTCGACTCGGCGGCGACCGTCGACCCGGACGGGAAGGTCGCGGTCTTCCTGGTCAACCGTCATCCGTCCGAGACGACGAGCGTCACGATCGACCTGGCCGGACTCGGCGCCGCCGCGGAGGCCGAGGTGCGCGCCGAGGGCGTCTGGGACGACGACCTCCACGCCGTGAACGACCTGTCGGACACCGAACGAGTCGGGCTCCGCACCAACGAGAGCGTCCGCCGCGAGGGCGACACCATCACGATCGAGCTCCCGCCGGTCTCCTGGACCGCCGTGTCGGTCGGCTGAGACGCCTGGGGCCCGCTCCGGCGGGCGTCGATCGTGCAGAGGGTGTCGGCCGCATCGCGGGCCGGCGCCCTCTGCCGTCCGGGGCGCCGGCTCGCCGAAGCGACACAGCGCTGCAGAGGGAGCGCGTCCCCTTCGCAAGGGCGACAGATCCGCGCGAACCTTCCGCGGGGCCCTGTCGCTTTCGCGAGGGCGGGCCGGACGGGAGGCGCGGGCTGGGCCGGCGCGGCGCCTCCCGTCCGTCGTGGGGTGGTTCGGTGCGCGAAGGTGATACTTCTCCGATGTGGCGGCGGTCCACCTCGCCAGAGCGACAGATGTGCGCGGATGACCCGCGGCAGACTGTCGCTTTCGCGGGCGAGCCCGGTCGCCTGTCGTGCCGCCGCGTACCGCGGTGCGATCAGCCGGCGGCGGCTGATCGCGTCAGTGCAGCCTCCGGGTGAGCGGCGGCGCCGTGCTCGCCCGCTCGACGAGGCGCACCGGCACCAGGTCGGCCGTCGTACGAACGGGCTCCCCGTCGATCTGGGCGAGCAGGTTCGTGACCGCGCGCCGCCCGACCTCGTCGAAGGACTGGTGCACGGTGGTGAGCGGCGGCCAGAACGAGTCGGACTCGGGGGAGTCGTCGAAGCCCACCACGCTGAGGGTCCCCGGCACGGCGCGTCCGAGTTCGTGGGCGGCGCGGAGGACCCCGAGGGCGGTCTGGTCGTTCGCGGCGAACACCGCGGTGATGTCCGGGCGGCCGGCGATCTCGAGCCCCGCCCGGTACCCGGACTCGGCGCCCCACCCGCCGTGGAACACGGGCGGCACGGGGCGCCCGGCGGCCTCGAGCGTGGCCTGCCAGGCGGCGAGGCGTCGTGCGGCCGAGTACGACGACGAGGGGCCGGCCACGTGCCAGACGGTCTCGTGCCCGAGGTCGAGCAGGTGCTGGGTGGCCTGGCGTGCGCCGTCGGCCTGATCGGTGTCGATCGCGGGGTGCTGGGTGGTGCCCGTCGAGTCGATCACGACCATCGGGACGCCGTCGGGCAGGACGACCTCGGCCGTGTCGATGATGTGCGACTCGATGATGATCACGACGCCGTCGACGGCCTGCTCGTGCAGGCGTGAGAAGGCGGAGCGGACGCCCTCTTCGGTGCGGGACGCCATCGGCAGCAGCGTGATCGTGAAGTCCGCTGCGCCGGCGGCGTCGGCGATGGCCTCGAGCGTGCGCATGTTCCCGTACGAGGCGAGCGTGAACATGATCACGCCGATGGTGCGGAACCGGCCGGAACGCAGTGCGCGGGCGGCGCGGTTGGGCCGGTACCCGAGGTCGTCCATCACGCGCTGGACGCGGTCGCGGGTGTCCGGGGAGACGTTGTCGAAGCCCCGGGCGACGCGGGAGACGGTCTGCATCGAGACCCCGGCGGCCTCGGCCACGGCGGCCATCGAGGGGAGCGGCGTGCCGCTGCGGACAGCTCGGTCGTCACGATCGCCCTCCGTTCCGGGCCGACGCCCTGCAGTCCGCGGGCGGGGAAGGCCCGCTCCGCACGCCGGGCAGTAGACCCGGTCGACATCCGGGCGGGGTGCCCGGTGCTCCCGAACGCTAGCGCATGTTGACGTTGCCATGCTATCGTCGCCGCGTTCGATGTTGACGTCAACATCGACGGAGCAGAAGAACGCAGCACGACACGAACGCACCACGACGAGGGAGTCACATGAGCACGCTGGAAGCGCGCGGAGCCGGAGCCACTGCTCCGGCCGGACCGCCGCGACGTCGCGCCAGGCCGCGCGGGCGGTACACCGGGTGGCTCTTCGTCGGACCGTTCGTCGTCGTGCTCGTCGCGATGCTGATCGTGCCGATCGGGTACGCGCTCTGGCTCAGTCTGTTCCGCGACCAGCTCATCGGCGGCAACCAGTTCGTCTGGTTCGCCAACTACGTGCAGCTGTTCCAGGACGCCAAGTTCTGGTCCGGACTCGGCCGGGTCGCCCTGTTCCTCCTCGTGCAGGTGCCGATCATGCTCGCCCTCGCGCTCGTCGCGGCCCTCGCGCTCGACAGCGCCCGGCTCTGGGGCACGTCGTTCTTCAGGATCGCCGTGTTCCTGCCGTACGCCGTCCCGGGTGTCGTCGCGGCCCTCATCTGGGGCTTCATCTACGGCAACCAGTTCGGTCTCACCGGTGCCGCGAACCACGCGCTCGGCATCGACCTGCTCCAGCCGTTCAGCCCCGACTGGGTCCTCACGTCGATCGGGAACGTCGTCACGTGGGAGTTCCTCGGCTACAACATGCTGATCTTCTACGCCGCCCTCCGCGTCGTCCCCGGCGATCTCTACGAGGCCGCCGAGCTCGACGGTGCGGGCCCCCTGCGCACGGTGTGGTCCATCAAGCTCCCCGCACTCCGGGGCCCGATGGTCATCGCCACGATCTTCTCCATCATCGGCAGCTTCCAGCTTTTCAACGAGCCGAACCTGCTCAAGACCCTCGCCCCGAACGTGATCGGCAGCGCCTTCACCCCGAACATGTACGCCTACTCGCTGTCGTTCAGCGGCCAGCAGTTCAACTACTCCGCCACCGTCGCGATCGTCATGGGCGTCATCACCGCCGTGATCGCCTACGTCGTCCAGGTCCGCGGAACCCGCCAGGAGAACCGATGAGCACCCTGCAGCACCCCGCGACCGGCGGGACCGGCGCGCCCGCGCCCGCCACGGTCACCGAGGCGACCACGACGCAGCGCGACCCGCGCGACCGGGCGAGCCGCGCCTCCAGGCCGGCACGGACCCGCCGCCTGCGGAACGCGGAAGGCGGACGCAGGCAGAAGCGTTCCGGTCTCCTCACCGCGGTGATGGTCGTCTTCGTCGTCTACTCGTTCGCGCCGCTGTTCTACCTGCTCGTGAACAGCACGAAGACGCAGGCCTCGTTGCTGTCGACGTTCGGTCTGTGGTTCGGCGGCAAGTTCGACCTCTGGCAGAACATCGTCGACACCCTGACCTACAACGACGGCATCTTCGTCCAGTGGCTCGGCAACACGCTCCTCTACGTCGTCGTCGGCGCCGGTGGGGCCACCATGCTCGCCACGATCGCCGGCTACGGCATGGCGAAGTTCCAGTTCCCCGGCCGCCGCGCCGTGTTCGCCGTCGTCCTCGGGGCGATCGCCGTCCCCGGCACCGCCCTCGCCGTCCCGACGTTCCTGCTGTTCTCGCAGTTCGGCCTGACGAACACCCCGTGGGCGATCATCCTGCCGTCGCTCATCAGTCCCTTCGGCATGTACCTGATCTGGACCTACGCGGTCGACGCGATCCCGGCCGAACTCCTCGAGGCCGCCCGCATGGACGGAGCCGGCGAGTTCCGGATCTTCTTCACGATCGCCCTCCGCCTGCTCGCGCCCGGCGTCGTCACGGTCCTGCTCTTCGCGGTCGTCGCCACCTGGAACAACTACTTCCTGCCGCTCATCATGCTGAGCGACCCGAAGTGGTACCCGCTCACGGTCGGCCTGAACCAGTGGAACGCGCAGGCCACCGGGTCCGGCGCGCAGCCCATCTACAACCTCGTCGTCACCGGATCGCTCCTCACGATCATCCCGATCGTGGTCGCGTTCCTCTTCCTCCAGCGCTTCTGGCAGTCCGGTCTCGCGGCCGGGTCCGTCAAGGCCTGACCCCGCCGCCCGTCCGGCGGCCCGGCATCCGGACCGACCGGCCTGGAGGCACGGTGCCCGCCCGCCCCGCGGCCCGCGCACCACACACCCACAGCAGCACCACCCCCAACACGAAGAAGTGAAAGGCACCCGAATGCACAAGCGCATCCGGCGCGGGCTCAGCGCCCTCGCCATCGGCGTCACCGCCGCCGTCGCCCTGGCGGCCTGCGCCTCCGGCGGCTCCTCGTCCGGCGGCTCGTCCGACGACATCGACAAGGCCCTCGCGAAGGGCGGCACGCTCACCTACTGGTCGTGGACCCGTCCGCGAAGGACCAGGTCGCCGCGTTCGAGAAGGCCTACCCCAAGGTGAAGGTCAAGCTCGTCAACGCCGGCACCGGTGCCGACCAGTACACGAAGCTGCAGAACACGATCAAGGCAGGCTCGGGTGCCCCGACGTCGCCCAGGTCGAGTACTACGCGCTCCCGCAGTTCGCGCTCTCCGACTCGCTCCTCGACCTGTCGTCGTACGGCTTCGGCTCGCTCGAGGACAAGTTCGCGAAGAGCACCTGGAGCTCGGTCGACATCGACGGCAAGATCTACGGCCTGCCGCAGGACTCCGGCCCGATGGCGCTGTTCTACGACAAGAAGGTCTTCGACCAGTACGGCATCGCCGTGCCGAAGACCTGGGACGAGTACGTCGCTGCGGCGAAGAAGCTGCACGCAGCCGACCCGGACGCGTACATCACGGCGGACTCCGGTGACGCCGGCTTCACCACGAGCATGATCGCTCAGGCCGGTGGCACCCCGTTCACCACCAAGGGCGACAAGGTCACCATCGACCTGCAGGACGCCGGCACGAAGAAGTGGACCAAGACCTGGGACCAGCTCGTCGAGCAGGGTCTGCTGTCGAAGACCGTCGGCTGGAGCGACGACTGGTACAAGCAGCTCGGGAACGGCCAGATCGCCACGCTCATCACCGGTGCCTGGATGCCCGGCAACCTCGAGGCGAGCGTCGCCGACGCGAGCGGTGACTGGCGCGTCGCGCCGATGCCGACGTACGACGGCGGCACCGCACAGACCGCGAACAACGGCGGCAGCGCCGAGGCGGTCCTGAAGCAGTCGAAGAACCCGGCGCTCGCCGCAGGGTTCCTGAAGTGGCTGAACTCGTCGAAGGCCTCCACGAAGGTCTTCATGGAGTCCGGCGGGTTCCCGTCGACCACGGCCGACCTCGAGTCGTCCGCGTTCCTCGACGAGAAGCCGGAGTACTTCGGCGGCCAGCAGATCAACAAGGTGCTCGTCGATGCGTCGAAGTCGTCCGACAACGACTTCACCTACCTGCCGTACCAGGTGTACGCGAACAGCGTCTACGCGGACACCGTCGGTCAGTCGTACGAGAAGGGCACCTCGCTGGAGTCCGGTCTCGCGGCCTGGCAGAAGGCGCTCGCGAAGTACGGCAAGGACCAGGGCTTCACGGTCACGTCCAAGTAATCGATCCCTGTTCGACCCGGGGCCGTGCGGATCGTTCCGCACGGCCCCGTCTCCTGGAAGAGTCACTCCATGCGCTTCGCCATCGGCGACACCGACTTCCTGCTCGACGGCGAGCCGCACCGGATCCTGTCCGGCGCCATCCACTACTTCCGCGTCCACCCCGACCTGTGGCGGGACCGGATCCGCAAGGCGAAGCTGATGGGTCTCAACACCATCGAGACGTACGTCGCCTGGAACGCGCACGCGCCGTCGCCCGGCGTCTTCGATCTGTCCGGCGGTCTGGACCTCGGGCGCTTCCTCGACCTCATCGCCGCGGAGGGCATGCACGCCATCGTCCGTCCCGGCCCCTACATCTGCGCCGAGTGGACGAACGGCGGCCTGCCCTACTGGCTCTTCGCGGACGGCACCGTCGGCGTGCGCCGCAACGAGCCGCAGTTCCTCGCGGCCGTCTCCGCGTACCTGCAGCACCTGGCGCCCGTCCTCGTGCCGCGGCAGATCGACCACGGCGGTCCGATCGTGCTGGTGCAGGTCGAGAACGAGTACGGCGCGTACGGCTCCGACCCCGCCTACCTCCGCGCACTCGAGCAGATGCACCGCGACATCGGGCTGACCGTCCCGTTCACGAGCGTCGACCAGCCGATGGGCACCATGCTCGAGGACGGCTCGCTGCCGTCGCTGCACAAGACCGGGTCGTTCGGCTCGCGCTCCACCGCACGCCTGGAACGTCTGCGTCGCGCTCAGCCGACCGGACCGCTCATGTGCTCCGAGTTCTGGGACGGCTGGTTCGACAGCTGGGCCAGCACCACCACACGACATCGGCCGCCGCTTCGGCTTCGGATCTGGACGACCTGCTCGCCGCCGGCGGTTCCGTCAACGTCTACATGTTCCACGGCGGCACGAACTTCGGCTTCACGAACGGTGCGAACGACAAGGGCGTGTACCGGCCGATCGCGACGTCGTACGACTACGACGCACCGCTCGACGAAGCGGGTCGGCCGACCGCCAAGTTCCACGCCTTCCGCGCGGTGATCGAGCGCTACGCGCCCGTGCCGCCGCTGCCCACCTCGATGCAGCCGGGTGGGTCGGGATGGCTGTCGTCCGACGGTGCCGACGGTTCCGGCCTGGAGGCGCGGGTCGTCCCCGCCTCGGACCTCGCCGTCCGTCTCGACCGCGTCGCGTCGCTCCGTTCCCTGCTGCCCGCGCTCACCGACTGGTCGACGCACGACACCCCGCTGACCTTCGACGCGCTCGGCGCCGCCTCCGGCTTCGTGCTGTACCGGACCGAGGTCGACCTGCCGTCCGGCGGGGTACTCACCGTCGGCGAGGAGGTCCGCGACCGGGCGATCGTCTCGGTCGACGGCACCGTCGTCGGGTCCTCGAACGCGAACACCACGACCGCGCGATCGCGCTCCCGGCGGTGACGGGCACGCTGGAGATCCTCGTCGAGGACCAGGGCCGCGTCGACTACGGGCCGCGGATCGGCGAGCCGAAGGGACTCGTCGGCGGGGTGTCCGTCGACGGTGTCCCGCTCGCCCGGTGGAGCGCGTCCCCGATCGCCCTCGACCCGGTGCCCGCCGCCGCCCTCGACGTCCTGGCAGCGATCGAGCCGACGGACGGCGACGTGCTCGCCGGCCCGGTCTTCGCCACGGGGTCGTTCGACCTCGACTCCGCCGACGACCGGTACCTGCGCCTCGACGGGTTCCGGAAGGGGGTCGCCTGGGTGAACGGGTTCTGCCTCGGCCGGTACTGGTCGCGCGGCCCGCAGCGCACCCTGGCCGTCCCCGGACCGGTCCTCCGCGCCGGGAGGAACGAGGTCCTCGTGCTCGAGCTGCACGCTTCGGCCGCTCGTACCGTGCACCTGCTGGCGGAGCCGGACCTCGGCCACACCGAGGCGTAGCCCGGGCCCGTGCCCTTTCGCGCGTAGGAGGCCGTTTCGCGCGTAGGGAGCCGAATCGCGCGTAGGAGGCCGAAGTTCCGGCCCCCTACGCGCGATTCCGCTTCCCATCGCGGGCGTTCTGGGAAGGATCAGACCGCATCGAAGCCGTCGAGCTCGCCGAGGGCAGCGCGCGCATCCGCGATCCGGTCGGCCTCGGGGCGCGTCCACCACTCGGGTCCACGTTCGCCGAGGCCGTGCTTTGCCAATCCGTTGCGGTGTCGCGCAGCGTCGAGGGCTTCTTCGTCACCGGTGCGCTTCGCCTGTTTGACGGCGTTCCGCCCACGCCCGAGGTGCGAACGGAGCGCGGCTGCGACGTCCTCGGGGAGCGCCGGGTCGGTCCGACGCCAACGCCGACCGTTGACGACGAAGAAGTGCTCGTCGGGTTCGCTCATGTCCCCAGCCTGCACCGTCGGTGGTGCCGGGTAGACAGGAGGCGATGACACACCCTCGCGTGCGACCGATGCTCGACGTCCGCCGCATCTACGCCGAACCGGCCGCCCTCGAACTCCCGCGCGGGCAAGAGGTCGTCGGGCGCTGGCCCGACGCCGAGATCGTCCCCGTCGACTCGCACTGGAACATCCCGGAGGTGCACGGCGACGAACGGAACGTCCAGCGGTGGGTGCGCATCAAGACCGAGGCGCTGGTGGTCGGCGTGAAGAAGTCCCTCGTCACCCGGCCGAACGGACGCTCCGCCGACTTCATAGCGCCGTCGACCGCGAACGGTTGCGCCATGGCGTGCGCGTACTGCTACGTGCCGCGGCGCAAGGGGTACAGCAACCCGGTCACCGTGTTCGCCAACATCGACCAGATCACCAAGCACGTGGCCCGCAACATCGCGAAGCAGGGGCCGAAGCCCGAGCCGAACCAGTGCGACCCGGACGCGTGGGTGTACGACATCGGCGAGAACAGCGACTGCTCCGTCGACGCGATGATCAGCGACAACGTGCGCGACCTGTGCGACCTGTTCCGGATGACACCGACGGCCAAGGCGTCCTTCGCGACGAAGTACGTGAACCGGGACCTGCTCGACTGGGACCCGCTGGGGCGGACACGCATCCGGTTCTCGCTCATGCCGCACGCGACCGCGAAGGTCACCGACATCCGCACGAGCCCGATCGCCGAGCGGATCGCCGCGGTGAACGACTTCGTCGATGCCGGGTACGAGGTCCACCTCAACTTCTCGCCGGTCATCCTGACGCCCACGTGGGAGTCCGACTGGGCCGAGCTGCTGCGGCAGGTCGACGACGTCCTGTCGCCAACGGCGAAGGCGCAGCTCGCGGCCGAGGTGATCTTCCTCACGCACAACCAGCCGCTGCACGAGGTGAACCTCGGCTGGCACCGAAGGCCGAGGACCTGCTGTGGCGGCCGGACCTGCAGGAGCAGAAGGTGTCGCAGAACGGCGCAGTGAACGTGCGCTACCGCTCCGGGATGAAGGGGCAGCTGATCGAGCGCTTCCGCGAGCTCGTCGCGCAGCGCCTGCCGAGCTGCCGCATCCGCTACGCCTTCTGACGCGTCGCCGGCTGCTGCCGTTCGGCCAGCGCACGACGGACCTGGTCGCCGCGGAGGGGCCGGGCGCGGAGCGGTTCGCGCGGCGCCTCGGGAGCTCGGAGCGCGTCGAGAGCCAGGTCGACCCAGCGGCGGAACGACTCGGGCGCCGCCCGGCCGAACGTGCTGATCGTCCCGCGATGGACAGCTGCACCATCGCGACGTCCGTGAGTTCCGCGTCCGGGCGGATCGCGCCGGCATCCCGCGCGGCGCGGAAGAGCGCGTCGACACCGGCCTGCACGCGGATCCGGAGGTCGAGCAGCGTCGGAGCGTCCTTGTAGTCGGTCGTCATCAGGTCGCTGAAGCCGGTGTTCCGTGCCTCGATCTCGGCCGTCTCCCGAACGAAGGTCGCGAACCCGGACCACGGGTCGTCGTCGGACAGCGCCCGGCACCGCTCGACGAGGTCGAGGACCTCCTGCAGAGGTTCGGTGAGGACCGCCTCCCACAGCGCTGCGCGCGTGGGGAAGTGCCGGTAGAGGGTCGCGTTGCCGAGTCCGGCCGCGACCGCGATCGGTTCGAGTGGAGCCTGGAGGCCGTGGCCGCCGAACGCGGTCCGGGCCGCGTCGACGAGTGCTTGCCGGTTGCGTGCGACGTCGCGGCGGGGAGGGCGCAGGTCATCGGTCACGATCCGAGCCTAGATCTGCGGGCGGAATGCGGGAGCACTCCCCGTATTGAAACGGGGACAACCATCCGTTTCACACCTGGAGTCACCGTGCACATCGCAGCCGTCATCCTGTCGCTCGTCCTCGCTCTCGCCATGCTCGGTTCCGGGGTGATGAAGCTCATCCGGAACCCACGCATCGTCGCCTCGATGGAGAACGTGCACGTCACCGTCCCGCAGATGACCGTCCTCGGCCTGCTCGAGGTCGCCGCAACCGTCGGGCTCGTCGTCGGACTGTGGTGGACACCGCTCGCGATCGCGGCTGCCATCGGCGCGGTGGCCTACTTCGCCGGGGCCGTCGTCGCCCACCTCCGCGCGCACGACCGTGACGTCCAGGCGGCTGTCGTGCTCCTCGCGCTCTCGGTCGCGACGCTCGTCGTGCTGCTGCTCGCGCTCTAGCGGATCCCGGTCAGGGATGAGCCGGTCGGCGCGGTAGCGGTCGGACAGCTCCGCGAAGGCGCGCTCGGTCCGTCGGACGGCGGTGAACCCGGCGTCGCGGCTCTTCCCCACGTCCGTGACGACCTCCATCGCGCGCCCGAGGTCCGCGTCGGTGGGCCAGGCCCATGTTCGTCGCATTGCCCACCGCGTGCCCGATCACGGTGTGCGAGCGGTGCACCGACCAGGTGAACCCCCGGCGCTCGGCAGCGGCGAAGAGGTCGTCCTCCTGCGCGTAGTACAGGTTCGGGGTGTCGAGCCGCGGTTCCTCTTCATGCAAGGGTGTGTCCGGCATCTTGCCCGCGGCGTAGGCCTCGAACGGGCCGAGGGAGTGCTTGAGCCCGGTGACCAGGGCGACGTGCTCGAGCGACGCGCGCGAGCACGGCGAGGAGACCCGGCCCCGCCCGCACGGAACGAGACTCGGGCTGAGCGACGACCCTCGCGCGGCGAACCGCGAGAAGTGTCGCTCAGCCCGAGTCTTGGGTGAGGAAACAGCACCGCCTACTTGCGCGCGGACGCCGCCCGGCGCTTGTTGAACACGTCGAACGCGACCGCGGCGAGCAGCACCAGGCCCTTGATCAGGGACTGGAACTCCGTCCCGACGCCGAGGATCGACATGCCGTTGTTCAGGATGCCGATGATGAGACCACCGACGATCGCGCCCGGCACGGTCCCGATGCCGCCCGTGACCGCCGCACCGCCGATGAACACGGCCGCGATGGCGTCGAGCTCGAACCCGTTGCCGGCGCTGGGCGAGGCGAGGTTGAGCTGCCCGGTGAACACGACGCCGGCCAGCGCCGAGATGACGCCCATGTTGACGAACAGCAGGAAGGTGACGCGCTTCGTCTTCACGCCGGACAGCTGCGCCGCCAGGGCGTTCCCGCCGATGGCGTAGATGTGCCGGCCGAACACCGCGCTGCGCATGACGACCGAGTAGATCACCACGAGGGCCCCGAGCACGACGAGCACGATCGGGGTGCCGTTGTAGCTGGCGAGCAGGAGCGCCACGTAGATCACGAGCGCCACGGTGAACGCGAGCTTCGTGATGAACCACGCGAACGGTTCGCTCTCGAGCTGGTACTTCCGACGCGTCGCACGACCGCGGAAAGCCGTCAGGACCAGGACGGCCGCGGCTGCGATGCCGAGGACCATCGTCAGCGGCTCGTACCCGCTGGTGCCGAACGATGGCAGGAAGCCGGAGCCGAGCGACCGGAAGCCGTTCGGGAACGGCGAGATCTGCTGGTTCTGCAGCACGATCTGCGCCGCGCCGCGGAAGGCGAGCATTCCGGCGAGCGTCACGATGAACGCGGGGATGCCGAAGTACGCGATCCAGAACCCCTGCCAGGCGCCGACGAGCGCGCCGATGACCAGGCAGAGCACCACCGCGATCGGCCACGGCACGTGCCACTGCGTGATCATCACGCCCGCCATGGCGCCGGTGAAGGCGACGACCGATCCGACGGACAGGTCGATGTGCCCGGCGATGATGACCATCACCATGCCGATGGCGAGGATGAGGATGTAGCTGTTCTGCACGATCAGGTTCGAGACGTTGATCGGTGCGAGCGTGATGCCGTTCGTGGTCACCTGGAAGAAGATGACGATGACGATCAGCGCGATGAACAGGCCGATCTGTCGGAGCTGCCCGGTCAGGTAGCCGGCGGCGGACTTAAGCGCGTTCATTGACAGGGGTCTCCCGTTCCTGGGTCATGTACTGCATGAGGACCTCGGGTGTGGCCTCGGAGCGGGGCACATCGGCAGTGATGGTGCCCTCGGAGAGCGTGTAGATGCGGTCGCAGATGCCGAGCAGTTCGGGAGCTCGGAGGAGATCACGACGATCCCCTTCCCCTGGTCCGCCAGGCTGTTGATGATCGTGTAGATCTCGTACTTCGCCCCGACGTCGATCCCTCGGGTGGGCTCGTCGAGGATGAGGACGTCCGGGTCGGCGTACATCCACTTCGACAGCACGACCTTCTGCTGGTTGCCGCCGGAGAAGCTTCCCGGTCACGACGTCGACGTTCGGCGCCTTGATGTTGAGGTTCTTCAGGAACTGCCCGGCGACGGTGGTCTCCTGCGACGCGTTCACGAAGCCCCAGCTCGCAAGCTTCCCGAGCGCGGAGCCGGAGATGTTCCGCTTGATGTCGTCGATGAGGTTGAGCCCGTAGCGCTTCCGGTCCTCGGTGACGTACGCGATCCCGGCGTCGATCGCCTGTGACACGGTGTGCGTCTTCACCGGCGTGCCACGCTTGTGGACGGTGCCGCTGATACCGGTGCCGTAGGACTGCCCGAACACGCTCATCGCGAGCTCGGTCCGGCCGGCGCCCATGAGTCCGGCGATGCCGACGATCTCGCCGGCGCGCACGGACAGGTTCGCCTGGTGGATGATCTCGCGCGAGGAGTCGAGGGGTGGTGGACGGTCCAGTCCTCGATCCGGAGGAGCTCCTCGCCGATGACCGGGTTCTCCCGCACGGGGTACCGGTTCGACAGGTCGCGGCCGACCATCCCTCGGATGATCCGGTCCTCGGAGACGTCGTCGGCGTGCATGTCGAGCGTCTCGATGGTCTTGCCGTCGCGGATGATCGTGACCTTGTCGGCGATGGCCTTGATCTCGTTGAGCTTGTGGCTGATGATGATCGCCGTCATCCCCTCGTCCTGCAGCGACCGGATGAGGTCGAGCAGGTGCGCGGAGTCGTCGTCGTTCAGGGCCGCGGTGGGCTCGTCCAGGATGAGGAGCTTCACCCGTTTCGACAGGGCCTTGGCGATCTCGACGAGCTGCCGCTTGCCGACGCCGATGTCGACGATCTTGGTGACGGGGTTGTCCTTGAGCCCCACACGCTGCAGGAGCTCCGCTGCGGCGAGGTTCGTCTTGTTCCAGTCGATGAAGCCGCCCGTGGACCGCTCGTTGCCGAGGAAGATGTTCTCGGCGATCGAGAGGAACGGGCTGAGCGCGAGCTCCTGGTGGATGATGACGACCCGGCCGCTTCGGAGTCGTTGATGTCCGCGAACTGCACGGGCTCGCCGTCGAGCAGGATCTCGCCCTCGAACGTGCCGTGCGGGTAGACACCCGACAGCACCTTCATGAGGGTGGACTTGCCGGCGCCGTTCTCGCCGCAGATCGCGTGGACCTGGCCGCGCTCGACCTGGATCGAGACGCCCTGCAGGGCCTTCACGCCGGGGAACGTCTTGGTGATGTCTCGCATCTCGAGGATGGTGTCCGCCATGTGGACCGCTTTCCGTGGTGCGCGCCGTCGCGCGCAGGATGGGCGGACTGGAGGCGCGGTGCCCGCTGGCACCGTGCCCTGCAGTCCGGCAGTGGGCCGGACCGGAGGCGCGGTGCGGTCTGGCACCGCGCCTCCCGTCCGATGGTGGGTCGCTTCCTACTTGAGGTCTGACTCGGTGTAGTACCCCGAGTCGACGAGGATCTCCTTGTAGTTGTCCTTCGTGACCACGGTGGGCTGGAAGAGGAACGTCGGGACGACCTTGACCTTGTTGTCGTAGGTCTTCGTGTCGTTGACCTCGGGCTTCTTGCCCGACAGCAGGTCCTCGGCCATCGTCGCGGACTGCTTCGCGAGCTTGCGGGTGTCCTTGTAGATGGTGGAGTACTGCTGGCCGGCGATGATGGACTTGACCGAGGCGGCCTCGGCGTCCTGGCCGGTGATGGTCGGCAGCGGGCGGTCCGAGGAGCCGTAGCCCGCGCCCTGGAGCGCGGAGATGATGCCGATGGACATGCCGTCGTACGGGACAGCACGCCGTTCAGCGTGGTGCCGCCGGAGTACGACTTCGCGATGAGGTTCTGCATGCGGGCCTTGGCGGTCGCCGGGTCCCACTGCTGCGTCGCGGCCTGGGAGAGCTGGTCCTGCCCGGAGCCGATCTTCAGCGTGCCGTCGTCGAGGTACGGCTTGAGGGTCTTCATCGCACCGTTGAAGAAGAAGCTCGCGTTGTTGTCGTCGAGCGAGCCGGCGAAGACCTCGATGGTGAACGGGCCCTTCTTGCCGGTCTTCTTGCCGTCGGCGTCGAGGATCCCGAGCCCGGTGAGCAGGGACGTGGCCTGGTCGACCCCGACCTTCTCGTTGTCGAACGACACGTAGTAGTCGACGTTCTTGTTGCCGGTCAGCAGACGGTCGTAGGAGATGACCTTGATGCCGGCCTTGGCGGCGGCGTCGAGCTGGTCGGAGAGCGACCCACCGTCGATGGATGCGACGATGAGGACCTTCGCGCCCTTCGTGATCATGTTGCTGACCTGCTGGACCTGCTGCGGGATCTTGTTGTCCGCGTACTCGAGGTCGACCTTGTAGCCGGCCTTCTCGAGGTCGCTCTTGACCGCGTTGCCGTCCTTGATCCAGCGTTCCGACACCTTGGTGGGCATCGCGACGCCGACCAGGGCGCCCTTGTTCGAGTCGCCGCCTCCGCTGCCGTCGGTGGACGCGCGTCCACCCGCGGAACACGCCGCCAGGGAGATCGCGATGCCGAGGGCTGCGACCCCGGCGATGATCCTGCGCTTCATCATCGAAGTACCTCTGTTCCTCTCGCGTCTCCGTCGACGCGCTCGGGTGCTGGGGCTGCTCCGCCCCCGGGATTCGCTCATGTGAGCGCTCACATACTGTGGGTTCCGTGACGGGGTGTCAACTCTTCGTGACCGTTTCGCGATCTTGCCGCCCGGCCCGTACCGCGCGGTACGGTGTGGACGTGACGACCGAGACGGCCCGAGGGGGCAAGGGCCGCAAGGCACCCACGATCTTCGACGTCGCCGAACGCGCGGGAGTCTCCCACCAGACCGTCTCCCGCGTCATCAACGGCGACCCGACGGTCCGTGAGCAGTACCGCACCCAGGTGTCCGACGCCGTCGCCGAGCTCGGGTACCGCCCGCGCGCGGCGGCCCGAGCGCTCGCCGGGGGCCGCAGTCGTGCGCTCGGCCTCGTCACCGCGGGCGATGCGCTGTACGGTCCGTCGAGCACGGCGATCGGCTTCGAGCGGGCAGCCCGGTCGGCCGGCTACCACGTCCTGCTCTCGACGTTGCCCGACGATCCGCGGCCGGGCGACCTGTCCGGAGCGGTCGCCACGCTGCTCGCGCAGGACGTCGCCGCCATCGTCCTCGTCGCTGCCGACAACCGTGTCCTCGACGCGCTCGCGTCCCTGACCGTCCCCGTCGCGGTGCCCGTCGTGGTGGCGAACGCCGTCCAGCGCGACGCGGCGCGCACCCCGGTGGCGCCGAGCGTCGCCGCGGTCGCGATCGACCAGGCCGCCGGCACGGCCCTCGTGATGCGGCACCTGTTCGACCGGGGTCACCGGCGCATCGTGCACATCGCAGGGCCGGCGGTGTCCCAGGAGTCCGAGGTCCGCCGGGCGACCTACGAGCGCATCATGCGCGAGGCGGGTCTCGAGCCGGTCGTGCTCGACGGCGACTGGACGCCGGCGAGCGGGTTCGCCGCGGCGCGGACGATCGACGTGCACACCGTCGACGCGGTCTTCGCCGGGAACGACCAGATGGCGCTCGGCGTGCTGCACGCCTTCGCCGACGAGGGGCTCCGGGTACCGGACGACATCGCCGTCGTCGGCTTCGACGACGTCCCCGAGGCCGCGCACTTCACCCCGCCGCTCACCACCGTGCGGCAGGACTTCCGGTCGATGGGCGAACGGGTGCTCGACACCGTGCGAGCCCTCGTCGAGGGGGAGCCCCGCGACGAGACCTTGCTCCTGCCGGAGCTGGTGGTGCGCCGGAGCGCGTAGCGCCGGCGCCGGCGCGGGCGCCGGCGCTGGCGCCGGCGCAGTGTGCGAGGTTCCGCGCTCGGTGCGGGGCGTGCGCCCTTCCACGGAGCGCGGAACCTCGCACACTGGCTGCGCGCCCTCGCGCACTGGCTGCGCGCCCTCGCGCACTGGCTGCGCGCCCTCGCGCACTGGCTGCGCGCCCTCGCGCACTGGCTGCGCGCCCTCGCACGGTGCGAGGGGGCGCCGCCCGAGCCGACCCGTCCGTCAGCCCTTGAGCGCGCCCGACGACAGGCCCGCGACGTAGAACCGCTGCAGCCCGACGTAGAGCGCGATGCACGGGATCATCGCCACCACCGAACCGGCGACGAGGTTCCCGTACGACACCTGCCCGTACGCACCGGTCTGCAGGTTGAGCAGCGCGACGGGCAGTGTGTAGAGCGAGTCCTTCGTCAGGAAGGTCAGTGCCCCGAGGAACTCCGTCCACGACGCCAGGAACGCGTACAGGGCAGCCGTCGCGGCGCCGGGCAGGAGCAGGGGACGGAGCACGGACACGACGACGCGGAAACGGGACGCCCCGTCGACGAACGCCGAGTCCTCGAGCTCGGTCGGGATCGACTCGAACGCGTTCCGCATCACGAACACCCCGAACGGCAGGTTCACCGTCGTGTAGAACAGCACCAGTCCGAGCAGCGAGTTCGTCAGCTTCATGGCGTTCAGCTCGAGGTACAGCGGCGTCAGGATCGCCTGGAACGGCACCATCATGGTCAGCAGTACCAGGCCGAACACGAGCCCCGCCCCGCGGAACCGGAACCGCGCGAAGCCGTAGCCCGCCATCGTGGCGATCACGGCCGTCAGCACGGCTGTCGAGATCGACACGACGAGCGAGTTGAACACCCCGGTGAGCAGGTGCGACGACGAGCTGAAGACGGCGGCGAAGTTCTGCCAGCCGAGCTGGAAGAACGTCGCCGGGTCCGGGGCCTGCGTGATGACGGCCTCGGATTGGAACGCCCGGAGGATCGACCAGATGAGCGGGACGGCGAACACGAGGACCGAGCCGACGCCGGCGATGACGTAGAGGGTGCGCTTGACGGCCGTGTCCCGCGGGTGCCGGACACTGCCCTGGTGGTGCCGACGGCGGTGTCCGTCCCGCCCGTGGTGACAGCCCGGGTGGAGAGATCGGCGGCCGGGAGGCTCGACGGTGTGGTCGTGGTGCTCATGGCTCAGTCCTTCTCTCGGAGTGCCCAGAACTGGAACACCGTGACGGCCGCGATGACGATGACGAGCGCGATCGACTCCGCGGTGGCGGCGCCGAGCTGCAGGTTCACGAAGCCGCGGTTGTAGATCGCGTTGACGATGGTCGTGGTCTCGGTGCCGGGGCCGCCCTGCGTGAGGATGTAGAACTGGTTGAACGCGAGCAGCGACCGATCACCGAGATGATCACGCTGAGCGCCACCGTCGACCGGATCATCGGGAACGTGATGAGCCGCTCGGTCTGCCACCACGACGCGCCCTCGAGCTGCGCCGACTCGTAGACCTCGTCCGGGACGCCCTGCATCGCGGACATGAGCAGCACCATCGTCAGCCCGGACACCGCCCAGACCACGAGCACGCAGATGAGCAGCGTCGCGATCGGACCGTTCACGAGCCACGCGGTGCTGCCGTCCGTGATGCCGAGCCAGCGGAGCACCATGTTGACGGCGCCGGAGTTCGGCTGGGCCTCGAGCACGAGCATGAACGACAGCGTGGTGAGCCCGACGACGTACGGCAGGAAGAACACCATCCGGAGCAGCGTGCTCCCGCGTCGTCGGGCACGGACCAGCACGGCCAGGAAGTACCCGAGCGCCAGGATCGGCACCGTGACGATCGCCGTGTACAGCAGCGTGTACCCGATGGCGTGCACGAACGTCGGGTCCTGGAACAGCGTGAGGTAGTTCTGCAGGCCGATGAACCGGTACGGGCCGATCAGTGGCCAGTTCGTGAACGAGATGTACAGCGCGAACACGAGCGGGGCGAGGACGAACACCGCGACGAAGACGATCGCCGGGGTGACGAGCACGGCGCCGGTGCGTGGCGGGTGCGTGAGGGAGTTTCGGGACCGACCGGAGCGGCCGGAGCGACCGCCGACCGTGGGCCGGCCGACTGCGGACCGGCCGGCGCCGGGCCGCCGGGTGGAGATGGTCGACATGACGTGCACCTCTCTGTGCGTGTCGGTGGTGCGACGAAGGGTCAGGCCTGGACCTGGTCGAGGATGCGCTGGTACTCGGACTGCGCCGTCTTCATGGCAGCGCCTGCGCCCGACCCGAACACCGCTTCGCGGAACATCGCGAAGTACGGCGACGAGGGCTGGTTGTTGAGCAGGTTGTACGCGAGCGTCCGCGGCGCGTAGCCCTTGTCGAGGGCGTCGAGCGGACCGAACCCGAGCGGGTACTTCTTGCGGTACGCCGGGGTGGCGGCGTCCGACCGGGTGGGGAAGTACCCGCCGTCCGGGAGCGCTTGCTGCTGCTGCAGCCCGTTCGCGTACTGCATGAACGCCCAGCCGCCGGACGGGTTCGCCGCGCCGTTCGGGATGCACATGTTGTCGCCGCCGTCGAAGAACGAGCGCTTCCCGTCCCACGACGGGATGAGCACCGTCTGCATCTTCGCCCGCATCGCCTTCGTCGCGGCCGGCACGGTCGCGCCGTACGACGTCGGGAAGATGCCGACCTTGCCGGCCCGGAAGTCGGCGCCCCAGGTGGTGCCGGCGTCCGAGTACGTCGCCTTCGACAGCACGCCGTCCTTCCAGAAGCTGCCGGTAGAACTCGAGCATGCGTTCGAGGGCCTCGTTGCCGGTGATGTTCGCCTTCTGGGAGCCGACTTCGCCGGACATCATGTCGACGCCGGTGGCCCAGACGTGCGGCTGGGTGACGAAGCCGATGATCCCCGCGGCGTTGCCGGAGATCGACCACCCGTAGACGTCGTCGCCGACCTTCCGGATCGCCTTCGCCGCGGCGAGCAGCGAGTCGAGGTCCTTCGTCGAGTCCGCGACGTCGAGCCCGGCCTTCTCGAACAGCTCGGTGTTGACGAACAGCTGCGAGTTGTCCGCCAGGTACGGCAGCCCGTAGTACCGGTCCTTGTACTCCAGCAGCCGCAGGTGCCCGGGGAGATCTCGTCGAAGTAGTCGAGCCCCTTCACGACGTCGGTGAGGTCGGCGAACGCCTCGCGGAAGATGAACAGCTGCGAGTTGATGTCGTCGATGTCCACGACGTCCGGCGGCTCACCGCCACGGATCGCGGTCGCGAGCTTCGTCACGTACTGCCCGTCGGGCACCGGGGTGAGCTCGACCTGCAGCTCCGGGTGCGCCTTGTTGAAGCCGGCGACGGCCGCGGTGAGCCCGGCCTGGGTAGCCGACCGGCACCAGACGTGCACGGTGCCGGTGGCGTTCCGGCCGAAGGACGCCGCCTTCGCGTCGACCTTCGGCAGGGTGCCGGAGCACGCCGCCAGGGTGAGGGCAGCCCCGCCGGCGAGCCCGCCTGCGAGGAACGCTCTGCGCAGCATCACGTCACCGCGCCAGCGGGAGCCAGACGCGCATCGGCGCGGCTCCGCGGTTCGCCCAGGCGTAGTAGGGGACCGCGGTCGCGGTGACGGCCTGGGCCCCCGGAGCCGGTTCCGGCGAGACGCGCCAGCGGCTCGACGGCCGTGCCGACGGGGAGAGGCCCGTGGCGGGGCCCGCAGAGCCGGCCGCGTCGTCGACGCTGGCGGAGTCCAGAGCGTGATCCGCGCCTCCCGGCCCGTCCAGTCGTCGGTACGGCCACGCTGCCTGCACGTGCTCGGCAGGCGCACGACCCGGCACGCGCAGCGTGACGATGCCGTCGAGCAACTCGTCCTGGCGGTCCTCGGTGATGGTCGCGTCCGCGTCGACCGCCAGGTCGTCGACCGTGAAGCCCTGCTGGTCGGCCTGCTCGACCGCGTACACGAGCGGGCCGCGCTCGATCGCGACCTGCCCGCGGGCGGCGTCGATCCGGGTGTCGGCGACGTACCGGTGCGGCGTCGTGTCGAAGACGAGCTCGACGGTGTCGCCGGCGGTCCACTCGCGGTCGATGACGTGCAGCGTGCCGGGTGCGGGGCTGGCTGTGCCGTCCGGTGCTGTGACCGTCGTGGTGTCCGACCAGGCCGGTACCCGCAGCCCCAGGGCGAGCGGACCACCCTCGGTCACCGTGACGACGACGCGGCCGTCGTGTGGGTAGCCGGTCTCGACCCGGACCGGGCCGAGGTCGGCCGTCGCGTACTGGTGCACCTGCAGGCCGCCGTCCGTGGCGGTGGCGAGGTAGCCGTCGAGGCTCGCGAAGGTCCGCATGATGTTCGGCGGGCAGCAGGCGCAGTCGAACCAGCCGCGTCGGCCGTGCGCGGGGAGCGGTTCTCGTCCTGGTGGGCGTGGTCGCGCTGCTGCAGCGGGTTGACGTAGAAGTACTCGGTGCCCGCCAGGCTCACCCCGGCGAGGAACGCGTTGTACAGCAGGCGCTCGATCGCGTCGGCGTACTCGGGCTTCCCGGTCGCGAGGAGCAGGCGCCAGGCCCACTGGATCCCGCCGATCGCCGCGCAGGTCTCGGCGTAGCCGCGGTCGGTCGGGAGCTCGTACGGGTCGCCGAACGCCTCCCAGTCCCAGCGGGCGCCGAGTCCGCCGGTGATGAACGCCTTCGTCGCGAGCATGTCCGCGAACTGCCGCTCGCTCGCCGCCAGGAGCTCGGTGTCGCCGGTCTCGATCGCGACGTCGACCGCTCCGGCCGCCAGGTACACGGCGCGGACGGCGTGCCCCTCGACCGTCGTGGCCTGTCGGCTCGGCACGCGGTCGGAGAAGTACGTCGGTTCGCCGCCGGCCCGCTCGATGATGCCGTGCCCGCGGGCGTCCACGAACCAGTGCGCGAGGTCGAGGTAGTCGCGGTTGCCGGTCTCGCGGTAAAGCTCGACGAGGCCCATCTCGACCACGGGGTGGCCGTCGATGTCCTGCTGCTTGCCGGGTCCTTCCCCGAACGTGCGGACCAGGTGGTCGGCGTTCTTGACCGCGATGTCGAGCAGGCCGGTGTCCCCGGTCGCCCGGTGCTGTGCCACGGCCGCCTGGTACAGGTGCCCGGCGCAGTACATCTCGTGGCTCCACTTGAGGTCCGTGTACCGCTCGCCCTTCCCGCGGATCTGCTGCACGGAGTCGAGGTAGCCGTCGTCTGCCTGCGCCTGGGCGTACAGGGCGGTGACCTCGCGCTGCAGGTCGAGCAGGTCCTCCGACGGGGCGCGGCCGTACTCCCACGCCACCGCCTCGAGCCACTTCGTCACGTCGGAGTCCATGAAGATCGGGCCCGTCGCGTCGCCCTCCTCGAGGCCGGCGGCGATCCGGAGGTTCCGGAAGTTCCCGGCTGCCTCGAGCAGGGCGTACCCGCCGCGGATCGCGTCGCGGCCGTTCCGCTCCTGCCGGAGCGCCCAGAACCCGCCGGTGATCCGGGCGTCGCCCGTCGGCAGGGGCCGGAACGTGAGGTGCGCGTCGGCGGTCGGGAGGACCGGCGTCGCGGTGTGCGCGCGGCTGTCGGTCGCGAGCGTGGTGGTCATGTCGCCTCCTTGCGATGTGACTGGTCCGTCGGCCGGCCCGTGGTCGGGTTCCGGAAAACGGTTTCTGGCGGGGACGCTACGACACGTGCGAGTCCGGCGCAAGGGCTGCGGCACAATCAGTGGATAGACTCATGGGCACGTCCCGTGATCCGGAAAGGTGGTTGCCGTGACGATCGATCGTGTGTCGCAGCCCGTCCGGATCACCGACGTCGCCGCGCTCGCCGGGGTGTCCATCGGCACGGCCTCGAAGGCGCTCAACGGGACCGGACAGCTCCGGGATGCCACCCGCGCCCGGGTGAAGGACGCCGCCGAGAAGCTCGGGTTCGTCGGCGACGCCCGGGCTCGTGCGCTGTCGTCCGGCCGGACCTACACGGTCGGCATGATCACGACGGACTCGTTCGGCCGGTTCTCGATCCCCGTGCTGCTCGGCGCCGAGGACGCCCTGTCCGCCGGGCAGATGGCCGTGCTCCTGTGCGACACCCGCGACGACCACGTGCGTGAGGCCCACTACCTCCGCTCGCTCGCCGCCCGCGGGGTGGACGGCATCATCGTGACCGGGCGCTCTGCCGACCCGCGGCCCCCGATCGACGTGGCGATCCCCGTCGTCTACGCCTTCACGCCGTCGACCTCGCCCGCGGACGTCTCGATCACGCTCGACGACGCTGCGGGCTCGTCCGATGTGGCGTCGCACGTGCTCTCACTCGGTCGGCAGCGGGTCGCGATCGTCACCGGGCCCGCACGGCACCGGTCCGCCGAGCGACGGGTGGCCGGCGCGGTGTCGGTGCTCGGGTCGCGGCTCGTCGGCGAACCGCTGTACGGCGAGTGGTCGGAGCGGTGGGGCGGCAGGCCGTCGACGTGCTGACGCGGGGGTCGGCGGACGTCGACGCGATCGTCTGCGGGAGTGACCAGATCGCCCGCGGCGTGTGCGACCGGCTGCGGGAGGTCGGGCGGTCGGTGCCCGACGACGTCGTGGTGACGGGGTTCGACGACTGGGACGTGATGGCGCTCGCGAGCCGGCCGCCGCTGACCACGGTGGACCTGCGGCTCGAGGAGCTCGGGCGCGTGGCGGGGCGGGCGCTGCTCGACCTGATCGACGGCGGCTCGGCGGCGTCGACCGCGGTGGCGCCGTCCCTCGTCATCCGCGAGAGCACGATCGGCGCGTAGTCCGCGGGGCGGTGGCTCGGCCGACCCCGGGGTTCCGAAATCTTGGCATCTGGGCGCCCGGTCGACCCGTCCGTGAAACCTCGACGTTGAACGGGCGGCATGTCGCGGAACCTCGTCGGGCGACGCGCAGCGGCGTTGCGTGAGTGAGCGCTCACGTGACAGGATGTGAGCGCTCACGGAGGACGACGAGGTTCTGGAGGAACGCATGGGCGACGATCGCCGGCAACAGGTCGTGGACGGCCGCACGACACTCGGCATCGAGCTCGGCTCCACGCGCATCAAGGCGTGCCTGGTGGACGAGGACCTCGTACCCATCGCCGCGGGCGCCCACGAGTGGGAGAACGCCTTCGTCGACGGTCGCTGGACCTACTCCCTCGAGGCCGTCGAGACCGGACTCCGCGCCGCCTACGCCGCCCTCGTGGCCGACGTCGAGGCGCAGTACGGCGTCACCCCGACGACCTTCCGCGCCGCCGGCGTCAGCGCGATGATGCACGGCTACCTGGCGTTCGACGCCGCGGGCAAGCTGCTCGTGCCCTTCCGCACCTGGCGCAACACCTCGACCGGCCCGGCCGCCGAACGGCTCAGCGAGGCACTCGACTTCAACGTCCCGCTGCGCTGGTCGGTCGCGCACCTGTACCAGGCGGTCCTCGACGAGGAGCCCCACGTCGCCGAGCTCGCCGGCATCACGACCCTCGCCGGGTACGTGCACCGTCGGCTCACCGGCCGCGACGTCCTCGGGGTCGGTGACGCCTCCGGGTGTTCCCGATAGGCACAGACCCGATCGACAGCGGCCCCGTTGACAGCGGGCCCGGCGAGCCCGGCCACCGCGACTGGGACCACGACAAGCTCGCCACGGCGCAGGACCTGCTGGGCGGGTCGGTGCCGGACCTCCGCGCGCTCCTGCCCGAGGTGCTCGTCGCCGGGGAGCACGCCGGCGACCTCACCCCCGAGGGCGCCGCGTGGCTCGACCCGACCGGCACCCTGCAGCCCGGCGTCCCGCTCTGCCCGCCCGAGGGCGACGCCGGCACGGGCATGGTCGCGACGAACGCCGTCGCCCCCGCACCGGCAACGTCAGCGTCGGCACGAGCATCTTCGCGATGGTCGTCCTCGAGCACGCGCTGCGCACCCCGCACGAGGAACTCGACGTCGTGACGACGCCCTCCGGTGACGCCGTCGCGATGGTGCACTGCAACAACGGCGCGAGCGAGATCGCGAGCTGGGCGAAGGTCTTCGGACGGTTCGCCGACGCCGCCGGGCAGCCGCTCGACACGGACACCGTCTACGCGACCCTCCTGGCCGAGACGGCGCACGCCGACCCGGACGCCGGTGGGCTGCTGTCCTTCAACTACCTCGCGGGGGAGCCCGTCACGCACGTCGAGGACGGCAGGCCCCTGCTGCTCCGGACCCCTGATGCGCGGTTCACGCTCGGCAACCTCGTGCGCTCCGAGGTACACGGCGCGTTCGCTACCCTCGCGATCGGCATGGAGGTCCTGCACGCCGAGGACGTCCGGGTCGACCGGATGACAGCACACGGTGGCCTGTTCCGGACGCCCGGTGCGCCGCAGCGGCTGCTCGCCGCGGCCCTGCGGGTGCCGGTCGCGCTCGAGGAGACCGCGGGCGAGGGCGGGGCCTGGGGCATCGCGGTGCTCGCCGCCTACCTCGAGCACACCGACCAGCACCTGGCGGACTTCCTGGCGGACACGGTGTTCGGGGGCGACGCGGTGCACGTGGCCGCGCCCGAGCCGCGGGACGTCGCGGGCTTCCAGACCTACCTCGACCGGTACCGCGCGGCGCTCCCCGTCCAGGCCGCCGCGGCAGCCGCGACCCGACCCAGCGCCACCACCGACCACGGCGAGCCGACGGCGGGTGCCGAGCCGCGCCTCCAGGAAGAGGAAGTGACCCGATGAACGACGAGACCCAGCAGGCGGTCGCCGCCACCCGCGAACGTGTCGCCCGGCTGCACGGCGAACTCGTCCGCTACGGACTGGTGATCTGGACCGGCGGCAACGTCTCCGAACGCGTCCCCGGCACCGACCTGTTCGTCATCAAGCCGTCCGGGGTGTCGAGCGACGACCTGACCCCGGAGAACCAGGTGGTCTGCACGCTCGACGGTGTGCCCGCTGACGGCTGGGCAACGAGCACGGCCCGTCCTCGGACACCGCCGCCCACGCGTACGTCTACCGGAACATGCCCGAGGTCGGCGGCGTCGTGCACACCCACTCGACGTACGCGACCGCGTGGGCCGCCCGTGCCGAGGAGATCCCGTGCGTGATCACGGCGATGGCGGACGAGTTCGGCGGCCCGATCCCGGTCGGTCCGTTCGCGATCATCGGCGACGACTCGATCGGCCACGGCATCGTCGAGACCCTGAGCGGCCACCGGTCCCGGGCGGTCCTCATGCAGAACCACGGCGTCTTCACGATCGGTCGCGACGCCCGCGACGCGGTCAAGGCCGCGGTGATGTGCGAGGACGTGGCACGGACCGTGCACATCGCGCGGCAGCTCGGCGACCCGGTCCCGATCGCGCCCGACGACATCGATCGACTCTTCGATCGCTACCAGAACGTCTACGGACAGAACCCCGAAGGAGCACTCTCATGACGCACGTCGTCGACCCCGCCGAGACGCTGGCGGGCTACGAGGTCTGGTTCCTGACGGGGAGCCAGGGGCTGTACGGCGAGGAGACGCTGCGCCAGGTCGAGGAGCAGTCACGTGCCGTGCACGCGCAGCTCGAGGGCGCGCTGCCGGTGAAGCTCGTCTGGAAGCCCGTGCTGCAGGACGCCGACGGCATCCGCCGTGCCCTCATCGAGGCCAGCGCGGACGACAAGGTGATCGGCGTCACGACGTGGATGCACACGTTCAGCCCCGCGAAGATGTGGATCGGTGGCCTGCAGGCGCTCACGAAGCCGCTGCTCCACCTGCACACGCAGGCGAACGTCACGCTGCCCTGGGCGGACATCGACTTCGACTTCATGAACCTCAACCAGGCGGCGCACGGCGACCGTGAGTTCGGGTACGCCCTCGCGCGTCTCGGCGTCCGGCACGCCACCGCCATCGGGCACGTCTCGGACGAGCGGGTCCAGCAGCGCGTCGCCAACTGGACGCGTGCCGCAGCCGGTGCCGCAGCGGTGCGGGAGCTTAAGCTTACCCGCTTCGGTGACAACATGCGGTACGTCGCCGTCACCGAGGGCGACAAGACCGAGGCGGAGATCGAGCTCGGCGTGCAGGTGAACACGTGGGCGGTGAACGAGCTGGCGGCGGCGGTGTCCGAAGCGGAAGCCGACACAGCGGCGGTCGACGACCTCGTCGCGGTCTACGAACGTGACTACGACGTGGACCCGTCGCTGCGCCGCGACGGCGGGACCGGCACGCCGCGCTCCGCGACGGCGCCGCCATCGAGCTCGGCCTCCGCACCCTGCTCGCCGAGAACGGCAGTGCGGCGTTCACCACCAACTTCGAGGACCTCGGCACCCTCAAGCAGCTCCCCGGCCTCGCCGTGCAGCGCCTGATGGCCGACGGCTACGGTTTCGGCGCCGAGGGCGACTGGAAGACCGCCGTCCTCGTCCGCGCGATGAACGTCGCCGGCGCCGGGCTCCCGGCGGAGCGAGCCTGATGGAGGACTACACGTACGACCTCACGCCGGGGGCCGAGAGATCCTCGGTGCGCACATGCTCGAGGTCTCGCCGACGCTCACGACCACCACGCCCACGCTCGAGATCCACCCGCTCGGCATCGGCGGCAAGGACGACCCGGTCCGCCTGGTCTTCACCGCGGACGCCGGCGAGGCAGTCGTGGTCGCGCTGTCCGACACCCGCGACGGCTTCCGACTCACCGCGAACGTCGTGGACGTCGTACCGCCCACCGAAGCCCTGCCCAAGCTGCCGGTCGGCCGCGCCGTGTGGGAGCCGCGCCCGTCGTTCCCGGTCGCCGCCGAGGCCTGGCTCACCGCCGGCGCCGCGCACCACACCGTGATGACCACGGCCGTCGGCCTGCAGGTCGTCGAGGACTTCGCGACGATGGTCGGCACCGAGTTCCTCGTCATCGACGAGCACACCACCGCCCGCGGCTTCCGCGACGAGGTGCGGCTCCAGCAGACGTGGCACGTCTCGACCGGGGGTTCTAGGCTCGTGACCGTGACCGCAGCGACGCGTACGAACTGGGCAGGGAACGTCACCTACCGGGCGTCCGAGCTCGTCTCGCCGACCTCGGTCGACGAGGTCCGGCGCATCGTCGCGGGCACGCCGCGCCTCACGGCGCTCGGATCGACGCACTCCTTCAACCGGATCGCCGACACCGACGCGGTGCAGGTCTCGCTCGCGGGGCTGCCGCCCCAGCTCGAGATCGACACCGACCGTCGCGTCGTGCGCGTCGCCGCCGGCATGATCCACAGTCAGGTCGCGGCCGGCCTGGAGGCACGTGGCTGGGCCCTCGCGAACCTCGCGTCCCTGCCGCACATCTCCACGGCCGGTGCCGTCGCCACCGGCACGCACGGCTCCGGCATCCGCAACCCGTCGCTCGCGCAGGCGGTTGTCGGCCTCGAGGTCGTCCGGCCTCCGGGGACGTGGCGTGGGTCGATGCGACCGTGCCGGACGGTGCCCTCGACGCGCACCGGGTGGCGCTCGGCGCGCTCGGCGTCGTCACCGCGGTCGAGCTCGCCGTCGAGCCCTCGTTCCAGGTCGCCACGACCGTGCACCTCGACCTGCCGTGGGACGCCGTCGTCGCGCACTTCGACGAGGTCATGGCCGACGCGTACTCGGTGTCGATGTTCACGTCGTTCGACGACCGCGGCGCACGCCAGGTCTGGGTGAAGCGCCGCGTCGACGAGGCAGCTCCGGCCGTCGACCTCGTCGCGCTCGGGGCCCGGCCCGCGACCGGCCCCGTGCACCCGGGGGAGAACGACCCCGCCGGGTCACCGAGCAGGGCGGCGTCCCCGGGCCCTGGTCCGAGCGGCTGCCGCACTTCCGGTCCTCGTTCACGCCGTCGACCGGTGCCGAGATCCAGGCGGAGTACCTGCTGCCCGCGTCGTCCGCCGTCGACGCGCTGCAGGCCCTGCGTCCGCTGCGGTCGTTGTTCGCACCGCTGCTCATCGCCGCCGAGGTCCGGACGGTCGCACCCGACACCGCCTGGATCGCACCCTCGTCCGGACGGCAGTCGGTGGGGATCCACTTCACGTTCCGACGCGACGCCGACGCCGTGGCCGCCGCGGTCCTGCGCATCGAGGAGGCCCTCGCGCCGTTCGACGCCCGGCCGCACTGGGCAAGGTCTCGGCAGCGAGTGCCGAGCGGTTGCACGAGGTCTACCCGCGGCTGGACGCGTTCGCTGCGGTGGCGCGGGACCTCGACCCCACGGGGAAGTTCCGGAACGAGTTCCTGGCGCGCGTCCTGTCCTGACCGGCGGACGGCGCGCTGACGGCGGCGTGCGTCGGCGCCATCACGGGAAGAGCGGGGGTCGGTTGCCCCGTGCGACCTCGCGCGCCGCGAGCGTCCGCATCTCGTCGTGGACCAGTTCGAGCAGCAGGTCGGCGGCGACGAGCCCGTCGTGCTGTCGACGGAGCACCGAGAGGGGCGTCGTGGCGTGGGCGTCCGTGACCGGGACGTACTGGACGCCCTCGAAGGCGTGCAAGGTCGACACGAAGGGCATCAGGGAGACCCCGAGGCCGCACGCGATCGACGACAGCATCGCGACGTCGTCGAGCGAGTACGTCCGGATCTGTGGGGAGAACCCCGCCCGGACGCACGCGCTGACGATCGCGTCGTACCCGGGGATCCCCTCGTCACGGTGGAAGAGCACGAACGGGTCGTCGCGGAGCTCCACCAGGTCGATGCGCTCCCGGGATGCGAGCGGGTGCGTCGACGGGACGGCGGCGACGAGCGGTTCGTGCGCGATGAACGAGTGCTCGACGCCCTCCGGCGCCTCGGCCAGGCGACCGAACGCGAAGTCCACGCGGTGCTCGAGGACCGCTCGGTAGACGTGGGTGTCGAAGACGCTCATGAGCGAGACGCGGACGTCGGGCATCGCGGCACGGAGCCGGGGACGACCCGCGGCACGAGGCCGGCGAACGTCGACGAGATCGACGACACCTTGAGCGGCACGGTCGCCGTCGGTTCGTCCACGACCGATGCCTCGACGCGCTCGGCGTGGTCGAGCAGCGCCTTCGCCTGTTCGGCGAGCACCCGGCCCTGCGGCGTGAGCTCGGGCGCTCGCCGCTGTCCCGCTCGAACAACGACACCCCGAGCTCCCGCTCGAACCGGGAGACGGACTGACTGAGCGCCGACTGGCTCACGCCGAGTCGAGCGGCGGCGTCCTTGAAGGAGAGGTCCTCGGCGACCGCCGTGAACGCTCGGAGATCGCGCAGTTCCATGACCCGATGGTCGCACGGTACTTCCACGGACTTGCGATACGGCGCCGTAAAGGTCGTGTTACTAAATTATTTCCAAACGTTTTTCGGGCACTTGCGTCGCTTACGGTGACTTTGCCCGCACCACTCATCCTCCCCAGCACAGGAGTCACCATGCGACGCACCCACTCCAAGGCCGCCGCGGTCGCCGTCATCGCGGTCCTCGCCGTCGGGCTCACGGCCTGCTCCACGACTTCCTCCGCCTCGACGTCCAGTTCGTCGAAGGACTACGGCACGTTGACCGCCGGCACGCTCAAGATCGGCACCCTCAGCGACGCCAAGCCCTACGCCTACACCGAGAACGGGAAGCTCACGGGCTTCGAGGTCGACATGGCCACCGCGATCGCGAAGCACATGGACCTGAAGCCGGTGTTCGTGCAGCAGGAGTTCTCGACGCTGCTGCCCGCCGTCGCTGCCGGTTCGCTCGACGTCGCCGCTGCGAGCACCTCGGTCACGGCCGAGCGCAAGAAGTCGGTCGACTTCTCGGACACCTACTTCATCGGGTACATCTCGATCATCACGCCGTCGGGATCGACGATCACGAAGAAGGCCTCGTCGCTCAAGGGCAAGCGCCTCGGGCTCATGCAGGGCACCCTCGAGGACCAGTACGCCCAGGACCACTTCCCGGGCGTCCAGATCGTCCGGTACCCCGACAACAACGCGGCGAAGGCCGCGATGCAGGCCGGCAGCATCGACGCGGTCTTCCTCGACTACCCGATCGCCCAGGACTTCGTCGACCAGGACTCGTCGATCCAGATGCCGATCAACATCGAGCTCCCGGAGTACCCCGTCGCGATGAGCATGCACAAGGACAAGCCCGCGCTGAAGAAGGGCATCAACAAGGCGATCAAGGAGATCATCGCGTCCGGCGAGTGGCTCGAGATCGAGAAGCAGTACTACCCGGACGCACCGGTGCCGGACCAGTTCCAGCCGACCGACAAGTAGGCCGCGACCATGGACCAGCTCCAGACGCTCCTGCAGTCGTTCTTCAACGTCCCGGACATGCTCGTCGTCCTCCCGACATCCTCGGGTACGGGCTCTGGAACACCCTGCTGCTCGCCGCCGCCGCGACCGTCGTCGGCATCGTGATCGGCCTGGGACTCGCGGCACTCGCCGTGTCCCGCAGCCGGACCCTCCGGGTGCTGTCGGGCATCTACACCGACGTGTTCCGCGGTCTGCCCGCGATCCTCACGATCCTGGTGCTCGGGCAGGGCCTCGCGCCGCTGTTCAACCCGATCACGAAGGGCAACCCGTACCCGCTCGGCATCCTCGCCCTCGGCCTGATCGCCGGTGCCTACATCGGGAGATCTTCCGGTCCGGCATCCAGAGCATCGACAAGGGCCAGCTCGAGGCGGCCCGCGCGCTCGGGATGGGCTACGGCCCCGCCATGCGGTTGGTCGTCATCCCGCAGGGCATCCGACGGGTGCTGCCGGCGCTCGTCAACCAGTTCATCGCGATCGTCAAGGACTCGTCGCTGGTGTACTTCCTCGGCCTGGTCACCTCACAGCGTGAAGCTCTTCCGGGTCGGACAGGACGCCGCGGTCACCTACGCCAACCTCTCGCCGCTCGTCACCGCTGGCATCTTCTACCTGCTCATCACGGTGCCGCTCACCCACCTGGTGAACGTCATCGACCGCCGTCTCCGCACCGGCCGCGCCGCGGTCGACGCGAGCGACGAGGGCGGACCCCGGTCCTCGGGTGCCCCAGCCACCGCTCCCGCCGGAGCCGTCACGATCGGACAGGACGGATGACCATGACCACGCCCACCAACGGCACGACGACGCCGGGCCTCGACACCGGGGTCACCGACCTCGTCGGCGACATCCGCGGCGCCGGACTCGAACTCCGAGGGATCACGAAGCGGTTCGGCGCCAACGAGGTGCTGCACGGCGTCGACCTCGCCGTCCGGCCCGGCCACACCGTCTGCATCATCGGCCCGTCGGGCTCCGGCAAGTCCACGCTGCTGCGCTGCGTCAACCGGCTCGAGGAACCGACCGCCGGGACGATCCTGCTCGACGGCGACGACATGACGACCGGGGACCCGACCGTCTCCGGAGTCGGGTCGGCATGGTGTTCCAGCACTTCAACCTGTTCCCGCACAAGACGGTGCTCGACAACATCGTCCTGCCGCTCCGGAAGGTTCGCGGACTCGGTGTCGAAGAAGCCAGGGACCGCGCGGTGCGCTCGCTGGCGGACGTCGGCCTCGCCCACAAGCGCGACTTCCGCCCCTCGAGCCTGTCCGGCGGACAGCAGCAGCGCGTCGCGATCGCCAGGGCGCTGGCCATGCGACCGGAGGTGATGCTCTTCGACGAGGCGACCAGCGCCCTCGACCCCGAGCTCGTGAAGGAGGTCCTCGACCTGATGACCGGGCTCGCGACCGCCGGCATGACGATGCTCGTCGTCACCCACGAGATGGGCTTCGCCCGCCGGGCCGCCGACCACGTCGTCTTCATGGACCAGGGCCGGATCGTCGAACAGGGCGAGGCCGCGACGATGTTCGAACACCCCGAGTCGGAGCGGCTCGCCGGGTTCCTGTCGAAGGTCCTCTGATGCCGCGCGGACCCCGCGTCGCCGTCGTCGGGACGGGCACCATGGGCGCGATGACGCTCTGGCAGCTCGCCCGGCGCGGGGTCGACGCCGTCGGCTTCGACCGCTGGGCGCCAGGGCACGCCTTCGGCGCGGCCGGCGGCGAGACCCGGCTCTTCCGGAGCGCCTACGCGGAGGGGCCGGAGTACGTCCCGCTCCTCGCCGAGTCGCTCCTGGAGTGGCGCGCGCTCGAAGCGGAGACCGACCTCGACCTCCTCACGCTCACGCGCGGCCTGATGATCGGCAGGCCCGAGTCCGCCTTCATGCGCGGCGTCGTCGCGTCCGTCACCGAGAACGACCTGCCGCACGAGGTGCTGACCGGCCCGGAGGCTCGCGGCCGGTTCCCCGAGACCGTCATGGACGACGACGAGATCGCCGTCCTCGACGAGCGGTCCGGCGTGATCCGAGCGGAGGTGTCCGTCTCCGCCGCGGCACGTGCCGCGACCGACCGCGGATCGGTGCTCCGCGTCGGCGACGCGGTGGTCGCGGTGGAGCCCGGGCCCACCGAGGTGACCGTCGTGACGGAGCGCGGGGCGCGCCTCCCGTTCGACCGCGTGGTCGTCGCAGCCGGAGCCTGGTCGAACCACATCGCCGGCATCGAGCTGCCGCGGCTCGACGTCCAGTCGATCGCCGTGCACTGGTACCCGGTGCGCCACCCGGCGCGGTTCGCCGCCGACCGGTTCCCGTTCGTGTGCCGCGACGCCGGCGTCGACTTCTGCGTCTGGCCGACCACCGACGGGGCGACCGTCAAGGTCGGACTCGCTGCGGGGCTCGACCACCTCGCGAACGCGGACGACCTCGACCAGCGCATGCCGGACGAGCTCGTCCCCGTCGTCGACGCGTACGTCCGCCGCTACGTGCCGGACGCAGTCCCGGCTGCGGTCCGGCACGCCGTCCAGGTCGACGCGTGGACCGCCGACCACGACTTCATCGTGGACACCGCCGGCGACGACCGCGTCGTCGTGCTGGCCGGGTTCTCCGGCCACGGGTTCAAGATGTCGCCCGTGATCGGCCGTGCCGCCGCCGACCTCGCCCTCACCGGGGAGACCGCGCTCCCGGTCGGACGGTTCCGCGCCGACCGCTTCGCACGGAACCCGACGCTCCGATGACCCGGTTCGATGCGGAGGTCGGGGTCGTCGGCGTCGGCGCCGTCGGGTCGCAGACGATGTGGCAGCTCGCCAGGCGCGGCGTCTCCGCGATCGGGTTCGAGCAGTTCGCCCCGGCCACGACCGGTCCGGTGCCGGCGGTGAGTCCCGGTTGTTCCGGACCGCGTACCTCGAGGGCAGCCACTACGTCCCGCTCCTGCGCCGGTCCCGCGCCGAGTGGGAACGACTCGGCGCCGACACGGGCGTGCGGCTGCTCCACATGACCGGCGGCCTGATGATCGGGACCGACGGATCCGCGTTCCTCGACGCCGTCGGCCGGTCGATCGACGAGCACGGCATCGACCACGAGTTCCTCGACACGGATGCGCTCCGCAGCCGGTACCCGCAGCACGCGGTCCGTACCGGGGACGTCGCGTACCTCGACCACGAGTCGGGGTACCTGCGCCCCGAGGTCGCCGTCGCGCTCGCCGCGTCCGAGGCGGAACGACTCGGCGGGGTCGTCCACCGACGGGCCCGCGTGGAGGAGATCCGGATGACGGACGCCGCGGTCGAGGTGCACACCGACGACCGGGTGTTCCGCTTCCCCGCCTCGTCGTCTCGGCCGGCGTCTGGACGTCCCGGCTCCTGCCGGGCATCACGCCGCTGCACGAGGTCATCCGGATCGTCATGACCTGGTTCCCGACGGCGACGCCGGAGCGGTTCACCGAGGACGTGTTCCCGATCTTCGTCCGCCAGTCGGACGGGTTCGACATCTCCGGCTGGCCCTCGATCGACGGCGCCACCGTGAAGATCGGGCTGAACAACGGGTGGGACCGGGTCGCCGACCCCGACCTGCTGGACCGCACACCCCCGGACGCGCTGTTCGACGAGGTCCGGGACGCGATCCGCACCCTCGTCCCCGGGTCGTCCCCGAGGTGGTCCGCGCCGGTGTGTACATGGACGGCTACACCGCCGACCACGACGCCTTCGTCGGACCGCTCGGATGGGACGACCGCGTCACCGTCCTCGGCGGGTTCTCCGGGCACGGCTTCAAGCTCGCCCCGCGATGGGCATCGTCGCCGCCGACCTGGCGACGGCGGGGAGCACCGACCTCGCGGCCGACTTCCTCGACCCCTCCCGCTTCTCCGTCAACGTCACCGCGGCCGACCGTCTGCGCTTCGGCCGGCGGGTCGGTCGCTGATCCAGCACCCCTCGAAAGGAACCCCATGGAGACCATCACCACCGACGTCGTCGTCGTCGGACTCGGCGCGTTCGGATCGGCGGCCCTGTGGCGACTCGCTGCGCGTGGTGTCGACGTCGTCGGCGTCGACCGGTACGGGCTCGGACACCACATGGGCTCCTCGCACGGAGCCACCCGGCTGTTCCGCATCGCCTGCCAGGAGCACCCCGGCCTGACCCCGATCGCACAGAAGTCCCTCGAGCTCTGGACCGCGCTCGGCGCGGCGAACGGCGAGACGTACGTCCGGCAGACGGGCTGCCTGTCCACCGGCTCGCCGTCGTCCCGTCCGGTGTCCGGCGTCACCGCGGCCGCGGCGCGCGCCGGCCTCGACGTCACGCACCTCGACCACGACGAGCTGCTCCGGAACTTCCCGCAGTACGGCGGCACCGCCGAGGACACCGTCGGGGTGCTCGACCCCGGAGCCGGCATCCGCTACCCCGAGAAGAACGTCCGTGCGCAGGGAGAAGCGGCGATCGAGCTCGGCGCCCGGGTACTCACCGACACCCGCGTCACGGCGGTCGAGCTCGTCGACGGCGGCGTGCGCGTCACCACCCCGACGCTCGTGATCGAGGCGTCCCAGGCCGTCGTCGCCGCCGGTGCGTGGAACGGCAAACTCGTGCCGGGACTGCCGCTCCGCCCGCGTCGCACCCCGCTCTACTGGTTCAAGCCGAAGGACGACGCGGCCGCGTCCTTCGCCCTCGACGACTTCCCGGCGTTCATCCACGAGCTCCCGGACGGCCGGCACCTGTGGGGCCACGGCTCCGACGAGGACTACCTGGTCAAGATCGGCATGGAGGACTCCGGCGCGAACTTCGCCGACACCGACGCCGACACCGTCGACCGCTACATCCACCCGCGCGACGACATCGAGCAGCTTCTCGTCGTGGGTGGCCGACGCGTTCCCGGAGATCGACCCGTCCCGGTCAAGGCGATCCCGTGCATGGTGACGAACTCGCCGGACGGGCAGTTCCTGGTCGGCCGACCCGACGGGGACCCGCGCCTCGTCATCGCCGGCGGCGACCACGGGCACGGCTTCAAGCACGCCGCCGGGGTGGGTGAGCTCCTCGCCCAGATCGCGGTCGGGGAGACGCCGTACACCGCGATCGACTTCCTCGACCGGATCGCTTCGCGAACGGCGCCGTCCCGGAGGAGGGGACGGTGCACGCCGGTTCCGTGGCGGCGGTCGGCGCGTGAACGGGCGACCGGTCGCTCTGGTCACCGGCGCGTCGCGAGGCATCGGGGCCGCCGTTGCGCGTGACCTCGCCCGCACCCACACCGTGATCGTCGGCGCTCGATCGACGGAGGCGCTCGCCGCGCTCGTCGCCGAGCTGCCCGACGTCGTCCCCTTCGTCTGCGACGTCGGCGACGGAGACTCGGTGACCGCTGCCGTCGCGTCGCTCGGGCTCGCCCGGCTCGACGTGCTCGTGCACTCGGCGGGCATCGCCGACGAGCGACGGTTCGACACGTTCGGACGCGACGACTGGAGTCGGTCGTTCGAGGTCAACGTCTTCGGCGTCGCCGACCTGACCGCGCGGATGCTCCCGGCGCTCCGGCAGCTCGCGGCACGGTCGTGTTCCTCAACTCCGGATCGGGGATGTCTCGTACCCGGACGGTGCGGTGTACTCGGGCACGAAGTTCGCGCTCCGGACCATGGCCGACTGCCTCCGTGAGGAGGAACGGGAGCACGGCGTGCGTGTCGTCTCGGTGCACCCGGGGTTCGTCGACACCGACATGGCGCGGACCATCCGGCGAGCGTCCGGACGCGAGGGCTCCGACGAGTCGTACGTGCAGCCGGAGACCATCGCCGCCGGGATCCGCGTCGCGGTCGACGCCCCGCACGAGGCGCAGTTCGAGACGATCTCGATCCGGCCGACGCTGCGCGCGTGAGGCACGCCGCGTCCTCGAGCGCGCTCCTTCGTGGACGATCCGCGAACGCTGTGCGGACGCATCGGGAATAGCGGGACGTCGCACGGGACTTGGACCGTTACGCCGTGCGTCGTCCCGCGCGCACGAGATTCGGACGGTCGACCGCCCGGGTGTCAGGATGGACGGCGCCGGTGACCCGACCCGAGCCGCAGCAGCGACCACCCCACGGTCGCCACCCTCCACCACTTCCCACGAGGAGCAGCATCGTCATGAGACGCCCCAAGCGCCTGACCATCACCGCGGCGGTCGCCGCAGCAGCAGCCCTGGTCCTGACCGGCTGCTCGGGCGGAGGGGCCTCGGGCGACGCATCGGGCGGCACGGCCAAGGGCGGCACGCTCAACATCCTGACGACGGCGACCGCGGTCCACCTGGACCCGGCCACCAGCCAGAACCTCAACATCACGACGCTCGGCCTGGTGCTGCGTCGCCTGACCGCGTGGGACGTCGAGCCCGGCAAGACGGCGAAGGTCGTCCCGGACCTCGCGACGAACACCGGCGACTCGAGCGACGGCGGCAAGACCTGGACCTACCACCTCAAGAAGGGGCTGAAGTTCCAGGACGGCACGGCGATCACCACGAAGGACATCAAGTGGGGCATCGAGCGCTCGTTCGCGCCGACCCTCACCGGTGGCCTGAGCTACCACAAGTCGCTCCTCGTCGGCGGTGACACCTACAAGGGTCCGTTCGACGGCAAGACGCTCGACAGCATCGAGACGCCGGACGACTCGACGATCGTCTTCAAGCTGAACGCGTCGTACGGCGACTGGCCGTGGATCGTCTCGATGCCGGCGTTCGCCCCGGTCCCCGAGGGCGACGGCACCGACACCGGCGCGTACGACGCCAAGCCCGTCGCCTCCGGCCCGTACCAGGTGCAGTCGAACACGCAGGGCTCGCAGATCACGCTCGTCCGGAACAAGGAGTGGAGCGCGAAGACCGACGACGTCCGCACCGCCGGTCCGTCGAAGGTCGTGTTCAAGGAGAGCCAGGACCCCTCGACGGTCACCCAGACGCTCATCGCCGACAACGGTGACGCGAAGGACTCCTTCGGCGCCACGTACCTCGGTGCCGCCGAGCTGAACCAGGTCCGCTCGAACCCGTCCGCGCAGGACCGCCTCGCCACGTCGAAGGCCGGCCCGATCACCTACATGGCGATCAACACGCAGAAGGGCTCGCTCAAGGAGCTCAAGGTCCGCCAGGCCCTGCAGTACGCCGTCGACAAGAAGTCGTACCGGATCGCGGCGGGCGGTGCTCTCGCCGGCTCGTACGCCACCACGCTGATCACGCCGGGCATCGCCGGACGCAAGGACTACGACCTGTACAAGCCGGGCGCGTCGGGCGACGTCGCGAAGGCCAAGAAGCTCCTGCAGGAGGCCGGTGTCTCCGACCTGAAGCTGACCCTCGCGACGCAGAACGACTCGTCGAACCTGGCGCAGGCGCAGGCTCTCCAAGCCGGGCTCAAGCGTGCCGGCATCACGGTGACGCTCAAGCCGCTCGACGCCGACTCGTTCTACACGGCGACGACGGACGGCACCGACTTCGACCTCGCGCTGTTCAGCTGGCAGCCGGACTTCCCCAGCGCGAACGCCAACATCCAGCCGCTCTACGCCTCGTCGCAGATCGGCAACGGCGGCTACAACGTGTCGAAGTACAGCAATCCCGAGGTCGACGCCCTCATCGAGAAGGCGACGGGCACGATCGACCAGAAGGACGCCCAGAAGCTCTGGGCCGAGGTGGACGAGAAGATCATGGCCGACGCGCCGATCGTCCCGCTGACCTACGCGAAGCAGTCCTTCCTGGCCGGCTCGAACGTGCAGAACTTCCAGATCGCGGACTTCCCCGCGTACCCGAACTACCTCAAGGTCTCGCTCGCGAAGTGAGTTCACCGCTGCTCGAGGTCGAGGGGCTCCGCGTCGCGTTCGGCGACGCGGAGCCCGTCGTCCGTGACGTGTCCTTCGCGCTGACCCCGGGCCGCGTGCTCGCCCTCGTCGGCGAGTCGGGCTCCGGCAAGTCCGTCAGCGCTATGAGCGTGCTCGGCCTGCTCCCGCCGGAGGCCCACGTCTCAGGCAACATCCGCTTCCGGGGGTCCGAGCTCGTCGGCGCAGCGGACGACGAGCTGCGGGCCGTCCGCGGTGCCGGCATCGGAGTGGTGTTCCAGGAGCCGATGAACTCCTTCACGCCCGTGCTCTCGATCGGGACGCAGATCGCCGAGGCGGTCGCGGCGCACCCGACGGACCTCGACCGCACCGGGATATCCGCCGGATCGACGAGCTGTTGCGTGCCGCCGGGCTCACCGATCCGCAGCGGATCAGGAAGGCGTACCCGCACGAACTGTCCGGCGGACAGCTGCAGCGGGCGATGATCGCCATGGCGCTCGCGGGCGACCCGGTGGCGCTCATCGCGGACGAGCCGACGACGGCGCTCGACGTCACGGTGCAGGCGGGCATCCTCGACCTGCTCCGCACGCTCGGCCGCGAGCGGGACCTCGCCGTGCTGCTCATCACGCACGACATGGGAGTTGTTGCGGACGTCGCCGACGAGGTGCTCGTCATGCGCCGCGGTGACCCCGTCGAGCACGGGCCGGTCGCCGAGGTCTTCGCACACCCGAGCGCCGAGTACACCCGCGTGCTCCTCGACGCGGTCCCCAGCCTGGGTCCACCCGGGCCTCCGGACGGTGCCGTGGCCGAGTCTCGGCCTGAGCGACAGTTCTCGCGCTCGGCGGCGCGAGACGCGTCGCCCAGCGCGAGTCTCGGATCAGCGGGAGCGAGTCTCGCGGAGGCGAGCCGCGCCTCCAGTCCGAAGGTGGTCGCGCAGCTGCACGACGTCGCGGTGCGCTACGCACGCCGCGGCGAGCCCGTCGTGTCCGGCATCGACCTCGAGCTCCGGGCCGGCGAGACCCTCGGCCTCGTGGGGAGTCGGGGTCCGGCAAGTCCACCATCGGGCGCGCACTCGCCGGACTCGTGCCGGTCGTCGCCGGCTCGGTCGAGGTGGACGGCAGCGACCTCCGCACGGCTCGGGCGGACGACTGCGGGAGCTCCGCAGCCGCGTCGGCATCGTCTTCCAGGACCCCGCGTCCTCGCTCAACCCCGCCAGACCATCGGGTGGAGCATCGCCGAGCCGCTCCTCGTGCACGGCACGGCCTCGGCGGCCGACCGTGCCGAACGGGTCCGCGAACTGCTCGTCGCGGTGCAGCTCGACCCGTCGTGGGCCGAGCGGTTCCCGCACCAGCTTCTCCGGTGGCCAGCGGCAGCGTGTCGCCGTCGCCCGGGCGCTCGCACTCCGGCCAGCGCTCGTGATCGCCGACGAGCCGACCTCGGCACTCGACGTCACCGTGCAGGCCGCGGTGCTCGACCTGCTCTCGTCGCTGCAGACCGAGTTCGGGTTCGGCATGCTGCTCATCAGCCACGACCTGGCGGTCGTCCGGCAGCTCGCCGACGAGGTCGTCGTGCTCCACGACGGCCGGGTCGTCGAACGCGGCAGCACACAGGCGGTGCTTGACGACCCGCAGCAGGACTACACGCGCATGCTGCTCGCGGCGGCGCCCGTCGCCGACCCGTGCGACAGGCCGCCCGCCGCGAGGCATGGCGTGCATGGGAAGGGGTGGCCTCGTGACCGCCAACGTCGTCGACCGTCCGGTCTCGGCGGCCGCCGGTCGGAGCACCGGTTTCAGGGCCGTCGTCCGCCGGGTGCGTCAGGACCGCTGGGCCGTCGCCTCCGCGGTCGTCATCGCGGTGTTCGTCGTCGTCGCGGTCGCCGCGCCGCTCATCGCCGCGGCGTCGGGCAGGACCCGTACGGCTACCACATCGGTGCGCTCAACTCGTTCGGTGCGCCGAAGGGCGTCGGCGGGGGCATCAGCGGTGCGCACTGGTTCGGCGTCGAGCCGCTCACCGGGCGGGACCTGTTCGCGATCGTCACCTACGGCGCGCGCACCTCGCTCGGCATCGGGCTCGCCGCGACCGTCGTCTCGATCGTCATCGGCGTGCTCGTCGGCGTCACGACCGGGTTCTTCGGCGGCTGGTACGACCGGGTCCTCTCCCGCGTGGTCGACGTCATCTTCGGGTTCCCGTCGCTGGTCTTCATGATCGCCCTCACCGCGATCGTGCCGACGTCGTTCCCGAAGCCCGTCCTCGTCGTCCTCGTCATCGGGTTCTTCGGGTGGCCGTCCGTCGCCCGGGTCGTGCGTGGACAGACACTGTCGCTCGTCACTCGGAACTACGTCGTCGCCTCGACCGCGATGGGCGCCGGCCGGTGGCACGTCATCCGCACGCAGCTCCTGCCGAACCTCGCCGCGACGATCACCGTCTACGCGACGATCTCGATCCCGTCGATGATCGGCGCCGAGGCGGCGCTGTCGTTCCTGGCCGTCGGCGTGACCCCGCCGACTCCTTCCTGGGGCCGCAGCATCGGCGATGCGATCGGCTGGGTGCAGACCGACCCGATGTACCTGGTGTTCCCCGGTCTCGCACTGTTCCTCATCACGCTGGCGTTCAACGTGCTCGGCGACGCCCTCCGCGACGCCCTCGACCCGCGAGGAGGCAACCGGTGACCACCTTCCGCTTCATCGCGATCCGGTCCTCGGCGCCGCCGCGGTGCTGCTCGTCGTCGCCGCCATCACGTACGCGCTGTTCATGCTGCTGCCGACGAACCCGGCCCGCGCGATCTGCGACAAGCCCTGCACGCCCGACCGGCTGCGGGAGGTCCAGGCGTTCCTGGGGACCGACAAGCCGTGGATCGCCCAGTTCGGGGCGTACCTCGGCGGCATCTTCGCCGGCCGCACGTTCGGGTCCGGCGCCTCCGTGATCCACTGTGCGGCGCCGTGCTTCGGGTACTCGTTCCAGGCTGCACGACAGCGTCACGAACCTCATCCTCACGCGCCTGCCGATCACGGCGTCGATCGCCGTCGGCGCCGCCGTGCTCTGGCTCGTCGCCGGGGTCGCCGGTGGTGCACTGTCGGCGCTGCGCCGCGGGACCCTCGTCGACCGGGCCGTGATGACCGTCGCGGTCGCCGGGGTCTCGTCGCCGTCGTACCTCGTCGGTCTGCTCGCGATCCTGCTGTTCGGCTTCGTGCTCGGGATCCTGCCGACGAGCGGCTACGTGGCGTTCGGGACGATCCGGTCGGCTGGTTCACGCACCTGATCCTGCCGTGGTGCGTCCTCGCGTTCATCAGCGCCGCGATCTACGCCAGGCTCACGCGGGGCGAGATGCTCGAGTCGATGTCGCAGGACTTCGTCCGGACCGCCCGCGCCAAGGGCCTCCGCGAACGCCAGGTCGTCGTGCGGCACGGCCTCCGGACGGCGATCCTGCCCGTGGTGACGCTGTTCGGACTCGACCTCGGGTCACTGCTCGGTGGAGCGGTCATCACCGAGAAGGTGTTCTCCATGCAGGGGCTCGGTGCACTGCTCATCGACGCCGTCCACACGCTCGACCTGCAGGTGGTCGTCGGCTTCACGCTGTTCTCCGCCCTGCTCATCGTCACCGCGAACGTGATCGTCGATGTCGTGTACGCCTTCGTGGACCCGCGGGTGCGCCGCCGGGCGTAGGGCGCGGTTCGCACGGTGCGAGGTCGCTGTCCGGTCGGTGCGAGGTTCTGCGCAGTGTGCGAGCCCGCCGACGTCCCACCGTGCGCGGAACCTCGCACACTGCGGGAGCGCGGTGCGAGCGTCACGCGGGGCGTGGACCGTCCCACCACCGCAGGACCCGAGTGCCGGAGAGCGTGAGCCACCGCGACGGCTCGCCCGCGGGGACGTCCACCTCGAACCACTGTCGCCCGGCCGGCCGCTCGCCCTGCGTCCACGTGCCGTCGGGATTCCGCGCGGCGCGGACCACCGCGATCGCGTCGGCAGCGCGTGGGTCGGGGTCGGTCCCGTCGAGGAGTGACGCGGCGCGCAGGTGGTCCGTGGCCCGGAGCGCCGTGTAGATCCACCGGAAGGGGTACGCGAAACGGTGCACCCACGGCCCGACGACCTCGCCGTCCGACTTCCGGTAGAGCAGGCGCCGTTCGAGCAGGTACTCGGCACCGCGGTGCCGCGCCTGGCGGAGCGACGCGGCGCGCGGGTGCCGTCCCTCGGTCAGCTGCTCGTGCCGCAGCAGCCCGTCGAGCACGTTGAGCGTCGAGTGGAACGACGACACGGTCGACCCCTCGACCCACTCGCAGTTCCAGCCACCGTCGGCCTGCTGGTGCTCGAGCAGCCAGTCCGCGATGCCGTCGACCTCCGCGCCGAGCCAGGCACCGTTCGCCAGCGTGAACGCGTTGATGCAGCAGTCGACCTCGCCCGCCCAGTACGGCAGCTGCTCGCACTCCCACCGGCTGTTCGCCGCGAGCCGTTCGGCGGTGTCGCCGAGCACCGTCGCGTCGAGCCCCCAGTCGCGAAGGGTGTTCAGCGACCACGTCGTGGCGGTGTACGGCTGACCGGGTTCCTGCGCCTCGGGACCGTCGAAGTCGAAGTCGGCGGGGAAGTACGCGCCGCCCGCCCACTGTCCGTCCGGGTCCTGGTGGGCGAGGAGCGCGGCACCGACCCCCTCGGTGGCGACGCGAGCACGGGTGGTCCTCCAGGTCGGGGCCGTGGCACCGACAAGGTCGCGTTCGACCTGCCAGCGGATCGCCGGGTCCGAGTCGAGCAACCAGTCGACCACCGTGTCGTCGCTCATGCGGGGCAGGGTACCCCGGCCACCCGACCTCGGTGCACCACGGGCGAGCCCTCGAGGGCGCGCACGAGCGTCAACCCACGTACGGGCGGACCGCTCCGCTCACGAGTCGGCTGTCAACCGGTCGGGATGCCACTTCGACCACTTCTCGCGGACCGCGTCGTCGATGGGCACGTCGAAGTGCCGAGCGACGAGCAGGACCTGTGCCAACACGTCGGCGATCTCGTCGCGGAAGCCCTGCTCGATCTCCTCGTCGCTCCGGCCCTTGCGCCGGGCCTGACCCGAGCGGGCGAGGAAGGCCTGTGTCAGCTCGCCGACCTCTTCTCCGAGCTTGAGCACGAACCACTCGTCCGTGCGGTCGATCCCGTGCCGCTCGGCGTAGAACGCCGACACGGTCTCGATCTCGTCGCTCAGCTCCTGCACGTCCATCAGAAGTACGTGATCCCGTGCGGCGTCCGCGGCGGCGTCAGCATGGTGCGGAGCAGTGCGGGCGCTGCCGGGTCCACGGCCCGGAGGAGCCCGGCCGCCGCGAGGGTCACCGGCGACACGGAGCCGAGCAGCAGCGCACCCAGGTCCGCGACGTCGAGCTGGAGGTCGGAGCCGGCCACGTCGGCGTCGTCGGCGACCTTGGTGACGCGGCCCCGTGCCTCCAGGACGTCCAGTCGGTACGTGCCCGTCGTGAAGCCGAGCGCATCCGTCACGGCGAGCGTCAGCGAGCCGTCGACGGCGTACGGACGGGAGGTGAGCACTGCCGGGACGTCGAGGACGCGCAGCCAGACGTGGTCCTCCTCGTGGTCGACGTCGTACGCGCGGTTGTCGCCGAGGGCCGCCACGATCGGGTCGTCGAGCCGCGATCGGTTGTACCGCACGACGTCGTTGAGGTCGATCGAGAGCAGGAACTCCCACAGCGACAGGTAGGCCTCGTCGGTGGCGTAGACCAGGTCGACGACCTCGAGCACGGTGTCGTCGTCGCGGCTGTCCTTCACGCGCCAGGTCACGTAGCCGTCCACCTCGTCGGAACCGACGGGACGGTGCACGGCCGCCCGGACGTCCTTCGCCTTCTCACCGCCGTACGCGCGGAGACCGAACGCGACCGGCCACGTCCCGGCGTTCCGCACCATCGAACCGGGCGTCCGCGCGTGGAAGCGGTCGAAGACGGCGCGGCCGGGGCCACCCGCGAGCCACTCCGGCGTGACCACGCTGACGATGCCGGAGGTCGGGGCGAGGAACGGCAGCGCTCGACTGCGCCGGACACGCACGGCGCGCTCGCGGATCGCGCTGCCGAAACCGAAACGGCGGTAGATCGTGCCCTCGGAGGCGGTCAGCGATGCGACGGCGTAGCCCTCGGCGACGCCGCGCTCGAGCGCGTGCGTCATCATCCGCCGCAGGATCCCGCGACGGCGTTCGGTCGGGCGCACCGTCACGGCGGAGATCGCCTGCGTGTCGATCGAGGAGCCGTCGCCCCAGCTCAGCGGCTTGCGGAACCACGTGAACGTGCCCGCGGGCCAGGTCTCGTCGACCGAGCCTGGTGCGGGACGTCGGACGTACGCGCCGAGGAAGGTCTCCTCGTCCTCGATGAAGTGCTCGACCATCCGGGCGGCGGGCTCGTCGCCGGGGTGGGGCTCGTGGAAGCCGAGCCCGACGGCTTGCATCCAGGCCTCGGTCTCGGCGTTCGGTGCCCCCTCGTCGTCCGTCCCGGGCGCGAACTCGCGCAGTTCGTAGCGGTCGTCGAATGCCTCGTTGCTCACGGATCCGACACTATCGGTGGCCGGCGACGCCCGCGTCTCCGGTTCGGCAGGGCGCCGTGGAAGGTCGTCGGACGGTCACCTCGTGCGCCGGCGGCGACTCGCCGAACGGGGCGGGTTCGCGCGGAGCTGCGCGCCGATGTGCCCGAGGATCCGTGCCAGATGATCGGCGTCCTGGTCGGGATGTGTGCGAAGAGGAGCCCGTGTACGGTCGCGATGTGCCCCGGGAACACCGCGGCGAGGACGTCTCGTCCGGCGGCGGTCATAGCCACCATGGTGCTGCGCTCGTCGTCCGATGACGGTGAGCGGGTGATGAGGCCGCGCTGTTCGAGCAGCTGCGCCTGGTACGTCAGCCCGCTCCGGCTGTAGACGACGCCATCCGCCAGGTCGGTCATCCGCTGGTGTCCGTCCGGGGTGTCGCCGAGCCGTGCCAGGAGCTGGAACTGCACGTAGCTCAGCTTTCCGGTGTCGCGGAGCTGCTTCTCGACGGCCGGTCGCAGGAGTGCGCCCACCTCGGTGAACGCGAGGTACGCGGCGAGCTGCGTCGGGGTGAGGGACGAGGGAGAGTCGGTCATGTTTCGATCCTATCGTTGCTTCGAATTCGAAGCAGTGCTACCGTTCTCGTGAATACTTCAAACTCGAAGCATGCGATGAAGGGCAGAGATCATGAAGGCAGTGCAGTTCCACGAGGTCGGCGGACCCGAGGTCCTCCGGTACGGCGACGTCGAGCAGCCCATCCCAAGTGCAGGTCAGGTGCGGCTCCGCGTCGCGGCGTCCGCGTACAACGCGGCCGACAACGGCATGCGTGCTGGGTTCCTCCCGATCCCGATCGAGCTCCCGCACATCCCCGGGTACGACGTCTCCGGGACGGTCGATGCTCTCGGCGATGGCGTGTCCGGTCTGGCTGTCGGTGACGCCGTGATCGGGTTCCTCCCGATGGAACGTGACGGTGGCGCAGCGGAGTACGTCCTCGCACCGGCCGACTCGGTGGTTCCGGCGCCGTCGAGCGTCCCGCTGACGGACGCCGCCGCGCTGCCGTCCGTGGCGTTGACCGCCTGGCAGGCGCTCTTCGATGACGGTCGGCTCGAGGGCGGGCAGCGGCTGCTCATCGTCGGTGCCGGTGGTGTCGTGGGTAAGTACGCGATCCAGCTCGCCAAGCGCGCCGGCGTGCACGTCATCGCGACGGCGAGCCCGCGCAGCACCGAAGCGGTCCGCGCCGCGGGCGCCGACCAGGTCATCGACCACACGAGCACTGACGTCCTCGACGCGGTCGACGAGCAGGTCGACGTCCTGCTCAACCTCGCGCCGATCGAGCCGGAGCAGTTCGCGGCCGACGTCGCCGCGGTCCGTGACGGCGGCGCGGTCGTGAGCACCACGGCGTTCATGGACACCCCGAGCGACGAGTCCCGCGGGGTGCGTGTGGCCACGGTGTTCGTCCTGCCGAACCGGGAACGGCTGGCCGAGCTGGTGTCGCTCGTCGATGCAGGGGCTCTCACCGTCGAGGTGACACGTCGGATCCCGCTGGCCGAGCTGCCACCCTCCACGCGGAAGGCGCCGCGGGTCGCATCGCGGGCAAGGTCGTCGTCCTCGTCTGATCCCGGCCGAGGGCGCGACCGCGTCGGAGTCGACCGGGATGATGCGCGGTTCGGATCCTGGGATGGTGGCGCGGGCTCCTACGTGCAGGTCGTGCGTCCGATCCCCAGGAACCGGACGGTGGTGATGCGGACCGTGCTCGACGAGGGGGTCGTCCACGTGTCGGTGAGGTCCGTGCGGATGCCGACGGTCGAGGTCTTCCAGGAGAACAGGTCCCAGGAGCTGATCGTCGTGGTCCGTGACGTCCCGGCTTCGGTGTCGCTGGTGGCGACGCCGTCGACCAGGGTGGTGAACCGATCGGTGCGGTTCCGGTGTAGCTCCACCCGATGGTCACGGATCCGTTCGCGTTGCTGGTGCAGGTCAGGTTCGTGGCGGGCGTCGCGCTGGCGGTCGCCATGGTGCTCACCGGGGTCGCCACGGTCACCGCGAAGGCGGCCGCAGCGGCGGGTGCGGGTACTGCCAGGGCCGCGACCGTGCCGACAGCGGCGATCGTGACGCCCACGGCGACCGGACGGTGACGGCCGGATGCCGCACGGTGCCGCCCGTGGCGACGGGACGGGGCATCGGCGCTCGAGGAGTCGCCACGGCCGGGAGGACAGCGAGCCCCGTGAGCAGGACGAGCCCGGCCCCGAGGGCGACGAGGGGTGCGGTCCGGTGTTCCGCCGTCCAGAGGACGGGGGTGCCGATGAGCGGGATGCGCAGGTACCCGACGCCGATCACGGCCGAGCGGGAGACGGGGGTGGAATCCGCCGCCGGGTTCGCGTCGCCCTTCGTGGTGAGGGTCCCGTCACTGTTCAGGGAGTCGAAACGGTGGAGTCGCAGGGTACCGGGGTGGTCCGGATCGTCGAAGAGGAGGACCTGACCCTTGCGGAGCTCGCCGGGCGCGACGGTCTTGCTGACCACGAGATCTCCGGGGTGCAGCGACGGCTCCATCGAACCGGTCATCACGGTGGTCGTGTGCCAGCCCAGGAGGAGCGGGGCGACCGCCCAGAACACCAGCCCCATGACCGTGGCGAGAACGGCGCGGACGCCGAGCACCACGGCGAAGCGGCCCCACACCCGCGCACGCATCTTCAGCTCCTCTTCGACGATCAGGAACGGCTCAGGAGTTCTGGGCTTCCCAGGTGAAGCCGAGGCTCGCCGTGGCTCCCATCACCGATGCGGGCGCGTCGGGCGAGACGGTGTAGGTGATCTGGAAGGTCTTCGTCTCGGACTTGTCCCGGTGGGCTTCCACGTGCCGACGCCGGTCGCGTAGTTCGTGTGCGTCGTCACGAAGGAAGCCAGCGAGTCGTTGTACAGCGTGCCGTCGGCTCCGGAGGCCGCGGTGAAGCCGGTGCAGGTGCCGTACCGCCGCCGGACCCCTGCTTGACCTGGAGGGTGACGTACGAGGCGAGCGCCTTGGTCTGCTGGACGTTCGTGGCGTAGAGCCGCACCGCGCTCGCGAGGGAGCCGCTCGAGGTCACTGCGATGCAGTTCGTCCCGGTCGAACCCGGCTTGAGGTTCGATGCCGAGAAGAGCGCGCCGTTCGCGGCGTCGTTGTTCAGCGCGACCGATCCCATCGACCAGTTGTCGGCGTCGTTCGAGGAGGTGGCCGAGAACGCCGAGTAGGACGCAGTCGAGACGGCGAGGCCGGCAGCGAGCAAGGCCGCAGGGACCACAGCGAGGGTCGCGATGCGTGAGATGGTGCGGTTCGGGCGGCGCATGAGCAGTTCCGTTCAGGTTGTTGTAGCTCGAAAATCGATCTAGTCGAGACATTACGCCTACAAATCCGTTCATGTCAATTTTCGTTCCAAACGAATCGCGTCTAAGATGGTCGCATGGCTGCCAGCCCCTCCGACATGAGCCCGAGGACCAGGACCTCCTCCTGGACTCGGCCGTCGCAGCGTTCTATAGCGCGCAGGTCGAGCACGCTCACCTGATGCAGCACCTCGCGGCGAGCCACGACGTCAACCCCGTCGACCTCCGTGCGCTGCAGTTCCTCGGTGCGGTCGACGACGACCGCACCCCCAAGGAGCTCGGCGGGTACCTCGAGATGGGAACCGGCGCGGTCACCGCGCTCCTCGACCGGCTGACCAAGCGCGGACTCCTCGAGCGGTCCGGAACCCCGATGACCGCCGCAGCGTGCGGATCGAGCTCACGGCGGACGGGTTCGCCGTCGTCGGCTCCCTCCGATCTGCGTACCGTGGGGCATTGCAGCAGTCCGTGCCGCTCGAGAGCGTCGACGTGTTCATCCACTTCACCGAACGTGTCTCGACGGCGTTCCGGCAGGCGAGCCTGGACTAGGCCACAGCGCCGTGCGTGGGCGGCGGGCCGCGAGCGGTCGTGACCCGGTCGGGTCAGTCCGTCGTGCCCGGTGACGGGGCGATGAGGAGTCCGATCCGGTCGGCCAGGTACGCCTCGAGCGGCACGGCAGCGCCGGCAGCGGGTGACCAACGGACGAGCGGGGTCCCGTCCTCCACGTACAGCACCCGGTCGGAGCCGATGAGCGAACCGTCCAAGGCGATCGGCGTCGCCCCGTGGTTCACCGTGTCGCCGTCGTCGAAGTGACCCTTCGCAGCCGCTGCTCGGTACGCCCGCCGGACCTCGGCCGACACCGACTGGAACTGCGCACGCCCGGGGCCGTCACACGTGTGATGGCACCGGTCTCCCAGACCCGACCGCCGGTCTCGAGCGACGAACCGATGAGCAGTGCGCCACCCGCCACACGCGACCGAGGCGCCGCATGGTCGGGTCCCGGTGGACACCGAGCACGGTCTTCGGCTCGACGTACACGCCGAGCGCCTCGTCGCGGACGCCGGCAGCGCGAAGGGTCCGCGCCGCGTCGGCCAGCAGTGTCCTCGCTCGCTCCACCCCGTCCGTCACGTCCCCGAGCGTAGCCCGGCCACACATCAGGGGCGGAATGCCGTCCGGGCCCGTACCGTTGCACCGACCGGAATCGAGGAGGGCCCATGGGCATCGTGCGGTGGCTGTTCGACGCGCAGCTCGTCATCGGCGACCAGACCGTGCTCTGGCGCGAGGTGATCGGCAACGTGTTCGGGCTGCTCAGCGCCCTCGGCGGGATGCGCCGCAAGGTGTGGGCGTGGCCCGTCGGCATCGTCGGCAACGCCCTGCTCTTCACGGTCTTCATGGGTGCGCTGTTCGACACACCGAACCCGGTGAACCTGCTCGGCCAGGCCGGTCGACAGGTCATGTTCATCGTCGTGAGCGTCTACGGCTGGTACCGCTGGACGCACCGCCCCGACGAAGCGACGACCGTGATCGAGCCGCGCTGGGCCTCCTGGAAGGCTCGTGGACTGATGGTCCTCGTCATGGTGGGCGGCACCGCGGTCCTGACCCCGGTCTTCCGCGCCCTCGGTTCGTACGAACCGGTGTGGAGCGACGCATGGATCTTCGTCGGTTCACTGCTCGCGACCTACGGCATGGCGAAGGGGTGGGTCGAGTTCTGGCTCGTCTGGGTCGCTGTCGACCTCGTCGGCGTGCCGCTGCTGTTCTCGGCCGGGTACTACGCGTCCGGACTCATGTACGTCTTCTACGGGGTGTTCACCCTGACCGGGTTCTTCGTCTGGATGAAGCAGCGCACCCGGCCCTCGGCTGCGCCCGTCACGGTCGGCTGATCGACCGGACCGCGAGCGGCCCCCGCTCTGGGACACGACAGGTACGTGGCCCATGGGGTGTGATGGTCGGATGGAACACCACCACGACGCTTCGCTCGAGGACGAGCAGTCCCTCGCCGAACGGATCGTCCGCGGAGCCATCCGTGCCTACCGGCTGCACCCCTTCGACGACGTGGACGCGAGCGTCGTCGCCGATGTCGCCGGGATCCCCGTCGACACGGTCCAGCGGTTGTTCCCGACCTGGGACGCCCTGCTGCTCGTGACGTACGACCGCTGGACGCAGCTCCGTGGGACGCGCAGGAAGACCCACCGACGTGCACCATCGACCACGTCCGGACGACCCTCGCCGAGGACGTCGCCGACCCGGGCCTCGTCCGAGTGCTCGCCGGAGTGATCACGATCGCGGCGGCGGACACCGGGTTCGCCGAACTGTTCCGCAAACGGTTCGAGGAGCACGTCGAGCAGCTCACGCGGGGACTCCAGCGGGACGTCGACGCCGGATCGGAGCAGCTGGCGATCCCCGCGTACCAGGCGGCGACCCAGCTGCTGGCCGTGCACGAGGGGCTGCAGATCCAGATGCTGGTGCGGCCGCACATCGACGTGCTCGTGGAGTTCGACCGTGCGGTCCGGACCCTCCGACGGGGCTGGCGCGAGCGTGAGGTGCCGGCCTGGGATCTCGACGAGGTCGTCCTGACGAGCTAGGAGCTCTGACCCACCGGGAGCTCTGACCCACCGGGAGCTCTGACCCACCGGGAGCTCTGACCCACCGGGAGCTCTGACCCACCGGGAGCTCTGACCCACCGGGAGCTCTGACCCACCGGGAGCTCCGACCTGCTAGGGGCGTGGACCGCGTCGCCACGACGCGATCTGCCGCAGCGTCACCTTCGATCCGTACTGCGCCACCGAGTGCCGGAACAGGTACTGCGCGAACCAGAGCAGCAGCCCGGCCACGACGAAGACCTCGACGATGCAGACCACCGACTCGACGACGGTCAGCGACCCCACCGCGTTCCGGACCATCGCCGTGATGGGCGTGAACGTCGGGAAGTACGTGAAGAACGCCGCGATCGGCGACGACGGGGTGGTCATCACGAAGAACGCCGCGTACAGGGGGATGATCAGCGAGAAGATCGCCACCGACTGCAGCGCCGAGGCGTCCTTGATCGACGGGACGGCGGCGCCGACGACGACGAAGAGCGCCGACGCGAGCAGGACCCCGCCGACGAGGAGCAGCGCGCCGACGACCATCCGCCAGGGATCGACCACGAGCCCGCCGAGCCGTGACGCGATGAGGGGGAGTGCGGCGAGCAGGCCGATCAGCCCCGGCACGACGAACACCCCGACCTGGACGAAGCCGACGAGCAGCATCGCGATGACCTTGCCGCGGATGAGGTCGCCCGCCGACACGGTCGTCAGGATCATCTCGGAGATCCGGTTCTCCTTCTCCTCGACGACGACGGTCACCATCCGGGTGGCGAGCAGGATGACGAGTCCGAAGAACGCCGCGACGTAGAGGAACGGCGGCACGATCGAGAGCCAGCCCGGCGCGACCTTGCCGTCCGCGTAGGTCGTCAGGTCGGTGTCCGCCGGCGTGCGGAGGAGCCGGACCGACTCGGGGTCGTCGACGGTCGCGGCGACGCTCTGCTCGAGCACCCGCTCCGCCAGCGAAGAGTACCCGCCGTTGCCGAAGAGCCCACGGTCGGCCGCGATGACCCGGACCGGCGCGGTGGAGGGCGTCGACGGGAACACGATGAACGCGTCGAGGGTGCCGTCACGGACCGCTGCCCGGTCGGCAGCCGCATCGGACGACCGGGACCCGCCCCACTTCGCGGCGACGCGCTCGGACACGAGTCCGGAGTGGTCGACGTACCGGAACGGCGTCTTCGCCGCGGACGAGCTCGTCATCACCGAGTCGGTGCCGGCGGCCTGGCCGACCCCGACCAGCAGCGAGACGAGCACGACGACGACGGGGAGCGCGAGCGTGCCGATCCAGAACGCGGGCTTCTTCACGGCGCGGACGAACTCGAACCGGACGACGGTCCGAGCCGGCTCACGCGGCGGCTCCGTCCCGCGCGCCTGCGCCGCCGGGCCCGGACGAGTCCGCGCCGCCGGGCCCGGACGAGTCCGCGCCGCCGGGCCCGGACGAGTCCGCGTCGTCGGCGCCGGCGTCGTGCCCGTAGACCTGCACGAAGATCTCGTCGAGCGGGATGCGGCGCATCTCGAAGCCGGTGACGTGGGCCCCCGCCGAGACGAGCGACGTGAGGATGTCCGACCCGTCGGCCGAGGCGTCCGACGTCGGCACGAGGTAGGCAACGTGTCCCTCGTGCCGCGCCAGCCGGTAGAGCGGCGACGTCGGCACCGGCCCGTCGAGACCGACGCGCGCGACGGCCCCGCCGAAGGCGTCCTGCACGTCGGGGATCGTTCCGTACGCGGCCGCGGTGCCGTCCTTGAGCAGCAGGATGCGGTCGCAGAGCCGTTCCACCTCGTCCATGTGGTGCGTCACGAGGATCACCGTGGCTCCGTCGGCCTTGCGCTCGTCGACGAGGTCGAGGAGCAGCCTGCGGTTCACCGGGTCGAGGCCCTTCGTCGGTTCGTCGAGGATGAGCAGCCGCGGGCGGTCCATGATCGTGATGCCGAGCTGCACCTTCTGCTGCTGCCCGCCGGAGAAGCTTGTCGACGCGGAGCTTCGCACGATCGGCGAGTCCGACGCGGGCCAGGTAGTCCAGGCTCCACGCGGTCGCCTCCGCACCGCGCAGCCCGCGGAGCCGACCGAAGTAGGTCATCACGTCGATGACGGACTCCTTGCGGTAGAGCCCGCGTTCCTCGGGCAGGTACCCGATGCCGCCGGTCGCCGGCTTGTACGGCTGACCGTCGATCGTGAGCGTCCCGGCCGTCGGCGTGGTGATGCCGAGCAGGGCGCGGATCGTCGTGGTCTTCCCCGAGCCGTTGCTGCCGAGGAGCCCGAAGGTCTCGCCCGGCGCGATGTCGAACGACAGACCGTCGACGACGTTCCGGTCGCCGAAGCGCATCACGAAGTCCCGCACGCCGATGCTCGCCCCGCTCATGCTGGCGACCCTACCGGCAACGCCTGATGCGCGATCTTTCCCATGACATGTGCACTGGAAAGCCGAATCGCGCGTAGGTGGTCGGTTCGTTCGACCTCCTACGCGCGATTCGACCTCCTACGCGCGATTCGACCTCCTACGCGCGATTCGACCTCCTACGCGCGATTCGACCTCCTACGCGCGATTCGGCACCCCGGCCCAGCCCCGCGCGCCGGGCCGGGCCGGGACGGACTGGAGGCGCGGTGCCTGCCTGCACCCCGCCTCCAGTCCGTCACCTGGTCGCGTCAGGAACGCAACCAGGCGGTCCCCACACCCGACAGTGCGCCGTCTGCCACCGGCGCGGAGGCGAGCAGCAGCTCGCCGGAGGGGAGGGCGTACGGCTCGTCGCCGAACACCGTGACGCTCGTCCAGCCGTTCGGCCGGCGGAACGCGAGCACGTCGTCGCGGCCGGTGTCGAGCCACTCGAGGCGCTCCTCGGACTGCAGCTGCCCGCGCAGACCGAGCGCCTTCCGGTAGAGGTTCAGCGTCGAGTCGGGGTCGGCGTCCTCGGCCTCGACCGAGTACTCCGCGAACCAGGCCGGCTGCGGAAGGTGCGCGCCTGCCGAGCCGAACCCGTAGGACGGACCGGAGCGCGTCCAGGGGATCGGCACACGGCAGCCGTCGCGGCCGACGTCGACCCCGGGGTTCCGGAAGAACGACGGGTCCTGCCGGTCGGCGTCCGGGATGTCGCCGACCTCCTGCAGGCCGAGCTCCTCACCCTGGTACAGGTACGCGGAACCGGGCAGGGCGAGCTCGAGGAGGGTCGCCGCCTTCGCGCGCCGCAGGCCGAGGGATCGGTCGAGCGCGTCCTGCGAGCCGCCGGCGAGCAGCCACGCACGGCCCTGCTTTTCGTCCGAGCCGTTCCTGGCGGGGAGCGCGTAGCGGGTGGCGTGCCGGACGACGTCGTGGTTCGAGAACACCCAGGTCGTCGAGGAACCGGACTGCTCGGCGAGGCCGAGGTTGAACTCGATGATCTCCTTGAAGGAGCCTGCGTCGAAGTCGGCTTCGAGCAGGTCGAAGTTGAACGCCTGCCCGAGCCCCTCGGCACTGGCGTACCGGGCACGGCGGTCGGCGGCGACCCAGGCCTCGGCGACGGCCGTCCGGGCGGGGGTGTACTCGTCGAAGACCCGCCGCCACTCGGCGTAGATCTCGTGCACGTCGTCGCGGTCCCAGAGCGGGTGCGTGCCGTCCTTCGGCATCTCCGCGAGCTCCGCCCAGGTCGGCAGCACGTCGCCGAGGTCCTTCGCCAGGCCGTGCGCGACGTCGATGCGGAACCCGTCGACCCCGCGGTCGGACCAGAAGCGGAGGGTGTGCAGGAAGTCGTCCCGGACCTCCCGGTTCGCCCAGTTCAGGTCCGGCTGCTCCTTCGCGAAGCTGTGCAGGTACCACTGGCCGTCGCCGACGGCGGTCCAGGCCGGACCGCCGAAGATCGACACCCAGTCGGCGGGCGGCTCGCCCCCGTCGGCGCCCGACCCGTCGCGGAAGACGTAGCGGTCCCTGGCGGGCGAGCCGGCGGGGCGGCGAGCGCTTCGCGGAACCACTCGTGGCGGTCGCTGGTGTGGTTCGGCACGATGTCGACGATCACCCGGATGCCCGCGCCGTGGAGGGCGTCGACCATCCGGTCGAAGTCGTCGAGCGTCCCGAGCCGGGGGTCCACGTCGCGGTAGTCGTCCACGTCGTAGCCGCCGTCGGCGAGGGCGGACGGGTAGAAGGGGCTGAGCCAGACCGCCTCGATCCCGAGCGACGCCAGGTACGGCACGCGGTCGGTGACGCCGCGGAGGTCCCGATCCCGTCGCCGTTCGCGTCGGCGAAGGAGCGCGGGTAGATCTGGTACACGCTCGCCTGGCGCCACCAGGTCGAGTCTTCGGCGGTCGGTCCGGGCTGGACCAGGGTGTCGGTCACGGGGTTCCTCTCGTGGGTCGGGCTGGTGGTCGTCACTTGATGGCTCCCTGCGTCACACCTGCCATCACCCATCGCTGGGTGACGAGGTAGACGATGATCGCCGGTGCCATCGCCATCAGGTACGAGGCGAACGACACGTTGTAGTTGTTGCTGAACTGCGTCTGGAACATCTGCTGCAGCACCGGCAGGGTCTGCAGGGCCGGGTCGGAGGTGATCAGCGACGGCATCACGAAGTCGTTCCACGACGCGAGGAACGCGAAGATGCCGACGGTGGCGCTCATCGGTGCGAGCAGCGGGAACACCAGTCGCCAGAACACCTGTCCCGTGCTCGCACCGTCGATGCGTGCACTCTCCTCCAGTTCGGCCGGGATCGACCGCAGGAACGCGGTGAACAGCAGGACACTGAACGACAGCTGGAACATGACGTGCAGGATGGCGACGCCGATGGGGTTGTCCAGGTGTGCGAGCCCGGTGAGCTTCACCTGCGACAGGGCGAGCACCGGGAACGGTAGGAACATCGCGGCGAGCAGGTAGAAGAACGACCACCGGAACAGCCGGCGGTCCCAGTTCCGGGCGATCGCGTACGCCGTGAACGAGGCGAGCAGGATCGTCCCGGCGACGGTGATCGCGGCGACGAACACCGAGACGCCGAACGCGCGCGGGAAGTCGGTCAGCTGCCATGCCTGCACGAACCCGTCGACGCTGAACGGCGCCGGCAGCGAGAAGGCGTTGCCGTCCACGGACTGCGCCGTGGTCTTGAACGCCATCGTCAGGGTGACGTAGAGCGGGACCAGGACGGACAGGGCGCAGACGACGAGGACGACGGTGACGGGCCAGTTGGCGTTGCGGCCGCGACGGCCCGCGGTGCGTCCGCCGGCGGACCGGTCCGCGTCCACGGAGCGGATGCTCCCGGTCGTCGTCGTCCCCGGTCGCAGGGGTGCTTGCAGGGACATCAGAGCGCTGCCTTCCCGCGGGTCGCCCGCAGCTGGATCACGGCGATGACGACGGCGATCACGAAGAAGATCGTCGCGTTCGCCATCTGGTAGGAGTAGTCGCCGCCGTTGAAGCCCTTGAAGATCGACATCGCGACGCTGGTCGTCGAGGTGCCGGGGCCGCCGTCGGTGAGGCCGACGATGATGTCGTACGAGTTGAGGAAGTTCTTGAACCCGATCACCAGGTTGATGAGGATGTAGCCCGCGGTGAGGGGCGCCGTGATGGAGACGAGCTGCCGCCACGAGCTCGCGCCGTCGAGTGCCGCAGCCTCGTACACCTCGCCGGGGATCGACAGCACGCCGGCGATGTAGATGAGGAGCGTCGAGGGGATCGCCTGCCACGCCGTGACCACGACGATCGCGATCCACGCGAGGTCCGGGTTCGCCAGGATGCTCTGCTCGAGCGGTGCGAAGCCGAGCGTGCCCGCGAGCGCCGGCAGGCTGTTCGCGAACAGGAACGAGAACACGTAGGCGATGACGATGCCCGAGATCACCATCGGCAGCACGAACACCGCGCGGAGCGCGATCTTCCCGCGGATCTTCGACGTCAGGGCGATGGCGAGCAGGAACGCGACCGCGTTCACGACGATGACGGTGACGAGCGAGAAGCCGATCGTGAACAGGTACGCGTGCAGGATCGCGGGGTCGGAGAAGACCGCGACGTAGTTCGTCAGGCCGGTGAAACGGAACTCGCCGAAACCGACGGAGTTCGTGAAGCTCAGCACGATGCCCATCACCGCCGGCAGCGTGATGGCGAGGGTGAAGAGCGCGAGGGTGGGGAGCAGGAACGCCAGGAAGAGCGGGTCCAGTCGCCGCTTCGTGCGTGGGACCGCCTGGAGGCGCGGCGCGGCTCCGCCACGTCGGCGGCGGTCCGCCGTCGTGACGGACTCGGTGGTCGTGGTGGCCATTCGTCGTCTCCTTACGCGGCCGTGCGGAGCGCGAGGCGCGCCCAGTCGGCGTCGAGGGTGCGGAGCTGGGGCTGGGGGCGCCGCCGAAGGCGATCGACTGCGCGTAGTTCGCGACCGGGATCTCGGCGGGGATGAGCTGCGAGGCGCCGAGGTAGAACGCGGCGTCGTCGTAGTAGGACTGCATGCCCGTGAGTGCCGGGTTCGACGCCGGAGGTGCGTCCTTCCGCACGCCGAAGCCGTTGTTGTCCGCGTTGTACTTGTCGTTCACCTTCGCGGTCATCAGGTACGACAGGAACTCGCGCGCGGCCTCCTGCTTGCGCGACGCCTCTGGGATCCAGAGGGCGAGGTCGACGTTCACGCGGACCTTCCGGTCGGCCGGGTCGTCGGTGACGGGCAGCGGGAACGTGCCGAGGTCCATGTCCGGTGTCGTCTTCGCGATCTCACCGAGCGCCCACGGCCCCTGCAGGTACATCGCCGCCTTCCCCTGGGCGAAGGCGAGGTTGCCGTCGCCGTAGCCGCGGCTGGCCGCGCCCTTCTGGTGCCACCGGCGGAGCTGCACCATGCGCTCCATCGGAGCACGGAAGTCGCGTTCGAACGACACCGAGGCGTCCTTGCCGACCTTCGTGCCCTCGCGCCCGAGGGCCGCGAAGGTCTTCGGGACGTCGACCATGCCGCCGATCGTGTAGTCGAACATGCCCTGCGCGATCGTCCAGTTGTCCTTGAACGTGCCGTAGATCGGGTCGATGCCGGCCCTCGTCAGCCGCTCGCAGACGTCCGCGAACTCGCTCCACGTCGTCGGGACGTCGAGCCCCTGGTCGGCGAAGAAGCTGCTTGTTGTAGATCACCGACGCGGCGGTGACCGAGTACGGCAGTGCGCTCCGGCGCCCCGGGTAGTCGGCCGTCTGCTCGAGGAGCGTCCACAGGTCGGGGTTGATCGTGCCTGCCTGGGGCAGGTCGGACAGGTCGCTGAGTGCCCCGTGCTCGACGAAGGGCGCGACCGAGAAGTTGTAGTTCCAGCATCCGAGGTCCGGTGGTCGGTTCCGGACGAAGTTCGCGGACATGCTCGACGTCGAGTCCCGGACGACCCGGACCTTCGACTGGCTGTCGTGGAACCTCGCGATGACGTCGTCGAAGTACCCGATGACCTCGGGCTTCGACACGTAGAAGGTGATCGTCTCGGGTCGGCTGCTCGAGGAACCGAGCGGGGCGCACCCGGCGAGTGCCAGCCCTGCGCCGATGCCGCTCGCCCCGAGCAGGAACCCGCGGCGGCTGACCGCGGCGGTGCTCCTGGTGGCGTGTGTCTGCACGTCGTCTCCGTCCGTCCGGACCCGGCGTCCCTGCCGTTCCGGTTCGCGGACCGGCTCCGGTGCCGCCCGCAGGACTTAATCTAGCGAGAAAATCTAATTCTGCAAGGAACTGGTTCCGCGGTAGGGTGCGGGCATGCCGCCGCCCCGTGGAACGAGCGCAGAGTCGCTGCTCGCGTACGCCTTCGACGTGCACGCGTTCACCGCGACCGAGGCGATCGACGCCACCGGGCTCACCCGGTCGACGGTCCTGGCCGCGTGCGAGGAGCTCGTCCGTCTCGGCTGGGTCCGCGAGCTCGACGACGCTCGCGCCGCGGGGGAGTACCGCATCGGGCGGCCGGCGCGCCGCTACGAACTCGACGCCACCGCCGGCGTGGTGGTCGGCGTGGACGCCGGACAGCACCGGGTCACCGCGCTCGTGTCGGACGTCCGCGGCACCGTGCTCGGTCGTGCCGAAGGGGCGCTCGGGGACTCCGGCCTCGACGTCCCGGTCCGCCTGGGCGTCCTCGCCGAGACCGTCGCCGCGGCGCTCGCCGACGCCGGCGTCCATCCCGGTCGTGTCCTCGTGTCCGTCGTCGGCATCCCCGCGCCGGTGGACGTGGGCGGCGCGTCCCCGGGCGACGGCGGCTTCTGGGACCGGATGAACCCGGGGTTCGCCGATGCCGTCCCGGGTACCGCGTCGTGGTCGAGAACGACGCGAACCTCGCGGCGCTCGCCGAACGGCCGTCGTCCGGGGACGCCTCGTTCGCCGCGCTGCTCTCGGGAGAGCGGTTCGGCAGTGGTCTCGTCGTCGACGGGGTGCTGCTCCGTGGCGCGCACGGCGGAGCGGGGAGATGCGGGTGCTCGAGCTCGTGGAGGGTGTCGGGTCCTCGGACGGCATCGGGGCGACCGCCCGCAAGCTCGTCGCGGAGGCCGGCGCCCTCCCGGCGGGGAGCCCGTTGGCCGCGCCCGACGTGGATGCGGCGACCGTGTTCCGGGCCGCGCGCGACGGGGACCCCGCGGCGCGTACGATCGTCGATCGCCTCGGCGACCGGCTGGCCCGGGTGTGCGTCCTGCTCGCGAGCCTGCTCGACATCGACCGTGTGGTCGTCGCCGGTGCCATCGCCCAGCCGGCGTCCGCGGTGATCGACCGCGCGCGTGCGCTGCTCGACGACGGACACTTCGACCCGGTCCCGGAGATCGTCGCGTCCTCGCTCGGAGCCGACGTCGTCGTCATCGGGGCGGTCGCGCACGCCGTGGACGCCGTCCGTGCCGACCCGCTGTCGTTCCCGCTCCTCGTCCTCAGCTGATCAGCCCGAGCGGCCGACCCGCCAGTACCCGGTGAAGGCGATCTGTCCCTTCGGGATCCCGGCCCCGACCCAGTGTCGACGAGCGTCGCGTGCGAGCGACTGCTCGCCCGCGACCCAGGCGGCGTGCTCGCCGCTGACCGGGAGGCGCGTGGTCGCGTCGAGCGCGGCGGCTCCCGGCGTGCGTCCGGGTTCCCGGGTGATCCAGTGCACGTCGATGCCGATCGGGGCGTCGATCGTCCGGACGTCCGCGTCCGTCGGCACCTCGAGCAGCGCCGTCCCCTTCGTGGTGCGGGGAGTGACTCGAGGATGCCGGCGGCCGCGGGCACGGCGCTCTCGTCCGCGACGACGACGATCGGTCGACCGAGCACGTTCCGGTCGAACCCGATGCCCTCGTCGATGATCGCCGCGAGGTCGCCCGGTGCGGCTCCGAGCGCCCACGCGGCGGCGGTCGGTCCGGTCGGCGCCTGATGGTCGTCGGTGCCGTGCACGACGAAGTCCGCGTCGAGCTCGTCGCCCCCTGCAGTCGCCGGAGCGCTCGCACCGTGTAGTTCCGGAGGATCGGCCGCTTCGACTTCGACGCCGTCAGGAACTTGACGAAGCTCACCGTGTCGAGCTTCTGCGGTGCCCGCGTCAGGTCCCCGCCGTCCACCGGCAGGAAGAGGCGGAACCACTGGTCGTAGCCCATGTGACGGAACCGAGCGAGGTCGTCACCGCCGAACACCACGCGGACGAACGACGGCGAAACGTGTTCGGTCCGCACCACGCGGAGGGTGAGGAGCTCGACGTGCTCGGGCTTCGTGCGGGTCGCCTGCATGTTCGTTCGGGCCATGTAGGTAAGGCTAACCTAACGTGCCTTCCAGGGGCAGACTGGTTCCATGGCCGGTCGCTGGACCACAGCACGCACGTCCACGACCTGGTCCTGCGAGCGGTTCCATCAGGCGCGAGGACGGCACCCGCTCTGGCGCTACTCGATCACCCGGACCCGACCGCGCTGATCGTCACGTCGAGGTCCGCCCCGAACCGTCCCCGTCGTGACCGTGCACCCCGAGGACGGCGGCGCCGACGGGCAGGTCCTCGGGCAGGTCGAACCGGCCGGCGACCGTGAGGTCCGGGCCCTTTGGTGAGGGTCGCCCGAGCAGCACGGCACGACCCGTGGACTCCGGGGTGATGGTGACCGTGACGTCCTCGGATGCTCGGAAGGTGCCACCGGTGTCCTCGCACGTCCGGTAGAGCCAGTCGGCCTGCAGATCGACCTGCCCACCGGGACGGAGGTCCGAGTCGCCGAGTTCGATGGTCGTCCCGGCGCAGGAGGCGGACGCCCCTTCCTGCACGATGCACCCGGAGGTTGCCAACGCGACGAGCACGATCAACGCCGCCCCCAGCACCGCCCGACTCCGTCCCCAGCGCATGCGCCATTCCACCACGGCGGAACCGGTCAGCGGATCACGATTCCGTTGCGCCGTGACACCGACGGCCCGCGCAGGCTGGCTGCGTGGGGGATGATCGACCGGACGCGGCCGCCGAGCAGGAGCACGACCCGTACGCCCGGAGGCCCGGGTACGTCACCGACGTGAACGGCCGCACCGACCGCACGACCACGTTCGCCGCGATCGGTGTCGCGGCGGGACTCGTCGCCAGCGCCGAGTTCTTCCCCATCGAGGGGAACGGCACCCTGGTCGTGCGGCGTCGTACTTCCGCAGGTCGCTGACCGGATCGCGCGTCACGCCGGACTGGTCGCGCCCGCTACTCGGTCGTCGCGACCCAGTCGATGAGGAGGTTGCCGGACTCGCCCAGTTGCCGGTCTGGAACATGAACCGGTGCGCGGTCGTCGGGACGTCGTGGGTGACGGTGCCGATGACCTTGCCGTCGACCTCGTACGTGACCGACTTCCCGGGTCCCAGTCGATCGTGTAGGTGTGCCAGTCACGCCACGAGACTCCGGTGCCGAGCTGGACGCGATCGGCCTCGTGCCGGGGGTCATCGAGTGATGGAACGCCGACGGGCTCTCGTCGAAGTTGCCCTCGGGGAAGTCGATCTCACCGTCGGACCACTTGTCGGAGCTCGGCCACAGCATGAACGCTGCACCGTTGCCGTCGCCGCCGGTCGCCTTCGCACGGACGGAGAACGTCCCGCCGACGTGGTCGTAGGCGCCGGAGCGCGACCCGAAGGTGCCGGCCGTGCCCGCTCCGCCGAGCTGCACGTCCATGACGCCGTCGTGGACGGAGACGGTCTTGCTCGGCTCGTAGATGCCGGACGTGCCGTCCGGGTACGGCTGCCATGCCTGCGGGTAGAGGCGGCTGACCAGACCGGTCGCGGCCGGGAGGTCGAAGTTCTCGACGAACGACGTGTCGGGCGCGAGCGCGATCAGGTCGGACTGCGAGGTCTCGTCGGCAGGTTTCGGTGCGTCGGCAGGTTTCGGTGCGTCGGTGGGCGCTGACTCCTCGATCGAGGCGGAGTCGGCGGACGGCGTCTCGGTCGGCGTGGGCTCGTCGGTCGAGGTCGCTTGGGCGGAGGGCGTCGCCTCGTCGGAGGGCGTCGCCTCGTCGGTCGGGGTCGGCGAGACCGGGGCGCTCGGCGGCGCATGGTGGCCGCGTCCGCCCCACCAGCCGTGGGCGGAGGCCGCGGTCGGGACGCCGATCAGGAGGGCGCTGGCGGCCGCTGCCGCCAGGACGATGCGGCTGCGGCGGTTGCGGGTAGAACGGTTCGTCGTGGATGCGTGCTGCGCTCGGGCATGCACGTGCTTCGAAGCAGAGATGTCGGGCTCCTCGGGTGGGGCTCGGGCATGGAAGGGGCCCACTCCACGGCGCGATCCGCGGATTTCGGTGACGGGGCCCCGAACATCATGCATCATCTGTGCCCCGTTCGGGGGTCCATGTCCACCCAGGCCTCGCCGAGACTCGGGTTGAGCGACAGCTTCTCGGGCCGACGACCGCGAGACCTGTCGCTCAGGCCGAGACTCGGGCTGAACGCATGTGGGGCGTCAGGGGCGCGCGATGGGGGTCAGCCGCTGGAGCTGTGTCACGTGCCCCGGCTCGAGCTCGTCGAGCGACGCGACCCCGAGCAGTCGCATGGTGCGCTCGATCTGCTCGGAGAGGATCTGGATCATCCGGTCGACGCCGGCCTCGCCCCCGCCATCAGGCCGTACAGGTAGGCGCGGCCGACCATCGTGAACGTCGCGCCGAGGGCGACCGCGGCGACGATATCGGCACCGGACATGATGCCCGTGTCGAGGTGCACCTCGGTGTCCTTGCCGACCTCCTTCACCACGGAGGGCAGCAGGTGGAACGGGACGGGAGCACGGTCGAGCTGCCGGCCGCCGTGGTTCGACAGCGTGATGCCGTCGACGCCCATCGAAGCGAGCCGCTTGGCGTCCGCCAGGGACTGCACGCCCTTGACGACGACCTTGCCCTTCCACTGGTCGCGGATCCACTCGAGGTCCTCGTACGTGACGGTGGGGTCGAACATGTGGTCGAGGAGCTCCCCGACGGTGCCGGACCAGCGGTCGAGCGAGGCGAACGCCAGGGGCTCGGTGGTGAGGAAGTCGAACCACCACCACGGCCGTGGGATCGCGTTGACGATGGTCTTCGCGCCGAGCTGCGGCGGGATCGAGAACCCGTTCCGCTTGTCCCGCAGCCGAGCGCCGGCGACGGGGACGTCCACGGTGACGAGCAGCGTGTCGAACCCGGCCTGCTCGGCACGGGACACGAGCGCCATCGACTTCTCGCGGTCCTTCCACATGTACAGCTGGAACCAGTTGCGTCCGTGCGGGTTGGCGTCGCGGACGTCCTCGATCGCGGTGGTGCCCATCGTGGACAGCGAGAACGGGATGCCCGCGCGTCCGGCCGCCCGGGCCCCGGCTCGCTCGCCCTCGGTCTGCATCATGCGGGTGAACCCGGTCGGTGCGATGCCGAACGGGTACGCGACGGGAGCGCCGAGCACCTCGCGCGACGTCGACACACGCGACACGTCGCGGAGGATCGCGGGCGTGAACTCGATGTCCTCGAACGCCTGCCGCGCCCTGGCGAGGGAGATCTCGGCCTCGGCGGCCCCCTCGGTGTAGTCGAACGCCGCCTTCGGAGTCCGGCGCGCGGCGATGCGGCGGAGGTCCCAGATCGTCAGTGCCGATTCCAGGCGTCGGCGTCGGGCGTTCAGGTCGGGCTTCCTGAATTGCAGCAGCGGGGCGAGGTCGTGCATCGTCGGCAGCTGCCGCTTGACCCGGGCGCGTGCACTCGACGCCGCTCCGGGGGTCGGGGACGGCGCTCCGGAAGCGGGGTCGACGCGGTGCTGGTCGTCGGTCGAGGTCATGCAGACATCCTATGTCTCGTGGTTGGTCGAATGGCAGTGCTCCCGGTTCCGGTCGGCGTGTACCGCTCGGGTTCGACCGTCCGGGCGACCATGCTGCGGAGCGCCTCGAGCGACGCTCCGCCGAGTCCGGCGAGCCCGGTGGCGCGCGCTTGCACGAGGACGTTCCCGAGCGCCGTGGCCTCGACCGGGCCGGCCAGCACGGGCAGCCCGGTGCGGTCGGCGGTGAGCTGGCACAACAGGCGGTTCTGGGAGCCGCCGCCGACGACGTGCACTTGTCGGATGTCCTTCCCCGTGATCGCGACGATCGTCTCGAGCGTGCTCGCGTAGGCGGTGGCGAGGGATTCGAGGATCGAACGGACGAACTCGGCCCGTGACGAGGGAGCGGACAGCCCGTGCGCGACGCACCACGCAGCGATCCGGGCGGGCATGTCGCCCGGAGGAGTGAACGCGTCGTCGGCGACGTCGAAGACGGGGACCGGAGCGGTGACGGCCGCGGCGGAGGCGAGCAGTGCCTCCAGGTCGATGGTCTCGCCACCGCGCTCCCAGGTCCGGACGCTCTCGGAGAGCAACCACAGTCCGGACACGTTCTTGAGGAACCGGACGCGGCCGTCGACACCGCCTTCGTTCGTGCAGTTCGCCTCGCGCGCCGCGTCCGACAGGACGGGCGCGTCGAGCTCGACGCCGACGAGCGACCACGTTCCGGACGAGACGTACGCGAAGTCCGGTTCCGTCGCGGGGACCGCGACGACGGCGGACGCCGTGTCGTGCGAGCCCACCAGGGTGACGGGCGCGTCGCCGCCGACGGCGCCGGCCACGGACGGCAGCAGCGGACCGAGACGGTCGCCCGGGTCGCGCAGGGTGGGCAGGAGTCCGGACGGGAGGCGCGCGGCAGCCCGCAACGTCGGGTCCCAGCCGCGGGTGGTCGCGTCCAACAGCCCGGTGGTCGACGCGTTCGTGCGCTCGGCCGCCTCGACGCCGGTGAGCCAGTACCCGAGCAGGTCCGGGATGAGCAGGGCCCGCTGGGCGAGCTGCACCGACGGGTCGGCGGCGAACTGGAACACCGTGTTGAAGGGCAGGTGCTGCAGACCGTTCCGGGCGTACAGCTCGGCTGCCGACACCCGCTCGTGCACCGGAGCGACGCCGTGCTCGTGCCGCTCGTCGCGGTAGTGGTACGGCAGGCCGAGCAGGCGCCCGTCGCGGAGCAGGCCGTAGTCGACCGCCCACGAGTCGATGCCGATGCTCGCGATCTCCACGTGGTGGCCGAAGGCGTCGCGGAGGCCCACCGTGACCTGCCGGTACAGTTCGACGACGTCCCAGTGCAGCGCCTCGCGGTCGCTCTCGTGGAGGGTCACCGGGCCGTTCGGGAACCGGGCGACGTGCTCCATCCGGATGTCGTCGGCGTCGACGTGGCCGAGGATCACCCGGCCGCTGGTCGCTCCGAGGTCGACGGCGGCGACGCTGCCGCTGTTCGTCACGTCGCTACCTCCTGTCGTTCATCAGCCTGTCGTTCATCAGCGCAGGAACGCTGCCGCGACGCCCGCGTCCACCGGCACGTGCAGCCCGGTGGTGTGCGAGAAGTCGTCGGTGCAGATCGCGTACACGGCGTTGGCGACGTTCTCGGGCACGACCTCGCGCTTGAGGATGGTGCGCTGGGCGTAGAACGCGCCGAGGTCCTGCTCGTCGATGCCGTACGTCTTCGCACGGTTCGCGCCCCAGCCGGAGGCGAAGATGCCCGAGCCGCGGACGACGCCGTCGGGGTTGATGCCGTTGACGCGGATGCCGTGCTCGCCGAGCTCGGCGGCGAGCAGGCGGACCTGGTGCGCCTGGTCGGCCTTGGTCGCCGAGTAGGCGATGTTGTTCGGGCCGGCGAACACCGAGTTCTTCGACGAGATGTACACGATGTCGCCGCCGAGGCCCTGCTCGACGAGGACCTTCGCCGCTGCCTTGGACACCAGGAACGAGCCCTTCGCCATGACGTCGTGCTGCAGGTCCCAGTCCCGCTCGGTGGTCTCGAGCAGGCTCTTGCTCAGGCTCAGACCGGCGTTGTTCACGACGAGGTCGAGGCCGCCGAAGTGCAGCAGCGTCTGCTGGATCGCCTCGTCGATCGCGCTGGCGTCCGTCACGTTCGCCGCGACGCCGATGGCCTGGTCCGGTCCGCCGATCTCGGCTGCCGCAGCGGAGGCCTTGTCGACGTCGAGGTCCGCGATGACGACTGCGGCGCCCTCGGCCGCCAGGCGTTTCGCGATGGCCTTGCCGATGCCGCTCGCGGCACCGGTCACCAGGGCGATGCGCGTGGCAAGCTTCTTCGGCGCGGGCATCCGCTGAAGCTTCGCCTCCTCCAGTGCCCAGTACTCGATGCGGAACTTCTCGGCCTCGTCGATGGGGGCGTACGTGCTGAGGGACTCCGCGCCGCGCATGACGTTGATGGCGTTGACGTAGAACTCGCCGGCGACCCGGGCGGTCTGGGCGTCCTTGCCGTACGAGAACATCCCGACACCGGGGACGAGCACGATGAGCGGGTCGGCGCCGCGGATGGCGGGGACTCCGGCGTCGCGTGCCGGTCGTAGTACGCCTGGTAGTCCGCGCGGTACTCCTCGTGCAGGGCCGTGAGGCGTTCGGTCTGCTCCTCGGCCGAAGCCGTCGCGGGCAGGTCGAGGATGAGCGGCTTCACCTTCGTCCGCAGGAAGTGGTCCGGGCAGCTCGTGCCGAGGGCGGCGAGCTCCTCTGCGCGGGCGCTCGCCAGGAAGTCGAGCACGACGTCGGAGTCGGTGAAGTGCCCCACCACGGGCTTGTCGTGCCCGGCGATGCCCCGGATCGTCGGCGCGAGGGCGGCGGCGCGCGCGTGGCGTTCGTCGATCGGCAGTGCTTCGAACCCGGGGCGGACCGGCCCGAACGGCTGATCCCTCCCGTTGGCTGCGATGTACTGCTCCGCGGTGTCGATGATCCAGCGCGAGTTCGCTTCGGCTTCTCCGGACGAGGAGCCCCACGCGGTGATGCCGTGCCCGCCGAGGATCGTGCCGATCGCCTGCGGGTTGTCCCGCTTGATCGCGGCGATGTCGAGGCCGAGCTGGAACCCCGGGCGACGCCAGGGGACCCACACGACCTTGTCGCCGAAGATCGTGGACGTCAGTGCCGGGCCGTCCGCGGCTGTGGCGATCGCGATGCCGGCGTCCGGGTGCAGGTGGTCCACGTGTTCGGCGTCCACGAGCGCGTGCATCGCCGTGTCGATGGAGGGCGCTGCTCCACCGCGACCGAACAGCGTGTGGTCGAACGCCGCGACCATCTCGTCCTCGCGCTCCACGCCGGGGTAGACGTCCTGGAGTGCGCGGACCCGGTCGACGCGCAGGACCGCGAGGCCCGCCGGTGTGAGGGTGCCGAGGTCGCCCCCGGAGCCCTTCACCCACAGCAGCTCCACCGGCTCGCCCGTGACCGGGTCGGTGTCGGTGCCCTTCGCCGAGGTGTTGCCGCCGGCGTAGTTCGTGATCCGTGGATCCGAGCCGAGCGCGTTCGAGCGCGCGATGAGGTCCGCGACCACCTGTTCTGCGGTCACCTGCGTTGCGGGGTCCACCCGTGCCTCCAGTCCTGTGCTCATCTGTCTACGCGGCTCATCTGTCTATGCGGCTCATCTGTCTCCGCGGCTCATCTGTCTACGCGCCCCAGCCGGCCTGGACGCCACCGACGCGCTCCTCGGCGATCTGCCGCTGGTAGCCGGAGTCGAGGTAGGCGCGCATCGGGTTCGCCGGCAGGCCGTGGGACTCGCGCCAGTCGGCGAGGTCCTTCCGGACGTCGGTCTGGTACGCGTCCATGAAGACCTCGTTGGCGCCGAGGACGTCGTGCGCCTCCTGCGCGGCGGTCAGCGCGACGCGGTCGAGGAGCAGCGCCCGGGCCGTCATCTCCTGCACGTTGAGCACCGAGCGGATCTGCCCGGGATCTTGTCCTCGATGTTGTGGCACTGGTCGAGCATGAACGCGACGTCGGGGTTGTCGTACCCGCCGCCGCGGATGACCTCGACCAGGATGCGGAACAGCTGGAAGGGGTCCGCCGCACCGACGATGAGGTCGTCGTCCGCGTAGAAGCGCGAGTTGAAGTCGAAGGAGCCGAGCTTCCCGAGCCGGAGCAGCTGCATGACGATGAACTCGATGTTCGTGCCTGGGGCGTGGTGGCCGGTGTCGAGGCAGACCATCGCCTTGTCGCCGAGCGCCGCGGTCTGCACGTAGCTCGTGCCCCAGTCCGGGACGTCCGTGTGGTAGAACGCCGGCTCGAAGAACTTGTACTCGAGCACCAGGCGCTGGTCGGGGCCGAGACGGTCGTAGATCGTGCTGAGGCTCTCGTGCAGGCGGTCCTGGCGTTCGCGCATGTCGGCCTGGCCGGGTAGTTCGATCCCTCGGCGAGCCAGATCTTCAGGTCACGGCTGCCCGTGGCGTCCATCACGTCGATGCAGCGGAGGTGGTGGTCGATCGCCTTCTGCCGGATGCCCGCGTCGGTGTGGGTGAGCGCGCCGAACTTGTAGTCGTCGTCCTGGAACGTGTTCGAGTTGATCGTGCCGAGGCGGACCCGTGCTCCTCGGCGTGGCGCTTCAGGTCGGCGAAGTCGTCCACGAGGTCCCACGGGATGTGCAGCGCCACGGTCGGGCGAGCCCCGTGTACCGGTGCACCTGGGCGGCGTCGGCGATCTTCTCGTAGGGGTCGCGCGGGGTGCCGGGCGTGCCGAACACCTTGAAGCGGGTGCCGGAGTTGCCGAAGGCCCAGCTCGGCAGCTCGATCTGCTGCGCCGCCAGCTGGCCGGCGATCCCGGCGAAGCTCGGGGTTGATGTCATCGTGCACTTCCTCGTGGTCGATTGAATCGTTTCATACGGTACGTGCTGCGCGCACTTCGCGCAAGCGCGGGGTCGTTCTCATTCGTGAGCGGCTGGCGGAACCAGGTTCCGGACACCACACCACGATCTTTCGTGGTGCTGTGTCCGGAACTTGGTTCCCGGGACGCCGAGACCCCCGCTCGCCACCGCTACGCGACGGGCACCGCGGCCGGCGCGCGGAACTCGTGCGTCCCGCCGCCGACGCGCTGCTCCGGCACGCCCGGCAGGCGCACCACGGCGGAGACGCCCTCCGGGACCGTCGCCCGGACGAGCAGCTCCCCGTCGACGAGCTCCCACCGCACCGCGACGTGCCCGTGCACCGTGTCGAGCGAGGTCGACGCCCACGTCAGCCCGCCGCCGGGCTGCGGCGCGATGAGCACCGACTCGTACCCGGGGGTCAGCGGCGCGAGGCCGCCCACCACGCGGTGCATCCAGTCCGCCACCGCACCCAGGGCGTAGTGGTTGAACGAGGTCATCTCGCCCGGGTTGATCGTGCCGTCCGGGAGCATCGAGTCCCAGCGCTCCCACACCGTCGTCGCCCCCATGGTCACCGGGTACAGCCACGACGGGCACTCGGTCTGCAGCAGCAGCCGGTACGCGTCCTCGAGGTGTCCGGTCTGCGTCAGCGCGTCCGTGATGAACGGTGTGCCGGCGAAGCCCGTCGAGATCCGGTAGCCGGACGCGGCCGCCAGCTCGGCGAGGCGGTCGCCCGCCTGCCGCTCGCCGTCGGCGTCGAGGATCCCGAAGACGATCGCCAGCGTGTACACCGTCGTCGAGTCGGACAGGATGCGTCCACCCTCCAGCAGGTAGTGGGCCCGGAACCCGGCCTGGAGGCGCGATGCGAGTTCCCGGAACTCGGCCGCCTCCGCTTCGTGGCCGCCCAGGACGTCGGCCGCCTCCGCCACGATCGTGGCGGACCGGAAGGCGCAGATCGTCGCGACGACGCCCTTGTCGGCCTTCGCGTCGGCCGGGTCCTCCGGCGGGGCGTCCGGGTCGAGCCAGTCGCCGAACTGGAAGACGGTGTCCCAGAGGTCCTGCGCCGACAGGTGGTCGCGGATCCGGCGGAGGTGGGCGGCCATCGAGTCGAACTGCTCCTCGAGGACGGCCGTGTCGCCGTACGCCTGGTACAGCGTCCACGGCACCCACACCCCGGCGTCGGACCAGATCGCGGTGGCGTCGGGCTTGCCGAAGTCCTCGGCGGGGAGTACTTCAACACGTCCGGCACCACGAACGGGATGACCCCGTCGGCATGCTGCTGCTCGAGCCACACGTCGCGGAGCCAGTCGCCGAGGAACGTCCTGGTGTCGAACAGGTACGAGGCCGTCGGCGCGAACGCCGCGATGTCACCTGTCCACCCGAGGCGCTCGTCGCGCTGCGGGCAGTCGGTCGGGACGCTGAGGAAGTTGCCCTGCATGCCCCGCACGACGTTGCCGTGGAACGTGTTCAGCAGCTCGTGGCTCGACTCGAAGGTGCCCGTGCGGGTGAGGTCGGAGCCGACCTGCACGGCCGTGAGCGCGGTGCGGAGCTCGTCGAGGGTGCCCGGCCATCCGGCGACCTGGGCGTACCGGAAGCCGTGGAACGTGAAGCGCGGTTCGAAGACGTCGGTGCCCCGCTCAGGGTGAAGTGGTCCGTGGCCTTCGCGGTGCGCAGGGGACGGGTGCCGAGCTCGTCGTGCTCGAGGACCTCGGCGTGCGTGAGGGTCAGGACGGTTCCCGCGGGACCCGAGGCGGTCACGCGGATCCAGCCGACCAGGTTCACCCCGAAGTCGACCAGGGTCGCGCCGGAGGGGCTCGTCCAGACCTCGACCGGGGCGATCTCGGCGAGCGGTCGGACCGGCGGGACGGCGTCCGCGACGAGTTCGCGCTCACCGAGGTCCACCGTGTGCACCGTGCTCGTGCGACCCTCGTGTCCGTCCACGCTCGGCAGCGTCACGTCGCCCGGTGTCAGGAACGAGCCGTCGCGCAGGCGGGCGTCGATGTCCTCGCCGTCGTAGAGCTGGTCGGCGGTGATCGCGCTCGACAGGGCCTGCCAGTCGGTGTCCGTCGCGATCCGCTGTTCGTGTCCGTCCTCGAACACGATGCGGAGCTCGGCGAACCCGGCGACCTCGTCGGCGTACCAGCCTCCGCCGCCGCCCCAGGCGAGGCGCCCGGCGGCCCAGCCCTTGCCGAGGACGAGCGCGAGCACGGCAGCGCCGCCGGACTCGATGCCGGTTCGGGCGCCGAGGAGGGCCGTGACGTCGTGCGAGACGACGCGGACGCGCCACTCGTAGCTCGTCCACCCCGGTTCGAGCAGGTGGTCGGAGACGCGTTGCCCGCCGAGCCAGGCCTCGACGACGCCGAGGGCGCTGACGTCGAGCGTCGCGGTCGTGACGGCGCCGTGTCCGGCGTCGAGGGTGAACTCCCGGCGCAGGATCGGTGCGCTGCCGAGATCCGCGTCGCTCGCGATGAACGGTGCTGTCCAGGTGGTCATGCGGTGTGTCCTCTCTCGCGACTGGTCGTCGTCGACCGGTCGGCTGGTCGTGGGCCGGGCCGCCTGCCCGGGTGGGTCGATCCGGCGGAGGCGGGTCGTGCCTCCAGGCCGGGGTCGGGCGTCAGCCCTTGACGGCGCCGCTGGTCATGCCGGCGACGATCTGACGGTTGAAGAAGATGTAGAGGATGAGCGGCGGGATCGTGATGAGCAGCACGTCCGTGAACAGCAGGTTCAGCTGGCTGACCGACTGGCTCTGGAACGTGTAGAGCGTCTGCTGCACGGTGGCGTTCTCGGAGCCGGGCAGGAAGTACAGCGGGTTCGTGAAGTCGTTGAACACCGTCACCGACTGGACGAGCACGACCGTGATGATGACCGGCTTGAGCAGCGGCAGCACGACCCCGAAGAACAGGCGGACCGGGCCGGCGCCGTCGAGCACGGCCGCCTCGTCGAGCTCCTTCGGGATGGTCGCGACGAAGGCCCGGAACAGCAGGATGCAGAACGACAGGCCGAAGGTCGCCTCGACGAGGATCATCCCGCCCATCGTCTTGAACAGGTTCAGACCCTGCAACACCCAGATCGTCGGGACGATCGCGGGCGGGACGATGAGGCCGGCGAGGACGAAGAAGTTGATCACACCGTTCCACCGGCTCGGCCGTCGCTGCAGGACGTAGCCGACCATGGCGGAGAACACGACCATGATGACGACGCTGCCGACGGTGAGGACGGCGCTGTTCAGGAACGCGCGGAGGATGCCGCCGTCGCCGGTCTGCATCACCGCCACGAGGTTCTGCCACAGCTGCCACTGGGTCGGCAGCGTGAAGCCGAGCTGGTTCGCCTCGGCCGGGACTTCGCGGCCTGCAGCAGGACGAAGACGAACGGCACGAGGAACACCACGAAGCTGACGACGATGGCGATGGTGCCGACGACCCACTTGCGGGCGGTGTGACGTCCGCGCGCACGTGTCGGGGTCAGCCGCTGGCTGGTGATCGCGGTCACAGTTCTGCCTCCTTGCGGTTGAGCAGCCAGGAGATCGGGACCATGATCGCCGTCACGACGATGAACAGCACGACGTTCCCAGCGGTCGACAGCCCGTAGAAACCGGCCTGGTACTGCTTGTAGATCACACTCGCGATGACGTCGCTCGTGAACCCGGGCCCACCGCCGGTCATCGCCCAGATGAGGTCGAACGACCGCAGACCGCCGATGAGCGACAGGATGATGACCGTGCCCATCGCGGGGCGGGACAGCGGGAGCGTGATGTTCCGGAAGATCGTCCACGCGTTCGCGCCGTCGACGCGGGCGGCCTCGAAGTACTCCTGCGGGATCGCCACGATGCCCGCGATGAAGATGAGCGTCGCGATGCCGACGCCCTTCCACACGTCCACCGCGGCGACGCTCCAGAGCGCCAGGTTCGGGTCGGTCAGCCACCCCGGGGTCGGCAGTCCGAGCCCACCCAGCACCGAGTTGATGATGCCGTGGAACGGGTCCATCAGTGCCTTGAACGTGATGCCGATGCCGATCGTCGACACCAGCACGGGGAAGAACACCACCGCTCGGAGGTAGCCGCGCCCGAGCACGGTGCTCGTGAGGAGCAGGGCGAGGGCGAGTCCGAGGACCACCTTCGCCGCGCTCGTCACGAACCCGTACTCGAACGTGTGCACGAACCCGGAGACGAGCTGCGGGTCCTGGAAGAACCGGACGAAGTTGTCGAAGCCGATGAAGGTCTGGTCGAACAGCGTCCAGCGGGTGAGCGAGAAGTAGAACCCCGCGAAGGTCGGGACCGCGAAGAACACGACGTACAGCGCGATCGCCGGGATGAAGAACCACGCCGGGTAGAACGAGCGCATCCGCTTCCGGGCCGGGCCGGGGCCCGCCTTCGTTGTCTGCGGCGGGGCCACCGCCGTCGTGAGCGTCGCGGTCACCGGATCACCAGCCCTTGATGCCGAGCTGCTGGGCCTGCTGGACGACGTCGTCGTCGTACTGGTCGGCGCCCTTGGCCGCGGTGGTGATGCCCGAGCCGACCTGGACGCAGATCTTCTCGAGGTTCGGGCCCTTGATCGGGGAGAGGAACTCGAGCGCCGGGCTCGCCTTGCCGTCGTCGAGGTACTTCTGCAGGTCGCCGATCATCGGGGGAACCGAGTCGGGGAGCGTGCAGGTCGAGATGACGTACGGGCCGCCGGGGGTGCCGGTGTCGTTCTGCACCTTGCAGCCGTCGGACGAGTTCGCGAAGGCGATGAACTTCTTCGCGGCCGTGAGCTTGTCACCCGTGGTCGTCTTCGGGATGTAGAGGCCGTTCGGCTCCCAGATGGTGAGGTTCGTGTCGTCCGCGTTCTCCGCCGGCAGGGCGAAGGCGCCGATGTCGTTCACCGCGTCGGGGAGTCCTGCTGGATCGCCGAGATCGCGTTGGTCAGCATCGGGTACTGGGCGCCGGTGCCGTCGGCGAGCATCTTCAGGCCGTTCGCCTGGGTGGCCGAGGCGTAGTCCTCGTTGTAGAGGTCCTTGTCCTTGCCCTCCTGGAGGTGCTGGAACCCGGCGAGGGCGGGCTGCTTCGCGTAGGACTCCTTGTGCTTCGTGTACTGCGTCGCCCAGTTCTTCTGCTGCGCGGTGATGTTCGCGAAGTCGCCGAGGACGAACAGCTGGCTGGTCCAGGTGTCACCGTAGGTCTGGATGATCGGCGCGATGCCGGCGTCCTTGATCTTCTCGCTGTTGCTGATGAACTCCGACCACGTGGTCGGGACGCTCAGGCCGAGCTTCTCGTAGACCTTCTTGTTGTAGAGGACCGCGCCGCCGAAGCTCGTGCCGAACGGTGCGCCGTACATGCCCTTGTCGGTGCTGACGACCTTCGTGAACTGCGGGTCGACGTCCTTCGCCCAGCTCTCCTTCGAGAGGTCGACGAGGGTGTTGTCGGGGTTGAGGGCCTGCATGAGCGAGCCGGAGTTGTAGTTGAAGACGTCGGCCATCTCGCCGGTCGACAGTCGGGTCTTCACCAGGTTGTCTCCGTCGGTGCCCTGGGGTTTCGTGTCGAGCTTGACGGTGATGTCGGGGTTGGCCTTCTCGAACGCCGAGACGAGTGCCTTCGCGGTGACGCCGGTGGCCTCCGCGTTGTCGACCAGGTACGTGATCGTCGTCTTGCCGCCACCGCTGCCGGTGTCGGCGGAGCCGCCAGACGAGCACGCGGCCAGGCCGCCGATGAGGACCGCGGCGCCGCCGATGGCGAGCAGCCTGGTGGTCAGGGGACGAGCTGACATTCCTTACCTCCTCGTAAGGCCCGGGGCGGGGTGACCCCGGGTGAAACGGACCCGGTCCCGCGACGGTGCGGGCTCCGGTGGTGCTGTTTAGAACGTTTCAATCGGAATGAACCACGCTGATTGAAGCGTGTCAATCACCGAGTCGGATTCGTTATCGAGCACGGCCGCGGGCGCGAGTCTCGGGGTGGGCGACGAGTCTCGCGGTTGTGCGCGCGAGAACTGTCGCTGACCGCGAGTCTCGGGGTGGGCGACCGGTCTCGCGGTTGTGCGCGCGAGAACTGTCGCTGACCGCGAGTCTGAGGCGGTGCATCCCGAGCCGTGCCCGTCAGCCCCCGCGAACCCGCGGGTCGACGGGTGCCCGTCCCGGGCGGCGGCCGCGGCACCGGCTCGTCCGAGGGTGCTCTCCCGCGCCACGAGCTCGCTGCCGATCACGACCGTCCGGTGCACGTGGTCCCGGGAGGATCCTGCAGCTCGTCGAGCAGCAACCCCACCGCCGCCGCGCCCATGTCGGTCCCGTGCATCGTCACCGAGGTGAGCGGCACGGCACCACCCCACGCCACGGAGTTGTGGTCGCACCCGGACACCGGGATGTCCTCGGGGACCCGTACACCGGCGGCCCGCAGTTCCGTGACCACCGCCATCGCGAGCAGGTCCGTCACCCCGAGCACCCCGTCCGGGCGTCCGTCGGCGGGCATCCTGGCGATGCGGGCGCCGGCGTCGGTTCCTCCTGGCGGGTCGATGTCCCGGCGTCGACGTCGACGAGCACGACGCCGGGGTGCTCGGCGATCGCCCGGAGCACGCCGGCGCGACGTCGGTGCACCGGCTGCAGGTCCGGCCGCGCGCTGACGAAGCCGATGCGCCGGCAGCCCCGCTCGATGAGGTGCGAGGTCGCGATGTACGCCGCCTGCTCGTTGTCGACGACGACGGAGCACGCGTCGACCGCCGACGGCTCGTGGTTGACGTACACGACGGGGTGTCCGTGTCGTCGGGTCAGCTCGACCTGGTCGGGGGAGTCCGTCATGGTGGCGAGCAGGATGCCCGAGACCCTCGTGCTCTCCAGGTAGGCGAGGTGGTCGGCCTGCGTCTCGAGATCGTCCTCGCTGCTGGCGATCAACAGTGTGTGGCCGCGTCGTCGGGCCGCGGTCTGCGCGCCGCTCACGATGTCGGTGAACAGGGAGTTCCGGAGCGAGGTCACGACGAGTCCGATGGACCGCGTGCTGCCCGAGGCGAGCGCACGGGCGTTGCGGTTGGGTGTGTAGCCGAGCTCGGCGATGGCGGTCCGGACGCGTGCGGCGGTGGTGTCGGCGACCCGCTCGGGTGGTCGAGGACGTTCGACACCGTGGCGAGCGAGACGCCAGCGCGAGCCGCCACGTGGTGCACGCTCGGCGGTCCGTCGCGCCGTGGGACATGCACCATGCTCCGATCGTAGGCGGCGCGCGGTGCTGTCCCGGCCCACCACCGGACTGGAGGCGCGGTGCGGCACCGCCACGTGCCTCCAGTCCGGCACGGCGGAGCCGAATCTCGGCGGAGCTGCCCGAGTCTCAGGGTCAGCGACAGTTCTCGGGTGTTCAGCCGCGAGGACTGTCGCCCAGACCGAGCCTCGGCGGACGCGCCCCGAGTCTCGGCTGCGGGCGCAGCGCGCTCAGCGCTCGGTGACGGTGGACTGGCGGACGACGAGCTCGGGCGTGAACTCCACGTGCAGGGTCTCGACGCCCTGGCCCTCCTCGACCTGCGCGAGCAGCAGCTCGATCGCCCGTCGCCCGAGGTCCTGAGCCGGCTGCCGCACCGACGTCAGCGGGACGACCGCCGTCTCGGCGAACGCGATGTCGTCGTACCCGACGATGGCGATCTCCTCCGGCACGCGGGTGGACCCGCGCATGATGAACGCCTGCTCGAGTCCGACGGCGAGCAGGTCGTTCGCCGCGAACACCGCGTCCGGGCGTTCCGAGGCGGGACGGGCCTGGATCTCCTCGCCGGTGCGGCGGCCCTCGAGGACCGACAGCGACGCAGTCGGGATCACCTCGAGCGACACGCCGGCCGAGGCTGCAGCGGCCACGGCGCCGGCGTGCCGATCGGCGACCTGCCGGATGCCGAACGGACCGCCGACGAAGGCGATGCGCCGACGTCCGATCGCCGCCAGGTGGGACACGGCGATGTGCCCTCCGGCGACGTCGTCGACCGAGACCGACGCGAAGTGCTCGTCGTCGGCACGCCGGTCGACGAGCACCACGGCGGTGCCCTGGTCGCGCAGGCGTGCGAGGCGAGCGAGGTCGTCGCCCGCGGGGAGATGAGCAGCCCGGCGACGCGGCGCTCCTCGAAGAGGTCGACGTAGGTGTGTTCGCGGTCGACGGACTCGTCGGAGTTGCCGACGAGGACCGCGAGGCCCTTCCGCATCGCCGCGTCCTCCGCGCCGCGGGCGACGTCGGTGAAGAAGGGGTTGCCGCCGTCGAGGACGATGAGTCCGACGGTGGAGCTGCGCCCGGCCCGGAGCTGGCGAGCGGAGTCGTTCCGCACGAACCCGAGCGACGCGATCGCGGACTGCACCCGCTCGACCGTGGCCGGGCGACCTTGTCCGGGCGGTTCAGCACGTTCGAGACGGTTCCGAGTGACACACCCGCGAGCGCTGCGACGTCCCGAACGCTCACTGCCATGGGGTCATCCTGGCATCGGCCCTGCGGTTTCGGGGGAACGACTTGCCCTGGTGCCCATCCGCGAGTAACGTCCTCGCAGCACCGTTGAAACGATTCACTGACGAACACGCGAACGGAGGACCAATGGCGGTCCGCATCGGAGCCCGCAACACCACGGGCTGGAAGGCGACGATCTCCGTCGCCATGTCGAACTACATCGAGTCGGGGTCGATCATCGCGATCGCCACGAGCCTGAGCCTCTGGCAGGCGCAGTTCCACATCGGGGACCTGCAGGTCGGGCTCCTCGCGAGCCTGTCCGCGAACGCGTTCGGCGCTGCCGCGGGCGCGATCATCGGCGGCCCGCTGTGCGACCGGTACGGCCGGAAGTTCATCTACACCTACGACCTGCTGCTCTACATGCTCGGGATCCTGCTCGCGGTGTTCGCCGGCAGCTACGGCATGCTCCTCACCGGGTTCATCCTCACCGGGATCGCCGTCGGCGCGGGGTCCCGGCCAGCTGGACCTACATCGCCGAGCAGGCCCCCGCTGACAAGCGCGCCGCCCACGTCGGCACCGCGCAGCTCGCGTGGTCGATCGGCCCGATGGTCGGGTTCGCCCTCGCGATCGCCGCCGCACCGCTCGGGCTCCTCGGCAATCGCCTGATCTTCGCGCACCTGTTCGTCGTCGCCGCGATCGTGTGGTGGCTCCGACGCGGCCTGCCAGAGTCCGCGATCTGGAAGGACGAGCGCGCCGCGACCGGCACCGCGAACTTCTTCCACGGCATCACGCAGCTCTTCAGCCGTCGGAAGAACCTCACCGCGATGCTGTTCCTGTTCGGCGTCTACGCGCTCTGGAACACCGTCGCCGGACAGGCCGGGATCTTCCAGCCGCGGGTGTACTCCGCCACCGGCGTCACGAGCGTCACCGAGCAGTACGGTCTGCAGATCCTGGTGTGGGGCTGCACCGTCGCCGCGACGTACTTCGGGTTCATGCGCTTCGCCGACCGGATGAGCCGTCGGCTGCTGTACGCGATCGGCGCGCTCCTCGCCATCGTGGCCTGGGCCGTCCTCATCTACGCGCCGGCGAACCTCGGGACCCTGCTGTTCTTCGCGATCGCCTGGGCATCTCGTCCGGCATCGGTGCGCAGGCCTTCTACGGCCTGTGGACGTCTGAGCTCTTCGCCACGCGCTACCGCGCCAGCGCACAGGGCGTCCTCTTCCTGGCGGCCCGCGTCATGGTCGGTCTGCTGAGCATCTGGTTCCCGCTGCTGCTGTCCGACATCGGTCTGCGGGCGCTCGGAGGGCTCATCCTCGGCCTGCTCGCCCTGTCGTTCCTCGTCGGCACGATCTGGGCGCCGCGGACGCGGGGCAAGACCCTGGAGGAGATCGAGGCCGAGCGCTACGGCACCGTCACCAGCGTCACCGGGACGGTCCGCACGGTCGACGAACACGAGGAGCGTCAGCGTGCGCTGCGCGACCAGGCCCGCGGTGCCGGCCGCGACCGGGCGCCGCGGTGAGCGGGTCCACGCGACCCGGACCGCGCCTCCAGTCCTGGGATGGTGACCAGGATCGGACGGGAGGCACGGCTCGCGTCGTGCGCGTCTGCTTCCGCCTGCAGGTGGCGGTGGAGCACCTGGACGCCTACCGGGAGCGCCATGCCGCGGTGTGGCCGGCGATGCTGCGGACGATCGCCGCGGCGGGGCGCCGGAACTACTCGCTCTTCCTCGACGACGACGGACTGCTGATCGGCTACTACGAGACGGACTCGGTGGCCGATGCCGACGCGTCCCTCGCGGCGTCGGAGGTGGCTGCGGCGTGGGAGTCCCACATGCAGGACCTGTTCGCCGGGGCGACCGGCCGGGCCGACCAGGCGGCGCGGGTGCTGCCGGAGGTGTTCAACCTCGAGGACCAGCTGGCCGCCGCGGGGGAGTGAACGCTCGCCGCGAGGATCGCGGAGATGGCGTGCGAAGCGCGCGACGCGGCCACCGACTTCGAGGGCGCTCGTCGGGCGCCCGGGCGAGTTGCGCCTCCGCCTGGGTGACCACCGGATCGTCTACGAGATCGTGGACGACCTGCTCGTCGTGCTGGTCCTGACCATCGGCCACCGGCGCGACGTGTACGGTCCGGGCCATGGCTGACGTGATGCACGCCGAGGAGCTCGGGATCGACCTGTCCGACGGCAAGCCCCAGCAGCTTTACCGGTGGTTCCTCGCGAGCATGCTCTTCGGACGGCCGATCCGGCAGGAGCAGGCGGCGGAGACCTACCGCGTGCTGATCGACCACGGGTTCACGAGCCCGGGAAGTTCGCCGGCGCCGGACGGGAACGGCTCCGCAAGGTCCTCGACGAGGGCGGCTACGCGCGGTTCGACTACCAGATGACCGACGCGCTGCACGAGACGATGCACACGCTCGACGCGGACGAGGGCTCGGTGTCGCACCTCGTGACGTCGTCGGGTCCCGGAAGGAGCTCCGCGACCGGCTCGGGACGCTCACGGGCGTCGGGCCGAAGACGATCGAGATCTTCCTGCGCGACGTCCCGGCGGACGTACTGCCCGACTGATCGGCCGCGCGGCAGGGCAGCAGGACGCCGCCGGCGCGTCAGCGCGGCAGCGTCCGCAGGACCTCGGCCGCGCGCTCCGCGTCCTCGCTCGAGACGTCGAGGTGCGTCACCATCCGGACGCGCCGGGTCCGAGCTGCATGAGCCGGACACCGCGCTCGGCCGCCGACGCCACGAACGCGGCCGGGTCGGTCACCTCGGCGAACACGATGTTCGTCTCCACCGTCCCCGGGTCGACGTCGAGCGCCGCCGCGAGGACCCGCGCGGCGGCGTGGTCCGACGCGAGCCGGTCCACGTGGTGCCGCAGCGCGTACCGTCCGGCCGCCGCGAGGAACCCGGTCTGCCGCATGCCCCGCCGTACCGCTTCCGCCAGATCCGGGCCGCCTCGACGCGCGCGCGGGAGGACACCAGGACGGAACCGACCGGCGCGCCGAGGCCCTTCGACAGACACACCGAGACCGTGTCGAACCCGGCGGCGAGTTCGGGCAGCGGCACACCCGACGCGACGTGGGCATTCCACAGTCGGGCACCGTCGAGGTGCAGCCCGATGCCGTTCGCCCGGGCGGAGGACTGCACGGCGCGGACCTCGTCCAGGGGCTGGACGGTGCCACCGCCGAAGTTGTGCGTGTTCTCGATCGCGATCGCCGTCGTCGACACCGAGTACGCACCGGCGTTCGGCTCGGCGATCTCCTGCACGGCCGCGGCCACGAGACGGCCGCGGTCCGACGGCCACGTGCGGGTCGTGATGCCGGAGAACACCGCCGCCGCGCCGAGCTCGGCGCGGACGACGTGCGCCTGCTGGTCGGCGACGAGCTCCTCGCCGGGGCCGACGAGCAGCCGGAGCCCGAGCTGGTTGGCCATCGACCCCGACGGCGTGAACAGTCCGGCCTCGTGGCCGAGCAAGTCAGCGACCTCGTGCTCGAGCGCCGTCGTCTCGGGGTCCTCGCCGAAGACGTCGTCACCGACCTCGGCCTCGGCCATCGCGGCACGCATCGCAGCGGTCGGACGGGTCACGGTGTCGGAGCGGAGGTCGATGGGCGCGTCGGTCACCAGGCAACGCTAACGCGCCGTTCAGACCACGGATCACCGCCGTGGCTAGCGTGGGCGCCATGCAGCCGCCCGCATCCGGAACCCTCCGCGTCCTCCACCTCTCCGACACCCACCTGACGGGCGACGGCACCCTGCACCAGGGCTCCGTCGACACCACCGCCGCGCTCGACAGCGTGCTCGCCCACGTGGACGGCGTGCCGGGCACCGGCCTCGTCGTGGTGTCCGGCGACGTCTCCGAGGACGGTTCCCCGGAGTCGTACGCCGCGCTGGTCGAACGTGTCGGGGGCTGGGCCGAGCGGCACGGTGCGGCGCTCGTCGCCGTCCCCGGGAACCACGACCTCCGCGAGGGGTTCCGGCAGGTCCTGGCGAACGGGCACGTCCTCGGCGAGGGCGGCCGTCCGCTCGTGCACACCATGGAGTACCACCCGCCGACCGTCCCGGTGTGGGGGCAGTCGCTCGTCGCCGGACGGCGGATCGTCACCGTCGACACGAGCGTCCCACGGGCCGGCTACGGGGAGATCAGCGACGCGTCCCTGGAACGACTGCGTGCGGCGCTCGCCGAGGAGCACGCGCCGCACGGCTCCGTCCTCGTGCTGCACCACCCGCCGCTGCCGGCCCCGACGGCGCTGCACGACGCGCTCAAGCTCCGGAACCCGGACGCCCTCGCCGACGCGATCCGCGGATCGGACGTGCGGGTCGTGCTCGCCGGGCACTACCACCACCACTTCGCAGGGGCGCTGGCGGGGGTGCCGGTGCTCGTCGCGCCCGGGGTCGCGAACGACACCGACGTGACCGGACCGTACGACGAGGAGGCCGCGTACGTGGGCAGTGGAGCGCTCGTCGTCGACGTTGCCGAGGACGGCTCCGTCTGGTCGACGCCGCTCCGCGTGCCGCGGGCCGCTGCCGATCCGCTCGCCTTCGCGTTCGATGCCGACGTCGTGGCGCGCGTCATCGGGGAATCCACGCGCTGCTGACACGTCGCGGACTGGAGGCGCGGTCCAACTTCCGGGACCACTCCAGGGCCTGCACCGCGCCTCCAGGCCGTCACTGCGTGCGTTCTGACCCATCACGGGCGCGCTGGAAAGCGGAATCGCGCGTAGGGTGCGAGAACTTCCCGCCTGCTACGCGCGGAACGACCGCCTGTGCGCGAAACGATCGCCTACGCGCGAAACGACTGCCTACGCGCGGAACGGCCGCCTGTGCGCGGAACGACCCGCGGCCTGCGAGGTGCGTGCCCCGCGCGCTCCGCCTGCGAGGTCGGTACCCCGCGCGCTCGGGCCGTGATCGGGAACGCCGAGTAGGCCGGGACCACAGCGGAGCGAAGGAGCACCACATGCGCATCGGCAAGGCAGTGCAGTACGACCGGTACGGGGACTTCGACGTCGTCGAGCTCGTGGACCAGGAGCACCCGGAACCCGGCCCGGGCGACGTGGTGGTCGAGGTCGTCGCGGCCGGCCTGAACCACATCGAGCGGTTCCTCCGCGAGGGCGGACTGCGCGACCACATCGACCTGTCGTTCCCCGCGCACCAGGGGGTCGACTTCGCCGGCATCGTCCGGGCGAAGGGCGCCGAGGTGCACGATCTCCGTGTCGGCGACGAGGTCCTCGGGCACGCTCCCGACGGCGGCGCGCACGCGACCTGGGTCCGGGTACCGCGCGAAGCTGTCATCATCAAGCCGACCCACGTCGGGTGGGAGGTCGCCGGCGGTCTGTACCTCGCGGGCTGCACCGCGGTCACCGTCGTCCGCACGCTCCGGCTCGGACCCGAGGACACCGTGGTCATCAGCGCTGCGGCCGGTGGGGTCGGGCACATCGAGTGCCAGCTCGCACACGACGCCGGCGCGACGGTCATCGCCCTCGGCAGCGCGCGCAACCACGACTACCTGCGCCAGATCGGCACCCTGCCGGTCGTCTACGGCGACGGCGAGCAGGCGCGCATCCGCGCGATCGCCGACGGGCGGCCGATCACGGCGTTCATCGACAACCACGGCGACGACCACGCCCGGACGCTCGCGGCAGCCCTCGGCGTCGACGAGAAGCGGTTCGTGTCGTCCGACGACCGCCGCGACGTCGAGATCCGGTTCCTCCGTGCCCCGGCGTCCGACCAGGAGGCCATGGACGACCTCGCGCTGCTCGTGCAGGCCGTCGAGGATCGGCGGGTGCAGGTCCTCATCTCCGGCTACTACCCGTTCGAGTACATCGTCGACGCCTACGAGGACCTGGCCGAGATGCACTCGCGCGGCAAGGTCGTCATCGGCATGCAGCCCGTCGAGACCGGAGCTCGGCTCGACTGGTACCGCTCCGAGAAGGCACGCGATCTCCGCGAGCAGTACGCGACGGACGAGGCGTCTAGCTGAGGACGTCCTTCGTGGCGAACCGGCTGTACGCCAACGCGCCGAAGACGACGACGTAGCCCAGCTGCAGGACGGCGTTCGACCCGAACGAGTCGAACCCGATCGGGTCGCGCAGCAGATCGCCGAACCCGAGCCACTGGTGCGAGAACAGGTACGGGTGCAGCCAGTCGAGCTGGGGAGCTGGTCGAGCACCTGGGACGCGCCCGCGAGCACCACCGTCGCCGCCATCGCCCCGACGGGGACGCTCGTCAGCGTCGAGGCGAACAGGCCGATCGCCGACAGCCCGAGCATCGACAGGGTGACGTACAGGGCGAGGAGCAGGGCCCGCCCGGCGTACGACCAACCGCCCACCTGCGTGCCGGAGAGCAGGGTGACCGGACCGATCGGGAACAGGACCGCCCCGATCGCCGCGCCGACGAGCACGACCAGGAGCGTCGCAGCGAGACAGAAGGCCACGGCACCGGCGTACTTGACCAGGATGAACCGCACGCGACCGGTCGGGGCGACGAGCAGGTAGCGGATCGTGCCGTGGCTCGCCTCTCCGGCCACCGTGTCGCCCGCGACCACGCCGACCGTCAGCGGCAGGAACAGCGGGATGGACACCGTGAGCGCCGTGAACGCCACGAACAGGCCGTTGTTCGTGATGTCGCCGAGGAACGCCGGCCCGCCGCTGTCGTCGCCGGTCGTCAGCCGGACGGCGACCGCGATGAGGATCGGCACGAGGGCGAGCGCGCCGAGCATGGCCCAGGTGCGCCGGCGCCGGAACACGAGGGCGAGCTCCGACCCGAGGAGCGCGACGGGACGCTGTCGGCGACGCGGCAGTGCGCGGCCGGGCGCCTGCTCGACACCGGTCTCAGGCTGCGACATCGAATCCCTCCCCGGTGAGCGCGACGAACAGGTCCTCCAGCGTGCCGCCGCCGACGCTCAGGCCGCGGACCCGGACGTCGGCGCGGACGAGCGCCGCGGTGATCGTCTCGGGCGGGACCTCGTGCGGGAGGTCAGCGACGAGGACGTCCGCACCCCCGTCGTGTCGCGGCGTCAGACCGAGTCGTGTCAGCACGGCACCGGCCTGGCCGAGCTCCGGCGTGCGGACCGTGATCGTGCGGGCGCCGACGGAGCGGAGCTCGTCGAGGGTGCCCTGCGCGACGAGCCTGCCGGTCCGCATCACCCCCGCGTGCGTGCACACCTGCTCGATCTCGGCCAGCAGGTGACTCGACACGAACACCGTCGTGCCGTCGTCCGCGAGCGACCGGATGAGGTTGCGGACCTCGCGCGTGCCCTGCGGGTCGAGGCCGTTCGTCGGCTCGTCGAGCACGAGCAGGTCCCGCGGGGCGAGCAGGGCGTTCGCGAGCCCGAGCCGCTGCTTCATGCCGAGCGAGTACGCGTGCGCCTTCTTGTCGGCCGCATGGGTCAGCCCCACCCGGTCGAGGGCGCTCGCCACGCGGTCCTTCCGCGTGCGCGGATCCGACGTCGGGTCGGCGGCGTCGAAGCGGGACAGGTTCGCCCGCCCCGACAGGTACGGGTAGAACGCCGGGCCCTCGACCAGCGCCCCGACCCGCGGCAGCACGTCGTGCAGCGCCTTCGGCATCGGCTCGCCGAGCACCTCGATGGTCCCGCCCGTCGCACTCGACAGGCCGAGGAGCATGCGGATCGTGGTCGTCTTGCCGGATCCGTTCGGCCCGAGGAACCCGAAGACGGCGCCCGGGGGACGGCGAGGTCGATGCCGTCGACAGCGCGCTGCCGACGGAAGACCTTCTGGAGGCCCGTGGTACGGATCGCGAGGTCCGCTGCGGCCGACGGGGCGGCCCCGTCCACCGCGGGTGGTTCCGTCGTGGTCACTTCGCGGCGGCGACCAGGGCGGACACCGGCACGGACCCCGCGAGGACCCGTCCGTCGTCGGTCAGGTAGACCGACACGAGCGACGTCTGGACCGCGCGGCCACCGTCGACCGACTTCGTCAGCTGGTTCAGCAGACCGGTCGCGTCGTCACCGAGCGACGACCGGTCCACCGAACCCTTCGGGAGCTCGGCGATCGTGCTCCAGCCCTTCCCGGTGAAGGTCGGCTCGGTGCCCGAGGCGTGCGCGCCGTCGGTCCGGCGATGCTCGGCGTCGCCCTTCGCGTGGGCCGCGGCGTCGGAGAGGTCCTTCGTCTCGACCTTCGCGTTCGACGGCGGGGTGAAGTCGAACAGCCGCGCGGCCGGAGCGCCGTACTGCAGGCTGGTGAACCCGACCTGGACGGCGGGGTCGTCCTGCCCCTTCGCCTCGATCGTGGCGCGCAGCGGGAGGCCGGTCTGCTGGTCGACAGCGAGCCGCACCGTGCCGACCAGCGTGTCCGAGGACTTCGGGGTCAGCGTGATCTGCCAGGCGTCGTGCCCGGCGACGCGGACGTCCTCCGGCTTCGACACCGTCGTGGAGGGTGTGATCGCCGCGATCGCCTGCTTCGCGACGTCGGACGGCGTCGTGGCACCGTCCTCCGGTGCCGTGCCGTCCTTCGGCAGCGTGACGTGCGTCGCCGTGCGTTCCTTCGAGTCCCAGGTCCAGACCTCGGAACCGTTGCGGATGAGGTCCTGCTCGGCGAGCTGCTGCGTCAGCTGGACGCGCTGCTTGTCGGTGCCGTCGACGTAGACCCGGGCGGTGTGCGACGAGGTGAGCAGGTCGAGTGCGTCGGAGGCGTCCCCCTCGAGCGAGGAGCCGCCGGAGCCGGTCGGGAGCTCGGGCAGCCCGAGGTCGCTCGTCTGCACGAGCTTGCCGGAGTACTTCGCGTCGGACGACTTCGCGATGCTCGCGATGACGTCGGCGGCACTCGGGTGCGTGCCCGCGATCGGATCGCTCGACGCGTTCGCGATCACCGGCGCGGCGACGGCACCGGCGACGACGACCGGAGCGATGACGGCGGGCAGCCAGGCTGACTTCTTCATCGGTTTCCCCTCGGTGGAGCACTCGGAGTCGGGAGTACGGTACGTCCGTCCCCGACAGGAGCCTGGGCGTCGCCGTACAGCAATGATCCCTCCTCGTCGATCACGCCGACGTCCGCCGCTGGAGTGATCTTCGGCGTCACGATCAGCCCGTCGCCGCCGGGCCGGGCTGATCTCATCCGGTCGGCGACAGTTCATCAGTTGAACTGATGGTAGGTCGAGGCGTTCGTAGACTCGTGGGACCGACGACGGTCGGTGGCGGCGAAGGAGGCGGCATGCGGGCGGTGCTCGGTCTGGACATCGGGACGTCGAGCACGAAGGCGCTGCTCGCCCGGTTCGACGGCGCGGTCATCGCCGAGGTGGGTCGTCGCCACGACGTCGACCGACCCGAGCAGGGCCTCGTGGAGATGGACGCCGCGGTCTGGTGGGACGAGTTCACCGCGCTGACGCACGAGCTGCTCGACCTTGTGCCGGACGCCGAGGTCGAGGCCGTCGGGGTCAGCGGGATCGGTCCGTGCGTGCTCCTCACCGACGACGCCGGGGAACCGTTGCGGCCGGCGATCCTGTACGGCGTCGACACCCGCACCGCGGACATGCTCGCCGACGTCACGGCGGATCTCGGCGGCGAGGGCGCGATCCGGGAACGATGCGGCTCGGCACTCAGTACGCAGGCGGCCGGGGCGAAGCTCGCATGGGTCGCCCGTCACGAGCCCGAGGTGTGGTCGCGGGCCGCACGCTTCACCATGCCGTCGTCGCGCGTCGTGGAACGACTGACGGGGGAGTACGTCCTCGACCACCACTCGGCGAGCCAGTCCACCCCGCTGTACGACGTCCACGAGAACGTCTGGATCCCGGAGTGGTGCGAGCGGCTCGCGCCCGGACTGGAGATGCCGAGGCTCCTCTGGTCCGGCGACCGGGCGGGCGTCGTGACGGACGAGGCGGCCGCGGCCACGGGCCTCCCGGCCGGCATCCCCGTGACGGCCGGGACCATCGACGCCTGGGCCGAGGGCGTGAGCGTCGGCGAGTCCGTGCCGGGGCGGATGTTCCTGCAGTACGGCACCACGATGTTCATGATCGTGCCGACGGCACGGCCGGTCGCCGTGCCGGGCATGTGGACGACGGTGGGGACGCACCCGGATCAGCCGAGCGTCGCCGGCGGATGGCGACCTCCGGTGCGGTCACCGACTGGCTCCGGCGCCTCGTCGACGGCGAGTGGGCGACGATGCTCGATGAGGCCGAGGCCTCGGGGGCCGGCGCGAACGGACTGCTCATGCTGCCGTACTTCGCGGGGGAGCGGACCCGATCGCGGACCCGGACGCCCGCGGGGTCATCGCGGGGCTCACCGTGCGGCACACGCGGGGCGATCTGTACCGGGCGACGCTCGAGGCGACGGCGTACGCGGTGCGGCACAACGTCGAGGTGCTGCGCGAGGCCGGCGTCGAGGTGCGGGAACTCGTCGGTGCCGGCGGGGACTGCTCGGACGCCTCTGGCCGACGATCGTGTCGGACGTCACCGGGCTGCCGCAGACCGTGCCGAGTGTCACGATCGGTGCGTGCTACGGCTCGGCGTTCCTGGCGGCGTCGCTCGTCGAGGACGTGGACATCGCGACGTGGAACCCGCCGTCGACCGTCATCGAACCGGACCTCGGGGCGCACGCGGCGTACGAGCCCGGGTACCGCGACTACCGCGATCTGTACGAGACCACGAAGACGGTCGTCCACCGGTTGGCGGCGCGGGGACGCGGGAGCGCGCCCCCTCGCCTCACGACAGGGACGGGATGATGGAGACCTTGACGCTGGTGCCGGTGGAGTCGCCGACGAGGTCGAGGGCTTCTTGGAATTGTTCGAGTGGGAATTGGTGGGTGCAGATCTCGGTCATGGGGAGGGTCTCGGTTTCGAGGAGTTTGATCGCGGCGGGCCAGGTGTGGGGGCCGAGGTGGGCGCCGCGGATGTCGAGTTCCTTGTCGTCGGAGATGATGGACCAGTCGACGGAGGTGTTGTCCTTGAAGACGGAGTACTCGACGAAGGTGCCGAGTTTGCGGAGCAGGTTGAGGCCTTGTGGGACGGCGGAGGGGTGGCCGGTGGCTTCGATGTAGACGTCGGCGCCGTAGCCGTCGGTGAGTTCCTTGACGCGGGTGACGGCGTCGTCTTCGGCGATGTTGATGGTGATGTCGGCGCCGACCTTGCGGGCGAGCTCGAGTTTGGCGTCGACGACGTCGAGGGCGATGATGCGCAGCGGGTTCTTCTGGCGGGTGCCGGCGATGGCGGACAGGCCGATGGGGCCGGCGCCGGCGATGACGACGGTGTCGCCGAACGTGATGTCGCCGCGTTCGACGGCGTGGAAGGCGCAGGAGAGGGGTTCGGCGAACGCGGCGACCTGGCCGGGCAATGCGTTGGACACGGGGTGGGTGAGGGCTTTGGTGGGGACGAGGACGTACTCGGCCATGGCGCCGTCGTAGCCCTTGAAGCCGAACATGTCGTGGATGTTGCACATCCAGTAGGCGCCTTCGAGGCAGTACTTGCATTCCCAGCAGGGACGATCTGTTCGCAGGCGATGCGGTCGCCGAGGGCGACCTTGCGCTTGGTGAGGGTGTCGTCGTCGCCGGCGACGATGGTGCCGACGAACTCGTGGCCGGGGATGCGGTTCTTCTCGGCCCAGGCGGGGCGGTTGTCGTCGCCCCAGAACTTCGCGGCGCCGTGGTAGCACTTCAGGTCGCTGGCGCAGATGCCGACGGCGTCGGTGCGGAGCAGGAGTTCCCCGGGGCCGGGGGTGGGCACGGGTCGGGTCTCGAGGCGGTAGTCGCCGGGTCCGTGCACCACGACAGCACGCATCGTGGTCGGGATCGTCTCAGCCGCGGTCGGCGAGGTCGTGGTCGTGGACATGGGGTCTCCGTCGGTCGGTGTCCTGCCGCGTCATCGCGGCGATGCAGACACTACGCGGCGCAGAACAAAAGTCAAGAACAAGATTTCTGAACGCTGAGGTGCGCGACGGATCTCGGAAGAATCTTGGCGTGTCCTCTTGCAGAAATTTCGTCACGCACATAATTTCTGCTCATGCATCGCATCAGCGATGCCCATCCGCAGCGACGCGGACGACGCAACGAAGCGAACCACGAGGAGCACGCGATGACGCGAGCCGACCACACGACCAGCCGGCCTCAGCCCGCCGGGCGTGCGCAGAGCCTCCAGGCCGACGGAGCACGCCGCGCCGTGCACGCCGTCGGGGAACGAGCCGACCGATGAGCGCCGCAGGCGCCCCGACGCGGACCGCACCGAACCGCCGCGTCGTGCGGCGGATCGTCATCGCCGTCGTCGTCCTCATCGTGCTCGTCGCCATGGCGTTCTCGGTCAAGGTCGTCGGCAAGGGCTCCAGCGTGGGCGCCGGGCCGGCGGCGTTCTCGGCGTCCGCGTGGGGCAAGGAGCACTTCCCGAAGGTGCAGCGCGCCATCGCGAAGCGGGCCGTCCCCGCGACCGAAGCTGGCTCCCGCGGTACTGGCCGATCAGACCGCCGCGGGCAAGAAGTACGGGTCGATGCCGGGACCGGGCCCGAGCTGTCGACGACCTTCACGGGGACGGTCGGCGCGCCGCAGGACGGGATCTACCCCGTGACCGTGCAGGGACTGCCGAGCGACCTGCTCATCCGCATCCAGACCGGGCCCGCGATCAACGGGACCGACCTGCGGGACGCCACGGGCACGGTGGAGTTCGGACAGTTCACGAACCAGATCGACTACCAGAACGCCGGTGCCGCGCTCAACGACCAGCTTAAGAAGCAGGTGCTCTCGAAGGTCGACACGGACTCGCTGCAGGGCAAGACGGTCGAGGTCACCGGCGCGTTCCAGCTCATCAACCCGAAGGGATGGCTCGTGACGCCGTCCGACCTGGAGGTGCGGTGATGGCCGCCGACGCGGAGGTCGGAGCCGTCGTCCTCGAGGCCACCGACGTCGTGAAGACCTACGGCGCGACCCGGGCGCTGAAGGGCGTGAACTTCGCGATCCACCGCGGACAGGTGACCACGCTGTTCGGCGAGAACGGCGCCGGGAAGTCGACGCTCATGAAGATCCTGTCCGGTGTGGAGCAGCCGACCTCGGGCACCCTGACGCTGCACGGTGAGCCGGTCGCCTTCGCGGACACGGTCGACGCCCGCGACAAGGGGATCTCGATCATCCACCAGGAGCTCAGCCTGGCCCCGAACCTGACCGTCCGCGACAACATCTTCATGGGACGCGAGCTCCGGGGGCCGACCGGGGTCGACTACGCGGAGGAAGCGCGGCAGTCTGCCGCGGTGCTGGCCGAGCTCGGCGAGGAGATCGACCCGCTCACCCTCGTCTCGGACCTGCGGCTCGGGCAGCAGCAGCTCGTCGAGATCGCCCGCGCCCTGTCCGTCGACGCGCGCATCCTCATCATGGACGAGCCGACGAGCGCGCTCTCCGCCTCGGAGGTCGAGGTGCTCTTCACCGTCGTCCGGGACCTCACCGCGCGCGGCGTCTCGATCGTCTACATCTCGCACCACCTGGAGGAGGCCCTCGAGATCACCGACCACGCGGTCGTCCTCCGCGACGGCTCCGTCACGGCGACCGCACCCGCCGCCGACATCGACCTGGAATGGGTCGTCCGGGCGATGGTCGGCGAGGGGTTCGACCTCGGTCCCCGCCCACCGGGTACGAGTTCGGCGGCGCCGCGCTGTCCGTCGAGGGCGTCGTCGTCGCCGACCCGGACGTCCCGGGCCGGAACGTCGTCGACCGGGTGTCGCTCTCGGTCCGCGCGGGCGAGATCGTCTGCATCTACGGCCTGATGGGCGCTGGCCGGACGGAGCTGCTCGAGGCCGTGGCCGGCCGTATCCCGGTCGACGGCGGCTCGGTCCGGAAGGACGGGCGCGACCTCGCCGGGCTGAGCATCGCCGAGCGGATCGACGCCGGCCTGGGGCTCGTGCCCGAGGACCGGCAGCGCGACGGCCTCGTCCAGACGATGACGGTCGGGACGAACATGTCGCTCGCCTCGATCGGGTCGTTCGTCAAGGGACTGTTCCTCTCGGGGCGCCGTGAGGTCGACCTGGTGACGGACTCGATCCGCACCGTGCACGTGAAGACGGCAGGGGGCGGCGCGATGATCGGGTCGCTCTCCGGCGGCAACCAGCAGAAGGTCGTCATCGGCAAGATGCTCGCCACCCGGCCCGACGTCATCCTGCTCGACGAGCCGAGCCGGGGCATCGACATCGGCGCGAAGGCCGAGGTGTTCCGGCTCTTGGCCGAGCGCGCGCGACAGGGCCTCGCGGTCGTCTACACGACCTCCGAGGTCGGCGAGTGCCTCAGCATCGCCCACCGCATCGTCGTCATGAGCCGCGGGCGGATCTCCGCCGAGTTCGGCTCCGACACCACCAAGGAAGCGATCATGGCCGCCTCGGGCGAGGCCGTGATCGCGTGACCGCCACGAACGGAACAGCCATGACCACCACGACCTCCGGGCGAGGGCGCCCCGCCGTCTTCGCCGACGGGTTCAGCCTCGGACGCCTCCTGCTGCAGGGACGGGCGTACTTCGCGCTCGTCGTCATCATCGTCGTCTTCTCGATCCTGTCGCCGAACTACTTCACGGTGAGCAACCTGCTCACGATGTCCTCGCACGTCGCCGTGTACGCGATCCTCGCGATCGGCATGCTCCTCGTGATCCTCAACGGGGGCATCGACCTGTCCGTCGGGTCGACGCTCGGGTTCTCCGGCGTGATCGCGGGCTTCCTCATGAAGGGCGTCGCGATCGGCGGGGTCACGCTCTACCCGAAGGTGTGGGTGGTCGTCGTCCTGGCCTGCGCCGCCGGAGCGCTGATCGGGTTCGTCAACGGCATCCTCGTCGCCCGCTTCAAGGTCGCCCCGTTCGTCGCCACCCTCGGGATGCTCTACGTCGTCCGCGGCATCGGACTGCTCATGACGAACGGTCTGACCTACAACAACCTCGAGGGGAACGCCGCGCTCGGCAACACCGGGTTCGACTGGCTCGGTTTCAACCGGCTGCTGGTGCTGCCGATCGGCGTGATCGTCATGATCGTCGCCGCGATCGCCGCGTCCCTGCTGCTGGGCCGCACCGTGTTCGGCCGGTGGCTGTACGCGTCGGGCGGCAACGAGCGCGCGGCCGAAGCTGTCGGGCGTTCCGGTGAAGCGTGTGAAGGTGCGCGTCTACGTCCTCTCCGGGCTCTGCGCCGCGATCGCCGGCCTCATCCTGTCCTCCGAGCTGACGAGCGCCAGTCCCACCGCGGGCAACTCCTACGAGCTCACCGCGATCGCAGCCGTCGTCATCGGCGGTGCGGCCCTCTCCGGCGGCGTCGGCAACGTCCGCGGGACGCTCCTCGGCGCGTTCGTCATCGGCTTCCTGTCCGACGGTCTCGTGATCATCGGCGTCTCGGCCTACTGGCAGACGGTCTTCACGGGAGCGGTGATCGTCTTCGCCGTGCTGCTCAACGCCGTCCAGTACAAGCGTCGCCCCGCGAAGGCCGGCGGCACGACCACCCCGACCCCGACTTCTCCCGTCGACACGCAGCCCCCGGCGGCGGTCGGCGAGAAGACCGCCGTCTGACCCCCGTCAGTCGGTCCACAGCGAAAGGAAACCCCACCATGAACCGCAAGCTCGCAACGGTGCTCGCAGCGGGAGTCGGTCTCAGCCTGGTGCTGACCGGTTGCTCGGCCGGGGCAACGCCTCGTCCGGCGGCAACGGCTCGTCGAAGAAGGGCGGCCTCATCTCGATCATCGTGAACGATCCATCGAACCCGTACTGGAAGACCGAGGGCGACGTCGCGGCGGCCGAGGCGAAGTCGCTCGGGTACAAGTCGAACGTGTCCGCGTCGAAGGGCGACACGAACACCGAGAGCAACCTCATCGACACCGCGATCACGAACAAGTCGGCCGCCATCATCCTCGACCCGGCCAACGCGAGCGGGTCGATCGGCGCCGTGAAGAAGGCGGACGCGGCGGGCATCCCGGTGTTCCTCGTGAACGCCGAGATCAACCAGGCCGGTCTCGCCAAGGCGCAACTCGTGTCGAACAACGCGCAGGGCGCGGCGATCGGCGCGCAGCAGTGGGTGAAGTCGGTCGGCGACTCCGGCAACTACGCCGAACTGTTCGGTGCACCCTCGGACAACAACGCGCAGACGCGGTCGAACGGCTACAAGACCGTGCTCTCGCAGTACCCCGACCTCAAGCAGGTCGCGAAGCAGGTCGCGAACTGGGACCGGACGCAGGGACACGACAAGACACAGTCCATCCTGCAGGCGAACCCCGACATCAAGGGCATCATCTCCGGCAACGACGAGATGGCCCTCGGCGCGATCGCCGCGCTCAAGGAGGCGGGCAAGCTTGACCAGGTCAAGGTCGGTGGCTTCGACGGGTCGCCCGACGCGGTCGACGCCGTGAAGGCGGGCGAACTGCAGTACACGGTGCTCCAGCCCGTCGCGACCTTCGCGAAGAAGGCCGTGCGCGAGGCCGACGAGTACCTGAAGACCGGCAAGACCGGGGCGAGCCAGGAGAAGCAGGCGTTCGACTGCGTGCTCATCACCAAGGAGAACGCGGACAAGGTCACCTCCCCGTTCACCCTGTCCGAGTGACCGAGGACTGACTGACTGACCGGGCCGCGGCCCCCACTCCGCCTCGACGCAGGGTGGGGGCCGCGGCCGTCCCTGAGGAGACCACGATGACCGGATGGGCGACCGGCCCCCGCGTCGCGCGGCAGAAACCCGCTTCCCGCTGGAGCTCGTGTACCAGGCCGCACGGATGTACTACCTCGAGGACGCCACCCAGGCCGACATCGCCGCGCGCCTCGCCGTGTCGCGGTCCACCGTGAGCCGGCTCGTCGCCGCGGCGAGGAGCTCCGGCCTCGTGCAGGTCGCCGTCCTCGACCCGTTCGAGGACGAGACGCAGGCCCTCGCGGCGCGACTCGTCGCCGCCCTCGGCCTCCGGCACGCGCAGGTCGTCCCCGCGGTGCACCGTGCGACCCTCGGAACCGACCTCGCGCCGGCGATCGCAGCCGCCGTCGCGCGCATGGAGCTCCGGGCCGGCGACGTGCTCCTCATCGGCAGCGGTCGGACGACGCACGCGCTCGCGCGCGACGCGATGCCCCGGTTGCCGGGGTGCGACTCGCGCCGACCGTCGGCGGGCACGTCGACCCGCTGCCGTGGTTCCAGTCGAACGAGATCACCCGGACGGCTGCGGCACGCTCGGGCGCGACGCCGTCCTTCCTGTTCGCCGAGGCCCTGCCGTCGGCGGCGATGCGTGCCTCGCTCGACGCCGACCCGTCGTTCCGGCACGTCGTCGACCTGTGGCACCGGGCATCGGGTGCCGTCGTGGGGGTGGGCGCCCCACCGGCGACCCGGGAGGCGCTCGCGACCGGTGTGCCCGTGGACGACCAGGTCGTCCGCGACGCGGCGGGCGACGTGTCCCTGAACTTCTTCCGCCGTGACGGGACGCCGATCGAGTTCGAGGGCGCCGAGCGCATGGTGAGGACGCCGCGGGCGGCCCTCGCCGCGATCCCGCACGTCGTCGCCACGGCCATCGGCGTCGAGAAGGCACCGAGCGTGGTGGGCGGGATCCGGGCGGGCCTGATCGGCGAGCTCGTCACGGACGTCCGGACGGCGCGCGCCGTCCTCGCCGCCGCCGACGAGACCTGAGGCCACGAGACCTGCCGCGACGAGGCCTGGCACGACGAGTCCTGGCGCGACGACAGGCCGGTCCGGACCACGGTGCGCCGCGGTCCGGACCGGCCGGTTCGTACGGGCGAGGCGCTACGCCTGCGCGTCCACGCCGGCGGGCGCGCTGCCGTCGTACTCGCAAATGGCCGCGACCTTCGACGCGCTCGCGGACGTCGTGTCGAACTCGTAGCCGAGCCACTCCTTCGCCAGACGTCGTGCCAGCTTCGACCCCGATGACGCGCTGGCCCATGCACAGCACCTGCGCGTCGTTGCTGAGGACCGACCGCTCGACGCTGAAGCTGTCGTGCGCGGTGACGGCTCGGATGCCGGGGACCTTGTTCGCGCTGATCGCGACGCCGAGCCCGGTGCCGCAGATCAGGATCGCCCGGTCCGCTTCGCCGTTCGCCACCAGGCGCGCCGCATCGACGGCGACGTGCGGGTAGGCGGTGTGGCCGTCCGCGTCGACCCCGACGTCCTGCACGGACGACACGCGGGCGTCGCCCTCGAGGTCCTGCTTGATGATCTCCTTGTAGTCGAACCCGGCGTCGTCGGACCCGATCACGAGACGGTACGTCATGCGTGTGTTCCTTCCTTGTCTGCTGCGCGCGCAGCGAGGACCTCGCCCACGCGCGTGAGGATCATCCCCATCGAGGTGGCGCCCGCGTCGGGCGTCCCCAGGCTCTTCTCCGCCAGCGGGCGGGCGCGGCCGACCTTCGGCCGGAGGTCGGCGGTCGCCGTGGCCTGCTCGACGGCCACCCTGGCCGCCGACTCCCATGCGGCCGGCAGCGGGGTGCCCGACGACACCTCCGAGCGGAGCTCGTCGACGAAGGGGAGCAGCGCGTCGAGCAGGGTCTTGTCGCCCGGGACGCCCGACCGAGGTGCTGGATCGTGTCCGCGAACGTCTGCGCGGCGTCGACGACGTCGCCCGCCTCGTACGTCTCGCGGTCGTCGCCGAGCGACCGTCCGAAGGCCTCGAGCGCCGCACCCCACAGGACACCGGAGGTGCCGCCCGCGAACTCGGCCCATGCGTCACCGGCGCGTCCGAGGACGAAGGCGACCCCCGCCTCCTGGCCGACCCGGTCGACCGCCTTGCGGGCCGCACCGACCCCCTTGACCATGCCGCGACCGTGGTCGCCGTCGCCGGCGACGGCGTCGATCCGACCGAGTTCCTCCTCGTGGTCGCGCAGGAGCGCGTCCATCGCCTCGACGGCGGCACGTGCGGTCCGGGCGGCAGCCCGGGAGGCATCAGTCGCGTCCGGCACGACCGTCGCCTCCTCCGCGGCCTCCGCCACGGCCGCGGCCGGCACCAGCGCTGCGACCGCCGCCGCCACCTTGCGGTACGCGGGCGTGTACGCGTCGGCTCGCCACAGCGACTCGAGCTCGTCGTCGAGCCACTGCAGGGTCAGCGAGCAGCCGCCCATGTCCAGGCTCGTCACGAGCTCGCCGACCTCCGGCTCGACGACCTCGAGACCGGCGTCCCGCAGCAGCGGCAGGACCTTGCCCCAGAGCAGGAACAGCTCCTCGTACTTCGTGTCGCCCAGTCCGTTGAGGATCGGGGCGACCCGGTCGCCGCCGTCGGCCGGACGGTGCTCGAGCAGTCGCGCCACGAGCAGGTCCGCGAGCTCGGTCGCGGGCAGCAGCGGGACGTCCTCGATGCCGGGCTCGCCGTGGATCCCCAGCCCCAGGCCGAGGTGCCCGTCCGGCACGGTGAACAGCGGCTCGGACGCGCCCGGCATCGTGCACCCCGAGAACGCGACGCCGATGGTGCGGGTCGCGGCGTTGGACGCGTTCCCGATCCGCTCGACCTCGTCCAGCGGAGCACCGGCGGCAGCGGCGGCCCCCATGGCCTTGAAGACGGAGAAGTCACCGGCGATGCCCCGGCGCTTCGACTCGTCCTCGGCGCTCGCGACGTCGTCGGTGACGATCACGATGCGGGTGTCGATGCCCTCCGCGTTCAGCCGCTCGGCGGCGAGACCGAAGTTCATCACGTCGCCCGCGTAGTTGCCGAACGTCAGGACGACGCCCTTGCCCTGGTCGGCCGCCTTCGCGACGGAGTACACCTGCGCGGTGGACGGCGAGGTGAAGATGTTGCCGACGACGGCCCCGGTGGCGAAGCCGGGGCCGACGACGCCGCAGAACGCGGGGTAGTGGCCGGAGCCGCCGCCGACGACGACGGCGACCTGCGGGTCCGCGCCCTCGGTGGGCAGGGCGACGACGCCGCCGTGGACACCGCGCACCCGGTCCGCGTAGAGCGCGAGCCAGCCGGCGAGCTGGTCCTCGGCGAACTCCTCCGGGTCGTCGTGGATCGTGGTCATGGTGCTGTCCTTCGTGTCGGGTCGAGTCGTGTCGTGGGGAGGGGCACTGGGAGGGGCACCGGGCGACGGCGGGACGGCCGCCGTCGCCCGGGTTCAGTGTCCTCGGTCGGGGTGTGAGCGGGCGGGGCGGGGCCGTCAGTGGGAGCGCTCGCCCTGCGGGACCTTGAGGAAGTGGATCATCACGAACGCGCAGGCGTACAGGCCCACGAACGTCCAGGTCACGGCCTGACCGCCGCCGCCGAGGGCGAGCACCGCCGCCACCACACCGGTGCCGAGGAACGCCGCGCCACCCGCAGCGGTCGTGTACATCGCCATCGCGGCGCCCTTGTGCTCCGGTGCGAGCGCCGGCATGATCGCACCCATCGGGACGAACCCGGCGAGGAGACAGCCGAACACGCAGCCGGCGATCACCGAGAGCACGTAGCCCCAGCCGGAGCCGGCGGGCACGAGCTGCGGGACGTACCACCAGGCGACGAGTCCGATCGCGGACCCGATGATCCCGAACCACTTGACGGTGCGCTGCCAGCCGATCTTGTCGCCGACCCAGCCGAACAGCGCGTTCACGAGGATGTTCGTCGCGTAGACGCACACGGTCATGAGCAGCCAGCGGCTCTGGCCCCATCCGCGCTCGTTCGCGATGACCGCGGGCAGGACCACGAACATGCCGAACTCGGGTGCCGTGTTGATCAGACGGACGAGGAACCCCATGAGGATCTTCGGACGAGTGACCGTCAGACGGATGCCGCTGGTGAGCACGCGCCAGGCACTCTCGCCGGCCGGCGCGATGCGGGAGAACCCGTTCGGGAGCCGCACGCCGAACAGCAGGATGAGGAAGCCGATCACGACCAGGCCGATCGAGGCGACCATCGCGCCGGTCTCACCGCCCGTACCGCCGCCGAACACCGGGATGGCGCCGATGGCGAATAGCGACCCGAGCGTCGGCAGACCACCGGTGAAGGCGACGTAGAACCAGCCGACGGCCGATCCGTTGCGTTCGACGGGCGTCGTGATGTTCACCCACACCAGGAAGGCGAAGGCGAACAGCGGGTACCCGAAGCCGCGGATCGCGTACGTCACGGCAGCGAACGGCACGCTGCCGAGTCCCAGGGCGATGAGGAACAGGACCTCGAACACCACCCACACCGCGAACCCGAGGAACATCACCCGGCGGGGTCCGATGAGGTCGGCGAGGGCGCCGGAGATGTAGCTTCCGACCAGGGCGGCGAGGCTGTAGAACGTCACGATCGTCGCGACGGTGGCCTCGGGGCTGCCGAGGACCGCGACCATGTGCGGCGTGATGAAGTTCGATTCGACGCCGTTCCCGGTCATGAAGACCAGGACGGCGAGGAACCCGAGGGCGAGCGGGCGGGGGATGCCCATCTTGTCGAGACGGCCCTCGGTGCGGGGCGTCGTCGGCGCACCCGTGGCGCGCTGTGTCGTCGTTGACATGCTTGCTGACTCCTGTGGTGGGCTTCGGCTCAGGCCTGCAGGGACGGGATGATGGAGACCTTGACGCTGGTGCCGGTGGAGTCGCCGACGAGGTCGAGGGCTTCTTGGAATTGTTCGAGTGGGAATTGGTGGGTGCAGATCTCGGTCATGGGGAGGGTCTCGGTTTCGAGGAGTTGATCGCGGCGGGCCAGGTGTGGGGGCCGAGGTGGGCGCCGCGGATGTCGAGTTCCTTGTCGTCGGAGATGATGGACCAGTCGACGGAGGTGTTGTCCTTGAAGACGGAGTACTCGACGAAGGTGCCGAGTTTGCGGAGCAGGTTGAGGCCTTGTGGGACGGCGGAGGGGTGGCCGGTGGCTTCGATGTAGACGTCGGCGCCGTAGCCGTCGGTGAGTTCCTTGACGCGGGTGACGGCGTCGTCTTCGGCGATGTTGATGGTGATGTCGGCGCCGACCTTGCGGGCGAGCTCGAGTTTGGCGTCGACGACGTCGAGGGCGATGATGCGCAGCGGGTTCTTCTGGCGGGTGCCGGCGATGGCGGACAGGCCGATGGGGCCGGCGCCGGCGATGACGACGGTGTCGCCGAACGTGATGTCGCCGCGTTCGACGGCGTGGAAGGCGCAGGAGAGGGGTTCGGCGAACGCGGCGACCTGGCCGGGCAATGCGTTGGACACGGGGTGGGTGAGGGCTTTGGTGGGGACGAGGACGTACTCGGCCATGGCGCCGTCGTAGCCCTTGAAGCCGAACATGTCGTGGATGTTGCACATCCAGTAGGCGCCTTCGAGGCAGTACTTGCATTCCCAGCAGGGGACGATCTGTTCGCAGGCGATGCGGTCGCCGAGGGCGACCTTGCGCTTGGTGAGGGTGTCGTCGTCGCCGGCGACGATGGTGCCGACGAACTCGTGGCCGGGGATGCGGTTCTTCTCGGCCCAGGCGGGGCGGTTGTCGTCGCCCCAGAACTTCGCGGCGCCGTGGTAGCACTTCAGGTCGCTGGCGCAGATGCCGACGGCGTCGGTGCGGAGCAGGAGTTCCCCGGGGCCGGGGGTGGGCACGGGTCGGGTCTCGAGGCGGTAGTCGCCGGGTCCGTGCACCACGACAGCACGCATCGTGGTCGGGATGGTGGTGGTGGCGGCGGTCGTGGCCGCGTTCTCGGTCGTCGTCGACATGAGCTGTTCCTCCGTTGGGTGGCTTCGGCGACGACTGTACACCACGCGGAACGTTTGTCCAGAACATAATTTCTGGTAGGTTCTCGCTGAACGCAAGGGAGCGCACATGACCACCAGCACGAGCACCGACTTCGCCGCGGCCCTCCGCCCGGGCCCGGACGGCGTCGACCTGACGAACGACTTCTCCGGGCGCACCGCGATCGTCACCGGGGGCGCGTCGGGCATCGGGAACGCCATCGCCCGGGCGCTCGCGGCGCGCGGTGCGCGGGTCGCGATCGTGGACGTCCGAGCCGACGGCGCCGCGGCGGCCGCCGCGGACCTGCCCGCTGCCGGACCCGGCGACGGTGTCCATGCCGGTTTCGGCTGCGACGTCACGGACGAGTCCTCGGTCGCCGGCACGATCGCGGCCGTCTCCGAGCGCTTCGACAGCATCGACGTCCTCGTCAACTGCGCCGGCATCGTCGCCCTCGCACCCGCTGAGGACCTCGAGCCCGGCGCGTGGGCGAAGACCATCGACGTCAACCTGACCGGCACCTACCGCGTCGCACAGGCCGCCGGCCGGCACATGCTCGCCGCCGGGTACGGCCGCATCGTGAACATCGCCTCCCAGGCCGCCCACGTGGGGATCGACGGCCACGCGGCGTACTGCGCCTCGAAGGCCGGTGTGATCGGGCTCACCCGCGTGCTCGCGCTCGAGTGGGGCGGCCGTGGCGTCACCGTGAACACCGTCTCGCCGACCGTCGTGCTCACCGATCTCGGCCGAGCGGCGTGGGCGAACGAGAACGGCCTCCGGCACCAGGACGAGATCCCGACGGGCCGGTTCGCGACGCCCGACGAGATCGCCGCGGCCGTGCTGTTCCTGGCGGGGGAGCCGAGCGCCATGGTGAACGGTGCCGACCTCCGCGTGGACGGCGGGTTCACGATCCGCTGACGTGCCTCGGGACTACGATCGCCCCATGTCCGCCGAGATCCCCGCCCCGGAGGGTGCCCGGACCCGTTTCCCGCTCGACACCGTGTACCAGGCGGCGCGGATGTACTACCTCGAGGACGCCACGCAGGTCGAGATCGCTTCGCGCCTCGGGGTGTCCCGGCCCACCGTGAGCCGGCTCGTCGCCGAGGCGCGGAAGGCCGGGCTCGTCCGCATCGAGGTCGTCGACCCGTTCCAGGACGAGACCGTCGCCCTCGCCGAACGGCTGCAGGTCGTGCTCGGGCTCCACGCCGTGCACCTGGCCGCCGTGACGCACGCCGCCACGCTCGGTGCCGACCTCGCAGCCCCGCTCGCGGCCGCGGTCGACGGCATGGGGCTCGTCCCGGGCGACGCCGTCCTGATGTCGTCCGGTCGCACGGTCTACGACGTCGCGCACGCAGGCATGCCGCAGCTCCCGGGCGTGCAGCTTGTCCCGACCGTGGGCGGCCAGGCCGATCCGATGCCCTGGTTCCAGACGAACGAGATCACCCGGACCGCGGCGGAGCACTCCGGAGCGATCCCGGCGTTCCTCTTCGCGCAGGCGCTGCCGTCGGCGGCCATGCGCTCGTCGCTCGACGAGGACCCCGCCTTCCAGCACGTCGTCGGGCTCTGGGGCCGGGCGAAGGGCGCGATCCTCGGCATCGGCGCGCCGACGCCCACCCGCGACGCGCTCGCCCGTGGCGTGCCCGTCGAGGACGCGGTCTTCGACCAGGCCGCCGGCGACGTCTGCCTCAATTTCTACGCTGCCGACGGCTCGGCGATCGAGTTCCCCGGGAGCGACCGGATGGTGCGCACGTCCCGCGAGGTGCTCGCCGCCGTCCCGCACGCCGTCGGTGTCGCGGTGGGCGCGTCGAAGGTGTCGAGCATCATCGGCGCGGTGCGCGGTCGGCTCGTCAACGAGCTGGTGACCGACGCCGCGACGGCGCGTGCCCTGCTCGACGCGCTCGCCTGAGCGGTTCCCGCCAGTCGGACTGGAGGCACGGTGCGGGCCCGCCCCGTGCCTCCAGCCCGCCTCCACGCACGTTCCTGCCCACAACGCTCGCACAGGGATGCAGAATCGCGCGTAGAGGGTCGGAATCCGGGAGTACTTACGCGCGATTCGACTTCCTACGCGCGGTTCGGCCGCCTACGCGCGGTTCGGCCGCCTACGCGCGGTTCGGCCGCCTACGCGCGGTTCGGCCGCCTACGCGCGGAACGGCCACCTACGCGCGATTCGACTTCCTACGCGCGGTTCGGCCGTGTTCATCGGGTGCGCCGCACGTCCCAGAGGTGGTGCACCGGGTCGTGCGCGTAGTAGGTGGCGAGCGTCGCGACCGTGAACGCACTGCCGTCCGAGCGGAGCCCGGTGCGTTCGAGCTGGTCCTCCTGGACGTCGTCGAACGCGCGAGCCGCTCGGTGGGCCGCCTCGCCGAGCTCCTGCGTGACGGCGGCCGGATCCTGCTCGCCGTAGCGGTCCTGGACCGCGGTGGCGTCCTGGTCCCAGTTCGGGAAGGTCGGTGCATCCTCGGCGAGCATGAGCGCCAGTCGCGCCGCCATCGTGCGGTGGACGTCCCGCACGTGGGCGGCGTACTCCAGCGGTGACCAGGTGTGGTCGTCGGGGCGCTCCCGGACGTCGTCGCGGGCGAGGACCGCAGGCCACGCCGACGTGTTCGCGTCGATGATGCCCGGCACGTCGCGGATCGTCACCGCGTTGCCGTCGTACCCGCACTCCGGGCATGCAGAGTCGATGACCCACGTCCAGTTCTTCGTCTCCGGTTCGATCGCCATCCCCGGATGTTACGTCCTTGTTATTCAGGTACGCGATCCCCTTCTGCGCGCCGATCCACGTGGTCCCCCGTTCGGGTGACACGCCGGTTCCTGTGAATCACCAGCCAATGACATTTCGGTCGCTCGGTAACGTCGCTCGCTGTTCCCGGGCCGGTACCCGTCGGCCCGCCGATCCCTCGAGGAGAGATGCATGGGCTCCGATCCCAGCCATACCCCGACCCGGCCGCAGCGGCGCCTCCGTGTGAGCGACGTCACCGTGGTCGACAAGAGCATGATGCGCCGTGCCGTCAGCGGCATGGTCGTCGGCAACACCATGGAGTGGTACGACGTCGGCGTCTACGGCTACCTGGCGGTCACGATGGGGAAGGTCTTCCTCCCCACGGCGGCACCCGCTGTGCAGATCCTGTTCAGCCTCGGTGTGTTCGCCGCGACGTACGTCGCCCGCCCGCTCGGCGGAATCGTCTTCGGACGCCTGGGCGACCGCATCGGCCGCCAGAAGGTGCTCGCGACGACGCTGATCATGATGGCCGCGTCGACGTTCCTCATCGGTGCGCTGCCCGCGTACGCGACGATCGGGTGTTCGCACCGATCGTCCTCGTCGTGCTGAAGCTCGCGCAGGGCTTCTCGACGGGCGGCGAGTACGCCGGTGCCACGACGTTCGTCACGGAGTACGCGCCCGACCGTCGTCGCGGGTTCTTCGCGAGCATCCTCGACTTCGGCAGCTACCTGGGCTTCGCGCTCGGCGCGACGGTCGTCTCCGTGCTGCAGCTGACCCTCGGCGACGAGGCGATGACCGCGTACGGCTGGCGCTTCCCGTTCCTCGCCGCCGGCGTGATCGGTGCCGTGGCGATCTACTTCCGCCTGCGCATCGAGGAGTCCCCGGTGTTCCAGGCGACGCAGGCCGCGCAGGAGGCCGCCGACGACGTGCACGCGTCGTTCGAGGGTCGTCCCGCGAACCTCTTCGTGATGCTCCGCGACCACTGGCGTCCGATCCTCATCGCGGTGATGCTCGTCGCCGCGTCGAACACCGTGGGCTACGCGCTGACCTCGTACATGCCGACGTACCTCACCGACTCGCTCGGGTACTCCGCGCTCGACGGCACCCTGCTGACGATCCCGGTGCTCGTGCTGCTCGCGGTCATGCTCCCGCTCACCGGCAAGCTGTCCGACAAGCTCGGGCGTCGCGTCGTGATGTGGATCGGCGCCGCGACCACGGTCGTGCTCGTGGTCCCCGCGTTCCTGCTCATCGGGCACGGAGCCCAGTGGTCGACCCTCGCCGGCCTGGCACTGCTCGCGCTCATGACCGCGCTCTGGGTGTCGAACCAGGCGGCGTCGCTGCCGGCGCTCTTCCCGACCTCGACGCGGTACGGCGGCATGGGCTTCGCATACAACATCGCGATCGCGGTGTTCGGCGGCACGACGCCCCTCATCGTGCAGGCGCTGCTCACGGCGACGGGCGACGAGCTCGCCCGGCGTACTTCCTGATGGCGATGAGCGTCGTGGGAGCGATCGGGGTGTTCTGCATGAAGGAGTCCTCGCGACGCCCGCTGCCCGGGTCGATGCCGGCGGTGGAGACGGAGGACGAGGCCCGCGAGCTCGTGCTGACCCAGGACACCAACCCGCACCTCGACCTCGGCGATCTGCCGTTCGCCGCCGAGGACGCTGCCCGTCGTGCCCGTGAGGCCGCGCGCGAGGCGGAGCTGACCGCGGCGCGCTGATGCCGGGGGTCCGTGGTGCGGACTCGGAACGACGAGGTCGCTGTCGCACGACAGCGGCCTCGTCGTTCTTTGCGGACGCGGGCCTTCGCGCAGCGGGAGCGGCGACAACGTGGTCGTCGTGCGACAGCGGAGACGTCGTTCCGGCTCCGCCCCGTGTCGTACGCGCCTGCCGCCCGCGTCTGCCGCCGCCTGCGCCTGCCGCCCGCGTCTGCCGCCCGCGCCTGCCGCCGCGCCCGCGCCTGCCGCCGCGCCCGCGCCTGCCGCCGCGCCCGCGCCTGCCGCCGCGCCCGCGCCTGCCGCCGCGCCCGCGTCAGTCGCGGCGGTGCTCGCCCGAGGGGTCGAGCGCCGGCCACACCGGGAACGGGTCCGCCCAGCTCCGCCAGAGCTCCGGCCCGGCGAGGAGCTCCGGCGCCGTGAGCAGCGCGCTGTCCAGCGCCCGCTCGATGGCGGGCACGTCGAGCCGCTCGCCGACGAACCAGAGCGCCTGCCCGACGGGCGCGTCCTCGTCCCAGGACGCGTTCGCGGTGGGGTCGAGGGCGAGCATCGCCCCGAGGCTCGACCACGAGCCGACGTGGTCCGGACGGGAGGCCAGCCGGAAGAACCCCTTCGACCGCAGCACGCGGCCGTTCGCCCCGGCTGACAGGTCCTCCTCGACCACGGTGGCCAGCCGGCCGGGGTGGAACGGCAGGGGCTCCCGGTAGCGCAGCGCGACGAGACCGTCCTGCGGCGCGCGGCCCGAGGAGCCGGACAGGGCTCGCATCCACCCGGCCCCGTCGGCCAGGACACGCGCGGCTCCACCGTTCGAGGCCGGCAGATCGGCGGCGCTGCGGATCGAGGAGACCGCGACGACCACGGCCTGCGGAGCCATGCGGTGGAGCAGCGCGAGCAGGGCGCGTCGACGCTCGACCGGCACGGGCTCGACCCGGTCGAGCACGATCACCGTGGCGTACTCGACGAGCGACGCCACCCGGTCCGCGGCCACGAACGCGTCGTCGACGTCCGACCAGAGCAGGCGGGCGACATCGTCGGCGCGCAGGACGCTCACGACGTGTCGCAGGATCCGGTCGTCCCCGGTCTCCGACCGAGCGGCGTTCGCGAGCATCATCCCGACGGCGCGTGGATCGCCGCCCGGGGGCAGTGTGACGACGAGGGTGTGGTCGGCGTCCGGCCCGCAGACCCGGTCGAGCTGGTCCGACCGGCCGGCGATCGCCCGCGCTGCCGCGAACGCACTGCCGGTGACGTGCATCCGGTGGCCCACGGAGATGCGGGCGGCGACCCGGTCGGCGTCGACGTCGTGCAGGGCGGAGACGAGGGTGATGGCGGCGGGACGCATGTGAGCTAATGTACATGATCATCGTTCTCATGTAGAGAACCCGTACGGAGGAGAACTACGTGAAGGTCCGCAACTCGCTCAAGGCGCTCAAGAAGATCCCGGGCTCGCAGGTGGTCCGCCGGCGCGGTCGCGTCTACGTCATCAATAAGAAGAACCCGCGCTGGAACACCCGTCAGGGCTAGCCACCGAGGGTGTTCCGTAGTGTGGCACCATGCGACTGCTGCTGATCCGCCACGGCCAGACCCCCGCGAACGTGAACGGCGTCCTCGACGCCGTGGTGCCCGGGCCGGGTCTCACGGAGCTCGGGCAGCAGCAGGCGGACGCGCTCCCGGCGGCGCTCGCCGACCGGGGCATCGAGCGGCTCTTCACGTCGACGATGGTCCGGACCCAGATCACGGCCGCACCGCTCGCGGCGGCGCTCGGGCTCGAGCCGGTGGTCCTCCCCGGGCTGCGCGAGATCGAGGCCGGCGACACCCAGGGCAAGAGCGACAGGGTGTCCGTGCAGACGTACATCTCCACCGTGCACGGCTGGTCGCTGGGGGACCGGACCACCCGGATGCCCGGCGCGGAGAGCGGGATCGAGTTCTTCGAGCGCTACGACGACGCCGTCCGTCGGATCGTCGCGACCGGCGCCGAGGTCGCGGCCGCGGTCAGCCACGGCGCGGCGATCCGGACGTGGGCGAGCGCCGTCGCGCACAACACGCCGGACGAGTTCGGCACGCGACGACACCTGGAGAACACCGGGATCGTGGAGCTCGACGGGTCGTTCGACGACGGCTGGCGCCTCGTCGACTGGGAGGGCGAGCCCGTCGGCGGCGAACAGCTCGTCGATCGGACGGCGCAGGACCCGACGGGCGAGCGCTTCTGACGCGCGGTCGCGCGAGGCGACCACAGGACGGGCTGGAGGGACGGTGCCAGCCGGCACCGTCCCTCCAGCCCGTCCTGCGGTACGTGTCGCACGCCGTGTTGCGCAGCCGGCGTCTCGTCTCATCGACGCGAGACGCCGTGCCGGCGGCGAGACGCCGCCTCCGCCGCGAGACGACGCTGGATTCGGCAGTGTCTCGCCAGACGGGCGGTGTCTCGCCAGGTCGCCGGCGTCTCGTCTCATCGAGACGAGACGAGACGGGACGAGACGAGCCGCTGCGCCGGAACCCGGGTCAGGCGAGCTGCGAGGCGGACGTCAGCGGCACGATGACGCCGTGCGCCTCGCGCAGGACGTCGAGCGTCCGCTGGACCTCGTCCGCGCGCTCCTCGGGCGCCCAGCCCAGCACCCCGGCCAGCACGTCGGCCAGCTCGTCGAGCAGGTCGATCGTGACACCGCCCACGAACGCGAGGTTCGTGCGACGCAGCACCACGTCGACCAGGTGCACGGCGTGCTCGTGCTCGGCGAAGTACGCGACCTCGGCACGGGTGAGCGCCGGGTCGGACTCCAACGGCTCGACCGGCCCGTCGACCAGGACGTCCACGACGTCGGCGGCGCGGGTGCCGTAGCGCTCGAGCAGGCCGTCCACGAGCGACGCGTCGAGCCCGTCGCGGTGCGACTTGATCCAGAGCGCACGCTGCGCCTCCGTCGTCGGGAAGTCCTTGCCGCCGCCGATGGCGAGACCCGCCGTGTCAACGCGCCGGGCGACGCCGAGCTTGGTCGTGACCTCGGTGGAGAGGTGCGCGGCAAGGGCGCGGAAGGTCGTCCACTTGCCGCCGACGAGCGACAGCACCGTGGTGGACGGCAGCCCCGCGATCGGGGTGTCGACGATCCGGTAGTCGCGGGACACGAACCCGGGAGCGGTGTCCTCGTGGCGGGGAGCGGGCGGATGCCCGAGTAGCGGTAGACGATGTGCGACCGGTCGAGCGCGATCTGCGGGAACACGTGCCGCACGAGCCCGAAGAAGTAGTCGACCTCTTCCTCGGTGCAGACGGCGGGCTGCGACGGGTCGGCGTCGATGTCGGTCGTCCCGATCAGGACCCGGCCCTTGAGCGGGTAGATGAGCACGATGCGGCCGTCGTCGTTCTCGAAGAACAGCTCACGACCCTTGGTGGCCTCGAGGAGCTCGGGGTTGTCGACGACGATGTGGGAGCCCTTCGTCCCGCCCATGAACCTCGTCTCGCCACCGAAGGCCTCGTTCGTCAGGTCGGTCCAGGGGCCCGACGCGTTCACCACGACGTCGGCCTCGAACACGAACTCCGAACCGGTCTCGCGGTCGCGGAGCAGGACGCCGCCGTCCCGGGTGCCCGCGGCCTCGACGTAGTTGACCGCGCGTGCGCGGTCGCCTCCGGCGGCCAGGCCGTCCTTGAGCACGTCGAGCGCCAGACGCTCCGGCTCGTGCACCGAGGCGTCGTAGTACGTGCCCGTGTACTTCAGGTCCCTGTTGAGCGCCGGCATGTCCTCGAGCGCGGCCTTCTTCGTGAGGAAGCGGTGCTTCGGCACCGATCCGCCGTCCCGCGAGAACGAGTCGTAGATGGTCATCCCGATCTTGATGAGGGCGGCGCCGCGCTCCTTCGTCGAACGCTGCTTGTGGGTCAGCATGCGCAGGGGAGCGTTCATGATGCCGGAGAACGTCGAGAAGATCGGCATCGTCGTCTGCAGCGGCTTGACGTAGTGCGGCGCGATGCGGATGAGGCCGTTGCGCTCCTGCACGCTCTCGCGCACCAGGCGGAACTCGCCGTTCTCGAGGTACCGGATGCCGCCGTGGATCATGTGGCTCGAGGCGGCCGAGGCGCCGGAGGCGTAGTCGCCGCGCTCGACGAGGGCGACGTCGACGCCCTGCAGGGCGAGGTCGCGGAACGTGGCGATGCCGTTGATGCCGCCGCCGACGATGAGGACCTGCGCACGGGGGCGCTCCGTGAGCGCGCTCACCGTGTTCCGTGACTGCGTCTTCTTCGACATGGTGCGTCGCTTCCTTGGTCGGTTCCGTTGGGTCGACACCGATCGTGCGCCCCGGGTGAGAGGTCGGGCAACTCGCGTGCACGGATGTGCAGCACGCCTGTGGGAGCGGACGTCAGGAAGGCCGGGAGGCGCGACAGGGGTTGCAGAGGCCGTGCACGTCCGTGCATGGTTGCGTTCGAGGGAACGGAGCACCATGAGCGACGCGGCGCAGCCGATGCGGACGCAGCAGGCGCTGCGCGCCGCGCACCTGTACTACCTGCAGGACCTGACGATGGACGCGATCGCCGACGAGCTCGGCACCTCGCGCTCGTCGGTGTCCCGCCTGCTGAAGTACGCCAGGGACACCGGGCTCGTCGACATCCAGATCCGCTCGCCGCTCGACCAGGCCGCCGCGCTCAGCCGCAGCATCCGTTCCCGGTTCGGCGTGCACGCGCACGTGGTGCCGGTGCCCGACCACACGAGCGACGTCGACCGACTCGAACGCGTGGCACTGTCCGCCGCCCGGATCCTCACGCAGTACGTCGAGTCGAACATGGTCATCGGGATCTCGTGGGGGTCGACCGTGAGCGCGGTCAGCCGGTACCTCGTGCCCAAGACCACGCACGGTTCGACGGTCGTGCAGATCAACGGCGCGGCGAACACCCGCACGACCGGCATCGTCTACGCGTCCGAGATCCTCCGGCGGTTCGGCGAGGCGTACGGCGCCTTCGTGCAGCAGTTCCCCGTGCCCGCGTTCTTCGACGACCCCACCACGAAGGAGGCCCTGTTCCGGGAACGCTCGATCCGCCGCGTGCTCGACCTGCACGAGCGCATGGACCTCGTGGTGTTCGGCGTGGGGGCACCACAGGCCCCGGTGCCCTCGCACGTGTACTCCGGCGGTTACCTCGACCCGTCCGACCAGGACGAACTGTCGAGGGCCGAGGTCGTGGGCGACGTCTCGACCGTGTTCTACCGCGCGGACGGGTCGTGGAAGGACATCGGCGTGAACGCCCGCGCGGGCGGACCGGACCTCGACACCATCAAGCGGGCGCCACGCCGGGTGTGCGTGGTCGCCGGGCGTTCGAAGGCGGCATCGCTGCGGGGAGCGCTCGCCGCCGGACTCGTCACCGACCTCATCCTCGACGAGAGCGTCGGTCAGGCGATCCTGCAGCCCTGAGCCACGTCGCCGCGCTGGATTGTCGGTGGTGCCCAGTACGTTCTGGTGCATGCTGACCACCGCCGCTCCCCGCCGCTCCGGCGACTCGCGGTACCTCCGGCGCCTCGTGGGCACCGACGTCGACCAGGCGCTCGCCTTCTTCGCCGGCGACTACGACTTCCGTGCGCCGACCGTGCGGCGCACCGGGCCGCAGACCCGATGGGACTTCGCCGGGGTCGGCGACGACCGGATCTCACTCCGTTCCTCGCGGTTCCTGGTGGACCTGCGGAGCGACAGCCGCGTCGACGACGAGTTCGTCGTCGCGTGGATGCGGAGCGGATCGAGCACGATCGCGTACGACGGCGAGACGTTCGACCTCGAACCGGGCGTTCCCGTCGTGCTGCCCTTCGCGGCGACGTACGAGCTGCACCACCGCGACATCGCCCTCAACCTCGTCCACCTCGACGCAGCGTTCGTGCGTGCCGTGGTCGGCGAGGACGACTTCGCGTTCGAGCCGATGCGTCGCCCGTCCGCCGACGGGATGCGGGCGTGGCAGTCGGTCGTCCGCGCCTGCTCGTCCACGTGGCTCGACGTCGAGCACGAGCTGTCCGAAGCCTCCCGGCGCGACATCGCCGAGGCGTTCGCGAGCGCGGCGGTCGCGGCCTTCCCGCATCGCAGTCGCTGGCGCGCCTCGGTCACCGGCAGCGGCCCCGAACACGAACGACTCCGCCGCGCGCTCGAGTACGTGCACGATCACGCGCGGGAGCCGATCGGCACGCCCGAGATCGCCGTCGCGGCCGGCCTCAGCCCGCGCGGGCTGCAGCAGTCGCTCCGGCGGCACCTCGGGCAGACGCCCGGCGAGCTGCTCCGCAGCGTGCGGCTGGACGGCGCGCGTGCCGATCTCCTGCGGGGCGACCGAGACGAGACCTCGGTCGCGGACGTCGCCCGGGCCTGGGGCTTCGGGCACCTCGGGCGGTTCTCGGCGACCTACCGCGCGCGCTTCGGCGAGCTGCCGAGCGAGTCCCTCCGATCGCACTGACCTCGGCGGTGCCGGCGCTGCCGTAGCGTGGCGGGATGCACACCGTCGTCGCAGCTCTCCGCTCCGCTCTCCACGACGAGGACGGCACGGTCGTCCGGACCGAGCGGGACGTGCTCGACGCGGCACGGACGGACAAGTCCGGTTGGATCGCGCCCGGCGGCCCCGTCGCCGTGGTCGAGGCCCGGACGGTCGAGCACGTGCAGGCGACGCTCCGGACGTGCTCCGAGCTCGGCGTCCCGGTCGTCCCGCGCGGCGCCGGCACCGGGCTGGCGGGCGGGGCGAACGGCACCGAGGGCAGCGTCGTCCTGAGCGTGGCGCACATGGACCGGATCGTGTCGGTCTCGACGGAGGACGAGTTCGCCGAGGTGGAGCCGGGCGTCCTGAACGGCGACCTCAACGCCGTCGTCGCAGCGCACGGACTCCGGTTCGCACCGGACCCGGCCAGCGCGGCGATCGCGAGCGTCGGGGCAACATCGCCACGAACGCCGGCGGGCTCCGCTGCGTCAAGTACGGCGTCACCCGCGAAGCCGTCCTCGGTCTCGACGTGGTGCTCGCGGACGGTCGGCTGATCTCCACCGGGCACAGCACCGTGAAGGGCGTCACCGGGCTCGACCTGACGGCGCTGCTCGTGGGGTCGGAGGGCACCCTCGGCGTGATCGTCGGCGCGACCGTGCGGCTCGTGCCGATCCCGGCGGGTGCGCCGGCCACCCTCGGTGCGGTGTACCCGTCCGTCGAGTCGGCAGCGCGGGCCGCCGCCGCGGTCGTCGCGGGGTCGGACCGACCGTCGACGGTCGAGTTGCTCGACACGGCCGCGCTCGAGGGGATCGCCGCGTACCTCGGTCCGGAGGTCATCGCCCAGACGGTGGGGGGCACCGCGGCGGACGGAGTGTTCCTCCTCGTCGAGTTCGACGGCCCGGGGCGACGGAGGCGGCGCTGGGAGCCGTGCCGCGCCTCCAGGCCGAGGGCGGGACCGTCCACCTGGCCGGGTCGGCGGACGAACGCGAGCGCCTGCTGACGATCCGCCGGTCGTTCCACCCGGCCATGGAGGCGCGCGGTCGCGTGCTCATCGAGGACGTCGCCGTGCCGCGGAGCCGGCTCGCCGAGATGTTCGCGCGGGTGGAGGCGATCGGTGCCGAGTACGGCATCGCGATCCCGACGGTCGCGCACGCCGGCGACGGCAACCTGCACCCGAACTTCGTGTTCGACGGCGACGAGGTGCCGCAGCACGTGTGGGACGCGGCGGACGCGATGTTCCGTGCGGCGATCGAGCTCGGCGGGACGCTCACGGGGGAGCACGGCGTGGGCGTGCTCAAGCGGCGGTGGATCGGCGACGAGCTCGGCGATGACGTGCTCGAGCTGCAGCGGGGGATCCGCAGCGTGTTCGACCCGGCGGGGATCCTCAACCCAGGCAAGGTGTTCTGACGCTCGCGCCGAATCTCGCGGCACGGATGGGCTCGATCTCGCAGGAAAGTTCGGCAGTAACACTCCCGTAACGAATCCGGCGCTCAATGGTGAGGACACCAGCACCGCCCACGAAGGAGTCCGCAATGCGCATCGGCGTCCCCACCGAGATCAAGAACAACGAGTTCCGCGTCGCCGCCACGCCGGCCGGCGTGGCCGAGCTGGCGCTGCACGGCCACGAGGTGCTCGTGCAGTCGGGGCGGGCGACGGGTCGTCCTTCCCGGACGCCGAGTACGCCGCCGCGGGTGCGACGATCGTGGGAACGGCCGACGAGGTCTGGTCCGGCGCCGAGCTCGTCCTCAAGGTGAAGGAGCCGGTGGCGTCGGAGTACGCCTCGATCCGGCCCGGTCAGGTCCTGTTCACGTACCTGCACCTCGCCGCGGACCGGCCGCTGACCGACGCGCTCATCGACTCCGGCGCGACGGCCATCGCCTACGAGACGGTGCAGCTGCCCGACCGGTCGCTGCCGCTGCTGTCGCCGATGTCCGAGATCGCCGGCCGACTCTCGGCCCAGGTCGGCGCGAACCACCTCATGCGCACGAAGGGCGGCCGCGGGCTGCTGCTCGGCGGTGTCCCCGGTACCCCGAAGGGCCGGGTCGTCGTCATCGGCGGCGGGGTCGCGGGAGAGCACGCCGCGACGATGGCGCTCGGCATGGGCGCCGACGTGACGGTGTTCGACATCAGCCTGCCCCGGCTGCGGGCGCTCGACGCCCGGTTCGACGGTCGTGTCACGACGCTGCGGTCGTCGTCCCACGCGATCGCCGAGGCGCTGCGCGACGCCGACCTCGTGATCGGATCCGTGCTGATCCCCGGAGCGGCGGCGCCGAAGCTGGTGACCGACGCGATGGTCGCGGACATGCGGCCCGGGTCGGTGCTCGTCGACATCGCCATCGACCAGGGCGGCTGCTTCGAGGGCTCGCACCCGACCACGCACGACGACCCGACCTTCGCCGTGCACGAGTCGGCGTACTACTGCGTGGCGAACATGCCGGGCGCCGTGCCCCGCACCAGCACGATCTCGCTGACGAACGCCACGCTGCCGTACGCCGTGGCGATCGCGAACCACGGGTGGGAGGCGGCGACGGAGGCCGACGCCGCGCTCGCCCTCGGGGTGAACGTGCACGCCGGCCGGGTCGTGAACGAGGCCGTCGCGGCCGCCCACGGGCTGGTGGCCGCCGGGCGCTGAGCTCGCCAGTGCGTGGCGGCGCCGAGACTCGGCCCGGGCGACACTTCTCGGGCTCGTCGCCGCGAGGAACGTCGCTCAGACCGAGACTCGGGGGCGTCCCCCGAGACTCGGGCTCCGCCGGCCCACCCGGCCCGCGCCCGCACCACGAGCGTCACGACGACCGCCGCGGCCGCGGCCACCACCGCGGCGACGGCGGTCGGCGTCGACACGAGCGGCCCGTCGAGCCGAGCGACCGCCACCCACGCCAGCCCCCACGCGAGCGACGCCGTCGGCGCCAGGCGTCCCTGTCCCCACACCGCGAGCAGGACCCCGACGAGCCCGGCCACGAGCGCGACCACCACGCCCCAGAGGTCGAGCGAGAGCCCGAGGCCCCGGAAGCCCGCGGCCGTCAGCACCGCCGCCGTGTTCGCCGCCGTCGCGACGCACACCCACCCGAGGTAGAGCCCGAACGTGCCGTCGGTCACGATCGCCTCGACGATCCCCGTCGGCCGAGAGCGCCGCAGCAGTACGAACGTCCACACCAGCACCCCGAGCAGGGCGACGATGATCGGTTCGCTCAGCCACAGGACCCCGAACTGCACGGACAGGATCCACGCCGCGTTGAGGAGCAGGGAGAGCACGACGGGCAGGGTGAGCCGCGCGTGCCGGCCTTCGTCCGCCGTGCGGAAGCACTGCCGGATCGCGTACGCCAGCAGGCCGACGTAGATGACGCTCCAGATCGAGAACGCCGGCCCGTCGGGCGCGACGGCCGTGGAGGACGCCGACAGCGCGCCACCCGCCGCGTCCTGGATCGGTGTCCCACCGGCTGCCCCGGAGCCGACGAACGCGCCGACCACCGCGACGACCGCGCTCACCGCAACCGCGATCCGCTTCCAGATCCTCGTCATGTCAGCCCCTTTCGTCAGCATGCTGATGACCTGCACCGTAGGCGCGTGCCCGGTGCCGGCGCGCAGCGCACGTCCAGCGGACGGGGACGGGAGAGCCTGGAGGCGCGTGGCGGGCCCGCCACGCGCCTCCAGGCCGTCAGCGGGTCGCACCCGGCGGCTGCCGCGCAGCCTGCGTACGGTGGGCACGTGACCGTCGAGCTGAACACCGTCTACGTCGACCGGATCGCTCCGATCCCGAGTCCTTCGCTCGACGACACCTTCCGGATGCTCGAGGACCAGGGCGCCAGCGCGTGCATCGTCCTGCACCAGCCCGACGCCGAGGAGCTCGGCGACGTCGCGGTCGCCCTCGGCCTGCACGAGCTCGCGGTCGAGGACTCCGCCGAGGGGCACCAGCGCCCGAAGCTCGAGCGCTACGGGTCGACGCTCTTCGTGGTCCTCAAGCCCGCGCTCTACAACGACCGTCGCGAGGAGGTCGAGTTCGGCGAGGTGCACGCCTTCGTCGGCGAGGACTTCTTCCTCGCCGTCGTCCAGGCCGACCCGCGGGGCGAGCAGACCGTGCCGCGGGCGCTGCAGCGGATGAGCGGGAAGCCGGGTCTCGTGACGGTGGGGCCGCAGGCGCAGCTCTGGGCCCTGATGGACTCGATCGTGGACGGCTACGTCCCGGTGATCGACGGTCTCGAGGAGGACATCAACCAGATCGAGGACCAGCTCTTCGCGGGCGAGGCCGGGTCTCCCGACGCATCTACGAGTTGTTCGGCGAGGTCGTCGACTTCCAGCGGGCGGCCCGGCCGCTCATCAACATCATCGAGAACCTGCACCGCGGCGCCGAGAAGTACCACCTGCCCGTGGAGATGCAGCGCCGCTTCCGTGACGTCCTCGACCACGCGATCCGGACGGTGGAGCGACTCGACACGTTCCGGCAACTGCTGCAGAACGCGCTGACGGTCGACTCGACGCTCGCCGCGCAGAAGCAGAACGACGACACGAAGCGCATCTCGGGATGGGCGGCGATCCTCTTCGCACCGACGCTCGTCGCGGCGGTCTACGGCATGAACTTCACGCACATGCCCGAACTGCAGTGGCCCCTGGGGTACCCGTTGGCGATCGTCGCGATGGTGGTCTTCGCAGCGGTGCTGTGGGTGGTGTTCAAGGTGAAACGCTGGTTCTGACGGTCGGCCTGGAGGCGCGGGTCGGCTCACCGGCTCCGCCCAGGTCCTTCGCATGGGCGCCTCATGGAACCTGGCCAGGATCACAGGAAGCGCCGGGACCGGCGCCTCCGTGCGGAAGGACCTCGCCATGCAGTGCCCCAACGACCAGACCACCCTCGTGATGTCCGAGCGATCCGGTATCGAGATCGACTACTGCCCCGAGTGCCGCGGCGTGTGGCTCGATCGCGGGGAACTCGACAAGATCGTCGAGCGTGCCCCGCCGGTCCGGCACGACCGCAGCCGTCGTACGCGCCCGGGATGGCCGTGCCGCGCAACGGGTACGCCTCGCCGGGGTCGCCCGGTTCGCCGGCGTCGTGGGACCGACCTGCCCGGCGTGGGTACGCGCAGCCGGGCTCCGGGGCGTCGTACGGGCAGCAGCAGTACGGGTACGGCAGGAAGCGCCGCGGGAACTGGCTGAGCGAGCTTCTTCGACTGATGCGCGGCCGTTCGTCGGGTCCGGAGTGCGAGGGGCGGCCCGGTAGGCTTCCCGATATGCCGCACACCGGACACGCGACACGAGCGACCCCCGTCTGGGCGCTCAAGCTCGCCGTCGTCACCGGCCTCGTCGGTGTGGCGGGCGGCGTCGCCGGTGTGTCGGTGTGGCTCGCACTGCAACTCATCCAGTTCGTCGCGTTCGGCTACCCGTTCGGCGGGCACCTCGAGGCGGCCGACGCCCCGTCCGCCCTGAACCGCTTCCTCGCGCTCACCGCGGCGGGCGTGCTCACCGGTCTCGCGTGGTGGGCGCTCCGGCGCTGGGGGCGGCCGGTCGTGTCGGTGCCCGCTGCGGTCGGCGGCAAGCGGATGCCCGCGCTCGCGACCGTCGCGAACGCGGGCGTGCAGATCCTCGCCGTCGGACTCGGGGCGTCGATCGGGAAAGAGGTCGCTCCGCGCGAGGTCGGTGCCTGGCTCTCGCAGCTCGTCACGGCGCGGGCCGGACTGACCGCCCGGGAGACGAAGATCCTCGTGGCCTGCGGTGCCGCCGCGGGCCTCGCCGCCGTGTACGACGTCCCGCTCGGCGGCGCGCTGTTCGCGGTCGAGGTGCTGCTCGGCGAACTGACCTTCGCCACCGCACTCCCGGCGCTCGCGACGAGTGCGATCGCGGCGTTCGCGGCACGGCTCGTCATCCCCGACGAGGTCCTGTACGACGTGCCGGCGATGCACCTGTCGACGTCGTTGCTCGTGTGGTCCGTGATCGTCGGCCCGGTCCTCGGCATCGCCGGCGTCGGGTTCGTCAAGCTCACCAACCGGCTGCAGGGCCTCGCGCCGAAGGGCTGGCGTCTGGTCGTGGTGCTCCCGGTCGTGTTCGCCATGGTCGGCGTCATCGCGGTGCCGTTCCCGAGATCCTCGGCAACGGACGCGCGCTCGGCCTCGTGGCGATGAACGCGTCGCTCGACGCCGGCTCGGTCGCCGGCCTGTCGCCGATCCTGTTCCTGCTCGCCCTCGGCGTCATCCGGACGATCACGACCTCCGCCACGATCGGTGCCGGTGCGGTCGGTGGCACGCTCACCCCGTCGATCGCGATCGGCTCCGCGGTCGGCGGTGGTCTGGGCGGGCTCTGGCTCCTGCTCTGGCCGACCGACGGACCGAGCCTCGCGGCGTTCGCGTTCGTCGGCGCCGCCGGCTTCCTCGCCACCACGATGCGTGCGCCGTTCACGGCCCTCGTGCTCGTCGTGGAGTTCACGCAGCAGGGCACCGACATCCTCGTGCCGACGCTCCTCGCCGTGTCGGGATCGGTCGCAGTCGGCTACGTCCTCGCCCGTCGACGCAGCGCGCAGATGGTCTGAGGAGATTCCGTACGGTCCGGCGCGCTCCGCGGACATCCGGCCTAGCATCGGCTCCACGACGGGGCGCCGGGCTCCGTCCCAGGTGAGGAGCAGCCGATGACGGGGTTCGACGACATCACGAAGAAGGCCCAGGACTTCCTGAAGGACGGGAAGGTCCAGGACGCCCTGAAGAGCGAGCAGGCCGAGGGCATCAGCGACAAGGTGCTCGACGGCGTCGCCGACGCGGTCAAGAAGGCGACGGGCGGCAAGTTCGACGACAAGATCGACGGTGCGCGTGACGCTGCCGACAAGCAGGTCGGCAACCAGTAGCCGCACGACGTGGACGGCCCCGGCCGCTGCGGCCCGGGGCCGTTCGCCGTCAGCGCGAGCGGTCGACTGGACGCCGGGCGCTCCGCGGACCACCATTGTCTGGTGACAGTCGTGGCGCCGAACCAACCGCTCACCGAGTCCGAGGTCGAGGCGATCAAACGGGACTTCCCGATCCTCCAGCAGGAGGTCAACGGGTTCCCACTCGCCTACCTCGACTCCGGGGCGACGGCCGAACGGCCCCGGCAGGTCCTCGACGCCGAGCGCCGGTTCCTCGAGCACGACAACGCCGCGGTCCACCGCGGTGCCCACACCCTCGCCGCGCTGAGCACCGACGCGTACGAGGACGCCCGCGCCACCGTCGCCGGCTTCATCGGCGCTGCCGCCGCGGCCGAGGTCGTGTGGACGTCGAACGCCACCGACGCCCTCAACCTCGTCGCGTACGGCATCGCCAATGCCAGTCGTGGCCGCGGCGGAGCGGACGCCGAGCGCTTCCGCATCGGGCCGGGCGACGAGGTCCTCGTCACCGAGGCCGAGCACCACGCGAACCTCGTCCCCTGGCAGGAGCTCGCCGCCCTCACCGGTGCGACGCTCCGCTGGGTGCCGGTCGCCGACGACGGCACCTGGACCGCCGAGGACGCCGTCGCGCTGATCTCGGACCGGACGAAGGTCGTCGCGTTCGCCCACGTCTCGAACGTCACCGGCATGATCGCCCCGGTGTCGGCTGTCGTCGCGGCCGCCCACGCGCACGGCGCCCTCGTGGTGCTCGACGCCTGCCAGTCCGCGCCGCACCGCCCGCTCGACGTGCAGGAGCTCGGCGTGGACTTCGCCGCGTTCTCCGGGCACAAGATGCTCGGCCCGAACGGCATCGGCGTGCTCTGGGGACGCGGCGAACTGCTCGACGCCCTGCCCCCGTTCCGGACCGGCGGCTCGATGATCACCACCGTCACGATGGAGCACACCGACTTCATGCCCGCCCCCGAGCGGTTCGAGGCCGGCACGCAGCCGGTGTCCCAGGCCGTGGCGCTCGCCGAGGCGGTGCGCTACCTGCAGGCGATCGGCATGGAGCGGGTCCGCGCGCACGAGGAGCACCTCGCACACCGGCTGCTCGACGGGCTCGCGGCGATCCCGGGCGTCCGCACCGTCGGCCCGTCCGCCGGGGTCCCGCGCTCCGGACTCGTGTCGTTCGACGTCGCCGGGGTGCACGCGCACGACGTCTCGCAGTACCTCGACGCGCAGGGCATCGCGGTGCGATCCGGCACCGCTGCGCCCAGCCGCTGCACCGTCGGCTCGGGCTGGTCGCCACCAGCCGCGCGAGCACCTACGTGTACACGACCGAGCAGGAGGTCGACCGCTTCCTCACCGCCGTCGGCGAGGTCCGCGCCTACTTCGGCGCAGAGGGGGCGACCGCGTGAGCGCCCTCGACTCGCTCTACCAGCAGGTGATCCTCGACCACGCCAAGGCCCGGCACGGCGATGGCGTCCTCGAAGATGCCGATGCCTCGCACTTCGAGCGGAACCCGACGTGCGGCGACGAGATCACCGTCAGCGTGCGCCTCGAGCCTGACACGGACCGCATCGCCGATCTCGCCTGGCAGGGCGACGGCTGCTCGATCTCGATGGCGTCGGCGTCGGTGCTGACCGACATGGCGGTCGGCCGGACCGTCCCCGAGCTCCTCTCGCTCACGGAGGAGTTCCGCGCCATGATGCGGTCCCGCGGGGCCGGCGAACCCGACGAGGACGTCCTCGAGGACCTCGTCGCGTTCCACGGCGTCTCGAAGTTCGTCATGCGCGTCAAGTGCGGCATGCTCGCATGGGTCGCGGCCGAGGCCGCCGCGCGCGAGGCGACCGCGCGACCCTGACGCGCCGACCGCACGACCCGGACACACCCACTGCACGACCCGGACACACCCACTGCACGTCCCTGACGCGCGCACCGCACGTCCCGTGGAGGACGTCATCGAGTTCGTGGTGCCGAGCTCCGTGCCCGGGGCGTCCACCCCGACGGCTACGAGCCGGGGTCGCTCCGACACGAGCTGCACGGACGCGGGGACCGGCTGCCCGACGAGCACCGGGGCGCCTCGTTCCGGATCGGACTCGGCTCGGTCGTAGGCTGAACGGGTGACCGGATCGTCCTGCGTCGTGCGTGCCGCGCGCGAGGACGAGACCGAGGCGTGCATCGACCTCTGGACGACGGCCGTCGCCAGGCGTGACGGCGTCCAGGAGTCGGACGCCGTCCGCGACCGGGCGCGAGCGAAGTTCGCGGCGCATCGGGTGGCGCTGGTCGTGGCGTCCGACGACGGCGGGCTCGCCGGGTTCGCGCTCGTGACGGCTCCCGGAACGGGATCGTCCGACGACACTGCGGACGCCGCCTACCTCTCGCTCCTGGCCGTCGATCCGCGAGCGCAGGGCCACGGCCTGGGGCGGTCGCTGCTGCGGGCCGCCGTCTCCCGCGCCGAGCACGCCGGACACCACCGGTGCCTGCTGCACGCGCTCGAGGACAACGCTCCGGCGCTCCGGCTCTACCGGAGCGCGGGCTTCCGTCCCTTCGGGGTGGTCTTCCCACATGCGCTGAGCGGCCGACCCACCCGCGCCTGGATCACCGACGCAGGCGCCTACGGCGAGGGCGGCGAGTTCGCTGGGGCCTGACCGCCGTCGCGGAGCTCGGCCGCCAGCGACTCGTTCCGCGCGCGGATGAGGCGCGGCAGGTAGCGCGCCAGCGCAACCCGTTCGGCGAGCAGGCCGAGCGGGCCGAGCGGTGCGCGGAACTCGATCTCGTCCACCATCCGTGTGCCGCGAGCCGACGGCTCGAAGCGGTGGACGTGGTGGAAGCGAGCGAACGGCCCACGCACCTGTTCGTCGACGAACCGGTGCGGTGCCTCCAGGACGGTGATCCGGCTCGTCATCCGCCAGACGACACCGAAGTGCCTGGCGCGCCACGTGACGGTCTCGCCGAGCCCGATCCTGCCGGACGTGGTGCCGGCGACCGCGCGCTCGTCGCTGGCGGCCATCGAACGCTCGTGCGCACCGATGTCCAGGGACAGCGCGAACGCCCGCTCCGGCGGGGCGTCGAGCTCGGTCACGACGCGGAACGAGACGGTCACGCGGTCGGCCAGACCATCGGGGTGGAACGGTCGTCAGCGCTCAGGGCCGCCGCGACGAGCTGGTCGTGGCGCCGCCCGCGGTGGAGCACCCCGGAGCGGAGCCGGCCCTCGTAGCGGAGACCGAGCCGCTGCGCGATCGCGACGGACGGGGTGTTCGTGGCGATCGCCCGCCACTGCACCCGGACGAGGCCGAGTCCGTGCGGCGGCGGAGCGAACGCCCAGTCGAGGACCGCTGCGGCCGCCTCGGTCACGAACCCCTGTCCGCGCCCCTCCGGGTGCATCGCGTACCCGATCTCGGCGGCGGCGTGCACGAGGCCGAACAGCCCGACGGTACCGAGCAGACGGGGATCGTCGCGCCGGCGCACCCCGAACTCGTACCGGGAGTCGGCCGCCCAGCCCGACCGCACCACGTCGGTGATCCAGTGGTGCGCCTCGGCGTGCCCGTACGGCACCGGTACCGGGGTGTACGCGATGACGTCCGGGTCGTTCGCGTACGCCACGACGTCGTCTGCGTCGGCAGGTTCCGGCACCGAGAGCACGAGGCGTTCGGTGCTGAGCGTGACCGGGTCCATCCGCCGAGCCTAACGACGGCGCGCGGTAGCGTCGGGACATGACGTTCGACGCGCTCCCGTTTCCGGTCATCGACGGACACAACGACCTGCCGTGGGAGCGGCGCGACACCCACGGCTCCGTGGTCGACGGGATCGACTCCGAGGACGGCTCGCTGCACACCGACCTCCCGAAGCTCCGCGCGGGTGGTGTCGTCGGACAGTTCTGGTCGGTGTTCGTCCCCGCCGACGAACCGGACCCGGTGCGCACGACCCTGCAGCAGATCGACCTCGCCCACCGGATCATCGAACGGTACCCGGACGCGCTCGCGCTCGCCCGGACCGCAGGAGAGGTCCGGGCCGCCGTCGGCTCGGGCCGCGTCGCCTCCTTGCTGGGGGCCGAGGGCGGACACTCGATCGGCGACGACCTGGCCGTTCTCCGCGACCTCGCCCGGCTGGGCGTCCGCTACATGACCCTCACGCACAACGACGACACCCCGTGGGCCGACTCGGCGACGGGCTCGCACCCGCACGGAGGCCTGACCGACCGGGGACGCGAGATCGTCGCCGAGATGGAGCAGATCGGCATGCTCGTCGACCTCTCGCACACCTCGCCCGCGACCATGCAGGACGCACTCGACGTCGCCACGCAGCCCGTGGTCTTCAGCCATTCGTCGACGATCGCCGTGAACGACCACCCCAGGAACGTGCCCGACGACGTGCTCGCCCGGCTGGCGGACAACGGCGGCGTGGTCATGATCACGTTCGTGCCGAAGTTCGTGTCGCGGGCGTGGGCCGAGTGGGAGGACGCCGGCTCGGCGGGGGAGCCTCCGCTCGTGACGGTGTCCGACGTGGCGGACCACGTCGAGCACGCGCGCGAGGTCGCGGGCACGGCGCACATCGGTCTCGGCGGGACTACGACGGCACACCGGTGCTGCCGCCGGACCTGCGGGACGTGTCGCGGTACCCGGTGCTCGCGGCGGAGCTCGAGCGGCGGGGGTGGGGAGCGGGCGACCTGCGCGCGCTGGCCGGCGGCAACGTGCTCCGCGTGCTCGAGGCCACCGACGAGCGGTTCGCCCGCACGGCCCACGTCCGCTGACCCGCCGGCGGCGGGCGAGGGCGGCGGCGGCGCCGAGGGTGACGGACGGGAGGCACGGTGCGCGTCCGGCGCGCAGCGCGCGTCATCGGAGGGGACCGTCCCGGGTGCGATCGCTAGGATCGCAGCGCACGCCGTGCCTCCAGGGCGGAGGCGCGCGACCAGACCCGAAGAGGACGGTACCGATGAGCGGCACGATCCATGACGACATCTCACAGGCGTTCGGGAACACGCCGCTGGTCCGGCTGAACCGTCTCCCGAAGGAGGGCGGTGCCGAGATCCTGGCGAAGCTCGAGTTCTACAACCCCGGGGCGAGCGTGAAGGACCGCCTCGGGGTCGCGATCGTCGACGCGGCCGAGGAGTCCGGCGAGCTGCAGGCCGGCGGGACGATCGTGGAGGGGTCCTCCGGCAACACGGGCATCGCGCTCGCGCTGGTCGGCGCCGCCCGCGGCTACCGGGTCGTCATCACGATGCCCGAGACGATGAGCGTCGAACGTCGGGCCCTGATCCGTGCCTACGGCGCCGAGGTCGTCCTCACGCCGGGGCCCGAGGGCATGAAGGGTGCCGTGTCGAAGGCGGAGCAGATCGTCGCGGAGACGCCGGGCGCCATCCTCGCCCACCAGTTCGAGACACCGGCGAACGCCGCGATCCACCGGAAGACCACGGCGGAGGAGATCCTCCGCGACACCGAGGGCCACGTCGACGTGTTCGTCGCGGGCGTCGGCACCGGCGGCACGATCACCGGCGTCGGCCAGGTCCTCAAGGAGCGCGTCCCCGGGGTGCAGGTCGTCGCCGTGGAGCCGAAGGACTCGCCGCTGCTGACCGAGGGCAAGGCCGGCCCGCACAAGATCCAGGGCATCGGCGCGAACTTCGTCCCGGAGGTCCTCGACCGGTCCGTCATCGACGAGGTCGTCGACGTCGAGCTGGACGATGCGCTCCGGGTCGCCCGTGATCTCGGCACGCAGGAGGGCATCCTCGCCGGCATCTCGTCCGGTGCGATCGTGCATGCCGCGATCGAGGTGGCCGCGCGGCCGGAGAACGCGGGCAAGCGCGTCGTCGCGGTCGTGTGCGACACCGGTGAGCGCTACCTGTCGACCGTGCTCTTCGAGGGACTCACTGCGTGACGCGTCCCGCTCGACGAGGCGTGCTGCGGACGATCCGGGAGGACCTCGCCGCAGCACGTCGCGGTGACCCCGCTGCCCGCGGCGACCTCGAGAACGCCGTCGTCTACTCGGGACTGCACGCCATCTGGACCTACCGGCTCACACACCGCCTGTGGAACGCGGCCGGACTCCCCGGATCGCGGTTCGCGGCGCGGGTCGTCGCGCAGGTCGCCCGCTCGGCGACGGGCATCGAGATCCATCCCGGGGCACGCATCGGACGGCGCTTCTTCATCGACCACGGGATGGGCGTCGTCATCGGCGAGACCGCGGTGATCGGAGACGACGTCGTGCTCTTCCACGGGGTGACCCTCGGCGGCCGCGGCGGCGACCACGGGCCCGGCGCTCGTCGGCACCCGGCGGTCGGGGACCGGGTGGTGCTCGGGGCGGGCTCGTCCCTCATCGGTGCGATCACGGTGGGGGCGGACTCCGTCGTGGGGGCGAACACCGTGGTGACGAAGGACGTCCCGCCGGGCTCGGTCGTCACGGGCGTCGCCGGTACGGCCCGACCGCGGTCCGGGCACGAGGGCGTGCCGACGCTCTGACCGCCGCTGCGACCGGTCCCGCCGCGTCAGCTCTTCTCGCAGGCGATCCCGTCGGCATCGGCGTCCATCTTCTTGTTCGCCTGGTACAGGGCGTCGTCCTTCTTGACCGTGCCCTTCAGCGCGCGGTACGTGACCTTGCCCTTCGAGGTGACGCGGTTCTTCGTGACGGACTTCTTGGCGATGCCTCCGGAGTACACCTTCTGCACCGCGGTGCAGTTCTTGTAGACGGTGGGCGCTGCCTGCGCGGCCGAGGTGCCGCCGACGACGACGGACGCGGCGAGCACGGTGGCGGCGGCGGTGACGCCGAGGGAACGGGAGAGACGGGTTCGGGTGAGTCGCACGGCACGAGGGTACGACGCCGCCCGGCATCGTCTCCCGCCCCAGAACGAGGCGCGTCGTCGGCGGTGTGGGGCATGCTGGGCGCATGGACGGCGAGACGCTGCACGAGGTCGTGACCCGCACCGCCATGGGGCTGCCCGCGGTGGCGGAGACCCAGCCCTTCGGTGAGGGCGCGTTCGTCTACAAGGTCGTCGGGAAGATGTTCGCGATGACCTCGGAACTGCGCGGCGTGCCGATCGTGAACCTGAAGTGCGCTCCACCGCACGGCGCCGCCCTGGTGCGCGACCACGACGAGGTCACCCCGGGCTGGCACATGAACAAGCAGCACTGGATCACGCTGTCGCCCGGTCCGGGCATCGACGAGACCCTCGTCGAAGACCTCGTCGGCAACGCGTACGACCTCGTCGTCGCCAAGCTGCCGCGGGCGAGGCGGCCGATCGACCGGTGCGCCGCGGGCAGGCGGACTGATCTCGGCGGCGCGGCGCGGTCGGTGTCAGGCGGTCGCGCGCGCGAGCACCTTCGACACGTCACGGACGACCTTGGGAGCGAGCGTCGTACCGGAGTCCAGCACGGCGCGAGCCTGCTCGGGGGTCAGCCCGGCGAAGATCTGCCCGATCGTCACGCCGTGCTCCGGGCGGTGGGTGACGACGACCGTGTCCCCGGCCGCCACCGGACCGGCGCGGAGCACGCGGAGGTACGCACCGGGGCGCCCCTCCTCGGTGAACCGCTTCACCCATCCGTCGAGTCGCATGCGCCGGGCGAAGGTGGCGCAGGGGTTCCTCGGGATCGTGACCTCGAGCTCGAGGGACTCGCCGATCCGCCAGCGTTCGCCGGTCACGGCGCCGGTGACGTCGAGGCCGGCGGTCCGGAGGTTCTCGCCGAACAGCCCGGGCGGGACCTCGCGCCCGAGGAGCTCCGCGAAGTACGCGGCATCCTCGTCGGCGTAGGCGTACACGGCCTGGTCCTCGCCGCCGTGGTGCTTCCGGTCCGCCTGCACGTCGGCGTACAACCCGAGCGGTCGCACGCGGACGGGGCCGTCCACGGGACGCTTGTCGATCGCGGTGATCCCGACCGTGCCCGGGTCGGGCAGCAGGCGGTCGACGCGGCAGACGGCGGTGACGAGCGACATGCACCAAGCCTGCCGCACGAACGGCGAACACAGAAGTGTGACGATCCCACGGCCCGCACCGTCCCATCGGTACGGGGCCGCCGCGAACCCCGTCCAGGAGAACCCCACCCGTCACCAGTAGAAGGAAACCGTGCTCGACCAGCCCCTGACCGACCTCGACGACGCCGTCCTCGCGGGTCGTTCGTCCGACGGCGACGTCCGGGCGTTCGAGGTCCTCATCCGCCGGTACACCCCGCTCCTGCGCGCGTACGCCCGCAGGACCCTCGGATCGACGGACGAGCTCGACGACGTCGTGCAGGAGACCTTCATCACCGCCTGGAACCGACTGGACCGGCTGGAGGACGGCGCACGGGTCAAGTCGTGGCTCATGCGGATCCTGAGCCGGAAGTGCATCGACCGCATCCGTGCGCGCCGGTTCCACGACGACGTCACCGAACTCGAGATCGAGGCACCGGCGGCCGACACACCCGAACGGGTCGCTGAAGCGCGTTCCCGCGAAGAGGCGGTCGAGACGGCGCTCGCCGCGCTCCCCGACGCCCAGCGTCGTTGCTGGATCATGAAGGAAGTGCTCGAGTACCGGTACGAGGACATCGCGGAGGAACTGGACCTCCCTGCCTCCACGGTCCGCGGCTTGCTGTCGCGGGCGAGGAAGAACATGATCCGTCTGATGGAGGGATGGCGATGACCGACCGCGACACCGTCCGGCTCGAGTCGCTCGAGCCCGACGACCTCGACGGGCACACGATCGACGAGCTCGCCGACTACCTGGACGCCGGCATGCAACCCGCGGACCCGAGCATCGACGACTCCGCCGCGTGCCAGAACGCCCTCGCTGCGATCGTGCGGCTGCGCCAGTCCTCCCTCGGATCGCTCGAGGCGGCCGCGGCGGACGAACCAGCGGTGGACGAGTCCTGGGTCAGCGGCGTGCTGGCGAACATCTCCCTCGAGGCCCGAGCCGGCCGGGACGTCCCGTTGCGTCCGCAGGCTCCCACGGAGCGCCCGGTGATGACGGAGGGGGCGATCCGTTCGCTCATCCGCTCGGCCGGCGACGCGGTGCCCGGTGTCGTCGTCACCCGGTGCGTCCTCGACGGCGATGTCGTCGAGCTCGACGCACCGGTGCGGGTGACCGTCGACCTGGCGGTCGGCACCGGGGTGCCCCTGCAGACGGCCGCCGCCCTCGTCCGGAGTGCGGTCGCCAGGGTCCTCGCGGCGGAGACCGACCTCGAGCTCGAAGCCGTCGACGTCGTCGTGCGCGACCTGCTGCCGGTCCGAGCCGCGACCGACGCCGACACGACGATCCCCGAGGAGGACGCATGACCACCGATGACGACGTGTTCGCCGCCGTCGAGACCGCGGTGCTCGGCGTCCCGGGCGTCGCCGAGCTCTACCGGGCCCGTCCGACGATCGGCAGCATGGTCGCCGCCGCGCGGAACCTCGCGACGGGAGCCGCGGTCGCGCGGGTGGTCCTCGACGAGGACGTCCTGCGGGTCGTCATCGGCACGGACGGCACGCGTCCCGCTCCCGAGACCGCCCGGGCGGCGCACGTCGCAGCGCTCGCGGCGGCGGGCGCGCACGGTCTCGTGCTCAGCCGGGTCGACGTCCGCGTCGCACGCGTCGGCTGACGGTCACGACGTGCGGTCGGCCACCTCCAGCACCACCACGATCGCCGCGACGAGCCCCGCGGTCGCGATCAGCGAGATCGCGGGCAGTGCGGTGCTCGCCAGCACGGCGACCGCGAGCGCCACGACGACGACGTTCCACCCCGTCGTGAGCGACGGGCGCAACGCGAGCGCCCAGATCGACAGGACGAACAGCGCGACCGGCACCGCGATGGTGGCCGCCACGGACGTGTGCGTGAGGTGTGCGCCGTCCGCATCGGCGCTCACCGCGACCTCGATCCCGGCGGGCAGCGCCCCGGCGGCGGCGAACACGAGGTAGTGCCCGTAGCCGAACACGAGCGCCGTGGGCAGGGAACGGATGTGGTCGTGCTGCTCACGGGAGAAGTAGATCCACCAGAGTCCGGCGACGATCACGAGCCCGCAGGCGGCCAGGACGAGGAGCGAGCCGAGGTGCTCGGCGTGTGCGATGCCGTCGATGACCGCGTTGGCCGAGGCGACGAGCCCCTCGCCGAGGACGATGAGCGTGAAGAGCGAGTACCGTTCCGCGATGTGCCTGGTGTGCCACGGAGTGGTGCGGGCTCGCGCTCCCGCTTCCGCGAACGGCGGAACGAGGACCTCGAGCAGGATGAGCACCGGGATGACGTACGGACGAACCGTCCCGGGCAGCAGGAGTGCGAGCACCCACAGCACCTGCACCACGACGATGCCGCCGGCGTAGCGCAGCGCCGTCCGACGGTACTCGGGCGACGAGGCCGCGGCACGGAGCCACTGCCCGACGAGCGCCAGACGCATCACGACGTAGCCGGCGACCACGACACCGATGTCCCCGTCGACCATCGCTGCGCGCGTCCCGGCGGCGAGGACCAGCACACCGGCCATCTGGACGAAGGTCATCACGCGGTAGAGCCAGTCGTCGGTGTCGAACGACGTCGCGAACCAGGTGAAGTTCATCCACGCCCACCAGATCGCGAAGAACACGAACGCGTACGCGACCACGGCCGACGACACGTGTCCCTCGATCTCGATCTCGTGCAGGTTCGACGCGGCGAACCCCACGGCGACGACGAAGACGAGGTCGAAGAGGAGCTCGAGTGGGCTGGCGGCGCGGTGCCCCTCGGCGGGGTCGCGTGGTGCCATGCGGCGGAGTCCGATGGTGGTCACCCGGTATGCCTACACGAGAACGGCCCCGGTGCAGGACCCGGGGCCGTTCGTCGTCGCCTGCGGCTCGTGCTCAGTAGAAGTTCGACGCCTGCGAGTGCGCCCACGCGGCGCAGGGGGTGCCGTACGAGGCGCTGATGTACTGCAGCCCCCACGTGATCTGCGTCGTGGCGTTGGTGCGCCAGTCCGCCGCGATCGTCGCCATCTTCGAGCCCGGGAGCGCCTGGGGATCCCGGTCGCGCCGCCGTTCGCGTTGACGGCCTGGTAGTTCCAGCCGGACTCCTTGGTCCAGAGGCTGTCGAGGCACTGGAACTGGTCGGAGCCCCAGCCGTACTTCGACGCCGCGAGCGAGCTGGCAGTGGCCTTCGCGCCCGCGACGGTGTTCGCAGCGGCCTGCTTCCGGGCCGCCTCGGCCGCCGCGGCGCGTTCGGCCGCAGCCTTCGCAGCGGCCGCCGCCGCTGCGGCCTTCGCGTCCGCGTCCCGCTTGTCCTGGGTCGCGCTGGCGTTCGACACGTCGGCGGTGGCGTCGACGGTCGCGGAGATCCGCGAGGTGAGCGCCGCCCCGGAGAGCTTCCGGTAGCCGTCGAGAGCGTCGATCCGGCGCTCCAGCGTGGCGGTGTCGGTCTTGTCGTTCGCCGTCTCGACGACGGTCTGCGCGGTGGCGAGGGTCGCAGCGGCCTGGGCGCGGTCGAGCGCCGTGCCGCCGAGGGCGGGCGCCGAGGTCGCGCTGGCGGTCGGCATGCCGAGCGCCTCGCCGATCGCGGGCTGCGTGCCGACGGTCGCGATGCCGCCGGCGACGGCGAGGACCGCTGCTCCGCCGACGATGAGCGTGGAGGGGCGGCGGAGCGCACGGCGCAGTCGCCGGTTGGGGGAGTTCAGGGCCTCACGTCGGGTCGAGGCCGTGGTGGTGGGGAGGTCGGTGTTGCGTCCTGTCATCGATTCCGGTGGTCGGCCGGCTCGTGGTGCGCAGCTGGTGACGCTGCGCGCGGGGGATGGGGAGCGCGCAGGAACACGGGACGTGGGGACGTCCGTCGTCAGGAGCTCGCGAGCCGGGGGAGGACCGGACGGTGGTGTGGGGCCCGTCCGTCCGCCGGTCGGCGACCGTGGGGGTGGCCGCCGAGGCGAAGCCGCCACGATGAACGGTCAGGCTGGAGACGGCATCCAGACTCCCTGTCAGAACCGTCCGTCCACCCGTTGGTAACGGTTCGGTAACGTCCTGATCAGACTCCGGAGGTGTGAGGTTCCTGAACGCGTCCGCCCAGTGCGACGCGCTCGAGCGCCTCCAAGGCGCCGGCGATCGCGGCGACGTCCGGCTCGGGCAGCTCGGCGATGAGCCCGGCGACGATCCCGGTGCGGTCGGCGCGCGCCCGTTCGACGGCCGCGATGCCCTCCGGTGTGGCGCTCACCATGAACGCGCGACCGTCCCTGGGGTCGGCCTCGCGCTCGATGAAGCCACGCTGCTCGAGCTCCGTGAGGATACGGGTCATCGTCGGCTTCGTGACGACCTCGATCCGCGACAGGTCGCCGGGACGGAGCGGTCCCTCGCGCTGGATCGTCGCCAGGGCGGAGACGATGCCGTACCCGAGCGTGGCGGAGTCGGTCCGTGCTCGTCGGTTGATCCTGCCGACCGCGGCGGCGAGGCGCGCCGCGATCTCGGTGCGGTCCGGCTGGCGGTGGCTCATGCGGTGCTCCGGGTCGTTCGACGGGTGGTCGGGGCGATGCTATCGGCTCACCGCAGCGCGTGACTGGGAGCGGCTCACGCGCCGCTCCGGCGACCGACGGGAGGCGCGGTGTACGAAGACCGTCCGTCTCGCGTCGGCGAGACGGACGGTTCCTGCACGGGTGCTCAGGTGGGATCAGCGCGTCGCGGTGCCGACCACCGCTTTCGGTGCCGGCTACCGCTTTCGGTGCCGGCTACCGCTTTCGGTGCCGACTACCGCTTTTCGCCCGGGAGCAGGTGGATCGCCTCGGTCGCGAGCTCCGCCTCGACGTTGTCGCCGGACATCGTGGCCTGCCGCAGTCGGCGGAAGTCGGCGGTCTGCTGGTCCCAGTCGACGAGCTCGTCGAGGTTCGGCAGGCGCAGGCGGAACGCCAGGCCGTCCATGGTGTCACGGCAGACACGCTGCAGGTTCTCGTTGCCGCACTCCTCGACGTAGAGTGCGAACACGTCGAGCGCGTCGTGGTTGACGGCCTGCACGTCGTGCGTCTCGTAGTCCTTGATGGTCGCGTCGAGCTTTGCGATGATGCGCTTCTTCGACGCGGCGCCGAGGCGCGGGACCGCCAGGCGCACGACACCCCGAAGAGCACCCGAGGGTCTGCAGTGCCTCGACGACCTCGGTCGGGTTCGGCGTGGTGACCCGCGTGTACCGGTTGGGGGCCATCTCGATGAGGCCCGCACGTGCGAGCTGGCTCAGGGCCTCGCGGATGGGGGTGCGGGAGACGCCGAGCCATGCGATGAGCTCGTCGTCGTTGAGACGCTCGCCGGGCTCCAGCGTGCCGTCCATGATCGCGTCGTGGATCTTCTGACGGACGGTGTCGCGGAGCAGCTGGTGCTCGGTCGGTGCGCTGCTGGGGACCGGCATGGGCGTTCCTCCGGGTTCGTGACGTGCGGACGGGTCGTGCACCCGACCACTCGGTGCGGACGCATGCTTCACCGTACCTGATATACGAACGGCGTTGCACTCGGAACGCCAGAGTGTCAGTCGTCGAGGTGCAGGAGCCGGACGGTCACCGGGTCCTCGGTGCCGTCGTACCAGCGGTCGAGCACCGACCGGAACGGCGCGGGGTCGCGGGCCGCGAGCGCAAACAGGGTCATCGACGAGCGGAGCTTCAGGGCGTCGACGCCCCCGAGCAGGTCGTCCGCGGAACGCGCCGGTGCCGACGCCGCGGCCTCCGTCGCCGCGAGCAGCCGAGGGCCGAGCACGGGGTGCCCGAGGTACGCCCGGGCCTCGGCCAGGCCGTCGAGGGCGAACCGCTGCGCGATCACCGATCGGCCGAGGCCGGCGAGCTGGGGAACACGAACCACATCCAGTGCGACGACTTCCGCCCGTTCCGGAGCTCGGCGAGCGCGGCGTCGTGCACGCCGTCCTGGGCACGGACGAAGCGATCGAGGTGGTGCGGGTCGTCGGTCACCGGACCACGTCCCCCAGGCGTAACGGACCGTCGTGCCGTCCACGACGAGCAGCGAGTCGGGCGCGCGGTCGAACAGCCCGGGCATCCCGACGGCGTCGGGCAGGTCGCCCGCGAGGCGCTCGAGCCGTGCCGACCGGATCGTGAGCGGCGGGTGCTGGCGCTGCCAGAAGACCGTCTGCGCGAGATGGCGTGCGTGGATGCCCTCCCGTGTCGTGAGCTCCGTGGCGAGCGGGGAGTCGACCGCCGGACCGGCCACGACGCGGAGGGTGGCGTCGTGCCGGGGCCGTGCCGCGCCTCCCCTCCGCGCGCCCGACCACGCGCCCAGCGGATCGGGTGCACGGCACGTGACGGGTGCCGGACGGAGCGGTACGCGAGGGTGTCCGCACGCCGACGCGCCCGCGCGTGCGCGAACGTGTACGGCACTCCGAGCAGCGCGTGTGCGGCGACGATCGCCGGCACGTTCGCGGTGTCGACGGTGCGGTACGCGACCCCGCGGCGGCCGCCGTCGTCGACCGTCAGCACCTCGACGGTGACCTCGGTCATCGTCCCGAGGCGGCCCGAGGGCGGGAACGGCGGCACCCGGGTCTCGCGGAAGACGTACGCAGACAGGCCCGCCCACGCGCTGCCGTCGACGACGTCGGGACGTGTCCCGCGCGGGACCAGCCGTGCGAGGGAGTCCGGGTCGTGCCGCCAGTGGGCGAACACGACGTCCTCCCAAGCGTGCACCGTGACCGGACGGTGCAGCAACGGCACCGCGGCGCGGGTGCGCGACGGCTCGGTCACCGTCGTGGCGCGTGGCGGCCGACGCGCACGGCCCAGGCGACGAGGGGCGCCTGCAGCGGCAGACGGAGCACGGAGACGAGCCGCATGGTGCGGGTCGACCTCGGGCTGTCGAGCAGGTCGTTCGCCATCTTGACGTTCGCGGGGAACACCGCGAGGAACAACCCGGCGGCTGCCCAGCCTGCGGCGCGGCGGGTGGCCGGTACGGCGAGCCCGGTGGCGATGCCGAGTTCGGCGGCGCCCGACGCCAGCGTGGTCAGGCGCGGGGGAGGATGTCAGGCACGATCCGGTCGTACCCGCGCGGTCGCAGGAAGTGGGAGACACCGGCCCCGCCCAGCACGACGGCGAGGAGGGCGGCGGTCCGGGTGGCGCGTCGTGCGCGCTCGCGTCGTCGCATGCACCCATCGTGCCCGCGGCGTGCTGGGGCGCACGGGGAAGGCTCAGGTCAGTGCCGTGGCGACGAGGTCGAGGATCGCGGTGGCCACCTCGGCCTTGCTGCCGGAGGTCTCGCGGACGACCTTGCCGCCGGGGACGAGCACCTCGATGGCGTTCTCCTCGCGTTCGAAGCCCGAGGACCACCCGACGTGGTTCACCACGAGCAGGTCGGCCGGCTTCCGGGCGATCTTGGCGCGGCCGAGCTCGATGCGGGCTGCCCGGTCCGGCTCGGTCTCGGCCGCGAACCCGACGACGATCTGACCGGTGCGACGATCCGCGACGAGGTCGGCGAGCACGTCCGGGTTCCGCACGAGCTCCAGCGTCATGGTGTCGCCCTGCGCGTCCTTCTTAAGCTTCTCCGGACGCACCTCCGCCGGGCGGTAGTCGGCGACCGCGGCGGTCATCACGACGACGTCGGCGTCGGCGGCTGCGCCGTGCACCGCCTCGGCGAGCTCGAGCGCGGAGCCGACCGGCACCACGGTGGCATCGAGGCCGGCGGTGAGAGCGGCCTCGACGTTCGCCGCGACGACGGTCACGATCGCGCCGCGGCGGGCCGCGTCCGCGGCGATCGCGAGGCCCTGGCGGCCGCTCGACCGGTTGCCGACGAAGCGGACGGGATCGAACGGCTCTCGGGTGCCGCCGGCGCTGACGACCACACGGACGCCGGCGAGGTCGCCCTGCTCGCCGCGAGCGCCGGTACCGGCACCGGTGGGGGCCGGTCCCGCCGGTGGGGCGAGGCGCGGCTCGGCAGCCGGGATCCGGCCTGCGTCCGCCGCGTGGTCGAGTCCGGCGAGTGCGCCGGCGACGATGTCCTCGGGCTCCGCCATCCGCCCGATGCCCGCGTCGTCGCCCGTCAGGGCACCGACCACGGGGCCGACGAACCGGACGCCGCGTTCCCGGAGCGCGGCGACGTTGGCCCGGGTCGCCGGGTGCTCCCACATCTGCGGGTGCATGGCGGGCGCGACGACGACGGGTGCCTCGGTCGCGAGCAGTGTCGTGCCGAGCAGGTCGCCGGCCAGGCCCGCAGCCATCCGCGCGAGGGCGTCGGCGGTGGCGGGTGCGACGACCACGAGGTCCGCCCGACGGCCGAGCGAGACGTGCCGGACCTCGGCGACGTCGTCGAACACGCTCGTGGTGACCGGGTTGCGGCTGAGCGCCTCGAGGGTGGGCAGGCCGACGAACCGGAGCGCACCCTCGGTGGGCACCACGTGCACGTCGTGTCCGCGCTTGACGAGGTCGCGGACGACGCCGACGGCCTTGTAGGCGGCGATGCCCCCGGTGATCCCGACGACGACGGTCAGAGGGCGCTCTGCTGCTGCGTTCACGTCGGTCACGCTACCCGGGCGCCGTGCGAGGATCGATCCTATGTGCACCGTCGTCGTCCGAGTCGACCCCGGCTCGGAGTGGCCCGTCACGATGCTGGCCCTGCGCGACGAGTCGCCGGAGCGTCCGTGGGACCCACCCGCCGCGTGGTGGCCCGAACGCGACCCCTCGGTTCGTGGCGTGCGTGACCGTTCGGCGGGTGGGGCGTGGCTCGCCGCGTCGGACACGGCGGGACTCGCGGTGGTGCTGAACCGCGGCGAGTCGGTGCCGAGCGTCGACGGCACCTGGACCACCCGCGGTGTCGTCCCGCTGGACGCCCTCGCCGGGGCGCTCCCGGGGCACGACGGCACGCTGCCGACCACGCGGGCGTTCAACCTCGTCCGGGCCACCGCCTCGGGTGCCGAGGTCCGGACGTGGGACGGTTCCCGCATCCGGACGACGGAGCTCGGGCCGGGGGTGCACATGGTCACGCACGGCGAACCGGACGACCCGTCCGCGCCGCGCATCGGACGGTGGCTCGAGGCGTTCCGTGCGGTCGGCGCACCGACCGCACCGCCCGTGCTCGGACCGTTCGACGAGCTCCGCACGGCGGACGCCGGCGACGATGCCGGTGACGGGTGGAGCGGCTGGTTCGGTCTGCTCGCGGAGTCCACCGTCCTGCCCGCGGACGACCCGGACGCGATCCTGCGCGACGCGCACGAGCGCGACGGGCACTTCGCGACGCTGTCGATCGTGGCGGCGGCGGTCGGGCCCACGCGCACGGTGCTGCAGCACGCGCGCCTCACCGAACCGGGGCGACTGGACGGATCGGTCGAGCTGCACCACGCCTGAGACGGTGCTTTGTGTCGGGGCCGCCCGTCGGAGTCGGCGCTGCGTGCCGGGGCGCCCCGCGCCTTCAGCCCGGAACGCCGTCGACGAGGTGCGTCTCAGCATGCTGGGACGCCGTCTGCCCGTCGAGACACCGCCGTCCGAGCGGGACGCCGCCGGATTCAGCGGCGTCTGGTCGGCACCGCGGCGTTCGGCGACTCGGGCGGCGTCTCGTCTCGACGAGGCGAGACGCCGGTCGGCCGGACCAGCGCCGAGACGCCGGTCGGCCGGACCGGCGCCGAGACGCCGGCCGGCCGGACCGGCGCCGAGACGCCGCTCCCGCGTCAGACGGGTGGACGCGTCCCCGTGAGGTCCTCGGCCACCGCCCAGAGCGAGCGCGCGAGGTCGGCGCTCCGCGCCGAGCGCGGGATGGACGCGAGGGTCGCCGGACCGGTGAGCCCGAACAGCCCGGACGGCCCGTAGTACGCCCCGCTCGTCGCCTTCGGTCCGACCGCGGCGTAGAGCAACGGTTCGGACCCCTGCTCGACGTCCTGGGTGAACGGCAGCGCCCGGTCGCTCGACCGGACGGGTCGCGAGCGTCCGAGGGACCGACCGGCCGACTGCAGGTTCGTCCGCGTGTACCCGGGGTGTGCGGCGGTGCTCGTCAGGGGCCAGTCCAGCTCGACGGAGAGCCGGTGCAGGTGCAGCGCGAGGAGCAGATCGGCGAGCTTGGACTGGGCGTAGGCACGCCAGCCGTTGTAGCCGCGCTCCCACTGCAGGTCGTCGAACCGGATCCTGCCGGGGACCGCGGCGATGCTCGACATCGTCGCGACGCGGGGGTCGGGCGAGCGGAGGAGCGCGGGGAGCAGCAGGTTGGTCAGGGCGAACGGACCCAGGAAGTTCGTGCCGAACTGCAGCTCGAACCCGTCGACCGTCTCGAAGCGCTTCGGCGGGGCCATCACCCCGGCGTTGTTCACGAGCACGTCGAGGGGGCGGTCGTCGTCCAGAAGGCCGGCGGCGAAACGGCGCACGCTCGACAGGTCGGCGAGGTCGAGCTCCCGTACCTCGACGTCGGCACCGGGGTGCGACCGGCGGATGGCGGCCGCCGCGTCGTCGCCCTTCGACGCGGTGCGCACGGCGAGCACGACGGACGCGCCGGCCGCCGCGAGGCGGGTGGCGGTCTCCTTGCCGGTTCCGCTGTTCGCGCCGGTGACGACGATGCGGCGGCCGGTCTGGTCGGGGATCTGCGGCATGCGGGCGACCGTACACGCGGGGCCTGGCCGTGCACGTTCCCGTGTGGTACGTTCATGCAAACGCATGAACATGCGACCAGGAGGAGACATGAGCAACGCATTCGGCACCGACCGTGCCTCGGACGTGCCGCCGCCCGCACCGGAGCGGGTCGGCCCCGTGCAGCTTCGGCCTCGACACCTTCGGCGACGTCACCGAACTGCCCGACGGCGGTCTCGAGTCCGACGCGCAGACCATCCGCGACGTCGTCGACCAGGCCGTCCTCGCCGACCAGGTGGGCGTGGACTTCATCGGCGTCGGCGAGCACCACCGTGCCGACTTCGTCGTGAGCGCTCCCGAGGTCGTCCTCGCCGCGATCGCCGCCCGCACCTCGAGGATCCGCATGGGCTCCGCGGTCACGGTCCTCTCGTCGGATGACCCGGTCCGCGTCTACGAGCGGTTCGCCACCGTCGACGCGATCTCGGACGGGCGTGCCGAGGTCATCCTCGGTCGCGGGTCCTTCACCGAGTCGTTCCCGCTGTTCGGCCACGACCTCGCCGACTACGAGGTGCTGTTCGAGGAGAAGCTCCAGCTTCTGGGCGGCCCTCCGCGGCGGCGACAGGGTCACCTGGTCCGGTACGAAGCGCTCCGCACTCGTCGACCAGGACGTCTTCCCGAAGCTTCGAGCACGGCCCGATCCCGACGTGGATCGGTGTCGGGGGCTCGCCACAGTCGGTCATCCGGGCCGCGTCGTACGGGCTGCCGCTGTTCCTCGCCATCATCGGTGGGCAGCCAGCGCAGTTCGCACCGTTCTCGCGGCTCTACCGGCAGGCCCTCACGCGGCTCGACCTGCCGCAGCAGCCGATCGCGATGCACTCGCCCGGGTTCGTCGCCGCCACCGACGACGAGGCCGCCGAGCGCTACTGGCCGTACCACAAGGCCGTCACCGACCAGCTCGGCCGGGAGCGTGGCTGGCCGCCCCTCGACGTCGCGGGGTACCGCGCGGGGCTGTCCGCCGGCGGGTCGCTCTACGTCGGGTCGCCGGAGACGGTCGCGCGGAAGATCGCGAGGAACATGCGGATCCTCGGCGTCTCCCGGTTCGACATGCGGTACGCGACCGGACGGTTGCCGCACGCGGACATGATGCGGTCCATCGAGCTCTACGGCACGCAGGTCGCGCCGCGGGTGCGGGAGCTGCTGGCGGAGCCGGTCCCGGTTCCCTAGGCGCCCACCGCGCCGCTCGGGCCGTCCGGCCCGCTCGGCTCCGGTTGCTCCCGCAAGAGCGGCAGATTCCCGCGGCAAGTTCGCGGGGATCTGTCGCTTTCGCATGACGGTCGGTCTGGAGGCGCAGCTCGGCTCGTCGGATCGGCTCACGGGCGCGCCGGGTACGGTCCAGGGCATGCCGTCCCGCCCCAGCACCCCTCCCGTCGAGCGCCGGTTCCGCGGCCGGATCATGGGTGTCGGCACGACCTCCGGCGTCCGCATCGTCGTCGGCATGTGGGAACGGTCCCCGTTCGGCGCGTTCACGGACGTGTTCCTCGAGCTCGCGGACGGGACGTCGGTGCTCCTCGCGCCCGACGAGCTCGTCGCGGCGTACGTCTCCGGGACGTACCGGTTCGACAGCGTCTCGGTCGTCGACGTCCGGACCCGACGCACGGGCCGGGGCTCGAACTCGAGGCCGGCCCACTGCAGGCATCGATCGACGTCGGCACGATCTCGCCGCTCGGCCGGGCGCTCCGGATCATCCCGAAGCCGATCGCCCGAGACCCGCGGTGGCTCGCGGTGGTCGACCCCGTCGCGCGGCTCGTCGCACCGGGCGCCGCGACCGCCGGGTCTGCCGGGAACGGTCGCCGCGAGTTCTACGGCGTGACCGGGGCGCACGACGTCACCGGCGTGCGCGGGACCTGGGCGGGGGAGCCACTCGGGTCGATCGCGCCGTTGGACCCGCCCGTGGCGTTCGGGTTCGCGTCGATGCCCCGCATCCCCCAGGTCGTCGACGTCGAGACCACGATCCGCGAACCCGCCGTCTGACCCGCTGCGCGTTCGTTCCCACAACGCCCGCGGTGGGAAGCACTTTCGCGCGTAGGCGGTCAGTTCTTCCGGTCGCCTACGCGCGAATCGACCACCTACGCGCGAATCGACCGCCTACGCGCGAATCGACCGCCTACGCGCGGCGACCGGTGTGGCGGAGGCGGGTCGCGCCTCCAGGCGGACGCGCACAGGGTCCGGGGGCAGACTGGGCGGAACGGAACGCGCCTCGGGGAGGCTCGGCCGCACGTCGAGCACAACGGAGCGCACGACGCGAGAGGAGCACCATGACCGACACAGAGGCAGACCAGCGCGCAGCGATCTCGGACATCGTCCACGGAGCCCACACGGCCCTGCTGACGACCGTGGGCGAGGACGGCCAGCTCCACGCGCGGCCCCTCGCCGTGCAGGACAAGGCGTTCCACGGCACGCTCCGGTTCCTGGTGCAGGACGGCAGCGACAAGGTCGAGGACATCGCCAGGAACCCGCACGTCAACGTCGCGATCGAGTCGCAGGGCGGCTACCTGTCCATCGCCGGCACCGCCACCGTGGCCCGGGACGACTCGGTGATCGACGAGCTGTGGTCGCCGTTCGCCGAGGCCTGGTTCCCCGAGGGCCGTGACGACCCGTCGATCCGGCTCCTCACCGTCGAGGGTGACTCGGTCGAGTACTGGACGCAGGACACCGGCCCCGTCGGCAGCCTCGTGCAGACGCTCAAGGCCGCGATCGGCAAGCAGAGCCAGCCCGACACCGGCGACCACGGGACGGTCGAGCTTTAGCGAGCCGCACCCGCGCGGAGTCTCGCTGGGTGGACGCACCCCCGTCCTGGTGAGACACCGTGTGAGCCTCGGGACACCACCGGATCCGGCGGTGTCCCGAGCTCCCGGTGGTGTCTCGCGCTCGGGGCGGAGTCCGTCTCAACCGGGCCGACGTGCGTCAGGGCGGCCCGAGCAGCCAGAGCACCGCGACCAGCACGGGCTGCCCGAGCAGCGCGCAGACCACCAGGGTCCAGCGCATCCACGGCTTCGCCACGAGCTCCGGCGAGCCGAACAACGGTGCGAGCGGCATGAGCAGCCGCGGTGTCGACGCCATCGGCAGCGACACCGCGAAGACGTACAGCGCGTACGCCGCCGAGAACACCACGGTCGTGAAGCCCAGGCGACGGGTCGACCGTCGGAGCAGCCACACCGGGTAGGCGACGAGCAGGAACACCACGATGAGGACCCCGCCGACGCCGAGCCACCGCGCGGCGATGAGGAACCACGGCGTCAGCGGCATGAAGTCGACCCGCCCGATGAAGTTCACCCACCAGGACATCTCGGTCTCGAGGTACGCGTTCGGCTCACCCGTGGCGTGCGCGGCGATGAGGGGCCAGGCGAAACCGGCGACGACCAGCACGATCCCGGCCGTGACGACCTGGACGCGCTCGACGACGGGGAACGCGTCGAGGGAGCGGACACCCTCGGTGCGCCGTGCGCGGGCCCACCGCACGAGTGCCACGACGCCCAGCACGAGCGGGATCGCCAGGGCGCCCGGCCGTGTGAACGCCGCGGCCACCCCGAGGATCGTGAGCAGCCCGTAGCGTCGACGCTCGAGGGCGAGCAGCGCGCCGAACGTCAGCGCGAGGAACAGGCTCTCCGCGTACCCGACCTGGAGCAGGAACGACAGCGGGCCGCACGTGAAGAAGAACACGGCCCACAGGGCCGCCGCGGACCCCGCGCGGTCGCGCACCAGCCGGTGCAGCAGGTAGGTCGCGACGAGTCCGGCGAGCAGGGCGATCGCGGGCGCACCGACGTCGAACGGCACGCCGGTCGAGGCGGTGAGCATCCGGATCGTGAACGGGAACGCCGGCAGGAACGCCCACGCGTTCTGTGCGACGTGGCCGGCGGCGTCCAGCGGCAGGGCGGACGGGTACCCGTGCACGGAGATCTGCTCGTAGTACTGGCCGTCCCACGCCGTCAGGAAGTTGAGGAAACCGTGGTCGTTGCCCCAGATCGCGTTCTCCGGCAGCGCGCGACCGATGAGCGGGAACGCGAGCGCCAGCCAGAACGTGGAGACGATGCGCCCGCCGGTCCACACCAGGAGCACGGCGGTCCACGCCGGCAGGCTCGTCGCGAGGTCCAGCAGCCGACGACGGCCGCTCGCGATCGACTCCGTGAGGGTCCCGTCCAGTCGACTCACCGCGGCACTCCGCGATGTTCGGGCATGGCAGGGGCACGCTCCGAGCGTAGACGCCTCCGCCCTGTGAACACCGCATCACCCGATCGTCCGGACGGCCGGGAGGCGCGGCTCGCGTTCTGCAGAGCAGAAACAGCCCGGTGGGTGGTCGCGCCCGGTGCGGGCCGCCCGCCTAGCCTGGAGTCCTCGACCACCGACGTGAGGAGCACCGTGCCGAACAAGACCGCCATCGTGACCGACAACGCCCCGAAGCCCGCCGGACCGTACAGCCAGGGGATCGTCGCGAACGGCTTCGTCTACACCGCCGGCTTCGGCCCGCAGGACCCCGCCACCGGCGAGATCGCCGACGACGTCGCGGGTCAGACCGCCCAGGTGCTGGCGAACGTCGCCGCGGTCCTGGCCGAGCACGGCGCCACGCTCGACGACGTCGTGAAGTCGACCGTGCACCTCGAGCACTCCGACCGCGACTTCCCGGCGTTCAACGAGGAGTACGCCAAGCACTTCTCGCAGCCGTACCCGGTGCGCACGACCGTCCAGTCGCACCTCGCGAACATCCTCGTCGAGATCGACGTCGTGGCGGTGCTCCCGCCGACGGAGTGACCGGCGGACGCCGACGCCGCCGCGCCCCGCGGCCGCCCGGCCGCGGCACTCGCTGAGCGAAGCCTCATCGACCCCCGGTGCCTGCTCCGTCCCGACGGAGTCCCGCCCGGGGGTCGCGTGCGTCAGTGCGCCGTCGGCGAGCACCGGGACCCCGGCGACGAGGACGTCGTCGATGCCCTCCGCGACGCGCACGGGCTGCTCGTACGACGCGCCCGCGGACGCCCGTGCCGGGTCCACCACGACGAGGTCGGCCACCGCTCCGACGCGCACCGTGCCACGCTCGCCGAGCCGGTACCGTTCGACGCTCGTGGTCGACAGGTGCCGCACCGTCTCCGGCCACCCGAGCCGCTCGGGGATCGTGTAGTCCTCGAGGTACCGCGCGAACGTGCCGTAGGCCCGCGGGTGCGGGTGGGTCCCGACGAAGATGCCGTCGGAGCCCGCCGTGTGCCCGGGCAGCCGGAAGAGCGGCGCGAGCTCGTCGGCCGTCCGGGGACGGGGGACGCGCATGATCACGGTGACCTGCAGCGCCGAGTCGACGAGCAGGTCCAGGGCGAGGTCGACCGGGTCGGCGCCGGTGGCCTCGGCGGCCTCCGCGAGGGTCCGACCCTGCAGCGCGTGGAACTCGGCCGCGGGCACGTGGGACAGCGTGATCTGGTCGGCCCAGCCCGTGCCGAGGTCCGGGCGACCGAGCACGCGCTCGAGCACCGCGCCGCGGACCCGGCGCCGGCCCTGTTCCTCGGCGACCGCGAGGGCGAGGTCCTCGGTGCCGGGGCGGGCGAGCTCCGCGGGCAGGAGCAGCATCGACAGGATCGTGCAGCCGCGCGAGTACGGGTACGCGTCGAAGGACATCGGCGCCCCGGTCGCCGCGAGCTCGGCGAGGGCACCGACCGCCAGGTCGACCGGGGCGTGCAGGTGCGACACGTGCGCCCGGACGCCCGACGACCGGACGATCTCTCCGATCTCGTCGAGACCGGCCCGTGCGTTGGCCTCGTAGCCGCCGCGCATGTGCGAGACGTACAGGCCGTCGGCGGCGGCGACCTCCGCGCAGAGCGCCGCGAGCTCGGCGGTGTCCGCGTACAGCCCCGGCACGTAGTCGAGCCCGGTCGCGAGGCCTGCCGCGCCCTCCGCCAGCCCCTGTCTGACGAGGCGCCGCATCGCGGCCAGCTCCGCCGCGTCCGCCGGCCGGTGGTCGTCGCCCAGCACCTCGTGCCGCACGGTCCCGGCGGGCACGAGGGTGGCGACGTTCACCGGCGTCGTGCCGTCGTAGGTCGAGAGCAGTGGCCCGATGCCCCCGCCGCGGTACCGCGGGTGCGGGCCGTCGATCGCGGCGAAGTACCGGTCCGCGTAGGAGCCGTCGCCGGGTGCGGGGCCGACGCCGTCCTGCCCCGTGACGATCGTCGTGACGCCTTGTCGGAGGAGCCCGTGCTGCACGGCTTCGTCGAACACGAGCGACCCGGCGTGCGAGTGCGCGTCCACGAACCCGGGCAGGACGAAGCGCTCGCCGCAGTCGACCGTCGTGGTGCCGACGGGGAGGTCGAGGTCCTTCCCGGCCGCGGTGATCCGGCCGTCCGAGACGAGGAGGTCGACGCGCTCGGGGCCGTCGTCGCCGATGACGCTCCCGCCGCGCAGCAGCACGGGAGGGGCGGGCTCGGTCACCGCGTGAGCCCCGCGACGAGCTGTTCGGCGCGGGTGCGGAGCGCGTCGATGTCTCCGCTCGTGAGCGCGTCCCCGACGAGCGGCGAGCCGAGACCGACCGCGACCGCCCCGGCGGCCAGGTACTCGGAGGCGTCGTCGACGCCGATGCCGCCGGTGGGGATCACGTCGACGAAGTCGAGCGGCGCGAGGACCTGCTTGAGGAAGGCCGGGCCGCCGAGCTGTGCGGCCGGGAAGACCTTCACCGCGCGGGCGCCGAGCTGCCACGCACGAACGATCTCCGTCGGCGTCGCCGCTCCCGGGTACCACCCGAGACCGCGCTCGTGCGCCCGCTCCCCGATGGCGGGATCGAGGTGTGGGCTCACCGCGAAGACGGCCCCGGCCGCTGCCGCCTCGTCGAGCTGACGGGGCTCGAGCACCGTGCCGACGCCGATCGACGCCGCCGTGCCGTAGTGCTCGGCCGCCCAGGCGATGCCCTCCCGCCAGCGCGGCGTGTTCGTGGTGATCTCGATGGCGCCGACCCCGGAGTCGACGAGCGTCGCGATGACGTCCTCGACGTGGTCGCCGGTGCCGCCGCGGAGGATCGCGATCGCCGGTCCGGCGGCGTGCCGGTGCCGGGCGGTGGCCGTGTCGGCCGGATCGGTGCTGGTGGTGTTCGTCATGTGCTCGTTCCTCGTGGTCTGCGGGTGGCGCGACCGGGTCAGCGGTCGACGTGGTCGTGGACGGCGTGGTCGACGTCGCTCGGTGTGCGGGGCGCGTGCAGGGCTGCCGGGTCCGGGCGCCGCCAGTCGCTCTCGACCGTGCAGGCGAGCGCGCCCGCGTCCGCGGCGCGGTCGAGCGCCTGAGCCGCGCTCGCGCCGCCCAGGGTCGCCGCGAGCCACCCCGCGACGAAGGCGTCACCGGCGCCGACCGGGTCGACGACGCGCACCGGGGTCGCCGGCCGACGGAGGAACTCCCCGTCGATCGAGGCCACGGCGCCCCGCGAGCCGAGCTTCACGACGGCACGGCCGCGGCCGAGCGCGGCGAGCTCGTGCGCGAGCGCCTCGTCGTCGCCCTCGTCGTCGCCGTACCCGAGCACGAGCCGCGCCTCGTCGTCTCCGGCGAACACGATCGACGATCGTGCGGCGACGGAACGGTAGCGCTCGCGTGCCGCGTCGGCGGTGATGGCTTCGGCCGGTGGTTCACGTCGAAGGACACCGGGACGCCGGCGGTGTCGGCGCGGTCGATTGCGGCCCCGACGGCGGCACGTGCGTCGTCGGAGAGCGCGAGGGTGATGCCGGTGACGTGCAGGAGCGCGGCTCGTTCGACGACGCGCTCCGGCAGGTCGGCCGCGCGCAGCGCCGAGCCCGCCGAGCCACGGCGGTGGTAGGTCACCCGGGTGCGCCCGTCGGCCAGGCGCTCCTTCATCATGATGCCCGTGGACCGGTCGGCGTCCGGCACGGCGACGACGTCGACCCCCTGGCTCCGGACGTCCCGGACGACGCGGTCGCCGGCGGGGTCGGTGCCGACGCGACCGATCCACGTGGTGGGGACGCCCGCCCGGGCGAGTCCGATCGCGACGTTGCTCTCGGCGCCGCCGGTGTCGACGCGCATGTGCTCGAGGTCGGGACGGCGCCCGTGTCCCCGCCGGTCAGGAGCAGCATGGTCTCCCCGAACGTGACGACGCGGCCGGTCACCGGACGCCCTTCGACAGCGCCAGCTGCGCGGACGAGGAGCCGAGCGCGACCGAGATCTCCAGCGCGGTCCGGACGACCCCGTCGCCGAGTTCGCGGACCGCCGCGGCGGGGAACCGGGAGGCCAGCCCGGAGATGCTCATCGCGCCGACGACCTGGTTCGCGTGGTCGAGCACGGGAGCCGCGACGCAGCGGATGTCCGGTTCGTTCTCGCGGTCGTCGATGCCGTACCCGCGGCCGTGCGTCCGGTCGATCTCGGCACACCAGCGGTCGTCGTCGACGATGGAGTGCTCGGTCATCGCCGTCGCCGGCTCCGCGAGCACCCGTGCGAGCAGCTCCGGCTCGCCGAACGCCACCATCGCCTTGCCCGACGCGGTGTTGCGCATCGGCAGCCGGTTCCCGATCCGGGACCCCATCCGGACGGTCCCGCGCGTCTCGACCTTGTCCACGTAGACGATGTCCGTGCCGTCCGGGACGACGAGGTGGCACGTGAGCCCGGTGCGCTCGGCGGTCCGGCGGAGGAACGGTGCGGCGGCCGAACGGAGGTCGATGCCCTCGAGGTAGCTCTGTCCGAGCAGCAGCGCCCCGAGCCCGAGCGTGAAGCCCGCGTCCGGCGTCCGGCGCAGCAGGTCGTTCTCGATCATCGGAGCGGTCAGCCGGAGCACCGTCGACTTCGAGGTGCCGAGCTCCGCCGCCAGCACGGAGAGCGACACCGCCGGCTCGCCGCTCCGGGTCCGGTCGGCGACGCAGTCGAGCAGTCGGAGACCCCGTCGGAGCGACAGGGCGGCGTTGCGGGCCGGAGCGTCGTCGGCGGCCGGGGCGATCGGTGTCGTCGCGCGCATCAGAACCACGTCGCGATCGACTCGAGCACGGTCTCGTCGTCGTCGATGACGAGCACCTGCCGCCACTTGTCGAAGACCGTGCACGGGTGGGAGATGCCGAACACGACGACGTCACCGGGCGTCAGCCCGGGCGCCCCGTCCGCCAGCGCGAGGTAGCAGTGCTGGTCGTCGAGGCGGGTGACGGTGACCGCCCCGGGTGCCGGAGCGACCGGAACGACGTCAGCCGCGCCTCCCCGCCGGATCGTCCGGACCACGGGGAGTCCCTCGTCGAAGGAGATGTCCCGCTTGCCGACCGCGACCAGCGCGAGCCCCGGCTCCGGGCAGGACGTGACGCGCCCCCAGACCTCGATGGCGGGGACGAGCGCGCCCTCCTCCGGGTGGCGGCCGAACGGCGTGCGGTCGGCGTAGAAGCCGTCGTCGTGGGTCAGGTAGGCCCCGGAGCGGAGCAGCACGTCGAGGTCGTCGGGCGTTCGGCGACCGCGTCGACCACCCCGTCGAACCACGCGCTCCCGCCCATGCTGAGCAGCGCGCGCGGCGCATCGACCAGCGGCCGGACGGCCACAGCGACCTCGAGCACGCCCTCGACGTAGGCGCGTGCGGCGTCGACGCCGGGCAGTCCGCCCTCGTACCCGGACACCCCGCGGAGTGTGAGGCCGCGGTCGTGGGCGAAGCTGTGCCAGGTCGCGTGCGGCCGCACCGCTCCGGACGCCGGTGCGCCCGCCGGGGAACCCGACCTCGACGACGACGTGCAGGTCGCCGTCGACGGTGGCCTGCGCAGCCCGTCCGGCCTCGATGCCGGCGGGGGAGTCGACGTAGCAGAGCACGTCCGCCGCCGGATCGGCGGCGCGACGGGACGCCAGCCAGGCGAGGCCCGCGGGGTCGAGGACCTCGTTCGCGACGAGGATGCGGTGGATGCCGTGCTCCCACGCGACCATCGCTTGCTGGACCGACGCGACGGTGACGCCCCACGCACCGGCGTCGATCTGGCGCCCCGCGAGCGCCGGCGCCATGTGCGTCTTCATGTGCGGCGCGAACAACATTCGGTGGCGCTCGACGTAGGCCTGCATGACGGCTGCGTTGTTCGCCAGCGCCGACTCGCGCAGCGTCATCACCGGCAGGTACGCGTGGTCGAGGACGTGGCGGGTCGGCGGGGCCGCCGGATCGGGCGCGCCCTTCGTGGTGACCGTGCCGGGGGTGGTCGTCATCGAGCCTCCTGTGCGTCTGCGATGCCTCAACGCTCCCCGGTCGGCGAAGGCCGGGCAACGGCGGCGTCCACCTCATTCTGCATTGCACAACCGCTGTCCGCGTGCGGGAGAGCGGTGCCGTCACGGAAACCGATCGGGCATAGCATTTGATGTGACATGGCGACGACGATGACGACACGACGACGGGGGAGCACGGCGGTGGCCGTGCTCGTCGCGGGCACCTTCTTCATGGAGCTCCTCGACGGCACGATCCTGGCCACCGCGGCCCCGGCGATGGGCCGCGACCTCGGGGTGGACTCGGCGGCGGTGGGCGTGGCGATCACCGCCTACCTGGTGACGCTCGCGGTGTTCATCCCGGTCAGCGGGTGGCTCACCGACCGGGTGGGGTCACGGACCGTGTTCGCCGGGGCGATCGCGCTCTTCACGGTGGCGTCGGCCCTGTGCGCGATGTCGACCGGGCTCGTCGACCTGACGATCTGGCGCATCGTGCAGGGCCTCGGCGGAGCGCTCATGGTCCCGGTGGGGCGGCTCGTCGTGCTGCGCAGCGCCGGTCGCGAGCAGCTCGTCACGGCGATCGCGATCCTCACCTGGCCGGCCCTGGCCTCGCCGATCGTCGCGCCGTTCGTCGGCGGCGTGCTCGTCGACACCCTGTCCTGGCACTGGATCTTCCTCGTCAACCTCCCGCTCGGTGTGATCGCGTTCGTCGCCGCGCTCGTGCTCGTCCCGCAGGAGCGCGCGGCGGAACGGTGCCGTTCGACTGGTTCGGCTCGCTCCTGGCCTGCTTCGGACTCGGTCGCTCGTCGTGATGGCGTCGCTGCTCGCCCTCGACACCGTCCCGGTGGTCGCGGTCGTGCTCTCGGGCGTGGTCGGCGCGGTGTGCTGCTGGCTCGCGGTGTGGCACTTCCGACGGGCGCGGCACCGATCATGGGGCTCGACTCCTTCCGGCTCGAGACCTTCCGGGTGTCGCACGCGGGCGGCAGCCTGTTCCGCCTGGCGGTCTCGGCCGTGCCGTTCGTGCTCCCGCTGCTGTTCCAGGACGCCTGGGCTGGAGCGCCGTGCTCGCCGGGTCCGCGGTGCTCTGGGTCTTCGTCGGGAACCTCGGCATCAAGCCGATGACGACGCCGTTCCTGCGCTGGTTCGGGTACCGCCCGGTCATCGTCGTGTCGAGCGCGGTCGCGGCGCTGAGCGTCGTCGCGATGGTGTTCATGACCGAGGACACCCGTTCTGGCTCCTCGCCGTGCTGCTCGTGGTGAGTGGTGCCGCGCGGTCGGTCGGGTTCACCGCGTACAACACCATCGCCTTCGCGGACGTCGAGCAGACCGACATGACCCGGCGAACACGCTCTCCTCCACGCTGCAGCAGACCGCGGCGGGCTTCGGCGTGGCGGTCGCCGCCGTGGTGATCCGGGCCGCCGCGGGCCTCGGCGGGTCGGGGCCGTACGAGGCCGCGTTCTGGGTGATCGCCGCGCTGCTCGTGGTGGCCTGCGTCGAAGGGCTGCTGATGAGCCGCACAGCCGGCGAGACGGTCCGCCCGGCCCGGCGCGTGCGGGCCTGACACCGGTTCGTCCGTTCTCCCCGCGGTCACGCGCACGAAACCCGGCCCGCGCTACAGTCTCAGCAACTGCTTGCGATGGCCGAGTACGGTTGCCGCGGCAGGGTGACCGGAAACGCCCGGAACAGGAAGGCAGCATGGCCGCGCCACAGCAGCAGGGGACGATCGCCGCCGACACGGCCGCGGAACCGACCGGGCTGCGCGTCGTCAGCTACAACCTCCGCGAGCACACGGCGAACGGCGAGCTCGCCGCCCTGGCCGAGGCCTCGCAGGCCGACGTCATCTGCGTGCAGGAGTGCGACAGCAACGACCTCGCTCCGTCCGTCGCCGGCCTGTCACTCGCGGCGTCGACGAAGGGGAACCGTCTCGGGCTGGCGATCTACAAGCGCGACGACCGGTTCGAGGTCGAGGACTTCAGCATCCACTCGCTGCAGAAGTCGCTCCACGACCGGGTCCTCGCGCCGGCGCACGAGCGGCTGATCGCGATGCACCTCCGCGACACCGAGGCCGACGCCGAGGTCATCGTCGCGTCCTTCCACGCCTCGCCCCTGACCGCGACGAACTCCCTGCGCCGCAAGCAGATCGAGGCCGCCCACCAGTTCGTGCGCGACCTCTCGAACGAGGCCCCGGCGGTCATGGTCGGCGACTTCAACTACCCCTGGTTCCAGACGAACCTGCGCCGGAAGATCGAGCAGCACGGCTTCGCGCTGTCGCTCTCCGACCAGCCGACCTACCTGCGCTACCGCAAGTTCACGGGGCACTTCGACTTCGCGACGAGCGTCGGACTGCACATCGCCGGCGTCGAGACCCTGCCCGCGGGCATCTCCGACCACCGGCCGATCCTGGTGCGGGCCCACTACGAGCACCCCGGCGCGACCGGCGCCGTCGAGACCGTGGAGTCCCCGGCCGCGTGACCCGCGGGCTCGCCCGTAGCGTGCTCCGGGCTCGGCCTCCCCGGTCGGCCCCGCGTCCCCGGGCGGCCCCGCCCTCCCGGTCGGCCCCACGCCGCGGGGCGGGCACGACACGCCGTGTGCGTCGCGTCGAGCGGGCGGTTCCGATCGCTCGGCGGCGCCGAGCGTGACGGACATCGCCCGCTCGGCGGGGCGGTTCGGGACGTGCATCCGACGGACGGGAGGCGCGGTGCCAGGCCGACCCGTGCCTCCCGTCGGTCGGTCCTCACGTCACCGAGCGGGTAGGACATGCCGTGCGCGTCGCGTCGCGTCGCGTCGCGTCGCGTCGCGTCGAGCGGGCGGTGCCGGTGGCTCGGCGGTGCCGAGTGTGACGGACATTGCCCGCTCGGCGGGCGCCGAGCGTGACGGACATTCCCCGCTCGGCGGCGCCGAGCGTGACGGACATTGCCCGCTCGGCGGGCGCCGAGCGGCCACCCGAGCGCGAGCCCGCACGCGTGCCGACCCGCGGCGGCGCGTATCAGCGACGCAGGGTCGCGCGCGCCAGCCGGTTGCCGATGAACTGGCCGAGCTGCACGATGACGACGATCGCCGCCACCGAGACGTACACGATCCACCAGTCGTAGCGCTGCGACCCGTAGGTGATCGCGTACTCGCCGAGTCCACCGCCGCCGATCAGCGCACCCTGCGCCGTCATGTCGACGATGCCGATGTAGATGAACGTGTAGCCGAGGATGAGCGGTCCGAGGCCCTCGGGGATGAGCACGGTCAGCAGGATCGACACCGGGTGCGCCCCCGATGCCCGAGCCGCCTCGACGACGCCGGGGTCGACCGCGAGCAGGTTCTGCTCCACGATCCGGGACACCGCGAACGCCGCCGCCAGCGAGATCGCGAAGGTCACCGCGGGCACGCCGATCGTCGTCTGCACCACCGCGCGCGACAGCGGAGCGATGGCGGCCAGGAAGATCACGAACGGGATCGGACGGACCAGGTTCACGACCACGTTGAGGATCGTGTACGCGACCCGGTTGCCGAGGAGGTTGCCGGGACGGGTGGCGTACAGCGCCAGGCCGAGCGCCAGGCCGATGACGCCCGCGATGACGAGCGACACGAGCGACATCACGATGGTGTCGCGCACCGAGGACAGGAAGACGTCGAACGTGTCGATCACGCTCTGGAAGCTGTTGTTCACGCTGCCGCCTCCTCGTCCACCGTGACCCCGCCGTCGCGGAGCTCGGCGAGGGCATCGTCGACCGGGCCCGTCACCTCGTAGGTGAGCGAGCCGATGCGGCGCTCACGGATCTCGCCGACCCCGCCGTAGACGAGCTCGGCGGCCACGCCCGTGGACCGGAACACGGCGTCGATCCGGTTCTGCAGGCCGGCCTCGTCGGTGATCTGCACGGTGACCAGCCGTCCGGGTGCCGCTCCCGCAGGCGCGACACCGTCTCCGGGGAGGGCCGGTCGTGCAGGGCGGTCCGGACGAACCGTCGGGCGGCGCCGGTCTGCGGGTTCGCGAACACGTCGTAGACGTCGCCGACCTCCACCACGCGGCCCTGCTCCATCACGGCGACGCGGCCGGCGATCTGGCGGACGGCGTCCATCTCGTGCGTGATGACGACGATCGTGACGCCGAGCTCCCGGTTGACCCGGCGGAGCAGGCCGAGGACCTCCGAGGTGGTCTCCGGGTCGAGGGCGCTGGTGGCCTCGTCGGCGAGCAGCAGCTCGGGGTCGGCGGCCAGTGCCCGGGCGATGCCGACCCGCTGCTTCTGGCCGCCGGAGAGCTGCTCCGGGTAGGCGTGCGCGCGGTCGAGCAGACCGACGAAGTCGAGCAGCTCCGCGACGCGGCGGTCACGGTCGGCCTTCGGCACGCCGGCGACCTTGAGGGGGTACGCGACGTTGCCGGCGATGGTGCGGGAGCGGAACAGGTTGAACTGCTGGAAGATCATCCCGATGCGCCGACGCGCCAGGCGGCGGTCCCGCTCGGGGATCGACGTCAGCTCCTGACCGGCCACCGTCACGCTCCCCGACGACGGGAGCTCGAGCGCGTTGACGAGCCGGACGAGTGTGGACTTGCCGGCGCCGGAGTACCCGATGACGCCGAGGACCTCTCCCTGGTGCACGTCCAGGGAGACGTCCTCGACGGCCACCACGGTCTCGCCGGTGTCGGCGCGGCGGTAGTGCTTCGAGACGCCGCGGAGTTCGACGAGGACCGGCACTACCGCTTGGCCGCCTTCGCGTCCTTCTCGACCTTCGCGAGCTCGTCCTGCAGCGAGGACGCGCTCTCGTCGCGGACGACCGCGTCCGGGTTGTCCTTCAGGAAGACCTTCTGCACGGCGTCGTCCTGGAACAGCTTCGCGAGGGCGAGGTACGTCTTGTCGTCCTTGTCCGCCTTGCGGGCGGCGAAGACGTTCACGTACGGGGCGGCGCTCGCGCTGGACGGGTCGTCCTGGTACACGACGTCGGACGTCGGCAGGCCCGCTGCGGTCGCGAAGTTGTTGTTCACGACGGCACCGGCCACGGAACCGTTCTGCAGCGCGTTCGCGGTCTGCGAGGCCTCGAGCGGCTCGACGTCGACCTTCTTCGTCTCGATGTCGGACGTGGTCGAGAAGGCCGAGCCGCCGCCCTTGAGCGTGAGGAGCTTCGCTCCCTGCAGGACGAGGAGCGCGCGTGCCTCGTTGATCGAGTCGTTCGGGATCGCGATCTTCGCACCCTCGGGGATCGCCGACGCCTCGTCGTACTTCGTCGCGTAGAGCGGCAGCGGGTAGACGGCCGTCGAGCCGATCGGCTGCAGGTCGTCGTTCGAGGTGACGTTGTAGTCGGCGAGGTACTGGATGTGCTGGAACTGGTTGAGGTCGAGCTGCCCGTCCTTCAGCGCCGGGTTCGGCAGCGAGTAGTCCGCGAAGTTCGTCAGCTTCACGGTGACGCCGAGCTTCTCCTTCGCGAGCTTCGCGTAGGTGCTCCAGTAGGAGAGGGACTTGTCCGCGACACCGATGGTGACCGTCTTCGGCGAGCCACCTGCGGCAGCGCCGTTGCCGCCGTCGTCGTCGCCGGAGCGGACGGCCCCGACGATGACGGCGACGACGATCGCGACGACGACCACCGCGGCGGCGATGATCCAGCCGATCGGCGCTTGCCCTTCGGCTTCTCGGGCAGTACGGGTGCTGCGGACATGGTGCTCCTCGTGGGCGGTGCTGTGGGCGCCGCGGTGGTCCGCGGCGTGCAGTCGAGTGTGACGGGCCGCCCGGGACCGTGCGAGTTCCGTTCCGTCGTGTTACATCGCCGTCACACGGTCGATTGGTTCACTCGGTACGTGCGCAGCATCGAGCTCCTCCTGACCCCGCCGTCGGACGGTGCGGTGCGCGCGGCGTGGGCGGCGTTGATCGACGCCGGACTGCCGAGTCTCGGGCGGCACCCCGCACCGTCGAACGCACCGCACGTCACGCTCGCGGCGGGTCCGACGCTGCCGGTCCCGACGGTCTTCGACGCACCGGTGCCGGACTCGCTGCTGCTCGGCGGTGTGCTGCTCTTCCCGGCTGGCCCGGGCAGGTCGGTCCTCGTCCGGGCGCTCGTCCTGGACCCGGCGCTCGCCGCGTTCCACGTCGCGGTGCACCGGGCCGCACCGGACGCCGTCGACGCCACACTGCCCGGCCGGTGGTCGCCGCATGTCTCCTTCGCCCGCCGGGTGCGCGACGCCGACCTGCCCCGCGCGGTCGAGGTGCTCCGCGAGTGCTCGTTGCCGCCCACCCTGCAGGTCGCCGGGTCCGGCACTGGGATGGGGAGACGCGGACGGTGACGCCGATCGGCTGAGTCGGGTCAGCGTGATCGTTCGACACGTCGCCCGGCTCGCCCGACGCCCACCGGCTCACGAAACGCCGCCGGTTCTGTCGGCGTCTCGGCGCTGGGACGGCGTCTCGGCGCTTGGACGGGGTCTCGATGCTGGGGCGGCGTCCCGCCTCGGGGAGGCGCGCGCAGGTCAGACCCCGAGCACGCGCTCGCCGAACGCGGAGGCGAACGTCCGGTCCGGGTCCGCCGCGGCGACGAGGTCGCGGAAGGCCTGGAGGCGCGGGTACAGCCCGTCGATCGCGTCGCGTCCCAGGGAGCTCATCTTCCCCCAGTGGGGTCGGCCGTCGAACGGGGCGAGGAGCGCCTCGAGGTCCGGCAGGAGTGCGGCAACCTCGGCCGGGTGCTTCTTCCACGTGAACGCGACGCAGAGCACGTCCTCACCCTGGGACGGACTGAGCCAGAACGGGTCGGCGGCCATCGTGCGGAGTTCGCACACGTGCAGGTGCGGCTGGATCCGGTCCGCCATGGTCCGCACGGCGTCGAGCGCGGCGGCGGCGTGCCGGAGCGGGACGAAGTGCTCGCTCTGCACCTCGGACCCGTGGCTCGGAACCGACTCGATCGGGAAGTGCGGCAGGCGGTCCCACCAGGGGCCGACCGAGCCGTCCCGGGCGGTGTGGTGGCCGTCGCCCGGCGACCCGGCAGCTTCGGGGCGCCGAGCAGGTCGTCGGGCACGGCCACGTCGTCGGCGCCGTCCGGAACGCGGGACTTCAGCAGGACGGCGCTGATCTCGTCGCCGAACACGGTGTAGGAGCACACCGAGGCGGCGGCCGCGTGGACCTCGTCGACGTGCGCTGTGAACGCGTCCCAGGGGATCGGCCCGTACGAGTCCTGGCGCATCCGGTAGGACGGCTCGAGGTCGAGGGTCACACGGGTGACGATGCCGAGCAGCCCCAGGTGCAGCACCGCACCGTCGAAACCGGGCTCGTGGCGGTTCACGGTGCGCACGGAGCCGTCGGCGCCGATCAGCTCGAAGGACCGGACGGCCGTGCTCAGCGATCCCAGCCGGGTGCCGGAGCCGTGCGTGCCGGTCGCGATCGCGCCGCCGAGGGAGATGTGCGGCAGCGACCCCATGTTGTGCAGACCGAACCCGGCGCGGTCGATCTCGGGGGCGACCAGGCCGTACCGGGTGCCGGCGCCCATCGTCGCCGTGCCGGCGGCCGGGTCGACCGCGAGGTCGGTCGGGATCCCGGTGAGGTCGAGCAGGACGCCCGGGGTGTCGGCGACGTCGTTGAAGGAGTGCCGGGTGCCGAGCCCGTGCACCCGCGGCTCACGGGCGACGATCTCGGCGGCCTCGTCGATCGACGACGGTCGGAGGACCCGCTCGGCGGTGTACGTGACCGTGCCGGACCAGTTCAGCTCGCTCGTCGTCGACCGCATGCCGTCCACGATGCCACGCGCGGCTCCGCTCGCGCCCCGCTCGGACATCGCGCCCCGGCTGTGTGGGGTGCGACGGCCGCCAGCGAGCGCGATCCGGATCGCCGACGGCTGACGGAGGGCGGCGTCGTCCGTTCAGCGCGTCGACGGTGTCAGTGCATCGACGGGGCCGGCGCGCCCTCGGGCGTCGTCGGTCGGCGGACCATGGCGGACGTCGCGATGCCGAACAGCGAGATGACGGCACCGACGAGGAACGCGGTCTTCACGCCGGAGGCCGTCGCCTCGGCCAGTCCCGACGTGCCACTGCCCGACGCGGCGCTCGAGGCGCCGATCGTGAGCAGCGTCACGAACAGTGCCGTCCCCGCAGCTCCGGCCAGCTGCTGCGCCGTGCCGAGGACCGCGCTGCCGTGCGAGTACAGCTTCGGGGCAGCCCGCCCAGCGCCGCGGTGAACAGCGGCGTGAAGGTGAGGGCGAGACCGACGCTCAGCACGACGTGCGCGCCGAGCACGAACCACACGCTCGTGTGGACGCCCACCGTCGACAGGGCCCAGAGCACGGCGCTGACGATGACCGACCCGGGCACGAGCAGCACACGCGGACCACGACGGTCGTAGACCCGACCGACGACGGGGAGAGCAGACCCATGATCAGGCCACCGGGGAGCAGGAGCAGGCCGACGCTGAGGACGTCGAGCCCGAGCACGCGCTCGAGGTAGATCGGCAGCAGGATGAGCGTGCCGAACATCGCCATGAAGCTGAGCGCCATCGCGACGATCGGGATCGTGAACCCGCGCGTGCGGAACGTGCGGAGGTCGAGCAGGGCGTCGTCGGTGCGCTGCAGTCGGGTCTGCCGGAGGACGAAGAGGGCGAGCGCCACGACGCCCACGACCAGCGCCACGACCGGGACGAGCACGCCGGTCGTCCCGGCCTCGCCGATGCTCGACAGGCCGTAGACGAGGCCGCCGAACGCGAAGGCGGACAGCACGACCGAGAACACGTCGAGCGGTGCGCGCCGCGGCGTCGACACGTTCCGCACCTTGACCATGCCGAGGACGAGCGCGGCGACGGCGATCGGCAGGACGAAGCCGAACAGCCAGCGCCAGGAGAACGCGTTGAGGATCAGGCCGGAGAGCGTCGGACCGATCGCCGGTGCGACCGAGATGACGATGGAGATGTTCCCCATCACCCGGCCGCGGTGCGCGGGCTCGATGAGCGTCAGCACGGTCGTCATGAGCAGCGGCATCATGATCGCCGTCCCGCTCGCCTGCACGATGCGGCCGAGGAGCAGCACCGTGAACCCCGGAGCGAGCACGGCGATCAGCGTGCCGGCGGAGAACAGGCTCATCGCCCAGACGAACACGGGCCGCGTGTTGAAGCGCTGCAGGAGGAACCCGGTGATCGGGATGACGACCGCCATGGTGAGCAGGAAGCCCGTGGTGAGCCACTGCCCGGTGGCCGCGCTGATGCCGAGGTCGTCCATGAGCCGCGGCAGGGCCACGCCCATGATCGTCTCGTTGAGGATGACGACGAACGCGGAGACGAGCAGCAGCCCGATCACCAGCCGGGTCTCGCCGGCGGAGGGCTGCGCGACGTTGCCCGTGCGGGGTGCTGAATCGACGGCCTGGGACATGCGGGGCTCCTGGTGATCACGACCGGTGGTACGAGGGGGCGCGGGACGCGCAGACAGGGCAACCGCCTGAGTGGATTCGATTATTCCGCTTCCCGCCGACATCGACGGGCCGCGGGCCGCCGGCTCGCCGTCGAACGGGTGGACGGTCAGTGCAGGATCGAGAACCCCGCCGCGTCGCCGTGGGGTGCCACCGTCCGGCACGCCACGTCCGTCACGCTGGCGGACGGCGGGCCGGTCCGGATCAGGGACAGCAGTTTGTCGACCGCCGGTGCGGGGCCCTCCGCCTCGACCTCGACCGTCCCGTCGAAGAGGTTCCGGGCGTAGCCGGCGAGCCCCAGCCCCTCGGCCTGCTGCCCGGTCCAGTAGCGGAAGCCGACCCCCTGCACCGTCCCCGACACGACGGCGTGCACCCTCGTCACCGTTGCCATGCCGCTCAATGTAGGCGCACGTCCGGCGGTCGGACCGGTGCCGCCGCTCCCGTTCGTCGAGACACAGTGATAGTGTCATCGCAACCCGAACACTTCGAGTCACCATGACACTATCTAACGAGCCATCCATCCGCGTCGCGGTCTCGACCGTGATCGTCGCGCTGCGCCCGCATCCGGACACCGGTGCCCCGGCGCTCTGGATGCCGCTCGTGCGCCGGGTGACCGATCCGTACGAGGGGTCGTGGGCGCTCCCCGGCGGCTGGGTCCGTCCGGACGAGGGGCTCGAGGACTCGGCCGCGGCACGTCTCCGCGAGACGACGAACGTCCAACCGCGGTACCTCGAGCAGCTCTACGCCTTCGGCGACGTCGACCGGTCGCCGAGCCGCGTCGTCTCGATCGTGTACTGGGCGCTCGTCCACCCGGACGAGGCGAGCTCGGTGCCGGACGACTGGAACGTCCGCTGGTTCCTCGCGGACGAGCACCCGCCGCTCGCCTTCGACCACGACCGCATCGTGGCGTACGCGCTCTGGCGGCTGCGCAACAAGATGTCGTACTCCCGGATCGCCCAGGCGTTCCTGGGGGACCGGTTCACCCTCGCCGAACTCCGCGGCGTGTACGAGGCGGTCCTCGGACGCGCGCTCGACCCCGCGAACTTCCGCCGCCAGGTCGAGAAGACCGACGCGATCCTGCCGACGGACGAGACCACGAGCGGGGGCCGGCACCGTCCGGCTCGGCTGTACCGCTCGAACCCCGACCTGGCCTACGCGGACAACGGCCCGCTGCAGCAGGGCAAGAAGCCGCAGAACCGATAGGAACACCGTGTCCATCGCCACCACCATCGACCTCATCTCGAACGGCAGGGCCGCGGGCAGCACCTGCACGCCCGACCTCGCCGTGCCCACCTGGGACTTCGACGCCCGGCCCGGGTACGGGCCCGGTTCGTCGATGTCCGACGTCATCCCGACCTCGGCGCCACGGCAGGGCGTCATCCCGGACGAGTACAAGACGGCGCCCGTGGACGAACTGCACGAGCGCATCGAACGAGCGAAGGCGACCCTGGGGGACCGGGTCGTGGTCCTCGGGCACTTCTACCAGCGCGACGAGGTCGTCCGGCACGCGGACTTCCTCGGCGACTCCTTCCAGCTCGCGAACGCGGCGCTGACGAAGCCCGACGCCGAGGCGATCGTGTTCTGCGGCGTGCACTTCATGGCCGAGACGGCCGACATCCTCGCGCGCGACGACCAGCGCGTCATCCTGCCGAACCTCGCCGCCGGCTGCTCGATGGCGGACATGGCCGACATCGACAGCGTCGAGGCCGCCTGGGCCGAGCTCACGGCGGTGTACGGCACCGAGCCGGACGCCGACGGCCGCGTGCCGGTGATCCCCGTGACGTACATGAACTCCGCCGCCGACCTCAAGGCGTTCTGCGGCCGGAACGGCGGGATCGTCTGCACGTCGTCGAACGCCGCCACGGTCCTCGAGTGGGCGTTCCAGCGCGGGCAGCGCGTGCTCTCTTCCCGGACCAGCACCTCGGCCGGAACACCGCCAAGGCCATGGGCATCAGCACCGACCTCATGCCGATGTGGAACCCGCGCAAGGCGCTGGGCGGCAACGACGAGCAGACCCTGCTGGACGCACGCGTCGTCCTCTGGCACGGCTTCTGCTCCGTGCACCGCCGCTTCACCGTCGACCAGATCGCCGAAGCACGGAAGGCGCACCCCGGAGTGCAGGTCATCGTCCACCCGGAGTGCCCGATGGCCGTCGTCGACGCAGCGGACGCCGCCGGCAGCACCGACCTGATCCGGAAGACCGTGGCCGCCGCCACCGAGCCGACGACCTTCGCGATCGGCACCGAGATCAACATGGTGAACCGGCTCGCGGCCGAGTACCCGCAGCACACGATCTTCTGCCTCGACCCGGTCGTCTGCCCCTGCTCGACGATGTACCGGATCCACCCGGGCTACCTCGCCTGGGTGCTCGAGGCACTCGTCCGCGGCGAGGTCCTCAACGAGATCGTGGTGCCCGCGGACGTGCAGGCCGACGCGAAGGTCGCGCTGGAGCGCATGCTCGCGGCCCGACCGAAGGACTGACCGTGCACGTCGTCATCGTCGGCTCCGGGATCGCCGGGCTGACCGCAGCGATCCGCGCGAGCAGCCGACACGACGTCACGGTCGTGACGAAGGGCGCGCTCGCCGACGGGGCGACCGCGTTCGCACAGGGCGGCATCGCGGTCGCCCTCGGCGCCGATGACTCCGCATCGCTCCACCAGGCGGACACGCACCTCGCGGCGGCCGGCAGCGCCGATGTCCGCGCCGTCGAGGTGCTCTGCACGGACGGACCGGCACGTGTCCGCGACCTGCTGTCGCTCGGCGTCCCGTTCGACCGAACGACCGACCCGTCGAGCCTGGACCGGCACGGCGACGACCTGGCCCGCGGACGCGAAGCCGCGCACCGGCGGTGGCGCGTCGTCCACGCGGACGGCGATGCCACCGGTGCCGCGATCGAGCGCACGCTCCTCGCCGCGCTGCACCGTCGGCACGTCACCATCCTCGAGCGCAGCGCGCTCACCGACCTGGTCGTGCGGGACGGCGTCGTCGTCGGCATCGACGTGCTCGACCTGCTCGGCGAGCCGCGGCGCATCGACGCCGACGCCGTCGTGCTCGCCTCCGGCGGTGCCGGACACCTCTACCGCGAGACGACGAACCCGCTCGTCGCGACGGGGACGGCCAGGCGGCCGCGTGGCGCGCCGGCGCCGTGCTCGCCGACCTCGAGTTCGTGCAGTTCCACCCCACCCGGCTCGCCGTCCCGGGGGCGGACTCGTGTCCGAGGCCGTCCGGGGCGAGGGTGCCGTGCTCCGTGACGCCCGCGGCCGACGGTTCATGACCGACGCCCACCCGGACGCGGAGCTCGCCCCTCGTGACGTCGTGGCGCGTGGGATCGCCGCCGCGATGCGCGGTCAGGGCGGAGAGCCCGTGCTGCTCGACGCGACCGGCCTCGACCCCGCCTTCCTGGTCCGCCGCTTCCCCGGGCTCACGCGCGCCACCCGTGCCGCCGGCTTCGACTGGACCCACGAGGGCGTCCCCGTCGCCCCGCCGCGCATTACTCGATGGGCGGCATCGCCACCGACGCCGAGGGGCGCTCGAGCGTCCCAGGACTGCTGGCCGTCGGCGAGGTCGCCTGCACCGGGGTGCACGGTGCGAACCGGCTCGCCTCGAACTCGCTCCTCGAAGGGCTCGTCTTCGCTGTCCGTGCCGCGGACGCGCTCGGCGCACCGCGCCCCGGCCGGCTGCGCCTGCGGGGTGACGAAGGTCTCCACGTCACCACCGTCAGCGGTGCGGCCGACGTGATCCGTTCCTCTCCCCACCTGCTCGGCCGTCACGCCGCTCCGCAGGCTCCGCAGCGCGCCGGAACCGGCAGGCGTGGGCCCAGTCCGACCCAGACTGGAGGCGCGGATCGCCGCACCGAGGTCACGGACGTCCGTCAGGCGGTCCAGTCCGTCATGACGGACCGTGTGGGTCTGCTCCGCGACGCGACCGGACTCGCGACCGCGCGCCGCGAACTCGACGCCCTGCGCGTCGCGGACCCGACGGGGTGCGCGACCACGAGGACCGGGCACTGCTCGACCTCGCCCGGATCACGGCGCTCGCCGCCGAGGGCCGCACCGAGTCCCGCGGTGCGCACGCCCGCACCGACCACCCGACACCGACCCCACGGCCACCGCATCCGCCGCGTGGGTCGTCCAGCACGTCGCCGTCCCGCAGGAGGTACCCGCATGACCGTCGATCCGGCACCATCCCCCGCACGCTCTGCGCAGGGTCATCGAGACCGCGCTCGAGGAGGACGCGCCCTGGGCGACGTCACCAGCGAGACGCTCATCCCCGTCGACGCGACCGCGACGGCGACCCTCACGGCGCGCGAGCCGGGCGTGCTGAGCGGGGGCGGCGTGTTCGTCGCGGTGATGCACGCCGTCGACCCGTCCATCGAAGCCGTCCTGCACGTGCGTGACGGCAGCGCGTTCGCCGCGGGGACGTCCTCGCGACCGTGAGCGGCCCCGCGCGCGGCGTGCTCCGTGGGGAGCGCGTCGCGCTCAACCTCGCGCAGCGGATGTCCGGCATCGCGACGGCGACCGCTCGGTACGTCGCCGCCGTCTCCGGGACGGGAGCGCGCATCGTCGACACCCGGAAGACCACGCCGGGGCTGCGAGCGCTCGAGCGCTACGCGGTGCGGTGCGGCGGTGGGCACAACCACCGGACCTCGCTGTCGGACGCCGTGCTCGCGAAGGACAACCACCTCGCCGTGCTCCTCGCCGGGGGCATCGGGATCGGTGCGGCCATCCGTGCCGCGCGCGAGCGGCTCGGGCACACCGTCCACCTCGAGGTCGAGGTGGACCGTCTCGACCAGATCGAACCCGTCGTCGCGGCCGGCGTCGACACGATCATGCTCGACAACTTCACGCCGTCCGAGCTCGAGGCGGGCATCGCAGTCGTCGCGGGGCGCGCACTCGTCGAGGCCTCCGGCGGCGTGTCCCTCGACACCGTCAGCGCGATCGCGGCCACGGGCGTGGACGTGATCTCCGTCGGGGCCCTGACGCACTCCGCCCGGGCGCTCGACCTCGGGCTCGACATCGACGTCGCGGTCTGACCGGCCGCGTGTTCTACCTCGACCGCGCGGCCACCACCCCCGTGCGCCGTGAGGTGCTCGAGGCGATGTGGCCGTACCTGACCGGCACGTTCGGCAACCCGTCGTCGACGCACGGGGTCGGCGACGCCGCCGCCCGGGACTCGACGCGGCTCGCGCGACCGTCGCCGCGGTGCTCGGGTGCCGTCCGGCCGAGGTCGTCTTCACGACCGGCGGCACCGAGGGCGCGAACACCGCGGTGAAGGGCATCGCGCTCGCCGCACCGCGGGGACGGCACGTCGTGACGAGCGCGATCGAGCACGAGGCCGTCCTCGAGAGCTGCCGGTACCTGGAACGGTTCCACGGCTTCGAGGTGACGGTGCTGCCAGTCGGGGCCGACGGCGTCGTCGACCCGGCCGTGCTCATGGCGGCGCTCCGCACCGACACCACCCTCGTGTCCATCGCGCACGCCGACAACGAGATCGGGACCGTGCAGGACCTCCCCGCCCTGGCCGCGCTCGCCCACGGCGTCGGCGCGCGGTTCCACACCGACGCCGTGCAGTCGGCGCCGTGGCTGCCCGTGGGACTCGACCTGCTCGGTGTGGATGCGCTGTCGCTGTCCGGGCACAAGCTCGGCGCGCCGAAGGGCACCGGCGCGCTCGCCGTCCGTTCGGGGGTGCCGCTCGAACCGCTGGTGCACGGCGGCGGCCAGGAGCGTGGCAGGCGCTCGGGCACCGAGGACGTCGCCGGCGCGGTGGCACTGGCGACGGCGTTCGCGCTCGTCGCCGGGGCGCGGGACGAGTCCGCGGCCATCGCGACCGCGACTCGGGACGCCGTGATGGACGGGTGCTCGCGGCGGTGCCGGGCGCGTTCGTCACGGGATCGCGGACCCTGCGGCTTCCGGGACACGCGTCGTTCTGCTTCCCGGGGGTCAACGGCGAGACGGTGCTGCTCGAGCTCGAACAGCGGGACGTCGTGTCGTCGTCGGGGAGCGCCTGCGCGGCGGGGAGCACCGAGGCGTCGCACGTGCTCACGGCGCTGGGGCTGCCCGAGGACGTCGCGCGGACGGCGCTCCGGTTGACGTTCGACGCGAGCCTGACGGCCGCGGACGTGCCCCTGGTCGTGCAGGCGGTCGCCGACGCCGTGGGAGCCGTCCGTTCCCTGCGGTGAACCGTCGCCCACCGTCGAACAGGGTGTACTAGACGTTCTACTCCATGAGTGGGGTCGTGTCCCCCTTCTGCGGACCGGAGAAGTGCGTCAGAGTGTCCACATGGCAAACGCGATCACCACTCGGGCCCGGCAGGAGGACCGCTTCCGGGCGATCCAGCTCCTCCCTGCACCCGCCACGGTCGTCGCGCTCGTCCTGGCCGCACAGCACGACCTCGGCACCGCACCGCTCGGGCTGATCGCCGTCGTCGGAGCGCTCGCGACCATCGGGAGTGCCCTGCTCCCCATGGTCCGCCCCGCGGCGGCCCGGCGGTCGATGCCCGCACCGACCGAGACCGACCGGTACCGAGAGGACACCGAACACCCTTGAGGACCAGCACCGACGGGCCCGAACCCCTGCGGGCCCGACGGTGCGACGAGCCGGACGCTGCCCCTGATCTGCGTCCGGCGCGGGGCACGGCACCCCCTGTACCGTCGTGCCCCGCAGCGCCTGCGACCCGTCGTGGGTGCGGGCACCGCGTCCCCTGCGCGCTGCCCGTCACCGCCCGCGACGGGTCCCGGTGCGCGCTACGGTGAGGGCGTGCCCTCGTACCGCGTGACCCTCGCCGTCGCCGCCCTCGTGGCCGGGACGGCTCCCGGTGCGGTACTGCCCGAGGCCGCGCGGCTCGTCGCCGAGCTGACCGTGGTCGAGGCGCAGGACGTCCGCCTGTTCCGCGGTGTCCCGTGCGCGGTCGTCCGCTTCGAAGCGCCGTCCGACGACGTCGCCGTGACGGTCGCCGAGCACGCGGTGGAGGGGGTCACGGCGTTGGCCGAGGTGTCGTCCGCCGTGGTCACCCGTCGTGACGGGGCGCGCTGGACACCGATCCGGTGACGCGTCAGCTCGCCGGAGCGGGTGCGACCGTCCCGGCCAGACGTAGTCCAGGTCGTCGGGGACGTCGGGAACAGCGGCCGGTAGTGCTCCGGCGACTTCTGCACGAGCTTCGACCGGTGAGACCGGTGCACGGCGGGGTCGTCGTTCCACACCGGGACGGGGTACTCGCCGCGCTCGTACGCTGCCAGGTCCTCCGGCACCAGGGCCAGGTCGGCGCGGGTCTTGTCCGCGCAGGTGTCCGCGAACCCGCGTCCCGTCCACACCCGGCACGTGGCGTCCTGGTACGCCATGAGCGCCGGCCGGTACCCGCGCCACATCGCCACGACGGGGTGGTGCTGCCAGCCGTAGTCCGGCAGGGTCAGGGCGCGCATCACCTGCAGCGTCTCGACCCGCTGCTTGCCGAGTCGTCGGTCGTCGAGGGCCTCCGCCGAAGCACGGAAGTCCGGGTACGGCAGGAACGTCTGCATGGCGCGGACGGTACGCGTCGCCGCTGGAACCCGACACATGTCGTCACAACCGCGCCGGCCGGAGGGCAGGCGTGTGAGCATCGAGCGCATGAGCGGAGAACTCGTCGTCGGTGTCAGCGGCAGCCCTTCGGACCCCTCGCGGACGTCCACCCTGGTGGCTGCCACCGTCGCGCGTCTCGGTCAGGAGATCGAGGGCGCGCGGACCGAGACGGTCGAGATCGGACCCCTGCTGGCGGACCTCGGGTCGGCGCCCTCGCGTGAGGCGATGTCGGACCGCACGCGGTTCGCCCTCGAGACCGTCGAGGCGGCGGACGTGCTCGTCGTCGGCAGTCCGGCATTCCGCGCCGCGTACTCCGGTGCGTTCAAGCTTCTTCTTCGACTGGATCGGGCAGTACGACCTCGTCGACACCCCGGTGCTCCTGACCGCGACGGGCGGCAGCGATCGGCACGCCCTGCTCGTCGAGCACCAGATGCGCCCGCTGTTCGGCTTCTTCCAGTCCACCACGCTGCCGATCGGTGTCTTCGGGAACGAGCGGGACTTCGCCAAGCGCGAGGGTGGCTACGACATCGCGAACGTCGACCTCGAGCTCCGCATCGACCAGGCCGTGCACCGGGCGCTCCCGATCATCCGCGGGGGCTTCGCCACCGCCGGCGTGCCCGAGGTCCGACGCCCGGCCGAGTTCTGAGCCGCCGCACGTCGCACCACGGCGCGGAGTCGCGCGGACGAGGCCGAATCGCGCGTAGGGGGCCGAATCGCGCGGACGGCGCCGAATCGCGCGGACGGCGCCGAATCGCGCGTAGGGGGTCGGTTCCTTCGACTCGCGACGCGCGATTCCGCTTTCCAGTGAACGCGAGATGGGAAGGAACGGGCACGTGGACGTGACCCGACGACGGACGGGAGGCGCGGGTCGGTGCCGACCCGCGCCTCCGGTCCGTCCCGGGTCAGCCGCGCAGGGACGCGACGTGCGCGACGGCCAGCCGGTAGCCGTCGGCGCCCGCACCCGCGATGACCGCCGTCGCGACGGTCGCCACGTGGTCCGTGTGCCGGAACGGCTCCCGCTTCCACGTGTTGGAGAGGTGGACCTCGACGACCGGGACCGAGAGCGCCTCGACCGCGTCGTGCAGCGCGATCGAGGTGTGCGCGTAGGCGGCGGGGTTGATGACCACGCCGACGAAGTCGTCGAGCGCCTCGTGCAGCCACTCGACGAGTTCGCCCTCCCGGTTCGTCTGCCGGAAGTCGGCCTCGAGCCCGTGGACCGCCGACTCCGTGTGGACGATCGCCTCGATCTCGGCGAGCGAGACCGTGCCGTACTGCGCCGGGTCGCGCCGGCCCAGGATGTCCAGGTTCGGGCCGTTGAGGACGAGGATGCGCGACTGCTCGGTCATGCCGCGAGCCTACCGGGGAGCCGTGTCGTACCCGGTTCGCCCGACACATGCAATCGCTATGTGAACGGTCACAATAGGCCACCATACGGATCGACGCAAAGGTTACAGAACGGTACTGGTGGGGTAGTGTCCCCGTTGGGCTGGCGCAGGACCCGCCCGAGTGCAACACATCGACGTGGAGTTTGAATGGTTCTCGCTGCAGCGAACAACGGGATCCGGCTCGATCTGGGCTGGGTCGACTACCTGATGATCATCGTGTACTTCGCGGTGGTCATCGGCATCGGGTTCACGGCCCGCCGGCAGGTCCGGACGAGCATGGACTTCTTCCTCTCGGGCAGGTCCATGCCCGCGTGGATCACGGGCCTCGCATTCGTGTCCGCGAACCTCGGCGCGACCGAGATCCTCGGCATGGCGGCCAACGGCGCCCAGATCGGCATGGCGACCCTGCACTACTACCTGGTGGGTGCCGTGCCCGCCATGGTGTTCCTCGGGCTCGTGATGATGCCCTTCTACTACGGGTCGAAGGTCCGATCGGTGCCCGAGTTCATGCTCCGGCGCTTCGGCAAGGCACCGCACCTGGTGAACTCGATCGCCTTCGCGGTGTCCAACGTCCTCATCGCCGGCATCAACCTCTACGCGATGGCCATCGTGATCGAGGCCATGCTCGGCTGGCCGGAGTGGCTTGCCATCATCGTCTCCGCGGGCTTCGTGCTCGTCTACATCACGTTGGGCGGCCTGAGCAGCGCGATCTACAACGAGGTCATGCAGTTCTTCGTCATCATCGCGGGGCTCATCCCGCTGACGATCGTCGGGCTGCACCGCGTCGGCGGCTGGAGCGGCCTGACCGAGGCCATCACGAAGACGCAGGGCGTGCAGCACCTGCAGGCGTGGGCCGGCACCGGCTTCGGCGACGTCACGAACCCGATCGGTGCGAACTGGCTCGCGATCGTGCTCGGCCTCGGGTTCGTGCTCGGCTTCGGCTACTGGACGACGAACTTCACCGAGGTCCAGCGCGCGTTCTCGGCGAAGAACATGTCCGCGGCCCGCCGCACCCCGCTCATCGCCGCGATCCCGAAGCTCTTCATCCCCGCGATCGTCGTCATCCCCGGCCTGATCGCCGCGGCCGTGGTCGGCAACCAGTTCGCCTCTGGTGCACTGGACTACAACGACGCGATCCCGAAGCTCATCCAGATGTACCTGCCCACCGGCGTGCTCGGCGTCGCCGTGACGGGTCTGCTCGCCTCGTTCATGGCCGGCATGGCCGCGAACGTGTCGTCGTTCAACACCGTCTTCACGTACGACATCTGGCAGCGGTACATCAAGCCGAACATGCCCGACGTGCACTACCTGAAGACCGGCCGCTGGGTCACCGTGGTCGGCGTCCTCGTGGGCATCGCAACCGCGTTCATCGCCGCGCAGGCGTCGAACATCATGACCTACATGCAGACGCTGTTCTCGTTCTTCAACGCGCCGCTGTTCGCCGTGTTCATCCTCGGCCTGCTCTGGAAGCGGATGACCACGCAGGGTGCGCTCTGGGGGTACATCCTGGGGATCGTCACGCCGACGATCACCTGGATCGCCTACCTGGTCAACCCGAAGCTGTTCGCGACGGGACCGCCGAGACGCTCTACGGCGCGATCATCTCCTTCGTCACCGTCCTCGTGGTCGGGTTCGTCGTGTCGATGTTCACGAAGCCCAAGGCCGAGAAGGAGCTCGGCGGCCTGGTCTACGGCGTCGGCAAGATCGACCTGCAGGGCGACTCCGTCGCGACCGACACCGCCTGGTACCGCTCGCCCGCGCTGCTCGGCACCGTCGCACTCGTCCTGTGCGTCGTCCTCTACCTCCCGTTCCTGTAGATCCGAAGGAGATCTCCCATGAGCGACACCAACACCGCCATGACCGAGGAGCAGAAGGCCGCCCTCGTCCGTTCCACCCGTCGTCTCGACCTGCGCCGCATCCTCGGCGGCCTGTTCGTCCTGTACGGCGTGATCACGACCATCGTCGGCATCGTCAACTGGAACTCCGACCCGGAGAAGACCGGCGGCATCCACATCAACCTGTGGGTCGGGCTGTCGATGCTCGTCGGCGGCCTGCTGTTCTTCCTCTGGGACCGGCTGAACCCGGTCCCGGCGGAGGACATCATCGGTCAGGTGGAGGCCGAGGCGCACCAGAAGGCGGCCGGCGAGGGCCGCGAGCTCGCATGACCCTGCTGGTCCGGTCGGCGTCGGTCTGATCGGCTGCGCCGACCCGCAACGACGAAGCCGCTGTCGCACGACAGCGGCTTCGTCGTCGCGGCACGGCGACCGCGCGCGGTCGCGATCGTCCGGCCTGGAGGCACGGTGCGAGTTGGCCCCGGCAGCTCCGGTCGGCCGCGGCGCGGGTTGACGACGACGTCGAGCCCTGCCGAGTATTGACATGTCGATCGCGTGCTGCTCGGTCGGAAGTGATCCCCGGATGTCCTGCAGCCAGCGCCGGCCCGGGGATCTGCGTATCCATGACCGGTTCAGGACACGATGATCGGCTTCGTCAGGCGGTGGTCGCCGCTGATCCCAACGACATGCGCACCGCACGCCAAGTTCGCTGATTTCACCGACAAGGCGATCGCCGACGCGGGCACGATCGAGGTCATCAACTCGCTCAGCGCGCCCTCGAAGGACGACGTCGCGCGCGTGGTCGACGCTGCGGTGGCCGCGGGCGGCACGGAGGACCGCGGTGCGATGGGCCTCGGCTTCATGCACCAGCGAAGCTTCACCGACCCGGACGGTCACCGGTGGGGGTACGTGTGGATGGACCCGCAGGCGGCGCAGGACGGGCCGCACGCCGAGTGATCCCGGGTCGCGGCGAGCGGTGTCGGCGGCCCGCGCCAGGATGGTCGCATGAGCACCGACCCCGTCGCCGCGCCCGGATCCGCCTCCGCCACGTCGGACCTCGTCGTCGGGGACGACGGCCTCGCCCGGCCGCTCTGGGCGTCGACGGACGAACTGCTCCGGGGGTACTACGACACCGAATGGGGCATGCCCGTGCGCGACGAGCGCGGCGTGTTCGAGCGGCTCTCGCTCGAGGCGTTCCAGTCCGGTCTGTCGTGGCGCACCATCCTGGCGAAGCGACCGGCGTTCCGGGCGGCGTTCGCGGACTTCGACGCCGACGTCGTGGCGCAGTTCGGCGAGGGCGAGATCGCACGGCTGATGTCCGACGCGGGCATCGTGCGGAACCGGGCGAAGATCCTCGCGACGATCACGAACGCCAACGCCACGATCGCCCTGCGCGAGGACGGCGGCCTCGCCGACTTCGTCTGGTCGTTCCGCCCGGACACGACCCCGGAGCCGCACTCGTACGCCGACGTCCCGACGAAGTCGGACGAGTCGGTCGCGCTGTCGAAGGCGCTCCGGAAGCGGGGGTTCGCCTTCGTGGGGCCGACGACCATGTACGCGCTCATGGAGGCGCTCGGCATCGTCGACACCCACCTGCTCGGCAGCCACCGCCGAGGAAGCTCCGGCGTGTGGAACTGACCGGGGCGGTTCTCGTCCGGCGGGGCTAGGGTCGCGACATGAGCTCCGAGAACCCGCGTGTGCGTCCCGTCCACCCGGTCGACGCCGAGGTCGTCGAGGTTCCGATCGACGCCGAGGTCCCGGCCGGCGAGCCCACCGACGACCTCGACGCGCTCACACCGGTGCACGACCCGTCCGAGCTCCGCATCGCGTTCCTGCTCTTCCCGGAGATCACGCAGCTCGACCTCACCGGGCCCGCGCAGGTGCTGTCCCGCGTGCCCGGTGCCCGCGTCGAGTACGTCGCGGCGTCGCTCGACCCGGTGCCGAGCGACTGCGGGCTCGCGCTCCTGCCGACGACCACGATCGCCGAGTCCAGCCCGACGGACGTCCTCGTCGTGCCGGGTGGTGCAGGGGCGTTCGACGCGATGCTCGACCCCGAGGTGATCGGCTTCGTCCGCCGGGAGTCGGAACGGGCGACGTGGGTGACCTCCGTCTGCACGGGCGCGTTCGTGCTCGGCGCCGCCGGTCTGCTCGCCGGCAAGCGGGCGACCACGCACTGGGCGTCGAAGCCGATGCTGGCTGCCTTCGGGCGCAGCCGGTGGACGACCGCGTGGTGGACGACGGCGCGGTCGCCACTGCTGCCGGGGTGAGCGCCGGCATCGACATGGCGCTCTGGCTCGCCGCGGAACTCGCCGGTCAGCCCGCCGCGGAGGCGATCCAGTTGGAGATCGAGTACGACCCGCAGCCGCCGTTCGACGCCGGGTCGGCCGTCCGCGCCGACACCCGGGTGGTGGCGCACGCTCGGGCCGCTGCAGAAGAGGCGCGCGGGAGCGGGTGGCTCGGGCCGCAGCGGCCGTGATCCACTGAGGGGCGACCGGCGTCAGCGGTTGCCCTTCGAGCCGCGCTTCGGTTTGCCCTTCATCCCGCGCTGCACCCGGCCGCGCCCGGTGGAGTTCTTGCCGCCGCCGCCCGTCGCGCCGGTGCCCTTGGTCGCACCACGCTTGGCGGCGGCCTTCTTGTTGGCCGCCGTGGCCTTGCCGCCGCCCGACGGACGGGAGCCGGTGCCGGCGCCCTGATCGGTGCCGTTCCCATCCGGCTCGGCCGTCCCGCCACCGGCGCGTCGACCCGGGCCCGACGAGCGGGGCCCGGGCTGGTCCTGACCCCGCGAACTGTTGGCGGTCCGGCCGCGGACCACGCCGATGAACTCCTCCGTCGCGTCGGAGGCGTCCTCGTCGCGCCAGGCGAGCACGATGCGCGTGCCCGGTGCGCCGGCGAGCGGGCGGCCGACGAGGTCCTTCCGGCTCGCGGCACGGAAGAGTGACTGGGGGAGGACCGCGACGCCGACGTTGGCCTCGACCAGGTCGAGCGTCGCCTCGACGTCCGCGGGCACCGGCCCGGCATCGACGACGGGCACGTCGACACGGGCGAGGTCGACCTCGTCGAGGTCGGCGAGCGGCGAGTCCTTCGGCACCGCCACGACGGCGGTCTCGGTCCAGAGCGGGATGGCGTTGTGTGCATCGGACACGGGGACGCGAGCGAACACCATGTCCGCGTCGCCAGCGAGTGCGTCGTCGACCTCGTCGGCGCCGATCGGACGGAGCCGGAGCTCGATCGTGGGGAAGCGTTCCCGCCACACGCGGGCCCACTTCGCCGGGACACCCCGGGCACGAAGGCGATGGTGAGGGCCGCGGTCATGCAACCGAGCATAGGGGCCGTACCCTTGTCGGTATGGCGCAGGAACAGACCATGAAGCCCGAGACGGCCGCGAAGAAGCTCGGCATCCTGCTGGCGGCCGCCCCGGAGAGCTTCCGGGGCGCGCCGATCAGCCGGACCGCGTTCGACGAGCTCCGCACCGATCCGCCGACCTGGCTCGAGGACCTCCGTCGCGAGGGCCCGCACCCGCGACCCGTCGTGGCGCAGAAGCTCGGCGTGTCGATCTCGGGGCTGACCCGGGCCGGCATCGACGAGCCGCTGACCACTGCCGAGATCAAGGCGCTGCTCGAGCAGAAGCCGGAGTGGCTCGTCCGTGAGCGCGCGACCCAGGCCGCCGTGCATGCCGAGAACGCTCGCGTGAAGCAGGAACGCGCCGCGAAGGCCGCAGCCCGCGCCCAGGACTGACGACCCACCACCGCACCACACCACCGGATCCGGCCGAGGACACCGTGCACGAGACCGTCGCCGACGCCATGCTCGTCGTGCCGCAGTTCGCGTCGGTGTGCTGCATCGTCGGTGACCGGTACCGGCCGCGGCCAGGGGTGATCGTCCCAGCGGCGGTGATGCTCGTCGCGATGCTGATGCCGGTCGTGCACGCCGGCGCGGTCTGGACGCTCCTCGCGGCGACGCTGCTGCTGCTCCTCGCGCCGCTGCCGGTCATGCGTCGTCGCCGGGCGGACGGTCGTCGCGCCGAGCCGATGGACGTGCACCGCGCGCTCTCGTCGGTCGTCATGGCGGGGATGCTCCTGATGGGGCACGCCACGGGCCTGCCGGTGGCGGGCACGCCGGGCACGGGATCGCGCTGACCGCGGTCCTCGGCGCGGGCGTCATCGGGTACTGCGCGTTCAGCGGCTGGCTGCTCCGGTACGAGTGGGCGCGCGAGGACCGGCGTGCGGTGCGGAGCGGCGAGGTCTTCGCGATGACAGTGGCCGTCGTCGGCATGACGCTCGCCATGTAGCCCCCTCGCGAGCCCTGGAGGCGCGGCGCGGGTCGTCGACGCGGGCCAGCCCTCCAGGACGGTCGCGGAACGGCCTAGTCGGTGACACCGTCGAGGTCGGTGATCCCGCGGGCGGCCGCGGCCACCCGCCGTGCACGCATCGACGGCGCGATGAGTGCGGCGACCACCGCGATGGCGGCGACGCCGGTGCAGGCCCAGAAGCCGATCGTGAACGCGTCGTCGGTCGGCAGCCCCTGGGACGTGCTGTGCGAGGTGATGAGTGCCGCGATGACCGCGGTGCCGACGCTCGACCCGATGGTCCGGACGACCGTGTTGGCGCTGATGGCCTCGCCGGTCTGGTTGGCGGGGACGCTCTCGATGATCGCGTTCGAGCACGCGGCCAGGGCGAGACCGATGCCGATGCCGGTCAGCACGCCGGACACGACGACCTCGGCGATCGCCGCGTGCGAGACCGCGGGGACGACGAACGCGGCGACGATGGCGATCCCGCCGAGCAGCATCGGTGGCTTCGGGCCGACCTTGCGGACGAGGACGCCGGCGACGGGTCCGGCGACGATCATCATGATGACGGTCGGGAGGAGGAAGAGGCCGGCCTCGGTGACGTCCTTGCCGAAGCCGTACCCGACGGCGGTCGGGAGCTGCAGGAGCGTCGGCACGAGGACGAAGGTGCCGAACATCGCGAAGCCGAAGACGAGCGCGACGACGTGGGCGGTCCACACGCCGCGGACCGCGAACAGTCGGACGTCGATGAGGGGCTCGGCGACGCGGAGCTCGACGAACACGAACGCGATGAGCGCGACGGCGCCGAGGGCGAGCAGGCCGATGGTCTTGCCGTCACCCCAACCCCAGGTCTCGCCCTCGCTGATCGCCAGCAGGATCGCGACGAGCGAGATGGCGAGGACGAACGTGCCGGCCGTGTCGAGGCGGCCGGGCTTCCGCACGGGGACTCGGGCATGCCGAAGATCGCCCGAGCAGTGCGATGACCACGAGCACGGCGGGCAACCAGAACAGCCAGTGCCACGAGAGGTGTTCGACGATCGGGCCGGCGGCGACGATCCCGACGCCCGCGCCGATGCCGAAGATGGCGGAGAGCAGACCGATCGTGACGCTGACCTTCTCCTTCGGCAGCTCGTCACGCACGATGCCGATGGACAGCGGCATCACGGCACCCGCGGCACCCTGGAGCGCACGGCCGACGATGAGCGTGCCGAGGTTCGGCGCGAGCGCGGCGAGGACGGCGCCGACGAGCAGGATCGACAGGACGACGACGAGCACCTTGCGCTTGCCGACCATGTCCCCGAGCCTGCCGAGGATGGGCGTGAGCACGGAGGCGGAGAGCAGGTAGGCGGTGAGCACCCAGCTCGTCGCGCTCGTCGAGGCACCCAGGTCCTGCCCGATGGTCGAGAGCGCCGGCGCCACGAGCGACTGCAGCACGGCGAAGGACAGGCCGCCGAGCGACAGGTAGACGATGATCGCCGTGCTGTTCGGCCGGCGACCCTCGGTCGTGGGGTGGGACCCGGTGCGTGGGTCGTCCATGGTCTCGGTCATCGTGCTCCGTCGGTTGATGTAAACAACTGCTGACTTGACGAGGGTACGCGGATCCCCAGAGATGTCAACAATCGCTTACATTGGGTCGGGAACCGATACGCTTCGATCATGAGCAAGGACGCCGAAGCCACCCGCCTGCTGCTCGTGCAGTCCGCGAGACGGCGCTTCGCGTTCGACGGCTACCGCGCGACGACCGTGCGGGACATCGCGGCCGATGCCGGGGTGAACGTCGCTCTGATCAACCGGTACTTCGTCTCGAAGGAAGGGCTGTTCCGAGCGTGCCTCGACCGGGTCGCACGAGACCTCGGCGCGGGGGAGCGGACGAGACCAGACCTCGACCGGGCGCTCCGGGACCTCATCGCGCACATCGTGCAGTCGCCGACGGACGAGGACTCGATCCAGCTCATGCTGCTCCTGCGCTCCTCGGGTGACGACAGCGCGGACGCCATTCGCCGCGAGACGCTCCGCCGCTACGCTCAGCGACTCGCCGAGGTCGTCGGCGGCTCGGTCACCGACGACCTGCTCGTCCGCGCCGAGATCGCGCTCTCCGTCGTGCTCGGGATGACGATGCTGCGCATGTCCACGCGGGTCGAGCCGCTGGCCTCAGCGGAGTCCTCCACGGTGGCGCGCGCGTTGGAGGACGCACTCCGGGGCCTGTTCCTGGATCCTCTCCGGAGCCGTCCGAGCGTTGACGTGAGTGGTGGCGGTAGCGTCGAGCCGTGTCCGATCGCCCTGCCCGCCGCCCCGATCCCGCCCCGCGCCTCGACGAGGTCGACGAGCGGATCCTCTGGACCCTGGCCGCCGACGCCCGGATCCCGAACAACAGGCTCGCGGCCGCGGTGGGCATCGCGCCGTCGACGTGCCTCACCCGGGTCCGGGCGCTCGAGGACGCCGGACTCGTCCGCGGCTACCGGGCGGACATCGACGTCGCCCGCCTGGGCTTCGCGATCGAGGCCATGGTCTCCGTGCGGGTGCACGCCGCCGCGCGCCACGAGCTGCGGGAGTTCGCGAAGCGCCTGCTCCGCGTACCGGTCGTGCAGGACGTGTCGTTCCTGGCGGGCGACAAGGACTTCCTCGTGCACATCGCCTGCACCTCGACGGAGCAGCTCCGGACTTCGTCGCCGACGAGCTCAGCGGTGACCCGTCGGTCGCGACGACGCAGACGAACATCGTGTTCGAGCGGCTCGTCGCTGACCGGGCGCAGCAGGGACGGTCGTTCGACGAGCTCCGCCGCTGGCGTGCCTGACGCGCACGGCGTTCGCCGGCAGTGCGGCTGACGTGCACGGGCTTCACCGGCCGCCGACGTGCGACTTCCGCGGACGCCGCCTCTCCGCGGACACCGCCTCTCAGCGGGTGCGCGTCATCGGGACGTGGGGGATGCCGTCCTCGAGGAAGTCGTCGCCCGAGCGCACGAAGCCGAACCGGGCGTACCACTGCTCGAGGTGCGCCTGCGCGTCGATCGAGATGCGCGGGGAGCGCGTCTCGGCGATCGCGGCGGCCATCAGCTGCGACGAGATGCCCTGCCCCCGAGCGTGCGCAGCCGTCGCGACCCGGCCGATGCGTTCGGTGCCGTCGTCCTCGCGGAGCAGCCGGAGCGTTGCGTCGACGGACCCCTGCCCGGCCCAGAACTGCAGCGTGCCGGGTTCGAGATCACGGCCGTCGATGTCCGGGTAGGCGCACTCCTGCTCGACGACGAAGACGTCCTGCCGGAGGCGCAGGATCTCGTGCAGCGTGACGATGTCCAGGTTGCGAGTCGGGGCGTTGAAGATCGAGACCAAGACCGGCCTTTCCTGACGATTTCTTCCGAAAGTGGGTGCGTTGCGGAGCGAAGCGGCGTACGTTGCGGACAACCACTCTACGTGCGCAGCCGAGATCAGGAGGTGAGCGCATGGACCAGCCGTTGCGCGCACCCTGGTGCGCGATGATCCGCTACGCCGTGCTCGGTGTCGGCATCGCCGCGGCGCTCGTGCTGCTCTCGTTGGTCCTCGGTGCCCGCCCTGCCTCCGCCGCGTCGCCGTCCGGCACCCCGCAGACCCACCAGTCGCAGCAGCGCGGTCTGGTCGGCGGTGTCGTCGACGGACTCGGCGACACGGTCCACGACGTCACCGGCGGCGTCGGACAGGTGGTCGACGACGTCGTCGAACCCGTCCGGAAGGCAGTCACGCCGGCCGCTGCGCCCGCGCCGACTGCCGCCCCTCCGGTGTCCGTCCCGTCGGCTCCGGCACCCGCAGCGCCGGTCCCGGCATCCGCCCCGGCCGCGGCCGCGTCGACTCCGGCGCCCTCGAGCCCCGCCCCCACGGCGGCCGCTCCGGTCGCCGCTCCCGCCGCAGCTGCTCCGGCTCCCGCCGCAGCTGCTCCGGCTCCCGCGGCAGAGCAGCCAGCCGCCGGGCCCGCGCCGGCGCCCGCCGTCAGTACCAGCTCGGTCACCGGTGCAGCACCGGCCACCCCGGCGACGTCGGCCGGAGCAACCGAGGTGAGCGGCGCCTCCAGGCCGCTCGCCGACACGGTCGTGACGGTGCTCCGCCCCGTCACCGGGACCGTGCAGACACTCACCGACGGCCGTCCCGTGACGACCCTCGTGCACACGCTCGACCAGACCGTCGGCGGCCTGCCGGTCGTCGGCGCCGTGCTCGGTGACGACACGCTGGGCACCGTCACACGTCCCGTCACCGGGCTGGTCGACGACACCCTCGGCAGCGTCGGGAGGACCGTCGGGTCCGTCCCGAGCGTGGTCGCGGGTCTGCCACCGGCGGTCGGGGCACCCTGCCTGGAGGCCCGGACCCTGCCACCGGCGACCCCACCGGTCTGCTGGACGGCGGGTCCAGTGCGCCCCTCGGGCAGACGACGCCGGCCACCGATGCGCGCGCGGTGCCCACGGGCGCGGCCACCGCACCGGTCGCGGTGCAGCGCGCCGCCACCGCCCGGACCGCACCGGGCGCCACGGTCCTGACCGCTGACCCGTCAGCGCCACGGAGCGCGCAGTCCGCACAGGACGCGACGTACGGCGGCCGGGCGCTCCTCGTCCCGGAGGGACACGGCACCGGCCACGGCGACGGACCGTTCGACGGCACCGGCCGGGAGTCCTCGGCGGCAGCGCCACGGGATCCGCCGGCGCGGCGGCCGCCGTCGGCATCGTCGGTTCCGCCGGCGGCCGGATCTCCCTCGTCGCGGGGTCACGCGGCACCCTCACCGACGACGCCGTACCCGCGTCGGTCGTCGGCGAGCACGACGTCGCCCCTGACTGAGATCGGTGCGCCTGTCCGGCACGGCAGGCACGCGCCACCGACCGCGATCGCGGTCGGCCACACATCTCGATCAGGGAGCAACGTCCATGAACAAGTACGTCTCGAGAGGGCTCTGGTTCGCCCTCTTCGTCGGCGGGCTGACGCTCGGAGGTGCTGCTGCGGCGAACGCGGCGACGACCTCCGGAGCGGACGGCACCGCCTCGGGCACCCAGGTGGCACCGTCCATCGATGCGCCGGTGTCCGCGACCGGCAACGCACTCGGAGTCCTCGGCGACGCGGTGTCGTCGGTCACGAGCGGCACGTCGGACTCCACGACTGCGGCTGCGGCTCCGGCCGCCCCGGCCGCCCCGGCTGCATCTCCGTCCACGTCGGGTGCTGACGGCACCGCGTCGGGCACTCAGGTGGTGCCGGACGTCGCGGCGCCGGTGCAGGTCTCGGACAACGCGGTCGCCGTCGGCGGCGACGCGGCGGCATCGGCTCCGGCCGATCCGGCACCTGCAGCTCCGGCTTCGTCCGCTCCGGCAGCGGCTGCGGCGCCGTCCACCTCGGGCGCTGACGGCACCGCGTCCGGCACGCAGGTCGCGGGGGACGTGACCGCTCCCGTGTCGGCTTCGGGCAACGCGGTCGCGGTCGGGGAGACGCCACCTCGGCGCCGACGCCCGCTGCGGCACCGGCACCGGCCGCGTCGGCCTCTGATGCGCCGGTGGCGTCTCCGGCTCCGACGACCTCGGGGGCCGACGGGACGGCGTCGGGCTCGCAGGTGGCCCCGGCCGTCTCGGTCCCCGTGACGGTGTCGGGGAACGGGATCGGTGTCCTCGGTGACGGTGACTCGTCCGACGCTGCCACGGCCCGGGCCGCTGGTGCGTCCACGGCGTCCACCGCGCCGACGTCGACGGTGCCGACGTCCACCGCGCCGTCCACCTCGGGCAGCGACGGTCTGCTCTCCGGGACGCAGGTCCTCGGTGCCGTCTCGCTTCCGGTGGCCGTGTCGGACAACGGCATCGGCGTCCTCGGTGACGGCACGAGCACCGGTTCGACGGCCCCGGCGACGGGGCCGACCGGTTCAGCGGACACGACGGCTCCGGCCGCCGGCGGCTCGACCTCGGGCTCGGACGGGACGGCGTCGGGCACCCAGGTGGCTCCGGTCGTCTCGGTTCCCGTCACGGTCTCCGGGAACGGCATCGGCCTGGTCGGTGACGGCACGAGCACCGGTTCGACGGCCTCGGCGACGGGTTCGTCCGGTTCGACGGACACGACGGCTCCGGCTGTCGGTGGGACGACCTCGGGTTCGGACGGGATCGCATCGGGTTCGCAGGTGTCGCCGGTGGTGTCGCTGCCGGTGACGATCGGCGGGAACGGCATCGGCCTGGTCGGTGACGGCACGAGCACCGCGACGACGGCCGCGGCGACGGGCTCGGCCGGCTCGTCCGGTTCGGCCGGCACGACGGCTCCGGCTGCCGGTGGCTCGACCGCCGGAGACGGCGGGCTCCTCTCCGGGACCCAGCTGACCCCGCTCATCAGCCTCCCGATCACCATCGGCGGCAACGGGATCGGCGTCGTCGGTGACGGCACCAGCACCACCCCCGGTGGGGGCACCACCCCCGGTGACGGCACCGACCCGGGTGACGGCACGGATCCTGGCGATGGGACGACCCCTGGTGACGGAACGGATCCCGGTGACGGCACCACCCCTGGTGACGGGACCGGCGTCGGCGACGGCGGCACGCCCGGGACGGCGACCACCCCGGTGCCCGCAGCCGGCGTGACGGTGGTGACGGGTGCCTCCAGGACCGGAACCGTGCTGGCGGTCACCGGCGTCTCGACGGTCGCGCAGACCGCGGCCCGCACGATGGGCGCCGCGAGCACCCAGCCGGCCCTCGCCTACACGGGGGCGACATCGCCGGTCCTGCCCGCGGGCCTCGCACTGCTCCTGCTGCTCGCGGGGGCGGGGACCCTGGTGCTGCGCAAGCGGCACTGAGGACACACGGGCACGAGGGCACCGCCACGGTGCCCCTCGTCGCCGTGCCCGCCGGCTGGGAGTCCACCGACCGGCCCCTGGGAGCAGCCGATCTCGAACCTGTGTGCAGCAGAAGCGCCTCCGAGGCTGCCCGGCAGCGAGCTGACGCCACGATGAGACCGTGCTCCACGACCTCCTGCGCATCTCCGTCACCGGTCCGGACGTGCTCGTCCCCGTCGACCTCGTCGCGTCCCTGCTGACCGTCTGGGTCGTGGTCGCGCCCGTCCTCCGACGTGTGGGGTCGCACCCGGCCCGGGCCGTGCTCGTGCGGGTCACGGCGCTGGTCGCGGGCGCCGGGATCGGTCTCGTCGCGGTGTGGTGGACCGGGACGTGCTCGACCTCTTCGGGGTGTCGTTCACCCCGGTCACGCGCATGTGGATCGCGCTCGCGTGCGCGGCGAGCGCGCTGCTGGTCGTCGTCCTCGTGCAGGGCGGTTGGACCATGCGCGTCGTCGCGGTCGGGGCCGCGGCCGTGGTCGCCCTGTCCGCCGGGCTCGGTGTGAACGTGGACTTCGGCTTCTACAGGGACGTCGAGCAGGCGGTCGCGACGAACCCGTACCCGACCAGGTCGATCGCCGCGCGGCGGGACGCGAGCAGCGGACGGGTGGTGGACGCTGCGCGCTGGCGTGCCCCGGCCGGCATGCCCCGCGCGGGGAGACGCTGAGCGTCCGGATCCCGGGAACCGTGTCGCACTTCCGCGCGCGGAAGGCCGTGGTGTGGCTCCCGCCGGCCGCGAGGACCACACGCCCGCCGACGCTCCCGGTCCTCGTCGCGCTCTCCGGCCAGCCCGGGCAGCCGGCCGACATGTTCCAGACCGGCGACCTCGGCCGGTACCTCGACCGCTACGCCGAGGCGCACCACGGACTCGCCCCGATCGTCGTCGCGCCGGACCAGCTCGGCGCGCCGGAGCGCAACCCGATGTGCGTCGACTCCCGGCGCCTCGGCCGGAGCGCGACCTACGTGATGACCGACACCGTCCGGTGGATCCGCCGACACCTGCCCGTGGCGACGGCGCCGAAGGCATGGGGATCGTCGGGTTCTCGGAGGGGGCGACCTGCGCGATGCAGTTCTCGACGGCGCACCCGGGGTGTTCGGCAGCGCCCTCGCGATCTCGAGTGAGGCGGCGCCACGCAACGGCAGCGTCCAGCACACCGTCGCCCAGGGCTTCGGCGGCTCGGCAGTCGCGTACCGGGCGGCGTCGCCGAGCGCGATCATGACCGCGCACGGGCGGTACCGGGGCCACCTGACGGTCTTCGGGTTCGGGCAGGACGACGCTCCGTACCGTGCGTCGACCGAGGCACTGCGCGCGGTCGCGGAGCGGGTCGGCATGCAGACCGCGCTCGTCGTGTCGCCGGGGTCCGCGCACGACTGGAACACGGTCCGGTACGTCCTGTCCCACGGCCTGCCGGCGGTCATCGCACACCTCGGGCTCCCCGCGACGAAGGGCGCCCTGTGACGGCCGCCCGCCGCGCCGTGCCGCCCGTCCGCCGCGCCTGGCCGGCCGTCCGTCGGCGTCCCGTGACGACCACGATCGCCCTCCTCGTGCTCGCCACCTCGGTCACGGTCGTGGTCCTCCGCATCCTGCACGGCAACGGGCCGGTCTCCTCCGGACCGTTCCGCGTCTTCGCCGTCTCCACCGGGCTGCTGGCATTCCTGCTCACCGTCGCCGGGGTCGTGGTCCTCGTCGGTGCGGCCGAGCGGCTGATGGGATCGTGGCGGACCGCGTTCGCGTTCGTCGTGACCACGGTGGTCGGGACCGGGGTCGGCGCGCTCAGCGCCTTCGTCGACACCGCCGGCCGCGACATCGGACCGCTGCTCCTCGGCCGGGCGACGAGCTTCGACCCGTGGACCGCGATCGTCGGCACGATCGTCACCGCGAGCGCCTTCGCCGGCCCGCTGTGGCGGAGACGCATCCGGGTGAACGCCCTGGCCGTCGTCGCCGCGCTGCTGCTGTACTCGGGGCACGCCTCGGACCTGTACGCGGTGCTCGCCGCCGGGGCGGGCTGGATGCTCGGCGAACTCCTCCGCCGGACACCGAAGCGGCTCGGCTGGGCGCGGAGCTCCCACCGCGAGACCCGTGTCCTGTTCGGCACGGTCGTGCTGGTCTCCGCCGTCGGACCGCTCATCGCCCTCGTCTCGCGCGCCCGCGTCGGCATCCTGGCGCCGCTCGCCGCCGTGGTGGGGCGGGCCCGATGACTCCCGTGCACGGCTGTCGGGCGGACGGCGTCGCGGGGGAGTGCCTCCGCGCCCTGCTCGCCTACCGCGCCACCGACCCGTGGACGCTGGTCCTCGCCGGGGCACCGCTGCTGGTGCTCGTCGTCGCGGGGCTCGGGCTGTTCCGGGGCAGCCGGTTCGCCGTCTGGCTCGTGGTGGTCCTCGACGTCGTCACGGCGAGCGCGGCGGCCGTCACGTACGGGGCGGTGCCAGGTCGGGTCGAGCGGTCGCACGGGACGGAGGACCAGTTCATCGTCGGAGTGTCCATCGCCGCGTCGATCGTGGTCCCGCTCGCGACCGCGGTCGTCCTCGTGCTCCTCCGACGATCGTTCACCGTGTTGCCGTCGCGCCGCCGCGTCCTCGCCTTCGCGGTCACGGTGTCGGCCGCGGCCGGGTCGTCGTGGCGGTGGTCCTCGTCACGGCGGCGTCCTCGCCCCAGCGCGTCGAGGATCCCTTCCGTCTGGTCGTCGCGGCACTCGGCCCGATCGCGCCCGTGACGTCCTGGGACCGGCTCCCGTCGCTCCACCCGATGCTCCGTGTCGTGATCGGGCTGGCCGGGCCGGTGCTCTGGTCCGTCATCGCGTTCGCGGCCGTGCGCCCGACCGGTGCCGTCGAGTCCGACGTCGACGCGGACGGTACCCGCCGCGACCGGGAGCGTGCCCGGGCCCTCCTCGTGGCGGCCGGCGGCGACACCTTCGGCTGGATGACGACGTGGCACGGCAACGCGTACTGGTTCGCCGCCGATGGTCGTGCCGGTGTCGCCTTCCGGCGCAGCGGCCGCATCGCCGTCACGGTGGGTGGCCCGTTCGGCTGGCCCGACGCGCGTGACACCGCGATGACCGCGTTCGCCCGCTGGTGCGACGACAACGGATGGACGCCCGTCTTCTACGGCATCGGCACCGACGCCGCCAGCACGCTCGCCTCGCAGGGCTGGGGAACACTGCCGGTCGCCGAGGACGCCGACCTCGACCCCCGCACCTGGACGACGAGCGGCCGGAAGAAACAGGACGTCCGGACGGCGGTGAACAGGGCGAAGCGCGAGGGGCTCACCGCGACGTGGTCGAGCTGGCAGCAGCTGCCGGCGTCGACCGCGCGACAGATCGAGGCGATCTCCGAGGAGTGGGTCGCCGAACGCGAGCTCCCCGAGATGGGCTTCACCCTCGGTGGGGTCGACGAGATGCGCGACCCCGCCGTCCGGACGCTCGTCGCGCAGGACCCGGACGGCACGGTGCTCGCCGTCACGAGCTGGCTGCCGAGCCACCGGGAGGGCAGGGTCGTCGGGTGGACGCTCGACGTCATGCGCCGGACCGGTGCAGCACCGAACGGGGTGATGGAGTTCCTCGTTGCGAGCGCTGCCGACCGCATGCGCGAGGACTGCGTGGAACGGCTCAGTCTGTCCGCGGCACCCCTCGCCCAGGCCTCGGACGGAGCGCCGGCGAACGAAGGCGTGCAGGACCTGCTCGGCCTCGTCGGGGCGTGCTCGAGCCGGTGTACGGGTTCCGGTCGCTGCTGCGGTTCAAGCTGAAGTTCGGGCCGGAGCTGCACCGCTCGTGCTCGCGTACCCGGACCCGTCGCGCTGCCGGCGATCGGGATCGCGGTGGTCCGCGCCTACCTGCCCGACCTGTCGCTCCGGCAGGCGGTCGCGCTGGCGCGCGGTCGCGGCTGAGCGGACCACGCGTCCGCCCCGCGGCCAACGGTTGGCACGCGGCGGCCTGGAGGCGCGGTGCGGGCCCGCACCGCGCCTCCCGTCCGGCGCCGCGCCGCGTGTCCGGCGAGACGCCGTGTGCCCGGTGCGTCGCCGCGTGCGCGGCGAGACGTCGCGTGCGCGGCGCGACGTCGCGTGTCCGGCGCGACGTCGCGTGTCCGGCGCGACGTCGCGTGTCCGGCGCGACGTCGCATGTCCGGCGAGACGTCGCATGTCCGGCGAGACGCCGCCGGATCCTGCGGTGTGTCGTGCAGTCGGCACTGTCTCGTCCACCGGACGGTGTCTCGTGTCGGCGGAACACCGGCGAATCGCGCGCCGACGACGCTCCGTTACGCCCTCGCGACCGGTGCGGTGTCGTCGTCATCCGCGTGGGGTATCGTTCCGGGTACGCAAGCGCTCCGGGGTCGGTGCAATTCCGAACCGGTGGTGACAGTCCACGAACTGATGACGGGTGCGAACCCGGCAGAGGTTGACCCGGTGGAAATCCGGGACCGACGGTGAGAGTCCGGATGGGAGGAAGCGCTGGCGGACGAGACGTGACCACGCTGTGGACGCGACCCGTCCGTCGATGCCGACGATCGTCGAACGCCCCCGGAGTCCCGTTGAGAGGACACCAGTGTTCACCGGCATCATCGAGGAACTCGGCACCGTCACCGCCGTCGAGCAGCACGGCGACTCCGTCGCGCTCACCGTCCGCGGCCCGCTCGTCGTGGCGGACGCGCGGCACGGCGACTCCATCGCGACGAGCGGAGTCTGCCTGACCGTCGTCGAGCAGACCCCGGAGACCTTCACGGCCTTCGTCATGCGACAGACGCTCGACATGAGCGCACACGGCTCGCTCGCAGTGGGCGACCGCCTGAACCTGGAGCGTGCAGCCTCGGTCGGCGACCGGCTCGGCGGGCACATCGTGCAGGGACACGTCGACGGCACCGCGACCGTGCTCGAGACCGCGGACGGCGACGGCTGGCGGCGTGTGCGCTTCTCGCTCGCGCCGGAGCTCAGCCCGCTGGTCGTCGACAAGGGCTCGATCGCGATCGACGGCGCCTCGCTCACGGTGAGCGCCGTCTCCACCGAGGACACCCCGCCCGCCGAGGCGTGGTTCGAGGTGAACCTCATCCCGGAGACGCTCGAGGCCACGACGCTCGGGGAACGCGGCCCGGGGACCGGGTGAACCTCGAGACCGACGTCCTGGCGCGGCACGTCCGGCGGATGCTGCGGCTCGACGCCGCGGTGCGTCCGATCGAGAACGCGGGTGCGGACTCGTGGGGAGCGGCACGGTGACGGCCGACGGGGCGCGTCGGCGGCCCGAGACCGCCGTGTCCACGGATGCGTCCGCCTCCGGGGCGTCCCTGCTGGATGCCGTGCCGGTGGCGTCCGACCCGTGCAGCAGGCCGCTCCGGCGGAACCCGGGCTGTCGCGCGTCGAGGACGCGATCGCCGCCATCGCGGCCGGTCGACCCGCCATCGTCGCCGACGACGAGCACCGCGAGAACGAGGGGACGTCATCCTGTCCGCCGAACTGGCGACGCCGGAGTGGATCGCCTGGACGGTGGCGCACTCGTCCGGGTTCATCTGCGCCCCGGTGAGCATCGAGATCGCGGACGCGCTCGACCTGCCGCCGATGGTGCAGCACAACGAGGACGTCCGCGGCACCGCGTACACCGTCACCGTGGACGCGGCCATCGGGGTGACCACCGGCATCAGCGCGCACGACCGTGCCCGGACGCTGCGGGTCCTCGCGGACCCAGCTTCCGCGCGGAGCGACCTGCACCGTCCCGGACACGTCGTGCCCCTGCGCGCACGACCGGGCGGGGTCCGCGAGCGCGCGGGCCACACCGAAGCAGCGATCGAACTCGTCACCGCCGCGGGGCTCCGTCCCGCGGCGGCGATCTGCGAGATCGTCGACGAGGACGGCAGCATGATGCGCCTGCCGCGGCTCGTCGAACTGGGGCGCCGCGAGGGCGTGCCCGTCATCACCATCGCCGCACTCGTCGAGTGGCTCGACGCGGCAGACCGGGCGGCGGCCGAGGCCCTGCCCACGGAGGGAACGACACGATGAGCGGAGCAGGCGCGGCGGACCGCGACCACGTCGACGGCGCCGGATCCGGGTGGCGATCGTCGCCGGGCAGTGGCACGACACCATCGCCGGCGGGCTCCTCGCCGGGCGCAGCGCGAGGTCGAGCGGCTCGGCGCGACGGCGGAGGTGATCGCGGTCCCGGGGAGCTTCGAGCTCCCGGTCGTGGCGAAGACCGCTCTCGAGGCCGGGTTCGACGCGGCGGTCGCCCTCGGCGTGATCATCCGCGGCGGGACCCCGCACTTCGAGTACGTCTCGGACGCGGCCACGAGCGGACTCACCCGCGTCGCGCTCGACACCGGCAAGCCCGTCGGGTTCGGTGTGCTCACCCTGGACGACGAGCAGCAGGGGCTCGACCGCGCCGGGCTGCCGGGATCGAAGGAGGACAAGGGCGCCGAAGCGGTGCACGCCGCGGTGTCCACGGCCGTGACCCTGCGGCGGTTGCGCGTCCTCGCGTAGGGCGCGGCGCCGGGTGCCCCACCGCGGAACCAGGTTCCGGACACAGCACCACGTTCTTTCGCGGTGTTGTGTCCGGAACCTGGTTCCTTTGACGGGCGCATCGCGACGCGGAACGCGGAACGGCCCCGCACCTCGAGAGGTGCGGGGCCGTTCCGGTGCGGATTGACTACCGCTTGCCGAACACGTGGATCGGCAGGAAGAACGAGAGGGCCATCAGCAGCAGACCGCCCATGAAGATGAACGCCTGACCCGAGCTCACCTGGAACGCGAAGCCGAACAGGTACATCGACACCAGCAGCAGCAGGATCGAGAAAACAGCGGCGATGACGCGGCCCACAGTGGTACCTCCGGAATCAGGCGGGTGGATCGCACCCAGTCTATCCCCAGGAGCGCGGATGCTCGTTCACGCGCCGGGCTTCGTCGCGATGAGCCGGTCGACGACCGCGAGCAGGGCGTCCATGTCGACGGTGCTCCGGTTCGGTCGGACGTCGCTCGCGGCACCGAGGGAGGCCTGGTGGTAGAGGCCGTCGCCCAGCAGCTTGACGGCCTGCGCGGTGGGCTCGTCGCCGAGGGCCTCCACGAGGGCTTCGAGCCAGGCGTTCTCGGTCTCGTCGAGGGTGCGGCCGGCTTCCTCGTACCCGGCCTGCTGCAGCCGGCTCGCCGCGAGCAGCGCGAGGTCGAGCTCGCTTCCCACGAACAGGCAGTTCCGCACGAAGTAGCGCGGGGCCCCGTCCTCGGCCTCGCGCATGCGGTCGACGTCGATGGCGGAGAGGTCGGACAGACGCTCGCAGAGGCCCTCGACCAGGGCTGCCTTCGACCCGAAGTGGTAGAGCAGCCCGCCCTTCGACACCCCGGCACGGGCGGCCACGGCGTCGAGGGTCGCCGGACGCTCTCCTTCCTCGCACACGATGGCGACGAAGCTGTCCAGGACACGATCGCGGGCGCTTGCCATGCGCACGAGTCTAGGGATTCGCGGGCGGCAGCGCGGGACGTGCGCCACCGCCCGCGAACGATCATCCCTTCAGGGCACCCGCGGCGATGTTGGCGATGAAGTGCCGCGAGCCGATGATGAACACCCCGATCAGCGGGAACACACTGATCACCGCCCCCGCCATCACCGCGCCGAGGTCCGTCGCGTTCACCGAGCTCAGCCCGGCGAGCGCCACCTGGAGCGTCTGTCCCTTCGGGTCGATGAGGACGATCAACGGCCACACGTAGTCGTTCCAGGCCGTGATGAAGGTGAAGATGCCGAGGAAGGCGAGTCCGCCACGGAGCATCGGCACCGCGATCGACCACCACGTCCGGAAGAACCCGGCTCCGTCCACCCGAGCGGAGTCGATCACCTCGTTGGGGATCGACCCGGTCGCGAACTGGCGGAGCAGGAAGATGCCGAACGCGTTGGCCGCCCCGGGACGATGAGCGCCTGCAGGCCGCCGATCCAGCCGAGCTTCGCCATGAGCACGAAGCTCGGGACGAGCGACAGGCTGCCTGGTACGAGGAACGTGGCGAGCATCACCGTGAACAGGGTCCGCTTGAAGGGGAACTCGTACTTCGCGAACGCGAAGGCCGCCAGGGAGTCGAACAGCATCACGAGGACCGCCGTGCCGCCCGCCACGATGACGGTGTTGAGCAGCGCCCGGAGCATGTCGACGTTGCTGAACACCGAGGCGACGTTCGCCATCGCGTTGCCGCCGAACCACAGGGACGGCGGGTACCCGAAGATCTCCGCGTTCGTCGAGGTCGACATCACGAGCAGCCAGTAGAACGGGAAGATCGACAGTACGACGCCGACGATCAGACAGAGGTGCGTGACGGCCGTCCCGACCCAGCCGCGTCGGAACCCGTGGCCGCGGTCGTCGCCGGCAGCGCCGGGACGGCCGAGTGCGGCGGCGGTGTTGGTGGTCGTCGTGGTCGGTGTCGCGGTCATGCGTCGACCCCCTTCGCGCTCGTACGGGTCGTGCGGGCGGCGCGCGGGGTGCGCAGCCGTCTCGGGGTCCTCAGGCCGTCGCGTTCGCTGAGCAGACGCCAGTTGATGATCGCGAAGACCACCGAGAAGATGAACAGCACCCAGGCGATCGCCGACCCGTACCCGAAGTCGAACTGGTTGAACGCCTGCTCGTACTGGTAGAGCACGATCGTCATGCCGGCCTCGTCCGGACCGCCGACGGCCTGGCCGTTGAACAGGATCTGCGGCTCGGTGAAGAGTCCGAGTCCGCCGATCGTGGACGTGATGACGGTGAACAGGATCACCGGCCGGAGGAGGGGCACCGTGATGCGCGAGAAGATCTGCCACGTGTTCGCGCCGTCCACCTTCGCGGCATCGTACAGCTCGGTGGAGATCGACTGCAGGCCCGCGAGGTAGATGATCGCGTTGTACCCGGTCCATCGCCAGATCACCATCACCGAGATCGTGACCTTGATGCCCCAGTAGGACGAGAGCCACCCGACGGGATCGGCCCCGAGCGCGCGCATCGCCGCGTTCACCAGGCCGAAGCCGTCGGAGAACACCGACCCGAAGACGATGGCCATCGCCACCATGCTCGTGACGTTCGGGATGAAGAACGCCACCCGGTAGAAGCCCTTCCCACGGATGTTGCCGTGCAGGAGGAACGCGAGCACGAGCGCCAGGAACAGCATCGGGATCGTGGACATGATCCAGATGAGGAACGTGTTCGCGACGGCGTTCCAGAACCGCGGGTCGCCGAGCAGGTACTGGTACTGCGCGAGGCCGACGAACGCGGGGAGCCGATGCCGTCCCAGTCCGTGAAGGACAGGACGATCGAGAACACGATGGGGAACAGCCCGAACACGAGGAAGAGCACGTAGAACGGCGCGATCGCGACGTACTGGGGCCAGAAGCGTCGGAGGCCGAAGCGTCTGCCGGTCGCTGCCGCCGTGATGGACGACGTGGGGGTGCCGACCACGGCGGGGATGCTCGTCGTCGGGGGTGCCTGCTTCGTGCTCATGCCCGGACCCCTCGCTTGTCGAGGACCCGGTTCGTCTGGTCGACGGCGTCCCGCCAGGCGCGGTCGGGTCCTTCCCCGCTGCCTCGACGTTGGTGATCTCCGTCGTGAAGGCGCCGATGAACCGCTCGGAGTTCGAGATGTAGGTGACCGGGACGTCCATGGCGGACGCGTTGAAGAACCCGAGCGGATCCTGGTCGCCGAAGTAGTTCCCCGGGTTCCGCATCAGGCCGTTGCCGAACGACGCCGGGGTGGACGGGAACAGCTGGATGTCGTTGTACGTGTGCGACTGCACCTCGGGCGACGTGATCCACTGCGCGAACGCCGTCGCGGCAGCGGGGTCCTTCGACGTCTTCGGGACGGCCAGGAACGAGCCGCCGCTGTTGCCGGGGCGCTCGGGCTGCCGCGCGATCCGCCACTTCCCGGCCGCCGCGGGGGCGGTGTCGTGGATGACCTGCGTCCACCAGGCCCCCTCGATCTGCCCCGCGACGCGACCGGACACCCATCCGGCGTTCTGGTCCGTGCCGGACTGCAGGTTGCCGGTCAGTCCGGATCGGATGCAGGCGACCGCGTTCTCCCATGCCTGTCGCACGGAGCTGTCGCCCTGTTCGAAGACGGGCTGGTCGTCGCGGTCGAAGTACCGTGTCGGGCTGGCGGCGATGTACTGGGTGAAAAGCTGGTTCGCGGTGATGACGGTCGCCGACCCGGCGCCCTTGCGGATCTTCGCGCCGAACGACCGGAAGTCGTCCCAGGACGTGATCGCCCCGGAGACCTCCTCTGGGTCCGTCGGCAGCCCCGCCTTCGCGAGGACGTCCTGGCGGTAGAAGAACCCGGTCGGGCCGGTGTCGACGGGCCAGAAGCACTGCCGGCCGTTCGGCGTCCGCCCGAGTGCGAGCTTCCAGTCGTAGTACTCGTTCTTCTTCGCGGCGCCGCCGTGGTCGTCGAAGTCCGTGAAGAGGTCCTCGTCGGGGAAGTACAGCCAGCAGTTCGAGTTCACCATGAGCACGTCGGGGATGAACGCGTTGCCCGCGAGCGCCGTGCGGAACTTCGTGTCGTAGGATGCCCCGCCGATGAGGTCGGGCCGCAGCCGTTTGGGCTCGTGCCCGCTGATCCCGCCGGCGGCCTGCTTCAGGAACTTCGGATCGAGGGACCGGTTCCAGTACCAGAGGACCAACTCGTCGGGTCCTTGGAGATGGCGGTGCCGGTGGAACACCCGGCGAGGAGCGCCGTGGAGGCGAGGGCGCCGAGGGCGCCCGCGCCGGCGAGGAACCCCCGCCGGCTGAGACTGATCGATGGTGCTGCTGTCACGGAGTACCTGCTCTCGTCGTTGAGACGCGGAACCTTCGTGCGGCCCGGAGCACCGCCCTGGGCGGCGTCCGTACCACTCCGAGCGCTCGACCGTGAACGCTCACGAAGTGGCTCAGAGCGTGCTCCGACCGACACGCCGTGTCAAGCATCGTGATCCTTGAACTGGCTGCATCAGAGCAGTACGGTCGTGTCGACCGTGAAGGTTCACGACACGATAGGGATCCGCATGTCAGCGCAGACCGCGACCACCGCCAGCAGCACCACGACCGGACGGCACGACGCCCCCGGATGGGCCGTGCTCGGACCCGGCGGGATCGCCCGTCGCTTCCTGTCCCAGCTGCCGGCCAGCGATGTCGGCGCCGTGCTCGTCGCCGCCGGGAGCTCCTCGGCGGAGCGGGCTCGGGCCTTCGCCGCCGAGGCCGCCGAACACGGGTTCGCCGACGTCGCCGCGCTGTCCTACGACGAGGTGCTCGCCGACCCGCGCGTCGACGCCGTCTACGTCTCGACGGTGCACACCGGTCACGCCGCGCTCGTCCTCGCCGCGCTCGAGGCCGGCAAGGCCGTGCTGTGCGAGAAGCCGCTGTCGCCGAACCACGGCACCTCGATGGCGCTCGCCGACGTCGCACGTCAGGCCGGTCTGCCCCTCGTCGAGGCGTACATGTACCGCTTCCACCCGCAGACCGCGGCCCTGCTCGACCTCGTCCGCCAGGGTGCGATCGGCAACGTGACGCACATCGACGCCTCGTTCTCGTTCCGTGCCGGCGCACGGAGCGGGCGCCTGTTCGACGTCGACACCGCGGGCGGCGGCATCCTCGACGTCGGCGGCTACCCGGTGACCATGGCGGCCGCGATCGTGCAAGCCGCGACGGGCGTGGCCGTGGCCGAGCCGACCGAGCTCTCCGCCGTCGGGACCCTCGGTCCGACGGGTGTCGACGAGTGGACCGTGGCCGAGCTGACCTACAGGGACGGCATCACGGCGAACCTCCGCACCGGCGTCCGCGTGCAGGATGACAACGCTCTTGTCGTGTACGGCACGACCGGGAGGATCACGCTCACCGACCCGTGGACCCTGGGCGACGACCCGACGATCGAGGTGCGCACCGTCGACGAGGAACCGCGCACGCTCTCGTTCGCGGGCGGGCACCCCTACGCCCGCGAAGCCGACGCGACCACCGCCGCGCTGGCCGCCGGGCGCGTCGACGCGCCCGAGTCCACCCTCGACGAGTCGCTCGCCACCGCCCGCACGCTGGACCGCTGGCGCGCTGCGGTCGGCCTCCGGTTCCCGTTCGAGGCCGAGACCGCCGACATCCCCACGGTCAGCGGCCGACCGCTCACCGTCGCCGCCAACGACCCGAGCGGGCGGACGTGCCGATGCGGTACGGCGAGATCGACGGCGTCGGCAAGCGGATGTCGCGCCTGGTGATGGGCGTCGACAACCAGCCGGACCTCGCGCACGCCAGCGCGATCTTCGACCTGTTCGTCGAGCAGGGCGGCAACGTCTTCGACACCGGCTACATCTACGGCGGGGGCGTGCTCGAGGGCCGACTCGGCAGGTGGATCCAGAACCGCGGCGTCCGCGAGGACGTGGTCGTCATCACGAAGGGGGCGCACACGCCGTTCTGCGACCCGGAGTCCCTCAGCCGCCAGCTGCTCGAGAGCCTCGAACGGCAGGGCACCGACTACGCGGACATCTACATGATGCACCGCGACAACGAGGACATCCCCGTGGGGAGTTCGTCGACGTGCTCGACGAGCACCGGCGCGCCGGCCGCATCCGCGTGTACGGCGGGTCGAACTGGAGCACCGCCCGCTTCGACGAGGCGAACGAGTACGCCCGTGCCAACGGTCGGCACGAGTTCGAGGTCCTCAGCAACCACTTCGGCCTCGCCGAGGCGTACGACGTCCCGTGGGCCGGCTGCCGGCACGCCACCGACGCCGCGTCGAAGCGGTGGCTCGAGGAACGCCAGGTCCCGCTGCTGCCGTGGTCCTCGCAGGCCCGCGGGTTCTTCACGGGACGCGCGAAGCCGGGGACACCAGCGACGCCGAACTCGTCCGCTGCTACTACAGCGACGAGAACTTCGAACGGCTCCGTCGCGCGTCGGAGCTCGGCGAGCGGTTCGGCGTTCCCGCGACGGCGATCGCCCTCGCGTACGTGCTGAACCAGCCGTTCCCGACCTTCCCGCTCTTCGGACCGCGTACGATCGCGGAAGCCCGTTCCTCAATGACGGGTCTCTCCGTCGACCTCACTCCCGAACAGGTGGCATGGCTGGACCTCCGCGACTGACGCCGCAGCCCCCGGACCCGCTCCCCGCGAGCGGCGCCCCCGGCGGCCGGGCGACGATCCTCGACGTCGCAGCGGCCGCCGGGGTGTCCCGGCAGACCGTCACGCGTGCCATGAACGGCATGTCGGGCATCAGCGCGGCGACGAAGCAGCGCGTCCTCGCCGAGGCCGAGCGACTCGACTACCGCCCGTCGCGCTTCGGCCGCGGGCTCGTCACCGGGGGCGATCACCAGCTCGGGCTCGTCGTCAACGACCTCCGCAACCCGTACACGCCGCAGCTCGCGTCCGCCGTCTTCCGGCTCGCTGCCGAGCAGGGGTGGAACGTCATGCTCGCCGACGTCGACCTGGCGAGCGACGCGGACCGGATGGTGCAGGCGCTCGGTGCGCAGACCGACGTGGTCATCGGGTACCTCGGCGCACGCCGGGAACGGTGGAACGAGCTCCTCGGCACGGTGCCGATGGTCGAGCTCGATCCCTACTCGGAGCCGACGACCGCGGCGGTCTGGATCGACCCCGCGGAGGCGATCGAGGTCCTCGCCGACCACCTCGTCGCGACCGGGGTGCGGCACCCGGTGGTGCTCGACAACTCCTCGCCGGACGCCACGAGCGTCCGCGGGGTGCTCATGCTGGACGCGCTCCGGCGCCGCGGGTACCTGCCGGAGCTCGTGCACGGCGCGCACGGCACCGCCGAGTGCGGCGCGGAGGAGACGACGCGCATCCTGGCGCGGAAGCGTCGGCTCGACGCGATCCTGGCGTTCAACGACGTGATGGCGCTCGGTGTGCTGCAGGCGTGCCGTCGCGCCGGGGTGGACGTCCCCGGTGACGTCCGCGTCGTCGGGGTGGACGGGCTGCCGCTCGGCGCGCTCGTCTCGCCGACCCTGTCGACGCTCGCGATGGACCTCGACGCCGTCGCGCGCGAGGCGCTCGACCTCGCCCTCGGCATGCTCGCGGGCGAACTCCCGAGGCAGGGGCAGCGGTGCAGCGCACGGTGCGCCACCGCCTGCTCCTGCGCGAGTCGGCCTAGGGCCCACGACGCCTGCGGACGCGCGGGCGTCTCGAGCCGCATGCGGACGCGCGAGTCGACACGGCGACGGCGGCGCGCCCTGAGGGGAACCACCTGACGGCCTGGAGGCGCGGTGCGGGCCCGCAGCGTGCCTCCAGACGGTCTTCTGGTTGCATTTGCAACCAACACCGTCCAGACGGTATACTAACGGAGTCCCGACGAGGCGCGTGTCCACACCGCGTCCCGTCCGGTCCGCTCTGTCCCCACCGATCCGCCGTCGACCTGGTCCGGCGGGATGTCCTCCCGGAGTCCCCGTGTCCGCACTGCTCACCAGCCCCGTCGCCACCGCCGTCGCCGGCAGCCGCGCCCGACGGTTCGCCACGCTCGCCGTGCTCATGCTCCCCGTCCTGCTCATCTCGGTCGACAACACGGTGCTGAGCTTCGCGCTGCCGTCCATCTCGCGCGCGCTCGACCCCGATGCCACGACGCAGCTCTGGATCGTCGACGCGTACCCGCTCGTCCTCGCCGGACTCCTCGTGGTGATGGGGAGCATCGGCGACCGGATCGGCCGGCGGCGGATCCTCGTGATCGGCGCCACCGGATTCGCGGTCTTCTCCGTCGCGGCGGCGTTCGCGACCGACGCCTGGATGCTCGTCGCGGCCCGCGTCGTGATGGGCGTCTTCGGCGCCATGCTCATGCCGGCGACCCTGTCGATCATCCGCAACGTCTTCGTCGAGGCGGGGGAGCGGCGGATGGCGCTCGCCGTCTGGTCGACGATGTTCGCGGCCGGCAACGCCCTCGGCCCGCTCGTCGGTGGCGTCCTGCTCGCGCACTTCCACTGGGGCGCCGTCTTCCTCGTCGCCGTCCCGATCCTCGTGCTCATGCTGATCGGCGTGCCGTTCTGCGTGCCGGAGTCCCGCGACCCGAACCCGGGACCGGTCGACGTGCCGAGCATGTTCCTGTCGCTCGGTGCCCTCGCCCCGACCGCCTGGGCGATCAAGTCCGTCGTACACCCGGAGGAACGGGGCTTCGCGGTCGCGATGCTCGCCGTCGGGGTGCTCTGCGGGATCGCGTTCGTCCGCCGGCAGCTCCGCTCGCGGACCCCGATGCTCGACCTCCGGCTGTTCCGGAGCACGGCGTTCACCGGCAGCGTGCTGATGAACATGGCGGCGATGTTCTCCCTCACCGGGTTCCTGTTCTTCATCGCCCAGCACCTGCAGCTCGTGGCCGGGCTGGACCCCTTCACCTCGGGCGTCGTGCTCATCCCCGGGTCGGTGCTCACGATCGTGGCGGGGCTCGTCGTCGTGCCCGTCGTCGCCCGGGTCGCGCCGCGCTGGGTCGTGGCCGTGTCGCTGCTGTTCTCGGCCGCCGCGTACGCGATGGTGTCGGTGCTCGGCACCACGCCTCGATCGTGGCGTTGGCGTTCGCGTTCGTACTGCTCGGCATCGGGATCGGGGCGTCCGAGACCGTCACGAACGACCTCATCATCTCGACGGCACCGGCGGACAAGGCCGGTGCGGCATCGGCGGTGTCCGAGACCGCGTACGAGATCGGCGCCGTCCTCGGCACGGCGGTGCTGGGGACGATCCTCGCCACCGCGTACCGGGCGCACGTCGTGGTGCCGGACGGGCTGTCCTCATCGGCGCACACCGCCGCCCAGGAGACGCTCGGCGGCGCGGTGTCCGCCGCGACCGAGCTCGGCGGCTCCGCGGGGCAGGCGCTCCTGGAGTCGGCACGCTCGGCGTTCGACTCGGGCGTCACGGTCACCGCGGGGGTCGCTGCGCTCCTCATGGTCGTCGCCGCGGTCGGTGCCGTCGTCATGCTCAAGCGGCGCTGACGCGCTCGTGCGCCACCCTGTCCGGCAGTGTGCGAGGTTCCGAGTACGGTGCGGGCCTCGCGCCCTCGCACACTGTCCGGAAGCTCGCACCGTCCTCGGGGAGCCTCGCACCGTGCGGCCAAGCTGGCCCAGCGAGCGCTCAGCCGGCGTCACGCGGAGTCACACGGCGCGCCCGGAATCGGCTGAACCTGGGAATCGTTGACCTCAACCATGGTTGAGGTCATACGTTGGGACATGGCCGCGGAGCTGCGGCCCTCCCCACCCGAAGGACCACGACTCCATGCCCGACGAATCACCGGCGACCATCGCGGACGCGTACAAGGCCGCCTTCCGCGGTCACCCGGCCGGTGTGGCCGTGATCACGGCCGAGGGGCCGGACGGGCCGACCGGTCTCACGGCGTCGAGCGTGGCCAGTGTCGCGATCGACCCGCCCGTGCTCGTCTTCTCGCTGTCCACCAACTCCGGATCTGCCGGTGTCGTCCTCGGTGCGCCGGTGTTCGTCGTGCACCTGGTCGACTCCCTCGGTGTCGCGCTCGCCAGGCGGTTCGCCGCGACCGGCAGTCCGGCGGCCGACGACCCGATCTGGGGAACGCTGCCGACCGGGGAGCGCTACCTCCCGAGCGCCGCGAGCGCGCTCCGCTGCCGGCCGCTGTCCACGACGCCGATCGGCTCCTCGACGGTCGTCGTGGCCGAGGTCCTCGACATCGTCGTCGGCCTGGAACGAGGCGAGCCGCTCGTCTACCACAACCGGGAATTCCACTCCCTCACCGATCGTTCCCGGCTCTCGTGAGCCGCGGAGCACCATCCGCCAACCACCGATCGAAAGGAACGCCCATGGCTGAGTACACCCTGCCGGACCTGCCGTACGACTACGCCGCCCTCGAGCCGCACATCAGCGGCAAGATCATGCAGCTGCACCACGACAAGCACCACCAGACCTACGTGACGGGCGCGAACACCGCACTGGAGCAGCTGGCCGAAGCGCGCGAGTCGGGCAACCTGGCGAACGTCAACAAGCTCGAGAAGGACCTCGCGTTCAACCTCGGCGGCCACGTCAACCACTCGATCTTCTGGACCAACCTCGGCCCGGAAACGAAGGTCCCGGAGGGCGAGCTCGCCGCCGCGATCGACGAGTTCTTCGGCTCGTTCGAGAAGTTCCAGGCGCAGTTCACCGCCGTGGCGACGGGGATCCAGGGGTCCGGCTGGTCCGTCCTCGCGTGGGACACCCTGGGCCAGAAGCTGACCACGTTCCAGCTTCTTCGACCAGCAGGCCAACGTGCCGCTCGGACTCGTGCCGATCTTCATGCTCGACATGTGGGAGCACGCGTTCTACCTCGACTACCTCAACGTCAAGGCGGACTACGTCAAGGCCGTCTGGAACATCGTCGACTGGGAGAACGTCGCCCAGCGCTTCGCGAACGCGAAGTCGCAAAGCTTCGTCACGCTCTGACGCACCCTCGGCCGGTCACGATCGTGACCCGGTGACGGACGGGAGGCACGGTGCCGGCTGGCACCGTGCCTCCCGTCCGTCTCGTCTCGGCCGACACGGTGCGCGCCGGCGATGCGCGGACGGGTGCGCATTGTCGACGCGCGGAACCGGCGCGCTCGGCCCGGTCGGGACGACTTCCGGACCGTCAGGCGGCGGCGAAGTGGACGCCTGCCACCAGCTTGTCCGCGACCCTGCGCAGCGCGCCGTCCACGTTCGTGTGCTCCCGGTCGACGATCGCACCCCACTGGACACCTCGCGCCGCGAGGACGGCACCGCGGGCAGCGCGCTCGGCGTCCGACGCGCTGTACCCGTGCGCGACGCACCAGGCGGAGATCGCAGCGATCTGCTCACGGTGGAAGGTGCGCTCGCGGTCGTGTCCGTCGAGGGACTCCACCGAACCGAGCTCGAAGGCGAGCCGCGCTGCGAGGGACCGCTCGGGGTCGTGGAGGCCACCGAAGACGGCGACCAGGTAGCTGGACAGTGCGAGGTCGTCGGCATCGGCCTCGAGCGTGACGTTCGCGACGGTCTCGGCCAGGTGGTCCACCACTGCCTCGATGAGCGACTCACGCGTCCCGAAGTGGTAGACGATCGGGTACGCGCTCGTGCCGAGCACGCGCCCGAGGCTGCGCACCGAGACGTCCTCGAGCTTGGTGTCCTGGAGATGCTCTGCCACCTTCGCGATGATCGCGGGCTTGAGTGTCGGGTCAGGCTTCCGGGGCATGGCGTCTCCAGCTGGTCGTGGGCAGTGCGCGACCGTTCACATACGATCTTTGAGTATATTACCGGCTCATGCCGTGAAGTGCCAGAGCATCCCGGTGCGGGGCGCGGGGATCGCCGGTGAAGCGGAGGTTTGCTCGGCTCCGCGTACGATGGACGGGATGTCGATCCCGCCCGAGCCTCCTGATGCCGTGTCACCGGCCCCCGCACCCCGTGCCGGACGGACGGTCGCCGGTCGGCGTCGGGGAGCCGGGAAGCGCTTCCTCGTCGTCGGCGACGTCCTCGACGGCGTCCTCGTGCAGACCACGGCGGCGGTCGCCGGTTCCCACGATCCTGCAGCGGTGATCCGGCACCGGCCGGTCGGCGCGGCGGGGAACACCGCCACCTGGCTGGGTTGGCTCGGTGCCGAGGTCGATCTCGTCTCCCGGGTCGGTGTCGACGACGTGTACCGGCACGAGCGTGGTCTCGGTGACGCCGGCGTGCGCCCCCACATCCGCTACGACGCCAGGACGTCAACCGGAGCCGTCGTGTCCGTCCGCAACGGCGACGGTCGCACCGTCATGTCGGACCCTGCAGCGAGCGGTGCGCTGTCGGGCGACGACATCCCGGACGACCTCGTGGCGCGCGCGGACATCGTGCACCTGACCGGAGCGGCGATGCTCGGCGGGGGCGGGGCCGAGCGCATCGCGTCACTCGTCGCGCGGGCTCGGACCGGCCCCGCACGGGTGTCACTCGACCCGTCGTCGGCGGCGGTCGTGCAGGCCGTCGGCGCGCCCGGGTTCCTGGAGGCCCTGACCGGCGTCGACGTCCTGTTCCCGAACGAACGGGAGGCGTTGGCGCTCACCGGGGCCCGCAGCCTCCAGGACGCCCTTCGGATGCTCACCGAACGGATACCGCTGGTCGTCGCCACGACGGGCGACGACGGCGTGCTGCTCGGTCGTCGCGGTCGGACTCCCCAGCGCGTGCCCGTCACCCCGGCGACGGTGGTCGACACGCTCGGAGCCGGCGACGCCTTCGCCGCCGGGTTCCTGCGTGCGTGGGCGACGGACCCGGTCCGCGTCGGCGCGGCCGCCCGAGAGGGAACCCGGGTCGCCGCACGGGCACTGGGCTTCGTCGGGGCCGGCCGCCGGTGTGAGGGCGGTTCGTCTCCGCGCGGTCCGGGGCCGGATACGGACGGGTCAGTCGCCGCTGCGCTCCGCGGTGACGTTCAGCGTCTGGACCAGACCGGCCGCGAGCGGTGCCAGCCGGATCTCGACACGGAGTCGCCCGGTCGTCCCGGGCAGCCACCAGCGCAGGTGCGACGGGGCGGACGACTGTTCTTCGACGGGGGCCGCGCCGAGGTCGGCCCCGACGCGCGCCGCGGCCTCGGCGATCGCACGCCGCCGCCGCTCGTACGGCACGTCCATGGCCACGTTGGGCGTGCAGATCGCGTCCGCCAGGTCGTCGCTCCAGTCGGCCAGGAGGCGCGACACGGCTCCCTGCGCCGCCCGCGTCGCGTCGACGGTGCGTCCACTGCCCGGTGCGGGGTGCGCGCGCTGGTCGCGTGCGCCCGTGCTGCGCCGGTCCGCGGCCCGGTCCGACAGCACGAGGTCGAGCGCGTGGTCGGCGGCCGCGGAGACCTTCGCCTGTGTGGCGTTCTCGAACGCGACGACCCCCACGCCCTCGCGGACCGACCAGCGCATGTGCGCCGAGAACCCCGGGTAGCCGCCGGAGTGGGAGACGAGTTCGCCGAACCGCGGGTCCTGTTCGACGAAGAGCCCGAACCCGTACGCGGTCGGACGCGTGGAGACGGGCACGACCGACGCCGGCACGGCACGCATCGCCTGTTGCATGAGCCGCCGGTCGGAGGCGGCGAGCGGCCCCGGTTCCGGTGCGTCGCTGAACGCCGACGCCAGGTGCCCGCCCCACCGTGCCAGGTCGGACACGGTGGAGAACAAGCCGCCGATCGATGAGAACGCTCCCGGCCCGTGAGCGGCAGTGCTTCCCATCCGCCGTCGTGCGGACGGGTGCCCGTGACGACGAAGCCGCGGGCCTCGTCGGCGCTGAACACCGTGTCGTGCAGCCCGAGCGGGCGCAGTACCGTGTCCGCGGCGACCCGGGGGTAGGGCCTGCCGGCGACGACGGCGATCACGCGTCCGAGCAAGGCGTACCCGAGGTTCGAGTAGGCGAACCGCGTGCCGGGAACCGAGTCGAAGAGCAGCCCGTTGCGGAGGACCTCGTCGAGCTCGGCGTCGGAGACGGACTCCTGCCGGTCGGCCCACGGGTCATCGGTCGGGAACCCGCCGACATGGTGAGGAGCATGCGGAGCGTCGGTACCGGGGAGTCCGCCGTGGGGAGCGCGACCTCGGCGAACGCGGGGACGAAGTCGGTCACCGGGGCATCGAGCGAGACCCGGCCGTCGGCGACGAGAGCGAGCAGGGTCGCGGCCGTGACGCTCTTCGTGCACGAGGCGATCCGGTACACCGTGTCGGCATCGGGCACGGAGCCGTCACCCCGGTCGCCGTGCCCACCGGACGCCACGAGCCCGGCGCGGTCGAACACGCCCCAGACGCTGCTCGGAGCCACGCCGCGGCCGACCCGTTCGTGGAAGACGGCGTCGACGTCGGCGACGGCCTGTGCGCGGAACCCGTTCACGATCGGCGCATCCGGTCGTAGGCGTCGAGCGCTCGCTGCCGGGTCTCCCGGAGATCGACCACGGGTTCCGGCCGGAGCTCGTCCGACGGGACCCAGCGGCGTACGTACTCGCGGTGCGGGTCGAACCGCTCGAGTTGCCGGTCCGGGTTGAACACGCGGAAGTACGGGGCGGCGTCGAACCCCGAGCCCGCGACCCACTGCCAGTTCGCCGGGTTGTTCGCGGGGTCGGCGTCGACGAGGGTGTCCCAGAACCACTGCTCGCCGACGCGCCAGTCCACGAGCAGGTTCTTCACGAGGAAGCTGCCTGCGGCCAGGCGGACGCGGTTGTGCATGACGCCCGTGTGCCAGAAGCTCGCGCATGCCGGCGTCGACCAGCTCGAACCCGGTGTCGCCGCGACGCCAGCGGTCGATCTCGTGCTGGTCGGGCTCGCGCCACGGGAACGCGTCGAACTCGCGTCGGACGTTCACCGTCGCGATGTCGTCGCAGTGGAAGTACTCGTTCCAGTTGAACTCTCGCCAGGCGAGCTGCCGGAGGAACGCCGGCGCGTGCTTCCGCTGCTCGGGCTCGAGTCGTTCGTGCAGGCGGTGCCAGACCTGGTACGGGCTGACCTCGCCCCAGCGCAGGTGCGGCGAGAGACCGCTCGTCGCTTCGACCGACGGTTCGTCGCGGTGGTCGTAGTCCTCGAGCGCGTCCGACACGAAGTGCTCGAGCCGCTGGTGCGCGCCGTGCTCGCCGGGTTCCCATGCGTCGCGGAGACCGCCCGCCCAGTCCGGACGCGTGGGCAGCAGTGCCCAGTCGTCGAGGTCCTCGCTCGTCACGCGTGCCGGGGCAGGCAGGTCGCGGGGTTTCGGCAGCGGGTGTCTGGGCTCCGGCATCGCCTGGGCCGCGCGCCAGAACGGGGTGAACACCTTGTACGGCTCGCCCTGTCCGGTGCGGACCGTCCAGGGCTCCCAGAGCAGGCTCGCCGCGAAGCTGTGCGCCTGCGTCCCGCCGTCGGTCAGCGCCGCTTTGATGCCGGCGTCGAGGTCGCGCTCGGCCGGGCCGTACCGCCGGTTCCAGAACACGGCGTCGGCGCGGGTGTCCGCGACGAGCCGTTCGATCGCGGACGCCGCGGGTCCACGCCGGAGCACCAGCCGTGACCCGCGCGCACGGAGCTCGGTGTCGAGTGCCGCGAGGGAGTGGTGCAGCCACCACCGACTGGCCGACCCGATCGGGCGGATGCCGCGGGACTCGTCGTCCAGGACGTAGGCGATCGTGACGTGCCCGCCGTGGTCGATCGCGGCGCGCAGGGCGGGGTTGTCCGCGAGCCGGAGGTCGTCGCGGAGCCAGACCAGGGCGCCGGTCACACCGTTGCCGGGTCCGGCGCGGCGGTCGCCCGTGCCGCGGTTCGTCGGCGTCTCGTCGATCCCGCGGCGGTCCGCAGCTTCGTGCACAGCTCCGTCAGGGTCCGGAGCTCGTCGTCGTCCAGTCCGGCGCCCACCTGGTCCGCGATGGTCTGGGCGTGCTGGACGGCCACGGACCGGTAGACATCGAACCCGTGCGGTGTGAGCGCCACGATCACACCGCGGGCGTCGGTGGGGTCCGGCTGCTTCTCGACGATGCCGCGTGCGGTCAGCCGGTCGACGAGCCGGCTGACGCTCGGCTGGGTGAGGAGCAGGTGTCCGGTCAGCTCGCGCATGCGGCACCGGCGGCCGGGCTGCGTCGAGAGGTTGAAGCAGACGTCGTACTCGTTGAAGGAGATCTCACCACCGGGGAACTCGGCGTTGAGCGCGCGCATCACGGTCACCTGGGCACGGAACAGTGCTTCCCAGGCCGCCACGGCGGTCGCCTTGTCGCTGCGACGTGACTCGTCCACGATCGCGCTCCCTCCGGTCGTACGGTCATCCCACACTACCGACGGGCTGCGACACGCGACGGCGTGGACGCGCAGCGATGTCCCCGGGACGCAACGAGGGCCGCCCACCAGTTGCCTGGTGGATGGCCCTCTCCCTTGCAGGACCGGCGCAGTTCCGGAATGCACGAGGGCCGCCCACCGGTGGTGGACGGCCCTCTCCCTTGCAGGACCGGCGCAGTTCCGGAATGCACGAGGGCCGCCCACCGGTGGTGGACGGCCCTCTCCCTTGCAGGACCGGCGCAGTTCCGGAATGCACGAGGGCCGCCCACCGGTGGTGGACGGCCCTCTCCCTTGCAGGACCGGCGCAGTTCCGGAATGCACGAGGGCCGCCCACCGGTGGTGGACGGCCCTCTCCCTTGCACCAAGAGTGTCCTGCAATCACATTCCGCAGGCGGTGCCACAGCAAACACCGTCTGCGCCATCGACTGTATAACGAAGCGGTAACGGCGCGCTAGCGGCTGCGGCGGTCGTTCGCTGCGAGTTCACCAAGAACGGGTGATGGGGATCAGAAGAGGTCGGGCGAGGGCGTCGAGGCGTACCGCACGGCGACGTCGGCGTGGCGGTCGAAGCGGTAGCCGACACCGCGCACCGTTCGGACGATCTCCTCGAAGGCGCCGAGCTTCGACCGGAGTCGACGGACGTGCACGTCGATGGTGCGTTCGTTCGGGGTCTCGTCCTCGCCGTCGGACCAGAGTCCTCGATGATCGCCGAGCGGTCGACGGTCTGCCCCTCGCGCAGGACGAGGAACTGCAGGAGCTCGAACTCCTTGTAGGTCAGCGGAGCGGCCTCGCCGTCGAGCGTGACGCGCTTCCGGGAGATGTCGATGACGACACCGGTCTCCTCGGGTTCAGGCTTCTCCGCCTGCTTGCGGGCGGCGACGGCGGAACGGTCCTGCAGGGCGAGCCGGACGACGTCGACGTCACGGCCACCCGAGCCCTCGGCAGCGACGGCCACGGCGGCGTACGTCTCCGAGGTCGGGACGAGCTGCGCGGTCAGGGCCTTGAGCTGTTCGACGACCGCGGCGAGGGTGGTGCCGGCCGCGGCGGCCTTCGCCTCGTCGATGCCGACGTAGAGGGCGAAGCCTCGGGCCTCGGTGCCCTCGGGCAGGGCGCGGTTCCGCTGGGGGCCACGACCGGGCTGGTCGGCACGCCGTTCGTCGTCGAGGGGGTGACCGGCTCGCGGCGCGGACGGATCGGCGTCACCGTCCCGAGGTCGGTCGGCGCGGGAGCGGCGGTGCGGAGGGCGGTTCGGGGCTGAGCGATGGTGAGCGACATGGCGGTTCTCCGGGCGATGTGGCTGCGGTGCGTGTGGTGGCACCGTGCCGTGTCGAATGCGTCGGCCCGGGTACGGCGAGCGCCGTGCTGCCCTGCGGTCCTGCTGCGGACCGGGCGGACCCGGGAGTGCGGGAGACAGACCTCGTGACGTGGTGCGCGTCGTCGACGTGGTCGTCACCCGGGGATCACGCTCGCGCGACGGGGGTGGTGTCGCGGGGGATCCGGCTGGAACGGGTGCCGATCAGGCACACATTCGACAACGCATGACCGCCATGGCCGACATCATCATGTCGGCGGTCCCCACTGCTCCTGAGGAGGAGTACGCCTCGGAGAGGACGCGGGTGGACACGGTTGCAGTCATGGGACGAGTATCCGTGGGATACCAACGCCGTGTCAACCGTCCGCGCGGACGGTGCGGTGAACCGGACACGATGACGGTCTGGAGGTGGGCCCCAGCAGCCGGTACGGGCGCACCGTGCCAGCGGGGTGCCGGCCGAGACGGGAGGTGGGCCCCACCAGCCGGTACCGGCGCACCGCGCCAGCGGGGTGACGGCCGAGACTGGAGGTGGGCCCCACCAGCCGGTACCGGCGCACCGCGCCAGCGGGGTGACGGCCGAGACTGGAGGGACGGTCCCAGCTGGCACCGTGCCTCCCGTCCAGGGGTGGTCGCGCAGCGACCGGGGGTCGTCCTACTCGGCCAGCCCGTACAAGCGGTCGCCGGCGTCGCCGAGGCCGGGCACGATGTAGCCGTTCTCGTCGAGCTTCTCGTCCAGGGCGCCGAGCACGATCGACACGTTGCGGTCGCCGACGGCGTCCTCGACGGCGGCGAGGCCCTCGGGAGCGCCGAGGATGCACACGCAGGTGACCTCTTCCGCGCCGCGGTCGAACAGGAAGTCGATCGCCGCCGCGAGGGTCCCTCCGGTCGCGAGCATCGGGTCGAGGACGAAGCACTGACGGCCGGAGAGATCGTCGGGCAGACGCTCGGCGTAGGTCTGCGGCTCGAGGGTCTCCTCGTTGCGAGCCATTCCGAGGAAGCCGACCTCGGCCGTCGGGACGAAGCTTGACCATGCCCTCGAGCATGCCGAGACCGGCTCGCAGGATCGGCACGACGAGCGGGCGGGGCTTCGCGATCGAGACACCCATCGTGTGGGCCACGGGGGTGTCGATCGGGGTCGCCGTGACGCGCACGTTGCGGGTCGCCTCGTACGCCAGGAGCGTCACGAGCTCCTCGGTCAGGGCACGGAACGTCGGGGAGGGCGTCGTACGGTCGCGGAGCACCAGAAGCTTGTGGGTGATGAGCGGGTGGTCGGCGACGTGGACTCGCATAGGGTCGAGCCTACCGTGCCGACATGAGCCAGGAGGTCCCGTGGAAGAGCCCGCCGCCCGTCCGTTCGTCCCGGCGATGGAGCGCGCCCTGGACGAGGCGCGAGCCTGCCTGACGACCGGGGACGTCCCCGTCGGCGCCGTCGTGCTCGACCGCGACGGCGCGGTCGTCGCCGTCGGGCGGAACGAACGCGAGGCGCGGCAGGACCCGACGGCGCACGCCGAGGTGCTCGCGCTCCGTGCGGCGGCCGCGGCAACGCGGGACTGGCACCTCGAGGACCACACGCTCGTCGTGACGCTCGAGCCGTGCCCGATGTGCGCGGGCGCGGTCATGGCGGCGCGCGTCCCGCGGATCGTCTTCGGCGCGTGGGACCCGAAGGCCGGCGCGAGCGGGAGCGTCTACGACATCGCGCGGGACCGCCGTCTGCCGCACCGCTCCGAGGTCATCGGCGGCGTGCTCGAGGCGGAGTGCGCGGCACTGCTCGACACGTTCTTCGGCGCGCGACGCTGACCCTCCGCCGCGTGTCGCTGACCGGGCTCAGCTCCAGAGCACCGCGATGAGGACGTTCGCGATCGCCAGGGCACCGGCCGAGTGGAAGAACGGCAGCGCGGCCTTCGCCTTCGCGGCACCGCTGTCGGCACGCTTCTGACGCGCACGGGCGACGAACGCCAGCACGAGGGCGACCGCAGCGATGACCAGTTTCACGCCAAGCTTGGCGTGGTTCGCCCCGCCGTCGCTCGTCGCGTCGATGATACCCATCATCCCGAGACCGGTCACGAGCTGCACGACGAGGCCGGTGATCGGCCAGAACGTCTGGAACCCGCCCTTGCGGCGCACCTGCACGAGGAAGGCGCCGATGACCGCCGCGAGTCCGAGGAAGTGCAGGATGAGCAGGATGTTGAAGAGCGCCGACATGTCACCATCCTGGATGACCGGCTCGGTCGCTCGCCAGGAAGGCTGCCCTTACCCCGGCATCGCGTCCGCCGGTCAGTCGGCGGCGCGGATGACGATCGCCTCGGTCGGCGGGCGGGGGCCCGTGCGGAGCACGTCGGGTTCGACGTAGATGACGCGCGCGATCGGCACCGCCGCCCGGACCCGCTGCTCGACCGTGTCGATGCCGGCCGCGACGTCGCCGAGTCGTCGGTCGCCGTCCACCGCGACCTTCACGCCGACCATGAGCTCGTCCGGGCCGAGGTAGAGCGTCTTGATGTGGATGATCGAGTCGACCTCGGGGCCGTCCAGCACCGCGTGCTTGATGCGCTCGACGTCGGCCGCGGTCGCGCCCTCGCCGACGAGGAGGCTCTTGGTCTCGATGCCGAGCACGACCGCGACCGCGATGAGGAGGGCCGCGATGAGGATCGTCCCGATCGCGTCGAACACACCGTTGCCGGTGATCGCGGTGAGTCCGACGCCGAAGAGCGCGAACACCAGGCCGAGCAGCGCCGCCGTGTCCTCGAGCATGACGACGGGGAGCTCCGGCGCCTTGGCCCGGCGGACGAACTGCACCCAGCTTCTGCCGGCCCTTCTGCGGGCGGGCCTCGTGCAGCGCGGTGCGGAGCGAGAAGCCCTCGAGCCCGATCGCGATGACGAGCACGGCCACGGGCAGCCACCAGTTCTCGAGCGGGTGCGGGTGGGCGAGCTTCTCGATGCCCTCGTAGAGCGAGAACACGCCGCCGACTGAGAACAGGATGATCGAGACCACGAAGGCGTAGACGTACCGCTCGCGACCGTAGCCGAACGGGTGTTCCTCGTCCGCCGCACGACGGGCGCGGCGGCCGCCCAGCAGCAGGAGCAACTGGTTCGCGGAGTCGGCGAGCGAGTGCACGCCCTCCGCGAGCATCGACGCGGATCCGCTGATCGCCGCGGCGACGAACTTCACGATCGCGATGCCGACGTTGGCCCCGAGTGCCGCGAGGATGGCCCTGGTGCCTCCAGATGCGCTCACTGACGTCCCTTCTCCGTGCCCTGCGACCCGATCCTAGGCGCGAGTGCTGGGTAGGGTCGGAGCATGACGATCGAACTGCCACGCACCGCCCTGCTCGGCGTCGGGTCCATGTCCGGCGCGGTGCTCGACGGGTTGCTCGCCGCCGGTCTCGACCCCGCCTCCGTGACGCTCACCACGAAGTCGGAGCGGTCCGCCGCTGCGCACCGTGATCGCGGTCTCGACGCGACCGCGACCGACACGGACGCCGACGCGAACCGGTCGGCGGTCCGCGGTGCGGCGCTCGTGGTGCTCGGGGTGAAGCCGTACGTGATTGGGGACCTGCTGGACGAGATCGCGGCCGACCTCGAGGCCGGTGCGGTCGTCGTGAGCGTGGCGGTGGGCACGACCATCGCGAGCATGGAGGCGAGGGTGCCCGCTGGCGTCCGCGTCGTCCGGGCGCTGCCGAACACCCGATCGGGGTCGGGCACGGCGTGACCGGCATCAGTGCGGGAGGGTCCGCGGATGCGGACGCCGTGGCGCTGGCCTCGTCGGTGTTCGCGGTCTCCGGCGTCGTGATCGAGGTGCCCGAGTCGGAGCTCGACGCCCTGTCCGCGGTCTCCGGGTCGGGACCGGCGTACGTGTTCCTGCTCGTCGAGCAGTGGCAGCAGGCGGCCGAGTCGCTCGGCTTCCCGCACGACCAGGCCGAGGCCATGGTGCAGGGCACCCTCCGCGGGGCAGTCGAGCTGCTGGCCGCCTCGGGCAAGGAGCCGACGGACCTGCGGAAGGCCGTGACCAGTCCGAAGGGCACGACCGAGCGCGCGGTGGCCGTGCTGCAGGAGGCCGACCTCGCGGGCACCTTCGAGCGCGCCGCCCGTGCCGCGATCGCCCGTGCCGAGGAGCTGTCGAAGGGCTAGCTTGCCGTCTCCGGTGCGGGTGCGTGCGAGGACTCCGTGCCACGGCGCGCCCGCGCTGCCCGTACCATCGCCCAGCCCACGAGGGCCGCGGCGACGACGGTGAGCACCGACCCGGCGATCACGACGGCGGCGTCGAACTGCGCACCCTGCGCCGCCGTCCACGGCGTCGCGGTGAGCCGACCGGCGAACACCGCGGCGAGCACGGTCCCGGCGATCGCGACGCCCACGGCAGAGGTGACCTCGGACGAGGTGTCCACGAGCGCAGCACCGATCGTCGTCCGGTCCTCCGGCAGCCCGCGCAGCACGTTGGTGCCGGCGACCACCCCGACGACGCGCATGCCCGCGGCGACGAGGACGAGCGCCAGCGCGACCCAGCCGTAGCCGAGCGGGCCGAGCACCGCGTACACCGCGAGGCCGACGACCACCGCTGCGGCGCTCGACCAGGCCGCGTGCTCGAGACCGACGCGTCGCACGAACGGCCCGACGAACGCGCTGCCCGCGACGAGCACCACGACCTGCGGGAGCATCCCGATCGCCGCCAGCGCCGGCGGCCAGCCCCAGGCGAGCTGCAGGTGCAGCGTGACGAGGTAGCCGAGACCGGTCACCGCCAGTCCCGTCGCGGCCTTGTACGCGAGACCGCTCGACACCAGGGGGCGGGCGACGAGGGCGAGGTCGAGCAGCGGGTGCTCGGCACGCCGTTCGCGCAGCACGAACGCGCCGCCGCACACGACGGCCGCTCCGCCGGCCGCCCAGCCGGTCCAGTCGTGCGGCCCGCCGTCGGCGAACCGTGTCGGTGCGACGAGCGCGAGGACGATCGTCGCGGTGCCGAGCACGGCACCGGCCCAGTCGACGGGCGATCGGTGCAGCGACGACGGGTCGTCCGGGCCGATGCCGGTGCGGATGCCGACGAACGCGAGCGCGGCGATCGGCACGTTCACGAGCAGCAGCACCTGCCACGGGGCGATGGCGAGCACCAGTCCGCCGAGGGTCGGACCGATGGCCAGCCCGACGAGCCCGACGGTCGAGATGAGGTTGATCGCGCGCACGCGCTGGTCGTCGTCGTCGAAGAGGCGGAACGCGAGTGCCATCGACCCGGGCGTGGTCATCGCGGCTGCGACCCCGGTGGCCACACGGACGGCGACGAGCTGCTCGGTCGTCGTCACGAACGCGGTCGCGAGGCTCGCGAGCCCGAGGAGCACCAGCCCGACGAGCATCACCCGGCGCCGCCCGTACCGGTCCGCCACCGCGCCCGCCGCGAGCATCAGGCCCCCGAACACGACGGAGTACGCCCGGTGACCCACTGCAGCCCGGTCGCACCGACGTGGAGCTCCCGACCGATCGTGGGCAGTGCGACGCTCAGGATCGAGTTGTCGAGCATCTCGAAGAGGAAGACCGCGGCGAGACCGGCGAGGGCGACCCGCGCTCCGCGCAGGGATCCGGGAGAGTAGGGGGACCGCGTGGCGTTCATGCGTTTGAGTTTAGTCACTAAACTGAGTGAGTCAAGAGATGGTGAGTGGACATGCCGAGGAGTGCTCCCCGTGGTGGGCCCGAGACGCGGACGCGGATCGCCGAGACCGCCTCCGGGATGTTCGTCGAGCGCGGCTTCGACGAGGTCACCGTGGCGCAGGTCGCGAAGGCCGCGGGCGTGTCGAGCGTCACGGTCTTCAAGCACTTCCCACGCAAGGAGGACCTCTTCCTCGACCGGTCCGACGAGGCGGTCGCCCTGTTCGTGACGGCCGTGGATGGGGTTCCGCGTGACCGCGTGGTCGACGCCCTCGAGTCGCTCGCCGTGCGCCTCGTCGACGAACGTGCCCCGGTGTCAGGGCTCGCGACCGGCTCCGAGTCCTTCTTCCGCACGGTCGCGGGTTCACCGGCCCTGCGGTCCCGCGCGCTCGAGCTCGCGGCCGACGCGCAGGACGCACTCGCCGCGGCGACGGGGGACCGGCTCCTCGCGGCGCTCTTCGTCGCCGGCTACGCGACGGTGTTCGTCGACACCGCGCGCCGGATCCTCGCGGACGAGGACCGCGACGCGGTCGTCGCGGCGCACCGCGCCGGGCTGGACCGTCTCTTCCGCGCCCTGCGGGACGGGGTCGCGTCCGCGACGTGACGGTCGAGACGGCCGAGACGGGAGGGACGGTGCGGGCCCGCCCCGCGCCTCCCGTCCGCCGGTTCGGAACCGGTGGGACGTGCCGCAGCCGACGTCCGGCTCACTCCAGGGCGGCGAAGCGTTCCAGGTCACCCTCGGTGCCGGAGACGATGATCACGTCGTCCTGCCCGATCACGCTCTCCGGGGTGGCCGGGACGAAGGCCCGGCCCGGCGTCTTGATGCCGAGCACCGTGAGGCCGAAGCGCGTCCGGATGACGGTCGTGGCGAGGTCCTGGCCACGGACCGAGGCCGGTGGGAACATCTTGACCACCGCGAAGTCGTCGTCGAACTCGATGAAGTCGAGCATCCTGCCGGACACCAGGTGCGCCGTGCGCTCGCCGGCCTCCCGCTCGGGGTAGACGACGTGGTTCGCGCCGATGCGGGACAGGATCGTGCCGTGCGACCGGCTGATCGCCTTCGCCCAGATCTGCGGGATGCCGAGGTCGACCAGGTTCGCCGTGATGAGCACGCTCGACTCGAGGTCGCTGCCGGTCCCGACGACGGCGATCGGGAAGTCCTGCGCGCCGATCTGCCGCAGTGCGTCGATGTCGGTGGCGTCGGCCTGCACCGCGTGGGTGACCCGGTCCGACCACTTCTGCACGAGTCCCGCATCGGTGTCGACCACGAGGACCTCGCGGTCCTGCCGCTCGAGCTGACCGGCGGTGGCGGCGCCGAACCGGCCGAGACCGATGACGAGCACCGGTGCGTCGTGGCTCACGGCACCGAGCGGGTGCGGACGGTTGCGGTCAGCCAACGATCGGCCTCTCCTCGGGACGGCGGAACAGCTGCCGGCTCTGGCTGGCGGCCAGGGCAGCGGCGATGGTCACTGTACCGACACGACCGAGGAACATCGTCGCGGCGAGCACGTACTTGCCCGACTCCGGCAGGTTCGCTGACACCCCGGAGGAGAGGCCGCACGTCGCGAACGCCGAGATGACCTCGAACAGCACGCGGTCCAGGGACTCGTGCGTGATCTGCAGCAGGACGACGGTGGCGACGGCCACGATCGTGGCACCCAGAGCACGACCGCCACCGCGACGCGGAGCACGTCGCTCGGGATGCGCCGGCCGAAGGCCTCCATGCTCTGTCGTCCGCGCGCCTCGGCGACCGCCGCCAGGAACAGCACGGCCAGCGTCGTGACCTTGATGCCGCCCGCGGTGGAGGCCGAACCGCCGCCGATGAACATGAGCATGTCCGTGACCAGCAGGCTGGAGCCGTTCAGCTGGTCGAAGTCGACGAGCGAGAACCCGCCGGACCGGGTCATCGTCGACAGGAAGAGGGCCTGGAACGCCGTCCGGCCGGCCCCCTCGTCCCCGAAGGTGGTCGGGTTCGACGCCTCGAGGGCTACGTAGACGGCGGCGCCGCCGACGAGCAGGGCCGCGCTCGTGGCCAACGTGAGCTTGACGTGGATGGGCCACCGGCGCGGTGCGCGGAGCTGCTTCGTCAGGGCGCGGATCACCGGGAACCCGATCGAGCCCGCGACGACCCCGACCATCAGCAGGGACAGGAACCAGTAGTCGTGCGCGAAGGGGGCGAGGCCGGTTGCGTTCGGCGCGAAGCCGGTGTTCGTGAACGCCATCGCCGCGTAGTAGAACGAGTCGCCGACCGCTGGCCAGAACGGCATGCCCGCGACGAGCACCGACGGCAGCAGGAGGAGCCCGAGGACGATCTCGATCGACAGGGTGCTCACGGCGACCGTGGCGAGCAGGGTGCCGACCTCGCCGAGGCGGACGGCCTGGCCCTCGGGCACGGCGCCGTGGTGCGTCCGTAGCGGGTTCGAGTCACCGGCCGCCATGAGCTTCGCGCGGAGACCGAGCTTCCGGGTCACGAACAGGCCGAGGATCGAAGCGAACGTCAGGACGCCGACGGCCCCGATCTGCGTGCCGATCACCACCAGGGTCTTGCCGAACACCGACCAGTGCGTCGCCATGTCCACGGTCGCGAGCCCGGTGACGCAGACCACGGACGACGCGGTGAACAGCGCGTCGGCGAAGTGCGTCGACCGGCCGTCGGCGGCGGCCCATGGGGTCATGAAGAGGCTCGTGAACACGAAGATCAGCGCGACGAACACGATGATCGCCAAGCGCGACGGCGACGAGCGGAGCGCCGCGCCGAAGCGGGACGGCCGTCGGACGATCGAGCCCGTCGGACGGAACGGCGGCTCGTGCCGGTCGAGCATCGTATGCCTCCGGGGACATGGGCGGGACGGTTCGTCATGGTACATCCGGGATGCCCCGGCTAGCCTTGCCGCATGGTCGACATCTTCAGCGTCGTGGCGGATGCCACCAGGCGGGAGCTGCTCGCGGCGCTCCTGTCCGCCTACGGGTCGGACGTCACCGGAGGAGAAGCTGAGCGTCGGGCAGCTCGTCGAGCGGCTCGGCGTCAGCCAGCCGACCGTCTCGAAGCACCTGCGTGTCCTCCGGGACATCGGGCTCGTGACCAGCCGCGAGGAAGGCCAGCACCGCTACTACCGGCTCGACCCGGAGCCCCTGGTCGGCATCGAGGAGTGGGTGCTCCCGTTCACCGGCGCGGTGGACGCCGACGGCACTCCGGCCACCACCGCCTGGACACCGGACGGACAGCCGGTGTCGATCCGTCGCAACGGTGCCGCCGGCAAGGCCACCGTCGAGGTGGGCACCGAGCTCGGCCGGGTGATGGCCGAGGCGTCCTACCGGGCCACCGCGGCGCTGTCCGGTGCGCAGCAGGGCTGGGAGCGCGTCGTCGACCGGGGGCGGAAGCGCTTCACCCGGCGCGGTGACGAGGACTGAACCGTACCTGGACACCGGGTCGCACCGGCCCCTACAGTTGTCAGTGACCACACAGGTCACACCGATCCCGAAGGCGGACCATGACCGGCAGTTTCGACGACGTGCGCTTCCTCACCGTCGCAGAGGTCGCCGAGATGATGCGCGTCTCCAAGATGACGGTCTACCGCATGGTCCACGCCGGCGAACTGCCCGCCATCCGCTTCGGCCGCTCGTTCCGCGTCCCGGAGTCCGCCGTCGCGGACGTCCTGCGCGGGGGCGTCGCCGACGTCGGCTGACGCTCGTTCGACACAGCCGCCGCGCTCCGCTAGACTCGGGCGGGTTGATTTTCCGCGGTCTCTTCGGGCCCGGTGTCCACACATCAGCATCGTTCCGAGCGAGGTCCACTATGGGTTCTGTCATCAAGAAGCGCCGCAAGCGCATGGCGAAGAAGAAGCACCGCAAGCTCCTTCGCAAGACGCGTCACCAGCGTCGCAACAAGAAGTAGGCGCAGCGAAGTAGGCGCAGTACTTGCACTCGAAGCCCCGGTCCGCCGGGGCTTTCGTGTGTCCTAGGGTGGTGGCATGCCCGCCGTGACCCTGCTGACGAAGCCCGGCTGCCATCTCTGCGACGCCGCCCGACCGATCGTCGAACGTGTCGTGGCCTCGCATCCCGGCACGACCCTGCAGGAACGCTCGATCCTCGACGACGATGTCCTCCGCGAGGAGTACGCGGAGGACATCCCGGTCGTCCTGGTCGACGGGCGTGTCCACAGCAACTGGCACGTCGACGCCGACCGGCTGCACCGTGCCCTCGAGAAGGCCGAGGCCCGCGCATGATCCACCACGTCGTCTCCTGGACCCTGCGGCAGGACCTCGACCGCGACGCTTCGATCGCCCGCATCCGGGAGCTCCTCACCGGGCTCGTCGGCACCGTCGGGTCCATCCGTCAGCTCGAGGTCGTCGAGAACGTCGCCTACCCGGGGAAGAACCAGGACGTCGCGGTCGTGGCGACCTTCGACGACCTCGCGGGGCTCGACGAGTACCAGGTCCACCCGCGGCACCAGGCCGCGGCAGCAGAGATCCGGGGCATGGTCACGGGCGGGCCGCCATCGACTGGGAGAGCTGAGCCGCGCCTCCAGGCCGGCCCCCTGCAGTGCGTGTCGTTCACTGAGCAGAACTGGTCGCCTCCCGGATCGGGAGGCGACCAGTTCTGCTCAGTCGATGCTGCGGCCCTGCCGTGCGACGGCCGCCGGCACCGCTACGGCGTGAGGCGCGTCGGGCCGCGGAAGAGGTAGGTGACCTCGCGGATCGACGGCTCGTGCAGCGCGAGCATGAGCACGCGGGCCAAGCCCATGCCGAACCCGCCGTGCGGCGGGACGCCGTAGCGGAAGAAGTCGAGGTACCAGCCCAGTTCCTCGGGGTCGAGGCCCTTCTCGACGGCCTGCGCCGTCAGGGTCTCCACGCGGTGCTCACGCTGCGCGCCCGTCGAGATCTCGGCGCCGTTGAACAGCAGGTCGTAGCTGTTCGTGAGCGTCGGGTCGTCGGCGTGCCGCATGTGGTAGTACGGGCGGATCGACGCGTCGTAGTCGGTCACGAAGACGAACTCCGAGCCGTGCGTCTCCTTCGCCCAGGCGCTCACGCGGCGCTCGCCCTCGGGGTCGAGGTCACCGTCGGCGCGCACGACCTCGTAGCCGCTGTCGGCCACGATCTTCCGTGCCTCGGCCAGGGTCACACGGGGAACGGGGCGGTCGGCACGACGAACTCGAAGCCGAAGACCTCCTCGATCTCCTTGCCGTACTTCTCCTTGACCGCGGTGAAGCCGGCGACGAGGAGCTGCTCGTGCATGGCCATGACGTCCTCGTGCGACTCGACCCACGAGATCTCGGCGTCGACGCTCGTGAACTCGGTCGCGTGGCGGCTCGTGAAGGACGGGTCGGCGCGGAACGCGTCGGCGATCTCGAAGACCGCGCCGAAGCCGGCCGGCTGCGCCATCTGCTTGAAGTTCTGCGGCGACTGCGCCAGGTACGCCGTGGTCTCGAAGTACTCGAGCTGGAAGAGCTCGGCACGGGACTCGGACGCCGACGCCATCAGCTTCGGGGTGTGGATCTCGATGTAGTCGCGTTCGACCCAGTACGTGCGGAACGCGTGCTCCAGGGTCGTCTGGATGCGGAAGATGAGGTTCTGCTTGCGGTTGCGCAGGTCGAGGAAGCGCCAGTCGAGGCGCTTGTCGAGGGAGGAGTCGTCCGCGATCGGGGTCTCCGGGATCGCGGCGCTGATCACGTCGAGCGAGCCGACCTTGACCTCGAGCCCGCCGAGCTTCACGCGCTCGTCCTGCTTCAGCGTGCCCTGCACGTGGATGAACGTGCCGTGGGCGAGGCCGGAGATCTCGTTCGTGATGCCGAGGGCGATCTGGGCGGCGTCGTCGCCGTCCTCGGCCTCGCGCGTCGCGGGGTTGACGAGCTGTGCGGCGCCGGACTCGTCGCGGAGGACGACGAACTGCACCTTCTTCTGGTCTCGGACGGTCTCCACCCATCCGGCGACGGAGACGGGGCCGTCGGGACGTGCGGCGAGGTCGGCGATGCGGGTGCGTTCGATCACGGTCGTCGAGTCTACCGGTCCGGTCTTCCCTCCACAGGTCGGCTCGCGTCCGTCGTTCTCCACGGGTGCTGCCTGGAGGCACGGCTTGGCTCCACCGTCTCCGTAGCGTTCTCGACGTGGCCGGGTCGCGAGCAGGAGGGAGGCCCCGCACGACGGCAGGGGTCGAGGGGCTCGCGGCCTGGCCGCCTGCGGCGGTGGCGACGGTGGTCGCGGCTGCGCTGGCGGTCGCGCTGACGGCGGTCACGGGGCTGGTCGGCGGGCTGTGGGCGGTGCTGCGGTGGCGGCGGGACGTTGCTCGTGAAGAGCGGGACCGGGCATGGTCGCGGTTCGTCTGGACGGTCGACCAAGCGTGCGACGGGGACGTCGGGCGGAGCGAGGTCGGGCTCGCGAGCGCCAAGACGATGTACAACATGCAGATACTTCGGGATCACGATGCCACATTCGGCAGGATCGTGCTGGAACTCATCACGGGAGGAGAAGACGATGACGGTGCAGGATCCGGTCAAGGCCCTCATCGAACGCCGGCGTGAAGAATGGCGGCAGGAGGTCCGTCAGCGGTACCGGTTCCGGCCTGGGAAGGCGCGGCGGCTCATCGAGATGCACGATGACATCGTCCAGTTCCTCGAGGAGACGCGCGAGGCGCGTCGAGAGCGCAAGCGGCTCATCGAGGCGGGGGAGCTGTCACGAGACTGACGCGCGCAGGACGCGGAGCGTGTCGATGAACTCCTCTGGCCACGCCCGCACGTTCGAGGCCCTTCGCGTGGCGGGCCCGGGCGTCGACGAGGAACGCGTCTGGGTAGGGTTCCCGGTGATGTCCGTGATCACCCACGCTCCGACCGCGCCGAGTGTCGTCAGCGCACTGCGCTCGCCCCGCCTGCTCACGCGGGAGGTCCTCGCCGGGATCGTCACCGCGCTCGCCCTCATCCCCGAGGCGATCTCCTTCTCGGTCGTCGCCGGGGTGGACCCGGCCGTCGGGCTCTTCTCCAGCGTGGTCATCGCCGTCGTCATCTCGATCGTGGGTGGCCGCCCTGCCATGGTGTCCGCCGCTGCCGGATCGGTCGCGCTCGTCATCGCCCCGCTCGTGCGGGACCACGGCATCGTCTACCTCGTCCCGACGATCGTCCTCGGCGGCATCGTCCAGATCGTGCTGGGGTTCCTCGGAGTCGCACGACTGATGCGGTTCATCCCGCGGAGTGTCAACGTCGCGTTCGTGAACGCCCTCGCGATCCTCATCTTCACCGCGCAGCTCCCGAACCTGTTCGGTCGCGACGTGCCGGCCATCGTCTGGCCGCTCACGGCGCTCGGCGTGGCGGTCGTCATCGGGTTCCCGTTCCTCACGAAGGCCGTGCCCGCACCGCTCATCGCGGTCGTGGTGGTCACCGCGATCACGATCCTGTGCGGCATCGCCGTACCGACGGTCGGTGACGAGGGCGCCCTGCCGACGGCCCTGCCCGGGTTCAGCGGCATCACCGCCCCCTTCACGCTCGGGACGCTGCAGCTCATCGCGCCGTACGCGTTCGGGGTCGCGATCGTCGGTCTCATCGAGACGCTGCTCACCGCGCAGCTCGTCGACGCCGTCACCGAGACCGGGTCGAGCAAGTGGCGCGAGTCGTGGGGGCAGGGCATCGCCAACGTCGCCTCGGCGTTCTTCGGCGGGACGGGCGGCTGCGCGATGATCGGCCAGACCGTGATCAACGTGAAGACGGCCGGTGCGCGCACCCGGGTGTCCACCTTCGTCGCCGGCGCGTCCGTGCTCGTCCTGACGATCGTGCTGCACGACCTCGTGGCCGAGATCCCGATGGCCGCACTCACGGCCGTGATGATCATGGTCTGCGTCGCGACCTTCGACTGGCACAGCGTCCGACCGCGCACCCTCCGGCGGATGCCCCTCGGCGAGACCGCCGTGATGACGATCACGGTCGTGGTCGTCGTGGCGACGAACAACCTCGCGACGGGGGTGCTCGTCGGCGTGGTCGTCGCAGCGCTCGTGTTCGCCCGACGGGCCGCGCACGTCGTGTCCGTCGTACGCGAAGTGGTCGACGAACACACCGTCCGCTACCGGGTCCGCGGAGCGCTCTTCTTCGCGTCGTCGAACGACCTCGTCACGCGGTTCTCCTACGCGGAGGACCCGGCGCGCGTCGTGGTCGACATGACCGACGCCCACGTGTTCGACGCGAGCACGGTCGCCGCCCTCGACGGGGTGGAGCAACGGTTCGCCCAGCACGGCTCCACGGTCGAGGTCGTGAACCTCGACACGGGCTCGACCACGCTGCACGGCCGGCTCTCCGGCGAGCTCGGCTGAGCGCTTCCGCATCCGGTGAACCGCCTGTGCGGGCGGTGGGAACGCGTGAGCGACCTAGACTGGAACCCATGCCCGCGACCCGTATCCACCTCGTCCGTCACGGCGAGGTGCACAACCCGGACCGTGTGCTCTACGGGCGGCTCCCCGGCTTCGGCCTGAGCGACCTCGGCAAGCAGATGGCACTGGCCTCGGCGACGGCCTGGAATGACGCCGGTGTCGATGTCCGCCGCATCGTCGCCTCCCCGCTGCAGCGCACGCAGGAGTCGGCGGCGCCCTGGTCCGAGGCGTTCGGCCTCGACGTCGCCCTCGACGAGCGGCTCATCGAGCCGACGAACCGGTACGAGGGGCAGCCCCCGGGGTTCACGAAGCGATCACTGGGCCGTCCCGCTGAGTGGCCGTGGATCGCGAACCCGTTCCGGCCGAGCTGGGGCGAGGCATACGAGTCCATCGCGAACCGGATGCTCGCCGCGATCACCACGGCGTGGGAGAGCGTCGACGAGGGCGACGTCGTCCTCGTCAGCCACCAGCTGCCGATCTGGACGGTGCACCGCCGTCTCGCTGGCGAACCGCTCTGGCACGACCCGAGGAAGCGCCGCTGCGACCTCTCGAGCATCACGACCCTCGAGCGTGTGCCCGCCACCTCGTCCGGCCGTTTCACCGAGGTCGGGTACGCGGACCCGGCGCAGGCACTGCGTGCGTCCGCGATCGATGAAGGAGCAGTGTGAAGAGCACCAGCAAGCGGTTCGCGGTCCTCGCGGCGACGGCGGTGGCCGCCGCCCTCGTGCTGACCGGGTGCTCGTCCGACAACGACTCGCTGTCGAAGCAGTACGGCAGCGGAACGACGCAGAACTACATCTCGGGCGACGGCGCCGTGACCGAGGTCGCCGCGGACAAGCGCACCGACGCGGTCGACTTCCGGGCGAAGGACCTCGACGGTGACACGGTCTCGTCGAAGGCCCTCAGGGGCAAGGTCGTCGTCCTCAACTTCTGGTACGCCGGCTGCCCGCCGTGCCGCGCCGAGGCGAAGTACCTCAACACGGTGCACGACCGGTTCGAGGGCGAGGACGTGCAGTTCATCGGCGTGAACGTGCGCGACGAGCGGGGCACCGCCGAGGCGTTCGAGCGCACCTTCAAGGTGGACTACCCGACCGTCCTCGACCAGCAGACCGGCACGATGCAGCTCGCGCTCTCCGGGCAGATCGCGCCGAACGCGGTGCCCGCCACGATCGTCCTCGACAAGCAGGGCAGGGTCGCGGCGCGGGTGCTCGGCGCGGTCGACGGACCGAGCATCCTGAACACGCTCGTCTCGGACGAGCTCGGCGCCGACGCGGCCACGGGCAAGGCCTCCTGACCCGTGTCCAGCAACCCCTTCGCCGACGCGATCCTCAGCGGGCAGATGGCCGTGGCGCTCCCCGTCGCGGCGCTCGCCGGGCTGGTGTCGTTCCTGTCGCCGTGCGTGCTGCCGCTCGTGCCGGGCTACCTCGGCTACGTCGGTGGGGTCGCTGACGGCGGTCGGCGCCGCGGGCGCGTGGTGCTCGGGGTCCTGCTGTTCATCCTCGGGTTCACGGCCGTGTTCGTGGCGTACACGACGGTGTTCGGCGCGCTCGGCTTCTGGCTCGTCCGCTGGCGCGACCTCATCACGCAGGTCCTCGGCGTCGTCGTGATCGCGATGGGTCTGGTCTTCGTCGGCCGCTTCACGTTCCTGCAGCGCACCATCAAGCCCGGGTGGACGCCGGCGACGGGCCTGGTCGGGCACCGCTGCTCGGCATCGTGTTCGGACTCGGCTGGACCCCCTGCCTCGGCCCCACCCTCGCCGCGATCAACCTGCTCAGCGTCCAGGCCGGCAGCGCGTGGCAGGGCATGTGGCTCGGGGTCGCGTACTGCCTCGGGCTCGGTGTCCCGTTCGTCCTCGTAGCGCTCGGTGCGGGCTGGGCCACGGGGGCGATCCGCGCCGTGAAGCGCCACATGCGCACCGTCAACATCATCGGAGGAGCGATCCTGATCGTCATCGGTCTGCTCATGGTCACCGGAATCTGGTCGGCCGTCATGTCGAGCGTGGGGGCGGTGATCCGAAGCTTTGTCCCGCGGTCTGAACCCGACATCGACTCCACCGACACCTCGGCGGATCCCCAGCGGCCGGCCGACCACGTCGACGGCTCCGGCGCGACCCAAGCCGGGGGAGGTGCCGGCATCAACCAGCCGAAGCTCGGCCTGGTCGGCTCGCTCCGGTTCTTCTGGCGGCAGCTCACGAGCATGCGCACGGCGCTGTTCCTCCTCATGCTGCTCGCCCTCGCGGCCATCCCGGGCTCCCTCGTGCCGCAGCGCACGGCGGACCCGAACGGCGTCGTCCAGTACAAGGCCGACCACGCGACGCTCTACCCGATCCTCGACAAGCTGCAGGTCTTCGACACCTACACCTCGGTGTGGTTCTCGGCGATCTACCTGCTGCTCTTCGTCTCCCTGATCGGCTGCATCATCCCGCGCACGAAGCACCACTGGCAGGCGCTCCGCACCCGGCCGCCGAAGACCCCGGTGCGTCTGACGCGCCTCGCCGGCTACCGCAAGGTCGCGGTCCAGCCGAACACGCTGACCAGCGCGACCAGCGCGACCAGCGCGACCGGCGCGACCGACGCGACCGGCGCGACCGGCGGGGCGGACGCCACCCCGGGCCTCCCGTCCGCCGACCACGCGGTGAAACGCGCCATGGCGCTCCTGAAGCGCTCCGGGTACCGCGTCGAACGGTTCGGCGACTCGGTCAGCGCCGAACGCGGCTACCTGCGCGAGACCGGGAACCTGGTGTTCCACGCCGCGCTCGTCGGGGTGCTCCTCGCCGTCGGTGTCGGCGGCGGCTTCGGGTACACCGGGCAGCGGCTGCTCGTCGAGGGGCAGACGTTCTCGAACGTCCTCGGTTCGTACGACTCGTTCAACCCGGGGCGCTGGTTCCGGCAGTCGGACCTCAAGGGCTACAACCTGACGCTCGACAAGTTCGTCACGAAGTACGAGGAGCGCAACCTCGACGCCCTCGGCCAGGCCCTGGACTACTCGGCGACCGTGACCAGCCGGGAGAAGGGCGGCGAGGCGAAGACCAGCCGCCTCGGCGTCAACGAGCCGCTGAACGTCGGCGGGACGAACGTGTACCTGCTCGGCAACGGCTACGCGATGTCCGTCACGGTCCGCGACGGCGACGGGAACGTCGCGTACAAGGACACCGTGCCGTTCCTGCCGGAGGACGCGAACTACACGTCCACGGGCGTGATCAAGGTGCCCGACTCGGTCCCGGACCAGCTCGGCATGGTCGGGTTCTTCTACCCGACGGCGTCGAAGCTCTCCACGGGGGCCTACGCCAGCGCGTACCCCGACGACCAGAACCCGCTGCTGACACTGCAGGTCTACACGGGCGATCTCGGGCTCGACGACGGGGTGCCGCAGAGCGTCTACACGCTCGACACCAGCGGCCTGAAGCAGATCGCGGGTCGGCAGTCCGACACGGCGAGCATCGAGCTGAAGCCCGGGCAGACGAAGAAGCTGCCGGGGAAGGCCGGTTCGATCACGTTCGACGGTGTGAAGCGGTACGTCTCGCTCGACGTCCACCACGACCCCTCGCAGCTGTGGGTCGGCGGGTTCGCCGTGCTGTCGGTGCTCGGGCTCCTCACCTCGCTGTTCGTCCCGCGCCGTCGCGTGTGGGTCAAGGTGGTGCCGCGGAAGGGCGATGGCGTCGGAACCGAGCCGGGTTACGACCTCGAGTACGCGGGGCTCGCGCGTGGTGAGGACCCGAACCTGGAACGAGCGGTGGCGGACATCGCCCAGCGCCACACGTCGGACCTCGGAGTTAGGATGCCCCAGTGAGCGACATGACCACGAACCTCGCGACCTACTCGGTCGTGCTGACGTACTCCGCCATGGCGGTCTACGTCGTCGCGTTCATCGCGTTCGCACTCGACGTGGCGAAGCGTTCCGGCAACGTCGCGGCCGCGGCGTCCGGTGCGGCCGACGCTCCGCGGGCGACAACGGCCGAGCGGACCGTTGCCACCGTCCAGGGCGGCACGGTCGTCCTCGAGAAGGTGGCGGCCGCGTCCGACGGCGGCAGCATCCGGCGCGGCACCCGCTTCGAGCGGGTCGGCATGGCGATGACCATCCTCGCGCTCGTGCTGCACGTCGGCTCGATCGTGCTCCGCGGCATCGCGGCGGACCGTGTGCCGTGGGGCGACGTGTTCGAGTTCTCCCTCACCGGCACGGGGTTGATCATCCTGATCTTCCTGCTCGTGCAGCTTCGGCAGAACCTCAAGTTCCTCGGGGTGTTCATCACCGGGCTCACGATCATCCTGCTCGGCATCGCGACCGTGAACTACTGGGTGCCCGTCGTCCCGCTGCAGCCGGCGCTGCAGTCGTACTGGCTGGTCATCCACGTCTTCGTCGCCATCGCGGGCACCGGGTTCTTCGCCCTCGGGGCGGGCCTCGCGGTGTCGCAGCTCGTGCAGACCTACCGCCAGGGCCGTTCGACCTCGGGCAAGCTCCGGTTCATGGAGACGCTGCCCGACGCCGACCGGCTCGAGGTCCTGACCTACCGGGTCATCCTCGTCGGCTTCGTCCTCTGGACCTTCACGCTCATCGCCGGTGCGATCTGGGCCGAGCGGGCCTGGGGTCGGTACTGGGGATGGGACACCAAGGAGGTCTGGACCTTCATCATCTGGGTCGTCTACGCCGGGTACATCCACGCGCGTGCGACCCGTGGCTGGCGGGGCGCGCGGTCGTCGTGGCTCGCACTCATCGGGTTCGCCGCGGTGATGTTCAACTTCTCCGTCGTGAACGTGTTCTTCAAGGGCCTGCACAGCTACTCGGGTCTGTGAGTCGCGCGGGTCGCTGACGCGACCCCGTTCGGACTGGAGGCGCGGTGCCGGCTGGCACCGCGCCTCCAGTCCGTCGCCGGTCCCGATCTCGGCCGCACCTCGGCGTCTCGTCTCAGCCAGACGAGACGCCGCCGGCCGCACGGGACGCCAGCGGCCGGACGGGACGCCGCCGGCCGCACGGGACGCCAGCGGCCGGACGCGGCCGGACGGGACGCCAGCGGCCGGACGGAACGCCGCCGGCTGCACGGGACGCCGCAGGCCCCGCGAGACGCCGTCGGAAGCGGCGGTGTCACGCGGGGGAGCGGTGTCACAGGGGCCGCGCGGCGTCTCACCAGCACGAGACGCCGCCGAAGCCTCCCCGCCGTCAGCCGTCGGCGAGGAGCGCGTGGACACGCTCCAGCCGCGCGCGCCACCAGGCGGCGCGCTCCGGCGCCGCGGCGTTCCGTGCCAGCAGCTCCCGGGACACCTCCGCGCGGCGCACCGGCACGCGGCCGTCGACCGGCAGCAGCGGGGACGTCGACACGTCCGACTCGAACATCGCCGCCGTGCCGAGGCCCGCGGCGTACCCCGAGGACATGGCGGCGGCGGCGAGGAACGCCCCATCCCGAGCCCCACCGACGTGTCGAGCGCGCTCGACACCACGCACGGCAGTCCCGCGTCCGCGACGATCGTGCGCGCCGCGGTGATCCCGCCCAGCGGCTGCGCCTTGACGACGAGCACGTCCGCGGCTCCGGCCCGCGCGACGGCGAGGGGTCCGAGGCCTTCCGGACGCTCTCGTCGGCCGCGACCGGCACTCCGAGCCCGGCGATCCGGGACCGGAGCGACGCGAGCTCGGCCACGGTGCGGCACGGCTGCTCCGCGTACTGCAGGCCGAACGGGGCGAGTCGCCCGAGGGCCTCGGCGGCGTCGTCCACCGACCACAGGCCGTTCGCGTCGACGCGGATCGCGGCGTCCGGCCCCATCGCCCGCCGGACCTCGGCCACGCGGGCGACGTCGTCGTCGATCGTCGTGCCGGGTTCGGCGACCTTCACCTTCGCGGTCGTGCACCCCGGGTACCGCCCGAGGAGCGGTGCGACGGCGTCGGGTGGGATCGCGGGCACGGTGGCGTTCACGGGGACGGAGTCGGCGGCGGGATCGTGCGGGGTCCAGCCGAAGTCGACGGCTGCCCGGAGCCACGCGGCGGCCTCGGTGTCGTCGTACTCGACGAACGGCGAGAACTCCGTCCAGCCGGCCGGGCCGCGCAGGAGCAGTGCCTCGCGGACGGTGATTCCGCGGAAGCGCACCCGCATCGGCAGGGCGACCACGTGCGCGTCGGCGAGGAGTTCGGCGAGGTCGGGGAGCACGTGTCCATCCTGACAGCCGCGTCCAGGGCGTCTCACGGTTCCTCGGAGGGGACCGCCAGGGCGGGGCATTAGCATGCATCGGTCGGCCACGGTCGGCAGCAGGGCGAGGATCGGAACGAGGGAGGCCCGGTGGCGCCGGATCGGCAGCAGCGTGCTTCCCAGCGATCGGCCGCACCCGCACCACTGCGCAGCGCGACCGAGCGGCAACCGCGCAGCGCGACCGAGCGGCAACCGCGCAGCGCGACGGGCCGGCAGGCGCAGTCGGGCTCCGCGCAGGGGCGCCCGACCCGGGCCGTGACACCGACGAGTTCGCCCGTCTGATGCAGCGGAACACGGTCGACGTGCGGGAGCAGCAGGGCCGGGCGGGCCGCAGGAAGCGCAACCCCGTGGTCGGCAAGATCGCGCTCGGGCTCGCGGTCGTGTCGGCCGCCGTCGACGCGAGCGCCTTCGCGGTGTTCATGGGCGGCGACACCGACTTCGCGTTCGGCATCTGCTTCGTCGTGGTCTTCCTGACGCTCATCGCGGCGGTGCTCGGCTTCGTGGCCGCGGTCGGGTCGTTCGGCCGGTGGTACGGCGCCGTCGGGGTCGTCGTGGCGTTCTTCGCCAACCCGGTGATCCTCATCGTCCTGCTCGTGATCGTGGCGCCGGAGGTCCTCACCGACATGGGTGGTTCGTCGGCCGACAGCATGGGCCTCTAGGGCCGAGCGGTACCGTTGGGGCATGGCTGCTCCCGTCTCCGACCTGTTCGATCCCGACGTCTGGACCGCGGCTCCGATCGCGGAGCAGTTCACCGACATCACGTACCACAAGCACGTGTCGCGCGGCATCGTGCGGGTGGCATTCGACCGCCCCGAGGTCCGCAACGCCTTCCGCCCCGCACCGTCGACGAGCTCTACCGCGCGCTCGACGACGCGCGGCAGGACCCCCGGGTCGGCGTCGTGCTGCTCACCGGGAACGGACCGAGCCCGAAGGACGGCGGCTGGGCGTTCTGCTCCGGCGGCGACCAGCGGATCCGCGGACGGAGCGGCTACCAGTACGTCGGGGACGAGGGCGCTCCGCCCGAGGGCGTCGATCCGGCCGCGGCGCAGGCGTCGATGGGACGACTGCACATCCTCGAGGTCCAGCGCCTCATCCGAATGATGCCGAAGGTCGTGATCGCGGTCGTCCCGGGTTGGGCGGCCGGCGGCGGCCACTCCCTGCACGCGATCTGCGACCTGACGATCGCGAGCGCGGAGCACGGGAAGTTCAAGCAGACGGACGCCGACGTGGGCTCGTTCGACGGCGGGTACGGCAGCGCCTACTACGCCAAGCAGATCGGGCAGAAGTTCGCGCGCGAGGTGTTCTTCCTCGCGCAGGAGTACTCGGCCCAGCGCGCCTACGAGATGGGTGCGGTGAACGCCGTGGTCCCGCACGAGGACCTCGAGCGCGAGGCGATCCGCTGGGGCGAGATCGTCCTCGGCAAGTCCCCGACGGCGATCCGGATGCTCAAGTACGCGTTCAACGCGGTCGACGACGGCATGGTGGGCCAGCAGGTGTTCGCGGGCGAGGCCACGCGCCTCGCCTACGGCACCGACGAGGCGGTCGAGGGTCGGGACTCGTTCCTGGAGAAGCGCAAGCCCGAGTGGACCTCGTTCCCCTGGCACTACTGATGTCCCGTCGACTGGTCGCGACCGGCACGTCGGACCCTGTGGCCGTGCTGCGCGGCCTGGAGGCAGCACTCGCCGGGGGCCCCGCCCTGCTCCCCGTCGCCGAGGACGGTCCGGCGCTGCCCACGCCCGCTCCGGCCTCCGTCGAGCGTCGCGTCGCGCTCGTCGTCGAGACGAGCGGTTCCACCGGCACGGGCAAGCGCGTGGCGCTGTCGTCGGAGGCGCTCCTCGCCGGTGCCGCCGCCGCGGACGCGGCGCTGGGCGGCCCGGGCGGGTGGGTGCTCGCGTTGCCGACCCACTACATCGCCGGGCTGAACGTCCTGACGCGGTCGATCGCCGCCGGCACGGAGCCGGTCGTCGTCGCACCGGGCCACTTCGCCGCGCAGGCGTTCGCGGACGCCGCCGATCGACTCGTCGCCGGTCCTGCTGCACCGCGTCGGTACACGTCGCTGGTCCCGGTCCAGCTCGCCCGCATCCTCGACGACGGCCGGGCGGCGCTCGCCCTCGCAGGGTTCGACGCGGTGCTCGTCGGCGGTCAGGCGACCCCGGCACCGCTCCGGCGGCGCGCGCTCGACGCCGGTGTGCGCATCGTGACGACCTACGGTGCCAGTGAGACGAGCGGCGGCTGCGTGTACGACGGCGTCCCCCTCGGCACCGTCCGCGCCGAGGTCGTCGACGGGGAGCTGCTCCTGTCCGGGCCGATGCTGGCCGAGGGGTACCTCGGTGACGATGCCCGCACGACGGCGGCGTTCGTCGAGCGGGACGGGCTGCGCTGGTACCGCACGGGCGACGCCGCGCAGGTCGTCGACGGCGTGGTCCAGGTGGTCGGGCGGCTCGACGACGTGGTGATCTCGGGCGGCGAGAAGGTCCCGCTCGGTGCCGTCGAGCGGGTCGTCCGCGGTCTCGCCGGGCAGGAGGGGGCGGTCGTCACGCGCCGATCGTCGGGGAGTGGGGCGAGGTCCCCGTCGTCGTGACCGATCGTCCGCTCGACCTCACCGCGGTCCGCGCCGAGGTCGGCGAGGCCCTCGGGCGCGCGGCGCGACCGGCGGACGTCATCGTGGTCGAGCGGATGCCGATGCTCGCATCCGGCAAGCCGGACCGCCGGGCGATCCGCGCGATCGCCGAACCGGCCACCTGACGGGCACCCGCCGACGGGTGCGCGCGATCCGTTCCTCCCGGCGGTCGTGCCGAACGCATGGCGGACGCGGATACGATGGACGGTCGTGGCACGCACGAAGAACTCCAACCGGTCCAAGGGACGCTCGGGCAACCCTGCGAGGGCCGCGGCACCGCAGCGCACGAAGCGGAACGCGACCGCGCGGGACTGGATCGGCGGCGCGCGCCTGCGCACCCTGACGCTCGGCGTCGTCCCCGTCGTGATGGGCACGACCGTCGGGTTCGTCGACAGCGGTGAGCCGGGGAACTTCGGCGACTACCTCGCGAAGGACGGCCACCTCGTCATCGCGATCCTGGCACTGCTCGTCGCGCTGTTCCTGCAGATCGGCGTGAACTACAGCAACGACTACTCCGACGGTGTCCGCGGCACCGACGAGTTCCGCGTCGGACCGGCCCGTCTCACGGGGGCCGGGCTGGCCAGGCCTCGCACCGTGCTGGCGGTCGCGCTGGCGTTCTTCGGCCTCGCCGCCGTCGCCGGACTCGTCATCGTGCTGCTCACCCAGCTGTGGTGGCTGCTCCTCGTGGGTGCCGCCGCGATCGTCGCGGCGTGGTTCTACACGGGCGGGAAGAGGCCCTACGGGTACAACGCCCTGGGCGAGGTCTTCGTGTTCGTCTTCTTCGGTCTCGTGGCCGTGCTCGGAACGCAGTACGTCCTCATCCGTCAGGTGACCACGAGCGGCTGGGCGGCGGCGGTGGCCGCAGGGTTCTTCGCGTGCGCCGTCCTCATGGTGAACAACATCCGCGACATCGACGAAGACCGCCTCGCAGGGAAGCGCACTCTCGCGGTCGTCGTCGGGCGCCCGGTGGCACGGGTGCTCTACGGGCTGTTCCTGATGCTGCCGTACGTCGTGCTGCTCTGGTTCGTGCTGCTGTACTTCCGCACCGGCTTCACGTACTTCTCGCTGCTGCTCGCGCTGCCCGCCCTCGCGATCGGCGTCTCGTCGCGCAGGCCCCGCGAGCTCATCACGGCACTGCAGGCTGTCCGTCGTTCGCGTCCCTCGTGTTCGGGCTCGTGCTCGGCGTCACGCTGGCCGTCCAGCCGTAGCGGATCCGCCGGCGGGGTCAGTCCCGCTCGTGTTCGCGCCGCGCGGCGTGCCGGTCGGCGTCGGAGACGGGGCGCTCGACCGGGACGTCGGTGTCCGCCGCGTCGACGAAGTCGTCCTCGAAGTCCGTGTCGGCGTCGCGCTCCGGCTTCCCGCGCCGGTTCGCGAGACTCTCGGTGACGTCCGCGCGCAGTCTCGGCAGTGCGATGTAGGACACGAGCAGGCCGACGAGGGCCGCGACGATCGTGGCCCAGTACCAGGGCATGGGCGTCACGAGCAGGAGCAGCGCCAGCGCCGCGGCGAAGATGCCGAGACGGGCCAGGGTGTACACGAGCCACGCTTTCACCCGGCAAGTCTACGGAAACGCAGACCGGCAGCGACCCCACAGCCTCGCGACCTAGACTCCCGGCCATGGTCCGACTGTGGTTGATCGTCGTCGTGGCCGCCGTGGCGTTCACGGTGTACGCGGCGATCGACTGCGCGACGATGCCGCGCCAGCGGGTCCGTTCGCTCCGCCGGGGCGTCTGGGTGCTCCTCGTGATCGTCCTGCCCGTCCTCGGCGGCGTCCTGTGGTTCGTGCTCGGACGGGCCCCGGCGACCGAGCCGGGTGGTGGCTCCCGGTACCGTGGACCCGAAGACGACCCGGACTTCCTCGGGGACCCGCACGGCCCCGAGCAGCACCGCACGGACAAGGACCAGGACGACGCGACCCTCCGAGACCTCGAACAGCAGTTCCGAGACCGACACCGCCGCGACGACGACGGCAGAACCGATCGCTGACGGTCCCGCCGGGTCCGGCAGCCCGGCGACGGACTTCGCCCTCGTGCTCCTCAGCGAGCTCGCCCGCGCGGGCGTCACCGACGTGGTGGTCAGCCCGGGCTCCCGGTCGCAGGCCCTCGCCCTCGCCGCCGTCGCCCTCGAGCGCGTCGGCGGCATCACCGTGCACGTCCGGCTCGACGAGCGGACAGCCGGGTTCTTCGCGCTCGGACTCGCGGTCGAGTCGGGCCGGCCCGCCGCCGTCGTCACCACGTCCGGCACCGCGGTCGCCAACCTGCACCCGGCCGTGCTCGAGGCCCACCACTCCGGCGTGCCGATGATCGTCGTCAGCGCGGACCGGCCCGACGAGCTGCGGGGCATCGGCAGCGACCAGACCACGGTCCAGCCGGGGATCTTCGGTGCTGCCGTCACGTTCGTCCGGGACGTCGAGGCCCCCACGGCGCACGGGGTCGAGGCGAGCACGGTCGACACGGTCCGGACACTCGTGCGGCAGGCGGTCGCCGCAGCGGCCGGTCACGAGGGGCAGCCGGGGCCCGTGCAGCTCAACGTGGCGTTCCGCGAACCACTGTCGGCCGGGCTCGGCGACGACGTCCGACCGGTGTCCGACGACGACGGCGACCTCGCCTTCGCCACCCGCCGGGTGCACTCCGGCCTGCCGGTCATCGACCTCGCACCGGACGACGAGCCGGTGACGGTCGTCATCGCGGGACACGACGCCGGGGCGGACGCCGAGCGGATCGCCTGGGAGCTCGGTGCGCCGCTCGTGGCCGAGGTGTCGAGCGGGGCGCGTTTCGGGCGGAACCTCGTCGTCACGTACCGCGAACTGCTGAGCGACCCGGCGTTCGGCGGTGCCGTCCGCCGGGCCGTCGTGCTCGGCCACCCGACGCTCAGTCGAGAGGTGCCGGCGCTCCTGCAGCGGCCGGACGTCGAGACGATCGTGGTCCGCGGACCGGGCGCCGACCCGTTCGACCCGGCCCGTGCCTCCCGTCCGCTGGCCGCGACCACCTTCGTGTCCGGCGTCCGCGTGACGGGCCGCACCCGGCCGCAGCACCGTGCGTGGGTGGGACGCTGGGTGGCGAGCAGCCGCGCGCTGCTCGGTGACGGCGACGCCGGACCCGACCTCGACGCGAAGCGGTCGAGCGACCGCGCCGAACGGAACCGGTTCCTCCGCGACGAGGTGGCGCTCCGCCGCCGTCCCGTCGACCGGACGATGCTCGTCGACGCGGTGTGGGGCGCGACCTGGCCGCACGATCGCCTGGTGCTCGGCGCGTCGCAGCTCATCCGTGTCGCGGACGGGCACGTCGCCGGCAAGGCGGTCCGGGTGCACGCCAACCGGGGCCTCGCCGGGATCGACGGCACGGTGTCGACCGCGCTCGGCATCGCGGCGGCGCTCGAGCGGTCGTCGGCGTCCGTCGGCACCACGCGGGTGCTGCTCGGCGACCTGACGCTGCTCCACGACCTCGGGCGTTCGTCACCGGCACCGAGGAGCCCGCCACCGTGTCCAGGTGGTCGTGGGCAACGACGGCGGGGGAGCGATCTTCCGCGGCCTCGAGGTCGCGGCGACCACACCTGCGGCCGACATGCGCCGGATGATGACGACGCCGCAGTTCGTCGACGTCGAGCGCGTGGTGACGGGGCTCGGGTGGGAGTACCGGCGCGCCGCGACGTGGGGCGACCTGGAGCGCGTGCTGACCGACCCGGCGGAGCGTGTCGTGATCGAGGTCCCGCTGGCCGACTGAACGCGCCGCGCGCGGCGTCTCGTCTCGTCTCGTCTCGTCGAGACGAGACGCCGCCGCATGCGCGAGACGCCGTGCGTGGCGCGAGACGCCGCCGGATCCGGCGGCGTCTCGCCGGGCGTGCGGTGTGTCACCGTGCGCGCGGCGTACCGCCGGCTCGAGACGCCGACTGGTGGCTGCCGGGAGGCGCGTGGCGGGGCCGCACCATGCCTCCAGGCCGGTACACGGCCGGGTACGCGATCGGGCGGGGCGCGTGCTCAGGCCAGCGCGTCCGTGATCGGTCGGAACTTCAGCGCGGTCTCGGCGACCTCGCGTGCCGGGTCCGACCCCGCCACGATGCCCGCGCCGGCCCACGCGCGGACGGCACCGTCGTCGGTGATCCGCGCGCTGCGGAGCGCGAGCATCCACTCGCCGTCCCCGTTCGCCCGAGCCACCCGACGGGCCCGGCGTAGCGTCCGCGGTCGACGCCCTCGAGCTCGGCGACGAGCCGCACGGCGACGTCGGTTGGCGTTCCCGCGACGGCCGCGGTCGGGTGCAGTGCGTCGGCCACGTCGAGCGAGGTCGTGCCCACCGGCAGCGTCGCCTGCACGTCCGTGGCGAGGTGCCAGAGATTCGGCAGCTGCAGCCGGAACGGCTCAGGGTCGGCGCGCAGGTCCGACGCGATCGGGCGCAGCGCGGCGAGCAGGCTCTGGATCGCGAACCCGTGCTCCTCGACGTCCTTCCGGCTCGCGGCGAGGGCCTCGGCGGCGGCGCGGTCGGACACCGGGTCGGTGCCGCGTGCAGCGCTGCCGGCGAGGACCCGGCGGAGAGCCGGGTGCCGTCCGTGCGGGCGAGCGTCTCCGGGGTGGCGCCGACGAGCCCGTCGACGGCGAACGTGACGCACTGCGGGTACGCCTCGGCGAGGTCGAGCAGGACCGCACGCCGGTCGGCGCCGTCGGGCAGGGCGCCGACCAGGTCGCGTGCGAGCACGACCTTCCCGGCGTCGCCCGAGGCGATCCGCCGGACGGCCTCGGCGACCGTCGCGGCGTAGGCGTCCTCGTCGATCCGGCCCGGCCGCAGGGCGACGGAGACGTGCGGGCCGACGTGCGGCACCGGCACCGAGGTCCGGGAGAACGTCAGGGGTTCGGGGTCACGCGTGGTGTCGACGGCGGTGAGCCAGGCCTTGCCCCGGCGGCGGCCGATCACCACGCGCGGCACGACGAGGACGCTCGTCTCGGCGGAGTCGTCGGCGAACGTGAACGACCCGAACGCGACGAGCCCGGTCCCGCGCAGTTGCACGGGTCGTCGACCACGGCGTCCTGCACGAGCGCCCGCCACACGGCCGAGGCCTCCCGCATCCGCTCCGGGCCGCTGAACGTGAAGCGCAGTGCCTCGCCGATGCCGACGATCCCGTCGCCGTTCCGGACGAACGCGAGCGGGCTGTCCCGGAGGGTGTGGCGGAGGACGGCGCCGGGTCGTCGAGGATCCGGGTCGAGACCGTCAGCGGCGGGGCCGCCGTGGTGGTTCGGGTCACGGACCGATCGTACGCGCAGCGCGTCCCGGGCAGCGGCGGGCGCCGCGAGTGCAGCGCGCCCCGGGGAACCCTCGGCGGGGACCTCTAGGATGTTGTGGGTGAGCAGAGCGGACCTGAACAAGCGGCCGGACGAGGTGGCGGCCATGTTCGACGACGTCGCCGCGAAGTACGACCTCACGAACGACATCCTCTCCGCGGGCAACGCCCCGCTGTGGCGTGTCGCGACGGTCCGCGCGGTCGACCCCCAGCCGGGCGAGCAGGTGCTCGACATCGCCGCCGGCACCGGCACGAGTGCAGCGGCCTTCGCGAAGAAGGGTGCGGACGTCACCGCGCTCGACCTCTCCGCCGGGATGATCGCCGTGGGGCGCGAGCGCCACCCGGAGATCACCTTCGTCGAAGGCGACGCCGAGGCGCTGCCCTTCGACGACGACACCTTCGACGCCGTCTCGATCTCGTTCGGCCTGCGGAACGTGAACGACCCGATGCTGGCCCTCGGCGAGATGCTCCGCGTCCTGAAGCCCGGCGGCCGCGTCGTGATCTGCGAGTTCTCGACGCCGCCGCTCGCCCTGCTCCGCTTCGGGTACGGCACGTACCTCAAGCGGGTGCTCCCGGGCGTCGCGCGGCTGTCGAGCAGCAATCCGGCCGCCTACCGCTACCTGGCCGAGTCGATCGAGGCCTGGCCGGACCAGCAGGTCCTCAGCCAGTGGCTCCGCGGCGTCGGCTTCTCCGTGGTCGCCTACCGGAACCTCACGGCCGGTATCGTCGCACTGCACCGCGGTCGCAAGCCCGTCGCAGGCGAGGTCCGTGAATCCGTCGCCCGCCGTGCGAAGGCGCGGCGCGAGCACCAGCACACCGGTGAGCAGCCGAGCGTCGACCCGACCGACGCCTGACCGGTCCGTCCACCCCGAACACGGAGCAGCACTTGAATCCGAGCGTCCCGGTCGCACGTCGCGCACCGAGTCTCCGCGCGTCGCTGGGCATCGGCGAGCGACTGTTCGCCACGCCTGCGGAACGGCGGTTCATCGCGGCCGTCGACGACGGGCTCGAGCTGGTCGAGCAGGGGCTCGAGGACGCGATGCGCTCGACCGACACCCTCGCCGACACCACGAGCCGGTACCTGTTGTCCGCCGGCGGCAAGCGGATCCGCCCGACCCTGACGCTCCTCATCGCGCAGCTCGGCGACGGCGTGACGGACGCCGTGGTCAAGGCCGCGGTCAGCATCGAGACGACCCACCTGGCGTCGCTGTACCACGACGACGTCATGGACGAGGCACCCGTGCGCCGTGGCGTGCCGGCGGCGCACGTGACGTACGGCAACAACGTCGCGATCCTGACGGGCGACCTGCTGTTCGCCCGCGCCAGCCTCATCACGGCGGACCTGGGCACCGAGGGCATCCGGATGCAGGCCGAGACCTTCCAGCGCCTGTGCATGGGCCAGCTCCACGAGACGACGGGCCCGCAGCCCGAGGACGACCCGGTGGAGCACTACATCCAGGTGCTCAGCGACAAGACCGGTTCGCTCATCGCGACCGCCGCACGCGCCGGCGTGATGTTCTCCGGTGCCGACCGCGCCTACCTCGACGCGGTCGGCACGTTCGGCGAGAAGGTCGGTGTCGCCTTCCAGCTCGTCGACGACGTCATCGACCTCGCGCCGGCGAAGGACAAGACCGGCAAGATCGCCGGCAACGACCTCCGTGCGGGCGTCGACACCCTGCCGCTGCTGCAGCTCCGGCGGCTCGCGGCGACCGGTGCAGCGGACGCCGTCGACCTGGTCGGCCGTATCGAGCGCGACGTCAACGCCGCCCCGGACGACGTGGTCGACTCCGCGCCGTACCAGTCCGCCGTCGCCGCGCTCCGCGAGCACGAGGCCACCGCCGCCACCCGGGCCGTCGCGGTCCGCTGGGCGACGGAGGCCGTCGACGCGCTCGAGCCCCTGCCGGACGGGACGGTGAAACGGGCCCTCATCCGGTTCGCCGAGTCCGTCGTCGAACGCAGCCGCTAGACCCCGTCGAACGCATCCGCTCGGCCCTGTCGAACGCAGCCGCTGGAACCCATCGGGAGCACCCCGCCCGAACGAAACTGGAGACGATCAGTGCCCACCCTCCGAGTCGCCATCGTCGGCGCCGGCCCCGCCGGCATCTACGCCGCGGACATCCTGCTGCGCGAAGCCCACGGCCATGATGTGTCGATCGACCTGTTCGAGCAGCTCCCGGCGCCCTACGGTCTGGTCCGCTACGGCGTGGCTCCGGACCATCCGCGCATCAAGGGCATCGTCAACGCGCTCCGCGACGTGCTCGACCGCGGTGTCGTCCGGCTGTTCGGGAACGTCCGCTTCGGCGAGGACATCACCCTCGACGACCTGAAGCAGCACTACCACGCGGTAGTGTTCTCGACGGGGGCGATCAAGGATGCCGACCTGGACGTGCCGGGTGTCGAGCTCGAGGGCTCGTACGGCGCGGCCGACTTCGTCAGCTGGTTCGACGGCCACCCCGACGTCCCGCGCACCTGGCCCCTCGACGCCGAGAGCGTCGCGGTGATCGGCAACGGCAACGTCGCCCTCGACGTGTCCCGCATCCTCGCGAAGCACGCGGAGGACCTCCTGCCGACGGAGATCCCGGCGAACGTGTACGAGGGGCTCAAGGCGTCCCCCGTGACGGACGTCCACGTGTTCGGTCGGCGCGGCCCGGCGCAGGTGAAGTTCACCCCGCTCGAGCTCCGCGAGCTCGGTGAGCTCCGCGACGTGGACATGATCGTCTACGACGAGGACTTCGACCACGACGAGGCGTCGAAGACCGCGATCGCCACGAACAAGCAGGTCATGGTGATGAACCGTGTCCTCGAGCAGTGGCGCACGCGGGAGACCGGCCAGGCCAGCCGCCGACTGCACCTGCACTTCTACGCGAAGCCGCTCGAGTTCGTCGGCGACGACCGGGGCCGGGTCGCCGCGATCCGGTACGAGCGGACGCGGCCCAACGGTCAGGGTGGCGTGGACGGCACGGGTGAGATCCGCGAGATCCCGATCCAGGCCGTCTACCGCGCCGTCGGCTACTTCGGATCGCCCCTGCCCGGGTCCCGTTCGACGAGCGGCACGGGGTCATCCCGAACCACGAGGGCCAGGTCCTCGACGACGACAACCAGCAGATCCCCGGCGTCTACGCCACGGGCTGGATCAAGCGCGGGCCGGTCGGTCTGATCGGTCACACGAAGTCCGACGCGATGGAGACCGTGCAGCACCTCGTCAACGACCAGGCGAGCTGGTGGACCCCGGCCGACCCCTCCGAGGGCGCGATCCCCGCCCTGCTCGCCGCGCGCGGTGTCGAGTACACCGACCTCGACGGCTGGCACAACCTCGACGCCCACGAGCTCGCGCTCGGCGAGACCGAGGGACGCGAGCGCATCAAGGTCGTCCCGCGCGAGGAGATGGTCGACGTCTCCGTCGGCCGCGCCGGCGCACGGACGAACTGACGGCCGCGACGCGCACACCATGATGGACGCACGCCCCGCACCGCCCGCCGCGGTGCGGGGCGTGCCCCTTCCCGGCGTCCGACTGCAGGGCGTCGACGTGGCTCGCGCCGTGGCGCTGCTCGGCATGATGGCGACGCACGTCGGCGGATCGCGGACCAGGTCGACTGGTCGGACCCGGGCACCTGGGCAGCGGTCGCCCACGGCCGTTCGTCGTCGCTCTTCGCCGTGCTCGCCGGTGTGTCGATCGGCCTGACGAGCGGTCGGACCACGCCGCCGGGGCGACCGGTGATCGGACGAATCCGTGGCCGCCTCGCGATCCGTGCGCTCGTCGTGGTGGCGATCGGTCTGCTGCTCATGGCGTTGCAGACGCCGGTGTACGTGATCCTGCCGACCTACGGCGTGCTGTTCCTGCTGGTGGTCCCGGTGCTGCGGGTGCGCGCCCGGTGGCTCCTCGTGCTCTCGGGGGCGTGCGCGGTGCTCTCGCCCGTCGTCGCGCTCGCGATCGTTCCGCTCTACGCCGGTGCCGGCATGTGGGAGGTCCAGCTCGGCCTCGTCTACCCCGTGGTCACCTTCCTGGCGTACGTGCTCGTCGGCCTCGCCGTCGCCCGGACCGGACTGGGCCCACGCCGCCGGACCCCGGACGGCACGTCAGCGGCGTCCGGGCCGTGCCGGTGGGGAGAGGCCCGCGGCGCGCAGGTCGCGTTCCTCGCGTCCGGCACGCTGGTCGCCGCCGCGTACTCGATCGGGAACGCCGTCGCGCCGATCCCGGTGGACGCCGCGTCGGCCTTCCCGGGCGTGCCGTTCGCGGGGGAGGGGAACACGCCCGCGCAGGCGACCGCGCAGCTGTTCCTGTCACCGCGGGACCACTCGTCGTCGATCGTCGACGTCGTCGCGACCGCGGGGATCGCCGTCGCCGTCATCGCCCTGTGCACGCTCGTGTTCGACGGGCGCGGCCCCGCGCTCCGGCGGATCGCGTTCCCCCTGGCCGCCGTGGGGTCGATGCCGTTGACGGTGTACGCGGGTCACCTCGTCGTGCTCGCGGCGTTGCCCGGCTACCCGGACTCGACCGTCGCCTGGGTGTGGTTCGCCGTGGGATCGGTGGCGTTCGCGATGCTCTGGCGGGGGTTCCTCGGTCGTGGACCGCTGGAACGGATGACCGCCCGGTTCACGGGTCTGGTGCCCGACCCGCACTGACGGGACGATCCACGCAGGCGCAGGCGCAGGCGCAGGCCCGGGCGGTCCGCCGCGGGGGCGGACCCGGAACGACGACGCCGACGTCGTACGACCTCGACGATGTCGTCGCCGCGCGCACGCAACGGTTGCACGCGCGGGCGGGCGACAGCGTCGACGTCGTACGACCTCGACGATGTCGTCGCCGCGCGCACGCAACGGTTGCACGCGCGGGCGGGCGACAGCGTCGACGTCGTACGACCTCGACGATGTCGTCGCCGCGCGCACGCAACGGTTGCACGCGCGGGCGGGCGACAGCGTCGACGTCGTACGACCTCGATGGTGTCGTACCGAGTCGGCACCGCGACTGCCCCGAACAGGCCGACCCGTGGGCCCAGGCGGTCCGCCGCTGGCGTTACTGCAGCGCCGCGGTGAGCCGCGCGACGTTGTCCAGCACCTGCGAGCGCCGCGGCCGCTCGATCCAGTCCTCCAGCGTGAGCTCGAAGCTGTGCTCCTTGTACGCGTCCTGCACGCCACGCAGTGCGTGCACGAACCGGCTGCCACGCACCATCACCGACACCTCGAGGTTGAGGCTGAACGACCGCATGTCCATGTTGCTCGAGCCGATCACCGACACCTCGTCGTCGATCGTGAAGTGCTTCGCGTGCAGGATCGTGGGGGCGCGGTAGAGCCAGATCTTCACACCCGCCGGAGCAGCCCCTCGTAGTAGGAGCGCTGCGCGTGCCAGGTCATCGCGTGGTCGCCCATCTCGCCGACGAACAGCTCGACCTCGACCCCGCGCTGCGCCGTCGTGGTGATGGCGTAGAGCATCGAGTCGTCGGGCACGAAGTACGGCGACGTGATGGACACCTTCTCCTGTGCCGAGTAGAGCAGGGCGTTGAAGAGACGCAGGTTGTTCTCGCCGTCGAAGCCCGGGCCGGAGGGCACGACCTGGCAGTCCAGCGCGTCGCCACGGTCGGCGCGCTGCACGGGGTCGCTCTCGCGGAGCAGGAGCTCGTCGGTCTCGCTGTACCAGTCGGTGACGAACAGTGCGTTGAGTCCGGCGACGATCGGACCCTCGAACCGGGCGAAGAGGTCCTTGTAGACCATGCCGCGTTCCAGGTGCGACCGGAGGTCGTAGGAGCTGTCGATGAGGTTCTGCGAACCGGTGAAGGCCACCGAGCCGTCGATCACCATGATCTTGCGGTGGTTGCGGAGGTCGGGTCGCTGGAACTTCCCCTGCAGCGGCAGCAGCGGGAGCATCAGGTGCCACTCGATGCCGGCGCGGTCCATGAAGGCGAGCGTGTCCTTGTACCCGGGGTAGCCGCGGCTGGCCCAGTGGTCGAGCAGGAACCGGACGGTGACGCCCCGGGCCTGGGCGCGGGCGAGTGCCTCGAAGAACGGTCGCGTGGTGTCGTCGAGTGTGGCGATGTAGAACTCGACGTGGACGAAGCGTCGGGACTGGTCGATCGCTCGGGTCATCTCGGCGATCGACTCGTCGTAGTCGGGGTAGAAGCTCGGCGGAGTTGCCACCGACCAGGGGCATCGCGCCGAGCTGCCGGTTCAGCTGGGCGATGCCCTCCAGCCACGGCGGCCAGGGGTGGTCTCGCCGGACTCGCTCGATGCCCTCGGTCTGCTCGAGGATGTACGCGTTGATCTCGGTCTGCTTCTCGCGTCGCGCCCGGGGAGCTTCGTCGACCCGATGACGAGGAAGACGATGAACCCGATGTAGGGGATCAGGAAGATCGCGAGCAGCCAGGCCGTCGCCGTCTGCGGCTTCCGGTTGATCGGGACGTAGATGATCGAGAAGACGCGGATCGACAGGTCCAGCAGGACCAGGAAGACCGTGATCGCGACGTTGAGCCAGTGCTCCACAGCGGTGCGCGGTGCGTCAGCGGAAGTTGATGAACTGCAGCGGCACGTCGAACTCTTCACCCTTGAGGAGCTGGATCGTGTTCTGTAGGTCGTCGCGGCTCTTCGAGGAGACGCGCAGTTCGTCCCCTGGATCTGGTTCTTCACGCTCTTCGGGGCGTTCGCGCGGAGGAACGCACCGATCTTCTTCGCGACGTCCTGCTCGATGCCGTTCTTGAACGTCACCTCGATGCGGTACTCCTTGCCCGAGGGGTAGGGGTCGCCGGCGTCGAGGCTCTTGAGGCTGATGTTCCGCTTGATCGCCTTGCTCTGCAGGACGTCGAGCACGGCCTTCGCGCGCTCTTCCGAGTTCGCCTTGATCAGGACGTCCTCGCCGCTGAACGCGATCGACGCGTCGGCGCCCTTGAAGTCGTACCGCTGGTCGATCTCCTTGGCCGCCTGGTTGAGGGCGTTCTCCGCCTCCATCTTGTCGACCTTGCTGACCACGTCGAAGGAGCTGTCTGCCATGCGGGACAGCCTAACGGCGGACGGGAGGTGGGCCCCACCCGCCGGTACCGGCGCGGCGCGCCAGCGGCGTGACGGCCGTGACGGGAGGGACGGTTCGGCCCCCGAGCGCGGGTCCGGTTCGACGGGTGGTCGCCTCCAGAGCCGGTGGTCACGAGCACCGTCCCGGATCGGCTATGCTTTCATGCGCGCCTTCGGTTGGTGACTACACGGGCCGGGTGCGCACACGGCAAGTTACCCAAGCGGCCAAAGGGATCTGACTGTAAATCAGCCGGCGTAGCCTTCGGGGGTTCGAATCCCTCACTTGCCACCATCGGAACGGCCCCGTCCACTGCGGACGGGGCCGTTCCGTTTCCGGGAGGATGGTGCCATGCCCACCGATCTCTCACCGTCCGGGTTCGCCGACCTCGCCGAGTCCATCGCCCGCGAGGCGTCCTCCCTCGCCGCGCGACGTCGTGCCGAGGGGGTGGAGGTCGCCGACCGGAAGTCGAGCATCGTCGACGTGGTCACCGCCGCCGATCGCGAGGTCGAAGCGCTGATCCGCGCCAGGATCGCCGAGGCCCGGCCGGACGACGCGTTCTTCGGCGAGGAGTCCGGCACGGGCGCCGGCTCGTCCGGGATCACGTGGGTGGTCGACCCGATCGACGGCACCGTCAACTACCTCTACGGCAGCGCCGAGTACGGCGTCAGCATCGGCGTCGTGCGGGGTCCGGCCGACCCGGCGGCCTGGGAGCCGGTCGCCGGCGTCGTCGTCGCACCCGCGACCGGTGTCGTGCACCGGGCGGTCGCCGGCGAGGGAGCGACGCGTGACGGTGCGCCGCTGCGCGTCGGGGCGCCGGCCTCGCTCGCCGAGACGCTCGTCGCCACGGGCTTCGGGTACACCGCGGATCGCCGCCGGCAGCAGGTCGCCGTGCTCGCCGGGCTCATCGGCGAGGTGCGGGACATCCGCCGTGGCGGGGCCGCGTCCCTGGACTGCTGCGCGGTCGGTGCGGGCACCGTGGACGCCTACTACGAACGCGGGATCAACCCGTGGGACATGGCCGCCGGGTCGATCGTCGCCCAGGAGGCCGGCGCCGTGGTCCGCATCTGGGACGCCGGGGCACCCGGTCGTTCCTGTTCGCCAGCCCGTCCGTCGTCGACGAACTGGGCGCGCTGCTGCAGCGTCTCGAGGAGCCCGTGCTCCGAGAGTGAGCCGGCCCGCCCCTCGGTCTGCCCTTCGGTCTGGGGGAGCCGTGCGGTCGTGCGCAGGACTGGCGACACGGTATGGGTCCTGCTACCGTTCTGGGGTCCCGTTATCTGCTCGTTACCAACGAGCGCTTCGCGCCCCGATCAGGATCACCCCGAACGCATGCCCACTCCTCCCTCTCGCCCGTGCACGCCGACGGCTCCGCGGACTCGTCCGCACCGGTCGTCCACCTGACCCGGCGGGCGCGCATCGAGGCGGAGCGAGCGGCCGCCGCGGCCGCGGGCCGCGGGACGGGCGACCGTGTCGAGCGGGCGACGGGCGTGCCGGAGCCGAGCCGGGCCTCCCGTCCGTCCTTCGATGATCTCGTGACGCCCGCCGGCCCCGGGACGCCGCCTGCGCCCGTGTCCCGATCGACCTCGCGCCGACCTCCCCGGCGATGCCGGCGTCGTCCGTCGCGCCCGTGACGCCGCCCGCGCCTGCTTCGCCGGTCGTCGCGTCGGTGCCCGCGCCGGACGCGCCGAGCGCCGAGTCGGGCGCATCGGTCCCCACGGCCCTGCGCGTCACGCCGGGTGCCCAGGCCGGGCGCCGCGTCCAGGGGCAGGTGCCGCCCGCTCGTCGCTCCGGCGCTGACAGCAGGACCATCGTGCGCGAGCACCGCGGCACGCGGGCCGTCCCCGCGAAGGCGGGGAAGCCAGCCGCTCCCGTACGGCAGGGCGCTTCCTTCCGACGCGCTGCCTCCCGGGTCACGGCGGTGGGCGCGCTCCTCTTCGCCGCCGGGCTCGTCGTCTCGACCTCGCTGCCCGCGCAAGCGCTCTTCACGCCGGAGCCGGGGTCGACGTCCGCGCCGCAGACGGCCTCGGGTGCCACCCAGTCGCTCAGCGTCGGTGCCGGTGCGGTCGATGCCGCGACGATCCGCGACCAGTACTCGGTGTCCTCGGCCACGCAGTACAAGAACGTCGACTCGTCGAGCTTCACGAACGACCCGAACGGCACGATCCAGTGGCCGTTCCTCACGGGTGTGCCGATCACCTCCGGGTTCGGCGGGCGTCAGGTCGAGGGCTGCTCGTTCTGCTCGACCAACCACATGGGCGTCGACTTCGCTCCGGGTGAGGGCACCCCCATCCGGGTCATCGCCGCGGGCACGGTCATCAAGGTCCAGGCCGATGACGGCGGCTTCGGCAACGACGTCTGGGTCCAGCACGACGTGGACGGCAAGCAGTTCGTCAGTGTCTACGGCCACATGGAGGACAACTCGTTCAAGGTGGTCAAGGGGCAGCAGGTCGAGGTCGGCGACGAGCTCGGTCTCGTCGGCAGCACCGGGAACTCGACGGGTCCCCACCTGCACCTCGAGGTCCACGTCGACGGCGTCCCGGTGGACCCACTCGCGTGGCTCAAGGCGAACGCGAACTAGGGGATCGGCGCGGCACGCCCGGGCGTCGGTCCGGGTTCCTGACCACTGCTGCCGGTCTGCTATCCTCGTGTGGTGCCGCCGAGCGGCACGTGCCCCGATAGCTCAGTGGTAGAGCACTTCCATGGTAAGGAAGGGGTCGTCAGTTCAATCCTGACTCGGGGCTCAGACCCGGAGCTGTTGTCGCTCCGGATCCATGGCGGGGTAGCTCAGTTGGTTAGAGCACACGGCTCATAATCGTGGTGTCGCGGGTTCAAGTCCCGCCCTCGCTACCGCAAAGCCCGGCGTCCGCGCCGGGCTTTCGTCGTTCCCGCGGCTGGAGCCGCACTGCGCCGCTGTCGCACAGTGCCGCTGTTGCACAGTGCCGCTGTGGCGCCGTGCCACCGTCGCGTTGCCGCCCGGCCTGTGCATGCCGCGCCCGCGTCCGCTGCGCCGCGTCGAGCCGCGTTCCCGATGTCGAACCGACCTCGCGAACCGGTTCGACGTCGCTTCCGTGGTTCGACGTGACGTGACGTGACGTGCCGTGCCACGCAGCGCAGCGCCCGCCCGCCGTCAGGACGAGCGGTGCTCGGTGCGCCCCGCCAGCACCCCGGCCGATCGCAAGGCACGCTCGAGCGTCGCGTTGACCTGCTGCCACGCCACCTGCCGGCGCTCCGCCCCGATGCCCCCGCCCGACACCGCCGTGCCGTGCCCGGAGTGTCGCAGCGTGATCGTGGTCGACGTCCCCGTGACCGTCGTCGAGAGCTCGTAGCGTCGGAACTCCCGCGACGGGCGAACGAGTGCCCCGAGCAGGATCGTCAGGACGCGGCTGCCGGTCGTCGCAGTGATCGTCCCGCCCGTGGACTCGATGCGGTGCCCGGTCTGCCGCAGCGCTGCGCCGGCGACCTCCATGGCCGTGCACCGGTCGCACGTGTGCACCGCGAACTCGGTCGTCCTGTCCATCGTTCCTCCCCGTCCCGGAAGACCTCGCCCGGAGTCCCCGGGCCGGCATTGGTTCCCCGAACCGTCCAGCCAGCATAGCCGATGCATACTCATGAACGACAGGCCCCCAGACGGGCGTCGCTAGACTGCCGACGTGTCTGTGAACCCCGAGCTCGTCGGCAGGACGTTCCCGCCGGCCCAGCCCTACCTGGTCGGTCGTGAGAAGGTGCGGAGTCTCCCGTGCCGTGTTCGCGACGAACCCGATCCACCACGAGCCCGAGGCGGCACGGGCTGCCGGCTACGACGACGTCGTCGCCCCGCCGACCTTCGCGGTCGTCGTGCAGGAGGCGACGCTCGCCCAGCTCCTGGCAGAGCCGGACGCCGGGATCGACTTCTCCCGGGTGGTGCACGGCGAGCAGGCCTTCACCTACGACCGGCCGATCGTCGCGGGTGACGAGCTCACCGCGACCCTGACGGTCACGAGCGTCAAGACCCTGGGCGGCAACGCCATGGTCACCGCCGAGAGCACGATGCAGGACGCCACGGGGGAGCACGTCGTCACGGCGACCTCCACCCTCGTGGTCCGAGGAGACGACGCATGACCGCCGCACCCGTGACCGCGCTCGAGGTCGGCACCGTCGTCGCCGAGCGCGAGGTCCACCTCACCCGCGACTCGCTCGTCCGCTACGCCGGAGCCTCGGGCGACTTCAACCCGATCCACTACCGCGACGACGTCGCCGCGTCCGTCGGGCTGCCCGGCGTCCTCGCGCACGGCATGCTCACGATGGGCCTCGCGGTGCAGCCGGTGTCCGAGTGGCTCGGCGACCGCGGATCCGTCGTCCGCTACGGCGTCCGCTTCACCCGGCCCGTGGTCGTCGACCCCGAACAGGGCGCGAGCGTCGGTGTCGTGGCCAAGGTCGGCACCGTCGACGACGAGGGCCGTCCGCAGCGCATCGACCTCACCGTGACCGCCGCCGGGCAGACCGTGCTCGGCAAGGCGCAGGTCACGGTGGCGTTCCGCTGACCGTGGCGGAGCCGGTGCTCGCCGACCTCACGACGCTGCGCGTCGGCGGTCCGGCCTCGCGACTGCTCACCGCGACGACGACCGACGAACTCGTCGCGCACGCCACCACGGCGTGGGAGGACGACGATTGGCTGGTCCTCGGCGGCGGCAGCAACCTGCTCGTCGCCGACGAGGGATTCGACGGCACCGTCGTGCTCGTCCGCACGACGGGCGTCGAGCACGAGACCGACGACGAGGGCGTCACCGTCCGCGTCGCGGCCGGTGAGCCGTGGGACGCGTTCGTCGCCACGACCGTCGAGAACGGGTGGACGGGCCTGGAGGCACTGAGCGGCATCCCGGGCACCGTCGGCGCCGCCCCCGTGCAGAACATCGGCGCGTACGGGGTCGAGCTGTCCGACGTGCTCACCCGGATCGAGTTCCTCGACGCGTCCACGGGGGAGCGTGCGTGGGTGCCCGCGGCCGAGCTGGCGCTCGGCTACCGCACCTCGACCCTCAAGCACGGGCGACGCGGTGTCGTGCTGACGGTCGAGTTCCGGCTCGGCGCAGCCCCCGCTGCGGGCGTCCCGGTCCGCTACGCGCAGCTCGCCGGTTCGCTCGGCGTCGAGCTCGGGCCCCCGTGGCGCCGTCGAGCGTCCGGTCGGAGGTGCTGCGCCTCCGCGGCACGAAGGGCATGGTCCTCGACGCGGACGACCACGACACCTGGAGCGCCGGGTCGTTCTTCACGAACCCGATCGTGTCGGCGGGCTTTGCCGAGACGCTGCCGTCCGAAGCGCCGCGCTGGCCGGCCGGAGACGACGTGAAGCTCAGCGCCGCCTGGCTCATCGAGCACGCCGGCGTGCACCGCGGCTATGCCGTGCCCGGGTCGCGCGCGGCGATCTCGTCGAAGCACACCCTGGCGCTGACGAACCGCGGCGGCGCGACCGGCGCCCAGGTGGCGGAACTGGCCCGCTACGTCCAGGTGACCGTCCTGAACCGTTTCGGGGTCTCGCTCGTACCGGAGCCCGTCGTGGTCGGCGACCTGCTCGCCGCGTCCTGACCGGCGGGGCCGAGCCGCGCCTCCAGTCCGGCCACCGACCGCCCGGACCGCACCCCGGAACGGCATCGCGCCCCGCTGTGACGGGGCGCGATGCGTCAGCCGAAGAGCTTCGCCAGACGGGCCACGCCCTCGGCGATGTCGTCGTCGCCCAGCGCGTAGGACAGGCGAAGGTAGCCGGAGGGGCCGAAGGCCTCACCCGGGACGACCGCGACCTCGGCGTGTTCGAGGATGAGGTCGGCGAGTTCGAGCGTCGTGGTGGGGGTGCTCCCGGCCCACTCGCGGCCGAGCAGCGCCGTGACGTCCGGGTAGACGTAGAAGGCGCCCTGCGGCGTCGGCGTGACGAACCCCGGGATCGCGTTGAGGCCGGCGACGATCGCCTGACGACGGCGGTCGAAGGCGTCGCGCATCGCGACGACCGGTTCCTGCGGGCCGGTGAGGGCGGCGATCGCGGCGCGCTGCGACACGTTCGACACGTTCGACGACAGGTGTGACTGCAGGTTCGACGCGGCCTTCACGGCGTCGGCCGGGCCGATGAACCAGCCGACGCGCCAGCCGGTCATCGCGTACGTCTTCGCGACGCCGTTGACCAGGATCGTCGTGTCGGCGAGGGCCGGGACCGCGTCGAGGACGCCCGTGAACCGGACGCCGTCGTACACGAGGTCCTGGTAGATCTCGTCGCTGATCACCCAGATGCCGTGCTCGAGCGCCCACTCGCCGATGGCCTTCGTCTGCTCGGCGGAGTACACGGAGCCGGTCGGGTTCGAGGGGGAGCAGAACAGCAGCGCCTTGGTCTTCGGGGTGCGTGCGGCCTCGAGCTGCTCGACGGTGACGAGGTAGTCCCGGTCGCTTCCGGCGAAGACGTCGACGGGGACACCGCCCGCGAGTCGGATGGCTTCGGGGTACGTGGTCCAGTACGGCGCGGGGAGCAGGACCTCGTCACCGTCGTCGACGATCGTCTGGAACGCCTGGTAGACGGCCTGCTTGCCGCCGTTCGTGACGATCACCTGCGACGGGTCGACGGTGACGCCGGACTCCCGTGCGGTCTTCTCGGCGATCGCCTGCTTCAGCTCGGCAGCCCCGTGGCGGGCGTGTACCGGTGGTTCTTCGGGTCCTGTGCGGCCTGCACAGCGGCGTCGACCACGTGCTGCGGCGTCGCGAAGTCCGGCTCGCCCGCGGCGAAGGAGATGACCGGACGCCCCGCGGCCTTGAGCGCCTTGGCCTTCGCGTCGACCTTGAGCGTCGCGGACTCGGCGATGGCTGCGATGCGGGACGCGATGCGCGGCTTCGCGGCGTCGGGGTTGGCGGTGGACTCGGGGCCGTCGGCTTCGGTGCTCACGCGCCCCAGCCTATCGGCGCGGCACGCCGGAGCATCCGTCAAGTGGACACCGTGTGACGGACTCCCGTACACTCGACCACCGGAACACGGATCGGTGACGAACCGTGTCCGAAGGGCGGTGGCTCAATTGGTAGAGCAGCGGTCTCCAAAACCGCAGGTTGCAGGTTCGAGTCCTGTCCGCCCTGCACATCTGGAAGGGTAGAAGTTGGCGAGCAAAGACATGGAGACGACGGCGGATGACGTCGTCGCCAAGGCGAAGCAGGACCGGGCAACGCGCCGCGGACCGTTCGCTGCCATCGCGCTCTTCATCCGTCAGGTCATCGGCGAACTCCGCAAGGTGGTCACGCCGACCCGCAAGGAGCTTTTCAGCTACACGGGTGTCGTCCTGGTCTTCGTCGTCGTGATGATGATCCTGGTGTCGGTCCTCGACTTCGCGTTCGGACTCGGCGTCGGGTACGTGTTCGGCAACGGGCCCACGGCCTGATCCGGACCTCGGCGCTCCTGATCCCCTGTGGACAGGAGTACGGTCGCCCGAGACGGCGTCGATCGTGACGCGATCCGCCCGCCAACCCGATCCGCACCACCGAACGGAAAGAATCGACAGTGTCTGACAACTCCCGCGACGACATCGACCTCGCCACGGCTGCCGAGCAGTCCTCCGAGGTCGAGGAGAACCAGGAAGGTGACGTCGAGACCGGCGAGGAGCGTTCGGTCGAGTCCGCCGAAGAGCGCGCGATCGAGGTCGAGGGCGAGGACGACGAGTCGCTCGGGCTGAGCGACGAGCCCGACGACGGCACGGTCGGCGCCGGGCTCGACGAAGCGCTCACCGCGCTGCAGGAGGCCCGCGACCCCGAGGCCGACGCCGTCGTCGACGACGCGCTCGAGGTGGACTCCGCCGACGAGGCCGAGGCCGCTGTCGAGGCCGTCGAGGACGAGGAAGAAGTCGAGCTGGCGGAGGAGTCCGCAGCGGAGGCGAACGAGACCCTCGCTGCCGACGAGGAGCTCGACGCCGAGGAAGCAGCCGAGGTCGACCCGTACGAGGCGTTCAAGGCCGAGCTGCGGATGAAGCCGGGCAAGTGGTACGTCATCCACTCCTACGCGGGCTTCGAGCGCCGCGTGAAGTCGAACATCGAGAACCGCATGGTGTCGATGTCGATGGAGGACTCCATCTACCAGGTCGAGGTCCCGATGGAGGACGTCGTCGAGATCAAGAACGGGCAGCGCAAGCTGGTCACCCGCGTCCGGATCCCCTCCTACGTGCTCGTCCGCATGGACCTCAACGAGGACTCGTGGTCGGTCGTCCGTCACACCCCGGGCGTCACCGGGTTCGTCGGCAACGCCCACAACCCCACGCCGCTCCGCTTCGACGAGGCGTTCGGCATGCTCAAGTCCCTGGTGCAGGTCGCCGAGGCCGCGCCGACCAAGGGCGGTGCGAAGGGCTCCGGCGGTGCCCAGTCGCAGCCCGCCGCCGAGGTCGACTTCGAGATCGGCGAGACGATCACCATCAAGGAAGGCTCGTTCGCGGGTCTGCCGGGTTCGATCTCCGAGATCAAGCCGGAGAGCGGCAAGCTCACCGTGCTCGTCTCGCTCTTCGAGCGTGAGACCCCGGTCGAGCTCAGCTTCGACCAGGTCACGAAGCTGTAGCACCCGCCGACACCAGCTACACTTATCGAGTTGGCCCCGCACGCCTCGTGCGTGCGGGGCTTCACCGCGGTCCGGAACGGCCGGGCCAGCGGGAGAGTGCACGGATCCCCGTGCGTTCGATTCCAGGAGGAAGACAAGTCATGGCACCGAAGAAGAAGGTCACGGGCCTGATCAAGCTGCAGATCAACGCGGGCGCCGCGAACCCGGCCCCGCCGATCGGTCCTGCGCTCGGTCAGCACGGCGTGAACATCATGGAGTTCTGCAAGGCGTACAACGCGGCGACCGAGTCGCAGCGTGGCAACGTCGTGCCGGTCGAGATCACCGTCTACGAGGACCGTTCGTTCACGTTCGTCCTCAAGACCCCGCCGGCGGCAGAAGCTGATCAAGAAGGCCGCGGGTGTGCAGAAGGGTTCCGCGACCCCGCACACGGTCAAGGTAGCGAAGATCTCGATGGACCAGGTCCGTCAGATCGCCGAGACCAAGCAGGCCGACCTGAACGCCAACGACATCGAGCAGGCCGCGAAGATCATCGCCGGCACCGCGCGTTCGATGGGCATCACGGTCGAGGCCTGAGCCTCAGCGCACCACACACCCCGACACCCTTCCGTGGGAGAGCCGCGCCGGCTCGTCAACCACGTAGCTCCCAAGGAGAACACCATGGCGAAGAAGTCCAAGGCCTACCAGGCCGCGGCCGCGAAGATCGAGGCCGACAAGTTCTACACCCCCGCTGAGGCCGTCGCCCTGGCGAAGGAGACCGGTTCGACCAAGACCGACTCCACCGTCGAGGTCGCCCTCAAGCTCGGCGTCGACCCGCGCAAGGCGGACCAGATGGTCCGTGGCACGGTCATCCTGCCGCACGGCACGGGCAAGACCGCCCGCGTCATCGTCTTCGCGGTCGGTGCCGCGGCCGAGGCCGCCATCGCCGCCGGTGCCGACGAGGTCGGTGGCGACGAGCTGATCGCGAAGGTCGCCGAGGGCTACACCGCCTTCGACTCGGCCGTCGCGACGCCCGAGCTCATGGGCAAGGTCGGTCGTCTCGGCAAGGTGCTCGGCCCGCGCGGCCTCATGCCGAACCCGAAGACCGGCACCGTGACCCCGAACGTGGCGCAGGCCGTCAACGACATCAAGGGCGGCAAGATCGAGTTCCGCGTCGACAAGCACGCCAACGTGCACTTCGTCGTCGGCAAGGCCTCGTTCACGCCGGAGCAGCTCGACGAGAACATCACCACCGCGCTCGAGGAGATCAACCGCCTCAAGCCGAGCGCGTCGAAGGGCCGCTACATCACGAAGGGCGCCGTCTCGACGACCTTCGGGCCGGGCATCCCGCTCGACGTCAACAGCATCTGAGTCGGTCGACTCGCAACTGCGTCGACTGACGCAGGCCAGGGCCCGCACCGGAAACGGTGCGGGCCCTTCCGCATCCCGGCACGTTGTCCCGATACCGTGTGACCGTGCGGATCTTCGTGAACTCCCTCCGGCTCATCGCGGTCATCGCCGTGGTCGTCGCGGTCGTGGCACAGCTGCAGCATGCGGTCGCGGCGGGGAACTACGTGTTCTGGAACTTCTTCGGCTACTTCACCATCCAGTCGAACCTGATCATCGCGGGCGCGCTGGCTGCGGCGGTCGTGGCGTCCACGCGCAAGCGAGCGGCGACGCGCCTCGACCACGTCCGCGGCGCGGCCACGGTCTACATCGCGACGACCGGGGTCGTGTTCAACACCCTGCTGGCCGAGGCGTCGCTCGCGGCGAACTTCGACCTGCTGTGGGCGAGCGACGTCATGCACAAGGTCCTGCCCGCGTACGCGGTGCTGGACTGGCTGCTGTTCTCGGACCGCGGCCGGCTGGCACTTCGGCAGGTGTGGTGGTTCCTGCTCTACCCGGCGGTGTGGCTCGTGGTCGTCCTGATCCGCGGTGCGACGGACGGATGGGTGCCGTACCCGTTCCTCAACCCGGACCTCGGCTACGGGATCGTCGCGCTGTACTCGCTCGGTGTCGCCGTGTTCATCGCACTGATGGGCGTGCTCGTCATCGGGATGAGCCGGCTGCGCATCGTGCCGGTCGCCGCGCACCGGTAGCCGGTCGGGCCGGGCGGACGCCCCGCAACGGGTCAGGCCGAGCGGAAGCCCCGCAGCCGGTCGAGCACCATGTCGGCGAGCTGGATCAGGCCGCGGATCTGGTCGTCGTCGCGGTCCACCCAGCGGCACTCGGGCTCGTCGGCGATCGGCACGAAGCCGTCGTGCCGTTCCCACACGAACAGTGTGCGGTCGGCACCGAGGACGTACTGCTGCCACCAGACCTGCCGGAGGTAGTGCCGCGGGATGCTCCGCCAGGCCTTCGCCGTGGTCTTGATCTCGGCGAGCACCACGCGTGCCGAGCCGTCGACGCCGACGCCGTCCGGGGTGGCGAGGTGCGCGCGGTTCGCAGCGGCGTGGAACAGGTGTGCCGAGGGCTGGATCCCGTGCGTCGCGGCGACCCAGGCGGCGATGTGCGGCTCGCGCTCCTTGCCGTGCTCGGTGTACGAGTTGCCGGCGAACCGGGAGCCGTAGCGCTTCTCGGTGACGATCGCGTCGACGGCGCGCAGGGACGCGAGTCGGGCCACGTCGGTCGCGGTGATGCCCGTGGCGCGGGCTCGGAGCCACGCGACGCGGTCCGACGAGTGGGCGACGATGCGTTCGGCGTGACCGCGCAGCGAGGTGAAGGCGTCGTGCGTGACGGGACGGCCTGCGGCGAGACCGGCCGTGGCCACGACCGGCGCCGGCGCACCGGCGGCGGGTTGCGCCTCCGAACCGGGTCGAGGTCGCCCCACAGGGTGGGCTGCACGATCGTCACCCGACGATTGTCACCCCGCGCGCCGTCGACACGAAACCGACGCACCGCGCGCCGGACGGACGCCGACGCACCACACCGCACGTGCCGGACGGACGCCGACGCACCGCACGCGCCAGACCGACGCCGACGGTGTCTGCTCAGGACACCAGCTGGCGGCCCTCCGCGAAGGCGACGAGCTCGTCGACGCCCGCGGGGAGAGGGCGTACCCGATCGCCAGGGCGGCCGCTCCCTGGAGCGCCGCGATCGACCCGGCACGTGACTGCGCGATGACGAGGTGCTCGGTGGCGAGCGGCATCGATCGGGAGTACACGACCTCACGGACGCCCGCGAGCAGGTGTTCCCCGGCCTGCGTGATCGACCCGCCGAGGGCGATCACGGACGGGTTCATGAGCGAGACGCACGTGGCGAGGACCTCACCGATGTCACGTCCCGCTTGTCGCACGGCGCCGATGGCGTCGAGGTCCGAACGGTTCACGAGGTCGATGACGTCGGCACTCGTGTGCACGTCGTGCCCCTTGGCGCGGAGCCGTCGGGCGATCGCCGGCCCCGACGCGACGGCCTCGAGGCAGCCGGTGTTCCCGCAGTGGCACGGGACGTCGCCCGCACTGGACACCCGGACGTGGCCGATGTCGCCCGCGGTGCCCTGGGCGCCCCGCTGGAGCTCGCCGTCCGAGACGATGCCCGAGCCGATGCCGGTCGCGACCTTCACGAAGAGCAGGTGGTCGACGTCGGGCCAACCGTGCTCGCGCTCACCGAGGGCGGCGATGTTGACGTCGTTGTCGAGCAGGACGTGGGCGGCGATGTGTCCGCGGAGCCAGCCCGGCACGTCGAAGCCGTCCCAACCGGGCATGATCGGCGGGTTCGCGGGCCGTCCGGTGGAGAACTCGACCGGGCCCGGCACGCCGATGCCGATCGCGATGACGTCGTCGCGGGTGCGTCCGACCTCGTCGAGCAGCGCGTCGATCGTCTCGACCAGCCAGGTGAGCGTGGGACGGGGCCGGCGGCGATGTCGATCCGTGCTTCCCGCGTGGCGAGTGGCGCGGCGACGAGGTCGGTGACGGCGACCCGCCCGTGCGAGGCCCCGAGGTCGGCGGCGACGACGAGTCGGGCGTGTGGTCTGAGCGCCACCTGCGCAGGCGGCCGCCCACCGGTGGAGGCTGCTGTGTCCACCGGTCCGACGAGCCCGACCTCGGTGAGGGCATCGAGGCGCACGCCGATCGTCGAGCGTGCGAGTCCTGTCAGGGCGGCGAGCTCGGCCCGGGTCCGCGGCACGCCGTCGCGGAGGATCTGGAAGAGCTCGCTCGTCCCGACCGGAGGCGACGCTGCCGTCCGAGTCAAGTCGACCATGAGGGGGAGTGAAGCACACATCGGACGCACCACGCAATGAAGTTCGTCGACATTCCGCGGACTTCTGCTTGACCGCCGACAGAAGTGCTCGTAGTGTGACGCTCGGTCGAAGACGACCACACGATCTCGACGAGGAGAACCCCTGGTGACCCAACCGCTCTCAGTCCAGCTTTACACGGTCCGTGATGCCCTCGCTGCCGATCTGCCCGGCACGCTGCAGCGCATCGCCGACATCGGCTACACGAACGTCGAGGCCTTCGGCTTCGTCGACCGGGCCGAGTCGCTGCGGGACGCACTCGCCGCGGCGGGACTGCAGAGTCCGAGCGGGCACGCCCGTCTGCTGGACGCAGGCGAGCAGGACCTCGAGCAGATCTTCCACGCGAGCGTCACGGTCGGTCTCGGCACCCTCATCGACCCGCACATCGACGAGGCCCGCTGGACCACCCGCGAGGACGTCGAGGCGATCGCCCGCGAGCTGAGCGCCCTCGCGCCCCGTGCAGCGGACCACGGTCTGACCCTCGGGTACCACAACCACGCGTTCGAGTTCTCGAACCGCATCGACGGCGTCTCCGCGTACGAGGTCTTCGCCGACGCGCTCTCCGACGACGTCGTCCTCGAGCTCGACACCTACTGGGCGAAGGTCGGCGGCGACGATCCGGTGGCCGTCATCGAGCGCCTCGGCGACAAGATCCAGTTCCTGCACGTCAAGGACGGCGACGGCTCGCACGACGACAAGAAGCAGGTCGCCGTCGGGAACGGCATCATGCCGATCCGCGAGATCCTCGCGGCCGCACCGGACGCGCTCCACGTCGTCGAGCTCGACGACCACGAGGGCGACGTCTTCCAGGCCGTCACCGACTCCTACACGTTCCTCGAGGGGGCCCGCGCATGACCGACACCACCACCGTCGTCGACCCGGCCGCACAGCAGGGCGCCGACACCGGCAAGCGCACCGGCCCCGTCGGCGTCGGCGTGATCGGTGCCGGCGTGATCTCCGACCAGTACCTCTCGAACCTCACCGTCTTCCCCGATGTGAAGGTCCACTTCATCGCCGACATCGACCTGCCCCGCGCGGCGTCCCAGGCCGAGAAGTGGGGCGTCGCCGGTTCGGGCACCGTCGAGGAGCTCCTGGCGAACGACGACATCGAGATCGTCGTCAACCTGACCATCCCCGCCGCGCACGTCGAGGTCGCGCTGCAGGCCCTCGCGGCCGGCAAGCACGTGTGGGGCGAGAAGCCGTACGCGCTCGACCGCTCGAGCGCAGCCGAGCTCCGCGACGCTGCCCGTGCCGCCGGCAGGACGGTCAGCGTCGCGCCGGACACGTTCCTCGGCGCCGGCCTGCAGACCGCCCTCCGGACGATCCGCGACGGCCGGATCGGCACGCCCCTCAACGGGCTCACGCTGTTCCAGAGCCCCGGCCCGGAGTCGTGGCACCCGAGCCCGGAGTTCCTGTTCGCCTACGGAGCCGGCCCGCTGTTCGACATCGGTCCGTACTACATCACGACCCTCGTGCAGGCGTTCGGCCCGGTGAAGAAGGTCACCGCGACCGCGTCGAAGTCCCGCGCGACCCGCACGATCGGCTCCGGTCCGAAGGCCGGCACCGAGTTCCCGGTCGAGGTCCCCACGAACCACTCGGCCCTGATCGAGTTCGAGAACGGCGGCAGCGCGCAGAGCGTCTTCTCGTTCGAGTCCGACCGCGGCCGCACCGGCTTCGTCGAGATCGCGGGCGAGACCGGCACCGTGGTGTTCCCCGACCCGAACAACTTCGACGGCGACACCGAGCTGTACGCACACGGCTCCGAGGCGCCGGAGACGATCCCCGCCGTCGGGTCCACGTACTCGCGCGGCACGGGCGTCGTCGACCTCGCCCGCTCCCTGCGCGCCGGCGAGGAGAACCGCGTCCCCGGTGCCCTCGCCTTCCACGTCCTCGACGTGATGGTCTCCATCGCCGAGGCGGCCGAACGTGGCGAGGCGGTGCTCGTCGAGAGCACCGTCGCGCCCTCCCGACCCTCCCCGAGGGCTGGGACCCCGCGGCGTCGACCCTGGCCTGACGGCCGGCGTCCCCGGCCGGCGACGGCCGGGACGGGCACCGCACCACACAGCAGCACCCGACAGCAAGAACAGCACGACCAGCACCACCCCCGCACCATCTCAACGACGAGAAAGTAGAGAGTCATGCGCACTGCCATCCGCGCACTGGCCATCACCGCGGCCGCGGCACTCACCGTGACCGGCCTCGCAGCCTGCTCCTCCGGGTCGTCCGGTTCCTCCGGCGACTCGAGGACGCTCACGTACTGGGCGTCCAACCAGGGCACGTCGCTCCAGAACGACAAGGAGGTGCTGACCCCGGTCCTCAAGAAGTTCACCAAGGAGACCGGGATCAAGGTCGACCTCCAGGTCATCGGCTGGAACGACCTGCAGAACAAGATCCAGACCGCCGTCACCTCGGGCCAGGGCCCGGACGTCCTGAACATCGGCAACACCTGGGCGGCCTCGCTCCAGGCCACCGGTGCCTTCCAGGAGTTCGGCTCCTCCGAGATGAAGGCGATCGGCGGCAAGGACAAGTTCGTGAAGACCGCCCTCGCCACCGGTGGGGCTCCGGGCAAGACCGTCACGAGCGTCCCGCTCTACGGTCTCGCCTACGGCCTATACTACAACAAGCAGATGTTCGCCGACGCCGGCCTCAAGCCGCCGACCACGTGGGAAGAGCTCACCACGGACGCGAAGAAGCTGACGGACCCGAGCAAGAAGGTCTACGGCTTCTCGCTCGCCGCCGGCTCCTACACGGAGAACGCGCACTTCGCGTTCATCAACGCGGCGCAGAACGGTGGCGAGTGGTTCGACAAGTCCGGCAAGCCGACCTTCACCGAGAAGGCGAACGTCGACGGCATCAAGCGGTACCTCGATCTCATGCAGGACCAGAAGGTCGTGAACACCTCGAACGCGCAGTTCGACAACGGCGTCCAGGCCGTCTCCGCCTTCGCCAAGGGCCAGGCGGCGATGATCCTGAACCAGAACAACGCCGACGCCACCATCCAGTCGAACGGCATGAAGGCCGACCAGTACGGCGTCGTGCCGTTCCCGGCGCCCGAGGGCGGCAAGCAGGTCGCCAGCCACGTGGCCGGCATCAACCTGTCCATCTTCAAGAACACGAAGAACAAGGACGGCGCGCTCAAGTTCGTCAAGTTCATGACGAGCGAGGACACGCAGGCGACGCTCGACAAGCCGTACGCGGCCCTGCCGGTGCTGCAGTCCGCGGCCGAGAACACCTCCGGGGTGTCCGAGGAGACCAAGACGTTCCTCGACATCTACAACACGAAGTCGGAGCCGCTCCCGCTGGTGCCCGCCGAGGACCAGTTCGAGTCGACCGTCGGCAAGGCCATGAACGACATGTTCGCGAAGATCGCGACCGGTGGTTCGGTGTCCGACAGCGACATCAAGTCCGCGCTCCAGACCGCCCAGGACCAGGTGTCCCAGGCAGCCGGTTGATCCACCCTGGAGGCCCGGGGCGCGTCCGCAGGACGCGTCCCGGGCCTCCACCCCTCAGGTCCACGGCCCGACACGCGTCGGACGGACGACCTGCGGTTCCTCACCCGGCCACGCGCCGGGGGTGAGCCGATCGGCTCACGCATGCCGCGCCTCCAGACCGCTGCCCCGGTCCGGACGGAGCGAAGCACCGATCCTCCTCCTCGCCGAAAGGCCCCCCATGTCCACCTCGGTCCTGCCCGACTCCGAGCGCATCGACCTGACCCACACGAAGGCGCCGGTGACGTCCGGCCCTCCGGGTCGCAAGCGCAAGTCCCACTGGCTGCCGTACGCGCTCGTCGCGCCGGCCATCCTCTTCGAGCTGCTCATCCACATCGTGCCGATGCTCACGGGCATCTGGATCTCGTTCATCCAGCTCACGAAGTACTTCATCGCCAACTGGGGGCGGCGCCGTTCGCCGGTCTGCACAACTACTCGGTCGTCATCGACTTCGACCAGGCCATCGGCAAGGGCGTCCTGAACTCCTTCCTCATCACGTGCGCCTTCACGGTGCTCGTGGTCGGGCTCTCGTGGTCCTTCGGCATGGCCGCCGCGGTGGCGCTGCAGAAGCCGTTCAGAGGCCGCGGGCTCTTCCGCACGCTCTTCCTCGTGCCCTACGCGCTGCCGATGTACGCCGGCATCATCACCTGGAAGTTCATGTTCCAGCGCGACTCCGGCGCGATCAACCACGTCCTGGTCGACCAGCTGCACCTGTTCAACGGGACGGGCCCGTTCTGGCTGATCGGGTCGAACGCCTTCGTGTCGGTCGTCGTCGTGGCGATCTGGAAGACCTGGCCGTTCGCGTTCCTGATGCTCATGGCCGGCCTGCAGTCCGTGCCGAACGACGTCTACGAGGCCGCCTCGGTCGACGGTGCGAAGCCGTTCCGGCAGTGGCGCTCGATCACGCTGCCGATGGTGCGTCCGGTCAACGTGACGCTCGTGCTCGTGATGTTCCTCTGGACGTTCAACGACTTCAACACCCCGTTCGTGCTGTTCGGCTCGACCGCGCAGCCCCCGCGGCGGACCTGCTGAGCTTCCACATCTACAACGCGTCGTTCATCACCTGGAACTTCGGCTCCGGTGCCGCGATGAGCGTCCTGCTCCTCATCTTCCTGCTCATCGTCACGGGCATCTACCTGGCCGTGACCAACCGGAGGTCCGTCCGTGCGTGAGACAGTCGGCGCCAAGTCCTTCAAGATCGTCACCCTGGTCGTCCTGACCCTGTTCACGGTCGTGCCGCTCTACGTGATGATCACCACGGCGATGAAGCCCCTCGGTGACGTGCAGAACGACTTCACGTGGATCCCGACGCGGATCACCCTGCAGCCCTTCATCGACATGTGGTCGACGGTCCCGCTGGGCAAGTACTTCATCAACTCGCTCGTGGTCTGCACGATCGCGACGGTGTTCTCGCTGATCATCGCGACCTTCGCCGCCTACGGTGTCTCGCGCTGGAACTTCAAGGGCAAGAGCACCTTCACCACCGCGGTGCTCTCGACCCAGATGTTCCCCGGCGTGCTGTTCCTGCTCCCGCTGTTCCTCATCTTCACGAACCTCGGCAACGCGCTCGGCATCCAGCTCGTCGGCAGCTGGACCGGCCTGATCATCACGTACCTGACGTTCACGCTCCCGTTCTCGATCTGGATGCTCGCGGGCTACTTCGAGACGATCCCGCGCGAAGCTCGACGAAGCGGCGATGGTGGACGGCTCGGGCCCGATGGGCGCGCTGTTCCGCGTGATCCTGCCGTCGGCACGGCCGGGCATGGTCGCGGTCGGCATCTACTCGTTCATGACCGCCTGGGGTGAGGTGCTCTTCGCGTCGGTCATGACGAACGGCGACGGGCAGACGCTCGCGGTCGGTCTGCAGCAGTACTCGACGCAGACGAACGTGTACTGGAACCAGATCATGGCCGCCTCGCTCGTGGTCTCGATCCCCGTGGTGATCGCGTTCCTCGTCGTCCAGCGCCAGTTCGTGGCGGGCTTGACGGCCGGTGCGGTGAAGTAACCGCCCGTCTCCCCACCCGAGACTCGGGTCGCTGCCCGAGTCTCGGGTCGCTGCCCGAGTCTCGGGCTGGGCGACAGATCTCGCGGCCCTGAGCCCGAGAAACGTCGCTCAGCCCGAGTCTCGGTCTACCCGGGTCGAGTCTCAGGTCCGATGAACCGACAGGATGGACGCATGAGCGAGCCACGAGGGCGGCAACTGCTGCCGGACAGACCAGCCGGGTGCACGTGTACGATGTCGAGTCCCGCACGAGTCGACTGGTGTTCGAATCGAGCACCGTGCTGGTCGAGGCGCCGAACGTCACCGCTGACGGCACCCTCGTCCTGAACGGGAACGGCGACCTCTGGCTGCTCCGGCCGAGCGACGAGGTCCTCGACGAGTCCGCGCTCGTGCCCGTCCCGATGCCCGGCGTCCCCGAGATCAACAACGACCACGTGCTCGACCCCTCGGGCAACTCCGTCGTGGTGAGCGGCCGCGACGGGGACCTCTACCGGATCCCGCTGCCGGCCGGGGAGCGGCGGCGACCCTCACCGACGTGACGACCGCGATGCCGGTCGTCCGGAAGTTCTACCTGCACGGCATCGCATCGGACGGCGAGACCCTCGCGGCGATCGTCGGTGAGCTGTCCGAGGACGGCGACTGGACCACGGACGTGGCACTCGTCGACCCGGCGACCGGGGAGCCGACCTTCCTCACCCGTGACGCGTTCCCCGACGACGGCTGCGCGTTCGCCGGCGACGTGCTCCTGTTCAACACCGAGCGGTTCACCCCCGGCACGGCGCAGCTCGCGGCCCTGTGGCCAGGGTCGACCGAGCCGGTGCAGATCACGAACGACGAGCGGGTGAACTGGTTCCCGCACGTGTCGCCGGACGGCGCGCACCTGCTCTACCTGTCGTACGAGCCCGGCGTGCAGGGGCACCCGGCGGACCACCGGGTCGAGCTGCGGCTGCTGCCCGGTGCGCTCGCCCGCGGGGCGCGGATCGCCGTGGTGCCGGAGACGCTCGTCGTGCTCGACGGCGGCCAGGGCACCGTGAACGTGCCGCCGTGGTCGCCGGACTCGCTGTGGTTCGCCTACTGCGACTACCCGGTCACGTCGTAGCTCGGGCCGCCGCACCCGAGTCACGGCCTGAGCGACACTTCTCGGGCCTCGGGCCGCGAGAACGGTCGCCCAGCGCGAGACTCGGGCCCGAGGCGCCCGAGGGGCGCGAGGGGCCCGAGGCGCCCGCCAGGCGATCAAGCCCAGCCTGCCACGCGCCCTGGACGCGACGACGCCGGGAGGCACGGTGCGCGCCCGTCACGCACCGTGCCTCCCGGCCGTGGAACGGAGGCGACTAGACCTCGCGCACCTGGCCCTGCTTGATGTGCAGCCGGCGCTCGGCCCGCTTCGCCACCCACGAGTCGTGCGTGACGATGACGACCGTGAGCCCGCGCTCCTTCCACTGCTTCTCGATGAGGCCCATGATCTCGTCACGGGTCGCCTCGTCGAGCGCGCCGGTGGGTTCGTCGGCGAGGAGCACGCTCGGGTTCTTCACCAGTGCTCGGGCGATCGCCACACGCTGCTGCTGGCCGCCGGACAGCTCCGCCGGCAGGTGGTCGAGGCGCTCGCCGAGACCGACCTCCCGCAACGCGGCGGTGGCCCGTTCGCGGATCTCCGACCTCGCGCGGTTCGCCAGGGACCCGGCGAACGCGGTCTCGACGTTCTCCAGCGCGGTCAAGGTCGGGATGAGGTTGAAGCTTCTGGAACACGAACCCGATCTCGGTGGCCCGCAGATCGGTGAGCGCCCGGTCGCCGAGCTTCGCGACGTCACGCTCGCCGAGGTGGATCGACCCGGCGCTCGGCCGGTCGAGGGCGCCGAGCATCTGCAGCAGCGTCGACTTGCCGCCGCCGGTCGGCCCCTGGATCGCGACGAGCTGTCCCTGCGGGATCGTCAGGTCGACGTTCGTCAGGGCGGTGACGGTCCGGTTCTTCTGCTTGTACGTCTTGCTGACGTTCTTCAGGCGGTAGATCGGACTGGAGGCGCGGCTCGCGTCCGCCGTGGACGGTGCGGTCTCGGTGCTGGTCACGGGTGCTCCTTGGGGTCGCGTGCTCGAGGTCGGTGGGGCGGTCGGTGCTGTGACGGGCGTGGTACCCGTGGCGGGGCCGGTCATCAGGCGACGCTCCGCAGCGCCTCGGCCGGGCGGAGCCGGCTCGCGCGCCAGCCGCCGAGGGCGCCCGCGATGAGCCCGCCGAGGATCGCGAGACCGATCGCGAGCAGGATGACCTCGACCGTGACCGGTGCGTGCAGGACGACGTCGGTCGTGGACGCCGAGCTCGCACCGCCGCCGCCGAAGCCGCCGGCGGGGCACCGCCCGTCGTACCGCCTCCGGCCGCCGCCGTCGCCGCGCCGCCGGGCATGCCGCCTCCGCCCATGCCGCCGGCGCCGCCTCGCGTGGAGCTGGACGCACTCGCCGAGATCGTCGGGGAGATGACGTTCACGACGAGGATGCCGACGAAGCCCGCGGCGGCGCCGATGACACCGCCGATCAGGCCCTGCACGAGGGACTCGCCGGCGACCTGGCGGGTGATGCGACCGTTCGACCAGCCGATGGCCTTGAGGGTGCCGAACTCACGGGTGCGTCGGGTGACGCCGGAGATCGTGAACAGGATCGCGATGAGGAACGCTGCGGCGAGGACGACGATCGACAGCCAGGTGCCGAGGTTCGAGACGAGGCTCGACGCGGTGCTCAGGGACCCGGAGACACTCGAGGCGAGGTCGGACTCGGTCGAGACGGTCGCGCTGGTGAGCTTCTTCTGCAGCGCGGACTTGATCGTCGAGACGTCGGACGAGGACTCGGCGGAGACGTAGATCGACGTGACCTTGCCGTCGAGGTCCGCCAGGGTCTGCGCAGTGTCGAGCGGGATGTAGGTGTTCGAGCCGGTCGTGGACGACGAGCCCGTCGACGCGACGAGGCCGATGACGGTGAAGTCCTTGCCCCCGATCTCGACGGTGTCGCCGACGGCCTTCGACTCGCTCTTGGCGTAGCTCGTGTCGAGCACGACGACGTCCTTGCCCGCGTCGGAGGCCTTGAACGTGCGGCCCTTCGTGAGCTCGGTGCTGGTGAGCGGTCCGACGGCGTCGCCGGACACCGGGATGCCCGTGACGGTGAACGAGTCGACGCTGAACGAGCCGCCGCCGAAGCCGCCGCCGCCCTCGCCACCGCTCGGCGGCCCCTGCTGGGTCGAGGTGCCGCTGCTGTCGCTGGAGCTGCTGCTGTCCGACTGCTGCTGCACCTGGCCCGAGAACGTGCTGTTCTCGAGGGTCAGGACGCCCGTCGCAGCCTTGACCCCGCTCGTGCTCGTGACGGTCTTCACGTCCGACGCGCTCAGCGTGCTGGACCCGCGGGACACGGCGAGCCGGGACTGCGACAGGTCGGTCGAGCCGCTGCCGCTGCCGGAGCCGCCCTGGCTGCCGAAGTCGAAGCTCGGGCGCCCGGTGCTCGAACCGGTCGGGGTCTCGGTCTTCGTCACGGTGATGTCGGTGCCGACGCCGTAGACGGACTGCAGCACGCTCGCCTGCGCGGCCTTCACGCCGCCCGCGATCGAGGAGACGATGACCACGAGGGCGATGGCGAGCGCCATGCCGATCGCGATGATGACGGTCTGCTTCTTGCGGTTCGTGAGTTCGCGCCTGAGGTAGGTCAGGAACATGGTTCTCCTCGGTGGTGGCCGGCTGGGGTCACCGGCCGTGCAGAGCGCACGGCGGGGCCGACGGGGGAGAACCTAGGCAGCACGCTTGTGGACGGCACTGCACGTCCCTATGAGATGTCTAAGGGAGCTCCAGCTCCCGTCACCGAAACGCACGGCAATCCACAGAGCGCCGAGGGCGGGTCCACAGACCGCTCATAGGAAACTCTCGATACTCGAAGACGTGACCATCTCCCAGCCTGCAGCAGCCCCGCGCCTCACTCGTGCCGACGGAACCCCGTTGCGCATCCTCGTCGTCGACGACGAGGCCAGCCTCACCGACCTCCTGTCCATGGCGCTCCGCTACGAGGGCTGGGACGTGAAGAGCGCCAACGGTGGGCAGGACGCGCTGAGCACGGCGCGCGAGTGGAAGCCGGACGCGATGGTGCTCGACGTGATGATGCCGGACCTCGACGGGCTGCAGGTGCTCAGCCGGCTGCGCCAGAACAACGACGACACCCCGGTGCTGTTCCTCACCGCGAAGGACTCCGTCGAGGACCGTGTCACGGGGCTCACCGCCGGCGGCGACGACTACGTCACGAAGCCGTTCTCGTTGGAGGAGGTCGTGGCGCGGCTCCGCGGCCTCATCCGTCGTTCGCAGATCTCGATCTCCGAGGCGGGGGACTCGCGCATCGTCGTGGGCGACCTCGTGCTCGACGAGGAGTCGTACGAGGTGTCCCGCGCCGGCCGGCCGATCGAGCTGACCGCGACGGAGTTCGAGCTCCTGCGCTTCCTCATGCGCAACCCGCGCCGCGTGCTGTCGAAGGCGCAGATCCTCGACCGCGTGTGGTCGTACGACTTCGGCGGCAAGAGCTTCCGTCGTCGAGATCTACATCTCGTACCTGCGCAAGAAGATCGACGCCGGCGAGACCCCGATGATCCACACGGTCCGCGGCGTCGGGTACGTCATCAAGCCCACCTCGTGACGCTCCGCCGCCGGCTCGTCCTGAGCATCGTCGCGCTCGTCGTCGCCGTCAGCGCGGTGATCGGCGCGGGCAGCATCATCGCGCTCGCGTCCATCCAGACGGGCACGATCGACGGGCAGCTGCAGAAGGCGACGAGCCGCGCGAGCACGAAGTTCGGCCAGGGCCAGCAGAACCCGAGCGGTCGTCCGAACGACGACCTGCTGCAGCCGCTCGGACAGGCAGCCGGCACCCTCACCGCGTACTACTTCGCGGGCGGCGGTGCGGGTGGCATCGTCCTCACCGAGGACAGCTCCCGCCTGCAACTGACCTCCTCGCAGCTCGATCGACTGGGTGACGTCAAGGTGGGGGTCGCCCCTGCCACGATGGACCTGGGCGGGTCGCTGGGCCGCTACCGCGTCGCCGCCGTGCAGGTCGACAACCCGGTGCTCGGCAACGCCGTCCTGGTGGTCGGCCTTCCGATGTCACCCGTCTACGAGAGCGTCCGGTCACTGCTCCTCGTGGTCGTCCTGGTCGTCGCGGCAGCGCTCGTCGCCGCGTCCGTCGTCGCCGCCGTCGTCGTCCGCCGATCCCTGCGGCCGCTCGAGCGCGTCGCCGAGACCGCCTCGACCGTCGCGCGGATGCCACTCGAGCGCAGCGACGCCCTGCAGGACGTCCGCGTCCCCGACACCGATCCCCGCACCGAGGTCGGCCGCGTCGGCAGCGCCTTCAACCGGATGCTCGGTCACATCGCGGGCGCCATGCAGGCCCGCGAGCGCTCCGAGCAGAAGGTCCGGCAGTTCGTCGCCGACGCCTCCCACGAGCTCCGCACCCCGCTGGCATCGGTCCGCGGGTACGCCGAGCTCACCAGACGCATGGGCGGCGACCTGCCGAAGGACGTGGTGTACGCGATGGGCCGCATCGAGTCCGAGTCGATCCGGATGACCTCGATGGTCGAGGACCTGCTGCTCCTCGCACGCCTCGACGAGGGCCGTGAGATCCAGTTCGACGACGTCGACCTGACCGGACTCGTGCTCGACGCGGTGAACGACGCGCACGCCGCCTCGCCGGAGCACCCGATCGAGGTCGACGTGCCGGACTCGCCCGTGGTCGTCGTGGGCGACGCCGCACGCCTGCACCAGGTCATCGTGAACCTCGTCACGAACGCCAGGACGCACACGCCGGACGGGACGCGCATCACCGTGGGGCTCGCGCCGACGGCGTCCGGCGTGGACCTGACCGTGCGTGACAGCGGGCAGGGCATCGACCCGGAGTTCCTGCCGAAGCTGTTCGAGCGGTTCGCCCGGGCTGACAGCTCGCGCTCCCGCACGGCGGGGTCGACGGGCCTCGGGCTCGCGATCGTGGACGCGGTGGTGCAGGCGCACGGCGGATCCGTCGACGTGACGAGCGAACCGGGGACACCGTGTTCACGGTGCACCTGCCGTCGGAGCAGGGCACCGCCGCGGGGAGTCCTCGGAGGCAGCCGCAGCGGACACGGCGGACACGGCGTACCCGGCGGGGCCGTCCGTCCCGGCGAATCGGGCCGGCGCGGGGACTCGTCCGATCAGGGGACTCGTCCGACCCAGCCTGGTCCGACGTGCCGAATCGCGCGTAGGAGGTCGAATCGCGCGTGGAGGACCGGAAGTTCGGATCTCCTACGCGCGATCCTGCATGCCAGCGCGCGCGGGATGGGAACGTTCGCACCATCGGACTGGAGGCGCGGGGCGGGACCGCGCCGCGCCTCCAGTCCGGTGGTTGGTCGGCTGGGGCGCACCGTGCTACAGTTCTCGAAGCCAAAGACCGCCGGTTCCTGGTGCGCTCGCGCAGCAGGCGAAGGTCCTCACTCATGAGGCAGCCCGCGCAGGTGTTCCGAACCACTCCTTCCGTTCGCGGGGAGCAGCTCCGAGCCTCTGCGCCGGAGCTTTTTCATGTGGTGACGTCCTGGGGCTGCCGGCAAGACCCCCAAGGAGAACCATGGCGAACAAGGAAGCTGCGGTCGCCGAGCTCACGGAAGCATTCCAGAAGCTCGAACGCCGTTCTGCTCACCGAGTACCGCGGTCTCACGGTCGCGCAGCTCAAGGAGCTCCGCAACTCGATCCGTGAGCACGCCACGTACGCCGTGGTGAAGAACACGCTGACCAAGATCGCGGCGAACAACGCCGGCATCTCGTCGTTCGACGACGAGCTCGCCGGTCCGTCCGCTCTCGCCTTCGTCCACGGTGACACCGTCGCCGTCGCGAAGTCGCTGCGTGCATTCGCCAAGGCGAACCCCGAGCTCGTGGTGAAGGGCGGTTACTTCGACGGTAACCCGCTCACCGCGACCGAGGTGGACAAGCTCGCCGACCTCGAGTCCCGTGAAGTCCTGCTCGGCAAGCTCGCCGGCGCCTTCAAGGCCTCGCTGTTCGGTGCTGCGTACCTGTTCCAGGCACCCCTCTCGCAGGCCGTCCGCACCGTGGACGCCCTGCGCGAGAAGCAGGAGTCCGCGGCCTGATCGGGCACGCGTTCCACAACCACACGTACTAGCTAGTAGTAGGAGAAAATCATGGCGAAGCTTTCGCAGGACGAGCTCATCGAGGCCTTCAAGGAGCTCACGCTCATCGAGCTCTCGGACTTCGTGAAGAAGTTCGAAGAGGTCTTCGAGGTCACCGCGGCCGCCCCGGTCGCCGCTGCCGCCCCGGCCGCCGCCGGTGCCCCGGCCGAGGCCGCTGAGGAGAAGTCGGAGTTCGACGTCGTCCTCAAGTCCGCTGGTGACAAGAGATCCAGGTCATCAAGGAGGTCCGTGGCCTGACGTCGCTCGGCCTCGGTGAGGCCAAGGCGCTCGTCGAGACCGCCGACGCCAAGATCCTCGAGGGTGTCAACAAGGAGACGGCCGACAAGGCGAAGGAGGCCCTCGAGGCCGCCGGCGCCACGATCGAGCTCGCGTAAGTACTGCGCAACTCTGCGCGAAGGCCGCTGCCCCTCGGGGCGGCGGCCTTCGTCGTGCACGGGGCCGGCCGTCGGGCGCAAGTCTCGCGCTGAGCGACAAGTCTCGTGCATCTGAGCGCGAGAACGGTCGCTCACGCTGAGACTTGGGGAGACTGAGCCGAGTCTCGGGCGAGGTCAGACCACGACGCGGTGCTGCCGGAACAGCGTCCGGAGGCGCTCGAGCTCCACCAGGTGCCACCAGGTCGGGCGGACGACAGTTCGGACGCGCGGGAGCGATCGCAGTCGGTCCTCGCGGATCTTCTCGTGCCAGACCGCATCGCCTGGGTTCCGTCCGTCGAGCATGTCCGCATCGGTGTACTTCTGCTTGCCGTCGAACTCCACGATGACGCCGAGCTCGGGGAACCAGAAGTCCACGCGATCGACCCGACCATCTGCATGCCGGAACTCATGCTGTACGTCGGGTACCGGCAGTCCCAGCTCGACCATCCGGATGGCGGTGTACGACTCGCCGACGGATTCGTGTCCCGCGTCGAGCGCTGCTGCAACGAGATGGGCGCGCACGGAGCCACGACGCGGCCGAGGAGGGAGCGCTTCGGTGAAGTGCTCGACATCGAGCGCCCCCTGCCGGACGGCATGATCGATGGCCACCGAGGCGACAGCGGGTTCCAGTGTCGTGACGAGATCGATCGCGGTCCGCAGCCGGCTCGTGACCGGCAAGCCGGCGAACGTCGACGGCGTCGAGCCGACTTCCGGCGGCCCGGCATGGCGTACGAGGTGCGCACGGTGTTCCGTGCGCGGAGTCGCCGCATCCGTGACGTGCACGCGTTCCGGGAGCTGGTCGATCATCGGCCAGCCGAACGCCAGGGCCGCCGTGACGTGCGAGAACGCAGCCGTCGGTCGGATCGTCGGTGCCAGCGCCCGCGCAGTCACCAGGTGCCGCTGAGCGGGCGTGAGATCTCGCCACGTCGCCGCGTCGAGGTAGACGCCGTCCGTCACACGAACGAGGAAGCCGGCGTGATGGCGGCGATGGAGCGCGCGGGCCGCGGCTCGATCGTGTTCGGCGACACGGAGGAGCGGCGGTGGTGATGTCGTCATGGCGACATCGTGGGGTTCGGTGGCGACCACGGGTGTGCGGGCGGACGATCTGTGGAGGGTGCGTCGCGCCTCCAGGCTGTGGACGAGTCTCGGTGGCGGCGGCGCGAGACTCGTGGAGGACGACAAGTCTCGCGCTGAAAGGCGCGAGAACTGTCGCTCACCCCGAGACTCGGGCCGGCGCGCGGCGCGCGGCGCGCGGCGCACGGCGCGCGGCGCGCGGCGCGCGGCGCGTCAGCGCAGCGTGCTGTGGCGGCGGCCGTAGGCCAGGTAGAGCGCGGCGCCGGCGACCATCCAGATGCCGAAGGCGATCCAGGTGCCGATGCCGAGGAACACCGCGAGCAGCACGCAGCAGAGCGCCCCGAGGATCGGCACGACCGGGAACAGCGGCACGCGGTAGGACCGCTCGAGCCCGGGCCGGGTGCGACGCAGCACGATGACCGACACGTTCACGAGGGCGAACGCGACGAGCGTGCCGATGCTCGTCGCATCGGCGAGCTCGCCGAGGGGCACGAGCGCCGCGACGATCGTCACGACGACGCCGACCACGAGCGTGTTCGCGACCGGGGTGCCGGTGCGGTGCGACACCCGGCCGAAGACCTTCGGCACGAGCCCGTCGCGCGCCATCGTGAGCAGGATGCGGGTCTGCCCGTACAGCACGGTGAGCACGACGCTGGCGATCGCGATCACCGCGCCGATCGAGAACACCAGCGCGACGAGCGGCTGGCCCGTGACCTCGACGACGATGCGGACGAGGGAGGCCTCGCTGGCGGAGAACGAGGTCCACGAGCGGGCACCGATCGCCGCGACCGCGACGAGGATGTACAGCGCGGTGATCAGGGCGATCGACCCGATGATCGCGCGCGGGAGGTCGCGGCGGGGTTCTTCGCCTCTTCTCCGGCGGTCGACGCGGCGTCGAAGCCGATGTACGAGAAGAACAGCCGTGACGCGGCGGCCGTGACACCGGCCGCACCCATCGGGCGAGCGGCTCGAAGTTCTGCGCCCGGAACGCCGAGAACGCCACGATGACGAAGAAGACGAGCAGGGCGATCTTCACGATGACCATGACCGTGTTCACCCAGGCGCTCTCGCGGGCCCCGGGCAGCAGGATCGCGGTGGCGAGCAGCACCAGCACGGCGGCGGGCAGGTTGACGACGCCGCCGTCGCCCGGTGGGGCGGACAGCGCCGCCGGCAGGTGCAGGCCGAACACCCGCAGCGTCTCGTCGACGTACTCGCTCGCACCGACCGCGACCGCGGCGACCGACACCGCGTACTCGAGCACGAGACACCACCCGCAGACCCAGGCGATGCCCTCGCCCATGGTCGCGTAGGTGTACGAGTAGCTCGATCCCGAGGTGGGCACCGCGCCCGCCATCTCGGCGTACGACAGCGCCGAGAGCAGAGCGGCGATCCCCGCGACGACGAAGGAGATCCACACGGCGGGGCCGGCCAGCGGGACGGCCGTGCCGAGCACCACGAGGATGCCGGTGCCGAGCGTCGCGCCGACGCTGATCATCGTCAGCTGCCAGACGCCGAGCGAGCGGCGGAGCGGTTCGCCGTTCACCCCCGTCGAGGCCTCGGCCTGCAGCTGCTCGATCGGCTTCCGTCGCGCGAGCTGGGTGCGGAGGGACGTGGGGCGGGTGGGCGCGGACGTCATGGGACCTCGAGTGGTGCGGGGAAGGGGACGGCTGATCGTCGCATGCCCCTGAACAGGGTCAAATGAGCGGCGGCCGTCCGATGTCCGTACCCGGGGCTAGGTTTGCAGCATGGACAGGAGTGACGCCTCGTGAGCATGGGCGGCGGGATGCGCGGTGGCGGCATGCGCGGCGGCCGGATCTCGAGCGGCGACTTCGAGGCGCAGAAGGCCGCCAACGCCGAGGCGCCGCGGATCCCGCACCTGCTCAAGCGCATCTCGGGGCTGTTCGTCCCGCACCGGAACTCGATCATCCTGACGGTCGTGCTCGTCCTGGTCGGTGCGGCGATCTCCGTCATCCCGCCGCTGCTCACCCAGCGTGCCTTCGACGAGGGGCTCTTCCCGAAGGGCGGGGGCGGTCCCGACCTCCCGGTGCTCTACCTCCTCGTCGCCGCCATGGTCGCACTGTGGATCGCGAGCGCCGGGGTCGGGGTCTGGCAGACGTACCTCACCGCCACCGTCGGCAACAAGGTCATGGGCTCGATGCGCATGCGCCTGTTCGGGCACCTGCAGCGCATGGAGCTCGCGTTCTTCACCCGCACGAAGACCGGCATCATCCAGTCGCGCCTGCAGAACGACGTGGGCGGCGTCGCCAGCGTGCTGAACAACACGATCTCGTCGGTGCTCGGCAACACCGTCACCGTCATCGCCGCGGTCGTCGCGATGCTGCTGCTCAGCTGGCAGATGACGCTCGTCGCGGTGATCCTGCTACCGCTGCTGGTGATCGCGCAGCGCCGGGTCGGTCAGGTCCGCGCCCGGATCGCCGCGCAGACGCAGGAGTCGCTGTCGGACATGACGGCGATCACCCAGGAGGCCCTGAGCGTCTCCGGCATCCTGCTCGCGAAGGCTTCAACCAGCAGCGCAGCGAGACGCAGCGGTACGGCGCCGAGAACCGCAACCAGATCCGTCTGCAGGTCCGGCAGCAGATGTCCGGGCAGTGGTTCTTCGCGATCGTGCAGATCTTCCTGTCGATCATCCCGGCGATCATCTACGTCGTCGCCGCGTACCTCATCCTCGGCGACGTGCCGATCACCGCCGGCACGATCGTGGCGTTCACGACCGTGCAGTCCCGGCTGCTGTTCCCGACGGTGGGCCTGCTGCGGGTGGTGCTCGACCTGCAGACGTCCGGCGCGCTGTTCGCCCGCATCTTCGAGTACCTCGACCTCAAGCCGGCGATCACGGACGCACCGACCGCGAAGCCCGTCGACGAATCGCGCGTCGGACACGTGGCGTTCGAGGACGTGACCTTCGCCTACCCGGACGGCGAGCCGGACAAGCCGACCCTGCGCGGGGTGTCCTTCGAGCTCGAGCCCGGCCAGTTCGCCGCCTTCGTCGGTCCGTCCGGCGCCGGCAAGACGACGGTGTCGTACCTCGTGCCTCGGCTCTACGAGGCGACGGAAGGCTCGGTGCGGTTCGCCGGGCAGGACGTCCGCGACATCGTGCACGAGGACCTCATGGCCCACGTCGGCATCGTCAGCCAGGAGACCTACCTCTTCCACGCGACGATCGGCGACAACCTGCGGTACGCCAAGCCCGACGCCACCGACGAAGAACTGGAGCGTGCGGCGCGCGCGGCGAACATCCACGAGACGATCGCGTCGTTCCCGGACGGCTACGACACCGTCGTGGGGGAGCGCGGGTACCGTCTGTCCGGCGGTGAGAAGCAGCGCATCGCGATCGCGCGCGTGCTGCTCAAGGATCCGCCGGTGCTCGTCCTCGACGAGGCGACGAGCGCGCTCGACTCCATCTCGGAGCGGGTGGTGCAGACGGCGCTCGACAACGCGGCCGCCGGCCGGACGACGATCTCGATCGCCCACCGGCTGTCCACGATCCGGGACGCCGACGTCATCTTCGTGCTCGAGCACGGCCGGATCGTCGAGCAGGGCACACACGAGGAACTCCTCGCGCAGGACGGCACCTACGCGATGCTGCACCACCAGCAGAACGCACCGGTGGACCTGCTGGACGGCTGACGCGAGCGGCGCGCGTCCGCGACCACCGTACGGACTGGAGGCGCGTGGCGGCGCCGACCCGTGCCTCCGGCCCGGCGCACGTCGGCCGGGAGGCGCGTGGCGGCGCCGACCCGTGCCTCCGGCCCGGCGCACGTCGGCCGGGAGGCGCGTGGCGGGCCCGGCCCGCGCCTCCCGGCCGCCACCCGCCACCGCGACTCCGTGGCGTCAGGAAGAAGGACGACGGCGGACAGGACGGGGACCGGTGGTAGCAGTTGTGCACGCGCACCTGCGCGCCGTGTCTCCTGAGCGGAGTTCCAAGTGACCGCAGTCCCTCCGACGTCCGACCCCATCCCGCCGACCGCACCCGTCGGTCCCGATGCGCCGCGCGTCGTCGAGGACGTTCCGCGGCGGAGCGGGAAGCTCCGGGCGTTCCTCGCGAGCGGCAACCTGGACATCCAGTCGAAGCTCCTGGTGATGCTGCTGGCCGTGAGCATCGTGGCCGCGCTCGTGGTCGGTGTCGTCGGCTACCTGAACGGGCGGGACTCGCTGGAACACGCCGCGTTCAACCAGGTGACGTCCCTGCGCGAGTCCCGCATCACCGAGCTGCAGCGCTCGTTCGGGCAGTTCACGCAGACCGTCGTCGCCCAGACCCGCAACGCGAGCGTCATCGGGGCGACGAAGGCGTTCGAGTCCGGGTGGGACGAGCTGCGGTCGCGTCCCGTGTCCGACGACGACCACACCCGGGTCGAGGCGTGGTACCGGGACAGCTTCGTGCCGCAGCTCGACGAGCGCAGCGGCGGGACGGCGGACCCCGAGCAATTCGCACCGACCGAGGACCCGCAGGTGTACCTGCAGGCGCGGTACACGGCGCCGTTCACCGACTACGACAAGGCGATCGAGCAGGACGACGCCGGGGACGGCAGCAGCTGGTCGACGGCGCACGCCGAGTACCAGCCGTACTTCCAGCAGGCGGTCGAGTCCACCGGGTACGAGGACCTGCTCCTCATGGACACCGACGGCGACGTCGTCTACTCGGCGTACTCCGGCGCCGACCTCGGCACGAACCTCGACGACGGACCGTACCGGGACTCCAACCTGGCGACCGGGTACCGGGACACGCTCCGCCTGACGACCTCGGACGGCTTCGTCGTGACGGACTTCGGCCGCTACGTGCCGAGCCTCAACGTGCCGACCCTGTGGGTGATGTCCCCGGTCGCCGAGGACGGCAAGATCATCGGCGTGATGGCCGTCCAGGTGCCCGTGGACCTCATCACCAGGGTGATGACCGGCAACGAGCACTGGAAGGCAGCCGGTCTCGGCGACACGGGCGAGTCCTACCTGGTCGGCGCGGACCACCTGATGCGCTCCTACCCGCGCCAGCTGATCGAGCACCCGGCGCAGTACCGGCGCGACGTCATCGCCGCGGGGACGTCGCCGTCGACGGCCGCGCGGCAGGTCCAGGTCAAGGGTTCGGTCCTGCTGCAGGAAGTGAACACCACACCGGTCACTCGGGCGCTGCAGGGCCGTTCTGGGACGACGATCTCCAGGGACTACCGGGGAAAGAGGTCTTGTCCGCGTACGCCCCGCTCGAGGTGGACGGACTCCGCTGGGTCGTGGTCGCCCAGATGGACACGTCCGAGGCGTTCGCGCCGGTGAACGACTTCGCTCGCAACATCGGGCTCGCGCTCGTCGGCATCATCGTCCTCGTGAGCCTGCTGTCCCTGCTGCTCGCGCAGGTGTTCGTCCGGCCGATCCGACGCCTGCAGACGGCGGTGAACCGGGTGAGCTCCGGCGACCTCGGCGCCGAGGTGCGGACGAAGGCCGGCGACGAGATCGGGGACCTCGGGCTCGCGTTCAACGACATGAGCCGCAGTCTGCAGGTGAAGCAGGACCTGCTCGACGAGCAGCGACGGCAGAACGACACCCTGCTGCTGACCCTGATGCCGGAGGAGGTCGCCCGGCGGTACAAGCAGGGCGACGAGACGATCGCAGCCGATCACCAGGACGTCGCGGTCGTGTACGCGGACATCGTCGGCTTCGACGAGTTCGCAGCGGGGCTCACCGCGGAACAGTCGCTCTCCCTCGTCAACGACATCTGGCGGTCGCTCGACGAGGCGGCCGGCCGGTACGGCATCGAGCGCGTCCGGACGACCCGCAGCGGTTACCTGGCGAGCTGCGGCCTGAGCGTCCCCGCGTGGACAACGTCCGGAGGGTCGTCGAGTGGGCGGAAGAGGCGCAGGACGCGCTCGAGCGCTTCAACGCGCAACACGGGTCGAAGATCGGGCTGCGCGCCGGCATCGACACCGGACAGGTCACGAGCGGACTCGTCGGCCGGTCGAGCATCGTCTACGACATGTGGGGCGACGCGGTGAGCCTGGCCTACCGGGTCCAGGGCATCGCACCGTCGCCGGGCGTGTACGCGACGCAGCGGGTGGTCGACAAGCTCGGCGACCGCGGCGGTGTGCAGGACGCCGGCGAGGTGCGGACGCAGGCCGGTCCGCAGCGGATCTGGCGGCTCGAGCGGGCCGCGGGAGCGGCGTCGTGACCGCGTTCTGGCAGCAGCCGTGGTTCTGGCCGGCGATCGGCGTGATCGTCGGTCTGCCACTCGTGCTGCTCGTCCTCACCGAGCTGCAGTCGAACCTCGAGCGCCGGGGCAACCCGCTGCACAAGGTGATCGGGCTGCTCCGGAACGCCGTCGTGCCGATCATCGCGATCCTCGTCCTGTCCGTGCAGGTCACGGACGCGGTGGACCCGGGCAAGCCCGTGGTGAACCAGGTCATCGGCACGGTGCTCGGGTTCCTCGTCATCGTGTTCGTGCTGAACGGTCTGAACATCGTGCTGTTCGCGAACGCACGGAAGGGCAGCTGGCGCGAGAAGATCCGTCGATCTTCGTGGACATCGCCCGCATCGTGCTCATCGCCCTCGGGCTCGCGCTGGTCTGCAAGATCGTGTGGGGAGCCGACGTCGGCGGATCTTCACGGCCCTGGGAGTCGGCTCGCTCGTCATCGGCCTCGCGCTGCAGTCCGCCGTCGGGCCCGTGATCGCGGGACTCTTCCTGCTCTTCGAGCAGCCGTTCCGACTCGGGGACTGGCTCGACGCCGGCGGAGTGCGTGGCCGCGTCGTCGAGGCGAACTGGCGGTCGGTGCACATCGACACGGGCGCCGGGATCCTCATCATGCCGAACTCCTCGCTGGCGGGAGCGTCGTTCACGAACCTCAGCCGGACGGGAGGCACGTTCCCGGTCTCGACGGACGTCACGTTCACGACGGACGACCCGCCGGCGGCCGTGGTCGCGTTGCTGCAGCAGGTCGCGTCCGGCCTGCCGCAGCGGTACCCCGGCACACAGCCGTCCGCGGTCCCGACGGGTGGCGCCGGGTACAGGGTGTCCTTCGAGGTGCGCGGGCCGTCGCAGGAGGGGGCCGCCGTCGCCCAGCTCCGGATGTGGCTCTGGTACGCCGCACGCCGTGCCGGCCTCGGGCTCGACGGAGACGACACCGACGACTTCGTCACCGAGGACCGGCGCGACGCAGCCCTCGCCTCGATCGCGCCGACGCTGTACCTGACGGGCGACGACGCCACCGCGCTGGCACCGCTCGTACGGCTCGAGCGCTACGCGGCCGGTGAGACGATGACGACGGCGGGGACGGTGCCGGACGCGGTCCGGTTCGTCCTGTCCGGCACGGTCGACCTGCGGGTCCCGTTCGAGGACGCCGACCTGCCCGTCACCCGGGTCGAGGCCGGCGACTACCTCGGGCAGACGGCGCTGACCCGGGAGGCGCTGCTCACCACCGCCGTGGCCCTGACCGAGGTCGCGGTGCTCGTCGTGCCCGCCACCGCGCTCGACCAGATCGTGCGTCGGACCCCGGCCCTCGCGCGGGACATGGGCGAGGTCATCGACCGGCGCCGGCAGGAGGTCTCGGCGGCGGTGTCCGCGCACGTCGAGTCCCAGCCGAAGACGGTGTCCGCCGCCTAGACTCGACCGCGTGCGTTACGCGAACTCCGTGGTCGACCTCGTCGGCGACACACCGCTCGTCAAGCTTAACCGGGTGACCGAGGGGTGCGGGCGACCGTCCTCGTGAAGGTCGAGTACCTCAACCCCGGGGGCTCGTCGAAGGACCGGATCGCCACCAGGATCATCGACGCCGCCGAGGCCTCGGGCGACCTGCGGCCTGGCGGCACGATCGTCGAGCCGACCTCCGGCAACACCGGCGTCGGCCTCGCGCTCGTCGCCCAGCAGCGTGGGTACCGGTGCGTCTTCGTGCTGCCCGACAAGGTCGGCGAGGACAAGCGCAACGTCCTGACCGCCTACGGCGCGGAGATCGTCGTCACGCCGACCGCCGTGCCGCCGGAGCACCCCGAGTCGTACTACTCGGTGTCCGACCGGCTCGTCCGCGAGATCCCCGGCGCCTACAAGCCGAACCAGTACGCGAACCCGAACGGTCCCCGCAGCCACTACGAGACGACCGGTCCGGAGATCTGGCGCGACACCGAGCAGCGCGTCACGCACTTCGTGGCGGGCGTCGGTACCGGTGGCACCATCTCCGGCACCGGCCGGTTCCTGAAGGAAGCGTCGGAGGGGCGCGTCCGCATCGTCGGCGCCGACCCGGAGGGCTCCGTCTACTCGGGCGGCACCGGTCGTCCGTACCTGGTCGAGGGCGTCGGCGAGGACTTCTGGCCGGGCGCGTACGACGCCGGGTCCCGGACGAGATCATCGCCGTGTCGGACGCCGACTCCTTCGCGATGACCCGCCGTCTCGCGCGTGAGGAAGGCCTCCTCGTCGGCGGGTCGAGCGGCATGGCGGTCGTCGCCGCGCTGCGCGCCGCCCGCGAACTCACCGAGGACGACGTGGTGGTCGTGCTGCTGCCGGACGGCGGCCGCGGGTACCTCGGCAAGATCTTCAACGACCGGTGGATGCGCTCCTACGGCTTCGCCGAGACCGACGACGAGCGCACGGTCGGTTCGCTCATCGCCGGCAAGGACGGGCGCCTGCCGGACCTCGTGCACGCCCACCCGGCGGACACCGTGCGCGAGGTGGTGGACATCATGACGAAGTACGGCGTCTCGCAGATGCCCGTGCTGAGCGCCGAGCCGCCCGTCGTGATCGGCGAGGTCGTCGGCGCCGTGGAGGAGAAGGCGCTGCTCGAGCAGGTCTTCACCGGCTCGGCGAAGATGGCGGACGCCCTGTCCGGGTTCGTGGGGGAGCCGCTGCCCCTGATCGGCATCGGCGAGTCGGTCTCCGCCGCCCGCCGCGCGCTCGAGACCGCCGACGCGCTCCTCGTGGTCGAGGACGGCAAGCCGGTCACCGTCCTGACCCGACACGACCTCCTGACCTACCTGTCCGAGCGACCCCGTCATCTCCGAGCAAAGGGAACCCCGCAGCATGACCGAGTTCAGCACCCGAGCCGTCCACGCCGGACAGGAGCCCGATGGCCCGACCGGCGCCGTCATCCCGCCGATCCACCTGACCTCCACCTACGTGCAGGACGGCATCGGCGGCATGCGGAACGGCTACGAGTACTCGCGTGCGGGCAACCCGACGCGCGACTCGCTCCAGACGCTCCTCGCGGACCTCGACGGCGGCGCGGCGGCGTACTCGTTCGCCTCGGGCCTGGCCGCCGAGGACGCCCTCCTGCGCGCCACGCTCGCCCCGGGCTCCCGCGTCGTGATGGGCAACGACGTCTACGGCGGCACCCACCGCCTGGTCAGCCGGCTGCACGTGCCGTGGGGCGTCGAGCTCGTGGTCGTCGACATGAGCGACCTCGACCAGGTGCGTGGCGCGCTCGACGGAGCTCCAGCGCAGACCGTGCTGTGGGTGGAGACCCCGACGAACCCGCTCATGAAGATCGCCGACATCGCGGCGCTCGCCGAGATCGGCCACGCGGCCGGCGCGGTGGTCGTCGTGGACAACACCTTCGCGTCGCCGTACCTGCAGCAGCCGTTGTCGCTCGGTGCCGACGTCGTCGTGTACTCCACCACGAAGTACCTCGGCGGCCACTCGGACGTCGTCGGCGGCGCCGTGGTGCTCGCGGACGACGAGCTCGCCGAGCGGGTGCAGTTCCTGCAGTTCGGCGCCGGGGCGATCTCCTCGCCGTTCGACGCGTTCCTGACCACCCGCGGCATCAAGACCCTCGCCGTCCGGATGGAACGGCACTCGCAGAACGCCCAGGCCGTGGCCGAGGCCCTCGTCGCAGCGGACGGTGTCGAGCGCGTCTACTACCCGGGGCTCGCCGACCATCCCGGGCACGACGTCGCGGAGCGGCAGATGCGGGGCTTCGGCGGCATGCTCTCGGTGGCGCTGTCCGGGGGCCCGAGGCAGCGCGGCGTTTCGCGGAGTCGACCGAGCTGTTCGCGCTCGCCGAGTCGCTTGGCGGGGTGGAGTCGCTCATCGGGTACCCGTCCGAGATGACCCACGCGTCGGTGAAGGGCACCGAGCTCGCGGTGCCCGAGAACGTCGTCCGGCTCTCGGTGGGCATCGAGGACGCCGGCGACCTCGTCGCGGACCTGCAGCAGGCGCTCGCTCGCTGACGCGACCGGACGGCGGTGCGGCAGGCGCTCGCCGGCTGGACGCGACCGCACCGCGGTGCAGCAGACGCTCGCCCGCTGGCGCGACCCGACGGCGGACGGGAGGCCCGTGGCGACGCCGCCACGGGCCTCCCGTCCGCCCGCGGTCCCGTTCCGGACCGTCGGTGGCGGCCCGTAGCATGACCGGGTGAGCACCGCGGCGACCAGGACCAGTCTGTTCAGCGGCCGGTACGCCCTGGCGACGGTCGGCATGGTGGCGATCGTCGCGGTGGCGGCGTTCCAGAACCTCGCGATGACGACGATCATGCCGGAGATCAGCCGTGACCTCGACGGCGAGACCCTGTACGCGCTCGCGTTCGCAGCGCCCCTGGCCGCGGGCGTGCCCGGCATGGTGCTCGCGGGCAACTGGACCGACCGGGCGGGCGGGCGGGTGGTCGCGTGGGTGTCGGCCGGCCTGTTCGCGCTCGGGACCGCGGTCGTGATGACGGCGCCGACGATGGCGGCGTTCCTGGTCGGCCGCCTCGTCGAGGGGTTCGGCGCCGGGGCCATCGACGTGGTGCTCTACGTGCTCGTCGCCCGGATCTTCCCCGAGGACCTGCACGGCCCGGTCTTCGCCGGGTTCGCGGCGGCGTGGGTGGTCCCGGCGCTCATCGGGCCGGCGCTCGCGGGCATCGTCACCGACCTCTGGAACTGGCACTGGGTGTTCGCCGGGGCCCTCGTGATCGCCGTCGGCGCCTTCACGCTGCTCGTGCCGACGCTCGGCCGTCTGCACCCGCCCGCGCCGGAGCTCCGGCCGGCGTGGCAGCGGTCGCGCATCGGCTGGTCGGTCGCGGCGGCGGTGGCGATCCTGCTGCTGAACGTCGCGCCGGACCTCGGAGCCTGGGCGCAGGTCGTCGCCGTGACGGTCGGGCTCGTCGGCACGTGGTTCGCGCTCCGACCGCTGCTGCCCGTCGGGACCTTCCGCGCCGCTCCGGGGCTGCCGTCGGTGATCCTGTCGCGGGGGCTGGTCGCGGCGCTCGTTCTTCGGCAGCGAGGCGTACGTGCCGTTCCTGCTCCAGGCGAAGGACGGCCTGTCCGCGTCGGCCGCGGGGCTGGCCCTGACGGTCGCCGCGCTCAGCTGGGCCGGGTCGAGCTGGCTCCACGGTCGGCTGGGGAGCAGCGTCTCACGGCGACCCGGACCTTCGGGGTCGGTTTGGCGCTCGTACTCGTCAGCCTCGTCACCGCGTTCGCCGTGGCGGCGTTCGGGTTGCCGTGGTGGCTGCTCGTCGCCGGGTGGTTCGTCGGCGGTGCGGGCATGGGCGCGATCTACCCGCGGACCTCGATGCTGACGCTCCGGTTCTCCGGCGAGGGCGACGACGGCTTCGCGAGCTCGGCCCTGACGATCGCGGACGCCTCCGGCAGCGTGATCGGACTCGCCGTCACGGGGCTCCTGTTCATCGGGACCGGCGGTGCCGGCGCGACGCTGTCGTTCCCGCTCGTCTTCGGCGGCATGACGGTCATCGCGGTGCTCGCGGCCGCCGCGGTCCGCCGCCTCGGACCGGTCCCGGCGCCGTCCGCGGTCACGGTCGGCGGGTAGCGTGGCAGGGGTGGTCCTCCGCATCGTCGCCGCAGCCGTCGTGGTCGGCACCGCCCTCGCCCTCGCCGGGTGCCGGGCACCACGTCGACGGCGCCCACGCCGGTCCAGAGCACCGACCTGACGAGCTCCGACGGCGGGTTCGACCAGCACGCCGTGATCGGCGTCGTCCTCGAGCCCGGTGAGGGGACGCTCGGCGAGGACCTGCGGACCGCCCTGGCCGATGCTGGGTTCCGGCCCGACGTCCGGATCCCGGCCGGTAGCCGTGCCGAGGCGGCGGCAGCGCAGCGCACCGCCGTCGAACAGCTCGTCCGGAAGGGCGCGAAGGCCCTGCTCGTCCGGGCGGTCGATGCGTCGGCGCTCACGGGCGCGATCCAGACCGCGCACGACGCCGGGGTCGTGGTGGTGTCCGTGGGGGAGCCGCTGCCGACGAGTGGGACCGGCGGGGACGGGGTCTCCGCCGACTACCGGGTGCCCGCGGACGACGATCGTGCCGAACTGGTCAGCACGGCCGTCGACGTGGTCCGATCGCTGCAGCGCGGCGAGAAGCCCACGACGGGCTGAACGCGCGCGGCGCCCGCACGAGAGGCCGAGCGGACTCAGCGCCACCGCGAGGGGCGGAGCGGACTCAGCGCCACCACGACGGGAACGACAGCACGATGGTGTCGACCAGTGCCTTCCGGGACCGCCGCGGGCCGGCGAGCCAGGCCTCGATCGCGCCGACGAACCCCGCGCCACGAACCCCGCCGCGACGTCGTCGAGGAGTTCCGGCCGGTGCGCGGCGGCGAGCGACCGGATGTGCTGCACGCTCGACACCGTGAAGTGCTCGGCGAGCAGCCGGTGCAGCGAACCGTCGTCCGGGTCCGGGAGGGCCTTGCAGTAGATCTCGCGGTGCGCCACCACGTGCTCGACCACGGCGTTGATGCCGCGCCGTGTGATCGCCGCGAGTTCGTCGGCGTCCGCGCCGCGGTCGTTGGCCGCGCGTCGCGCCGCGGCGTCGTCCTCGCGGATGCGGTCGAGTTCGGGGGTCAGGACGTCAGCGAGCAGCGACCCGGGCGAGACCGCGTGCGCGTAGAAGGTGGCGCGGTTGATGCCGGCGGCCCGGGTGACGTCGGCGACCGTGATCCCGGACACCGGGCGTTCCGCCGCGAGCCGCAGGATCGCCTCGCGCAGGGCAGCGGTCGTGTGCAGGATCCGGGCATCCACCATGACGCCCACCCCCTTCCGATCCGGTTGCGCCCGGTCGGCCGGTTCGCCGGTGCCGAGCAGTCCGACGGTACCGCACGGGCACCGTCGGACCGGTCTGCGAGCGCGGCAACACGCGGAACGGCACCGAGGGCACTCGTTCGACCCGTAGGATGATTCCGCGGACGAATCGATTCGATCGACGCCGCGATCACTTCCCGCCTCCCCTCACCGCCGAAGGACCCCGCTCGTGACCGCGCCCGCCACCACCGGTTCGCTCCGTGTCGTCCTGCACCCGGGAGACTCGCTCTCCCGCGGTCAGCGACTCGTCTACGTCTTCGTCCTGGGTGCGCTCACCGCGCTCGGGCCGTTCACGATCGACCTCTACCTGCCGGCGTTCCCGTCGCTGAAGCACGAGTTCGGCATCACCGACGGCGCCGTGCAGCTCACCCTGACCGCGACCACGCTCGGGTTCGCGGCAGGGCAGCTCCTGGTCGGGCCGTGGAGCGACAAGGTGGGGCGTCGCCTGCCGCTCATCATCGCCACGAGCGTGCACGTCGGCGCCTCGATCGGCGCCGCCCTCGCGCCGAACGTCGAGGTGCTCGCGCTCTTCCGCGTCCTGCAGGGCATGGGGGCCTCGGCCGGCGGCGTCGTGGCGATGGCGACGGTGCGTGACCTCTTCGGCGGCAAGCCGCTCGTGCGGATGCTCTCCCGTCTGGCGATGGTGAACGGCCTCGCACCGATCCTCGCGCCGCTCATCGGCTCGCAGATGCTCCGGTTCGTAAGCTGGCGCGGGGTGTTCGTGTTCCTCGCCTGCTACGGCGCCGCCGTCGTCATCGCATCGATCCTGCTCATCGTCGAGACGCTGCCGCCGGCCCGTCGGCACGAGGCAGGGCACTCCACGATCGGACAGCGGTACCGGGCACTCCTGTCGGACCGCATCTTCGTGGGGGTCGCGCTCATCGGGGCGATGGTCTTCAGCGGGCTGTTCTCGTACCTGAGCGCGTCACCGTTCCTGTTCCAGGGGCTGTACGGGCTCGACGCGCAGCAGTACGGGCTGCTCTTCGCCGTGAACTCGGTCGGCGTCGTCATCGGCGTGCAGGTGTCCTCACGGCTGGCGCAGCGCGTCGGTCCGCAGTGGATCCTGGCCTGCTCCACCGCGACGCTGTTCACGGCGGCGATCGCGATCATCGTGCTCGACGAGCTCGGGCCGGACTCGTCGGGTGCTCGTCCCGCTGTGGTTCTTCATCGCGGCGTGCGGGTTCTCGTTCCCGCTCGTCCAGGTGATCGGCCTCGCCGCGCACGGGAAGGAGGCCGGGACCGCCGCCTCGCTCCTCGGCGCGCTGAACTTCGGCGTCGCCGGATCATCTCGCCGGTGGTCGGCTGGCTCGGCATCACGACCGCCACGCCGATGGCCGGCGTCATGGCGTGCACGTCGATCACGGCGATCGTCCTGCTGTGGGCGGTCGTCCGGCCGCGGACCGTCCCGCGCTGACGCACTGATGCGCTGACGTCGGGCGGGTCGCCCGCGCCCCGTTCGCGACGAAGCACCTGTCGATCGACACGTGCGGTGTCGATCTCCTCGCGCGACCGGACGGGGCGACTCGCGCGTCCATATGCTGTGGCCATGAGCGACGCGGTGGAGCAGGCACGGGCGGCAGCGGCGGCAGCGAAGGCAGCGGCGGACGAAGCACGTCGCCTCGCCGACGAAGCGGCCGCGCGCGCCGAGGAGCTCGCCGCGGCACTCGAGACCGCGGAGACGCCGGCGCTCGCCGCCGACGCGGAGCCGGCGGTCGCCGAATCGCCGGCGCCGACCGGCCAGGTGACACCTCTCGCGCCCGACGCGGAGCCTGCGGTGGACGCGACCACCCCGACGCCGGAGGCGACGTCGGCGTCCGGCACCGCGCCTCCAGTCCGACCGACGGACGGACCGGTGACCGCGCCGACGAACGGACCGGCGGACGGGCCGCTCGGCGCCGATGCCGTCGGCGTGATCCGTGCCGGCTACGAGGTCGAGGGGAGCGCCCTGCAGCTCGGCGCCCTCGTGAACGGGGCTCCGCTGCCCGACGTGCAGGTCCGGATCCCGCTCGGCATGCTCAACCGGCACGGGCTGGTCGCCGGGGCGACCGGCACCGGGAAGACCCGCACGCTCCAGGTCCTGGCCGAGCAGATCGCGGCGAACGGCGTGCCCGTGTTCGCGGCCGACATCAAGGGCGACCTGTCCGGGCTGGCCGTGGCGGGGCAGGCGAACGACAAGCTCCTTGCCCGGACGACGGGGCTCGGGCAGGACTGGCAGGGCGTCGCGAGTCAGGCGGAGTTCTACTCCCTCGGCGGTCAGGGCACGGGCGTGCCGATCCGAGCGACGGTGTCCGGGTTCGGCCCGCTGCTGCTGTCGAAGGTCCTCGGCCTGAACGACACCCAGGAGTCATCGCTCGGTCTGGCGTTCCACTACGCCGAGTAAGCCGGGCTGCCGCTCGTCGACCTGTCCGACCTGCGGAGCGTCCTCACGTTCCTGGTGAGCGACGAGGGCAAGCCGGAAGCTCGCCGAGCTCGGCGGCCTGTCCAAACAGACCGCGGGCGTCATCCTCCGCGAGCTGATCACCTTCGCCGACCGGGGCGCCGACCAGTTCTTCGGCGAGCCCGAGATCGACACGCAGGTGTTCCTCCGCAACGCCGCGGACGGGCGCGGCATCGTCAGCCTGCTCGAGGTCCCCGGTGTGCAGGACCAGCCCGAGGTGTTCTCGACGTTCCTGATGTGGCTGCTCGCGGACCTGTTCAACGAGCTGCCCGAGGTCGGCGACCAGGACAAGCCGAAGCTCGTGTTCTTCTTCGACGAGGCGCACCTGCTCTTCAGCGGCGCGTCGAAGGACTTCCTCGACCAGATCGTCCGCACCGTCCGGCTGATCCGTTCGAAGGGCGTCGGCATCTTCTTCGTCACCCAGACGCCGAAGGACGTCCCGAACGACGTGCTCGCGCAGCTCGGCTCCCGGATCCAGCACCAGCTCCGCGCGCACACCCCCGACGACGCGAAGGCGCTCCGCGCGACCGTGTCGACGTACCCGACGAGCGACTACGACCTCGGTGAGGTGCTCACCTCGCTCGCCACGGGCGAGGCGATCGTCACGGTGATGAACGAGAAGGGCGCGCCGACGCCGGTGGCGTGGACCCGGCTGCGTGCGCCGGAGGGGTCGATGGAGCCCATGCCGTCGACGGAACTGGAGGCGCGGGTGCAGTCGTCCCCGCTGCTCGCGACCTACGGCACCCGGCTCGACCCCGACTCGGCGTACGAGATGCTCGCTCGGCGGATGGAGGCGGCGGCAGCGGACGCCGCAGCGGCGGACGCGCAGAAGGAGGCCGCGACGGCGGCCGCCGAGGCCGAGAAGAGGCGGCTCGTGCCGCTGCCGCTGCCGCGAAGGAGGCCGCGGCGAAGGAGAAGCAGGAGGCGCGTGAGCGGGCCGCCGCGCAGAAGGAGTACGAGAAGGCGCAGCGCGAGTTCGAGCGCGCCGAACGGGCTGCCGAGGCACGGCGGTCGGGCGGAAGTCGTCGCGGACCGCGGCCTCCCGGAAGGCGAACGACCCGCTCTCGGACCTGCTCGGGTCCGGGCTCGGCGGGACCATCGCGAAGGAGGTCGTGCAGGGGATCTTCTCGACCCTGCGCCGGCGCCGCTGACCGTCGTCGGGTCGGGTCGGGTCGGGTCGGGTCGGGTCGGGTCGGGTCGTGTCGTCCGTCCGGGACGGGCGGTCAGCTGCCGACGAGGTTCGCGGCCTCGACGAACAGCAGCCCGGCGACCGCGGCGACCGCGAGCCCGCCGACGACCACGTACGACCCGCGCTGCTCGTACCAGGACCGGCTCGCCGGGTACCGCCGCACGAACTCGCGGAACGGCATCGGCCGGGTCTCGTCGGTGACCTGCACCCCGAGCGCTTCGACGACGCGGTCGAGGCCGGCGTCGCCCCAGGTGTCGGCGCGCAGGCGGAACAGGTGCGATCCGGCTTCGTCGAACGCCACGAGTTCCCGCGTCGTCCGTTCGACGGCGCTGCCGTGGGTGGTCGCGAGGACCAGGCTGTGCACGCGGTCACGTTCCACCCGGCGGTTCGGGGTGACGACACCGCGGACGGTGACGGTGGCCGGGCCGATGCCGATGAACGCCGTGCCGAGCCGGACGAAGACGAGCCCGACGACCACCGCCAGGGCGATCACCACGGTCGCGACGAACGTCCAGAGGCGCAGGGGGAGTGAGACCCACACGAGGGCGACGGCGAGCGGGACGGCGGAGAACACCACGCTGAGGATCGTCGAGCGCACCAGCGAGGGTCGCGGTCGCAGGACCACGTCGTACGCAGTGGCGCGCGTGCGAGCACCCGCCGGTGCCGTCAGGTCCCCCACGTGGACTCCTCATCCTTCGGGCGCCCGGGCAGCAGTCAGCTTCTGCCCGGGGAGCGACGCCCCTGCCGCTCCGTGCACCGTGTCCGACCCGTCCCGGGTCGTCCGTCCCGGCAGTCTAGGCGACCGGTGCCCGTCGGGGACAGCCCGTTCCACCCCCGCCGGGTCGCTTCCCGGTCTGCGCACGGGGCGCGGGGTGCGGCGGAGTCCGCAGGAAGGGGGACCCGGGGACGCGTCGGACCGTCTGGAACGTCGAAAGCGCGCGAACCGGTGGTCTGCGCGGGTGCTGTGCGTGCACCCGACGGCTGTTGGCGGAGAATGGGGATTCGAACCCCCGAGGGCTTGCACCCAACACGCTTTCCAAGCGTGCGCCATAGGCCACTAGGCGAATTCTCCTGGCGCCGTCTCGCGACGACGACACCCCATGGTACAGGTCTTCGGAGCTGTGGATGACCACACCCGTCCACAACCGCTTCGGCTCCCAGATGTCACGACAAGCGCCCGGCTACCCTGGACCCGTGTCGACCCGCATCTACATCACGTCAGCAGAAGGACACACGGGCAAGAGCACCGTCGCCCTCGGTGTCCTCGAGACCCTCGCACGCTCGGTCGGCCGGGTCGGCGTGTTCCGGCCGGTCGCCCGCTCGGTGGACGAACCGGACTACGTGCTCGAGCTCCTGCTGCAGCACACCGCGGTCGGCATCCCGTACGACGACGCCGTCGGCGTGACCTACGACGACGTGCACGCGGACCCGGACGCGGCCCTCGGCACGATCGTGACCCGGTTCGCCCAGGTCGAGCGACGGTGCGACGCGGTCGTGGTGCTCGGCTCGGACTACACCGACGTGGGCAGCCCCACGGAGCTGTCGTTCAACGCGAAGGTGGCGGCCAACCTCGGCGCCCCGGTGCTCCTCGTGCTCGGCGGACGCGACACCGCCGAACGCGGCGCGCGCACGCCGGAGGACATGGCGCAGATCGCGGACGTCACGACGAGCGAGCTCCGCGCGGCGCACGCGCAGCTTTTCGGCATCGTGGTGAACCGTGCCGACCCGGACTCCCTGACCGCGGTCGTCTCGAGCGTCGAACACGCCGTCCGCGACGACCACCCTGACCTGCCGGTGTGGGCCATCCCGGAGGACCGCGTCCTCGTCGCGCCGACCGTACGGGCGTTGCTCGCCGCCACCGGGGCGACCCTCGTCCGCGGGGACGAAGCCCTGCTCGACCGTGAAGCGCTCGGCACGGTGGTCGCCGGCATGAGCATGGAGAACGTGCTCCCTCGGCTGATCGAGGGTGGGATCGTCGTGGTACCGGGCGACCGGAGCGACGTCCTCATCGCCACCCTGCTGGCGAACCAGTCGGAGACGTTCCCGAGCCTCGCCGGCGTCATCCTGAACGGTGGGTTCGAGACCGCACCGCAGATCTCCCGGCTGCTCGAGGGGCTCTCGAGCTCGCTGCCGATCGCCCAGAGCGACCTCGGAACGTACGACACCGCGCTCCGGATCACCCAGACACGGGGCGGCTCGCAGCGGACTCCCCGCGGAAGGCCGATCTCGCGCTCTCGCTCTTCGAGCAGCACGTCGACGCCGACGCCCTGCGCGACCGGCTCCAGCTTCACCCCGTCCGGCGTCGTCACGCCGCTCATGTTCGAGCACGGCCTGCTCGACCGGGCGCGCGGCTACGGGAAGCGCATCGTCCTTCCGGAGGGCGACGACGACCGCATCCTCCGGGCAGCCTCGACCCTGCTGCAGCGGCAGGTGTGCGAGTTGACGATCCTCGGCGATCCCGTGGCCATCCGGTCCCGGGCGACCGAGCTCGGACTCGACCTCGAGGCCGCGCAGCTCGTCAGCCCGTTCGACCCGGAGCTCCGGGAGCGCTTCGCCGAGGAGTACACGAAGCTGCGGGCGCACAAGGGCATGAGCATCGAGCTCGCCCGCGACACCGTCACCGACGTGTCCTACTTCGGGACGCTCATGGTCCAGCTTCGGCCTGGCCGACGGCATGGTCTCCGGGGCGAAGCACACCACGGCGCACACGATCCGCCCGTCGTTCGAGATCATCAAGACCCGTCCGGAGACCTCGATCGTGTCGAGCGTCTTCCTGATGGCCCTCGCGGACCGGGTCCTCGTGTACGGAGACTGCGCCGTCATCCCCGACCCGACGAGTGAGCAGCTCGCCGACATCGCGATCTCGTCGGCCGAGACCGCGACCCAGTTCGGCATCGACCCGCGGGTGGCGATGCTGAGCTACTCCACCGGTGACAGCGGCTCCGGTGCCGACGTCGACAAGGTCCGCGTCGGCACCGCGTTCGTCCGCGAGCGTCGGCCGGACCTGCTCGTCGAGGGGCCCATCCAGTACGACGCCGCCGCCGACCCGACCGTCGCGCGCACGAAGATGCCCGACTCGCCGGTGGCCGGCCGCGCGACGGTGTTCATCTTCCCCGACCTCAACACGGGCAACAACACGTACAAGGCCGTGCAGCGCTCGGCCGGCGCCGTCGCGATCGGACCGGTGCTGCAGGGGCTGCGCAAGCCGATCAACGACCTCTCCCGCGGCGCGCTCGTCGGCGACATCGTCAACACGGTCGCGATCACCGCGATCCAGGCCGGCACCGCGTCCGACGTGGCCTGACCGCCCGACCCGCACCGTGCCTCCAGTCCGGCCCACCAGGCCATGAGCAGAAAGCGACACCACCAGTGACCGCAGCCCTCGTCGTGAACTCGGGTTCGAGTTCGTTCAAGTACCAGCTCATCGAGCTCGAGGGGGAGCGCACGCTCGCCTCCGGGCTCGTCGAACGCATCGGCGAGTCGACGGGTGCCTGGAAGCACACGAACGCGCTCACCGGCGAGTCCTCGTCCAACGACTCGGCCGAGGTCCCGACCACGCCGCCGGATTCCAGGCCATGATCGACGCGTTCGCGAAGGTCGGGCCGTCCTTCGACGAGTACCCGCCCGCTGTCGTCGGCCACCGCGTCGTCCACGGCGGCACCACCTTCGACCGGGCGACCATCGTCACGGACGACGTCGAGCGTCAGATCGAGGAGCTCGACAGCCTCGCCCCGCTGCACAACCCGGCCAACCTCGCGGGGATCCGGGCCGCGAAGCAGGTGTTCACGGACGTGCCGCAGGTCGCCGTCTTCGACACCGCCTTCCACCAGACGATGCCGCCGCACGCGTACACGTACGCCATCCCGGCGGACCTGGCGGCGAAGTACCGTGTCCGTCGCTACGGCATGCACGGTACGAGCCACAAGTACGTGTCCGAGCAGGCCGCGGAATTCCTCGGCCGACCGCTCGCCGAGCTGAAGACCATCGTGCTGCACCTCGGCAACGGGGCGTCGGCCGCGGCGATCGACGGCGGTCGCTCGATCGAGACCTCGATGGGCCTCACCCCGCTCGAGGGTCTGGTGATGGGCACGCGTTCGGGGACCTTGACCCGGCCGTCCTCATCCACCTCCACCGCGAGGCCGGGATAAGCTTCGACGACCTCGACACGATGCTCAACAAGCAGTCCGGGCTGCTCGGGCTGACCGGCAACGGCGACATGCGGGACGTGCAGCACGCCGCACTGAACGGCGACGACGATGCCGAAGCGGCGCTCGCCGTGTACCGGCACCGCATCCGCCGCTACGTCGGCGCGTACACGGCGCAGCTCGGCGGTCTCGACACGGTCGTCTTCACGGCGGGAGTCGGAGAGAACAACGCGCTGCTGCGCCGCCGTGTGCTCGCCGGACTCGAGCACCTCGGCATCGAGATCGATCCGGACCGGAACGAACTGGCGTCCAAGGAGGCGCGGCTCATCTCCACGGACGGCTCCCGGGTCGCGGTGCTGGTCATCCCGACGAACGAGGAGCTCGAGATCGCCCGGCAGTCGGCCGCGGTCGCCCTGTAGGGCTCGAGGGGCCGCATCGAACCACGGACTCGACCCCGAACCAGCCGATCGGCCCGCTTCGACGTCGGTTCCGTGGGTGGAGCCGCCGCCTGGCTCAGCTGAGGGCGGAGAGCGCCGCCGGGATGGGGGTGTTGCCGCTCGTGACCTCGAACTGGACTCCGACCGCGGTGTCGTCGAGGAGCGCGTGCAGCACCACCGCGGCGACGTCCGCACGGGGGATCGAGCCGCGGGGACCGTCCGGCCGACGTCGACGGTGCCCTGCGGAGGCGTGTCCAGCAGACCGCCCGGGCGCACGATCGTCCAGCGGAGACTGCGCGCGCGCAGGTTCGCGTCCGCCTCGGCCTTGGCGCGCAGGTACACCTGGAACACGTCGGCTTCCGCACGGGCGGGGACGACGGCGCGAACCGGGTCGTAGGAGTCCGCCGCCATCGCCGAGATCATCACGTAGCGACGGATGCCGGCGCGTTCGGCGGCGTCGGCGAGCAGGATCGCGCCGTCACGGTCGACCGTGAGCTTCCGTTCCGCGCCGCTGTTCGGGCCGGCACCGGCTGCGAAGACCACCGCGTCGACGCCGCGGAGCCGGAGCGCGAGCTCGTCGTCGTCGAGCTGCTCCAGGTCGGCGACGATCGCCGTCGCGCCCTGCTGCTCCACGTCCGCGACGTGTGCGGGGTTGCGGACGACGGCGACGGCGTCGTGGCCGGCGTCGGTGATCTGACGGGCGAGGAGGAGGGCGATCTGGCCGTGGCCCCCGGCGATGGCGATCTTCATGTGTCCGATCTTGCCCGGTTCGTCCGGTAGACTGCTCGGCGGCTCCTCACGTGACGCCATCCAGGCCAACTCCCCCAGGGCGGAAACGCAGCAAGGGTAACCGGGCTCTGGCGGGTGCGTGGGGAGTCTCTTCGTCCGGGCAACCGGGGCTGCGCTGTCTCGGGTGCGGGTGCGGGTGCGGGTGCGTGGCGAGCCTTCTTCGTCCCGGGAGGGTGACCGGGGCTGCGCTCGCGCCGCCGTCCACAGGCGGCCGGCCCCGGCACCATGGTGTCGGTCGTCCCGGCTACCCTTGGGGCGTGGTCACAGCCCTGTATCGCCGTTACCGGCCGAGAACTTCGCCGAGTTGATCGGACAGTCGCAGGTAACCGATCCCCTGCGGACGGCCCTGCGCACGAACCGGGTGAACCACGCGTACCTGTTCAGCGGCCCGCGCGGCTGCGGCAAGACGACGTCCGCCCGCATCCTGGCGCGCTGCCTCAACTGCGCCGAAGGGCCGACCGACACCCCGTGCGGGGTGTGCCCGAGCTGCGTCGAGCTCGCCCGTGGGGGCGCGGGGTCGCTCGACGTGATCGAGATCGACGCCGCCAGCCACAACGGTGTCGACGACGCCCGCGACCTCCGCGACCGCGCCGTGTTCGCACCGGCGCGCGACCGCTACAAGATCTTCATCCTCGACGAAGCCCACATGGTGACGCCGCAGGGCTTCAACGCGCTCCTCAAGCTGGTCGAGGAGCCGCCGGAGCACGTCAAGTTCATCTTCGCGACGACCGAGCCCGAGAAGGTCATCGGCACCATCAGGTCGCGCACCCACCACTACCCGTTCCGGCTCGTCCCGCCGGCCGCGATGCTCGAGTACGTCGAGCAGCTCTGCGCGCAGGAGTCGGTGTCGGTCGCCCCCGGTGTGCTGCCCCTCGTCGTCCGCGCCGGCGGCGGCTCCGTCCGGGACACGCTCTCGCTGCTCGACCAGCTCATGGCCGGCAGCGAGGACGGGGCGATCGCGTACGAGCGGGCCGTCGCGCTCCTCGGTTACACGGACGCTGCTCTGCTCGACGACGTCGTGGACGCGCTCGCGGTGGCCGATCCCGCGTCGGCCTTCGCGGCGGTGGACCGTATCGTGCAGACGGGGCAGGACCCGCGTCGCTTCGTCGAAGACCTGCTCGAGCGTCTTCGCGACCTGATCGTCGTCGCGGCGACGAACGAGAGCGCGGCGGCGGTCCTGCGGGGGTCTCGCCCGAAGAAGCTCGCTACCATGACCCGTCAGGCAGGGGTGTTCGGTGCGACCGGGCTGTCCCGCGCGGCGGACATCGCGAACCGTGCGCTGACCGAGATGACGGGGGCGACCTCGCCGCGGCTCCACCTCGAGCTGATGACGGCCCGGATGCTCGTGCCCGAGGCGGACGACACCCAGCGCGGTGCGCTCGCCCGCGTCGAGCGCCTCGAACGCCGTGTCGGCGTCGGGGACGCCGGCGGGCGCCAGGCCGGCCCGGAGACCCTCCCGCCTGCAACGGTGCCTGGACCGGCCGGGTCGCTCCGGCTGTGGCCGCCGCTCCGGCTCCGGCGCAGACATCGGCACGTCCCGTTCCCGAGCCGGCACCGGCAGCGACATCCGCGCCGTCCGTTCCCGCGGCGGAGTCCGCGTCCACGCAGCCGTCCGCCGACCCCGGCGCCGCTGCACGTGACGCCGCAGCGTCCTGGGCCGCGGCCGTACCGAGCGCACCCGAGGCTCCGTCCGAGCCCTCGGCCCCCGCTCCGACTGTGCAGGCACCGGACACCCCGGCTCCGGCCTCCGCGCCGGCCCACGGGAACGCCAACGCGTCCTCGACCGGGCAGGGCACCGCTGCCGGCGACGAGCCCGCCGTCCGCCCGATCGCTGCGGTCGGGTTCCAGCAGCTCCGGGATTCGTGGCCGCAGATCGTGGAACACGTGCAGCATGCGAAGCGGTCGGCGTGGTCCGTGGTCGTCACCGCGCAGGTCACCGCCCTGCGCGAGGACGTCCTGACGCTGACCTTCCCGAGCCAGCAGGACGTCGCGTCCTTCAAGGAGATGTCCGACCCGTCGACCAGCGTCAGCGAACTGCTGCGGACAGCGATCGTCGACGTGCTCGGGCTCCGGGTGAAGTTCGTCGCGCGCGGGCCGGGCGGTCCGGGCAGCAGCGTCCCGGCCAGCCGCAGCAGACCGGTGCGCCGCAGCAGAACCGTGCCCCGCAGCAGACCGGTGCGCCGCAGGAGGACCGCGCGGAGCAGCGTCCGGCCCCGCCGCAGCCGTCGTCCGAGGCGGAGCCGCCGCTCGCAGCACAGCCCTCGGCCCAGAGACGGCCGTCCGCAGCGCAGGACCAGCCGGCTGCCTCGCAGCAGGCACCGTCCCCGCAACAGCCGTCCACACCGGAGCAGACGCCCGCCTCGGAGCAGCCGTCCACACGGGAGCAGACGCCCGCCTCGGAGCAGCCGTCCACACGGGAGCAGACGCCCGCCCGGGAGCGGACGTCCGCCCCGCAGCGGACGTCCGCGCCCGCGCCGGAACCCGCCGCCGCAGCGAACGAGGCGCCGACGCGGGGACAGCCCACCGCACCGGAGCCCACCGGCGCCCCGGTGACCGAATGGGCCGTCGCCTCGATCCCCGCGTCCGATCCCACCCGCGGCGCTACCCCCGAGCACGTCGAGCCGTCCTGGTCCGCTCCCTTCGGCACCACGGACACCGGCGAGCCGGTCGCGCCCACCCCGACCGTGTCGAACCCGGCGGCCGACGCGGCCCTCGCGGCCCAGCTGCGCCCCGCGTCGTCGCTGTCCACCGGCGCACCGCAGCCGACGTCGGCGTCCGGAGCCGTGCCTCCAGGCGGCTCCGCCGCACCGGACGTCCCCGTCGACGACTACCCGCTCGATGACGATCCCTACGGAGACGGCGAGCCGTACCCGGACGGACCCGCCGGGCAGCCGACCACGCCGCCCGCTCCCACGCAGCAGCAGGCGCCCTCGCGGGCCTCGGCGCCGCCGCAGCAGTCCGCTCCGCAGGTCCGGCGGACCCCGGTGGCCGGGCGCTACGGCGAGGCCGTCGTCCGTGAGATCCTGAACGCCCAGTTCATCGAGGAGACCTCCCTCCACGAGGGAGGCGCCTAATGTACGACGGCATCGTGCAGGACCTCATCGACGAGTTCGGTCGCCTGCCCGGCATCGGTCCGAAGTCCGCGCAGCGGATCGCGTTCCACATCCTCCAGACGGAGTCGTTCGACCCCTCCCGCCTGTCCGAGCTCCTGGCGGAGGTCAAGGAGAAGGTCCGCTTCTGCGAGATCTGCGGCAACGTGACCGAGAACGTCCAGTGCAGCATCTGCCGCGACCCCCGTCGGTCGCCGGCGGTCATCTGCGTCGTCGAAGAGGCGAAGGACGTCGCGGCGATCGAACGCACGCGCGAGTTCCGCGGGCTGTACCACGTGCTCGGCGGAGCGATCAGCCCGATCGACGGGATCGGCCCGGACGACCTGCGGATCCAGCAGCTCATGACGCGCCTGGCCGACGGCACGGTCGACGAGGTCATCATCGCGACCGACCCGAACCTGGAGGGCGAGGCGACCGCGACGTACCTCAGCCGCCTGCTCGTCCCGATGGGCATCCGGACGACGCGCCTGGCGTCGGGCCTGCCCGTCGGCGGTGACCTCGAGTACGCCGACGAGGTGACCCTGGGCCGAGCCTTCGAGGGCCGCCGCCTCGTCGGCGGATGAGCCGGTCGCGCAGGATCCTTGCGTCCGCACCCGCTCGGACGCAACATCCGCGAAACACCGATTAGCATTGTCAGACCGCGTCACACTCGCGGAACCGTCGTCCCGGGAGTACCAGCCAGTGGCCTTGATCGTGCAGAAGTTCGGTGGGTCGTCCGTCGCGGACGCCGAGAGCATCAAGCGCGTGGCGAAGCGGATCGTGCAAACGAAGAAGGCCGGCAACGACGTCGTCGTCGCCGTCTCGGCGATGGGTGACACGACCGACGAGCTCGTCGACCTCGCGCACTCCGTCACGCCGATCCCGGCCGGTCGTGAGCTCGACATGCTCCTGACCGCGGGGGAGCGCATCTCGATGGCGCTGCTCGCGATGGCGATCAAGAGCCTCGGGGTCGAAGCATCGTCGTACACCGGCAGCCAGGCGGGCATGCTCACCGACGCCCAGCACGGCAAGGCCCGGATCGTCGACGTCACCCCGAAGCGCGTGCGCGAGGCGCTCGACGCCGGCCACGTCGCGATCGTCGCCGGCTTCCAGGGCTTCAACCGCACGACGGGGAGATCACCACGCTCGGCCGTGGCGGTTCGGACACGACGGCCGTCGCCCTCGCTGCAGCGCTCGACGCCGACGTCTGCGAGATCTACACCGACGTCGACGGCATCTTCACCGCCGACCCCCGCGTGGTGCCGAAGGCGCGGAAGGTCGACCGCATCACCAGCGAGGAGATGCTGGAACTCGCAGCCTCGGGTGCGAAGGTCCTCTACATCCGCGCCGTCGAGTACGCCCGGCGGCACGGCGTCACCCTGCACGTCCGCTCGTCGTTCAGCAACGCCGGGGGAACCATCGTCTACAACCCTGCAGAGGGGAAACCGTGGAAGAACCGATCATCACCGGCATCGCCGGAGACCTCTCCGAGGGCAAGATCACCGTCGTCGGCGTGCCCGACACCCCCGGGAAGGCGGCCGAGATCTTCACGATCGTGGCCCGTGCGGGTGCGAACATCGACATGATCGTGCAGAACGTGTCCGAGGCCGTCACCGGCCGCACGGACATCTCCTTCACGCTGCCGAAGGACCAGGGGCAGGGCGTCCTCACCGCGCTCGAGGTCGCGAAGGCCGACATCGGGTACGAGGGCATCCAGTACGACGACCAGATCGGCAAGCTCGCCCTCGTCGGCGCCGGCATGCGGACCAACGCCGGCGTCTCGGCCGCCCTCTTCCGCGCCCTGCACGAGGCGTCGATCAACATCGAGATGATCTCCACGTCGGAGATCCGCATCTCGGTCGTCACGCGCGCCGACACCCTCAACGAGGCGATGCGCGTCGTGCACAGCGCCTTCGGACTCGACGCCGACTCGGAGGCCGTCGTCTACGCCGGCACCGGCCGCTGACCCGTCAGGAGCACCACATGAGCACCCTCACCGTCGCCGTCGTCGGCGCCACCGGCCAGGTCGGCGCCGTGATGCGCCGCCTCCTCGAGGATCGCGCGTTCCCGGCGGATCACGTCCGGTTCTTCGCGAGCGCCCGCTCCGCCGGCACGACCCTGCCGTTCCGGGGCGAGCAGATCGTCGTCGAGGACTCCGAGACCGCGGACCCGTCGGGTGTCGACATCGCGCTGTTCTCGGCCGGCGCGACCGCGTCGCGGGCGCTCGCGCCGAGGTTCGCCGCCGCGGGTGCGCTCGTCGTCGACAACTCCAGCGCCTGGCGGATGGACCCGGAGGTCCCGCTCGTCGTCAGCGAAGTCAACCCGCACGCGATCGACGACGCCCCGAAGGGGATCATCGCGAACCCGAACTGCACGACCATGGCGATCATGCCCGTCCTCAAGGTCCTCGACGCGGAGGCCGGCCTCCGTCGCCTCGTCGCGACGACGTACCAGGCGGTGTCCGGTTCCGGGCTCGCCGGTGTCCAGGAGCTGCTCGGTCAGGCGCAGGCCGCGCTCGAGCAGGACACCGCGGCCCTCACGCACGACGGGTCCGCCGTGACCTTCCCCGAGCCCGCGCAGTACGTCCGTCCGATCGCGTTCGACGTCGTGCCCCTCGCGGGCAGCATCGTCGACGACGGCCTGGGCGAGACCGACGAGGAGAAGAAGCTCCGCAACGAGAGCCGGAAGATCCTCGAGCTCCCGGACCTGCTCGTCGCCGGCACCTGCGTCCGCGTCCCCGTGTTCACGGGCCACTCGATCTCGGTCAACGCCGAGTTCGACCGCCCGCTGTCCCGGAGCGTGCCACCGAGCTCCTCGCCGAGGCGCCGGGTGTCGAGCTCGCCGAGGTCCCGACGCCGCTGCAGGCGGCCGGGAAGGACCCGTCCTTCGTCGGCCGCATCCGTGCGGACCAGTCCGCGCCCGAGGGGCGCGGGCTGGCGCTCTTCGTCAGCAACGACAACCTCCGCAAGGGCGCCGCGCTGAACGCGGTGCAGATCGCCGAGGCGATCGTCGCGCGACGCGCGGTCGCCGCGTAGCGGTCAGTACTGCCAGGAGGCGTGCGCGGTCCGGCCGGGGCGCGCACAGCGCATGGTGCGACGTCCCGCACAGTGTGCGAGCCTGCATGGCTGCCACGGTCTGCGGAAGCTCGCACGTTGCGGGCCGGACCTGCATGGCGGGCGTGTGCCGTGCCTCCAGAGCGGGCCGGGCTGACCGGCTTGTCAGCGCGCGCCGCTAGGATCGTCGGGTGGCAGTGAAGCAGGTGGACCCCATCGACGTCGTCCTGGTCGGGGAGGGATCATGAGCGCCACCCTCGGCGCGATCATCCACCGGCTGGAGCCCACGTGGAAGATCCGCGTGTACGAGCGTCTCGGCACCGTCGCCCAGGAGAGCTCCAACCCGTGGAACAACGCCGGGACCGGGCACTCCGCGCTCTGCGAGCTGAACTACACGCCCGAGCTGTCGGATGGTCGCGTCGACATCGCCAAGGCGGTGAACGTCAACGAGCAGTTCCAGGTCTCCCGGCAGTTCTGGTCGTACCTCGTCGAGACGGGCGCGCTGCCCGAGCCGTCGAACTTCATCAACCCGACGCCGCACATCTCGTTCGTCTGGGGCGCCGACAACGTCGAGTACATGCGCAGGCGGTACGAGGCGATGAAGGACCACCCGCTGTTCGCCGGGCTCGAGTTCTCCGACGACCCCGCACGGATCCGCACGTGGGCGCCGGCGCTCATCCCGGGCCGCAAGAAGGACCAGCCGATCGCGGCGACCTACTCGGCGGCGGGCTCCGACGTCGACTTCGGCTCGCTCACCCGGCAGCTGTTCGACCAGCTCGAGATCGACGGAGTCGAGTTCGAGCCCTCGCACCAGGTCACGAACCTCACGCGGTCGAAGACGACCGAAGGCTGGGTGCTCGACGTCCGGAACGAGGTCGGACGCTCCTCCCAGCGCATCGCCGCGAAGTTCGTCTTCGTCGGTGCCGGCGGCGGGGCGCTGCGCCTGCTGCAGAAGTCCGGCATCCCGGAGATCCGGGGGTACGGCGGCTTCCCGGTGTCCGGCGAGTTCCTCCGGACCGACGACCCCGAGGTCGTGCAGAAGCACTCGGCGAAGGTCTACGGCAAGGCCAGCGTCGGCGCTCCGCCGATGTCGGTGCCGCACCTGGACACCCGCATCGTGGACGGCAACGCGTCGCTGATGTTCGGGCCGTACGCCGGGTTCAGCCCGAAGTTCCTCAAACAGGGCTCGTTCCTCGACCTGTTCAAGTCGATCCGGCCGCACAACCTCCGACCGATGCTGAGCGTCGCGTTCTCGAACTTCGACCTGGTGCGCTACCTCGTCGGGCAACTCCTGGCGTCGAAGCAGACGAAGTTCGACGCGCTGCGCGACTTCATGCCGCGCGCCGAGCCGCAGAACTGGCACCGGATCACGGCCGGCCAGCGCGTGCAGGTCATCAAGCCGGACAAGGACAAGGGCGGCGTGCTGCAGTTCGGGACCGAGGTCATCACGGCCGCGGACGGGTCCGTGGCCGGGCTCCTCGGTGCGAGTCCCGGAGCGTCGACAGCGGTCCCGATCATGCTCGGGCTGCTGCGCACGTGCTTCCCGGACCGCTGGGACCGTTGGGAAGAGGCGGTCCGCGTGATGGTCCCGACGTACGGGCAGGACCTGGGCAGCGACGCGCAGCTGGCCGACCGGACGCTGGAGCGCACGGCGAGGGTGCTCGGGCTGCACCACTGACGTCGGCTCGTCGCGCTTGCGGGCTGTTCGAACATGTGTTCGAATGACGGCATGCGTTGGAGTGGACAGGCGATCGATGCCTCGCGGGACGATGCGCTCCCCGGGCTCGAGTCGAACCGCGGGTTCGTCCGCAGTGTGACGACGCCGGAGTTCGCGGGAGTGACGTTCCACGAGGTCCTGGCCAAGAGCGCCCTGAACCGCGTCCCCTCGGCCGACGGGGGCGGGACGTACGGGTGGACGATCAACCCGTACCGTGGCTGCAGTCATGCGTGCGTGTACTGCTTCGCCCGTCCGACGCACACGTACCTGGAGTTCGACGGGGAGCGGACTTCGACCAGCAGATCGTCGTGAAGACGAACGTGGCTGAGGTCCTGCGTCGCGAACTGGGCAAGCCGAGCTGGGACCGTCATCCCGTCGCCCTCGGCACGAACACCGACCCGTACCAGCGGGCGGAAGGGCGGTACCGGCTGATGCCCGGGTCATCCGCGCCCTCGCCGAGTCGGGCACGCCGTTCAGCATCCTGACGAAGGGCACGCTGCTCCGGCGCGACCTGCCGCTCCTGGTCGAGGCCGCGCGGGCCGTACCGGTGGACCTGGCGATGTCGATCGCGGTGTACGACGACGAGCTGCAGCAGCAGGTCGAGCCCGGCACCCCCACGACCGCGGCTCGCCTGGCCACGGTGCGGGCGATCCGGGACGCAGGCCTGGGCTGTTCGGTGTTCCTCATGCCCGTGCTGCCGTTCATCACGGACACCCGGGCGCACCTCGACGACGCGATCGGCCGGGCCGCCGCGGCCGGTGCGTCGAACGTCACCTACTCGGCGCTGCACCTGCGCCCGGGCGTGAAGCCGTGGTGGTTCGCGTGGCTCGAGCGCACCCGGCCCGACCTGGTGCAGCGGTACCGGTCGATGTACCTCGACAACACCTACGCGCCCGCGGACTACCGGCGATGGTTGGCGGAGCGGATGCGCCCGATCCTCCAGGCGCACGGAATGGGCCTCGGACGGGTCGACCCGGCGACGGGGTCGATGGGGTTCTCGAACCGGTCGAGCACACCGGCTGCCACCGGGCCGGGTACCTCGGCCGCCACCGGATCGGGCACGCCGGCAGTCGCTGGTGTGGACGGTGCCGATGAGCAGACCCGCCCGGCGACGTCGCCGCTGAAGCGCGCCGACCCCGGGTTCGACCGCCGGCCCACGGCACGGCCGATCCCGTCGGTGCCGACGCTGTTCTAGTACCGACGGGTCCGCATTCGGGGACACCGGGGATGCCGCGCTGCCGGTATCATCGAGCGGGTCGCTGATCGCTCCGTCAATCGGGGTACACGATCGCGCCGACGGTGGTTGGATCGTGGGCGGCGCCCCCACTCGTCCGGAAGGATCCACCGCTCGTGCTCGGCATCCCCACGCACCTCGCTCCGCGCGTGAACGCCTGGTCGACCGTGCGGGCCTTCCACGCCGCCGCCTTCGCCTCCCTCGGCGCCGCGGCGATCGCACTGCTGCTGTACCGTCTGGCGGAGCCCGACGTCCGCGTGGTCGGCGCCGTGCTCGCCCTGCTCCCGATGCTGGGCATGATCGCCGTGCACGTGCAGTTCGGCACGTGGCGTTCGGCGGTCGCGTTCCTCGTGGTCGGTGGTGTCTGCGCCTGGTGGTTCGCCGTCGTCGTGCAGCGCGAGGTCCCGGCCGGCTGGGTCGCTTCGTACCTGCTCTCCCTGTCGATCATCCCGCTCGTCCTCGTCGGCGGTGCCGGTGCGGTCGCCGGACGCGTGGCGCTCTGGTCGATCGCGGGCTTCCTCGTGGGCTGGACAGCGACGTCGATCGCGATCGCGCAGGAGGGCGGGCCCGCGCACCCGCTCGCGCTCGCGTGGGTGACCCTGGCGTTCGTCATCGCGCTCGTGCTGTTCACCAGCCGGAACACGGCGCGCTCCGAGCGTGTGCAGCCCGAGCTGCTCCGCTCCGCGCGCGAGGAGCACGTGTCGGCGTACCGCGCCGGGTCGAGGCCGAGGCGGCCGCGATCCTGCACGACACCGTGCTCAACCACCTCGGAGCGATCGCCCTGGCGCCGGACGGACCGATGGACGCCCAGCTCGCGCGCACCGTCGAGGCCGACGTCGCGATGCTCATCGGCAAGGAGTGGCTGGCGGCCGCCGAGCGACCGTCACGACCCGAACCAGGGGCCGCGGTGCAGGCCTTCGAGCGCATGGTGGACGACCACCGTGGCCTCGGTCTGGACGTCGCCGTGACGGGGACCCCGGCGGCGCTCGCGCGACTCGACCACGCGGCGATGACGGCGGTCCTCCGCGCCGTGGGCCAGTGCCTCGCCAACGTGCGGAAGCACGCGGGGACGGACGCGGCCGAGGTGAGTGTCTTCGACGACGGGGTCGCGTGCACGATCATGGTCGTCGACGACGGGCGCGGGTTCGACGAATCGGCGACGAGCCCGGACCGGATGGGGCTGCGTGGCTCCGTCCGGGATCGCGTCGGCCGTGTCGGCGGCGACGTCCAGGTGTGGTCGTCGCCGGGTCCGGCACCAGCGTCATGATGTCGGTGCCGTACGGCGCAGCCACCGGCTCGACCCCGTCCTGCCGACGGACGGCGCGGAGGCGGGCCGGTGACGCCCCGCGGCCACGCCCGCGCCGGTCGGGCCCGTGCGGATCGGACCGGCGACATCGTCACGCGCACCGCACCACGCGGCACCGGACCGGGTGGCGCCCGCACAGCGCAGCAGTACGATCCGCTCGGCGCGATGGGGTCCCGCCCGCTGGCCGTCGTCCTCGGCGCGGGCGGCGTCCTGTGGGCCCTCATCGTGTCCGTCTTCGACCGCGACATCGTCGGCAGCCCGACGCTGAGCGCGCTGACGGTGCTGTTGCTCGCGGCGTCGGGCACCGTGGTCCTCGTGGCGTCGAGCCCGTTCCGCGCCCCGTTCCCGCGCTGGGCGTTCGTCCTGCACGTGGCGCTGCTGGCCGCGGCGACCGTCACGAGCGTCGCGGCCCAGTGGGGTCCGGACCGCAACGCCCTGAACGACTTCATGTCCCTGCTCTCGGCGACCGGCATCGTGATGGCAGCGCCGTACCGACCGTGGAGCGACCTCGCAGTGGGCGGTCTCCTGCTCGCAGTCATCGCAGGAGCCTCGTGGGGTGTCGGAGCGGCGGCGTTCCCGCACCACGTCCCGATCAGTGTGGCGGCGTTCCTCGCGATGGCACCGACCCTCGTGCTGACCGCGGCGTCGGCGGTGTTCGCCTGGACGTTCGCGGGGCTCGCCGAACGCGTGCAGATCCGGGCGGGCTCGTACTCCGTGGAGCGCGCCGAACGCGACGGCATCGCTGCGAGCGTGCAGCAGGACCGGTCGACGATCCTGGCGCGCGACGTGGCACCGTTCCTCGCCGAACTCCGCACCCGCGAGGTCATCACCGACGCCGATCGCGCGCGTGCCCGTGCGATCGCGGACGGCATCCGCCGGTCGATGGTCACCGATGCGGACCGGACGTGGTTCGCGCAGGCCGTCGCGGCCGAGGGCGGTACCGGCGCCGTCGTCGACGACCCGGACGGGCTGATCGCCACCCTGGACGTCGACCAGCGAACGGTGGTCCGGACGTTCCTGCGCGCCGCGCTCCGCGCCTCCACGGTGGATCCGGCCGGCTTCCGGGCGACGATCCGTCGTCCGGAAGCGGACGACGGCCACGACGCGCCGGCGAACTCCGGCTCGAGCGGCACGCGTTCCGCTCCCCGTCGCCGCGTCGCCGTCGCGATCGACCTCGCCGTCGCCGACTCCGACGTCGGCATCCACCGCACCTTCGACCCGTACTTCGCGGTCCTCCGCGTGACGTTCCCCGATCTGGACGTCGCGGTCCGACCCTCCGCCCTCGCACTAAGGTTCTCGTATGACCAGCACTGACCCGAGCCGGATCACGGAGGGCATGCCCGCCTTGCCGAACCCGGGACACGACGCGTGCGGCTGGCGATCCTCGACGACCACGAGGTGCTGTTGGACAGCCTGTCGAGTTGGATCGCGGTGAACGCCTTCGACTTCGACCTCGCCCTGACGGCCCACACCTGGCTCGAGATGGTGCACAGCGAGAACTTCCCGACGGACCTGGTGTTCCTCGACTTCCAGCTGAAGGAACCCGTCTCGATCGAGGCCCGCGTCCGCACCTGCCGTGCTGCCGGCGCGAAGGTCATCGTCCTGTCGAGCGTCGACAGCCGTGAATCCCGAGATCGTGCCCTGGCCGCAGGTGCCGCGGCGTTCCTGTCGAAGTCGCTGCCCATGCGCGAGGTCATGGACGTCGCACGCGAGATCATGGGCGTCGCGCGCGAGACCCCGGCGCAGCGCGACTGGCGTCCGCTGCCGACCGGGGCGAACGCGCACCAGCGGCCGAAGCTTAGCCACGGCGAGGAAGAAGCGCTCCGCCTGTACGTCTCGGGGTACTCGACGAACGAGGTCGCCGCGCAGATGAACGTGCAGTACGAGACCGCGAAGACGTACCTGCGGCGGGTCCGTGAGAAGTACAGCAAGGTCGGGCGTCCCGCCTCGAAGAAGTCGGACCTGATCCGTCGTGCCGCCGAGGACGGGTTCCTCGCGTAGTGGCGAAGCTTTACTTCCGCTACGGCGCGATGAACAGCGGCAAGAGCACCGGTCTGCTGCAGGCCGCCTACAACTACGAGGAGCGCGGCCACCGCGTCCTGCTGGCGAAGCCGTCGGTCGACACCAAGGGTGACCGTGAGATCGTGTCGCGTCTGGGCGTGACCCGGACGGTCGACCTCGTGTTCGCCCCCGGTGACGACGTGCGCACCGCGGTGACCGAGGCCGGTGCCACGGACCCCGAGTCGGAGCGGCTCGACGGCATGGTGCGGCCGGTCAGCTGCGTGCTCGTGGACGAGGCCCAGTTCCTCACACCCCGCCAGGTCGACGACCTGCTCCGCATCGCCGTCCTCGACGAGGTCCCGGTGATCGCCTACGGCATCCGCACCGACTTCCGCACCGAGGCCTTCCCGGGCAGCGCACGCCTCCTCGAGCTCGCGCACTCGCTCGAGGAGCTCAAGACGATCTGCCGCTGCGGCCGCAAGGCGGTCTTCAACGCGCGCAAGGTCGACGGGCGCTTCGTCTTCGACGGATCGCAGGTCGCGATCGACGGTGTGGACGTCACCTACGAGTCGCTCTGCGCGAACTGCTACCTCACGGAGTCCCACGGCCGCCTCGACGGCGACTGACGGCCGAGCCGGATCGGGTCGCGTCGCGCAAGTCGGCCCGCCCGCGGCCGCGAGCGGGCGAAGTACGTCAGCTCGCAGCCGCGAGCGGGCAAGACGCGTCAGCTCGCGGCCGCGAGCGGGCGAAATACGTCACGCTCAGTACCCCTGAACTGCAGGTCCTGCCCGCTCGGCGCATCGTCGCCGGGGTGTCCTGCCCGCTCGGCGCGGGTCGGATCGCGCGGACGCGACGGAGCGCCGGACTGGGGCGCGGGTCGGGTCGCGCGGACGCGACCGTGTGCCGGCCTGGAGGCGCGGGTCGGGCCCGCACCGCGCCTCCAGGCCGCTGCCTGCTCGCTTCGCCGAGCTGCCTGCTCGCTGCGCCGAGCTGCCTGCTCGCTGCGCCGAGCTGCCTGCTCGCTGCGCCGAGCTGCCTGCTCGCTTCCCCGAGCGGGCGATGTACGTCACGCTCGGAACCCATCGACGTTCGGTTCCGCCCGTTCGGCGCTTTGCTGGCGGCGCGTTCCGCCCGCTCGGCGCATCGTCGGCGGCGTGACCTGCCCGTTCGGTGCGGAATGCAGGTGCGCCGGGTGGCGTTGGCGACCACATGAGCGACGCATCCGTGCACCTGTCCGTCCTCGACCTGGCCACCCGTGAGTACGGCCAGTCCAACACCGAGGCGCTGCAGGGCTCCATCGACATGGCGGTGCACGCCGAGAAGCTTGGCTACGAGCGCTTCTGGGTCGCCGAGCACCACGGCATGCCGGGGATCACGTCCTCCGCGCCGGCGGTCCTGCTCAGCGCGGTGGGTGCCGCGACCTCCACGATCCGGATCGGCTCCGGTGGCGTGATGCTGCCGAACCACGCACCCCTCGTCGTCGCGGAGCAGTTCGGCACGCTGCGGGCGCTGTACGGCGACCGCATCGACCTCGGGCTCGGACGCGCTCCCGGTACCGACGGAGCGACGGCGATGGCGCTCCGCCGCACCGACCGGCTCGACGTGGACGACTTCCCGGACCGTCTCGCGGACCTCATCGGGTTCTTCACGGGGATGTCATCGGACAACCCGCTCGCCCGGATCCGTGCGGTGCCCGGGTACGGCGACGTGCCGGAGTTCTGGTTGCTCGGGTCCTCCGGGTACAGCGCGCAGGTCGCGGGTGCCCTGGGCGTGTCGTTCGCCTTCGCGCACCACTTCGCATCGGACAACACCGAGGCGGCGCTGGCGCTGTACCGCGACTCGTTCCGACCCTCGCGCTTCCGTTCCTCGCCGAACGCGTTGATCGGCGTGCAGGTCGTCACGGACGAGGACCCGGCCGTCGTCGAGGAGCAGAGCGCCCGGGCATGATCTCGTTCATCCGGATGCGGCAGGGGCGAAGCCCGAGCCGGTGTCGATGGACGAGGCCCGGGCGTACGAGTTCTCCGACCTCGAACGGCGGTTCATCGCGGCGCGGACGGAGCGGCAGGCGTACGGCAACGCGGACGAGGTCGCCGCGAAGATCAACTCCCTGGTGGAGTCCACCGGCGCGGACGGCGTGATCGTCGCACCCGGGGCAGCGCAGGCGCGGTACCGGCACCAGGCGCTCGACGTCGTGGCGTCGCTGCACGGTGCCGGACGGCTCGTGCGTGCGGAATCCGTGTCCGGCGTGTCCGCCGCGCAGCAGCCGATCGGGTGAGCAGCGATCCTCGGGTCGTCGGACGACGCTCGACGATTCCTGCTCTCCGGACGAGGGACCCTAGGCGAGCAGGCCCAGTCGCGTCGCGGCGGCGATCGCCGCGACACGGGACCCGACATCGAGCTTCCGGAACACGTTGTAGACGTGGCGCTTCACGGTGCCGATCGCGAGCCCCAGGTCGGTGGCGATCTCGGCGTTCGACCGCGCGGCCGCGATCAGCCGCAGGACCTCGAGCTCGCGGTCGCTCAGGGGTGAGCCCGCCCGGGCCTCGGTGACGAGGTCGACCGGGAACGTGACCGGTGCCGCGTCGACGCTCGTCGCCCGGACGATGCGGTCGACGAGTTCGCGGCTCGGGGTGTCCTTCGTCACGAAGTCCACGGCACCCGCGTCGAGCAGGGCTCGGCGCAGGACGGCGTCCCGGTGCATCGTCAGCACGACGACCGCGATGCCCGGGTGGTTCCGCCGCACCGTCGCGATGGTCGTGCGCGCGGGTGGCCCGTCCAGCTCGACGTCGAGCAGCAGGACGTCGATCGCGGCGGCCTCGGGGGAGTCGAGGACGTCGGAAGGGCGCTCGCCGTGGGAGACCACGCGGATCGTCGGGACCGACGACAGGATCGTCGCCAGTCCCTCACGGAAGAGGCGGTGGTCGTCGACGATCGCGACGTGCGTCACGGTGGTGGTGGCGGTCACATCGCACCCTTCGGGATGGTGAGGCGGACGGTGGTCCCGTGCCCGGGAGCGCTCTCGACGTCGAGACGTGCACCGATGACACCTGCGCGCTCGCGCATCGTGTGCTGCCCGAGTCGACCCTCTGCGGCGTGCGAGGTGTCGAACCCCGGCCCGTCGTCCGAGACGGTGGCCGTCACGGCGGTGGCGGTCCAGTCGAACCGCACGGTCGCGGTCGATCCGGGGGCGTGCTTCCGTCGGTTCGTGAGCGCCTCGAGCAGGATCGTGAGGGCCTCTTCGCCCCTCCAGCTCGGCAGCGGGGCGGGCGAGCCGGTCGTGGCCACCGTGATCCGGTCGTCGTCGGGGAAGAGGTCGCGCACGTGTCGCCGGAGCGCGTCGTCGAGGTGGTCGTCGCCGACCCGCGCGTGCAGGGACACCGCGAGGTCCTGGACGTCGGCGAGCGCGGACCGGAGCAGGCGTCCCGCGGCCTCCAGCTGTTCCGTGCGGCGGTCGGCGGGCGGGTCCGCGAGGAGGACCAGGTCGAGTCGCTGGAGACCCGCCAGGACGCCGTGGGCGACACGGTCGTGCAGATCGCGGGCGATCTGCGTACGGGAGTCGAGGTGCGCCGTCGTCAGCCGTTGCCGGAGCGCCTCGGTGTACGCGATCGCTCCCGCCGGGAACCGGCTCCAGATCCCGGCGTGCAGCGCCCTCGTGGCGCGGAGCAGCTCGTCGGCGGTCGTCGCGCCGACCTCGCCCACGAACACCGGCAGGTAGGAGTCGAACAGCACTTCGGCCGCCAGCATCGCGCCGGCGGGGTGCTGGGCATGTTCTGCGTGCAGGACCCCGGTGGCGAGGTACTCGGGGTCCAGGAAACGGTCGCTGACCACGCTCCCGTCGGCACCGGCGGCGTACCGCTCGTGCGCCTCGGCGATCATCGACGTGACGTTGTCGAGCAGGCTCTGCGCCATCACCGGGTCGTCCGCGAGCTCGGGGAAGCGCGTGCCGATCTGCGTGAGGACGGCGGCGAGCGGTGCGGGGATCTCCATGGCGGTTCGAGCGTAGCCCGCGGCCGGGCGGCTTCCGTCGTGGCGCTGGCGACGTGTGCCCGGCGACACATGCGGGGGAGGTGTGCCCGGTGGCACGTCCGTGGGGCCGGGGAAAGCAGCAGGCCCTGGTTCCGGAGAACCAGGGCCTGCTGCGTACTGTCTCAACACAGTGTCGGGGTGACAGGATTTGAACCTGCGACCTCCTCGTCCCGAACGAGGCGCGCTACCAAGCTGCGCCACACCCCGCGGTGTGGTCACTCCGTACCGGAGCAACCCGAGAAGTCTATCCGATGATCCGGGGTGCTCGTGACCATCCGGTGAACTCCCGGGCGCGTCGTGCCGGACCGTCTCAGTCGGTCCGGGCGGTCAGTGTGACGACGACCGCCTCCGGCCGGCAGGCGAACCGCACCGGAGCGTAGATCGACGTCCCGAGACCCGCCGACACCTCGAGCCACGACCAGTGCCCGCGGTGCTGCCACTTGTGCAGTCCACTGACGTAGCGGCGCGGGAGATCGCAGTTCGTCACGAGTGCCCCGACGCCCGGCACCTGCACCTGACCGCCGTGGGTGTGCCCCGCGAAGACGATGTCGGCGCCCTGCGTCACGAAGGCGTCGAGCACCCGCCGGTACGGCGCGTGCGTGATGCCGATCGCGACGGGGGAGGGGCCGTCCTCGTCTTCCGACCACGGGACGTCGCTTCGCATCTCGTCGACGTTGGTGGGGAGCAGGTCGAGGCGGTCCCAGCCGCGGTGCGCGTCCGACGTGCCGAACAGCTCGAAGCGCGAGCCGCGGAGCTCCACAGCGTGTGCCTGGTCGTTCACGTCGAGCCAGCCGAGCGACTCGAAGAACGCCGTCTGCCGGTCGACGTCGAGTTCGACGGGACGCCGCTCGGAGTGCATCTGGCTCGGCCCGGAGAAGTACTTGAACGGGTTGCGGGGCGACGGACCGTAGAAGTCGTTCGACCCGTACGCGAACGCACCGGGCACACCGCGGAACGGCTCGAGGGCGTACTCCACCGCGGCGTTGGCGGTCGGGTGGCCGAGGTTGTCGCCGGTGTTCACGATGAAGTCCGGCTCGACGAGACTCAGATCGCGCAGCCACTGCTGCTTGTCCGCCTGCCACGGTGCCATGTGGATGTCCGACAGGTGCAGGACGACCACGTCGCGCGATCCCGGCGCGAGCACCGGAACGGTCTCCCAGCGGATGCCGAAGCGACGCCGTTCGACGAGTGAACCCCAGGCCGCCGATGCGGCACCGACCGCCGCACCCGCTGCGAGGACCCCGAGCGCGGCGCGCCCGCGGGTCACTTGCAGTCCTTGGGCGCCTTGCCGTTCTTGTCGCCGTACAGCGTCAGCGTGACCGTGGAGTCTTTGCTGGCGTTGGTGTGCACGCCCGGGTCGACCGCAGCAACGCGGCACTCCTTGTCGCCGCCGCCCTTCGCGTACTGGTCAGCGATCGCGACGTTGGTGAGTCCGACCTCGTTCAGCTGCGCCCTTGCGTCGTTCAACGGCTTGCCGGTCACCGAGGGGACCGTGATCTGCGATCCGTCCGAGGTGTACACCGTGACGCTCGACCCGCTCGACAGCAGCGATCCCGCGGACGGAGACGACGAGGTCACCGTGCCCGCCTTCTCGACGCCGGGCTGGGCGCCGCCGTCGACGTAGGTGAAGCCGGAGGCGGCCAGTGCTGCCTTGGCGTCAGCTGCGCTCTTACCGGTGACGTCGGGACCGCCTTGCTGTTCCCGCGGAGCGTCGAGGAATCCGGGTCGGTGAACGGGCCTGCCGGGTACTCGGCGTTGACCGGAGTCTGTGCGAGGCGCCAAACGCTCGCTCGCGTGCCGGCGTACGTGCCGTTGACCCCGTTGCTGTAGTGGCGGAGGTTCGTCAAACCGCCGTCGGTGTTCCCCTGCCAGTACGACGTGGCCACGCGCGAACTCGAACCGACGAGCCAGATCTGGTTCGCCGTGTCAGTCGTACCGGTCTTACCGAAGAGCTGGGTCCCGTCAGGCGTCTGCGCACCCGCTGCGGTTCCGCCGGCGATCGTGCCCTTCATGGCGTACACGGCCGCCTGGGCGACGGATGGTTCGATCGCCTGCTTGCAGTCCTTCGTCTGCCCTCCAAGCTTCTTGCCCTCGGCGTTCGTGATCTGTTCGATCGCGATCGGGGCGCAGTAGATGCCGTTGTTCGCGACTGCGGCGTAGGCCGCGGCCATGGTCATGGGTGCGATCTCGTTGATGCCGAGCACGGACGTTGGGTTCGACTTGAGGTCACCGCCATCAGCCCGGTGGACCCCGAGCGACTGGGCGATGTCCTTGATGTCGCAGAGATCGAGCTTCTGCGCCATGTTCAGGAACGCGACGTTGATGGAGAGCGCCGTGGCTCGCGCCACGGTGTAGTTGCCGCTCTCACCGGGAGAGTCGTTCTTCGGCGTGTACCCGCCCGCGTAGTAGGGCTGACCGCATTGCGTCCACCCAGCCGACATCAGTCGGGGAGTACCGCTCACCGTTTCGTTCAGCCCGTGTCCGGCCTTGAGCCAGGCCAGGAGGGTGAAGAGCTTGTAGGTGGAACCCGTCTGGAACCCGCCGGAGTTGCCGTACTTGTAATCGACGCTGTAGTTGATGCTCGTCGCCGACGGCGGGGACTTGAGCGACTGGTCGTAGTCCTTGTTCTGCGCCATGGTGAGGATCCGACCGGTCCCGCCTCGATCGAGTTCAGGGTCGAACCGAGTTTGAACGCCGTTTCGGTCTTGTTGTCATAGGTGTTGAGGATTTCCTTCTGCTTCGCGTTCAGGTCGATGTTCAGCGTCGTCTGGACCTTGTAGCCGCCGTTGCGCCAGGCGGTGTCGCGTTCCTTCTGCGTTGCGCCGAGCTGCGACATCTCCTTGACGACCTTCACCGCGTAGTCGCAAAAGAACTGCGATCCGTCGCCCACGGAGGCGCGGCAGCCCTGCGTCGGCTCGGTGAGGTGGACGTAGTCCTTCGGGTTCGATGCGACGGCCTGGTCGTACTCGGCCTTCGTCAGGTGCTTCTGCGAGTACATCGACTTGAGGATGACGTTGCGGCGCGCGACGTTGGCGTCGTAGTACTTCGGGTTCGACAGGTTGCGCGTGTTCGGCGACTGCACGATCGCCAGGATGGAGGCCGCCTCGGCCGGGGTCAGGTCGGTCGCGCTCTTGTTGTAGTAGTGCTGTGCGGCTGCCTGCACGCCGTAGGTCTGGTCGCCGAAGTACGCGATGTTGAGGTACCCGGTGAGGATCTCCTTCTTCGTGTACTTCTTGGCGAGACCGATCGCGAGCTTCATCTCCTCGAGCTTGCGGGGATAGTCGTCTCGGTCGCCTCTTGGTAGGCCTTGAGCTGCTCTTCCTTCGTGGGGAGCTCGAGTGCCTGGTTCATCTTGATGTTACGGACGAGCTGCATCGTCAGCGTCGATCCACCGCCGGAATCGCCGAGCCCACCCGCGAGGCTGCCCACACCCGCGCGGACGAGTGACGTCATGTCGACGCCGCCGTGCTCGTAGAAGCGCTTGTCCTCGCCGTCGATGGCCGCGTTCTTCAGCTGGTCGCTGATCTGGTCGAACTTCAGCTCCTGCCGGTTCTGGTCGTAGACCGTCGCGAAGTGCACCGACTTGCCGCCCTGGTACGCGTACAGCTCGTTGCGCTGCGGGAGGTCACCGATCTCGATGTACTCCGGCAGGGACTCGAACACGCCGATCGTGGACGTCGTCGTGACCCCGGCGACCGCGATCGCGGGCGTGACGCCGATCGTGACGAGCAGGCCGGCGAGCACGCTGAAGCCGACGAAACCGACGAAGGCGCCGACTGCAGAGACGGGCTTGGTCCGCGAGGCAGACGTCTTCTGGGCAGACATAGGATGCAGCCTAAACGACACCGCCGACTGAAAGGCTGGCAAGGATCTCCATGACTCGCTGGGAATACCTCACGACCCCGTTGATCATCCACAACACCACCGCGATCCTGAACAACTTCGGGGACGAGGGCTGGGAACTGGTCCAGGTCGTCACCGGCCGGAGGGCGGGCTCGTCGCCTACCTCAAGCGCCCGAAGGCGGACGCGTGAGCGTCGCCGACCGCCTCACCGAGCTCGGCTTGACGATCCCGTCGGTGGCCGCCCCGGTCGCCGCGTACGTGCCCGCGGTGGTCACCGGGCGGTACGTGTACACCGCCGGGCAGCTGCCCTTCGTGGACGGGGCGCTGCCGGTGACCGGCAAGGTCGGCCAGTCGGTCGACGCCGAGACCGCCACCGTCCAGGCGCGCACGGCCGCGCTCAACGCGCTCGCCGCCGTGCAGTCGGTCGCCGGCTCGCTCGACCGGGTCGCGCGGGTCGTGAAGGTGACGGTGTTCGTCGCGTCCGATCCGTCGTTCACCGGGCAGCCGGGCGTCGCGAACGGCGCCTCGACGCTCGTCGGCGAGGTCTTCGGCGAAGCCGGCGTCCACGCGCGCAGCGCGGTGGGCGTTGCGGTGCTCCCGCTGGACGCACCGGTCGAGGTCGAGCTGGTGGTGGAACTGACCGACTGACGGACCGTCGGCGGCGCAGCACACGTGAGCAGGGCCTCTCCCCACCGGCACGGCCGGCCCGCCGCTGGCGCGTCGGTCCGGAACCGGCGGCGTGGGCCCAGTCAGTTCGGACTGGAGGCCCTGCTCACGTGTGCGGGATCACATGAGATCCGCGATGGTCGCCATGATCGTCGGGTCGGCCAACGTGGTCGTGTCGCCGATACGGCGGCCCTCGGCCGCGTCGCGGAGCAGCCGCCGCATGATCTTGCCGGACCGCGTCTTCGGCAGCTCGGGGACGATCACGACCTGGCGGGGCTTCGCGATCGCGCCGATGCGCTTGCCGACCCAGTTGCGGAGCTCCGTGGCGACCGCGTCGCGGTCGACGCCGTCGGCCGCCTCGGTGGTGAGGATGACGAACGCGACCACGGCCTGACCGGTGGTCTCGTCCGCGGCGCCGACGACCGCCGCCTCGGCGACGCCGTCGTGCCCGACCAGCGCGGACTCGATCTCGGCCGTCGACAGGCGGTGGCCGGAGACGTTCATGACGTCGTCGACGCGGCCCAGGACCCAGATGTCGCCCTGGCCGTCCAACCGGGCACCGTCACCGGCGAAGTAGCGGCCGGCGAAGCGCGACCAGTACGTCTCGACGAACCGGTCCGGGTCGTTCCAGATGCCGCGCGCCATCGACGGCCACGGATCGGTGATCGTGAGGTACCCGCTCTCGCCAGGATCGGCGCGGTTCCCGTCGTCGTCGACGATCTCGGCGACGATCCCGGGCAGGGGCGTCTGCGCGGCGCCGGGCTTGAGCTTCGTGACGCCGGGCAGCGCGGAGATCATGATCGCCCCGGTCTCGGTCTGCCACCAGGTGTCCACGATCGGCGTCCGGTCGTGGCCGATGACCTGTCGGTACCACTGCCACGCCTCGGGGTTGATCGGCTCGCCGACGCTGCCGAGCAGGCGGAGGCTGTCGAGGCTTCGCGCCTCGGGGATCTCGCGCCCGGCCTTCATGGCGGCGCGGACCGCGGTCGGGGCGGTGTAGAGGACCGTGACGCCGTACGCGTCGACGAGGTCCCACCAGCGGCCCGGCTTCGGTTCGTCCGGGGTGCCCTCGTAGAGCACCTGGGTGACGCCGTTCGCGAGCGGGCCGTAGACGACGTAGGTGTGGCCGGTGATCCAGCCGATGTCGGCCGTGCACCAGTAGACGTCCTTCTCCGGGTGCATGTCGAACACGTTCCGGTGTGTGTACGCCGCCTGCGTCAGGTACCCGCCCGACGTGTGCACGATGCCCTTCGGCCGACCCGTCGTGCCCGAGGTGTAGAGGATGAAGAGCGGGTTCTCGGCCTCGAACGCCTGCGCCTCGTGGTCCGGTGCGGCCTTGGCGAACTCGTCGTGCCACCAGAGGTCGCGGTCGTTCCAGGCGATGTCGTTGCCGCCGCGCTTGACGACCAGCACGTGCTCGACGCTCTCGGTGCCGTCGCCCTCGAGCGCTTCGTCGACCGCGGGCTTGAGCGCTGACACGGCGCCGCGCCGCCAACCGCCGTCCGCCGTGACCACGAGCTTCGCCTCGGCGTCCTCGATGCGAGCCCGGAGGCTCTCCGCACTGAAGCCGCCGAACACGACGGAGTGGATCGCACCGATGCGCGCGACCGCGAGCATGGTCACGACGGCCTCGGGGATGAGGGGGAGGTACACGACCACGCGGTCCCCCTGTCCCACGCCCAGGTCGGTGAGCATGTTCGCGGCGCGCTGCACGTCGGCGGTCAACTCGGCGTAGGTGATGCGGCGGGTGTCGCCCGGCGCTCCCTCGAAGTGGATCGCGACGCGGTCGCCGTTGCCGGCCCGGACGTGGCGGTCGAGGCAGTTCTCGGCGACGTTGAGCGTGCCGTCCGCGAACCACTTCGCGAAGGGCGCGCCGGACCAGTCCAGCGTCTGCGTGAAGGGGGTCCGCCAGTCGAGCAGGGCGCGGGACTGCTCGGCCCAGAACGCCTCGCGGTCGGCCGCCGCGGACTCGTGGAGGTCCTCGTGGGCGACCGCGTCCGCGACGAACTCGGGCGGTGGCGCGAACGTGGGGCCGTCCTCGGGACGTGCATCGGCCTGGGTCGGTGTGGACATCGATGTCCTTTCGCGTCGTTGCGGCAGGGGTGCCTTCGGAGACTACCCCTCCGGCCGCGGGCGGTGCGGCGTGGCGCGGTCTCGCCGGGCGTTCGCCGCGGCACGCCCGGATGTCGTGGTCGGGGTTGCCCCGGAGGGGCGATCGTGGGGTACAGTAGTTCCCGCTGGACTCGTTTCCGGCGGCAACGGTTCGGATTCCCCCAATCCACCGATGTCAAGGCGGCACCTGTTCCCCCAACCGGTGCCGCCTCTTCTGTTTTCCGGGCTCCGTCCCGCCTGACCAGGTCGTCCTGCCGGTCGGCACCCGACGCCGATCCCCATGGACATGCCGAACGGTGGACAGACCTGTCCATACCGATGCATCGAACGGCGCGACATCCGGTCACGGGCGTGTTGCCCTGGCCAACTGCGGATCCCGGTCACGGACCTGATGCGGACACCCCCGGTGCTGCGACACCCAGCGGGGTACGGGAATGCGTGTCGGGGTACAAAACGGTCCGTTGCTGGGGATGCTCGGAACCGTGCACAGACGTCGGCACGGACGACACCGACACCCGACGCGCTCCCTACTGTCTGGTCGCATGCACCGACACCGTGCCGACGCGCCCTTCCTGCCGGGCACGTCGCGCCCCTCCCGTTCCCGGCACGTCGCTGCCGCCGACTACGAGGAACTCGCCGCGCTGATCGGCGACGCCGCCGTCACCGACGTCCTCGTGGTGGGCGGACGCGGGACGTGGATCGACCGCGGCCGCGGCCTCGAACGTGTCGCGCCCGAGCTGCCCGAGCGGCGGGTGCGCGAACTCGCGACCGAGCTCGTCGCCCGCGGCGGCCGGCATGTCGACGAGACCACCCCCGCGCCGATGTCCGGCACGGCGACGGCATCCGGGTGCACGTCGTGCTCGCGCCCGTCTCCGTGGGCGGAACCGCGGTCTCGATCCGGCTGCCGGCCGCGGAACGTCCGACGCTCGCGTCGCTCGACGCCCTCGGTGCGTTCGGCCGGGTCCCACGCTCGGTCGTCGAACGTGCCGTCGACGAACGGCGCAACGTGCTCGTCACCGGAGCGACGGGGAGCGGCAAGACGACCATGCTCGCCGCCCTGCTCGCCGCCGTGCCGCGGGACGAGCGCATCGTGACCGTGGAGGACGTCGCCGAGCTCCGGATCGACCACCCGCACGTCGTGGCGCTCGAGGCGCGGCAGGCGAACGCCGAGGGCGCCGGTGCGCTCGGACTCGACCGGCTCGTGCGGGAGGCCCTTCGCATGCGTCCGGACCGCATCGTCGTGGGGAGTGCCGCGGTGCCGAGATCCGCGAGCTCCTCTCCGCGCTCAACACCGGGCACGACGGTGGCGCCGGGACGGTGCACGCGAACGGCCTCCCGGACGTGGCCGCGCGGCTCGAAGCGCTCGGTGCCCTCGCCGGGTTCGGGGCCGAGGCGCTCGCCCGGCAGGCCGTCAGCGCGTTCGAACTGGTGCTGCACGTCGAGCGGAGCGGCGGTCGACGTCGGCTCGCCGCCGTCGGCACCCTCCGGGTGGGGACGGACGGGAGGCTCGTGGTGCGTCCGCTGGAACGGCCGCGGTGATGCGCCGTGTCGCTCTCCAGGGCGCGGCCAGGTCCCGGCGGGCGTCGGCTCGGCCCGTGCGGGCGTCGAATGACGGCTCGTCGGCGGCACGGGCCTTGGACCGGGTCGCGACCCTCGTCGCGGCCGGTGTCCCGCCGCCCCGGGCCTGGGAGCTGGTGGGCGGGTTCCCAGCGGGCGGTGATCCCGCCTGGCAGGACGTCGCCGCCGTCCTCCGGGTCGCGGAGCGCACCGGAGCGCCGTCGGCCGACGCGCTCCGCTCTCTCGCGGGCGCGCTGCGGCGGTCCGCGGCGTCGGACCGTGCCGTCCGGGTGGCGCTCGCCGGGCCGCGTGCGAGCGCTCGGATCGTGCTCGCGCTCCCCGCGCTCGGCCTCGCCCTCGGAACGGCATGGGTGCCGGCGCCGTGCAGGTGCTCGTGGCGTCGCCCATCGGATGGGTGTGCTGCGCCGTGGCGGCCCTGCTCGTCGCGGCCGCGCGCGCGTGGACCGCTCGCCTCGTGCGCGCGGCGACCCGGACGGTCACGTGCCGGGCGTGCTGCTCGACGCGTGGGCGGTCGCGGTGTCCGGTGGCGGGGCGTGGGCGTCGGGTGGCGCGGCGGTCCGCGAGGCGTTCGACGAACGACACGGATCATCCGATGTGACCGCTCGTTCCGCCACGGAGGCCGCGCGCTTGCGGGAGGTCCTCGCGCTCTCCCGTCGGGCCGGTGTGCCCGCCGCAGCGCTCCTGCGTGCGGCGGCCGAGGACGTCCGCGACGACGCCGCGGCCGCCGGGCTGGCCGCAGCGGAACGTCTGGCCGTCCGGCTCGTCCTGCCGCTCGGCGTGTGCGTCCTGCCGGCGTTCGTCCTCGTCGGGGTCGTGCCGGTCGTGGTCGGAGTCCTCTCCTCCACCGTCGTCGACATCCGGTGATCGCTCCACAGATCCGTACCGCGGGGCGCGGCGGAACCCGACGGGACACGAGGCTGGAACGACCACACCAGGAAGGACGACCCATGACCGACACACCCACCACGTCCCACCCGAGCGCCGGCGCCCGGCTCCGGCGACGGCTCCGCGACGACCGGGGCTCCGCCACGGCGGAGTACGCGGTCGTCATCCTCGCCGCCGTGGCCTTCGCAGGTGTACTCGTCGCGGTGATGCGTTCCGGCGAGGTCCAGAGCATCCTCACTGAGCTCGTCCGTGGCGCCCTCTCCCTCTGAAGCGGGGAGGGACCGGACGGGAGCGTGGCACCGTGAGCGTCGAGTTCGCGGTCGCGCTCCCCGTCGTGGCCCTCGTGCTCACCTCCCTCGTCGCCGCGGTGCTCGTCGTCGACGGTCTCGGCCGACTCCAGCTGGCGGCGGCGACCGGGGCGCGTGCCTTCGGACGGGGCGACGACGACGCCGGCCGGACTGCGGTCGAGCGGCTCGCTCCCGGGGCCGGCGTGACGATCCACCGCGGTGGTGGCGTCGTCTGCGTCGAAGCGGAGCGCGGCGGCGTCGGCCCGTTCTCCGCGGTGCCGCTCAGGGCCACCGGGTGCGCGGCGGAGGACGGCCGGTGAGCGAGCGCGGATCCGCCACGGTGCTCGTGACGGCGGTGGTCGGCGTCGCTCTCCTCGTGGTCGCCTCGGCGCTCGCCGCTGCCGTACTCCGGGTGGCGACGGTCCGTGCCCAGACCGCTGCGGACGCCTCCGCCCTCGCGGCAGCGGCGGCCGTCGTGGGGCTCCTGCCCGGCGACCCGTGCTCGGTCGCGGCGCGGGTGGCCGAGGCGAACCGTGCAGTGGTCGGTGCCTGCGGGACCGCCGCTGCCGCCGCCCGGGTCCGGGTCGTCGTCCACGGCGGACCGTTCGCCGTCGGCGCAGTCGCGGTCGCCGGTCCGGCGGACGACCAGCCCGAACACTATGTGTATGGTGTGCCTGTCGGCCCCCGGTCACCGGTGCCCCGGTCGACCCGGACGCGCTCGTCGTCCAGGGCCGACGCGCACCATCGATCAAGGAGACACGTGCCAGGCACGAAGAAGCTCGTCATCGTCGAGAGCCCCGCGAAGGCCAAGACGATCGCGCAATACCTCGGTGACGGATACGAGGTCCAGGCGTCCGTCGGACACATCCGCGACCTCGTCGAGCCCAAGAACCTGCCCGCGGAGCTCAAGAAGGGCTCCCTCGGCAAGTTCTCGGTGGACGTCGACAACGGCTTCGAGCCCTACTACGTCGTGTCCGACGCGAAGAAGAAGACGGTCTCCGAGCTTAAGCGAGCGCTCAAGGACGCCGACGAGCTCTACCTCGCGACTGATGAGGACCGCGAAGGCGAGGCCATCGCGTGGCACCTGCTCCAGGTCCTGAAGCCGAAGGTGCCCGTCAAGCGCATGGTGTTCCACGAGATCACGAAGGAGGCGATCCAGCGCGCGCAGGAGGCCACCCGCGAGCTCGACACCGCCCTCGTCGACGCGCAGGAGACCCGTCGCATCCTCGATCGTCTCTACGGGTACGAGGTCTCGCCCGTGCTCTGGCGCAAGGTCGGCCCCGGGCTGTCCGCCGGCCGCGTGCAGTCCGCCGCCACCCGACTCGTCGTCGACCGTGAGCGCGAGCGTCTCGCGTTCGTGTCCGCGAACTACTGGGACCTCAGCGCCCGCTTCGAGAAGCCGGGCGACACCGCCTTCACCGCTCGGCTCGCACGCGTCCAGGGCACCCGCGTCGCCTCCGGCCGCGACTTCGACGACCGCGGCGCGCTGAAGGGCGACGCCGTCCGCCTCGACGAGGCCGCCGCCGCCGCGCTGACCACGGTGCTCGAGCGCGCCGGCGACGCCACCGTCCGCAGCGTCGAGTCGAAGCCGTACACGCGTCGTCCGGCCGCGCCCTTCACGACGTCGACGATGCAGCAGGAGGCCGCGCGCAAGCTCCGTCTCTCGCCGCGTCAGACCGCCCGCGCCGCACAGACCCTGTACGAGAACGGGTACATCACCTACATCCGTACCGACTCGGTCAACCTCTCCAAGCAGGCGACCGACGCCGCCCGGAAGCAGGCGGCCGACCTGTACGGCGCTGCGACCGTCCCGGACAAGCCGCGGGTCTACGCGAGCAAGAGCAAGAACGCGCAGGAGGCGCACGAGGCGATCCGCCCGGCCGGTGACACCTTCCGCACCCCGGCGCAGCTCGAGGGCACCCTGACCGGTGTCGAATGGCGGCTCTACGACCTCATCTGGAAGCGCACGATCGCGTCCCAGATGGCAGACGCGAAGGGGTCCACCGCGTCGATCGTGCTCGGCATCAGCTCCGGCGAGTCCGTCGAGGGCATCGCCGCCACGGCGAACGGTACCGACGCGGAGTTCACCGCCTCCGGCACCGTCATCACGTTCCGCGGCTTCCTCAACGCCTACGAAGAGGGCCGCGACGAGGACCGTCACGAGCCCTCGGACCGCCCCGGCACCGACGTCGCCCTGCCCGACGTCAAGCAAGGGGAACACCTCGGTGTCGACGACGTGGTCGCGAAGGGGCACGACACGACCCCGCCGCCGCGCTACACCGAGGCGAGCCTGATCAAGACGCTCGAGGACCTCGACATCGGGCGTCCGTCGACGTTCCCGACGATCAGCCCGACGATCATCGACCGCGGCTACGTCTCGCTGCGGGGAACGCAGCTCGTGCCGAACTGGATCGCGTTCAGCGTGGTGCGTCTGCTGGAGGACTACTTCGGCGACCTCGTGCAGTACCAGTTCACCGCCGACATGGAGGCCGATCTCGACCGCATCGCCAACGGTGACGCGGACCGGGTCGACTGGCTCAAGGAGTTCTACTTCGGCGGTGGCGACCAGCGCGGTCTCCGCACGGTCATCGACAACCTCGGCGAGATCGATGCACGTGAGATCAACTCCGTCGAGCTCGCCCCGGTCTGACGCTGCGCATCGGCCGGTACGGCCCCTACATCGAGGTCCCGGCGACGACCCCGAGAAGCCCCGGCGGGTGAACGTCCCCGAGGACCTCGCGCCCGACGAGCTCACCGCCGAGAAGGCACGCGAGCTCGTGGACGCGCCGGTGCTCGGCGACCGGGTCGTCGGCATCAACCCCGAGTCCGGGAAAGAGGTCCTCGCCAAGGACGGCCGGTTCGGTCCGTACGTGACCGAGCGCACTCCGGAGCCGGAACCGGCCGTCGACCCCGCCACCGGCGAGGTGCTCGACACCGCTGCGGCCGCCGACGCCGACTCCGCCGCCGCGAGGGCCGCAACGCCGGCCGCACAGGCGGCCGGCAAGGTGACTGCCACCAAGAAGGAGCCGGCCAAGAAGACGACCAAGAAGGCGGCGGCGCCGAAGGAACGCACCGCGTCGCTCTTCAAGTCGATGGACCCGCAGACGGTCGACCTCGAGACCGCCCTCAAGCTGCTCGACCTGCCCCGCACGGTCGGCAAGGACCCCGAGTCCGGCGACGACATCACGGCGCAGAACGGCCGCTACGGCCCGTACCTCAAGAAGGGGACCGACACCCGGACCCTGCCGAGCGAGGACGCGATCTTCGACATCGACCTGCCCGGAGCCCTCGAACTCTTCGCCCAGCCGAAGTACGGCGGACGCCGTGCCGCGAGCGCCGCGCTCAAGGAGTTCGACGCCGACCCGGTGTCCGGCAAGCCGATCAAGATGAAGGACGGAAGGTTCGGTCCGTACGTCACGGACGGCGAGACCAACGCGACCATCCCGCGTGGCGAGGACGTCGAAGCGGTCGACCACGCCCGTGCCGTCCAGCTCATCGCGGACAAGCGTGCCAAGGGTCCGGTGAAGAGGAAGGCACCGGCGCGGAAGACCGCGGCCAAGAAGAAGTGACCGGCCGGTTCATCACGCTCGAGGGCGGCGACGGTGCGGGCAAGACCACGCAGGCGGAACTCCTGAGCACGTGGCTCGGACAGCACGGCCGGACCGTCGTGCGCACGCGTGAGCCGGGAGGGACCGACCTCGGTGTGCGGATCCGCGAGATCGTCCTCCACGAGCGCGGTCACGTCGCGCCGCGCGCCGAGGCCCTGCTCTACGCCGCCGACCGCGCGCACCACGTCGAGACGCTGGTCCGCCCGGCGATCGCCCGTGGGGACGTGGTGCTGCAGGACCGGTACATCGACTCCTCGGTGGCGTACCAGGGTGTCGCCCGCGGCCTCGGTGCCGACCACATCCGGTCGGTCTCCGAGTGGGCGGCTGACGGGCTCTCCCGGACCTCACCATCCTGCTCGACCTCGACGTGACGGTGGGGCGTGCCCGGGTCGCCGCGGCCCGTGGCGACACGTTCGACCGTCTCGAGTCCGAGGCCGCGACGTTCCACGAGACCGTCCGTCGGGCGTTCCTCGACATGGCGGTCGCCGAACCGGAGCGTTTCCTGGTCGTCGACGCCGCTGCACCCGCGGACGAGGTCCAGCGTGCGATCCGTGCGGCCGTCGGGCCCCTGGTCGGGATCGACGAGGGATGACGGTGGCGGCTGGCAGGATGGTCCCGTGAGCGTGTGGGACGGCTTGACCGGGCAAGAGGAAGCGGTCGCGTCGCTCCGCCAGGCCGCCGAGTCGCCGGACGGCACGGGCGGCATGACGCACTCGTGGCTGATCACCGGCCCGCCCGGCTCCGGTCGATCGAACGTCGCGTCCGCCTTCGCCGCGGCGCTCGTCGGCTCCGGTCCGGACGACGACCACACCCTCCAGCAGATCACGGCGAAGACCCACCCGGACGTCTCGGTGCTCACCACCCAGCGGGTGATCATCACGATCGACGAGATCCGGCAGCTCGTCACCTCGTCGTACTACTCGCCCTCGGTGGGCCGCTACCGGGTCGTCATCATCGAGGACGCTGACCGCATGACCGAGCGCACCTCGAACCTGCTGCTCAAGGCGCTCGAGGAACCGCCGGAGCGCACGGTGTGGATCCTGTGCGCCCCGAGCGAAGCCGACCTCCTGCCGACGATCCGCTCGCGCGTCCGGTCGGTGCGGCTCCGGGTCCCCGGAATCGAGTCGGTCGCCGACCTCATCGTCGCGCGGACCGGGTCGACCGAGCGCTCGCCGTGGACGCCGCCCGCCAGGCGCAGAGCCACATCGGGATGGCGCAACGTCTCGCCACGAGTGACGACGCCCGTGCCCGTCGACGTCGGACACTCACCACGGTGCTCGGCGTCCGCACCGTCGGCGATGCCGTGATGGCCGCCGCCGACCTGCTCGCCGTCGCCGACGAGGACGCGAAGGCCATCACCCAGCAGCGGGACGCCGAGGAGCGCGACGCCGCCCTGCGCTCCCTGGGCATCGAACCGGGGGAACGATCCCGCCGGCACTCCGCTCGCAACTGCGGGCCCTCGAGGATGACCAGAAGCGCCGAGCGACCCGGAGCCTCCGCGACGGGTTGGACCGCATCCTCGTGGACGTCTCCTCGCTGTACCGCGACCTGCTGCTGCTCGGGCTCGGTGTCCCGGCGGAACCGGTGAACCTCGCGATGCGGGAGCACCTCGACCGTGCGCTGCAGTCCGTGTCGCCCGCCGCCGCGCTCGAGGTCCTGGACGCCATCGCGCTCGCGCGGCAGCGCATCGCAGCGAACGTCGCAGCGCTCCTCGCGCTCGAAGCGCTCCTCGTGACCATCTCCCGCGCGGGTCGCTGACCGCATCACTCCGCGTCGTCCGCAGTGTGCGAGGTCCTCGCGAGTGTGCGAGGTCCTCGCGAGTGTGCGAGCCGGAACGTCTCGCACCATGCGCGGAGCCTCGCACGTTGCGCCCGCCGCATGCCGATCACACGGTCGTCCGGTCTCGCCCCCGGACGCGCGCCGCCACGCCCACGGCCGCGCATGGGACAATCGCCCCATGTCCGACGCAGAACCCGGCCTGCGCGAGCGGAAGCGCCGCGCCACCCGACTCGCGATCCAGCAGGCCGCGCTCCGCATCGCGATCGAGGAGGGACTCGCGGCGGTCACCGTGGACGAGGTCTCCCGACGAGCCGACATCTCCCCGCGCACGTTCTTCAACTACTTCCCGAACAAGGAGGGCGCGATCCTCGGGGACGACCCGACGCTCCCGGACGACGCGGCCCTGGCGGACTTCGTCGACGGTGGTCCGGCGGGGACCTGCTCGCGGACCTCGGCGCGCTGCTCGTGCACTCGACCCGTGAGCTCATCGAGGAGCGCGGACTGATCGAGGAGCGGCAGCAGGTGCTGCGTGCCGCTCCCGAGCTGTTCAGCCGTCGGATGGAGTCGATGAAGGAGTTCCAGGCCGAGATCGAACGGGCCGTGGTCGCCCGGCTCGAGGGGGCGGGTGCCGGTGCCGACGCCGCCGTCCGCCGTCGGCAGGCGCGCCTGGCGTCGCTGGTCGCCCTCGCCGCACTGCGTCACGCGTGGTGGGAGTGGTCGGACGCCGGCACCGACACGCACCTGGTCGACGAACTGCAGCGCTCGTTCGCCGACCTCGACGCCCTCGTTTCGCGTTCGCTCGTCTGAACCTGTATAGTTGTGACCCGTGCCGCTCCGGCAACGGAGCGCCCGCCGCCTTAGCTCAGTCGGCAGAGCGATTCACTCGTAATGAATAGGTCGTCGGTTCGATTCCGACAGGCGGCTCCAAAAAGCCCCGGTCAGACGGTTCTTATGGACTAGCTGGCCGGGGCTTTCGCAGTTGCAGTACACACTCGAGTGCACACACTGACCTCGCCCGCAGGCCCGGTTTGAGCGTGCTCCTGGGCTAGCACCCTGCTAGGGGCGGGTGCGCTGTGGTGGTGCCGGATGCCGGATCAGGGATTCGGCATCACCGCGGCCAGCCGACTCGGGCGCGGGCGCGGGCCTGAAGCGTCTGTCTTGGCGTTTCGCCGAAGAGCTCGCGGTAGCGGACGGAGAAGCGGCCGGGTGCGCCCAGCCGACGCGGGCTGCGACGTCCTTGATCACGATCGGTCCCTGGCCGCGCAGCAGGATCTCGCGGGCCGCGTGGAGACGGAGCTCGAGGATGACGCTGGTCGCTGTGCGATCGAGGTCACGTTGGAACGCCTCCTGCATCGTGCGGGGCGCATGGCCACCGGCCGCAGCGACCTGGTCCGCTGTGAGGGGCTCGAGGTAGTGCTCGGAGATGAACGTGAGCGACGCGGCCACGGCCGGGGTCTGCGCCGCGATGTTGATGCCAGCGCGTTCCAGATCACGATTCGTGCTCATCTCACGAACACTAGTGCGCGCGTTGTTTCCTGCACCATAGCCTGACTCAGGCCCGCGACAGTGGGTGTGAGAACGTCTCCCTGGCGTTCTCGGAGCCGCCGACGGGTACGGGAAGTGGAGCACTCCCGGGAGCAGACCGGCGGCGGCTCCAACTGCCCCCACTATGCGGGGTACTCACCATACGTTCGTCTGGCTAGGCTCACGGGGTTCCACATAGCTTTCACCAAGGAGCTCCCATGACTCAGGATCAGCCCGCCCCTACGCCCCGCAGCCGCCTACGCAGAGGCGGTCGAACCCGCTCGGCTTGACTGCCCTCATCCTCGGCATCGTCGCCATCGTGGGATGCGCTATTCCGATTGTCAACTTCGTGTCGATCGTCCTCGGCGTGGGAGCGGTGGTCCTCGGCATCATCGCCCTCGTCCAGAAGAACCGGTCCCGCGGACTCGCCATCGCCGGAACCATCCTCGGCGGACTCGCCCTGATTGTCGGTATCACCACGGCATCGATCTACGCAGCGGCACTCAACAGTGTTTCGGATGCGCTCGAGTCATCCGCGCCGGCAGCGACAGGGGACGCGGCGACTCCGTCACCCTCCACCGAAGCTGCGGACGAGTCGTCCTCGAGTTCATCCGACTCGGACGTCCCGGCCGAGTACACGTCGGCGCTGAAGTCTGCACAGAACTATTCCGACATGATGCACCTGTCCAAGGAAGGTATCCGGGCTCAGCTCACCTCGGACGTCGCCGACCAGTTTTCCGACGAGGCAGCCGCATATGCCGTTGACCACGTCAAGGCCGATTGGAACGCGAACGCCCTCGCGACCGCGAAGACCTACCAGGACTCGATGAACATGTCGCCGGAAGCCATCCGCGACCAGCTCAGCAGCGACGCCGACAAGTTCAGCCAGTCGGAGGCCGATTACGCGGTCGCGCACCTGAACGACTGACCAACCACGAAGAACGCCCCATCTTCTCGAGTGGGGGTGTCTTGCAGATGTGCTCGACCGCGACAAACGAACGTCACTTGTCCGGGCGCTGTTCGCCGACGTGCGCGATCTGTCTAGCCGAGCCGAGCTGTCGTCACCAGCTCGCGGTGGCCACGTGATTGTTCGAGGTGCATCCGAAGTAAATGACCGCGGAGCCGCCATGATTGTGCTTGGCGTTGTTCATCGAGAAGCGGGCGTGCACACACGGACCTGAGGCGAGAGCCGGCCCCGCATAGTTGCTGTACGTGCCGTCGTCTGCCCCTCCTGATCCATTCTCGGTGCCGTTCAGCTTCGCCCCGTCGACGTAGACCTCGGTGACAGTCGCCTTGCCCACGAAGGACCCGGTGTGCACGGTCATGCCGCACCAACCACCGTTACCGTTCGAGTACAGGCGGCCTTGGCCGAGGGTGTTCCCGGTGCCGGATGTCAGCGTGGCGGTCTTCACGAGCTTGCTTGTGCAGCTCGTACTGGTTGCAGCGTTCGCAGGTAGTGCTGCACCACCAGCCAGAACCGCCCCGCTGGCAGTAGCCAGCACAGCGGCAGCAACATACATTGACTTGAATCTGAGCTTCATCGCATCCCTCTCGTCGATGCCACTGCCTCAGTGGCCTGCGAGATGACCATACCGGCGAGCCGCGCCACGGCAGCACCGATTTGTAGGCATGGCTACAGTGGCGTCATGAAGTGCCCGTACTGCGGCGACACACAGATCGTCGTCACGCCCGAGCCAAAGGCGGCGACGGCTGGCCCGTTGACGTGCCTGGGGTGTGGTGAGACGTTCCCGGTGCCACCGGCTGCGATCGCCTAGGGCTCCCAGTACTCGACGCCTCTGCTGACGAGGCGGCGGGAACGAGGCACATGACTTCCGTCAATCTGAGCATGCATTAAGCCCACACTGGAACTAACCTCTTTGACCTGGGGTTTCCCTCCTGACCCTCGGACGGGTGCCTCGTGTGAACTCTCAGCTGGCTCTTACACTGCGGAGGCTGACAGCAACTCGTGCTGTCGCTGGTCTAGGGGGTCCCGTGCGCTCGTTGCTGCACTCTCCGCGCTCGAGAAGGCGCAGCATCGTTGCTGCCACACTCGGTGCGCTCGCGCTGATTGGTTCACTGCTGGTGGCGACGCCAGCGCATGCTTTGAATGACACCGGTACCGGTGGTGTGTTCGTTCCTGCTTCGGGGCGCATCCTCGATACCCGCTCTGGGACCGGCGGCTACAGCACGCCGATGCCGGCGAAGAGCTGGCGCACCGTCACCGTGGCCGGCAAAGCAGGCGTGCCGAGCGATGGCAGCGTCGGGGCTGTTTCCGTTGTGGCGACCGTAGGCGACGTCGCAGCGCAGGGGCAGCTCTTTGGGCGCCCTGACGCATCGTCATCGAGCACGATGATGGGGATCTACGGCGGCGACGACAAGCAGAACACGTCGTTCTCCGCAGTTCTCGCGGTCGGCAGTGACGGCACGATCCAGGTGGAAACCGAAACGGCTGGCTTCCTCGTCCTCGACGTGCAGGGCTACTACACCGCGAACGACGACGGCACTGCTCCCGGGGGCCTCGTGCCGTTGAACGGCACTCGCATCGCGGACAGCCGTTCCGGGCAAGGTATTCCGAAGACGACCCTTGCGCCGGGTGACAGCGTCGACGTGCAGGTCACCGGTACCGCCGGCGTCCCGAAGGGTGCATCGGCTGTCATCGTGAACCTGATCGCGGTGAACACCACGAGCAAGCTCGGCTGGTTGATCCCGTACGCCACTGGCGCGACCCGCCCGAGCAACTCCCTCGACTACGCTGCCAGCGTCGCCACGTCCGTTCAGACTCCTGTGAAGCTGTCGGCCGCGGGCAAGATCACGGTCTACAACGCAGGGAGCACCACGAACCTCGTCGTCGACGTGCAGGCGTACTTCACTGCCAGCGGTCAGGGCGGTGCCGTGTTCACCCCGGGTACGGGCCGCGTGTTCGACTCCCGTTCCTCGAGCAGTAGCCCGCTGGCGAAGAACGAGACCCGTTCCATCCAGGTCGCAGGTAAGGCAGGTGTCCCGTGATGGGCTCCGGCATCAGTGCCGTCACTTTGACCTTGACCAGTCTCGCCACCAATGGTCCTGGTAACGCCACAGTCTGGGCCGACGGCACGACACGACCGAACATCACGTCCATCAACTTCGACGACGGCACCATCCGCACCAACACCATCACAGTGCCCCTTGGAGCCAACGGCAAGGTCTCCCTCAACAACGTCGCCGACGTCACCAACTACGTCATCGACGTCCAAGGCTGGTACGCCAACCCGCAAGCACCGAAGATCTCTTGCCCGGCCCAGTATGCGAACGGTGCGTGGGTCAACGCTGTCCCGACCTCGGCAATCAGCTGCACCGTATCTGCCCCCGCGGCATTGTCCTCCGACGCGACGCTGTTCACGCTCGTGGACGGTGACAGCAGCCAGGAGTACCCGCTGGATCCCTCAAACACGACCAAGGTCGCAACGCCGGTTCCTGCCGCCGCCGGCTGGCACACCGTCGACGCCATCATCATGCAGTCAGATGGAAGCACCTCCACGGAGAGCATCGCGTTCGGACTGAACGACGGCACACCGAGCGCCACCGTCCGCGCGATCGAGACGGCAAATCCGGAGGTCTTCCTCGGCCTGTCGCCGACGGCGCCTGACGTGACCGCTCGCTACGCACTTCAGACCAGCGGGGAGCAGGCGTCTAGCGTCCCGAGCAGCGCTGGCGACGAGGTCACCGTAACCGCGACGGACTCCGAAACCGGAGCCACGGCGAATCTGGCTGCGGGTCTGCCCTTCGCAGCAACCGCAAGTACAGCACGATCCGAGGCGAACGGGATCGTCAGCTTCGACAACGGCAACGGCTCATACACGGTGCCCATCTCGCATGCTGACGGCAGCCTGGCGATCAACACGGTGCTCTCCGGGCCCTCGTCTCCTACCTCGTTTGCCTATCCGCTCGACCTACCCGCGGGCGGCTCGGTGAGCGTGAGCGACAACGGCGCAGTGCAGATCGCTGACGCGAGCGGCATGCCGGTCGGATTCGTCGACGCGCCCTGGGCCGTGGACGCGAACGGTGCCGACGTGCCGACGAAGTTCGTCGTCGACGGCAACGTCGTCACACAGCAGATCGACACCAGCGCGCCCGGCGTGCAGTTCCCTGTCGTTGCCGATCCCAGCCTCTGGTCGGTGATCGGTAACGCGGTCGGCTGCGCGGCGGAGATCGCTGGCCTGGCGCTCGCCAGCGCGAAGGTACTTCAGGCGTTCATCAAGGCCGAGAAGATCGTCAAGGGGATCAAGAAGGCCGTCTACTGGTACAACAAGCTGGGAGGCTCGATGAAGAAGGTGGTCGGACTGCTGAAGAAGTACGTCAAGAACAGGTCTAGCTTGTCAAAGAAGCAGATTGAGGCGGTCTCTGGCCTCTTCCATGAAGGAGGAAAGACAATCCTGAACATCATCGGGCTCGGTTCCTGCTGGTCCCTCGCGACGGCGAAGTACTGACGTGTCCGAATTCTTTCACTGGATATCCGTGGGCGCGTTGCCCGTGGCCTCCGCGATGATCGGCTTCCTGATCATCCACGGGCTCGACGAACGCGGGACCGAAGAGAGCACCGGGATCGACGGCAAGACGCTGCTCATCTGCGGACTCGTCGTTGTGGTGTGCTCACTTCAGCTAGCCGGGCAGCCAGCGATCACCCCGCTTTGGCTGCAGTACGTCCTGCTGGTCGGCACAGCGCTCATCGTGGGAGCCCTCGCGAGATACGTCCTTGGACGGCTCAGCGCCCGGCACCGCTGACACCGTTACACAGGCAAGCGCCGATGGCCGGCCACCCCTAGCTGGGGGTGGCCGGCCATCGGCGTTCTCCCACCAGTGGACGATAGGGATCGGGTCCTCGTGCAACTCGCGCACATGGGGTTCGCGCACAAGGTGTGGGTGCCGAGAGACAGGGTCACCCGGCGGGTGCTGAGGACGCGGCGGTAGACCGTTCGGCTTCGCCTCGGCGTGGTGCGCGGTCGTCTGGCCTCACTCCCTGCAAGCACCGGTACGAGAATGACGAGCAAGCATAGCCGCGAGCGAACCAGACGTCCGGCGAACGAGAATCGGCATGGCTATGACGATCGGTCAGGCGAGCACACCAGTTGTCGCTGTCGGCAGTGCGGCGTATGCTTGCCGCGCCCTAGTCAGCAAGCATTGGAGTAGCGCGTGAGCGACACCCAGACCAACACCGAAGGCAACGAGACCGCGGACGACATCGAACTGTTCCAGCTTCGACTCGAGCGAGGGCGGTCGCGCCCGCGCTCGGAAGCTCACACCGGAGCGACGGCAAGAGATTGCCCAGCGAGCTGCTCAGGCGCGGTGGGACAAGAACGTCAAGAAGGCCACTCTCGCTGGCGCCTTGATCATCGGCGATCGCCGGATCGAGTGCGCGGTCCTCGAGGATGGAACTCGCGTGCTCGCTCAGGGCACCGTGCTAGAAGCTTCTCGGCCGTGCTCGCAGCATGGGTCGTCGCGGCGATCGCGACGCGGCCAAGCGCGCACCGTTCCTCGCGGCGAACAACCTCGAACCGTTCGTCAGCCCGAAGCTGCTCGCCGACCTTGACCCGATCACCTACCGGCTGCCGAACCAGCGATTCGTCAGCATCGGATACCGCGCCGAGACGCTGCCCGAGATCTGCGACGTCTACCTCGAGGCCCGGTCGAAGGGGAAGCTCCTCGACCGGCAGATGCCCTACGCCGAAGCCGCAGAGGTGCTCATGCGTAGCCTTGCGAAGATCGGCATCATCGCGCTCGTCGACGAGGCAACCGGATACCAGGGAGTTCGTGCACGCGACGAGCTTCAGAAGCTGCTCGAGGCGTACGTTGAAGAGTCATTCCGCCCCTGGGTGCGGATCTTCCCGGACGACTTCTTCCGGGAGATCTACCGCCTCTACGGCTGGGACTACCGCCCCGGGAAAGCACGACACCCCCAGTACGTCGGACGCTTCATCAACCAGTACGTCTACGAGCAGCTCCCGGACGGCGTCCTTGAAAAGCTGCAGCGCGTGAACCCGAAGAACGCGTCCGGTCACCGCCTGCGCAAGCACCACCAGCACCTCACCATCGACACTGGGAACGAACACCTGGACCGGCAGATCCTGACGGTCACCACGCTGATGCAGGTCGCCGACGACGTCGACAACTTCAAGGCACTGTTTGAGCGACGATTCCCTACTCAGCACAAGAAGGCCCTCCGAGTGTCGGTCGCGGAAGACGACTCCGTGAACACCCTGTTCGAACTCGACTGGGACCAGGACTCCAAGGAATCCTGACAACGACGAACAGACCCCCACCAGGCTCCCGTGAGGGAACCCGGTGGGGGTCATGTCGTTCAGCCCGTAGGCGTGTCGGTCGGTTCAGCCGATGGCGTGCATACGCCGGCAACGTCGCTGGTGGTGGAGTCGGTGAACGTGAACCGGAATGCGGTCCAGTGTCGGTGAGAACGCAGGTGATCGTGGAGACGCCGCGGCCATTCTTCCCGTCACTGCCGTCCTTCCCAGCCGCTCCGGGCGCTCCGGTGGCGCCTGTCGCACCGGTCGGTCCCTGCGGTCCCGGAACGCCCTGAGCGCCCGCTGCGCCGTCGTTCCCAGCAGCACCCGGACTGCCAGCCGCTCCGGTGTCTCCCGTCGCTCCAGGTGCGCCCGTGTCGCCCTGCTCGCCGTTCTTGCCGGCGGGGCCGGTCTGCCCGCGAACGCCCATGTCGCCCTTCGGACCCGCCGGTCCGGCAGGGCCGATCGCGCCGGTAGGTCCACGGCTACCCGCCGTTGCCGTGGACGGCAGATCCGACGGGTCCGTCGTGCCCGGCTCCACACCCTCCGAGCGGGACTTCTTGAACAGGGACGTGTACTGCGACAGCAGCGAGTTGTACCGGGTGGACGCTTCCTCGAGCTGCCGCTCAAGTCACGGTTCCTCTCCCGGAGAGAGGTGATCGTGGCCTGCTGCGTGGACAGGGCGAACACGACGAGCGCGATCGTTCCCGCGATGATCACAGCCACCGCACCCCAGCCGACAACCTGCGACGTGAGTCGCTCGCGAACCCAACGCATCACGCACCTCCATGAATGAACGGGACGATGAACGACGCCGCGATCGCAGCGACACCGAGCGCGACCGACGCGTACAGGCCCGCTTTCGCTCGGCGTTGGTCGTCCTCACGTGCCTGCTCCCGAGTCGCTCGAGCCGCGTTGTCCTTCTTGATCTCCGCCACATCCGCTTCCACGTCGCCGATGCGGCGTTCCTCGGAATCGATGTGCGCCTTGAACAGGTCGGTGGACACGACACGTCCTCCGAGCGCGTCCACGGACTCCTGGACACGCTCGAGGCCCCGCATCAGCTCCCAGCCGGTCGGTTCCGGACCCTGATGCTCCGGCATGCTGTTCCCCTTCCGTGGGGTCAGGGGAACGTCAGGACTTCGCGAGGTGCTTCGGCTCGTCCGCCTCGGGGACCGTGCCGGACTGCTCCGCCTCGTCAGCACCCGGCTCGACCGACGTGGGCTGCTCGTCGACCGCGTACCCGTTCACCGTCAGCCCGTCGAGCGCCTTCACATCGGACGAGGTCAGGCCGACCGTCGCCGTGTCCGGAGTCGTCGTCACACGGGCGGAGTCGACACGGATCTGCACGCCGAGCTCCGTGGCGAGGGCCTTGAACACGGCGGTGACGACGAGGATGCCGTTCGCCTTCGTGAAGTGCCCGTCCGGGGCGACAGCGACGACCGCGGAGACGATCGCGAACACGATCGCGGCACCGGTCTTGAACGCACCCTGCCAGCGGGACGCGACGAGCGGCAGCCAGTACACGACGCCGGTGCCGACGAGGAGGAGCACGATCTGCGTGATCGTCTGCCAGTCGAACAGGGTCGACTTCCCGGCTGCCTGCGCCGCCTGCAGGACACCGAGGATCGCGACGCCGAGCGGCAGCAGCGTGGTCGCGTAGCGGGAGAAGAGAGTGTTCATGGGGCCGGTCCTTACTTCAGGTTCGAGAAGACGATGCGGAGGATGGCGGCCTCGAGAGCGTTGAACTTCTCGGGGTACGCCTTCGACTGGTCGGCGCGGATGAAGCGGCGCACGAGCGTCAGGACCGTCGGCAGCTGAACAGCTTCCCGGCGGCGCGGATGTTGGTCATGGGCCAGGAGAGGCCCTCGGCGTTCCAGAGGGTGGGCTGCTTCCCAGCCGCGTCCCACGTGATGCGCATGGTGTCGTCCGTTCCATTGATGGTGGCTGCCAGCTCGTCCGGCAGCGGGGTGGGGATCGTCGCGTCGCCGGGACGGACGAGGGTCGCGCCGCCGTACGACGACAGCCAGCCGAGGACCGGCCGACGTCCGGTCTGCACGTACCGGGTGGCGCCGGTGACGCGGGTGATCACGCCGACGCCGGCGGCGTCCGTTGCGGACATGCCCCAGTCCTGCCAGTCGCCGGAGTCGTACCCGGTGCCGTCGAGGACCGTGGCGTCGCCGTACCGCCAGTTCTCGTCCCGGCCCACCGAGGCCCGGTGGTCGCACCGAAGATGAGCACAGCGCCCGCGAACGGCTTCTCGGTGAGGGGGTGCCGGTGCTCGGCGGGCGCGTTCTCCCACGCGCCGACTGCGTGCGGCAGTGGGCTCGTGTTCGCGAACCCCTGCCCGTCCTCGGACAGGGCGAACCACGTCCACCGGGTGCACTTCCCGGGCTGGTTCCGGCCGGCCGCGTACCGGACGCCGTTGTCGCCGAGCCCGGACAGGGTCCGGAACCGGTCGGCGGCGTGCGTCACGTCGAGGGTGAGCGTCATGGGTCCTCCAACGAGAAGAGCCGCCCCAGAAGGGACGGCGTGGAATGGTGTGTGGGGCGGCCCGCTAGTCGGTACGCAGCCCGTTGATCGATGACAGTGAGAACTTCCCTGCCTGCACGTTTCCCGGGCTGACGTTGATCGTCCCGTTCGTGCTGATCCACCCGACGCAGACGCTGCTCGGCGTGTCCTTCCACACCGGGTTGAAGTTCGTCGTGACGGCGATGCGCTGCATTCCCGAGGGCTGTGCGCACAGCGCGATGCTTGACCCGGACATGACGCCCGAGTTCTTCTCAATGGTTCCTCGCCCGTAGAACACACCCGCAACGATCCGGACTTGCGCGCCGACCGAGGTGTAGCCGGACGCCACGCTGGTGACGTCCAACCATCCGGTGTCGGCGCTGATCGACGTGCCGTCCAGGAGCTGGAAGTCGCCAGCCGTGACGATGACCTTTTCCAAGGGCAATACGCCGTTCGAGGCTGCGTACGCAGGCTTCACGATGTCGATCACCCGCGGGGTTCGCCCGTACGGGTCGACCCACGAGAATCGGTTCCCGTAGAACCGTGTGCCCGCTGCCGTGCCGTCGTCCGACGCACCATTCGAGTCCGCCTCGATGATCGGCAGCTTCGGAGTGTCCGTCGCCGACGACTGCCCCGCGAACGCCCGCCGGAGGACAAGGTCCGAAGTCGCGAAGCCACTCGGCACGCTCGCGGACACCTTCACGGTCCCCGCCCACACCCCGGAGAGCGTCGTTGAGACCGGCGCGAAGATGTTGCACGTTCCGGAACCGCTGCTGCCATTCGCCTTCAGCTGCAGCGACGCGTACGCGGACGAGTCGCCGTAGACGATGCCCGAGATGCTCGCAGCGGAAGTTGCCCCGCTGCTGTACACGTCGAGCCGCGTCCCGAGGAGCTCGAGTCGCTGCCCGGACGCTGCGGTCTTCAGGATCGTGCCGGTGAGCGTGACGCCGTTGAGCGAGTCGACGTCGATCATGCCAGCGGTGATTTTCTTGGCCTGCACGACATTCGCGAAGAGAAAGTCGATGACGGCCTGCGACAGGGTCGCGCCATCCGTGACGAACAGGTTCGACACGTTCGCGGTCTGGAAGTTCGCCGTTGACGCTGCGATCTTCTGCGCCACCAAATTCGCGATCGCCGCGCTGCCGGCGGTGAGCTTGCCGACGTCGAGGTTCGCGATGACTTCAGACCGGATCTGCTGCGGCGTCCACACCGGAGACGCGAGCGTGCCCTCCTGCAGCCACTGCCCGGCGACGTTCTTCGCCGAGTCCCACAGGAACCAGATCGACCCCGTCGGCGCAGTCCCGGACGGGCTGGCCGTGGAGGAGAACAGGATGAGCGGCTTCCCGTCCGCGGTCGTTTGCGCAGCCGAGGCGGCGTTCGCGGCAGCCGTCGCGGCCTGCTGCGCAGCCACGGCTGCAGCTGCGGCGTCGGTCGCGGTCTTGTCCGTGACCTGCACCCAATCCGACGATGTCGTGTCGTACGTCCACGGGGTGTTGTCGGAGGTGCGGATCCAGAGGTTCCCGGCTGCAGCGTTCGACCCGGTCGGCTTGGACGCCTGGTAGATGACCTTGCCCTTGCCGTTCGCGATGCCCGCAGCCTGCAGCGCGGCGGTGTTCGCGTCGTCGGCGGTCTGCTTGGCGACGCCGGCAGCAGCGTTGGCCTGATCCGCGACGTCCTTCGCGGCCTGCGCGGCCGCCACGGCGGTTGCCGCGGTCTGCGCTGCCGCGACCGCCTGAGCGTCGGTGATCGGCTCCCACTTCACCGTGTCCGGGTTGTACCGGTTCGGCTGGTTCTTCGGCACCCCATTGCTGTCGGTGCTGATGTTGATCCACAGGTTCGCCGGATCGGCGTTCGCACCCGTCGGGCGGAGACCTGCACGATGGTCTTGCCCTTGGTGCCGGCAAGATTCGCAGCGGCCAGCGCTGCGTCGGACGCTGCCTCCGCCTCGGTCTTCGCGCTCCCGGCCGCGGTGATCGCGGTCTCCACGTCCTCCGAGAGCCCATCGACGGTCTGCCCGAACGCGTCCTCAATGTCGGACTGCGATTCCTCAAGGTCAGCACGGGCGTCGTCGAGGTCCGCGGCAGCCGCGTCGAGCCGGTCGTCGAGGTCCGCGTCCCAGTCGTCCGCGAGGACCGCGACGGAGTCCGCCGTGTCCTGCGCCGTGACCGCCTGATCCGCCACCACGGGCAGCGCCGCGGCGGTCTCCACCGTCGTCGCGACCGCATCACCGACACCGACCGTCCCAGAACCCGTCTGTACCGTGGAGTGCTGCATCTGGGTGGCGCGTTCGAGGATCTCCACCTTCTGCTGCAGCTCAGCAACAAGCCGGCCGAGGTCTTCGTCAGCAGCCACCAGCGTCACCCTCCGTACAGGAACGAATCGGAACGCTCGAGCGTGAGCGTCGCGTGTGTGTCGTCGTCCTGGGACCAGGCGACGATGCGGTGCCGGATCGACTGCCGGCCGAGCCAGGGAATGTCGGCCTGGACGAGGATGTCGTCGCCGAGGTTCCACGACCCGATCGGGGTCTGCCGGCTGTCCCGGACGGTGATCTTCGGGAACGACAGCGTGTTCAACCGGGCGGCGAGCTCCTTGCGGATCTTCGCGTCGAGACTCGCGGACCTGCTGACGTCCTTCGCGGACACCACCGACACCGTCCGCAGCCGACCGTTCCGGACCGCGGTCGACCGGCGCAGCGCACCAGCACCCTCACCGGCACCGACACCGAAGACCTCGTTGGCGAAGTCGTCGCCGTCGGACTGCGCCTGCACCACCTCGGTGATGTTCTCGCCCGTCGCGAACCGCAGATCGGAGCGGAACCGGCCTGCGCGGGGATACTGCACCTGGATCTCGTGGTGCACCTCACCGGCACTGTCGAAGTAGTGCCGTTCCGTCCAGTCGAACGGGGTCTGCTCGGCGAGGTTGTCGATCTCCTGCCCGCAGTTCGGGGTGTCCCACCACAGGATCTTGTACGCGCCACCGTCATCGCGGGCGACGTCCTCAGCCGCCTGCTTCGCGTCCTGCGCGGTGTCCTTCGCGTCCTGCGCCGCATCGACCACCTTCGCTTGCGCGTCGACGGCTGCCTGCTGCTGCTTGATGACGGCGTTGACCTGGTCCACGTTCGCCTTCGCCGCGTTGTACGCCGTCTGCGCCCGGTTCACGTCATTCGTCGCCGTGGTGATCAGCTGGTTCGCCCGGTCCACGTCCGCCTGCGCGGCCGCGATCTGTGCCGGGTCCTTCGTCTTCTGCGCGGCGGTGAGTGCCTTCTTCTTCGCGGTGAGGTTCCGCTTCTGCACAGTGAGCGCCCGCTTCTTCCGGACAGGTTCGTGTTCGCAGCCGTCTTCGCCGCCGTCGCCGTCTTCAACGTCGTCGCGCGAGTGTTCGCGACGATCTTCTTCAGCCGGGCGAGCTCCGTCTGCGCCGCCGTGTAGGTGGCGTTCTTCGCGTCGTACACGGCCGTCGCAGCGTCCGCCTTCTCGTCAGAGTCCGTGCCGACCTTCAGCCCGGTCGTTCCGGTGACGACGACGCCGAGGTTCCCATCCGGGTACGACTGCACGTGCGCCCACAGAGCCCGCATGATGTCCGCCGGGTCGACCTGCACGCCCCGGTACTCAGCCAGGAACGGGATCCGATGCGGGTACGACGCGAACGACGACGCCTCGACCGACCACTCCTGGCCGTTCCACGCCGACGACTGCACGATGCCCGCCCACCGGATCTGCCCGCCCGCGACGGCGTACAGGACCGTGCCGAGCTCCTCGAACAACGGACGACCATCCGACGCGAGCTGCCGGCCGATGTCCGGGCTGATGCTCGCCTTGAACTGCCCCGCCGCGGACAGGGTCAGTTCCAGCGTGTCCCGCTTCAGGAACGGGATGTCACGGTGCAGCCACGTCTTCGTCGTTGCGCGTTGCGCCATGTACTTCCACCGGGTCATGCTGCCGACTCGAGGAACTCAACGTCGATCGCGATCCCCGACACGGCGTCCGCGGTGAGGGAGTTCGCGCCGCCCCCGACACGGCCCATCGCCCGGATCGGGACCGTCAGGCCGCGGAGCGCCGCAGGAACGTAGACACTATCCGCGACCGTGTACGTGTACCGGGCGGACGTGCCAGCGGCGCCGTCGACGAGGTCCCAGGACGCTTCCTGCGTTGCCCGGAAGTCCGGGTAGGTGGAGTCCGCCACTCGCACCCAGAGACGCCCGTACCCGGTCCCGGCCCGCGCCTGCAGCCTGCGACCAAGTGCCGACGATCAGCATCCGCGTCGCCCACTCGGGGATGCGGACGGTGAAGTCGTTCGTGGTGTTCGGGAACACCTCACCGGCCTGCGTCGTGGACGTCAGCGTCTCCGCTTCCGCCTGCACCTGCGAGTGCGCGTTCAGCTGCCGGTCCCGGCGAGGATTCGCGACCTGACGCAGGTCGGTGATCATCGCCGCGGTGATCGTCCCGTTGCTCGCCGGCTGCGCCACCCGGGCGATGGCGTACCCGGTGGCGTACGTGTACCCGGGCACATCCTGCAGACGCGTGACCGTCGACCCCACGTTCGGGATCACAACCGTCGACACGTACTGGTACGTGGTCGGATCGTCCGGCACTCCGGAACCATCCCCCGCTGCGACGGGTCGTCGATGATCACCGCGACCAGGTCGACACGGCCACCCGACGACCCCGTGTTCGCCACATCCACCGGGTCCACCACACCCAGACGGGCCGTGTACGTCTGCCGGTCGCCGCCCGCGTACCGGCTCAACGCCAACAGCCCACCCGGGGACACGTTCACGCCGCTGCCGGGAACATCGAACGGGACGACCTTCAGGTCGTTGATCCCGACGATGCCCTCCGCACCGTTCGTCGACGCCCACACCGCCGTCCGGGCCGTCTCAGCCGAGTTGTCCGCGCCGCCGCCGATCGCCCAAGGGGTCGGATCCCAGTTGCTCATCGTGTCTCCCTACGGGGTCGTGAACGCATCCCGCCAAGTGGCGGACGCTCGAGGTGTGCCGGTGGTGGTGCCGCGCAGCAGCAGCTTGTGCTGCCCGGGCGGGAGAGGGTTACCGGAGAGAAGCGTCGACGATGTGTCCAGGGCGCCGCCGAGGGGTGCACCGTCGTTGCGGTACACCTCACGCGCCCACGGCCGGGTGTCGATCGTCAGCCACTGGTCGTACGCGAGCCGCAGCCCGGTGAACGAGTACCGGGCCACGCCGGGAACTTCCAGCCACGGCGACAGCACCGGCCCGGTGATCTCGTACATGCCCCAGGTGGGGACGTCGCCGCTGACGATGAACGTCTGCGACCGGTCCGACTCCGGGGACGTGGTCAGTGGGAACTTCACCGGGAATCGGATACCGCCGACCGCCCGGTACCCCAGCGTCGCCGTGACCGACTTCGTGTCCCCGTACCAGAGGTCATCGACCGTCTGAAAGTCCGCGACCACGTCGAGACCAGGCGGGGTGTGGTCCAGACGCCACTGCGACGGGGCGATCCGCCGCGGCCGTCCCAGGGCGGAACGGCCACGGTCGGACCGGAGCTCGGCGACGGCACCCACCGTGCGGCGGACCTCGTCGCCGCGCCACAGCTGACGGAGGACGTCGTACCGGTCCCGCGCTTCCGCCTCCGAGCTGCCCTCGATGCCGAACGTCATTCCGAGCGTCGTGCCGCCCGTGAGGTCGACACCCATGATGGAGCCGTCGTCGTATGGGTACGCACGGTCGTCGGTGACGACGTCCGGGGTTCCGATGTCCGGGTACGAGCGGAAGAAGATCCCGACTCGTCGGTGAACTCGGTGTCCCCACTGGGGTAGCGCAGCATCCAAGCGGCGGGCATCAGCGACCTCCCCGGCGCTTGGAACGGAACGCGAACATGACCTCGTCGACGGTCTGCTTCACCGTCGCGCCAGCCGGTACCGGCACGGTGAGGTTCCCGATGACAGGGCCGTCGTAGCCGCCAGCCGACTGCACGACAACAACCCGCGACGACGGTGGCGCGTACTGCGCTGCCGTCACCGCGCCACCGCCCGCGAACCCCGGCACAGCGGACGCTGACGCCGACCGCACAGCCTCGACCAGCTGCCGCTTCGACAACTGGCCGGCCCCACTGGAACGGATCGCCGCACGCAGCGCGTACATGGCTCCCTGCCCGCCGAGAGCGCGAACCTCAGCAGCGGTAACAACGTGCTCACCGTTCGACAGTCGCGCGTCGATCGAGTCGCTCGTGCCCGTACCCGGGCCGTAGACCGCGCCACCCGTCGCGTACGGCACGTTGCCGCCGGACGCGTGCGCGACGATCGGGGACGCCGCGCCGACCGCCGCCGCCTGCTGGATCGCAGCCTTCAGCCGGTCGACCGCGTTCTTCGTCGCCTCGACGTTCGCCGCCCCGTTGACGTTGACGTTGATCGTCGAGTTGTAGCCCGTCGGGATTGCGCGGATCTTCCCGTTCAGGTCCGACACCGGCCCGCTCGCCGAAGCAGCGTTGTTCGAGAACAACGTCGCCCAGTCCTTCGGGGTGCCGATGATCTTGTCCGCGTACGCCTGCGCCGCAGCACCCGTGATGCCGTACTGGCCGAGCGCCTTGATCAGCTCGTTGCGGCCCGCCTGCATCGCGGCCGTCGCCTGGTCCTGCGAACCCGTCTGCGTGTACAGGGCGCCCGCAGCCGCCTCAGCCGACCGGGCGATGCCGTCGAGCGCGGACTCGTTCGCACGGCCCTTGTCGGTCGAGATGTCGAGCGAGGTGCCGTTGTCCTTCACCGACTGGGTGACAGCGTCCACGGCTTCCTGGAACTGGCGCTGCGCCTCCCGCGCGTCGAGCGTCGGTGACGTGAGGTCCTTCAGCGCCTTGGACGTGTCGTCGATCGCCTTCGCGGCGTCCTCGGCGGACTTGTCCATCTGCTGCAGCGCGTCCGCGTTCTCCTTCGTCGGGTTCTTCGCCGACTTCGCAGCCCCCTCGTAGTCGCCCATGGCAAGCTTGAGGAGGTTCGACTTCGACGCGGAGATCCCGAGCGCGGTCGCCTGGTTCGTCAGCTCGGCCTTGTAGTCGGGCATCAGGTTGAGCAGCTGCGACATCTGGCTCTTCGTCAGATCCTGCTGCTTCACCAGGTCGGAGAACGCCTTCGACGCCGCCGGAGCGTCAGCCTGCGCGACCTGTGCGAGCGCCTTGCCGACGTTCTCGATCGACTTCGCTTCCTCCTTCAGCGTGCCGACCGCGATGTACTTCTTCTTCGCGTTCACCAGCGACGCGAAGTCGTCACCGACGACCCGCAGAACAGTCCCGGCGGTGAAGCCCTCGTCGCCGAGGTCCTTCATGATCTGCGGGAGGTCCTTGAGATCCTTGCTGATGTCGCCGGCGAGGAACTTCGACACACCCGACCGCTGACCGGCGAGATCGAGGAGCTTCACCGCGTCGACCGACGTCGAGATCGCGTTGGTCAGCTTCTCCTGCGAAACCGCACCCGACTCGGACGCGACGATGAGGCCGCCGACCGCGGCCGCCCCGGCAGCCATCGCCAGTCCCCACGGGCCCATCAGGAACCCAGCCGTGGCAGCGAGCCCCCGGCCGAAACCGGACGCAGCCTTGAGGCCAGCCGTCGCGGCACGGGAGACGCCGGGGATGCCAGCTGCGGACAAGGTCTGCAGCGCCTCCCCGAATGCGACGACCTTCGGAACGGCGATGAGCATCGTCCCGCCGCTCAGCGCAACAGCGGCCGTCAGCGCGCCGACACCGAGGACGACACCCTGCACCGCACCCGGTGCCTGGTTGTACGTGTCGATCATGTCGGTGACGACCTGCACCGCGGCACGCAGGGACCGTCGGCTGCTTCACCGGTGACGATCGCGGCGGTCTGGAATGACGCCTTCAGCTTCGTCAGGTCACCGTTGAGGTTGTCCATCTTGCCGACGGCCTGCTCCGTGGCGAAGCCCTGCTCGTTGACGGCGACGGTCCACTTGTCGACAGCGGCGGCGCCGCCGTTCATCAGGATCGTGGCGGCGGTGATCTGCGCGTTGCCGAAGATCTGCCCGAGAGCGAGATCACGAGTGGCGTCGTCGAGGGTGCCGAGCTTCGTGTGCAGCTGTTCGGCGACACCGTTGAACCCGACGAACTTGCCCTGCGCGTTGTACACCTCGATGCCGTACGTCTGCATCGTCTTCGCGGCGAGCTGCGACGGGGCGGTGAGGGACAGCAGCATGCCGCGGAGGCTCGTGCCGGCCTGCTCACCGAGGATGCCGTTTTGCGCCAAGAGCGCGAGGGAGCCGACGGTCTGCTCGAGGCCGACGTGCGCCGACGCTGCGACGGGGCCGATGTACTTCAGGCCCTCGCCGAGCTCAGACACGCCACCGAGCGCCTTGTCGGCACCCGCGGACAGCAGGTCTGCGACGTGGGTGACGTCCTTGCCCTGCAAGCCGAACTGCGTCAGCGTGGACGCTGCGATCGAGGTCGCGTCGGCCACGTCGATCTGTCCCGCCGCGGCGAGCTTCAGGGAGCCGGACGGGCGCCACCGTAGATGTCCGCAGCGGAGACACCAGCTTTGACGAGCTTCGATCTCCGCCTCGGCGGCCTGTGTCGCCGAGTAGCCGATCGCAGTACCGGAGGTGAGGGCAGCTTCCTTGAGCTGCGTCATCTCGCCGGCGGTCGCGTGCGACAGGGACTTGACCGACGACATCTTCTCGTCGAAGTCCGCGTACGACTTGACCGCGTACCCGACGCCGGCAGCGGCGACGGTCCCGACCGCGAGGAGCGGGACCGCCACCTCCTTCGCGGCGTCCTTCACCGACGTCAGCGACTTGGCGGCGGCCTTCGTCGACGCGACGATGTTCTTCGAGAACTGCTGCCCGGAACGACCAGCCCGGTCGAGCTCGTTGACGAACCCGTCCATCGTCGCTGCGACGGTAAGCTTCACACTGCGGTCGGACCCGAACCCCACGAGGCACCTGCTCTCTGCCCCGAGCAGGGCGTCAGTCGGTCGGAGGAGGTGTGCGGCGCTTGCGCACGCGGTTCTTCTTCGGCTGCACCGCGACCCGATGCACGGGCACGATCAGCCCGGCGTGCGGGTCCCGGTCCTCCTTGCGGAGGTCGGAGATGTAGTGCAGCCGGGCGCGTTCGGCGAGGTCGTACGTCGGCGAGAACACGACGTCACCCTCAGGAGTCGTCTGCGGCGTACCGGCGACGAACTTGAAGTGCGCGTCCGGCCGGTCCGGGTCCGCGTCGGGGTCGGTGGCTTCGGAGATGAGGAAGCCGTGCGGTCCGGTCTCCCGCTCAACCTCGAGGAGCGCTTGCAACCACTCGAGGTCGGTGGGACCGAACTCGGATTCGAGGGTCGTGGTGGACGACGAGAGCCGCCCCTGCGCGTCGTGTTCGTACACGGTGCGCTGGGACGGCTCCCACCCCTGCAGCTTGCGGACGGACCGGCCGGTGTCTCGTGACAGCGTGACCAGTGCCCGCAGTGTGGGGTCCTCGGTCAGTCTTTTTAGGCGGCCCAGTCGGTTCGATGCCTGCAGGACGTTGAGGTTGATCTGCAGGTTGATGATGTTCGAGATGTCCCACCCGGACGCGATCTCGAGGATGTAGTCCCAGTCGGCCTCGTCCAACGGCTCGGCGCGGTGGACGACGCCAGCCACCTCCACGTAGGTCTGCTCGGGGTCGCGCTTCTCTCCGTCGAGCAGCGCTTCCTTCACGTCGACGGTGGATCGGCGAGCGGCGGCGAGGGCGACCGCGTGGTGGTTGTAGCCGAGGTCGAGGTCGAACTGCACGTCCATGCGCGGCGGGAGCTTGTCGGCGAGGTCGCTCCACTCGACGCCGGCGAGCTTGGTCATGTGGAGCTTGTGGAGGTGCTCGCGCTCGCGCTCGGTGAGCGCTTCGAGCTGCTCGCGGTGGTGCACCTGCAGCGCGTCCATCTCGTCACGCAGCTTCTTGAGCTTCGGCGGTACGGTCCTACCGGCAGCCGGCGCGGCGACTCGGTCGATTTCGGCGGAGAGCGCCTGCTCATCCTGCGCCTGCTGCTGAAGGAGCGTGTTCCGCTCGCGAGCAAGGTCGACGTCGAGCACGACTTGCACGGTGCCTGTCGGCGGCTTGTAGCCCTCGCGGGCCTTGGCGATGTTGCCCATGATGATCCCTTCCCGGATTTCCCGGATGGTGGTGTGAACGTGGGCGGCAGCTCCGGGAAGATGACTGCCGCCCACGTGTCTTGCTCAGGTGGTCACGCGGCGGCGAGCACCTGGTCCTCGAGGACGTTCCGCCGCGGCGCGAGCGCCTGCGTCTTCGTGAACTTCCCGCCCGAGGCGGTGTTGCGGATCTTCGTGCCGGTGACGACGTCGAAGATGTCGAACTTGTCGGTGGCGGTGAGCTCCTCTTCCCACGGCGTCGCGTAGCGGGCGAAGAGGATGTACTCCTCACCCTCCTGAAGCAGCGGGTCCGCCTCGTCCTCGTCGGAGCCGTACACGTACGTCAGGGACGCGGTGTGAGTGGTCGGGCCGAAGCCGCCGAGAACCTGCCTGAGCGCGAATCGTGGGTCCGTGGTGGTGTCCTGGGACTTGTTGTGCGCCCACCCGTCCGTGGTGAGGGAGTACGTGATGTCGATGGTCGTGTCGGCGAGCACGTCGGACAGCTTCGGTGGCCAGGTCGTGATCGCCGACTTCGGGGCCGCGAGGAGCGCGAAGTTCCCATCGACGTCGACGCTGGGGGCAGGATGAGATCGCGAGTCACGACGTGACTCCTTCCGTGGTCACGCCGGACGTGCCGGCTGTGGTCGCCGCGGCGGTCGCCGTGGTCGTGTCTCCCGCGGTGGGGAGGTCTGCAGCGTCCGTGATGGGCGCGGGGTCGACGTGGCGCTGGTCCTTCGCACGCTTAGCCGCTGCGGTCTTCTTCCCGCTTCCGGTCGCAGCCGGGCGGTACACGTCAGGCCAGCGGTCAGCAGTCGCCTTCGCGACGGTCACGAGGCGCTCATCGCCGTCCGAACCGATCACGACGTCGACCGTCTCCACGAGGGGCTTGTCTCGCATGGGGGTCTCCTGTTCAGGTGGTGGGGCGGGCAGGGTTCGACTCGAAGCCGTAGACGGCGATCGCGTACCAGACCGACGGCTGCACCGAGTCGTCCTCGGCGTTGCCCGGACGCTCGAGGCGACTGATCCGACTCGTGACACGGCCGGGAACTGTCGGGATGACACCTCGGCCGCCAGGGCGGAGACGCGCGTCGATCCAGTCGAGGACCTGCACCGCTCCGAGCTCGGTCGTGCCGACAGCGTGGACGATCCACGACGGACGGCGCGAGGCCAGGGGGCTCGCGAACCGATCCGTGTTCGTCGCTTCGTTCGACCCGGTGATGACCGTGTACGGGGGTGTGAGCACCTTCCCGTCCGCGCTGAGCGGTGCCGCGCCGACGCCGACACGGCCGTTGAAGCTGCGGGACGGCTTCGATGAGGGTGCGGAGTGCGATGGTCTCGTCGAACTCGCTCACCAGCCGACCTTCCTCAGCCCATCGTCGAGCGCCATGCCGACGCCGGCTTCGAGGTCGTCGACGTTCTCCTGGAGCGCTGCGAGGCCGTAGCCGTGCGCGGGCAGGTGCGACGGGTTGTTCGGTGCGCCGTACTCGAGCAGCAACGCGACACCGCCCTGGTTGCCGGTGCCCTTCGCCGCGCCGATCTCCGCCTCAACGCCGCCGTTGAGTTCTTTCGTGTCGTACGTGATCGAGTACGGGACCCGGGGAGCGGACGGCGTGCCCTGCAGCTTCTCCCGCCACGCTTCCTTCACATGCGTGACGTTGACCTGCACGGCCTTGCGTACGAACGGGAGCGTCGCGGCCGGCAGCTGCTCGAGCTGCGCAATCGCACGGTCGAACTCGGTCATGTCGACGCGGATGGTGTCAGCCACTGCTGGTCACCTCCACGGGCAGGCGGCGCGCGGTCGCGTACGTCTGCTGATGCGTACCGGAGACTGTGACGACGACCGGCTCCGCTGTCCCGTCGTTGCTGGTGAGGATCGTGGCCTCGTGACCGATGCGCACGTCCGCGGAACCGAGAGCGTCCACGGGGATCTTCAGCACCGCGCCCTGCTGCACGAGCTGCCGTCCGGCTGAGTCCACCGATCGTGCCTGCGTGTCAGCGGCGCGGTACTCGCACTTGCCGGCGTAGATCGTCGTCCGCGTCTCCGCGGGGAGGGATGTGGTGGGGTCGGGGTCTCCGCTGGTGGTGATCTCGACGATGGTGCAGGTGTCGACCATCTTCGATTCTGCAGCGGCCCGGAGTTCGGGGAGCGTGGCGGCGATGTCCGCGCCCAGGTCACTCATGGGCGGTTCTCGTAGATCGGAGTGCCAGCGATGTCGGCACCGCACGAGCAGTAAGTCGCTCCCCAGAGCAAGTTGCACCACGGCACGTGTCGGGAGCCCCGGCCGGGCGCGGTGTCGAACGAGTAAGCGCCTCCGCTGGCCTTCACGAGGCCGAGGAAAGACCACCAGTCGTCTGTGATCGCGACGCGTCCCTGGCCGGACTGATATGTCTTCGACGTGGAACCATCGTCCACGGACACGGTGACCTGAGTGGCGTCGTCTGGCTTTCGGATGTGCGCCACGACGGCCTGACGGACGACGTAGTCGACCTTCTTCTCGTCGGGAACGTCGATGCCGAGTTCGGCGGCGCGGTCCTCGATGAGCATCTCAGCGTCATCGATCCACATCTGCCACTGCTTGGCGAGTGCAGTGTCGGGGTCGGGGGCGGCCCGGCCGAGTTCGATCGCGATCTTCGCGAGTTCGACGGTCATGACCGCCCCTTTCCTGTCAGTCCTCGGACTTCTTGGTGCGGGAAGTGGTGGCCGGCTTCACCGGTTCCCACTTCCCGCCGATGCGAGCGGCGAGCTCTTCGCTGACGTCGACCGTCACGCCCTGGTCAGTCTTGAACCGGGGCATCAGGCGTCGTCCTCTTCGATCACGGCGAAGCGGTCGGCGAAGACGTACCAGCCGTAGACGATCTCGAGGCGCAGAGCGATCTGGTTCTTGCGCTTGAGGTCGCCCTGGCCGTCCGGGTCGCCGTACCGGATGATCTCCACGGGCAGCTCCCGCTGGACACCCCAACGGATGCCGTTCTGGAAGTCACCGACGATGCCGCGAACACGCGTGTCCGTCGCCTCCGGGGTGCCGGAGACGGTGTCGCCCTGCGCTGACGGGATTCCGAGGAAGTCCGTGATGTCGGTACCGAACCCGAGGCCCGGGTAGCGGGGCGTTCCGGTGGGCTGTCCACCGAGAGCACCTGCAGGCCCGCGAGGTCCCACGAGAAGCTTCGGGTCGATAGCGAAACCGTTGACGGTCTTGCTGTCGTTGACGAGCAGACCGACAGCGGCGCGCACCTCCGCGTCCGCGTCGACGCCAGCGGAGCGCACGACGCGCTTCGTGGTGGCGGTGACGTAGTTGTCCCAGCCGGTGATGACCGTGCCGGTGAGCGGGTTGATGCGGTGGATGAGGCCGAGGTCGAGGCCGCGGGAGAGCGCGGTCTGACCGGCGTCAGCGACCTCGCGGAGGACACCGAGCTGGTAGTCCTCGTCCAGCCACTGCACCTCCTCGTTGAACCGCAGCGTGACCTGGCCCTTGTGGGGCTTCGCGGTCACGGAGCCGAACGACGTGCCCTGCGAGGCCTTGTCGGCACCTTCCTCGACGAACTCCATCTTGGGGATGTCGTTGAAGGTGATGTAGTCGGTGGTGCCGAAGCGCTGCGGCTCGCGGGGCGAGAGTCGCGCGACGGTGGAGAGGGTCTTGGACGCCTTGACCATGCCGTCGGCGATGTTCCGCGGCATGAGCACCTTGGCGTCGTTCGTGCCGAAAACGGCCATGACGTTGGGTCCTTCCGGTTACTGCCCGCCGCCGAACAGCGAGCGCACCGCGGCGCGCTCGTCGTCAGCCTTGAGCAGGGGATTCTTGCCCTCGTTCGGGGCTCGGTTGCCTTGCTTCTTCCGGTCCGCCTCACGGTCGGCCAGGCGCTTCGCTTGGGCGGTGAGGGTTTCCTCGTCCGTGCCGGTGAGGAACAGGTCACGGTCCTCGGCGGTGATGCCGTGGGCCGCTGCGATGTCGCTGCGGAGTGCACGAGCGTTCGAGTCGCTGAGCTGCTTCTGCAGGTCGGCGAGCTGTTGCTCCACGGTCTGCGCGCCTGCGGCCTTGGTCTTCAGCTCGTCGTAGTCCGCGTATCGCTCGGAAGCCTTTCGCTTCTCCTCGCCGCGGGCCTTGCTGACGAGCTTGTCGACGTCCTCCTGCGTGAACTGTTCCTGCTTGCCCTGGGCCTCGGTACCGGTCTCGGTAGTCGTGGTCTCGGTGGTTTCCGGCATGACGGAGCTCCGTTTCTGTCCCGTCGGACTTTCCGGCCTCGGACGCGGCCGTAGCGTTCTCCCCGTCGGGGAAGTCATGTCACCCGGGGATGTCCGGGTAGTTCTCGTTGAGGTACTCGCGGAGCGCAGCGTGCTGCGCTGGTGTGCGAGACCGTCGGGACGCGAGGTACTGCATCGCGTTCGCCTCGGGGCCGTGCTCACCGCCCTTGAACACCGGGTAGGCGGTGCAGTGGCAGTGCGGGTGCGCGGCGAAGTTCGCCGACCGTTCCCGGTACACGGCACCGCGGTCGGCGAGCATGCGGCAGAACTTGCATCCGCCAGCAGCAGCCCGCGCCCAGCCGATCGCGGCCGGGTCCCGCTTCCGGTTGTTGAGGATCGTGTCCCGGTACGGACGCGCCGTCTCGAGCTGCACCACCTGTGCCAGGCGGCCGTCAACGTCGTCGCCGTCGTCTGTCGCTCCGAACAGTGGTTCCGCAGCCCACGCGATACCACGCCGGATCTTCACCACCCGGTCCGCGACGGTCAGGGACACCTGGAACGACGTCCGGGCCCGGGCGAGCTCCCGCGACTCCTCGTAGAAGTCCGCCGCGAGTGCTGCGGACCCGTCGGAGTAGTAGCCGATCAGGCCCGGAACCGTGTCGAGCAGCTGCAGCCGCCGCGACTCCGGACTGCCGGAAGTCGACGCGAAGACCTGCTGTGCGTCCTCGACCGCAGCGGCGGTGACGAGTTGCAGGTCAGCCCGGGACTCATCCGGCGTTGACATTGCCCTGCGTCCGGTTCGCGAGTGCTGTGATGACCGCGCGCCCCTGGATGCGCTGCTTCTCCGCGAGCGCGTCGGTGATCTGCTGCTCGGTGAGCCCGATCAGCTTCAGGCCGGTGCGGGTCTCGGCGAGCCACGGCACGGCGGCGAGCTGCTTGCTGCCTGCGTCAGCCTGAGCCGACTTCGACAGGTACAGCGGGTTCCGCCACTCCGGCACGATGCTCGCGTAGGAGGCCGGCACCTCCGTGAGGCCGTTCTGCATCGCGAGCGCCGCCGCGATCCGGCGGCGCACCGACACGGACCAGTCGCTCATCGCGCCCTCCGACTCGGCGATCAGCGAGTCACGCCCCTGCACGTACGAGCCCTCCGACGTCGGGTTCGCCATGTCCGTGAGGGCGAAGTCCTGGTCCGGGAGGTCGAACTCGCGCGCCTCAAGCTTCGCGAGCGCGTTGAGCTGCGCGAGATGCGGCTGCGGCGACTCCGCGGCGAACTGCTTCACGTCCGCGCGCTGGTTGTCCGCGTCCTTGTCGTCGGTGTTGTCGGGGACGCCGAAGATGCGGCCCATCGCGACCTGCCACGACGCCTTGTAGGTGCCGTCCTCGTTCTTGAAGATCGAGTCGCTGCCGCCGAGGAGGACCATCTTCGGGATCGCGTAGATGTCCATGTGCGCTTCGAGGCGCATCATCGACCGGATCGCGGCCTCCTGGTGGGAGATCGCGGGGCGGCTGATGCGCGAGCGGCCCATGCGGCGGCCGGCGCGGGGCCGGTAGACCATCGGGTCGACGGGCACGCCGAATGTGTGCTCGGAGCGGTCGACAGACCAGCCGCTGCTGTCCTTCTCCGCGCTGATCGTGACGTTCGGCAGGTACAGCACGAACCCGGTGACCTCGTTCGAGCCGGAGTTGCTGCGCGACGTCACGGACACGAAGCTGTCCAGCTTCCGGGAACGCACGTTCCACTCGCCGGTCGCGTTCAGCGCGTCACGCGCCTGCACGAGCACCTTCGGCTCGCCCGGCTCACCGCGCGTCGTCACGAGGTACGACACCCCGTTGATCAGCGAGTCGGTGCGCGCCTGCGCGAGCTCGGCGAAGAGGAAGTTGCTGTCCTGCAGCTCGCTCATGCCGAGCGCGTCGAGGTCGCCCCCGTCCACGCGAACCGCTCGATGTTGCAGCGGCGTGCGAGCCCGTCGACGCCCTTCGCGCACCAGCCGAGCACGAGGCCGAGGTTCTGGTACTGCGGCGGGATGACGCCGCCGACCTGCCGCGTCGCGCGCCGGCCGTCGTAGATGTTCGACCGGTACAGGTTGCGAGGGAGCTTCTCGTCGAGCTGCTGCAGGAGAGCGTTGAGCGTGTCGTTCTCGTCCTCGGAGAGTCCCCAGACCCGCAGCTTCTCGAAGGTCACAGGATCACCGCCGTTCTGCTCGAAGTCCGACGCCGCGTCGGGCGCTTCACGTTGTCGTTCTGGGCACCCCAGAGGGCGAGAGTCTCAGCGACGATCGGGCGATGTCGGACGCCTTGTCCTTGCGGTTCCACGCCCAGCCGCCGCCGACCGTCCGCTTCCGAGCAACCGACAGGGCAACGTTCACCTGCGGCTGGTTCGTGTGCCGTACCGACTGGTCGTGCACGGCGTCGAAGAACTTCGCGCAGGCGATGGCCATGTCACGTCCCTCCGCGGCTGCGAGCGTCACCTCGACGTCGGTTCCGGTCAGGTAGTTCCGGCCGCGACGCTCCTCGGTGAGGCCGGACATCTCATCGACGACGACGGCGTGGAGCTGGTTCTTCTCCGTGGTCTTCACGATCCACGGGATGACCCAGTCGACGCCCTTGCGCTGCTCGTCGAGCTCGACGTGCCACAGCCCGTCCGGGCGAAGGCCGCTGAGCGCGACGGCCGCGACGGAACGGTCCGGCGGAACGTCGATCGCGAGCGTCAGCCGGTCAATCGCCATCGACGACGGGTCCTTGACCGTGTCCCACGTGGGCTCGTCGATCACGACGTCATCGTTCTTCGGGTCCCAGATGCCGCGGCCCTCGCGGTTCCACGAGTCGTCGTCCTTCAGGTTCTTCCGCAGCCGCAACAGCGACTCGCGCGGTGTGCGCACCGGGTACGACGGGTTCATGACCGGCCACTGCGACTCGTCGTTCGGGTCCGAGTCCGGGTCGGCCGCGATCTCGAGCCAGATGGCGTCGTCAGCTTCGCCGTCGCGGGCCTCGTCGCGACGCTGACGGAACGCCTCGGACGGGTCCGAAGCGCGCGGCGGGGTCCCCATGAAGAACAGGAGCGCGCCGTGCTCGTGCCGAGCCTGGTTCGTCGCGGCGACCATGTCCTCGAGCGACTTCGTGTCGAGGATCTGCCCCTCGTCGAACACCTCGATGTCGATCTCGTCGAAGCCGCGACCGAAGCCCATCTTCCGCGAGCCGAACATGATCTTCGACCCGTTGCGGAACACGGCCTGCTGCTCGCCGTTCGCGGACCGCAGCCCCTTCCGGCCGGGCGCGAGGTGCGGCCGGACCAGCTTCCGTTGGCAGATGCCGCGCAGCGACGTGAACGTCTTCGTCGACGTGCTCAGGTGATGCGCCGTCCATACAACCTGCAGGCCCGGGTAGAGGATGCACAGCACAACGAGCATCGCGAGCACGAAGTACGTCTTCCCGACCTGGCGGGGATCGACATGCCGATCCCGCCGACCGTCGCGACGTACTTCCCGTCGGTGCCGTACCCGAGGCACACCGTGCCGAGCTGACGCTGCCACCAGTCGAAGCCCAGCCCAAGCTCTGCGCCCTTCGCCTGGACCCTCGGCCACACCGTCTTCTCGATCCCGGCCGGGAACACGAAGCTCTTCGCGTAATGCGACAGCCGCAGGTCAGACTGCGTCGGCGTCGAAGACTCCGTCCTCGACTGCGTCGGCGCTGCTGGCATCGTCCGCTTCCTCCCGGGCGTCCAACGCCTCGATCTCCCGCACCGTCTCAAGCAGACGCTTCGTCAACGCCGCGAGATCACGCGCAGGGGTGTTCGGGTTCTCCACCGCGACCGCGATCCGATCCCGCGTCGCCTCGAGCAGCTCACGGACCGTCCCGGTCTTCGCCGCCTCCGACACTGTCTTCGGCTTCTTCGGCTGCTCCGGAACGTCGTCCGCGGTGACCGCGCGCAGCTTACGAGGAGCCATCAGAACCACCTCCTCGGCGTCGATGGAGCCCCGAGGGTTGGTACAAGTCAGTCAGGGAGCCGGAACGGGCAGTGTGGAAAAACCGTGGAGGGAGAGAGCGCCTATCTCCGGAGGTACTTCGTGCGGCGGCGTGGGGGTCCTCCCCCTGGGGGCGGGGTCGTCGATCGGGGTGTTGATCGTGTCCTTCGACTCAGTCGTTCTCGTGCTCTCGTGTCACCGTGTGAGTGAGCCGCTTCGGCGGACGATGGGAGCGACGAGTCGTGCCCGCTTCTTGCTGTTGCATTCGCGGTGCGCGGCTTGCTTGTTCGCCAGGGTGTCGGCCCCTCCGCGTGCGAGCGGAGTGATGTGGTCGGCGGTGAAGGATCGTGGGTCACGCCAGTCGAGGTCGTAGTCGATGGGTTCCCCGCAGATCCCGCAGGCTGCGCCCCGCTTGCGGAGTGCAGTACGGTCGCGGTCCCGTTGCCTGGTGTTCCTTGCCTGCTTGCTCACTGCTTGTCCTCGATGGGATCGATGAACACTGCGTTGACCGCGGCGATGAGTGCAGCGTGTGGCTGCGGTTCGGGCCGTCGGTTCGAGCGTGTGCGGTGTGCGGACAGCGCCGGGTCAGGCGCAGGGGCGCCGAGGGGAAGCCATGTCCTCATGGAACATCTCCTCGTCTGTAGCCTCAGCTGATGGAGCCAGGGGACGCAGTGACACTTTGGGTGGGGGTCGGCGCAGCTGTCATCGCGATCGTTGCCGTACTCGTGGCAGTCCGAGCGAATGGGATCGCGAAGGCGGCGAACAAGTCGGCTGCAGAGGCCAACCGGATAGCAGCGGACGCTCTCGAAGTTCAACGGACGGCGCTGCCCCCGGTGTGGGGTGAGGCTCATCGGTTGAACGGGGAGCTGACTTACACGAACCAGTCCGGCCGACACGTGATCGTTGACGCGATTGAAGGCGTTGCTGACGAACCGGAGCGACGAGGCTTGCTGCAGCCCCTGCTCACGATGCCGGCTCGGATCGAGTACGGGAACGCTTCACCGTCTACGTCGTTGTGCCGTGGCCCAGCGGTGGTCTCGAGTATCTGCGTATCCGCTGGCACTTCGAGGGCGAGCAGGAGCAGCAAGTGAGTGAGCGTCGAGTGTGACTACGAGGTGACGGGCAGGTATGCCACGGCGCCGTCGGTGAACATGACGTCGACGCCGGCGACCTGACCTGCTGTGCGCTTCACGTCGAAGCGGTCGATCTCGGCGGTGGTCTTGTAACCGTGTGCCTTGAGGAGTGCGCGGATCTGGGTGAGCGTCATCGTCGCCTCCTTGACGTGGGCGGCCGTCCTCGTCCGGGTTCCGCATGCCAACGCGGGTTGCCTCGGGGGTCTCGGCCTAAGGGGTCCTCGTGACTCGGCGCAGCGCGTAGGCGATGAGTGATCTGCGGGTGACGAGGAAGTGGCTGGGGTGACTACGCTCGGCTCATGCAGAGCAGCATCGTAGTGAACGACGTCCGGTTGAACATGCGAGGGGCTGAGGCGTTCATGTATGGCGCACTCATCCGCCTGATAGTGAAGTCGGGCGATGCGCGCGAACTACGCCTCGTTGCGAAGGACGACGCTGGCGCATCCTTCACGACCGCGATCATGATCTCGCCGGCCACGACGTACGTCATCCATGCTGCCCACGACGAGGAAGAATTCCGCGACGAGTCCGTCGGGCAGTGGCTCAACGAAAACTTCCGAATGCTCGCTGTCGAGTACGGGCTGATGGAAGCGTCGGAAGTGGAGAGCTCTGGGGATTCGCATGGGACCACCTCCTGATCGGTCAGAGCACGACGAGTGGGGCATTGGCGTTCAAATCGGAGTGCGTACCCCACTCGGCGGCGGATCGCAGGTTGTTGTCGCGGACAGCGATTCGCCGTGGGTGGACCAACCACCGTGTATTCAGTTGTCACCCACCTAGCCGGAGCAGAGCCCGGGGCTCTTGTCGGCGGGTCTTCCAGCAGCAACCCGGCTGCGTGGGTCTATCACGAGCGCCCCGGCAGATTCGAACTGCCGACCTTCGAGGTAAAGCTCGCTGCTCTTCCGCTGAGCTAGGGGCGCGAAGTTCCCACCGATGCGATTGCAGGGCGGGAACAAGAAAGGCCCACCGGGGTGTCCTACCCGGGTGGACCTGTGCTGCTGGCGCTAGCCTACTTGATTTTCGGACGACTTTGTCAAGTCACTTGCCGGGTCGCCGATCATCTTCTGCGTGTGTCCGTGTCGGACCTTGCCGGCGACTGCTCCGAAGAACAGCGGGTACTGCGATGGCGGACCGTACTTCTTCATCAGTCGGTGCGCGACGCGTTGCGACTTCTGCTCTTCCTTGATCGCTTCGACGCGTCGGTGCACTTCGTCGGTGTACTCGGCTTCGGTCCATCGGTCGCCGCATTCGTTGCAGAGGATGCGCGCACCCTCCGGTGGGAGGAACACGTGCTGGCCTTCCTGCTTCCACTTCTTGACTTCGACGAAGGGCCAGAGGGCGACCGTGCCGTTGCAGCCGAGGGTTCGGCACCGCAGTTCGGTGTAGCGCGGCTGGTGCAGCATCGGGTACCGGTTGGCGGCTTGGTGCACTTCGGTGAGCTCATCGACGAAGTAGTGCACGTCGTCCGGGATGCGTCGGAAGATCTCGTCGAGGTGTTGCAGCAGCCATTGCGCGGATGGCAGCACGGCGGCGCGTGCTGCGGCGGGGTCGTCTGCGGGTGAGGTGACTCGTGCTTCATCGGCGGGTGCTGGGACCTGCAGGACGAATGCCCAATGGTGTGCCCACCAGATGATCCGTCCGCTGAGTCGGTCGACGGTGTCGAGGGCGTCGACGTTGAGCGGTGCCTGGGCGTGGACGCGGCTTGCTCGGACTTCGGAGTCGCTACTGCCTTGCATGGTGATGAGGGATGCAATGTGTTCGATGAGGTCGGGTGCGAGGTCGAGGGCGTCGAAGGCCATGTTGTAGCGGGCTGTGATGTCGGTCATGGGGCCTTTCCCTGATCGGTCCTGCAGCGAGTCGTGCTGGAACGCTCGCCGTAGTGGTGATGGGTCGTTGCTTGGACACAGCTCGGGAAGCTCTCACACTGGTGAGTACAGAAGCTCGCCGGGCTGACGAAGGGTTCGAGCATCAGCGGTTGACTTGATCGGTCATTGGTTCCTTCCGGGACACTTGGTGCCGCGATACGGTCAGCCAGTGATGCTGCTGACAACCGAATGGCACCCGTGGTTCTCGTACGAGTGGTGGGCTGATATCGGCACGCCCGCCTTCGGTGCGCTTGGCAGCATCGCGGTGGGAGCGGGCGCACTGGCGGTCGCGCTTCGCAGTAGCCGCTTCGCGGAAGCCGTAGCCGCTCACGAGCAGCAGTCGAAGGCGAGCGAGAAGGCTGCGGCGGATCAAGAGGCTCGGGTAACTTTGCGCTGCTCGCGACCGCGTGGATCGACCGTGAGTACTACGAACGAACTAGCGGTCCGCGAAACCTGCTGCTCGCTCGCGGACGTGCAGCCCGTAGCTTCCGCACGGAGCTTGATGTCAAAGCCGCAGCTCTAGGCCAGCGAAGCAAGGACCTGCTGACTGTCATCTCCCGGCGCGTGGAGAAGCAGAGCGAAGTGACCGATCAATTGGAGCAACAAATCGCCGACGTCGTTCGGGACGCCGTTAAGCGAGATCTTCGACTCTGGGTCGAGAGCCCGGATGTGTGGGACAGACTTGAACAGGAGCGTCGCGCGAAAGAAGCAGACCGCGCAAGCGAAGATCCTGAGGAGCCGGCTGAGCCGTAGCGCTTGATTGAAGAGGCGAACGCCGACTCTGTGTGAGCGGGGCCAGCGTTCGCCTCGATGGCGGTAGGTCACGCGGGCATCCAGGGCATCTCGCCCTGCGAGCCGCGTCGGAGGTGTTTCGGCCAGTGCCGTTCGTCGCGGTCGCCGCGCCACTTGACGACGGTGACCATTTGGTCGTCTTCCTCGATGGGGCGGAGGCCGAGTCCGAATTCGGGCCAGCCGAGTAGCGCGGAGGAACCGCGTGGACGGAGGTCACGTTCACCGCCGACTGCTTTGCCGTGGCCTGCGTGGGCTTCCATGACGAGCGCGACGCCTCGTTCGCGGAGGCCGTCGAGCGCGACGATGAGCGGTGCCGCGTCGTCGTCGGAGTTGATGGCCTGCGGGACGAGCTTGTAGAGCGGGCCGATGTACACGAGGTCGGGCTTGTGCTGGTCCATGAGCCGGTGCACCTGGTCGAGATCGGCTTGACGGGTCAGGTCGAGTCGGGTGCCGGCGGAGACGAGCACTTGCTTGCCGGGTCGGTGACGCCGTAGGAGCGGGCCATGTTCGTGACGTAGCGGGCGTTGCGGGCCCACTGCACTTCGCTGTTCTCCGCGTCGATGGCGAGGACGCGGATGGGTTCGATCTGCTGGTTGTAGAACGGGTGCAAGCCAGCGGCTGCGGCGATCGCGATCTGGCGGCTGAAGTACGACTTCCCGGCTCCTTCACCGCCGGTCAGGATCAGCCGGTCTCGCCGTTCGAGCAGGTCCGGATGAGCCAGTCCTGACTGTCGACGATCGTGAGGATCTCGTCGAGGTACTTCGGGTTCAGGATCGCCGCTCCGACGTTCGACCGGCGACGGTGCACCTCGTCCTTCACCTCGAGCCGCCACAGCTCGTCCGCGACGGCGGCTTCCATCGCGGCGTTGGCGGCGGGTGGGGTAGGCGCTTCGTCCTTCTCCGGTTCGACAGGATCTAGCGGTGCGACCCGGAACTCCTCGAGCGCGTGGCCCGCGGTGATGTGGTCGGCGGCGTCCTTCCCCTCGATGGGTTCGAGGATGGTGACGTGCGCCTTCCCTGCGAGGAGGTGACGCACTTGGCGTGCGTGGTTCAGGCCCGGCTCGTCCATGTCCCGGACGATGAACACCTTCCGCCCGTGGAGCGGCGAGAGGTCGAACCGTGCCGCCTTGCCCGCCCCCATCGCGGTGCAGACCGCGACGACGCCGAGCGATTCGAGCGCGTGCACGTCCTGTTCACCCTCGGCCATCCACACGTTGGTGACGTCCGCGGTGATGCGCTCAGCCCGGTACAGCGACCGGTCTTCCTTGTTCCCGGACTGGAAGAACCGCTTCGCCGGGGACCGGTGGACGATGCGGCCGCCCTGGTAGCGGTAGTCGACGCCCTTCTCCTCGTCGAAGAGGTCCTGCATGGTCAGTCCGATCTCGGCGAGCACGTCGTCCCGGTTGTCGGCGTGCGCCCAGAGTAGGGTGCGTCCCTCGACGGACCTGATGGACACCGACCGGTCCCTGCCCGAGTGTCCGGGCCCCTGCGCGTCCGCGGCGTCCTGTCCTCGCATCGAAACCTTGAGCCCCTTGGCGTGGAAGGCGTCGATGACGCGGTCGAAGCTAGCTCGTCCCATCAGCGGCCTTCCCGACCTGCCGGTATTCGTCGAACGTGAACGACCCGGTCACGTACATGAGCTGCTCGCGTAGTTCGTCGGCTTCCTGCTTCGATCGCGCCGCTCGGGTCAGCGCGTCGTCCCGCTGCCGGCGCAGTTCAGCTCGCGTTGTCACGAGGCACCACCTGCACTCCGCCCGGCCCGACGCCGTACTGCGGGTCGTTCTCGATGACGTCGACCGCCCACCGCTTCCCTGGCGGCGGTGCGGGGTGCGGACCACGGATCTCTCGTTCCCGAGCGATGCGGATCTTCTTCTGCTTCACGAGGTGGCCGGGCGCGAGGTAGGTGTCGGGGTTCTCGCGACGGAACTCGTCCATCAGCCCCTTTGCCTCGTCGTAGTTCATCTCGGGGAGTGTGTCTGCCCAAACCGCTGCGGCGAGATCGGTGACCTTCCGGTTATCGATTGCCGAAGCTTCGCGCCAAGAAGCTTGAAGGCGTCCTGCTGGTTCATCGGTACCTCCGTACCGTTGCTGGTAGTCGAGCGCCGCCTGCTCCGCATTCGTGAGTCGGCGTTGCTGGTTGGGGGCATCGCGCGGCTCGGGCAGCGGGTCGTTCCACTGCCCGCCGTTGAGCCACGTCTTGAGGTACGGCACCCACCGGGTCGGTGTCTCTGCCGCGATGTACGCGTCGCCGTAGGTGATGACTGCAGCGGCGATGTCGAGATCCGGGTACTTCTTCCGGACCGCCTGCCACTGCTGCAGAAGCTCGCGCCTTGTCGTTCTTCCGCGGCCAGTGCGCCCATGCGTTCTCGAACGCTTCGGGGTAAATGCGCTTATCTGACGGTTCCTCTGGTGGTTCATTACTAGAGGGTTCATAAGCGCGGTCATCCTGACCGGTTGAGCGCGACCCAGATGATCGGTTGGGCGCATCAGGTTGACCTGAGGTCAATTTGATCGGTTGTGCGCCAACGACCAGGCGATACCGGTCGCTGGTCCTCGTCCCGTCCTGACGCGCACGCCGTGCCCGCACGATCAACCCGTCCCGCTCGAGCTTCGACAGCGCTCGGCGAACGGTGATTACGGCGAGGCTGGTCATCTCCGCGAGACGCTCCTGCCCTGGGTAGCAGGAGTTGTGCTCGTCGGCCATGTCGGCGAGCGCGAGGAGAACCAGCTTCCGGGTGCCCGGCAGTTTGACCTCCCACGCCCACGTGGTTGCTCTGTGTGCCATGTTCAGGCCACCTCCGCCCTGATGGCTTGGGCGAGCATCGTCGCGACCTGGGCAGCTGTCGGACGATGTCCGCGTGCTGCAGACGTCCCTGCTGCCCGTACACGGCCAGTCGGAGGATGTTCTGCATCTGCATGAGGATTGCGAACGAGACGCCGAGCTCGTTGCTCGGGTTCGGGTGCTCCGGCGAGCGTCGCCGGTCGACGTCCTGCACGATGCCGTCGACGACGGTGAGCGCGGGTACCAGTTCGTCGAGCGTGTCCGTGGGGAGCTGCTGCGGAGCGCCCGGGCGGATGTCGAGCGTGAACGTGCCGTGGCCGTCGGTGGTGCCGTAGCCGGCGGCGACGAGCTCACGGACGACCGATGCGTTCGCTTCGGTCGGCCACCCGTTCTCTGGGTCGAGGATCTCCGCGGTCTCGCACGACGCTGACAGGAATCCGGCGAGCGCTTCGCGAGCGCCCGCCGAGAGGGTGGATGAGACTGCGAGGTGGTGCGTCATCCGGGGAGCCCTTCTTCTTCGAGTTGCTGGGCGAGGTCTGCTGCTTGGGTGGACGTCCTCAGTGCGTCGAGTTGAGTGTCGATGCGGGGCCAGATGTCGGAGATGACGTGGTTTCCGACGGAGCGTGTGATCTTCACGGGGGAGCCGTTGTCGTACGTGTTGAGAAGGCGTGCATGCTCGGGACTGAGCAGCCCGTCGGTGGGCACTTCGACGTCCGGTACGTGTTCCGCGACGATGGTCTTGAGCTGGTGGCTCAGGCGGTCGATGATCTGCATGACCTCGTCGTCGTCGGAAACATTGTGGAAACCTGCGAGGGTGTCCCCGATGGCGCCAAGGCCGTCGACCGCGCGGAGTACTGCGGTCTTGAGGGAGTCGAGTGGGGTGTTCGGTGTGGTGTCGATGGGGTTGCTCGTGACTTGCATCAGATGACCGCCCCTCGGCCGTTGAGGGTGGCTGCGTATGCGGATGCTTCCTTGTAGGCGGTGCTGAATGCGAGGAAGTCGGCGGCGGCGAGCGCCATGTCGTCTGACACCTCGGCGTAGATCACCCATTCGGTGTCCTGCCCGGCGAACCACGCGACTGAGACGAGCCACCCTTCACCACGCTTTTCGTCGGCGTGGTGCGCGTTCTGGTCCCCGTCTGTTCCGTCGAGTCGGGTGATGTGCTGCGTGGCGTCGCATCCGAGGACCGGGCAGGGCCGCGGCGGGTCTTGCATGAGCCGGACGATCGCCTCGGTGACCTTGCGCGCGTAGCTGGTGGTCGGTGCGATCAGCCCGTCTTCGACCTTCGCGAGATACGCGGTGCTGGTGCCGGCCATCGCGGCGACGAGCGGCTGGGACACGTTGTGGCTGGTCCGCAGGTGCTTTAGGGAGACACCGGCCCGGTTCGTTGTGGTCTTCATGCGGTCACCTCCTGCGGCTCACGGTGGAATGTGGCGGTGAAGGTGAGTTCGGGCAGCAGCGGCGTGATGCCGTCGAGGATGTACGTGCCGACGACGGTGAAGACGAACTCTTCGGGACCGTCCTTGTCGTCCCAGCCCCACTGGTAGCCGGTCTCCGGGTGGACGCCGAGGTGGTCGGGTCGTTCCGGGTTGATGCGGTCCAGGGTCAGCCGGTCAGGCTGGCGGTCGTTGTTGGGCTCTTGCCTAAGGACGGCGACGTACCGGTCACCGATGGTGGGCTTCGGAGCGTAGAACCCCGGGTTCACTTGCCGCATCGGCACCTCGAGCAGTTCCGTGCCGTACTGCTCGAGGATGGCGGCGCTCGCCGAGGGTGACTGTGGGAGGCTTGTGTTCGTCAAGGTTCTCTTCCTTCGGGAGAGTGAAGGCCCGCTGTTAGGGCAGCGGGCCTTCGTCATGTGGTTGGGAAATTCAGAGGGCGGACGGGACGAGCATCGCCAGCAGGCAGATGCCGACCACGCTGACCGCAGCGAGTGCGTTGAGTAGGTACTGACGCGTCATGGCGTCCTCCTGTCGGTAGAGGGGAGAGAAGTCGCCAGCACTCGCTGCGCTCCTGCTGCGCTTCGAGTTCTGGCGTCTCGTGCTCGCCGTCGAGTGCCGATCTCGACGTGCCCCGCCGAACGCTTGCGCGTCGGCTCCTGAGGACGAGCGGTCGCAGCAGTTCGACACCCGGCGCATGACGTGCGCTCGTTCGGTGCCCCGTCGCTGCGACGGATGTTCTGGGTGCGAGACGACGGGTTGTCCAGCGACGGGTGCCGTGTACGTCTCGCCTGGCTGTGTTGCCACGCTGTGGAGTTGTCATGTTGCGGATGCGGCGAGGGCGTGCCCCTGTGGGGGCCGTTTCCCGGCGCGCCGACGAGCGCCGGCCGTGCGGCGCGTTCGATCGGAAGAGATGGGGAGCGGTTAGGTGCGCTCGGGGAGGTTGGCCGCGTGGCGGTCGAGGTCCTCCTTGCGGAACTTGATGCGCTTCGTGTCTCCGACGGGGATCAGTTCGCCCTTGGCACGGAGGTCGTCGATGTCGCGGAGTGAGCAGCTGAGGTAGTACGCGGCGAGCTCACGAGTGAAGAGGGCCGGCGCAAACTCGATCCGGACTGCGGTGCCGGACGTCACGCTGCTGCTCCTACTGGTGACTCGTCGGCCACCACGGGGAAGGAGATGGCCTCGAAGGAGACGCCGAGCGCATCGGCAAGGCGTCGGAGAACGGCAGGAGAGGGCTGTCGCGACCCGTTCTCGAGCTTGGTCAGGTAGCCGGGGTCGAGCTCCGCACGCTTAGCGAACTGCCCGTGACGGAGGCCCGACAGCTTCTCGGATGGTCCTGAGGGCCGTCCCGTTGAGTCGTCGTGTCTGCATGAGTCCAGAGTAGGCAAAATTTCTGCCGATGCAAGACCAGGCAACGAACTTTTCTTGCGTGTCTTGCAAACTGGGGAAGGTGCCTTGCTTCTCTTGCCTGTCGTTGCCTAGGATGGGTTCGTGATTACAGGAGCCTCGCTTCGCCACGCGCGCGAACGAAACGGCATGACGCAGCAGCGACTCGCGGACGCCGTGTCTGTCTCGCTCCGAACAATCGGAAACTGGGAACGAAGTAGTGACTCGATCCCGCGCAAGCACTGGGAAGCTGTGCGGGAGATCCTTCCTGGCGCAGAGGTAGTGGTTTCGGCCCCCGGTGATCTGCCTGTGTCAGGCGAGCTTTCGGAACAGTTTCAGAGCGATGTCTTGGATAGCGTGAATCGATTCATGCGGCTGCGCGAGCACGGATACTCAGATCAGGAGCTCGCCGATATGCAGGCGAAGCTTTACCAGGGTGCCGTTGCGACCCTTGACTTCATCGAGGAGGCGATGCACGCAGGCGTCGCCAATACCCTCGTGCGGGAGATGGCGGCTGCGGTGACGAGCATCACCATTGATTCCGGAACGATCACAATCGCCGCGCGATGGGACGGATTTGATCCGTTCGCCGACATCCTCTATCGCGCCGCACGCATTGACGCTGAGGCTGGCGCGATGGATCAGCCCGAGCGACAGCTTTACACGGCGAAGGGCTTGGGAAAGATATCCGTGATGACGAGGGGACGAAAACGCCTGAGAATCGTCACGAGTAGCGTGACTCGTCATTGTGCGTATGGGCCGCCGCGCCATAGGCGAATCCGGAGCCATAGAGGCACCGTTGTGCCCTCCAGAGAGGGCGGAGAACCCGATTCAGGCGCTCGTTAGCGTCGATCGGGGCCGTACGGGCTCCAGCCGTTGAGGAACGGAGCCAGATCTGAGGCGGTGGGCTCGGCGAATTCAGGATCGGTCAGCGACTCAAACGGATCGAGTCGACGCGCAACCCGCTCACCGATTGCGAGCCACTCCGCCGTGAGGGGATCGGACTCGTCGCTGCGGCGGCCAAGCTTAGCCAGAAACGCGGTCACCTCCGATTGGCGGTGCCATAGATCGATCTGTTTCAGCAGCAGTGCTTCCTCCTGTGAGGCTCGGAAGCGGGTTCGGGCCCGTGACATGGCGGCTTCCCAATCGCGCTTCTTCTGATCTGCTGCCTCCTGAGCCCGCTGCTTGACGGCCACGGATTCTCGTCGAGCTACTTCGATGTAGCGGAAGACCTCACCGATACGTTTCTCCACGGACAGGGTCGTGGTGTCGGGGTACTTCTTACTGGCAGTGTCGAAGCCGAATCCGGGTCTGTCGACCCGCAGTTCGAGCCTCCCGGTGGGTACGAACCAGTAGCCACGGTTTCGTTGCCACCGCGGAAGGCGCTGCACCCGGTCGTAGATCTCGCGATCCATCTCCAAGAAGCCGCGGTTGTAATCGAACTTCCCGCCGCCGCGACCGGCGATCTCACGGATCTGGATACGCTGCGTGGTCTCGCCGGCCTCGATCTCGAGGTGGCCGCTCCAACCGCGGGTGTACTCGTTGTTACGAGCCTTCTTCGCGTCAACGGCACGAGGATCACGAACCGTCATACCCTGTTCCGTCGCGTACCTCACGATCGTCTCAAGGACTCGCGCCGCTCGAGGGAGCGAGTCCTTCGAGACGAACTGGTCGTCCTTGGACTCGAGGAAGGTTCTCGCGAGCGCTCCGAGCCGGGCTCTGTCCGCCACTGGTTCTACCGTCGGAGTGTCGACGAGATCCCAGTACTGTTCGCGGTAGGTGAGTGCTTGGAGCCAAGGGGTGTGCCAGCGAACGGGGAGAGGTCAAGTTGCCACCCGTGTGGTCGGAGATTGCTCTTGTTCGCCTTTTCGACGATTGGCGCGAGCTTCACGGGTTCGAGGCGATCATCGAGCTCGAGCCGACCGCCCGCGTTGTCGAGGCGAGCGATCAGAAGCTCGGACGTCCTCGTCATCATCAGGAGGCGTTTCCTGCGCTAGCTTCAGCTCGTCGGCTCGATTCTTGCCGGCTGTGGTGAGTGCCGCGTGCCAGGACTGCCCATGGCCGTCGATGCGGACGAGCCCTCGGTTCGCGAGTGCCTTCGCGGTGATGCGATGCGCAAAGTCGCCATCCGCATAGTCTCCTGTCGGCGCGCCTCGGGCGATCCAGAGGAGGACTGCGACCTGTTTCTCGTTGAGGTGCTCTTTCGAGTGGGGCATGTCTACGATCCTGGCGGGGCGTGTGGCTGATAGCCAGCGGTGGAAGAGTGCCCATTTGGACATCGTGGTTCGGCAGGGTCGAATCATGACAGTGAACGAGATCGACCAACGGATCGCGAGGCGCGTTTGGGCCGCGCTTCGGGAATCCCAGCTCACGTACGACGAGGTGGCTCAAGCATGCGGCCTGTCTCGGCGCTCGCTGCTTCGACGATTGGCGGGGAGCGAGCGTTCTACGTGCCTGAACTCACCCGGATCGGGCGCGTGTTGGGGCAACAGCCGGGCTGCTTCCTCGGAAGGATCTTGTCAGATGTCGCACCTCGATGAAGTCTCCTCCCTGGAAGAGGCGGCCGCTTACCTGAAGATGGAACCGACAAAGCTTCGACGTCTGGCTCTTCAGAAGAAGATCGGGTGCATCCGTGCTGGGCGGCAGTACCTGTTCCCGCGAGACGCCATCGAGGCGTACGTGAAGGAGAACACGGTGGAAGCGGTACCACTTCCGGTCAACCGCTACGGGTTGTCGGACTCGGCGTACCAACGCTTACTTCGGCAGAAGCGAGACTGACTCTCTAAAGGCGCTCCCCGCCTCGAGCGCCTTCGCGGTGATGGGGTGGCCGTAGTTGTCGTCGTCGTACTCGCCGTCGGGGCAGCCAGGGTCGATCCAGCGGAGGACGCGCTGCTGATTGTCGTTGAAGTCGTGTGTTGCGCGGGCCATACGTCGCGTCTGGCGACGGCGCGAGCTCGTCGCCGGGCCGATCGCACTATCACGCATGGTCTTCGTGCCACTGCTGATGCAGTTGTGCGCCGTCATTGCGGAAGACTAGCGCGCCACAACGACGGCACGCCCATGTCAGGGAAAGCGGCCCGGATGGAGCATCGGAGAAGAAGTTCGGGTCTGCGAAGTAAATGAGCGTGTCCATGTAGGTAGCGTACAGCCGTTATTCAGCTAAATCACGGCTTCCGTCCGTGACTTGCATCCGGGGTTCGAAAGGGAACTCGATCCGTGCGGTTGGCTTCGCTGCCGCGCGATGGGTTCGTGTTAGGGCAGCGCCGACCGCTTTCTCCGCTGACGCAACGGGCCCCGCCGCCCGGATGCGCCCGTACGTCGAGCTTCTGCAATGACCGCGCCGCTGATCTGCGACACCGCCGCCTGCGTCGCTCACAAGAAACGGCCCCGACCAAACAGGTCGGGGCCGCTCTCGGTGACTGGGCTACGCGTACTCGGTCGCCAGCGCTTCCTTCGTAGATTCGCCAACTGCCTCAAGATCGAACTTGGTAACCCGGCCAAGGCGTACTAGCCCAGCAAAGTCAGCCATTGTCGTGTCGTGGTGCAGTACCGAAGTGCCCTCGTCGCGCTCAACCGAGGCGACGTACTCGAGCCGGAACGCGCGAATCGATCCGGACTCGACAGTCACGACGACGACTGGGTGCCCGATCTCCGCCATCCGGTCGTGCGCCACTGCGAAACGTTCGTCCGGGCCGTACGGAAGGATGACGTGGTTCCCCTTGGCGTCTCGAGTCTCGTCAGTTGAGTTCAGCCAGCGAGGAAAATCGGAGTCAGCGAAGAGCATCGTGAGACGCGTGATCACGTCAGAACGACTGAATCCCATGAGTTCTCCTTCCATGCCTTGATCCAGGTCTCAGCGTACGGCTGCACCCTGTAGGTAGACCATGCGAACGCCGTCAGCATATCTGAGTGGCGCTCGATCAGAGCGACGGTGTCGACACGATGCTTCTCGCAGCCCTGGCTGTACATGCGAACGTGGTGGTTCCGATGAGCAACGCTAACCCGAATCACGCTGTCGGCGGGCGTGTCGTCTGTACCGAGGTGCGTCGAGAAGTTAACGACCTTGCCTTCATGCTCACCGCAGTATCTCGATCGCAGATACCAGCGATGGTCCGGCTCGACCTCGATCGACGCGTCCACCTCCGTGCAAGCACCGCACTTCTTGTGTTCCCAGCTACCCATCGGCAGTCGTGCAGCCCCTCGCATGAGGATCGATCGTAATACACGCCTGGACTGATCCGACGCCCCTCAACTGGGGCCAGCGTCAAGCGCGAAGTGTGATCCAAGCTTTGCCATCGCCTCTCGCGCTGCAGCCGACGACACGTGCTGATAGCGGCGGGTGACGGCCTCGGACTGGTGGCCGACGATCTTGGCGTCGACGCCGAGCTCCATGAGGACGGTGGCGGTCGTGTGCCGGGCCCAGTGCGTTGTCGGGACTGGGGAGCCGGGCTTCCGGTCCTCGTCGGCGATGATGCCAGCCTCGAAGAGGATGTCCCGCCAGGTCTGCTCGTCCTCACCCCACAGGTACGGTTCCCCGTTCGGTTTCCGCCAGATCAGGCCGTACGGGTTCGGCCGGTCGGCAGTCTTGATGAGGTATCGGCGGAGCGCTTCGGCAAGCGCCGGCATGAGTGGGACGTATCGGGGCTTGCCGGACTTCGGTCGAATGAGGCAGAGGCGGCCGTTGAGCTGCTGGTACTCGAAGCCATCCGGGATCCGGAGTCGCCGGTTGGAGCATGAGCCCGCGCGCTTCTTCCCGCACCGCCAAGTGTTGTCGTCGAGGCGGCCGCATCCGTGTTCGAAGGGGACCTCGGAGAGCGCCCACTCGACGCCGATGGTGGGCTGCTCGGAGTCGAGGTCGAGGGATTCGAGGCGCGCGCCGATGCGCTCGCCCTGTCGGAGGCCGCTCAGCAGGGCGACCCACCAGCGGGTCCCGTCGTCGTGCTCGGCAGCGACCTTGAGGACGGACAGGGCGGCGTCTGTGCTGAGTGCGCCGCGGTTGGACTCGCCCTGCACGGGTGCGTTGACGTCTTCGCAGACGTTGCGGGAGGCGATGCCTTCGACGCGCGCTGACTCGAGCATGAGCGACAGCACCTGGTACGCCTTCCGCGATGTCGCAGAGGTGCGGCCGGCGTCGGCGACGGCCTTCGTCATGATGCGCACGTCAGACGGCTTGAGGAAGGCCACCTTCTTCGCGCCGATCGTCGGGACAATCCAGTTCCGCGCCACCGACTCGTAGGACAGGAGGGTGTTCGGCTTGAGGTTTGGCTTGCCGACCGTCTCGAGCCAGTGCGTCGCCCACTGGTCGAGCGTGGTCTTCGTGTCGAGTGCGGTGCCGTGCTGCTTGATCTGGTCCTTGAGGGCGTCGAGCTTGCGGCGAGCGCCTTCCTTCGTCTTGGACGTGACGACCCGCTGTCGGCGTCGACCATCGGGGTGGTAGCCGTCGTCAATGACGGCTCGCCGAAGCTTGCCCCGCGGATCGCGTAGAGCGCCCCGTCACCCGAATCGCGCTTCCTCGGCACTGCGACCTCCTGGTACACACATCAGTACACACAAACAACCGCAATCACATGTTTGCGGTTGCACTCTCCGATGGTAGTCCGATCCGCATGAATCCGGGGATTTACCGCGACTCGCGGGGCTCGTTGAGCACCTCCAGTATACCGCTCCTATTCACTCGTAATGAATAGGTCGTCGGTTCGATTCCGACAGGCGGCTCCAAAAAGCCCCGGTCAGACACTGTCTGACCGGGGCTTTCGGCATCACGGCAGGTAGTACGTCGGGTTCGGCAGCTTGACGCTTCGGTCCGCAGAACCGCCGAGCAGGTCACTGTACTGGTCGCCGAAGTTGGCGACGACGTCGTACCGGCCGCCCGAGCGCGACTCGATGTGCGCCCGCGTCTGCGACTTGTACTCGACGGTCGTGCAGCTGGCCGTGGCGCAGGAGACGTACGAGGGCTGCTGCGAGGTGCCGACGCCGGTCCACTTCGTGTAGTACGTCTGCACTCCGCGCTGTGCAGCGCTGAACTGCGGGTACCCGACCCTGTTGAGGTTCTCGATCGTGGCGGTCTTCTGGTCGTCGTTCCGGCCGGTGAGCCCGATGATCGTGCAGCCGGAGCGCTGGGCGACCGACACGAGCGAGGTCATCGAGGGGGTGGCGGGGAAGCGTTCGTCCTGGACCCATTCGTCCTGGCGGGCGGGGTCGAAGACGAAGTGCATGTCCGCGACCTCCATGTCGTACGTCCACAGCGTGGTGTCGTCCGCGTCCAGCACGATCGCCGGGTTGCGGTGGAGCTTCCGGCCGACGGCGCACTGGGCGGCGACGACGGGGGCCTGCCGCGCGACGATGGAGCGCATCTCGCGGATGTACGGGGAGTCGGTGCGGTTCGCCAGCCCGGTGCCGGGGTCGCCGTAGTACGTGGCGATGGTCTTCTTCACGGAGTCGATGTTCGGGATGCCCTCGCCGCCCTGCGTCGCCCCGGAGGAACCGTCCGCGGCCATCGTGAACTGTGTGCGCGGGGACAGGCGCGGCTCGGACACACCCGGCAGGTCAGCGGAGGGCAGGTAGTAGGTGGGGTTCGGCAGCTTCACCGAGCGGTCCGCGTACCCGCCCTGCAGGTCGCTCCACTGGTCGCCGATGTTGAGGGTGATGTCGTAGCCGAGGTCGCGCTCGATGTGCCGGCGCGTGAGGGCCTTGTACTCGACGGTGGTGCAGCTGACCGCCGCGCACCGGATGTACGACGGCTGCTGGGAAGCGCCGACGCCGGTCCACTTCGTGAAGAACCGCTCCTGCGAGAACGCGGTGTAGCCGACCTTCGACAGGTTCTGCACGGTGGCGGCCTTCTGGTCGTCGTTCCGGCCGGTCAGCCCGAACACCGTGAAGCCCATGGCGGCGGCGCGGTTGACGAAGCCGACCATCGAGGGAGTCGCCGCGAAGCGTTCGTCCTGGACCCATTCGTCCTGGCGGTCGGGTCGAAGACGAAGTGCATGTCCGCGACCTCCATGTCGTACGTCCACAGCGTGGTGTCGTCGGCGTCCAGCACGATGGCCGGCTTCTCGCCGCGGCGCACGGCGGCGTCGTGGATCCGTCGCAGTCCGGCGCTCTGCTGCGCGACGATGGAGCGCATCTCGCGGATGTACGGGGAGTCGGTGCGGTTCGCCAGCCCGGTGCCGGGGTCGCCGTAGTACGTGGCGATGGTCTTCTTCACGGAGTCGATGTTCGGGATGCCCTCGCCGCCCTGCGTCGCCCCGGAGGAACCGTCCGCGGCCATCGTGAAGTGCGTGCGCGGCGTGAGCCACCGATCCGCGGCGGCGACGGTGGAACCGTGTCCGGGCGACTCCCATCCGTGCGCGTTCGCCGGGGTGACGCCGACCAGGGTGGAGGTGAGGACGATCGCCGCGCTCGTGGCGACGACGGACAGGACGGATCGGCGCATGACGGACCTGATCGCTTTCTGCTGGGGAAGACGTCGGGTCAGCGAGCGGCCCGACATCGGGGAGCACCCCCGTTCGGGGGCTGTGGCAGCACGCTAGCTGGCAATCGCCCGTGGAGTCCATAGCAATGTGCTGCAGATGGACAACGGCGACCGCGATCCCGGCGCTGGTAGACAGGACGCATGACGGTTCGTTGGGGAGTCATCGGCACGGGCGGTATCGCACGGTCCTTCGTGGGCGACTGCACCGCCGCGGGGGTCGAGTTCGTCGCGGTCGGCAGCCGATCCGCCGCGAACGCCGAGGAGTTCGCCGCCGAGTTCGGCATCCCGCGTGCGCACGGCTCCTACGAGGACCTCGTCGCCGATGACGGGGTCGACGCGGTGTACGTCGCCACACCGCACTCGCGGCACGCCGACGACGCCCTGCTCGCGATCGCGGCCGGCAAGCACGTCCTGGTCGAGAAGTCCTTCACGATCACGGCCGAGCAGGCCCGTCGCGTCGTCGAGGCCGCCCGCCGTGCGGACGTCGCCGTGATGGAGGCGATGTGGACGCGGTTCCTGCCGCAGATGTCGATGATCCGCGAGCTCGTCGCCGAGGGGCGGATCGGCCGGGTGCGCCTCGTCGAGGCGACGCACCACCAGGCGCTCCCGACCGATCCGGGGCACCGCCTGAACGACCCGGCGCTGGGTGGTGGCGCGATGCTCGACCTCGGGATCTACCCGATCTCGTTCGCGGTCGACGTGCTCGGCGTCCCGACCTCGGTCGTGGCCGCGGGGACGCTGAGCGACCAGGGCGTGGACACGCAGATGGGGATCGTCCTCACGCACGAGGGCGGGGCCCAGTCGATGCTCCACTTCGGACTCGATCTCCGCAGCCCGAACACCGCCTCCGTCATCGGCGAGGAGGGTCGCATCGACCTGGACGCGACGTGGTACGCCCCGACGACGTGGCGCCTCCGTGACCGCGACGGCGCGGTCGTCGAGGAGTTCGACGGGCGCGAGGAACTCACCGGGTACGCGCACGAGGTCCGTGCGTTCGAGTCGATGGTCACGTCGGGTGTCCACGAGGGCGGTCCGATGGACCCGGGGAGACGGTCGCGATCATGGCGCTGATGGACGAGGCGCGTCGGCAGGTCGGGTCCGGTACGCGGCCGACGACGACTGACATCCGTCAGTCCGGATCAGGCCAGGGCCTGGAGGCTCCTCCCGCAGTTCCGTAGGATCGTTGGCGATGTCCGAGCAGCAGCCTTCACCGCGCTCCCTCACGGAGCGCCTCCGCGACGCGCTCGCCTCCGCCCGCGCCTCCGCCGCGCGTCGTCCCGTGCCGTGGATCGCCGGCGGCCTGGCGACGGTGCTCGTGCTCGGCTCCGGGGGAGCGGTCGCCGTCGCCGCTGCCACCATGCCGGACGCTTCCCACTCGCCGTCCGCGACGGCGCTGACCACGGCGTCCAGCACACCGTCCGCGACGGCTGCGTCCCCGACACCGACGCCGACGGCGACGGGCCGCACCGTCCCGGACGACGCCGCCGGGCCCTCCGCCCTCCGGACGTGCACGATCTCGACCGCAGCTTCGGCCGGTGGGCTCGGCGCGTTCGAGGGGTACGTCATGAACGCGAAGACCGGCGAGACGCTGTTCTCCCGGAACGGCGACAAGGCCGCGCAGACCGGCAGCGTGATGAAGACCCTCACGACGGCGACCGCCCTGGCGGTGCTCGGTGGGGACCACCGCATCCCGACCACCGTGACCCGGGAGTCCGGGGCACGATCGCCCTGGTCGGCCACGGCGACGCCACGCTCTCCGCCGGCGGCGCGACGGTGTACCCCGGCGCGCCGACGCTCGGCAGCTCGCCCAGCAGGTGAAGACCAAGCTGGGCAACACGCCGGTGACCACCATCGTCACCGACGACACGTACTGGAACGACGCCGACGCCTGGGACCCGACGTGGCCGGTGACCGAGCGGACGATCGGGTACCAGCCGAACGTGACCGCGCTCATGGTCGACGGTGACCGTGCGAACCCCGGCGCCGCCACCTCGCCGCGGTCGACCGACCCGGTCGCCCGCGCCGGCTCGCTGTTCCGCACGGCGCTCGCGAACGCGGGCGTCGCCGGCGCGGCGAACGCGCAGATCGTGAAGCGCGCGACGACGAGCACGGACACGATCGCCACGGTGTCGTCGCAACCGGTCTCGACGCTCATCGGCCAGATGATCCCGAACTCGGACAACACCCTCGCCGAGATGCTCGCGCGCGTCTCGTCGAAGGAGTCCGGCTCGAACGGGTCCGCGGCGTCGCTGACGTCCGTGTACCAGGCGGCCCTGCGGTCGTACGGTGTCGACCCGTCCGGCATCGTCATCAAGGACGGCTCGGGCGAGAGCGCCGCGAACGCGGTGTCCCGAACTTCGTCGCGCACCTCATGGTGCAGGTCGCGGCGGGCGCGAAGGGGCTGGGTACGCTCGCGAACGCCCTGCCGGTCTCCGGGCAGTCCGGCACCCTGGCGAGCCGGTTCACCGGGGCGAACGCGGTCGCGCGGGGCAAGGTGCACGCGAAGACCGGTTGGATCGACAGCGCCAACACGCTCGGCGGCTACATCGACGCCGCCGACGGCACCCGGCTCACCTTCGCGTTCTACGCCATCGGATCGTCCCGGGCCGCAGCGCTCCCGGCGCTCGACGCGGTCACGGCGGCGACCTACTCGTGCGGAGCAAGCTCACCGGCTCCTGAGCCTCCTGGTGTTGGATGGGCCCATGTCCAGGGCACTCCTCGTCATCGACGTCCAGAACGACTTCACCGAGGGCGGCGCCCTCGGAGTGGCGGGTGGTGACGCCCTGGCGCGGCGCATCACCGCGTTCCTCGGCCGGCACGCCGAGGACTACGACCTCATCGTCGCCTCCCGTGACTGGCACCACGGCGATGACGACAACGGCGGGCACTTCGCCGGCCCCGAGGGCCCGGACTACGAGACCACGTGGCCCGTGCACTGCGTCGCCGGGACGCCCGGCGCCGAGTACCACCCGCGCCTCGACGCCGAGGCGATCGACGTGCACGTGTACAAGGGGCAGGGCAGGCCGGACTACTCGGCGTTCCAGGCGCGGACCGAGGACGGTGTCCCGCTGCCCGAGGTCCTCGCCGAGCACCACGTCGTCACGGTCGACGTCGTCGGCATCGCGACCGACCACTGCGTCCGGGCCTCGGCGCTGGACGCCCGCGCCGCCGGGTACGACGTCGCGGTGTACGAGGACCTGGTCGCGGGCGTCGACGAGGAACGCAGCACGCGGGCGCTGGAGGAGATCCGCGCGGTCGGCGGACACGTCGACCGCAGCGACATGGACGAGGGGTTGGCGAACCCCGGAGGAGCAGTACTGTGAGCCACACCAGCACGACCGCGACCGTCGCGGACGACAACCTCGCCGTCGACGGCGTCCCCACCGGCCTGTTCATCGGCGGCACGTGGCGTGCCGCCTCCGGCGGTGCGACGTTCCCGGTGCGCGACCCCTCCACGGGGGCGGTCCTCGCCGAGGTCGCCGACGCCACGCCGGAGGACGGCATGGCGGCCCTCGACGCTGCGGTCGCGGCGCAGGACGCCTGGGCCGCGACGGCACCCCGGGAGCGCTCGGACCTCCTCCGCCGCGCGTTCGACCTCGTGCGCGAGCACGAGGACGACCTGGCGGCGCTCATGACGCTCGAGATGGGCAAGCCGCTGGCCGAGTCCGGGGCGAGGTCGTGTACGGCGCCGAGTTCCTCCGTTGGTTCTCCGAGGAGGCCGTGCGCATCGGCGGCGACTACCGCACCAACCCCGAGGGCACGGGCCGCGCCATCGTCCTGAAGCGTCCGGTCGGGCCGGTGTACGCCATCACACCCTGGAACTTCCCGCTCGCGATGGCCACGCGGAAGATCGGACCGGCTCTCGCCGCCGGCTGCACCGTCGTCGTGAAGCCCGCCGAGCTCACGCCGCTCACCACCCTGTTCCTCGTCGAGCTGTTCCGTCGGGCGGGGCTGCCGGACGGCGTGCTCAACGTGGTGCCGTCGCTCGACGCGAAGGGTCTGTCGGAGCCGATCATCGCGGACCGGCGTCTCCGGAAGCTGACCTTCACGGGGTCGACTCCCGTCGGCTCGGCGCTCCTCAAGCAGGCCGCCGACAACGTCCTCAAGACCAGCATGGAGCTCGGTGGCAACGCACCGCTGCTCGTGTTCGACGACGCGGACCTCGACACCGCCGTGACCGCGGCGATGCTCGCGAAGTTCCGGAACGTGGGCGAGGCCTGCACGGCCGCGAACCGGTTCTTCGTGCAGGAGGGCATCGCGGACGCCTTCACGGCCGCGCTCACCGCGAAGGTGGACGCGCTGCGCATCGGTCGCGGGAGCGAGGAGGGCACCACGATGGGGCCGCTCATCGACGACCGCGCAGTCGACAAGGCCGCCGACCTCGTCGACGACGCCGTGGCCCGCGGCGCGCGACTCGTCACCGGCGGACACCGGGTCGACCGTCCGGGCACCTACTACGCTCCCACGGTCCTCGACGACGTCCGGCCGGGATCGGACATCCTGACGACCGAGATCTTCGGCCCCGTGGTGTCGATCACGCGGTTCGCGACCGAGGAAGAGGGCATCCGGCTGGCCAACGACACCGAGTTCGGGCTCATCGCGTACGCGTACACGTCCGACTTCGCCCGCGGTCAGCGCCTGGCCGAACGTCTGGAGACGGGGATGCTCGGACTGAACACCGGAGTCGTTTCCAACGCGGCGTTCCCCTTCGGCGGCGTGAAGTCCTCCGGTCTCGGACGTGAGGGGTCGCACGAGGGCATCGAGGAGTACCTCGAGAGCGTCTACGTCCTGACCCCGGACCCGTTCGCCGCCTGAACGGTCCGGCGCGTCAGACCAACAGCTGGTGCTTCGCCAGGTCGCGGTACAGCGGCGTGGACTCGACGAGCTCGGAGTGCGTGCCGACCCCGACGACCCGCCCGTGCTCGAGCACGACGATGACGTCGGAGTCGACCACGGTCGACAGCCGGTGCGCGATCACGAGCAGGGTGCGGTCCTCGGCCACCGCGTCGATCGCGAGCCGCATCTTCTGCTCGTTGACCCCGTCGAGCGACGAGGTGGACTCGTCGAGCAGCAGGATCGGGGGAGCGGCGAGCAGTGCTCGGGCGATCGCCAGACGCTGCCGCTCGCCCCCGGAGAGCATGACGCCGTCCTCGCCGACCTGGGCGTCGAGTCCGCGCGGATCGCGGTGCAGGACCTCGCCGAGGTTCACCGCCTCGAGCACGCGGACGCAGTCGTCCTCGGATGCGTCGGGCGACCCGAGCAGCAGGTTCGCCCGGATGGTGCCGGCGAGCACCGGGGCATCCTGTTCGACGTACCCGATCTGGGCGCGGAGCTCGGCGCGGTCGAGCCCGCGGACGTCGACGCCGCCGAGTCGGATCACCCCGCCGGTCGGGTCGTAGAACCGCTCGATGAGCGCGAGGGTGGTGGACTTGCCGGCGCCGGACGGCCCCACCAGGGCGACGCGCGACCCGCGCGGGACCCGGAAGGAGACGTCGTGCAGCACCGCCTGCTCGTCGTCGGCGGCGTCGGGGAGGCGAGTCGTGCCTCCAGGCCGCTCGGACGAGACGGAGGCGACCGCGCCGTCGGGGCCCGAGGCGTCCGCGGTCTCGCGGTACCGGAACGACACGTGCTCGAACGTGATGGCGTCGTCGGTCTCGACGGCGGCCGCGACCAGGACGGCGCCGTCGTCCTGCGCCTCGGTCGGCAGGTGCAGGATCTCCTCGATCCGGCCGAGCGCACCGAGCGCCTGCGCCACGGCGACCGCGGCGCCCATCGCCTGTCCGAGCGGCATGATCATCATGAAGAGGAGCAGGATGAAGGTGATCAGCGTGGCGATCGTGATCGTGCCCGCGGCCACCTGGGCGCCGCCGACGCCGAGCACGGCGATGAAGGCGACCTGCATGACGATGCTCGCGACCGGGACGACGAAGGCGGACATCTTCGCGATGTCGAGGCCGCGCCGGTAGGCCTCCGTCGCGTGGCCGTCGACCTCGCCCACCTCGCGCTCGGTGGCACCGGCGGCGCGGATGGTGCGCACGGCTCCGATGCCCCGCTCCACCGCGGCGGTGAGGTCACCGACCTTCTCCTGCGCCTTCTTGGACGCGATGCGGATGCGTCGGCTCAACCCGCCGACGACGACGATCGCGATGAGGACGATGAACACGGTGATGCCGAGGAGCAGCGGGTCGATGATCGCCATCGCGACGATCGCGCCGATGAACGTGAGCGCACCGCCGATCGACTCGATGAGGCCCTGCGTGAGGACCGCGCGGAGCAGCGTCGTGTCGCTGCCGACGCGCGAGACGAGGTCGCCGGTGCGGCGTGTGTCGAACTCCGAGATCGGCAGGTTGAGGATGCGCGCGATGAGCTTGCGCCGGGTGGAGAGCACCACGCCTTCGCCCGCGCGCTGGAGCAGGAAGTGCTGGACGCCGTTGAGGACGCCCGACACGATCACGAGCACGACGAGGATCCAGACGAGCATGCTCAGCGTGTTGCCGTGCTGCACCGCCGTGACCACCTGGTTCACGAGCAGGGGCTGGGCCAGCGAGGCACCGGCACCGAGGACGCTCAGCACGATGATGACGATCATCGCTGGCTTGTTCTCGAACAGGTAGCTCAGGAGCCGGCCGAAGCTGGCGCGGGGGCCGTCGGTCTTCTTGGGTCGCGCGAAGGGGAGCTCATCGTGTTCCTAGTTTCTGCCGTACTTCTTGTGCACTGCCTGGCGGCTGACGCCGAGGAGCGTCGCGATCTCCTGCCACGAGGCGCCGGCGTTCCGGGCGCGTCGGGCGGCGAGTTCCTCGGTCCGGTCGAGCTCACGACGGAGCTCGCGCACGCTGGCGAGGGCGGAGAACGGGTCGTCTCCGGCCGCCCCGGCTGCGAGGCTCGTGATGGTCGGTCGGTCCATGGGTGTCAACCTACATTGACGCGCCGACACATGTCAACCTGAGTTGACGTCCGGACTCGGAACGACGACTCCGACGTCGTACGACATCGACGTCGTCGTTCCGGCTCGGCAGACCGGAACGGAACCCGACCACAGACGGACTGGAGGCGCGGTGCCAGCCGGCACCGCGCCTCCAGTCCGCAACGCGCGAGCGTTACGCGCCCACCTCCGCCGGGGCCGCGTCGGGCTCGCCGGACCGGTCCGCGTCGTCGAGTCCGGCGCTCTTCGTCTCCCGCACGAACAGGAGCGCGACGAGCGTCACCACCGCCGCGATCGTGAGGTACAGGCCCACGAGGAAGATGTCCCCGTCCGGCTGCCACAGCGCCAGCGCGATCGTCGGTGCGAGCGAGGCGCCGAGGATCGACGCGACGTTGTAGGCGATCGCGGAGCCCGTGTAGCGGACGTTCGTCGGGAAGAGCTCCGGCAGCAGTGCGCCCATCGGCCCGAACGTGAGCCCCATCAGGGACAGGCCGACGATGAGGAACGTCACCACCGTGATCGGGCCGGTCGACGCGGCGAACCAGAACTGGAAGGTGAGACCGAACAGCGCGATGCCGATCGTCGTCGGGATGAGCGTGCGGCGACGGCCGAACCGGTCGGCGAGGATCCCGGCGACCGGCGTGAGGATGCCGAAGAACACGACGCCGATCATGAGCAGCGTCAGGAACTCGCCGCGGGTGTACCCGAGGCCGACCTTCGGGACGAGGGGCCCGGCTTCGGCGCCGGTGGTGCCGTAGGACAGCGTGAACGTCGTCATGAAGTAGAAGAGCACGTAGGTGGCGACCATGCCGAGCGTTCCGACGACGAGTGCCTTCCACGAGGTGCGGAACACCCGGCCGAGCGGTACCTTCGCGACCGTGCCGGACTCCTGGACGCCGCGGAACACCGTCGACTCGACGAGCTTGAAGCGCACGTAGAGCCCCACGATGACGAGCACCGCGGAGAGCAGGAACGGGATGCGCCAGCCCCAGGCCTGGAAGTCCGGGTTCGCGGTGCCGTCGGCGCCGGCAGGCATGGCCGCGTTGATCGCGATGAACAGGCCGTTCGCGAGCAGGAAGCCGATCGGCGCACCGAGCTGCGGCATCGATCCGAACACGCCGCGCTTGCCCTTCGGTGCGTTCTCCGTCGCGAGCAGTGCGGCGCCCGACCACTCGCCACCGAGGCCGACGCCCTGGGCGAAGCGCATCACGGCGAGCAGCACCGGGGCCCAGATGCCGATCGAGTCGAACGTGGGCAGGCAGCCGATGAGGAACGTGGCGGTGCCCATCACGAGCAGCGACGCGACGAGGGTCGCCTTGCGCCCGACGCGGTCGCCGAAGTGGCCGAAGATGATGGACCCGACCGGGCGCGCGAAGAAGGCGAGGGCGAAGGTGACGAAGGACGACAGCTGCGACGCGGTCGGGTCCTCGTTGGGGAAGAACAGCGTGGGGAAGACGAGGACCGCGGCGGTCGCGTAGACGTAGAAGTCGTAGAACTCGATGGAGGTGCCGACGAGGCTGGCGATCACGACGCGGGAGCGCGGATTGCCTGCGGTCTTCGGAGTGGCGGGTGCCGGTGCGGCGGACATGGGGTGAGGAGACTCCGTGGGGACGCTCACGGTGGAGCACAGCGGTGTTCCGGACGGCGGACACCGATCGGTTCGCGCAGGGTGGCGCGGACACCGATCGGGTGCGTTCGGTTCGTGGTGGTGGACCGCTTGTGACGGAAGCCCAATCCTACGACAGATGTCGTGAACCTGCGAATCCGCCCAGAGGTAGCCCGGTCGCCCGGTTCAGCGTCGCCCCGTTCAGCGTCGCCCGGTTCAGCGGCGACCGGTTCAGCGCAGGGTGGGGCTGCCCGCTTCGAGGTGAGCGGGGAGCTGGTGGCCCATCCGATCGCGCTTCGTGTCGAGGTACCCGGCGTTCTGCGCGGAGACGCCGACGACGAGCGGCACGAGGCTCTCGACCGTGATGCCGTGGTCCTCGAGCTGTCGGCGCTTCTCCGGGTTGTTCGACAGCAGTCGGACGCTCGTCATGCCCAGGTCGGCGAGGATCCCCGCGGCGCCGCCGTACGCGCGCGAGTCGGCCGGCAGTCCGAGTGCCAGGTTGGCGTCGAGCGTGTCGAGACCGTCCTCTTGCAGGCGGTAGGCCTTGAGCTTGTTGATGAGCCCGATGCCGCGGCCCTCCTGCCCGCGCAGGTAGACGACCACGCCGCCCTCGGTCGCGATGGTGTCGAGCGCGGCGTCGAGCTGCGGCCCGCACTCGCACTTCAGCGACCCGAACGCCTCACCCGTCAGGCACTCCGAGTGCACGCGGACCAGCGCACCGTTGCCGGGGCGGGCGCCGTCGGGCCCGGTGCCGATGACGGCGACGTGCTCGGCACCCGTCACGAGGTCCCGGTACGCACGCATCTCGAACGTGCCGTGGGTCGTCGGGACGTTCGTGGAGACCTCGAACTGGACCGGGCTCCCCGGCGTGGGGGAGGTGAGTGCGTCGGTCATGGGATGCTCCGGTCGTTCTGGGGCCCCGCGTTCCCGAGCTCGTCCGCCACCCGCCGGGGGCGCGGTGCGGTCGTGCTCGGACCAGCAGGTCGGGGCCGAGGCTGGTGGTCGATAGTACGTCCAACCTCCGACGCTCGCCGATGCTTCCCACTCCGACGTCGTCGAGGGCGACACGGGGGCCGCCGAGCAGCACGGGGGCGAGGTAGACGAGGTACTCGTCGACGAGTCCCGCGGCGATGAGCGCCGACGCCACCGTCGGTCCGCCTTCGACGAAGACCGTGTGGACGCCGTGGTCGCGGAGCGCGGCGAGCGAGGTCGCGAGGTCGTGGCTGCGCAGGGTCACCAGCCCGCGGGGGTGCCGGCGGACCGCGGCGTCGTCCGGCACCGCACGGTCGCCCACCACCACGGGCAGCGGCTGGTCGGCGAGGAGCTCCCGGCGTCGCCGCGCGCGGTGAGGCTCGGGTCGTCGGCCAGGACGGTGCCGGTGCCGACCAGGATCGCGTCGTGCGCGGCGCGCTGCTCGTGCACGTGCTGGCGCGCCGCGGCTCCGGTGATCCACCGGCTCGTGCCGTCCGCCGCGGCCGTCCGGCCGTCGAGGCTCGACGCCCACTTCACCGTCACCCAGGGCCGACCGAGCCGCACCGACAGCAGCCACCGTTCGAGGAACGCCTCGGCCTCGTCGGCGAGCACGCCCGCGACCACCTCGACGCCGCCGGCACGGAGCCGGTCGGCACCGCCGTGCACGTTCGCCCCGGGTCGTCGATCGCGTACACCACCCGGCCGATCCCGGCCTCGAGCAGGGCGACGGCGCAGGGGCCGGTCCGCCCGGTGTGGTTGCAGGGCTCGAGGGTGACCACCGCGGTCGCGCCCCGGAGGAGCGCGGGGTCGACCTTGGACATTGCGTCCACCTCGGCGTGCGGCGTGCCCGCGCCCCGGTGCCACCCCTCGGCGAGGACCTCGCCGGCGGGCGAGAGGACGACCGCGCCGACCCGGGCGTGGTCCCGACCGCGGGACCGAGGGCGGCGAGTTCGAGGGCACGTCGCATCGCGCGGACCTCCGCCGGGGAGGCCGACGGCGCAGGGATGGCGGTCACGGACCGAGACTACCGGCGAGGGGTCGAGGGCACGTCGCCTGGCGCTGTGCCGGGGGCGAACGTCTCCGCGGGCCAGGCGAGGTCGGACGCCGGCGCACCATCGGAACGTCGGAGACCCTTCCACGCCGTCGCCGGTGCGCCGCCGCGGCCCGGGATGAGCGCATCGCCCGTCCCGGTGTAGGAGAACCCCGCAGCGCGGGCCACGGCGGCCGAGGCGGTGTTGCCGGCGTAGCACTCCCAGTACACGTCCGGAGCGCCTCGTTCGAAGGCCCAGTCGACCACCAGGCCGACGGCATCGTGCATGAGACCGGCTCCGCGGGCGGACGGCGCGAGCCAGAAGCCGAGGTCCCGGTTGGTCGTCCGGTAGCCGATGACGCCCTCGAGCCAGGTCGACCCGGGCCGGCGGATGGCCCACGTGTACTCGCGGTCCGAGGCCCACCCCGGCCCGACGAGCGCATCGACGAACGTCGTGGCGTCGCGCGCGGAGTACGGCGTCGGGATCGTGGTCCACCGCACGATGTCCGGGTCCTGGCAGGCCTCGGTGATCGCACCCGTGTCCGCCCGGGTGGGCACGTCGAGGTGCGCCCGGGCGGAGGTCAGCGTGACGGGGCGCACGGTCAGCGCCGGGTGCGCGGCACGAAGCCGATCCGGTCGTAGACCTTCGCGAGGGTCTCCGACGCGATCGACTCCGCACGCTCGGCACCGACTGCGAGCAGCCGGTCGAGCTCCGACGGGTCGTCGAGGAGTTCGAGCGTGCGGGTGCGGACCGGCTCGAGCCTCGGCGACGACCGCGTCGGCCACCTCGCCCTTCAGGTCGCCGTAGCCCTTGCCCTGGAACGACGTCTCGAGGTCGGACACCGGGGTGCCGGTGAAGGCCGACAGGATCGAGAGCAGGTTCGTCACGCCGGGCTTCGCCTGCCGGTCGGCCCGGATCTCGCGCTCGGTGTCGGTCACCGCCGAGCGGATCTTCTTCGCCGTGCGCTTCGGGTCGTCGAGCAAGCGGATGAGCCCGTTGTCGGACGCCGCCGACTTGCTCATCTTGCTCGTCGGGTCCTGCAGGTCGTAGATCCGCGCCGTGTCGGTGAGGATCCGGGCCTCCGGCACGACGAACGTGTCGCCGAACCGCGAGTTGAAGCGTCCGGCGAGGTCACGGGTGAGCTCGACGTGCTGTCGCTGGTCGTCGCCGACCGGGACGACCTTGGTGTCGTAGAGCAGGATGTCCGCCGCCATCAGGATCGGGTACGTGAAGAGCCCGACCGACGCCGCCTCGGCACCCTGCCGGGCCGACTTGTCCTTGAACTGCGTCATCCGGCTGGCCTCGCCGAAGCCGGTGAGCGTGTTGAGCACCCACGCGAGCTCGGCGTGCGCCGGGACGTGCGACTGCACGAACAGCGTGGCCTTCGTCGGGTCGATGCCGGAGGCGATGTACTGCGCCGCGGTCGCACGGGTGTTCGCCCGGAGTTCGGCGGGGTCCTGAGGTGCAGTGATCGCGTGCATGTCGACGACGCAGTAGATCGCGTCGAAGTCGTCGAGCAGCGTCCGCCACTGCATGAGCGCGCCGATGTAGTTGCCGAGGTGGAGGGATCCGGCCGAGGGCTGGATGCCCGAGAAGATGCGCGTCTTGGTCATGGTGTGTCCTGTGCTGGAGAAGGTGCGGGGGAGCGAAGATCAGAAGCTCGTAGTCGACGACCACGGGGGCGTGGTCGGACCATCGCTGGTCGTACGCCGCAGCGCGGTCGACCGTGTACTCCGTCACCTTGGCGGCGAGGTCGGGCGTGGCCATCTGGTAGTCGATGCGCCAGCCGGTGTCGTTGTCGAACGCCTGGCCACGCCACGACCACCACGTGTACGGGCCGTCGACGTCACCCGCCTGTGCGCGGCCGACGTCGATCCAGCCGAGGCCGGGCCCGGTCGACCCGTCGGCGCCCTCGACCTGGTCGCCGTCGGCACCGAAGAACCGCGAGAAGTAGGCACGTTCGCGGGGGAGGAACCCGGCCCGCTTGACGTTGCCCTTCCAGTTCTTGATGTCGCGCTCGTCGTGCCCGACGTTGAGGTCGCCGACGACGACCGCGAGCGGGTTGTGCTCGCGGAGCTTCGGCAGCCGCTCGGTCATCGCGTCGAGGAACTTCCACTTCTCGACCTGCTTTGGGGTGTCGACCTCGCCCGAGTGGACGTACGTCGAGACGACCGTGACGGTGGTCCCGCCGATCTCGTAGTCGGCTTCGAGCCAACGGCCGGCGGAGTCGAACTCCGCAGGCCCGAGCTCGACGCGGTGGATCTGTGCCTTGTGCCGGGACGCGATCGCGACCCCCGCCCGGCCCTTCGCCGTCGCCGGGTCGTGCACGATGTCCCACTCGTCGCCGAGCAGCCCGGCGAGGTCGTCGCTCGACGCGCGGACCTCCTGCAGCGCGAGCACGTCGACGTCGCGCGTGGCGAGCCAGGCGCCCATCCCCTTCCGGAACGCGGCGCGGACGCCGTTCACGTTGACGGATGCGAGGCGCAGGCGTGTCATGCGCAACACCCTATCGGCGCGCACCGACAGGGCAGAGCGGGTAGCGGCGACGCACGCGGTGCCGCGTCCGGAACCAGGTTCCGGACACGGCACCACGGATCGGCGCGGTGCTGTGTCCGAAACCTGGTTCCGCGCGCACCGGGAACGCGTGGACGACGGACGGGAGGCGCGGTGCCAGCCGGCACCGCGCCTCCCGTCCGTCAGGTGGTCGCGTCGGCTGCTCAGGCCGCGTCGTGGTCCGTCTGCAGGAACTCGACGAGGCTGTCCGCCGTCGTCTCCGCGTCGTCGCCGTTCACGGTGAGCGTGACCTCGTCGCCGTTCTCGATACCGAGGCCGAGCAGGGCGAGGATGCTGCCCGCGTTGCCGGACTTCTCGCCCTTCGCGATCGTGACCTGGTGGCCCGACGCCGTCACGGTCTGGACGAAGAGCGAGGCGGGTCGGGCGTGCAGGCCGGACGCGCTGGCGACGGTGACGGTGCGGGTGGCTTCGGACATCGATGAACTCCTGTCGATGGGTGGTGGCGCTCATGGTAGCGAGCGCCGGGTGGGACGGTACTGACCGCCGTCAGGGACGGCCGGGCCAGAACACCTCGGTTCCGGCGGCCTCGACCTCGCGCACGAGGTCGGCGTTCACCGCCGGGTCGGTGATGATCGTGTCGATCGCGGCGAGCGGCGCGACTCGGCCGAACTCCTCGCGCCCGAACTTGGTGTGGTCGGCGAGCAGGATGCTCCGCCGGGCGGACTTGATCATCGCGGACTTCACCGCGGCCTCGGCCATGTTGTGCGTCGTCAGACCGCGCTCGGGCGTGATGCCGTTGATGCTGATGAAGGCGACGTCGACGCTGACCATGCCGATGAGCTGGTGCGTCCACGTGCCGACGCCGGCCAGCGAGTCGCTCCGGATGTTCCCGCCGAGCAGGTGCAGGTCGATGCCCGGGCGGTTCGCGACGGCCATCGCCACCGGCAGTGAGCGCGTCACCACGGTGAGACCGCGGTCGGTCGGGAGCATCTCGGCCAGGCAGATCGTCGACGTGCCGGCGTCGATCATCACGGAGCCGTTCTCCGGCAGCTCGCCGAGCGCCGCCTCGGCGATGACCATCTTCTCGGACTGGTTGATGCCGCCGCGGTCGCCGACGCCCGGGTGCAGGGTGATGCGTTCGACCGGGATCGCCCCGCCGTGGGCCCTGCGGACGAGACCGCGCCGCTCCAGGCTCGTCAGGTCGCGCCGGATCGTCTCGGGCGTGACGGCGAGCAGCTCGGCGAGGTCCTTGACGTCGACCCGGCCCTGCGCACGCGCCTGCTCGACGATGCGCTGGTGGCGCTCGGGTGCGTACATCGTGGGCCTCGTCGTCTCGGAGCGATGGAGTCGGATCGGAACGGACACGACCGGGCACGTCCTCGGCGGATCCGGACCTTGCGGTTCGGTAGCCAGACGTAAACGGGCATCTGTTTCTGCATTTTTATCCCCGGATGTGTTTGTTTGTCAACGCGGATCGAGGTATGGTGCTGCTCAAGCCGCAGCGGCGGGGTCCCGTCTCCGCGTCGCGCGCACCGAACGAACCACCCCACCGCAAGCGCGTGTGAGATGAAGGAGTCTCGAATGTCCGAACTGCTCGGCACCGGCGTCGGCCGCGGCGTCGCCCACGGCCCGGTGCTCCGGATGGCCGACCCGCTCGGCGAGCCGTCGACCGCGGCGCTCGAGGGCTCGGCCGACGACGCGAAGCAGGCGGTCGCCACGGCGCTCGCCGCGGTGGCGGAGGACCTCAACAAGCGCGGACAGCTCGCCGGTGGCGACGCCCAGGCCGTGCTCGAGGCGCAGGCGCTCATGGCGCAGGACCCGACCCTGCTCGACGACGTGCACAGCCGGATCGACGGCGGCACCAACGCCGAGCGGGCGGTGTTCGAGGCGTTCGGCCAGTTCCGCGACCTGCTCGTCTCGATGGGCGGGTACATGGGGGAGCGCGCCGCCGACCTCGACGACGTCGCGCAGCGCATCATCGCCAAGCTCCGCGGCGTCCCCGCGCCGGGCGTGCCGGAGTCGGACACCCCCTTCGTGCTGGTCGCGCGTGACCTCGCGCCGGCGGACACGGCACTGCTCGACCTCGACAAGGTCCTCGCGCTCGTCACCCGCGACGGCGGTCCCACCTCGCACACCGCGATCCTCGCCCGTGCCAAGGGCATCACCGCCATCGTCGGCGTCTCCGGTGCGGACGCGCTCACCGACGGGCAGCCCGTCGTGGTCGACGCCGTTGCCGGCACGGTCACCACGGACCCGTCCGCGGCGCTCGTCGCCGAGGTCGAGCAGCGCATCGCCGACCGGCTCGCAGCGGCCGCCGCGCCCCTGACGGCCGGTGCCCTCGCCGACGGCCACACCGTGCCCCTGCTCGCGAACCTCGGCAGCCCGGCCGACGCCGCGGGCGCCGTTGCTCTCGGTGCGGAGGGCGTGGGGCTCTTCCGCACCGAGTTCCTCTTCCTCGACTCGCCGAAGGCGCCGACCGTCGACGAACAGAAGGTCTCCTACAAGCAGCTGCTCGAGGCGTTCCCGGGCAAGAAGGTCGTCGTCCGCGCGCTCGACGCCGGTGCCGACAAGCCGCTGCCGTTCCTGACCGACAAGGACGAGGAGAACCCGGCCCTCGGGCGCCGCGGACTCCGTGCGCTCCGGAACCACCCCGAGGTGCTGCGCGACCAGCTCACGGCACTCGCCCAGGCCGACGCCGAGACGGAGGCCGACCTCTGGGTGATGGCCCCGATGGTCGCCGACGCCGAGGAGACCGAGTACTTCGTCGGCCTCGCCCGCGAGCTGGGCATCCGCACCGCCGGCGTGATGGCCGAGGTGCCTTCCCTCGCACTCATGGCCGAGCAGGTGTTCACCTCCGCCGACTTCGTGTCGATCGGCACGAACGACCTCACCCAGTACACGATGGCCGCCGACCGCATGCTCGGCACCGTCGCGTCCTACCAGGACCCCTGGCACCCGGCGGTCCTCCGTCTCGTCGCGCAGCTCGGCAGCGCCGGGGCGGCCGCGGGCAAGGCCGTCGGCATCTGCGGCGAGGCCGCGGCCGACCCGCTGCTCGCCGTCGTCCTCGTCGGCCTCGGCGCCACCACCCTGTCCATGACCCCGCGGCCCTGGCCGACGTGCGCGCCGAACTCGGCCGCTACACGCTCGAACAGGCCCGCGAGATGGCGACGGCGGCACTCGCCGCGAGCACGGCGGCGGCCGCGAAGTCCGCCGCGGCCGCGACGCAGGCCGCCTGACCCGACCAGCACCACCTCCCTTCACACCGCAGCAGCAGCACTCCTCACAGAAAGTCACCGCACATGACAACGTCGTCCGTTGCAGCGCCGACGCTCCCGCGAAGTCGCGGGGCGGCGCACGCGTCGCCGTTCAGAAGTTCGGCACGTTCCTCTCCGGCATGGTCATGCCCAACATCGCGATCTTCATCGCGTGGGGCATCATCACCGCCTTCTTCATCGAGACCGGCTGGACGCCCGTGGGCATCCTCGGCGGCTTCGGTGAGACGGGCGGCGTCGCCAACGTCGGCCTCGTCGGGCCGATCCTGACCTACCTCATCCCGCTCGCGATCGCGATCCAGGGCGGTCGGATGGTCTACGAGACCCGCGGTGCGGTGGTCGGTTCGATCATGACGATGGGCGTCATCATCGGTGCCAACGGCACGACGATGATCCTCGGCGCGATGATCTGCGGCCCGCTCGGCGCGTACCTGATCAAGCAGGTCGACCGGATCTGGGACGGCAAGGTCAAGCCGGGCTTCGAGATGCTCGTGAACAACTACGCGGCCGGCATCCTCGGCTTCGGGCTCGCGATGGCCGGGTTCTTCTGGCTCGCCCCGCTGTTCAAGCTCATCGCCGAGGGCCTCGGCGACGTGGTGAACTTCCTCGTCCAGCACTCGCTGCTCCCGCTCGCCAGCGTCATCATCGAGCCGGCGAAGGTGTTCTTCCTCAACAACGCGATCAACCACGGCGTGCTCGACCAGCTCGGCGCGCAGCAGGTGCAGGAGTCCGGCAAGTCGATCCTGTTCCTGCTCGAGGCGAACCCCGGCCCCGGCCTCGGCATCCTGCTCGCCTTCACCTTCTTCGGTGTCGGCATCGCGCGCTCGACCGCTCCCGGCGCGATCATCATCCAGTTCCTCGGCGGCATCCACGAGATCTACTTCCCGTACGTGCTGCAGAAGCCGGTCCTGTTCATCGCCGTCATCCTCGGTGGTGCCACGGGCGTCGCGACCAACGTCGCCTTCCACTCCGGCCTCGTCGCCCCGGCGTCCCCCGGCTCGATCTTCGCCGTGCTCGGCGCGACGGCGAAGGACAGCTTCCTCGGCGTCATCCTGTCGGTCGTCCTGTCCGCCGCGGTGTCGTTCGCGGTCGCCTCGTTCTTCCTCATCGCGACCCGCAAGCGCGACCTGGCGAACGGTGGCGGCGACATGAGCGCCGCGATGGCGAAGCTCCAGGCGAACAAGGGCCGCGATGTCAACGCCGCGACCTCGGGTCTGCTCGGCAACAGCAGCCCCGCCGACGAGCAGGAGTCCGAGGCGGCCCTCGGCGGCGTCGGTGCCGGCACCGCGACCGCGACGAAGACCGTGCACAACGTGGTCTTCGCCTGCGACGCCGGCATGGGCTCGAGCGCGATGGGTGCCAGCGTCCTCCGGAACAAGGTCAAGAAGGCCGGCATCGAGGGCGTCACGGTCGTCAACAAGGCGATCGCGAACCTCACCGGCGACGAGGACCTCATCATCACCCAGGAGGAGCTGACGGACCGCGCACGGCAGAAGAACCCGAACGCGCAGCACGTGTCGGTCGGCAACTTCATGAACGCGCCGCAGTACGACCAGGTCGTCGAACAGCTCAAGAACCAGTAACGAAGTGCAGTATCGGAGGGGACGGCGGAAGCCGTCCCCTCCATCACGTCCGTCGAGAACAAGGAGAACCACCGATGCCCGTCCTGCAGGAGAGCCAGATCCGCATCCACACCGAGGACACCGCTCCGACGAAGTCGGAGGCGATGAAGGAGGCGGCCGAGATCCTCGAGGCTGCGGCGCGGTCACGGCGGACTACTACCCGGCGATGCTCGAGCGTGAGAAGAGCGTCTCGACCTACATGGGGAACTTCCTCGCGATCCCGCACGGCACGAACGATGCCAAGGACGCGATCAAGTCGTCGGCGCTGTCGTTCATCCGCTACGCGACGCCGATCGACTGGGACGGCAACCCCGTCCGGTTCGTCGTCGGCATCGCGGGCGTCAACAACGAGCACCTCGACATCCTGTCCAAGATCGCGATCGTGTTCTCCGACGAGGACGAGGTCCAGAAGCTGACGGACGCGCCGGACACAGCGGCGATCCTGTCGATCCTGGGCGAGGTCAACGAGTGAGCACCGGGACCGCCGTCCACTTCGGCGCCGGCAACATCGGCCGCGGTTTCGTCGGGCTCCTGCTCCACGAGGCCGGGTACGAGGTCGTCTTCGCGGACGTCGCCGCACCGCTCATCGATGCTCTGGCTGCCGCCGACTCGTACACCGTGCACGAGGTCGGCGCCGGCGCTCGGGACCACGAGGTCACCGGGTTCCGCGCCCTGAACAGCGCCCAGGACGAAGCCGGCGTCGTCGCGGAGATCGCGAACGCCGCGATCGTCACCTGCGCCGTCGGCCGAACGTCCTCAAGTTCATCGCTCCGGTGATCGCCGCCGGACTGCAGGCCCGACCGGCGGACGCCGCACCGCTCGCGGTCATGGCGTGCGAGAACGCCATCAACGCGACCGACCGGCTCCGCGAGTTCATCGTCGACGCCCTGCCGTCCGACGTCCGCGACCAGGCGCTCGCCAAGGCCGTGTTCGCGAACACCGCCGTGGACCGCATCGTCCCCGCGCAGCCCGAGGGCGCGGGCTTGGACGTCACCGTCGAGACCTACTTCGAGTGGGCCATCGACCGGACGCCGTTCGGCGGCGACGAGCCGGAGATCCCCGGCGCGCACTACGTCGACGGTCTCGCGGCGTCCATCGAGCGCAAGCTCTTCACGGTGAACACCGGGCACGCCACCGTCGCGTACCACGGGTTCCTCGCCGGCGCGGACAAGATCTCGGACGCGATCGCGATCCCCGCGGTGCGATCGGAGCTCGAGTCGGTGCTCGCCGAGACGAGCGACCTGCTGATCCGTCGGCACGCGCTCGACCCGGAGGTGCACCGGGCGTACGTCCAGGCCATCATCGGCCGGTTCGAGAACCCGCACCTGCCCGACACGGTGACCCGTGTCGGCCGCCAGCCGCTCCGCAAGCTTTCCCGTGACGAGCGCTTCGTCTCGCCCGCCGCCGCCCTCGCCGAGGACGGGACGGAGCCGACGGCCTTGCTCGACGCGATGGGTGCGGCGCTGCGATTCGACGTGCCGGACGACGAGCAGAGCGTCGAGCTACAGGCGCTCCTGCGCTCGGGCAAGAGCGACGCGGTCGTGGCGACCGAGATCACCGGGCTCGACGAGCAGCACCCGCTGCACGCCGCGTTCGCGGATCGGGTGCGGTCCGCGCGCGGCTAGCGTCCGACGCGACCCGGTACGGACTGGAGGCGCGGTGTCAGCTGGCACCGCGCCTCCAGTCCGTCGGCCTGTGCCGTCTGCCGCGCTGTTCTGGACGCGCGCGAGACGCCGCCGCGCGCGCGAGACGCCGCCGCGCGCGAGACGCCGCCGCGCGCGAGACGCCGCCGGAATCGGCGTCGTCTCGCATGCCGGACGGCGTTTCGCGTGTCCGACGGTGTCGCGCCGACCGGGCGTCTCGCGTGCAGGGCGGTGTCCAGCCTCACCAGCCCAGGGTCGTCAGGAGCTCGGACACCGTCGTGATGGTGGGTCGGCCGAGGTCGGCGACCTCGATCCGGCCCGGACGGGCGAGCGCCCGGTCTCCCCGGAGCAGGAGCACGCCGGCGACCCCGGTGTCGCGCACCGGCCGGATGTCCACCGTGGTCGGCCTCGCGGCGCGGTCCACGAGCACCACCGCCGAGCGGCCGAGCAGCGTCGGGTCGGGCTCGTTCGCGATCGACGCGAGCGCCGCACGAACGTCGGCGGCCCCGTCGGCGGTCGCACGGCCCACCACGACGAGGCAGTTCTCCGGCGTGGCCGCGAGTGCCGCAGCCGGCCCGACGTGCGCCCCCGTGTCGTGCACGGTCACCCGCGTGGTCGCGGGCTCGAGCGAGGGCAGCCGCGCGGCGAGCTCCCCGCCGGAGTGGTCCGTCGCCTGGACGACCACGCCGAGCCGTGCTCCGATCGCGTCCGCCAGCAGCGCCGCGACCGTGGTCGTGCCGGTCCCGCCGGCGACCCCGGCGACGAGGACGGTCCGGGCGCGCTGCAGCGCGGCGCGACGCGAACCGGGCATCGGGGGAGCGGTGCGGAGGCCGGGGACGGGCCGAGCCGGGCGGTGGTGTGCTCACGATCCGTCCTCCACGATCACCTGGGCGTCGAGCGCCGTCGCGAACGCCCGGGCGATCGCGACCCCGACGTCGCCGTCCGCGCCCCACGGCGCCCAGGCCTCGGTCCACCAGACGGGGCCGACGGTCGACGCCCAGGGCGCGAGTCGCGCGATCTCCTCAGCGTTCTCGACGAGTTCGGATCCCTGCACGCTGAGCACGGCGGCACCCCGGCGGTCGACGACCTCGGTGACGGCGCCGTGCTCCAGCGTCCGGACACGCAGGTCCGGGGCCACCGCGGCACCGGCGTCCACGAAGGCCGCCAGCTCGGGCTCCCGCGTGGACAGGATCAGGACGTCACGGGGCATCGACGGCTCCCTTCGGGTCGAGCACGGTGGTCTGTCCCGCCTGGTCGGCCTGCGCGGGGCCCGCCGTCGCGGCGGCGGGGAAGTGCGCGACCTGCACGATGCGGGGAGCGGTGCCGCGGCGGACGAGGCGGCCGCGGCCGGGCGGGAACTGCTCGGCGTAGACCTTGGGGAACACCTGGCCCTCGGACCGCTCGCCGCTGAGCACCAGGCCGGTGGCACCGGAGTCCCGGATCGACTGGATCACGGTGTCGTACATCGCGCGGGCGGCTCCGGCGACGGGGCGCGTCAGGACGACGTGGAGTCCGAGGTCGCGCGACGACGGCAGGTAGGGCATGAGGGGCGCGAGCGGATCGGTGCCGGCGGACGCGACGATGTCGTAGTCGTCGACCAGCACGACGATCCGCGGCCGGGGCCCGGTGGACGTCCCGGCGGCGCGCTGCTCCAGCTCCGCGGCGATCGCGACGGCCAGCCCGCGGGCGTCGCGTCCGTTCGCGGCGTGGCCCCCGAGGAACTCGTCGGGTGTCCCGGCGGCTGCACCACCGCGGACGTCCATGAACGCGAGCACGAGCTCGTCCGGTGTCGACCGGTCCATGAAGCCCGCGGCGAGGCCCCGGAGGAGCGCCGTCTTCCCACTGGCCGTGTCGCCGAACACCAGGAGGTGCTGGTCGACGGCGGGGTCGAAGGCCACGAAGTCCATCGTGTCCTGACGCAGCGCGAACGGCACCGTGCTCGGGGTCGCGAGCGGGTCGGGCAGTTCGGCCGGGTCGAACGACTCGGGGAGCAGACGGATCGGTGCCGCCGCGGGGCCGCCCCAGCTGTCCGCGACGCGCTGGGCGAGGCCCGCCAGCTCGTCGCCGACCGCACCGTCGTCGACGTCGTCGAGCACCGGCAGGGCGACCTGACCGAACAGCTCGTCGCCGGTGAGCACGCGTCCGGGCTCACCGGACTTCAGGGTGGCCGCCGCGGCCCGGGCGATCGTCGAGTCGGCCGGGTCGTCGAGCCGCAGCTCGAACCGTTGCCCGATGAGCGGCTGGCTGGCGAGTCGCAGCTCGTTCCACCGAGTCAGTGCGACGACGACGTGGATGCCGAAGCTGCCGCCGCGCTGGAGCAGGTCGCCGAAGGCCTCCTCGAGCTCCTCGAACTCGGTGCGCATGACACCGAAGCCGTCGACGAGCAGGACGACGTCGGCGGAACCGAGCTCGGGACCCGGCCGGCGGCGTGCCGGCTCCGCAGCATGGCGAGCGAGTCGATGCCGTGGTCGCGGAACACCCGCTCACGCAGACGGATCATCGCCTGGAGCTCTTCGACCAGGCGGAGCAGACGGTTCCGGTCCGCCCGGGTCGCGACACCGCCGACGTGCGGGAAGCCCTCGATGCGGCCCAGACCGCCACCGGCCAGGTCCATCCCGTAGACGCTCACCTGCCTGGGCGTCGTGGTGAGCGCGATCGAGGCCGCGACGGTGCGGAGGAACGTCGTCCGGCCGGACCCGGGCGCACCGATGACCGCGACGTGCCCGCCACCCTGCGTGAGGTCGAGCATCCACGGACGCTGCCGCTGCCGCGCGGGGTCGTCGAGCAGCCCGATCGGCACGGTGATCCCGGTCGGGTCCGTCTGTGCGTTCGGGTCGAGGACGGCCCCGAGCGCCAGCCTGGTGGGGAGCGGCGGGAGCCACACCGGCGTGGTGGCGCGGTCGCCCCGGCCGAGCCGTTCGACGGCCTCGTCGACGACGCTCCGCCCGACGTCGGGGACTCCAGTGTCGCTTCGCCGGGTTCGTCGTCCTCGGTCGCGAGGGTGTTGTAGACGGGGAGCTCGAACGGCTCCGGTGCCGTTCCCGCGGACGACACCGCTGCTGCCGCGGCCGGCGTCGCGTCCTCGACGGGGCCGGACGCGTAGCCGGACCGGAACCGGGTGTAGACGCTCGTGTCCACCTTGAGGTACCCGTACCCGGGCACAGCGGGCAGGTGGAACGCGTCGCCGGTGTCGAGCACGACCTGGCTCTCGGCCTCCGAGAACGTGCGGAGGCCGAGCCGGTACGACAGGTACGTGTCGAGTCCGCGGAGCTTGCCGGCCTCGATGCGCTGGCTCGAGAGCAGCAGGTGCACCCCGATCGACCGGCCGATGCGCCCGATCATGAGGAGCAGGTCGACGAACTCGGGCTCCGCCGTCAGCAGCTCCCCGAACTCGTCGATGACGAGGACGAGGTGCGGCATCGGGGCAGCTCGGGCCGGTGGGTGCGGAGCTCCCGGTAGTGCGTGATCGACGGCGCCGCCCCGGCGTCGCGGAGCATCTCCTGGCGGCGGCGGACCTCGCCGGCGATGGAGGCACGCGCGCGCCGGGTCAGCTGCGGGTCGTCGGCGAGGTTGTCGATGAGACCGGCCACGTGCGGCAGCCGGGCGAACGGTGCGAAGGCCGCGCCGCCCTTGTAGTCGACCAGGATCATCGACAGGTCCTCGGGCGGGTGCGACACCGCCAGGCCGAGGACGAGCGTGCGGAGCATCTCGCTCTTGCCGGAGCCCGTCGCCCCGATGCAGATGCCGTGCGGTCCCATGCCGAGCTGCGCCGACTCCTTCAGGTCGAGCAGCAGCGGTGCACCGAAGTCGTCGACGCCGATCGGCACCCGGAGGAAGTCCCGCGGGGTGCGCGGGCGCCAGGTACGGTCCGGGTCGATCGTCGTCACGTCCTCGACGCCGAGCAGGTCGGTGACGCCGATCGCCGCCGAGGTCTCGGCGCGCTCCTCCGCGTCCGCGGACAGGCGCAGGGGAGCGAGGGCACGGGCGACGGCCGTGACGAGGGACGGTGCGACCTGGTCGCAGACGGCGGTCTGCACCGGGCGGGTTCGCCCTCCGCGGTGTCGCGCGCGTCGACGATGTCGAGCACGGTGCCGCCGGTGGGTGTGCCCGGCTGCGCGGCCGGAGTCCGAGCCGTCACCCGGACGCGCACGTCCGACGGCTCGTGCAGCCGGTCGGCGACGAGGTGCACCACCGTGATCCGCAGGTCCTCGGGCCGCGTCTCGCCCTCCGGGAGTGCGAGCGGCACGGCGACGCCGCCGTGCTCGTCTGCGAACACCACGAGCCGCGGCAGGTCGCTGCGCTTGCCGGAGTCGCCGGACCGGCGCCACATCGCCGCGGTCCTGGCCCGTTCGCCGAGCTCCCGGCGAGGGTCCGGGCGAGTGCCGGGACGTCCTCGGCCACACGGCGCGCCCGGAGCGGTCCGTCGAAGGTGCGGTCCATCCGGGCGTGCGGCAGCAGGTCGAACCAGTCCCAGTCGTCGGCGCGTGCGGCGGGGAACGCCGCGGCGAGGTGCAGGTCCTCGGGGGCGTGCAGCGCGGCGAGCTGCGCCACGAGGGCGCGCGCGACGTCGAGCACGGCCGCGCGGTCGCCGACGACGGACACGTCCCGGCGTCGTCCAGGCGGATCGCGATCGGCATCGCGTGCACCGTGCCGTAGTGCTCGGCGACCTGCTCGAGCTCGGCGAGCATGAGCGGGTCGAGCGGCTGCACCGGGTTCTGGTCCGGCGGGACCGCGAGGTCGAGCCAGCCGACGTCGCCGGATCCGACGCGCACGCGCAGGAAATCGCCGTGGGTGCGCCGACGCTCCCAGAGGCGTGCGGGGTCACCGACGAGCCGCGGGAGCGTGCCGGGGGAGGGATCGACGTGCTCGGCGCGCTCGCGGACCGCCGTGGTCCGCTCCCGCAGCTCCCCGCGGAGCTCCTCGAGGTAGTCGAGGTAGCGCTCGCGCTGGGTCCGGCGGTTGCGGACGGCGTTGCCGCGCTGCGTGAAGGCCATGCCCAGGCCGCCGACGAGCGCGACGACGAAGACCAGGGCCGCGACGACCATGAGGACGGGGTTGTTGCCGCGGAGCACCACCATCATCACGACCGATGAGATCGCGCCGACCACGGGCAGCAGTGATTGCAGCGGGATGCCGCCGCTCGGCCCCTCTGGCAGCTGGGGCGGCGGCGCGAGCTGTTCGGTGTCGGGCCGGACGAGCGGCGTCGACACGCGGGCGGGGCGGTGCACGATGCGGTTCACCGGGTCACCTCCGGGTCGGTGGCGGTTCCAGCGGCGCGACGCCCCACGGCGGCGTCCACGAGGGCGGCGGTCAGCTGGACGAGGGCGATGCGCGAGGCGACCGGACGGTGACCTCCGACGGCGACGCTCGGATCGTCCGGGATCGGGTGCACCGCGTGTTCCGGCCACTCCGCCGCGACCCGAGCAGCCCGGAGGCCTGCGCGGGTGGTGTCCACGGGGACGACGAGGACCCGCGCGTCGGGCGCGTGCCGTCGGATCGCGTCGGCGTGCGCCACGCCCTCCTCGATCGCCGGACGGCCCGGCCCGGTCACGAGGGCGACGACGTGCGCGTCCGCGGCGACCGCGCCGAGGTCGACGAAGGGGCTGCGCGAGCCCCAGTCGCCGACGACGACGTCGAAGAAGCGGGCGATCGGGTCGACCGCGTGCGTCCATTCCGCCGGCGCCGCCTGTCGGCTCGGGAGGCGCGGGTCGCCGAGTCGGAGCACGTGCAGTCCCGACGGTGTCACCGCCAGACCGTCGGTCGCGTCCCAGGACGTGCGTGCGGCACTGCGCCGGTCCGACGGTGGCGTCGGCGCGGTCCGGTCGGCGCCGGCGTGCACCGCGAACGAGCGGAGGCCGGCAGCGCCGTCGACGCCGAGCACGCGGCCCGAGCGACGGCGGGCCAGCACGGTGGCGACGGCGGCGGCCGTCGCGGAACACCCCGTGCCGCCGCGGATCGATGTGAACGCGATGCGCCGGCTCGTCGGGACGCCCTGCCGGATCGCTCGGTGCGCGTCGTCGAGTTCGCGGGCGCCGCCGGCCACGCTGCCGAAGAACGCTCGTCCGAGGGCGGGGACCACGTCGTCGAGGAGCCGCATCGTCAGAACGTCTCCAGCAGTGCGGCGTACAGGCCGAAGGCACCGAGCAGCAGCGGCAGCGCGAGGACGACCGAGACCGTCTCGAGCACGTTGCCGAGCGACCGGAGCCTGGCACGCTGGTGGGCGGCCGGCCGGACCCCCGCGAGCAGGGCTCCGAGCACCCCGAGACCGGTCAGTGCGCCGAGGACCTGGAACGGTGCCGTGGCGGCGTGCCCGAGCAGTCCGAGCACCGCGGCGACGACCACCGCGCTCCAGAGCAGCACGCCCTGCAGGGCGAGCGGGAAGGCCCGCGTCCGGAGCGCGGCCACGAGGACGACGACCGTTCCGAGCCCGATCGCCCACGGGTCGCCGTCGGCGACGAGGGCCGCGCCGGCCAGCGCGATCGGCCCGGCGACCGCGGCGGTCGTCCAGTCGAGGGCCCGGTACGCGTCGTCGAGCGCGGTGACCACGCGGTCGCGGACGACCGGTTCGCCGCCGCTCACCCGGTCGTCGAGACCGGTGAGCCCCGCGGAGGACATCGCGACGGACGGCAGGAGCCCGCAGACGACGACCGCGGCGATGCCGACGACGCCCCACCCGGCGACCTGCGGAGCCGGCGTGAGCCAGGTGACCATGCCGAGCAGGGGCAGGACGACGCCGACCACGGCCGCGACGCCGATCGTGCGGGTGCGCTGCCCGACGCCGAGCCCGAGGCCGAGCGCGATCCACGCCCACACGAGCACGAGGGCCGCGACCATGGCGGGCTGGTCGCCGTCGCGGCCGACGACCGGGCCGACCGCCAGTCCGATCGGGAGCGCCAGCCCGGTGGCCGCGGCCGTGAGGACGATGCCGGTCCAGTGCGCTCCGGCACGTCCGGCGACGAGCGCCGCGATCGCCAGGACGACGCCGCTGCCCACGAGCACCGACGGGAGCAGCGCGGGGACACGGTCGCACCGTCGAAGGCCGCGCGGACCGAGGCGACGGCGAACACCGCGACCACGAGGGTGCCGACGACCGAGGCGGTCGCCCCGACCGTGGCGGCCGCGACCGACCGGCGTGCCGCGGCACCCCAGCCGTCCGACCGACGACCGAGCGAGTCGGCCACCGCGTCGGTCACGTCCGAGACCTCCGGCGGCGGCGGCGCGTCGGCCCGGCGGACCAGGTGCAGGACCTCGCCGTCGCCGATCTCCTGTGTCGCGGCGTCGTCGGCGAGGGACACTTCTTCGCCCGTGACGCGCACGAGGGTGACCGGGTGGGCGCTGTCCGCGATCGGCTCGTCGAGGATGTCGACCAGCCGCGGCAGCAGGCCGGCGAACGGCTCGTCGGACGCGACGACGACGTCGGCGCGTCGGCCGGCGCCGACCACGGTCACGCGGGTGAAGTCGGTCACTTGGTCTCCTGTTGCTGTTGCTGTTGCGCCGCTTGCTGTGCGAGCGCGTTCGTGACGAACGAGTAGCCGAGGCATCCGACGCCGACGACCGCGGCGAGGACGACGCTGCCGATGAAGCGCTTCACGTTGTCGTTCACGAGGCGCCGGTCCGCGAGCCGTCCGAGCACGAACGCCTGCCGGAGCCGGCGTCGGTGCGTCGCGACGCTCTCCAGCAGGACCGAGTCACTGTTCCGCGGCACGCTGCACCTGCTCCCTCGTCCGGTCGTCCATCCCGACTGCCTCTGCCACGCGATCGTCGCCGATGTGCCCGATCACGGCAGCGAGGTCCTCGACCGGGTTCCGGTCCCGCCGGCGACCGAACGGCAGCACGAGCGCGGGGATCCTGGGCTTGCCCGCCACCACCGCGTCGAACCGGTCGCGCATGACGTCCGGGTCGAGGCCGAGCTGCCGGACCGCGGGCGCCCCGAGCAGCATCGCGACCGGGAGCGGCGGAGCGACGAGCCGCGGCGCCTGCGCGAGGTCGGCCCGCCCGGCCGCCGCAGCACGAGGGCGAAGAGCGGGAGCTGCGTGACCGCGAGCCGACCGAGCACCTGCGGGACCGCGGCGATCCGCATCTCGGTGACCGGGTCCCCGGGCACGCCCGCGGACAGGAGCCCGGTGGTGAGCTCCTCCACACCCTGCTCGGTGCGCTGCGCGGTGACGGTCAGCGCGACGGGTGCCGCAGCGGACCCGACCACGAGCAGCCGGGTCGGCTCGGGCATCCGGTCGCGGGCGGCCTGCGTCAGCGCATGCCGGTCCCACGGACGCCCGGCGGGCTCGTGCGTGCCCCATCCGCTCGGTGGCGCACCGGCGAGCTCGGTCGCGAGCAGCTCGGACGTGGTACCGAGCACGGTCTCCTCCGCGGCACGGTGCCGGACGGACGCGGACACCACGAGCTGGTCGGCCGTCGGGGCCTGCGGGCGGAGGAACCCGACCGCGACGTCCGCCACCGAGGTCGGCGCCCCGAAGCGGAACGCGTCGGTGAAGTCCTCGAGTCGGCGCCCGTCGAGCCCGTTGCGCAGCCCGTCGTCGCCGCGGACGACCCACGCGCCGCCGCTCTCGACGAGCGCCTGGCGGAACGCCTCGGTCACGACCGACAGTCCGTCCGTGACGACGATCGGCCGGGCACCCGCCGACGCCGCGCTCCGGAGCAGGTCCAGGCTGCGCCCGGCCGAGGCGCACGACCGCGGCCCGGCTCTCGACCCGGACGCTGCCGGCTCCCGCCGAGTCGACGAGCGGGTGCTTCGCGACCGGACGGTCGTCGCTCCGGCCCGCCCCGAACGGGGTCACGTCGTCGCTCCGATCCGGTCGACCACGAACGCGTGGTCCCCGATGCGCACGGTCGTCCCCGTGGAGACGGCGAGGTCGACGCCGGGTACGAGGTCCTCGAACGACGCGTCCGTGCGGGTCACCGACGTGCCGTTCGTCGAGCCGAGGTCCCGCAGCACCACCGTGCCGTGTGCCTGCACGAGCGCGACGTGGGTCTTCGAGAGCGTGCGGGACAGGTCGGGCACCGCGACGGTCTCGATCCCGGGCTCGGCCTCGGGGTTCCGGCCGATGACGCACGTCCCCGGAACCAGTGCAGTGCACCGGAGTCGAACCGCAGGACGACGGCGTCGGCCGGCACGGACTCGTCGACGACGGGCGCGCTCCGCGGTGGCACCGCGGAGAACCCGGCCTCCGGCCCGGACCCGGCCACGGCACGTCGTGTGGCGTCGAGTCCTTCCGGCACCGCGCCTCCAGTCGGTCCCGTCGGCATCGGCGACGTGCGCCCGGCCACGGGTGCCGAGCCGGGCGGACGCCCGCCGCCGGGGCGGCACCGAAGGCGGTGCCGAGCGGGGGAGTGCGGGGGAGAGCGGATCGCGTCCGGTGCGGAGGGAGGCCGTCACCGTGCCCGTCGTCGCCGACCACGGGCCGGCGCCGGCCGCCCGACGGTGCGGACCGCCACGCAGACGCGCGACCTGGCGGGCCGGGCCCGCCGGCAGGGCGTCGTCCACGTCGACGACGCGGGTGCGGAGCAGGAGCCCGCCAGGACCACGACCCGTGCTGGAGGCGCGGATCGCCACGATCGCGGCCGTCACGACGACGCCGAGCACCGCCCCGGCTACCGCGGTGCCCACCGGGTCCGACGAGGGCACGGCGGTGTGGGCGAGGAAGAGCAGAGCCGCGCCGGCCGCGGCGCCGAGCAGGCAGACGACGACATCGAGGAGCCGGGCGAGCGCCACCGTCCCGGCTCCGGCCGGCACGACGTCGCGCAGCGCGTCGTACTCGTCGGCGGCGACCGTGCGGCCGAGGAGCGCGCCGCAGTCCGTGCAGAACCGCTGCCCCTGCGTGGACGCAGCACCGCAACGCCCGCAGGTCATGACCGGGATCACGGTCTCGACCACGATCGACGACATGCCTCACCTCCCATCGGCAGGTTCGATCATGTCAGAAGCGGGGCGTGGCGCGTGTCGCCTTCGTGCTCTAGGCTGCTCTCGTTCGCTGTCACCCGTACAGGGGTGGGGAAGACGACAGAGAGGATGAGCGATGAAGTTCGCCATGGGGGCACAGGTCCTCACCAACCTGACCAAGCAGACGTCCGGCGCTTCCGGTGACCTCGGGACCCTGGTCCGCAGGCTCTCCGACGCGGCCGAGCCGCTGCAGGGCCGCTTCAACGGTGCTGGCCGTGCCGCGTTCGACCGCTTCAAGGCCGAGACGGACTCCATCGCCAACGAGCTGAACGGCGCGCTCTCGAGCGTGCTCCAGGGCATCTCGGGCATGGACCGCTCGTTCCACGAGGGCGACCAGGACATGGCGCAGTCCACGAGCTTGCTCGAGGGCAGCTCCAACTTCGACGCGGCCCGCTTCAGCGGTCGCGCCTGACGGATCTTCGGGGAGAGGGAGAACTCACCATGAGTGCTGGCAACCAGGCAGATCGTCGCGACTACGACGTCGCGGCGTCGCAGAACGCGCAGGACAACTTCAACACGGTCGCGTCCCACCTCGAGGCGCTCATCGCGCAGCGCGATGCGGACGTGAAGGCCGCGATGGCCGACTACCAGGCCGACGGGGTCTCGGACGAGTACCACGCCAAGGAGCAGCGGTGGAACGCCGTCGCGGGCGAGGTCAAGCAGATCATCGCCACGCTGCGCGCGTCGCTGCAGTCGAACGACGAGTCGGCGCAGTCGGCCATCAGCAAGGCGAAGTCGGCCGTCGGCAACATCGGCTGACGTGGGCGACGGCTGGCGGGTCGACCCGGCGGGCGTGGAGAGCGTCCTGAACTCGGTGGTCGATCACACGACGACAATGTCCGATGCCCTCGGTGGTTCCGAGGACGGCACGGTGCAGGGCGTCGACACGATCGTGCAGGACGCGGCGACCGCCGCGCAGTCGCAGGTCATCGGCGAGGCGGTCGCAGGGTTCTTCGAACACCGCAAGAACACGCTGACGGGGATCCAGAACCGGATCCGCGCGTCGCTCCTCGGTGCCTCCGGCGCGACGAAGGCGATCATCGACGGCGACGAGCACATGGCGGCCACCACGCAGGCGAACGCCGTGTCCGCCGCATCCAGTGGCGACTTCGCGGCGTTCGACGGCGCCCCGGGCGCGAACTAGCAGCAGGCGACAGGGGGAACAGCAGGGATGACTGGGCTCGTCAACGTCGGGGAGATCCCGTACACGGACGTGGACACCTGGGGATCACCTCGGGTGCGGGCAAGTTGCGCACGGTGGCGTCCGCGGTGCGGAACGGCACGGCGGACATCCACAGCGCGTGGACGCCGATCTCGCAGTCGTACGAGGGCCCGGGCGACCAGGAGCTGTACGACGCCATGACGCCGATCGTGCCGCAGGGCACGGCGTTCGGTGACGACCTCGACAAGGTGGCGAAGGCGCTCGACGACTTCGTGACCGAGGTGACGCCGATCGTCGCGAAGCTGAAGACGTACGTGACACGCGGCAACCAGCTGCACGCCGACGTCAAGGCGCACGACGGCGCGTGGGACGAGGACGAGACCCTCAACGGCGAGAACAACGACATCATCAACGGTGTTGCGAACCAGGTCGTCGCCTACCAGGCCGCCGAGCGCACGTGCGCGAACACCATCCGTGCCCTCGACTGCCTGGCGCCGCTCCACGCGATGAGTGGAGACGGCTCCGACGACCCGCTCGGCTACGGGTACAAGGAACTCCCGATGGGCACGAAGCTGCCCTGGGGCACCGCCGAGGCCCGGAAGGAGAGCTGCGGCGAGAAGACGCTGTACTTCGTGCCGAACCTGCTCAAGGGCGTCGTGGTCGACGGCATCTGGGGGACGGTGCAGGGACTCGGTCAGCTCGTCGGGATCGACGGCACCGGCTGGCACCTCGACACCCTCACGAACTCGTGGAAGGGCATGGGGTCGCTGATCGGCTACAGCGCCGCGGACAACTCGTGGAGCTGGGCAACGCGGGCGACGCCTGGACGGGGCTCGGCAAGGCGACCGTCGGCTGGGACGAGTGGGCGAAGGACCCCGGCACGGCTGCGGGCCAGGCGATCTGGGGTGTCGGCTCACTGCTCATCCCCGTCGCCGGCGAGGTCGGCAAGGTGGGCGCGCTCGGCAAGGTCGGCGAGGTCGCCGGCACCGTCGGCAAGGCCGGCAAGGTGCTCGACCTGGTCGATGCTGGTGCCTGGGCGTCCAAGGGCCTGACCTCGGTTCTGCCGAAGCTCGGCGACCTCAAGGGCGTCGTCTCCGCCGGGCTCGGGGACACCCTGCACGGCTTCTCCGGGAAGATCGCGGACTTCAAGACCGGGCTCGGCGACTTCCTGCACGGCCACCACGGTGGCGACGCGGACGTCCCGCCGGTGCGGGCGGAGTCCGGTGTGGACGCGCATGCGCACGCGGGTGGCTCTTCGGTCGAAGCACCCCGGTGCGTGAGCCGGAGCTGGTCGGTGCGGGTGGGCACGGTGGGCACGGCGAGAGCACGACGACCACGCACGGCGGCGGTTCGGAGTCCGGCTCGACGGGCGGGACCGGGCACGGTAGCGGCGACGGCCACGCGGCGACCGGGCACGCCGGTGGAGACGGCGCCCCTGGCCACGGCAGCGACGGTGCCCCTGGGCACGGCGGCGACGGAACAGCCCCCGGACACGGCTCGGGCGCTACCGACGGAGGCGACGACGCCTCCGGAGGACACCCATCCGACGCGCCACACGACCAACCCGGAAGTGATGGTGCAGCCCCCGCCGCGTACTCGCACGTCTCGGTCGACTCTGCAGGCAACGATGTCGGTCACCTCGTGGCGGACAGCGGGCTCTCGCCGTCTCAGCTCCACGACTACCTCGAGTCACAGTGGCCGCGTGACGGCGCGTTGGCGCGGGAGTTCGAGTCGACCGGAGTGTGGCCGCACGACGTCCAGATCCCGAAGGGACCGGAAGTCCTCACCACGGACGGCAAGATCAACTGGGACGGCGTCGACAACGACGGGTTTGCGTCCCGGGCCGATGGCACGGTCGATCGAACGCCGTACGACCCGCCCGTCGGCTCCGTTCTCGACCGGTACGGTCCACCTGATGGACGGTTCACTTCTCCGGTCCCGGAAGGAGGGCCGTACCCGTACGACGAGCGCGGGTTGCCCTACCTGGAGGACCCGCACCAGTACCACCAGTACGAGGTCGTGCACGACATCGGGGATCTCCGCGGTGCGTACGATGCGCTCGACGGGGACTACAAGGAGCTCGTCGACGCACTGCTCGAGCAGCGCGGCAAGTCGTCAGCGGACCTCGATTCCGTGAGCGCGTTCCGGGGCGAGATCGCCGCGGTGGACCGCTTCGGGTCGCCCGGCGGCGGGGTGCAGGTCCAACTGCCGCTACCGGTCGAGATACTCAAGGTCCTCGGCGTGCTCCGAGAACTGCCCTGAACGACAGGAAGTACCAATGGATGACATCGATGCGACGCGTGAACTCGCTCTGGCCGAGGCCGCGGGAGTTCCCTTCTGCTGGATGCGGCGACCCTCGAACGACGTGAACACCCCGTGCATCTACGAGACCGAGGACGGCTGGCGAGTTTCGACGACGGACGAACGAGCGACCGAGGAATCCGTCAGTGACTACTCCGACCGCGCCGCTGCTGTCGATGACTTCGTGAAGCGGGTCCAGGGGTTCGTCCGGTACAAGGAACTTCGAAAGAAGCTTCCTCGGGCACTGAATCCGGAGGAGAACGTGTTCCGGACCTTCTGCCGAGGAGATCATCGCTGCCGAGGGGCTCAAGCGGGTGGTGCGGTTCCTGCAGCCCGCCGGAGAGCCGGACGCAGTGGCAATCTACGAAGGTCGACAGCGGCTACCGTGTCGCGTCGACGGACGAGCGGGAAGTGGAGATCGGTCAGTACGACTACCAGGAGGGGTCTCACCTCAGCGATCAGTACTCGACGTTCGACTTCGACGCCGCTGCCTTCGAGGGCAGGGGTTGATGATCGAAGTCAGTGAGATCGCTCCGGCGTTCGGACATCCAGGTGGTGGTTTGCAGGTGCGCTTCTTCGAGCCCGGTGACCCGCCGAAGTTCATCTCCGTCACGGAGTCGAGAGACATGGGAGTTCTTCCGTGAGTCGGGGCACTCCCGGGGTGTTCCAACACCGGGAACTCCTCGAGGATCTTCTGCTGCGAGCGGGAAACGACCTGGTGGTCGTCGAGCCGCAAGGGATCGAATACGGGGACCTCGAAACCTTGCATCGGTTCACAGTGACAGATGATTCGGCGATCGAGTGGCGCGAGAGTCGGGGACGGGCGCGCTGACCGGCACGCGGTTCGAGTCGGCGGCGGATGCGGAACTCTGGATCGTCGCGAAGGCGTGCGGATTCCTTCGGGATGCCAAAGGCCTGCGCAGGGCACACTGGCTCCTTGATCGTGAGCAGGAGCTTCCCGAGGGGTTCACGCTGCATGCGGATGGCGACTGCGTCGTCCTCAGTTGGGTCGTGTCGGGGTCGGAACACCGGACCCGGTTCGGTGGTGCGCTGCCGGCGATGTCCGCGGTGCAGTTCTCGACCGTCGCGTACGTGCCCATCGACCAGATCGAATCGTGTGCGCTCGAGCCTGATTCTCGAGCCGCGTTCGCGGCTGCGGCGGCCACTGGACGCTAGTTGTCGTCCAAGACGCCTGTACGGCTGGCAGCGCCGGACAGCAACAGCGCGATGTCAGGGATGGCGGAATCGGTTCGCGACCACAGCGAGTGAACGGCCGCGATCGAGGACTTCGCCAACCGCGTCGAGGGTTTCGTCCGGTACCGCGAACTGCGGGAACAGCTGCTCAGGCGACGAGAGCGCTGAAGACCGAAGGGCCGACGACGCGTCAGCGCTTCTTGCGCGGCCACTCGTGGCCGCCCTTCGCGCCGTCCATGTACCAGTTGTACAAGTTGCTCTGTTCCTCGAGCAGGTCGGCGTAGAGCCCGCGGGCCTCGGGATCGGTCGACAGTGTGAGGTACCGCTCGTCGTCGAGGATGGCACCGATCCCAGCTCGAACCGCATCGTAGGCGTACTGCTGGTCTTCGACGTCGACGTACGCCCGCATTTCCTCCAGGTACCCGCGGAGGATGTCCAGGTAGTTCCCGCCGGCGAGACGTTTCTGCGCCCGCCGCTGCTCCGTACGGAAGTGCTGACCGGCCCCACGCGCGACATCGTCGATGAAGTACTGCGAAGCCCGTGAGGTGGGGTCGGTGGGGCCCTTCGCGAGAGTGACCGCGAAACCGTCCGTTGCCGCATCGGTCCCGTGGGTCAGCTTCCTGGCTGCGGCGCTCGGCTGCGCGGTGACCGTGAGCCCGTAGGCGGGCTCCGATCCGAACTCCTGCCACGCGGGGAACGTCGAACGGCGGCTCGCTGCCGAGGGCGTCGTCGCGATCCACCAGCGCAGCACACCACGGATGCGGTCCTGGTCGTCCACGTGCGCGACGGCGACGTCGAACGCGTCGTACCAGCCCTGTGCGAGCTCGAGGCGGAGCATCCCGTCGTGCCGGAAGGTCAGCACGAGGCTCGTCGGTCGCTCCTGACTCGTCACAGCAGCAGGCTACCGGCGTAGCGTCCGACGCATGACGAAGCACTGGGTGGCACCGCGGTTCGGTGGCAGCGAAGTCCTGGAGTACGTCGACGTCGAGGTCCCCGCACCCGGCCCGGGCGAGGTCACGATCGACGTCCGCGCGGCCGGCATGAACCCCGCCGACACGAAGCACACGCGGCAGGGCGATCCGTCGGACCTGCCGATCGCCATCGGCTACGAGGTCGCCGGGGTCATCAGCGCCGTCGGCCCGGACACCGAGATCGCGTCGCGTGGGGGAGCGGTCGGCGACGAGGTCCTCGCCTTCCGCGTCTCCGGCGGCTGGGCGGAGCGGATCACCGTCCCCGCTGCCGACGTCTTCGCCAAGCCCGCCGCGCTCGGTTTCCCGGAGGCGGCCAACCTCCTGCTCGCTGGCTCGACCGCCGCCGACATGATCCGTGTCACGCGCGCCGAGGGCCGCGACACGGTCCTCGTCCACGGCGCCTCCGGCGCCGTCGGGGTCAGCCTCCTCCAGCAGCTCCGCCCGCTCGGCGCGCGGGTCATCGGCACCGCCTCGGAACACAACGCCGACACCGTCCGACGGTTCGGTGGCGAGTGGGTCGCGTACGGCGACGGCCTGGAGGCACGGATCCGGGAACTCGCCCCCTCCGGAGTCGACGTGGCACTGGACTGCGTGGGCACCGACGAGGCCGTCGACGTCTCGCTCGCGCTGGTCGCGGACCGCGACCGCATCGTGACGATCGCGGCGCAGGGTCGCGCTGCGCGCGACGGCTTCCCGGCGGTGGGCGGCGCGCAGCCGGAGAGCAAGGCGTTCCGGGACTCCGTGCGGCAGCGGCTCATCGACCTCGCGGCGGCGGGGCAGCTCGAGGTGCCGATCGCCCGGACGTTCCCGTTGGCGGAGGCGAAGGCGGCCGCCGAGCTGCTGGAGTCGCAGCACCCCGGTGGGAAGCTTCGCGCTCGTCCCCTGACCGGGGGCGAGTCCTCCGTCGGACTGACGCGCTCGGTGGCGTGGTCGTGCTTGACTCCTGTGTGCATCAACAGCGTGTGCATCAACAGCGTGTGCATCGACAGTGTCTGCACGAGCAGGCCGCCGGAAGGAACGAACCAGTGAGCGACCAGTACCCGCCGCAGAACCCGTACGGGCAGCAACCGCACGGCGCACCGGGCCCGTACGGGCAGAATCCCTACGGGCAGCAGCCGTACGGCGCGCAGAACCCGTACGGCGCGCCGACGCCGAACGGGCAGCAGCAGGGGCAGCCGCCGCTCTGGGCTCCCTGGTACGGCATCCCGTTCCCGCAGGCGTTCCTGCGGTTCTGGAAGAAGTACGTCCGGTTCGACGGTCGCGCCAGCCGGAGCGAGTACTGGTTCTGGGCGCTCTGGTACGCCATCGGGAACGTCGCGGCCGGCATCGTCGGTTCCGTGTTCAACGTGCTGCCGTTCATCGACAACGGCGACGACGGCATCGTCCGGTTGTGGGCGCTCGCGTGCGCCCTCGGGTTCATCGCGCTGACCGTTCGTCGCCTGCACGACGTGAACCTCTCCGGCTACTTCGCCTTCTTCTTCATCGTGCCGCCCATCGGCATCCTGTTCTCGCTCATCGTCGGCCTCCTCGGCACGGTGCCGCAGGGCCAGCGGTTCGACCGCCCGGACCGCGCCTGACCGACCGGCACGATGGTGTCCCCGTCACACGCTGACGCGGACGTCGTCGTTCTGGTTGAATCTGCACCGTACTTCAGCCGACACACGAGGGGGATCCCATGAGCGACCAGTACCCGCCGCAGAACCCGTACGCGCAGCAGCCCGAACCGACCGGTCCCGGTGGTGAACCGCCGCTCTGGGCGCCGTACTACGGCATCTCCTTCGGCAAGGCGTTCTCGCGCTTCTTCAAGAAGTACGCGACGTTCAGCGGCCGCGCGAGCCGGAGCGAGTTCTGGTGGTGGTACCTCGCGAACGTCATCATCGGGGTGGTGCTCGGCGTCCTCGCTGCGATCGGCGCGGCGACCTCGGACATCCGCGTCGACTCGGTCACGGGCCAGACCACGGGCGGGTTCAGCGCGCTGTACTGGATCGTCGTGGTGATCTCGATCGTCTGGGGTCTGGCGATCGTCGTGCCGAGCCTCGCGCTCGGCTGGCGTCGGTTGCACGACGCGAACCTGTCCGGCGCGCTGTGGATCATCGCGATCTTCGTGAACATCGTCGGGCTGGTCTTCGGCCTGTTGCCGTCGAACCCGCAGGGCGCGCGGTTCGACCGTCCCGAGGGCGCGCGATGACGAACGACGGCACACCGCAGTGGGGCTCTCCGAACGGCGAGCCGCCCCAGCACGGCCAGCAGCCGTACGGACAGCCCCAGTACGGCCAGCAGCCGTACGGAGAGCCCCAGTACGGCCAGCAGCCGTACGGAGAGCCGCAGTACGGCCAGCAGCCGTACGGAGAGCCGCAGTACGGCCAGCAGCCGTACGGACAGCCGCAGTACGGCCAGCAGCCGTACGGACAGCCGCAGTACGGCCAGCAGCCGTACGGACAGCCCCAGTACGGCCAGCAGCCGTACGGGCAGTACGCCCAGCAGATCCCCGTCGGACCGGACGGCGTGCCGCCGCTCTGGGCGCCCTGGTACGGCATCGGGTTCCTCGACGCCTTCACCCGGTTCTTCAAGAAGTACGCCCGCTTCGATGGCCGAGCCAGCCGCGGCGAGTACTGGTACTGGTTCCTTGCGAACGCGATCGTGTCGATCGTCCTCTACGGCGGATTCATCGCCGGTATCATCTCGTGGAGCGTCTCGAGCGAGGTCACGGACGAGTACGGCTACACGCACAGCGTCGGTTCTCCGCCAGGGTGGATCTTCATCCTGCTCTCGCTCTACGGCATCTGGGTGCTCGGCACCCTCGTCCCGAACCTCGCCCTCTCGTGGCGCCGGATGCACGATGCGAACTTGCCCGGACCGCTGTGGCTCGTCTCGCTGATCGCGAGTCCGGCCGCCATCGTCTTCGGATGCCTGCCGCCGAACCCCGCTGGTGCGCGGTACGACCGCCCGGACCAGAGCTAGGTCGAGCACGACGAAGCGGCCCTCCCCGTCCGGGGAGGGCCGCTTCGTCGTGTCGGTGGAAGCACAACGCGCCGCGGCGCCGTCGAACTCGTCGACACGGCGCTGAACTGAACGTCGTGGTCCAGGAATTCTGACGTCTGCTCCGTCGCCGGATGCCGACGTCGTCGTCGGCACGTCGCGGCGACGTCGTGAGCAGGTACCGGATCCGGTACCTGCGACGTACAATCGGTCCATGCCGTCACTCAACGTCGCGTTCACGGAAGCCGAGCTCGAAGAGATCCGTACGGCATCCGCCGGCTCGTCGCTGAAGACGTACGTGCACGACCAGGCGCTCCTCGCCGCCCGGAACCGCAAAGCGCTCGTCGCCCAGCTCGCTCAGCAGGTCGCGACGTCCTCGGCCGAGCTGAACGCACGTCTGGCGTGAGCACGTACTTCCTCGACCGCGACGATGTCCTCACCGCGGCCACCGCTGCGTTCGGCGGAACGGTCCAGGTGCGCGACTTCGGGCTCCTCGACGCCGCGGTCGCGCGACCGCGGAGCAGCGTGTTCGGCGTGGACGCGTACCCGGACGACTGGCAGAAGGCAGCGGCGCTGCTGCACTCACTGGCAAGAAATCACGCGCTGGTCGACGGGAACAAGCGCGCTGCCTGGGCGGCTGCGTGGGTGTTCCTGGGATGCAACGACGTCCTGCTCGACCCAGGCTTCGATGTCGATGCCGCGTACGACTTCATGATCGCCGCAGCCACCGGCGAGCTCGAGGTCGACAGCATCGCGGACGGGCTCAGGTCGTTCGCGCTCATCTGAGCCGGACGGCGTCGCGCAGCGACGCGGGCTCAGACCACCCGGAGGCGGGAGAGCGAGCCGTCCACGACGAGGTCGCGCACCGTGACGGACGGATCCGCCGTCTGGAAGCGGAGCGCGCCTCCAGGCTGCTCGAACCAGGGCTGGACGAACCGGACCGTCACCAGGAACGGCCGCTCGACGAGGTAGCGGTGCGTCTCGGGTGCAGCCACCACGTGCGGCGGCAGCGACCGCTGCGGCAGCGGCGTGTCCAGCGGGTGCAGGAGGTAGCCGTCGGGGCCGCCGATGCGGTCCACGGGGACGCCCGCCGGGATCTGGATGGTGAGCCCCTGCTCGCCGGCCTGCGCCACCTGCTGTGCGAGCTGCGGGTAGGTCGACGCCGCGCGGTCCCGGATGCCGTCGAGCTCGTACCGGGGGATGTCCCGTGGCACCGGGAACGGACGGTTCAGGAACCGCCGGAGCATCTCGACCGCGTCCTCTTCACCCCGCGCGGTCGCGAGCCGACGCGCCGTGCCGTAGTCGACGACCTCGAGCGCGAAGTCACCCGGCTGGTCCGCGGGCACGATGCGCAGCGCACCCTCGACGGGCGGTTCGTGCAGGGTCTCTCCGGGAAGCTGCACGTAGCGGATCGTGTAGCCGAGCTGGTCGAGGATGGGCGGGTGTCCGCGAACGTCATGGAGCGGAGCCTATCGGTGGTGTCTCTGGCGAGCCTTGGACGACGCCGTGCGCCGGACCGGGTCACGCCTTGCCCCGCATGACGGCCTGCTTGACCTCCGAGATCGCCTTGGTGACCTGGATGCCACGCGGGCAGGCGTCGGTGCAGTTGAAGGTGGTGCGGCAGCGCCACACGCCCTCCTTGTCGTTGAGGATGTCGAGGCGCACGTTCGCGGCGTCGTCGCGCGAGTCGAAGATGAAGCGGTGCGCGTTGACGATCGCGGCCGGCCCGAAGTACTGACCGTCGGTCCAGAACACCGGGCACGACGACGTGCACGCGGCGCAGAGGATGCACTTCGTGGTGTCGTCGAAGCGGGCCCGATCGGCGACGGACTGCACGCGCTCCTTGCCCTTCTCGGCGCCGTGCTGGCCTGCAGGAACGGCTGGACCTCGCGGTAGGACTTGAAGAACGGCTCCATGTCGACGACGAGGTCCTTCTCGAGCGGCAGACCCTTGATCGCCTCGACGTAGATCGGCTTCGACACGTCGAGGTCCTTGATCAGCGTCTTGCAGGCGAGCCGGTTGCGCCCGTTGATGCGCATCGCGTCGGAACCGCACACGCCGTGCGCGCAGGAACGGCGGAACGTCAGGGACCCGTCCTGGTCCCACTTGATCTTGTGCAGGGCGTCCAGGATGCGGTCGGTCGGCAGCATCATGACGTCGAAGTCCTGCCAGCGCGGCTCGTCATCGACATCGGGGTCGAAGCGTCGGATGATGAGCGTCACGGGGAACGAGCCGGGAGGTGCGTCCTGCACGGTGTCGGTGCGGGGTGCGTCGGAGACCAGGGTGTCGGTCATCAGTACTTCCTCTCCATCGGCTGGTACCGCGTCACGACGACGGGCTTCCAGTCCAGCGTGATGTGGTCGTCGGCGAGTGACGAGTGCGGATCGCCCGTCAGGTACGCCATGGTGTGCTGCATGTAGTTCTCGTCGTCGCGCTTCGGGAAGTCGTCGCGCATGTGGCCGCCACGGGACTCCTTGCGGTTCCGCGCGGAGTAGACGACGACCTCGGCGAGGTCGAGCAGGAACCCGAGCTCGACCGCTTCGAGCAGGTCCGTGTTGAAGCGCTTGCCCTTGTCCTGCACGGAGACCTGCAGGAACCGGTCGCGCAGCTCGTGGATCGTCTCGGTCATCTTCGCGAGGGACTCGTCGGTGCGGAACACCTGGGCGTTCTTGTCCATCTCGTCCTGCAGTTCCTTGCGCAGCACGGCGATGCGCTCGGTACCGGTGGAGGCACGGAGCTGGTCGAGCATGTCGCGCACGCCCGCCTCGGGGTGCTCGGGCAGCGGCAGGAACTCAGCCGTCTTGACCCACTCGGCGGCGTTGTTGCCGGATCGCTTGCCGAAGACGTTGATGTCGAGGAGCGAGTTGGTACCGAGACGGTTCGAGCCGTGCACCGACACGCAGGCGCACTCGCCGGCGGCGTACAGCCCGGGGACGACGGTGGTGTTGTCGTACAGGACCTCGGCGTTCGTGTTCGTCGGGATGCCGCCCATCGCGTAGTGCGCGGTCGGCATGACCGGGACGGGTTCGACGACCGGGTCCACGCCGAGGTAGGTGCGGGCGAACTCGGTGATGTCCGGCAGCTTCGTCTCGAGCACCTCGGCGCCGAGGTGCGTGCAGTCGAGCAGCACGTAGTCCTTGTTCGGGCCGGCACCGCGCCCCTCCGCCACCTCTTGCACCATGCAGCGGGCGACGATGTCACGCGGGGCGAGGTCCTTGATGGTCGGGGCGTAGCGCTCCATGAACCGCTCACCCGAGGCGTTGCGGAGGATCGCGCCCTCGCCGCGGGCACCCTCGGTGAGCAGGATCCCGAGGCCGGCGAGACCGGTCGGGTGGAACTGGAAGAACTCCATGTCCTCGAGCGGGAGCCCCGTGCGCCACACGATGCCGACACCGTCGCCGGTCAGGGTGTGCGCGTTCGACGTGGTCTTGTACATCTTGCCGAACCCGCCGGTGGCGAAGATCATCGCCTTGGCGTGGAAGACGTGCAGCTTCACCGGTCGCCAGCTTCGTACGCGACGACCCCGGCGGGCTGCTTGCGGGTGACGCCGTCCTCGCCCGTGACGTCGACCATGATGAGGTCGAGCGCGTAGAACTCGTTGTAGAAGTTCACGCCAAGCTTCACGCAGTTCTGGAACAGCGTCTGCAGGATCATGTGGCCGGTGCGGTCCGCGGCGTAGCAGGCCCGACGGACGGGCGACTTGCCGTGGTCGCGGGTGTGACCGCCGAAGCGCCGCTGGTCGATCTTGCCCTCGGGCGTGCGGTTGAACGGCAGGCCCATGTTCTCGAGGTCGATGACCGCGTCGATCGCCTCCTTCGCCAGGATCTCGGCCGCGTCCTGGTCGACCAGGTAGTCACCGCCCTTGATCGTGTCGAAGGTGTGCCACTCCCACGAGTCCTCTTCGACGTTCGCGAGCGCGGCCGCCATGCCGCCCTGTGCCGCACCGGTGTGCGAGCGCGTCGGGTACAGCTTCGAGATGACGGCCGTCTTCGCCTTCGGACCGGCCTCGATCGCGGCACGCATGCCCGCGCCGCCCGCGCCGATGATGACGATGTCGAACTGGTGGTGGTGAACGGTGGTCTCGGTCACTGTGGCCTTTCAAGTGGAACGCGTCAGCAGGGGGTGGGTGACGCGCGGAGGAACGGAGCGGACGCCGCGCAGGGGCGTGCGGCGGGCCGGGCTACTGCGCGGGGCAGAACGACGGCAGGTCCGCTGCGGCGGCTCCCGCCGGGCACGGGTCGAACGTCCAGCACACGAGGAGTCCGAGGACGACGAGCACGACGCAGGCGATGAGGATCGCGACGAGCAGCGTCTTCCGGATGCCCGGCTTCGACACGTAGTCGTTGACGATCGTCCGCATGCCGTTCGAGCCGTGGATCAGCGCGAGGACGAGCATGAGCGAGTCCCACACCTGCCAGAACGGCGACGCCCACTTGCCGGCGACGAACGCGAAGTCGATCTGCTTGACGCCCTCGCCGGCCACCATGTTGACGAAGAGGTGTCCGAAGATCAGCACGACGAGCAGGACGCCCGAGCCGCGCATGTAGATCCAGCCCCACTTCTCCCAGTTGGTGGTGCGGCGGGCTGCTGCTGCCGAGCGCGGGGGCTCGATGGTCTGCGTGGTCATCCGAGTGTCCCCTAGTTGAAGTCCGCGACGAGGTTCATGAGCTGGCGCGGCAGGAAGCCGGCGATGGCGATCACCCAGAGGACGATCACGATCCAGAACATGGCGCGCTGGTACTTCGGGCCCTTCGACCAGAAGTCGATCAGGATGATCCGGAGCCCGTTGAAGGCGTGGAACACGATCGCCATCACGAGCGCGATCTCACCGAGGTTCATGATCGGCGTCTTGTAGGTGCCGATGACCGCGTTGTACGCCTCGGGAGAGAGCCGCACGAGCGCCGTGTCGAGGATGTGCACGAGCAGGAAGAAGTAGATCGCGACGCCCGTGATGCGGTGCAGCACCCAGGACCACATGCCGGTGGAGCCCCGGTAGAGCGTCCCCTGCGGCGTCCGAGAAGCGCGCGGCGCCTCGATCGTCACCTGTGGCACGGCGGTCGCCGTACCCCTGCGGTCTGCTCGGCCATGAGCTCGCCCTCCCATAGGACGGGCTCGCCGATCGGCGAGCCCTTGCCGTTCGTGTTCGTGTCGGAACACGACCATCCTATGCGCGCGCGGCGACCTTCTCGTGCCACCCGGCGCGGGCACCCCGTGTCGTGGCCGGCGGCGCGCCGATCGTGCGGGCGGTGTCGTGGTGCTCGAGGAGCTGGTCGCCGATCGCCTCCCACGTCGTCCCCTCGACCCGCAGGCGCCCGGCCGATCCCATCCGCGACGCGAGCGCACGGTCCCGGTGCAGGCGCAGGACGGTCCGGCGGAGGGCCTGCGGCTCGTCCGGGTCGTACAGCTCGCCGTCCAGGCCGGGGGCGACGAGGTCGAGTGGACCGCCGGAGGCCGGTGCCACCACGGGCAGGCCGCTCGCGTGCGCCTCCTGCAGGGTCTGCCCGAAGGTCTCCGCCGGACCGGTGTGCACGAAGACGTCGAGCGTCGCGTACGCGTCCGCCAGCGCGTCGCCGCGCAGCGGACCGGTGAAGGTGACGTCGAGGTGCCGGAGCCGTCGTTCGAGCAGCGGCCTGGAGGGACCGCCTCCCGCGACGACGACCCGGACGCCCGGGACGCCCCCGAGCTCGGCGAGCCGCTCGACCTCCTTCTCCGGCGCCAGCCGGCCCACGTACCCCACGATCGTCTCGCCGCCCGGCGCGAGACGCCGCCGGAGGGCGCGGACGTGCGCGGCGTGCCGCCGCGCCGGGTGGAACAGCTCGGTGTCGACCCCGCGTCCCCAGCGGGCGACGCGCGGCACGCCGTCCTCGGCCAGCATCGCGGCCGTGGCGCTCGACGGCGCGAGCGTCAGCGAGGCGCCGGCGTGGATGCGCCCCAGGATCTTCCTGACCAGCGGGACGGTCGCGGTCAGGCCGTTGCGGCGCGCGAACCCGGCCACGTCGGTCTGGAAGACGGCGACGGAGGGGATGCCGAGCCTCCCGGCTGCCGTGATCGCGCGCCCACCCAACAGGAACGGACTCGCGGCGTGGAGCACGTCGGCGCCGGAGGCGGCGAGGATCGTGTCGAGCACCGGGTGGGGGAGCGCGACCGGGAACTGCCGGTAGGCCACCGCCGGGATGCGGTGCACGTCGAAGGACCGGTACCGCTCCAGCTGGGTGCGGGAGCGGAACTGCGCGATGCCGGGGGTGTCCGGCGCGATGACGACCGCGCGGTGACCGCGGCGCTCCAGGTGGTCCAGGACCGCCAGGACGCTGGTGGTCACGCCGTTGAGGGTGGGCAGGAAGCTTCTCGGTCACGACGGCGACGGTCCGTTGGGACGTGCCGCGCTCCACGCTGCGTGCGTTCATGGCGAGACCCATGCTCCGCGGGCGGTGTGTCCCGTCGGGGCCGTCGACGTGAACGCCGAGCACGCAGGCGGTGAACAAGCGGACTGGAGGAACGGCATGCGCCCGGCGGACACGTTGCTGCAGGCGCGTGCGTGTTGCCGCAACGAGCGCGCGCGTGCGGGAGGCACCCAGGTCGCGCCCGGCGGCACCGGTACGGTGAGCGGGTGGCAGACGCACTCGAGGACTTCTACGCGATCATCCCGGCCGGGGGCATCGGATCCAGGCTGTGGCCGCTGTCGCGTGCCGACGCGCCGAAGTTCCTGCACGACCTGACCGGATCCGGCGCCTCGCTGCTCCGGCAGACCTGGACCGCCTCGCGCCGCTCGCGGGCGACCAGCGGATCATGGTCGTCACCGGTCGCGCGCACCGGGCCGCCGTCGAGGCGCAGCTGCCCGGCGTCGAGGACCACAACGTCGTCCTCGAGAGCGAGCCGAAGGACTCCACCGCGGCGATCGGCCTCGCCGCGGCGATCCTCCGCCGCCGCGAGCCGGACGTCGTCGTCGGCTCGTTCGCCGCCGACCACGTCATCGGGGACGCCCGCGGGTTCCGCCGCTCGGTGCGCGAGGCGGTCGCGGCTGCGCGCGCCGGGTACGTCACCACGATCGGCATCACCCCACCGAGCCCGCCATCGGCTTCGGCTACATCCACGCGCACGGCGACACCATCGGCATCGACGGCGCCCGAGCGCCCGCGCCGTCCGGTCGTTCGTCGAGAAGCCCGACCTGGACACAGCGCGCTCGTACGTCGAGCAGGGCACGTACCTGTGGAACGCCGGCATGTTCATCGCCCGGGCAGACGTCCTGCTCGCCGAGATCGGGCGGACGAAGCCCGAGCTGCTCGCCGGCCTCGAGGAACTCGCCGAAGCCTGGGACACCTCCGCCCGCGGCGCCGTCGTGGACGCCGTCTGGCCCGGCCTGGAGAAGATCGCGATCGACTACACGGTGGCCGAGCCGGCCGCAGCCGCCGGGCGGATGGCGGTCGTCCCGGGGACTTCGACTGGGACGACGTCGGCGACTTCGCCTCCCTCGCCAAGCTTGCAGTCCGGCGGCCGCGCCAACAACCTCGCCGTGCTCGGCGACGGCGCGCGCATCCTCGCGGACTCGTCCAGCGGCATCGTCGTCTCGCACAGTCAGCGGCTCATCTCGCTCATCGGCGTCGAGGACATCGTCGTCGTGGACACCCCGGACGCCCTCCTCGTCACGACGAGCGCGAACGCGCAGCGGGTCAAAGGTGTGGTGGACGCACTGAAGATCAGCGGCCGGGCGACGTCCTGTAGCGCTCCACCACAGTCGCCCCCGTTCTGGGGGTGCGGGCATGACTCCGCGTTACAGGCGCGTTACGGTGCGGTCGCGATCCCGTAACTGATCCGCGGAGCGATTCCGGGGCTTGCTGTACCGGCCGGGCGGTCGTGTACTGTCGCCACGATCGCCGGAACGCTCTGGTCCGGGCCCTGCTCCCGGAGGAACCCACCCGTGACATCTCGTACCCGTCAGGTCGTCCTCAGCGGCCTCGCGCTCGTCGGCACCGTCGCCGTCCTCGCCGGCTGTTCGGCCGCTCCGTCCGACGACGCATCCGCCAAGAAGACCAGCTTCCGTCCGTGCATGGTCTCGGACGCGGGCGGCTTCGACGACAAGTCGTTCAACCAGCTCGGCTACGAGGGCCTGAAGGACGCCGCGTCGGACCTCGGCGCGACCTACAAGTCGGCCGAGTCGAAGGACGCCACCGTCTACGACTCGAACATCGAGCAGCTCGTCGGCCAGAACTGCAACCTCATCGTCACCGTCGGCTTCAACCTGGCCGATGCCGCGAAGAAGCAGGCCGCGGCGAACCCCGACACCGACTTCGCCATCATCGACGACGACTCGATCAAGGCGAAGAACGTCAAGCCGATCACGTTCGACACCTCGCAGGCCGCGTTCCTCGCCGGCTACGCGGCGGCGTCGTACTCGAAGACCGGCGTCGTCGGCACCTTCGGCGGCATGCAGATCCCGACCGTCACGATCTTCATGGACGGCTTCGCGGACGGCGTCAAGTACTACAACGAGCAGAAGAAGAAGGACGTCAAGGTCGTCGGCTGGAACGTCGAGACCGGCAAGGGCTCCTTCACCGGCGGGTTCGACGCCGGCACGCAGGCGAAGGCCGTGGCGCAGACGCTGCTCGACCAGGACGCCGACGTCATTCTGCCGGTCGGTGGCCCGATCTACCAGTCGGCCGCCGAAGCCATCAAGGACGCCGACAACGGCTCGGTCCTCATCGGCGCGGACAGCGACCTCTACGAGGCCGACCCGCGCTACAAGGACATCGCGTTCACGTCCGTCGAGAAGGGCATGCGCCCCGCCGTCAAGGACGTCGTCGAGCAGGCCGCCGACAAGAAGTACTCCAACACCCGTACGTCGGCACGCTGAAGAACGAGGGCGTCGGCATCGCGCCGTTCCACGACTACGCGTCGAAGGTCGACAAGGGCCTCCAGAAGGAGCTCGACACCATCAAGTCGAGCATCATCGACGGCTCGATCACGGTCGAGACCCAGTCGAACAAGTAGTCCGGCGAACGCGGGCGGGGAGACCTCCCTCGCCCGCGTTTCCGTGCGCTCATCACAGAAATAGACTCCGAACATGAAGCTCGAGCTCCGCGGCATCACCAAGCGGTTCGGCGCGCTCGTCGCCAACGACCACATCTCGCTCACCGTCGAGCCGGGTGAGGTCCACTGTCTCCTCGGCGAGAACGGCGCGGGCAAGTCCACGCTGATGAACGTCCTCTACGGCCTGTACCAGGCGGACGAGGGCGAGATCCTCCTCGACGACGTCGTCCAGGACTTCGACGGCCCCGGCGACGCCATGCGCGCCGGTATCGGCATGGTCCACCAGCACTTCATGCTGGTCCCCGTCTTCACCGTCGCCGAGAACGTCATGCTCGGACAGGAGCAGACCACGTTCGGCGGTCGCCTCGACCTGGCCGGCGCCCGCAGGCGCGTGCGCGAGATCTCCGACCGCTTCGGGTTCGACGTCGACCCCGACGCCAGGGTCGAGGACCTGCCCGTCGGCGTGCAGCAGCGCGTCGAGATCATCAAGGCGCTCTCCCGCGACGCGAAGGTGCTCGTGTTCGACGAGCCGACCGCCGTGCTCACGCCGCAGGAGACCGACGAGCTGATGGGCATCATGCGGCAGCTCCGCGAGGCCGGCACCGCGATCGTCTTCATCACGCACAAGCTCCGCGAGGTCCGCGAGGTCGCCGACCGCATCACCGTCATCCGGCTCGGCAAGGTGGTCGGCGAGGCCTCACCGACCGCGACGAACAACGAGCTCGCCGCGCTGATGGTCGGCCGGGCCGTGTCGCTCGTCGTCGAGAAGACCCCGTCGTCCGGGGGCGAGGACGCACTCGTCGTCGAGCACGTCACGGTCACCGACCCGTCCGGAGTCGTCCTGGTCGACGACGTCTCGTTCACCGTCCGCCGGGGCGAGGTGCTCGCGATCGCCGGCGTGCAGGGCAACGGGCAGACCGAGCTGACCGAGGCGATCATCGGGCTCGAGCCGGTGCACGCCGGCCGGGTCAGCCTCGACGGCAGGGAACTCACCGGCCGCAGCGTCAAGCAGGTGCTCGACGCCGGCGTCGGCTTCGTGCCGGAGGACCGGAAGGAGGACGGCCTGGTCGGCGAGTTCACCATCGCCGAGAACCTCATGCTCGACCGGGCCGACCACACCGAGTTCGTCCGCGCGGGCACCATCCGGACCGCCGAGCGCGACGCCTTCGCCGACGAGAAGATCGCCGAGTTCGACATCCGCACCCCCGGCCGCACCACCGCCGCCGGCCGGCTGTCCGGCGGCAACCAGCAGAAGATCGTCCTCGCCCGCGAACTCAGCCGTGACCTGCGGCTCTTCGTCGCGGCGCAGCCGACGCGCGGCATCGACGTCGGCTCGATCGAGTTCGTGCACAAGCGCATCGTCGCGACCCGCGACACCGGCGTCCCGGTCATCGTCGTCTCCACGGAGCTCGACGAGGTCGCGGCGCTCGCCGACCGCATCGCGGTGATGTACCGCGGCGGGATCGTCGGCATCGTCCCCGCGGACACCCCGCGCGACGTCCTCGGCCTCATGATGGCCGGGAACTGCCTGAAGGAACGGAGCTGGCGGCGTGACCGCGCAGGACCCACAGAACCCGACGCCGGACGCGACCGCGACCGACGCGACGACCGCGACCGACGACCGCCTGCAGGAGGTCGAGGGCGCCCCGCACCTGATGACCGACTCCGCGAGCGACGCCGAGCGCCGCGAGGGCGGCGACCGCTGGCAGGCGGCACTGCAGAGCATCCTCAACGGCTCCGTGCTCGTCACCGTGCTCGCCGTCGTCCTGGCCCTCGTCGCGTGCGGCATCCTCATCGCGATCACCGACGAGAACGTCCGCGCGGCCGCCGGGTACTTCTTCGCCCGCCCCGCCGACACGTTCCGCGCGATCGGCACCGCGGTCGGCGGATCGTACGCCTCGCTGTTCGAGGGCTCCGTCGTGAACTTCGGTGCGCAGTCGTTCCAGCAGGCGGTCGTCCCGATCACCCGCTCGATCGACTACGCCGTGCCGCTCATCGCCGCAGGTCTCGGCGTCGCCGTCGCGTTCCGCGCCGGGCTCTTCAACATCGGCGGTCAGGGACAGATCCTCATGGGCGCCGCAGCGGCCGGCTGGGTCGGGTTCTCGTTCGACCTGCCCGCGGCGATCCACATCCCGCTCACGATCATCGCCGGCATCGTCGGCGGCGCGGTCTGGGGCGGCATCGTCGGCGTGCTCAAGGCCAGGACCGGAGCGCACGAGGTGATCGTCACGATCATGCTCAACTACGTCGCCCTCTACCTGGTGAGCTACCTGCTCCGCACGCCGAAGCTCCTGCAGGCGCCCGGGAGCACCAACCCGATCTCGCCCGCGACGAAGGACTCCGCCGTCCTGCCGTCGCTGCTCGGCCCGCGGTACGGCGTCGACCTCGGCTTCATCGTCGCGATCATCGCGGTCGTCGTCGTGTGGTGGCTCGTCAACAAGTCCTCGCTGGGCTTCCGGTTCCGCACGATCGGCGAGAACCCGCGCGCGGCACGGGTCGCCGGCATGAGCGTCCCGTCCCTGACGATCTGGGTGCTCGTCATCTCCGGCGCCCTCGTCGGCATCGCCGGGCGTACCAGGTGCAGGGCGCGGTGACGACCGGCTTCACCTCGAACATCGACGCCGGCATCGGCTTCGACGCCATCACGGTGGCGCTGCTTGGCCGCTCGAAGCCGTGGGGCGTGTTCTGGGCGGCGATCCTGTTCGGCGTGCTCAAGAACGGCGGCTACGCCATGCAGGCCGCGAACGGGATCCCGATCGACATCGTGGGCGTGATCCAGGCGCTGATCGTCCTGTTCATCGCGGCGCCCCCGCTCGTGCGCGCGATCTTCCGGATCCCGCAGCCCGGCGCACGTCGTCGCAGCACGAAGAACTCGAAGAAGGCGGTCGCCGCGTGAGCACCCTCAGCCCCACCGCGGCGCCCGCGTCGCCCCTCGCCGACCGCGCGGTCGAGACCACCCGCAGCTGGAAGACCCCGATCGGGTACGCCGTGTTCACGGTGCTCGCGATCGTGCTCTTCGGGATCGCGCACCGCGAGGGCACCGCGACGTTCCGGCTCGCGTCGGCAGGCGACTTCTTCGCACTGCCGAACGTGCCGCTGCCCGCCACCGCCACGGGCGTGGTCGTCATCGTGCTGCTCGCGATCGCCACGGTCTACGCGGCCGTCGAGACCCGCGGGTCCCGGCGCGTCCCGTTGTGGGTGACGGCGGTCTTCGCGGTCGTCTTCGTCGTCGGCTTCCTGACCTGGGCCGTCGCCGGTGCGACGATCACCATCCCCGGCATGCTCGTCGGTGCGCTCGGCCTGAGCGTCCCGCTCGTGTTCGGCGCCCTCGGAGGCGTGATCTCCGAACGGGTCGGCGTCGTGAACATCGCGATCGAGGGCCAGTTCCTCGCCGGCGCGTTCACCTCGGCGATGATCGCCTCGCTCACCGGCACCCCGTGGGTCGGCCTCGTCGGCGCGCTCGTCGCCGGTGTGCTCGTGTCGTTCGTCCTCGCCGCGTTCAGCATCAAGTACCTCGTCGACCAGGTGATCGTCGGCGTCGTCATCAACGCGTTCATCTCGGGCCTGACCGGCTTCCTGTACTCGCAGGTGCTCTCGCCGAACGAGCAGACGCTGAACATCGGCATCCGCTTCCCCAAGCTCGAGATCCCCGTGCTCCACCAGATCCCCGTCATCGGCCGATCTTCTTCGAGCAGACGGTCGTCGTGTACCTGGCGTACATCGCGGTCGCGGTGGTCACGTTCGGGCTCTTCAAGACCCGCTGGGGCCTCCGTCTCCGCGCGGTCGGCGAGCACCCGCAGGCCGCCGACACGGTGGGCATCAACGTCACGAGCACCCGGTTCTGGAACGTCTCGCTCGCGGGTGCCATCGCGGGCCTGGGCGGCGCGTACTTCACGCTCGACGCCGCCGGCGGCTTCACGAAGGACATGACGGCCGGCGCCGGCTACATCGCCCTGGCCGCTGTGATCTTCGGCCGCTGGGACCCGATCCGTGCCACGCTCGCCGCGCTGCTGTTCGGCTTCGCCTCGAACCTGCAGAACACGCTGGCGGCGGTCGGCTCGCCCGTCCCGAGCGAGTTCCTGCTCATGCTGCCCTACGTGGTGACGATCTTCGCGGTGGCCGGCCTGGTCGGGCAGTCGCGCGGTCCCGCCGCGTCCGGCAAGCCGTACATCAAGAACTGACGGCCTGGAGGCACGGCACATGACCGACACGCACGCTGCGGACCGCGACGGGTCGCTGCCGGACGACGCCCCGGCCTGGGCGGACCCGGCCACGGCCCTGGACGCCACCGGCGGCGCGGCCGCCACCGACGGGGCGGACGCGGCCACGGGCCTCCCGGCGGGCGTGGACTGGGGTGTCCTGCGCGACGCGGCCACCGCCGCGATGCGGCACGCCTACGCGCCGTACTCCTCGTTCCCGGTGGGTGCCGCGGCCCTCACCGACGACGGCCGGATCGTCTCCGGCTGCAACGTCGAGAACGCGTCCTACGGGGTGACGCTGTGCGCGGAGTGCTCGCTCGTCTCCAGCTGCACATGACGGGCGGCGGCAAGCTGGTCGCGTTCACGTGCGTGGACGGCGACGGGGCCACGCTGATGCCCTGCGGGCGCTGCCGCCAGCTGCTCTTCGAGCACTCGACCGAGGGCATGCTCCTCGAGACGGTCTCGGGCATCCGCGCCATCGACGAGGTCCTCCCCGACGCGTTCGGACCGCGCACCCTCGCCACCTACCAGGAAGAGCACTGACATGGCCGTCGAGCCGTTCGACACCGTCGACCTCATCCGCACGAAGCGCTCCGGCGGGGCCATGAGCACCGCCGAGATCGACTGGCTCGTCGACGCCTACACGCGCGGCTACGTCGAGGACCCGCAGATGGCCGCGATGGCGATGGCGATCTTCCTGAACGGGATGGAGCGGCGCGAGATCAAGGACCTCACGCTCGCGATGATCGCGTCGGGGGAGCGGATGTCGTTCGGGTCGCTCGGCAAGACGACGGTGGACAAGCACTCCACGGGCGGGGTCGGCGACAAGATCACGCTGCCGCTCGCGCCGCTGGTGGCGTCGTTCGGGGTCGCCGTGCCGCAGCTGTCGGGGCGCGGGCTCGGGCACACCGGTGGGACGCTCGACAAGCTCGAGTCGATCCCGGGGTGGCAGGCGTCGCTGTCGAACGCGCGGATGCTCGAGATCCTGTCCGACGTCGGGGCCGTGATCTGCGCGGCCGGGACGGGCCTGGCACCCGCGGACAAGAAGCTTTACGCGCTCCGGGACACCACCGGGACGGTCGAGTGCATCCCGCTCATCGCGTCGAGCATCATGTCGAAGAAGATCGCCGAGGGCACCGGGGCGCTCGTGCTCGACGTGAAGTTCGGGTCGGGGGCGTTCATGCCCTCGTACGAGGCATCGCGTGAGCTCGCGCAGACGATGGTGGACCTCGGGAACGACGCGGGGGTCACGACCTCGGCGCTGCTGACCGACATGGAGGTCCCGCTCGGGCTGACGATCGGCAACGCGCTCGAGGTGCGGGAGTCGGTCGAGGTGCTCGAAGGGGGAGGCCCTGCCGACGTCGTGTCGCTGACCGTCTCGCTCGCCGAGGAGATGCTGCGCCTCGCCGGCCTGCCGGACGCCGATCCGGCTGCCGCGCTGGCGGACGGCCGGGCGATGGACACCTGGCGACGGATGATCTCCGCGCAGGGCGGCGACCCGTCCGCGGCGCTGCCGGTCGCCCGCGAGCAGCACGTCGTGACCGCGCCGTCGTCCGGCGTGCTCGCGACGCAGGAGGCCCTGCCGTTCGGTGTCGCCGCGTGGCGTCTCGGCGCCGGGCGTGCCCGCGCGCAGGACCCGGTGCAGGCGGGGGCCGGCATCGAGCTGCACGTCAAGCCGGGCGACACCGTGACCGAGGGGCAGCCGCTCTGGACGCTCCACACCGACGAGCCGGCACGGTTCGAACGGGCGCTGGAGTCGCTCGAGGGGGCGTGGTCCATCGGCGGCTCGGCGGAGCAGCGCGGGCCGATCGTGCGGGAGCGCATCGCCGCGTCGTGACCGCGGCGGGCGGCGCCGGGCGTCCGGTCGCCCGGACCGGCCACGGGACGGGCGGGAGACGGTCCGTGCACTGTTGCGAGCCTCCAGACAGTTCTCCACAAACCTGTGGGACGTCACCTGTGTGGCGGTGGTGTGCACCGATAGCCTGGTGCGCATGAGCGCCGACGCCACGACCTACCGCCTGCCCGACGCCGGAGCGGTCGTCAACGACCTGCCGAAGGTCTCGCTGCACGACCACCTCGACGGCGGGCTGCGTCCGGCGACCATCGTCGAGCTGGCGGCTTCCTCAGGAGTGGCACTGCCGACCACGGACTCCGACGCGCTCGGGCAGTGGTTCGCCGACCAGTCGAACTCGGGCTCGCTCGTCGAGTACCTGAAGACCTTCGACGTGACCACCTCGGTCATGCAGACCGCGCCGCAGCTGCACCGCGTCGCGAAGGAGTTCGTCGAGGACCTCGTCGCCGACGGCGTCGTCTACGGTGAGGTCCGCTGGGCGCCGGAGCAGCACCTGCGGGGCGGGCTGACGCTCGACGAGACCGTCGAAGCGGTCCAGGCCGGCATCGAGGAAGCGGTCGACGCCGCCGGCGGTTCCATCCGCGTCGGACAGCTCGTCACCGCGATGCGGCACGCCGACCGCGCGCAGGAGATCGCGGAGCTCGCCGTGCGTCACCGTGACCGCGGCGTCGTCGGGTTCGACATCGCGGGGGCCGAGGCCGGGTTCCCTCCCTCGAACCACCGCGGCGCGTTCGACTACCTCGCCTCCGAGCTCTTCCCGGTCACCGTGCACGCGGGCGAGGCGGACGGGCTGGCCTCGATCCGCTCGGCGCTCGTCGACGGCCGCGCGCTCCGCCTCGGCCACGGTGTCCGGATCTTCGAGGACGTCGCCCTGTCCGACGCCGGCGACGGCTCGACGCTCGCCTCGCTGGGCGAGGTGGCCTCGTGGGTGCGCGACCGCGAGATCCCGCTCGAGGTCTCGCCGTCCTCGAACCTGCAGACCGGAGCCATCGCGGCATGGGGCGACGACCTCGCCGACCACCCGTTCGACGTGCTCTACCAGCTCGGGTTCCGGGTGACGGTGAACACCGACAACCGGCTCATGAGCGGGACGACCCTCTCCAAGGAGCTCGCGCTGCTGGCCGGCACCTTCGGGTACGACCTCGACGACCTCGCGGCCTTCCAGATCAACGCGGCGCTCGGTTCGTTCCTCCCGCTCGAGGACCGCGAGGAGATCATCGCGACCATCACCGCCGGGTACCAGGAGGCGTAGGACGTGCCGCTCCCACCGCTGCCGGACGACGCCGTCGTGCTCGGCGCGTCCGCGTCGTCGTGGCGCGAGGCGCTCCGGGTGGCCGGGGGCGCCCTCGTGTCGTCGGTGCCGCCACCGAGCCGTACACGCAGGCCATGATCGACATGGTCGATGAACACGGGCCGTACATCGTCATCTCGCCCGGGCTCGCCTTCGCGCACGCCCGGCCGGGGCCCGCGGTGCTCCGAGACGGGCTGTCGGTCGTCACGCTCGCCGAGCCGGTGTCGTTCGGTCACCCCCACAACGACCCGTCCGTGTCGTCCTGGGGCTCGCGGTCGCGGGGGTGGGCGCGCACCTCGAGTCGATCGGCGAGATCGCGAACCTGTTCAACGACGCCTCCGTCACGGGGCGGATCGCGGCGGCCACCACGGCGGACGAGGTCCGCGCGATCATGGGGGTGTCCGCGTGAAGATCGTGACCATCTGCGGTGCCGGCATCGGGGCGAGCGGGATCCTCAAGGTCAACGCCGAGAAGGCCCTCGTGGCGCTCGGGCTGCAGGCGTCGGTCGTCGCGGCGGACGTGGCTTCCGTGCGGCACGTCTCGGAGGACGCGAACGTCATCCTCACGAGCCAGGAGTTCGTCGAGGCGATCGGGGACACCTACGCCGAGGTCATCGTGATCCGGAACCACTTCGACCAGGGTGAGATCACGGCGGCGGTGGACCGGGCGCTCGGCGAGCACTGAGGCGGTTCCCTGCCCTCTAGAGTTGGGGCATGAGCACGGAGAACCCGCTGAACGACCCCACCGCCGACCCGTTCGAGGTCGCGCGCGACGCCGCCGCAGTCATCGCTCGGAAGTCCGGGATCGAACGCCACGACATCGCGCTGACCCTCGGGTCCGGCTGGGCAAGGCCGCCGACCTCATCGGTGAGACGGTGTCCGAGATCCCCGCCGCCGAGGTCCCCGGCTTCAGCGCGTCGGCGGTCCCCGGGCACTCCGGCACGGTCCGCTCGATCCGCCTGGCCGACGGCCGGCACGCGCTCGTGATCGGCGCGCGCACGCACTACTACGAGGGCCACGGGGTCCGTCGCGTCGTGCACAGCGTCCGCACCGCAGCGGCCACGGGGGCGTCGATCATGGTGCTCACCAACGGTGCCGGCGGCATCAAGGAGCACTGGGCGCCCGGCACGCCGGTCCTCATCAGCGACCACATCAATCTCACCGCGGACAGCCCGCTCGAGGGCGCGACGTTCGTCGACCTGACCGACCTGTACTCGGCGCGTCTGCGTGCGGTCGCCCGCTCGGTGGACCCGTCGCTCGACGAGGGCGTCTACACGCAGTTCCGCGGCCCGCACTACGAGACGCCGGCCGAGGTCCAGATGGCGAAGACCATCGGCGGTCACATCGTCGGGATGTCCACCGCGCTCGAGGCGATCGCGGCACGCCAGGCCGGCATGGAGGTCCTCGGCTTCTCCCTGATCACGAACCTCGCCGCCGGCATCCAGAAGACCCCGCTCTCCCACGCCGAGGTGCTCGAGGCCGGCCGTTCCGCCGAGCCGGTCATCGCCGACCTGCTCGCCCGCGTGGTGACGGCGCTGGGTTCGGCGTCGTGAAGATCGACCTGCCCGGGGTGCTCGACACCGCCCGGGCGTGGGCGGCGCAGGACCCGGACGACGAGACCCGTGCCCCGCTCGCTGCGGCGATCGAGGCGGCGGCCACGGGTGACGGGCCCGCGGCGCAGGCGTTGGCCGCCCGGTTCGCCGGCCGACTGCAGTTCGGCACCGCCGGGCTCCGCGCCGAGCTCGGGTACGGGCCGCTGCGGATGAACCGGGTCGTCGTCACCCAGGCCGCCGCCGGCCTCGCCCGGTTCCTGCTCGACACCGGTCGGCAGCGCAGCGTGGTCATCGGGTACGACGGCCGGGTCAACTCCGACGTCTTCGCGCGCGACTCCGCAGAGGTCATGCGCGGCCTCGGGCTCGACGTCACCCTGCTGCCATCGGCGTTGCCCACCCCGGTGCTGGCGTTCGCCGTGCGGCACCTCGGCGTCGGCGCAGGCGTGATGGTCACCGCGAGCCACAACCCGCCGCGGGACAACGGCTACAAGGTCTACCTCGGCGGTGCGGACGACGGCTCCCAGATCGTGCCGCCGATCGACGCTTCGATCGCCGATGCCATCGACGCCGTCGCCGTGGGATCGATCACCGACCTGCCGCGCGCCAACGACTACACGATCGCCACGCCGGCCCTGCTGGACGCCTACGTGTCCGCCACCGCGGCCACCGTCCCGGCGCCCGCGCTCGCTCCGGACGCCCAGCCGAAGGTCGTCTACACGGCGATGCACGGCGTCGGGTGGGAGACCGCCCGCGCCGTCTTCGAGGCCGCCGGTTTCGCCGTCCCGTCGCCGGTCCCGGAGCAGATCGAGCCGGACGGCGCGTTCCCCACGGTGGCGTTCCCGAACCCCGAGGAACCGGGGGCGATGGACCTGTCGATCGCGCGCGGTGTCGCCCTCGGGGCCGACCTCGTCATCGCGAACGACCCGGACGCCGATCGTCTCGCACTCGCCATCCCGGACGGTGACGGTTCCTTCCGCAGGCTCTCGGGCAACGAGGTGGGCTGGCTGCTCGGCTGGCGCGCGGCCTCGCGTGCCGCCGCGGCCGGCGTGACCGGGACGCTCGCGGCGTCGATCGTGTCGTCACCGGCGCTGGCACGGGTCGCCGCTCGGCACGGGTTGGAGTACCGCGACACCCTGACCGGGTTCAAGTGGGTCTCCCGCGTGCCCGGGCTGCTGTTCGGCTACGAGGAAGCGCTCGGCTACCTGGTCGACCCGGAGGTCGTACGCGACAAGGACGGCATCTCGGCTGCGCTTTCGCTGCTCGACCTCGCGACGTCACTCGCGGCGTCCGGTTCGACGATCGCCGACCACCTCGAAGCCTTCGCGGCGGAGTTCGGGGCGTTCGCCTCCGGGCAGGTGGCGACCCGCGTGGACGACCTCTCGCGCATCGGCTCGATCATGGCGTCGTTGCGGTCGTCGCCACCGGCGTCGCTCGGCGGTGTCGACGTCCTGACGACCACGGACCACCTGGACGGTGTCGAGGGCTTCCCGCCGTCGGACATCCTGCGCTACGACCTCGCCGGCGACGCCCGGGTGATCGTCCGCCCGAGCGGCACGGAGCCGAAGGTGAAGGTCTACATCGACACCGTGGCGTCCACCCCCGCCGAGGCCCAGGCGCTCGTCGACGCCCTCGCCGCCGCGGTCCGCCCGCTCGTCTCGTAGCACGGCGGCGGCCCAGCGGAACCAAGTTCCGGACAAGGCACCGCGCTCTTGCGCGGTGCCTTGTCCGTTCCGGAGTGCTGAGCGCCGCGGTCCTCCTCCACAGCGGTCGGTCGCGGGACGTACCCCACAGGTCCTCCGGACACCATCCGGTTCGCCCAGGTTCCCGCCACACTTCCACGATGGACCGCCTCCTCGTGACCCGAGCCGCCCTGGACGAATCGACAGCTCGAGCGCTCCGCCGCGAGCGCGTGGCCGGTGGACTGGTACGTGTGGGCCACGGGATGACCGTCGCCGCCGATGCGTTCCACGCCGCCTCGGGGGTGGTCCGACACCGAGCGCGTATCGAGTCCGTCGTCGCCCGATAGCGGCCCGGCCTGATCGTCTCTCACCAGTCCGCCGTCGCCCTGCACGGCCTGTCATGGTTCGGGTCGTTCCCGGACCGCGTCGTGCTGACTGATCCGTCGCGTGACCGCGCACAGCGATCGCGCTTCAGCGACAAGGTACCGGCGCGCGGCCGGCTGGTGCGGACGGTGCTCATCGACGGCATCGAGACCACCGATCTCGTGACGACCGCGGTCGACGTCGCACTCCGCTGCGATCGCGGACACGCGATCGTCGTCATCGACGCGGTCCTGGGCCGGGCGTTCCCCGGCGGGAACTCCTCGCCGAACTCGAGGCGCGGACCACCCAGCGAGGCCGGCGGCGTGCGCAGGCACTGCTCGAACTCGCCGACGCGCGGATCGAGTCACCGGGAGAGAGCCTGACGCACCTGGTGATGCACGACGTGGGACTTCCCGAACCCGTTCTGCAGCACGAGTTCCGCGCCGGTGGCCGGCTGATCGCGCGCGTCGACTTCTGGTTCCCCGATCAGGGTGTCGTCGTCGAGTTCGACGGCCTCGCGAAGTACCGCGATCCCGCTCTGCGTGGCGGCAGGACCGCCGACGAGGTCCTGGTGGCGGAGAAACTCCGCGAAGACGACGTGCGGTCGCTGCCCGATGTCCGCCGGGTCGTTCGGGTGACCTGGCGCGACGTGAACCCCGGTGGAGCTGCGCCGAGGATGTTCAGCCGCGCAGGACTGGCGGTCGCGGCGTCGGTCGAGCGGACTCCGCCGTGGTGATGAACCGCGAAACGGACACAGCACCGCGGAAACTCGTGGTGCTGTGTCCGGAACCTGGTTCCGCGGGCGGCGTTACGCGAGCTCGAGCAGCACGTGGCCGGACGAGATCGTCTGGCCGACGGGGGCGTTCAGCCCGGTGACGACGCCGTCGCGCGGTGCGGCGACGGGCTGCTCCATCTTCATGGCCTCGAGCACGACGAGCAGGTCGCCCTTCACCACGGTGTCCCCCTCGGCGACCGCGAGCTTCACCACGGTGGCCTGCATCGGGGACGTCACCGAGCCGGAGGAGGCGAGCCCCCGCGGACGCCGGACGACCGACGCTTCGGGGGAGCGGACGGGCCGGCCGGACGACGACCGGCGGCACCCGTGGCGCCACCGCCCACGATCGACGGCATGGTGACCTCGATGCGCTTGCCCTGCACCTCGACGACCACGCTCTCGCGGGCGGCCGGGGCGGGAGTTCCTCGGGGGAGCCGGTCCACGCGGGGATGTCGTTCTGGAAGTCCGTCTCGATCCACTGCGTGTACACGGAGAACGGCGTGGAGTCGTCCGTCGCGAACGCCGGGTCCGACACGACGGCGCGGTGGAACGGCAGCACGGTCGGCAGCCCGGTGACCTCGAACTCGGCGAGGGCCCGCCGCGAACGCCCCAACGCCTCGGCACGGGACGAACCCGTGACGACGAGCTTCGCGAGCATCGAGTCGAACGAGCCGGACACGACGTCGCCGGACACCACGCCCGAGTCGACGCGCACGCCGGGGCCGGACGGGGCGTTGAACGCGTGCACCGGACCGGGCGCCGGGAAGAAGTTGCGGCCCGGGTCCTCGCCGTTGATGCGGAACTCGAACGAGTGGCCCCGCGGTGTCGGGTCTGCGTAGTCGAGCACGCCGCCCTCGGCGATGCGGAACTGCTCGCGGACCAGGTCGATGCCGGTGACCTCTTCAGAGACGCAGTGCTCGACCTGCAGACGCGTGTTCACCTCGAGGAACGACACGGTGCCGTCGGCGCCGATGAGGAACTCGCAGGTACCGGCGCCGACGTAGCCGACCTCGCGGAGGATCGCCTTCGACGACTCGTACAGCCGCTCGGTCTGCTCCGGCGTCAGGTAGGGCGCGGGCGCTTCTTCGACAAGCTTCTGGTGACGGCGCTGCAGCGAGCAGTCGCGCGTCGAGACGATGACGACGTTGCCGTGCTCGTCGGCGAGACACTGGGTCTCGACGTGGCGCGGCTTGTCGAGGTACTTCTCCACGAAGCACTCGCCCCGACCGAAGGACGCGATCGCCTCACGCGTCGCGGAGTCGAACAGCTCCTCGATCTGCGAACGCTCACGCACGACCTTGAGGCCCCGTCCGCCGCCGCCGAACGCCGCCTTGATCGCGACCGGCAGCCCGACCTCGTCCGCGAACGCGACGACCTCGGACACGTCCTGCACGGGCTCGATGGTGCCCGGCGCGAGCGGCGCGCCCACCTTCTCGGCCACGTGGCGTGCGGAGACCTTGTCGCCGAGCCGCTCGATCGACTCCGGCGACGGGCCGATCCACGTGAGCCCGGCCTCGATCACCGCGCGGGCGAAGTCGGCGTTCTCGGCGAGGAACCCGTACCCCGGGTGCACGGCGTCCGCGCCGGAGCGCCGGGCGACCGAGATGAGCTTGTCGATGACGAGGTAGGTGTCGGTGCTCGTGGTGCCGTTCAGCGCGTAGGCCTCGTCGGCGAGGCGTGCGTGGAGGGCGTCACGGTCCTGGTCGGCGTACACCGCGACCGATGCCTTGCCTGCGTCGCGGGCCGCGCGGATGATGCGGACGGCGATCTCGCCGCGGTTCGCGATGAGGACCTTGCTGATACGGGGCATGGTAAGTCAGCGTATTCGTGCCGCGGGGGCGTGAATTGACCGGCGTCCACAAAGAACAGCGCCGAAGAAGTACGGATGTCTACAGTGCCCAGAGGTCGTGCCACGCCACGCCGAACCCGCGCAGCAGCATCGACCGCAGCACCGGCAGCGACAGCCCGACCACGGCCGATGGCGCGCCGTCGATCCGGCTGATGTACGCGGCAGCCCGTCCGTCGATGGTGAACGCACCGGCGACCTCGAGCGGCTCGCCGGTCGCGACGTACGCGTCGATCTCCTCGGCTGACATGTCGTCCGCGAAGGTGAGGACCGCGCTGTCGACCGCGACGACTCGGTCGCCTCCGGCGACCATCGCGGACCCGCCCGGCGCGACGTCGCCGAGATGGCCGGCCAGGCCGAGCGGCGCAGCGCCCGACGCGACCACGCGGCGGACGGGAGGCACGGTGCGGGGCCGCCCCGTGCCTCCCGTCCGCCCGTCGGTCCCGACCACGTCGTGGAGCCGCCCTGTGGGATCCCCGCCTGCCGACCACTCATCCGGGGCGTCGCGGTCCGCACGCCGGTCGACGACGCAGTGCCCGCTCCACAGTGTGCCGCCGCCGGCCGCGAGCATCTGCCGCCACCGGTCGCGGGCGACCCGCGGGTCGTGCGGCTTGCCGTACAGGACGCCGTCGACCTCGAACGCGGAGTCGCCGCCGAAGACGAACCCGTCCACCGGCACACCCGCGACCGAGGCGTCCGCGACCGCGCCCGCCTTCTCCACCGCCAGCATCGCGACGAGCTCCGGACCCGTCAGATCCCGCCCCAGCGCCGCCGAGACCGACGCGACCGCGGCGTCCTCGTCGACCCCGGGCGCGACGAGCACCGGCTCGATCCCGGTCTGGGCGAGCAGGGCGCGGCGGGCGGGGAGGTACTCGCGAGGTACAGACGCATGGGAACATCGAACCATGGGTGAATCCGTCGGAACGCTGCTCGACCTCGACGTCACCGGGATCGCCCACGGCGGCATCTCGGTGGCACGGCACGAGGGACGCGTGGTGTTCGTCGCCGACGCGATCCCCGGCGAGCGGGTGGTCGCCCGCGTGACCGAGGACCGCAAGAAGTCGTTCTGGCGTGCGGACACGGTGTCGGTCGAACGGCCGAGCGAGCACCGCGTCGACCACGTCTGGCCGGAGGCTGCGCTGGACCGCGACCCCGCCGTCCGCGCCGGCGGAGCCGAGTTCGGGCACATCGCCCTCGCGCACCAGCGCACGCTGAAGCACGACGTGCTCGTGGACTCGTTCGCACGTTTCGCCCGCACCGACCTCGCCGAGGTGCTCGGCCACGACGTCGTCGTCGAGGCGGCGCCCGGCGACGACGAGGCGAACGGCACCGGCTGGCGCACCCGCGTCCGCCTGCACGTCGACGAGGACGGCACCCCCGGCCCGTTCGCAGCCAGGTCGCACTCGGTCGTACCGGTGTCGTCCCTGCCGCTCGCGAGCGCCGTCGTGCAGGAGAGTGCGCCCCTCGGCCGCGGCTCCATGCCCGGCGCGTCGGTCATCGACGTCCTCGCGCCGTCCGGCTCCGAGGGCGCCCGTCTCGTCATCGACACGCAGGCACCGACCGTGGTCACCGAGACCGTGGGGGAGCGCTCGTTCGCCGTCGACGACAACGGCTTCTGGCAGGTGCACCGCGCGGCCCCGACGGTGCTGACGGCGGCGGTGCAGGACCTCGTCGACCGCGACCGGCTCGACCCGGAGGGGCAGCACCTCGACCTCTACGGCGGCGTCGGGCTGCTCGCCGCCGCGCTCGGCGACCTCGTCGGTCCGAAGGCGCGTCTGACGAGCGTCGAGAGCGCGCCGCGCGCGACCGAGCACGCCCAGGAGAACCTCGCGGAGTGGATCGGCGCGCGAGCCGAGACCGGCCGCGTCGACCGCTGGCTGCAGCGGACCGTCGGCACCGCCTCGCCCCAGGAGCGCGGACGGCTGCGGGCCGGCACGGTCGTGCTCGACCCGCCGCGCTCCGGCGCGGGACGCGAAGCCGTCGTGCAGATCGCGGCGCTCCAGCCGACCCAGGTCGTGTACGTCGCCTGCGACCCGGTCGCGTTGGCGCGCGACGTCGCGACGTTCGCGGACCTCGGGTACCGCCTGGAGGCACTGCGCGCCTTCGACCTCTTCCCGCACACCCACCACCTGGAGGCCGTGGCGCGCCTGGTGCCCCTCGGCTGACCGCGGACGCGTCGCCGGCTGACCGCGGACGCGTGGCCGGCGAACGCGTGTCCGTCGTTGCCTGAGTCCGACCTGGGTATCCTTGGTCCTTGATGGCGACCCGGTATCAGGGGCCGGGGTGCGCATCGATTCAGAGAGGCCACCGTGGCAACAGACACGACCACCACCGGAACGACTGCAGCAGCGACCGGACCCGTCCGCGTCGCGATCGTCGACGACCACGAGTCCGTGCGGCTCGGGATCCAGGCAGCCTGCCAGAACGAAGGGTTCGAGGTGGTCCTCACCGCCGCGAGCGTTCCCGAGTACATCGAGAACCTCGGCGGGCGCGAGGTCGACGTCGTCGTCCTCGACCTGTCGCTCGGCGACGGCTCGACCGTGACCGCGAACGTCAAGGGTGTGCAGGGCACCGGTTCCGCCGTGCTCGTGCACTCGATCGCCGACCGCGTCGCGAACGTCCGAGAGGCACTGGCCGCGGGTGCCGCGGGCGTCATCCCGAAGTCGTCGGCGACGAAGACCGTGATGGCGGCCGTCGCGACCGTCGCCCGCGGTGACGTGCTCAACAACCTCGAGTGGGCCAGCGCGATCGACGCGGACCGCGACTTCGCCAAGGCGCAGCTTCGGCCGTCGCGAGCGCGAGATCCTGCACCTCTACGCCTCCGGCCTGCCGCTCAAGCTCGCCGCCCAGCAGCTCGGCATCGGCTACTCGACGGCGCGCGAGTACCTGGACCGCATCCGGGTGAAGTACGTCGAGGTCGGACGCCCGGCCCCGACGAAGGTCGACCTCCTCCGTCGTGCGGTCGAGGACGGGATCCTCCCGGACTCGACTCGGGCATCGACCCCGACGGCGACGGCCGCTGAGACGGCTGCTGAACAGGATGACCGCCGCCGACGCTGTGCCCGGGGCCGGGCCGGCGTCTGCGGCGCGGAGCACCCCCGGCGCCTCCGAGCCCGGCCCGTTCGGGGCTGATCCAGCACGGAGCGTCCGTGCTTCCATCACCCAGGCGTCGGTCGAGCGCGCGTTCGCGATCCTCATCGCCCTGGCCGCGCTCGGCTTCGGCGCCACCACCGTGCCGGCCGTGCTCGACCAGCTGCCCTACCTCGACCCGGTGTGGGGACCGGTCGTGGCCTGTGGCCTCGCCGCGTCGTTTCTGTTCGTCGGGGCGTCGGCCTTCGTGCAGCGGCTCGCGCAGCTCGCGCAGATCACGTGCGCACTGCTGTTCCTCGTCGCGCTGGTGACCTGGCCGCTCACGGTCCGTGACGCCATCCCGCCGGACCAGGTGCCGTGGCCGTGGTGGTTGTGCACGGTGGGGTCGACCGCGGCCGCCATGGGCTTCGCGCCGTGGCGGGCGACCGTCTACACGGCCCTCGTCCCGACCGTGTACGTGGTCATCCGGCTCACGCCGGTGGGCGGCGACGCCGGCGTCCGGGCGCTGCTCGACGGTGTGTACACGGCGATCCTCAGCGGCGCCGTCCTCGTCATCGCGGTCGTGCTGCGCCGTGCGGCCACGGCGGTCGACGCCGCGCAGGCCACCGCCGTGCGCCGGTACTCGCACGCGATCCGGGAGCACGCGACCGAGGTCGAGCGCGTGCAGGTCGACGCGATCGTGCACGACAGCGTCCTCACGACCCTGCTGTCCGCTGCGCGGGCCGACACCCACGAGGCCGAGATACTCGCCGCGCGGATGGCGCGCAACGCGATCGACCACCTCGAGGCCGCGGCGTCGGACGGCCCCGGCGACGCCCCGCCGGTGCCGCTCGTCGAACTGCGGACGCGGATCGCGGCGGCCGTCGGGGCGCTCGCCGCGCCGATCCGGGTGCGGGGAGCCCGCGTCGGTGACGTCCCGGTCCCCGCGGCGGTGGCCGACGCCGTCGCCTCCGCGGCGCTGCAGGCCGCGGTGAACAGCGTGCAGCACGCCGGCGGTGCCGAGGTCGACCGCTGGCTCGTCGTCGAGCAGCGCGGTGCCGGGATCCACGTCGAGGTCGGCGACGACGGCGCCGGGTTCGACGTCTCCGAGATCCCCGCCGAACGGCTCGGAGTCCGCCGGTCGATCGTCGAGCGGGTCGTGGCCGTCGACGGCACGGCCGAGATCGCCACCGCGCCCGGTGCCGGCACCCGCGTGCTCATCGACTGGGTCCCGGACGCGGGGACCACCGATGAGGGTCTCGATCCCCGCGGGCGTCGCCATCGGCCTCGCCGCGCTGTTCTCCGTCTACCACCTGCTCCTCGCCGCCACCTCGCTGCCGCGGGCGCTCGAGGTCGGGCCGGTCCTGGCGTGCATGGTGCTCTACGCGGCCGCGACCGCGATCGCGCTGTTCGTCCCCGGGCGGTCGTTGCCGGTGTGGGCGGCGTGCTTCTCGCTCGCCACGGCCGTGGTCATGCCCGTCGTGGCCGCTCCGGCCATCGAGCTCCGGTCCGGCCCGGGGTACGGCACGTGGTGGATCGCGGCGGTCGGCACCCTGATGGTGGTGCTCGTCGTCCGTGGCCGCGGGCCGTTCGCCTGGGTCGGTGTCGGCTTCCTCGCGGTGCACACCGTCGCGTGGGCGGGGCCTGGCGCGCTGGGCTCCCTCGGCGTGATCGGCAGCGTGTCCTGGGTCGCCATCGCCACCGGGTTCGCGGCGGCGATGAACCGCGCCACCCGGGTCACCCGTGACTTCGTCCGTGCCGAGCAGGAGACCGCGGACTGGCAGGCGGCGCAGGACGCCCACGTCTTCGAACGGCAGTTCCGGCTCCGTCAGACGACCCGCATGGCGCTCCCGATGCTGCAGCGCATCATCGACACCGGCGGCGACCTCGACGAGGCCGAACGCGCGGAGTGCCTGCACCTGGAGCAGGCGATCCGCGACGAGATCCGTGGCCGGTCCCTGCTCTCCGACGACGTCCGTGACGAGGTCATGCGCCTCCGTCGCCGTGGGGCCACGGTGCAGCTGCACGACGACGGGGGTCTCGACGACCTCGACATGGACGACCTCCGGCGGGTGCACGCCCGTGTCGCCGATGCGCTCCGGCAGGCCCGCGAGGCCGACAACGTCATCGTGCGCACCGTCTCGGAGGGGGCGGACACGGCGGTGACGGTCGTGGGCCTCCGGCTGGACCTGGCCGCGAGCGAGTCGGCAGCGCTGGGCGCTGGCCTGGACGACGAGGACGGCGACGCCGACGACTCGGTCGTCGTCTGGCTGGAGATCCCGCGCCACGAGCCCGCGTAGCGGCGTCGCCCGTCGCCCGTCGCCCGTCGCCCGTCGCCCGTTGGCCGTCGGCCGTCGCCGAAGCGACAGTCTGGCGCCGGCGCGGCGCGTTCCTTCCGCGAAGGCGACAGACGTGCGCGCGGATCTCGCGGGATCGTGTCGCTTTCGCGCGACGGGCTGGAGGCGCGTGGCGGGCCGGTGTCGTGCCTCCAGACCGCCTGATGCGTGCGCATCCTGCGACAGGTCGCGCGTCGATCCCGCGGTGCGGTGTCGGAAGATGCGCCCACACAGGATGCGTGTGCACGGTGCGACGTCCTGCGCGTCGATCGACGCGTGCGGTGTCGAAGTGGGCGTGCCGACGCGAGGCGAAGTGCCCCGGAGACGGGGAACGGGCCGGTCGAGACGACCGGCCCGTTCACGACCCGAGTCTGAGCGACAACCCGAATATCGCCCTGACTCGTAGCTGGTGGTGGCTTCGTACCCTAGTCGGCCACCGACCTGCGATGTTCTTCGCTGAAGGACACCGAACACGAACAACTATGCCCGTCCCCAAACGGTCTGTCAGTCGTCATTATGGGGGACAAATCGTGCCATTTCAGACCCCGTCAGCCGCAACGTGTCCCCCGAGCGAGGGAAGACCGACCGGGAAGTGCGTCAGGCAACCTGTCCGACGAACCCTGAGCGAGGGGTACATCGTCGCTCGTTCCGGGTGCAGCCGCAAGACCCGGCCGCGCGGGAGTCGTGATCAGCGGAGCGAGCGCGCCCAGGCACCCCAGCCGTGCTCGAGGGGACGCCGGAGCCCGCGTGCCGAAGCGTCCCAGCCGGAGCGCGGCGACACGGTGACCTCGGGGCGACCGAGTGCCGCGGCCTCGTCCGCCTGGCGTTGCAGGACGGCGATGACGGCGGCGAGCTCCTCCGGGGTCGGCTCGCCGGACACCACGCGGACGTCGGCTGCGGCCGAGGCGGCCTGTTCCGCGGGGACCGGCGGGACGGCGGCGGCGTGGCGCCCATCACAGGCCGCCCGTCGCCGGGACGCGGTCGCCGCGCACAGTGACGCCGCGCACAGTGTCGCCGCGCACAGTGTCGCCGCTCACAGTGGGATGTTCCCGTGCTTCTTGGGCGGCAGCGAGGCGCGCTTGCCGCGGAGCGCGCGCAGCGCCTTGACGACCGACACGCGCGTCGCGTGCGGCTGGATGATCCCGTCGAGCTCGCCGCGCTCGGCCGCCAGGTAGGGCGACGCGACGTTGTACGTGTACTCGTTCGCGAGCCGGGCGCGGACCGCGGCGACGTCCTCGCCGGACTCCTCCGCACGTTTGATCTCGGACCGGTAGAGGATGTTGACCGCGCCCTGTCCGCCCATCACCGCGATCTCGGCGGTCGGCCACGCGAGGTTGATGTCGGCGCCGAGCTGCTTCGACCCCATCACGATGTAGGCGCCGCCGTACGCCTTGCGGGTGATGACGGTGACGAGCGGCACGGTCGCCTCGGCGTACGCGTAGAGGAGCTTGGCGCCGCGGCGGATGACGCCCGTCCACTCCTGGTCGGTGCCGGGCAGGTAGCCGGGGACGTCGACGAGGGTGAGGATCGGGATGCCGAACGCGTCGCAGAACCGCACGAAGCGGGCCGCCTTCTCGCCGGCGTCGATGTTGAGCGTGCCCGCCATCGCCTGCGGCTGGTTCGCGATGATGCCGACGGTGCGGCCCTCGACCCGGCCGAAGCCGATCAGGATGTTCGGCGCGAAGAGCGGCTGGACCTCGAGGAACTCGCCGTCGTCGACGACGTGCTCGACGATCGTGGTGACGTCGTACGGCTGGTTCGTGGAGTCCGGGATGACGACGTCGAGCTCGTGGTCGGCGTCGGTGGTCTCCAGCTCGGGGGCGACGTCGTACGCCGGGGCGTCGGACAGGTTGTTGTCCGGCAGGAAGCCGATGAGCGAGCGCGCGTAGTCGAGCGCGTCCGTCTCGTCCTCGGCGAGGTAGTGGGCGACGCCGGAGACCGCGTTGTGCGTCTGCGCACCGCCGAGCTCCTCGAACCCGACGTCCTCGCCCGTGACGGTCTTGATCACGTCCGGCCCGGTGACGAACATGTGGCTCGTCTTGTCGACCATGATCACGAAGTCGGTGAGCGCGGGGAGTAGACCGCGCCGCCGGCTGCCGGACCCATCACGATCGAGATCTGCGGGATGACGCCGGACGCCCGCGTGTTGAGCCGGAAGATCTCGCCGTACTTGCCGAGCGCGACCACGCCCTCCTGGATGCGGGCGCCGCCCGAGTCGAGGATGCCGATGATCGGTACGCCGGTCTTCAGCGCGTGCTCCATCACCTTGACGATCTTCTCGCCGGCGACCTCGCCGAGGGAGCCGCCGAAGACGGTGAAGTCCTGCGCGTACACGGCGACGTTCCGGCCGTGGATGGTGCCGACGCCCGTGACGACCGCATCGCCGTACGGCCGCTTCGATTCCATGCCGAACGCGTGGGTGCGGTGTCGGACGAACTCGTCGAACTCCACGAAGGAGTTCTCGTCGAGCAGCTGCTCGATGCGCTCGCGCGCCGTGCCCTTGCCCTTCGCGTGCTGCTTCGCGATCGCGGTCTCACCCGCGGCGGTCACGGCCTCGTGGTACCGCTCGCGGAGGTCGGCGAGCCGGCCGGCCGTCGTCGAGAGATCGGGGGTGTCTCCTGAAGTCACCCGCTCACCCTACCGGCGGCGGCGACGGCGTCGGTTGGAGGACCCCCACGGTTCCTGCCCGTAGATTTGCGTGCATGTCCACACCCGCGCCGCCGACGTTCCCGCTGAGCCGAGCCGCGACCCTCGCAGCCGGTGCCGTGTTCACCGCGCCGGGGACGACGGGCTCCACGAACGCGGACCTGCTCGCCCTGGCCCCCGAGCAGCCGCACGGCAGCGTGCTGGCCACGCTCGACCAGACCGCGGGCCGCGGACGGCTCGATCGCACGTGGTCCGCGCCGGCCGGCGAGACGCTCGCCGTCAGCCTGCTCGTCCGCGCCGACCTCGACGAACGGGACCGCGGCTGGCTGCCGCTCGTCGCCGGTGCCGCGATGCGCGACGCGATCGGCGGCACGATCGCGTTCCGCGGTCCGGCGGTCTGTGACGACGGGCCCGGCGACGCCCCCGACGTCCTGGTGAAGTGGCCGAACGACGTCCAGATCGGCGGCCGGAAGGTGTGCGGCATCCTCTGCCAGGTCGCGGTGGACGGCAGCGTCGTGGTCGGTGCCGGCGTGAACCTCACGATCCCCGCGGATCGGCTCCCGACACCGACGTCGACGTCGATGGCCGTCGCCGGCGCGCACGGATCGGCCGCCGAGCTCGCCGACGAGGTGCTGGTCGCCTTCCACGGCGCCGTCCTGGAGGCAGTGGCCGCCCTGGTCGCGGGCGGTCCGGCCGCCGAGACGGTCCGGTCCCGTGTCCGGTCGGCCTGCGGCACGATCGGGCAGCGGGTGCGCCTCGAGCTGCCGGACGGCACGACCGAGGAGGCGGACGCGACCGGCATCGACGACGAGGGCCGGATCACGATCCGGGATCGAGCGGGCGTCACCAGGGGCGTCGCGGTGGGGACATCACCCACCTGCGGTATGCATGACGGCATGACCGACGAGCCGCCGCCCGAACGCGTCGTCGCGCGACTGCGGCCGCACGCGCGCCGGCTCGTGCGACCGGCGGTGTTCGTCGTGCTCGTGATGCTCGCGGGCGGGTTCGGGTTCGGCGTGTTCCGGCGCAGCTCGCCTGGCTCAACGTCGTCGTCGCCGGTCTCGTGGTGCTCTTCGTGTTCCTCGGCGGTGCGATGCCGCTGTTCCGCTGGATGTCGGAGCGGTACGTGGTCACGACCAGGCGGCTCGTCGTCGTGCACGGGCTGGGCACCCGGACCCGTCGCGAACTCCTGCACTCGCGGGGCTACGACGTGACCGTCCGCCGTCGCGGCCTGCAGGGTCTGTTCCGCTCCGGGGACGTGCTCGTCTTCCCGGGCGACGAGCCCGCCCTGGTGCTCCGCGACGTCCCGCACGCCGACCTGGTCGTCGCTGTCCTGCACGACCTGGTCGAGGCGTACGAGGCCCGACGGCGACACCGGGAGCCCGACTGGGACGAGATCGTCGGCGGGGGCGTCGACCGGCCGCGGTGGGGCGACGTCCGGCCCTGACGTCCAGCGCGCCGCCATCGCACTCGGCAGAAGTTCGACGAGAACCCGGTAGCGTCTTCGGCGTGCGTATCTCTGTCATCGGCTGCGGCTACCTCGGTGCCGTGCACGCTGCTTCCATGGCCAAGCTCGGACACGACGTCGTCGCCGTCGACGTGGACCCGGTCAAGATCGAACGGCTCGCTGCGGGCCAGGCGCCCTTCTTCGAGCCCGGGCTCCCCGAGATCCTGACCGAGGCCATCGCGTCCGGCCGCATCCGCTTCACGACCGACATGGCCGAGGTCGCCGGCGCCCGGGTGCACTTCCTCGCCGTCGGGACCCCGCAGGGACCGACCGGCGCAGCGGACCTCACGTACGTGGACGCCGCAGTCGCCGCGCTCGTCCCGCACCTGGCCGCCGGCGAGTTCGTCGTCGGCAAGTCGACCGTGCCGGTCGGCACCGCTGCGCGCCTGGCCGCCGAGGTCGAGGCCGCGGTCCCGGTGCGTCGCTCGTCTGGAACCCCGAGTTCCTGCGTGAGGGCTTCGCCGTGCAGGACACCATCTCGCCGGACCGTCTCGTCTACGGGGTCCCGGCCGGCGAGACCGGTGAGCGCGCCGTCGCGCTCCTCGACGAGGTCTACGCGACCACGCTGGCGGAGGGCACCCCGCGGCTCGTCGTGGACCTGCCCACCGCCGAACTCGTCAAGGTCAGCGCGAACGCCTTCCTGGCGACGAAGATCTCGTTCATCAACGCGATGGCCGAGATCGCCGAGGTCGTCGGCGCGGACGTCACCGCGCTCGCGGACGCGATCGGCCACGACGCCCGGATCGGCAGGAAGTTCCTCAACGCCGGCCTCGGCTTCGGCGGCGGCTGCCTGCCCAAGGACATCCGTGCCTTCCAGGCGCGTGCGAACGAGTTGGGGGTGCCGGACTCGCTCGCGTTCCTCGCCGACGTCGACGCCATCAACCTGCGCCGCCGCGACCACGTCGTCGAGCTCGCACACGAGGCCCTCGGCGGTGTCGTCGCGGGCAAACGGGTCGCGGTGCTCGGGCTCGCGTTCAAGCCGAACTCGGACGACGTCCGCGACTCGCCGGCACTCGACATCGCTGCACGGCTGCTCGGTCACGGCGCCACGGTCGCAGCCTACGACCCGAGGCCGTCGTCACCGCGCGCCGCGTCCACCCGGAGCTCGAGTACGCCGAGAGTGCCGCGGAGGCACTGCGTGGGGCCGACCTCGTGCTGGTGCTCACCGAGTGGAACGAGTTCCGCGAGCTCGACCCGACCGCCGTCGCATCGCTCGTCACGACCGCGGTCGTGATCGACGGGCGCAACTGCCTGGACCGCGACGCATGGACCGCCGCCGGGTTCACCTACCGCGGCATGGGGCGCTGACCCGACCCACCGACGAGAGCCGTGCTGTCAGGCGCGGCCCTCGTCGTCTGTTCGGGAGCCGACTGGCGTCCGACCGGACGTGGACGCCCTCGCGACCGAGACCGCGAGCCCGACCGAGACCGTGAGTCCGACCGCGACAAGCGCGGCCACGACGACGACCACGACGAACGGCACGGGACCGTACGCCTGGTATCGCGTGATGCCCTCGGCGGTCACCGGGAAGCGAGCGCTGTTCCAGAACCAGCTCGACACCACCGCCAGGCCGTAGAGCCCGATCGCCGGTACGACGACCACGATCCCGGTGGCGAGCAAGCCCCTGCCGTGCGTCGTTCGGGGGATTCGCCGCCATGCGACCGCACTCAGCACGATGAGGCAGACGATCGCGGGAAGTAATAGCGTCCCTGCGTCGCGGCGACCTCGGTCGTGGACAGGTACGCGCCGACGCTGTTCTGCATCTGCAGCGCGATGAGGAGCGTGGGGAACACGGCCAGGCAGACGACCGTGCGCAGCTCGGGACCGCGCCGGAACGCCCACCCCACGACGACGACCAGTGCGACGATCGTGAGCGCCGCCGTCAGGGCGTCACCGATGCTCACCTGCGCGCGGCCGCCCGGGCTGCCCCAGAACGTGCGGGTGAGCGTGCCCCAGGCGACGTCGAGGAAGTGCGACACGGTGGGGTGCTCTCCCGGTGGGAAGCCACGGGCGGACGCATCGACGAGTACCCGTCCGGTTGCAGTGTTTCGTACACGACCAGGTTGCGCAGCCACCACCACGAGCCGAGGGCGGCGACGACCGCGAGGACGACCACGGTGCGGACGAGCCGCCGGACGAACGGCAGTGCCGGTCCGCCGGCGACGAGGGCCACCAGCCCGACGAACGGCACAGCCGGGAGACCGGTCCCCTTCACCCAGACGACCGCCGCCGTCAGGAAGCCGAGCGTCAGGAGCGTCCGGGCCCGCAGGTCGCCCGTGAGGATCCGGGTGGCGAGCCAGACGACGACCCCGCTCAGCAGCATGACCGGGGCGTCGTTCGTCACCGATGCGCCGATCGACGCGAGCTGCGGGGTCGCGAAGAGGGCGAGCGCCCCTGCGAGCGCGGCGCGCGGCGAACGGGTGACCCGGCGGACGGAGGCCCACGCGAGCAGGGCGAGGGGCATGACGAGCGCGGCGTCCCACAGGCGGAGCACCACGAGAGCGTGGTCCCAGCGCAGGGAACCGTAGTGCAGCGCCCGCAGGACCACGGCGTCGACGAGGTACGCCGTCGGCGGGTGCTGGGTCATCTGGTCGACCGCGGCCGAGTCGCCCGGGTGCTCGTCGAGGAGCTCGCTCATCGTCGACCAGGTCGAAGCGTCGCCGGTGGTCTGTTCCTGCAGCGCCGCCTGCACCGCGTTCGCGATGTGGAGCGTGCCGGGTCGGCCCAGGCGTCACCCGTCGCGACATGTACGGCGGCGTCGAAGTGCGCCGTCTCGTCCGGCGCCTGGAAGGCCGGGACGACGAGCGCCCAGAGGACGAGCCAGAGGCCGAACGCGGCGGTCGTGACCGCGATCGCGATCCCCTCGCGTCGGGAGACCGCGGGGTGCGAGTCGGGCTGCGTCCGGAGGGCAAGGTGGGCGGTCGGCTGCACCCGTCGAGCCTAGTGGGGGAGCAGGCTCGCGAGGGCTGGGGTCACCGACCGCCGAGATCTGCGCCGGCAGTCGGCGTCGTCGATGTCGGGGCGCAGTGTGCGGGCCGGCGGCAGCACGTTCCGGGGCGGTCCGGCCACCGCGCTCGGGGTGGTACACCCAGACCTTGTAGAGCCAGAACCGGAACGCGGTGCCGAGCACCAGCCCGATCACGTTGCCGGAGACGTTGTCCGCCAGTGCAGACGTGAGACCCAGCACGTAGTGCGAGACCCCGAGGCACCCGAGCGAGATCACCATGCCGCCCAGGGAGACGATCACGAACTCCACGCCCTCGCGGGTCGCGACGCTCCGGCGCTGGTCGCGGAACGTCCAGTAGCGGTTGCCCATCCAGTTGACGAAGATCGCCACGACGGTCGAGACCACCTTCGCCCAGAACGGCCCGGAGTGGACCTCGTCCGGGCTCAGGACGGTGGCACGGAGGATGTTGAAGATCGTCGTGTCGACGATGAAGCCGACAGCGCCGACGACGCCGAAGCGTGCCAGTTGCGCTACCAGTCGCCGCACGGGTTCTCCATGATCCGTAGAGTTGTCGCTGGTCGTGCGCCGCACGACCAGCGGTCGCGCAAAGGGCGACCCGAACAGTGATTGTAGACAGCGCGTTCCCGCCGGACGGTGTGAACGACGGAAGGAACACACAGCATGGCGTTGCGCGTCGGGGTCATCGGTGGAGGACAGCTGGCACGGATGATGGTGCCCGCGGCGGTCGAACTCGGTCTCGACATCCGGGTGCTCGCCGAGGGCCCCGGCATGTCAGCCGCGATCGCCGCCACCGCCGAGGGGGACTACCGCGACGTCGACACGGTGCTCGCGTTCGCCCGGCAGGTGGACGTCGTCACCTTCGACCACGAGCACGTGCCACAGGACGTCCTCCGTGCGCTCGTCGACGCCGGCGTCGCCGTCCGCCCGGCCCCGAGGCGCTCGCCGTCGCGCAGGACAAGATCACGATGCGCATCCGCCTGTCCGAGCTGGGCCTGCCGGTGCCGGACTGGGCCGCGGTGCAGGACCCAGACGAGCTGCGGGCCTTCCTCGACGAGCACGGTGGGCGTGCCGTCGTCAAGACCGCCCGCGGCGGGTACGACGGCAAGGGCGTCCGCGTCGTCTCCGATCCCGCGGACGTCTCCGACTGGTTCATCGCCGTCGCCGAGGCCGGGGGCGGCCAGGCCCTGCTCGTCGAGGAGCTCGTGCCGTTCACCCGGGAGCTCGCCCAGTCCGTCGCCCGCCGCCCCTCCGGCGACGTCGTCGCCTGGCCGCTCGTCGAGACCGTGCAGCGCGACGGCGTCTGCGCCGAGGTCTTCGCGCCCGCGCCGGACAGTGCCGGACGGATCGCCGACATGGCCGAGGACATCGCCGTGCGCATCGTGACCGAGCTCGGCGTCGCCGGCGTCCTCGCGGTGGAGCTGTTCCAGACCAACGACGATCGGATCCTCATCAACGAGCTCGCCATGCGTCCGCACAACACCGGGCACTGGACGATCGACGGCGCCACCACGAGCCAGTTCGAGCAGCACCTGCGTGCCGTGCTCGACCTGCCCCTCGGCTCGACCGGCACGCACGCGCCTACGGCCGTGATGGTCAACGTGCTCGGGGGCCCGGCCGACGGCGACCTCGCTGCGCGTTACCCAGCCGCGCTCGGGCCTTCCCGGAGGCGAAGTACCATTTCTACGGCAAGGCTCCGCGGCCGGGCCGCAAGATCGGGCACGTGACCGTGGTCGGCGAGGACCTCGACGATGTCACGTACCGGGCGCGGTCGGCCGCAGCGCACTTCGACGACTGAGGCTGCGATCTCGACGCTGACGACAGCGGACTGGAGGCGCGGTGCGGGCCCGCACCGCGCCTCCAGTCCGTCCCTGGCTGGCCGTGGAACGGTGGACACCCCGACTGTCGGGGTCCGCTGCTGTGGCGCGACCGTGCGGGAGAATGGCCGCATGCCGCGTGATCTCGTCCACCGTGCCGCGAGACGGCTCCGACGCACCCTGACCGGCACGCCCGCCTCGCCGTCCGCGCCGTCCGAGCCCTCGGTACCCCCTACACCGCTCCCGGTGCTCGGGTACGTCGTGGCCGGCGGCGGCGGAGCGCACCCCGCGTCCGCTCACGTCCGCGTCGTTCGACGGGTCGAACACCTCGCCCGGAGCGGGACGGCGACGGTGCAGCAGGTCGACCCCATGGCGTTCGTCGACGGCACGGACACCACCGACTACCGGGCGGTGCTCGTGCAGCGGGACATCCTGCCGCGCGACCTCGTGGCGCCCTTCCTCGCCGCCGCGGCGGCGCGCGGGATCCGCGTCGCGGCCGAGGTCGACGACGACTTCTTCACGGCGCCCGGAAGGGACCGGCTCGCCCGCGCCGAGTACGACCCCGACCGGTTGGCGTCGATCGACGCGCTCGTCAGAGGCGCCGACCTGGTGCTCGTCAGCACCACCGAGCTCGCCGACGTGGTGCGGCCGCTCGCCCGCCGGGTCGTCGTGGTCCGCAACGCGCTCGACCCGACGATCTGGACCGCTGGCGAGGCACTGGCGGACGACGACCTCCCGGCCGACGAACACCGCGTGCTGTACATGGGCACCCTCACGCACGGCGCCGACCTCGAGCTGCTCCGCGACGTGTTCACCGGCCTGACCGCGTCCGACGGCACGCCCGTGCGGCTGGAGGTCATCGGCGTGACCGAGGAGGCCGACGGCGAGGGGCCGACCTGGTACCGCAGGGTCGAGGTCCCGGACGGCCACTATCCGGCCTTCGCTCGCTGGCTCGTCGACCACCGGCAGCGCTGGTCGGCCGGGGTCGCCCGCTCCGCGACGAGGAGTTCAACCGTGCGAAGAGCGACCTCAAAGCGATCGAGTACACCGCGCTCGGGATCCCCGCGGTCGTGTCCGACCGCCCGTCGTACCGCGACGCCCGGGTCCACGGCGTCGCCGCGGTGCCGGACGATGTCGAGTCGTGGCGTACCGCGGTCCGGCGCGCGGTCGACGCGGGCACGCCGGAGTCGGAGTCCGCTCGGTGGGTGCGCGACGAACGGACGATCGGCGTCGACGGGGACGCCTGGCGGTCAGCCCTGCTCGACTAGGCTCGTCGCGTGACCGACACCGGAGCCCCGTCAAGCCGCTCGTCTCGATCATCATGGGATCGGACTCCGACTGGCCGACGATGCGCGCGGCCGCCGACATGCTCAGCGAGCTTGGCATCCCGTTCGAGGCCGACGTCGTGTCCGCCCATCGGACCCCTGACAAGATGACACGGTTCGCCCGCGGCGCGGCCGCCCGCGGCATCCGCGTCGTGATCGCGGGTGCCGGTGGCGCAGCACACCTCCCGGGCATGGTGGCCTCGATGACCACCCTGCCGGTGATCGGGGTGCCGGTGCAGCTCGCCCGCCTGGACGGCCTCGACTCGCTGCTGTCGATCGTGCAGATGCCCGCCGGGATCCCGGTCGCGACGATGGCGATCAACGGTGCCGCCAACGCCGGCCTGCTCGCAGCGCGGATCATCGGCTCCTCCGAGCCAGCCGTCGCTGCACGGCTCGGGGAGTACGCCGAGGGGCTGGAGCAGCTCGTCGAGGAGAAGGCGGCGCGCCTGCGCGACTCGCTCTGACCGCGCTGGTGCCGGTGATGGCGTCGTCCGCGTCGGTCACCGGAGCGCCGGTGCGGCTCAGAGGTCCGCGTGCAGCTGCCAGGTCTCGGCGGCCGAGTCCTTCCAGTCGAACATCCGCGCGCGGTCCGGTCCGGCCACGGCGAGCTGACCGGCGAGCAGCGGGTCGTTCACGACCTGGTAGACCGCCTGTGCGAGCCGTTCGGCGTAGGAGTCGCGCGGGTCACGGGCCACGGTGACGCCCGCGTCCGACGCGACCTCGCGCACGGCCTCGTCGTCGGAGTGGATGACGGGGGTGCCGAAACTCATCGCCTCGATCACGGGCAGGCCGAACCCCTCGGCCAGGCTCGGGAAGACGAACACCGTCGCGCGGTCGTAGGCCACGGCGAGGTCGGCGTCGTCGACCCGGCCGAGCACCTTCACCCGCTCGCGGGCGAGTCCGGCGCGCTCGGCGCTGCCGTACACGTCGACGTCGCCCCAGCCGTCCGGGCCGGAGATCACGAGCGGGATGTCGGCGGGGGCGTCGGGGTGCGCCATCGCCTCGATGAGGTACTGCAGGCCCTTGCGCGGCTCGAGGGTCCCGACCGCGAGCACGTACCGGTCGGGCAGGCCGAGACGCTCGGCGCGGAGGTCGGCGTCGACGGGGAGCCGCAGCCGGCCGCTCGGTGCACCGCCGATGACCCGGAGACGGTCGTCGAACCGGTGGATCTCGTTGAGGGCGTTCGCGACCGCGTGGGTCGGTACGACGACGGCGTCGGCGTACTTCCACGCGCGCTTCACCATGGACCGGTGGAACTGCACGCCCCGGGGCGTGAGGGTCTCCGGGTGTGTCCACGGCACGGTGTCGTGCACCGTCGAGACGGTCTGGCGGCCGACCTCGCGGAAACGGTCGTGTTTCACCAGGGGAGCGAGGACGCTCGGTGCGTGGACCATGCCGGCGCCCTGGGTGCCGACCATGCCGCCCTGCCACGCGACGGACAGCGCCCGGCGGGAGAGTGGGATCCGGTCCAGGTCGGCCAGACCGGGGAGGACCGTGCGGAGGTGCGCGGCCTCGTCAGCGCCGATCGAGGAGACCACACCGACGACGTCGCAGCCGGCCGGTGCCCCGTCGATGAGGTGCCGCGTGAGCTCCTCGGCGTAGCGTCCGATGCCGCCCGGGACCGGAGCGACCATCTGGTCGACGATCACACGAAGGGTGGTCATGCGGGCTGCTCCTCGGTGGTGCTCGGGGGAGTGGACTGCCTGACCCTACCAGGGCGACCGGGGCGCCAGCCGCGAGCCGACGGAGCGTCGCCGGGTCGGTCAGCCAGCTTTCCGGCGGCGGTGGTGACGCTCGCCGAGGACCGCCGAACCCGCGAACACGACGTCCACGACGGTGAGCAGCACGCGGGACATCACGGCGACGCTGACGGCAGCGGAGGAACCGATCCCGGCACCGGCGACGAGCAGTGCGGTGAGCACTGCCTCGCGGCCGCCGAGGCCCGCCGGCAGGAAGAACACGAGGAACCCGACGAGCCAGGCCAGTGCGTAGGCGCCGATGGTGAGCAGGACGACGCGGAGGTCGACGTGGCCGATCGGCACGAGCACGAGCACGATGTGTGCACCGAACACGATCCAGGCGAGCACGGCCCACACGAACGCGCGGGCGATCGCGGGGAGCCGGAGGTCGATCGTGCCGAGGTCGCGACGCGTCACACGGGCGGCGGTCCTCAGCGCGAAGCGCAGGACCGCCGGGTGCAGGGCGGCGAGCACGATCGGGACGAGCAGCACGACGAACCAGTACCTGGCGAACGCGTCGGGCTGGACGAAGGGGATCGTCGCGGCGGCGACGCACACGCCCGCACCGCAGCTGACGAGCAGGGTGAGGAGGCCGACGGCGACGCTCCGTGCCGCGGGGACCTTGTGCTCCCGGCCGAGGTCCGCCTGCGCGACGATCGGCCACACCGAACCGGGGACGTACTTGCCGATCTGGGACAGGAAGAACACGCGCTGCGCGGCCGCGAGCGGCAGCCGGTGTCCGGCGCCGGCCATCAGGGCGCGCCACGACAGGAACGTCAGGTAGGTGGCGATCGCGCCGACCACGAGGGCAGCGACGAGCGTCAGCGGGTCCTGCCGGGTGAACGCCACGGCGATGTCGCCGGCCCGGGGCACGAGGAACGCCACGCAGAGTGCGAGGGCGACGACGAGGGCGACCACACGGACGATCGACTTGGCTCGGGATCGTGCGGCGGGCTGGGGGCGTCGGTCATCTTCACCTAGGGTTGAGCGGGTGCGCCAGGACGGATCGGCGCTGCACCATCGGAGAGGACGGCACACGTGCGGATCTTGGCCTTCGGAACATACCAGGCGGAGGATCACCCCCGGGTCCGAGTCCTCGCCGACGGACTCCGGGCGCGGGGGCACGTCGTGGTCGAGGCGAACGTCCCCTCGGGCTCTCCACGAAGGACCGGGTCGCGATGCTGGGGAGTTCCTCAGGCGCCGTCCGGATGGCGGGCCGCCTCGCGCGCAGCTGGAGCGTGCTGACCTGCAAGGCCCTGCGGGTCCGGCGGTCGGGCCGACCCGACGCCCTGCTCGTCGGCTACATGGGGCACTTCGACGTGTGGCTCGCCCGGCTCCTCTTCCCGCGCACCCCGATCGTGCTCGACCACCTGGTCTTCGCCGCGACGACCGCACAGGACCGCGGAGTGGGCGACACCGGACTGAAGCAGCGCCTCCTCCGCTTCCTCGACCGCTCGGCGCTGCGGATCGCCGACGTCGTGGTCGTCGACACTGAGGAGCACCGCGACCTCGTGCCGGACCACCTCCGCGACAAGGCCGTGGTCGTGCCCGTGGGCGCGACCGAGCGCTGGTACGACGCCGCAGGACCCGGCGCCGTCGACCACGACGTACCGGACGGTCCGCTCCGCGTGGTGTTCTTCGGCCTGTTCACGCCGCTGCAGGGGGCGGTGACGATCGGCGCGGCCATCGGGTTGCTGACGCGGGAGGACGGCATCACGTTCACGATGATCGGCGCCGGGCAGGACCTCGACGCCGCTCGCGCCGCCGCGCGGGGCGGTGCGGAGACCGATTGGGTCCCCTGGGTCGAGTCCGCCGAGCTCCCCGCAGTGGTCGCCCGGCACGACGTCGGCATCGGCATCACCGGCACGACAGCCAAGGCGCTCAAGGTCGTGCCGAACAAGGTCTACCAGTGCGCGGCAGCGGGGCTCGCGGTGGTGACGAGCGACAGTGCACCGCAGCGCCGGGCGTTCGGGGACGCGGTCGTGGCGGTGCCGGCTGGCGACGCCGCCGCCCTGGCGGCTGCGCTCCGCGGCCTGGCCGCCGACCGTGGGCTGCTCGCCGAGCGGCGTGCGGCGGCTTCGTCCGCTGCGGAGCGCTTCCGCCCGGTGTCCGCCGTCGAGCCGCTCGACGAGCGGCTGCGGGCCGCCGCGCGCTGATCTGCGGGGATGCCTGCAGGGGCGGCCGCTCTGGTTCCCTGACGACGACGGGAGGCACGGTGCTCGCTGGCACCGTGCCTCCCGTCCGGTTCTCGGTCCGCGTCGCGAGCCGTGGTCCCGCCGCGCTGGTCAGACCGTGCCCAGCGCTCCGGCCTGGACGGCGGCGTGCAGCGCCTCGCGCCAGTCGCGCATCGGCGCGAGTCCGGCCTTCGCCCACGCGTCGTGCCCGAGCACGCTGTACGCGGGCCGCGGCGCGGGCCGCACGAAGGACGCGCTGTCGGTCGGGAGGACCCGCTCGGGGTCGAGGCCGGCCTCGGCGAAGATCGCCTTCGTGAAGTCGTACCAGGACCCCTGGCCCGAGTTCGTGCCGTGGTAGACGCCGGCGGGGGCGTCGGAGTCGACGAGCTCGACGATCCGGGCCGCGAGGTCGCCGGTCCAGGTCGGCTGTCCGACCTGGTCGGTGACGACGGACACCGTGTCGTGCGAGCCGGCCAGGCGGAGCATCGTCGCCGCGAAGTTCGGCCCGTGGGCGCCGTAGATCCACGCGGTGCGCACGATGTACGACGAGTCCGGAGCGATCCGGCGGACGTGCGCCTCACCCTCGGCCTTGGTGCGACCGTAGGCGTTCAACGGGTCCGTCGGGGCGTCCTCGGCGTACGGTGCCGTGCCGTTGCCGTCGAACACGTAGTCCGTGGAGATCGTGACGAGCTTCGCGCCGTGGCGGACGGCGGCCTCGGCGAGGAGCTTCGGACCGGTCGCGTTCACCGCGGCGGCGTCGGCCTCGTGCGTCTCGGCGTCGTCGACCTTCGTGTAGGCGGCCGAGTTGATCACGACGTCGTGTCCGGCGACGGCGGCGTCCACGGCGTCGGGGTCGGTGATGTCGAGGTCGACACGGCCGAGGGCGGTGACGTCACGGCCCTGCAGTGCGAGCTGCAGGTCGCGACCGAGCATGCCGGCGGCGCCGGTGATGAGGGTGCGGGTCATCGTCGGGGATCCTCGTCGTCGCGCCGGGCTCAGGCGAGCGCCGCGCGCTCCTTGAGCGGCTCCCACCAGGCGCGGTTGTCGCGGTACCACTGCACGACGTCGGCGAGACCCTGCTCGAACGGCACCTGCGGCTCGTAGCCGAGCTCGGCCTGGATCTTCGAGATGTCCACCGAGTAGCGGAGGTCGTGGCCGAGGCGGTCCTGGACGCGGTCGACGTACGACCAGTCCTTGCCGGTGGCGTCGAGGAGCAGCTGCGTAAGCTCCTTGTTGGTCAGCTCGGTGCCCCCGCCGATGTTGTAGATTTCGCCCGCACGGCCCTTGGCGAGCACCAGGGCGATGCCCCGGGTGTGGTCGTCGACGTGCAGCCAGTCACGGATGTTGTTGCCCTCGCCGTACAGCGGGACGTGCTTGTCGTCGATGAGGTTCGTGACGAACAGCGGGATGACCTTCTCGGGGAAGTGGTACGGCCCGTAGTTGTTCGAGCAGCGCGTGATCGAGAGGTTCAGCCCGTGCGTGCGGTGGTAACTGCGCGCGAGCAGGTCGCTGCCGGCCTTGGACGCCGAGTACGGCGAGTTCGGCTCGAGCGGACGCTCCTCGTCCCACGAGCCCTCGCTGATCGAGCCGTAGACCTCGTCGGTGGAGACGTGCACGAAGCGCTGCGTGCCGTGGCGGAGCGCGGCGTCGAGCAACCGCTGCGTGCCGACCACGTTGGTCTCGACGAAGATGCCGGAGTCGCGTACCGAGCGGTCCACGTGGGACTCTGCGGCGAAGTGCACGATCGCGTCGATGCCGGGGATGACCTCGTCGAGCTTCGCGGCGTCGCGGATGTCGCCCTGGACGAAGGAGTAGCGCGGCGAGTCGGCGACCGGTGCGAGGTTCTCCAGGTTGCCCGAGTACGTGAGCGCGTCGTAGACGACGACCTCGGCGCCGTCGAGCCCGGGGTAGGCGTCCTGCAGTGTGCGGCGCACGAAGTTCGAGCCGATGAAGCCGGCTCCGCCGGTGACGAGGATCTTCACGAGGTCTGGTTCCTTTTCGGAGTCGGGACGGTGGATCGATTGACGATACTGGGGGTCACGTCTGCGACGGAGCCGTCTCGGCGATGTCGGCCACCCCGGCGGTGTCGGCGTCGCGGCGACGGCGGCGCCGGCGGACGAGCACGGTCACGAGGACGCAGACGGCCACGGTCGCGCCGACCGTGACGCCGGTGACCAGGTACCCGACGTCCGCACCGGGTACCGCGTAGTGCAGGGCCACGGTGTGCTTGCCGGCGGGGACCCACACGGCGCCGCCGGCGTTGTCGGCGGCGACGATGTCGGTCGCCTTCCCGTCGACGGTCGCGGTCCACCCGGAGCGCCGGAGCGAGTCCGCCACGACGACCCATCCGCCCGCCGTCGCGTCGACGTCCGCCACGGTCGCGTTCACGTCGGAGTCGCGCAGGGCGATCGTCGCGGTGCCGTCCGGGTCGGCCGTGTGGTCGGCGCGGGCGCTGAGCACGACGGTGTCGTCGGGGAGCGATTGGTCGGCGAGCGTCCGCACCCGTTCGGTCGCGCTCGTCTGCACCACCTGGTCCGATGCCCACCGGACCCGGTCGAGAGCGGTGCTGCGCTCGTAGATCGTCGCGTCGCCGGTGTGCACGACGGTGGTGCCGTCGCCCGCGGCCGGACGGGTGACGCTGATCACCGCGTGGCCGTCGTCGTCCGTGCCGATGGGTACGAGCTTGTCCTGCCCGCTCACCGTGATGCGGATGTGCCACGAGGTCGATGCGGGGATGTCGGAGCCCGCGAGCGCGACGTTCCGCGGACCACCGAGGCCGGGGACCCAGCTCTTCGTGGAGGTCAGGGTCTTCCCCGTGCCGTCCTCGACGACCGAGACGGTGAGGGTCATCCCGTTCGCGGACGTGGTCGGTGCCGGCGGTCCGGTGAGGGTGATCCCGTTGAGCGGACCGCTCTGGCTGCCGGAGTCGACCGAGGGGTTCGAGGCGGTCAGGTCGGACCACTTCGTCTGGGCGGCACCCGCCACGGTGGTGCCGGCGAGGGGCGCGGACGGATCGGCGACGAGGTACTTGGTGCTGAGACGGTCGAGGATCCCGGACCGGCTGAGCTCCGGCATCAGGTTCGGCGAGAGCGTCAGGTACGTGGCGGTCGGGTACGTGTCCGGGTCCACCGCGCGCATGAGCTGCTTCCACTCCGGCGTCTGGAAGGTGTGGCCGGTGGTCTCGCGGATCTGGAAGTACGACGACGACCCGGGAAGCATCGCGCTGCCCGTCGTGGCGTACCGGTCCTGGTCACCGACGTGGTCCTCGAGGTACTCGATCGCCGGCGTCTCGGGGTAGAACGTCGACGTGGGTGCGATGGGCCACCACGGCTTGGTGGCCATCACGGCCGGGACGGCGACGAGGGCGATCACGACGGCCGCGGCAGCGATGCGGAACAGGCGGCAGCGGAGCACCCAGACGAGCACCACGAGCACGGCGACCACGATCCCGCCGATGCCGACGATCAGGATCTCGGTGAACGTCCCGCGGCGGTACTCCGTCGGGATCGGTCCCATCGCGGTGACCGTCTGCAGTCCGACGCCGACGCCGACGAGCAGCACGACGACGATGGCGAGGACCCGCCCGGTCCGCCGGAGCGGACCGGCTGCACGGAACCGCACGAGTTCGTCGCGCAGGGTCTCCGGTTGTACCAGACGACCGAACCCGACCCCCGCGAGGGCGGCGGCGAGGAACAGCACGACGCAGCGGGCCCGGCCGATCGGGTTCGTGTCGAACACCGGGAGCTCCCGCACCGCGGCGAGCACGGGGCCGCCCAGGTACACGACGACCACGGCGAAGGCGAGGACCGCGGCGGTGATCGCGACCGCCCCTGTGGTCCGACGTCGGACGCGTTCGTCCACCGTCACGACCCGCTGCATGGCAGGCCGGATCAGCACGGCGGCCGCGACGAGCACGACCGCGGCGATCCCGATGTACGAGTACTCCTCGACCGGGTTGCGGTTGCCCAGGCCGGACCGGTGCTCTGCTCGAAGCCGATGTCCGGCACCCAGGCACTGACCAGCGGTCCGGTGCCGAGGCCGTTCGGTCCGTGCTGCGCCCGGCCGCTGAAGTCCACCACGCTCGTGGCGTTGATCGCGAACGGGACGAGCTGCCACGCGGACAGCAGCAGGCCGAACACGATGCCGCCGACCGCGATCCCGGCACTGGACAGCACGCGGAGCCAGCGGCGATGGGCGACGATCGTGCGGACGAGGAAGAAGACACCGCCGAAGAACAACGCGTAGCCGACGACCGCCGGGAAGCCACCGAGGAGCATCGACGCGAGCGGGACGCCCACGGCGATGACGTCACGGGCCGGAGCTCGACGGCAGCCCGGTCGATCGCCCAGAACAGCAGCGGGATGAACGCCGCGACGCGGGTCTGCGGCCAGTTCGACCAGGCGACCATGAAGCCGGACGACGAGTACACGAGCGCCGCGATCGCCCACCCGGCGCGGGGCACACCCCACCTGCGCAGCAGCAGTGACATGCCGACGGTGATGACCACGGTCTCGAGGAGCTTCACCGCGCCAGGCGCGTACGCGAGCGGCAGGACCCACCACGGCAGCGACAGGGGCGACCAGGCGCCGGAGTCCGGGATGCCACCCAGCTCCGCGCCGCCGGCGACGTACGGGTTCCAGGCGGCGAACACACCCTGGTGCGCGAGCTGCGTGAGGAGGGACACCTGCGGCGCGGCGCTGTCGATCGTGTCGCTCGTGAAGATGTTCGTCGACGACTTCAGGGTCGCGAACGTCTCCGCCCATGGTGTGAAGCGGCTGAGCAGGCCGGTGTTGAGGAACGTGCCCTGCCCGACGAGGGCGGGCCCGATGGTCAGGACGACGAACGCTGCGAGCGCCGCCCACGACAGGATCTCGATCCACGCGCCTGGGCGGCGGATCCATGCTGCGGTCCGGGTTGCGAGGGTGGCGACCACTGATCAGTCGCCGTACCGCTGGAGCTTCTGCAGGTCGAGCTGCTCCTCCGCGAGTGTCCGGTTGAGCCGCGTCAGGTCCGCCACGACACCGATCACGATCGAGAGGACCGCGGTGATGAGGAGCACCACGCCGAGGATGATCGACTGCAGGTGGTTCCGCCGGAGTCCATCGCGAGGAGCACCAGGTAGCGGATCAGCGGCCAGAGCCCGAGCGCGCCGAGGACCGCGGCGACCCAGAGGAACAGCGCCATCGGCCGGTACATCAGGTAGACGCGGGCGATCGCCGACCCGGACTCGAACATGTGCTGCCAGATGTTGCTGAACAGGCGGGACTCACGGGTCTTCGGGTTCGTCGTGATCGGCACGGACGCGATCGCGAGCCGCTTGTACCCGGCCTGCACGATCGTCTCCATGCAGTAGCTGAAGCGCGTCACGATGTTCAGCCGGACGAGCGAGTACTTGGAGTAGGCACGGAAGCCGCTCGCGGCGTCCGGCAGATCGAGGCCGGCGGCGCGGCTGGCGACCCAGGAGCCGAAGCGTTGCATGAGCTTCTTGAAGCCGGAGAAGTGCTCGATCGTGCGCGTCTGCCGGTCGCCGATGACGATCTCGGCTTGCTTGTCGAGGATGGGCTGCACGAGCTCCGCGATCTGCGCCTGTGGGTACTGGTTGTCCCCGTCGGTGTTCACGACGATGTCGGCACCGTGCAGCAGGGCGTAGTCGACGCCGTCACGGAACGATCGCGCGAGGCCCATGTTCGTGGTGTGGTGCACGAAGTGGGTGACGCCGTGCTCCCTTGCGACCTCGACGGTGCGGTCGGTGCTGCCGTCGTCGATCACCAGGATCTCGATCTCGTCGATGCCGTCGATCCGCTTCGGGATCGAGTCGATGACGCTGGCGAGGGTGTTCTCCTCGTTGAGGCAGGGGATCTGGATGAAGAGCTTCACGGGTCGCGTTGTCTCGTTTCGTGATGTTTGCTGGTGCGCGAGGCCAGCACAGCCTATGCGACGAGCCCATGGTCCCGCGGATCATCGCGCGAGTGTGCCAGGATTCGGATCCGTGCAGCGTTTCGTCCCGTCCCTCGTCGCCTGGGTGGTCATCGGTGCCGCGCTGTTCGCGGTGCTCGCCTCCGTCGCCGTCGGGTGGAGCGACGCCCCGCTCTCAGCCGGGGACGAAGCGGCGCACCTCGATTACGTGATCGACGTCTGGCACGGCCACCTGCCCGTGTTCGAGGACGGGCTCACCAACCGCGCTCCGTTCGGGGTCGCTCCGCCCGTGCAGTGGGTCGCGCAGCACCCCCGTTCTTCTACGCGGTCCTCGCGCCGATCGTCGGCCCGCTCTGGGACGGCGGTCACCTGTACGCCGCCGTGTTGGCCGGTCGCGCAGCGAACGCGGTCTTCGCCGGCGCGGCCGTCGTGGCGACCGGATGGGCGGCCCGCCGGGTCCTCCCCGGTCGGCCGGCGGTCGCGGCCGTCGCGGCGCTCGTGCTCGCCGGCACGAGCATGTTCCTGCTCGTCGGCGGCGCCGTCTACAACGACCTCGCGAACGTGCTGTTCGGGGCTCTCGCGCTCGGTGTCGCCGCGACGGCCCTCCGGCGTGGGCTGACCACGCGGTTGGTGACCGCCGCCGTGGTCGTGACGTCGCTCGGGATGCTCAGCCGCCTGTCCTTCGTGGTGTTCGTCGTCGCGGTGGCCGTCGCCTTCCTCTTCGCCCGCGGAGCGTCGCCGGTCCGACGACTGCTCGGTGCGGCGGCGGTGGTCGCGGCACCGGCGCTCGCCGCGGGCTGGTTCTTCCTCCGGAACGTGCGCATCACCGGCAACGTCGCAGGCAGCCACCCTGCGTGGGCGGCGGAGCACCTCGGTCGGTCCTCGCGCTCCGCCGCGCAGGTGGTCGCCGATCCCGACTTCTGGACCGGCGTGTTCAGCGTGTTCGAAGGGCACCTTGAAACGAACTCGCAGTGGACGTGGTGGCTGCTGCTCGGGCCGCTCGTCCTCGCCGTGGCGGCCTGCGTGACCGCGGCCGTGCGTGGCGTCCTGCGCCGTGGTCGCCGGACAGTCGCGCGGCACGGGTCCCAGCTGGTGGCACGGCCGCGGGCCGACGTCGTCGCGGACGTGCTCGTCGCGGCGATGCTCGTCGCGGTGGCGGCCCTCGTGATCGTCGGGCAGGTGCAGTTCACCACCGGGGGCGGTGCGCCGCACGCCCGGTACGGCCTGCCTGTGATGCCGATACTGGGGATCCCGATGGCGGTCGGACTCGTCGCCGGTCTCGGACGGTTCGTCGCACCCGTGCTCACTGCGGCGTGGGCTGCGGGTGCCGCGGTCGTCTGGTGGGCGGTCCTCGAGCTGTCGAAGCCGGCATCCAGTTGGCCGGGCACACTCACGACGACGTGGGTCGCCGCGGTTGCCGCGGTCGTGGTGCTCGTCGCGACGGTCATCGGGGCGGCGGTGCTGGAGCTGCGCGGGGACCCGACCGCCCGAATCCCGACCGTCCGAACCCCGACCGCGCGAACCCCGTCCGCGTCGAGTCGGACGGCACGGAGGAGCCCGGCCGCATGCCTTGCTAGGCTTCCCCGGTGCAGATCCGCGAACTGAAGATCCCGGCGCGTGGGAGTTCACGCCCGTCCAGCACGGCGACGCACGAGGAGCATTCCTCGAGGCGTACCGGGCCGACGTCCTCGAGGACACGGTCGGTCACCCGCTGGACCTCCGGCAGGTCAACATGTCGATCTCGTCGGCGGGCGTGGCGCGGGGCATCCACTACGCCCTCGTCGCCCCGAGCCAGGCGAAGTACGTGACCGCGGTCCGCGGCGCGTTCATCGACTACATCGTCGACATCCGGGTCGGCTCGCCGACGTTCGGCCAGTGGGACTCGGTACGCATCGACGACGTCGACCGCCGGGCCGTGTACCTGTCCGAGGGCCTCGGCCACGCGATCGTCGCACTCGAGGACCAGTCGACGGTGAACTACCTCGTCAGTGCGCACTACAACCCTGAGCGCGAGAAGGGGATCACGATCCTCGACCCGACGGTGGGGCTGGAGTTGCCCGACGGCCTCGGCGAGCCGGTGCTCTCCGAGAAGGACACCAGCGCGCCGACGCTCGTGCAGGCCGCTGAACAGGGGCTGCTGCCGACGTACGAGGAGTGCGTGGCGTACACCGAGTCCCTCCGAACGAAGAAGTAGGGAAAGACCGTGAAGGGCATCATCCTCGCCGGCGGTTCCGGCACCCGGCTCTGGCCGATCACCAAGGGCATCAGCAAGCAGCTTATGCCGATCTACGACAAGCCGATGGTCTACTACCCGCTGTCGACGCTGATGATGGCGGGCATCCGCGAGGTCCTGGTGATCACGACCCCGGAGTACAACGACCAGTTCCGCGCGCTGCTCGGCGACGGCTCGAGCCTCGGCATGGACATCCAGTACGCCGTCCAGCCCAGCCCGGACGGCCTCGCGCAGGCGTTCGTGATCGGCGAGGACTTCATCGGCGACGACAGCGTCGCGCTCGTCCTGGGGACAACATCTTCCACGGCACCGGCCTCGGCACGAACCTGCGGAAGAACACCGAGGTCGACGGCGCCACGATCTTCGCGTACCACGTGGCCGACCCGAAGGCGTACGGCGTCGTCGAGTTCGACGACAGCTTCACCGCGGTCTCCATCGAGGAGAAGCCCGCCGAGCCGAAGTCGAACTACGCCGTCCCCGGCCTGTACTTCTACGACAACAAGGTCATCGAGATCGCGAAGACGATCGAACCGAGCGCCCGCGGTGAGCTCGAGATCTCGACCGTGAACGAGCGCTACCTCGAGGCGGGGGAGCTCGGCGTGCAGGTCCTCGACCGCGGCACCGCCTGGCTCGACACCGGGACGTTCGAGTCGATGATGCAGGCGTCGGAGTACGTGAAGGTCATCGAGGACCGTCAGGGCTTCAAGATCGGCTGCATCGAGGAGATCGCCTGGCGCAACGGCTGGATCGACGACACGCAGCTCGCCGAGCTCGCCGCGCCGCTGGTCAAGGGTGGCTACGGCGTCTACCTGCAGCGGCTCCTCTCCGCGTAGTCGTCCTGTGGCGATCTTCCGACGCCGCCGTCGCGACGCGACGCCCTCCGGCACCGGACTGGAGGCGCGACCCGCGTCCGCGACGGCGGCGTCCGTCGTCCGCGTGGCCGGCTTCGCGGGCCCGCTGCCGCACCTGGACCGCGCGGTCACCGTGCTCCTGCTGAGCCGGTCCGACCGGTACGAGCGACTCCCGGCGATGGTGGCGGCCGCCCGTCGGGCGTTCGGGCCGGAGTCTGACGTGCGCGCCGTCGGGTACGTCGCGGATGCCTCGCCGCGGGACGCCCCACAGCGTGGCGTGCCGTGGGTCCGCCGCGACCCGGTGGACGGGATCGGGTCCGCGATCAACGCCGGCGTGTCGGCCGGCGTCGGGCGCGTCCTGCTCGTCGTGGACTCCACCGTCGGCGTCACCGACCAGGACCTCCAGGTGCTGGCCGCGGCGGGCGACGACCGTGTCGTCCAGGCACGCGTGTGGTTGTCCGACGGCAGCCGGCGTCACGGCTCCCGGTTGCTCCGGCCCGGCGCGCTCCCCTGGACGGACGACGATCCGGGCACCCCGACGTCCCCGGATGTCGCGACGTCGATCTCGGACGCGCGCCTCGCCGACGGCATCGCCACCGTGCCGGTCTTCGCGGCGGACCAGCCGGTGGTCGCACTGCCGGGTGCGGCGGTGGTCGCAGCGCCGTGCCTCCCGGACGAACGCATGACCATCACGGCCTGGACACGCGCGGTCGCCGACCGCACCGGCGAGGACGCCGTCGTGACGTGGGCGGTCGAACGGTCGGACGAGGCCGGTCGCATGATCGACCGGGCCGTCGTCGACGCGTTCGCTGCCTGGCACGACCGTGCGCCGGAGCGAGGCGGCGTCGGCGTGGTCGGGGGCCCGCCGCTGCCGCCCTGGGGAGCCCGTCCGGTGGTCCCGCCCGGGCCGGGCAACGCCCTCCGAGGACCTGACGTGGTCGATCAAGATCGCCGCACCGGCCGGGCCGGAGGGCGACGGCTGGGGCGACGTCCACTTCGCGGCCGAGCTCGCGGGCGCCCTCGAACGCCTCGGACAGCGGGTCCGCATCGATCGGCGGGACGCGCACGTCCGTGGCGACGACGGCGCGGACGACGTGACCCTCGTGGTGCGCGGCCTCGACCGGGTGCCACCGAACCCGGCGTCGGTGAACCTGCTCTGGGTGATCAGCCACCCGGACGACGTCGCCGAGACCGAGCTCCGGTCCTTCGACGCGGTCTTCGCGGCCGGTCCGGTCTGGGCGGCTGCGGCGACGTCGCGGTCAGGAGTCCCGGTGCGGACGCTCTTGCAGGCGACTGACCCCGCGGTGTTCCGTCCGGATGCGCGGTCAGCGACGAGCCCGGATGCCGACCACGTGGTGTTCGTCGGCTCGACGCGCGGCGCGGCGCGGCCGGTGGTCGCCGAAGCGGTGACGCTCGGTGCCGACCTGCGCGTGCACGGTCCGGGCTGGGAGACGGTCGTCCCGGCAGCAGCGCTGGGCGAGCCGTCCCTGTCGCGCTCCGAGGTCGCCACGGCCTACGCTTCAGCGCGGGTCGTGCTCAACGACCACTGGCCGGACATGGCCGCCGGAGGGTTCTTGTCGAACCGGGTGTTCGACGTGCTGGCAACCGGGGGCGTCGTCGTCACGGACGAGGTCGCTGGACTCGAAACCGTGCTCGACGTCCCGACGCTCCGGGTCGCCCGTGACCGCGCGGTGTTGGCGGAGCTGCTCGACCCGGCGTACCCGTGGCCGACGCCCGACGCCCGTACCGCGATCGCCGCGCACATCGCCGCTGAGCACTCGTTCGACGCCCGCGCTCGGGCGCTGCTCGGCGCCGCCCGCACCCAACGCGCCCGCTTGCGAGCCTGACACCACCGAGATCCGCCATGATTCGCCGCGGTTCTCGCTCGCGGAACCAGGTTTCGGTCACAGCACCACGAAGAAGCGCAGTGTGGTGTCCGGAACCTGGTTCCGAGAGCGCCGACCGCCGCGCGTGCTACTTTCGCGTCACCCAGCGGGCGCGGACGGCGAGTCCGACGCGCAGGGCGACGCGGAGCGGCCACAGCCACCACGCCCGGTACTTCCGGGACAGGTAGCGGTAGGCGCTCCGGTGGTGCTCGATCTCCATGCGGCGCCGGTTGGACGACGTCGAGTGCGCCCCGGTGTGCGTCACGACGGCGGTCGGCACGTACACGTTCGCGTGACCGGCAAGGCCAACGCGCTGCCCGAGGTCGACGTCCTCGAAGTACATGAAGTACGACTCGTCGAAGCCCCGAGCCGCCGGAACAGGTCGGTGCGGATGAGGAAGCACGCTCCGGACAGCCAACCGGCCTCGCGCTCGATCACCTGCGTCGTCGACCAGTACCGCTGGCTCCACGGGTTCGCGGGCCAGAAGCGCGAGAACGCGGCGTGACCGAGTCCGGTGCGGAGCGAGGGCAGCCGTCGGGCGGACGGGTAGGTCTCGCCGTGCTCGTCGAGGATCCGCGGCCCGAACGACCCGCCGTCCGGCAGCCGGTCGGCGGCGGCGACGAGTTCGTCGATCGACCCTGGTTCGAGGACGACGTCGGGGTTCGTGACGAGCAGGAACTCCGGGCGGACGTCGGGCAGCACGTCGTCGAGTGCGGCGAGGGCGGCGTCGATGCCGCCGCCGTAGCCGCGGTTCCCGCCGGAGGACACCACGACGGCGCCGTAGGACTCGCCGATCGCCCGGAGCGCATCGAGGTCCGCGGACCCGTTGTCGGCGATGACGACGGCGACCGGTGACGTCGAGGCGCCCTCGATGCTCGCCAGGAACGGCCGGATCGTGTCACCCGTGTTGTACGTGACGGTCAGCACGGCGACCCGGGTCATCGGGCGCCCCCGGTCGTGGCCCCGGCGGCGCCGCCCCCACCGGTGGGCCGGGCGCTCCCGGCGACCGTCTCGTACGCGTCGACGTGGACGGCCGCGGTCCGGTCCCAGGTGAACTCGTCGGCCCGTCGCAGGGCCGCCGCACGGTGTGCCGTGACCAGGTCCGGGTCGTCCAGCAGCTCGGCCATGGCCGCAGCGAGGTCGACCGCGGACGGTTCGCTGTACACCGCCGCGTCGCCGCCGACCTCGGGCAGCGACAGCCGCCGGGTGGTGAGCACGCACGCGCCGGTCGCCATCGCCTCGACCACCGGGAGCCCGAAGCCCTCGCCCAGTGACGGGTACACCACGAAGGACGCCCCGCCGAGGAACCCGGCGAGGTCCTCGAGCGGCAGGTAGCCCGCCTCGATCACGCGGTCGTCGTCCTGCAGGGCGTCGAGCCGTCCGATCGCGGCGTCGTCCCAGCCGCGGGCCCCCGAGAGCACGAGCCAGGGCGTGGGGGACCCGGTGGCGTCCCGTGCAGCTCGGACCGCGGCGTACGCGTCGAGCAGGGCGGTGACGTTCTTGCGCGGCTCGATCGTGCCGAGGAACGCGATCCACGAGGCGTCGTCGGGCAGCCCGGCTGCGATGCGGGCGTCCTCGACCTCGGCTACGGCGGGCTCGTGGAAGCGTGCCCGGTCGACGCCGAGCGGTGCGACCCGGACGTCGGCGCGGATGCCGGAGACCACCCGGGCGGCCTCGGTCGCGGTGGCGGCGCTCGGGACGATCACGATCGGCCGGCTGCGGAGCGACCGCCGGCTCCACCAGGTGAAGAACGTACGCTTCAGCCGCGAGTGCCACTCGGGGTTGGAGAAGAACGTCGCGTCGTGCAGTGTCACCACGGACCCGCGCCGCCAGCCGAACGGGAACGTGTAGTGCGGCGAGTGCAGCACGGCCGCACCGAGCCGGCGACCGAGCGCCGGCAGCCCGGTCTGCTCCCAGAGGAACCGCAGCGGCACCGAGTCCGTCCACGCCGGAGCACGGTGCACGGTGACGTTCGGTGCGACCGCGGAGAAGTGCGACGCGTGGACGGGGCGGACGACCAGGTGCACGTCGAGGTCGGCGTCCGCGGAGCCGAGGTGGGACACGACGCCCTCGACGTAGCGTCCGACGCCGCCGAGGTTCCGCGGTACCGCCGTCCCGTCGATCAGGACGGTGAGCTGCGGCACGCGTGGGTCCTTCCGTGCGGGAACGCCGCGGCCGGTGCCGTCGACGGGGAGTGTCCAGGATAGCCCGACCCGCTCATGCGCTCGGGTCCACGGCGCTCCGTGGGACGGACGCGACCCGCGACTGCCGGGCGCGGTGCGCGAGGTGCGCGGGGAGGTGCCCCGCGACGTCGGCCAGCGCTGCCAGGACGAGCCGCGCCTCCCGTCTGGTGGGGCCGGCGGCCAGCCCGCGGAGTCCGCGAGCGAGCGTCCGGGCCGTCGCTCGCACGACCGTCGGCCACGGCGCGTGCCAGAGCGCGACGACGAGACGGTTCCGGGCGTTGCGGAACACGAACAGGTCGCTCCGCACGCCGGACGAGGCCGAGTGGTCGTGTTCCACGACCGCGTCGGCGACGTACTCGACGCGCCAGCCGCGGCGGCGCAGCCGCCACGCAAGCTCGGTGTCCTCGTAGTACATGAAGAGCGACTCGTCGAGGAGTCCGACGTCGTCGAGAGCGGCGCGACGGAGCGCCGCGGCCCCGCCGGAGAAGCCGAAGACGGCGCGGTCGGCGACCCGGTCGGCTGGGGCGAACCAGTCGCGGTCCAGGCCGTTGCCGTCGCGGTCGACGCGGACGCCGGTCGAGTTGAGCCGGACCTCGCCGTCCGGCGACGGCACCCACAGGTGGCCGGCGTGGTCGCGCAGTGCGCGTTGGGCAGGTGCGGACGATGCACCGGCCTGGAGGCGCGTCCAGCGCCCGGCGAGCACGATGCGTCCCGTCACGGCCGCGACGTCCGCCGGGGCGGCGTCCAGGTGGTCGCGGAGGGCCGCGACGAACCCCGGAGCGGGCTCGGCGTCGTTGTTGAGCAGCACCACGACGTCGGCGTCCGCGTGTCGGATGCCCGTGTTGGCGCCCGCCGCGAATCCGCCGTTGTCCCCGCGGGCCAGGACCGTCGCGTCCGGCAGGTCCCGCCGGAGCACGTCCATGGAGTCGTCGGTCGAGCCGTTGTCGACGACGACGACCTGGTCGGCCGCGCCGTCGTCGAGGACGGCGCGAACCGCCCGCGTCGTGAGGTCGGCGCGGTTCCAGTTGACGACGACGACCGCGGTGCGGGCGGCGCCGTCGGTCGGGGTCAGCCGAGCTCCTCGATGGAGGGCTTGGCGTAGACGGTGCCGACGGCGTCGCCGAAGGAGGGGACCTCGAACGAGTCGCACTCCGGCAGGTCGTGGAGGTGCCGCCCGGCGGAGTCCATCATCGAGACGTTGATGAAGTACTTGCCCGTGCCGAAGTTCGTGTCCGCGATCCGGAGCCGGAGCTTCCGGCGGCCGTGCAGACGCTCGAGGTGGAGGCCCATGATGCCCGTGGTGGTGCCGTACACGACCTGACCCGCGGTGTTGTTGATCTGGACCGCTGCCTCCCAGTCGGCGACGCCGTCCAGGTGCTCGAACTCCATGTCCACGATCAGGTCGTCGCCGGGCAGGACCGGGTCGCGGTGCTGCTTGCCGTCGGGGTGGACGGTCGCGCCGAGGACGGTGCCGCGGCCGACCGCCACGTCCGCGCTGAGCTCGCCGGAGCGGCGCTCCTCGAGCACGTCGCGGAACTTGCTGACCGCCTGCACCGCGTCGCCGTCGTGCAGGACCTTGCCCTTGTTGAGCAGCACGACGCGGTCGCACATCTCCTGCACCTGGCTGAGCGAGTGCGTGACGATGATGATCGTCTTGCCCTGCTCCTGGAACGACCGGATGCGGTCGAGGCACTTGCGCTGGAACGCCTCGTCGCCGACCGCGAGGACCTCGTCGACCAGGAGCACGTCGGGTCGGTGTGCACGGCGACGGCGAACGCGAGCCGCACGTACATGCCGGACGAGTAGAACTTCACCTGGGTGTCGATGAAGTCGCCGATGCCGGAGAACGCGAGGATGTCGTCGAAGCGCTCCTCGGTCTCCTTGCGGCTCAGGCCGAGCAGGGACGCGTTGAGGAAGACGTTCTCGCGGCCGGACAGGTCCGGGTGGAAGCCGGCGCCGAGCTCGAGCAGCGCCGCCAGTCGCCCACGGCGGGCCACGGTGCCGGACGTCGGCTGGATGATGCCGCCGATGGCCTTGAGCAGGGTGGACTTGCCGGAGCCGTTCTGACCGATGAGCCCGACGGTGGTGCCGGCCTGGATCGAGACGGTGACGTCGTCGAGCGCCCAGAAGTCCTGGCGGTGCTTCCGGCCGGCGCGGCCGAGCGTCACGATCCGTTCGCGGATGGTGTTGTCCTTGCGGACGACGAAGCGCTTGCGGACGTGGTCGATGACGATGACGTCGGGACGGTCGGTCGCGGCGCCGGACGTCGAGGGGGCGACGGGGGTGCTGATGGCCATGGTCTAGAGCTCCTGCGCGAAGTTGCCCTGCAGGCGGGAGAAGATCCGCTGCGCACCGAGGAGGCAGAACAGGCCGATCACCAGGGCGATGCCGAGGCGGAGCATGAGGTGCTCCGGGTAGACGACCTTCGCCGGGTCGTGCAGCCAGATGGCGTTCTGCATGCCGAGCACGGACAGGGTCAGCGGGTTGTTCGTGTAGACGGCGAGGAGCCAGTCCACCTTGAGGCGGTCGAGCACCATCGAGTACGAGTAGACGATCGGCGACGCCCAGAGCAGCACCATGAGCCCCACGTCGATCACGAACTGGACGTCGCGCAGGTACACGTTGAGCGCGGCGAGCACCAGGCCGATCGCGGCGCCGTAGACCAGGATCACCAGGATCGACGGGATGAGGTAGACGAGTCCGGCGTGCCAGGGGAACACCCCGATGACGACCGTGGCGACGATCAGGATGCCGAACTGGATGACGTAGTTCACGAGCGCCGCACCCACACTCGCGAGCGGGAACACCTCGCGCGGCACGTAGACCTTCTTGATGAGGCCGCTGTTGCCGACGATCGAACTCGTGGAGCCGGCCACGATCTCGCTGAAGAGCGTGTACGCGCTCAGACCCGTGAAGACGTAGATGGCGAAGTTGTCGATGCCTTTGGCCGCTCCGAGGATCTGCCCCATCACGAAGTAGTAGATGAGGAGCTGCGTGAGCGGACGGACGAGCGTCCACACGAACCCGAGCGTCGAGTCCTTGTACCGCGCCTTGAGGTCGCGTCGGATGAGCATCCCGAGCATCTCGCGCTGCCGGAAGACGTCGCGGAACTCGCGCCAGGTTCCTCGGATCGCGCTCGTCGGAGCGCCGACCACGACGAGGGGCTCCTTCGCGAGCGCCGCCATGCGGGCTTGATCGACCATTCGTCTCTTCGTTCGTGGGGCAGGACCGGAACAGCATACTCACCTGCACCGAACGGGACCGGGTGTCCGCTGGACGCCGAACGACACCTGTCGTCCGCCCCCGTGCGGGGCCAATGTGCGAAGGAGCAACCCTCAACCTTCACTTTGGGGTTACCGTTGACGCAACCCGGACCCTTGTCAACATCCACAGGACGGCCCGTCAGCATGCAGCTTGCTCCACGGCCGATCGCTGCGCTCGCGGTGGTCGGTGCTCTCAGTCTCCTCGCGGCGGGTTGTTCCGCCGGGGGAGACGACCCCACTCCCTCGCCCACCCGGACCGCGTCGTCGACGCCGTCCGCCACGCCCACGTCGTCGCCCACCGCGACGTCCGGCGGCGGCTCGTCGACCCCCTCCACGGGCTCCGGCGACGACGACACGGGCGACGTCCCCTCCGCCTTCCCGGGCAGCGGCCAGACGAACCAGCCCGACACCGACCCCTCGGACTTCCCCGCCACGGCCGTGGTCACGTTCGCCGGGTGGGACGCCGGAAGCAGGACGTTGCAGGCCGGAGGGCTCGTGTCCGGCACGACGAACACGTCGGGCACCTGCACGTTCACCGCGACCAAGAGCGGTGTCACCCGCACGCTCACGAGCGCGGCCGAGGCGAGCGCGTCCTCGGTGAACTGCGCCCAGGTGTCCTTCCCCTCGAGCCAGGTGTCCACCGGGACCTGGTCGATCACGCTCAAGTACACGGTCGGGTCGAAGTCGACCACGTCCGACCCGATGACGGCGGAGGTGCCGTGATGTTCCGTTCCACGACCAGCGGAGGGCGACGACGCCCGCTGCACTCGGCCCTCGGGATGGTCGCCGCGCTGGCGATCGCCGTGAGCGGTCTGACCATCGGCACGATCGTCTCCGAGGAGACGACGACCGGGTCCGCGTCCGCCGCGACCGCCGCGGGCTTCGACCCGGGCAACATCATCAGCGACGCGAACTTCTACAACGGGTCCGCGATGAGCGCGTCCTCGGTGCAGTCGTTCCTCAACAGCGTCGCGCCGAACTGCACGCAGCAGTCCGGCGGTCCGAAGTGCCTGAAGAACTTCACGCAGAACATGAGTGGGATCTCCGCCGTCTCCGGCCGGTGCTCGGCGATCGCCGGCGGCTCGAAGTCCGCGGCGACCGTGATCGCCCAGGTGGGAGCGGCCTGCGGCATCAGCCAGAAGGTCCTCCTCGTGCTGCTCGAGAAGGAGCAGGGATCGTCACCACGTCGAAGCCGACGAGCTACATGTACCTGCACGCCACGGGCTTCGCCTGCCCGGACACGGCCCCGTGCGACCCGGCGTACTACGGCTTCGGTCAGCAGGTCTACGCCGCCGCGCTGCAGTTCAAGCGCTACCAGGCGTCGCCGACCTCGTGGGCGTACCAGGCCGGACGCAACAACGCGATCCTCTACAACCCGAACGCCGCCTGCGGTCGGAAGACGGTCTACATCAAGAACCAGGCGACGGCCGGGCTGTACATCTACACGCCCTACACCCCGAACGCCGCGGCGATGGCGAACCTGTACGGCACGGGCGACAGCTGCTCGGCCTACGGCAACCGGAACTTCTGGCGCATGTACACCGACTGGTTCGGCTCGCCCACGGGCGGCTCGTCCCGATCGGCAGCGTCGACTCGCTGCAGGGCGGCTTCCGTCAGATCACCGTGGGCGGCTGGACCGCCGACCCCGACACCACGGCGGCGATCAAGGCCCAGATCTACGTCGACGGCAAGGGCAAGGCGTCGATCATGGCGAACACGAACCGTCCGGACCTGGCGGCTCGGCTCGGCTCGAACAACACCGCGCACGGGTACTCGACGACGCTCACCGGTATCACCGCTGGCAAGCACAACGTCTGCGTGTTCGGCATCAACACCGGACCGGGAGCGAACACGCTGCTGGAGTGCAAGGACGTGACCGTGCCGGGCGGCGCACCGACCGGCGTGATCGACGCCGCGTCCGCCGTCGCCGGCACGTTGACCATCCGTGGCTGGGCGATCGACCGCGACAGTTCTGCCGCGACCCAGGTGCAGGTCCGCGTCGGCAGCAAGACGCTCGGTACCCTCACCGCGAACGTGAAGAAGGCCGGCCTGAACAGCGCGATGCCCGGGTACGGCGACAACCACGCGTACTCCGGCACGGTGAAGGGCTTCCCGGCCGGCAAGCAGACGGTGACGGTGTACGCCAAGGACCTGTCGAGCGGCAACTGGACGCAGATCGCGTCGAAGTCGGTGTCGCAGGCGACGGGGTACCCCTGGCTCGCGGTCGACGAGGTGTCGTCCAAGTCGCCGGGCAAGCTCCTGGCCCGTGGCTGGGCGATCGACCCCGACACCACGGGCACCGTCCGCGTGCACTTCTACCTGGACGGCAAGGCGCTCACGTCGATCGCCGCCGACCAGACGAAGACCGGGTTGAACGGCGCGAAGCCGGGCTACGGTGACCAGCACGCCTACCGCCTCGAGCGGAGCGGGATCACCGCCGGCAAGCACAGCCTGTGCATCATCGCGATCAACCAGGGGCCGAAGAACCTGAACGCGAGCATCTGCAAACCGTTCTCGACCCCGACCGGCTCGCCGAAGGCGACGGTCGACCAGGCCGCGTCCGCCGGGCTCGGTGCGATCAGTGTGAGCGGGACCGCGTACGACCCGGACACGACGTCGGCGGTGTCGTTGACGTACACGGTCGACGGCAAGCAGGTCGCGACCGGGACGGCCAACCAGACGAAGAGCGGCTTCGACAAGTCGCACTCCGGCTACGGTGACGCGCACGGCTACTCACAGAAGCTCACCGGGATCGGTCCGGGCAAGCACACCGTCTGCGTCGTCGCCAAGAACGTCGGAGGCGGATCGAACACCAGCACGTGCAAGACCGTCGCCGCGGCCACCGGCAACCCGACGCTGCTCCTCGACGAGGTGTCCTCGCCGGCGGCCGGTCAGATCCGCGTCCGGGGCTGGGCGATCGACCCGGACACGACCGCATCGCTGCGGGTGCACGTGTACTTCGACGGTGCCGGCGGCGTGTCCATCGCTGCGGACCAGGCCAAGGCCGGGCTCGAGACGGTCTACGGCGGGTTCGGCGGGAACCACGCGTTCTCGCAGACGTTCACCGGGAAGCAGTCGGGACCGACCAGCGTCTGCGTCTTCGCCATCAACCAGGGGGCGGACAGAACACCGAGGTCTGCAAGTCGGTGACCGTGCAGTAGACGGTCACCGGACGACTGGAGGGGGTCCGGCCGCGGACGGCCGAGCGGTGCGCGGTCAGCGCTTGCGGAGCGCCCGCGCCACGCCGCCGAGGCGGTCCAGCACCCGGAACTCGGCCGAGTGCGTGAGCGCGTCGTACCGTCGCGCCATCGCGTCACGTTCGGCCTCGGCCTCGCGACGGGACCGGTCGATGACGGCCACCGCTTCTTCGGAGACGATGAGCCGGCGGTTGATCTCCTCGACGCCGGAGCGGTGCAGGTCGCGTTCCCGCGCGGTCTCGCGCAGCTCCTCGCGCTGCAGCGCAGCCCAGCGCAGCAGCGCGTCGCGCTCGCCGGTCCTGTCCGACGCACGCGCGACTGCGGCGTCGAGCGACGGACCGACCTGCGCGGCGCGGGCGCCGAACGAGTGCCGCTCCACCACCACGGTGTGCAGCCGCTCGACGAGGGTGTCCCGTTCGTCGGCCGGCATCGCGAGCGCCCGCTCGAGCGACGCGGCATCGTCGAAGACGGGAACGTCGGCCAGGCCCAGCTCGTCGAGTCCGAGGGCACACGTGGTGACCGGCAGCGCGCCGCAGGCGAGCGATTCGTACAGGCGCGAGTTGAGCGTGCCGAACTCGGCGGCCGGGGCGATGACGTCGTCGACGACGAACGCGGCCGAGCGGTACACCTCCGGCAGGGCGAAGTACGGCACCGCCGGACGGAGCTCGACCCCGGGGAGGCGTCGACGTGCTCGACGTTCGCGGCGAACCAGACGATGGGCTCGGCAGGGGCGACCTGCTCCAGGATGTCCTGGACGCCACGCCGGGCACCCCAGAAGTTCACCGTCGTGACCGCTCGGTCGCTGCGGGGCGTCGGCACCCCGTCGACGTCGGTCGTGAAGAGGTCGAGGTCGACGCCGATCGGCACGACCTCCACCGGACGGCCGAGGGCCCGGGCGATCTCGTCCCGGGCGATGGACGACGACGCCCACACCGCGTCGTACTCGCCGAGCCAGGGCAGCGTCGCCCACTGCGCCGTCCAGTTCCGCACCCACGCCACCGTGGCGGTGCCGGCGGGCACGAGCCCGGGCACGAACGACTCGATCGTGCAGACGAGCACGGCGGTGTCGGCCGGTACCTCCTCCGCCCAGCGGTCGATCGGCCACATGGCGACGCCCCAGCCCTGGGCGCGCAGGGCGCGCGCGAGCCCGAGCGCGACGAACAGGTCGCCCTTGCCCTCGGTCGGGTCGGCGGTCGACACCGCGAACCGGATCGTCCCCCGCTCCCGGTCGCGTGGTCACCACGGGCGATGGCGGCGTACTCGTCGGCGAGGGGCGACGAGGTGGGGAGGTCGGGATCGAGGACTGCGGCACGGGGACTCCGGGTCTGGGGAGGGACACCGCGACGTCGGACGTGTCACGGCGAACGGTGCGGCCGGGTGGGGCCGTCTGCCATTGTGCACGAACCCGAGCCGATCACAGGGGAGCGGCGTGCTCCGCCTTGTATGGTGATGTCGGCCGACGGGCACCCCCGACGGCAGCACCACCGATCCATGCCGCAGGCGCGGCAGCCGCTGGAGGAACCCGCCGTGACAGAGCGCAAGCCGGGAGTCGTGTCCGTCGTCCTCGTGAACTACAAGGGCACGGACGACACGCTGACGAGCATCGCCGAGCTCCGCAAGCAGGACTGGCCGCAGGACAAGCTCGAGGTCATCGTCGTCGACAACGGCTCGGGTGCGGAGCACGTCGGCCGGCTGAAGGCCTCCGACCTCGACTTCACCTTCGTCGACTCCGGCGCGAACCTCGGGTTCACCGGTGGCTGCAACCTCGGCGTCGAGCACTCCTCCGGCGAGATCGTCGCGTTCCTGAACAACGACGCACGCCCCGACACCGGCTGGGTGCGCGAGGCGATGGCGACGTTCGCCTCCGGCGCCGACATCGGAGCGGTGGCCTCGAAGGTCCTCGACTGGGATGGCGTCAACGTCGACTTCACCGAGGCCGCGATGACCTGGTACGGCATGGGCTACAAGCCCTTCGCCGGTTCGCCGGACACCGGCCGTTGGGAGTCCGAGACCGACGTCCTGTTCGGCACCGGCGCGGCGATGTTCGTCCGCGCTGAGCTCTTCGAGCAGCTCGGCGGGTTCGACGACCGCTACTTCATGTTCTACGAGGACGTCGACCTCGGGTGGCGTCTCAACCTGCTCGGCTGGCGTTTCCGGTACCAGCCGAAGTCCGTCGCGTTCCACAAGCACCACGCGTCGATGAACAAGTTCGGCGACTTCCGCGAGACGTACCTGCTCGAGCGGAACGCCCTCTTCACGCTCTACAAGAACCTCGGTGACGAGCAGCTCGCTGCGGCCCTGCCCGGTTCGCTCGCCCTCGTCGTCCGCCGCGCGATCGGCCGCGGCGAGCTGGACTCGACCGAGCTCGACCTCCGCAACCCGGGCGACGACAGCGTCCCCACGATCCCGGTGCCGAAGACGAGCATGGCGGGCATCTACGGCGTCGACCAGTTCGTCGAGCAGCTGCCGTCGATGACCGAGTCGCGCCGTGCGATCCAGGCGACCCGCGTCCGGAGCGACCGCGAGCTCCTGCGTCTGTTCGGCAACCGCGACGAGCCCGCCTACCCGATCGAGAACTACCTCGCCGGCTACGACAAGATCGTGCACTCGCTCGGCGTGCTCGAGGTCGGCACCCGTCGTCGCGTGCTCATCATCACGGGCGACTCCATCGGCGAGAAGATGGCCGGTCCGGCGATCCGTGCGACCCAGATGGCGAAGCAGCTCGCGACGGAGCACGACGTGCGCGTCATCAGCCTGACCCGCTCGTCGCCGATCGACCCCTCGTACGAGGTCGTCACGGTCCCGCACCGCCACCCGCGCCAGATGGTCGAGCACGAGGCCTGGGCCGACGTCATCATCGTGCAGGGCCACGCGCTCCGCCTGTTCCCGGTGCTCGAGTCGACGCGCAAGATCCTCGTGGTCGACGTGTACGACCCGCTGCACCTCGAGCAGCTCGAGCAGGGCCGCAGCGACGACGTCGACCAGTGGAACCGTCAGATCCTCGACGCCTCGGACACGCTGAACCACCAGCTCGAACTCGGCGACTACTTCATCTGCGCCTCGGAGCGACAGCGCATGTTCTGGCTCGGCCAGCTCGCCGGCTCCGGGCGGGTGAACGCTCGCACGTACTCGCGCGACGCCGACCTCCGCTCGCTGATCGGCGTGGTGCCGTTCGGCCTGTCCTCGACACCGCCGGTGCACGACCAGGCGCGTGTCAAGGGTGTGGTCCCGGGCATCGGCAAGAACGACAAGCTCGTCGTGTGGGGTGGTGGGATCTACGACTGGTTCGACCCGATCACCCTGGTCCGGTCGATCGCCCAGCTCGCGGAGCGCCGGCCGACGGTCAAGCTCTTCTTCATGGGTGTGCAGCACCCGAACCCGGACGTCCCCGAGATGGACATCGTGGCGAGGGTCCGAGCCGAGGCCGATGCGCTCGGGCTCACCGGTAAGCACGTGTTCTTCAACGACACGTGGATCCCGTACGAGGAGCGCGGCGCCTACCTGCTCGAGGCCGACGCCGGCGTCTCGACGCACTACGAGCACCTCGAGACCACGTTCTCGTTCCGCACCCGCATCCTCGACTACCTGTGGGCGCGTCTGCCGATCGTGACGACCGCGGGCGACTCCTTCGGCGACCTCGTCGCGGAGCAGCGGCTCGGCATCGCGGTGCACGAGCAGGACGTCGACGGGCTGGCCGCTGCGCTCGAGACCGCGATCTACGACAAGAAGGCCCGCGCCGAGTTCATCGGCAACGTCGACCGCGTCCGCGAACAGTTCACGTGGGAGAACGTCCTCGCGCCGCTCGTGGAGTTCTGCCGGAACCCCGTCCGTGCGGCGGACAAGTCGGTGCGGGACACCGCTGCTCCGATCGAGCCGCACCAGATGCGCGTGCGCGTGCCGGACCGCAAGAAGCTGTACGGTATCCGGCACGACGTCGGCCGGGCCGTGCACTACTTCCGCACGGAGGGGCCGCGGAGCGTCGCGGGCAAGATCAAGCGGCGCCTGCAGAACCGGTGACCCGAGCGGCTCCGACGGCCCTCGTCGTCGTCCCCACCTACGACGAGGCCGAGAACGTCCGGACCGCCACCACGGCGATCCTCGACGCGGTCCCCACGGCCCACGTGCTCGTGGTGGACGACGGCAGCCCCGACGGCACCGCCGGCATCGTCCGGTCGATGGCGGCGACGGACGACCGCGTGCACCTGATCGAGCGCAGCGGCAAGCTCGGCCTCGGCACGGCGTACGTCGCCGGCTTCCGGTGGGGGCTGGAGCGCGGCTACCCGGTGCTCGTGGAGATGGACGCGGACGGCTCGCACCCCGCCGATCGGCTGCCGGCCCTGATCGATGCCGTGCGGGACGACGAGACGGTGGCCCTCGCCATCGGGTCGCGCTGGGTCCACGGCGGCTCGGTGGTCGACTGGCCGCTCCGGCGCGAAGTCCTGAGCCGCGGTGCGAACACCTACGCCCGGATCGCACTCCGCCTCGGTGTGCGCGACGTCACGGCGGGCTTCCGCGCCTACCGCGCGCAGACCGTCGCGGGCATGGACCTCGCCTCGGTCGACTCGAAGGGGTACTGCTTCCAGGTCGACATGACGCTGCGCGTCGACGACCTCGGCGGACGCATCGTCGAGGTGCCGATCCGGTTCCGGGACCGGGTGCACGGCGTCTCGAAGATGAGCCGTTCCGTGGTGGTCGAGGCGATGCTCCGGGTCACGCAGTGGGGCTTCGAGCGCCGCTTCCGCCGCCGCTGACGGATCGCGTCGGGTCGCCCGTCCGCGTCGGGTCGCCTCGCCCGTCCACCGTCGGGTGAGCAGCAACCGTCGGATCGCTGCGTGCGCGGTCGACGATCGCTGCTCACTCGACGGCCTGGAGGCACGGCGCGGGCCCGCCCCGAGGCACCGGCCCGGCAGTCGGTCGCGTCAGACGCAGCTGACGTCGCTGTCGGACTTCCCGGTCACGTACTGCACGATGGTCGTCCGACCGCCCGCGACGAACGGTGCCGCTGCGCACGCCGCCTGAGCGGTCGCCGCGGTCGCCGGTCCGATCGCGCGCCACGTCGGCAGCTTGTAGAGCGTGCTGGAGGACGGGACGGCGCCGAACAGCGTGCTCCACTCCGAGGGTGAGGAGTAGACGCCGACCTGCGCACCGAGCTTCGTGAAGTAGGCGGTCATGCCCTCGAGTGTCGCGCGGTTCAGCGCTGTGGTCTTCTGCCACGATCCGTCGGTCTCCGCGTCGAGCCACCAGCGGTACGAGCCGGGGAGGCCACGCCGCGGCTCTGCGCGTCCTCGTAGGCGCGGTTCCACCCGTACATCCACGAGCACTGCGTGGAGGTGAGCGCCGCTGTCCCGGCGACACACGTGCCGTAGGGGTTGCTCGCCGTCTTCCCGCCGGGGTCGACGTTGCTCGTCGGCCAGGAGGCTCGAGACGCCGAGGGGTTGTCCGCGAAGTACTGGCCCGGGTTGGCCGTGTTCACGTAGAAGCTGGACCTTCGGCTGGGACGTGCCGCCGGCCGATGCCTTCGCCCAGGTGAGCTGCCGCGCGAGGTACGGATTCGTGGTGGTCGCGAGACCGTTGTTCACGCCGACGATGCCGAACGCCTGGCCGGTCGGGTAGCTGGCGGGCGACCCGCCCTGCGGCCAGGAGACGTCGGCACCGAAGCCGGAGCCGCTCGACCCGTCGAGGAAGTACCCGGCGACGTCGACCGTCAGCGCCGCCGTGCCCTTCGAGATCTTCGCCTGTGCACGCCGGTCCGCGCTCGAGCCGACGAGCTTCGTCATCACGGCGTTGCTCAGCGTCTGCCCGGCACCCAGCACCTGCGTGGCGACCTGCGGGTCCTGCCCGGCCGGCGTGAAGCGCAGGTAGCCGGCGGCGGTCGTCCGGGAGGTCGTGGCGGTGGCCACGATCGCGGTGGCGGTCCCGGGCACGCCGGCGGTCCCGGAGAGCCGGACCGTCTTCGGCGTGGTGGTCAGGGTCGTGGATGCTGCGCGCACCGGGTCGAGGGGGACGAAGACCGATCCGGTCGACGTGTTCGCGTAGTAGCCGGCGACGTCCATGAAGACCGTCGCGGTCCCGCTCGAGACCTTCACCTGCGCCGCGCCGCCCGCGAGCTTCACGATCACGAGGTTCGAGATCGTCGTGCCCTTGGTGAACACCTGCGCCGCGACCGTGGCGTCCTTGCCCGCCGGCGTGACCCGGACGTAGCCGTTGGCGGTCGGGGTACCGACCTCGGTGTTGATCGCCACGGCGGTCGCGCTCGACGGGATGCCGGCGCGTCCGGCGAGGGGCACCTTCACCGGTGTCGTGCCGATCTTCTGGTTGAAGACCCGCGCGGCGTTGAGCGGTGTGAACGTCGCGCCGGACCCGTTCGCGTAGTACCCGGAGACGTCCAGGTAGACCTTGCCCGTACCCGCCGACAACTGGACCTGCACCTTGCTGCTCGCCAGTCGGACGGTCTGCAGCGACGAGACGGTCTGGCCCTTCCGGAACGCCTGGGTGGTGACGCCGGCGGAGACACCGGCCGGGTCACGCGTGCGGTGCCGGCGGCGGTGGGGTTCTCGACCTCGACGTTCACCACGACGGCCGTGGCGGTGGCCGGCACACCGGTCCGGCCGCCGAGCTGCACGGTCGTCGCCTTCGTGCCGACCGTGCCGGTCCACGAGCGGACGGTGTCGAGCGGTGTGAACCGACCGGTCGTGGGCGCGGCGGCCTCGGCCGCGGAGACGGGCCCGACGACGACGGCCCCGACGGCCACCGCCGCGGCGGACAGGATGATCGCGATCCGGTGGGCCAGGCGCATGGAGGTCCTTCTCGTGCGTGGGCCGTCCCCTGACGGCCGATCGCAGTCTAGGGGACACCCGCGCTTCCGGCGCGACCTGTGCGGATGTGCGTCTCGGGACACACCGGGCGGTGATCCGGGCGGGCGCGACGGGTGCGCGTGGGCCGAGCCGCGCCTCCAGGCAGTCGACCGCGGCGTGCCGCGCGACCAGACGCCGCGACCGGACTGCGACGCCGTCCCGCGCCCGAGACGCCGTCCGATTCGGCGGTGTCTCGCGAACGCGGCGGTGTCTCGCGAACGCGGCGGTGTCTCGCGAACACGGCGGTGTCTCGCGAACGCGGTGTCGTGTCGCCGCGGCGCGGTCAGCTGCGGGGCAGGTGCCGCCGCCAGGACCGGCGGCGGGCGGCGATCACCAGCACCGCCACGAAGACCATGAGGCCGGCGCCGTGCAGCAGGTAGCTCTCTGCGGTGCTCGTCACGCCGAGGAGCACCAGCACCGCGGCCGGCCACACGTACGCGACACCCGGGAACGTCGTCGCGGTCACCCAGGCCCGGGCGAACGCGAGCAGCGCCGTCACGCCGAGGATGATGGTGCCGGCCAGGCCGATCTGCAGCCACGCGTCGACGAACGCGTTGAGCCCCGAGGTGAACCGCGCGCCGGCGGGGTCGATGAAGGTGACGTAGGGCACGACGGCCTCGTGCGGCCACGTCCCCACCCAGCCCCAGCCCTGGATGGGGAACTGTCCGACGAACACCCGGATCTGCGACCACAGGTCGAGTCGGGTCGCGGTCCCGCCGGCCGCCCCGATCTCGGCGAGCACGCGGTGCCGACCGAGCACGCCGACGACGATCATCAGGAGGACCGAGCCGCCGAGCACCACGTTCACCACGGGCCGCGTGGTCGGCCGGGCGTGTCGGAGCGACCAGAGTGCGAGGGCGGTCACGGCGAGCGCGATCATCGCGAGGCCTGTGATGGGGACTGCACGAGCATCAGCGCGATCACGGCGAGGGCGGTGGAGGCGATCGCGCGCCACATCGTCACCGAGCGGGTGAGGAACTCGACGACGAAGGTCACGAGTGCCATCGCCGCGATGAAGCCCATGAAGTTCCTCGTGCCGCCGATGCCCTGGATCGGGCCGCCGTACGCGATGTTCCCCTGGATGCCGAACGCCGGGATCGGCACGTCGAGGACCAGGCCGGACAGGACCTCGAGGCCGAGGGCGGCGACGAGCAGGATGCGGAAGGCGTCGCCGGACGCCCGGATCACCTGCACGAGGTCGCGACCGAGGGCCAGGTAGAGCCCGAGCCCGACGAAGCAGACGGTGTCGACGAGCCCGCGGAGCGCCACCCAGGAGTACTCGCTCCACAGCACGCTCAGCGCGCAGTACCCGACGAACGCCATGAGGGACAGCGGCAGGACCCCGTGCCACTCGATCCGGTACCGCTGACCGAGCAGGCTGAGCCCGGCGAGGACGAACAGGGTGACGAGCACCGCCCAGACCCCGGCTGTTCCGACCAGCGACTCGACCGTGGGCTGCCCGAACGCGAACAGGACGATCACGGTCGCGAGGGCCTGGCTGAACCGGCCGCCGGCGGAGAACCCGATCCAGGCGGAGAGGTAGCGCCTGGCGAGCACGCGGTTCGTCAGCCGTCCGTCCGTCACCAGTCCATCTTGGCGTACGCACCGCTGCGCCGAGTCATCGCGGAGCGTCGATATCACCGATCCGCGATGACTCGGCTAGCGTCAGCGGACGATGGACCGCACCGCGAACCCGACGGCACGCGCGGTCCTCGGCGTCGTCGGCACGCTCGTGCTCGGGCTCGGTACCGCCGCCCTGTTGTGGTGGCGACTGGGACCGGTCACCCGCGGGACCGTCTGGCCGAGGACGGCGGTGTCTTCCTGCGCGACCGCGTCGCACTCGGGCCGGTGGACTCGCTCCTGCACCCGTACGCCGGGTACCTGCACCTCGTGCCGCGCCTGCTCGTCGACCTCGGGTGGGCGCTGCCGATCGAGCAGTACGCCCGCACGGTGTCGCTCGGGTCGTGTGTGGTGGTCGGGGTGGTCGCCGCGGCCGTGTTCGTCCTCGCGCGGGACGTCGTGCCGGCGTGGCCGCTCCGGCTCGTGCTCGCCGCCGTCCCCGCGGTGCTGCCGCTCGCGCCGTACGAGATCGCCGGCAACGCCGCCAACCTGCACTGGTTCATGCTGTTCGCCGCGCCGTGGTGCTTCGCCTACCGGTCACGGACCTGGTGGGGCAGCGGTGCCGTGGCCGTCCTGACCGGCTTCGTGGTCCTCACCGAGCTGCAGACGGTGTTCTTCCTGCCGCTGCTGCTGCTCGCCTGGTTCCCCCTCCGCGACGGGTCCGGCACCCGCGCGTGGCCGCGCGCGCTCCCGGTGACGATCGTCGCCGTCCTGTCAGCCGCGGCCCAGGTGTTCGCCGCCCTGACCGACGTGCGGATCGCACGCCCCGGCACGCCCGCCTTCGCGGACGTCGTCGCCGGATGGGTCCTCCAGCCGTTCGCGGGCGCGTGGGACGCGGACGTGGGCGCGGCGGTGCGGTTCGTCGTCGTGCACGGCTGGGCGGGCGTCGTCGTGCCGCTGGTGCTGCTGGTGCTCGTCGTCGTCGCGGCCCTGCTGGTCGGGACGTGGCGTGCCCGGTGGACGATCGTCGCGCTGGCCCTGGTGTCCGGCGGGGTGTGGTGGGCAGCGCTGCTCGCGAACGACGGCGCCGCCCAGGCGTGGTCGCACCCGGTCGTCGCCCTCGGAGCCGTCCCGCCGCAGCGCTACGCGGCCGCGTCCGGTCTGCTGCTGGTCGCGGCATTGGTCGTCTCGGCGAGCGTCCTCGTCGGGTGGGGTCGGCGCACGTCCCCAGGTGGGCCCCATCAGCCGGTTCCGGCGCGACGCGGCAGCGGCGGGACGGCCGTGCCTGGAGGTGGGCCCCATCAGCCGGTTCCGGCGCGACGCGGCAGCGGCGGGACGGCCGTGCCTGGAGGGACGGTTCGCCTCGTCGGGGCCGTGGCCGGTTGGTGCGTGGTCGCCGTGGTGGTCGCGGCTGCGGTCGCCAACGCCGCCCCGGACACCACGCGGCGCAGTGCGGGGCCGGTCTGGGCGCAGGAGATCCCGGCTGCCGTGGCGGCCTGCGGGAACGATCGCTCGCGGGTCGTGGACGTCCCGACCGCGCCGTGGTCCGCGAAGGTGCCGTGCAGCCGGCTCCTCGAGCGCTGAGCGCGCGTCCCGGTCAGCGTGTGTCCGGTCAGCGGGTGACGGGTCGGCGGAACTCGCGCTTGGCCGGCGGTGTGCGCGGCCCGTCCCCGTGGACCGGGGCTCCTCGCCGACGAGGACGATGCGGGACTTGATCGCGATGAGTGCGAACAGCACCCAGTTGCCCTGGTACAGCAGTCGCGACTCGGCGACGGACTGCACGAGCAGGGCGACGACGACCAGGAGCGGCAGCAGCGACACGGGGTCGAACGACCGCGCCACCAGGGTCGCGTCGTAGCCGATGCGGGTCGCCGACGACCACGAGCGGTTCAGTGTCGTCACGACGTACAGGGCGAAGAGCAGGAGTCCGACGATCCCGGTCTGCATCCACACGTCGAGGTAGGCGTCGTGCGCCTGCAGGTACATCACGCCCTTGCGGTGCGCGAGGTCGGCCAGGGTCGGGATGTCCGGCCACCAGTACCCGATCCAGCCCCAGCCGACGACCGGGTGCTGGTCGACCAGGCCGAGCACGCGCTGCCAGATCTCTCCGCGGCCGGTCGCGTCGGCACCCTTGCCGAGCAGCTCGGAGACGGCGCCGCGGGCGAGGAAGGCCACCACGCCGACCGCCACCGCGGCGACGAGCACGACGAGGTACCGCGGTGTCCGGCGCTCCGTCGGGACGCGCCGGATCCAGAGCGCGACGACGAGTGCCACCGCGACGACGAGCGCAGCGGCGAGCACGGTCGACGACCGGGTCAGCAGCAGGACCACGCCCGCCACCACGAGCCACCCGACGGTGCGGTTGCGTCCGATCCGGCCCTCGGCGAACTGGACCGCCACGGCGATGGCGGCGAGTAGCGCCACCATGGCGAGCAGGTTCGCGTTGCCGGGGAGTCCCTGGATGCGCCCGCCCGTGAAGAGCTTGGCGCGCGAGAAGTAGAAGGCGTCCGGGATCTTCGCGTCGCCGTAGTCGGTCCAGATCGGTGCGATCGGGTGCCGGACGACCACGGCGACGACGGCCTCGAACACGAGCGAGAGCATGAGCACCCAGCGCATCGCCAGGCTGAGCGCGTCGAGGATGCGCCGCCAGGTCAGCGTGGCCGCGACGGTGAACGCGATCGCGGCGCACACCACCTGCACGGTGATGCTCGCGATCGTGGCCGGGCGCCAGTGCGACCAGACGACGGACACCAGGCACCAGGCCAGGAAGAACCACAGCGATCGCGGTGTCCGCGTGATCGGCGGTCGGGCGCGCACCAGGACCGTGATGCCCCAGGCGGCGACCGCTGCCCAGAGGATCCCGGCCCCGACCCACGTGAGCGTGTTCGGCACGGCGTCGCCGGCGAACAGGACGAACAGCACGGTCGCCCCGAGCGCGAACGCCTCGCGCTCGGGCACGGTCCCGCGCGACAGCGGCCAGGTGTTCGTCACCACGCCAGGGTACCGGCGACCGCCGGTAGGCTCGGCGCATGTTCCTCGGCATCACGAACACGCCCCGCGACTACGCCTGGGGGTCGGTCACCGCGATCCCGGAGCTCCTCGGCCGCACCGTCACCGGTGCCCCGCAGGCCGAGCTTCTGGCTCGGCGCGCACCCCGGCAGCCCGAGCGTCGTCGTGAACCCCGCGATGGTGGGCGGTGCCGACACGCTCCGCGACTGGATGGCGGCGGAGCCGGAGACCGCCCTCGGCGCGGACCGCTCCGGCCTGCCGTTCCTGCTCAAGGTCCTCGCCGCCGCCGCTCCGCTGTCCCTGCAGGCCCACCCGACACCGGAGCAGGCGCGTGAGGGCTTCGACCGCGAGGAAGCTGCCGGCGTCCCGATCGACGACGCCGCGCGGAACTACAAGGACCCGTTCCCGAAGCCCGAGCTCGTCGTCGCACTGAGCGAGGGGTTCGAGGCGCTCAGCGGCTTCCGTCCGGTGGCGGAGACCCTCGCCGAGGTCGAGGCGCTCGACGCGGGCACAGGTCGTCTCGGCCCTCTCGTCGCGCACCTGCAGCACGGCCTCGAGGACACCGTCCGGTGGCTCGAGACCGCGGACTCGTCGGCGCTCGCGATCGTGCAGGCCGTGAGCGACCTCGCCGTTGCCCTGCCCGAGGACGCCCTGACCCCGAACACGGCGACGGTCCGCGACCTCACCACGAGCTACCCCGGCGACCCCGGCATCGTCGTGTCGCTCCTCATGCACCGCGTGACACTGGCCGCGGGCGAGGCGATGTACCTGCCGGCCGGGAACATCCACGCCTACCTCGACGGGCTCGGCATCGAGCTCATGGCGCCGTCGGACAACGTGCTGCGCGGCGGCCTCACGCCGAAGCACGTCGACGTCCCCGAGCTCCTGCGCGTCCTCGACTTCACCGCCTACCCGGCGCCCCTGCTCGCACCCGAGCCGGTGGACGCCGGAGTGGAGCGCTTCGCGCCGGACGGCGTCGGCTTCGCACTGCTCCGCGTCACCGGGGACGGGCGCCCGGTCGGCCTCGGCAGCGGGGGCGTCGCACCGCTCGTCGGTCCCTCCATCGCGATCTGCACCGCCGGCGCGGTCACCCTCGTCGGCGCGACCTCGGCGACGCTGCTGCGTCAGGGCGAGTCCTGCTACATCACGCCGGACGAGGGCGACGTCACGGTCGAGGCCGACGCCGGCAGCGGGCTGGCGTCCACGGTCTTCATCGCGACGGGTGCGTGAACCCGCAGGTGGTGGCGGCCTGAGGTCGCGGCGGGTCCGCTAGCGTGGCCAGCATGAGTTGGCTGGTCACCGGCGGTGCCGGGTACATCGGGTCCCACGTCGTCCGAGCGCTGCGCACGGCCGGCATCGACACCGTCGCGTTCGACGACCTCTCGAGCGGGTTCCGGGCGTTCGTGCCCGAGGACGTGCCGTTCGTCGAGGGCACGATCCTCGACGGCGACCTCGTCGCCCGCACCCTGCGTGAGCACGACGTCACGGGCGTCGTGCACGTGGCGGGCTTCAAGTACGCCGGGGTGTCCGTCGAACGGCCGCTGCACACCTACGAGCAGAACGTGACCGGCATGGCGACGCTGCTCCGGGCGATGGCCGAGAACGCCGTGACGAAGGTGGTCTTCTCGTCGAGCGCCGCCGTGTACGGCACGCCGGACGTCGACACCGTGGTCGAGGACACCCCGAAGGCCCCCGAGTCGCCGTACGGCGAGTCCAAGCTCATCGGCGAGTGGCTGCTGCGCGACATGGAGGTCGCCGCGGGGTTCACCACGACGTCGCTGCGCTACTTCAACGTCGTCGGGTCGGGCGAGCCGGACCTGTACGACGCGAGCCCGCACAACCTGTTCCCGCTCGTCTTCGACGCCCTGCTCGCCGGACGCGCTCCGCGGATCAACGGCGACGACTACGACACGCCCGACGGCACCTGTGTCCGCGACTACGTCCACGTCGCCGACCTCGCGCACTCGCACGCGGTGGCCGCGCGGAAGCTCGAGGCGGGGGAGACCCTCGAACGCGCCTACAACCTCGGCAGCGGCGACGGGGTGAGCGTCCGGCAGATCATGGACGCCATGGCGAAGGGGACGGGCATCCCGTTCGAGCCGGAGATCGCCCCGCGACGCGCCGGCGATCCCGCGCGCATCGTGGCGACGGGCGAGGCGGCCGGGCGTGACCTCGAGTGGGCGATGCGCCACACGCTCGACGAGATGGTCACGAGTGCGTGGGAGGCGCGCCGCAGCGCTGCCTGACCCGCTCTCCGTCGTCCCCGGAACACGGACAGAACGGGCGCGACACGCCCATGCGGGGACATGACACGCCGGAACGGTCAGTGCCTTCTATGATCCGCGACTTGACTCTGGCGAATCACACCGCTGTAATTACAGCAACGACAGCGATCGTTGTGGTCCCGTTATCGAGACGTCAGGGGTGATCAGGGTGAACGGTTCCGACTTCCACGCCGGAGTGCCGGAGGACTGGCACGTCGACCCCGTGTCGCTCGGCGTCCCGGGCGTCCGCCGTCCGGAGACCGACGACGAGGAGAACCCGCTCGCCTGGCAGGCCGACTCGCTCTGCGCGCAGACGGACCCCGAGGCGTTCTTCCCCGAGAAGGGCGGCTCCACGCGGGAGGCCAAGAAGATCTGCGCCTCGTGCGAGGTCCGGGCGCAGTGCCTCGAGTACGCGCTCGAGAACGACGAGCGCTTCGGCATCTGGGGCGGTCTGTCCGAACGCGAGCGTCGCAAGCTCCGCAAACGCGCGTAGCCGCGCACCCGAGCGGTCACGGCGCGCCGGCGCCGTGCGAGGGGGCGCCAAGAGCCTGCGACGAGGACGCCGGGACCGGCCATCGATCGCGCGGCGCACACCGTGCAGTGATCGTCCCCACAGGTTCACGGCGCGCCGCCGTCCGCAGGCCGCACCGTGCCTCCAGACCGTAGAGTGACGCCCGTCATGCAGCCCAGAGTCACCGCGATCCTCGTCGCCGCCAACGGGGCGGCCCACCTCGACCGGACCCTGGACGCGCTCGCCGCCCAGACCCGTCACCCCGAGAACCTGGTCGTCGTCGACCTCGGGTCGACCGACGGCTCGACCACCGACCTGTCCTTCGGTGGCTCCGCCGAACTCCTCCGGCTCCCGGCCGGCCGGCCGTTCGGCGAGGCCGTCGCCCGCGGTGAGCGCGAGGCGCCGCCCGTCGTCGCGGACGAGCCCGTCGACGAATGGCTGTGGCTGCTCGGTCACGACAACGCTCCGTCGCCCACCGCCCTCGCCGACCTGCTGTCCGCGGTCGAGATCGCGCCGAGCGTCGTCGTCGCGGGCCCGAAGCTCGTCGACGTCGACGAGCCGTCGCACATCCGCGCGTTCGGCGAGAGCATGACGCGCTTCGGCCGGTCGCTCGTCCTCGTGCAGGACGAGCTCGACCAGGGCCAGCACGACCGGCACACCGACGTCCTGGCCGTCGCGGCGGGTGGCATGCTCGTGCGGCGGTCGGTCTGGAACGAGCTCGGCGGCTTCGACCCGGCGCTGCCGAACGTGGACGCCGCGCTCGACTTCTGCGTGCGCGTCCGCCTCGCCGGACACCGCGTGGCAGTGGTCCCCGAGGCCCGGGTGACCAGTGCCGGGCCGATCGAGGAGTTCGGACGCAAGCGCGTGTCCGAGAGCCGTCGCGTCCGGATGCACCGGCAGGCGCAGCTGCACCGGCGGATGACCTACGCCCCCGCTGGCGTCCTGTGGCTGCACTGGCTGACGCTCGTGCCGTTCGCGATCGGCCGCGCGATCGGGCACCTCGTGGCGAAGCACCCCGCGGCCGTCGGTGCGGAGCTCGCCGCGGCGTTCGCGGTGGCCTTCGGCGGCGGGACGAGCCGGTCGCGCCGGGTCCTCGCGCGGAACAAGAAGCTTGGGTGGGCAGCGGTCGAACCCCTCCGGGTAAGCTGGCACCGGGTCCACGAACGCCGGACCACCTCGCGCGACGTCGAGCTCGCCCGGTCGAGGACGCACCGATCGCCCGGGCGTCGTTCCTCGGCGACGGCGGCATCTGGGTCGTCCTCGCAGCGGCGGTCCTCAGCGTCGTGACGCTCTACCCGCTGCTCGGCTCGCCGGCGCTGACCGGTGGTGGCCTCCTGCCGCTGAGCACCGACGTCGCCCGGCTGTGGCAGAACGTCGGGTACGGCTGGCACTCCATCGGCACGGGCTTCGCCGGACCGAGCGACCCGTTCGCCGCCGTCGTCGCCGTGCTCGGCTCGATCACGTTCTGGTCGCCCTCCACCTCGGTGGTCCTCGTCATGCTCGTCGCGTTCCCGGTGGCCGCGCTCGGTGCCTGGTTCGCGGTCCGCAAGGTCACGACGCGCACCTGGGTCCCGGTGATCGGTGCCGCGCTGTACACGATCGCCCCGACGCTCGTCGGAGCCGTCACCAGCGGACACCTCGGCGCGGTGATCGCGCACGTGCTCCTGCCCTGGCTGTTCCTCGCCGTGCTCGAGGCGCACCGGTCGTGGGCCTGGGCGTCCGGCGCGTCGCTGCTGTTCGCCGTGGTGGCGGCCTCGGCCCCGTCGCTCCTGCCCGTCCTGCTGATCGCCTGGCTCGTCTCGCTCGTCGTCGGCTGGCGCCGGGCGCACCGCCGCGTGTTCATCCCGGTGCCGGCCGCCGTGCTGTTCCTGCCCCTCGTGCTCGCGCAGGTGTCCCGCGGGAACCCGCTCGCCGTCTTCGCCGACCCGGGCGTGCCCTCGGCGACCCGTGCGCCGTCCGCGTTCCAGCTCGCCATCGGCCAGCCCGTACCGGACTGGAGCGGGTGGCTGCCCACGACGTCCGGCCTCGCGCTCGCGGCGTGGATCCTGCCCGTCCTGATGGCCGTGCTCGCGCTACCGATCGCGGTCGCCGCGCTCGGGGCGATGCTCGGCCACCGCTGGGCCGTCGCGGGGGCCGCGCTCGTGGTCGCGCTCCTCGGCTTCGCGACCGCCTTCGCCGCGACGCAGCTCACCGTCACCGGCGTCGGGTCGACCACGACGATCGTCTGGCCGGGCAGCGGTCTCTCCGTCTACTGGCTCGGGATCGTCGCCGCCGCGTGCATCGGCATCGACGTGCTGCCGCGGACGGCCCCGATCGCCGGGCTCGTCGCGACCGTCCTCGGGGCCGTCACCGTCGCTCCGGCGTTCGGTGCGTTCTACCTCGGCAACGCGGTCATCCAGCCGACCACGGGCCGCGTGCTCAGCGCCTACGTGAACGCCGAGGCACAGGCGAACCCGGACGTCGGCACGCTCGTCGTCGAGCCGCAGGACGACGGCTCGCTCGCGGTGTCGCTCGAGCGCGGGCAGGGCTCGACGCTCGACGACCAGACCACGCTCGACTCGACGGCGCTGCGGCTGAGCCGGTCCGGTGCGCAGCTGGCGACGCTGGCCGGGAACCTCGCGAGCCGGAGCGGGTACGACCCGGAGCCGGCGCTGCGGCAGCTCGGCGTGAGCTTCGTCCTGCTCGACGACGCGTCCGACGACACGGCCGCGCGCGCCGTGCACGACCGCGCCGCCGGGGCGATCGGCCAGAACGCGCTGTTCACGAGCATCGGTGAGACCACGAGCGGCCGGCTGTTCCACTACGAGGGCGACGTCGACCGGCCGTCCACGGGCTCGGCCGCCGCGCACGCCACGCACGTGCTCTACCTCGTGGTCCTGGCCGTCGTGTTCGGTGCCGCGGCCCTGCTCGCGGTGCCCACCGCGCCCCGCCGACGCCGTGCCACCTCGAACGTCATCGAGGCCGAGGAACCCGCCACCACCTTCGACGAGGAGCGCGACGAATGAGCACGACCTCCGCCTCCGTCCGCCGCTGGGTCGTCCGCGGCACCGCCACCGCCGTCGCGGTGGTGGTCGCGGCCGGTGCCGTCACCGCGGCGAACGCGCTCGGCACCGAGTCCGACCCGGGCCGACCAGCGGGGAAGACCGTGAACCCGGTCGCGGCCGATGCCGAACGGGTCTGCGCCGGAGGCGCCCTGCGCCTGTCCGACGACGCCGGGAACGACGCGACGAAGGCGAGCACGGTCGGGTCGCCGACGGTCGCCACCGCCACCACCGGTTCGACCGTCGAGCGATCCGCACTCGATCCGTCGTCGACCGGCGGGAGCGACCCCGCCTGCTCACCGCCCCCGCGGGGAGGACCACCCCGCAGGTGGCCGGCAGCAGCTACCAGAGCGTGTCGAGCGGCGACCTCGTCGGCGTCGGCGCCGCTTCCTGCGACGACCCGAGCCAGTCGACGTGGCTCGTCGGCGGCTCCACCGAGACGGGGCGGACGAGTCTCGTCACGCTGTCGAACCCGACCGACGTGAACGCCACGGTCGACCTGTCCGTCTACGACGGCACCGGGACGGTGAGCGCGCCCGGGACGACCGGCATCGTCGTCGCGCCCAACACGCAGAAGGTCGTCCCGCTGTCCGGCTTCGTCTCCGACCAGGCGTCGACGGTCGTGCACGTCGAGTCGTCCGGCGGCCAGATCGTCGCGCACATGCAGGAGTCGATCGTGCGGACGCTCACGCCGGGGGCTTCGACATCGTCTCCGGCGGCGCGGCCCCCGCGACGTCGCAGATCATCCCGGGCGTCGTGCTCAAGGGCGCCCAGGCGGCCCAGCGCGGGGACGACACCGCGGACGCCGCCCCGATCGTCCGGCTGTTCGTCCCGGGCACGAAGGCGGCACGGGTCACCCTCGGCATCACGACCTCGGACGGCGGCGGCTCCACGGTGAACGCCACCGCCGAGCCCGGCGTCGTCACCGACGTCGCCCTCGACGACTTCCCGGACGGGCGGTACTCGTTCACGGTCACCTCGACGGAGCCCGTCGTCGCCGGCGCCCGGACCACCACCCCGACCGAGGACGACCGGACCGACCTCGGTTGGTTCGCCTCCGCCGAGCCCCTGGGGAAGACCACGATCACGGCGCTCGCCCCCGGCGACAACCAGCGCCTCACCCTGGTCAACCCGACGCGCACCGACGCGGCGGTCACGATCCGGTCGGGTGACGAGGAACAGCGGGTCGACGTCGTCGCCGGCGGCACGAGCACGGTGATCGTCCCGGTGTCCAAGCAGCTCCGGCTGACCGGGACCAAGGGCCTCGTCGCCGGGGTCACGTACATGGGCGGCGACGGCATCGCCGGCTTCCCGGTGCGTGCGGCGACCGAGGTCTCGACCCCGGTGCGCGTCTACCCCTGACCCTCGCGGAGTCAGTCGGTCCGTCCGCACTGTGCGAGGTTCCCGGCTCGGTGCGAGCGGGAACGCCTCACACCGTGTGCGGAACCTCGCACGGTGCGAGAGCACACGCGGACGTCGCCACGCTCACCAGTGCCGGTAGCGATCGGGCGCCAGGTCCCAGGGGTCCTTGTCGATCAGCTCGCCGACCGCGCGGAACACCGCGGTCTCGATGATCACCCGCTTGTCGGCGTCGTCCTTCTCCGGGCTGCGCGTCACCCGCTCGACCGGGATCCGGAACACGGTCACACGACGGCGCTCGCGGTCCACCCGCCACCGCGGCATGTGGTCCGGCAGGGTCGCGTCGGTCGGCATGTCCGCCACCTGGAACACGACACCGTCGAGCTCGTCCGGCCACAGCCCGAGCAGGTAGTGCGCCGTGTCGCCGACGATCCGGTCGAAGGTCTCGGCACGCGTGATGATCGGCGCGAGCTCCGGGCCGGTCACGCTGGACCGTCCGCCCGACCGTGCCGGGACCGGCCGCGGCCCCGGTCGACCGGTGTGACGAGACGGGTCCGACGACGCATCCCCACATCGTACGCGTGCCGCGGTGACGAGACGGCCGTGCGTCGCGGTGACGAGACGGCCGCTCGTCCACGTCGCGCGTGCGTCCCGCCCACCAGCGCGCTCCGATAGGGTCGTGCACGGTATGGACGTGCGGATCTGCAGCAAGGTCGCCTGCGGGGCGAGCGCTTCGGCGACCCTCACCTACGACTACGCGGACTCCATGGTCGTCGTCGGCCCCCGTCCGTCCGTGTCGAACCGCACGGCTACGACCTCTGCGCCCGGCACGCGGCCTGTCTGCGCGTCCCGCGCGGCTGGCAGGTGGTGCGGCGCGAGCCGCTCCGCCGCGATGCGGACTGAGTGCGCGTCACGTCCACCTCCACAGGGGGCGGACTGGAGGCACGGATCACGTCACCGACGTCGCCTGACGACCCGCGCCTCCCGGCATGGGAGACTGGTGGGCATGCCCACCGATGCCCGTACCGCAGCACCGTTCCGCGTCGCCGACCTCACCCTGGCCGAGGCGGGCCGCCACCAGATCCGCCTCGCCGAGAACGAGATGCCGGGGCTGATGGCGCTGCGCGAGGAGTTCGGCGCGGCGCAGCCCCTCGCCGGCGCCCGGATCGCCGGGTCGCTGCACATGACGGTGCAGACCGCGGTCCTCATCGAGACCCTCGTCGCCCTCGGTGCACAGGTCCGCTGGGCCAGCTGCAACATCTTCTCCACCCAGGACGAAGCCGCGGCCGCGGTCGCCGTCGGCCCGACGGGCACCCCCGAGTCGCCGGCCGGCGTGCCGGTGTTCGCCTGGAAGGGTGAGACGCTCGAGGAGTACTGGTGGTGCACCAACCGCATCTTCGACTGGTCGGCCGAAGCCGAGGCGGACGGCGCCGACTGGATCGGGCCGAACCTGATCCTCGACGACGGCGGCGACGCCACCATGCTCGTGCACACCGGTGCCGACGCCGAAGCCGCCGGGCGGGTGCCCGACGCCGGGGCCGACGCCAGCGCCGAGTGGAAGATCGTCCTGGACACCGTCGCCGCCTCGCTCCAGGAGTCGCCCGACCGCTGGACCCGGATCGCCTCGGACATCCAGGGCGTCACCGAGGAGACGACGACCGGGGTGCACCGCCTGTACGAGCTGTCGCGGAACGGCGAGCTGAAGTTCCCCGCGATCAACGTCAACGACTCCGTGACCAAGTCGAAGTTCGACAACAAGTACGGCATCCGCCACTCGCTGCCGGACGGCCTGAACCGGGCGACCGACGTCCTGATGGGCGGCAAGGTCGCGTTCGTCGTGGGCTACGGCGACGTCGGCAAGGGTGCGGCCGAGGCCCTGCGCGGCCAGGGTGCGCGGGTGATCGTGTCCGAAGTCGACCCGATCTGCGCACTCCAGGCGGCGATGGACGGCTACCAGGTCGCGCGCCTGGCGGACGTCGCCGACCAGGTGGACATGGTCATCACCTGCACGGGCAACCTCGGCGTGGTGGGCGTCGACGAGATGCTGGCGCTGAAGCACCTCGCGATCGTGGCGAACGTCGGGCACTTCGACAACGAGATCGACATGGCCGGGCTCGAGGCGCTGTCCGGTGTCGAGAAGGTCGAGATCAAGCCGCAGGTGCACGAGTGGCGCCTGCCGACCGGCCGCTCGATCCTCGTGCTGTCCGAGGGGCGGCTGATGAACCTCGGCAACGCGACCGGGCACCCGTCCTTCGTGATGAGCAACTCGTTCACGAACCAGGTGCTCGCCCAGATCGAGCTGCACACCCGGCGCGAGGAGTACCCGACCGGTGTGTACGTCCTGCCGAAGCACCTCGACGAGAAGGTGGCGCGCCTGCACCTCGACGCCCTCGGGGTCGCGCTCACCGAGCTCCGTCCGGAGCAGGCGGCGTACATCGGTGTGCCGGTCGAGGGCCCCTACAAGCCGGAGCACTACCGCTACTGACCCGGCGGAACCAGGTTCCGGACACAGCACCGTGGAATCCGCGGTGCTGTGTCCGTTTCCCGGTGTCCGCGTTCGCGCGTGCCGCGCCGCGTGCCGCCGTGGCACGCAGCGTCAGCGGGGAAGCCGGGCGGCGGCGCGGACGCTCGCACCGCGGCGGCGTCGAGCACCGCGGCGCGCGTCCGCAGCGCCCGTAGGTCCCGCTCCCGCCGCAGCACGACGACCCGGCGAGGAACACCTCCGGGTGGACCGCCGGCACGGGGTGCGCGTGGTCCGCGACCGCCGCGGCGAGCGTCCGAGCGGTCGACTCCCGCAGCTCGGGCCGGAGATCGGCGGCGCCGCGGAAGACGCCCGAGGCGGTTCTCGAGCCGCTGCGGCAGCGCCGAGACGTCGGCGACGGACGCCCACGACACGAGTTCGGCGGGCATGAGCACCTGCGCGTCGCGGTGCTTCGCCGCGCGCTCGTGCTGCACGAACGTCCCCGCGAGCAGGTCCCCGAGCCGCCGCGGCCGGGGACCGAACAGCGCGACGAGCAACGCCACCGACCCGAGCGTCATCCAGAGCTCGAACATCCCGACGAGCGCCCGGGCGAACGCGTGCCGGAGCCCGATCGCACCGCCGTCGAGCCGCACGACCCGGGTCCCGGTGGCGTAGCGGCCCACGCTCTTGCCCCGCGTCACCGTCTCGACCGCTGCCGGCACGAGCACGAGCACACCGACGAACACCCGATCTGCAGCGCCGCGGCCCAGGCATCGTCGAGCCCGCTGGGCCACACCCGCGACAGCCCGATCACGAGCATGACGTACAGCCCGAGGACGCACACGCCGTCGAGCAGCGCCGCGGCGAGCCGCAGGGCGATCCCGGCCGGCTGGACGTCGAGGGCGACGGCCTCGCCGACGACGAGCTCGTCGGCGGTGTCGTCGAGGGCACGGACGTACCGGGCATCGGCGAGGTCACGCGGCGCGCGGCTCTTCGGCATGGGATCATTCTGTCGGAAGCGGGACGCCACCGGCGAGACCCGGCCGCGCACCGACGGAGCGGGGAGACGCTGTGGACCTGGACGCCTACACCGAGGTGCACCGTGAGCGCTGGCAGGAACTCGACCGCCTGGCCCGGGCACGGCACACCACCGGCGCCGACGTCGACCGGCTCGTGTCCGCCTACCAGCAGGGTGCGACGGACCTCGCGCGCATCCGCGGTGCCGCGCCGCGGACGGCCGTCGGTGACCGGCTGTCGCTGACGTTGTTCCGTGCTCGCCTCCGGTTCACCGGCACCCCCGTCGACCCGCTGACGGCGGTCACCGCGTTCTTCGTCGTGCAGCTCCCCGCGGCGCTGTACCGGGTCCGCTGGGTGACGATCTGGGTCGCACTCGCCACCGCCGCGATCGCCGCAGTCGTGGCCGTCTGGATCGGCACGACCCGGGGGCGACGGCGACGTTCGGCACGCCGGAGGCCCTCCGTCAGTACGCGACGCAGGACTTCCAGGACTACTACTCCGACCACGGCCTCGGTGCGTTCACGGCGCAGGTCTGGACGAACAACGCCTCCATCGCGGCGTCCATGGTCGCGTTCGGCATCACCGGGCTCTTCGTGCCGTTCTCGATCGGGCAGAACGCGATCGGCCTCGGCGTCTCGGCGGCGATCATGCACTCCGAGGGCCGTCTCGGGACTTCTTCCTGTACATCGCCCCGCACGGGCAGCTCGAGCTCTACTCGGTGTTCCTCGCCGCGGCGGCCGGCCTGATGATCTTCTGGTCGTGGGTGGCACCCGGCGCTCGGACGCGCGCGCAGGCCCTTGCGGAGGACGGTCGCGCGCTCATCACGATCGCCGTCGGGCTCGCCCTGACGCTCCTGCTCTCCGGCATCGTCGAGGGCACCGTGACGCGCCAGGACTGGCCGTGGCCCGTCAAGATCGGCATCGGCACGGTCGTCCTCGCCGCCGTCCTCTGGTACCAGTGGGTGCTCGGCGGCCGTGCGCACCGCGCCGGGGAACGCGGCGACCTCGAGGAGTTCGAGCGCGGCACGTCCGCGCTCGTCGCCGGTTAGAGGCGCCCGGCCGCCTTCGCCCGGATGTACGCGTCCGCGACGAGCGGCGGGACCTGCTCGGGCGCGGCCCGCACCACCTCGACACCCGCCCGCCGGGCGACGTCGGCGACGCCGTCGGCATCGAGCAGCGTGCGTTCCGCGGCGGCCCGCTGGTAGACGTCGCGTTCGGCACGGTCCGGGAGGAACGGCGCGCGTCCGCCCCGTCGGTCGGGCCCGTCGTCGGTCGGCTCCAGGGCCCCGCGCGCCATCCGCTCGACGGTCGGGTCCGTCACGCTCGTGACGACGACGGCGTGCCGCCGCGCCAGTCGCGGCAGCACGGCGAGCAGGTCCGCCGAGGCGCCGACGGAGTCGAGACTGGAGACGAGCACGACGAACGCCCGGGACGTCGTGACCGAGTCGACGAGCCCGGGAACCGCGGACCAGTCCGTGGCGGCGAGCCCGGGTTCCGCGAGCGCGAGGGTCTCGCCGAACCGCTGGACCACGTCCGTCCTGGTGGCGCCGTGCACGCGGCCGCGGACGGCGTCGTCGAGCACGGCGAGGTCGACCCGGTCACCGGCGGCAGCGGCCAGCGCACCGAGCAGGAGGGCCGACTCGATGAAGGTGTCCAGACGGGGTTCGTCGTCGACCCGGCCGGCCCCGGCGCGACCGGCGTCGACGACCACGATCACCCGTCGGTCGCGTTCGGGTCGCCAGGTCCGGACGACCAGGTCCTGCCGACGAGCCGTGGCCCGCCAGTCGATGGACCGCACGTCGTCGCCGCGCACGTAGTCCCGCAGCGAGTCGAACTCGGTGCCGTGCCCGCGGCGCTGCAGGGTGGTCTCGCCGTCGAGCTCCCGGAGCCGTGCGAGTCGGGAGGGCAGGTGGCGCCGCGACCGGAACGGCGGCGTCACGACGAGTTCTGCCGGGCGTGCAGGACCCGTTGGCGCGCCGCGAGCCCGAGCGGCCCGAACGCGCGGACGGCGACCCCGGTGGTGGTCCGACGACCGCGGCGGAACGGGGCGAACCGCATGCGCGCGGTCCGTCGCTCCCCGGACGGCACGTCGATCCGGAGACGCCGCGGCCCGTGGCCGGCCGACGGCTCCCACATGTCCCGCACGACGCCGCGCAGCCGCCGGGAGCCGTCGTTGGCGAGCACGAGCGTGCCGATCGCCGTGGTGTCGCGCCGAGCCAGCCGGGGCATCCGCCGTTCCACCCGAACACGTGCCAGGTCCGCGGCGAGCAGGACGTCGAGCGCCGCCGCGATGACGACCACGCCCGCCCACGCCAGGCCGGCCCATCCCGTGCCGAGCAGCACGGTGGGGACGATCGCGACGGCGAGCAGCGCGACGAACCGGCCGGAGATCGCCACTAGATCGGCACCCGGACCTGTTCGAGCACCTGCTGCAGCACCCCGTCGGCTCCGACGCCCTCGAGCTCGGCGTCCGCGGCGACCCGGAGGCGGTGCCGCCAGACCGGCAGGAGCATGGCCTGCACGTGGTCCGGTGTGATGGCGTCGTACCCGGTGAGCCACGCCCACGCCTTGGCGGCGGCGAGCAGGGCGGTCGCGCCGCGGGGGCTCACCCCGACCCGGACCGACGGCGCCTGCCGGGTCGCACGGGCGAGGTCGACGACGTACGCCAGGACGTCGTCGCGCGCTCCCACGGCCCGGACCGCACGCTGCGCGGCGAGGACCTCGTCGACGCCCACCACCGGCACGATGCCTGCCGACCGGACGTCCCGCGGGACGAAGCCGTCCGCGTGCCGACGGAGCACCTGCCACTCGACGTCCCGCGGGGGCACGTCGAGCGTGAGCTTCATGAGGAACCGGTCGAGCTGGGCCTCGGGGAGCGTGTAGGTGCCCTCGAACTCGATCGGGTTCATCGTCGCGGCGACGAAGAACGGGTCTGGCAGGGCGCGGGCGTCCCCGTCGACGCTGACCTGCCGCTCCTCCATGGCCTCGAGCAGGGCGGACTGGGTCTTCGGGGGCGTCCGGTTCACCTCGTCGGCGAGGAGCACGTTCGTGAACACGGGGCCCTCACGGAACGGGAACGTGCCCGTCGACGCGTCGTACACGAGCGAGCCGGTGACGTCGCCGGGCATGAGGTCCGGCGTGAACTGGATGCGCTTGGTGTCGAGCGACATGGCCGCCGCGAGGCTCCGGACGAGCAGGGTCTTGGCGACGCCGGGGACGCCCTCGAGCAGCACGTGACCCTGCGCGAGGATGCCGACGATCATCCCGGAGACCGCGCCCTCCTGTCCGACGACGGCCTTGCCGACCTCGGCGCGGAGCCGGCCGAACGCGTCGCGGAGCGGGTCGCCCGCCGGGTGCGCCTGCGGGGTCTGGGTGGGGACGGATCGGTCACGGTCGTGCTCCTCGTCGGTCGTGGTCGGTCTGGTGATCGCCGATCGTCGCGGCCTGGACGGCGCGCTCGAGCTCGTCGAGTGCCGCGGCACCGGCGACGAGGGCGCGGTCGTCCGGGGTCGGCCCGCCGACGAGCACCGCACCGACGTCGGTGTCGGGTCGCCCGGTCGCGTGGGCAGCGGCCCGGACGATCTCGTCGACGTGTGCCGAGCGGGGGAGTCCGAGGCGCCGGGCGGTGCGTCGGACGGCGGCGATGCGGAGGGTGTCGAGGGCGTGCGTGCGGTCGCGGGTGCGAGCGGACAGCCGTGCCCGACCCTCGGTCGTCTCGGCGGCCCGGACGACCACCGGCATCCGCTCGACCACGAGCGGTCCGAGGCGACGGCCGCGCCAGACCCCTGCCGCGACGGCGACGAGGCCGAGCAGGGCGAGGGCGCTCGGCACCCACGGCGGTGCGAGCGTGCCGAGGGTCGGTGCCGCGTCCGGTGCACCCGGCGTCGTCGTGTACCAGGTGAGCGCGTCACCGTCGCCCAGCAGACCGAGGGCGAGTGCGGCGTTCCCGGCGGAGGTGATCGTGTCGTTGCGGAACACCGAGGTCGTGCCGACCAGGGTGACGTCGCCCGCCGGGGTGTCGGTGCGGACGAGTCCGTAGCCGCGGTCGTCGCCGGAGCCGGTCGGTGCGCACAGGTCGGTGTCGGAGGGAGCCCGTCCGCCGTCCGGCACCCGGTAGGCGAACCCGGTGGTCGTCACGCGGCCGGCGTCGGCCGCCGCGGGGATCGCGCACGTGCCGGTCGCCGCGGTGTCGTCACCGCCGACCTGCGCGACGGGTTCGACGTCGAGACCGAAGGCGTCGAGGACCGCCGGGCTGGTCGAGACCAGGACGACGTGTCCCGCCTCGCGCCCGAGTCGCCGCGCGACGGCGGGGTCGAGGGCTGCCTGGGAGTCGTCGACGAAGACCGTGCCGCCGTCGGCGTCGACCCGGTCGACCGTGTCGACGACCCGGACGTCGGTGCCGCGCTGTTCGAGCACGCGGACGAGCGCCTTCGACCCGCTCGCCGTCGCCGATGTCGGGTCGAGGGGGTCGCGGGTGGGAGCACCGCTGCGCTGCACGACGGCGGTGAGTGCGGCGAGGAGCAGGCCGACGAGGACGATCGCGACCCAGAAACCGATCCGCAGCCCGCGGCCCTCGCGCGGCGCCCGGCCCGCGAGCGGTGGCACAGCCGTCGTCATGCCGGGACCGCCGGTGCCGTCGGGTCGACGGGACGTGCCGTCCGGACCGCGTGCTCGGTGTCGAGGACGTCGCGGGCGTCGGCCTCGGTCGCGACGGCGCCGAGGTACCGGACGTCGTCGAACACCCGTGCGGCGTGGTCGAGCCGCGTCGTCTCGCCGGGGAACACGACGGCGGCCCGCCCGGCGATGGCCCGCGCGGTCGCACCGGGACGTCCGGCACCAGGTCGCGCTCGCCGAGGCCGCGCGCGAGGGCACGGTAGCCCTCGAGCACCGCGCCGTCGAAGTCGCCGTCGCGCAGGGCAGCGCGGGCGGCGTCGCCGATCTCGGCCGCCGATCGGAGGTCGTCGTCGTCGAACACCCCGCCGAGGTCCTGCCCCGCGAGCCGTGCGCGTCGGTGGGGGAGCCCGCGCGCGACGACCACCAGGACGATCACGGCGACGAGCACGACGACGGCGACCCAGAGCAGCGTGTGCGCGACGGCCGGCGAGCCGAGGCCGTCCGCCCGGAGCGAGCCGAGCCAGTCGAGGAACGACCGGGACGCCCGGTCCCACCACGTCACGTGGGCACCGTCGTACTCGGAGCGTTCGAGTTCGCGCTCCAGGAGCCGACGGGCCTCGTCGGGTCGATCGTCACGGGCGGCCGTCCGGCGGGTACCGTCCGGGTGCGCCGCCCCACTCCGGCGGCGGCGTGGGGCGACCCGGCCACGGCTGCTGTGGTGGGATCGGCGGACCGGCCCACGGCTGCTGCACGGGCTGTCCCGGCCACGGCTGTTGCCCCGGCCACTGCTGCGCGGGCCACGGCTGGCCGGGGTGTCCGGGGTGTCCGGGCCACGGCGGCCGCGCCACCGGCGGCGCCGGCGCGAAGGGGTCGGAGGGCGTGCCGGTCTCCAGGTGCGACGCGATCCGCTGGTCGAGCGCCTCGGTCCGGATGCGCCGGTCGATCGCGAGGAACGTCACCACCGACGCGCTCAGCACGTCCGCGATGCACTGCACCGCGATCGCGAGCAGGCTGCCGACGACGACGGCGACGACACCGCCCACCCCGACACCGGAGGACGCGTCGGTCTGTCCGAGCGGGTCGAAGGTCCCACCGAGCAGCACGCTGCCGATCGTCAACGGGAACGACGCGATCGACACGGCGAACCCGAACACCGCCTGCACCAGCAGCACGATGCCGAACGTCCGCCAGAACGCGCCGCGGGTGAGGCGCCACGACTGCGCGGCCGCCGAGAAGACCGACCGGCCCTCGAGCGCGATCGTCGGGACCGTGAACGCGAACTTCGTGCCGAGCCAGACCGCCACGACGACGAAGCCGAGCACCAGGCCCAGGATCGCCAGCACGAACCAGCCGACGCCGGAGTCGCCGGCGGTCAGGGCGGCGATGAACCCGACCATCACGAGGACGAACACGACGCCGATGACGATGCCCGCCCCGAACTGGAGGAGGATCCACGCGACGACGGACCACCGGCGGCCGGACAGTAGCGCCCACAGCCCACGGAAGGTCGCACGCCGCCCGAGCACACGCTGCCCGGTGTCCGCAGCGACCGGGGCGACGAGGAACCCGCGCCCGAGGGACGCCAGGAACGGCAGCCCGACGGAGAGCACGATCCAGAGCGTCACCGAGCCGGCCAGGATCGACTCCGAGCCGCTGCGGCCGTCGACGGCCGAGAGCATCCTGGTCTGGAGGGCCCGCTGCCCGAACGTGCTGACGAGGGTGGAGAGCAGCCCGAGCACACCGCTCAGCAGCACGCTCCAGAGCAGGAGGACGCGCGCGTTCCGCCGGAAGACGGTGAAGGCACCGGCGAGGACGTCGCCGAGACCGAGCGGCCGGAGCGGGATCACGGGACGCGAGCCGGCCAGGGTCGGACCGGGCGACCCGCCGGGGTCGGGGTGGGCGCCGGGGCCGGTGCCTCCGCCGGCACCCGGCCACGGCCCTGGACCCGGCCACGGGGCGGACGGGGCCGCCCGGGCCGCTGCTCCGGCCTCCCGGCCGCTGCCCGTCGTGCGGTCCGCCGGACGCACCCGGTACCTGCCAATCGGACATCGCCGCCCCCTCGCATCCCGACCGTGCCGCCGAAGCGCCGTCGCATCCCGACCGTGCCGCCGAAGCGCCGTCACGTCTCGACGGCGCCGCCGAAGCGCCTTCGACACCCATCCTGTCGGAAAACGCCACCCGACGGGCGCTCGGCTATCGTGAGGTGACAAGTGCCGCCCCGGCACCGCCGCACGCCACACGGAGTCCACATCACATGACACCGCGCATCCTCGTCGTCGACGACGACCAGGCCCTCGCCGAGATGATCGGCATCGTCCTCCGCTCGGAGGGCTACGAGCCGGAGTTCAGCGCCGACGGCAACGACGCCATCGACGCCTTCCACGGCACGAAGCCCGACCTGGTGCTCCTCGACGTCATGCTTCCGGGCATCGACGGCATCGAGGTGTGCAAACGCATCCGTGCCGAGAGCGGGACGCCGATCATCATGCTCACCGCGAAGGGCGACACCGCCGACGTCGTGGCGGGCCTCGAGAACGGCGCGGACGACTACGTGGTCAAGCCCTTCAACCCGAAGGAGCTCGTCGCCCGCATCCGCACCCGGCTCCGTCCCTCCGCGACCGACGCGACCGTGCTGCACGTGGGCGACCTCACCGTCGACGTCGCCGGGCACGAGGTCCGCCGCGGCGAGTCCGTGATCGCGCTGACGCCCCTCGAGTTCGACCTGCTCCGTGCGCTCTCCGAGAAGCCGAACCAGGTCTTCACCCGCGAGATGCTGCTCGAACAGGTGTGGGGCTACCACTACAAGGCGGACACCCGCCTGGTGAACGTGCACGTGCAGCGCCTGCGCGCCAAGATCGAGCACGACCCGACAACCCGAAGATCGTCACCACGGTGCGCGGCGTCGGGTACCGGGCCGGAGGGGCCTGAGCACCGTGCCGGCCCGACCGTCCGGCATCGGCGCCGGTCCGCGCGGGACCCTCGGCCGCTTCCGACGACGCGTGCGCAGATGGGTGCGGCGCGGGTGGCGCGCCGTCGCCTACCTGTGGCGGCGCTCCCTGATGTTCCGGTCGGTCGCGATCACGGTGATGACCACCGGCCTCGCGACCGTGATCATCGGCACCGCCGTGATGATCAGCATCTCGAACAACGTGTACGCGCAGCGCCGCGACCAGATCGAGTCCGAGTCCGCACGGGCGACGATCGTCGCCCAGGGCATCTTCGACGCGGCCACCGCGGGCGAGGACAACAACCAGTCCGAGCTGGAGACACTGCAGAACGAGGCACAGCAGGCGATCCTGTCGAACACGACCAGCCCCGGTGGCACGAGCATCGCGATCGAGCGGAGCCCCGACCAGTCGGGTCTCCAGCGGTTGCAGACGATCACCAGCCAGGGCTTCCCGGACGCCGCCATCAGCGACGCGCTCCGCAAGGAGGTCGGGAAGAACACCGGCAAGCTCAGCCTGCAGCCGGTCCAGCTCGAGGACGACGGCCGACGGCAGCCCGGACTCGCCGTGGGGTCGACCCTGCAGATCCCCAGCGCGGGGCAGTACGAGCTCTACCTGGTCTACGACCTCTCGGACGCACAGCAGACCCTCGACTTCGTGTCGCAGACGCTCTCGATCGGGGGCGTCGCGCTCATGGTGCTCATCGCCCTCGTGACCTCGCTCGTGGTGCGCCTGGTCGTGGTGCCCATCCGTGGCGCGGCCGAGACGAGCCGGAAGATCGCCGCCGGGCGGCTCGACGAGCGCATCCCCGTGAAGGGCAACGACGACATCGCGACCCTCGCCCGGAGCTTCAACGGCATGGCCGACGCGGTCAGTCGGCAGATCACCCAGCTCGCCGAGCTCTCCCGCGTCCAGCAGCGCTTCGTGTCCGACGTGTCGCACGAGCTCCGAACGCCGCTCACCACGATCCGGCTCGCCGGGACATGCTCTACGACTCCCGGCACGCCTTCGAGCCGTCGGTCGGACGCTCCGCCGAGCTCCTGCACGCGCAGGTCGAGCGGTTCGAGCTGCTGCTCGCCGACCTGCTCGAGATCTCGCGCTTCGACGCCCAGGCGGTCCAGCTTCGACCCCGAGCCGGTCATCCCGGCGGCGCTCGCCACCGACATCGTCGACGAGTTCCGCCCGCTCGCCGAACGCGCAGGCATCGAGCTCAGCTCGCCACCCCGGGCGGCCACACCACCATGCAGCTCGACGCCAAGCGCATCCGCCGTGTCCTGCGCAACCTCGTCGGCAACGCGATCGAGCACGGCGACGCCGAGCCCGTGCAGGTCGTCGTCGACAGTGACGCGCGGACCGTCGCGATCGCCGTCCGCGACCAGGGGATCGGCATGCCGCCGGAGGACGCCGCACGGGTCTTCGACCGCTTCTGGCGGGCCGACCCGAGCCGCAAGCGCACCATCGGCGGGACCGGCCTCGGCCTCGCGATATCGCTCGGCGACGCGAACCTGCACGGCGGACGCATCGACGTGTGGTCGCGCCCCGGCGACGGGTCGACCTTCGTGCTCACCCTGCCCCGCGACGAACGCGTCGGCGTGACGACGTCCGCGATCCCGCTGCCCGAACTCGACGAGTCCTACGACGGCCCCCGCGCCGTGCGAGAGGAGGACTGATGCGCACACGCCTCCGGCACGTCGTCGCCGCCGCGCTCGCCGTGGTGACCGTCGTCGCCGTCTCCGCCTGCGCCGCGATCCCCACCGACGGACCGGTCCGCTCCGGGCAGACCATCAAGGACCAGTCGCTGTCCGGCGTCGACTACCGACCCGACAAGCCCGTCGCCGGCTCCGACCAGACCGCGATCCTCCGCGGGTTCATCGCCGCGGGGACGGGCGCACAGGACGACTACGCGATCGCCCGGCAGTTCCTGTCGTCGGGGTTCTCCGAGAAGTGGAACCCGCGGCGCGGCGTCACCATCCGCCAGGGCAACCCCGCGGTGGAACGGGTCGGCGAGCGGGAGCTGACGTACACCCTGACGGCGAGCGCCACGGTGGACTCCGACGGCGAGTACACGCAGGCCGTCCGCCCGACGTCGTCCACGCTCACGTTCCAGTTCACCCGCGAGGACGGCGAGTGGCGCATCTCCTACGCACCCGACGGCATCATCCTGTCGCCGGTGAACTTCGAGTCGGTGTTCCAGCAGCACGCGCTCTACTTCTTCGACCCGACGTACAAGTTCCTCGTCCCCGACGAACGCTGGTTCCTCGCCCGCTCCTCGACGAGCACGCGCATCGCGAGCGCACTGCTCACGGGGCCGGCCGACTGGCTGAAGGGCGCCGTCGTGTCGTCGTTCCCGGAGGGCACCCAGCTCTCCCTCAACGCGGTCACGATCGACAACGGCACCGCCCTCGTCGACCTGTCCAGCGACGCCCTGCGCGCCGACGGCTCCGCACGACGACTGATGCGCGAGCAACTGAGCAAGTCACTCGCATCCGTCGCCACGGTGTCCTCGGTCGAGATCACCGTCGAGGGCACGTCGTTCTCGGTGCCGGACGGCAGCGGTTCCGACGCGCAGCAGAACCCCGACATCGACAGCCGACCGCTGGTCGACCACGACGGCACCGTCGGCTACGCGGCGCTCGGCAGCGGGAAGGTCGCCGAGCTCGGCGGCGGCATGGGCGACGAGATCGCCGACCTCGACCCGTCGTCGTTCGCGCTCTCGGCCTCCGGCACCGCAGCGGCGGTCGGCAACGACGACGGGGTGACGGTGGTCCGCGGCCGGGACCACCTCCGCATCGACGCGACCGAGGACCTGGTCGCGCCGTCGATCGACGACCTCGGGTTCGTCTGGGTCGCGTCGTCGAAGAACACCCGGACGGTCACCGCCTACGGTCTCGGCGGCGACCCGCACCCGGTGAACACGACGCTCCCGGCCGGTGCGCTGGTGTCCTTCCAGGTCTCCCGCGACTCCACGCGCGCGCTCGCCCTCATCGACACGAGCGACGGGCCCAGCCTGTACGTGATGGCGATCGTCCGCGGGTCCGACCGCACGCCGAGCGCCCTCGGGTCGCCCGTCCGGCTGCAGGCCGCGACGGGGACGCCGTGGGGGCCGCCTGGATCAGCGACTCCGACGTCGCCTCGGTCGGTCAGACGTCGTCCGGTCCGGACGTGGTCCGCTCGACGATCGGCGGCCAGTCGAGCACCCTGCCGAAGCCGGACGGGCGGGCGACCGAGATCGCCGGGGGCGGCGGCGGTTCGATGCTGCTCCGGATGTCGGACGGGGCGGTGCTGCAGTCCACGGGCGGGGCTGGGACACGACCGGCGTGGAGGCGGACGTGCTCGGCATCCAGCGCTGACGAGCCCACGCGGCGCGAGCGCCGGCTCGTCCGCCCGCCACCGCCCGGTGGCGCGTCGGTCCTCCACAGGGGCGTCTGCCTGGAGGCCCGTCCACCGGTCCCGGCACCGGCGCGCGTCCGACGCCCGGTCGCCCACAGGATCGTGGCATGACGACGACCGACCGGCCCTGGCAGGACGCGGCCCTCGCGGTGCTCGGGCTCTTCCTGCCGGTGGCCTGCGCCGGGTGCGGAGCGGCGGACCGTGCCCTGTGCCCCGTGTGCCGCGGTTCGCTCGACGCGGCCCCGCGTCGCGTGCGGCTCGTCGCCGGCGTCCGGCTCGACGCGGCCTTCGAGTACGTCGGACTCGTCCGCACCCTGCTGCTCGAACTGAAGCTGCGGGGCCGGGTGGACCTGGCGCGTCCGCTCGGCGCCCGGTTCGGAGTACTCGTCCGGACGGCGCTCGCCGAGGCGCCACCGGACACCGTGCTGCTCCGTGTGCCGCCCTCACGTCGCGGTGCACGGCGTCGTGGCTTCGACCCGGTGCAGCTGCTGCTCGCGCGCGGGGGCGTCCGCCGTCCGCGGGCGCTGCTCCGGACCCGACACGACCGCGCGGGCGCCGGGCAGAAGGAGCGGACCGCGGTCGAACGTGTGGCGGCCACCGTCGGGACGCTCCGTGCCGTCGGCGTCCGCGGACGTGACGTCGTGGTGGTGGACGACGTCGTGACGACGGGCGTCACGATGGCCGAGGCGGTGCGCGCGGTCCGCGCCGCCGGCGGGCGGGTCGTGCGCTGCGTCGCGGTCGCGAGCGTCGACGACTGACGGGCCCGATCCCCGCGACCCGGCGGATCGGTGAACGCCCGGTGACGGCTGTGCGTCCGGTGGGTGTCCGGCCGACCCGCCGTCACGGTGTGACGCCGGCGTGCCCGCGGGTCTAGCCTCGCGGCAAGGCGTTCATGATCGCCGGATGGAGGCGACGCGCTGAGTCTGGATGGGAGCCGCCACATGGACGTGACGATCACGGGCCGGAACATCGGGGTCACCGACCGATTCCGCACCTACGTCGAACAGAAGTCCGAGAAGATCGACGTGCTCGCCGACCGCGCCCTCGCCTTCGAGGTGCGCATCAGCCGCCACAACGAGAAGTCCGGCGGCACCCAGGGCGAGGACCGCGTCGAGCTGACCCTGATCGGCCCCGGCCCCCTCGTGCGGGCTGAGTCCGCGGCCTCCGACAAGTACGCCGCGTTCGACCTCGCCTTCGCCCGGATCATGGAACGACTCCGCCGAGCGCGGGATCGGCGCAAGGTGCACCGTGGGCGTCACCGCCCCACCTCGGTGTCCGAGGCGTCGGGTACCGCGTTCGAGCGGATGGGCGTCGTCCCCGCCGACGGCAAGCTCATCGAGGGCGTCGCGACCGGTGCGGTCCCTGTCGTCGAGGACACGGGCGAGGACGAGGACCAGCCGTACAGCCCGGTGGTGATCCGCCACAAGGTGTTCGAGGCCGCTCCCATGACCGTCGACGACGCGCTCTACTTCATGGAGCTCGTCGGGCACGACTTCTACCTCTTCGTCGACGCCGAGACGCACCGGCCGAGCGTCGTCTACCGCCGCAAGGGCTGGGACTACGGCGTCATCGGCATCGACGACCCGTCCGCCGGCGGTGCCTGGGCGGCCGACTCCGAGGCGGAGCCCGCGATCGCCATCGCCTGACGGTCGTCCCTGGGCATCGACCGGGGGCGTGCGCGGTCCGTTCGCGGGCCGCGCACACCCGTGCCGCTCCCAGCGGCCGGGTGGACCGGGTTGCTAGCATGACTGGCTGTTCGCATCGCGCAGGTCGCGCGTGACGATCTCGTAAGGAGCTCACGTGGCAAACGTGCTGGAGAAGGTCCTCCGCATCGGTGAAGGACGCACCCTCCGTCGGCTGAAGGCGTACGCCTCGGCCATCAACGACCTCGAGGACGACTTCGCGAGCCTGACCGACGAGGAGCTCCAGGACGAGACGAAGGAGCTCCGCGAGCGCTACGCGAACGGCGAGACGCTCGACGACCTGCTGCCCGAGGCGTTCGCCGCCGTCCGCGAGGCCTCGAAGCGCACGCTCGGCATGCGGCACTTCGACGTGCAGCTCATGGGCGGCGCCGCACTGCACCTCGGCAACATCGCCGAGATGAAGACCGGTGAGGGCAAGACCCTCGTCGCCACGACCGCGGCCTACCTCAACGCGATCCCGTCGCGCGGCGTGCACGTGATCACCGTGAACGACTTCCTCGCGTCGTACCAGTCCGAGCTCATGGGCCGCGTCTTCCGCGCCCTCGGGATGACCACCGGCTGCATCATCGCCAACCAGTCCCCGGCCGAGCGTCGCGAGCAGTACGCCGCCGACATCACGTACGGCACGAACAACGAGTTTGGCTTCGACTACCTTCGCGACAACATGGCGTGGCAGGCCTCCGACATGGTGCAGCGCGGCCACTTCTTCGCCATCGTGGACGAGGTCGACTCGATCCTCATCGACGAGGCCCGCACGCCGCTCATCATCTCCGGCCCCTCCTCGGGCGAGGCGAACCGTTGGTTCACCGAGTTCGCCTCGATCGCGACCCGCCTGACCCCCGGCGAGGACTACGAGGTCGACGAGAAGAAGCGCACGGTCGGCGTCCTGGAGCCCGGCATCGAGAAGGTCGAGGACTACCTCGGCATCGACAACCTCTACGAGTCGGCGAACACCCCGCTCATCTCGTTCCTCAACAACTCGATCAAGGCCGTGGCCCTGTTCAAGCGCGACAAGGACTACGTCGTGATGAACGGCGAGGTCCTGATCGTCGACGAGCACACCGGCCGCATCCTGATGGGGCGCCGCTACAACGAGGGCATCCACCAGGCGATCGAGGCGAAGGAGGGCGTCGAGGTCAAGGCCGAGAACCAGACCCTCGCCACGGTCACCCTGCAGAACTACTTCCGCCTGTACCAGAAGCTCTCCGGCATGACCGGTACCGCCGAGACCGAAGCGGCCGAGTTCATGTCGACGTACAAGCTTGGCGTGGTCCCGATCCCGACGAACAAGCCGATGCAGCGCATCGACCAGACGGACCTCGTCTACAAGAACGAGAAGGCCAAGTTCGAACAGGTCGCCGAGGACATCGCGGAACGCCACGAGAAGGGCCAGCCGGTCCTGGTCGGCACGACGAGCGTCGAGAAGTCGGAGTACCTGTCGAAGCTCCTCGCGAAGAAGGGCGTCAAGCACGAGGTCCTCAACGCGAAGAACCACGCGCGAGAGGCGGCGATCGTCGCCCAGGCCGGTCGTCTCGGCGCCGTGACGGTCGCGACGAACATGGCCGGTCGCGGTACCGACATCATGCTCGGCGGCAACTCGGAGTTCCTCGCCGTGCAGGAGATGCACGCGAAGGGCCTGTCCCGACGGAGACGCCGGAGGAGTACGAGGCCGCGTGGGACGACGTGTTCGCCCGGGTCAAGACCGAGGTCGAGGAAGAGGGCGACAAGGTGCGTGAGGCCGGCGGTCTCTACGTCCTCGGCACCGAGCGCCACGAGTCCCGGCGCATCGACAACCAGCTGCGCGGTCGTTCCGGCCGACAGGGCGACCCGGGCGAGAGCCGGTTCTACCTGTCCCTCACCGACGACCTCATGCGCCTGTTCAACTCGGGAGCCGCCGAGAGCCTGATGGGGCGCTCGAACGTCCCGGACGACCTCGCGATCGAGAACAAGCTCGTCGGCCGTGCCATCCGCTCGGCACAGGCGCAGGTCGAGAGCCGCAACGCCGAGATCCGGAAGAACGTCCTCAAGTACGACGACGTGCTGAACCGCCAGCGCGAGGCGATCTACAGCGACCGCCGGCACATCCTCGAAGGCGACGACATCCACGACCGCGCGCAGACGTTCCTCAAGAACGTCGTCGACGACGTCATCGACACCCACACTGCCGAGGGCAACGCGGACGACTGGGACCTCGACGCCATGTGGACCGAGCTCGGGACGCTGTTCCCGATCTCGATCTCCATCGACGAGGTCATCACCGAGGCGGGCTCGAAGGGCAAGGCGACGCGGGAGTTCCTCGGTCGCGAGATCCTCTCCGACGCGAAGCTCGCCTACGAGAAGCGCGAGGAGCTCCTCGGGGACGAGGCCATGCGCGAACTCGAGCGCCGTGTCGTCCTGTCCGTGATCGACCGCCGCTGGCGCGATCACCTCTACGAGATGGACTACCTCAAGGACGGCATCGGCCTGCGAGCGATGGCGCAGCGCGACCCGCTCGTCGAGTACCAGCGTGAGGGCTACGCGCTCTTCCAGAGCATGATGGGCCAGATCCGCGAAGAGTCGGTCGGCTACCTGTTCAACCTCGAGGTGCAGGTCCAGTCGGACGGCGAGAACGCGGTCATCGAGGCGAAGGGCCTCAGCGAGGACGAGGTCTCCGGCCTCGAGTACTCGGCGCCGTCGATCGACGGCGAGGTCGAGGTCCGCGACGAGCGGGGTCGTCTCGAACAGGCGGCCACGGCGCGCGCGCAGAAGGCGCAGGCCGAGGCCGAGGCGGCCTCCGGCCCGGAGCAGGGTTCCGCGTTCGGGAGCGCTGCGACGGCGTCCGGACAGGCTGCGGCGAGCAATCGCGCCGAGCGTCGCCAGGCCGCCAAGAAGGGCTGACCCGGCCAGACGTCGGACGGGAGGCACGGTGCGGGCTGGCACCGTCCCTCCCGTCACGGCCGTCGTGCCGCTGGCGCGTCACGCCGGTACCGGCGGGTGGGGCCCACCTCCCGTCACGGCCGTCGTGCCGCTGGCGCGTCACGCCGGTACCGGCGGGTGGGGCCCACCTCCCGTCACGGCCGTCGTGCCGCTGGCGCGTCACGCCGGTACCGGCGGGTGGGGCCCACCTCCCGTCACGGCCGTCGTGCCGCTGGCGCGTCACGCCGGTACCGGCGGGTGGGGCCCACCTCCCGTCACCTGTGACGGCCGCGGGCGGATCTAGAGTACGCCGACCGCCGTCGCACGCCAGCGCCCCTGACGCTCCTCCAGCCGCATCGCGACCGCCCGCGCGTGACTCCGTGTGTGGACCACCACCGTCGCCTCGGCGACGCCGTCCGCCGGACGGCACACGATCACGCTGCCGACGCGGAGCAGTGCCCGTCCGCGTGACCGGCCGCCGAGCTGCCGGGACCGTGCCGCCACTGCGGCCCGCTGCTGCAGGTGCCGGTGCACCTCGTCCGTGATCCACCTGGCGATGCTGTCCACCTCGCGCGCACCGGTGAGGATCTCCGTCACGCACAGACCGAGCGCTCGCGCCGTGTCCTCGACGTCCGTCGGTGGCGGGACGACGCTCAGCCGTGCCGCCTGCGGCGCTCCGTTCGCATCGTCGATCCGGCGTGCTTCCTCGGCCACCCCTGCCCCTTTCATCGGGCCGAGCGTATGGCGAGTACAACATGAGAAATATGACAGCGATCCGACTGTGGAGAGCGCGGAGTTGTCCACAGTGCCGCGCACCTAGACTGGGCGGGTGTCGACCCTCAGTGACCTCGTCCTCGCACAAGGCCGTTCCTCCGAAGCCGACGTCGAGTGGCTCCACCTGCTCGTCGGGGACTGGCAGCTGCTCGCCGACCTCTCGTTCGCCGACATGGTCCTGTGGGTGCCGACCGCCGAGGACGGCTCGTTCGTGGCCGTCGCACACGCCCGCCCGAGTTCCGCAGCGACGCTCTTCTACCGCGACATCGTCGGGCAGGAGATCCGCGAGGAGTGGCGCGAACAGGTCACCGAGTGCTTCGCCGGTGCCAGGGTCGTCGACTCGGCCGAGCCGGACTGGTACGAGGACACCCCGACCCGGGTGCGGGCGATCCCGGTGCTCCGACGCCTGAACGCCAACAGCGCCGAGACCACCGAACGCCCGATCGCCGTCGTCACCCGGCATTCGAACCAGGACGAGTCCCGGACCCCGAGTCGCCAGGAACTGAACTTCACCGCGAGCGCGAACGACCTGTTCGGCATGATCGCCACGGGCGACTTCCCGGACCTCGGAGCGCCGGCCGGTCCGCGTCGCGGCGCTCCGCGTGCCAGTGACGGATTGTTCCGGCTCGACACGAACGGGATCGTCACGTTCGCCAGCCCGAACGGTCTGAGTGCGTTCAACCGGATGGGGTTCGAGGGGAAGCTCGAGCGGAAGTCCCTCGCCGAGGTCACCACGGAGCTCATCGGGGCGCAGCTCGACGTCGACGAGTCCCTCCCGCTCGTCGTGACCGGTCGTGCCCCCTGGCGTGCCGACATCGAGTCGAAGGGCGTCACGGTCTCGCTGCGGTCCATCCCGTTGCGCGACCACGGTGAGCGGATCGGAGCCGTGGTGCTCTGCCGCGACGTCACCGAGATGCGCCACCAGGAGCGCGAGCTCATCACCAAGGACGCCACGATCCGCGAGATCCACCACCGCGTGAAGAACAACCTGCAGACGGTGGCCTCGCTCCTGCGCATCCAGGCCCGGCGGACGCACTCCGAGGAGGCCCGCACGTCACTGCAGAACGCGATGCGACGCGTGGCGGCGATCGCCGTCGTGCACGACACCCTGTCGACCGGGCTCAGCCAGAACGTCGACTTCGACGAGGTCTTCGACTCCGTGCTCAAGCTCGTCACCGAGGTCGCCGCGTCCCACAACACCACCGTCCGGCCGAAGAAGACCGGGGAGTTCGGCGTGCTGCCCTCCGAGGCGGCGACCCCCCTCGCGCTCGGGCTCACCGAACTCGTCACGAACGCCGTCGAGCACGGGCTGGACGGTCGCGACGGCGAGGTCGAGATCGTCGCGGAGCGCTTCGACGACCACCTCGACATCCAGGTGCGCGACAACGGCCGGGGCCTCCCGGAGGGCAAGGTCGGGTCGGGGCTCGGGACGCAGATCGTCCGCACGCTGATCCAGGGCGAGCTCGGGGGACGATCGACTGGCACACCCTGACCGGCAGCGGCACCGAGGTGACGATCACCATCCCGTTCCGCTGGCTCACCGCCGCCGCGTAGCACCGTCGCGCGACACCTGGTTCCGGACACAGCACTGCGAAGATGCGTGGTGCTGTGTCCGGAACCAGGTTCTGGCGGCGCCTCACCCCACCGCGCGCGCGGTACCGCACCCAGCGCGCAGCCCGGCACCCGGCGCCACGCAACGACGCCCGCCACCCCGAGGGGCGGCGGGCGTCGAGCGCGCGGGTTGCGCCGGGTCAGGAAGCGCGGCGAGCGCGAGCGGCACGGCGCTTCAGCGCACGTCGCTCGTCCTCGCTGAGGCCACCCCAGACGCCAGAGTCCTGGTTGTTCTCGAGGGCGTACTGCAGGCACATCTCGGTGACCGTGCAGCGAGCGCAAACCGACTTGGCCTTCTCGATCTGGTCGACGGCCGGTCCGGTGTTCCCGACGGGGAAGAAGAAGCTCGGGGTCCGCGGTGAGGCAGGCTGCCTGGTCACGCCAGTCCATGTGTGGTGCTCCTTGAAATCGATGCTCGAACGGCAGGCCGGGGCCGTGGCTCGGGGATCGGAACGCTGGCATGTGCGAGGCACGAGGGGACACCCGTGGGGGAGGAGTCCGCAGGAAGCGAGTCTGACGCCCGCGGAACGCTCGGGGAGGAGCGTCGAACCACGGGAGACGCACACCACATCGTGCCGTCCAAACGACCTCGGATATCGTTCCATACTGGTAGGGCCAAATCAAGGGTTCCGAGGCTGGAGGAATGCTGTGCCCGACACCACCCGAACGAGTCCGAGCGCGAGTCAGTCGGTCGGAGGTCGCCCGCGCTCGTGGCGCTCCTCGTGGTCGTCGGGATCGAGTTCGCCGCACTCCTCGTCGTGACGGTCGTGCTGATCGTGGAACTCGTCGTCGCACCGGCCACCAGCATCGCCTCCGGCATCGCGTTGACCATCCTCACCGCGATCGCCGCGCTGTGGCTCGGGCACTGTTCGTGGGACTCCGCAACCGCCGCCCGTGGGTGCGCTCCGGGATCATCGTCTGGCAGGTGCTGCAGGGAGCGCTCGCGATCGGTGCGTTCCAGGGCGTCTTCCGCGTTCCCGCCATCGGCTGGGTCCTGCTCATCCCGGCGCTGCTCGGCATCACGCTGGTCCTGTCGCGTCCGGTGACGGCCGTGCTCGTGCGCCGCGACGACGCCGACTGACGTCGGAACCACCGGGCGGTAGGGGCGCTGCCCGAGACTCGGCCTGAGCGACAGTTCTCGCGCGTTCGAGCGCAAGAACTGTCGCTCACGGCGAGACTCGGGCCGGCTCGGACGAGTCTCGCGCCCGGCTCGGACGAGTCTCGCGCCCGGCCCGGACGATCAGACCAGGCCGAAGCTTCTTCCGCAGGCTCGCCACGTGCCCCGTCGCCTTCACGTTGTAGAGCGGCAGCTGCACGGTGCCGTCCTCGTCGACGACGATCGTCGACCGGATGGTCCCGGTGACGATCTTCCCGTAGTTGTTCTTCTCGCCCCAGGCGCCGTAGGCCTTGTGCACGGCGAGGTCCGGATCGCTGAGCAGCGGGAACGAGAGCGCCTGCTCGCGCTGGAAGGTCTTGAGGGCGGGGAGCTCGTCCTTCGAGACGCCGAGGACCTCGTACCCCGCGGCCTGCAGGGACGACATGCTGTCCCGGAAGTCGCACGCCTCGGTGGTGCAGCCGGGGGTGGAGGCCGCCGGGTAGAAGTAGACGATGACCTTCCTGCCGCGCAGGCTCGCGAGCGAGTGCTCGACGCCGTCCTGGTCCGGCAGGGTGAAGTCGGGGGCGGTGTCGCCGGCGGCGAGACGGTCGGTCATGGTGCTCCTGTTCGATCCGGTGCTCCGAGTGGTCAGGAGCACGCGAAACCCATGCTATTGTTGATTCCCGTTGCGGCACGGAAGTCCGGATCGCGGCGAACGCGCCTCTAGCTCAATTGGCAGAGCAACTGACTCTTAATCAGTGGGTTCTCGGTTCAAGTCCGAGGGGGCGCACCAGCAAGGCCCCGGCTCGTCGAGTCGGGGCCTTCGTCGTTCCCGGCCGGGGTGGTCGACCGGGTCAGGACACGCCCGACTCGACGGTCGGCGTCGAACCCGCGCGGACGGGCGACGCGACGTCGTGCCGGCGTCAGCCGGCGACGTCGACGACGCGTTCCTCGCCGACGAGGGGAGCGAGGGCGCCGGACGACGCCTCGGCGAGGGCGGCGCGGAGCTGCTCCAGCGTGTCGGCCGGGACCCACAGCTCGAAGACCGCGGTGGTGCGGTACGCCGGGTCGCCGAGCGTCGCGTCGTGGTGCCTGGCCCAGTCGCGCAGCACGTTGTCGATGCGGCCGGCGTCGGCGTGCGGGACGTCCACGGCGACCCGGGTCAGCGCTCGCCGGTGGACGAGCGCCGTCCGGTCGAGCGCCTCGGACACCGAGGTCGAGTAGGCCCGGACGAGGCCGCCGGCGCCCAGCTTGACGCCGCCGAAGTACCGCGTGACGACCGCGACGACGTCGGTCAGCCCGCGCCGCCGGAGGACATCGAGCATCGGCACGCCCGCCGTTCCCGAGGGTTCGCCGTCGTCGGAGGAGCGTGCCTGGTCGCCGAGCACCCCCGTGACCATGGCGGTGCAGTTGTGCCGGGCGTCCCAGTGGCGACGGCGGACCTCGGCGATCACCCGTTCGGCGTCCTCGAGCATCGTGACGGGGGCCACGGTGGTGATGAACCGCGACTTCGTGATCACGATCTCGTGCTCCACCGCCGCGGCGATCGTCGACGGGAAGCGCGGGGTCACCATCCCGAGGGTAGCGGCGGAGACCGCGTCGGCCGCGCTACCATGTCCTGCACGACGTGCGGCTGGGGAGGAGTCCGATCGACATGGCGACAGCAGATCCGAAGGGCGGCGTCCTCGACGCCGCGGAGCTCGCGCGCCGGCTCAGCCTGCTCCTCGACTTCGAGGAAGCCCAGCGGGGCTCGCCCGTGCCGTTCGCCGCGATCGAGGAGTACGTGGCCGAGCAGGGCGGTTCGCTGTCCCGTGCGAAGTGGACGTACATGCTCTCCGGTGACGGGCGTCGGAACCGGGACACAGGGCTCCTCCGCCTGCTCGCGGGGTTCTTCGAGGTCGACGAGCGCTTCCTGCTCGAGGACAGCGACGTGCCGGAGCGCATCGGTGCGCAGCTCGCGCTCGTCCGGTCCCTCCGATCGGCGCGTGTGAGCGGCTTCGCGGCCAGGACGTTCCCCGGTGAGCTCTCGCCGGAGGCGCTCCGGCGCATCGCCGAGGTGCTCGAGGAGGAGTCGGAGCGGGGGAGCGTCGCATGACGGCGCACGCCGGCTCCGTCCTCGTCGAGACCTTCTGGGCGCGCGGTGTCGCCGAGCGCTGGTCGGACGTCGACCAGGCGGTCTCGGCGGCGGCGGAGATCGTCGGCAAGCCGATCGTCGTGCGGGAAGAGGCGTTCCTCGCGGCGGAGCCGGTCTGCGGTTTCGTGGCGACGCTCGAACGGCACCACCTCGTGATGATCTCGCCCACGGCGTCGCGCACGTTCCGGTCGTTCGTGATCGGCCACGAGCTCGGGCACATCCTGCACCGGCACCAGGACCACGCACCGCAGGCCGCGTACATCCGCGACGTCATCCCCGACCTTCCGGAGTACCGGGTCGAGCGGGCCCTCGCCCGCGGGCTGTTCTCGAACGAGTACGAACACGAGGCCGAGGTCTTCGCCGACCGGCTCGCCGGGCTCATCCGCGGCCACCGCGACCGTCCGAGTGCGTTCCGCGGGGTGTTCGGGTGATCGTCTCCGTCGTCCAGGCGGTGCTCCTCATCGCCGGCACGGTGACGCTGTTCGTGCTCCAGCGCGGGCAGGACCGGACGCTCGCGGTGACGTTCCTGCTGTTCGCGGCGACCATCGTCACGAACGTCGACCCGCTCTACCTGTGGCTCGATCCGCTGGTCGGCGGGTTCAACGTCGTCACGGTCATCAGCGACTGCCTCATGGTCGCGGGCACGAGCACGCTGTTGTGGGGCGTGGCGAAGGCGGTCGGTGCGGCTCGGCCGTGGCTCCGGAACGCGATCGTGGTGACGTGTTTCGGTGTCGGCGTGGTGGTGGTCGCGGCGTTCGCCGTGCTCGACAAGCCCGGGACCACGACGACGTTCATGCTCGACGCCGGGCAGCACCCGGCTGCGACGGTGTACTCGGTGGCGCAGACGGTGTACCTCGGGGTGGCGCTCGGTGCCACCGGATTGATCTGCGTCCTGCACCTTCGTGAGGCCCGGACCACCACGGACCTCGTCGGACTGTGGGTCCTCGTGCTCGGCGGCGTGCTCGGCGTCGTCCGGATGGTGGTCGTCGTCGTGATGGACGTCGCACACGTGGTCGGTCACCTCGGTCTCACGCGCGCCCTGACGCTCCCGTACGACGTGGCGACCCCGGGCGCCGTGATCTGCGTCTCGTCGGGGATGCTCCTGCTCGTGATCGGCCACCAGGTCTCCCGGCGTCGGCGGTCCCGCCGGGTCGAGGCCGCGCTCCGCCGCCTCGCGCCCCTGCACGAGCGCGTCGGCACCGACAACGCCTACCCGGACTCCGGCGACCCCGCGACGCGGCTCAGCCGGCTGATCGTCGAGATCAACGACGGCGCTCGGCACACGCGGCGGACCCTGAGCGAAGCCGAGCGACAGGCGCTGGCCGACGCCGAGGCAGCGCTCGACGCCGCGTAGCAGGCCGCTCCTCGTCGTGCCCGCCCGGCGGGCTCCTCGTCGTGCTGCCCCGCGCGCTCCACGTGGTCGCGGGTGCGTCCTGCCGCAGTGGACGGGACGGCGCCCCGCCGGATCGCTCGACGCCGTCGCCGTCGCCGTGTATGGTCTGTAGCAGTTGCTACATTTCGAGTGGTCGCCGGGGCGGGACTCGGCCGCGTTGGGGGCGGCCGAGCACCACCGGCTCCGTCGGGCGGTGTCTAGGATCGTCGGGTGACCGTCTTCGCAGCTGTCGTCCTGTTCATCGGTGCCGTCTTCAACGTCGTCACCTGGCCGCGCTTCTTCCAGCGGGTCGCGAAGGACTCCCGGGCGCGTGACGCGGCCGGGAGGCCGACCACGTTCTACACGGTGCACCTCGTGCTGCTGCTGATCGCGTTGGTCATCGCCGTCGCCGCGGTCGTGGCGGGCATCCTCCTGCTGGTCTGAGCGGCTCTCGACCCAGCCGAACGTCGGACTGGAGGCTCGGCGCGGCCCCGCCCCGCGCCTCCAGTCCGACGTTCCTGCCCACCGCACCCACCGCAACCGACCTGGCATGCAGAATCGCGCGTAGGGTGTCGAAACTTCCGACCCGCTACGCGCGATTCTGCTTCCTACGCGCGATTCTGCTCGCTACGCGCGATTCTGCTCGCTACGCGCGATTCTGCTCGCTACGCGCGATTCTGCTCGCTACGCGCGATTCTGCTCGCTACGCGCGGATCGATCAGGAGCCGGGGCGGATCCGCAGGTCGGAGCCGGTGTGCGTGATCCCGTCGGCGGTGGCGCCCACGAGTCCGAGGTCGACCCGCGCCCACGTGGTCGGCAGCTCGCCGCCCGGCGGCGGGGTGTCGGCGCCGAGCGTGAGGTGCTTTCCTCCCGGCAGTTCGGCGGTGACCGAGTTGAGGTACACCTCGACGTGCCCGCGGAGCTCCATCCTGGCGTCCGTCGTCACCGCGGAGGTGCCGTTCGACTCGCCGCGGACGTCGAGCGTGAAGTCGTCCATCGCGACCCGGTCCGCACTGAGCCGGATCGCGGTGATCTCCGATCCGTCGGCGAGCGGGACCTGCACGAGTGCGAGCCCGGACAGTCCGCCGATCTCGATCGACGAGCTGCTCAGCTGCGCCGACGGCTGTGTGAACACCGTCGTGTCGTCGGGGGTCGCCGGTCCCCACTCCGGGTCTGGCGTGTCGGACCCGGAGTGTGCGCTGTCGGCATCGGCGCCGTCGTCGCCGGACGACGGGCCGGAACCCGAATCCGTCCCGGAACCCGGCGACGACGGGGCTGTGGCGTCCGGATCGGACGAACCGGACGAACCGGACGAACCGGACGAACCGGACGAACCGGACGAACCGCCGAACCGCCCGAACCGCCCGAACCGCCCGAACCGCCCGAACCGGACGAGGGTGACGGCGCCGAACCGGAGTCGTCGGACCCGCTCGGGGTCGGCGACGACGTGCCCGACGGCGTCGACGAGGGCGACGAGCAGTCCATGAGCAGCGGGATGCAGAACCCGGCCGCCGAGGCGCTCGTGCCGCCGGTGACCGACAGCGCGCCGGCGACGACGAGCACGGCGCCCGCCCCGAGCGCAGTACGCCGACGCCGCCCCGAGCCGCGGTGCTGACTCACGTCGCGGTGCCGTCTGACGTCGCGGTGCCGTCTCGCGGCGCGCTGCCATGGTCGTCGTCCACCGCGCTCGGCGCCGAGCGAGGCATCCACGCCACGACGAGCACGCCGCCGACCGCGGACAGGAGCATCCCGAGGACGAATCCGCCAGGTTGACCCCGATGAGGGAGTACACCGCCAGCGCGAGCGCCACGATGCCGTAGAACAGACGCTGCGCGGGGGAGCAGACCGCCAGCACCCCGAGCACGACGAGCGCGAGCGGGATGACGGTGGCCTGGAGCCCCTCCACGCCGAACTGCAGGCGGATGTTCCCCAGGTCGAAGCTGCCCCGAGAAGAACAGCTCCACCCCGCCGAGCACCACGAGGAGACCGCCGGTGAACGGACGGTCGCGGGCCCACGTCCGGAACCGCGACCACGGGGAGGTCGATGCGACGGCGTGCGCGCTCATCAGAAGCAGCTTTTCGAGCCGTCCGTGAGCTGCAGGTGCATGCCCGTGAGCGTGAACGTCCCGGCGGTCGTCGACCACGCGGTCTGCTGCACGCCGTCGATGGTCAGCGAGTCGGCGTCCTGCGCGAAGTCCCGGCGCTGCCCTTCTGGTCACCGTTCACCGTCGAGGCGTCGACCCCGATCCGGATGTCGTGGAACTCGGCGTCGCCCTTGAGGTCCGTCATGCCGATCTGCAGGTCCTTCGCCGATGCGGGGGTCTTGCCGCCACCGGCCGTGATCATCACGCCGACCTTCCCCATCGGTGTGTCGGTCGTGACGGACTGGCAGAGGTTCGCGAGCGTGGCCGACCCGATGTTGGCGATCGCGACCTGGCGCTCGTTGCCCGCGGTGTCCTTCGCGACGCCCGCGTACTGCGAGAACTGCTGCCCGTCGAGCTTGTCCGCGCTGATCTGGAACTGCTGGCCGGAGATCGAGAACGAGACCGGGACCGCTCCCTGCGCGACGCCGCCGAAGGCGATCGCGGTGAGGACGCCGACGGGTACGGCGGCGAGTGTGATCCGGCCGGCGTGCGACCGGGTGAGCCTGGTGAACTGCATCGTTCCTCCTCGTGTCGCGACCCCTCTGTCGCGACCGCGCACCACGCTAGACCCCTTGTTGACTGATGGTCAACAGGAACGTGCCCTGTTCGGGGACGGGCATCGCCCGTCGGTAGGCTCGAGTCGTGCCCGACGACCGCCAGCGCTCACGCCTCAGCTCCGAGGAACGCCGCGCGCAGCTCGTCGCCCTCGGGGTCGCGACCCTCGTGGACGAACCCCTCGAGGACATCACGATCGACCGGCTCGCCGCCGACGCGGGCGTCTCCCGCGGGTTGCTCTTCCACTACTTCGGCACGAAGCAGGGCCTGCACGAGGCGATCGTCCGCACCGCCCGCGACGCGATGCTGCACGCGACCGAGCCGCGGGCGGAACTCGAGCCCCTCGCCCGGCTGGAGGACACCCTCCGCCGGTTCGTCGCGTTCGTGGCCGAGCACCGCGGCACGTTCCACGCGCTCGTCCGCGGTGCCTCGGCCGGAGACGCCGAGGTGCGTGCGCTCATCGACGAGGCGCGCGACGAGAACGCCCGTCGGGCGATCGTGGTCTTCCTCGAGCCTCGGACACGACGACCGCGCTCTGCTGCGGAGCGCCCTGCGCTCGTGGGTCGCGTTCGTCGAGGAGATGCTCGACGAGGTGCAGCCCCGGGACGAGGGGTCCGCAGCGGACCTCACGGCCCTGCTGGTGCGCAGCGCCGTCGCGATCGTCGCGGCCCTGGACGCGACCGGCTGACGGACTGGAGGCGATGGACGGGCCCGCCCCGCGCCTCCAGTCCGCCCGGTGGTCGCGTACACGGCGCTTCAGGGCCGCTTCAGCGGGACGCGGCAGGATCGTCGCATGCGCGTACTGGTGGTCGACGACGAGGTCCGGCTCGCCGACGGCGTCCGCCGCGGCCTCGAGGCCGAGGGCTGGGCGGTCGACGTCGCCCACGACGGCACCGACGGGCTGTGGTACGCACGCGAGTTCGGCTACGACGCGATCGTCCTCGACCTCATGATGCCCGGACTCAGCGGATGGGCCGTCTGTGCGCAGCTCCGGGCCGACGGCGACTGGACGCCCGTGCTCATGCTGACGGCGAAGGACGGTGACTGGGACCAGGTCGAGGCCCTCGACGCGGGGGCCGACGACTACGTCACCAAGCCGTTCTCGCACCCGTCCTGGTCGCGCGCCTCCGTGCCCTGGTACGCCGCGGCGCACGGGAGCGGCCGGCGGTCCTGACCCTCGGCGACCTGGTCGTCGACCCGGCCGCCCGGACGGCGAGCCGCGCCGGGGCGCCCATCGACCTGACCAGCCGGGAGTTCGCGGTGCTCGAGTTCCTGGCCCGCCGTGCGGGCGAGGTCTGCTCGAAGCGTGACGTCATCGAGAACGTGTGGGACGTCGACTTCGACGGCGACCCGAACATCGTGGAGGTGTACGTCGGGCACCTGCGGCGGAAGGTCGACCGGCCCTTCGGGCGAGCGGCGATCGAGACCGTGCGCGGTGCCGGGTACCGGCTGGCGGCCGACGGTGGTTGACGCTCCCGATCCCCGCGACCTTTCCGGTCCGTCCGGGCACGCACGACGCTCGGCGCGGTCGTGGTGGTGCTCGCCGCACTGCTGGTCGGTGCCACGGCGTTCGTGGCGGTCCTGCGGCTCGTGCTCCTCGACGGCGTGCGCACCGCGGCTGAGTCCGGGCTCGAGCAGGCGTCCGCCCGGGTCGAGGCCGACGGTGCCGACGTGGTCAGCGGCTACAAGGACGTGCTCGTGCAGGTCGTCGGGGACGACGGCTCGGTCCTCGCGCACGGCGACGACGCGGACCCGCCGGCGCTCCCCACCGACGACGAGTCCCGCTGGTCGCACGACGGGGAGCGGTGGCTGCTCGTCGCCGACGACGTGGACCTGCCCGGCGGCGGCGAGGCCACCCTCGTCTACGGCGTCTCGCTCGAGCAGGCCGACGCGGCCGTCGGCGCCGCCGTGGTGCTGCTCGCCGCGGGGGTGCCGGCTCTCGTACTCGTGATGGGACTCGTGGCCTGGGCCGTCACCGGGCGGTCGCTCCGACCCGTCGAACGCATGCGGAACGAGGTCGAGGCGATCCGCGCTGCCCGGCCGGACGCCCGCGTCGACGTGCCGGACTCCGCGGACGAGATCGCCCGGCTCGCGGACACGATGAACGCCATGCTCGACCGGCTCGACAGCGCAGCCGAGGGACAGCGGCGGTTCGTGTCCGACGCCTCCCACGAACTGCGCTCGCCGATCGCCACGATCCGGCAGCACGCCGAGGTCGCCGCGGCGCACCCCGAACGGACCGACGTCGCCGAGCTCGCCGACGTGGTGCGGTCCGAGGCGCTCCGGCTGCAGGACCTCGTCACCGCGCTGCTGGAGCTCTCGCGCCTCGACGAGGGCGGCATCGGCGGACGACGCCCGGTGGACCTCGACGACCTGGCGTTCGACGCCGTCGCCCGCGCACGGACCCTCGCCCCGCCGGACGGTGTCGTGCACGTCGACGGCTCCGGGATCGGCCCGGTCCGCGTGCTGGGGAACGAGCGCGTGCTCGCCGCCGTGGTCCGCAACCTCGTCGACAACGCGGTGCGGCACGCCAGGACCCGCGTGCTCGTGGCGCTCGCCGACGACGGCGGTACGGCTGTCCTCACGGTGGACGACGACGGTGCAGGGGTGCCGCCGGACGAGCGTGACCGCGTGTTCGAACGGTTCGTCCGGCTCGACGAGGCCCGCAGTCGTGATGCCGGCGGCGCGGGCCTGGGGCTCGCCATCGTGCGGGACGCGGTCCGGGCGCACGGCGGCGCGGTGCTCGTGACTGACTCACCGCTCGGTGGCGCCCGGTTCGTCGTCCGCCTCGCACTCGGTGACTGAACAGGTCGCTTCAGGTCGGCTTCAGCACCCCGTCGCCACGCTGACGGTATGAACTCACCCCGCAACGACACCACCCCCTCCGTGCGCTCCGGCCGCCGACTCGCCGGCCTCGCAGCCCTGCCGCTCGTGGCATCGCTCGCCCTCGCCGGGTGCTCCACCGGGCAGTCGGGGCAGTCGGGTGCGTCCGCCGAGCAGTCGGGTTCGTCGTCCACCGCGGCCGGCTCGGCGTCGGCGACCGCGACGTCGGCGTCCGCCACCGCGAACGACGCCCTCCGCGCCGCGGTCGGCACCGCGCGGGAGGCCGTCGGTTCCGGCACCGTGATCTCCGTCGAGCAGGAGCGGAACGGCTCCGCGTACGAGGTCCTGGTCGTCACGGAGGGCGGCACCGAGCACGAGGTGCACACCGACGCGGCCGGTACCTCGGTGTCCGGCTCGCCGCGCACCAAGACCTCGGACGCGGACGACCGTACCGAGAGCGAACGCTTCGTCGCCGCGGCCGACCTGGGCGTCGGCGACGCGGCTCGGAAGTTCGAGGACCTGCACGCCGGGACCATCACCGAGCTCGGCCTGGACGACCACCTCGGGAAGGTCGTGTGGGAGGGCGACGTCCGCGACACCGCCGGGACGAAGCACAGCGTCCGCATCGACGCCGGCTCGGGCGAGGTCGTCACCGACCGCGTCGACCACGACGACGACTGACCGCTCGAGGCCGTGCCCGCGTCGGTGGCGAGCGGTAGACCTGGGCATCCGGCCGACAGCCGGCGGAACCGGGAGGCACCCCATGACCGACCAGACCCCGCGCACCTACCCGCAGGGCGTCCCGAGCTGGATCGAGGCCCGTCAGCCCGACCCGGACGCCGCCCAGGCGTTCTACGGCGCCCTGTTCGGCTGGGACTTCGAGGAGCGGTTGCCGCCCGGCGCGCCCGGCTCCTACCGCATCGCCAGCGTCGGCGGGCGCGAGGTCGGTGCCGTCGCGTCGAGCGACGACCCGGCATCGTGGACGACGTACGTCGCCGTCGACGACGCCGATGCCGTGGCCGCACGGGTCGTCGAGCTCGGCGGGATCGCCGGTGCGCCCGAGGACGCCGGGCCCGGGGGAGCCGCTGGGCGCAGCGTCGACTGCGTCGATCCCCGTGGCGCCGCGTTCGGGCTCTGGCAGGCTCGGGCCCGGCTCGGCGCCCAGCACATCAACGCCCCGGGCGGATGGGTCTTCAGCGATCTCCGCTCGACCGAGCCGGAGCGGGCGTTCTCGTTCTACGAGCGGCTGTTCGGGTGGCAGGTGTCGGACATGCAGGAGGGGCCGAGCGCGATGGTCCGGCTGCCGGGCTACGGTGACCACCTCGCAGCGACCTCGGACCCGGACATCCGGGAGCGCCAGGTCGGTGCGCCCGAGGGCTTCGCCGACGTCGTCGGCGCGCTTGCGCGACTCGATGCCGGTCCGGACGACTGGCACGTCTCGTTCAGCGTGGCCGACCGGGACGACGCGGCGGCGCTGGTCGACCGTCTCGGCGGGCGGGTGCTCGGCACCTGGGAGGGCTACTGGACCCGCGCGGCCGAGCTCGAGGACCCGCAGGGTGCGACGTTCCGCGTCACGCAGTTCGCGCCGGCCGACTGAGCCCGGCCGACAGGATGTCGAGCAGACGGTCGGTCTGCTCGGGATCGTGTACGTCGCGCGTCGACAGCAGGATGCCCACGAGGGCGGCGGTGACGTCGTCCGCGAGCAGGCCGCCCCGGAGCGAGCCGTCGGCGGCACCGGCGTCGAGGAACCGCTGCACGGCGGCGTTCACCCGCTCCCGCGTCCCCGCGGACCGTGCCGCGCCCCGCAGCGCGCCGGCTCGAACGGTCTCCGCGAGCCCGCGCTTCGTCGCGACGAACGCGGCGTACCGGCCGGTGAAGGCGCGGAGGGCCCCCGCGGCCGTCCTGCCGGGCGCCGCGAGGAGGTCGTCCACGACCGACAGTGCCGCGTCGAGCTCGACCTGGTACACGGCGGCGACCAGGTCCTCCCGCGCCGGGAAGTTCCGGTACAGCGTCCCGATGCCGACCCCGGCGGAGCGGGCGATCCCCTCGAGTGACGTGTCCTCGCCGTCGACGGTGAAGGCCGCCCGGGCTGCGTCGACGATTCGCTGCCGGTTGCGCGCGGCATCGGCTCGGGGCGTCGTTGGACGGACTTCGGGTCACTGGGCAGCGTCGCCTCGCTGGACAAAGTGGAGGCACCTCCGGTTAGTGTCGGTGAAGCGGAGGTTCCTCCGCTTCAGGCGACACTACCGGAGATGCCCATGCAGGAGAACGAGACCCAGCGCCCGGGTGGCGCGTACGACCTCGGCGGGCGCACCGTCGCCCGGATCGGGTACGGCGCGATGGCCCTCGAACGGTTCGCCGACGACCGGCACGCCGGCGTGGCGCTGCTGCACCGCGCCCGTGCACTCGGCGTGGATCACGTCGACACGGCCGACTTCTACGGCGACGGGGTCGCGAACGACGTGATCCGGCGGGCGTTCGGCAGGTCCGACGACGTCGTGGTCGTCAGCAAGGTCGGCGCGGTGCGGGTCGACGCGCCGGTCCCGCTCGCCCTGGCACAGCGACCGGAGCAGCTCCGGGAGCAGGTGCACGCGAACCTGCGCAGCCTCGGCCGCGACCGGATCGACGTGGTGAACCTCCGACGCGCCGACATCGGGCCGGGCCTGCTCGCCGAGGGGAGCAGCTCGTCGACCTGGACGACCAGCTCGCCGAGATGACGGCCATGCGGGACGAAGGGCTCATCGGTGGCATCGGACTCAGTGCGGTGTCGGGCGAGGTGCTTGAGCGCGGGCTCGGCGCGGGGATCGTCTGCGTGCAGAACGCCTACTCGCTCGTGGCCCGCGAGCACGAGGCACTGCTGGACGTGTGCGTGCAGAACGGCATCGCCTGGGTGCCGTACTTCCCCTCGGCGGCGCGTTCCCCGGACTGCCCAAGGTCGCCGACGAGCCGGTCGCCCTGCGGATCGCCGCCGACCTCGGCGTCACCGCGGCGCAGCTCGGGCTCGCCTGGCTGCTGTCGCACGCACCGGACGTCCTGCTCATCCCCGGCACGTCGAGCACCGAGCACCTCGCCGAGAACGTCGCCGTCGGGTCGGTCGGGCTCGACGCGGAGCAGATCGCCGACCTCGACGGCGTCTGGGAGCGCCGGCTCGCGGACGGCACCGCACACCCGGCGTGGCCGTGAGCGACCGACCGGGTCAGGTGGCAGCGGGGAGCGGCGTGCCGAGCGCCCGGCGCAGCGCCAGCCCGGCGACCCGCTCGTCCGAGGTGTCGAGCAGTACCCGGTAGGTCTCGTCGGCCGTCACGAACTCGACGCACACCGCGTCGAAGTCGCACGGCTCGATCCGCCACCCGTGGACGGCGTCCATGGGCACCTGCGCGAGCGCATCCCGCTCGAAGCTCGTCTCCGCGGACACCCGGTCGGCGAAGACCCGGACGCGGCCGAACGTGCCGCGCCAGGTGAGCTGCAGGTTCGAGCGTCGGTGGGCAGAAGAGTCCGGCACCCGCCGATCGTAGCGGCGGGTGCCGGACCCTTCGATGCGCGCTCGGAGCGTCGTGTCGTTATCCGGACAGCCCGGAGGCTGCACCGGTCCGAGTCGGCACCGTTCCGACCGGACTCAGGCCGGGTCGTCGCCGTTCGTGTCGCGCGCCCGCCGCACCTGGTTCGCCGGGTCACGACCGGTCACCGGGTACGGGCCGGTGACGCCGGACCGCAGCGAGGCGATGCGGAGGATCCGGTCTCGCTGCACGAACCAGCCCACGATGAGCAACGGGATGACGATGACGAGGGATGCGATCGTGTAGGTGCCGACGGGGTAGTCGATCGCCATCAGGACGATCACCGAGACCAGGAACGCGAGCGTCAGCCACGAGGTGACCGGCGCACCGGGGAGCTTGAACGACGGTTCCTTGGCGAGACCCTGCTTCGCCCACGACCGGAGCCGCATCTGGCAGAGGATGATCGTGCCCCACGCGGTGATGATCCCGAGGCTCGCGATGTTCAGGGCGATCTCGAACGCCTGCTCGGGCACGAACAGGTTGAGGATGACGCCGACCAGGGTGAACGACGACGTCAGGAGGATGCCGGCGAACGGCACCCCGCCCTTCGACATCTTCGTGGTCCACCGCGGAGCGGACCCGTTCATGCCCATCGAGTGCAGGGCGCGGCCGGTGGAGTACAGGCCGGCGTTGAGCGAGGACAGCGCGGCGGTCAGCACCACGAAGTTCATGATCGAGCCGACGACCTGGCCGACCTGCGGGTTGCCGATCGACGAGAAGAAGGTCACGAACGGGCTGACACCGTCCTTGTAGGACGTGTACGGCAGCAGCAGCGAGAGCAGGACGACCGAACCGACGTAGAAGACGGCGATCCGCAGGATGACCGAGTTGATGGCACGGGGATGACCTTCTCGGCGTCCTGCGTCTCACCGGAGGCGGTCCCGACGAGCTCGATCGCGGCGTAGGCGAACACGACGCCCTGCACGACGAGCACCGCGGGAGCAGCCCGGTCGGGAAGAGCCCGCCGTTGTCGGCCCAGATCCCGAACCCGGTCCGGACCGCCTCGCCGCCGGCCTCGACGGGGAACGCGAAGAAGAGCCAGACGAGGGCGACGACGAGGAAGGCCACGAGCGCGGCGACCTTGATGATGGCGAACCAGAACTCGAGCTCGCCGAACACCTTCACGGCGACGAGGTTCGCGGCCAGCACGACGAGCAGCGCAGCGAGCGCGAGCGCCCACTGCGGGACGGCACGCGGTCCCGCCCAGTAGTGCAGGTAGAGCGCGACCGCAGTGGTGTCCACGATCGAGGTCATCGCCCAGTTGAGGAAGTACATCCACCCGGCGGCGTACGCGAACTTCTCGCCGTAGAACTCGCGGGCGTAGGAGATGAACGAGCCCGAGGACGGACGGTGCAGCACCAGCTCGCCCAGTGCGCGGAGGATGAAGAAGGCGAAGATGCCCGCGACGAGGTAGACGACGGCCAGTGCCGGTCCCGCCGAGTGCAGCCGACCACCGGCGCCGAGGAACAGCCCGGTACCGATCGCGCCGCCGATGGCGATCATCTGCAGCTGCCGGGGCTTCAGTCCGTGCTGGTAGCCCTCCTGCTCGTGCGAGAAGTCGTTCGCGGACGCACGGTCCACCCCGGTGTCGTTCTGGGCTGTCATGCGCGACACGCTACAGGTGCCCCGAACCGGGGCGGCACGCAAACCTGCGAGCCCGCCGGGACCGTAACGAGACGGTTACGATCGCGATCGCGATGGGCATGGGCGACACGCCGTGGCCGGGGTACAGCGGTGCCGGGGTTCCGGCGGACCTCGATTCGCGATGGGGACAGGGATCGATAGCGTTGAACGTCCCCTCAGGGACACCGACGATCAGGACGCGTCCGACGCAGCAGCACAGCGTCGGCCGTACGGTCGGCCGGACCGGGTCGTCCCGAGCACGACCCCCGCGTGTGCGATCGCTCGCCCTGCGCCTGTTGCGCGGGCTCGATGCGGTGTGGCCGCACGCAGGTGCCGGACGACCCGTCCGCAACCACACCGAGACCGCCGTGCGCCCCGCGCCGCGGTCCCGCGAGGAGCACCGTTGACCATTGCACCACCCCAGGACCGGCGTGCCACCACGCCGGACGACCCGGCCACCGTGCCCGCCGTCAGCGTGCGCGGCGCCTTCAAGGTGTTCGGCCGGCGTCCCGCCGAGGCGGTTCGCCGTCTGGCCGCCGGCGCGACCCGTGACGAGGTCCGCGACCTCGGTTCCGCGGCCGTCATCGACGCGTCCTTCGACGTGCGTCCGGGCGAGATCTTCGTCGTGATGGGGCTTTCCGGCTCCGGCAAGTCGACGCTCATCCGGATGCTGAACGGGCTGCTCGAGCCGACCGCGGGGACCGTCGAGATCGGTGGGCGCACGGTGACGAAGGCCGCGCCGAAGGAGATCCGCGAGATCCGCCGTACCAGCGTGTCGATGGTCTTCCAGCACTTCGCCCTGCTGCCGCACCGCACCGTGCTCGAGAACGTCGCGTACGGCCTCGAGGTGAACGGCGTCGACAAGGCCACCCGGCTGGCCAAGGCGCGCGAGGTGATCGGCCTCGTCGGGCTCGACGTCTGGGCGGACGCCAAGCCGGATGAGCTCTCCGGCGGCATGCAGCAGCGCGTCGGCATCGCCCGCGCCCTCGCCGCCGAGACCGACGTCCTGCTCATGGACGAGGCGTTCAGCGCGCTCGACCCGCTCATCCGCCGCGAGATGCAGGAGCAGCTCGTCGACCTGCAGCAGCGACTCGGCAAGACGATCGTGTTCATCACGCACGACCTCAACGAGGCGATGTTCCTCGGCGACCGCATCGCCGTGATGCGGGACGGGCGGATCGTGCAGATCGGGTCGCCGGAGGACATCCTCACCGACCCGGCGAACGACTACGTCGCCCAGTTCGTCCAGGACGTCGACCGTGCCCGCGTGCTCACCGCGTCGAGCGTGATGGAGCCCGCCCGCGCCTCCGTGCCGCTCACCGTCGGTCCCCGCGGCGCGCTGCGCACCATGCGCGACCTGCAGACCGCGGCGGTCTTCGTGACCGGTCGTGGCCGGAAGCTCGAGGGCTGGGTCCGTGACCGCCACGTCATGCGCCAGGTCAAGGCCGGCGACACCAACCTCGACGCGATCGTGAACACCGAGTACGCCCGGGTGGCCCCGGACACGGCGCTCACCGACCTGTTCGAGCTCGCCGTCGAGTCGCCGCTGCCGATCGCGGTCGTGGACGACGAGGAGCGTCTGCTCGGCGTCGTCCCCGCGTCACCCTGCTCGCGGCCCTCGGCAACGTCCCGACGTCCACGATGCCGATCCCGGTCCTCGAGCCCGTGACGCGCATCTCCGACTCGGACATGGACTCCACCCTCGCGGCGACCGGCGAGACGCCGATCCAGACCGACGGCACCACCGGCACCGACGGCACGACCACCGAAGGAGACCACGCATGATCACCCCCGGCACCAACTCCTTCGGCGACTTCCACCTGCCGCTCGGCACCTGGGTCGCAGCGATCGTCGACTGGATCACGACCTACCTCTCCGGCTTCTTCGACGTCGTCCGCTACGTGTTCACGTGGATGGACGCGTGGATGGAGTACTTCCTCTCCACCCCGCCGTTCTGGGTGATCGTCGCGATCCTCGTCGTCCTGGCGTTCGTCGCGAAGGGCTGGAAGCTCGCCCTCGGCGCAGGCGTCGGCCTGCTCTTCATCGTCAGCGTCGGCCAGTGGACGAACGCGATGGACACCCTCGCGCTCGTCATCGTCGCCGCGGGTCTCGCCGTCGTGTTCAGCATCCCGCTCGGCATCTGGGCGGCGCGCTCGGACGCCGCGAGCCGGATCATCCGCCCGGTGCTCGACTTCATGCAGACCACCCCGGCGTTCGTCTACCTCATCCCGGCGCTGCTGCTCTTCCGCGTCGGCGTGGTCCCCGGCATCGTCGCGACCATCGTGTTCGCGATGGCCCCCGGCGTCCGGCTCACCGAGCTCGGCATCCGCGGGGTCCCCGGCGAGGTCGTCGAGGCCGGCGCCGCGTTCGGCTCCAGCCCGTGGCGCATCCTCCGGCAGATCCAGCTCCCGCTCGCGAAGGCCAGCATCATGGCCGGCGTCAACCAGGTCATCATGCTGTCGCTCTCGATGGTCGTCATCGCCGGCATGGTCGGCGCGGGCGGTCTCGGCGAGCAGATCGTCGCCTCCCTCAACCGCATCGACGTCGGCCTGGGGGCCGAGGCCGGCCTGTCCGTCGTGGTCCTCGCGATCCTGCTGGACCGTCTGACCGCAGCGCTCGGGGCGGACGGGAGCCGCGCCTCCAGGCTGTTCGGACGGAAGCGGAAGCCGTCGGCGCCCGCGACGCCGAACGCAGCGACCGCTCAGACCGCCGCCACCGCGGAAGCGCCGGGCACAGCCTCGGCCGACCGCCAGACCGTCGACGCGTGAGGAAGGACCACACCATGAAGCGCAACCGCACCAAGCGCACCGTCGCGGCGCTCGCCCTCGCCGCCGCCACCGCCGTCGGGCTCTCCGCCTGCATGCCGCCGGGTACTACGGCGCATCCGGCACGCTCGACAACGGCGACCAGAAGTCGATGCACGTCGTCGTCTTCAACGGCTGGGACGAGGACACCGCCGCCAGCTACCTCTGGCAGTACGTGCTCGAGCAGAAGGGCTACGACGTCCAGTTGACCAACTCCGACGTCGCGCCGGCGTACTCGGGGCTCGCCTCCGGGGACTACGACGTGGTGTTCGACACCTGGCTGCCGAACACCCACAAGCAGTACATGGACACCTACGGGAAGCAGCTGACCGACCTCGGCGCGTGGAACGACCAGGCCTCGCTCGAGCTCGCCGTGCCGGAGTACTCGGACATCGACTCGATCGACGAGCTGCAGGCGCACGCCTCCGACTTCGGCAACAAGATCATCGGCATCGAACCGGCCGCCGGCGAGACCAAGGTCGTCTCCGACGACGTCATCCCGCAGTACGGCCTCGACGGCATGGACTTCATCACGAGCTCCACCCCGGCGATGCTCGCCGACCTGAAGGCCTCGATCGCGAAGAAGCAGGACGTCGTCGTCACGCTGTGGCGTCCGCACTGGGCGTACGACGCCTTCCCGATCAAGGACCTGAAGGACCCGAAGGGCGCGCTCGGCAAGAACGAGGAGATCCACACCGTCGCGAAGAAGTCCATCGAGGACGACTTCCCGACGGCGTCCAAGTGGATGCAGGACTTCTCGATGGACTCCGACACGCTCTACTCGCTGGAGAACGCGCTGGTGAACAGCGGCGCGAAGACGAGCGAGTACCCCGCGATCACGAAGAAGTGGGCATCCGAGCACAAGGACTACGTGGACTCGCTCACGTCGTCGAAGTAGCGGCTGAGCGGCCTGGAGGCCCGGTGCGCGTCGTGCGCACCGGGCCACGTCGCGTACGGGGCCGGTTCCTGAACGACGGCTGTCGTCCGTTGCTTCGATGGAGGCATGGACATCCTCCTCCGGCTCCTCGTCGCGATCGGGTTCGCCCTCCTCGTCACCGCCACCGCGGCCCTCGTGCTGCACCTGGTGTTCCGTGCGCTCGCCAGACGGGAGCGCTGGGCGGCCGTGCTGTCCCGCCGCACCAAGCACCCGACCCGCACGATGCTGCTCGTCGCCCTGCTCTGGGCGGCCTTCGCCTCGAGCATCCCCGATCGGTCCCACGTGTACCCGTGGCGCGACGAGGTCTCCCACACGTTCCTCATCGTCACGATCGGCGTCGGCACGTGGCTCGCCTGCGAGATCGCGATCTTCCTGGAGAGCCTCGGCCTGCACCGCTACCGTGTCGACGTCCCCGACAACCGGGTCGCGCGCCGGGTGCGCACCCAGGTGCTCGTGCTCCGCCGGCTCACCGTCGCCGTGCTCGTGATCATCGGCCTCGGCGCGATCCTGCTCACCTTCCCCGGGTCGAGGCAGCGGGCGCCAGTGTGCTCGCGTCGGCCGGACTCATCTCGGTCATCGCCGGCCTCGCCGCGCAGTCCACGCTCGGCAACGTGTTCGCCGGCATGCAGCTCGCGTTCTCGGGGTCCATCCGCGTCGACGACGTCGTCGTGGTCGAACAGCAGTGGGGCCGCATCGAGGAGATCACGCTCACGTACGTCGTCGTGCACCTGTGGGACGACCGGCGGTTCGTGCTCCCCTCGACGTACTTCACGAGCACGCCGTTCGAGAACTGGACGCGGACGAACAGCGAACTGCTCGGTGCCGTCGAGTTCGACCTGGACTGGCGGGTGCGCCCCGGCGACATGCGTGCCGAACTCGAGCGGATCCTCGATCGCACCGACCTCTGGGACCGGCGTGTCCAGGTCCTGCAGGTGACCGACGCCGTGCAGGGGTTCGTGCACGTCCGCGTGCTCGTCACCTCGCACGACGCCCCGTCGCTGTTCGACCTCCGCTGCTACGTCCGCGAGGAGCTCGTCGGCTGGATCCAGCGCACGCATCCGGACGCGCAGCCCGTCCAGCGCGTGCTCATGGTGGACGAGGTCGCGCGGCCCGCGCGGCGCACCCCGTCGACAGCGTCCTCCTCGGCGCTGTTCACACCCGACCAGGACGACCGGGCCGCGCTCTTCACCGGACCGGTCCAGACCTCCGGCGTCCCGCCGGCGGAGCGCTGATCACCGCTGCGGGAGCCGGTCCGAAGACGGTGCCGCGCGCGATTGCGCGGTTCCGTGTCCGGGACCGGGTGCCGTGGAGCGGCTGACGTCGGACGGGAGGCGCGGTGCCGGCCGGCACCGCGCCTCCCGTCCGACGTGTGGTCGGGTCCACGACCCGCGGCTGCTCCGCTGCCGTGGCTCAGGGCTGCTTCGCCTTGACGGCGCGGTCGTCCTCGACGACCGTGCCGACCGCGACGATCGTCGTCGCGAGCCACGCCACCCACGTCAGTGCGAGGCGCCAGTCGCGCGGGCCCTGCCTGGTGGTCTGCACCACGCTGTAGCCGCTGATGATCGAGCTCCACACCGCTCCGCTGAACAAGAACTTGCGCACGGGTTCCTCCTGTCGGTAGTCGCGTCAACGCTACCGGCAGCTACATTGGAGCGCCGCCGGTCGCCGTGCCGGTGCAGTCGGGAGGAGCCGCGTGCGACAGGCCGTCATCGGCGGAGTGCTGCTCGTCGTCGGTGCCGCGTGCGTCGTCCTCGGGCTACTGCCCCTGTCCGACCTCGCCGAGCTCGCCGACCGGGTCGTCCCCGTGCTGGCGTTCGTGCTCGGGCTGACGGTCGTCGCCGAGCTCGCGGCCGACGCCGGCGTGTTCGACCGACTCGCCGACCTCGCCGCGCGTGTCGGCGGCGGCCGCACGATCGGTCTCTGGGCGGCGGTCGTCGTGCTCGCCGTGGTGTGCACCGTGTTCCTGTCGATCGACACCACCGCCGTCCTGCTCACGCCGATCGTCATCACGCTGGCCCGACGGGTCGGTCTGCCGCCGATGCCGTTCGCGCTCACGACCGTCTGGCTCGCCAACACCGCGTCGCTGCTGCTGCCGGTGTCGAACCTGACGAACCTGCTCGCCGTCGACCGCATCGGTCTGGCGGGGCCGATCCCCTTCGCGAGGCTCATGGTCTGGGCGGCGCTCACCGGCGTGGTCGTGCCCTGCGCCGTGCTGCTCGTCGTGTTCCGCGGTCGGCTGTTCGGCCGGTACACGCCGGTGGCCGTGCGCCGCGCGAACGACCCGGTGTTCTTCTGGTCGGCGTCGGCGGTGCTCGTCGCGCTCGTCGTCGCCCTGACCGCGGGGGTGACGGTGTGGATCGCCGCGGTTGCCGCCGCGCTCGCGCTCGTGGTCGTGGCGGCGTTCCGTGCGCCCGGCGAGCTCCGGCCGTCCCGCGTGCCGTGGTCGACGCTCCTCTTCGCGTCCGGCCTGTTCGTCGTCGTCGAGACGCTGCACGCCACCGGCCTGACCGACCCGGTCGTGCACGCCCTCGCCGGCGGGACGGACACCGGCTCGCTGCTCGTGCTCGGGGGCGCCGGGGCGGTGGCGGCGAACGCGATCGACAACCTGCCGGCGTACCTGGTGCTCGAACCGGCGGCGGGCCACGAGGCGTTGCGCTTCGGAGCGCTCCTCATCGGGGTGAACGCGGGGTGTCTGATCACGCCGTGGGCCTCGCTCGCGACCCTGCTGTGGCACGCGCGGTTGTCGTCCGAGGGCGTGCGTCTGTCGTGGGGGAGGTACATGGCGCTCGGGTGCGTGGTCGCCCCGCTCACCGTGGTGGCGGGCGTCCTGGCGCTGCGCCCCTAGTCGCACCGCGCGAGGCGCTCGCACCGCGCGAGGCGCTCGCACCGCGCGAGGCGCTCGCTGTGTGCGAGGTTCTGTGCGGTGTGCGAGCGTCCGGAGGTCGCACCATGCGCGGAACCTCGCACCGTAGGTGGAGCCGCCGCGCTGGAGCTAGAGCCAGTCGCGGGTCTTGAAGACCCGGTAGAGCACGAGCGACGACGCCACGATGAGGGCGAGCGACAGGTACAGACCGCTCCAGTGGCTCTCGCCGGGGAACGCCACGTTCTGCCCGAAGAACCCGGTGATCGCGGTCGGGATCGCGATGATCGCCGCCCAGCTCGTCACCTTCTTCATCACGGTGTTCTGTCGGTTCGACGACAGGTTGAGGTTCGTGTCGAGGACGCTCGACACCGCGTCGCGCAGCTGGTCGACCGAATCGGCGATCGACACCAGGTGGTCCTCGACGTCGCGGAAGTAGGGGCGGATGCCGTCGGAGATCGTCTCGGCGTCGCCGTGCAGCAGGGACGCGACGCTGTCCCGCGTCGGGACGACCTGCCGACGGAGGACCCCGAGTGCCTTCCGGAGGCGGAAGGACCGGCGTTGGATCTGCTGTTCCCGCGGGTTGCCGCGCTCGAACAGGTCGTCCTCGAGGTCGTCGATCCGGCGTTCGATGTCCTCGACGGTCCTCGTCGCGTGGTCCGTCGCGGCATCGAGCAGCCCCCACACCAGCCAGGGCACCCCGTGGTCGGCGAGGTCCCCGTTCGCGTCGAGGCGCCGCTCGACCGCGCCGGTGTCGACGTCGGCGCCGTGGATCGTGACCAGGGCTCGCTCGGTGACGAAGGCCTTCACCTCGTGCGTCACGAGGTCCCCGTCGTCATCGAGCCCGGCGACGTCGTAGACGACCAGGAAGAGGTTGTCGCGGTACCGGTCGAGCTTCGGCCGCTGCCCCCGTTCGACGGCGTCCTCGACGGCGAGCGCGTGGATGCCGAGCTTCTTCCTCGACGTGCTCGAGGTCGGACGGCTGCGGGTCCGTGTAGTCCACCCACACGAATGCGTCCTCGTCGGCGACGATGTCGGAGACCCGGTCGACCGGGAAGTCGCGTTCCGCCGCGCTGCCGTTCCGCCACGCCCGTGTCAAGACCATGCGCACGAGCCTAGTGAGCCGACCATCGGCCGACTGGTAGCTTCGGGCCTGGACCCGGCGTTCGAGCCGGGCGGAACGGAGACCCCACCACCCCATGGCATCACCGAGCACCGAACAGGCCCGCTACTCGTTCGTCGTCGCCTCCAACCGCCTGCCGGTGGACCGGGTCGTCGACGAGGACGGCAACGAGGGCTGGCGGCACTCGCCCGGCGGCCTGGTCACCGCGCTCGAGCCGGTGATGCGCGCGAACGACGGGGCCTGGGTCGGCTGGGTCGGCCAGCCGGAGGTCGAGGTCGCGCCGTTCGACAACGAGGGCATCCACATCGTCCCGTCCCGCTCAGCGACGCCGACGTCGAGGAGTACTACGAGGGCTTCAGCAACGACACCCTCTGGCCGCTGTACCACGACGTCATCGAGCACCCGAGCTACCACCGCGACTGGTGGAACGCGTACAAGCGCGTGAACGAGCGGTTCGCCGACCAGATCGCTGAGATCGTCGAGCAGGACGGCATCGTCTGGGTGCAGGACTACCAGCTGCAGCTCGTCCCGGCACTGCTGCGCGAGCGCCGTCCGGACCTCACCATCGGGTTCTTCAACCACATCCCGTTCCCGCCGGTCGGCATCTACGCGCAGCTGCCCTGGCGCGCGCAGATCCTCGACGGGCTGCTCGGCGCCGACGTCATCGGCTTCCAGCGGCACGACGACGCGAGCGACTTCCTCCGCGCCGTCCGGCACATCAAGGGCTACACGACGAAGGGCTCGACGATCGACGTCCCCGTCGACGACCCGTCCGCACCTCGCAGCCGCAAGGGCATCACCGTCCGCCACGTCGAGGCGCGGCACTTCCCGATCTCGATCGACGCCGCCGGTTTCGAGGAGATCGCACACCGGCCCGAGGTCCAGGAGCGCGCGCGCGAGATCCGTGAGAGCCTCGGCAACCCGAAGACCGTGCTGCTCGGCGTCGACCGGCTCGACTACACGAAGGGCATCCGGCACCGCATCAAGGCGTTCGGCGAACTCGTCGAGGACGGCCGGGTCGCCGTCGAGGACGCCACGCTCGTCCAGGTCGCGAGCCCGAGCCGCGAGCGCGTCGACACGTACGCGGCGCTCCGCGACGAGATCGAGCTCACGGTCGGTCGGATCAACGGCGACCTCGGCGTCATCGGGCACCAGCCCATCGCCTACCTGCACCACGGGTACCCGCGCGAGGAGATGGTGGCGCTGTACCTCGCCGCCGACGTCATGCTCGTCACGGCCCTCCGCGACGGCATGAACCTGGTCGCGAAGGAGTACGTGGCCGCCCGCTTCGACAACGACGGAGTCCTGATCCTCTCCGAGTTCACGGGCGCCGCCGACGAGCTGAAACAGGCCGTGATCGTGAACCCGCACGACATCGGGGCGCTCAAGGACTCGATCCAGCGCGCGATCGAGATGCCCCGTCGCGAGCGCTCCACGCGCATGCGCGCGCTCCGCAAGCGGGTGCGCGACAACGACGTGGCGCGCTGGTCGCGTTCGTTCCTCGAAGCGCTGGACCGGCACGCGCCGAGTCGCGCGAAGCTCGACCCGGCCGCGGCGGACCCGGGCGACGAGCACGTCGACGAGCTCCAGGACACCACCTCGATCTTCGACCAGGAGGCGCAGACCGCGCGTGCCGCCGAGGACACCCGGGAGGCACGTGATGCGTGAGCCGACCACCGACCCGGCCGTCCTGTCGTCGGCGCTCGAGACGCTCGCGGCTGCGCCGCGACTCCTCGTCGCCATCGACTTCGACGGCACCCTCGCGCCGTTCGCCGACGACCCCGCGACGGTCGGCGCCCTGCCCGGCTCCTGGGCCGCCGTGCTCACCCTGCAGCGGGCGAAGGACGCCGAGGTGGTCCTGGTCTCCGGGCGCCCGCTCGACAGTCTTGCAGCGGTGACGCACGCCCCGGACGAGATGGCGCTCGTGGGGTCGCACGGTGTCGAGTGGCGCGTGGACGGTCACGACGAGGCGGCTCTCACCGATGACGAACGGGCACGCGTGGCCCGGATCGGGCGGCGCTCGACGAGGTCGGCGCGCGGTTCCCGGGCGTCGTCATCGAGCACAAGCCCGCCGGGCACGGCCTCCACACCCGTCGCGTGAGCGCCGAGGTCGCGGTCGAGGCCGACGCGGCGGCGAGCGTCGCGGCGCGGACGGCCGACCCGGAGGTGCTCGAGCGCGGCGGCAAGGACATCCTGGAGTTCGCGGTCCGGCACGTCACGAAGGGCGACGCGATCGCCCGGCTGCGCGAGCTGCACGGCGCGGACCGGGTGTTCTTCGCGGGGACGACGTCACCGACGAGGACGCCTTCCGCGTGCTGCGAGAGGGCGACGTCGGCGTGAAGGTGGGGCAGGGCGAGACCCTCGCCGCGTACCGCGTGGCCGACCCCGTGGCCCTGACCGACGTCCTGAAGCAGCTGGGCCGCCTGCGCGCGGTGCGCTGACCAGGGCGATCCGCGCCTCCCGTCCATCGCTTCAGCATGCAAACGCATGTTGTTGTCCAGTTGGTATCCCAACTGCGCCTAGACTCGCTCCATGCCTGATATCGACGTCAAGCCGCGCAGCCGGGTCGTCACCGACGGGATCGAAGCAACCACCTCGCGTGGGATGCTGCGGGCCGTCGGCATGGGGGACGAGGACTGGGACAAGCCGCAGATCGGCATCGCCTCGTCCTGGAACGAGATCACCCCGTGCAACCTGTCCCTCGACCGCCTCGCCCAGGGTGCGAAGGAGGGCGTGCACGCCGGCGGCGGGTACCCGCTGCAGTTCGGCACGATCTCCGTCTCGGACGGCATCTCGATGGGTCACGAGGGCATGCACTTCTCCCTCGTCTCGCGCGAGGTCATCGCGGACAGCGTCGAGACCGTCGTGAACGCCGAGCGTCTGGACGGCACCGTCCTGCTCGCCGGCTGCGACAAGTCCCTGCCGGGGATGCTCATGGCCGCCGCGCGCCTCGACCTCGCGAGCGTGTTCCTGTACGCGGGCTCGGTGATGCCGGGCTACGTGAAGCAGGCCGACGGCTCCTTCAAGGAGGTCACGATCATCGACTCCTTCGAGGGGGTGGGTGCGTGCAAGGCCGGCACCATGAGCGAGGCCGAGCTCAAGGAGATCGAGTGCGCGATCGTCCCGGGCGAGGGCGCCTGTGGCGGCATGTACACCGCGAACACGATGGCGTCGGTCGCGGAGGCCCTCGGGATGTCGCTGCCCGGTTCGGCCGCGCCGCCCAGCGCCGACCGGCGCCGCGACTACTACGCGCACCGCTCCGGCGAGGCCGTCGTGAACATGCTGCGCAAGGGCATCACCGCGCGCCGGATCCTGACGAAGGAGGCGTTCGAGAACGCCATCGCCGTCGCCATGGCGCTGGGGGCTCGACCAACGTCGTGCTGCACCTGCTCGCCATCGCGCACGAGGCGGAGGTCGACCTGACCCTCGACGACTTCAACCGCATCGGCTCGAAGGTCCCGCACATCGCGGACATGAAGCCGTTCGGCAAGTACGTGATGAACGACGTCGACAAGAACGGCGGCATCCCCGTCGTGATGAAGGCCCTGCTCGACGCCGGGCTCCTGCACGGCGACGTCATGACCGTCACCGGCAAGACCATGGCCGAGAACCTCGCCGAGATCGACCCGCCGGCGCTGGACGGCAAGGTGTTCCGCCCGCTCGACGAACCGATCCACGCCACCGGTGGCCTGACCATCCTGCAGGGCTCGTTCGCGCCCGAGGGCGCCGTCGTGAAGACCGCCGGGTTCGACGCGGCCGTGTTCGAGGGCCCTGCGCGGGTGTTCGACCGCGAGCGCGCCGCGATGGACGCGCTCACCGAGGGACGGATCCAGAAGGGCGACGTGGTGGTCATCCGCTACGAGGGGCCCAAGGGCGGACCCGGCATGCGGGAGATGCTCGCGATCACCGCCGCCATCAAGGGCGCAGGCCTCGGCAAGGATGTACTACTGTTGACGGACGGACGATTCTCAGGCGGCACAACCGGCCTGTGCATCGGCCACATCGCACCGGAAGCGGTGGACGCAGGTCCAGTCGCCTTCGTGCGCGATGGCGACCGCATCCGTGTCGACATCGCGGCTCGCTCGCTCGACCTACTGGTCGAACCGGCCGAGCTGGAAGCCCGCCGAGAAGGCTGGGCCCCGCTGCCCCGCGCTACACCCGCGGAGTCCTCGCGAAGTTCGCGAAGCTCGTCCAGTCCGCCGCCAAGGGCGCGGTGACGGGCTAGCGTCGACACACGCACCATCGCCATCTCTCCAGGCAAGGAACACCTCATGCCCACGGAAGCAACTCCGCTGTCCGCGGCCGCCGGTGCACGCCGGACGCCGGAGGTCCTGACCGGCTCGGGAGCCGTCCTCCGGACGCTCGAGCACCTCGGGATCACCGACGTCTTCGGCCTGCCGGGCGGCGCCATCATCCCGTTCTACGACGAGCTCATGGCGTCCACGTCGATCCGCCACGTCCTCGTCCGCCACGAGCAGGGCGCCGGCCACGCCGCCGAGGGCTACGCCTCGGCGTCCGGCAAGGTCGGCGTCGCCATCGCGACCTCCGGTCCCGGCGCGACGAACCTCGTCACGGCCATCGCCGACGCCTACATGGACTCGGTGCCGTTCATCGCGATCACCGGGCAGGTGTTCTCCACCCTGATGGGCACGGACGCCTTCCAGGAGGCCGACATCGTCGGCATCACGATGCCGATCACGAAGCACTCCTTCCTCGTGACGAAGCCGGAGGACATCCCGGCGACCCTCGCCGCGGCCCACCAGATCGCCACGACGGGGCGGCCGGGGCCGGTGCTCGTCGACATCACGAAGGACGCGCAGCAGAACTCGGCGCCCTACGTGTGGCCGCCGAAGGTGGACCTGCCCGGCTACCGTCCGGTGACGAAGGCGCACGGCAAGCAGATCGCCGCGGCGGCGCAGCTCCTGTCGGCGTCGAAGCGTCCGGTGCTCTACGTCGGCGGCGGCGTCATCCGCTCCGGGGCCACCGCCGAGCTGCAGGCGTTCGCCGAGGCCACCGGCGCCCCGGTCGTCACGACGCTCATGGCACGCGGTGCGTTCCCGGACTCGCACCCGCAGCACCTCGGCATGCCCGGGATGCACGGCACGGTGCCGGCGGTGCTCGGTCTGCAGGACAGCGACCTCATCATCGCGCTCGGTGCACGGTTCGACGATCGAGTGACCGGCAAGGCCGACGAGTTCGCGCCGGACGCCAAGGTCGTGCACGTCGACATCGACCCCGCCGAGATCTCGAAGATCCGGTTCGCCGACGTGCCGATCGTCGGTGACGCGAAAGAGGTGCTCGCCGACCTGCTCGACGCCTGGAAGGGCGTCCCCGCCGACGAGCGCGCCTCGACCGCGGAGTGGTCGGCCAAGCTTGAGCAGCTCCGCGCCGACTTCCCGCTCGGGTACGTCGAGCCGACCGACGGGCTGCTCGCGCCGCAGGCGATCATCCGCCGCATCGGCGAGCTCACCGGACCCGAGGCCGTGTACGTCTCCGGCGTCGGACAGCACCAGATGTGGTCGGCACAGTTCATCCGCTACGAGCGTCCGCACGCATGGCTGAACTCCGGCGGCGCCGGCACGATGGGGTACTCGGTCCCCGCGGCGATGGGCGCGAAGGTCGCCGAGCCGGACCGGGTGGTCTGGGCGATCGACGGCGACGGCTGCTTCCAGATGACGAACCAGGAGCTCGCGACCTGCGTCATCAACGACATCCCGATCAAGGTCGCGGTCATCAACAACTCGTCGCTCGGCATGGTGCGGCAGTGGCAGACGCTCTTCTACGACGGCCGTCACTCCTTCACCGACCTCGAGACCGGCCACGAGAGCCGCCGCGTGCCGGACTTCGTGAAGCTCGCCGACGCGTACGGCGCCCTCGGCATCCGCGTCGAGAAGCCCGAGGAGGTCGACGCCGCGATCCAGCTCGCCCTCGAGACGAACGACCGCCCCGTCGTGATCGACTTCGTCGTGAGCCGCGACTCGATGGTGTGGCCGATGGTCCCGCAGGGCGTCGGCAACTCGTCCATCCAGTACGCCCGCGACCACGCGCCCAGCTGGGACGTCGAGGACGCCGACCTGACGGGAGACCCCGCATGAGCCACGTCCTCTCCCTGCTCGTCGAGGACAAGCCGGGTCTGCTGACGCGCGTCGCCGGCCTGTTCGCCCGCCGCGGCTTCAACATCGAGTCGCTCGCCGTGGGCAACACCGAGGTCGAGGGACTGTCCCGGATCACGGTCGTCGTCGACGTCGAGGACCTCCCGCTCGAACAGGTGACCAAGCAGCTCAACAAGCTGGTCAACGTCATCAAGATCGTCGAGCTCGACTTCTCGCAGTCGGTCCAGCGCGAGCACATGCTCGTCAAGGTGCGCGTCGACAACCAGACCCGCTCGGCCGTGCTCGAAGCAGTGAGCCTGTTCCGCGCGCAGGTCGTCGACGTCGCGACCGACTCGCTCATCGTCGAGGTGACCGGCGACCCGGCAAGATCCAGGCGATCCTCCGCGTCCTCGAGCCGTACGGCATCAAGGAGCTGGCCCGCGCGGGCCTGCTCGGCATGGGCCGCGGGCCGAAGAGCATCACCGACCGGGTGCGCTGAGCGCCCGCCCAAGACCACCAGAACCAAGGAGAGACACCCTCGTGACTGACATCGTGTACGACGCCGACGCCGACCTGACGCTCATCCAGGGCAAGAAGGTCGCCGTCATCGGGTACGGCTCGCAGGGCCACGCCCACGCCCTCAACCTCCGCGACTCCGGGGTCGAGGTCAAGATCGGCCTGCAGGAGGGCTCGAAGAGCCGCCAGAAGGCCGAGAGGCCGGCTTCGAGGTCCTGACCCCTGCCGACGCCACGGCCTGGGCGGACGTCGTCGTCATCCTCGCGCCGGACCAGGTGCAGCGCATCGTCTACGCCGAGGACATCAAGCCGAACCTCAAGCCGGGCGCCACGCTCGTGTTCGGACACGGCTTCAACATCCGCTACGGCTACATCGAGGCCCCCGAGGGCGTCGACGTGTCGCTCGTCGCGCCGAAGGGCCCCGGCCACACCGTGCGCCGCGAGTACGAGGCCGGCCGCGGCGTCCCGGTGATCGTCGCCGTCGAGGTCGACGCGTCCGGTTCCGCCTGGGACCTCGCGTGGTCGTACTCCAAGGCCATCGGCGGCCTGCGCTCCGGCGGCATCAAGACCACCTTCACCGAGGAGACCGAGACCGACCTGTTCGGCGAGCAGGCCGTCCTCTGCGGCGGCACCTCGCAGCTTATCCAGTACGGCTTCGAGACCCTCGTCGAGGCGGGCTACCAGCCGCAGATCGCCTACTTCGAGGTGCTGCACGAGCTCAAGCTCATCGTCGACCTGATCTGGGAGGGCGGCCTCGCCAAGCAGCGCTGGTCGATCTCGGACACGGCCGAGTTCGGCGACTACGTCTCCGGCCCGCGCGTGATCTCGCCCGAGGTCAAGGAGAACATGAAGGCCGTCCTCGCGGACATCCAGGACGGCACCTTCGCGAAGCGCTTCATCGAGGACCAGGACGCCGGTGCCCCGGAGTTCAAGGCCCTCCGTGCCAAGGGCGAAGGACGCCCGATCGAAGCGACCGGACGCGAGCTGCGTGCGCTCTTCGCGTGGAAGTCGAACGACGCCGACTACGTGGACGGCTCGGCGGCGCGGTAGTCTTCCGACACCACTCGATCCGCGAGGCGGCGGTGCACCGCACCGCCGCCTCGCGATGTGACCCGAACGTTATGCAGCGACTCCTCTCCAGCCCCGACGCCGTGGATCGGCGTCCCCGCAGCGTGTCCGTGCGCGTTGCACGACGGTCGTCGCCCGAGCCCGCCGCACCCGGTCGAGAACGTACCGAACGGCATGGGAGGATCGACGGATGGCGGTGACGAAGCGAGCGGTCCACATCGGCGCCGGCAAGATCGGACGCGGGTTCGTGGGCCAGTTCCTGGTCGCGAGCGGCTACGAGCTCACCTTCGTGGACGTCGACGACCGTGTCGTCTCCGCCCTCAACGAAGCCGGACGCTTCGTCGTGCACGAGGTCGGCGAGATGCCGGTCGAGCACCTCGTCTACGGGTTCCGGGCGCTGAGCAGCAAGACCGACCGCGATCAGGTCGTCCGGGCGATCGCCGAGGCCGACGTCGTCACGACCGCGGTCGGCGCGCGCACGCTGCCGCTCGTCGCCCCCGTGATCGCCGAGGGCCTCGCCGCCCGTCCGCTGGGGAGCGGCGACGTCACGATCGTGGCGTGCGAGAACGCCTTCAACGCGACGGACTCGCTGCACGCCAGCATCCGTCGCGCCCCGATCCTCGAGGACCGGGACATCGCGGCCGTCTTCGCGAACTGTGCCATCGACCGCATCGTGCCGGACCAGTCCGGCGTGCTCGGACAGTCCGGCGGGCTCGACGTCGTGCTGGAGCCGTTCTACGAGTGGGTCATCGAGCGCACGCCGTTCGACGGCTCCGACGCCGAACCGCCGGCGATCGACGGCGTCACCTGGGTGGACGACCTGCAGCCGTTCGTCGAGCGGAAGCTTTACACGGTGAACACCGCCCACGCGACGGCCGCGTACCACGGCTACGTCCGGGCATCCGTCTCATCCGTGAGGCCTTGGAGGACGAGACCGTCCGCGCCGAGGTCGACGGCGTCCTCGCCGAGACCACGGCCCTGCTCATCGCGAAGCACGGCTTCGACCCGGCCGAGCACGCGCGCTACGTCGCCGCGAACCTGTCCCGCATCGCGAACCCGCACCTGCCGGACACGACCGTCCGCGTGGGCCGCAACCCGCTCCGGAAGCTCGGTCGTCGCGAGCGGTTCGTCGGTCCCGCCGCACAGCTCGCCGAACGCGGGCTCCCCGTCGACCACCTGCTCGGCGCCGTCCGCGTCGCGCTCGACTTCGACGACGAGAACGACCCCGAGTCGATCGAGCTGCACGCCCTGCTGCGTTCCGGCGCGACGGCGCACGCGCTGACCGAGATCCTCACCGGCCTCATGGAGAGCCACCCGCTGTTCCCGGCGGTACGCGACGTCGTGGCCGAAGTGCTCGCGACGCAGCCCGCCGACGCCTGACCCGCCGGTCTCCGCCCCGGCTCGATCACAGCCGACGCATGGTCTCGCCGGAGCGCCGTCCCTCGTAGAATCGAGCCATGACCACGGCAGCTTCCCCGCCCGACGGCTCGGTCGACCGCGACGACGACGCCCTCAGCTGGGGCGACGCCGACGACGCGACCCACGTCGACGCGGCGCACAACCCGGTCGCCGTCAAGGACCGCGGAACGCGCGACCCCGAGGCCCCGGAGACCTCCGGTGCCCTCATCGGCTTCGGTGTGTTCGGCGGCCTCTACCTGCTCTACACGGTCGCGTGGCTGCTGACGGCCTCGACCGCGTACGTCTCGAACGTCGACACGGTCCTGACCGTCTTCGTCGAGGTCCTGCGGTTCCTGTCGATCGTCGCGCCCGCGCTCTGGTTCACGGTCGTGCTCTGGGCCGGCCGCGGTCGTCGCACCCGTGCGCGTCTGCTCTGGATGCTGCTCGGCGCCGCCGTCCTCTTCCCCTGGCCGTTCCTCATGACCAGGAGCTTCTGATGAGCGCCACGACCCGACCGTCCGCCGTCCCTCCGGCGCACTGATCGGCCGGATCGTGGTGTGGGTCGTCTTCGCCGTGCTGTTCGCCTACATGACCGTGCAGAGCGTCGGGAACCTCGTGACGGTGTCGCAATCCGTCCGCGCGTTCAACGAGTTCCTCGGCAGCACGTCCGGCGGGGCACCCTCGCGCGCAGCACCCCGTGGGTCTGGCTCGTGCTCGACATCGCGATCGCTCCGGTCGCCTTCGGCGTCGCGCTCTGGGTGAGCCGTCGCGCACGCCTCACGGTCACGGTCGGCGTCTTCGTGCTCGCGTTCGCGGCCGCGGGCGCGCTGTGGCTGGACCTGCAGCTGTTCGTGCCCCGTCTGCTCGACTTCTGACGCACGGCCGACGGGAGGCGCGGTGCGGGCCCGCACCGCGCCTCCCGTCGAGCTGTGGTCGTGCACAGGGCCCTTCCCGCGGTCGTAACCACCCGCTCACGTCGATACGATGGTGGGATACCGCCCGTCTCGTGTGAGGAAACTGCAGCTGTGCCGAAGCCGGTCGTCCTGATCGCCGAAGAACTCTCGCCCGCCACAGTCGACGCCCTCGGGCCCGACTTCGAGATCCGGAACGTGGACGGTACCGACCGACCCGCACTCCTGGCCTCCCTCGCCGAGGCGGACGCCGTCCTCGTGCGCTCCGCCACCAAGATCGACGCCGAGGCGATCGCCGCGGCCCCGAACCTCAAGGTCGTGGCGCGCGCCGGCGTCGGCCTGGACAACGTCGACATCAAGGCCGCCACGACGGCGGGCGTGATGGTCGTCAACGCTCCGACCTCGAACATCATCTCCGCGGCCGAGCTCACGGTCGGGCACATCCTGTCCCTCGCGCGGCACATCCCGGCCGCGCACGCGTCGCTGGCCGCGGGCGCGTGGAAGCGGTCGTCGTACACCGGCGTCGAGCTGTACGAGAAGACCGTCGGCATCATCGGCCTCGGCCGCATCGGCGCGCTCATCACGCAGCGGCTGCAGGCCTTCGGGGTCTCCGTCATCGCCTACGACCCGTACGTGACCACGGCGCGTGCGCAGCAGCTGGGCGTCGAGCTCGTCTCGCTCGAGGACCTGTTGCGTCGCGCCGACTTCACCACGATCCACATGCCGAAGACGCCGGAGACCGTCGGCATGATGTCGGACGACCAGTTCGCGCTCATGAAGCCGACCGCGTTCGTCGTGAACGTCGCCCGCGGCGGCCTCATCGACGAGGACGCCCTGCACCGTGCCCTGACCTCGAACACGATCGCCGGCGCGGGGCTCGACGTCTTCGTGTCGGAGCCGCCGAAGGACTCGCCGCTCCTGTCCCTGCCCAACGTCGTCGTCACGCCGCACCTCGGCGCCTCCACGGACGAGGCCCAGGAGAAGGCGGGCGTGTCCGTCGCGAAGTCGGTGCGACTCGCGCTCGGCGGCGAGCTCGTCCCCGACGCGGTGAACGTCGCCGGCGGCGTCATCGACCCGTACGTTCGTCCGGGCATCCCGCTGATGGAGAAGCTCGGTCAGGTCTTCACCGGCCTCGCCACCTCACCCGTCACGAGCATCGACGTCGAGGTGCACGGCGAGCTCGCCGAGTACGACGTCAGCGTGCTCAAGCTCGCGGCGCTCAAGGGCGTCTTCACCGACGTCGTCAGCGACCAGGTGTCCTACGTCAACGCCCCGCTCATCGCCGAACAGCGGGGCGTCACCGTCCGGCTCCTCACCGATGCGGACAGCCCCGAGTACCGCAACGTGCTCACGATCCGCGGCGCCCAGTCGGACGGCCCGGCGATCAGCGTCTCGGGCACGCTCACCGGCCCGAAGCAGGTCGAGAAGCTCGTCGAGATCAACGGCCACGACGTGGAGGTCGCGCTCGACCAGCACCACGTGGTGATGGTCTACACCGACCGCCCCGGCATCGTCGCGGTGTACGGCAAGGAGTTCGGCGAAGCGGGCATCAACATCGCTGCGATGCAGATCTCGCGCGAGGCTGCGGGCGGGCAGGCGCTCAGCGTGCTGACGGTCGACTCGCCCGTCCCCGCGGAGATCCTCGAGCACGTCCGGTCCACCATCGACGCGGCGTCGCTCCGCGAGATCGACATCACGCTGTAGGGGAGTGCGGACATGTCAGAGATCAACACCGTGCAGACGGTGAAGCTCGCGGTGATCCGCGGCGACGGCATCGGCCGGAGGTCGTCGACGAGGCGATCAAGGTGCTGCGCGCGGTGCTGCCCGAGGACCTCGCCGTCGAGGAGACGCCGTTCTCGCTCGGAGCCTCGCGGTTCCTGGAGACCGGCGACATCCTCACCGAGGACGACCTGTCCGCCATCGCCACCCATGACGCGATCCTGCTCGGTGCGGTCGGCGGGGACCCTCGCGATCCCCGTCTCGCCGGCGGGATCATCGAGCGTGGGCTGCTGCTGAAGCTGCGGTTCGCGTTCGACCACTACGTGAACCTGCGTCCGACGAAGGTGTACGACGCCGTCGGGACCCCGCTCGCCGACCCGGGCGAGGTCGACTTCGTGGTCGTGCGTGAAGGCACCGAGGGACCCTACGTCGGCAACGGCGGCGCGATCCGCACCGGCACCTCGCAGGAGATCGCGACCGAGGTCTCGCTCAACACCGCGTTCGGCGTCGAGCGGGCCGTCCGGTACGCCTTCGAACTGGCGAACCGTCGGGCGCGCAAGCACCTGACTCTCGTGCACAGAGCAACGTGCTCGTGCACGCCGGAGCCCTGTGGCAGCGCACCGTCGCGGCGGTCGGGCAGGAGTACCCGGACGTCACGGTGGACTACCAGCACGTCGACGCCGTCACGATCCACATGGTGAAGGAACCTGCTAGGTTCGACGTCATCGTCACCGACAACCTCTTCGGCGACATCATCACCGACCTGGCTGGCGCGATCAGCGGCGGCATCGGTCTGGCGGCCTCGGGCAACATCAACCCGGACGGCACCTTCCCCAGCATGTTCGAGCCGGTCCACGGCTCCGCGCCGGACATCGCGGGTCAGCAGAAGGCCGATCCCACGGCCGCCATCCTGTCCGTCGCGCTGCTGCTCGACCACCTCGGTCGCAGCGACCTCGCGTCGGCGGTCACGCGAGCGGTGGAGGCCGACCTGGCCGACCGGGCACCACGCAGCGTCGCACGGCCGAGATCGGCGACGCCATCGCCGCCGCGGCCACGGCACGCACCACCACCGCCTGACAGGAGTCACTCCAGATGAGCACCGACACCGCCTTCGGACTCGAGTTCGCCACGACCCCATCGCCCGAGCGCCGTGCCGCGGCCGAGCGCGAGGAGATCCTCGCCGACCCGGGCTTCGGCAAGCACTTCACGGACCACATGGCCACCGTGCGGTGGACGCTCGACGACGGGTGGCACGACGCTTCGGTCCACCCGTACGGGCCGATCAGCCTCGACCCGAGCGCGAGCGTCCTGCACTACGCGCAGGAGATCTTCGAGGGGCTCAAGGCGTACCGCCACGCCGACGGCGCGGTGTGGTCCTTCCGTCCGGACGCCAACGCCCGCCGCTTCCAGCGGTCCGCCCGACGCCTGGCGCTCCCGGAGCTCCCGGTGGAGACCTTCGTCGAGTCGATCCGGCAGCTCGTGCAGACGGACGTCGACTGGGTGCCGTCGGCGCCCGAGACGAGCCTGTACCTGCGGCCGTTCATGATCGCGACGGAGTCGTTCCTGGGCGTCCGTGCGGCGCAAGAGGTGGCCTACCACTGCATCGCCAGCCCGGCCGGTGCGTACTTCACCTCTGGGCCGAAGCCCGTGTCGATCTGGCTGTCGACGCAGTACGCCCGCGCCGGCAAGGGCGGGACCGGGGCGGCGAAGACCGGCGGCAACTACGCGTCGTCCCTGCTGCCCCAGCAGGAGGCCTACGAGCACGGCTGCCAGCAGGTGATGTTCCTCGACTCGGTGGAGGGCAAGTACCTCGAGGAGCTCGGCGGCATGAACGTCGTTCTCGTGAGGTCCGACGGCACGCTCGTGACACCCGACTCGGACTCCATCCTCGAGGGCATCACGCGCGACTCGATCCTGCAGCTGGCGGAGGACCGCGGCCTGCGGGTCGAACGTCGCCGGGTGACGCTCGACGAGTGGCGTGACGGTGTGGCGGACGGCTCGATCACCGAGGCGTTCGCCTGTGGCACGGCCGCCGTCGTGACCCCGATCGCGGAGCTCCGCGGCGAGGGATTCACCATCGGGTCGCCGACCGTGGGCGCCGGCGAACTGACGATGTCCCTGCGCGACGAGCTCACCGACATCCAGTACGGCCGTCGTCCGGACCCGCACGGCTGGATGACGAAGCTGACCGACGCGTCCTGATCGCGCCGCGGGCGTCGGTAGGGTCTGACTGTGAAGATCGCACGGTTCAGCAGCAAGGGCGAAGACCCCGGTACGGCATCCTCGACGAGCGCGACCTGGTCGTGTTGGCGGGGACCCGATGTACCAGGGGTTCGAGACCACGGGGAGCGGGTTCCGCTCGCGGACGCCAAGCTCCTCGCACCGGTCATCCCACGCTCGAAGGTCATCGGCGTCGGGCTCAACTACGCGGAGCACGCGTCCGAGATGGACGAGCGTGCGGGGACGACCCGGTGGTGTTCCTCAAGCCGAACACCGCGGTCATCGGCCCGGAGGACCCGATCCGTCTCCCGGCGGGCGTCGGACGGGTCGACCACGAGGGTGAACTCGCCATCGTGATCGGATCCCTCGCGAAGAACGTCACGCGGGAGGACTTCGCCAGTGTCATCCTCGGGTACACGATCGCGAACGACGTCACCGCTCGTGACCTGCAGGCACGCGACGGGCAGTGGACGCGGTCGAAGGGCTTCGACACGTTCTGCCCGCTCGGCCCCGCGATCGAGACCGAGATCGACCCGTCGGACATCCGCATCGAGACCCGCGTGGACGGCGACCTGCGTCAGGCGGGCTCGACCAGCGAGATGGTGCACGACATCCCGTCCCTCATCGAGTTCATCTCGTCGATCTGGACGCTCCTGCCCGGTGACGTCATCCTGACCGGGACACCGGCCGGCGTCGGCGAGATCCGTGACGGCGAGGTCGTCGAGGTGACGATCGAGGGGATCGGCACGCTGAAGAACCCGGTCATCGCACGCCACTGAACCGCAGCGCCGAACGGCCCGCACCCCACCGTGGGGCGGGCCGTTCGGCGTGTCCGCGGGCACGGCACCACACGACACGCCCGGGGTGTGGGCGGGTTGGCGGGCCTCGCGGGGCGTGTGTAGAGTAATCACTCGTTGCCGCTGCGGCGGAGAACGGAACGGCCGGTTCGGTCGGGTCCGAGTCTCGCCCGGGTGACGAAGCCAAAGCCCCTCTGATGATGTCCGCTGGTCGCGGTCGGAGTGGGGGTGCGTCTGGTCCTTGAGAACTCAACAGCGTGCACATTGTCAATGCCAATTATTTTGTCCTCGTGCGTGATCGGCTTCGGTTGTGATCGTCGGGAGCAATTCCTTTTGGATTGAATTGATTGTCAGTAATGATGGTCTTTACAGTCAGTTTCAACTCGGCTACTGCTTTCGGGTAGTGGTTGGTAATTTTTTTACGGAGAGTTTGATCCTGGCTCAGGACGAACGCTGGCGGCGTGCTTAACACATGCAAGTCGAACGATGATGCCCAGCTTGCTGGGTGGATTAGTGGCGAACGGGTGAGTAACACGTGAGTAACCTGCCCCTGACTCTGGGATAAGCGTTGGAAACGACGTCTAATACTGGATATGACTACTGGCCGCATGGTCTGGTGGTGGAAAGATTTTTTGGTTGGGGATGGACTCGCGGCCTATCAGCTTGTTGGTGAGGTAATGGCTCACCAAGGCGACGACGGGTAGCCGGCCTGAGAGGGTGACCGGCCACACTGGGACTGAGACACGGCCCAGACTCCTACGGGAGGCAGCAGTGGGGAATATTGCACAATGGGCGAAAGCCTGATGCAGCAACGCCGCGTGAGGGATGACGGCCTTCGGGTTGTAAACCTCTTTTAGTAGGGAAGAAGCGCAAGTGACGGTACCTGCAGAAAAAGCACCGGCTAACTACGTGCCAGCAGCCGCGGTAATACGTAGGGTGCAAGCGTTGTCCGGAATTATTGGGCGTAAAGAGCTCGTAGGCGGTTTGTCGCGTCTGCTGTGAAATCCCGAGGCTCAACCTCGGGCTTGCAGTGGGTACGGGCAGACTAGAGTGCGGTAGGGGAGATTGGAATTCCTGGTGTAGCGGTGGAATGCGCAGATATCAGGAGGAACACCGATGGCGAAGGCAGATCTCTGGGCCGTAACTGACGCTGAGGAGCGAAAGCGTGGGGAGCGAACAGGATTAGATACCCTGGTAGTCCACGCCGTAAACGTTGGGCGCTAGATGTAGGGGCCTTTCCACGGTTTCTGTGTCGTAGCTAACGCATTAAGCGCCCCGCCTGGGGAGTACGGCCGCAAGGCTAAAACTCAAAGGAATTGACGGGGGCCCGCACAAGCGGCGGAGCATGCGGATTAATTCGATGCAACGCGAAGAACCTTACCAAGGCTTGACATACACCGGTAACGGCCAGAGATGGTCGCCCCCTTGTGGTCGGTGTACAGGTGGTGCATGGTTGTCGTCAGCTCGTGTCGTGAGATGTTGGGTTAAGTCCCGCAACGAGCGCAACCCTCGTTCTATGTTGCCAGCGCGTGATGGCGGGGACTCATAGGAGACTGCCGGGTCAACTCGGAGGAAGGTGGGGATGACGTCAAATCATCATGCCCCTTATGTCTTGGGCTTCACGCATGCTACAATGGCCGGTACAAAGGGCTGCGATACCGTAAGGTGGAGCGAATCCCAAAAAGCCGGTCTCAGTTCGGATTGAGGTCTGCAACTCGACCTCATGAAGTCGGAGTCGCTAGTAATCGCAGATCAGCAACGCTGCGGTGAATACGTTCCCGGGCCTTGTACACACCGCCCGTCAAGTCATGAAAGTCGGTAACACCCGAAGCCGGTGGCCTAACCCTTGTGGGAGGAGCCGTCGAAGGTGGGATCGGTGATTAGGACTAAGTCGTAACAAGGTAGCCGTACCGGAAGGTGCGGCTGGATCACCTCCTTTCTAAGGAGCATCTGGCGTCCTGCAGGCCCTGTTTGGGTGTGTGGTGGTGTCCAGGCGCCGGATCGAGACGAACGTTCTCGCCGGTAGCTCATGGGTGGAACATTGACAGTGCAGTCGGGAGCGCAGCTGCCGACCCTAGTACGCCGGTGCCTTTGGGTTCGGGTGGGAACGGGTTGGGGGTGAGCGGGTTGGCTGGTGCACGTTGTTGGGTCCTGAGGGACCAGGCTTCCCGGTCTGTGTGACTGGGGGTTGGGCCGGCGGAGCGATTCCGTATGGTTCTTCGGTGGGCCACGTGAAGCTGGGAGCGGTTGCTCCCGGGGAGTGTGGTGCCGATCGTATGTTGAGAACTACACAGTGGACGCGAGCATCTTAGATCGCTCGTGACGATGACGAAGCCCGTTGAGGGTGGATGTTGTTGTTCGAGTCGATCGCAATTTTAATCTTTGTGGTCAAGTTTCTAAGAGCAAACGGTGGATGCCTTGGCATCTGGAGCCGAAGAAGGACGTAGAAATCTGCGATAAGCCTCGGGGAGCTGATAATCGAGCTGTGAGCCGAGGATTTCCGAATGGGGAAACCCCGCCGGGCGACTTGTCGACCTGGTGACTCCCGCCTGAATATATAGGGCGGGTAGAGGGAACGTGGGGAAGTGAAACATCTCAGTACCCACAGGAAGAGAAAACAACATGTGATTCCGTGAGTAGTGGCGAGCGAAAGCGGATGAGGCTAAACCGATCATGTGTGATAGCCGGCGGGCGTTGCATGGTCGGGGTTGTGGGACACGTCGCTCAGTTCTGCCGGACTGGGGCGGTTACAGCGCATCATAGTCGAACTGGTTTGAAAGCCGGGCCGTAGTGGGTGCCAGCCCCGTAGACGAAATGGTGTTATGGCCGGATGTGTATCCCAAGTAGCACGGGGCCCAGAAATCCCGTGTGAATCTGTCAGGACCACCTGATAAGCCTAAATACTCCCAGATGACCGATAGCGGACAAGTACCGTGAGGGAAAGGTGAAAAGTACCCCGGGAGGGGAGTGAAATAGTACCTGAAACCGTTTGCTTACAAACCGTCGGAGCTCCCTTTGTTGGGGTGACGGCGTGCCTTTTGAAGAATGAGCCTGCGAGTTAGCGATATGTGGCGAGGTTAACCCGTGTGGGGTAGCCGTAGCGAAAGCGAGTCTGAATAGGGCGATTCAGTCGCATGTCCTAGACCCGAAGCGAAGTGATCTATCCATGGCCAGGTTGAAGCGACGGTAAGACGTCGTGGAGGACCGAACCCACTTCAGTTGAAAATGGAGGGGATGAGCTGTGGATAGGGGTGAAAGGCCAATCAAACTTCGTGATAGCTGGTTCTCTCCGAAATGCATTTAGGTGCAGCGTTGCGTGTTTCTCGCCGGAGGTAGAAGCTACTGGATGGCCGATGGGCCTCAACAGGTTACTGACGTCAGCCAAACTCCGAATGCCGGTGAGTGAGAGCGCAGCAGTGAGACGGTGGGGATAAGCTTCATCGTCGAGAGGGAAACAACCCAGACTACCAACTAAGGCCCCTAAGCGTGTGCTAAGTGGAAAGGATGTGGAGTTGCATAGACAACCAGGAGGTTGGCTTAGAAGCAGCCACCCTTGAAAGAGTGCGTAATAGCTCACTGGTCAAGTGATTCCGCGCCGACAATGTAACGGGGCTCAAGCACACCGCCGAAGTTGTAGATTTCGCACACTCGATAAGCCTTCGTGGTTCAGTCGTGCGGAGTGGTAGGAGAGCGTCGTGTGGCGAGTGAAGCGGCGGAGTGATCCAGCCGTGGACGCTACACGAGTGAGAATGCAGGCATGAGTAGCGAAAGACGGGTGAGAAACCCGTCCTCCGAAAGACCAAGGGTTCCAGGGCCAGGTTAATCCGCCCTGGGTAAGTCGGGACCTAAGGCGAGGCCGACAGGCGTAGTCGATGGACAACGGGTTGATATTCCCGTACCGGCGAACAACCGCCCAAGCTAATCCAGTGGTGCTAAGAGTCCTAACCCGTGTCGACCGGATCCCTTCGGGGTGATGGCGTGCGGTCTAACGCTCGACCCCATGCTGGTGCGGCTAGCGTATGAACAGGTGTGACGCAGGAAGGTAGCTGAGCCAGGCGATGGTATCCGTGAGGTGAACCTGGTGTAAGGATGTAGGGCTGACGATAGGCAAATCCGTCGTCTGTGTGCCTGAGATCCGACGCGTACCCGTTTAGGGGAAATCAGTGATCCTATGCTGCCGAGAAAAGCATCGACGCGAGGTTGCAGCCGCCCGTACCCGAAACCGACTCAGGTGGTCAGGTAGAGAATACCAAGGAGATCGAGAGAATCGTGGTTAAGGAACTCGGCAAAATGCCCCCGTAACTTCGGGAGAAGGGGGCCGGACACGTGACCGGACTTGCTCCGTGAGCGTTGAAGGCCGCAGAGACCAGTGGGAAGCGACTGTTTACTAAAAACACAGGTCCGTGCGAAGTCGCAAGACGATGTATACGGACTGACGCCTGCCCGGTGCTGGAAGGTTACGAGGAAGGGTTAGCCTTTGGGCGAAGCTTTGAATTTAAGCCCCAGTAAACGGCGGTGGTAACTATAACCATCCTAAGGTAGCGAAATTCCTTGTCGGGTAAGTTCCGACCTGCACGAATGGCGTAACGACTTCCCAGCTGTCCAACCGCGAACTCGGCGAAATTGCACTACGAGTAAAGATGCTCGTTACGCGCAGCAGGACGGAAAGACCCCGTGACCTTTACTACAGCTTGGTATTGGTGTTCGGTGTGGCTTGTGTAGGATAGGTGGGAGACTGTGAAGCGGGCACGCTAGTGTTCGTGGAGTCATTGTTGAAATACCACTCTGGTCACTCTGGATGTCTAACGTAGGACCCTGATCGGGTTCATGGACAGTGCCTGGTGGGTAGTTTAACTGGGGCGGTTGCCTCCCAAAGAGTAACGGAGGCGCCCAAAGGTTCCCTCAACCTGGTTGGCAATCAGGTGGCGAGTGTAAGTGCACAAGGGAGCTTGACTGTGAGACTGACAGGTCGAGCAGGGACGAAAGTCGGGACTAGTGATCCGGCAGTGGCTTGTGGAAGCGCTGTCGCTCAACGGATAAAAGGTACCTCGGGGATAACAGGCTGATCTTGCCCAAGAGTCCATATCGACGGCATGGTTTGGCACCTCGATGTCGGCTCGTCGCATCCTGGGGCTGGAGTAGGTCCCAAGGGTTGGGCTGTTCGCCCATTAAAGCGGTACGCGAGCTGGGTTTAGAACGTCGTGAGACAGTTCGGTCCCTATCCGCTGCGCGCGTTGGAAATTTGAGAAGATCTATCCCTAGTACGAGAGGACCGGGATGGACGAACCTCTGGTGTGTCAGTTGTTCTGCCAAGGGCACCGCTGATTAGCTACGTTCGGACCGGATAACCGCTGAAAGCATCTAAGCGGGAAGCCGTCTTCGAGATGAGATTTCCATGCACCTTGCGTGTGAGAGGCTCCCAGCAGACTACTGGGTTGATAGGCCGGATGTGGAAGCGGGGACTAACGACCCGTGGAGCTGACCGGTACTAATAAGCCGAAGACTTGACACACAACTATTTCCTACACCATTCGTGGTGTGGGGCTCGCGTCCACTTTGTGGTTCCCGACAGACGATCGGGAATCAAACTGAATACCCGCTACGGCGGAGCATGTTTGAGACCAGATCATGGTCGACAGTGTTCCGGTGGTCATAGCGAGAGGGAAACGCCCGGTCACATTCCGAACCCGGAAGCTAAGCCTCTCAGCGCCGATGGTACTGCAAGGGGGACCTTGTGGGAGAGTAGGACGCCGCCGGACTCAACGTTGCAACACCAGGGAACCCCTGACCAGCACTGGTCAGGGGTTTCTTGCGTTTCCGGCTGTCGGTAGGATCGAGATGTCATGACTGCGCCATTCACCACTGCCTCCGGCTCCGACGTCCGTGTCCGCTTCTGCCCGAGCCCGACCGGCACTCCGCACGTCGGCCTCATCCGGACGGCGCTCTTCAACTGGGCCTACGCACGCCACACCGGCGGCAAGCTTGTGTTCCGCATCGAGGACACCGACGCCGCCCGGGACAGCGAAGAGTCGTACCGGCAGATCCTGGAGGCGCTTCGGTGGCTCGAGCTCGACTGGGACGAGGGTGTCGAGGCGGGTGGTCCGCACGGCCCCTACCGGCAGTCCGAGCGCTCGGGCGTCTACGCAGAGGTCATCGCGAAGCTGAAGGCATCCGGCACATCTACGAGTCCTTCGTCACTCCCGAGGAGATGGAGGCGCGCAACAAGGCCGCGGGGCGCGACCCGAAGCAGGGGTACGACAACCACGAGCGCGACCTCACCGAGGCGGAGCGCCAGGCTTTCCGCGACGAGGGGCGTGAGCCGGCGCTGCGGTTGCGCGTACCCGACCGTGACCTGAGCTTCCAGGACCTGGTCCGTGGTGAGATCACCTTCAAGCAGGGGACGTTCCCGGACTTCGTGGTCGTCCGGCCGAACGGCAAACCGCTCTACACCTTCACGAACCCCGTGGACGACGCGCTGATGGCCGTCACGCACGTGCTCCGCGGCGAGGACCTGCTGTCGTCGACGCCGCGTCAGATCGCCCTGTACGAGGCGCTCTACGAGGTCGGCATCGCGGAGTTCATCCCCGTGTTCGGTCACCTGCCGTACGTCATGGGAGAGGGCAACAAGAAGCTGTCCAAGCGTGACCCCGAGTCGAACCTGTTCCACCACCGCGCGGCCGGCATGATCCCCGAGGGGCTCGTGAACTACCTCGCGCTGCTCGGCTGGTCGATCGGGCCGGATCGTGACGTGTTCTCGATCGACGAGATGGTGGCGGCGTTCGACGTCGCGGACGTCAACCCGAACCCGGCGCGCTTCGACCACAAGAAGGCCGAGGCGATCAACGGCGACCACATCCGTCTCCTCGACGCCGATGACTTCCGCGGGCGTCTGCTGCCGTACCTGGGCGAGTTCCTGTCGGACCCGGCGACGCCGGAGCAACTCGACGTCCTCGGCCGTGCAGCGCCCCTCGTGCAGGAGCGCATGCAGTTGCTGAGCGAGGCTCCGGGGATGCTCGGGTTCCTCTTCACCCCGGACGACGCCCTCACGCTCGAGGAAGACGCGCTCGGCACCCTGAAGGCGGACGCCGGCGACGTCCTCCGCGCGGGCATCGGGGCGCTGGAGCCGCTCGAGGAGTGGTCGACGGACACGATCGAGGGTGCCCTGCGTGCGGCGCTCGTCGAGGGGCTCGGACTGAAGCCTCGCCTGGCGTTCGGTCCGCTCCGGGTGGCGGTCTCCGGTCGTCGGATCAGCCCGCCGCTGTTCGAGTCGATGGAGATCCTCGGGAAGGACTCCACCGTCACGCGGCTGCGTCGCCTCGCGGACCGCTGACGTGACGGGGCCTGGCCGCCTGACGGTCGACGTCGTCGTCGTCGGCGCCGGCCCGGCGGGGCTGAGCGCTGCGCTGAACCTCGTGCGGGCGAAGCGCACGGTGCTGCTCGTGGACGCGAACCGTCCGCGGAACGCTGCCACGCTGCACTCGCACGGCTTCCTCACGAGGGACGGCGTCTCCCCACTGGAGCTCCGGAAGCTGGGACGCGCCGAGGTCGAGGGGTACGCCGAGGCGACGGTCGTCCAGGCAGTCGTGGACCGGGTGGCCCGGACGGGGACCGGTGGTTCGTGCACGGCTCCTGGCGAGGGGCCGAGGTCGAGGCGTCGGCGCGCGCGGTGGTCATCGCGACCGGGCTCCGCGAGGAGTTCCCGGCGATCCCCATGCTCCGGGCCTTCTACGGCACCGCCGTGCACAGCTGCGTCGAATGCGATGGCTACGAGAAGGCGGGTGAACCCCTGGCGTTCATCTGCGAGACCGACGACGTCGTCGACCGCGCACTGCTCATCGCCGCATGGGCGGACGACCTGGTGGTGTTCACGAACGGCGTCGCCGGACTCGACGACACCGGGCGGATGCGTCTCGCGTCCGCGGGCGTGCGCGTCGACGAACGGCCTGTGGCCGACCTCGAGGGGACCGCTCGGGCATGACCGGTGTGCGCCTCGCCGACGGGCACGTGGAGCAACGTACGGGTGGGTTCGTCCGACCGCGCTGGCACGCCGACCTGGACTGGGTGGACGCCGCGCTGGACCGGGACCCGGAAGGGCTCGTGCTCGTGGACCGGTCCGGGCGCACGAGCGTCCCGGGTGTCTACGCGGTCGGCGACGTGACCCCGCCGGGGCCCGAGCAGCTCATCGTCGCCGCCGGACACGGCGCCGTCACGGCCGCAGCCGTGCACCGGGACCTCGTCGGTGGTCTTGCGGACCTCCGGATGCTGTACAGTAGTTGATCGTGCCCCGGGCAACCGGGACACGAGGCCGAGAGGCCTCTTGGGGTATGGTGTAATTGGCAACACAGCGGTTTCTGGTACCGTCGTTCTTGGTTCGAGTCCAGGTACCCCAGCACTCGTCGAACAAGCCCCCGGAGATACCCGGGGCTTGTCCGTTCCCGGGTCTCATCGGCGATCCAGAGCATGCGCACAGCTCGGACCGAGGTTGCGGGGAACCGCACGATGCCGGGAGGCGCTCGCTTCCCCGTGACGCACGCGCCCGGGCCGGGTCTCCGTGTCGGACCCGAGTGCGGACCTCCGTGGCGGTTGCGTGTCCCCGCATCCGATGTGCGCCCGCTCGCGCCCCGGTGCGGGCTGACCTACCGTCCAAGCACCGACGCGACCGCGCGACGGCACCGCTGACGAGCACACCGGGAGACTTCCGTGACCGCTGCCGAACCGCTGACCACGATCCACCGCTGGGACCACGTCGCGGCGGTCCCGCAGGCTGACGACCACTCCGTCCTCGACCGGTGGGACCGCGTCGTCGCCGCCCACGGCGACGAACCGGCACTCATCGGCGACGGACGTCCGGTGACCTACGCCGAGGTGGACCGGCTCGCCGTCGGGCTCGCCGCGGTCCTGACGGAGGTGCTCCGGCCGGACGACCACACGGGTCCGGCGTCGGCGCGGTCCCGGGAGGGGCGTCGGTCCCGGTGGGCATCATGGCGGGCCAGTCGACCGGAGCGGTGGTGGGCATCCTCGCCCTCGTCCGCACCGGGCGCACCGTCGTCGTCCTCGACGACCACCTGCCGCCCGCCCGCCTCGGACACGTCGTGCGGCTCGCGGGCGTCGGCGAGGTCATCGCCGACGCGGATCGTGCCGGGATCGCAGAGGCCGTGGTCGCCGAGAGCGGCGGACGGGTCCACGACCTCCGCACGCTCCTCGAAGCGGCCGAGGGTGCGGTGCCGTCCGGGGAGCCCGACACCCGACCGCGACGTGGCGGCACGGATCCCCTGGTGCTCGTGTTCACCTCGGGGTCGACCGGGCTGCCGAAGGGCGTGACCATGACGCACCGGCAGGAGCTGCAGAACGCCGAGCAGGACGCCGTCGCGCTCGGCCTCGCCCCGGGGACCGGATGGGGGTCCCGCTGCCGCTGTCGTTCGCGGCCGGGTTCCTGTTCGCCTTCGACACACTGCTGAACGGCGGAGCGGTCGTGTTGCTCGACCCGCGCGACCTCGGCGTCGAGCGGCTCGTCGACCGGCTGGGGACCGACCGCGTGAACGCGCTTGTGTGCACGCCGCACCTGCTCCGCTCAATCGTGAGCGCGCAGCCGGACAGCGGCAGCTCGCCGACCGGCGGGGAGCCCCCGTGCTCCGCGGCCTCCGCTTCCTCATGACCGTCGGCGAACCCGTCACGGGGACCGACGTCACCGCCGCCCGCCCGCACCTCGGCCCGACGACGACGTTCTGGAACGGCTTCGGATCGAGCGAGATGGGCTGCGTGGCGTACTGTCCCGTGGAACCCGAGGCAGCGGTGCCGGACGGTGTCGTCCCCGCGGGCTGGCCGCTGTCCGGCAAGACCGTCCGTGTGGTCCGCGAAGACGGTTCCACGGCGGACCCGGGCGAGACCGGCGAGCTGGTCGTGCTCTCGGACGGCATGACCTCCGGCTACTGGGGCGCACCCGAGAAGACGGCCGAGCACCTGGTGCCCGCCACGGGAGCCGGCACGCCGGACACCCCCGATGGGTGCCCGGTCCCCGCTTGGCGCCAGGGCGACCTCGCTCGGCTCGACCCCGACGGCCGCCTGGTCCTGCTCGGCCGCTCCGACGACGCCGTGAAGGTGCGCGGCTACCTGGTCGAACCGAGCGAGGTCGAGGCGGCACTGCGCGCCCTGCCCGAGGTGCAGGACGCCGTCGTCACCGCCCTCGTCGCCCCGCCGGCCGTCACCCGGCTCGTGGCCTACGTCGTCGGGCGCCAGGGCCGCCGGACCCCGTCGCCCGCAGCGATCCGTCGTGCGCTGAGAGAAGGGCTGCCGGAGTACATGGTGCCGGCATCGATCGTGCCGATGACGGAACTCCCACGGAACGAGCGCGGCAAGGTCGACCGTGCGGAGCTGCCCGGCGCGCCGAGCATCGAGTCCGAGATGACCGAGCGCGAGTACGACCAGTGGGAGCTCGTCGTCGGCCAGATCTGGGCGGAGGTACTGGGCCTCGCCGGCGTGCACCTCGACGAGGACTTCTCCGCGCTCGGCGGCGACTCGCTGACCGCGGAGGAGATGCTCGCGATCGTGCACGAGCGCCTCGGCGTCGACCTCCGCGGCTCGGACGTGCTCGAGCACCCGACGCTGCGCGCCTTCGCCCGCCGGGTGCGCGCCGGCACGCACGCGCTTCCCAGCCACCCAGACGTCGTCAAGGTGTCCGGAGCCAGGGAGCCCGGCGGTCCGCCCGTGTTCTGCTTCGCCGGTGCCGGGCGCTCGCCCTGACGTTCCTGCCGTTGTCGCGGTACCTGCCGGACCACGACGTGTACGCGTTCCAGCAGCACGCCCTCGAGCGTCGCGGCGTCCCGGACTGGTCCATCGAGCGGACCGCTCGCCGGTACCTCGCACTCATGCGGATCGTGCAGCCGCGTGGCCCCTACGTCCTCGTCGGGCACTCCCTCGGCGGGCTCGTCGCCCTCGAGGTCGCCCGGCTCCTGACCCACAGCGGCGAGCACGTCGAGCACGTCGCGCTCCTCGACACGTACCTGCCTCGCTCGAAGTCGGAACAGGCGCGGTTGCACTTCGGCCGCATCGAGCCACGCGAGCATCCCAACCCGGCCGTTCGACGGCTGCAACGCGGCGTCGACCGGGCAGCGAAACGGGTCCTGCCCGCCGGTGTGCCCTACGGGGAGCAGTTCCTGAAGCGTCTCCGTGCGTACGGCGCGGGTGTGCTGCGGTTCGGCGGGCAGAAGGACTTCGACGCCCTCTTCGACCAGGCAGAGATCGTCACCCGGCGGCACACGCCGACCCCCTTCCACGGGCGTGCGACCTACGTGCTGGCCGACGAGAACCCCGACGCGGCCGGGTGGGAGGCACTCCTGCGCGGTCCGACGGAGACCGTGCGGATCGCGAGCGAGCACAGCTCGCTGCTGCGCGAACCGCACGTCGCGCACCTCGCGACGGCCCTGCGCGCCTCGTTCGCCGCGGAGGGTGCGTCGCGCGACTGAGCTGCAGGACGGACGGAGGGGAGGCGCGGTGTCGGCACCGCGCCTCCCCTCCGTCCGTCGGCAGTCCCGATCCCGCGAGCCGGCGCGCGTTGCGGGTTTCCGTATCCGCGCCCGCGGGTCCGCAAGGGACCGCGGAGCGCATTGACCCCCGCCCCGCCCACGGCGATGGTTGGACCGCGGGGGAGTCGTACCCACTCGTCCCGCAACCGGTGGCGTCGTACCCGCGCCCGCCGGCACCCGTGCCGCACGAACGCGCGTCGTCACAGCCCAACACCGCGGGGTCGCTGGTCTCCGTCAGCGACATCCGATTGCACCCTGACCCGACAGGAGCACCATGTCCGCCACCACCGTCCGACCGAGGACCCCGAGGGTCTCCGTCGTCATCCCGGCCCGCAACGAGGCCCGCAACCTCGAGATCATCCTGCCGAAGCTTCCGGCCGTGCACGAGGTGATCCTCGTCGACGGCGACTCGCTCGACGACACCGTCGCGACGGCGCAACGACTCCTGCCGGAGATCCGCGTCGTGCACCAGACCCGCAAGGGGAAGGGGAACGCGCTCGCGTGCGGCTTCGAGGCGGTCACCGGCGACGTCGTCGTCATGTTCGACGCCGACTGCTCCGCCGACCCGGACGAGATCCCGCGCTTCGTGCAGGCCCTCGTCGACGGTGCCGACGTGGCCAAGGGGACGCGGTACTCGCGCGGCGGGGGAGCGACGACATCACGGTCCTCCGCAACCTCGGCAACCGCGGTCTCAACGTGCTCTGCAACCTGATCCTCGGCACCCGCTACAGCGACCTCTGCTACGGGTACAACGCCTTCTGGGCGGACGTCCTGCCGAAGATCGGCCTGCTGTCCTCCGCGCTGCCCCGGCCGGCCGACGGATCGATGCTGTGGGGCGACGGGTTCGAGATCGAGACCGTCCTCACCTGCCGCTGGTCGGCGGCCGAACTCACCATCACCGAGGTCGGGAGCCACGAGAAGCTGCGCGTGCACGGCACGAGCAACCTCAACGCGGTGACCGACGGCATCCGGGTCCTGAAGTCGATCGTGCACGAGCGCCGTCGCGCCGCGGAGGGCCGTGCACGAGCCCGCCTCGCGACGCTGGCCGGCGGCGCGGCCGCCCTGGGGGCGGTGTCGACCGCTCCCACCTCGCCGGTGGTTGCCCGGTCCCGGCACAGAGCCCGGTGGTGCCGCTGCCCGCGCTCGAGGGGGACGCCGCGTGACGAGCGTCGCCGTCGTGATCTGCGCGTACACGCAGCAGCGATGGGGCGACCTGCAGGACAGTGTCGAGTCCGCCAGGCGCCAGCCCGAGATCCCCGAGGTCATCGTCGTCATCGACCACGAGCCCGAGCTGTTCGCCCGGGCGACCGCCCGCTGGCCGGAGCTCCGGGTCGTCCAGAACGCCGAGGAACGCGGGCTGTCCGGCGCGCGGAACACCGGGGTCGCCCTGACCGGGGCCGACGTCGTGGCGTTCCTCGACGACGACGCCACCGCCGCCGACGACTGGCTGGGGACCATGCTCGCCGCCCTCGAGGACCCGGACGTCGTCGGGGTCGGCGGACGAGCGACCCCGTCATGGCCGGACGCGACGGGTGCCGGACCGTACCCGGACGAGTTGCTCTGGATCGTGGGCTGCAGCTACCGCGGCCTGCCCGAGACCGCGGGCGACGTCCGGAACGTCATCGGGTCGAGCATGGCGTTCCGCCGCGAGGCGATCCTGCTCGCCGGCGGGTTCCGCTCCGGCATCGGTCGGGTCGGGAACCAGCCGCTCGGGTGCGAGGAGACGGAGATGTGCATCCGGATCGCCCAGGCACGTCCCGGTGCCCGCATCCGGCACGAACCGCGATCGAACGTCGCACACCGGGTCTCCCCGGACCGCATGACGATGCGGTACCTGCGCCGCCGCAGCTACTACGAGGGCATCTCGAAGGCCGTGCTGAGCCGTCGCGTCGGCACGGTCGAGTCGCTCTCCAGCGAGCAGACGTACCTGACGAAGGTCCTCCCGGGCGCCCTGCTCCGCGAACTCCGCGCGGTCGGCCACGGGGGCGGCCGTCGTGCGGCCGCGATCGTCGTGTCCGTCGCGTCGACGGTGGCCGGGTACGCCGTCGGACGGCTGCTCGGCGGGGTCGTCGTCACCGCACCGGTCAACCGTGCCGCACGACGGCCGGCGGTGGCGCGATGACACGCGCCACCGTGGGGATGGTCGTCTCGCCCATCGTCACCGGGTCCCGCTTCCCCACGTGGGACGGGGCCCTGTGGGTCGGGGAGATCGACCGCGCCGACGTGCACGCCTCGAGCCACCGCGACGTCATCGCGCTCGCCGGCGCCGAAGGGTACCGGCGTGCCCGGTTCCTCGTCCGCGACCACGGCGAGCCGCTCGGTTTCGTCGAGGCCGACATCGCCGACCGCGGCCGGATCGGCGCGACGATCGACGTCCGCACCCTCCAGCGAGCGATCCGGCCGATGCCGGCGTCCGAGCGACGGCCGGCAGCTGGCCAGGAGCTGCCGTCCGTCACGGTGGTGCTGTGCACGGACGGTGCAGCCGCCGAGACCATGCGGTCGGTGCTCGCGAACGACCACCCGGACTTCGACGTCGTCGTGGTCTCCCGCGGCGCGGACGAACCACGGCCCACCGTGGTCGAGATCGGCGGCCGCCGTGTCACCACGATCGCAGCGCCGCCCGGCGGTCTCGCCGCGAGCCGGAACGCCGGGCTCCTCGCGGCGGCGGGCGACGTCGTCGCCTTCGTCGACGAGGGCGCGGTCGTGGACGAACGCTGGCTCGGGGCCATCGTCTCGGCGTTCGCCGCCGACCCGGACGTCGCCTGCGTGACGGGACTCGTGCCGGCCGCCGAGCTGCGCACCCCCGCACAGCGCTGGCACGACGATCGAACCGCCGCGGCGCGCACGGTCCGACGGCGGGTCCACCGTCTGTCCGACGGCGACGGCGACGGCGACGGCGACGGTGACGGCGACGGCGACCGGGACTGGACCGGCTGGCACCCGTTCGCAGCCGCCGAGTACGGCACCGGAGCCAACCTCGCCGTCCACCGGTCGACCGCGCTGCGCATCGGCGGCTTCGACACGGCCTTCGGACCCGGCACCCGGGTCGGCGGGGCGACGACCTCGATCTCTTCACACGGCTGCTCGTCGCCGGATCCGCGATCGCCGTCGAACCCGCCGCGATCGCATGGCAGCGGAGCGCCGACGACGTCGCGTCGCTCCGGCGCGCCGCCGCTGCACACGGCCACGGACTCGGAGCCTGGATGACCAAGAACGCCCTCGGCCGCGAGACGCTCGGCGCCTCGATCGACGCCCTTCCCGACGCCATCGGCGCGTTCGCACGCCTCGGCCTCGAGCAAGGCGACCGCGCGGCCGACATCGACGGCACCACCACGGGCACCGGATCCGCGGACTCCGGCATGCTCGACGCCGTCGACACCGAGTTCGCGGCCACCGCGCGCAACCTCCGTGGCGTCGAGCGACGCTCGGTGTTCACTGCGCCCTTCCTCGCCCTGGCCGCTCGGCTCGGGGGAGCGGGGACGATCGACCGGACGGCCCACGGCCGCCACGAACTCGAGCGCGGCCTCGCCGGTGCCGTCGCCGTCCGTCCGGCGGACCGTGGGGTGATGAGTCCCGTCGGGCGGCTCACCGCCGCGGGCGTGGTGGTCCTGACCCTCGTGGTCGCCGCCGTCGGCGCCCTCTGCGGGCTCCCGGCTGTGCGCGGCGCCGCGGTGGGGGTCTTCCTGTTCGCCCTGCTCGGTGTCGCGCCGATGCTGCTCCTGCGTCCGATGCCCCTCGCGCGGTTCAGCGTCTTCGCCGTCACCGGCTCGCTCGTCGGGACGATCGGCATCGGGTACACGATGGCAACCTTCGGGACGTGGAACCCCACCGCGGCCTTCGTCGGTGTCCTCGTGCTGACGGGAGTCGCCATCGCGGTCGTGGTGCGCCGCGACCTGACCGAGCTCCGGCTGCTCCGGCTCGCCGGACCGACCGTCACCGCACGCGGCACGGACCGTGACGTCACCACCCGCGCCGTGACGGCGGCCTCCGTCGTCGGCCTGCTCGTCGTGGTCGTGACCGCGCTGAGCCACGTCGGCGATCCGGTGCGGGCCGGTCTGTTCGGTTCGCTCGGGCCGGGGCTCGTGATCGGGCTCACGATCATCGTCGCCGCCGCGGTCGTCGCCATCGTCCGCGGCCGAGGCGTCGCGCTGCCGGTCGTCGTCCTCGGCGGCGTCGTGCAGCTTGCGCAGGCCGTCACGTACGGCATGCCGACGGTCATGGCTGCGGCGCGGCACATCGGCGTCCTCGAGTACATCCGCAGGTGGGGCGGGACGAACCCCAGCGCGGACATCTTCCAGACCTGGTCCGGCCTGTTCGCCGGCGGCGCGTGGGTCGCCGACGTCGGCGGCATCGTCAACACGATGACCATCGCCGCCTGGGTCCCCGTCCTGCTCGCGTTCAGCACGACGATCGCGGTCGGCCTGCTCGCGATGCACTGGCTGCCCGGCGCCCGGCGTCCGTGGATCGCGGCGTTCCTGACCGCGATGACCGGATCGCTCAACACGACGTACTTCTCACCGCAGTCGACCGGCATCCTGCTGTCGATCGCGATCCTCGTCCTGGCCACCGGCCCGCTCCGCCGCACGACCGTCACCGCCGCGGACGGCTCGCTGACCGCCTCGCTCCGCGCCCGTCGCGTCGGGCTCTCGCGGATCGTCGCGATCACGGCGATCGGCGTCGTGCTCGTCGTGACGCACCAGATCTCGCCGTACCTGACGGTCGCCGCCCTGGTGGCGCTCATCGTGTTCAGGATGCTGCGGCCGTGGTGGCTGCCCCTCGTGGTCCTCGTCCCCGCCGTCGGCTTCGCGGTGATGAACGGCGACGTGCTCGGCAAGTTCGTGTCGATCGCCGCCGTCGGCCGGGTCCTCGACAACGTGCAGCCTCCGACGCACGACATGACGGTGCTCCCGAAGCCGCTCGTCACCCGGTTGGCGTTCGACGTGCCCGCCGCGGCGCTGGTGGTCCTCGGACTCGTGGCGCTGCTCACCGTGCTGCTCCGGCACGATCGCGTGCACTGGGGGCTCCTGGCGGCCGCCGCGAGCCCGATCTCGTTGCTCGTGGCGACGAACTACGGCCAAGAGGGCATCTTCCGTGTCGTCCTGTTCGCGACACCGTGGATCGCGGTCCTCGCCGCGGGACTGCCGAACCCGAACGGCCGCCTCGCACCGGTCGGCCGCCTGGTCACACGTCTCACGCGACCGACGGCCGTCCGGTCCGTCGTGGCCGGTGCGGCGGTCGCGGCCCTCGTCGGTGTCGGTGCGTTCGGCCAGACGTCGCTCGACTGGGGCCGCGTCACCACCCGCAGCGAATCCGCCGCGACGCAGTTCTACGACGCGACCGCGCCGAAGGGCTCCGTGATGCTGCTCACCGGCTCGGCGAACGCCGTCCCGAGCAACACCGGCGCACGGTACTTCGACGTCGGGTACCTGTCCCGCGAGGCGCTCGGTCCCTACCTGTCGCCCGAGCGGTACGACGCGGACGCGGACGTCTCGGCGATGACGAAGGACCTCGTCCTCGAGTGGTCGGCCACGGAGTACTACGCGCTCGTGGCGGAGCCGTTCGGCGCCTACGACGAGCGGTACGGCTACCAGACCGATGCCGACTACCAGGATCTCGCGGCGTCGATGGCTGCGTCGCCGTACTGGAAGCGCGTGTGGTCGTCGGGAACGACCGCCGTCTACGAACTCACCACGGAAGGACGTCGACATGCCGCGAGCTGAGCATCCCGGAGCCGGACCGGGCTGGACCTGGCGGATCGCCGTCGCGTCCGTCGCATCCCTGCTCGCGGTCGGCCTGCTGTCGGCACCGAGTGCCGCGGTCGCCCGAGCGAGCCACCCCCGAACGAGTACCTCCGGAGCGAGCGCTTCCGGAGCGAGCGCTTCTGGAGCGAACGCTTCCGGAGCGAGTACCTCCGGTGCGGCCGCGGGCGCTGACTGCAGCGCCGGACGCGTCCTCACCGTCGTCGCCCACGCGGACGACGACCTGCTGTTCTCCGGTACCCAGCTGCGTTCCGAGCATCGACGCGGGCAAGTGCGTCCGCTCCGTCATCGTCACCGCCGGCGACGCCGGCAACCCGGCGTGGTACTGGCAGGGCCGCGAGGACGGCCTGATGGCGTCCTACGCCGACATCGGCGGTGTCGACCCCGACTGGGTCACCGGCACGCTGGTCGTCGACGGCCGCAGCCTCCGCACCGAGACGCTCAGCACCGACCCCCGCCTCAGCCTGGTCTTCATGGAGCTGCCGGACGGGAACGTCGACGGTTCCGGGTTCGCCGCCGACGGGTCCCAGAGCCTGCAGAAGCTGTACCAGGGCGACGTCCCCTCCATGCACACCGTCACCGGGGCACTGCACGCGGCGACCTACACGCTGTCGGACCTCCGTGCGACGCTCCTCGGCGTGGTGGAGGACTACGCGCCGAGCGCGATCCACACCCTCGACCACGCCGGCCACTACGGCGACGGCGACCACAGCGACCACCACACGGTCGCGTACCTCACCGACACCGCGCAGCAGCAGTACCAGGCGGCGCACTCGTTCACGGGCTACCTGGGTACCCGATCGCCGACCGGCCGTCGAACCTCACGGCCACGCAGACCCAGCAGAAGAGCGAGGCGTTCTTCACGTACGCCGCCCACGACGGGCAGACCTGCGCCTCGACCACCACGTGCGCCTCCCGTCCGGAGGGCTCGTGGCTGAGCCGCCAGTACACGGTCGGCTCGAGCGCGGACCCGCCGACCGACCCGACCGACCCGACCCCGCAGGGCTCCGACGTCACCGGCTCGGCGACAGTCACGGCGAGCGCGGAGAACCCCGCCGACGGGCAGACCGCGGTGAAGGCCGTCGACGGCGTCGTGAGCGGGTACCCGGACGCCCCGACCGCCGAGTGGGTCGCGCCGTGGGGTGGTGCCGGAACCTGGATCCAGGCTCAGCTGGGGGTCGCCGGTCACCCTGGACGAGGTCGACCTGGCCGACCGCCCGAACGCGGACGACCGCGTCACCGGCGGCACCCTGTCCTTCTCGGACGGCACGAGCGTGACCGTCCCGGCGCTCGACAACGGCGGCTCGGTGCAGCGCGTCACCTTCCCCGCGCGACCGGTCGGCTGGGTCCGCTTCACCGTCGGCAGCGTGAGCAGCACGACCCGGAACGTCGGGCTCGCCGAGATCCGCGCGTACTCGCCGACCGACACGACGACCCCGACACCGCCGCCGACGACGTTCACGGACGTGACCGGCTCGTCGACCCCCACCGCGGCGTGGGACGACCCGTCCACGGGCCAGACGGTCGCGAAGGCCGTGGACGGCGTCGCGTCCGGGTACCCGGACGATCCCACCGCCGAGTGGGTGGCGCCGTGGGGCACGACCGGCGTGTGGCTCCAGCTCGACTGGGCGACACCGGCGCGGCTCGGCCGCGTCGTCCTCCACGACCGGCCGAACACCGACGACCAGGTCACCAGCGGCACCCTGACCTTCTCGGACGGCAGCCAGGTCGCCGTCGGGGAGCTCCCGAACGGCGGCGATCCGCTGACCGTCGACTTCACCCCGAGGACCGTGACCTGGGTCCGGTTCACGGTCACCGGCGTCTCGGACAGCACCGTGAACGTCGGACTGTCGGAGGTACGCGCATGGTCGGTCGGCTGACGGACGGCCAGGACCGTCACGACGGCATCGGTGAGGGTGCCGGCCTGGAGGCGCGCCCCGCCCGGGCCGCGACCCTCGCGTCCGACGCCGCGTCGGCCCACGGCGCCGTCCCCGCCCACGCGCGCGGTCGCTCCCGGCACCGCTCCGGCGTCGCGGTCCGTGGGCGGCGCACCGCGGTCGCGGCCGGAGCGGCGATCGTGGCCGCCGGCGTCCTCGCGGCGGCGGCGGCCGGTCCCACGGCGGCCGGCTGGCCGACGACGACGACCGCCGACGACACCGCCGACCCCAGCGGCGTGGCCATGCCCGGAGCGGACGGCGCCGGCTGGACGCGCGTGTTCTCCGAGGACTTCGCCGCCGACACGCCGCGTGGCGGGTTCGAGGCGGACTACGCGGACCGGTTCTCCGTGTACCACGGCTTCGCCGACACCGCAGGGTCGGGCGGTACTCGGCGTCGGCCCTCACGGCGCGCGACGGCGTCCTCGACGTCCGGCTCCGGACGACGAGGAGCGGGACCCCGCTGGCCGCCGGCGTCGTCCCGCTCGTCGACGGCACGTGGGGCGGCCAGACCTCCGGCCGGTACAGCGTCCGGCTGCGGAGCGACGAGGTCGACGGCTACGGGGTCGCCGTGCTGCTGTGGAGCGACGACAACGTCTGGTCGGACGGCGAGGTCGACTTCCCGGAGGGAGCCCTCGGATCGCCGGCGTGGCTCAACGTGCACTGCCTCGACGACCCGGCCAGAAGTGCATCCAGCACGACACCGGCGTGTCCCTGGAGGACTGGCACACGTACACGATCGAGTGGACGCCCGCGCGGATGTCGTTCCTGGTCGACGGGACGGTCGTCGGTTCCACGACGGAGAACATCCCCACGTCCCGCATGCACCTCGTCGTGCAGGCAGGGTCGAACGACGGTCGGCCCCCGCGATCCGCCGCCGGATCGCTCCTCGTCGACTGGATGACGATCGACGTGCCGGCGCACGGCGCCAGCCCGGCAGCGACGCTGCCGACCGAGGGCACCGCCGTCGGCGACGACCGGACACCCGCGGCCGACGAGCAGCCGCCGTCGGCGGAGCCGCCGGCAGGCACGGGCTGACGCGGTTCAGAGCCGGGCGGTGTCGAGCAGCGACCTGAGCAGTGCGGCGACGTGCCGCTCCCGCCCGTGGCGGCCCCGGACCCAGGCACGGCACCGATCGGCCAGCGTCGGTTCCTCTGCGGCCGCACGGAGCCCGGCCAGCACCGCGGTGGCGAGGGCACCGGTGTCGCTCGGGTCGACGGTGAACCGCGCCCATTCGTCGGTGAGGATCTCCGCCGTCCCGCCCGACGCCGCTGCGACGACCGGCCGTCCGGTCGACATCGCCTCGACCACTGCGCGGCCGAAGCCCTCCGGCTCGATCGACGGCGCGACCACCAGGTCGGCCGCGTGCAGCAGCGGCACCACGTCGTCCCGCTCCGGGACGCGGAGGACCGAGCCGTCGGGGAGCGCCGCGATGGCGTCGGTGACCGCCTCGGCCTCGTCGTCGTAGAGCGCGCCGGCGAGGACGAGCACGGGAGCCGGCGCCGGGCCGCAGCCGGCGGCGACCGGGACGCCCGCGCGGACGCGACCCCATGCCTCCAGCAGGGCGAGCACGCCCTTCGACCGCGTGAGCCGGCCGTAGTCAGAGCACCACGGGTGCGGCGTCCGGGAGTCCGAGGGCGACGCGCGCGCGGTGCCGGGACGCGGCGGTCGCGAGCGGGAACGCGGCCGTGTCGACGCCGTTGCCGACGACCTCGACCTTGTCGGCCGGTGCGCCGACCCCGACCCACGCGCGCGCCATCGCCTTCGACACCGCCAGGAACCGGGTCCGGCCGCCGGCGAAGGGCCGGATCCGTCGGTAGTTCGGGGCGTGGTGCAGGTGCACGGCGAGGGGGACCCCGGACACGAGGGACACGACGCGGCCCCACGGCAGGAACTCCGGACGGTTCAGCCAGAGGACGTCCGGCCGCGATCTGCGGAGACGGAGACCGGCCCGGACGAAGCGGAGGACGTCCGCCGGCGCGGACCGGACGCCGAACCCGTAGTCGTCGGTCACCCGGAGGTGGACGCCGAGCCCCTCGAACGGTCCGCGCGCGCCGTCCGGCGCGCCCGTCCAGTCCGGTCGGTGCCAGACCTCGACCCGGTGTCCGGCCGCGACGAGCTCGCCGACGTCCTCGAGGACGCACCGCTCGACGCCACCGGTGATGGCCAGCCCGTTCGTCGCGACGACGACGTGCAGCGACGGGTCCGTGCGATCCGTCCGACGGCTCACGAGACACCGCCACGAGCGAGCCGCAGGCGGCGGAGGAACCAGGGCAGGCAGGCGAGGACGCCGACCGCGCGCACGAGGTTCCACGGCAGGTCCTGCGGCAGGAAGACGGACACGGCTGCGACGGCCAGCGCCGCGAGCACGATGAGCACCACGCGCCGGGACGGGCCGCGCCAGTGCCGCCGGTCCGGGAGCGCCGCCTGCTGCAGCACGGCGAGGACCGCGTAGGCGACCACGGTCGCGATGCCGGCGCCGACGATGCCCGTCAGCGGTACGAGCACGATGTTCGCCGCGATGTTCACGGCGCCGGCGACCGCGGCGATGACGCCCACCGCCACACCGCGCCGTGCGACGAACAGCAGCCGGCCGGTGGCGCCGCTCGCCACCACGGGGAACGCCGTGAGCGCCACGACGAACACGACGACCGTGAGCTCGTCCACCCGGTACGACGCAGGCGCGAGGACCGGCAGGGCCAGCGGCGAGACGAGCGTGACCGCGAGGAGCACCGGCGCGAGGAGCAGGTACAGCTCATCGCGGGCGTGCATCGCCAGCGACCGACGCGCGACGGCGTCCCGGAGGGCGGCGAAGTGCGGGGCCCACGCCTGGTTCGTGAAGGTCAGCAGCAGGATCACCGCCGAGCCCACGACGTAGGCGATCTGGTAGCGGGCGACCTCGTCCGGGCCGAGCAGCCGCTGCACGACGAGCCGATCGCCGGCGTTCAGCACGAAGTACGACAGGTTCCCCAGCGCGATCGGGACGCCGAGCCGGAACGCCCGCGCGGCCGTCCCCGGTCGATCAGTCCGGCGAGGCGCGGCCGCGTCGCGACCACGCCGATCACCATCGCCACGCCCTGCGCGACGACGCCGCCCCAGGCGTACGTGGTGGCGTCGGCGTGCACCGCGACGAGGAGCCCCAGACCGATGACCGACCCACCGACGGACGACAGGAGGCTCGTGACGGCGAAGACCCGGATACGGTCCTGCGCCACGAGCAGCGCGAGGGACATCTGCACGATCGCGGCCGGACCCGTCCAGAGCACCGCGACGAGCAGGAGGGGGTGCTCGCCCACGAACCCGGCGGCATCGCCCAGAGCGGGATCGTGACGAGCGCGGCCGCGGTGACGAGACCCGCGGTCACGATGCCGACCGTCAGCAGACCACGGGCGCGACGGTCGTCGCCGTCCTCCGCCCGCTGGAGCACCGAGGCCTGGTCGATGCCCGCGACCGCGACCACGACGAGCGCCTGGTACAGGGCGATCGCCGAGGCGAGCACACCGAACTCGGCCGGCGGCATGAGGTGGGCCAGCACGGGTGAGACGAGTGAGCTCACCACGAGCTGCATCGACCACACGACCACGTACAGCAGGCCGCGGCCGAACAGCACCGAGGAGCCGCGTCGGACAGCGGTGCTGCCGGTCTCCTCTGTTGCGACACCGGCCGTGCCGGACGCCTCGGCACCCTCCGTGCTCGTCACCTCGGCAGCGCCAGACACGCGTCGCGTCTGCGGAACCGTCACGGTGCGACCGCCCCGTCGCGGGTCGCCGACATCCGCAGGCCGCAGGCCCGGTCCACCACGTCCAGCAGCTCGCTGCTGCGCGCCGTCGAGAACTTCCGCGCGAACACGCGGGGAACGCCTCGTCCGAGCTCCGACCGCGTTCGAGCAGCCGCGCGGCGTCCGCGGTCCCGAGCCACGGCGGGCTCTTCTGCTTCGTGCCGTCCACCCGATCCACCACAGCGCGTGCGGCACGTGCGCCGACCCGAAGTCAGGCGTCAGCGACGGTGTGAGCAGCACCGAGGGGACGAACGACTCATCGGCGATCCACACCCGGCGCCAGAACGACACCAGGTCCGGGCGACGGTCCACCGCGTCGACGACGGCCTGCGCGTGGTGCCGCGCCAGGACCTTGAGCTGCGAGCCGCCGCCGAACACCACGTCGTCCGGGACACGGCGGGGAACCGGCAGCCGGAACATGTGCTTCCGCCACGCCCAGTGCCGGAACCGGATCCGCGACCGCCCGCCGTCCGGACCCCACGCCGGGTGCGGCAGCGGGTGGAGGTCGACGAACGATCGTCCCGGTTCGCCGCGAGCAGCCCGGCGATCTCGTCCGCGGAGGCGAGCGGGTAGTCGCTCCCCGTCAGGACGGCGACGTGACCGGCGTCGGTCGACGCCAGTGCGGCACGGTAGCCGGCGACCTCGGCCGCGACGTTCTCCCACTTCGCCCAGCCGGTGCGCATCCGCGGCAGGACCTGCACGCGTCCGGGCAGGTCCGCCGTCATGGCTGCGAACACGTCGTCCGGGGTGCCGGCATCACAGTGCAGGAGCACCGGGAAGGGGGCCAGTGCCCCCACGAGGCGCCGGACGTGCGCGGGTCCTCGTGCGCGAGGACGACACACGCCAGTGCTGAGGGGGAGGGTGCCATGTCCGCGACGCTAGGCGGGCGGATCGGCACCGACAAGGGCACCTCCGGGCAGGTGCGGGTCAACGGCGGTTTCCCGCACCGTCCCGCCGCAGCCCACCCGGGTGCGACCGGCTCAGCGCTTCCGGCGGAACCTCGGACAGTCGCAGAGCGCGCAGTCGGTCCCCGGACGGTAGTGCTCGTGGGCTTCCCGGGGGTGACCGCACACCGCGCACACGGAGGACTCGGTCGCGACGGGCACGTCGACCACCAACAGCGCACCGAAGTCGTCCGGTCGATCCCTCGGGTCGGCCAGCGCCATGTGTCCTCCTCGTGCCCGGCAGGGCAGGCATCGTCCCGGCGGACCGGGCACCGGGAACCCGGCGTCACCGACGATCCTACTGGCGGCAAACCGCACCCTCCCCGCAAGCCGTCCCGTCGCGGTTGCCCGCGCTCCGGCAGCACGTGGAGCATGGCACCGACCACCCCGCACCCGGACGACAGGAGCCCCATGGCGAGGCCAGCCGGCACGACGGCGACGAACACGGCCGTGCTCACCCTCACGCCCGCGATGCCCTCCACCGAGGCGCCGACCTGGGTCGGTGCCGCATGGGTCGGCGCGATCGACCGAGGAGCGGCGCTCGCCGCGGACGCGGTGGAACTCGTCGCGGCCGACGGGTTCCGCCGGGCGCGCCTCATGGTCAGGGACGGGCGCGAGGTCGCAGGCTTCGTCGACGTCGCGGTGGACGGGAGCGGGGCAGTGGACCCGGCCGAGCTGGGTCCGGCCCTGCGCGCCCTGCCCGGCACGCGCCTCCCGGACGGACCAACCGTGGACGCCGGCCGGTCCGACCGACGGATCACCGTCGTCATCGGCACCCGCGAGCGACCCGAGCCGCTCGGCCGCGCCGTGCGGTCGGTCCTCGGATCCGACCACGACGACTTCGAGGTCGTCGTGGTCGACAACGCCCCGACGACCACCCGCACCCGCGACGTCGTCGCAGCCATCGCGGACCCCCGCGTCCGGTACGTGCTGGAGGCCCGACCGGGCGTCTCACGCGCTCGGAACGCCGGTCTCGCCCTCGCGACCGGCGACGTCGTGGCGTTCGTCGACGACGACGTCGTCGTCGACCGCGGCTGGCTCCGTGCGATCGCCGCGGCCCACGAACGCGACGACGACGTCTGGTGCGTGACCGGCCTCGTGCCGAGCGGGGAACTCCGGAGCCCCACGCAACGGTACTTCGACGAGCGCGTCACCTGGGCCCGCAACCTCGAGCGGCGGGTCTACCGCGTGTCGGAGCCTCCGCCCGACGAGCCGCTCTTCCCGTTCGCCGTCGGGTCCTACGGAACCGGGGCGAACATGTCCGTGCGACGGGGTCCCGTGCTCGCCCTCGGCGGCTTCGACGTCGCACTCGGCCCGGGCAGCCCGGCCCGAGCCGGCGAGGACCCGGACCTGTTCACCCGCGTGCTGCTGGCGGGCGGGGCGCTCGCCGTGGAACCCGCGGCCGTCGTCTGGCACGAGCACCGCTCCGACCGTGCTGCGCTGCGGTCGCAGGCGGTGGGCTACGGCACCGGGCTCGGCGCGTGGGTGACGAAGCTCGTGCTCCGGCCACGGACCCTCGCCGCGGTCCTCCGGCGCGGCGTGGGGGCCGTGCGGCGCCTCGGGGCGCTCGGGCAGGCGGTGGACGAACGACCCGTCGACGCGGTCGGCGGGTGGCCCGTGGACGCGGACTTCCTCGAGGCGACGCGCGGCCTCAGGCGTGCCGAGCTGACCGCCGCGCTCGGGGGCCCGTGGCGCTACGTCGCGGGTAGGCTCGCCTCGCGCTGACCGCCGCTGAGCATCCGCGCTGGGCGTCCGCCCGGTCGCCGCGGGGCTCCGGCGCGGCTTCGCGCACCGGTCTCCGCTACGGCCGGAACCGCCCTGCCTCGACGTCGCGCCACCGGCGACGGCTGCGGAGCCATGCAGCCGGCCCCGCGGGGAACCCGCGCAGTTCGTGGTACGCCAGCGTCCGGGGGATCCGGGTGGTGGAGGCATCGTTCGCGACGTCGGTCGCGGCGTCGCGACGGCCGGCGAGGCGCGAGACCATCTGCTTCGACTTCACCTTCGCGGCGAGCGGCACCAGGCGTGCGAGGACGGCGAGGTGCCGGCGGTCCTTGGCGGCGAGCGCACACATCAGCGCGGTGAACCCGACGCCGTTGCCGTGCAGCTGCGCGTGGAGGTCCTCGACGGTCTGGCGGTGCCGGTGGTGCACGACCGCGCGGGGCTCGAAGCCGATGCGCCCGCCGCGCCAGAGGGTCTCGATGAACATCGCGAGGTCCTCACCGCCACGGGCCGGGGACCCGGCACCGAGCGTGGTGTCGAAGCCGCCGACACTCTCGATGAGCGAACGACGGTACGCCATGTTCGCGCCGGCGCCGTACGCGCCGATGCCGTACACGGCGAAGCGCTTGCGGACCTCGCCCGACGGCGTGACGGCGGAGACGCGGGCGTGACGCATCGTGCCGGGACGTCGTCGGGACGATGGTCACCGGGGCGAACGTGCGTTCCGCGCTGAAGCCGCCGTAGTACGCCTCGTACCAGATCTGGGCCGGCGTGGCCAGTTCGCTCGGGAGGATCACGCCCGTCACGGCGTCGAGGCCGGGCTCGCGGACGAAGCGTGAGCCGATCGCGCGGAGCCACCGCGGGTCGACGCGGACGTCGTCGTCGGTGAAGGCGACCACGTCGCCGCGCGCGGCCGCGACACCGGCGTTCCGGCCGGCGGAGAGGCCCGGACGGCGTTCGGTGACCAGACGGACGTCGCGGCCCTCGAGCAGGGCCGGGAGGGCGTCGATGTCCGGCAGCGAGACGCGGTTGTCGACGAGGATCACCTCGTGCCGCGGGTAGTCGAGCCGCTCGAGGACGTCGAGCAGTCTGCCGAGGTCCTCGACGCGGTCGACCACGGTGGACACCACGACGGAGATTGTCGGCAACGCGTCGTCGGGTACCGACGGGACGTCGGCGAGGACGGTCTCCTGCAGCGCGTGGAGCGCACGCGTCGCATCGTCGGGGTCGTCGGTCAGCAGGACGTCGAGCGTGCCGGTCGGGTGTCCGTCGCGGTAGCCGATCACCATCGCGGACGAACCGGTCCGGTCCGCGACCAGGCGGGGAAGCGGAGCATCGAGGTCGACGCCGATCACCCGGCGGGGTGCGGGCACGGTGGTACCGGCGGAGAGGGGGCCATGGTCGTGGACGCTACGGCCGGTGCGGAGCAGGGACAACAGCAGCGCGCGCGGGTGGCGGTGAACGTGCGGAACTCCGCACGGCCGGACGAACGGGCAGGTCACGAGCAGGTCACGGAATCTTTGCAACCGGTTGCGAATGTCTGTGAGCGGGCGTAGCTTCCTCCAGCAGCAGGCAGCGCCGCCTGCTCCAGGCAGCGTCGTCGTCACCCGATCGGCGTCACCTGGTGATCTCGATGAGGAGACGAACACTGTGGAGACGACACTGTGAAGACAACACGCGCCAAGGTGCGGTTCGCATCGGTTGCGGGGGTCGCGGTCATCGGCCTCGTGCTCACCGGTTGCTCGAGCGGGAGCTCGGCGTCGAACACCGCGCAGAACGGGCAGGACAGCCGGGGCCCGATCACGTACGTGCAGGGCAAGGACAACTCCAACGTGGTCCGGCCCCTGATCGCGAAGTGGAACAAGGCCCACCCCGACGAGAAGGTCACCTTCAAGGAGCAGTCCGACCAGGCCGACCAGCAGCACGACGACCTCGTGCAGCACTTCCAGGCGAAGGACGACAACTACGACGTGGTCGACGTCGACGTCGTCTGGACCGCGGAGTTCGCGGCGAAGAGCTGGCTCGTGCCGCTCACCGGCAAGATGAAGCTCGACACGTCGAAGCTCCTGCCGGCCACGGTCAAGACCGCGACGTACAACAACACCCTCTACGCGGCGCCGCAGACGTCGGACGGTGCCCTGCTGTACTACCGCAAGGACCTCGTCAAGACGCCTCCGACCACGTGGGCGGAGATGATGAAGGACTGCGACATCGCCAAGCAGGCCGGGATCGGCTGCTACGCCGGGCAGTTCGCGAAGTACGAGGGCCTGACCGTGAACGCCTCCGAGGCGATCAACGGTTCGGGCGGTTCGGTGCTCAACAAGAGCGGCTCGCCGGACGTCGACACCGCCGACGCCAAGGCCGGTCTGCAGAACCTGGTCGACGCCTTCAAGGACGGGAACATCCCGGCCGAGGCGATCACCTACCAGGAGGAGCAGGGCCGCACCGCGTTCGAGAACGGGAAGCTGCTGTTCCTGCGCAACTGGCCGTACGTGTACAACCTGGCGAAGACCGACGGGTCGAGCAAGGTGAAGGACACGTTCGGCATCGCGCCGATCCCCGGCAAGGACGGCGTCGGAGCGTCGACCCTGGGCGGGCACAACGCCGCGATCAGCGTGTACTCGAAGCACAAGGCGACGGCGCACGACTTCCTCGAGTTCCTCACCTCGAACGAGACACAGAAGTTCTTCGCGACGCAGGGCTCGCTCGCCCCGGTCGTCGGTGACCTCTACACGGACTCCGAGCTGACCTCGAAGCTGCCGTACCTGCCGACGCTGCTGAAGTCCATCGAGTCGGCGGAACCGCGCCCGGTGACGCCGTTCTACCCGGCCGTGACGAAGGCCATCCAGGACAACACGTACGCCGCCCTGAAGGGATCCAAGAGCGTCGACGAAGCCCTGAAGGACATGCAGGCGGCCCTCAAGACGGCCACCAGCAGCGGCAGTTAGCACCGCCCCGCGGCTGACGCCGCAACTTCCGGACTGGAGGCGCGGGACCACCCCGCCCCGCGCCTCTCCCCACCGGCACGGCCCGGCCGTCGCTCCGCGACGGCCGGGAACCGGCGGCGTGGGCCCAGACCGCCCCATCCTGCGTTCCGACACCCCGGCAAGGAGGCCGCCACGTGTCAGCAGCAACCGAGATCCCGCCGCCGTCCCGAACCCCCAGGGGATGGAACCGAAACAGCGACGGCGAGGTGGGCTCAACGCCGAACACGGCCGCTGGGCCGTGTACCTCATCGGCCCGACGATCGTGCTCCTCGCCATCGTCATCGGCTACCCGGTGGTCAGCGCGATCGTCCAGTCGTTCCAGCTCGACCAGGGCCTCGACAAGGCCACGGGCCTGTTCGTGCAGGGCGGCTTCGCCGGTGTCACCAACTACGTCCACTGGCTCACCCAGCAGTGCGGCAACACCGCCTGCCCGCCCGGGAGCATCGGCAGCCAGTTCTGGGTGTCGATGGGCAACACGTTCTTCTTCACGGTCGTGACGGTGCTCGCCGAGACGCTCATCGGCGTCTGGATGGCGATCATCATGAACCGCAACTTCACGGGGCGCGCGCTCGTCCGCGCCGCGATCCTGGTGCCGTGGGCCATCCCGACCGCCGTCACGGCGAAGCTTCTGGTACTTCATCTTCGACGCCAACGGTGTCCTCAACCACGTCCTCGGGCAGCAGATCCTCTGGACGAGCGGCGAGTGGTCGTCACGGTGGGCGGTGATCATCGCGGACACGTGGAAGACCACCCCGTTCATGGCGCTGCTGATCCTCGCCGGGCTGCAGCTTATCCCGGAGGAGGTCTACGAGGCCGGGAAGATGGACGGCGCCTCCACCGTCCAGCGCTTCATGCTCATCACGCTGCCGCTGCTCAAGCCGGCGCTGATGGTCGCCGTGCTGTTCCGCGTGCTCGACGCGCTGCGCATGTACGACCTGCCGGCGATCCTCACCGGTGGCGGCGGAGGCTCCGGCAGTGCCACGACGACGCTGTCGATCCTCGTCGTCGACCAGATCCGGCAGGGGTTCAACTCCGCGTCGGCGCTCTCCACGATCACGTTCCTGGTGATCTTCATCGTCGCGTTCGTGTTCGTCCGGTTCCTCGGCGCGAACGTCGTGCAGACGCAGGCAGCCCAGCAGAAGGGTGAGCTCAAGTGACCCTCGCAGCCGACCGACCCCGAGCGGTCCCGAACTCCCGCGAGCGCGCCGACGAGCGCGCCGATGTCCGCGTCAAGCGCCACACCGGCCCGAAGATCCGCACCGGATCCAGGCCGTTGTCATCGCGGTGTGGTGCCTGCTGCCGTTCTACTGGATGGTGGTGACGAGCTTCCGCGACGTCGGGTTCACGTTCGACGCCACCCCCTGGCCCACGCACGTGACGCTCGACAACTACGCGACGGCGTTCTCCACCGCGCTGGGCAACCACCTCGGACGGGCGCTGGCGAACAGCCTGCTCATCGGCGGCGTCGTGACGATCATCGCGCTGCTCGTCGGCACGAGCGCGGCGTACGCCCTGGCCCGCCTCGAGTTCCGCGGCAAGTCGCTCATCGCGGGCGCGATCCTCGCGGCGTCGATGTTCCCGGGCGTCGCGCTCATCTCCCCGCTGTTCCAGCTTTTCACCGACATCGGGTGGATGGGCACGTACCAGGCGCTCATCCTGCCGAGCATCTCGTTCGTGCTGCCCCTCACCGTCTACACGCTCGCGTCGTTCTTCCGCGAGATGCCGTGGGACCTCGAGGAAGCGGCGCGCATCGACGGGTGCACCCGGGTGCAGGCGTTCCGGCGGATCATCCTGCCCCTCGCCGCCCCCGCCGTGTTCACCACCGCGATCCTGGCGTTCATCTCGTCCTGGAACGAGTACCTCATCTCGTCGCAGCTGTCCTCGGACGCCACCCAGCCGGTCACCGTCGCCATCGCGTCGTTCGCCGGGTCGCAGCCGCACCAGGAGCCGTACACCGCGGTGATGGCGGCGGGCACGATCGTCACGATCCCGCTCGTCATCCTCGTGCTCGTCTTCCAGCGGCGCATCGTCGCCGGCCTCACCGCCGGCGGCGTGAAGGGGTGACGGCCGTGGCACAGCGCAGCCCGGCCCGCCCCACGGCTCGCATCGAGGAGGCGATCGGCTTCGTCGGGATGTTCGGCGTCCTGTTCCTCGGCGTCACGGTGTTCTGCGAGGTCACCGGGCGACCGGCGCTCGGCTGGGCGCTCGTCCTGCTCGTCTGCGTGCTCGGCGTCGTGGCGCTCGACCGGTGGCGGGTGGCCGTCCTCCGGCGGACCGCGTCCGCCGACGGCATCGGCGGGCGGCCGGCGCCGGGCGAGGCATCGTCCGTCCCACCCGCTCGCGGCGTCGCACCGGACCGTCCGGCCACGCGCAGCGCAGCCGTCGCTGCGGCGGCGGACGGGCGCGTCCACCGGCACGTCGGCTGGGACGAGCTCGCCCGGCCGGTCGGCAGCCGGTCCGGCAGCGTCGCCGTGCGGCCGACTCCGTCGCGGTGGCGGCGACCGTCGCGGCGGCACCGTCCGCCGGCGCGCCGGGCGCGGGTCGGGTGGCCGACCCGGCCCGGGACGACCGCCCCGTCGACGGGCCTCGTCCGTCGGACGGATGACGCGCCTCCAGGCCGTGCCCGTGGGCATCCAGGAGATCGCGACCGTCACCGGGCTGTCGAAGTCCACGGTGTCCCGCGCACTGCGGGGATGTCGACGGTCGCTGACTCCACGATCGACCAGGTTCGACGGGTCGCCGACGAGCTCGGCTACGTGCCGAGCTCGGCGGCGGCCGGACTCGCCACCGGTCGGCAGCGTGCGGTCGGGGTCGTCGTGCCGGTCATCGACCGGTGGTTCTACGTCAAGGCGCTCGGCGGGGTCGATGCCGAACTGCGGCGGGCCGGCTACGACCTCGTCCTGTACAACCTCGGCGGCCCGGGGGCGACCGCGACCGGGCGTTCCGGCGTTCGATGCTCCGGCACCGGGTCGACGCCCTCGTGCTCCTGTCCCTCGTGCTCGACGAGACCGAGCGCGCCGAACTCGAACTCGCTCGACACCCCATGGTCGTCATCGGCGGGCCCGCACCGGGCCTCCGGAACATCGGCGTCGACGACGTCGTCGTCGCCGGGATCGCCGTCGACCACCTGTGCGGGCTCGGTCACCGGGACGTCGCCTACGTCGGCGGACAGGACGAGGCGGGCATGAACGTCGCGGTGCCGTGGCTCCGTCGCGACGGGTTCGTCGATGCCATGTCCGCACGGGGCTCTCGGTGCGCGAGGACTGGATCCTCGACGGCCGGTTCTCGTTCGCCGGGGGCGCCGACGCCGGGGCGGTGCTGTTCGCGGGCGGCGTCCGGCCGACGGCGGTGTTCTGCGCGTCCGACGAGATGGCGCTCGGGGTGATGCTCGCGGCCCGACGTGCCGGGCTCTCGGTCCCGGGGGAGGTCTCGGTGATGGGGATCGACGGGCACGAGTACGGCGAGGTCGTCGGGTTGACCACGGTCGCGCAGGACCCGGTGGCGCAGGGCCGGGCGGCGGCGCGGGCGGTCCTCGCCGAGGTGGACGGGGGCGTCACGGAGCCGCTGCCGGCGTCGCCGGCGCACCTCGTCGAGCGCTCGACGACGGCACCGCCGCCGTAGCGCGCGTCTCCGTGGGCAGTGCCGCGCGCCGCCGCGGGCCCTGCGCCGCGTAGGGTCGGCCGCATGGAGGTCACCAAGCTCGAACACGCCTGCCAGATCGTCACCGAGGGTGCCGTCCGCCTGGTCATCGACCCGGGAACTTCACCCGTCCCGTCGACGCCGAGGACGTCGTCGCCGTCGTCGCCACCCACGAACACCCCGACCACGTCACGCGGGAACAGGTCGAGCACGTGCTCGACCGCAACCCGGACGCCGTCGTCATCGGCCCCGCCGGGGTCGCCCGGGCGCTCGAGGGCATCCCCGTCGACGTCGTCACCGACGGGGACCACCGCAGCGTCGGCCCATTCGACCTCACCTTCCACGGCACGCGGCACAACACCATCCACTCGAGCGTCCCGGTCGTCGACAACACGGGCGTCCTCGTGAACGGGAAGCTGTTCCACCCGGGCGACGCGTACACGGTGCCCGGCGTCCCCGTCGAGGTGCTCGCCGCGCCCGTCGGTGCCCCGTGGCTCAAGGTCGGCGAGATGATGGACTACGTCCTCGCCGTCGCGCCGCGGCGGGCCTACCCGGTCCACGAGGCCACGCTCTCCGAGATCGGGTACGGCATGCACACCGGTCGCCTCCGCGAAGCGCTCGAGCCCACCGGGGACCTGGTGGTGCTCCGGCCCGGCGAGTCCCTCACGGTCTGACGCGGTCCGGCGCACGGCCGGTCCCGGTACGCCGCTCCGGCGGAACGGGGGCCGAGCCGGTGGGGAGGCGCGGCTCACCTCCCGACGTCGCCGCCGTCCCGCAGGCGGTCCCGGACGATCCGGTCGAGCGTGAGCGCGTCCCACGGCGCGTGCCGCTCGGCGTCGTTGTCGAAGTACACGAAGGTGTGCCGTCCGGCGGCGACGTGTCCGGCCACCGTCGTCGCCCACCGTCCGAGCGCCTGGGGCGAGTACCCGTCGTGGTAGGTCCGCGGTGCCCCGTGCAGCCGGAGGTACGCGATCGGGGCCCCGGTGTCGACCCGCAGGCGCGGGAAGTCGCCCGCGTGCGAGTCGACCAGCGCGACCCCGTGCCGTCGCAGCACGTCGACGTGCTCGTCGGTCAGCCCCGGGGACCGGACCTCGAGCGCGTGGTGGATCGGCCGGCGCGGGTCCTCGGCGCGCACGGCCGGCTCCCGGACCTTGTCGTCGTGCTGCTCCGCGAGCGCTGCCGCGGAGCCGTGCGTGCGGGGGAGCAGCACGAGGAAGGCGTCGAGCACCTCCGGGGCCGGCAGGAGCGCCTCCGGCAGCTGCCAGAGCACCGGGCCGAGCGTCTCGCCGAGCTCGAGCGGGCCGGAGGCGAAGAAGTTCGCGAGCGCGGTGTCGACGTTCCGGAGTCGCAGCATGTGGGTCACGTACCGGCCGCCCTTGAGCGCGAAGCGGAACGTCGGCGGAGCGGCCCGACGCCACGCACGGTACCGTTCCGGACGCTGCAGGGAGTAGAAGGAGCCGTTGACCTCGACCGTGGGCAACCGCTCGGCGACGTACTCCAACCACCGGCGTCTCGGCACGCCGACCGGGTAGAAGTCACCGCGCCACGAGTCGTACTGCCACCCCGACAGCCCGATCCGAACGTCCACCGATCCACCGTATTCCCGCCGCGGCATGGCGGCGCACCCGGGCGACACGCCTCGTTTTGGCTCGGCGCAGGGCTTGTGCAATACTTGTCGAGTTGTCGGAACGGCCCCATCGTATAGCGGCCTAGTACGTCGCCCTCTCACGGCGGTAACGCGGGTTCGAATCCCGCTGGGGTCACCACAGGTGGCTTGCCTCCGAATCCGGCAACGAGCATGAGCCCCCGCTCCCGGGCGGGGGATTCCCATGTGTGACCGGCCCCATCGTATAGCGGCCTAGTACGTCGCCCTCTCACGGCGGTAACGCGGGTTCGAATCCCGCTGGGGTCACCACCACGAAAGCCCTCCGCGCCGCCGGGGGCTTTCGCTGCTCCCGGCACCTCTGCCATGCTGCCCCGGTGACCGTCGTACGACTCATCCGGTCCGGTTCGCTCAGCGACGTCGCGGAGTACGCGTACGCGGCGACAGTGCCAGCCGATGCGCGGTTGGTGTTCCTCGCAGGCGCCTGCCCGCTCGACGTCGACGGCGTCACCGTGGCGGTCGAGGACTTCCGGGGTCAGGCCGCGCAGTGCGTCGAGAACCTCCGGACAGCCCTCGCGGCGGCGCACGCCACCGTCGAGGACCTCGTGCAGACACGGGTGCTCGTGGCGTCCTCGAACCGGGCCGACCTGGTCGCCGTGTGGGAGGTCGTGCGGGCCGCGATGGGGACCACGACGTCCCGAGCACGCTGCTCGGTGTGACGGTGCTCGGTTACGACGATCAGCTCGTCGAGATCGAGGGGATCGCGGCCGTGCGCGAATGAGGCGCTAAGGTGGCGGAGTCGTCAGACCCGGCAGTGGGGCCTGCCGGACCCAACCGCGGACACCCGCCAACGGTCCCTATCCCGAGAACACCGCACGCGCGGAGACGATCCGGCGTGCTCGGCGATAGGAGCAGCGTGCGCGACGAACCCCGGCGACACCCCACCGACTCCGGGAGCATCCCGATCGACCCGGACGTCGAGGTCGAGGAGAACGAGGCGCGGCCGACCCGCCCGCCGCACCTGCGGTGGGCGTACCTCGGTCTCGTCGCGGTCGGCGGGGCGATCGGCACCGCCGTCCGGGCGGTGCTCGCGCAGGCGTTCCCCGCGCACGGCGGGATCAGCTGGACGATCCTGGCGATCAACGTCGTCGGCGCCTTCTGCCTCGGACTCCTGCTCGAGGCCCTCGCCCACCGCGGGGCGGACGTCGGCCGGCGTCGCACGCTCCGGCTGTTCGTCGGCACCGGGGCGCTCGGCGGCTTCACGACGTACAGCACGCTCGCCGACGACACCGCGCGGCTGCTCGACGCCGGGCGGTGGGGAGCCGGCGGCGGGTACGCCCTCCTCACCGTCGTGCTCGGGCTGGCGGCCGTCGTCGCAGGCCTGTGGGTGGCTGCGCTCGTCCGACCGCGGGACGCCCGCGCCGGGGCGAGCGCCGAGGGGGCGACCCGGTGAGCGCCGTCGAACTGCTCCTCGTCGCGATCGGCGGGGCGTCGGTGCGGCGCTGCGCTTCCTGCTCGACGGGCTCGTGAAGGCGCGGACCACCGGGTTCCCGCTCGGCACGCTCCTCATCAACGTCACCGGATCGCTCGTCCTCGGGCTCCTCGCCGGGATGGGGCAGGCGGGAACGATCGGCCTCCCGGCGGTCGTGGTGCTGGGAACGGGCATGATGGGTGGGTACACGACGTTCTCGACGGCGAGTGTCGAGACCGTGCAGCTCCTCCGATCCGGCAAGCCCGGGCTCGCCGTCCTGAACGGCCTCGGGATGCTCGTCGTCTCGGTCGGCGCAGCCGCGCTCGGCCTCTGGCTCGGAAGGAACACATGACCTCGGAACGCCCCGGCGAACTCGTCCTCGTCCGTCACGGAGAGACGGAGTGGTCGAAGAGCGGGCAGCACACCGGCCGCACGGACATCCCGCTGACGGAGAACGGCGTCGAGCAGGCGAAGCATGCCGGTCGGTACCTGGCGGACCGGACGTTCGCGCTGGCGCTGTCGAGCCCGCTGCAGCGCGCCCGGGACACCGCGGCCCTGGTCGGTGTCGACCCGGAGCTCGACGAAGACCTCTACGAGTGGGACTACGGCGCCTACGAGGGCCTGACGACCCCACAGATCAAGGTCCTCCGCCATGGCCCGTGGGACCTCTGGACCGACGGCGTGCCGGCCGGCGACACCCCGGCGAGAACGCCGCCGAGGTCCGCGTCCGCGTCGAACGCATCATCGACCGCGCCCGTCCGGTGCTGGCCGACGGCGAGGACGCCATCGTCGTCGCCCACGGCCACGTCCTCCGGGCGCTCGGCGCGGCCTGGATCCGCCTCGCGCCACAGGACGGGGCCGTGCTGAAGCTCGGCACGGCGACGGTGAGCACGCTCGGCTACGAGCACGGCCGCCCCGTCATCGACTCCTGGAACGTCACCCCCGGCGTCTGACCCCTCGCACGGTGCGAGGCAGCGCGAGCACGGTGCGAGGCAGCGCGAGCAGTGTGCGAGGTTCCGAGCTCGGTGCAGTCCGCGAGTCCCGCACCGACCGCGGAACCTCGCACACTACGGGGCCGCGGTGGGAGGCCGTTCGCACCGTGAGGGGCACGGCGCGCTTCAGACGGTCCGGATCGCGCTCGTCGCGCCGAGCGCGCGACCGCGTCGGCGTTCGATGCCGCGCCCGACGACGAGCAGGGCGACGCTCACGAGCGCGCCGAGCGTCGTCTGGACGATGCGGTCGAGCGCGAGGAGCTCGGGCGCCTCGGGCAGGCTCAGCCACGACACTGCGAGCGCGAGCGGCGTGAGGAAGAGCAGCGTCACGGCGTAGTGCCTCGCGACGAAGATCTCGGCGAAGAACTGGCCGATCACGGCGATGACGACGATCCACCACGCCGACGGCTCGAGCAACAGGATGCCGACCGCGATCACCGTGCCGCCGACCGTGCCGACGACGCGCTGGAACGCACGCAGGACCGTGTGCCGCTGGCGGAGCGCCGGCAGGGTCGACACCACCGCGATGACCGCCCAGTACGGGTGCCCGAGCCAGGGGATGCTCTCCGCGATGCCGCCCGCGACGAGCGCGCCGACGACGTTGACGGCCACCGTCTCCCACAGCGGCGCCGTCCTCAGGATCGCGAGCGTTCGCTGTTTCGGCGCCGCGAGCGGCCGGAACCGGTGCGGCGCCCGCGGGTGGAACACCAGGCGGAGGACCGAGCCGGACATCGCGACGAGCCAGGCCCAGGCGACCGAGCAGACGATGATCGTCGCGACGAGCGGCACGTCGGCGGCCCGCACCGGCACGAGCGCGGAGACGACGAACGCGAACGTCGGGAAGATCGGCTGCGCGGGGATGGTGCGCAGGGCGCTGAGCGTGCACACCGCGAACACGAGCACCAGCACGAGCCCGACGGCCTGCATCCAGAGTTGCGAGCCGGCCAGCGCGACCCCGACGCCTGCGAGCATGCACAGCGCCTGCATCCCGCCGGCGACGCCCGTGGTGACCGCGCGCTGCCGGTAGGGCTCGGTGGCGCCGAAGATCGCGGTGAACCCGGCGAACATGGCGAACGCGGCGTACCCGGGCATCCCGAGGGTGATGAGCAGCGCGAGCGGAGCGCCACCGGCGATCGCGGCGCGTGCTGCGCCCTCCAGGTTCACGGTCCGGGTCGAGTGCGCAGGTGTCGTCATGTCGTGACCATCCTCCCACCGCGGCGGGTGTCGCGGAGGCGACCCGTGCCTCCAGACCGGTCAGCGAGGGACGGACGCACGTTGGTATACCAAGCTGCTAGACTCGCCCGATCACGCCGCAGCAGCGGCGTCCGGATCGCCGCCGTCGCGGCGCGAACGAGGAACGAGGAGGGCCGGGCTCATGGGAAAGACGCTCGCCGAGAAGGTGTGGGACGACCACGTCGTGGTCAAGGGTGAGGACGGCAAGCCGGACCTCCTCTACATCGACCTCCACCTCGTGCACGAGGTCACGAGCCCGCAGGCGTTCGACGGTCTGCGCCAGGCCGGCCGCCCGGTGCGCCGCCTCGACCTGACGATCGCGACCGAGGACCACAACACCCCGACCCTCGCGATCGACCGGCCCATCGCGGACCCGACGAGCCGCACGCAGATCGAGACGCTGCGCCGCAACTGCGAGGAGTTCGGCGTCCGCCTGCACTCGCTGGGCGACAAGGAGCAGGGCATCGTCCACGTGGTCGGTCCGCAGCTCGGCCTGACGATGCCCGGCATCACGGTCGTCTGCGGCGATTCGCACACCAGCACGCACGGGGCGTTCGGCGCGATGGCGTTCGGCATCGGGACGTCGGAGGTCGAGCACGTCCTCGCCACCCAGACCCTGCCGCTCAAGCCCTTCAAGACGATGGCGATCACGGTCGAGGGCACCCTGCGCCCGGGCGTCACGGCGAAGGACATCATCCTCGCCGTCATCGCGAAGATCGGCACCGGTGGTGGACAGGGCTACGTGCTCGAGTACCGCGGCTCGGCGATCCGCTCCCTCTCGATGGAGGGTCGCATGACGATCTGCAACATGTCGATCGAGGCCGGCGCGCGCGCGGGCATGGTCGCGCCCGACCAGACCACCTACGACTACGTGCGTGGGCGCGACCACGCGCCGACCGGCCAGGACTGGGACGACGCGGTCGCGTACTGGGAGACCCTGCGGACCGACGACGACGCCGTGTTCGACGCCGAGGTCTTCATCGACGCCGACGAGCTCGAGCCCTTCGTCACGTGGGGCACGAACCCCGGCCAGGGCGTGTCCCTGTCGGAGAACGTGCCGGATCCCGCCGGTTACGACGACCCGAACGACCAGGCCGCCGCGTCGCGAGCGCTCGAGTACATGGACCTCGAGGCCGGCACGCCGATGAAGGACATCGCCGTCGACGCGGTGTTCATGGGGTCGTGCACGAACTCGCGCATCGAGGACCTCCGGGCCTTCGCGTCGATCATCCGGGGCCGTCAGAAGGCGCCCGGCGTGCGGGTCATGGTCGTGCCGGGCTCCGCACGGGTCCGGCTCGAGGCCGAGGCCGAGGGGCTCGATCGGGTCTTCACCGACTTCGGCGCCGAGTGGCGGTTCGCCGGCTGCTCGATGTGCCTCGGGATGAACCCCGACCAGCTTCGCGCCGGGGGAGCGCTGCGCCAGCACCTCGAACCGCAACTTCGAGGGGCGCCAGGGCAAGGGCGGCCGGACGCACCTCGTGTCACCGCTCGTCGCCGCCGCGACCGCGGTGCGCGGGACGCTGTCGAGCCCGTGGGACCTGGAGACCGACGACGCGCTGGCCGCTGTGACCGACGCTGCCCCGGCAAACGCTGAAGGAACGAACTGATGGACAAGATCACGACCGTCACCGGCATCGCCGCTCCCCTCAAGCGGTCCAACGTCGACACCGACCAGATCATCCCCGCGGTCTACCTCAAGCGCGTCACGAAGACCGGCTTCGAGGACGCCCTGTTCGCCGGTTGGCGCCAGGACCCGTCGTTCGTCCTCAACCAGGAGCCGTTCGACCGTGCCGAGGTGCTCGTCGCCGGCCCCGACTTCGGCACCGGGTCCTCGCGCGAGCACGCCGTCTGGGCACTCCGCGACTTCGGCTTCAAGGTGGTCGTGTCGCCCCGCTTCGCGGACATCTTCAAGGGCAACGCCGGCAAGCAGGGACTGGTGACGGCGATCGTGACCGAATCGGAAGTCGAGCGTCTCTGGGCCGCCATCGAGGCGCACCCCGGGGTCGAGGCGACGGTCGACCTCGTGGCGCAGCGCGTGTCGCTGGGCGATGTGGACGTCCCGTTCGAGATCGACGCTTACACTCGTTGGCGGTTGATGGAAGGGCTCGACGACATCGGGCTCACCCTCCGTGACGAGACCTCGATCACGGAGTTCGAATCCCGCCGCTCCCGTTGGCGGCCGAAGACATTGCCGGTGAAGTAGTGAACTCTCTCGTACAGGACGCAGCGGCCGCAGGGGCTCGCGTTGGTCTCAAGTCGGACGAGATCGTCATCAGGGGCGGCAAGCCGCTCGTGGGACGCATCGAGGTCCGCGGGGCCAAGAACCTCGCGACGAAGGCCATGGTCGCGGCACTCCTGGGCGACACCCCTCGATCCTCAAGGACGTGCCGGACATCTCGGACGTCAAGGTCGTCCGCGGCCTGCTCGAGGTGCACGGGGTGCGCATCACGGATCCTGCACGAGGCGAGCTCATCCTCGACCCGTCGAACGTCGAGTCCGCGCACTTCGCCGAGATCGACGCACACGCCGGGTCCAGCCGCATCCCGATCCTGTTCTGCGGCCCGCTGCTGCACAAGCTCGGCGAGGCGTTCATCCCCGACCTCGGTGGCTGCCGCATCGGCGACCGGCCGATCGACTTCCACCTCGATGCCCTCCGGGCCATGGGCGCCGTCGTCGACAAGCAGGTCAGCGGCATCCACCTGACGGCGCCTCACGGGTTGACGGGCGCGTCGATCGAGTTGCCGTACCCGAGCGTCGGCGCGACCGAGCAGGTCCTGCTCTCCGCCGTCCTCGCCTCCGGCGTCACGGAGCTGCGGAACGCCGCGATCGAGCCCGAGATCATGGACCTCATCGCGATCCTGCAGAAGATGGGCGCCATCGTCTCGGTGGAGCCGAACCGCGTCATCTTCATCGAGGGCGTCCGGTCGCTCCGCGGCTACACGCACCGTGCGATCAACGACCGCAACGAGGCCGCCAGCTGGGCCTCCGCCGCGCTCGCGACCAACGGCGACATCTTCGTCGAGGGCGCGAAGCAGCAGGAGCTCATGACGTTCCTCAACGTCTTCCGCAAGGTCGGCGGCGGCTTCGACATCCAGGAGGACGGCATCCGGTTCTACCGCGAGCTCGACGTCCTCAAGCCGGTGGTCATCGAGACCGACGTGCACCCGGGCTTCATGACGGACTGGCAGCAGCCGCTCGTCGTGGCGCTGACCCAGGCGGCCGGGCAGAGCGTCGTGCACGAGACCGTGTACGAGAACCGTTTCGGCTTCACCGACGCCCTCAACGAGATGGGTGCCGACATCGTCGTGCACAAGGAGGGGCTCCCCGGTCACGACCGGCGCGTCGCTCGCCGTCCGTTCGAGCAGGCGGCCGTCATCACCGGTCCGACGAAGCTGCACGGCGCGAACGTGCGCGTGCCGGACCTGCGGGGCGGGTTCAGCCACCTCATCGCGGCGCTGACCGCCGAGGGCGAGTCCCACATCACGAACGTCGGCATCATCAGCCGCGGGTACGAGCACTTCATCCCGAAGCTGCGCAAGCTCGGCGCCGACTTCGACTTCGCGGGGTAGGGGCGTGTCGTCTGCTTCGCCGACCCCAGGTGACGGTCCGGCGCGTTCCGCTGACGGCTCGTCCCGTCCGGGTGACGGCCCGGCGCGTCCCGGCGATGGCCTGGAGGCGCGACGCGTCTCCGCCTCGGACGTCGCGACCGGCGTCCCCGTCCGTGGGCGCCGGTGGCGACACGGTGAGCTGAACACCGCCTTCCGCATCGTCGCATCCGTCGTCATCCCGACGTTCCGGTTCTCCGCCCGCTACCACTGGCACGGTCCGAACCGGCTGCCGGCGGACGGCGCGTTCGTCCTGGCACCGAACCACTTCACGAACATCGACCCCCTCGTCGTCGGCACCGCCGTGTACATCTCGAAGCGCGCGCCCCGGTTCCTCGCGAAGGCGTCGCTCTTCCGGGTCCCGGTGTTCGGCAAGCTCATGTCCGGCATGGGCCAGATCCCGGTCGAGCGCTCCGGTCGGACGCGCCTCAGCGACCCGCTCGGCGGCGGCCGATCGCTCGTCGAGCAGGGCGGTGCGATCATCGTCTACCCCGAGGGCACCCTGACCCGCGATCCGGACCTGTGGCCGATGCGCGGCAAGACCGGCGCCGTGCGGATCGCGCTCGAGAACGACGTCCCGCTCATCCCGATGGCCCACTGGGGCACGCAGAACATCATGGCGCGTTACGGCAAGAAGCTTCGGCTCTTCCCGCCGTCGCGCGTCGACGTGATCGTCGGCGATCCGGTCGACCTGTCGGCGTACCGCGGTCGGCCCATCGACCAGCACCTGCTCGTCGAGGCGACCGAACTGCTCATGCGTCGCATCACGGAACTGCTCGAACAGCTCCGCGGCGAGCAGGCGCCCGCGACCCGCTGGGACCCGGCGGCGAACAACCAGAAGGAGACCGGCCGGTTTGAGTGACCTCCGACCACACGACGACCGACCCGACCCCGCCGTCGCAGCGCCCGGTGCCGTCGACACCGCGGCGATCCGCGTGGTGATGCAGTCGACCGACAAGCCCCGTGTCGCGGTCATCGGTGCCGGCAGCTGGGGACCACGTTCGCGAAGGTCCTGGCCGAAGGCGGGGCGCGGACCGTGCTGTGGGCCCGCCGGCCCGAGGTCGCGCGTGAGATCACCGAGACGAAGCGGAACTCGGACTACCTGCCCGGCATCAACCTGCCGCGGACGCTCACTGCGTCGACCTCGCTCGAGACGGTGCTGGCCGACGCCGAGCAGGTGTACGTGTCCGTCCCGTCGCAGTCGCTCCGGTCGAACCTGTCCGCGATCGCGCCCCTGCTGCCGGACGGCGTGCCCGTCGTCAGCCTCATGAAGGGCGTCGAGAAGGCGACGGGCCTGCGGATGAGCGAGGTCCTGCGCGAGGGCCTCAGCATCGACCGCGACCGCATCGCCGTCGCCAGCGGGCCGAACCTCGCACTCGAGATCGCTCGGCGGCAGCCCACCGCGGCGGTCGTGTCGTCCACCTCGGCCGAGACCGCCACGGCGGTCGCCGCCGTCGCGACGAACCCGTACTTCCGGTCCTTCATCAACACGGACGTGATCGGCACCGAGTTCGGCGGCGTCCTCAAGAACCTCATCGCCGTCGCGATCGGGATCGTGGACGGCGTCGGCTACGGCGAGAACACCAAGGCGTCGATCATCACGCGCGGTCTGGCCGAGATGACCGACTTCGCGGTGTCGCTCGGCGCCCAGCCGTCGACGCTGTCCGGCCTCGCCGGCCTCGGCGACCTCATCGCCACGTGCCAGTCGCCGCTGTCGCGGAACAACACGGCGGGCCGCCTGCTCGGGCAGGGGTACCGGTTCGACGAGGTCGTGCGGCAGATGAACCAGACCGCCGAGGGGCTGGCGTCGGTCGCCCCGATCCTCGAGCTCGCCGCGGCGAACGGTGTCGACATGCCCATCGTGGGGCAGGTGGCCGAGGTGCTCGCCGGTAGGCTCGATCCGCGCAACATCGCGCCGCACCTCACCGAGACCGACGAGCCCCAGGGCGAGTGAACGGTCCGGCCGTGCCCACGATCTCCGAGGGGGCTCCCATGTCAACGACCACCGTCGCCGTGCTGTTCGGCGGGCGCTCCAGCGAGCACGAGATCAGCTGCGTGACCGCCGGCGGCATCATGGACGTCGTCGACCGCACCGTGTACGAGATCGTGCCCATCGGGATCACGAAGGACGGCGCGTTCACGCTGCAGTCGGACGACCCGGCACAGTGGGCGCTCCGCGAGGGCGCGCTCCCGACGGTCCCGGACAACGGCACGCGCGTGTCGTTCCCGACCTCGCCGGCGACGAACGAGCTCGTGGTGTCGCACCCCGACGGCTCGATCACGACGGTCCCGGTCGACATCGTGTTCCCGATCCTGCACGGCCCCTTCGGCGAGGACGGCACCGTCCAGGGGCTGCTCGAGATCGCCGGACTGCCGTACGTCGGCGACGGGGTGCTCGCCAGCGCCCTGGCGATGGACAAGCACGTCGCGAAGGCCGTCCTCGAGCACGCCGGCCTGCGGGTCGCGCCGTGGACGACGGTGCTCCGCCGCGAGTGGGCCGCCGATCCGGTGGACGTCGCAGAATCGATCGCCGCGCACGGCTGGCCGCTGTTCGTGAAGCCGGCCCGCGCCGGCTCCAGCATGGGGGTGTCCCGCGTGGACGGCCCCGCGGAGCTCGGACCGGCGATGGACCTGGCCTTCGAACACGACTCCAAGGTGATCGTCGAGCCGCGGGTCGTCGGCCGCGAGGTCGAGGTGGCGGTGCTCGAGGGCCGTGACGGTGTGCCGCGCACGAGCCTGCCCGGCGAGATCGTCGTCGCCGAGGACGGCTTCTACGACTTCGCGTCGAAGTACCTCGGCGGGGACGAGTCCCTGCTGTGTCCGGCTCCGCTGACCGAGGCGCAGACGGACGAGATCCGCTCGATCGGCGCCCGCGCGTTCGAGGCGATCGGTGGCTCGGGGCTCGCCCGGGTCGACTCCTTCCTCACCGACGACGGCTTCGTCGTGAACGAGGTGAACACGATGCCGGGGTTCACCCCGCTGTCGATGTACCCGCGGTGCTGGGCGGCGTCCGGGGTCTCCTACGGCGAACTCGTGACGGAGCTCATCGAGCTGGGGCGAGCAGCCGTCCGCTGACCGTGCGTGCGCCCGAGTCTCGCGGTGAGCGACAGCTCTCGCGCTCGTGAGCGCAAGACTTGTCGCTGGGACCGAGTCTCGCCGCCCGGTCCCGGTCTGGGGCTCAGCCCTGCACGTCGGACGGGTCGAGGCAGCGGTGCCCGTCCTTCGGCAGCGTCGACACGGCGTCGGTGACGTCCTGCACGACCTGGTTCGTGGTCTTCGTCGAGTCGATGACGACCTGTACCGCCGGAGACCGGCCGAACGTGGTGTAGATGATCCGCTTGCCCCGGTCGTCGCGGATCCAGTCGACCCCGCCCAGCGAGAAGCAAGGCAGGTCCGACACCGTCGGAACGGCAACACCGCAGTGGTACAGCGCCACCTCGGGATCCCCCACGCTGCGGTCGACTGTGCGTTCGTGTTCCGCAGGTCGAACCTGGTGTCCACCGCCGCCGGGAGCCGCACCTGGGCGGCCGCGCACGCGGGAGCGTTCGCGGACGGCGCCGGGGACATCGCCACGGCGTTCGTGCACCCCGTGAGCCCTGCGGCGAGGGCCATCACGACGCCGACGATCGCGATCTTCCGGGAGGGTCGGCGCACGGTGTCCATCGACGTCCAGGCTACCGTTCTCGTGTGGACGCGACGTACGACGCCTGGGCCGGACCGACCGTGGGAGACCTCGGCGAACTCGCCGTCCTCGACCGCATCGTCCGTCGGCTGCCCGCCGGCTCGCCGGTGCTCGGCCCCGGTGACGACTGCGCGGTCGTCGCGGCGCCGGACGGCCGGTTCGTCGTGACGACGGACATGATGGTGCACGGCCCGGACTTCCGGTGGGCGTGGTCGTCGCCCGAGGACGTCGGCTGGAAGGCTGCTGCCACGAACCTCTCCGACGTCGCCGCGATGGGTGCCGTGCCCACGGGCCTCGTCGTTGCACTGGCGGCGCCGCAGGACACGCCCGTCGCGGTCCTCGAGTCCTTCGCCGACGGTGTACGGATGGCCGTGGACGCCCTGGCACCCGGTTGCGGCGTGGTCGGCGGCGACCTGTCCACCTCGGCGGCGTTCACGGTGTCGGTCACGGCGTTCGGCGACCTCGAGGGCCGCGCCGCTGTCGTCCGCTCGGGGGCCCGCCCGGGCGACGTCCTGGCGGTGTCCGGTGAGCTCGGAGCGGCGGCCCGGGACTGACCCGGCTCTTCCGCGACGGCGTCGACGCGCACGGCGAACCCTCCCGCACAGCGACCGTCGCGAGCGGGGCGGACGGGGACCCCGACGTCGCACGGCAGCGGCGCCCGGTCCCTCCGATCGCGGACGGTTCCCTCGCCGCCGGCGCCGGCGCCACGGCCATGCTCGACCTGTCCGACGGCCTGGCGATCGACGCCGGTCGGCTCGCCCGCGCCAGCCGGGTCACGCTGTCGCTCGAGGCGGACCTCGACGACGTCGCGCTGCACGGTGGCGAGGACCACGGGCTGCTCGCGACGTTCCCCGTGGACTCCGCGCTGCCCGGTGGCTTCCGCCGGATCGGGTCGTGTGCGACCGCTCCGACGCCGACCTCGTGCACGGCGGCACACCGGTGCCGACCACCGGCTGGGACCCCTACGCCGACTGGGACGGCGCCGCCGGCTGACCCGCGCCCACCCACGTACCGCCCGCCTGCGTACTTCCCGGCGGCGTACTGCCCGGCTGCGTACTGCCCGGCGGCGTACTGCACGCCCGCCTGCGTACTGCCCGCCTGGAGCGGCTCGAACGACAGAGTCGACGTCGTACGACAACGACGATGTCGCTACCCCGCGCCTGCAATCGTTGCACGCGCGCACCAACGACAGGGTCGACGTCGTACGACAACGACGATGTCGCACCGCGTCGGCCTGCTCGCCGCCGCGCGCCGCGCGCATCCGTCAGGCGACGACGACCTCCCACGCCACGGTCTCGCCGTAGCTGCGCTTGCTGAACGGCTCGAGGCCGGCCGGCCAGGTGGGCTCCGGCGAGCGCTTGCTCCGTTCCACGACCACGACGGCGGCCTTCGTCAGCCGCGGCACGAGGGCCTCGAGCACCTCGGCGAGCTCGTGCTCGGTCACGTCGTACGGCGGGTCGATGAACACCAGGTCGAACGTCCGCGCGGTCCCGCGCAGGTACCCGAGCACGGGCTGCGGCTGCACGTCGATCCGCACACCGGGCACGCGCTGCTGCACGGCCCGGGCGTTCGCGCGGCAGGCCTGCGCCGCCGCCGAGGCCCGGTCGACGAGCACCACCTCGACCGCGCCGCGCGACGCCGCTTCGAGCCCGAGGGCGCCCGTCCCCGCGTAGAGGTCCGCGACGGCGGTGTCGTCCACGAGCCCGCGGGACTCGAGCGACGAGAACAGTGCCTCGCGCACCCGGTCGCTCGTCGGCCGGGTGCCGGACTTCGGCACCCGGAGCGTCGTGGAGCCGGCTGCGCCGGCGATGATGCGGGTCATGCAGCCACCGTAGCGGGGATCGGGTGGCCTCCCGGAGTTCTCCACAGGGCGGTCTGGAGGCGCGGGGCGCGTCGGTCCTGCCGGGTACCGTTGACGTGTGGCCACGACCGGAACGACAACCGAGCCGGCGGTGCCGGACCTCGGTCCCGCGCCGCTCGACGCGCGGCTGACGAACGTCCTCGGCGGCCGGACGGCGAGCGCCATCGAGAAGGCGTTCGGGTACCGGACGGTCGGCGAGTTCCTCGAACACGCACCCCGGCGCTACGCCGAGCGCGGTGCCCTGACCGCCCTCGACTCGCTCGCGATCGGTGAGTCGGTGACCATCGTGGCCGAGGTCGTCGACGTCCGCGAGCGCACCATGCGACAGCGGCGCGGGTCGATCCTCGAAGCCAAGATCGGCGACGGCACGGGGCTGCTGACGCTGACGTTCTTCAACCAGGGCTGGCGCACGAAGGACCTCGTGCCGGGCGCCCGCGGCATCTTCGCCGGCAAGGTCAGCGACTACCGCGGGGCCCGGCAGCTGGCCCACCCCGACTACGAGCTTCTTCGACCGCGACGACCCGCGGGCGACGGCGGACCCGGAGTCGGACGAAGCGATCCGCTGGTCCCGTCAGCCGATCCCGATCTACCCGGCGACCTCGACGCTTTCGTCGTGGCAGATCGCCAAGTCAATCGGCATCGTGCTCGACACCCTGCCCGACCTGCCCGACCCGATCCCCGCGCCCGTGCGGACCCGGCTCGACCTCGTGCCGTTCCGCCGCGCCCTCGAACTCCTCCACCGTCCCGAGAAGGTCGCGGACTTCAAGCGGGCGCAGGACGCGCTGCGCTACCGGGAGGCGTTCGTGCTGCAGACCGCCCTCGTGCAGCGCCGCATCGCCGCCCGGGCCACCGCCGCCACTCCCCGAACGGCGTCACCCGGCGGCATCCTCGAGCGGTTCGACGCCACCCTGCCGTTCACGCTCACCGACGACCAGCGGTCCGTCGGCGCCGAGATCGCTCACGACCTGGCGGCGGACTGGCCGATGCACCGCCTCGTGCAGGGCGAGGTCGGCTCCGGCAAGACCCTCGTGGCGATCCGGGCGATGCTCACGGTCGCTGAGTCCGGTGGGCAGTCCGCGCTCATCGCCCCGACCGAGGTGCTGGCGGCACAGCACCTCCGTTCGATCGTGAAGTTCCTCGGCGCGGACCTCGCTGCCGAGCTCCGTCCCGTGATCCTCACGGGCTCGCAGTCGACCGACGAGCGCCGCCGTGCCCTGCTCGCGGCGGCGTCCGGCAGCTCGCGGCTCGTCGTCGGCACGCACGCGCTCCTCGGCGACCGGGTCGACTTCGCCGAACTGGGCCTGGTCGTGGTCGACGAGCAGCACCGGTTCGGCGTGGAACAGCGCGAGGCGCTCCGCACGAAGGGCGTGACGCCGCCGCACGTGCTGGTCCTCACCGCGACGCCGATCCCGCGCACGGTGGCGATGACGGTGTTCGGCGACCTCGACGTCTCGACGATCACCGGGCTCCCGTCAGGGCGGGCCGGTGTCGAGACCTTCACCGTCGGCCTCGCCGAGCACCCCGGTTGGGAGTCGCGCATCTGGACACGAATGGCCGAGGAGCTCAGCGCGGGCCGGCAGGCGTTCGTGGTCTGCCCGGCGATCGACGACGCCCACGGCGAGGACGACGGCGAGCCCGATCCGGGCAACGACGACGACGCCCCGAAGCGCGCCCCAGCGACCGTGCTGGCGACGGCCGAGCGGATGCGCGCCATGCCCGTGCTGGACGGCCGCCGTGTCGAGGTCCTGCACGGCCGGATGACCTCGGACGAGAAGGACCGCGTCATGACGTCCTTCGCCGCGGGCGGCATCGACGTCCTGGTGGCGACGACCGTGATCGAGGTCGGCGTCGACGTGCCGAACGCCTCGATGATGGCGGTGCTCGACGCCGACCGGTTCGGGGTCTCCCAGCTGCACCAGCTCCGCGGACGCATCGGCCGTGGGCAGTACGCCGGCGTGTGCCTCCTCGTGACCTCGGCCGAGCTCGAGACCACCTCGCGCGAGCGTGTCGACGCGGTGTCGGCGTCCGACGACGGGTTCGAGCTCGCGCGCGTCGACCTCGAGCTGCGGCGCGAGGGCGACGTCCTGGGGGAGCGGCAGTCCGGCGGCCGGTCGTCGCTCAACCTGCTCCGCGTGGTGCAGCACGCGGACCTCATCGTCGATGCGCGGGAGGAAGCCGAGCGGGTGCTCGAACCTGATCCTCGGCTCGACGGCCACCCGGCGCTCCGCGAAGCCCTCGCGCGGCGGCTGGACGAGTCCGACGCGGCGTTCCTCGGGAAGAACTGACGCTCGGCCGGACGCCGCCGCGTGCGTGAGACTCCGCCCATTCCAGCGGTGCCCGGCGTGCGGGGCGGCGTCTCGGCCAGCGGGCGGAGCTTCGATCGCTGGATCCGGGTCTCGATCGGTATCGTCGCTGCCATGGCGCAGATCGCGGTGGTACCCGGTTCGTTCGATCCCGTGACGCTCGGGCACCTCGACGTGATCGGTCGGGCGGCGGGGCTGTTCGACGAGGTGCACGTGCTCGTCGTGCACAACCCCGACAAGCGGCCGGCGATGTTCGACGCGGTCGATCGTGTGCGGCTCATCGAGGAGTCGCTCGTGGAGGCCGGCGCGCCCGGGAACGTGCGGGTGGGGAGTGGACCTCGGGTCTGCTCGTCGACTACTGCCGGCAGGTCGGCGCGAAGGTGCTCGTGAAGGGGGTCCGGTCCGGCGAGGACGTGGCGTACGAGACCCCGATGGCCATCATGAACCGGCACCTGGCCGACGTCGAGACGGTGTTCCTGCTGCCGGAGGCCGCCCGAGCGCACGTGTCGAGCTCGTTGATCCGGCAGGTCGCCTCCCTCGGCGGTGACGTCGCGCCGTACGTCCCCGCGGTCGTGGCGGCAGCGCTCCACGAGCACACCGGACGCTGACCGCCCCGGACACGCCCGTCCCCGCCTCGACTCTCGGGCACGATCGCGGTAGGCTCGTCGATCGTGTCTTCCCACGTGAACAGCCCCTACGCCCTGCGCGTGCGCGACCTCGCGCACCGGCCGGGCGAGATGCGCGAGCACTCGCTCGACATCACGGTGCCGGACGCGATGGGTGCCGGTGTCATCGCCGTCCGCGAGGGCGCGACGATGGACCTCGACCTCCGGCTCGAGGGACTGCACGAGGGCGTCCTGGTGTCCGGCCACGCGAGCGCCGAGGCCGAGGGGGAGTGCTCGCGCTGCCTCATCGAGATCACCGAGCCCGTCGAGGTCGATTTCGCCGAGTTGTTCGCGTATGATGCCTCGGAGGATTTCGACTTCTTCGTTCACGATGACCACGTGGATTGTGAACAGGTCGTTCGAGATGCGGTGGTGCTGGCGCTGCCGTTCCAGCCGGTCTGCCGACCGGACTGCCCAGGCCTCGACCCGGTGACGGGCGAGCGACTGGCCGACATCGGCGAGCAGCGCGCTCACGAGGTCCTGGACCCCCGGTGGGCAGCCCTGAGCGGACTCACCCTCGACGACGCGGACAGCGGCGGCGAGACGACCGACGAAGCCAGCACGACCACGCCCAGACCACCGAGGGTCAGGAGCGGTCCGACGCCGACCAGGCCGACTGACCGCCGCCCCTCGCACTGACCACCGACCAACCGAAAGAGAACCACCATGGCCGTTCCCAAGCGCAAGCAGTCCCGTGCCAACACGCACGCCCGTCGTTCGCAGTGGAAGGCCGCGCCGGTCCAGCTCGTGAAGACGATCGAGAACGGCAAGGTCACCTACAGCCTCCCGCACCGTGCCAAGGTCGTCGAGGACTCCGCCGGCACGCCCCTGTACATGGAGTACAAGGGCCGCAAGGTCGCCGACGTCTGATCGGACCGAACGCATGACCGCGACGTCCGGCGCCACGGGGTCCCGCCCCGTGGGGTCGGACGTCGTTCGTCTGCAGGGCATCCTCGGGGCCGACATCGACCTCGAGCTGCTCCAGCTCGCACTGACGCACCGCTCGTACGCGTACGAGCACGGCGGCATCGGGCACAACGAACGCCTCGAGTTCCTCGGGGACTCGATCCTCGGCCAGGCCGTGACCGTGAAGCTTTACCGGTCCTTCCCCGATCTCGACGAGGGCGACCTCGCCAAGCGACGTGCGAGCCTCGTGTCGACGGTCGCCCTGGCCGAGATCGCCCGGATGATCGGGCTCGGCGAGTACGTGCGGCTCGGCAAGGGCGAGGAGCAGACCGGCGGCCGCGACAAGTCGTCGATCCTCGCCGACACGGTGGAAGCCGTGATCGGCGCGACCTACCTGTCCGCCGGCCCGGACCCGGCGACCGCGCTCGTCCTCCGGCTCGTCGAACCGCTGCTGGTCGACCCGGATCGCTTCGGCGCGGCGATGGACCCGAAGACGAGCCTGCAGGAGCTCGCGTCGAGCCTCTCGCTCGGGAACCCGTCGTACCGCGTGACCGAGGCGGGTCCCGACCACGACAAGACCTTCCACGCGACGGTCGTGCTGCAGGGCGAGGACGTCTCCACCGGCTCCGGGTCGAGCAAGAAGACCGCCGAGATGGCCGCCGCGCTCGAGGCGTGGACACGGCTGTCCGGCCGGGCGGCCTGACCGCGTGCCCGAACTCCCCGAGGTCGAGGTCGTCCGCGCGGGCCTCGAACCCGCCGTCAGCGGTGCACACGTGCTGCGCGTGGACGTCCTCGACGACCGGGCGCTGACCCGCCACGACGGCCCGGCGGAGGACTTCGTCGACCGGTTGGCCGGACGCACCATCGCGGCGGCGGTCCGCCGCGGCAAGTTCATGTGGTTCCCGCTGGAGCCGGCGCACGAGGACGATCGGCCCGAGGCGCTCGTCGCCCACCTCGGCATGAGCGGTCAGATCCTGCTCGGGCGCGGACGCGAAGCCGCGAGGCACCGTCGCATCCTCCTCGGGCGCAGCCCGCGGGCACCGACCGCGGCGGCGCACCGGAGCCCCCGGTCGAGCTCGAGTTCGTCGACCAGCGCAAGTTCGGCTCGATGGCGATCGACGAGATGGTGCCGACGCTCGACGGTGCTCCGGCGGGCTCCGCCGGGTACGTCGACCAGGCCGAGCCGGACGCGGTCTGGCGCCGGAGCATCCCGAGGCAGGTGTCGCACATCGCCCGCGACCCCCTCGACCCGGCGTTCGACGACGACCGGTTCGCGGCGATGGCCCGGAAGCGTTCGAGCGGGATCAAGCGTGTCCTGCTCGACCAGGGCGTCGTGAGCGGCATCGGGAACATCTACGCCGACGAGTCGCTGTGGGCCGCGAAGCTGCACTACGACCGCCCGGCGGACCGCCTCCCGCGCGGGACGCTCCTGCACCTGCTCGACGAGGTCCGGGCGTGCTCCGCCGCGCGCTGGAGGACGGCGGCACGAGCTTCGACGCGCAGTACGTCAACGTCAACGGACAGTCCGGGTACTTCTCGCAACGACTCACCGTGTACGGGCAGCAGGGGAGACCGTGCCCGCGCTGCGGCACGACGATCGTGCGCGAGGCGTTCATGAACCGGTCGAGCCACGTCTGCCCCGTGTGCCAACCGCGCCCACGCGCCCGCACGCGCTAGCCTGACGCCGAGCGAGCACCGCCCAGCAGCACAGCCCAGCAGCACAGCCGCCAGCACGCGAGCCAGCACACCCGGAGACCGCATGTACTTGAAGAGCCTGACCATCAAGGGGTTCAAGTCCTTCGCGCAGCCGACGACGTTCGCGTTCGAGCCCGGCGTGACGTGCATCGTCGGCCGAACGGCTCCGGCAAGTCCAACGTCGTCGACGCCCTGGCGTGGGTGATGGGCGAGCAGGGCGCGAAGACCCTCCGCGGGGCAAGATGGAGGACGTCATCTTCGCCGGCACGTCGACCCGCGGACCGCTCGGTCGTGCACAGGTGCTCCTCACGATCGACAACTCCGACGGTCTGCTGCCGATCGAGTACTCCGAGGTGACGATCTCGCGCACGCTGTTCCGCAACGGCGGCAGCGAGTACGCGATCAACGGCGAGAACTGCCGCCTGCTGGACGTCCAGGAGCTGCTGAGCGACACCGGCCTCGGCCGTGAGATGCACGTCATCGTCGGCCAGGGGCAGCTCGACAAGGTCCTGCACGCCACTCCGGAGGACCGCCGTGGCTTCATCGAGGAGGCCGCCGGCATCCTCAAGCACCGACGGCGCAAGGAGAAGACCCTTCGCAAGCTCGAGGCGATGCAGACGAACCTCACCCGGCTGTCCGACCTCGCGGGCGAGATCCGTCGGCAGCTGAAGCCCCTCGGACGACAAGCCGAGGTCGCTCGCAAGGCCCAGTCGGTGGCAGCTGTCGCCCGCGACGCCAAGGCCCGCATCCTGGCCGACGACGTGGTCCGCCTGCGCAGGGAGCTCCACGAGCACCAGGAGGTCGAGGCCGGCCGCAAGTCCGAGCGCATCGTGCTGCAGGAACGCCTCGACCAGACGCGCGCCCGCCAGCAGCAGGTCGAGCAGAGCATGGTCGGCGACGACGTCGACCGCGCGCGGACGGTCGTGCACCGGCTGGAGAGCGTCCACGAGCGGCTCCGCGGCCTGTCCAGCCTGGCGAACCAGCGGCTGATGTTCCTCGCGCAGCAGGCCGACGCGCCCCAGCAGGGCCCGACCATCACGCCGGAGCAGGTGCAGAGCGTCCGCAACGAGGCCGATCGGCTCGAGGCCCAGGCCGCGGAGATGACCGGCGGCACGGCCGCGGCGGTACAGCGCGTGCAGGAGGCCCGCGCGGGGCTCGACGCCCTCGACGAGCGCATCGCCGCGCAGGCCGCCCTCGTCTCCCAGCACGACCTCGAGGCCCAGCGTCTCGCCTCCGCGGTCGACGTGGCCCGGTCGAAGCGCGGGTCCGCCGTGGCCGACCGGGAGCGTCGGGAACGCGCCCTCGCCGAGGCCGAGGACCGTGCCGAGCGCGCAGCAGCAGCCCTCGCCGAACTCGGCGCGGACCCCTCCGACGGCATCGACGAGGACGCCCTGACGACCGCACTCGAGACCGCCCGCGAACAGCAGGAGGCGGCGCAGACCGCTCGGGACGAGTACCGCGACCGCCTGCACGCCCTCGAGCGGGAGCGGGACGCCCTCGACGCCCGCGTCGCCGCGCTCGGCATGTCGATCGACGTGCGTGACGGCTCCCAGGCGCTCATCGACGCGGGCCGGGCCGGCATCGTCGGTCGCCTCGCCGACTCCCTGACGGTGACGCCGGGGTTCGAAGGGGCGGTCGCGATCGCGCTCGACGGGCTCGCCGACGCCGTCCTCGCCGCGGACCGCTCGGTGGCGCTCGACGCCGTCGCACACGCCCGCTCCGAGGACATCGGCCGCATCGACGTGGTCGTCGCCGACGCCGACGCGCCGGCCGCCGAGCCGCCCGATCGGCTGCCCGCCGGTGTCCGGCGCGCGCTCGACCTCGTCCAGGGGCCGCCCGCCATCGCCGCGATCCTGCGCGACACGCTCGTCGCCGAGTCGGAGGGCGTCGACCTCGAGGGAGTGCTCACCGCCGTCCCGCACGCCACGGTGGTGACACGGTCCGGCGACCTCGTCCGCGCGGTCCGCGTGACCGGCGGCGGGGAGCGCATGACGTCGCGCATCGAGCTCGTCGCGGAGCGCGACGACGCCGTGGCCCGATGCGACGCGATCGCGAGCGATGCGGAGGACGCGGCCACGCGCCTCCAGGCCGCTCGCACCGCCGTCGAGGACGCACGACGCCGGGCGGACGAGGCCGACGCGTCGTCGCGCGCGTACGCACGGACGAAGGCCGAGTACGACCGGAGCAGCGCGTCGACCCGGGCGAAGGCGGAGAACGCGACGGCCGAGGTCGAGCGGCTGCGTGCCGCGCTCGCCGAGACGGACGGCGCGGTCGAGGCGGCCGAAGCAGCCCTCGCCGCGGCCGAGCAGACGCAGCTCGCGTTCACCGACGGTCCGCGTCCGGTCGTCGACGCGTCCGAGCGTCCGGCGCTCCTGGACGCCCTCGAGTCCGCTCGCGCGGCCGAGATCGAGCAGCGCATCCAGGTGGAGACCGTCCGCGAACGGGTACGGGCCGAGCGGAACCGCGCCGACCAGCTGGAGCGGCAGCTCGAGGCCGAACGAGCGGCGGCCGAGGAGGCCGCGCGGCTCGCGGTCATCCGGCGCGGACAGATCGCCGTCGCCGAAGGGGTCCTCGCCGACCTGCCGGGACTGCTCGGGGCCGTCGACCGATCGCTCGCCGAGGCCCGCGTGCAGCTCGCGACGGAGGAGTCCGAGCGGTCGAAGCGGAACACCGAGCTCCAGACGATCCGGAACGAGGAGCGTGAGCTCCGGGACCGGCTGCAGACCATCACCGACGGCGTGCACTCGCTCGAGATGGAGATCTACGAGAAGAAGCTGCACGTGTCCGGTCTGCTCGACCGGGCCCAGAGTGAGCTCGGACTCGTCGAAGCGGTGCTGGTCACGGAGTACGGGCCGCACGTGCCGGTGCCGGTCGACGTGCTGGTCGACCCGCGGGTGCTCGCCCGGCGGCACCGCGAGGCCGAACGGGCGCGCGCGGCCGAAGAGGCCGTGGCGGACGGGTCCGACACGGCCTCCGACGACGGCGCTGCCGGCGTCGGAACCGCCGACCTCGGAATCGCCGACACCGCCGTAGCCACCGGTGTCGAAGCGGTCACCGACGTCGAGGCGGCCGTCGACGCCGATGCCGTGGGCGACGCCGACGCACCCGCGCTCGTGGACGCCGAGTCCACGCTGCCCGGCGGCCCGGCCCTGCCCGAGTACGACGCGACCGACGACGTCGATCCCGCCGACGTCGAGACCGTGCCCTACGACCGTGCCGAGCAGGAACGCCGGCTCAGGGCCGCCGAACGCGACCTCGGACAGCCTCGGCAAGGTGAACCCGCTCGCGCTCGAGGAGTTCCAGGCGCTCGAGCAGCGGCACGCGTTCCTCGCCGAGCAGCTCGAGGACCTGCAGAAGACCCGTGCCGACCTCATGACGATCATCGACGAGCTCGACACGAAGATGCAGACCATCTTCGAGTCGGCGTTCTCGGACACGAAGGACGCCTTCGACGTCATCTTCCCGATCCTGTTCCCGGGCGGCTCGGGCTCGATCACGCTGACGAACCCGGACGACCTGCTCGCGACGGGGATCGACGTGCAGGCGAAGCCCGCGGGAAGAAGATCGACCGGCTGACGCTGCTGTCGGGCGGCGAGCGGTCCCTGGCAGCGGTGGCGCTCCTCGTGGCGATCTTCACGGCCCGGCCGTCGCCGTTCTACATCATGGACGAGGTCGAGGCGGCGCTCGACGACGCCAACCTCGGGCGTCTGCTGACCGTGTTCGAGCGGCTTCGGGAGTCCTCGCAGCTCATCGTCATCACGCACCAGAAGCGCACGATGGAGATCGCCGACGCGCTGTACGGCGTCTCGATGCGCCAGGACGGCGTCTCCGCCGTCGTGGGGCAGCGCGTGCAGGCGCGGTCGGCGGAGCCGGCCGACGCGGTCGCGTAGCGACCTGCCCTGGCCGGAGACTCGGGCATGGCGACACTTCTCGCGCTCCTGAGTCCGAGAAGTGTCGCCTACCCCGGGACTCGGCGATCGCGGTCCGAGACTCGGGCACAGACGGACGGGAGGCGCGGTGCCGGCCGGCACCGCGCCTCCCGTCCGAAGGTGGTCGCGACTACTGCGCGTCGGCCTCGAGCGTGCGCTGCGAGCCCGTCGGCGTCAGCCCTCGCTTCACCCGCTTGTTCGACACCACCAGCGACGCGACCGTCGCGACCGCGATCGTCGCCATGATGAAGCTTAGCGAGAACCAGATCGGGATCTCCGGCGCCCACTCGATGTGCTCGCCGCCGTTGATGAACGGCAGCTCGTTGACGTGCATCGCGTGGAACACGAGCTTCACGCCGATGAACGCGAGGATGACCGCGAGGCCCTGCCCGAGGTAGATGAGCTTCTCGAGCAGGCCCGAGATGAGGAAGTACAGCTGCCGCAGACCGAGCAGGGAGAACGCGTTCGCGGTGAACACGATGAAGGCGTCCTGCGTCAGCCCGAAGATCGCCGGGATGGAGTCGAGGGCGAACAGCACGTCGGTGAGGCCGATCGACACCATGACGAGCAGCATCGGCGTGAACATCCGCTTCCCGTCGACCCTGGTGGTCAGGCGGTCGCCGTCGTAGTCCTTCGCGGTCGGGATGACGCGACGCAGGATGCGGATCAGCCGCGAATCGCCCTCGGACGCGTCGTGCTCCTCGCCGCCGCGGATCTGCGACCAGGCCAGCCAGAACAGCAGCGCGCCGAAGACGTAGAAGACCCAGGAGAGGTTCTCGATGATCACCACGCCGGCGGCGATGAACGCGCCGCGGGCGACGAGTGCGATCGCGACGCCGACGAGGAGCACCTTCTGCTGGAACTCCTTCGGCACCGCGAAGGTCGTCATGATGATGAGGAAGACGAACAGGTTGTCGACCGAGAGCGCCTTCTCGGTGAGCCACCCGGCGAAGTACTCGCCGCCGGCCTGGTGTCCGCCGAGCACCCAGACGCCGACGCCGAACGCGATCGCGAGGGCGATGTACACGGCGGACCAGAACGCGGACTCGCGGATGTGCGGCACGTGCGGTGTGCGCACGTGCGAGTAGAAGTCGAAGACCAACAGCGCGAGGATGCCGGCGATGGTGATGAGCCAGACGGAGAGATGGACGTCCATCGAGTTCCCTTCAGGGGGCGCACCGGGTACGCCGAGGCCTGAAGGTCTCTTCCGCCGACTGCCGTTCGTGCTGGCAGTGGGCCGGCGCCCGGATCCGGATCGTCCCGGACCGTACTGACGAGGTCACCGAGGAGGAATACTCCCCTTCGTGTGATCGAGCATACCGGGCACGGCGGACGTGCGGCGCGCTCTAAGCTGGGAGCATGGCGAGTTCCTGGTCCCTGTCCTCCCGCCTGCGCGGGCTGTTCCAGCGCAAGACGATCGACGAGACCACGTGGGACGACCTCGAGACGGCGCTCATCGGCGCGGACTTCGGGCCGGACATCTCCGAGGAGATCATCGAGGACCTGCACGCCCGCGTCGACCGGTACGGCACGACCGACCCCGCCGACCTGCAGCGCATGCTCCGCGAGGTCCTCGAGGAACGGCTCTCGAAGCTCGACACCACGCTGAAGCTCTCGAACCGACCCGCGGTCGTGCTCGTCGTCGGGGTGAACGGCGTCGGCAAGACCACCACGATCGGCAAGTTCGCGAAGTTCCTCAAGACGTACGACCGCTCCGTCGTCGTGGGCGCCGCCGACACCTTCCGCGCCGCCGCGGTCGAGCAGGTCGCGACCTGGGCCGAGCGCGCCGGCGTCGACGTCGTCCGACCGGCGCAGCCCGGACAGGACCCGGCGTCGGTGGCGTACCAGACCGTCGAGAAGGCCATCCGCGAGGGCACCGAGATCGTCGTCATCGACACCGCCGGCCGGCTGCACACCAAGGCCGGACTGATGGACGAGCTTCTCGAAGATCAAGCGCGTGGTCGAGAAGCAGACCGAGATCGCCGAGGTGCTCCTCGTGCTGGACGCGACGACCGGGCAGAACGGCCTCGCGCAGGCGCAGGCGTTCATCGAGGGCGCCGGGGTCACCGGGCTCGTCATCACCAAGCTCGACGGCTCGGCGAAGGCCGGGTTCGTCCTGAGCGTCCAGGAGAAGACGGGCATCCCGATCAAGCTGATCGGGCAGGGCGAGGGCATCAACGACCTCACGGGCTTCACGCCGCACGTGTTCGTGCAGAACCTGGTCGGCTGAGCGCTCCCGCAGACCGAACGTGTTCGCCGTCGGACGAGTAGCGTCCTCTTCGGCCCGGGCACCCGCTCGGTCTCGTTCCAGGGATTGGAGACCCTCATGCCCGCACTGCTGATCATCGCGATCATCGTCGGCCTCGTCCTGCTCTTCAGCGGGATCTTCGTGTCCGCGCTGAAGTTCCTGCTCTGGGTGGGGATCGTGATCCTGCTGCTCGCCGTCATCGGCTGGCTCCTCAGGAGCATCCGCGGTCGCGCGTAGTCGCGACCACCTGACGGACGGGAGGCGCGGTGCCAGCTGGCACCGCGCCTCCCGTCCGTCTGTGGTCGTGCCGCGGCGCACGAGCCGAGCGGGCCGAGTCTCGCTGTGCGCGACGGATTTCTCGCTGGTGACCGCGAGTCGTGTCGCGCTCCCCGAGACGCGGGCGGCGGCCCACGAGTCTCGGGTCTGTCCGGCCCCGGTCCCGGGACTCGGTCCGCCGGTCGATCGGTCGACGGCGGCGGTCAGACCGCCTGGCGGCCCGGTGCCGCCTCGAGCAGGTGGGACAGGTGCTCCGGCACCGTGCCGCCACGGGCGACCGTCGCGCGTGCCCACAGTCGGCCGGCGCGGTAGGACGAGCGCACGAGCGGCCCGGCGAGCACGCCCGCGAACCCCATCTGCTCCGCCATCTCGCGCAGCTCGACGAACTCCTCCGGCTTGACCCAGCGGGCCACCGGCAGGTGCCGGGGCGACGGGCGGAGGTACTGCGTCAGCGTGATGATGTCCGTGCCGGCGTCGTACAGGCGCTGCAGGGCGTCCTCAATCTCGATGCGTTCCTCGCCCATGCCGAGGATGAGGTTCGACTTCGTGACGAGCCCCGCGTCGCGGCCCTGGGTGATGACGTCGAGCGAGCGTTCGAAGCGGAACGCCGGGCGGATGCGCTTGAAGATCCGCGGCACGGTCTCGACGTTGTGCGCGAAGACCTCGGGCCGGGCGTCGAACACCTGGCCGAGTTGGTCCGGTCGACCGTTGAAGTCCGGAACGAGGATCTCCACGCCGGTGCCGGGGAGTGCTCGTGGATCTGGCGGATGGTCTCGGCGTACAGCCAGGAGCCGCCGTCCTCCAGGTCGTCGCGGGCGACGCCGGTGACGGTCGCGTACTTCAGTCCCATCGACACGACCGAGTCCGCGACCCGGCGGGGTTCGTCGCGGTCGAGCGGTTCCGGCCGGCCGGTGTCGATCTGGCAGAAGTCGCAGCGACGGGTGCACTGCGAGCCGCCGATCAGGAAGGTCGCCTCGCGGTCCTCCCAGCACTCGAAGATGTTCGGGCAGCCGGCCTCCTGGCAGACGGTGTGCAGCTGCTGGTCCCGGACCAGGCCGGACAGTTCGCGGAACTCGGGCCCCTGCGTCGCCCGGGTCTTGATCCACTTCGGCTTCGTCTCGATCGGGGTCTCGGCGTTGCGGGCCTCGACCCGGAGCATCCGACGGCCTTCGGGGGCGAGGGTCATACGAGGGTCTCCTGTCGTGCGGTGCTGCTGATCCGGTTCCCGTCGCGCATGCCGTCGACTGCGGCCTGCGTGCGGTCGGCGACGATGGGGGCGACCTCGTCGACCGTCACGGTGTGGCCGGCGGCTGCGCTGAGCGTGGTCACGCCGGCGTCGGCGATGCCGCAGGGACGATCGCGGCGTAGGCGTCGAGTGCGTTCGTGCAGTTGATCGCGATGCCGTGGCTCGTCACCCCCTCGGCGACGTGCAGTCCGATGGCGCCGACCTTCGCAGTGGCGGCGCCCTCGGCGGCGCGTCCGCCCTGCTGGGTGGTCCAGGCGCCGCTCCGGCCGTCGACCCGCTCGGCGTGCACGCCCACCGCTGCGGCAGCGTCGATGATCACCTGCTCGAGGTCGCGCACCCACGCCACGACGTCGAGTGGCTCGGCGAGGCGGACGATCGGGTACGCCACGAGCTGCCGGGCCCGTGCCAGGTGATCCGCCCGCCGCGGTCGACCTCGACCACCGGGGCGCCGTCGGTCGGCAGGTCCGACGGTTCGGTGCGGCGGCCCGCGGTGTACACGGACGGGTGCTCGCAGAGGACGAGGGTGCCAGGTGAGCGGCCCGCGACGACGTCGGCGCGGAGGTCCTGCTGGAGTGCGAGCCCCTCCGCGTAGTCCAGCAGCCCCGGTGGTCGGACGATCTCGAGTTCCGGCATGCGCGCCAGGCTACGACAGTTTCTGTACTCCGTCCAACAACGAGATCAGACGATCGGGAGGTCCTGCCACGTCGCACGGCCGAGCTCGTCCTCGTACAGCGCCCGCGCCCGCGGCAGGTGTCGACGCTCGACCGTGAGCGTGTTCAGGGCGATACCGGCCCAGGTGGCGGCGGGGAAGAACGCCAGGACGACGTCCTGCCAGTCCGTCGCCCGGAACAGCTGGGCGACGCCGCTGAGCGTGAAGAGGACGGCGGTCACCGCGGCGAGCCACCCGTACCACCCGGTCCGGTCGATGAACCCGGACAGCCAGCGGACCCGACGCCGAGTCGTGATCCCGACCGGTTCGGACCACCGCGGACCCAGTCCCGGAGTGCGCGGTTCGCGGCGTATCCTCCGGTCCCTGCCCAACCGCCCACGATCAGCGCCGCGATCGCGAGGCCGACGCCCGCTCCGATGACGATGTCGATCGGCCAGCCGATCGGGAACGACGACGCGAAGACGCTGGCCGCGAGCGCGCACAGCAGAGCAGCACCCGCCACGCGCGCCCATCCGCCACGGTCGATCTCCTGCAGCCGCATGGCCCGGACGGTAGTCCGTGGGTTGACCTGAAGCACGGTTGAGGGTGTCGGGTGGAGGAATGCGCATCGACCAGGTCCAGCTCGCCACCCGTTCGCTCGACGAGACCGCCCGGTTCTACGAACGGCTCGGGTGCGCCGTGGACCTCGATGCGGACGCCATCCGGGTGACTGCGGGGACGACGCGGCTCGTCTTCCGCGCGCTCGACGAGATGACCGGGGCGCACCACCTCGCGTTCACCGTCCCCACCGGCACGTTCGACGCGGCCAGGTCCCGGCTGGCCGGAACGGCGACGATCGTCGGCACCGCCGGGCCGGACGCCGCGGACGAGTTCGAGGGTCCGCCCACCTGGAACTCGCGCTCCGTGTACTTCGAGGGACCCGACCGGCAACTGCTCGAACTCATCGAGCGACGGGACCTGCCCGCCGACCCGCAGCCGGTCGGTGCCGAGCCCTTCCCGGTCCGGTGAGTGAGATCGGCATCGCGCTCCCTGACGTCCCGGGTGCGGTCGAGGTGCTCCGACCGTGGGGCCTCGAGCCGTACGGGAACCCGCCCGCGGCCGACTTCGCCGCCGTCGGCGACGTCCACGGGCTGCTGATCCTGGTGTCACCCGACAGGCAGTGGTTCCCCACCCTCGATCGCGCGCCCTCGAGCGCTCCGGTCGTCGTCGACGTCGGTCTCGGTGAGACGCTCGAGCTCGCCGACGGCGTCCTCCTCCGCTGAACCGTCGCGCGACGTCGTCGTCACGTGCACGCCGTCGGCGCGCGTCGATGGAGCAGAGGACCTCAGGTGCGCTCGAGCGACCCGACGATTCCTGCTCCGCCGACAGCGGCGGCCGGGCGCGAGGCGGCACCGCGCACGGAGCGTCCGGCGCGGGCCTTGTAGAATCGACGGATCATGGCGCAATTCGGTTCACTCTCCGATCGGCTGACCGAGACCTTCCGCAACCTGCGGAGCAAGGGTCGGCTGACTCCGTCCGACGTCGACGGCACCGTCCGCGAGATCCGGCGGGCGCTCCTCGACGCCGACGTCGCGCTCGAGGTCGTCAAGGCGTTCACCGCCGCGGTGCGCGAACGGGCCTCTCCGACGAGGTCAACCGCGCGCTGAACCCGGCGCAGCAGGTCGTCCAGATCGTCAACGAGGAACTCGTCGGCATCCTCGGCGGCCAGCAGCGTCGCCTCGAGTTCGCGAAGCGACCGCCGACGGTCATCATGCTCGCGGGCCTGCAGGGTGCCGGTAAGACCACCCTCGCGGGCAAGCTCGGCAAGTGGCTCAAGAAGGACGGCCACACGCCGATGCTCGTCGCGGCGGACCTCCAGCGTCCGAACGCCGTGCAGCAGCTCCAGGTCGTCGGCGAGCAGGCCGGGGTGCACGTCTTCGCGCCCGAGCCCGGCAACGGCGTCGGCGACCCGGTCAAGGTCGCGAAGAACGCCATCAAGGCCGCGCAGGACCAGCAGTACGACACCGTCATCGTGGACACCGCCGGTCGTCTCGGCGTCGACGCCGAGCTCATGAAGCAGGCCGCGAACATCCGCAAGGCGGTCGACCCGGACGAAGTCCTGTTCGTCATCGACGCGATGATCGGTCAGGACGCCGTCGCCACCGCCCGCGCCTTCCAAGAGGGTGTGGACTTCACCGGTGTCGTCCTGTCGAAGCTCGACGGCGACGCCCGCGGCGGTGCGGCCCTGTCGGTCGCCAGCGTGACCGGTCGTCCGATCATGTTCGCGTCCACCGGTGAGGGCCTCGACGACTTCGAGCCGTTCCACCCGGACCGCATGGCGAGCCGCATCCTCGACCTCGGCGACATCCTCTCCCTGATCGAGCAGGCGCAGCAGGCGTTCGACGAGGACGAAGCGCGCAAGGTCGCCGAGAAGATCGCGAGCGACTCCTTCACGCTCAACGACTTCCTCGAGCAGATGCAGCAGCTCCGCAAGGCCGGCTCGATCAAGGGCATGCTCGGCATGCTCCCCGGCGCCAAGGGCATGCGCGAGGCGCTCGACAACTTCGACGAGGGCGAGATCGTGCGCACCGAGGCGATCATCCAGTCGATGACGCCGCAGGAGCGAGAGCTCCCGAAGCTCCTGAACGGCTCCCGTCGCCTGCGCATCGCGAAGGGCGCCGGGTCGACCGTGACCGAGGTCAACGCCCTCGTGAACCGGTTCGAGCAGGCCGCGAAGATGATGAAGACCGTGGCCCGCGGCGGAGTTCCGCAGATGCCGGGCATGGGGCCGATCCCGGGCATGCACGGCGGCAAGAAGCAGCAGCAGGGCAACAAGAAGAAGTCGAAGGTCGGCAACCCCGCGAAGCGCGCGGCGCTCGCCGCCGGCGGCTCGGCGCAGCCGCAGCAGCAGGCACCGAAGGGGTCGGGTTTCGGCTTCGGCGGCGGCAAGGGCGGCAAGGCGCCGACCGAGGAAGAGCTGCAGTCGCTGCAGAAGTTCCTGGGGCGCTGACGTTCCTGGGTCGCTGACGCGACCACCTTCGAGACTGGAGGCCCGTGGCGATCCCGCCACGGGCCTCCAGTCGTCCTGGCGTCGCGTCGCGACGTTCCTGCCCATCGTGCCCGCAATGGAATGCAGAATCGCGCGTAGGGGGCCGAAAGAATCGGCCGCCTACGCGCGAATCGACCGCCTACGCGCGAATCGACCGCCTACGCGCGAATCTGCTGCCCACGCGCGGAACGGCTGCCCACGCGCGGAACGGCGCCCGACGCGCGGGACGACCTCCTACGTGCGGGACGGTCCCCGCCCCGCACGGGCGCGCGGTCCCGTCAGAGCGAGTCGCGCAGCTCGCCGACCAGGTGACGGACGACGGCGCGGAGGTCGCCGCCGTTCTCCTGCGCGACCCGGAGCTGCCGCTGGTAGGACGCCCCGTCGGCGATCATCGTGTCGAGGTGGTGCAGCTCCTGCTGGCAGCCCAGGCGCTCCGCCACCGGGTCGAGCCGCTGCACCAGGTCGTGCACCTCCTCCGTGACGGAACGCTCGTCGCCGGCCGGGTTCGTGATGATGTCCGCCTCCATGCCGTACCGGGCGGCGCGCCACTTGTTCTCGCGGATGAACCAGGGCTGCATGGTCGGCAGGGTCTCGCCCGCGTCCAGCCGGTCGGACATCGTCGTGACGAGGCACTGCACGAGCGCGGTGACCGCCCCGACCTCGTGCAGCGTGGAGATGCCGTCGGAGACCCGGTTCTCGAGCGTGCCCCAGCCCGGCGAGGGGCGGATGTCCCAGCGGAGGTCCTTGAACCCCTCGATGACTCCGGTGCGGGTGAGGTCGTCCACCACCTCTTCGAAGTTCGCCCAGGCACCGAGCTGCGGCGGGAGACCCCCGGTGGGGAGCTGCTGGAACATGAGCGCGCGGTTCGAGGCGTACCCGGTGTCGATGCCGGCCCAGAACGGGCTCGACGCGGTGAACGCCTGCAGGTGCGGCACGTAGGCGAGCATCGCGCCGAGGATCGGCAGCGCCTTGTCGCGATCGTCGATGCCCACGTGGACGTGCACGCCCAGATGAGCATCTGCCGACCCCACCACCGGGTCCGGTCGATGAGCGTCGTGTAGTGCTCGCTGTCCGGGTGATCTCCTGCTGGTCCCAGACGGCGAACGGGTGCGTGCCGGCGCACATGACCTGCGCGTCGAGAGGTTCGGCGGCGTCGACGACCTCGCCGATGATCCCGGACAGCTCGTTCGTGGCGTCCTGCACGCGCGAGTGCACGCCGGTGACGACCTCGACGGTGTTCGTCAGGAGCTCCTCCGTCACCCGGTCGTGGTCACCGAGTCGTTGCTGCACGGCGGAGATGACGGCGGGGGCGCGCGGGGTGAGGTCGCCGGTGTCCCGATCGACCAGCGGGAGCTCCCACTCGACGCCGATCGTCGACGGGCGGGACTCGGTGAAGCGGATGTCCATGCTGTACATCCTGCCCGTCGACTTGTCGGACACGCACAAGGAACGACGCTCCCGGTCGTGCAGATCCGATTCACAGTAGATCCACACCGGGCGTACCGTAGAGACGCTCAACAGGGAAGAGGTACGCGTGCAGCTGGTCGTGCGCGGTACGTCCGCACCGCTCGTCGGAGAGCTCGACATCCCGGTCTCGAAGTACCACGCGCACCGCGCGCTGGTGCTCGCGTCGCTGGCGAAGGGGACGAGCATCGTCTCCGGGATCAGCGCGACCCGGCAGGTCGAATGGACCGTCGGCACGCTCCGTGCCCTCGGCGTCGACGTCAAGCGCCGCGGGAACGAATACCACGTCACCGGTCTCGGCGGTCGCTACCAGGCGACCGACGTCGTCGACCACGGATCCCGCGGAGCCGACGGCATCCTCAACATGGGTCCTCCGGCACCACGCTCTACTTCATGACCGGGCTGGCGTCCCTCGCGGACAAGCCGATGACGCTTTCCGGCATGAAGTACTTCCAGCGTCGCCCGATCAAGGCGCTCCTCACCTCGCTGACGCAGATGGGCATCGAGCTGGAGTCGACCAACGACTGCCCGCCGGTCACCGTGCAGCCGAAGCGTCCGCGCGGCGGGGACGTGTCGATCGCAGGCACCCTGTCGCAGTGGATCTCCGGCCTGCTCCTGGTGGCGCCCTTCGCCGAGCAGGAGACCCGCATCCACATCACCGGCGGACGGCTCAACGAGCAGCCCTACGTCGAGCTGACGGTCCGCATGATGCGGCAGTTCGGCCTCACGGTCGAGGTCTCCGACGACTGGCTCGAGTACCGCATCCCGGCGAACCAGCAGGCGACCCCGCACGACTACGTCACCCCGCCGGACATCGGCTCGGCCGCGTTCGGCATCGCCGCCGCGGGCATCCGTGAGTCGAACGTGCTCCTCCGCGGCATGACGTCGTTCACGACCGCCGAGACGGACCACCCGGAGAGCGAGTTCCTCGACCTCGCGACCGCGATGGGTGTGCCGATGCGGATCGACGAGGAGACCGGCTTCGTCCGGATCGAGCACGACGGCTCGCCGCTGCAGCCCCTCGACATCGACTGCCAGCCCATCCCGGACCTGCTGCCGATCCTGTCCACCATGGCGACCTTCGCCGAGGGCACGACCCGGCTCTGGAACGTGGCGCACATCCGGCTGAAGGAGTCCGACCGCGTGGCGGCGATGCTCCAGCTGAACCGGATGGGCGGCCGCGCCGAGCAGGGCGCCGACGAGCTCCGCGTGACGGGTGTCGGCCCGGGCGGGCTGCACGGATCGCCGATGTCGTCGTTCAACGACCACCGCGTGCTCATGTCGCTGGCGGTCGCCGCGTCGAAGGCCGACGGCGTCTCCGCGCTCACCTACCCGCGGGCGTACCGGATCTCGTACCCGACGTTCCTCGAGGCGATGAACTCGGTCGGGCTCGACATGGAGGTCGGCGACGCCCTCGCTGCCCAGGTCGTCCGCGACGACCGGATCGACGCCACCGAACGCACCGACCTCGGCGACGAACAGGAGACCACGACGAGCGAGCTGCCCGAGCTGTCCGGCGTCGACGCCGACCCGCTGGTCCTCAGCGAGAAGGTCCGCACCCTCGCGCAGGAGGACCCGACGGGCTCGCCGTGATCGAGGTCGGCGGACCGGAGCCCGTCGACACGACGTGGAAGCAACTGCAGGACGAGGCCGACAAGGTCTCCGCGCTGCTCCTCGAGCTCGGCGTGCGCACGGGCGAGTCCGTGGCGATGCAGCTGCCGAACTGGCGCGAGTTCGTGTCGATCACCCTCGGTGCGATCCAGATCGGTGCCGTCGCGACGCCGATCATGCCCGTGTTCGGCCCCCGCGAGACGACGATGACGCTCGCCCGGTCCCGCGCCCGTGTGGTGTTCCTGCCGAACGTGTTCCGGAAGCGCCGGCCGGCGCTCGAGCTCCTCGACGTCGTCGACGAGGCACGGGCGCAGAAGCGGCGGCTGTCCCTCGAGCACGTGGTCGTCATCCGGTCCGAGGCCCGCGGCCACGCGGACAGCCCGACGAACCAGCCCCCGCTGCCGGCGGACGCCGCCGACCGTGTGGCCGCGAGCGAGTGGAACTGGCGCTACTTCGACACCGCCCTCGACTCGGTCCAGGTGGACGTCGACCAGATCCGGTCGCACGCCCCCGGTCCGGACGACGTCTGCCAGCTGCTCTTCACGTCCGGCACCACCGGCGAGCCGAAGGGCGTGCAGCACCCGCACCGTACGCTCGGACTCGCGACCGCGATGCACGTGGCGCAGTCCGGCCTGACGAGCGCGGACCGGATCTACATCCCGTCGCCCCTCGCGCACCAGACCGGGTTCCTGTACGGCATGCTCCTGGCCTTCCGCCTCGGTGCGCCGCAGGTCATCCAGCCGGTGTGGGACGGCACCGTCGCCCTCGAGCAGGCGTTCGGAGCCGCGAAGGCGACCTTCGTGCAGTGCGCGACGCCGTTCCTGACGGACCTCGTCGACCTCGTCGAGGCCGGCGCGCCGCAGCCGGAGTCGCTCCGCATCTTCGTGCCCACCGGCGCGGCGGTGCCGCGTGCCCTCGCGCAGCGGGCGAGCACGGTCCTCGGCAGCGCGATCCTCGGCGCCTTCGGGACGAGCGAGACCTGCCTGGGCGCCCTGTCCAGCCCCGCCGACGACCCGGCGGACGCGTACGGACACGACGGCCGGGCCCTGCCCGGATCACGATCCGCATCGTCGACGACGAGGGCAACGAGCTCCCGGCGGACACCGAGGGAAACTTCGAGCTGTTCTCGCCGACGATGTTCGACGGGTACCTCGACCGACCCGACCTGACCGACGACGTCTTCACCGAGGACGGCTGGTACCGCACCGGTGACCTCGCGAAGGTGTCCGACAAGGGCTTCCTGTCGATCACCGGGCGCGTCAAGGACGTGATCAACCGCGGCGGCGAGAAGATCCCGTGGTGGAGATCGAGAACCTGCTGTACCAGCACCCGCTCGTCACGGACGTGGCCATCGTGGCGATGCCGGATGCCCGCCTCGGTGAGCGCGCCTGCGCGTTCGTCGTGCCGGCCGCCGGTGCCGAGCAGCTCGACTTCGCGTCGATGCAGCGTGCGCTCGACAAGGCCGGCGTGAGCAAGTACTACTGGCCGGAGCGGCTCGAGTACATCACCGAGCTGCCGCGCAACGCGGTCGGCAAGGTCCAGAAGAACGTCCTGCGGGAGCAGGCTGCCGCGCTCGTCGCGACGAAGGAGAACTGAGAGATGACGATGGTCATGGAGCCGCAGACCGAGGCCGACTTCCAGCAGCTCAAGGCCGAGGTGACCGAGTGGGTCCGCGGTCGCGGCGAGGAGTGGGCCGAGGAGATCGAGCGCACCGGACAGGTCGCGCCCGAGCTGTTCCAGGAGCTCAAGGACAAGGGCTGGCTCAGCCTGGCAGCCCCGGCCGAGCTCGGCGGACGGGGCATCCCCTTCTCGCGCTACCTCGAGATCATGGAGGTCGTCTCCCGCTCGCACGCCTCGATCCGCATGCTCGTGCACGTCATCAACGGCACCTGGCGCGCCATGCAGCCGTACGCGACGCCGGAGCAGATCGAGCAGGTCGTCAAGCCGAGCGTCGCCGGGACAAGCTCGTCGCGTTCACGCTCACCGAGGCCACGGCCGGCACCGGCGCGGACATCCGCACCACGGTGCGTCGCGAGGGCGACACCTACGTGATGAACGGCGAGAAGCACCTCATCACGTTCGGCGTCAAGGCGGACTACTGGCTCATCGCAGCGCGCCTCGAGGGCACCACCGGGCAGGACGGCACCGTCGCGTTCCTCATGCCGAACAGTGGGCTGCCGGGCGCCGAGGTGATCGACGACTCCGACACCATGGGCATCCGTGGCACCGACCACGCCATCCTCCGCTTCACCGAGACGCCGATCCCCGCCTCCGCCCGCCTGGGTGACGAAGGGCAGGGCCTCGAGGTCGCACTCGGCGGCTTCCTCCTGCCGAGCCGGGTCTCGGTCGCGATGAGCGCCGTCGGCCTGGCCGAGCGGGCGAACGAGCTCGCCGTCGCGTACGCGAACGAGCGCGAGACGTTCGGCAAGAAGCTTCTCCACCCGCCAGGCGATCCAGTTCTACATCGCCGAGAACTACGCGGACATCGCCGCCGCCCGCGCCCTCGTGCTCGAGGCCGCGCGTGCCTACGAGGACGGCCGTCCCGACGCCGGCACGCTCTCGAGCGCGTCGAAGATGGTCGCGGTCGACATGCTCGCCCGCGTCACGGACAAGGCCCTGCAGGTGCACGGCGGCCAGGGCTACTGGAAGCGCAACGCGATCGAGCGCGTCTACCGCGACGCGCGCGCGCAGCGCTTCGAGGAGGGCACCAACGAGATCCAGAAGCTGGTCGTCGGCCGCGCCGTCGTGACCGGCAAGGCCGGCTTCTAGCCGCAACCCCCGATCGGACGGGAGGCCCGTGGCGGGCCCGCCACGCGCCTCCCGTCCGTCTGCACGCACGTGAGCAAAGGACTGAAGTGACCGAACCCACCACCGCACCCATCGCACTCATCACGGGCGCCTCGCGCGGCATCGGCCGCCTGCTCGCGCAGAAGCTTGGCCAGCGCGGCGTCACGGTCGTCGTGACGTACAAGGGCAACGCCGACCTGGCCGAGGAGTCGCTCGCCGACGTCAAGGCCGCCGGCGGCGACGGGATCACGGCACAGGTCGACATCGAGCAGCCGGAGTCGATCGACGCGCTGTTCGACCTGGTGCGCGAGACCTACGGACGCCTCGACTACTTCGTGGCGAACGCCGCCGCGAGCGCCTTCAAGCCGGTCAAGGAGCTCAAGCTGCACCACCTGGACCGCAGCTACGCGACGAACGCCCGCTCGTTCGTCCTCGGGGCGCAGCGTGCGGCCGAAGCTGATGGACGCCGGCGGCCGGATCGTCGTCGTCACCTCGTACGGCTCGCTCCGCGCGTTCCCGACCTACGCGGCGCTCGGGGCCGCGAAGGCCATGAGCGAGGCGTACACGAAGTACATGGCCGTCGAGTTCGGGCCGCGCCAGATCACGGTGAACGCGGTCAACGGCGGGCTCATCGACACCGACTCGCTCGAGTACTTCTACTCGAAGGTCGCCGGCCAGGCCCCGATGCAGAGCGTCATCGAGAAGCTCCCGCTGCAGCGACCCGGCACCGCCGACGACATGGCCGACGCGGTCGACTTCCTGCTGTCGGACAAGGCGTCGTACATCACGGGGCAGACGCTGTCCGTCGACGGCGGCCTCACCGTGATCGCGCCGCCGTACTGGGCCGACACGACGTCGCCGCTGCGCGACGCGGTCCTGCCCCGGCCGCGGACGCCGCTGCGGACACCGCCGCCGACACGGCAGAGTAGGGGCATGAGCACCGTCGCCGTGCACGACCTCGCCGTCGTCTCCTCACCCTGGACACTCGGCCCCCTGCACCTGTCGAACCGGGTCGTGATGGGGTCGATGCACACCGGACTCGAGGTGCACGACGACGGCGGGGCCGGCATGGCGGCGTTCTACCGCGAGCGGGCGGCCGGAGGCGCCGCGTGCATCATCACGGGCGGCATCGCGGTCAACGACGAGGCCCGGGCGGCCCCGACTTCGCCGTGTTCGGGGTCGGGGGAGCGGACGACCGGTTCCGCGCGGCGGTGGACGCCGTGCACGAGTCGGGGTCGGTGATCCTCGCGCAGCTGTTCCACGCCGGCCGGTACGCGCTCGTGAACGGCATGGTCGACCGGCACGGCTCCCCGCAGCGTGCCGTCGCCCCGTCCGCACTGCCGTGGGCGGCTGCGCGTGGCGTGGTGCCCGACGCGCTCACCGGCGACGAGATCGAGCGGACGATCGAGGACTTCGCCGCCGCGGCGCGCACCGCGCGGGACATCGGCTTCGACGGCGTCGAGATCATGGCGTCCGAGGGCTACCTGATCAACCAGTTCCAGTCGCCGCTGACGAACCTCCGTGACGACGAGTGGGGCGGATCGCCGTCACGTCGTCGTCGCTTCGCCGTGGAGGTCGTCCGTGCCGTCCGCGCGGCCGTGCCGGAGCTCGCGGTCACGATCCGCCTGTCCGGGGCAGACCTCATGCCCGGGTCCTCGACCCCCGACGACGTCGACGCGCTCGTGCTCGACCTCCTGCCGCTCGGTCTCGACGGGATCTCCGTCGGCATCGGCTGGCACGAGTCCAGGACCCCGACGGTGCAGGCCGCCGTGCCGCACGGCGCGTGGGTGTCGTACGTGACACGGATCGCCGCGCTCGTGCGCGACTCGGGCCACCCGGACGTGAAGGTCATCGCGTCGAACCGGATGACGGACCTGCGCGACGGTGAGGCGGTGCTGTCGGACGGCCTCATCGACGCGGTCGCCCTCGCCCGGCCGTTCCTCGCCGACCCGGCGATCGTGAACCGGTCCCTGCGCGGGGCGTTCGACCTCGTCAACACGTGCATCGGCTGCAACCAGGCCTGCCTCGACCGTTCGATCGTCGGCCAGCCGGTCTCCTGCCTGGTCAACCCCCGTGCGGCACGGGAGGTCGCGTTCCCGGGCCGCCCGACGTCGGACCCGAAACGGGTCGACGTGGTCGGCGGCGGCCCCGCCGGCCTCGCCGCGGCCGTCGACGCCGCGCGCCGTGGCCACACCGTGACGCTCTGGGAGGCGTCCGACCGGCTCGGCGGGCAGTTCGGCCTCGCCGCACTCGTGCCGGGCAAGGAGGACTACGCCGCGACCGTCCGGGCCGCGCGCGCGGAGCTCGAGGACCGTGGGGCGACGATCCACCTCGGCCGACCGGCGACCGCCGCCGACCTGGCCGGCAGCGACGCCGTCGTGCTCGCCCCGGCGTCGTGCCGCGCGTCGTGGACATCCCGGGTGCCTCGCTTCCCCACGTCCGCACGTACGAGCAGGCGCTCCGCGAGGGCGTCCCGGAGGGCACCGTCGCGATCATCGGCGGCGGCGGGATCGGAGTGGACACCGCGGCCTTCCTGACCGAATCGCCCGACGAGGTGCGCCGGGCAGCGGAGTTCGCCGCCCGCTGGGACCTCGACGTGTCCGAGACGGTCGTCGGCGACGTGCCGCAGCGGCTCCCGGCGGCGACCCGCACGCTCCGACCGGGCGCCGACGTCACGGTGCTCCGCCGCTCCGGCAAGTTCGGGCAGGGGATCGGCATCACCTCGCGCTGGGTGGCGATCGGTCGCCTGCGCGACGCCGGCGTGCAGATGGTCGGCGGGGTGCAGGAGTACCTGCGGATCGAACCCGGCGTGCTCTGGATCCGCGACGAGCACGGCGAGGAGCGGGCTGTGCCCGCGGACCACGTGGTGGTCTGCGCCGGGCAGGAGCGGGCGCTCGGGACGCCGGCCGAGGCGGACGCGGGGGCGGCCGACGGACTCGAGCCGGGCCTCCAGGCCGCCGGCGTGCCGTACGCCGTCGTGGGCGGTGCCCGCGACGCCCGGAGCGTGGACGCGGTGCGCGCGACGTCCGAGGCGCTCGAGGCGGTGCGGCGACTCGCGCCGTAGCGGCGCGTCCCGACTCGCGTCTCGCTCGGAAACCTGCAAGAATGAACGGTCGAATCGTGTCCGCTCGACCCTCTATCCAGCGGATCACGTTCTCATCGAGCTTCCACCGTGTGTGCCCCCACGCCCGCGGTCCCGGTTCAACCACAACAACACGCAACAGGAGCATTTGTGGCTGTCAAGATCCGTCTCAAGCGTCTCGGGAAGATCCGTGCGCCGTACTACCGTGTCGTCGTCGCCGACTCGCGCACCAAGCGCGACGGTCGCGTGATCGAGGAGATCGGCAAGTACCACCCCACCGAGGAGCCCTCGGTCATCGAGATCAACTCGGACCGCGCCCTCTACTGGCTCGGCGTCGGCGCGCAGCCGACCGAGCAGGTCGCCGCGCTGCTGAAGCTCACCGGTGACTGGGCCAAGTTCAAGGGCGAGAAGGACACCGAGTCCAAGGTCAAGGTCGCCGAGCCGAAGCAGCCCTTCGTCGCGGACACCGCCAAGAAGGCCGTCCTCAAGCCGAAGTCGGAGAAGAAGGCCCCCGCCGCCGCTCCGGCCGAGTCGGCTGACGAGACCGCCGAGACGACCGAGGCGTAATTCCTTGCTCGAATCCGCGCTGACGCACCTCGTCAAGGGGATCGTCGATCACCCAGACGACGTGCGCGTCGCCAGTTCCACCTCCGCGCGGGGCGAGGTCCTCGAGGTGCGTGTGCACCCCGAGGACCTCGGCCGCGTGATCGGTCGCGCCGGACGGACCGCAAAGGCGCTGCGCACCCTCGTCTCGGCTCTCGCCGACGGCAAGCGGGTGCGTGTCGACGTGGTCGACACCGATTCCTAGGGAGACGACCCAGCTCCGGGTGGGTCGGATCACGAAGGCGCACGGGCTCAAGGGCGGCATCAAGCTTAAGCTCTACACCGACGACCCGGATCGTCGGTTCACGCCGGGAGCGGTCTTCACGCTCCAGGTCCCGGCCGACTCCCCGTGGGCCGGCAAGACCATCACGCTCGACGAGCTCCGCTGGTACAACGGCCACCCGGTCGCCTTCTTCGAGGGCGTCGGGGACCGCACCGCCGCCGAGACCCTCGCTCGGGCGATCCTCTGGGTCGAGCAGGACGCCGACGCCGACACGGGCGAGGACGACGCCTGGTACGACCACCAGCTCGTCGGCCTCGACGTGCTCCGCGACGGCGTCTCCGTCGGCACGGTTGCCCGCGTCGACCACCTGCCCGCGCAGGACCTGCTCGCCGTCGCGACGGCCGACCGCGGTGAAGTCCTCGTGCCCTTCGTCTCGGCGATCGTGCCCGCGGTCGACATCGCCGCCGGTACGGTCACCGTGACACCGCCGACCGGTCTGTTCGAGGATCCCGAGGACACCTCCCGTCCCGAGACGATCTCGTGACCGTCGTGCGCATCGACATCGTCACGATCTTCCCCGAGTTCTTCTCGGTGCTCGACGTCTCCCTGCTCGGGAAGGCGCGCGTGGACGGACTCCTCGACCTGCACGTGCACGACCTGCGCCGGTGGACGACGGACCGGCACCGCACCGTGGACGACACCCCGTACGGCGGGGGAGCGGGCATGGTCATGAAGCCCGAGCCCTGGGCGTCCGCTCTGGAGTCGATCCTCCGGTCCGACGGGTCGTCGACCCTGGTCGTGCCGACCCCGGCCGGAACGCCGTTCACGCAGTCGATCGCGCGGTCGCTCGCCTCGACGTCGGAGCACCTCGTGTTCGCCTGCGGGCGGTACGAGGGGATCGACGCGCGCGTGTTCGAGTGGGCGTCGTCGCGTGCGACCGTCGTCGAGCTTCTCGCTCGGCGACTACGTGCTGAACGGCGGCGAGGTCGCGGCGATGGCGATGATCGAGGCCGTCGGACGCCTCGTCCCAGGGGTCGTCGGCAACCCCGAGTCGCTCGTCGAGGAGTCCCACGAGGACGGCCTGCTCGAGTACCCCTCGTACACGAAGCCGGCGTCGTGGCGCGGTCTCGACGTCCCCGAGGTCCTGCTCAGCGGGCACCACGCCCGCGTCGCCGCGTGGCGTCACGAGCAGCAGGTGGAGCGGACGCGGCGCGTCCGGCCGGACCTGCTGCCGGACTGAGCGCGGTCGCGCCGGGCGCGGGTTCGCCCGGTCTTCCTCGGCGCGGGCTTTTTCGCGCGTAGGCGGTCGAATCGCGCGTAGGCGGTCGAATCGCGCGTACGCGGTCGAATCGCGCGTAGGCGGTCGAATCGCGCGTACGCGGTCGAATCGCGCGTAGGCGGTCGTTCTTCTTGATCACCAACGCGCGTTTCTGCATCCCATCGCGTGTGGTGTGGGCGTGACCGTGCGGCGGACTGGAGGCGCGGGGCGGGGCCGCAGCGCGCCTCCAGTCCGTCAGGTGGTCGGCCGGACGGTCGGTCTGGCCGTCGGGCGGTCCGTCTGGCGGTCGGGGTGTCAGGCCGTCGGGTCGGTGCGCTGGGCGCGACGCAGGGTCAGGATCTCGGGACCCGCTTCCGTCACCGCGACGGTGTGCTCGACGTGCGCCGCGCGCGATCCGTCGGCGCTCTTGAGCGTCCAGCCGTCGTCGTCCTGGTAAAGCTCGGTGGTGCTCTGCATGAGCCACGGCTCGATCGCCACGACGAGTCCTGGTCGGAGCTTCATCCCCGGCCCGGCCGGCCGTCGTTCGGGACGTGCGGGTCGCCGTGCATGGTGCGGCCGACGCCGTGGCCGCCGAACTGCAGGTTCACGTCGTAGCCGGCGTCGTGCGCGACCCGGCCGATGGCGTACGAGACGTCGCCGAGCTTGTTGCCCGGACGGAACTGCTCGATCCCCGCGAAGAGCGCCCGCTCGACGGTGTCGACGAGGCGCTGGTCGTCGTCCCGTGGCGTGCCGACCTGCACCGTGACGGCGGAGTCCGCGACCCAGCCGTCGACGCTCGCGGCGAAGTCGAGGCTGACCAGGTCGCCGTCGACGAGCGCACGGTCGTACGGCAGCCCGTGCAGCGCGGCGTCGTTGACGGACGTGCACAGGTTCCTGCCGAACGGCGACCTGCCGAACGACGGGTGGTAGTCGACGTAGCAGCTGACGGCGCCCCGCTCGGCGATCATCCGCGCGGCCACCCGGTCGAGGTCGAGCAGGTTCACGCCGACGTCGACGGTGTCGAGCAGTTCGTCGAGGACGTCGGCCACGAACCGACCGGCGACGCGCAGGCCGTCCAGCTCGGCGGGGGTGCGGAGTTCGATCATGCACCCATCCTGCCGGGTCGGTCCGGCCGTTTGGCGTGCGCGTGCTCCTGTGGCAAGATGGATCGCTGTGCCCTGGCTGGATTCTGCCACGGGGGAGTCGCCGACACCGGGCACACCACCACTTACCGAAATCGATCCGCGGCGACCCGTGTGCGTCCGCAGAGAGTGACCCCATCATGAGCCAGCTCCTCGACCACGTCGACGCAGCATCGCTGCGTACCGACGTCCCCGACTTCCGCCCGGCGACACCATCAAGGTGCACGTCAACATCGTCGAAGGCACGCGCTCGCGTGTCCAGGTGTTCCAGGGCGTCGTCATCGCGCGTCAGGGTCACGGCCTCGGCGAGACCTTCAAGGTCCGCAAGGTGAGCTTCCAGGTCGGCGTCGAGCGCTGGTTCCCGGTGCACTCGCCGATCATCGACCACATCGAGATCGTCACCAAGGGTGACGTCCGCCGTGCGAAGCTCTACTACCTCCGCGAGCTCCGCGGCAAGGCCGCCCGCCGCAAGATCAAGGAGAAGCGCGAGTCCTGATCGCCTTCACAGTGAGCGTCCGCGAGCCGGACGGCGCTGTCGGCCCCTCGTCCATGTACGGTTGTGCATCGACGGGGGGCTTTCCCGTTGCCGGGCCCCTGGTGTTGAACGAGAGCGGAAATGACGGACACGACTGACGAAACCGGGCGCCGGCCCCGTGTCGAGAAGAAGCGCAACGGGGTCCTCACATTCCTGCGCGACCTCGTCATCATCTTCATCGCGGCGCTGCTCGTCTCGTTCCTCGTCAAGACCTTCCTGATCCGGTCCTTCTACATCCCGTCCGCGTCGATGGAGAACACCCTCCAGATCAATGACCGGGTGATCGTGAACGAACTCGTGCCGAACGTCGTCTCGCTCGAGCGTGGGGACGTCGTCGTGTTCAAGGACCGGGCGGATGGCTCACCGGCTCCGAGGTGCCGAACGTGACGCCGGACACGCAGCCGGCGAAGGCGATCGACTGGGTCCTCACGCAGGTCGGTCTCGGTACGGGCGACAGCGACGACCACCTCATCAAGCGGGTCATCGGGCTCCCGGGGACAAGGTGTCGTGCTGCAACGACCTCGGACAGATGTCGGTCAACGGCGTCCCCATCAAGGAGCCGTACCTCAAGCTGCCGACGGGGGAGACCCGCGCCTCCGGGACGGACTTCTCGGTGACGGTGCCCAAGGGGACCATCTGGGTGATGGGCGACAACCGGTACGACTCGAAGGACTCCCGCTACAACGGTGACACCCCGTCCAAGGGCTTCGTGCCGTTGTCCGACGTGACCGGTCGGGCGTTCGTGATCTCGTGGCCGTCGAGCCGCTGGACCTGGCTGGATGACTACCCCGACGTGTTCGCCGGGGTGGAGGCGCGGGACCGATGACCGCCGTACGACCGTCCCTCCGTGTCGAGAAGAAGCTGCTCGGCGACGGCCGTGTGACCGTCATCGGCATGGACGAGGTCGGGCGCGGCGCGATCGCCGGGCCCGTCGCGGTCGGAGTGGCCGCGGTGACCGTCGACATCGGCCGCGTGCCCCAGGGGCTCGCTGACTCGAAGCTCCTCACCGCCGCCCGTCGCGAGGCCCTCGACCCGGTCGTCCGCCGGTGGACCCCGACCGCGGTCGGCATGGCGTCCGCGGACGTCGTCGACCAGCAAGGCATCGTGCCGGCGCTCGGGCAGGCCGGAGCGGCGGCGCTCGACGCCCTCGTCGCTGGTGGCGTGTCACTCGACGGAGCGGTGGTCGTACTGGACGGGTCGTTCGACTGGATCACCCGAGCCGTGCCGGCCTCGCTCCGGTCGCCCGGCGATCCACTCGACGTCGTCGTACGGATCAAGGCCGACCGCGACTGCGCCTCGGTCGCGGCCGCCTCGGTGGTCGCCAAGGTCGCCCGCGACGCGCTCATGACCGCAGCGCACGACGAGGCGCCGCACTACGCGTGGGCGTCGAACAAGGGCTACGGGTCGACGGCCCACTACGAGGCGATCCGGGCGGTGGGGGCGCACGCGCTGCACCGGAAAAGCTGGCTGCACCAGGCGTCGAGCGTGGCGTTGGACGGGTTCGCGGAACTGGACGTGCTCGCGGGCTGACGCGCGGGTTCGTGGGGCGGTGACTGGGCCGCGCCCGGTCGTGCGGTCGTGCGGCCGCGCCCGGCCGTGCAGTCGTGCGGTCGTGCGGCCGTGCTCGGGTCCGGCGGAGGCGTCTGGTCAAGCGGTCGTGCTCCGGCCGGCCGGAGGCTGCTGGGCGTGCGGTCGTGCTCTGGTCGGGGGTGTGCCGTGTCTGCTCGGGTCGCCGTAGACTGTTGGCGCGATGGATGACGACGAATTCGACGACTACGACCGCGAGGTCGAACTGGCCCTGTACCGCGAGTACCGCGACGTCGTGTCGCAGTTCCGGTACGTGGTCGAGACCGAGCGGCGTTTCTACCTGGCCAACGAGGTGGAACTCGTCCGCCGGGACACCGAACACGATTTCTACTTCGAATTGACGATGAACGATGTCTGGGTGTGGGACGTCTACCGTTCCGACCGGTTCGTGAAATCCGTCCGTGTGCTGACCTTCAAGGACGTGAACGTCGAGGAACTCACGTCCCGAGAACTCGAGTTGCCGAAGGAACTCGCACTCGACGAGTGATCGTCACTTCTATTGCAATTGCTGGGAAACGCCGTCGTACCGCGTCCGCGAGGTATTCGGCACGCTATTGTGGTGGGGATTTCGTCCCCGATACAGGAGCAATGTCATGGCACAGAAGGTCACCGTTCAGCTCGTCGACGACCTCGACGATTCGCCGATCGCCCGGGCGAGGGCCGCACCGTCGAATTCTCCTTCGACGGTTCCTCGTACGAGATCGACCTGACCGACGACAACGTCGACAAGTTCCGCGAAGCGATCTCGGACTACGTGGCAGCGGCGCGCAAGGTGTCCGGTCGTCGTTCCGGCGCATCTGCCCGAAGTCGGCGCCGAAGCGCGGCAACTCCGAGGAGCTGGCGAAGATCCGTGAATGGGCGAAGGAGAACGGGTACGAGGTCTCGACCCGCGGCCGCATCTCCACGCAGGTGCAGGAAGCGTACGCAGCCGCTCACTGAGCGTGAACGCGGAGAGCCCGGACGAGAGCCGTCGTCCGGGCTCTTGCTTTGTCCTCCACAGGTGCACGCTTCGTCCTCCACAGGTGCGCCGAGCCGGAGCTCCTCCACAATTCGTCGGTTCGACTCTCGGCGCGGCCGAGTGCTCCGGGATGGTCGTGGTGGAGGCAACGACATGGAGCAAACACCGCTGCGGAACAGCAGCCTCGGGCGATTCGGTGAGGACCGGGCCGCAGAATGGCTGGCGGATCACGGATTCCGGATCGTCGAGCGCAATTGGCGATGCGCACGCGGCGAGATCGACATCGTCGCCTGGGAGTCGTGCACCCTCGCGTTCATCGAGGTGAAGACGCGGTCCGGCGTCTCCACCGGGCATCCGTTCGAGGCGATCACGGCGTCGAAGGTCGGTCGGCTGCGCCGACTCGTGGCGGCCTGGTTCGAAGACCACCCGGAGGTTTCGGCACGAGCGATCCGGATCGACGCCGTCGCTGTCCACGTCGACGCGGACCGGGTCGGCATCGAGCACCTCGAGGGTGTGCTGTGACCGGCATCGGGCGGGCTGCCGCCGTCGCGCTCGTCGGTGTCGCTGGCCGTTGCATCGAGGTCGAGGCGCACCTCACCAGCCAGCTGCCGGCGTTCAACATCATCGGTCTGCCGGACACCTCGCTCGGAGAGGCCCGAGAACGCGTGCGCGCCGCCGCCGCCAACGCCGGCTGCCCCTTGCCGGCACGGCGCATCACCGTCAATCTCACGCCGGCCGCCATCCCGAAGCGCGGTTCGGGCTTCGACCTGGCGATCGCCATGGCCGTGCTGGCGGGCGCGGACGTCGCGCCGCGAGTGTCGGAGCGCATCGTGTACATCGGCGAGCTCGGGCTCGACGGGCGCGTACGACCCGTGGCCGGCGTGATCCCGATGCTGCTCGCCGCGCGAGATGCCGGTGCCGCGCGCGTCGTCCTGCCGGTCGGCAACCTCGAGGAGGCCCGGGTCGTCGGCGGGGTCGTCGTGCACGGCGTGGACTCGCTCCGCGCTGCCGCCATCGACGCCGGTGCCCTGCTCCCCGATGTCGAGGTGGAGCCGGTACTTCCGATCGCAGCGTCGACGGAGCACCGCCCGACGGCCGAGCTCGCGGACGTCGTCGGGAACCCCATCGGCGTCCGCGCTGTGGTCGCGGCAGCGGCGGGCGGCCACCATGCGCTCCTGCTCGGTCCGCCCGGGGCCGGCAAGACGATGCTTGCCGAGCGGCTCCCAGGCCTCCTGCCCGACCTGGACGAGGACGCGGCACTCGAGGTGGCGGCCGTCCGCTCCGTCGCCGGGCACGGCTCCGCCTCGTGGACCTCGCGGCCGCCGTGGGAGGCTCCGCACCACTCGGCCTCGGCGATCGCGCTGATCGGCGGCGGGTCCGGCGTGATCCGTCCGGGAGCCGTGTCGCGTGCGACGCGGGGCGTGTTGTTCCTGGACGAAGCTCCCGAGTTCCCAGGACGGTGCTCGACGCACTCCGCCAACCGCTCGAGTCCGGGCGCATCACGGTGCACCGGGCGGCCGGTGCGGCGGAGTTCCCGGCTCGGTGCCAGCTTCCTCCTGGCCGCCAACCCCTGCCCGTGTGGACACGCGGGTGAAGGGTTCCAGCCGTGCGAGTGCTCGCCGACCACGGTCCGGCGCTACCTCGGTCGGATGTCCGGACCGTTGCTCGACCGGATGGACATCCGCGTCCGGGTGCCTCGCGTGACGACCGGGCTGATCCGCGGTGGTGACGGCTCGACCCCGACGACCGCCGATGCCCGCGCGATGGTGGAGCGTGCGCGTGCCCGGATGACGGAACGGCTCCGGGGACCGGGTGGACGCGCAACGCCGAGGTCGCGGGCACCTGGCTGCGTGGCGCCGGCCGCCCGGAACCGGGCGCGACGGCGCAGCTCGACCACGCGTTGGACCTCGGGACGCTGACCATGCGCGGCTGGGACCGGGCCATGCGCCTCGCGTGGACGCTCGCCGACCTCGAGGGCGCCGAGCGCCCGGCGGAACACCACGTGCGCGAAGCGCTCTCCTTGCGGAGCGCGCTGTGAACGGCGGGGGCGACCTGCTCCGGGCGGTGCGCTCCGCACTCGGACCGTGCGCCGGGACACGGACCTCGTCAGCGCAGCGGCTCGCATCGCGTGGTCGACCATCGCGGAGCCGGGTGACGCGGTCGCAGGCGAGCTCGTGACGACCCTCGGCCCGGAACGAGCGCTCGGCGGGGTACTCGAAGCGGGCGACGACGGTGTCGGCGAGCTGCTCGGGATCTGCGCCGAGACCGGGGTCGCCGGGGCCGAGGACAGCGAGGCGTTCGCCGCAGTGCTGCTCGCAGCGGTCGGACGGTGGAGCCCGCGGTTCGGACGGGCGGACGTCGGCGACGTGCTGGCCGCTGCGCGCTCGGTCGGCGCCCAGCTCCTGGTCCCCGGTGCTCCGGGTTGGCCGGACCGTGTCGACGACCTCGGCCCACACGCGCCGCTCGTGCTCTGGACCCGCACGGGCTCCGAGCTTCACGGACCGTCCCTCGCAGTCGTCGGGTCGAGAGCGAACACCGTCGCCGGTGCAGAGGCCGCAGCCGAGATCACCTCCGCGGCGGCGGACGCACGGTGCACGATCGTGAGCGGCGGCGCGTACGGGATCGACGCCGTCGCACACCGCGTGGCGATCGCCGCGGGGACGCCGACACTCGCGGTGCTCGCCGGCGGCGTCGACCAGCTTTACCCGGCAGGCAACGTCGACCTCCTCCGGAACGTCGCCAGGCAGGGTGTGCTGCTCGCGGAGTCGCCGCCGGGCACTCGGCCCACCCGCTGGCGGTTCCTCGCGCGCAACCGCATCATCGCCGCGCTCGGGGACGCCACTGTCGTCGTCGAGGCCGGCGCCCGCTCGGGCGCGCTCAACACGGCGCACCACGCGGCCCAGCTCGGGAGACCCGTGTTCGCCGTCCCGGGGGCGTTCTCGTCGTCGGCGTCGGTGGGCTGCCACCGCCTGGTCGCGCAGGGGCGAGCGCAACTCGTGGTCCGGCCCGGGGAGCCGTCGGAGGCCGTCGTGGCGGCGGGGCGCAGGGCGGGGCTGCGTTCGTGGACGAACCGCTTGCTGCTGCGCGGCAAGACCCCGAGGTGTCCCGCGTCCTCGACGCGCTCGGCCGACGTGCTCTCCCGGAACCCGAGATCGCCGGTCGATCCGGCATGTCGCTGGCCGAGGTCGCGGACGCACTCGCGCTCGCGCAGCTGCAGGGCCTCGTCGTGCGCGAGTCCGGCGGGTGGGCGAGGGTGTGACGGCTGCGGGACCTACGCTGGGCTCGTGGTGGAGCGGACGGACGGGCGACTCGACGTCGCGGTGGACGCGTTCCTCACGCATGTGCGAGACGCGCGGGGGCTCAGCGAGCAGACCGTCAGGGCCTACGCCGGAGACCTCGAGCAGCTCGTCGAGTTCGGCTCGGCCAGAGGGGCCGAGCAGCTCGCGGACGTCGGACTGGAACTGCTTCGTGACTGGCTGTGGGACGCTGACCGCCGCGGGCTCGCGCGCTCCACGATCGCTCGCCGGTCGTCGTCGGTCCGGGCGTTCACGCGGTGGGCGAGCGAGTCCGGTCGGACCACGAGCGACCCGGGCGCGCGGCTCCGTGCTCCGAAGGGAGCGGCGCACCTGCCGCGGGTGGTGTCGTCCGACCAGGTCCGGTCGATGCTCGACGGGCTGGCCGGCCGGGCAGCGACGGACGATCCACGAGCCCTGCGGGACCTCGCGGTCGTGGAGCTGCTCTACGCCGCGGCGATCCGTGTGAGCGAGCTGATCGGCATCGACGTGCTCGACGTCGACCGCGGGCGCCTCACCGTCCGGGTGCTCGGCAAGGGCGGGCGGGAGCGGGTGGTTCCGTTCGGTGTGCCGGCTCGGGATGCGCTCGAGGCATGGCTCGGGCGCGGGCGGCCGGTCATCGCGGCGCGGGCCGCGGTCCCTGATCCCGGTGCGCTGTTCCTGGGTGACCGTGGGGCACGGCTCGGCGTGCGGAGCGCTTACCGGATCGTTGCACGGCTGCTGCAGGACCTGCCCGGAGAGGGGCCGAGCGGTCCGCACACCTTCCGGCACACGGCGGCGACCCACCTGCTCGACGGAGGAGCGGACCTCCGTGCCGTGCAGGAACTGCTCGGACACGCGAGCCTCGGGACGACGCAGATCTACACGCACGTGTCCTCCGCTCGCCTGCGCGAGGTGTACCGCACCGCGCACCCGCGGGCGTGAGCCGCCCGGGGGCGGAGTCACCCGGGGCGTGAGCTGCCCGCGGGCGTGAGCCACCCGGGGGCGTGAGCCGCCCGGGTGCGTGACCTGCCCGACGGTGTGAGCTGGCCTGGGCGTGAGCCACCACAGGCAGCAACGCGGGTCCGCCGTCGTGGCCGTCCGTCAGCCCTGCCACGCGCCCTCGGGGAGCAGGACGGGCCACGCCGCGGCAGGGAGGTACGGCGTCGGGTCGACGTAGCGCTCGTCGAGTCGGGCGCCGAGGTGCAGGCACGGGGCAGTCGCCGGACAGTGCCCGGCCGAGACCCGACCGACGGCGTCGCCCTGCACGACGGTGTCACCGGCCGAGACCTCCGGAGTGACCGAGTCGAGCGTGCTGCGAAGCCCTCCGCCGTGGTCGATCGTCACGACACCGCGGCCGGCGACCGAGCCTGCGAACGTCACCGTGCCGTCGTCGACCGCCGACGCGGCCGTCCCGAGCGCTGCCGGCACGTCGATGCCCCGGTGCCCAGCGGCGTAGTCGTCGGCCGGGGCTTCCCACGGCCGGCTCACCACACGAGTTCCCGTCGGCCACCTCCACGGCGCCGACCCGGTGTCCGCCGTGATGCCTGCCTCGTGGCCTGGCGTCGGTGGAACGGGAGCGGATTCGGCACCGAGGACCGGGAGGAGCAGCAGCGCGGCGAGGACGCCGGGCACCAGGGCAGCGGAGATGGGATGTCGCACGACTCCGAGCGTCGCCGGTGCGAGCCGACGCGGCGGACACGAGGGCCGAACTGTGGACGGCGAGCCGCGCCTCCCGGCCTGTGGAAGACCCGCCAGGCCAGTGCGTGCGCGTGGTGCGACGTGCCACGCGTCGAACGGCGGGTGCGGTGTCGACTCGTGCGCCACGATTGCAGATGCAGCGCACGATTGCATGTGCAAAGAACGACACCGCTGGCGTCGTACGACGTCGACGCTGTCGTCCCCGCGCGCGTGCAACCGTTGCGGGTGCGCGGAACGACACTGCTGCTGTCGTACGACGTCGACACAGTCGCACTGCTTCGACCCACCCGGCCGCACACGCCGCCCCGCCTGCACACCCCGGGCTCCCGGCCGCACACGCCGCCCCGCCTGCACACCCCGGGCTCCCGGCCGCACACGCCGCCCCGCCTGCACACCCCGGGCCCCGCCGCACACGCCGGCCCGCCCGCACCACGCCGGCCCGCCCACCCCCACCGCGCCGGCCCGCCCACCCCCACCGTGCGCCACGCACGAGCCGCGCTCCGATGTGCCCCGACCCGCATCGGAGAGTACGGTCGGGCGCGCTCCGGAACACGCAACGCCGCTCGGACGGCGAACCAGCCGACCGTCGGAGCACCGTGCCACATCCCGCACGGCGGCGGGGAACTTGGAGCATCGTGTCGAACACGCCCACCCAGCACGGTGAGGACCGTGCGTTCAAGGGGAAGGTCACCGCGTTCGCGATCGCCGCGGCGGTCGGCGGCTTCCTCTTCGGATTCGACTCCTCCGTCATCAACGGAGCGGTCGACGCGATCAAGAACGAGTTCGGCCTGTCCGAGGCGGCGAGCGGCTTCGCGGTCGCCTCCGCGCTCATCGGCTGCGCGTTCGGCGCCTACTTCGCGGGCCGTCTCGCCGACCGCTGGGGTCGCACCCGGGTGATGTTCTGGGCCGCGGTGCTCTTCCTCATCTCCTCGATCGGCAGCGGCTTCGCGTTCGCCACCTGGGACCTCGTGATCTGGCGTCTGATCGGGGCTTGGGCATCGGGACCGCGTCGGTCATCGCACCGGCGTACATCTCCGAGGTCGCACCCAAGCAGATCCGCGGCACCCTGGCGTCCTTCCAGCAGCTCGCGATCACGATCGGCATCTTCGCCGCGCTCCTGTCCGACCAGCTCTTCGCGGTGACGGCCGGCGGCGCCTCCGAGGTCGTCCTCGGTCTGCCGGCCTGGCGCTGGATGTTCCTCGTCGGCGTGATCCCCTCGGTCGTGTACGGCATCCTCGCGATCACGCTGCCGGAGTCGCCGCGCTACCTGCTCGCGAAGGGCCGGAAGGACGACGCTCGCGACGTGATGGAGAAGATCGTCCCGCGCGACACGGTGAACACGAGCCTCGAAGAGATCCAGGACGGCATCGACCGCGAGGCCACCGAGAAGAAGGGCTCCATCCGGGGCAACCGCTTCGGCCTGCAGCCGATCGTGTGGGTCGGCATCATCCTCGCCGTCCTGCAACAGTTCGTCGGCATCAACGTGATCTTCTACTACTCGACGACGCTCTGGCAGGCCGTCGGCTTCAAGGAGAGCGACTCGTTCCTCATCTCGACGATCACCTCCGTCGTGAACGTCGCCGTCACCTTCATCGCGATCTGGCTCGTGGACAGGGTCGGTCGCAAGCCGCTCCTGGTCTCCGGCTCGGCGGGCATGTTCGTGTCGCTGACGATGGTCGCCATCTCGTTCTCGCAGGCCACGATCGTGGACGGCAACCCGAGCCTCCCCGGCGCCTGGGGCGTCGTCGCACTGATCTTCGCCAACCTGTTCGTCGTCTCGTTCGGCGCCACGTGGGGCCCGCTCATGTGGGTGCTGCTCGGCGAGATGTTCCCGAACCGGATCCGTGCGACGGCCCTCGGCGTGGGGTCGGCGGCGAACTGGATCGCGAACTTCGTCGTCACGATCTCGTTCCCGGTCCTGTCCGGCTTCAACCTGACGGTGACCTACGGCATCTACGCCCTGTTCGCCCTGTTGTCGCTGTTCTTCGTCATCGGCAAGATCCCGGAGACGAAGGGCCGCTCCCTCGAGGAGATGGGCATCACCGCCGAGGGCGACACCGTGAGCGCCAAGGCCTGACGCACCAGCGAACCACGCACAGGAGGCGCGGCGCGGGTCCGACCCGCACCGCGCCTCCTGTGCGTCCCGCGACCTGCTAGCATTGCCTCAGCAGCGCGCTGTGCGCGCTGACTTCGCGTGTCCACGCACACCCCACGGCCACCGGTCCCGCTCTCGCGAGCGGGCGGCCCTCCGGGTGGGGCACCAGGGGCCACGACCACCGGTCGTGACCGTCACAACCGCAACCGTGTACGCGGCTCATCAGCCGCGTGCCGAGAACAAGGAGGGACGGCATGGCCGTCGTCACCATCCGCCAGCTGCTCGACAGCGGCGTCCACTTCGGACACCAGACCCGTCGGTGGAACCCGAAGGTGAAGCGCTTCATCCTCGCCGAGCGCTCGGGCATCCACATCATCGACCTGCAGCAGTCGCTGGCCTTCATCGACCGTGCGTACGACTTCGTCAAGGAGACGGTCGCGCACGGTGGCACGATCCTCTTCGTGGGCACCAAGAAGCAGGCGCAGGGCTCGATCGCCGAGCAGGCGACCCGCGTCGGCCAGCCGTACGTCAACCAGCGTTGGCTCGGCGGTCTGCTCACCAACTTCCAGACGGTCTCCAAGCGCCTGGCGCGCATGAAGGAGCTCGAGGAGATCGACTTCGACGACACGACGAAGGGCTTCACCAAGAAGGAGCTCCTCATCAAGAAGCGCGAGCTGGACAAGCTCCACAAGACCCTCGGTGGTATCCGCAACCTCACGCGGACCCCGAGCGCGCTCTGGATCGTCGACACCAAGAAGGAGCACCTCGCGGTCGACGAGGCGCAGAAGCTCGGGATCCCGATCATCGGCATCCTCGACACCAACTGCGACCCGGACGAGATCACGTACCCGATCCCGGGCAACGACGACGCGATCCGCTCCGTCGGTCTGCTCACCCGCATCGTCGCCGACGCCGCGGCCGAGGGTCTGAAGACCCGCCACCAGGGCGGTTCCGACGACGAGGCCGCCGAGCCGCTCGCCGAGTGGGAGCAGGAGCTCCTCGGCGGCGAGACCGCCGCCCCGGCCGCGGACACGACCGCCGAGGGCAGCACCGTCGAAGAGAACGACGCCGACGCGCAGGTCGCCGCGAAGGAGATCGGCGAGCCGATCGCCGACGAGGCGAAGAACGCGGAGCCGACGGCCGAGGCCGAGGCAGCCGCGGAGACCACCCCCGCCGAGTGACCACCGGGGGCGTCGGGCCGGTCGGCTCGGCGCCCCTTTCCTCTCTACGAACGCACAGTCCAGAAAGGACTCCAGTCAATGGCCAACTACAGCCTTGCTGACGTGAAGAAGCTCCGTGAGGACCTCGGGGCCGGCATGATGGACGCGAAGAACGCGCTCGTCGAGGCCGACGGCGACTACGACAAGGCCGTCGAGCTCCTCCGCATCAAGGGCGCGAAGGCCGTCGCCAAGCGTGACGACCGTGCGACCTCCGAGGGCGTCGTCGTCGCGACCGCCGCGAACGGTGCCGCGACCGTGGTCGAGCTCGCGAGCGAGACCGACTTCGTCGCGAAGAACGAGCGCTTCACCACGCTCGCCGACAAGGTCGTCGCCGCGGTCGCCGCCGCCGGTGCCGCCGACGTCGCGGCCGGCAACGCCGCGCCCCTCGACGGCAAGACCGTCGCCGAGGTCATCGACGAGAACGCGGCCGCCCTCGGCGAGAAGCTGAAGCTCCGCACGGTCACCCGTGTCGAGGGTGACGAGTTCGAGGTCTACCTGCACAAGACCAGCCAGGACCTGCCGCCCCAGATCGCCGTCGTGATCGCCTACTCGGGCTCCGACGCCGCCGAGGCGCGCTCCATCGCGCAGCACGTCGCGTTCGCGAACCCGACGTACCTCACGCGTGACGAGGTCCCGGCCGAGGCGATCGAGAAGGAGCGTGCGACCGTCGAGGCGATCACGCGCGAGGAGGGCAAGCCCGAGGCGGCCCTGCCGAAGATCGTCGAGGGTCGTCTCAACGCCTTCATCAAGCAGGTGTCGCTGCTCGACCAGGACTACGCGAAGGACAACAAGATCTCCGTCGCGAAGGCCGCCGAGAACGCCGGCATCACGATCCAGGGCTTCGCCCGCGTCAAGGTCGGCGCGTAACGAACCCGTGACGGGGCTCGGAACCACATCGGTTCCGGGCCCCGTTTTCGCGCGCCAGCGCGTGGCCGGCACAGCCGCGCGCCAGTGCGTGGCCGGCACAGCCGAGCGCCAGCGCGCGGCCGGCACAGCCGCGCGCCAGTGCGCGTGACGACGGCCTGGAGGCACGACACGCCTCCGCCGGACCGCTTCCGGCCCGGTAGATTCCCACGAGACATTCGACGAAGGGTGCGAGCACATGACGAACGAGAAGACCGGACGCCGCCGGGTCCTGTTGAAGCTGTCGGGCGAGGCGTTCGGCGCCGGATCGCTCGGCGTGAACCCTGACGTGATCAGCGCCATCGCGAAGGAGATCGCGGCCGCTGCGCAGGAGGTCGAGGTCGCGATCGTGGTCGGAGGCGGCAACTTCTTCCGCGGGGCCGAAGCTTCGCAGCGCGGCATGGACCGCGGTCGTGCCGACTACATGGGCATGCTCGGCACGGTGATGAACGCGCTCGCCCTGCAGGACTTCCTCGAGCAGGCCGGAGCCGCGACCCGCGTGCAGTCGGCGATCAGCATGACGCAGGTGGCGGAGCCGTACATCCCGCGCCGCGCCGAGCGGCACCTGGAGAAGGGCCGCATCGTGATCTTCGGAGCGGGTGCCGGACTGCCGTACTTCTCGACCGACACGGTGGCCGCTCAGCGCGCCCTGGAGATCGATGCGCACGAGGTCCTCGTCGCGAAGAACGGCGTCGACGGCGTCTACACCGCCGACCCGAAGAAGGACGCATCGGCCGAGAAGCTGCACCACGTCACGTACCAGGACGCCCTGCTGAAGGGCCTCAAGGTCGTCGACGCCACGGCGTTCTCGCTCTGCATGGACAACGGGATGCCGATGCACGTGTTCGGGATGGAGGGCGACGGCAACGTCGCTGCGGCCATCCGGGGCGAGCGCATCGGCACGGTGGTCAGCAACTGACCCCGTCCGCTGACTAGACTCGACGCCAGTACCGAAGGAGAACCACCGTGATCAGTGATGTCCTGACCGAAGCCACCGAGAAGATGGCGAAGGCCGTCGACGTCGCCAAGGACGACTTCGCAACCGTCCGCACCGGCCGCATCAACGCCGCCCTCTTCCAGAAGATCCCGGTCGACTACTACGGCACACCGACGCCGCTCGCGCAGCTCGCGTCCCTGCAGACGCCGGAAGCGCGCACGCTCATCGTGACGCCGTACGACAAGTCGGCGCTCAAGGAGATCGAGCGCGCCATCGCGACGTTCCCGAACCTGGGCGCCAGCCCGACGAACGACGGCGACATCGTCCGCGTCACCATCCCGGAGCTCACGCAGGACCGCCGCAAGGAGTTCGTGAAGCTCGTCCGGGGCAAGGGCGAGGACCACAAGGTCGTCATCCGCAACATCCGCCGTCGCGCGAAGGACGACCTCGACGCGCTGAAGGGCGAGATCTCCGACGACGAGATCTCGCGCGGCGACAAGGACCTCGAGGCCCTCGCCAAGAAGCACGTCGATCAGATCGACGACGCGCTGAAGAAGAAGGAAGCCGAACTCCTCGAGGTCTGATGCCCCGTCCAGACCAGGGCGGTGACCGCCCCACAGAGCAGAAGCGTTCCGCCAAGGGGCTGCGCCAGGACTTCGATGCGCGGGCTCGCGCTGCCCGCAGCGACTTCGAGGCGCAGCTCCGGCAGCGGAAGGCCGACTTCGGCGCCCGCAACGAGGCCCTGACGGCGCGGACGGGGCGCAACCTGCCCGCCGCGATCGGCATCGCCCTGGCGTTCGCCGTGGTCATGCTCGCCTCGCTCCTCATCTGGAAGCCCTCGTTCATGGTCGTCGGGCGTTCCTGCTCGGTGTCGGCGTGTACGAGCTCGCGAGCGCGATGCGGTTCGCGGGGCGCGACGTCCCGCGGATCCCGAGCGTGCTGGTCAGCGTGGCGGTCGTCCCAGCGGCGTTCCTCGGCGGGCAGATCCCGGCCCTGTTCACCCTGCTCGGTGGCATCGTCTTCATCAGTCTGTGGCGACTCGTCGAAGTGGCGGTGTCCAGGACGAAGCCGGCGGCGGGCAACGTCGTGCGCGACCTGACGAACGGCTTGTTCGTGCAGGCGTACATCACCCTGCTCGGCGCGTGCGTGGTCCTGCTCGCAGCGCAGCCGCTCGGCGAGCGGTGGGTCATCGCGTTCATCCTGGTCGTCGTCGCGGTGGACACCGGCGCGTACGCCACGGGGCTCAACCTCGGCAAGCACCCGATGGCGCCTCGGATCAGCCCGAAGAAGACGTGGGAGGGCTTCGCCGGCTCGGTGGCGGCGAGCATCATCGTCGGCGTCATCGTCAGCTGGCTGCTGCTCGGCCTGCCGTGGTGGACGGGGATCATCCTCGGTGTGCTCATCTCGGGTTCCGCCACGCTGGGTGACCTGACCGAGTCGATGATCAAGCGCGACCTCGGCATCAAGGACATCTCGTCGTTCCTGCCCGGGCACGGGGACTCCTCGACCGCATCGACAGCATCCTGCCGTCGGCCGCCGTCGCGTACGTGCTGTACCTCGTCGTCAACCACTGACCGCGCGTCCAGGTCGCACCATGGTCCGGTCCTGGCAGAATGTCGCCGTGGCCACCACCTTCCCGAACGCAGACCGCTCCGCTCTCGGATACGACGTCGACGAGGTCGAGCGCTTCCTCGAGGACGCCCGTCGCGCCTACACGGCGAACGACACCGCTCCCGCGCTCGAGGCCGCGAAGATCCGCGCGACCGCGTTCTCCATGCGTAAGGGCGGCTACTCCACCGCCCACGTCGACGCCGCGCTGGAACGTCTCGAGGACGCCTTCGCCGCGCGTGAGCGCGAGCGGGAGATCGCCGACATCGGGCAGAAGGCCTGGTACGCCGAGGCCCGCTCGAAGGCCTCGGACGTCGTGGCGCGGCTGGAGCGTCCGGACGGGCAGCGCTTCAGCCGGGTGAGCGTACTCGGCACCGGGTACCGCCCGAAGGACGTCGACGCGTTCGCGAAGCGTCTCGGCGGGTACTTCCGCGAGGGCAAGCCGCTGAGCCTGACCGAGGTCCGTTCGATCGTGTTCCGGCCGAAGCACGGCGGGTACCGGGAGGGGCAGGTCGACGCGCTCCTCGACGCCGTGGTCGAGGTCATGCTCGCCGTCCGGTGACGACGCGCTGCGTGCGGGTGCTTCGCTTTCCGTGATCGTTCCGTTATCCTGGACGAACTCATGGGCAGGCACACGGCAGACATCAGCTCCGACCGCGATACCCGCGAGCACCTCGGCCTCTCGGCCGCGGGTGAGCGCCGCGCGGCACTGAACCGAACCCGCACGGCGGAGAACTCGGTCCTCCCGGCGAACCCGACGGTGGCGACGGCCACGGTGCCGACCGCTCCCAAGTCGGTCGCGGCGAGCCGTGTGTCGGACACGCAGCAGGCGCACGCGGTCCCCGCAATGCCCGCCGACCCCCGCATCGTCAAGCAGCGCCGCGCCCGCGTGGTCGCCGCTCCCGCGAAGTCGACCGCGGTCCGCGGTGTGAACACGTTCATGCGGAAGCGCGCGACGATCCCGGCCCTGTCCTTCTTCGCGGTGTTCGGGTTCGTCGGCGGTTCGCTGTTCAACCCGATGCAGCCGGACGTGGCGCAGGCGGCGGTGTCCGCTCCCGTGCTCGTCAAGGCGCCCGCGGCACCGCAGGAGTACACCGCGCACGGCACCTACGCCGCCTTCGACGTCACGCGTGACGCGTACGGTGTGACGGTCCCGAAGCCGAAGGTGACCGAGGCGCCGAAGACCGAGACCGACGACGACGCCGACTCCGCCGACACGGCCACGGTCAGCGCGTCGAACACCCTCGCCGCGACCGCCGCGACGCCCGACCCGGGCAGCGCGCAGGCCATCGCGCAGCAGATGGTCGCCGCCCGCGGCTGGGGCTCGGACCAGTACAACTGCCTCGTCTCCCTGTGGAACAAGGAGTCCGGCTGGCGGGTCAACGCGTACAACCCGAGCGGCGCGTACGGCATCCGCAGGCGCTCCCCGGCAGCAAGATGGCGTCGGTCGGTGCGGACTGGCAGACGAACCCGGCGACGCAGATCACCTGGGGCCTCAACTACATCTCCGGCGTGTACGGCACGCCGTGCGGTGCCTGGGGCCACAGCGTCGCGAACAACTGGTACTGATCGGCCGGACGCAGGTGCCGCGCAGCAACCGGCCGCGGCGCCCGCGGGGTCGCGGTCCCGAGGACGAGGACGAACCGACCGGCCTCGACCGCTTGATAAGCTCCTGGAAACGGACCGAGGTCCGGCGTGGCCGTGAGTACCTCGTGCAGCCGGTTTCGGCTGCGTCCGCGCAGAAGGAGTACGTCTGCCCGGGCTGCGGTGGCACGGTGATGCCCGGCGTCGCCCACGTCGTCGTGTGGCGCGCGGACGGTGTCCTCGGCGACGCGGCCGACCTGGCGTCCCGCCGTCACTGGCACCACCACTGCTGGAGCATCGCATGAGCACTGTCGAGATCCGGTCGAACACCGAGCTGCCGCCCGTCGTACGGACATCGAGTTGGTCACCGACGATCACCTCACCCTCGTCGGCGAACTCGCCGAGCCGCTGGACCGGCCCGCACGCGGCGCGATCGTCACCCTGCACCCGCTGCCGACGGCGCACGGCTTCATGGACTCGCACGTGCTCAAGAAGGCGTCGGCTCGGCTGCCTGCCCTCGCCGACATCGCGGTGCTCCGCTTCAACTTCCGTTCGGTGTCGTCGCCGCGCGGTACGTCGGAGGGCGTCTTCGGCGACGGGGTCTCCGAAGGCTTCGACCTCCGCGCCGCCGTGGACGAGGTCGTCGGCCGCGGGCTTCCCACTCCGTGGCTGGTCGGGTGGTCATTCGGCACCGAGGTGATCCTCAAGCACGCGCTCGAACACGTCGAGGCCGGCCGGATCGCCGGGGTCGTCCTGCTCTCGCCACCACTGCACCGCACCACCGACGACGAACTCGCCCGCTGGGCTGGCGTGTCCGTTCCGATCGTGGCGCTCGTGCCGGAGCACGACGACTTCCTGCGGCCGGACGAGGCCGCACGCCGGTTCGCCGTCGCGCCGAACGTGCGTGTCGTCCCCGTCGAGGGAGCGAAGCACCTGTGGGTGGGGGAGCGGTACGTGCGGATCGTGCTCGACGCCATCGCGGACCTCGTCGTGCCGGGCAGCGCACCGCTGCCGACACACGTTCCGGCCTAGGAACGACGGCCCGACGCCCTGGGACCGGTCATGTCGACGACGTGGGCCGGTCTGGAGGCGCGGGTCGCGCCTCCCCACGAGCTCGGCCACCACGTCCCTCCGCAGGCTCCGCGTCGCGCCGGAACCGGCCCGCGTGGGCCCTCGGCCGCTGCCGTCAGCGGCTGGTCGCGTCCTCGCTGTCGTCGGCCGGCTCCGGCCCGGCGGTCGCGGCGTCGGCGGCTGCCGGCACGGTCCCGAGCAGGCCGGTCGCGTGCGTGAGCACGCCGCGGAGGTTCTCGAGGTAGCCCGCGACCGCATCACGCTCGGTGCGGATCGCCGCGAGCCGGTCCTCGGACTCGGCGATGATCGCGGCGGTGCGCTCCTCGGCGTCCGCGATCATCCGGTGCACGCGGTCCTGGGCGTCGGTGACGATCGTGCGCGCGTGCTCCTGCGCCTCCGTGGTGTTGGAGCGCTCGAGGTCGTCAGCCTCCTGCTGGAGCCGCTCGGCTCGCTCCCGGGCCTCGGTCGCACGGCGGGTGGCCTCGGCGAGCTGCAGGTTCGCCTCGTCGAGGTACTTCTGCGTCTCGGTGACCGTCTCGTGGTGCTTCTGCAGGTAGTCCTGCTCGGCGTCGTCGCGGCGTGCGGCGAGCTCCGATTCGAGCGTCGTCCGAGCTTCGTCGCGCTCCCGTGCGATCTCGGCGCGGACCTCGTCGCGTTCCCTCGTCAGGTCGGCACGGGCCGTGTCGATCTCCTGCCGGAGGGCGGTGCGCTCGGCCTCGAGCGTGGTGAGCTCGGCGGTGCGACGGTCGGCGATCTCGGTGTCGACCTCGGCGTGCTCGCGCTCCCGGCGGGCTGTGAGGTCGTTCTCGTGCTCGCGGGCGGCACGTTCCGCAGTGGCCTCGGCCTCGGCGCGTTCCCGCTCGATGCGTGTGGCGTGCTCGTCGAGTTCACGCGCGACGCGGTCCGAGGTCTCCTGCACGAGTCGGGCGTTCTCGGAGCGTGTCTGGTCCTCGTCGACCCGGAGCTGGGCGCGGGCCGCCTCGAGCTCCTGCTCGAGTGCGGTGCGGGCGGTGGCGAGTTCGCGCTCCCACTCGGCGCGTGCCGCGGCGAGTTCCTCGTCGAGGACCCGACGGCGGTCCGCGAGCTCGGCGTCGATCTCGGCGTGGCGTCGGTCGACCTCGGCGGCCAGGTCGGCGCGACCGGTCTCGAGTTCCAGGGCGTGTGCCTGCTGCTGTTCGTCCCGCTCGCGGTGCCAGGCCGCACGACCCTCGGTGACCTCGCGCTCGAGCGCTGCACGGCGCGTGGTCTCTTCGCGGTCGAGGTCCTCGACGCGTCGGGTGTGTTCGGCCTCGAACACGCTGCGACGGTGCTCGGTCTCGCGGGTGAGGCCGGCGGCGGCCTGTCGTGCGTCCGCGGACTCACGCTGGGCGATCTCGCGGAGCTCGGCGACCTCGTGCTCGACCTGCGCGCGGAGCGCGTTCGTCTCACGGATGGCGACGGAGCGGACCTCCGCCGCCTCGGTGACGGCCGCGCCTCGGATCGCTGCGGCCTCGTTGCGGGCGTCCTGGGTGAGCAGCCCGGCTTCGGCGCGCGCGCGCTCGACGGTGTCGGCCGACTCGGCGCGGGCACGGGCGAGTTCGTCGGTGGAGCGGGCGCGGGCGTCCTCGAGGGTGTCGCGCGCTTCTTCCCGCGCTTCCCGCAGGGTGCGGTCGGCCTCCGCGCGGCTCGAGGCGCGGAGACGCTGTGCGTCGATGTCGGCCTGGCTGATGAGTCGCGTGGACTGCTCCTCGGCCACGCGGAGGGTGGACTCGAGACGCGTGCCGAGCCCGCTGTACGTGGGGGTACCGGCCTCGTCGAGCTCGCCCTGGAGCTCGGACACGCGGGACTGCAGGAGGCGGATCTCCTTCGCGGCGTCGGCGCGGTCGTTGTTCGACTTGATGAGCTCGCGGCGCAGATCGTTCAGGGCACGGTCCACGTCTTCGCGGCGGTACCCGCGCAGCTCGGTCCCGAACTCTGCCTCGTCGTTCGCCACGTGTTCGCTCCTGGGTGCTCGGCGGAGGGCACAGGGAAGGCCCGGCCACGATTGTAGTGGCGAGCGGGTGCCGCCGGCTGTGACCGCGGACAGCGGTGGGGGATGCGCCGTCCAGACTCCCTCGCTATCCTGGAGCGCTGATTCGCGCGCCGTCACCCCCACCCCCGGCGCGGTAGGGAGAAGATCCGTGCGATTCGTCCTGGCGATCGTCAGTTTCGTCATCGGTCTGCTGCTCGTCGCGCTCGCGGTCGGCCAGCGGACCGTGTTCGAGCCACCGTCGTCGCTCGTCGCGGCATCGTCGTCGAAGAGCTCCGCACCGGTGACCGTGATCCCGGGGTCGACGCTCAACGCCAACCCCGGCTACCAGCGCATCAACGTGTCCGGCTCCGGCAAGGTGTTCGCCGCCTACGGCAGGACGACCGACGTGAACGCGTGGATCGGCGACGCGAAGCACACGACCCTGCGGTTCGACGCCGACCAGGCGAAGCTCGTCGGCCGGACGACCGGCAGCGAGACCTCGGTCCCGGACCCCGCCGGCAGCGACCTCTGGTACCAGGAGTACGACGGTGCCGGCCAGTTCACCGTGCGGCTGCCGAAGGACGTCTCCGTGCTCATCGTCGGCGACGGCACGAGCGCCGCCCCGAGCGACGTGTCCGTGACCTGGCCGCGGGACACGGCGACGCCGACCGTCGGGCCGCTCCTCGTCGCCGGTGCCGTCTTCCTCGTCGGCGGTGTCGTCCTGCTCGTGTGGGCGTTCGTGCACCAGCGCCGGGGCCGCGGCCCACGCCGTCGCAGCGGGGGTCGCGTCCGCCGCGCGTGCGCGCCTCGCGTCGTGCCGCGGCCGCCGGCGCCCAGGTACCGGTGCGCGGGCGCCGCGGACGCCGGGCCTTCGTGGCGGTCCCGTGGTGCTCGTGGGCGCGCTCGGTCTCGCCGGCTGCTCCTCCGACTACTGGCCGCAGGGCGGGTCCGCCGCCAGCCCGACCCCGACCGCCACCGCGACCGGTGCCGCCCAGTCCGAGCCCACCGCCGCGACCAAGCAGCAGATCGGCCGGGTCGTCCAGCGCGTGGCCGAGGTCGCGAAGAAGGCCGACGCAGCCCGTGACGCGAAGGTCGCCGCCGAGCGGTTCACCGGTGCCGCCCTGGACCTGCGCGAGGCGAACTACACGATCCGCGGCAAGGACTCGGACGTCGACGCGCCCCCGGCGATCTCCGCCGAGCAGGTGTGCGTGGCGCTGCCGCAGCAGACGGACTCGTGGCCCCGCACGGTGTTCGCCGTGGTCGCCGAGGACTGCGACGCCAAGTCCGCGCCGCAGGCCCTCACGCTCGTCCAGGACTCCGCGCGCGACGACTACAAGGTCGCCTACGACGTCTCGCTCGAGGCGGCGGCGAAGATCCGAGCCTGGCGCCCACCTCGCTCGGTGCGGCCCTGCTCGCGCCGAACACGAAGCTGCTCTCGATCGCACCGGACCAGATCGGCCGCGTCTACGGCGACATCCTGTCGAAGGACAAGGACAGCGCGTACGCGTCGTACTTCCAGGCGGACGGCGACGGACTCCGGTCCACGATCGGCAAGGCGTACAAGGACAAGAAGTCCGCGTCGCTGCCCGACACCGCGAAGATCGAGTACTCGTCCGAGGTCCCGGACGACAGCGCCGTGGCGATCGCCACCGACGGCGCGGGGCACTCGTCTCCGCTGACCTCAACGAGATCGAGAAGGTCACGCCCACGGCCGCCGGTGCCGAGGTGAACACCGAGGGTGCGGTCAAGGCGCTCTCCGGTGTCGACTCCAGCACGAAGGGCATCAGCGCCACCTACGGTGTGCAGTTGCTCTTCTACGTGCCCCCGGTGGGCACGGATGACAAAGTGGTCCTGCTCGGGTTCACGCAGGGCCTGACAGCAGCGAGTGAGGTGCAATGACCAACGTCCCCCGACCCCGTCCGGTCTCCGCGGAGCCGTCGACCTGTCGTCCCTCGTCGACCGCGCGCAGCGGCCGCAGCAGCCGGCCGCCGCCGCCGCCGCGGGCTCCGGTGCCGTTCCGGTCGGTGCCCATGCCGCCGGTGAGCCGGGCAGCGAGACCGGTGCCGACCTGACCGTCCCGTCGCTCGTCCTCGACGTCACCGACCAGACCTTCCAGGACGTCCTGCAGCTCTCCACAGTCGTCCCCGTCATCGTGGACATCTGGGCCGAGTGGTGCGGGCCCTGCAAGCAGCTTCTCGCCGATCCTCGAGCAGCTGACCGCCGAGTACGACGGTCGGGTCCTGCTCGCCAAGGTGGACGCGGACACGAACCCGCAGCTCGTGCAGGCGTTCCAGGCGCAGTCGATCCCCACCGTCGCAGCACTCATCGGCGGACGTCCGCTCGGACTCTTCGTCGGCGCGCTGCCCGAGGCCCAGGTACGAGACGTGTACGAGCAGGTGCTCGCCGCCGCCGAGCAGAACGGGGTGGCCGGGCGTGTGACCGTCGACGCCGCCGACCCGGCCGACGTCGCCGAGCAGGGCGAGCCCGAGCCGGAGCCCCTGCCGCCGCATCACCAGGCCGCCTACGACGCGATCGAGCAGGGCGACTACGCGACCGCGATCCAGGAGTACAAGACCGCCATCGCGCAGGACCCGCACGACCAGATGGCCGTCGCGGGGCTGGCGCAGGTGTCACTCCTCGACCGGCTGAACGGTCACACGGCCGACGACATCCGTGCCGCCGCGGCCGCCGGCCCCTCGGACGTGTCGGCGCAGCTCGCGGTCGCCGACCTGGACGTCTCCGGCGGTCACGTCGAGGATGCGTTCGGTCGACTCCTCGACCTCGTGCCGACGGTGTTCGGCGACGACCGCGAGGCGCTGCGTGTGCGGCTCGTCGAGTACTTCGAGCTCATCGGCACCGACGACCCGCGCGTGGTGGCGGCCCGCCGTCGTCTGGCGAGCGCCCTGTACTAGCGCGTCCGGGGGTGTCTCGGATTCCTGAGACACCGCCTTCGCGGCGAGACGCCGCCGAGCCGGCGAGACGCCGCCGAGCCGGCGAGACGCCGCCGAATCCTGCGGCGTCTGGCGCGGCCGGCGGTGCGCCTCCCGGCCGGCGGCGTCTCGCTCCGACGAGGCACCGCGCGCGTGCACGGGACGGACGGGAGGCCCGGTACCAGCTGGTACCGGGCCTCCCGTCCGTCCCGTGGCGGTGTCCAGGGCCGCAGACGCCTACCGTGCCAGCTTCAGCCAGACGGCACCGAGTGGCGGCACCACGAGGTGCGCTGACGCGGGGCGTCCGGCCCACGGAGTGTCCTCCGCGGTGACGACGCCGAGGTTGCCCACGCCGGACCCGCCGTACTCCGACGCATCCGTGTTGAGCACCTCGTGCCAGGCGCCTGCGGCGGGCAGCCCGAAGCGTCGCTCCACCGGCACGCCGGAGAAGTTCACGAACACTGCCAGACGGTCGTCGCCGTCCTTCCGCAGGAATCCGAGCGTCGAGTGCGGTGCGTCGCCGCCCTCGATCCACTCGAAGCCGTCCGCGGTGGCGTCGTGGGTCCAGAGCGCGGGCGTGTCACGGTAGACACGGTTGAGCGCCGACACGAGGTCCTGCACACCGCGGTGCCCGGGGTCGTCGAGGAGCCACCAGTCGAGCCCGCGCGCTTCGGACCACTCGGTCGGCTGCGCGAACTCCTGCCCCATGAAGAGCAGTTGCTTGCCGGGGTGCGCCCACATGAACGCCAGGTAGGCACGCACGTTCGCGAGCTTCTGCCACTCGTCGCCGGGCATCTTGCCGTAGAGCGAGCCCTTGCCGTGCACGACCTCGTCGTGGCTGATCGGAAGCGTGAACTGCTCACTGAAGGCGTACACGAACGAGAACGTGATCTCGTCGTGGTGGTAGCTGCGGTACACCGGCTCGCGCTCGACGTACTGCAGCGAGTCGTGCATCCAGCCCATGTTCCACTTCTGGCCGAACCCCAGACCGCCGGCGTTCGTGGGCTGCGTCACCCGGGCCACGAGGTGCTCTCCTCCGCGATCATCACGATGCCGGGGTAGCGCTTGTACGCGGTGGCGTTGGTCTCCTGCAGGAACGAGATCGCCTCGAGGTTCTCGCGACCGCCGTGGACGTTCGGCAGCCACTCCGTGCGGGAGTAGTCGAGGTACAGCATCGACGCGACGGCGTCGACGCGGAGCCCGTCGATGTGGAACTCCTCGAGCCAGTACAGGGCGTTCGCGACGAGGAAGTTCCGCACCTGCGGCTGCCCGAAGTCGAACACGTAGGTGCCCCAGTCGAGCTGCTCGCCCCGGCGCGGGTCCGGGTGCTCGAACAGGGCGTACCCGTCGAACTTCGCGAGGGCCCACTCGTCCTTCGGGAAGTGCCCGGGCACCCAGTCCATGATCACCCCGATTCCCGCCGAGTGCAGCCGGTCGATGAGGTACCGGAGATCGTCGGGGGAGCCGAACCGTGCGGTCGGCGCGTAGTACCCGGTTACCTGGTAGCCCCACGAGCCGCCGAACGGGTGCTCGGCGAGCGGCAGGAACTCCACGTGGGTGAAACCGAGGTACTGCACGTGCCCGATCAGCTGGTCGGCGGCCTCGCGGTAGGACAGCCCGGGCCGCCACGAACCGAGGTGCACCTCGTAGACGCTCATCGGCCGGTCGTGCGTGGTGGTCCGGGCCCGGTGCTCCATCCACTGCGCATCGCCCTCCGACCACTCGTGCTCGGAGCTCGCGATCACGGACGCGGTCGACGGCGGCACCTCGGTGCGGCGCGCGAGCGGGTCGGCGCGCTCGACCCAGCCGGAGTCGGTGAGGAGCTGAACTTGTACCGCTGCCCCTCGATCGCGCCGGGCCAGAACAGCTCCCAGACGCCGAGGTCGGTCAGGCGGCGCATGGCCGTCGTCCGGCCCTCCCAGCCCTCGAAGTCGCCGATCACGCGCACGGCGGTGGCGCGGGCGCCCACACGGTGAACGAGACGCCCTCGACCCCGTCGACGGTCGTGACGTGTGCGCCGAGGCGGTGCCAGAGCTGCTCGTCGCGGCCCTCGCCGAACAGGTGCAGGTCGAGTTCGCCGATGGTGGGCGGGAAGCGGTAGGCGTCGTCCGTCGTCCAGGTGATGTCGTCGCTGTCGGAGGACGGGTCCGGGTCGTAGTCGGCCTCGACCCGGTAGCGACCCAGGTCGCCCGCGGTCGCGCCAGCCCACATGCCGTCCCCTCGTGCGTCAGTTCGACGTCGTCTCCGTCGGGCTGCACGATGCGGACGGCCGTCGCGAGGTGCCGGACGACGCGCACGCTGGTGCCGCCGTCGACGGGTGCGGTCCGAGGACGTCGTGCGGTCTGGACCAGCGGCCCTCGGCGACCTGCTGGCGGAGCCACTCCTCGACGAGGGCGGGACGCGGACCGGCGCCCGTGCTTCGTCCGGGGACCGGGTCGGAGGCACGGCTCGACCCCGCCTGCTCGGTCGCCGCGAGCGGGCGCCCGCCTTCGCTCGTCGGCGCGTCGGCTCCGTCGCCCGGGCCGATCTCGGCACACCGGTCCCGGAGCCGGAGCCGGAGCCGGAGCCGGAGCCGGAGCCGGAGCCGGAGCCGGAGGCCCGCGTGTCGGAACGGGCCGCACCGGAGCCGGCTGCGTCGGAGCTCGCCGTGTCGGAGCCGGCCGCCTCAGAAGCTCGCCGTGTCGGAGCCGGCCGCCTCGGAGCCCGCCGTGTCGGAGCCGGCCGCCTCGGAGCCCGCCGTGTCAGGGCCGGACGACGAGGCACCCGTCGCTGCGGTGCCTCCGGTAGGGGCTGCCGCCCCTGTCTCCACGGCCTCGGCCGTGATGTGCCTCGGGTGCGCCGCATCGGACGCGTGCCCCGCGAGCGTCGCGGACTCCGGGACGTCGCGGTCCGGCGACTCCCGACGTGCGGGCGGTGAGCCGGGCAGGTCCTCGCCGGGGCCGGAGACCCGCGGTTCGTAGCGTCTGGCCGGCGGCGTGGCCGGCCGGCCCTCGTACGAGCCGGGGGCGGCCGGACCGTCGGCGGGCGTCTCTGGCGCGACGTGCTGCGCCGGATGGACCGGGCGCGGAGTGTCGGCGGGCAGACGGCGCGGCAGCACAGGCGGCGGGCGGCGGGACCGGCGGGACGCTCGGGCCGTGGCCGCGCGCCTTCCGTGCGGCGTCCTCGGGCTTGGGGTCGGTCATCGGCGGGGTCCCTCCACGACGAGCAGGTGCACGGGTTCCTGGAACGCGTCCAGGCGGACGTAGTTCGACGATCCCCAGACCCAGCGCTGGCCGGTCACGACGTCGCGGACGTCGAACGCCTGCTCGGCATCGAGACCGAGGGCGGCGAGGTCGAGGTGGACCGTGGTCTCACGGGCCGAGTGGGGGTCGACGTTGGCGACGACGATCACGGTGTCGTCTCGGCCCGAGCGGATGAACCGCCCCGGCAGGTGCTTGGAGTACACGACGATCGCCGGGTCCTCGGCATCGTGCACGTGCAGGTTGCGGAGCTGGCGGAGCGCGGGGTGCGCCTGCCGGAACCGGTTGAGCATCGTGACGTACGGCGCCAGGCTTGCGCCCTCGGCCTCGGCGAGGGCGAAGTCGCGCGGCTTGTACTCGTACTTCTCGTTGTCGATGTTCTCCTCGGAGCCCGGGCGTGCGACGTCCTCGAAGAGCTCGTACCCGGAGTACATGCCCCACGTGGGCGCACCCGTGGCCGCCAGCGCCGCGCGGACCTTGTAGCCCGCCCGGCCGCCGAACTGCAGGTACTCGGTGAGGATGTCCGGCGTGTTCACGAACAGGTTCGGCGCAGGTACGCGCTCGTCTCGTGCGACAGCTCGGTGAAGTACTCGGCGATCTCGTCCTTCGAGTTGCGCCACGTGAAGTACGTGTAGGACTGCTGGAACCCGACCTCGGCCAGGGCCCGCATCATCGCCGGTCGGGTGAACGCCTCGGCGAGGAACACCGTGTCCGGGTGCTCGTCGCGGAGCTCCCGGATCACGCGCTCCCAGAACCACAGCGGCTTGGTGTGCGGGTTGTCGACGCGGAAGATCCGGATGCCGAACGCGATCCAGTGCCGCAGGACGCGCAGGACCTCGGTGACGATGCCCTCCGGATCGGAGTCGAACTGGATCGGGTAGATGTCCTGGTAGCGCTTCGGCGGGTTCTCGGCGGTCGCGATGGAGCCGTCCGCCCGCACGGTGAACCACTCGGGGTGCTCGGTCACCCACGGGTGGTCGGGCGAGCACTGCAGCGCGAAGTCGAGGGCGACTTCCATCCCGGTGTTCTTCGCCGTCTCGACGAAGTCGCGGAAGTCGTCCTCGGTGCCGAGGTCCGGGTGGATCGCGTCGTGTCCGCCCTCGGGCCCCCGATGGCCCACGGGCTGCCGGGGTCGTGCGGCCCCGGGGTGAGCGTGTTGTTCGGACCCTTCCGTGCGGTCGTGCCGATGGGGTGGATCGGTGGCAGGTAGACGACGTCGAAGCCCATCCGGGCGACGCCCGGCAGGCGTCGTGCCGCGGTGCGGAAGTCGCCGCTCTTCCAGGAGCCGTCGGCGTTCTTCCTCGCGCCTTCGCTCCGGGGAAGAACTCGTACCAGGCGCCCACGCCCGCGCGGGTCCGCTCGACGTCGAGCAGCTGCGTGGCGGAGTGCGTGCGCAGCGAGGTGAGCGGGGCGTCCTGCACCTCGCCGGTGATCCGAGGGTCGTCGACGGCCGCCAGGCGTTCGCTCGCGTGGAGGCCGGTGTCGCGGACCCGTCCGGCCGCGCGGGTGGCCGCGGGGGAGCCGGTCTCGTCGGCGAGGCGGTCGAGGAGCGAGGCACCGTCGAGGAGCGTCGCCTCGGTGTCCACCCCGGCGGCGATCTTCAGGCGCGCGGCGTGCAACCAGGTCGCCCAGTCGTCGGAGTAGGACTCGACGCGCCACGTCCAGACCCCCACGTGGTCGACCTGCACGGTCACCTCGTACCGGTCGGTCCCCTGGGCGACGAGGGCCATGGGCACCGTGCGCGTCCCGCCGTCCGGTCGTTCGAGGACGAGGTCCGCACCGATGGTGCCGTGCCCCTCACGGAAGACGGTCGCCCCGAACGTGATCACCTCGCCGTCGAACGCCTTGCCGGGGAACCCGTTGGGCGTCGTGGGGGAGAGTTCGGTGATCGGGATGCGCCCGATCTTCGGTCGGCGGGGTCGGTCTGCGGTGGCCACGGAGCCGACGCTACCCGGCGAGCGGCTCCGCGTTCTCCGGAAGGCGCGGTCTGTGGAGAACCGGGCGTGCCGTGGACCTGTGGAGGAGCCGGCCTGGAGGCGCGTGGCGGCGCCGCCCCGTGCCTCCAGGCCGCTGGGCGGTCCGCGCCAGGGCCCGTGGTGCGTCGTCGATGCACCGCCCGACGCGCGAGACGCCGGGGAGCCGCCGACACACCGCCGGATCCGGCGGCGTCTCGCGCACCTGGCGGCGTCTCGCGCACTTGGCGGCGTCTCGCGCACTTGGCGGCGTCTCGCGCACCAGGCGCGGCCGGAGCGCGCGAGACGCCGCCGGCCCGCCGTCAGGCGATCTCGAAGACGTGGATGCCGGGGCCGTAGGCCGTGAAGACCTGCCCGGCGGGCCGGAGCCGCTCGTGGTCCCGGTGCTTCTCGCTCGACCAGGCGAGGCGGTACCCGAGCACGTCCTCGCGGCTGGGGAGGGTGATGTCCGCGTGCGCCCGCTGCCGTGGACGACCACGAGGACACGGTCGAAGGGCTCGTGCTCGGGCGTCGACTCGACGTAGTACTGCAGCGCCCGGTGGATCGGCTGGTCCCAGCCCTCGACCGTCATCGGGTGCCCGTCCGGCCCGTACCAGGACATCCGCGAAGCTCCGGGGTCTCCTGTCCCTCGACACCGAAGCGCGTCGGGCGCAGCGCGGGATGTGCCGCGCGGAGCCGGGCGAGCGCGGCGACCGCCTCGGTCATCGCCTCGGCGTCCTCGTCGGCCGACCAGTCGACGGGGTGAGGTCCTCGGACACCACGTACGCGTTGTTGTTGCCGTGCTGGGTGCGGCTGCGTTCGTCGCCGGCCGTGAGCATCGGCACCCCGGCGGAGAGCATGAGCGTGGCAAGGAGGTTCCGCATCGACCGTCCCGGGCCGCGCGCACGCCCCGGTCGGCCGTGTCGCCCTCGACGCCGTGGTTGAACGAGCGGTTGTCGTTCGACCCGTCGCGGTTCTCCTCGCCGTTCGCCTCGTTGTGCTTGCCGTCGTACGACACGAGGTCGAGCAGGGTGAAGCCGTCGTGCGCCGTGACGAAGTTGACTCCGGCGAGCGGCCCGCGCGCGGTGTCGAACAGCGGTCGCGAGCCGGTCAGCGCCCCGGCGAGCGCCCCGATGCCGGTCGCGGGGGAGCCGTGGCGGCGCTCCTCGGCGATGTCGGTCAGCCAGAACTGCCGGACCGTGTTCCGGAACCCGTCGTTCCACTCGCTGGTGCGCGCGCCGAACGAGCCCGTCCGCCAACCGTCCGGCCCGACGTCCCACGGCTCGGCGACGACGAGGACGTCCTGCAGGTCCGGGTGGCTCCGGATCCGCTCGAGCAGCGGGTGCGCCGGATCGAAGACGTGGTCGGCGTCACGGGCGAGGGCTGCCATGAGGTCGAAGCGGAACCCGTCGACCCGCACGTCCCGTGCCCAGTGGACGAGGCTGTCCACGATGAGGTCCGCCGTCGCCTCGACCGAGGTGTCGAGCGTGTTCCGCACCCCGTGGTGTCGTGGTACGCGTTGCCGTCGGGGGTCCACCGGTACCGGTTCGCGCCGTCCAGCCCCCGCAACGAGGTGGTCGGGCCGCCGCGCCCTCTTCCGCCGTGTGGTTGTAGACGACGTCGAGCACGACCTGGATCCCCGCTTCGTGCAGCAGCCGGACCATGCCCTTGAACTCCCGCAGCACGGCGGACGCCCCGCCGCCTGCGCCGACGCCGAGGCGTAGGCCGCGTGCGGCGCGAAGAACCCGAGGCTGTTGTAGCCCAGGCGTTCTCGCGGCCGGCGTCCCGGAGCCACGCTTCGGTGTCGAAGGCGTGCACGGGCAGCAGCTCGAGGGTGGTGACGCCGATGCGGTGCAGGTGCGCGATGGTGCTCTCGTGCGCCACGCCCGCGTAGGTGCCGCGCAGGTGCTCGGGGACGGCGGGGTTCGCGGCGGTCAGCGTCCGGACGTTCGCCTCGTACACGACGGCGCGGTCGAGCGGCGTCGACGGCTTGACCACACCGCCCAGTCGAAGGCGTCGTCCACGACCACGCTGGTCCACCGCGCCGCGGAGCCACGGACGATACCGCGGGCGTACGGGTCGAGCAGCGGTCGCGTCGGGTCGAACTCGTCGCGGGGCCCCGCCGGCCCGTCCGCCAGCAGGTGGTAGGTGTGTCCCGGCCGGACGCCCGGCACGTCCACAGCCCAGACGTCGCCGTCCTGCGTCATCGGGAAGGTCCCGAGGCCGTCGACCACGACCGACACGGCAGTCGCCGAGGCCGACCGCACCGAGAACCGCGGGACGCCGTCGCCCAGGAGGAACCCGGGGGTCTCGTCGACGGCGGTCTCGTGCATGCCCACCAGGGTACGAGGACCCGCGGGTATCCTGGAATCGCTCGATCAGGGGGTGCCCCATCCACAACGACAGCAGCGCGCCGGTCTACCTCGACCACGCCGCGACGACGCCGATCCTGCCGGAGGCGCTCGCCGCGTTCACAGCCGCGCTCGGCACGGTCGGCAACCCGTCGTCGATCCACAGCGCAGGGCAGCGGGCGAAGATGCTCCTCGAGGACGGTCGGGCCGCCGTCGCCGCTGCGCTGGACGCCGATCCGGTCGAGGTGGTGTTCACCTCCGGGGGCACCGAGAGCGTCAACCTCGCGGTGAAGGGGCTGTTCTGGGCCCGACAGCAGGACCGCCCGCGTCCGCGCATCGTCGTGCCCGCAGGGGAGCACCACGCGACCGTCGACACCGTGTCGTGGCTGGAACAGCACGAGGGCGCGCTCGTCGACGTGGTCCCGTTGGACGCGCAGGGTCACGTGGACCTCGCCGGCCTGGAGGCACGACTCGCCGACGCCTCGGACGTCGCCCTGGTCACGTTCCTGTGGGCGAACAACGAGGTCGGCACGATCCAGCCGGTGTCGCGGATCGTCGCACTCGCGCACGCCGCGGGCGTGCCGGTGCACAGCGACGCGGTCGCTGCGTTCGGCCAGGTCCCGGTGTCGTTCCGGGCTCGGGGCTCGACGCGCTGAGCGTGTCCGCGCACAAGGTCGGCGGACCCGTCGGCATCGGCGCGCTCGTGCTCGGGCGACGGGCGACGGTGGAACCGCTCATCCACGGCGGCGGTCAGCAGCGGCAGGTGCGGAGCGGGACGCAGGACGCGCCGGCAGCAGCGGCCTTCGGGGTCGCGGCGTCGATGCCGCACGCGTCGCTCCGGGAACTGCGCGACCGCCTGATCGCGGGCGTGCGGAAGGCCGTGCCGTCGGCGGTGCTCATGGGGGACCCGGTCGACCGGCTGCCGGGCAACGCACACTTCACGTTCCCGGGCTGCGAGGGCGACTCGCTGCTGTTCCTGCTCGACGCGGCGGGGGTGGCGGTGTCGACCGGGTCGGCGTGTCAGGCGGGCGTCCCCGAGCCGTCGCACGTGCTCCTCGCCATGGGGCTGTCCGAGCAGGACGCCGGGGAGCGCTCCGGATCACGCTCGGGCACACCACCACCGAGGCGGACGTGGATGCGTTCCTGGCCGCGCTGCCGGACGCGGTGGCGCGTGCGGGAGCCGCGGGGATGGCGTCGAGGGAACCGATCCTGGGGCGGTGACCGGCCGCCGGGGCCGCACCGCGCCTCCAGGCGGTCACGTGCGTCGGACGCACGCCGGTAGGATCGGTGACCATGGTCGAACTGGACTTCACCGAGCAGATCTCCGCCCTCCGCGAGACCTTCGGCAACATCCGCTCGGTGGTCGACGTCGACCGCCTGCAGCGCGAGATCGCGGACCTCAGCGAGCAGGCGGGGGCCCAGGACCTCTGGGACGACGTCGAGCACGCGCAGCAGGTGACGAGCGCGCTCTCGCACCGTCAGGCGGAGCTCAAGAAGGTCACGGACACCGAGCAGCGCATCGACGACCTCGAGGTCCTGGTCGAGATGGCGAACGAGGCGGACGACCAGGAGTCCGCGGACGAGGCCGCCGCGGAGCTCAAGGCGATCCAGAAGACCATGAGCGACCTCGAGGTGCAGACGCTCCTCGACGGCGAGTACGACGACCGCCCCGCGGTCATCACGATCCGCGCCGGTGCCGGTGGCGTCGACGCCGCCGACTTCGCCGAGATGCTGCTCCGGATGTACCTCCGCTACTCGGAGCAGCACGGCTACAAGACCACCGTGATGGACACCTCCTACGCGGAAGAGGCGGGCATCAAGTCCGCGACCTTCGAGGTCGACGCCCCGCACGCGTTCGGCACCCTGTCGGTCGAGGCCGGCACGCACCGCCTCGTCCGGATGTCCCCGTTCGGCGCCGCCGGCAAGCGTCAGACGTCGTTCGCCGCGGTCGAGGTCATCCCGCTCATGCCGGAGACCGAGTCGATCGACATCCCGGAGAACGACATCCGCGTCGACGTGTTCCGCTCGTCGGGCCCCGGCGGCCAGTCCGTCAACACGACGGACTCCGCGGTCCGACTCACCCACATCCCGACCGGCACCGTCGTGTCGATGCAGAACGAGAAGTCGCAGATCCAGAACCGCGCTGCCGCCATGCGCGTGCTGCAGTCGCGCCTGCTCCTCCTGAAGAAGGAAGAGGAGAACGCGAAGAAGAAGGAGCTCGCCGGCACCATCACGGCGAGCTGGGGCGACCAGATCCGCTCGTACGTCCTCGCGCCGTACCAGATGGTGAAGGACCTCCGGAGCGAGCACGAGGTGAACAACCCCTCAGCCGTGTTCGACGGCGATCTGGACGGCTTCATCAACGCCGGCATCCGCTGGCGCAAGCAGCGCGACGACGACTGAGCGGGTCCCTGCGGACCCGCGCCGCGCGCCTCGGTTGATTTCACGGCCGCGCGACCTACCCTGATCCGGTCATGATCAAATTCGACCAGGTCACCAAGGTGTACTCGGGCAACCCGAGCCCCGCCCTCGACGCCATCTCCCTCGAGATCCTCAAGGGGAGTTCGTCTTCCTCGTGGGCGCGTCCGGGTCCGGCAAGTCCAGCTTCCTCCGCCTCGTGCTCAAGGAGGAGAAGCCGTCGCGCGGGCAGATCCACGTGCTCGGACAGCGTCTCGGCTCCCTGTCGTCGCGCAAGGTCCCGTACTTCCGCCGCAACCTCGGCGTGGTCTTCCAGGACTTCCGGCTCCTCCCGAACAAGAACGTGTTCGACAACGTCGCGTTCTCGCTGCAGGTGATCGGCAAGAGCAAGGGCTTCATCAGCGAGGCGGTCACCGACGTGCTCAAGCTCGTCGGCCTCGCCGGCAAGGCGACCCGCATGCCGCACGAGCTGTCCGGCGGTGAGCAGCAGCGCGTGGCGATCGCCCGCGCCGTCGTCAACAAGCCGGCGATCCTCCTCGCCGACGAGCCCACCGGCAACCTGGACCCGACGACCTCGGCCGGCATCATGGCGCTCCTCGAACGCATCAACCAGGGAGGCACCACCGTGCTCATGGCGACCCACGACGCCAGCATCGTGAACCAGATGCAGCGCCGCGTCATCGAGCTTCTCGAACGGGACCATCCTGCGCGACGAGCAGTCCGGTGGCTACCAGACCCAGGCCGTGCCCATCCAGCGCGGCGGCGGTGTCTCGAACACCACCGGCATCCAGACCATCCCGGGGATCATCCGATGAGGCTCGGGCTCGTCATGTCCGAGGTCGGCTCGGGCCTGCGGCGCAACGCGTCGATGGTCGTGTCCGTCGTCCTCGTGACCTTCATCTCGCTGACGTTCGTCGGCACCGCGATCCTGCTCCAGATGCAGATCAACCAGATGAAGGGGTACTGGTACGACCGGGCGCAGGTCGCCGTCTACCTGTGCACCGACACCGACACGACCGGCAACTGCACGGGCGCCAAGGCCACTGACGACCAGCGGCAGCAGGTGCAGGCACAGCTCGAGTCCTCGACCCTCAAGCCGTACATCGAGAAGACGTACTACGAGGACCAGGACCAGGCGTACGACCGCTTCAAGCAGCAGTTCAAGGACTCACCAGCGACGGAGTTCGTCAAGCCCGAGTACCTCAACGAGACCTTCTGGGTGAACCTGAAGAACCCGTCGCAAGCGGACGTCCTCGTCGAGAGTCTGTCGAAGGTCGCCGGCGTGCAGAGCGTCGTGGACCAGCGCGGGTACCTGCAGCCCATCTTCAACCTGCTCAACGCGTCGTCGTACACGGCGATCGGCATCGCGGCGCTCATGCTCATCGCGGCCGTGCTGCTCATCGCGACGACGATCCGGTTGTCGGCGTTCAGCCGAAGGCGCGAAGCTCGGCATCATGCGCCTGGTCGGGGCGTCGAACCGGTTCATCCAGACACCCTTCGTGCTCGAGGGGGTGATCGCCGCCGCCATCGGGGCGGTCCTGGCGGGTGGCGCGATCGTCGCCGTGGTCTGGTTCTTCGTCCGGAACTACCTGTCGCAGCGGTTCTCCGGCACGGCGTTCATCGGCATGGGGGACGCGGCGGTCGTGGTCCCGGCGGTGATCGTGATCGGCATCGTCCTCGCGGGGCTGTCGGCGCTCATCGCGATCCGCCGCTACCTCAAGGTCTGACGCCCGGTCGTGCCGGCCGGCCCGCGCCGGCCCGCGCCGGCCAGCCGGTGCCGAGACTCGGTGTCAGCGACACTTCTCGGGCTCTGCGTCCCGAGAAGTGTCGCTGAGCCCGAGACTCGGGAGGGTCCGATGCGTACAGATGTGTGCGGCGCGCCGGGAGGGTGCGCCGCACGCTGTGCGTTCGGTAGGCTGTAGGGCTGCCCATCGGCAGCGACCGCACGGAAGGAGACGCGCATGGCGAAGGAACGCGGCGAGAAGATCGTGGCGACGAACCGTCGCGCGCGCCACGACTACCTGATCGAGGACACGTACGAGGCGGGCATGGTCCTGTCCGGCACCGAGGTGAAGTCCCTCCGCGAGGGGCGCGCCTCGCTCGTCGACGGGTACGCCTTCATCGACGGCGGCGAGGCCTGGCTCGATGCCGTGCACATCCCCGAGTACACCGAGGGCACGTGGAACAACCACGCCCCCGGCGCAAGCGGAAGCTGCTCCTCCACAAGCAGCAGATCGTGAAGATCTCGCACAAGACGGCGCAGGGCGGCTACACGCTCGTGCCGCTGCAGATCTACTTCCACGACGGTCGCGCCAAGGTGGAGATCGCGGTCGCCAAGGGCAAGCGCGAGTTCGACAAGCGCCAGGCCCTGCGTGAGAAGACCGACAAGCGCGAGGCCGAGCGGGCGATGCGCACCCGGAACCGTGTCGGAGAGTAGCGCGGTCCGGCTCGGTCGGCTAGACTGAGGGACTGCTCCGATCGGAGCATCGGCACAGCAAGTCGGTGACAACTCAACAGTGTGACAGCGGCTCGTACGCCCGGCCCGCATGGGGATGATCGGTTTCGACATCGCCTGTGTGCCGACGGGAAGCGGGCCGAGGATCCACGGTCATCTCGTCAACGATCCGTGGAAAACAACAAGTGCCAATTCCAAGCGCACTGACTTCGCCCTCGCTGCGTAAGCGCGAGCGCACTCAATGAAGTCCGTCGGCCAGGTGATCGTCTTCTAACCTGATCCCGGCGTCATCAAGAGGACTTGCTGCACGGTTGCGCCTCAGGGCCGTGCGGGACTTGCACTGAGACTGGGCCCGTCGTCCTAGAAGCCGGTAGCAAAGGGCGGGGCCGAGCAGAACGATCCATCCGGATACGCCCGTAGAAGACGTCGAATTGCAGCGATGGACGGGGGTTCGATTCCCCCATCTCCACCATTCGCCGGTCGCCGAGCCGCTGTCACGCCCAGTCGTCGCCGAACGCGCTGTCGCCGCACACCCGTCACCGTCCCCAGGGCGTCGGCGGGGTGTTCTTCGTGCCGCCACCTGAGAGGACTACGCTCCGGTCCAGGCGTGGGGCTCGCCCGCGTCGACCGTCGAGGCGAGAGGTCCACACGTGGTGCAGGAGATCGCGATCCGTGTCCGTCTGCGAGCCCAGGAGCGAGTGCGGCTCGCCGAGTACGAACGTGCGGTCGGTTCGGTCGCCACCGCGGCCGCTCTGGCGGCGTGGCTCCCGACGCCCGACGCTCGGCTGGTCATCCGCGGTCGCGGTGCCGAGCCGGTGCGCCTCGAGACGCTGACCTACGGTCCGGTGATCGAAGCTGCTGGTCGTGCTCGACCAGCGTTCGGCCGCTGTCGAGCGGGGAGCGGCCGCGATCGCCGCCCTGATCGAGTCCGTGCGCCACGAACACGTCGAGGACGACGTCTCCGGCGTGGCCGGCGAGCTGGACCGGCTCGACCGTTCGGCGCCTCGGGGACGTTCGGTCGTCGAGCGCTCGCTCCGGTCCTTCCTCGAGGGAGCCCGCGCGGATGTCCTGGCGCGTCGGAGCACGACCCGGGTCCGGGCTGCACAGGCGCTCGTCCGGCTCGCCGAGGACGGTGCGTCGCTCGTCGTGGAGCGTGTGGACGATGCGCTCGCGCCCACGGTCGAAGAGCGCGAGGCGGACGTCCTCGTCGACACGGGGAGCGCGGTCGTCGTCGAGCCGGTCGACGGCGTCGAACCGACCGACACCGACTCGCTGCCGGCCGATCAGCCTGAGCCGGACACCGCGGCCGAGAAGCCGTCGAAGAAGGACGACGGCAAGAAGAAGTCCAGCAAGGACGACGGCAAGAAGAAGTCCAGCAAGGACGACGGCAAGAAGAAGTCCAAGAAGAAGTCCAGCAAGGACGACGGCAAGAAGAAGCGCAAGGAATAGCCTGAGTGCTTGTACAGCACGATTGTTTCCATTGTGTTAAACAATCCGGCGAAAGTGCTGTCACGGTGCCAGAGTCGATGATCGCAACCCGCGTACGCGGGGCTGCGTTCACTCGACAGGAGCAACAGTGGCTACAACGACACAGGCGCTGCCGGACTCCGGCCTCAAGCGCAACGTCGGCTTCATCGGGCTCATCTGGGCCTCGACGGGGTCGATCATCGGCTCCGGCTGGCTCTTCGGCTCGCAGGAGGCGCTGAAGACCGCCGGGCCCGCCGCGATCATCTCGTGGCTCATCGGCGGCGTGGCGATCCTCGTCCTCGCACTCGTGCACGCCGAGCTCGGCGGCATGTTCCCGATCGCGGGCGGGACCGCGCGGTTCCCGCACATCGCCTTCGGCGGCGTCGCCGGCGCGTCCTTCGGCTGGTTCTCGTGGCTGCAGTCCGTGACCGTCGCCCCGATCGAGGTCGAGGCGATGATCAAGTACGCGCAGCACTGGCAGTTCGCGCACCCGTGGTTGCACACGACGACCGTGAACGGCGAGACGCAGCAGCTGCTCACGGGCTCGGGCATCGCGGTCGCGGTGCTGCTCATGGCGGTGGTCACGGTGATCAACCTGCTGAGCGTCCGGATCCTCGCCAACACGAACTCGGCCGCGACGTGGTGGAAGGTCGCGATCCCGCTGCTCGTCATCATCGTCCTGGCGTTCAGCGGCTTCCACGGTTCGAACTTCACCGCTGCTGACGGCTTCATGCCGGAGGGCGCGAAGGGCATCCTCGCGGCGGTGTCCACGTCGGGCATCATCTTCGCGTTCCTCGGGTTCGAGCAGGCGGACCAGCTCGCCGGCGAAGCGAAGAACCCGCGGCGCGACATCCCGCGCGCCGTCATCGGTCGGTGCTCATCGGCCTGGTGATCTACCTGCTGCTGCAGATCGTCTTCCTCGGTGTCCTGCGCTCCGACGCGGTGCAGGGTGCCTGGGCGACCGCGGACTTCACGAAGTACACCGGACCGTTCGCCGACATCGCCATGGCGGCGGGCATCACCTGGCTCGCGGTGATCATCTTCATCGACGCGATCATCTCGCCCGGTGGCACCGGTCTCATCTACGTGACGGCGACGTCCCGCATCTCGTACGGGCTCAGCCGCAACGGCTACTTCCCGAAGGCGTTCGAGTGGACGACGAAGCAGGGCGTGCCGTGGGTCGGCCTCGTGACGGCGTTCGTCGTCGGCTGCGCGTGCTTCGCGCCGTTCCCGTCGTGGCAGGGGCTCGTGAGCCTCATCACGAGTGCGTCCGTGCTCATGTACGCCGGGGCCCCGCTGGCGCTCGGCGCCTTCCGCAAGCGGATCCCCGAGATCGAGCGTCCCTACCGGATGCCCGCCGCGGCCGTGCTGTCGCCGATCGCCTTCATCGTCGCGAACCTCATCATCCTCTGGACCGGGTGGGACACCGACTGGAAGCTCGGCGTGGCGATCCTCATCGGCGCGGTCGTGATCATCCTCAACAACGTGTTCCGGGGCCGGACGAGCGTGCGACCGCGCTGGGACTGGAAGGCAGCCCAGTGGCTGCTGCCCTACCTGATCGGCATGGGGCTCATCGTGTTCCTCAGCGACTTCGGCCCGCTGACGCACCCGGTGTTCCCGCTGTGGATCGACATCCTCGTGGTCGCCGTGTTCTCGCTGGTGATCTACTACTGGGCGATCAACTCGGCCTCCGACCGTGACGAGATCCTCCGCACCGCCGAGGACGTCCGCCAGGTCGAGGAGACCAACGTGGTCGAGCCGATCGCGCACTGACGCGCGAGGACGGCCGTCCTCAGAAGTCGAACAGGTTCGCCCGGATGCCTCCGGCGCCGTACTCCCGTCGCAGGAGTCCACGGCGCCGGAGCACCGGCACGAGGTCGCCGAACATCCGGTAGATCTGTGCCGGGTGCAGGTCACCCGAGAAGATGATCCCGTCGTTGTCGGCGTCCGCGCCGAGCTCCTCGATGAAGTCCGCGAACTCGTCGGCGGTCCCCACGAACCCCTCGTGCGCCGACACCCGGCCCTTGCGCGCCTTGCGCTCCAGGAGCGAACGCAACGGCGCGTCCGGGGCGTCACCCACGAGGCCGCGGATCGTCCCGGCCGATACGTGGTCGCCGAACGTCCCCGCGGGGATCGGCGCGTCGAGGTCGAGCGCGAGCAGGTCGGTCTCCGAGTCGCTCGACCACGCGATCGCCGCGGTCCGCAGGTCGTCGTCGGACGGGTGTCTGGACGCGGACACGATCCGGTCCGCTTCCTCGGGGAGGACACGATCTCCGGCTTGAGGACGAACAGGATCCGCAGGTCCGCAGCGGCGCGCCCGGAGTCCGCGGCGGCGGAGATGACTCGAGCGCGGTAGTCCCGCACCGCCGCGGCGGACAACGGTGCGAGCGCGAGCTGCACGTCCGAGTGCGTCCCGGCGAACGCCAGCCCCCGCCCTGAGCCGCCGGGGAGACGACCACGGGATCGGAGTCGAGCGGGAGCGCGTTCAGCGGCCCGTCCGCGGTGAAGTACTCGCCCTCGTGGTGGAACGCGTCGAGCGCGTCCCCGTTCGCGAAGCTCCAGTCCGAGGGATCCCCGACGTACCCGTCCGAGCCCCAGGATCGCCAGAGCCGACGCAGCAGCCCGATCCACTCCTCGGCGCGGTCGTACGCCTGGTCGTGGGGCAGCGGCGACAGCCCCGCGTGCCGGGCGCTCCCGGTGTCCGTCACCACGTTGATGCCGAGCCGCGACCCGGACAGGTGCGCCAGCGTGGCGAACTGCCGAGCAGCGAGGTACGGCGGGGTGAACCCGGCGTTCACGGTCGGTGCGATGCCGAGGTGCGACGTCGCGGCGAAGAGGTACGGCGCCAGCAGCAGCGGGTCGTGCTTCGGGCCGCCGTACGCCTGCCGGATGCGCAGGTCGAGCGTCGACGGGTTGCCGAGCGAGATCGCGTCCTCGGCGATGACGAGGTCCATGCCGGCCTGCTCGAGCGCGCGCACCGACTGCTGGTACAGGTCGGGCTTCGTCCAGTCGTGGCCCCGGTCCCAGTCGGACCGGCCCCACGCCTGCGGGCCGAACCCGCGCGAGAAGAAGTAGCCGAAGTGCTGCAGTTCCGCCATTGCCTAGAGTTCCTCCGCGATCACGTGCGTTCCCGGAACCGAGTGTTCCAGGTACGCGCGCTCCGCGTCGGACTCGACCCGTGCCTCCAGGCCCGCTCCCGCAGTGCGGCGAAGCCGCGCTCGAGGTCGCGGACCAGGTCCGCGACGTCCTCGATGCCGACCGACAGGCGGATGAGTCCGTCGTGGATGCCCTGGTCGGCGCGGTCCTCGGCCGTCTTGCCGGCGTGCGTCGTCGTGGCGGGGTGCAGGATCAACGACCGCACGTCGCCGAGGTGGGTCATCCGGCTGAACAGCTGCACCGTGTCGATGAACGTGTGCGCGGCGGCTTCGCCGCCGTCCAGCGTGAACGCGAACACGGACCCGGCACCGCGGGGCAGGTAACGCCGGGCGAGGTCGTGGAACGGACTGGAGGCGAGACCCGCGTAGTCGACGCTCGTCACCTCCGGCTGCTGCTCCAGGAAGGACGCGACGGCCAGCGCGTTCGCGCTGTGGCGTTCGACGCGCAGCGACAGCGTCTCGATGCCCTGGCGGAGCAGGAAGGCGTTGAACGGCGACGGGGTCGGGCCGATCCGCGACGCCACGACGTCGCGGGCGAACACGATGAACGCGCGGCTGCCGTAGCGGTCGACGTAGCTCTCGCCGCCGAGCGACCGCTCCGGTGACGTCAGGTGGATCCAGCGCTCGGGCGAGGCCGACCAGTCGAACGTGCCGCCGTCGACGACCACGCCGCCGAGACCCGCGCCGTGGCCGGAGAGGAACTTCGACGCTGAGTGGATCACGATGTCGGCGCCGTGCTCCACCGGACGGACCAGGTAGGGGTCGCGAGGGTGTTGTCGACGATGAGGGGCACGCCCGCGCGGTGGGCGGTGTCCGCCACGCCGGTGATGTGGAGGACGTCGTTCTTCGGGTTCGGATGGTCTCGGCGAAGAACGCCTTCGTGTTCGGGCGGACGAGCCGCGCCCACTCGTCGAGGTCGCGCTGGTCGGCGACGAAGTCCACCTCGATGCCGAGCCGGCCGAGGTTCTGCACCAGCAGGCCCTTGGTGCCCTCGTAGATGCTGCGCGCCGCGACGACGTGGTCGCCGGCCTGCAGGACACCGAGGAAGGCGATCGTCGCCGCCGCCTGACCGCTGCCGACGAGGATCGCCTCGACGCCGCGTTCGAGCAGCGCGACGCGGCGCTCGACGTCGGCGTTCGTCGGGTTCCCGAGCCGCGTGTAGGTGTACCCGTCGTCCGTGCCGGCGAAGCGGTCGCGGGCCTGGTCGAAGTCGTCGAACAGGAAGCCCGAGGACATGTGGATCGCGGGGACCCGCGCGCCGTGGCCCGCGTCGGGCTGGAACCCGCCGTGCACCTGTTCGGTCGCGAATCCGTGCTCCTCGTCCGTCATGGGACACCTCCTGCCGTGGTCGTGCCGGTACTCTCGCAGGGTTCGCCCCGCAGCCGTCGATTTGCGGCGTCCCGTTACGGTGGTGGCATGGTGGACGAGGCCGCGACCCTGATCATCCGCGACGTGCGACCGTGGGGAGGGGACCGTGCCGACGTCGTCGTCGCCGGCTCCCGCATCGCCGGCGTGACCGCCCCCGGCGCGGTGTCGACGGCCGGTTCCACGGAGGTCCAGGGGCGCGGGCGGCTCGCACTGCCCGGTCTGGTGAACACGCACGCCCACGTCGACAAGAGCTGGTGGGGCCACCCGTGGGAGTCGTACGGCGGCGACGGCGGGACGCAGGGACGCATCGCCCACGAACGCGCCCGTCGTGACGCGCTCGGCATCCCCGGTGAGGCCGTCGCGACCCGCGTGCTCCGTGAGTCGCTCCGCACCGGCACGACCCGGGTGCGGACGCACGTCGACGTGGACCTCGGCGTGGGGCTGCGCGGCATCGAGGCAGTCCGGGCCGCGGCGGCCGCGCTCGACGACGCGATCGAGCTGTCGATCGTGGCCTTCCCGCAGGACGGTGTGCTCCGACGTCCGGGCGTGCTCGACCTGCTGCGCCAGGCCGCGGAATCGGGCGTCGAGCACATCGGCGGCCTCGACCCGTCGCTCATCGACCGCGACCCCGTCGGCCAGCTCGACGGCCTGTTCGACATCGCCGTCGACACCGGGTGCGGGATCGACGTCCACCTGCACGAGCCCGCCGAGCTCGGGGCGTTCGCGTTCGACCTGATCCTCGACCGCGTCGAGCGGCTCGGCATCGCACCGGGCAAGGTCAACGTCGCGCACGGCTTCGCGATCGTCGACGTCGACCCGGTCCGGCGCCGCGACCTGCTCGCCCGGATGGCCGGGCTCGGCGTCACGATGACCACGGTCGCCCCGGTCCGCATGAAGCAGCTGCCGCTGCACGAGTTCGACGAGGTCGGCGTGCGGTTCGGCCTCGGCACGGACGGCATCCGCGACCTGTGGAGCCCCTACGGTGACGGGGACCTGCTCGGCATCGCGTGGCAGTACGCCCGGGCCGGCGGGGTGGTGCGGGACGAGGACCTGTCGCGGGTGGTCGCGATCGCCTCGCGCGACGGCGCCCGGTTCGTCACCGACGAGGAGCACGACCTGGTCGCCGGTGCCCGCGCGGACGTGGTGCTCATCGATGCCGAGAACACGATGGACGCGCTGGTGCGCCGGGTGCCGCGCTCGCTCGTGGTCGCCGGCGGTCGGGTCTTCGACCCGGTGGAGCTGGCGCAGCACCCCTGGGAGTAGCGCGGTCGGGCGGGCGCGCTGGTCGGTTCGCGCGGTGGGCGCGGTTCGTGCGGCTGACGCGACATCGCACCTGTCGATCGACGCGTGGAACGTCGGAACGTGCGCACGCATCGGACTGGAGGCGCGGGGCAGCGCCGACACGCGCCTCCGGTCCGGTGTCAGTCGCGCTGGGCGACCGCGGCGACCACCGCGGCGAGTCGCGCGGGCAGCCCGGGGGCGAGGCCTTCGGGCAGCGCGTCGAGGGCGAACCACCGGACGTCGTCGCTCTCGTCGCTGACCGCGGTCGCCGCGGCGGGGTCGACGACGGCGACGAAGCCGACGTCCCAGTGCGCCGAGCAGGAGAAGCCCCCGTGCAGCTCGTGACGGTCGAGGTCGGCGACGGCGGTGTCGAGCAGGTCGAGGTCGGCGATGCCGGACTCCTCGCGGGCCTCGCGGCGGGCGGCCTCGGCGAGCGACTGGTCCACGGGTTCGAGGTGGCCGCCGAACTGCACCCAGAACCGGCCCTTGCCGTGCAGGCAGAGCAGCACGCTCCCGAGGTCGGGGCAGAACACGAAGCACGACGCCGTGAGGTGTTCCGGGCCGCCCTCGCGACGGAGCGCCGCGTCGCCGTGCTCCCGGACGAACGCGGCGAACCGGTCGCGGTGCGGGGCGGTCGTGGCGGCGAGGGCGGTGGTCACGGCGTCGAGGTGCACGTCGTCATCCTCGCAGGGATCGCCGGCGCGGTGGGGTCGTGCGGGGGATGCGGTCGCGTCGTGGGCGCTGGGTCGTGCGGGGTGGTGCGACAAGGCCGACGTCGTACGACAGCGGGCTTGTCGTTCCCGCGCGCGCGCAACTGTTGCGTGCGCCGTATTGCGACGTCGTCGACGTCGTACGACAGCGGAGCCGTCGTTCCGAGTCGGAACCGCCGCGTCGCCGCGCCCCACGCCGCCGCGCCACGCCGCCGCGCCGCGCCGCCGCGTCACCACCGCCGCGCCCGCCCGCGTCAGAACAGCGCGCGCACCCCGCCGCCACCGTCGCCCACACCTCGAGCAGCGGGCCCCGCGCGAGCCACACGGCGACCACGTTCACCGCGACGAACAGCACGAACCACACCGACGCCGGCACCCGCATCTCGGCCGCCGCGATGTGGAAGTCGGTCTGCACCCGAGCGCCGGTGAGCAGCCACCGCGCGACCTGCACGACCGAGCGGAGCCCGTCGACCACGAAGAACGCCCCGACGGCCGCGACCACCAGCACGGTGGCCTCCGACGGGCGCAGGGCCACCCAGAGCGCGAGTGCGTCGAACCCGAGCACGACGACGATGCCGAACCAGTTCCGCACGAAGGCCAGCGCGACGAGCCCCACGACGCCGAGGACCACGACCGGCAGCCAGCGCGACCCGTGCAGCACCCCGGTGACGAGCAGGACCCCGCCCACAGCGGCGCGCTGTACCCGGCGTACAGGTTGAGGATCCGGACGAGCCAGCGCACCCCGCCCGGCACCCGGCCGAGCTGGACCCACGCCTCGCCGGAACCGTCCGGGTGCAGCTCGATGCGCTGGATCCGACCGCCGAACGGCACGACGACGACCGCGTGACCGACCTCGTGCGCGATGGTCGCCGCGATGCGGGCCACCCGTCCGACGAGCGGCACGAAGGGCAGCACCGCGCCCGCGAGGAGCGCGACGACGACGAGGGGCGGGGCTGCGGTGGTCAAGATCCCAGGATCGCAGAGCCGCCCCGGAAGAACCGGGAGACTCAGCGGAGCACCGACGGGAGGACCACGACGGCGAGCACGATGATCGTCGCGACGATGGCGAGCCCGGTGAGGACGGCGAGGAACACCGTCAGGCGGTTCATGCGCGTGTGCCTGGCTATTCGACCGTCACCGACTTGGCCAGGTTCCGGGGCTTGTCCACGTCGCACCCGAGCTGGAGGGCGAGCTCACGGGCGAGCATCTGCAGCGGGACGACCGCCTCGAGCGGACCCCACGGCGCCGTCGACCGACCCCACGTGAGGTCACCGGCCACACGGCGGCCGAGTGCCGGGATGTCCGACCCCTCGCCGCCGATCGTGATCACGAAGCCGCCACGGGCACGGACCTCGGCGACGTTCGCCTGCAGCCGGGGCTCGCCGTGGTCGACCACGACGACCGGGGTGCCCTCGTCGACGAGGGCGAGCGGGCCGTGCTTGAGCTCACCCGCCGGGTAGGCCTCGGCCCACCGGTAGCTGAGCTCCTTGAGCTTCAGGGCGCCCTCCGCCGCGTACGGCAGCCCGGCGCCGCGGCCGAGGAACAGGAACCCGGTGGCGTCCTTGACGCTCGCGACCAGCAACGGGATCCGGTCCACGGCGATCGACGCGGCGTGGCCGATGCGTGTCGGCAGGTCGGTCAGCTCGCCGACCAGGGCAGCGGCGCGCTCGGGCTCGATCCGGCCGGACGCCACCAGGGCGGAGATCACGGCGGCGACCCCGACGACGACCTGCGCGGTGAACGTCTTCGTCGCGGCGACCCCGATCTCGGGGCCGGCGTGGCAGTCGAGGACGGCGTCCGCCCGGCGGGCGAGCGACGAGTGCACGTTGTTCGTGAGGGCGAGCACCGGGTGACGGTCCTCGAACCGGTCCAGGGCGCGGAGCACGTCAGCGGTCTCGCCGGACTGACTGATCGCGACGACGAGCGTGCCCGGGCCGAGCACCGCCTGGTCCGCCTCGCTCGCGACGACGATGTCAGTCGGGACACCGCCGATCCCGCGGAGTGCGGTCGCGATGACCTGGCCGGCGTTCAGGGAGGTGCCGCACGCGACGATGGCCAGCCGGTGGAACCCCGGGAGCCCGAGACCGACCCACATGCTCCCGTCCGCGGCACGACGGGCGACCCGGTCGAGGATCGATGCGACGACCGACGGCTGCTCCTCGATCTCCTTCGCCATGTGGTCCGGGTGGTCGCCGAGGTCGAGCGCGCCGGCGGCGAACGGCGACGGGGTCGGGAACGGCACCGGGACGGTGACACCGGCGGACGACCACGTCCAGGCCTCCCCGAGCTCGACGACGTCGCCGTCGCGCAGGGCCACGAACGTCTCGCACCACTCGGCGATCGCCCCGACGTCGCTCGCCACGAAGTCGCCGCGGGCCGACCGGGCGACGACCAGCGGGACCGCTCCGCGGCGACCACCATGCGGCCGTCCCGGGCGTCGAGCACGACGACCGCCCACGACCCCTCGAGCTGTGCGGTCGCGATCTGCACCGCGAGCATGAGGTCCGGGTCCACGGCGAGGGCTCGCTCGACGAGGTGGGCGATGACCTCCGAGTCGACGTCCGACGCGAACACGTGCCCCTGCTGCTCCAGGGTGGCCCGCAGCCGGTCGGCGTTCTCCACGATCCCGTTGTGCACGATGCTGATGCGACCCGAGCAGTCCGCGTGCGGGTGCGCGTTCGTCTCGCACACCACGCCGTGGGTCGCCCAGCGGGTGTGCCCGATGCCGACCCCGGTCAGCGCGTCGCCCGAGCGGGCCGCGACGAGCGTCCGGAGGTCGCCGACCCGGGACACCGAGCGGATGGTCTCGGTGCGGCCGGCCGCGGTGCGGACCGCGATGCCCGCGGAGTCGTACCCGCGGTACTCGAGCCGTTCGAGGCCGTCGAGCAGGTAGGGCGTCGCGTCGTCGGCGACGCGGGCCGCGATGATGCCGCACATCTGGCGTCCCTTCGGGTGGGAGGAGCAGCGGACGAGCCGTGGGGAGCTCGCGGGAGTGGTGCGGCACCGACCGCCGTCGGGTCTGCCGTGCGTCCGGTCCGCCGGCCCGGACCGTCGCCCGTCCTCGGATCAGGCGAGGGCGGACGACGGCGTACGCGGGCCGACGGTTCGGGTACCGGACGGGTACCACGGTCGGGCTCCCGGAGGAGCACGGCGGTCGGTGCAGGAGAAGCCTCACCCGCGTCCGGTGACACGGCAACGGTCTCCGGCCGCTCTTGCGGTTCCCCGCGTGCGGGCTGCGATCCGCCGCGGACGCGTGCGGACTCCCGCAAGCCGCTCGCGGTGGTCGGTGGTGACCGCAGGACGGCCTGGAGGCGCGGTGCCGGCTGGCACCGCGCCTCCAGTCCGTCAGGGAGTCGCGCTCAGGTCACGTGAGCAGCGCGACCAGGTGCGAGCGCGAGCGCGCCCCACCTTCCGGTAGATCTGCGTCAACCGCAGCTCCACCGTCCGCTGCGACATGAACAGCGACGAGGCGATCTCGCGGTTGCGGTACCCCTCGGTCACCTTCTGCACGACGGCGCGCTCCTCCGCGGTGAGCGAGGTGAGCACGGCCGAGGCATCCGGGGCGCTCCGCGGCGTGCCCGGCGCCGAGGTGGACAGCGCCGAGGCGGACCGCAGCGACGACGCCCCGAACGGCGGCATCGCGACCGTCGCAGCGGGCGTGGCGAGGGGACGCCGGAGCCCCGCCGCCTCGTACGCCGCTGCCGCCGCCGCACCGAGACGCGGACGCTCCGCCGGGCTCCCCACGGCGGCGAGCGCCGCGAAGGTCCTGGCCCGTTCGAACTGCGAGTCGTGCGGCTGGAACAGCTCCAGCGCGCGGCGGCGGGCGGTCTCACGGGTGGTGTCGTCCGCGACGAGCGCCAGGCACCGTGCCAGGACGAGCGCCCCCATCGCGACGGCCGGGCGTGGTGGTCGCCCGCGAGCCGCGCCGCGACCGCACGGGCGTCGTCCATCCGGCCGAGGCGCGCGTACGCCTCCACCAGGTCGCCGAGGTGCCGCAGCACCGCCGGGTTCCGGAGGGACCGACCGATGGCGTCGGCGGCCTCGAGGGACGCCGCAGCCTCGTCGAGCCGGCCGTCGAGCAGCAGTACCCGGCCGCGCAGGGCGTGCAGCTTCGCCGTCGCGCCCCACAGGCGGATCGTGGAGCGTTGGGCCAGGCACCGGTCGACGACCTCGAGCGCCTCGGGGAGCGGCCCTCGGCGAAGTGCCGCCACGCGATGGCGATCGCCCGGGACGGCTCCCGGAGCCGCTCGACGACCGACGAGCCGGCTTCCCAGACGTCGATCGCCCGGAGCGCCTGCCGGAAGTTCCCGGATCGCACCTCGTTCTCGGCGGACAGGTAGCGCGCCGCCTCGGTCCACACCGGCAGGGCCTCCGGTCCCCGGGCGAGGACGAGGGCGAAGACGCGGCGGGCGCTGCGGTACCGCTCGGCGATGCTCAGCGCGTGGGCGAGGAGCAGCAGCGCGGGGTCGGACATGCCGAGGAGCGTCGCGGTGGACAGCCCGTCGTGCAGCTCCGTGTCGGGCGGGAGGGTCCCGTCGACGGCGGCCACGAGCTCGCGTGCTGCGGTCGTGATCTCCACCGTGTGCGGGGACGCGGACCGGCGGAGCGGTTCGGCCCGGGCGAGGAGGTCCCGCGCGTGGTCGAGCTCCCAGGCCTCGGCCCGGAAGCAGGCGACCATGGCGAGGAGCCCGCCGACGGCGTCCGCCTCGGCGGCGTCCTCCGGGTCGACCGGCACGAGGAGCTCGTCCGCGTGCACGGCGTCACCGCTGAGGTACTGCACCGAGTACTCCAGGCGGAGCCGACGGGTCTCGTCGGACATCGCCCGGAACGGCCGGATCGCGGCGAGGTACCGCGCGGCGAAGCCGAGCAGCCGGTTCGCGAGCAGGGCCTCGGCGACGCCGAGGAGCGCCACGTGCTCGTCCTCGCTGCCGCCGCCGATGTGCAGCGCACGCTCGGTCAGGACGATCGCCGCCTGGGCGTTGCCGTCCACGACGTAGGACCGAGCCGCACGCAGCAGCGCGACCACGTCGGGACGTCGTCGACGAAGCTGCGGTGCCACGCCGACGCGCGCGGGTCGCACTCGGCGCTCGCCACAGCCAGTTCGGTGTGGGCCGCGCGCCGGTCGCGTGCCGGCATCCGCCAGTACAGCGCGGAGCGGACGAGGGGGTCGCGGACGGTGACGGTCTGGCCCTTGACCGCGGTCAGCCCGGCGTCGGCGAGGTCGTCGAGCTCGTCGCGGTCCCACGCGGCGGTCCTCGCCACCGGGACGAGGGCCAGTCGTGCGAGGACGTCCAGATCGCGTCCCGCAGCGGAGCCGAGCGCCAGGGCGGCGATGGCCTCGGTGGTCGGCGTCGGGCGGAGCGGAGCACGAGCGGCTCGGAGCCGTTCAGCTGCTCGCGACCGAGCACGGCGAGCTGCTCGCGCAGGGCGCCGGGGTTGCCGCCGGTCTCCTGCGCGAGGACCGCGAGGACGCCGTCGTTCGCGTCCTCCGGTGCCATGGCGCGGGCGAGCACGAGTGCCTCGTCCGCCGGCAGCGGCTCGATCCGGAGGGTCGGCAGGGCGGCGAGCGGTCCGTCCGACGGCACGGTGCGGACCGTGGCGACGACCCGCAGTGCGGTCCCGGCGAGCCGCGACGCCAGGAACGCGATGAGCTCCTGGCTCTCCACGTCCATCCGGTCGAGATCGTCGATGAGCACGACCGTCGGCGGCAGGGTCAGCGCGTGCACGGCGTCGAGGAAGTCGTGCGCGGCCACGAGGCCCGCGGCCTGCGGAGCGGACCTGGCGCTTCCGGCCGGCTCGGTCGCACTCGTCTGGAGGAGGTGCGCGATGTGGGCCGTCGCACGGGGTCGTCCAGGGCGGTGAAGAGCGACGTCACGCCGGCCAGTGGCCAGTGCGACTCGCTCCCGTTCACACCGACGCGGACGACGGGGAGGGAGACGCGGTCGGACACCGCGTCGAGGACGCTGCTGCGTCCGGAACCAGGGTCGCCGACGACGACCATCGCGGACTCACGAGGGAGTACGGCGAGGGTCGCGATCCGGTCGACCTCGAGACGGCGACCGGTGAGTGCCATGACTCACCGGCCTCCGCGCCCGGGAACGGATGCTGCGGAGGAGGCGGACCGGACGGCGGCGCGGCGGGCAGCCGTGCCGAGGACCGGACGTGAGGCGGCGATCGAGCGCGCGCCGAGGCAGTCGGTTTCGGGATGCGGATGACGAGTGAGGGTGCACTCGGTTCCGCGCGGGAACGATGAAGTCATCGTCTGTATCACCCCTCGGGTTAGGGTCTTCGGACGAAGCACGACCGGCCGAGCGCTCCGTTCGGATCTAGGGAATCCGAGACGTCACCTGACCTGCCGCCTGGAAGCAAGATAACTCAGGTTTTGCTCGGCGTAGCCGGTGTCCGCAATCCGATGTCGCGTGCACTGCCCCCAGTCCGGGGGCTCGGGCGACTCGGAACGACAACTGCGCTGTCGTGCGACGTCGGCGCTGTCGTTCGTGCGCGGCCGCAAATCTTGCACGCGCGGGACTGCGACAGGACCGCTGTCGTGCGACGTCGGCGCTGTCGTTCGTGCGCGGCCGCAAATCTTGCACGCGCGGGCGGATGCGGCTGTCAGCGGCGGATGACGTCGACGACGGCATCGTGCACGAGGCCGTTCGTCGCGAGGGCGCTGCCGTGCCAGGGGCCGGGATCGCCGTCGAGCGAGGTGAACCGGCCGCCGGCCTCTTCCACGATCGGCACGAGCGCCGCGATGTCCCACGGCTTGAGGTCCGGTTCGCCGGCGATGTCGAGGACGCCTTCGGCCACCATCATGTACGACCACATGTCCCCGTACGCCCGGGTGCGCCAGACCGTGCGGGAGAGGTCGATCAGCGGTTCGAGACGGTCGTCGTCGTCCCACTGCTGGATGCTGTTGTAGCTGAGACTGGCATCGGCGAGGGTGTCCACGCCCGAGACGTGCAGGGGTCCGTCGAGGGAGTGTGCACCGAGCCCCTCCGCCGCCCACCAGCGCTTGCCGAGGGCCGGGGCGCTCACGACGCCGAGGACCGGGCGGCCGTCCACCGCCAGAGCGATGAGGGTCGCCCACACCGGCACGCCCCTCAGGTAGTTCGCGGTGCCGTCGATCGGGTCGACGACCCACTGGCGATGCCCCTCGCTGACGGCCTCGGCACCCGTGTCGGCGGTGGTCTCCTCGCCGAGGAACGCGTCGTCGGGGCGTTCGGTCGCGAGCCGCTCGCGGAGCGCTCGCTCGACCGCCTGGTCGGCGTCGGTGACGTGCGTGCTGTCGGCCTTCTTCGAGACGTGCAGGTCGGCGGCGCGGAACCGCTCGAGACTGATCGTGTCGGCGGTGTCGGCGAGGGAGCGGGCGAAGTCCAGGTCGGCGCTGAGGTCCACGGTCGTCAGGGTACCGTCCTACGCCGCCACGACCGCTTCTTCCTCGAGCGCCGTGACCTCGCGTTCGCGGGCGATGCGGGTCTTCCGTGCGACGAGCCCGTGCACGACGACGCAGAGCAGGACGGCGACCGCGAACCAGAGCGAGAGGACGAGCGACGACCGGCCGAGCGAGGCACCCGGGAAGTACTGCAGGTCCTGGGCTGACTGCAGCCACGCCGCACCGCTCCAGAAGGTGTTGAGGCCGGCGAAGAAGCCGGGCTGGAATGCGGGCTGGAAGATGCCGCCCGAGGACGTGAAGTTGAGCATCACGAAGAGCATCGTGAGGATCGGTGTCGTCCACCGGCCGAGGAGCGGGTGCAGCCCCACACCGAGCGCGACGATGATCGCGTCGTACAGCCAGGCGAAGAGGAAGATCTCCCATCGGTGCGTGGTGATGATCCCGTACAGCGGGCCGGCGATGACGATCCCGATCCCGGCGACGACCCCGGCGGTCGCGAGTCCGATCGCCGCGGTCCACAGCGGGCGGAGACGGGCGGCGAAGGCGGCCACGGCGATCGCGGACGCGTAGCCGCCGACGCTCAGCGCCACGAGGAGGAAGAACAGGCCCTGCCCCGTGGTGTCGTCGTCTCCGGCGGGCACGACGTCCTGCACGGTGAACGGCAGGTGTGCCCGGTACGCGATCGGCATGAAGATCCTCTGCGCGGCGCTCGCGGTCGTCTCGGATGCGGCGGTCGAGACGTAGAGCGTCGCGCCGGTGCTGCCCGGGCGTAGACGGCGGCGAGGTCGCGGTGGCTGACCATCCGCTCGGCCTCGGCGGTCGAGGGCACCACGTGCGTGACGAGGGCGCCGTCGGACTGGTCGGTGACGGTCTGGGCGAACACTTGCGTCGCCGCACCCTGGCCGACGATGCCGACGGGGAGGTCGTGCGGGGTCGGGGCGTGGAAGGCGCCGAGGTAGGCGAGACCCATGCCGACGGCGAGGAACAGCGGCACGAGGATGTGCGAGCCGAAGCTTAGCAGGACGCGGCCGAGGCCCTGCGGGCGGATGACCGACGGGCCGGCCGGCTGTCGCGGGCTCCGGGCGGACCGGGGTGCGGCGTGCGAGTGGGGCTGGGACGGCGAGCTGTGCGACGTCGTTGTCGTCATGGGGAGGACGGGGCGTCGACGGCGGGGGTCGGCGCAAAGTTGTACTTTGCAACTTCAGACACGAAGCCCAACTGTACAAGGCCGATGCCCACCTGTCGACCCGGCCCGTCCTCGCACCGTGCGAGGTCCGCTCCGGAGTGTGCGCGCTTTCGCCCACCGTGCGAGGGCTCCGGCCTCGCACGCAGCGCGGAACCTCGCACACTGCACACGGACCCGGCCGGACGGACCCGGCCGGACTACTCCAGGCCGGGGTCGGACGCGCCCATGCCCGTGAGGAGTGCCCGGAACGAGTCGAGCCGCTCGACCCCGGTCGGCCCGAGCTCGCCGTCCTGCACCCGGTCGACGATCTCCCAGTCGTGCGCCTGGTCGAGGGGGATCCCGTCGGCGGGCTCCCGGAGCGGCACCGCGTGCGCCGCGAAGGCCCGGAACACGTTCGCGGGGTCGACGTGTCCGAGGCCGAACGACCGGACGCCCGGGGTGTCGATGATCCAGCCGCCGTCCCGCACGTGCAGCGCGATCGACGACGACGAGGTGTGCCGCCCCGCCCGGTGACCGAGTTCACGACCCCCGTCGCGCGAGACGACCCGGTCAGGGCGTTCACGAGCGTCGACTTCCCGACGCCCGAGTGTCCGACCGTCACCGTGACCTTGTCGTCGAGCACGTCGTGCAGGGCGTCGAAGGGGACGTCGTCCGAGCGGCTCGTCACGACCCTGAGGTCCAGGCAGGCGAAGTGCGCCAGGAACGGTGCCGGATCGGCGAGGTCGGTCTTCGTGATGCAGAGGATCGGATCGAGTCCGGCGTCGAACGCCGCCACGAGGTACCGGTCGATCAGCCTGGTGCGCGGCGAGGGATCGGCGGCGGCCACGACGATCAGCATCTGGTCGGCGTTCGCCACGATCACGCGCTCGACGTCGTCGGTGTCGTCGGCACTGCGGCGCAGCAGCGTGGTCCGTTCGGCGACCTTCACGATGCGTGCGAGTGAGCCGGGCTCGCCGGAGACGTCACCGGCGAGGTGGACGGTGTCGCCCGTGACGACGGACTTCTTGCCGAGCTCACGGGCCTTCGTGGCAGTGATCAGCCGGTCGCCGACCAGCACGCCGAAGCGTCCGCGGTCGACGTTCGTCACCCAGCCGGTGGGAGCGTCCTCGTAGGTGGGCCGGACCTTCGTGCGCGGCCGGTTGCCCTTCGGGTTCGGACGCACCCGGACGCTCGACTCGTCGTACTGTCCGTACGGCTCGTCCTCGTCGGTGTCGTCACCGTCGACGTCGTCCCACCAGCTCATCGGGTCATGCCCCCGTGTCGTCCGGCGCGGCCCCGGCGGTCGCGACCAGCTCGGCCCAGAGCGAGGGGAACTGCGGCAGCGTCTTCGCTGTCGAGCCGATGTCGTCGACGGCGACGCCGTCGACGACGAGACCCACGATCGCGCCCGCCGTCGCCATCCGGTGGTCGTCGTACGCGCCCCAGTCGCTGCCGTGGAGTGCGGCAGGCTCGATCCGGAGGCCGTCGTCGAGTTCGCGCACCGTGCCTCCAGACCGGTTGACGTCCTCGGCCAGGGCGGCGAGACGGTCCGTCTCGTGCCCCCGCAGGTGGCCGATCCCGGTGATCTCGGTCGGGCCGCCGGCCAGCGCCGCCAGCGCGACCAGCGCGGGTGCGAGCTCGCCGCCACGGCTCAGGTCGAGTTCGAGCCCCGGGAGGGAGGCACCGCCCCGGACCCCGACGCCGCCGTCGAAGACGAGGTCGTCGCCGTGCCGCGTCACGGTCGCGCCCCGCAGGGGGAGGAGCGTCTCGAGGTCGGCGCCGACCTGCGTCGTCGCCGTCGGCCAGGTGCGGATGCGGACGGTGCCGCCGGCGACGAGCGCGGCGACCGCGAACGGTGCCGCGTTCGACAGGTCCGGCTCGATGGTGACGTCCCGCGCGGCGATCGGGCCCGGGTGCACGACCCACTCGCCGACGGCCGGTTCGTCGACGCGGACCCCGCGGGCGCGGAGTGCGGCGACGGTCATCTCGATGTGCGGCAGGCTCGGCAGCCGTTCCCGACGTGGGTGAGGTGCAGACCCTCGTCGAAGCGCGGGGCGGAGAGCAGCAGACCGGAGACGAACTGCGACGAGGCCGAGGCGTCGATCGCCAGCCTGCCGCCCCGGACCGAGCCGGTGCCGGTGAACGAGAACGGCATCGCGCCGTCGCCGTCGTCCGTGACGTCCACGCCGAGGTCGACGAGGGCCCGGATGATCGCGTGCATCGGACGCTTCCGTGCGTACGGGTCGCCGTCGACCGTCACCGGGCCGACCGCGAGCGCGGCGAGCGGGGGCAGGAAGCGCATGACCGTGCCGGCGAGACCGCAGTCGAGGCGGACGTCCCCGTGCATCGCAGCCGGCGTGATCCGCAGGTCCGGACCGTAGGGGTTGTCTCCCGACAGCTCCTCGATCCCGACGCCGAGCCGCCGAAGCCCCTCGACCATGAGGGCCGAGTCGCGGGAGTGCAGCGGCAGCCGGATCGTGGACGGTCCGTCCGCGAGGGCGGCGAGCACGAGCTCCCGGTTCGTGAGCGACTTCGACCCGGGCAACGACACGTCGCCGCGCAGCGGGCCGCTCGCGAGCGGGGCGATCCAGGGCTCGGTGCGGGACCGTGTCCCGCGCTGGGAATGCGTCGTGTCTGCCATCGGTTCACAAGGGTACTGAACGCACCGGGAGGATCAGTGGCGACAGCGACACTCGCACGACCGCGGACGGCTCTGCCTGCCGCTCCGACGACGCTCGGGGGCGGCCTCGGCCTAGACTCGACGGCGATGACGACCGACGAACCGCACGCCGCACCGCAGGACCTGGTCGAGGAGACCGAGGCGCAGCTCGACGCCGTCTCGGAAGAAGCCGATGCGCTCGACGTCGTCGATGCGAAGACCGTCTCCGAGACCGAGCTGCGCGCCCTGTTCGAGGACCAGGCGCTGCCCTTCATGGACCAGCTTCTACGGCGCCGCGATGCGGATGACGCGGAACCCGGCCGACGCGTCGGACCTCGTGCAGGAGACGTTCGTCAAGGCGTTCGCCGCGTTCCGGCAGTTCCGCCAGGGCACGAACCTCAAGGCCTGGCTGTACCGGATCCTGACGAACACGTTCATCAACACGTACCGCAAGAACCAGCGGAACCCATACCAGGGCACCATCGACGAGCTCGAGGACTGGCAGCTGGGCGGCGCTGAGAGCGTGACGCAGTCGATCTCGGCGCGTTCCGCCGAGGCCGACGCCATCGACCACCTGCCGTCCTCTGCCGTGAAGGACGCGCTGCAGGCCATCCCCGAGGACTTCCGGATGGCCGTCTACTTCGCCGACGTCGAGGGGTTCTCCTACCAGGAGATCGCCGACATCATGAAGACCCCCGTGGGGACGGTCATGAGCCGCCTCCACCGTGGCCGCCGACTCCTCCGGGGCTGCTGGCGGACCACGCACGTGAGACCGGCATCGTCCCGGACGCAGCGTCGACGGCGACGATGCGCGGGCGTGGCCGGAAGGTTGCCGCGACGTCGGGTCGCGTCGAAGGGAAGGAAGCACGATGAGCGGCTGCGACTGCTCGAAGGCGAAGGCCGAGCTCGAGGAGTTCCTGCACGGGGAGCTCTGCCGCGAGGACGCGGCGGACATCCGGGAGCACATGGACGGCTGCGAGGACTGCACGACCGAGCACCGTGTCGGCGTGGTCCTGATCGAGACGGTCCGTCGCGCGTGCAAGGAGACGGCGCCCGAGGAGCTGCGCACCGAGGTCCTCGCGCGCATCCGGCTGGAGCAGGCGACGCACTAGACCCGTCGTCACAGGGCACGACCGGTCGGTAGTCTCACGACATGACCCTCCCCGTCGAGTCGATCGCCACCTGGTCCGACACGGACGTCGCCGACGTCGCCGCCCTCGTCCGCCTGCTCGGCCACGTGGTCGACGAGCAGGCGATGCGTGCCCGGCTCGAACGGCTCACACCGCAGGCCGGCCACCGCACGTGGGTCGTGCGCGACGAGGGTGGCCGCGCTGTGGCGGTGGCCGGCGCGCAGGTCACGTGGGCGTACGCGAGCGACGAGCCGACGGCGCAGCTCCTCCTGCTGGTGGTCGATCCGACGGCCAGGAGGCACGGCACCGGTTCGGCGCTCATCGGCACCTTCGAGACGTGGGCAGTCGAGCAGGGCGCGCGTCGCCTGAGCGCCGTCAGCGCGGCGGCGACGGACAGCGCGCACCGCTTCTACCAGAAGCGCGGCTACCACGAGGCCGGGGTGCGCTACACGAAGATCGCGTAGCGCACCCCCGCCCGGGGCGTCAGCCGAGCGCCGTCGCGATGACCTCGGTGGCCTCCTGCGCGGAGCGCTTCGACGACCCCGTTGCCGGTGCGGCGCTCGCGGCCCGGGCCGCGACGGACAGCGGTCGGCCGTCCAGGTGCGGCGACAGGTTCATGCACACGAACGGCCAGGCCCCCTGGTTCTCCGGCTCCTCCTGCGCCCACACCACGTCGGCGTTCGGGTAGCCGGCGAGCACCGACAGGATCTGCTCGAGGGGGAGCGGTGCGAGCTGCTCGAGCCGCACGAGGGCGACGTCGGTCGCCCCGCGCTTGTCGACCTCGGCGCGCAGGTCGTGGTGCACCTTGCCGGAGTGCAGCACGACCCGGCGCACGGCGGACTTGTCGGTGATGCGATCGTCGTCGAGGACCTCGTGGAAGGTGCCGTTCGTGAACGCGTCCACGGAGCTCGTGGCCTGACGGAGCCGCAGCATCGCCTTCGGCGAGAAGACGATCAACGGCTTCTGCGGACGCTCCCACGCCTGGCGGCGCAGCAGGTGGAAGTACGACGCCGGGGTCGACGGACGCGCCACCACCATGTTGTCCTCGGCGCAGAGGCTGGAGGTACCGCTCGATGCGGGCGGACGAGTGGTCCGGCCCCTGGCCCTCGTAGCCGTGGGGGAGCAGGAGCACGAGACCCGAGCGCTGCCCCCACTTCTGCTCGGCGGACGAGATGAACTCGTCGATGACGGTCTGGGCGCCGTTCGCGAAGTCGCCGAACTGCGCCTCCCACAGGACGAGGGCCTCGGGCCGTTCGACCGAGTAGCCGTACTCGAACGCCATCGCCGCGTACTCGCTGAGGAGCGAGTCGTAGATGTACAGACGGGCCTGGTCCTCGGTGAGGTTCGCCAGCGGCAGCCACTCCTGACCGTTCACCCGGTCGTGGAACACCGCCTGACGCTGGACGAACGTGCCGCGCCGGGCGTCCTGGCCGGCGAGACGGACGGGCTTGCCCTCGACGAGCAGCGACCCGATGGCCATGAGCTCGGCCATCGCCCAGTCGATCCCGCCGTTGCGCGTCATGTCGGTGCGCTTCGACAGGAGCTGCTGCAGCTTCGGGTGCACCTGGAAGCCGGCGGGCGGGTTGCTGTGCGCGTCGCCGATGGCCCGGACGAGCTCCTCGGACACGGCGGTGTCGTGCACCTCGTTCTCGGAGTCGTCGCGCTGCGCGGCCGGTCGCTCGAGGCCCTGCACGGCGCCGTCGTCGTCGACCGTGATGACCGGGATCGTGCCGGTCTGCGCCTCGTGCGTCTCGGCGAAGGCGCGCTCCAGGCGGTCCTGGAAGTCGCGGTGCGCCTCGTCGTACTCTTCCTGCGTGATGTCGCCACGGCCGACGAGCGCCTCGGTGTACAGCGTCCGGACGGAGCGCTTCGCCTCGATGAGGTTGTACATGAGGGGCTGCGTCATCGACGGGTCGTCACCCTCGTTGTGCCCGCGGCGGCGGTAGCAGACGAGGTCGATGACGACGTCGCGGTGGAACTCCTCGCGGTAGGCGAAGGCCAGCTCGGCGACGCGGGCCACGGCCTCGGGGTCGTCCCCGTTGACGTGGAAGATCGGCGCCTGGATCGTCTTCGCGACGTCGGTGGAGTACACCGAGGTGCGCGCCGACTCCGGCGGGGTGGTGAACCCGACCTGGTTGTTGATGACGAGGTGCACGGTGCCGCCGGTGCGGTACCCGCGCAGCTGCGACATCTGCAGCGTCTCGACCACGACGCCCTGACCGGCCATCGCCGCGTCGCCGTGGACCAGCACCGGAGGACTCCGTACGTGCCGGGGGCCTCGCGGTCCTGCTTGGCGCGGACGATGCCCTCCAGCACGCCGTCCACCGCTTCGAGGTGGGACGGGTTCGCCGCGATCGTCACGGGGATGGCGGTGCCGTCGCTCGCGCGGAACACGCCCTCGGTGCCGACGTGGTACTTCACGTCGCCGGAGCCCTGCCCGGAGACGGCGCCCGGCAGCGACGACCCCTCGAACTCGCGGAAGATCTGCCCGTACGTCTTACCTGCGATGTTCGTCAGGACGTTGAGGCGACCGCGGTGCGCCATGCCGACCGCGACCTCGTCGAGGCCAGCTGTGGCGGCGTGCTGGATGAGGGTGTCCAGGAAGGCGATGGTCGACTCGCCGCCCTCGAGCGAGAAGCGCTTCTGACCGACGTACTTGGTCTGCAGGAAGGTCTCGAACGCCTCGGCCTCGTTGAGCTTGCCGAGGACGCGGAGCTGTTCCTCCTTCGAGGGCTTCGAGTACGGCACCTCGATGCGCGCCTGCACCCAGCGCCGCTGCTCCGGGTCCTGGATGTGCATGTACTCCACGCCGACGGTGCGGCAGTACGCGTCGCGGAGGATCCCGAGCACGTCGCGCAGCGGTGCGGTCGTGGTGCCGGCGAGGCCGCCGGTGACGAACTCGCGGTCGAGGTCCCAGAAGGTGAGTCCGTGGCTCTCGATCTCGAGGTCCGGGTGTGTGCGCTGCCGGTACTCGAGCGGGTCGATGTCCGCCATGAGGTGTCCGCGGACGCGGAAGCTGTTGATGAGCTCCTGCACGCGCGCGGTCTTGTTCACCCGGTGGGCGAGGTCGACGTTGATGTCGTTCGCCCACTGGATCGGCTTGTACGGGATCCGGAGCGCCGAGAAGATGCCCTCGTAGAAGTCGTGCTCGCCGATCAGTCGCTCGTGCACCTTCTTGAGGTACTCGCCCGACCCCGCGCCCTGGATGACGCGGTGGTCGTAGGTGCTCGTCAGCGTGATCGTCTTGCCGACGCCGAGCTCGACGAGGGTCTTCGGCGCCGAGCCCTGGAACTGTGCCGGGTACTCGAGGGCGCCGGCACCGATGATGCAGCCCTGACCCTTCGTGAGCCGCGGGACCGAGTGCACGGTGCCGATGCCGCCCGGGTTGGTGAGCGAGATCGTGGTGCCCTGGAAGTCGGTCGGGGTAAGCTTGTTGTCACGGGCGCGCTTGACCAGGTCCTCGTAGGCGGAGAGGAACTGGCCGAACGTCAGGGTCTCGGCGCGCTTGATGCTCGGGACGAGCAGGGAGCGCGAGCCGTCCTTCTTGGGGACGTCGATCGCGATGCCGAGGTTCACGTGGGCGGGCTCGACCACGAAGGGCTTGCCGTCGCGCTCCTCGTAGAAGACGTTCTGGCTCGGGAACTCCTTCAGCGCCTGGACCATCGCCCAGCCGATGAGGTGCGTGAACGAGATCTTGCCGCCGCGTGCGCGGCGCAGGTGGTTGTTGACGACGATGCGGTTGTCGATCATCAGCTTCGCCGGGATCGTCCGGACGCTCGTGGCCGTCGGGACCGTCAGCGAGGCGTCCATGTTCGACGCGAGGGTCTTCGCCATGCCGCGGAGCGGGGTCGCCACGTCCTCGTGGGTCTCCTCGTGGTCGTCGGCGGCGTCGTTCGCCTCGGCCGGGATCGGCTGCGGTGCGGGCTGACGCGAGGTCGTCTTCGCCTGGATCGGGCCGGACTTCGCCTCCGCCGGGACGTCCCCGGTCGCCGGCTGCTGGGTCGCGGACTGCGGGGCCGGCTGCTGCGGGGCGGCGGGCTGCTGCGGCGCGGCGGGCTGCTGCGGCGCGGCGGGGCGGGCGTTGCCGGAGCGTCACCGCCCTGCGACCGGTGGTAGCTCTCGAGGACCGGCCACCAGGACTTGTCGACCGACTCCTTGTCGGCGACGAACTGCTCGTACAGCTCGTCGACGAGCCACTCGTTCGCCCCGAATTCGCCCGCGGTCTCGTCCGTTCCGGTCAGATGGCTCGACACAGCCGATCGCCCACTCTCCGTCGATAGATGCTCGTGTGTGTCGTGCGGGCAACCCTGCCGCGCACAGGTCCCAAGCCTAGCCGCTCACAGGTGACCGTTCGGTGCGAGCACGAGGCGGGTCGTGCCTCCCCGCAGGCGCTCGCGCGTGTCGCTCCGGACGCGCGCCGTGCCGCCCAGACCGACCACCCTGCGGAGCCGTACAGTGGGGCCCATGAGGTTCTACGAGACGCGGCCGACGCACGACCTGACCTACTCCGACGTCTTCCTCGTCCCCAGCCGCTCGGCGGTGACGAGCCGCTTCGACGTGGACCTCTCGACGAACGACGGCAGCGGCGCCACGATCCCGGTCGTCAGCGCCAACATGAACTCCGTGACCGGGCCGCGCCTGGCGGCGACCCTCGCCCGCCGCGGTGGCCTCGGCGTGCTGCCGCAGGACATGCACCTGCAGGACCTCGACGCCGCGATCCGGTGGGTGAAGGACCAGCCCGTCGACTTCGACACCGCCTACGACATGGGCGCGGACACCACCGTCGCCGAGGCGCTCGAGCAGCTGCTGCCCGTCGCCGGCCGCGGGGTCGTCGTGCGCGATGCCGCGGGGAGTACCTGGGCTGCGTCCCGGCAGGTCGTCTCGGCACCGCCGGACCCGACGCCACGCTCGGGGACCTGCTGCACGGGGCCGTCACCGCGATCGACGCCGAGGACGCCGGGACGCCCCGTCACGTGTACGACGTGCTGAGCGGCGCAGAGGTGGACTTCGCGCCGGTGATGCGGCACGGCAGGGTCGTCGGCACGGTCAGCCAGACGAGCGCCATCCGGTCGGACATCTACACGCCGGCCGTCGACGCCTCCGGCCGGCTCCGGGTCGCTGCGGCCATCGGCATCAACGGCGACGTCGCGGCGAAGGCGAAGGCCCTCGCCGCCGCCGGGGTCGACGTCCTCGTGCTCGACACGGCGCACGGGCACCAGGAGGGCATGCTCCGCGCGCTCCGCACCGTCGCCGCGCTCGGTCTCGACATCCCGCTCGTCGCCGGCAACGTCGTCACGGCCGACGCCGTCGCGCACCTCGTCGACGCCGGAGCGAGCATCGTCAAGGTCGGGGTGGGCCCCGGCGCGATGTGCACCACGCGCATGATGACCGCCGTCGGACGGCCGCAGTTCTCCGCCGTCCTCGAGACCGCGGCCGCGGCCCGGTCGCTCGGCGCGCACGTGTGGGCGGACGGTGGCGTGCGGTACCCGCGGGACGTGGCGCTCGCCCTCGCCGCGGGGGCGTCCGCGGTGATGATCGGCTCGTGGTTCGCCGGCACGCTCGAGGCGCCGGGAGTGCTCCGTCGCGACGCTGCAGGCAGGGCCTACAAGGAGAGCTGGGGCATGGCCTCCGCCAAGGCCGTGCGCGAGCGGTTCGAGCGGCTCGACCCGTACGAGCGGGCCCGCAAGGCGCTCTTCGCCGAGGGCATCTCGTCGTCGACGATCTACCTCGACCCGGAGCGTCCGTCGGTCGAGGACCTGCTCGACATGATCACCACCGGTGTACGGAGCTCGGCCACCTACGCGGGGGCGTCCTCGCTCGCCGAGTTCTCGGAGCGGGCACTCGTCGGCATCCAGTCGGCCGCCGGCTACGAGGAGGGCAAGCCGCTCCCCGTGAGCTGGTAGCGCGCGACCCGCTGGGCTCGGCCCGGCCCGGCCCGGCCCGGCCCGGCCCGGCCTGGCCCGGCCGAGACTCGGCACAGCGACAGTTCTCGCGCGCGGCAGCGCGAGAACTGTCGCTGTGCCCGAGACTCGGCGGGCGCGGCGCGAGACTCGGGCGACGGGCCGGGACTCGTGCTGGGCGACGGTTCTCGCAGCCAGGGCAGCGAGAACCGTCGCCCATACCGAGACTCGCGCGCCGCGGCGGCGCGGCGCGCGTCAGCGGCGTCGGGTCGCGTCCTCGACGGTGCCGACGAGTTCCTCGAGGATGTCCTCGAGGAACAGGACCCGCGTGTCCGCCCCTCGGCGTCGAACGCTCGGGCGACGTGACGCCCGGCGGCGCGCATGGTCGCGAGCGCGTCCTCGAGGTCCATCTCCGTGTAGAGCGAGATGAGCTGCCGGATGCGCTTCGGCGGCACGGGTCGTCGTACTCGTCCGGCCGCAGGTCGATGACGTCCTTCACGTGCACGTAGCCCGTGGGGTCGCCGTCGTCGCCGACGAGCACGTACCGCGAGAACCCGCGCTGCGCCACCGCACGCTCCACGTCGGCGGGGGTGGCGTCGTCCGGCAGCGTGACGAGCTCGGCCATCGGGACGGCGACGTGCTTCACCTGTTTCTCGGTGAACTCGAACGCCAGGGCGAGCTTGCCGTCGTCGGTGAGGGTGCCCTCGCGGCGGGACTGCTCGACGATGGTCTGCACCTCTTCCACCGTGAACGCGCTCACGGCCTCGTCCTTCGGCTCGACGCGGAACAGCCGCAGCACCGCGTTCGCCGCCTCGTTCAGACCGACGACGACCCAGTGCAGGCCGTGGCCGATGTACCAGAGCGTCGGCACGAGGAGGAGCGCCGCACGGTCGGGCATCGAGAACGAGATGTTCTTCGGGACCATCTCGCCGAACACCACGTGCAGGAACGAGACGAGCAGCAGCGTGAACACGAACGCCACGACGCCGATCACCTCGACGCTCCAGCCGGTCAGGTGCAGCGGGACCTCGAGCAGGTGGTGGATCGCCGGCTCGGACACGTTCAGGATGAGCAGCGAGCACACCGTGATGCCGAGCTGCGTGGTGGCGAGCATGCGCGTCGCGTGCTCCATCGCCCACAGGGTCATCTGCGCCGCGCGGGAGCCCTCTTCGGCGCGGGGCTCGATCTGGGAGCGGCGCGCGGAGATGACGGCGAACTCGGCGGCGACGAAGTAGGCGTTGCCGAGCAGCAGCACGACGAGCCAGAAGATGCCCCACCAGTCGGCGCTCATCGGACGCCCCCCTTCGCAGTGGCCCTGGCGGCCGGGATGATGATGCCCGTCGCGGGGGTCTCCGGCGCGGTCGGGTCCAGCGGATCCGGTCGATGCGTCGGCCGTCGAGTCGCTCGACCCGGAACACGCCGTCCTCGAGCGGGACCTCGTCGCCCACGACCGGCAGGCGCCCCAGCGATGCCATGACGAAACCGCCGACGGTCTCGTACGGGCCGTCCTCCGGCACCTTCACGCCGGCGCGGTCCTCGAGCTCGTCCGGGCGGAGGAGCCCGGGAACGTCAGCCAGTCACGGGACCGTACGACGTCGATGCGTGCGCGGTCGTGCTCGTCGGACACCTCGCCGACGAGCTCCTCGACGAGGTCCTCGAGCGTGACGACACCGGCGGTGCCGCCGTACTCGTCGACGACGATGACCATCTGGTAGCCACGACCGCGGACCTCGGCGAGCAGGGTGTCGCCCGGCATGGTCTCCGGCACGCGTTCGGCGTCGGTCATGAGCGCCCCGACGGGCACCTCCGGACGCTTCTCACGCGGCACCGCGACGGCCTGCTTGACGTGCACGATGCCGACGACGTCGTCCGCGTCCTCCTCGATGACGGGGAAGCGGCTGAACCCGGTGCGTCGGGCGAGGGCGATGACGTCCTCTGCCGACTCCGACACCCGGATGGTGGAGACGCGGGGGCGCGGGGTCATCGCGTCGCTCGCGCTGAGCTCGGAGAACGAGATCGTGCGTTCGAGCAGCGTCGCGGTGTCCTGTTCGAGGGAGCCCTCGGAGGCGGAACGGCGCAGCAGCGAGGTGAGCTCCTCGGCGCTGCGTGCACCGGAGAGTTCTTCCTGCGGCTCGATGCCCATCGACCGGAGCACGGCGTTGGCAGTGCCGTTCAACACCGCGACGGCCGGCTTGAACACGGTCGTGAAGGCCACCTGCAGCGGGACCACGACGCGAGCGGTCTGCAGCGGCAGGGCGAGCGCGAAGTTCTTCGGCACGAGTTCGCCGAGGATCATCGACAGCAGGGTCGCGATGACGAGCGCCACGATCGACCCGACGGTCTCGACGATCGCCTCGGGCAGCCGCATCGCGAGGAACGGCGCCTCGAGCAGCTTCGCGATCGAGGGCTCGAGCAGGTATCCGGTCAGCAGTGTGGTCAGCGTGATGCCGAGCTGGGCGCTGGAGAGGTGCGTCGAGGTGACCTTCAGCGCACCGATGACCGGTGCGAGGCCGCTCTCACCGCGGTCCCGTCGGGCCTCGACCTCGGCGCGGTCGAGGTTGACCAGCGCGAACTCGGACGCGACGAAGACACCCGTGCCGAGTGTCAGCAGGATGCCGCCGATCAGCATGACGATGTCGATCGGACTCATGATTCACCTCCCGCAGGGCGCGAGGGAGTGCAGCTTACCGAGTGAGCGGCGGATGAGTGAGGCGAAGAACTGTTCGGGGATCGTCCACAGTGAGGTCAATCGTACTGCCTGGCGCGCGGCCAGGCCGAGAAAACGTACAGAATGCGGGTCGCGCCTCCAGTCAGTCGCGGTGACTGCCTGGAGGCGCGACCCGCCCTGCGCGGGTCGGCCTACGCGGTGACGCGCGCGCGGTGGTACTGCTGCGGCTCGTAGTCCACGGTCACGCCGAGCTCGACGGCGGCGCGGAGCGGGAACGCCGGGTCGCGGAGGAACTCCCGGCCGACCATCACGACGTCCGCCTGCCCGGTGGCGACGATCTGCTCGGCCTGGAAGCCTTGCGAGATCATCCCCACCGCGATCGTGCCGATGCCGGCGTCCCGCTTGATCGCCGCGGCGTGCGGGACCTGGTAGCCGGGTCCGACCGGGATCGGAGCGCTCGCGGCGTTGCCCCCGGTCGAGACGTCCGCGAGGTCTGCGCCGTGCTCGGCGGCCCAGCGTGCGACCTGCGTGGTCTCCTCGAGCGTCAGCCCGCCCTCGACCCAGTCGGTGGCGGAGAACCGGACGACGACGGGGAAGCCCTCGCCGACCTCGGCGCGGACGGCGTCCAGCACCTCGAGCAGCGCGCGGGCGCGGTTCTCGAGCGAGCCGCCGTAGGAGTCGGTCCGGTGGTTGCTCAGCGGCGAGAGGAACTGGTGCAGCAGGTACCCGTGGGCGGCGTGCAGCTCGACGAGGTCGAACCCGGCCTCGACCGAGCGACGTGCGGCGGCGGCGAAGGCCAGGGCCACCACGCGGATGTCGTCGGTGGCGAGCTCGCGCGGCTCGGCGTACCCGTCGAAGGCGACCGCGGAGGGCGCCACGGTGGTCCATCCGCCCTGCTCGGTCGGGACGGATCCGTGCGTCGACTCCCACGGGCGGAACGTCGAGGCCTTGCGGCCGGCGTGGGCGAGCTGGATGCCGGCGGCGGCGCCCTGGGAGTGGACGAAGTCGACGATCGGCCGGAAGGCGTCGCGCTGCTCGTCGTTCCACAGCCCGAGGTCCTGTGGGCTGATCCGACCCTCGGGCACCACGCCGGTGGCCTCGACCACGACCGCTCCGGCACCGCCCTTGGCGAAGCCGCCGAGGTGGACGAGGTGCCACGGCGTCGGGACGCCGTCCTGTGCCTCGACCGAGTACTGGCACATCGGGGACACCCAGATGCGGTTGCGGACGGTCAGGTCCCGGATGGTGATCGGTTCGAACAGGGCGTGCGTCACGCGGGCTCCTCAGGGGACGGGCGCCGGCGTGGGCTGCTCGGCCAGCTCCGTCAGGAACGACCGCAGTGACGCCGGCGACGTGTAGTGGTGGCCGACCGCCCCGATCGCTTCTGCTCCGGCGACGTTCTCGGCCCTGTTGTCGACGAACACCATCTGCTCCGCGTCGATTCCCAGACGTGCGCAGGTGTCGCGGTAGATGGACGCGTCGGGCTTCAGGACGTGCTCCTCGGCGCTCACCACGACGGTCTCGAACAGGGAGCCCATCGGCGATCGTCGGTACGGATCCCCGAAGTCGAACCCGGCGTTGGAGAGCAGGGCGAGCCGGGTGCCGGTGTCGTGCAGCTCCTCGACGAGTGCGAGCGTCTCGGGCTCGACCTCGAACCAGCCCGTGAAGTCGATCGCCCAGAAGCGGTGGATGTCGGCGATGCTCCACGTCCGGTCGGTGCGGGCGGCGATCGCGCGCCAGTACGCCACGACCGACAGGTCGCCGCGGTCCAGGTCGTGGCGGAGCTCCTGGTAGACGGGGAACAGCTTCTCGGCGGGCACCCCGGTCGCCTCGACGAGGGCGGCCCGAGAGGCGTGCGGCGTCCGGCTGATCACCTCGCCGTAGTCGAAGACCACCACACGACCGGGCAGGAACAGGCTCATGCGCTCCACCGTAACGTGGCCGTCGTGAACGACTTCGTCCCCTTCGCCCCGACCGACGCCGCCGCCTGGACCACCGCCCCGCACGGCGAGTCCACCAAGTACCGACGTGGTGTGCTCGGCGTCGCGACCGGATCCGACCGGTACCCGGGCGCGGCCGTGATGGGGGTCGACGCCGCGGTGCACACGGGCGTCGGGATGGTCCGGTACGTGGGACCCTCCCGAGCGTCGGACCACGTGCTCGCCCGGCGTCCCGAGGTCGTGTCCGGCGTCGGACGGGTGCAGGCGTGGCTCGTGGGCTCGGGCATCTCGGCCGGGTCGGTGGGGAGCTCGACCCGACGAGCGCCGAGGCCTTCGCGCACGCTTCGGACGACGGGGTGCCGGTGATCGTGGACGCCGGCGCGATCCCGCTCGTGGACCTCGGCCCGCTCGCCGTCCTCACCCCGCACGCGGGCGAGCTCGCCGCCGTCCTGGACGTGTCGCGGGAGTCGATCGAGCAGGACCCGGCCGCGGCAGCACTCCGTGCTGCATCGCAGACCGGGAGCGTCGTGCTCCTCAAGGGGGCCGACACGCACGTGGCGACGCCGGACGGATCGGTACGGCTCGTGGCTTCGTCGGCGACGCCCTGGCTCGCGGCCGCCGGCGCCGGGGACGTCCTCGGCGGGGTCGTCGGGCACTCGTGGCCACCCGGCAGGGTGCCGCGGAAGCGTCGGGAGGGTCGCTCGCGCCCGCCGACCTGGCGCACCTGGCCGCGAGTGCCGCGGTGGTGCACGGGATCGCGGCGCGACGCGCCTCCGTGGGCGGCCCGTTCACGATGGCGGCGCTCATCGAGCAGCTGCCGGGCGTGGTGCGGGACCTCGTCGTCGACGGCGACGCGCGGGGGTAGGTGCGGCGCGGTGCGGTGCGGTGCGGCGCGGCGCGGGCGGCGCGGTGCGGGGCGGCGCCGACCCGGAACGACAGGTGCGACGTCCTACGACAGCGGAGAAGTCGTTCGTCGCAGACGCAACAGTTGTGCGCGCGCGGCTGCGACAAGACCGGTGTCGTACGACGTCGGCGATGTCGCATCGTGCAGACGCGAGCGGGCGATGGACTGGAGGCGCGGGGCGGGCCCGCACCGCGCCTCCAGTCGGTCAGAGGGGGACGTCCGGCGTCAGCTCGCGGGCGTCGCGTGGACGAGGAACTCGACCGCGCCGGCGTCGTCGACCTGCACGAAGCCGAGGCTCGGGGCCTGCACGCCGTAGTCGGAGAACGTGATCGGAATCGACCCGAGACGTCGACGCCGTCGCCGTTCAGCCCGACCTCGAGCGTCGCGGTGACGGCCTTCGTGACGCCGTGCAGGGTGAGGCTGCCCATCGCCCGGACCTTCGTCGTACCGGACCCGGACGGGACCGCATCGGCGATCGGCTCGGTGAGCTCGAACGTCGCCGTCGGGAACGCCGAGGTGTCCATCGCGGAGTCGCGGAAGTACGCGTCGCGCTGGTCCGAGTCGGTGGCGATGTCGGCGACCTGCACCGTGATGGTCGCCTTCGTGATGGACGACCCGTCGACCGTGGCACTCCCGGTGACGCTGTCGGTGCGGCCCGTGACCGTGACGTCCGAGCCGTTGAGGACCTCGTGCACGCGGTAGCCGGCCTCGGAGTCGCCGCCGACGGTCCAGGTGCCGGCGAGGTCGGAGTCGTCGAGCGTCGAGGGTGCCCGGCTCGCGGCGACGGACGGCGTGGCGGACGCCTTCGCGTTCTCGCTGCGCGTGTAGAGGTTCGTGCCGACGATCGCCGCGACCACGGTGACGGCGACGGCGGCGGCGGCGATGGAGATCCAGATGACGGCCTTGCGGCGCGTGCGCGGAGTGTCGGTGGTCACGAGCAGAACGGTGACACGTCATCCTCTCAGGAGCCTGTGTCTTCGCAGGTCCTCCGGTGTGCTCGGCCGCTACGCTCGTCCGGTGCAGAGGACGCGGTGGCTCGAGGTGGTCGGCTTCGTCGTGGCGTTCGCCGCCGTGCACGCACTGCTCTGGTACCTGACGTCGATCTCGGCGAACCTGCCGCTCGGCGACGTCACGATCACGTACCGACGGTGGATCGAGACCGGGCAGGCCTCCGGGTTCTGGGTCGGGATCGACGAGGACTGGGTGTACCCGATCCTCGCGATCGTGCCGATGGCCGCGGCGGCGATCGGCGGCGTCGGCTCGATCGGTGCGGGGTGGCTCGTCCTCGTGACCGTGCTCGACGCGGTCGCGTGCGCGTTCCTCTGGCGCTTCCGCGCCCTCGGCGTCCGCGTCGTGTGGTGGTGGCTGGCGTTCCTGCTCGCCCTCGGGCCGATCGGTCTCGGGCGCATCGACTCGGTGGCCACCGTCCTCGCCCTGATCGGCGTGGCCTTCGTCGCGACCCGGCCCGCGGTGGCCTCGGCGTTGTTCACCGCCGGCGCGTGGACGAAGGTGTGGCCCGCGGCACTCGTCGGGTCCTCCTGCTGCTCCGGCGCGGGCACCGACGCGGTGTCATCGTCGGCGCCCTCGTGCTCACGGCGCTCGTCGTCCTCGTCGACGTGCTGTACGGCGGCGCGGCGCACCTCTTCTCGTTCGTGGGGCAGCAGACGGGTCGGGCGCTGCAGATCGAGGCGCCCCTCGCGACGCCGTTCATGTGGGCGGCGGCGTTCGGGGTGCCCGGTGCGGCCGTCTACTACGACCAGCAGATCCTGACGTTCGAGGTGTCCGGCGCCGGCACGCACGCGGCCGCCGCGGTGTCCACGCCGCTCATGGCCGTCGTCGTCGTGGCCGGGGTGCTCCTCGCACTGCGGGCCGTGCACCGCGGAGCCCACCGCGCCGAGACCGCGCCGCTCCTCGCCCTGCTCCTCGTCGCCGCGCTCGTCGCCGCGAACAAGGTCGGGTCTCCGCAGTACATCGGGTGGTTCGTCGTGCCGATCGTGTGGGGGCTGGTCGCCGGCCGGCCGAGCGCCAGGCGGTTCCTGCCGGTCGCCGTGGCCGCGATCCCGATGGCGCTGCTGACCCAGGTGATCTACCCGGGCTTCTACGACCAGGTGCTCACCGTGCAGCCGTGGATCCTCGTCGTGCTGACGCTCCGGAACGCCCTCGAGGTCGGCGTGCTCGTGTGGAGCGTCGTCGCGCTGGTCCGGCTCGGCGTGCGCCCCCGATCCACGCTGTCGTCTCAGGCTGGCGCCGGTGCGGCAGTGCCGGGGACGCCCGGACCGGGCATCATGGACGCATGATCGTCGCGTTCTCCGTCGCTCCGTCCGGTGGTCCCGCCGCAACCGCTGACGGCTCCGTCCACGATGCCGTCGCGGCGGCCGTGCGCATCGTCCGCGAGAGCGGCCTGCCGAACCGCACCTCGTCGATGTTCACCGAGGTCGAGGGGGAGTGGGACGAGGTCATGGACGTCGTCAAGCGCGCCACCGAGGCCGTCGGCGCGTACGGCACGCGGGTGTCGCTCGTGCTCAAGGCCGACATCCGCCCGGCCGCACCGGCGAGATCGACGGCAAGCTCGAGCGGCTCGAAGCGGCGCTCGACGGCTGACCGTCCGCCGCGCACCCACCGACACGCCGGAGGGGTCCCACGGATGTCGGTGGTCGGGTGTCTCATGGTGCCCATCGAGCCACACTGGTGACGCGGAGCCATCCCGGTTGTCACGAGCCGGGTGGGTCACGAGACGACGAGGAGCGCATGATGATGCACGACGGCTGGTGCCCCGACTGCGACCTGCGAACGGTCGTCATCGACACCGACGAACAAGGCGACCACGCCTGGGCCACCTGCACCGAGTGCGGTGCTGGATGGGTCCACCGGGACGAGCTGCGGTTGGACGTCGACGTGCGTCCTGCGCAGCTCGACCGTCGCGCCGCCTGACGGCGGTCGAATCGATTCGTCCGCGGGGTTCCGTTCGGGGTTTGGAGCGGTCTACACTGCTGGGACCGGTCGTTCGCAGCGATCGACCGTCCCGTTCGCCGCTGAACCAGGACCGTCCTCCCTCCGGCACGGGGCCGCCGCTCACGCGGCCCGCTCGGACAGGAGGCCCGGTGCGGCCACCACGCGCACCGACGGTCCCAGCCGACTCACGCGAGTCGACGTCCGGAACCCGTCCCGCTCCTCCCGTCCGAGAACAGGCACCATGTCCCAGCTCACGCCTGCGCGCCGCGCACTGGCGCTCATCGCACTCGCCCTCGGCGGGTTCGCCATCGGTTCGACCGAGTTCGTCGCGATGGGGCTCCTGCCGAACATCGCCCGAGCGCTCCTGCCGCACCAGTACGGCGTCGACCCGGACGCCGGGATCGCCCACGCCGGCTGGCTCGTCAGCGCCTACGCCCTCGGTGTCGTCGTCGGCGCACCCACGATCGCGGCGATGTCGGCGAAGTTCCCGCGCAAGGGGCTCATCCTCGTGCTGCTCGTCGGCTTCGTCGTCGCCACGGTCGCGAGCGCGGTCCTGCCGTCGTTCGGCCTCGTGCTCGTCGCGCGGTTCGTCGCCGGGCTGCCGCACGGCGCCTACTTCGGCATCGCGTCCATCGTCGCCGGCGACATCATGGGCCCGGGCAAGCGCGGCAAGGGCATCGCGATGGTGCTCCTCGGACTCTCGGTCGCGAACGTGGTCGGCGTCCCGGCGATCACCTGGATCGGACAGGTCGCCAGCTGGCGCGTCGCGTACGGGGTCGTCGCGGCCCTGTTCGCGCTGACGTTCCTCGCCGTGCTGGCCTTCGTCCCGCGCAGCGCCCGTGACCAGCACGCGACGATCGGCCGCGAGCTCCGCGCCTTCCGCGTGCCGCAGGTCTGGCTGGTGATGGGCCTCGGCGCGGTGGGCTTCGGCGGGTTCTTCGCGGTGTACTCGTACATCTCGCCCCTCGTGCAGAACGTCACGAAGCTGCCGGAGTCCTTCGTGCCGCTCGTCCTCGTGGTCGTCGGCATCGGCATGGTCGTCGGTGGCGTCCTCGGCGGTCACCTCTCCGACCACAGCGTCAAGCGCACGATCTACGTCGGCATGTTCGCCCTCATCGGCGCCCTGCTCGTGACGGTCCTCACCGCACAGTGGGTGTGGGCGTGTTCCTCGGGCGTTCCTGCTGGGCGCGACGTCGTCCGCGATCCCACCGGCCGTGCAGTCCGCCTGATGGACGTGGCCGGGGACGCGCGCACCATCGCGGCGGCGCTCAACCACTCGGCGTTCAACATCGGCAACTCGCTCGGAGCCGCCCTCGGCGGAGCGGTCATCGCGGCCGGTCTCGGCTTCACGGCGCCCGGGTGGCTCGGCATCGTGCTGGCACTGCTGGGCGTCCTCGTCACCATGATCAGCTACGGGGTCGAGCGTCGGAGCACCCGGCGCGCTGCACTGCGGTCCGCGTCGCCGAGCACCGGGCCGATCACCGCGCCGGTCCCGCTCGGCTGACGCGCGCTGGCGCGTTGCGACGCGCGTCCAGTGAGAAGACACTGTCGAGTCCCGTCTGCGGACTCGACAGTGTCTGCTCACTGGGTGACCGGGTGGGACGCGACCATCCACCGACCTGGAGGCGCGTGGCGGCCCCGCCCCGTGCCTCCAGGCCGTCGTGCGGTGCGGCAGACCGCGTCGAGTGAGCAGAAGTCGTCATGACCCGACGACCTCTGCCCAGTCGACGCGCCGTCACAGGCCGAGCGGGGCGCCGTCCTGGACGATGATGCCGTCCTGGATCGCACGCTTCCGCAGCGCGACCTTCGTGCCGACGTCGAAGCCGGCGACGCGGTACTTCTCGCGGATGCGCTTGAGGTAGCTCTTCGCGGTCTCCTCGGAGATGCCGAGCTGGTATGCGACGCTCTTCACGGGCTCGCCGCCGCCGTACAGGGCCATGACGCGACGCTCCTGCGCGCTGAGCTTCGGCACGCCACCGACGTCACCACTGTTGATCGCGAGGTCGAGCTCCGCGGAGACGTACTGCTCGCCGCGCCGGGCGGAGCGGATGGCCTCGACGATCATCTCGGCGTCCTCGCTCTTCACCAGGTAGCCGAGTGCGCCGGAGGCGAGGGCCTCGCGGACGACGTTCGGCTCGGAGTACGTGCTCATCACGACGGTCTTCACGCCCGCGGTCTTGAGCGTCGAGATCTTCAGCGAGACCGGGATCGAGTCCTTGAGGTCGAGGTCGAGCAGCACGACGTCGACCGGGAACGCCGGGCTCGCGAGGAGCTCCGGCCAGGTCGTGACGGCGGCGACGAGCGTGATGTCGTCGGCTGCGTTCCGGATCCACTCGGTGAGGGCGCCGAGGAGCATCCTGTGGTCGTCGACGAGTGCGAGTCGGATCGGTTCCTCTGGAGTCGCCATGGTGGCGTCCTTTCTCGGGGGCGGTCGTGGGCGATCCTAGGGGACGGACCACGCGGCACGGGCAGGCTGGTCAGGGTGTCCGGCAGTTTCGGGCCAGCCGGTTCCGTGCGACGGCTACATCGACGGATGTCGGTCGACGACGCAGTGCGCGACGACGTGGAGGACACCGTCGCGGACGGAGTCGGTGTACGGGCCGATGCGCTGGAGGGCGCTCCAGGCAGTCGGTCCGAGCCGCCGGCGGGGCACCCCGCGCGACTCGAAGACGATGGGGACGTCCATGGTGTCGTCGGTGACCGGGTGGCCGTCGGAGCCGACCGGGCCGAGCGTGACGGACACGACCGGCGAGCCGGCCTGCGCGGTCCTGCCGTCGCCGACCATCTGCCAGAGCGCCTGCAGCAGGCCGTCGCGCTGGACGGGGAGAGATGGCCCGCGAGGGACTGCGGATCCGCGACGCTGACGGATCGTCCGAGGTGGTCGGACTCCGTGATCGCGTGGTACAGCCAGGTCTCCCGGCGGCCCTCGATGAGGTGCAGGCGCAGCTCGGTCGCGAGGGACGCGGCGACCGAAGCGGAGGCGTCGGACAGCGGCAGCGGGTCACTGCCGTTGGCGACCGCGTCGAGGAGCTTCTCGGCGGCGAGGTCGAGCCGGGCGAGTTCGTCGGAGGCGAGCATCCCCACGGCGAACTGCGGCGCCTGTACGTTGCTCTGCACGAGGACGCGGTCGAGTTCGCGCTGCACGAGCTGCCGGAACCGGTGCACGACGAAGATGGCGATGGACGGCGGCACCGTGACCAGGGCGAGCGTCGAGACGATCCCGGCAGTGTGTCGCTCGTGATCGGTGTCGACGCTGCCGCCATGCACGCGAACGTGAGCCCGAGCACGGCGATGGCCGCCGCGACCTCGCGGGCGGGGCGGAGGGTGGCGATGGGCAGCAGGGCGAACCCGGCGGCGACCGAGGCCGACGCGGTGTGGACGATGTCGTGCTCGGGCCAGATGCCGACGAAGTCGAGCGTCACCACGCATGCGAGCACCACACAGATGAGGGCGAACGCGAGGCCGGTCAACCGCTCCCCGTAGGTGAGGAGACTGAGGCCGACCCCGATGGCCGCGATGAGGTACAGGCCCCAGGCCGCCGCCGGAAGCCACGGGTCGGTGAAGTCCGTCCAGCGGATCAGGAAGAACACGATGCCGGCGATCGCCTGGATGCCGGTGAGGACCGCGGCGCCGAGGCCGAGGTAGCCGGCACCGAGCGACGTGCCCGGCTTGGCAGCCTGCCGGAGTGATCGTGCTCCGGTCGAGGTTGAGGGGAGGCCGCGCGCCTGCCGACGTTCGCTGCCGCGGTACCGCTCGCGGGCTTCCCTCCGGGTGCGCGGGGCGGGCTGCACCGTCTCGCCGGGGAGACCGCGGCTGATCGTGTCCTCCGGGATGCGGGTCATCGTGACGCCTCCTGCCGGGTCATCGTGACGCCTCCTGCCGGGCCACCGCGGTGTCTCCTGCGGGCTCATCGTGTCGTCCCTGCCGGGTCATCGCGGTGCCTCCAGCACGACCGTCGTGCCCGAACCCGGCGCGGAGAACAGCTTCGCGTCGCCGCCGACCTCGCGCAGCCGGTTCACGACGCTCTCCTTGAACCCGAGACGCTCCGCGCTGACGTGGGTGAGGTCGAAGCCGACCCCCGAGTCGGTGACCATGGCACGGACGGTCTCGTTGTCGTGCACGATCGTGACGTGCGCCTCGCCGACCCCGGCGTGGCGGCGGACGTTCTCGAGGCACTCGCCGAGGGCGAGGAGGAACGCGTCGAGCACGTTCGACGGCAGCAGGACCTGTCCGGTGCCGTGCCAGCTCACCTCGAGTCCCATCCGGCCGAACCGTTGCTTGACGGACTCGAGGGTCTGGCCGAGGGGCGACTCCTCCTCGCGCGTGAGCGAGTAGTCGCCGGACTGCTGCGGCTGCGGGGTCGCGCCGAGCCGGAGGTGACGCAGGAGCCGTGCGTCCTCGGCGGCCTGCTCGCGCATGGCCTGCTCGGAGACACCGACGCCGGAGTGCGCCAGGAGGGTCAGGGTGGCGAGCACGGTGTCGTGCAGGAGCCGGGCGCCCTGACGTCGCTGCGCCTCGGTCTCGCTCGCCTGGCGTTCGGCCCGGTGCGCGGTCCCGATGCTGTAGATCCGGCGGGCGACGCGGGGATGCTCCGGGAGATCCAGATCGTCACCACCGCGATCAGCACCCACCCGAGGATCGCGCCGGTGACGGGGCCGCCAGGATGCTGCCGGTCGCCCACACGATGGCGGCGATGGCGACGACGCCGGCCGCGATCGTCAGGCCGAGGCCGGCGGGCTGGCCTCGCTGGGACATGAGCGGTGCGGAGAGACCGCCGGCGGCGAGCGGGACGACCGCGGCGGCGATCACCGGTCGGACGGACTCGTCGACGCCGAGGAGCAGCAGAGCGAGCGCGCCGAGGCCGGCGGCGAGCACGAGCGACGTCCACCAGAGCGACCCGTTCCACCCGAACACGAGCAGGGCGCCGATCATGATCGCGATGCACGCCAGACCGCCGAGCAGGGGACCACGGGGACGGCGAGGGCGCAGACGGTGCCGACGACCGAGACCAGCGCGCAGACGATGCCCACGACACGGGTCGTCGACCGGAGCAACCGGTCGCGTTCCTGTGCGATGAAGTCCATCGATGTCCTGGTGATGACGTGTGGTGAGTTGTGGTGAGCGGGAAACCGAGCCTCGGTCAGCCCGGGCACCACGCCATCATTCCACGCGCGACACCCGTTGGGGGTGTTCGGCGCGCGAGCCGATCCGGATGGTTCCGTGATTGTTGTTGCAACTGCGACGAAAAGCGTCGGCCCGTCAGTCGAGCAGCCGACGCAGGTGCGCGCCCACGGCCTCGTGCTCGATGAGGAAGCCGTCGTGTCCGAACTCGCTCTCGATCACGGCCGCCCGGTCGCCGTCGAGGGTGTCCGGCACGCCGGCCGCGATCCGGTGCTGATCCTCGATCGGGAACAACCGGTCGCTGGACACGCCGACCACGAGCGTCCGGGCCGTGACCCGCTCGAGCGCCGCGGCGACCCCGCCACGGCCCGCGCCGACGTCGTGCGAGTCCATCGCGTGCGTCAGCGTCACGTAGGAGCTGGCGTCGAACCGCCGCGTGAACTTGTTGCCGTGGAAGTCGAGGTAGCTCTCGACCGAGAACCGTCCGTCGTCGCCGAGCGGGAGACGTCGCTCTGCCACGAGCGGGCGAACCGCCCGTTCAGCTCGTCCGAGGCCCGGTAGGTCATCAGCGCCATCCGACGTGCGAGGGCGAGCCCGCGGTGCGGTCCCTCGCCGGCGTCGGCCTCGTAGTAGTCGCCACCGGCGAACGCGGGGTCCATCTGGATCGCCGCGCGCTGCAGGGAGTTCGCGGCGATCTGGTCCGCGGTGGTCTGCGCCGTCGACGCGAGCACCGCCAACCGTCGCACTCGCGAGGGGTGCTCGACCGCGAACTCGAGCGCGTGCATCCCGCCCATCGAGCCGCCGACGACCGCGGCGAACGTGTCGATGCCGAGACGGTCGGCGAGCTGTGCCTGCACGGACACCTGGTCGCGCACGGTCACGAACGGGAAGCGCGAGCCCCACTCCACCCCGTCGGGAGCGACGGACGACGGTCCGGTCGTGCCCTGGCAGCCGCCGAGCATGTTCGGGGCGATCACGAACCAGCGGTCGGTGTCGATCGCCCGACCCGGCCCGACCACGTCGCCCCACCATCCAGCGGTCCGGTGGCCGGGACCGGGCAGCCCGGCGACGTGCGAGTCGCCGGTGAGCGCGTGGAAGACCAGGACGGCGTTGTCACGCTCGGGCGACAGCGTTCCCCACGTCTCGTACGCCACGCGGACCGACGCGATCCGTCCGCCGCGCACCCACTGCTCGCCGAGCGCCTCGAAGCGACGGGCACCGGGGTGGTCACCCGGTCGCCAGGCGCCGGTGACGGGGGCTTGCCGAGCGTGCCGAGTTCGGCGCCGGGCACGAGTGTGGACGGCACGGAGTCCTCGGGGTCGTCTGCCAGTCCATCGGGTCCAGTCTGCCGGGAGGCGCGGTGCGGGACCGCCGTGTTACGTCACGTCCGGCGCGTCGCCGGGTCCACGGCACGTGGTCGGGTCGGGTGCACGCGCGGGGTGTGTGCGGAGCGACGTGGTGGGACAACGTCGACGTCGTACGACAGCGGTCTTGTCGCAACCGCGCTCGCACAACAGTTGCATGCGCGCAGGAACGACAAACCCGACGTCGTACGACGTCGGGTTTGTCGTTCGGGGTCGGCACGCGCGGAGCAGTGCTCCTGTGCGCGGAGCAGTGCTCCTACGCGCGCAGGCCCTCCTGCGCGACCGCACGGGCCGCCGCGAGACCGGCCTCGAGGTCCGCCTTCAGGTCCTCGACGTTCTCGATCCCGACCGACAGCCGCACCAGGCCCGGCGTGACACCGGTCGTGAGCTGCTGCTCGGGCGTGAGCTGCGAGTGCGTGGTCGACGCCGGGTGGATGACCAGGGAGCGCACGTCGCCGATGTTGGCCAGGTGCGAGAAGAGCCGCAGGTTGTCCACGAACGCCTTGCCCGCGGGCACGCCGCCCTTGAGCTCGAACGACAGCACGGCGCCCACGCCCTTCGGCGCGTACTTGTTCGCCGCCGCGTACCACGGCGACGTCGGCAGCCCGGCGTACGCGACCGTCGCCACGTCCGGGTGGCGATCGAGCCACTCCGCGATCTCCTGGGCGTTCTGCACGTGCCGTTCGATGCGGAGCGACAGCGTCTCGATGCCCTGCAGGAGTGCGAACGCGGTGTCCGCCGAGTTCGACGCCCCGAGGTCGCGCAGCAGCTGCACCCGGGCCTTCACGATGTAGGCGAGCTCGTTGCCCACGGCCTCGGCGAAGACGGCCCCGTGGTACGAGGGGTCGGGCGTGTTGAACTCCGGGAACCTGTCCGGGTGCTGCGACCACGCGAACGTCCCACCGTCGACGATGACGCCGCCGATGACCGTCCCGTGCCCGCCGAGGAACTTCGTCGCGGAGTGCACGACGACGTCCGCCCGTGCTCGAACGGCCGGATGAGGTACGGCGTCGCGATCGTGTTGTCGACGATGAGCGGCACGCCGGCCTCGTGCGCGACGGCGCTGACCTCGGCGATGTCGAGGACGTTGATCTTCGGGTTGCCGATCGTCTCCGCGAAGAACAGCTTCGTGTTCGGACGCACCGCACGACGCCACTCGTCGAGGTCGTCCTGGTCCTCGACGAAGGTGGTCTCGATGCCGAGCTTCGCCAGCGTGTACTTGAACAGGTTGTAGGTGCCGCCGTAGATCGACGACGAGGACACGATGTGGTCACCGGCGCCGGCGATGTTGAGCACGGCGTAGGTCTCCGCGGCCTGGCCGCTCGACACCAGGAGCGCGCCGGAACCGCCCTCGAGCGCGGCGATGCGCTGCTCGACGACGTCGTTCGTCGGGTTCATGATGCGCGAGTAGACGTTGCCCGGCTGCGCCAGGGCGAACAGGTCGCGCGCGTGGTCCGAGTTCTCGAACACGTACGAGGTCGTCTTGTAGATCGGCGTCGCGCGCGCCCCCGTCGCCGGGTCGGGCTGCGCGCCGGCGTGGACCTGCGTGGTCTCGAACCGCCACTGGGCTGCGTCGTTCGTGCTCATCTTGGTGCTCCTGTCCGGTGCGCTGGTCGTCGGGTCGCCTTGCGCTCGGCCGGGAGGCACGGCGCAGCTTCGCGTCGCACGCCACGGTACGCAGGTGGCCGCGCCGGTACCAGCGCACCCGCCTCGGGACGTAACGCGCGCGCCGGAGCCGCACCGTGCCTCCCGGCCGCCGCCGCAGTGTGCGAGGCTCCGCGCTCTGTGGGACGCGAGCGCCCTCGCACAGTGCGCGGCACCTCGCACACTGCGGGCTTGCGCGGAGATGTCACGCGTCGCGGCGGAACAGCCAGCGCACGTTCGGTTCGAGCAGCCAGCGCATCCCGCGGCGCACGAAGGGCTGTGCGAGGAACAGGCTCACCGCACAGGCGATCGCGACCATGAGCAGCACGAACGGCCACGCCGAGTGCGGCCCGGCCAGGATCCCGGACTCGCGGATCGGGTAGAGCAGGAACGTGTGGAGCAGGTAGACGTACATCGTCGCGGCTCCGAACTGCGTGATCCAGATGTTCCGACGGGGCACGAGGAGCAGGAAGCACGCCGTCAGCAGCGCCGCGAGCAGCATCAACCCGAAGCGGACGGCACCGGCCCACCAGGCGTCCTCGCCGAGACCCGAGTACGAGTCGTCGTAGAAGAACCAGTGGTGCAGGTCGAACTCCTTGAACTGCGGGATCCAGATGGCGCACGCGACCGCCCATGCCGCGAAGACCGCCGCGGCGGCGATGCGGATCCGGACCACCGTGCGCCGTGGTGCCTCGTACCAGCGGTCGAACAACCCCCACTGCTTCACCTGCCAGCCGACCAGGAAGAACGGGAGCAGGCTGATCGCCCGCGACAGGGACAGCGTCGAGTCGACGTTGTCGAAGTAGCCCACGCCGATGCTGAACACCACCGCCCAGAGCAGCGGCCACCGCAGCTGCGCCAGGTACGGCAGGATCAGCCGGAAGATGCCGAGGGCGAGCAGGAACCAGAGCGTCCAGGTCGGCTGGGTCGGGTTGAACTTCTTCCGCCCTCGACCAGTGCCTGCACGACGGTCCAGATCGTCTGCATGATGATGTACGGCACCACGATGTCGGTGATCGTCCGGCGCATCCGCTTCGTCGTCGGGGTGTCCGCCGACGAGAAGTACCCGCTGATCACGCCGAACGCCGGCATGTGGAACGCGTAGATGAACGTGTACAGCGCCAGGGCGTGCTCGCTCGCCGTCGTCTGCCGCTGGATCGCGTGCCCGATCACCACGAGCGTGACCGCGAGGAACCGCGCCGTGTCCCACATCGGGATACGACGCTTCGCACGACCCGGTTCGAGCTGTGTGGCGGGCGCCGAGGGCGCGGGAGGGGCGGCATCCGTCGTCATCGCCCGTCACGTTACCTGATCGTGACCTTGCTCGATCGGTACCGTGGTCAGGACATCTGGGTCCCAGCACTGGAGGAAGCACATGGCACGTCGCGCAGTCGTCACCGGAGCGAGCTCGGGCATCGGGGCGGCCACCGTCCGGCTGTTCCGTGACCGCGGCTGGGAGGTCCTCGCCGTCGCCCGGCGGGAGTCGAAGCTCTCGGCGCTCGCCGGCTCGACGGGGACGGACGTGCTCGTCGCGGACATCACCGACCCGACCGACGTCGAGGCGCTCGCCGCCCGGGTCGAGGAGCTCGGGGAGCGGACGTGCTCGTGAACAACGCCGGCGGTGCCTTCGGCTCGGCGAGCGTCGAGGAGTCCGACGTGGACGACTGGCGCGCGATGTTCGAGGTGAACGTGATCGGCACGAAGCGTGTCGTCGCCGCGCTCCTCCCGCACCTGCGTCGTCGTGCCCTGTCCGCGGGGAGCGCGGACATCGTCACCGTGACGAGCACGGCGGGACACGTGGCCTACGAGAACGGCGGCGGGTACAACGCCGCGAAGTTCGCCGAGCACGCCCTGGTCGCGGCGCTCCGGCTCGAGCTGAACGGCGAGCCGATCCGGTCGTCGAGATCGCCCCCGGCCTGGTGAAGACCGACGAGTTCGCGCTGACCCGGTTCCGGGGCGACGCCGAGAAGGCCGCGGCGGTGTACGACGACGTGCCGGAGCCGCTCGTGGCCGAGGACGTCGCCGAGGCGATCGTGCACGCGGTCGAGCTGCCGGCGCACGTGAACCTCGACCTCGTGACGATCCGGCCCGTGGCGCAGTCCGCGCAGCACAGGCTCGCGCGCGGTCGGCTCACGCCCGGCCGTAGCGCCGGGCCGTCCGCACGTGCGCCGTCCGCACGTGGGCCGTCCGCACGTGGGCGGGTCCGCACGCGCCCGGGCGGCACATGCGGGTCGCGGGCGCGGGGTCCGTGCCGCTACCGTGGTCGGATGCCGATCAGCAGCGACTCCGGGGCACCCGCCCAGGCTCCCTCGACCGTGACCGTGACGAGCAGGCCGGAGGTGCTCGGGTGGCTCGAGTTCGGTGACGCTGCACGCCTGCTCGCCAAGGACGTCCTGTCCTCCGGCTTCGAGCCCGAGGTCGTCGTCGCGGTGGCCCGCGGTGGTCTCATCATCGCCGGAGCCGTCGCCTACGCGCTCGGCACCAAGGAGTGCGGCTCGATCAACGTCGAGTTCTACACCGACGTCGAGCAGCGCCTCGACGAGCCGGTCGTGCTGGCACCGGCCCTCGACGCCCCGAGCCTCGCCGGCAAGCGCGTGCTCGTGGTCGACGACGTGTCCGACTCCGGCCGCACGCTGCGCCTCGTGGTCGACATCATCCGGGACGCCGGCGCCGACGTCCGCAGCGCCTGCCTGTACTCCAAGCCCGGCACGGTGCTCGAGCCCGACCACGTGTGGCGACGTGTCGACGGGTGGATCACCTTCCCGTGGAGTGCCCTCGCCCCGGTGACGGCCGAGTCGTGAGCATCCACCTCGTCGGCGGCGGGCCGTTCGCCGGTTCGGACGCCGCCGCGCCGTTCCTCGCCGAGGCCACCGCACGGTCGGCCGCCGTCGGCCGGACCGTGCCGCGCATCGGACTGCTCTCGGTCGCCGGCGCGTCCGCCGGTCCCGTCTCTCCGTCCACGGCCGACATCGCCGAGGTCCTCGGCGGCGCCCGCCAGGCCGAGGTCCTCGTCACCGAGATCGCGCCGGGCGAGGCCTTCAGCACCACGGTCCTCAGCGACGTCGACGCCCTCGTGGTCGGTGGTGGCGTCACGCCGCACTACCTCGACGCCGTCGCTCCGCTCGTCGACCAGGTCCGGCTGCTCGTGTCCGACGGGCTGCCGTACCTCGGGTACTCGGCCGGGGCGATGATCGCGTCCGACCGGGCGCTCGTCGGCGGGTGGCGGATCGGCGGCGTCGAGGTCTGCCCCGAGGACGCGTCCGAGGGGTTGGACGAGGTCGAGCTCCGCGAAGGGCTGGGGCTCGTCGACCTCACCATCGACGTGCACGCCGTCCAGGCCGGCACGCTCGCCCGGCTCGTCGCGAGCGCCGAGGCCGAGTTCGTCACCGCGGGCATCGCCATCGACGAGGACACCACGCTCGTCGTCGGCGAGGGCGCGCTCGAGGTCCGCGGCACCGGCAGCGTCTGGCGGGTCGTCGCCGGTGACGAGTCGGTCTCCGTCGCGACCATGGGGGCGTAGAGCCGTGCAGCCCCGCCCCCTCGCGGACCTCGTCGACCCGGGCTGGGCGCGAGCGCTCGGCCCGGTCGAGGACGACGTCCACCGGATGGGCGACTGGCTCCGCGACGAGGTCGCCGCCGGTCGGCGCTACCTGCCCGCGGGGAGCAACGTCCTCCGGGCGTTCGCTGACCCGTTCGACGACGTGAAGGTGCTCGTGATCGGGCAGGACCCGTACCCGACACCGGGACACCCGATCGGGCTGTCGTTCGCCGTCGACCCGCACGTGCGACCGGTTCCGCGCAGCCTGGCGAACATCTACCGCGAGCTGGAGTCCGACCTCGGTCTGACGCCGCCCGTGCACGGAGACCTCCGAGCCTGGTCCGCGCAGGGCGTGCTGCTGCTCAACCGGGTGCTGACCGTGCACGCGGGCGATGCCGGGAGTCACCGGGGCAAGGGGTGGGAAGCCGTCACCGACCAGGCCGTCCGAGCACTCGTCGGCCGTGGGAAGCCCCTCGTCGCGGTGCTCTGGGGCGCACAGGCGGGCTCCGTCCGCCCGCTCCTCGGTGACACCCCGGTGGTGGCGTCGGCGCATCCGTCGCCCCTCAGCGCGTCGCGCGGGTTCTTCGGCAGTCGACCGTTCTCGCAGGTGAACGAGTTGCTCGCCGCGCAGGGAGCGGCACCCGTCGACTGGGCCCTTCCGTCGGGACCCGCGACCCGGCCGCGGCCTAGGCTCGGACGCGTGCTCGAGGAGGAATACCAGCGGCGGCGGGTCCTGCCGCGACACCTGCGCGCCCCGGTTCCGCCCGAGGCCGCGTTCACGTACACGATCCGTGCCGCGGAGCCCACGGACCTGCCCGACGTCCGCGAGATCCACACGCACTACGTCCGCAACTCCTCGGTGACCTTCGACGCGTCGGCGTTCACCTTCGCCGCCTGGAAGCACCGGTACGACGACATCCGGAAGCGGCGGCTCCCGTTCCTGGTCGCCGTGAACCCGTCCGGGCAGATCCTCGGGTACGCCCTGGTGGACGCGTGGAACCCTCGGGACCGGTCGAACCGCGTCGTCGAGGACTCGATCTACCTCGGCGCAGCGTCCGGTGGGAAGGGCCTCGGGCGGGCCCTCATGGAAGCGCTGCTCGACGAGTGCCGCGCCGCCAGCGTGCGCGAGGTCGTCGCGGTCATCGCCGACCGTCAGGCCGAGGCGTCGATCCGGCTGCACGAGCGGCTCGGCTTCGAGGAGGTCGGCCGGATGGGCAAGGTCGGCTACAAGTACGACCGGTGGCTCGGCACGGTGACGATGCGCCTGCGCCTGCGCGGCCCGCGCCTCTTCGCGCGCCGGTAGGGGCGCTTCCGCGCGTAGGGAGCCGTTCCGCGCGTGGGGAGCCGTTCCGCGCGTAGGTGGTCGTTTCGCGCGTAGGAGACTGTTTCTTCATGTCTCCTACGCGCGATTCGGCATCCCAGGTCGCGTGTGATGGGAAGGAACGTGCGCGGGTACCGCACTGGAGGCGCGTGGCGGGCCCGCACCGTGCCTCCAGGCCGTCGCCGGGTCGCGTCGACCCCACGAAGCCGCTCGTAGGCGGGCGTTTCGCGCCTAGGTGGTGGTTTCGCGCGTAGGGGACTGGTTCTTCATGTCTCCTACGCGCGATTCGGCATCCCAGGTCCCGCGTCATGGGAAGGAACGGGCGCGGGGCGCGCGCGGGCGTGCGCCGCCGCGGGCCGCGCCGCCGTCAGGCGGACGGCGCCTCGGCGATGAACTCGTCGCGCGTCACGCGCACCAGCTCGCCGGCCGCCGCCGAGGCGGCCGCGGCGTCGCCGGCGACGAGCGCCCGCCCGACCGCGACGTGCCGTGCGGCGGCGTCCCTGGTCCACCGCGTGATCGTGTCCCGCGACTCGGAGGTGCGCGTGCGGAGCAACGCCTCGACGGTGCCGGCGAAGTGCGTGAACACCGCGTTGCCGGAGGCCGCGAGCAGGGCGCGGTGGAACCGCACGTCGGCCTCGAGGTAGGCGCGGCTGTCCTCCCGCGCGCAGGCACCGAGCATGTCCGACGCCGCGTCGAGCACCGCTGCCGCTCCGGGCGTCCCGGCGGCCAGCGTCGCAGCGACGGGTTCGACGCCGAGCCGCAGCTCGAGGAGCTCCCGCTGCTGGACGAAGTACGACGGCGAATCGCCGCGCCACCGGATGACCGTCGGTGCGAGGAGCTCCCACGACCCGATGCCGAGCACCTGGGTCCCGACGCGCTGCCGGGGCTCGACGAGTCCGAGCGACTGCAGGACGCGCAAGGCCTCCCGGACGACCGATCGCGAGACACCGAACTCGTCCGCGACCGCGTCGGGCGCACGACCGTGCCGGGGGCGAGCGCACCGTCGACGATGCGCCGTCCGAGCGTGTCGAGCACCTGTGCGTGCAGTCCGCGTGCGGTCGGCATCGTTCCTCCATGCAGTACGCGTCACGTGGCGGGTGTGACGCGGTGTCCATCGAATCGGCAGACTGCGAGCGAGGGCGGGTGCCGCGCGGTGGATCGTCGTATAGTCTGATTAATCAGATTATTGACGGTCGGCACCTCGTGCGCCAGACCGCACTCGACACGAAGGCGACGGAGCCGCGCGGCAGCGGCTCCAGGAAGGGGCACCGATGCCTCACGCGCTCCCGGCCCACGTGGCCACGGCCCACGCGGCCACCGTCCTCGCAGCGGAGGGCGGCGGAACCGACACCGTCGACCCGTCCGGCCCCGTCGCACAGCTCGTCATCGCGGCGGTTATCGGCATCGTCGTCATCATCGCGCTCATCACCTGGCTCAAGGTGCACCCCTTCATCGCGTTGACGATCGGCGCGCTGGGCGTCGGCATCGGTGCCGGCCTCGCCCCGGACAAGGCGGTCACGAGCTTCGGGAACGGGTTCGGCGCGACCATGACGAGCGTCGGTATCCTCGTCGGCCTCGGGTCGATGTTCGGCAAGATGCTCGTCGACTCCGGTGCTGCGGACCGCGTCGTGGACACCCTCGTGCGGAGGTCGTCGAAGGCGGCGCTGCCGTGGACGATGGCCCTCATCGGCGCGCTGATCGGCCTGCCGATGTTCTTCGAGGTCGGCCTCGTCCTGCTCATCCCGATCATCGTCCTGGTGGCCAAGCGCAGCTCCGTCCCGATCATGAGGATCGCCGTGCCCGCCCTCGTCGGCCTCTCGACGATGCACGCCTTCGTCCCGCCCCACCCCGGTCCCCTCGTCGCGATCTCGACGGTCGGCGCGAACCTCGGCACGACCCTCGCCTTCGGCATCGTGCTCGCCATCCCGGTCATCGTGCTGTCCGGCCCGGTCTTCGCCCGCTTCGCGGCACGCTGGGTCGACATCCCCGCGCCGGACCTCTTCGGGTCGCGTGGTGGCGGCGGCTCCGGTTCGCAGGACCCGGCGCACGAAGGACGGGAGGCACGGCGCGGTCCCGCCACGCAGGACACCGCCTCCCTGCCCCACGGCAAGAGCGACTTCACCCGCGTCATCAGCGAACCGCGCAGCCCGTCCTTCGCGGTCGCCCTGATCGGCATCCTGCTGCCGGTCGTGCTCATGCTCGCCCAGGCGATCCGCGAGGCGACGGCGCCGAACGCGTCCGGCTCGTGGGTCAGCCTGCTCGACTTCCTCGGGTCGCCGATGATCGCGATCGGGATCGCCGCGGTCTACGCCATGGTGTTCTTCGCCCTCGGCGGCGGCATGGACCGGTCCGCCGTGTCGAAGTCGCTCGAGAGCGCGCTGCCGCCGGTCGCCGGCGTGCTCCTCATCGTCGGAGCCGGCGGTGGGTTCAAGCAGGTCCTCATCGACACCGGCATCGGCGGGGTGATCGCCGACGCCGTGAAGGACTCCGGGATCTCCGTGCTGCTCGTGGCGTGGGTCGTCTCGGCGCTCGTGCGCGTGGCGACCGGGTCCGCGACGGTCGCCACGGTGACCGCCGCGGGCATCATGGCGCCCATCGCACACGACCTGTCCTCGCCGATGACCTCGCTGCTCGTGCTCGCGATCGGTGCCGGCTCGGTGTTCCTGTCGCACGTGAACGACGCCGGGTTCTGGCTCGTGAAGGGGTACCTCAACACCACCGTCGGGCAGACCTTCAAGACGTGGACGATGCTCGAGTGCCTCATCTCGGTGTTCGGCCTGCTCGGCGTCCTGCTCGCGGGGGTGTTCATCCATTGAGCGGCATCGATGCACGCGTCCTCGTGGTGATGGGCGTCTCCGGTTCGGGCAAGTCGACGGTCGCCGCGAGCGTCGCCGAGCAGCTCGGGTGGGACTTCGCAGAGGGCGACGCGATGCACCCGCAGGCGAACGTCGACAAGATGCACGCCGGCACGCCCCTGACGGACGAGGACCGCTGGCCGTGGCTCGACGTCGTCGCGACGTGGATCCGATCGCACCTGGACGCCGGAACGCCGGGCGTCGTGACCTGCTCGGCGCTGAAGCGCTCCTACCGCGACGTGCTCCGCGCGCCCGGGGTCGTGTTCGTGCACGTGGCGGGTACCGGGGACCTGATCGAGACCCGGATGTCCCAGCGCTCGGGACACTTCATGCCGACGTCGTTGCTGGCGTCGCAGCTCGCCACGCTGGAGCCGCCGCAGGACGACGAGGTGCACATCACGGTCGCGGCGGACCGAACGCCGGAGGAGGAGAGCGCCGAGGTCGTCGAGCGGCTCGGTCTCCGCCCGACCGCGAGAGGCTGATCGGGCGACCTCCGGCAGCACGGCGGCACGAAGATCGACGAGTCCCTCGCTCTGCTCACCCGCCGGTACGGCTCGGCGAGCACATCTGGCTGCGGGCCCGTCCAGGAGCGCGTGCCGTGCCACTGCGGCTCATCGGGAACTCGCGCTGCTGGTGCGGGGGCAGTGGACGTCCAGCTTCTCCCACGACGGCGACCGCACCGCGTGACCGAACTCGCCGAAGCGGATGGCCGTCCCGACGGGGAGCGCCGCGAGCGTCCGCGTCATCGCCGCGGAGATCCGGACGCACCCGTGCGAGCCGCCGGTCGGGTCCGGGTAATAATGGAAGGCGGTCAGTGCCGCGTTGCCGCCGTAGGACGGGATCGTCGAGGAGTGCGCCCCGTCAGGATGATCGGGTTGCCCTGCGTGTAGGTGACTCGAGCGTCGACGTAGGCGGCCTCGACGTAGGTCGCCGTGTCGATCGGCGTGGGATCCTCGGGCGTGCCGAGCCGCGCGGGCTCGCTCGCGATGGTCCGGCCGGCCCGGTCGACGACGGACACGGTGCTGGTGGCAGTGTCCACCCGGATCGCACGGTCCGTCGCGGTGACGGTGAAGTCGACGGCACGCGCCCAAGCGAACGTCGCGCTCGGCGCACGCGCGTTGCCGCCGTCGCCCGGTGTCCGGTTCCGCGCCGGCGTCGACACCAGCAACATGCCGCCGTCCGCGCCGGGGGAGCGACCCCACACGGCGGTCGCGGTAGGTCGGTCGATCGTGGACACCAGGTGCGACAGCGCCGCCACCGGACGGGCGTCTGCGTCCGTGCTGGCGTACAGTGCCACGAGGGGTGCCTTGGGGGTGGCCCTCTGCCAGGTGTCCTCGGGCCCGACCTGGCTGCCGTCGAGGAGTTGCGGGACGACCGCGTCGTGGTAGGCGAGCGGCAGCCGTGCGAGGGCAGCCTGCGACGGCGCAGCAGGGACGTCGGCGGGTGCCGGGGTGGGTGTGACCACGGCGATGCGCGTGGGCTTCGACGCGCCCGGCGTGTCCGGCGTCTCTCGCGCGTCACGTCCGACGGTGATGCCCACCCCGACGCCGACCACGAGCGCCGCCGCTGCTGCGGTCGCGATCCAGGCCCTCCGACGCATCGCTCGTCCCCTCGCTCGTCAGGAGGAGCCTACGCGGGATCCCGTGTCGCCATCCCTTCGACGACGCGGCCGCCCTCGACGCGCCACTGCCGGTCGAGCCGGACCGTCTCCAGCATCCGGCGGTCGTGGGTCACGAGCAGCAGGGTGCCGTCGTAGGACTCGAGTGCCTGTTCGAGCTGCTCGATCGCCGCCAGGTCGAGGTGGTTCGTGGGCTCGTCGAGCACGAGGACGTTCACCCCGCGGGCCTGCAGCAGCGCGAGCCCCGCGCGGGTGCGCTCACCGGGGAGAGCGCGCTGGCCGGACGGCCGACGTGGTCCGCCTTCAGCCCGAACTTGGCGAGCAGGGTCCGGACGTCCGCCGTCGTGTACTCGGGGACGATCGCCTCGAACGCGGCCGCCAGCGGCTGCTCGCCGGTGAAGGCCGCGCGAGCCTGGTCGATCTCACCGATCGCGACGCTCGACCCCAGTGACGCCGTGCCGGTCGACGGTGCCTGCTTGCCGAGCAGTGCTCGGAGCAGGGTGGACTTGCCCGCGCCGTTCGGTCCGGTGATGCCGATGCGGTCACCGCCGTCGACCTGCAGCGACACCGGGCCGAGGGTGAACGCTCCCTGTGTGAACGTGGCGTCGGACAGGGTCGCGACGACCGCCGACGAGCGGGGCGCGCTGCCGATCGTGAACGCGAGCTGCCACTCCTTGCGCGGCTCCTCGACCTCGTCGAGGCGGGCGATCCGGGACTCCATCTGCCGGACCTTCTGCGCCTGCTTCTCGCTCGACTCGCTCGCAGCTCGGCGTCGGATCTTGTCGTTGTCGGGGTTCTTCCGCATGGCGTTGCGCACGCCCTGACTCGACCACTCCCGCTGCGTCCGCGCCCGGGACACCAGGTCGGCCTTCGTGGCGGCGTACTCCTCGTAGGCGTCGCGCCGGTGCTGCCGGGCGATCTCGCGCTCTTCCAGGTAGGAGTCGTAGCCGCCGCCGAACAGCCGGTTGGACGACTGTGCGAGGTCGAGCTCCAGGACCGCCGTGACGGACCGTGCCAGGAACTCCCGGTCGTGGCTGACGAGCACGACACCGCCCCGCAGTCCTCGCACGAAGGCCTCCAGCCGGTCGAGTCCGTCCAGGTCGAGGTCGTTCGTGGGCTCGTCGAGCAGGACGACGTCGAACCGGGACAGCAGGAGCGCAGCGAGTCCGACCGGGCGGCCTGTCCGCCCGACAACCCCGTCATCAAGGAGTCCGGGCCGACCCCGTCGTCGTCCGTCCCGACCGCGAGGCCGAGTTCGGCGAGCACGACGGGGATCCGTTCGTCGAGGTCCGCCGCGCCTGCCGCGAGCCACCGGTCGAGCGCCGCGGAGTACGCGTCGCCGGCGTCGTCGCCCGCGTCGGGCCGGCCGAGCGCCGCGGCGGCGGCGTCCATGGTCGCGGTGGCCTCGGCGCAGCCGGTCCGGCGCGCGATGTACGCGGCGACGGTCTCGCCCTCGACGCGCTCGTGCTCCTGCGGCAGCCAGCCGACGAACGCGTCCGTCGGCGCGAGCGACACGGTGCCGGCGAGCGGCTCGTCCACACCGGCGAGGAGCCGCAACAGTGTCGACTTGCCGGCACCGTTCACACCGACGACGCCGATCACGTCCCCGGGAGCGACGGTGAGGTCGAGGGAGTCGAACAGCGTGCGAGCGGCGTAGCCACCGGCGAGCCCCTTGGCGACGAGCGTGGCGGTCATCCACCAATCGTCCCATCCCGCAGGGACGAGACGGACCGTCCCGCGCCCGGTCGCGTCCGGTCGCGCCGGGCCGGACTGGAGGCGCGGTGCCGGCCCGCCACGTGCCTCCGGACGGCAGGATGGCCGAGTGGAGTCCTGCATCTTCTGTCGCATCATCGCCGGGGACGCTCCGGCCAGGTGGGTCGAGCGCGAGGCGCACGCCGTCGCGTTCGCGCCGCTTCCCGGATCGGCGCTCGCCCCGGGGCACACGCTCGTCGTCCCCGTCGAGCACACGGACGACCTGATCAGCGCCGGACCGGTCGGTGTGGCGGCCACGTTCGCGCTGGCGCAACGGGTCGCGCGTGCGATGCGCGGTGCGCTCGGCGCGACCGGCACGGTGCTGCTCCAGGCCTCCGGCGAGGACGCCGGGCAGAGCGTCCGGCACCTGCACGTCCACGTCGTGCCGTGCTGGCCGGACGACGGCACGGTCCACTGGCCGGAACCGCCGTCGGCGCACGTGGTCGAGGGGGATCCGCACGCGGCCCTCGCCGAGATGTTCGAGTGACGGGCCGGGGAACCAGTCGGGTCGGCGCGGGCGCCTGGTGCCGATCGGGTCGGCGCGGGCACCTCAGCCGGTGATGCGGAACCGGACGGGGTCGCCCGGACGGAGCTGGGCGGCGCGGTCCACCGACGCGGGGGTGAGGACCGCCACGACGGGGTAGCCGCCCGTGACGGGGTGGTCGGCGAGGAACAGGATCGGGTGGCCGTCCGGCGGCACCTGGAGCGACCCGGTCTCGACGCCCTCGCTCGGGAGCTCGCGGGTGATCGCACGCGACAGCGGTCGGCCCGCCGTCGTCCGGACGCCGACGCGGTCGCTGTCCGGCGTGACTCGGTGCGCCTGGTCGGTGAGGAGCGTGCGCCACTCCGGCGTGAACCAGCCGTCGCGGGGACCCGGCACGGCGTCGAGGACCACCGGTTCGCCGGGAGCCGGGACGAGCGGCGGTGCGACGGCGTCGACGAGCGGCCAGGCCTCGGCGTCGCCGCCGACGGGGAGCACGTCGCCGGCGGCCAGGGGTGCGGGTCCGAGGCGCGCGAGGGAGTCCCACGAGCGGCTGCCGAGCACGGGGTCCACGGCGAAGCCACCGCGGACTGCGAGGTACGCGCGGAGTCCGGTGCTCGGCACCCCGAGTCGCAGGGTGTCGCCGGGGCGAGCCGCAGGACCTCGTACGCGGCTGCGCCGCGGACCCGTCCGTCCGCGGACTCGACCTCGACCGGGCAGGGCGCGCCGGTGGTGGTGGCGACCACGTGCGCGTCGGAACGGAGCGCGACGGAGCCGAGCAGTGCCTCCAGGACGGCCGCATCGCGACGGTTTCCGACCAGACGGTTGGCGAGCGCGGCGGCGCCCGGTCGGCGGCGCCGGACGCTCCGAGACCCATGTCGCTGAGGCCGGGTCGGCCCAGGTCCTGCGTGCTCGTGCCCGGGCCGACCCGCAGGACGGTGAGGGTGCTCACACCGGGCCCGCCTCGACGAAGCGGACGCGGGTGCCCGCCGGAGCGAGCGCCGGCGGGTCGCGGTCGAGCGACCACATCGGGACCGCTGTCCGTCCGATGAGCTGCCAGCCGCCGGGCGAGGCTCGCGGGTACACGGCGCTGAACTCGCCGGCGAGGGCGACGGCGCCGCTCGGGACGATGGTGCGAGCGGTCTGACGGCGGGGAGGTCGAGCGGGCGGCCCGTGCCGGTGAGGTAGCTGAAGCCGGGCGCGAACCCGCAGAAGGCGCTCGTCCAGAAGCTGGCCGGTGTGCCACGCGACGACCTCGGCGGGGGTCAGTCCGGTGGTCTCGGCGACCGTGTCGAGGTCCTCGCCGTCGTACGTGACCGGGACGACGACAGTCGCGACGGCGGGGTCGCGTGGGGCAGGGTCGTGCGGGGTGACGTCGGCGAGGCCGCCCCGGAGACGTCCGGCGTCGGTCAGGCGGGGGTCGAAGCGGACGAGGAGCGTCCTCGCGCCCGACACCACACCGGTCACGCCGGGCAGCGTCGCCGTGGTCAGGCCGGCACGGAACGAGACCACCTCGTCGAGCGAGTCGAACGTGAGGAGCAGCGCGGAGGTGCCCGCGGCCCGGACGTCGGGCGTCATGCGAACGGGGCGATCGCGACTCCGTGCCCGGTGAGCAGCTCGCGGATCGCCCGCGCCATCGCGACGGCGTCGGGGAGTCGCCGTGCACGCACACGGAGTCGGCCCGGACCGGGATCTCCGAGCCGTCGACGGCGGTCACCGATCCTTCGGTCACCATCCGGAGCACCCGGGCGGCGACCTCGTCGGGATCGTGCAGCACCGACCTCGGACGGCTCCGGGGACCAACGAGCCGTCGGGTTCGTAGGCGCGGTCGGCGAAGGCCTCGCCCACCGCACGCAGTCCGTGTCGTCCGGCAGCGAGCAGCAGCTGCGATCCGGGGAGCGCGAGGACGGCGAGCCCCGGATCGACGTCGGCGACGGCCCGGGTGACCGCGTCGGCCTGGACCGCATCCGCGCAGGCGGTGTTGTAGAGGGCTCCGTGGGGCTTCACGTACGTCACGGCGGTCCCGGCCACCCGTGCGGTGGCGACCAGCGCGCCGAGCTGGTGGACGACGTCGGCGTACAGCTCGTCCGGTGTGACGTGCACCGGTCGGCGACCGAAGCCGGCGAGGTCGCGGTACGCCACGTGCGCGCCGATCGCGACGTCCCGCTGCGCGGCGGCACGGCAGGTGGCGAGCATGATGGCGGGGTCGCCGGCGTGGAACCCGCAGGCGACGTTCGCCGACGAGACGACGTCGAGCATCGCCGCGTCGTCGCCCATGCTCCAGGCGCCGAAGCCCTCGCCCAGGTCGCTGTTGAGGTCGATCGTCGTCACGGGCTCAACCTACCGGCCGTGGCACCCGCTCCGCCGGTCGCCGTGCGCGTTCACGACCGGTGCACCACCACCGGGCACGACGCGTGCTGCGCACACTCCTGCGTGACCGAACCGACGAGCAGCCCCGGAACCCGCCGAGTCCGCGGCTGCCGAGCACGAGGAACGCCGCGTCGCGGCCGGCCTCGAGCAGGACTGCGGCCGGCGGCCCCTCGACCAGCTCGGACGTGACCCGCACGTCGTCGTCGATGAGGTCCTCGGCGGCGTCGAGTGCGGACGAGGCCGTCGCGAGCGCGTCCTGCTCCGGGGTCCAGTGGTCGAACGGGGGTTCGTCCCGGTTGAGCGCGGCCGGCCACTGCCACGTCGTGATCGTCCGGACCCGGAGACCGAGACGGCGGGCGAGTGTCACCGCGAACCGCAGGGCGCGACCTGATTCCGGCGAGCCGTCGACGCCGACGACGACGGTGTCCCGGCCCTCCGTCATCGGGCCGCCTCGATCCACGAGCACCGGACAGGTCGCGTGCTGGATGCACGCCGTGCTCACGGACCCGAGCAGGAGCCCGCGGAACCCACCACGACCGCGACTCCCGACGACGAGCAGCCCGGCTCCCGCCGATGCGCCCAGGAGCACCTCGGCGGCACTGCCCTCCTCGATCCGCGTGTCGACCTCGACGCTGCGCGGGGTGTGCCGGCCGAGGAGCTCAACGGCCTGCTGCCGGATCTCCTCGGCGTCGTGCAGGGGCGACCAGGTGTTCGCCACCGGCAGCGTGCTCCACGTCAGCGGCCAACGCCACGACGTGACGACGTCGACCGGGCGCCGAGCCGTTCGGCGAGGGTGAGACCGCGGTCGAGCGCGGCGATCGCCGGCTCCGATCCGTCGAAGCCGACGATGATCCGTCCGAAGTCGTCCGTGCTCATGTGCGTGTCCGTCCTGTGCTCGTGGTGGTCCGGTCCGGTCCGGCCCGTGTCTGGTCCGGGTCGTGGTCTGCTCGTCGTCGGTCAGCCCGTGCGTTGCGCACGGAGGGTGAGCGTGACGTCGTGCTCCTCGCCGGCGCGGAGGAACGTGACGCGGACGTCGTCCCCACGCTGCGCGTCGCCTCCAGGTGCGCGATCGTGTCGGGGTGGAGCGTGGGGACGTCCCGGATGCCCGTGACCACGTCGTCCGGCCGCATCCCGGCGTCGTCCGCGGGGCCGCCGTCCGAGACGGCGGTGAGCCGGAGCCCGACGGCGACGGAGCCGTCCGCGTGGTGCAGCGCCACCGGGAGGGTGCTGACCCCGAGCGTCGGGTGGGCGACGCTGCCGTCCGCGCGCAGCGCCTCCGCGATCGGCCGCGCGACCGCGGACGGGACGGCGAACCCGATGCCGACGCTGCCGCTGCTCGCTCCGCCGGCGCTCGGCACGGTCGCGATCGCCGTGTTGATGCCGACGAGCCGTCCCGTGCAGTCCACGAGGGCACCGCCGGAGTTGCCGGGGTTGATCGACGCATCCGTCTGGATGGCACCGGTGAGCACCGTGCTGCCGGTGCCGTCCCGGTCGGTACCGGGACGTCACGACCGAGCGCGCTCACGACGCCGGTGGTGACCGTGCCGGACAGCCCGAGCGGCGCACCGAGCGCGACGACGGGTTGGCCGACGACGAGCGAGTCCGACGCGCCCCACGGGAGCGCCGGCAGCCGGGCGTCCGTGCGGGCACGGAGCACGGCGAGGTCGGTCCGTGGGTCGCGTCCGATCACGGCTGCCTCGAGCTCCGTTCCGTCGTCGAGCCGGACCGTCACGGGATCGTCGGCTCCGGACGCGATCACGTGGTCGTTCGTCAGCACGATCCCGGACGCGTCGATCACCTCGCCGCTGCCCGAGCCCCCGCCCCGTCCCCACCGACCTCGATCGTCACCACGCTCGGCAGCACCCGCTCCGCCACGTCGGCCGCGTCGCACGCCGAGGCGTCGGTGGCCGTTGACGCGCCCGTGCGGCCGGCCCCGCCGCCGGTGCTCGCGCCGACCCAACCCGCCGCCGCGCCCACCGCGACGACGGCGACGACGCATCCCGCGAGGACGGCCCAGGACCGCGGGCCACGACCGGCGGCCGCAGTCATGCCGGCAGGGGGTCGCGCAGGAGCGGACAGGTCATGCAGTGGCCGCCGCCCCGGCCGCGACCGAGCTCCGCACCCCTGATCGTCAGGACCTCGATGCCGGCGGCACCGAGCAGATCGTTCGTCACGGTGTTGCGGTCGTACGCGTAGACGACCCCGGGCTCGAGCGCGACGACGTTGTTCGCGCTGTCCCACTGCTGCCGCTCGGCCGCGTACTCGTCACCTCCCGTGTCGACCACCCGCAGGTCGTCGAGCCCGAGCGCGTCGGCGATCACCTCGAGGAACGGCCGGGACTCGTCGGTCACGTCCACGGAGCCCGGACCCGCGCCCGGGCGCAGGGTGAACGGGTGGACGTGGTCGACGATCGCCCGGTAGACGGTGACGACGTCCCGGTCCGCGAAGGTGAGCACGGTGTCGAGGTGCATCGCGGCGCGGAGCTTCGGCATGCCCGCGACGACGACGCGTTCGGCCTCCCCTCGTTCGAACAGCGCCGCCGCGACCTGCGTGATCGCCTGCCGCGAGGTCCGCTCGCTCATCCCGATGAGCACCACGCCCTCGCCGACGGGCAGCACGTCGCCGCCCTCGATCGTCGCGAGCCCCCAGTCGCGCTCCGGGTCGCCCATGCCAGTCGGTCGAGCGCGGGCGCGAAGTCGGGGTGGAACGTGTAGACGGCCTTCATGAGCAGGGTCTCGTCGTGCCGGGCGGGCCAGTAGAGCGGGTTGAGCGTGAAGGCGCCGTTGATCCAGCAGGTGGTGTCCCGCGTGTAGAGCATGTTCGGCAGGGGCGGCATCAGGTAGTCCGCGGCCGAGGCCGTCCCGTGCAGCCGGAGCATGTCCGGGCGCTCGCCGGGTCGAGGTCCTCGATGTTCAGACCGCCGATGAGCACCTCGGCGAGCTCCCGTTCCCCGTACCCGGCGAGGTGGTCGAGCGTGGCATCGACGAGGAGCGGCCCGACCTCGTTCGGGGTCACCTTGCGCTGCAGCAGCCAGTCGCGAGCACCCGGGACGGCGAGGGTCTCGGCGAGGACCTCGTGCAGCTCGAGCACCTCAACGTCGCGGGACCGCATGCTGGCGACGAAGGCGCGGTGGTCCTCCTGCGCGTTCTCGACCCAGAGCACGTCGTCGAACAGCAGCGCGTCGTTGTTGCTCGGCGTCAGCCGTCGGTGGGCCAGCCCGGGTTCGCAGACCAGGACCTTCCGGAGCCGCCCGACCTCGGAGAACGCCCGAACGCCGGCGGTGCCGACGCGCTCGGGTCGTCGGACGTCGTGTCGCTGTGCATGGTGCCTCCTAGAGCGTGATGAAGCCGGTGATGAGCCCGATGAGTGCGACGACGGCACCGGCGACGGCGATGACGCAGAGGACGACCTCCGCTCGGGTGAAGACCCGGAGCCGCCGTTCGCGTCGCGCGACGACGTAGAGCACGGTCGCGGGAGCGTAGATGAGGAAGGAGAGCAGCAGGTACTGGGGTCCGGCCGCGATCACGAGGAACACCGTGTAGACGACCGCGACGAACGCCGCCGTCAGGCTGCGCCGTGTGAGCCGCCCCGAGGTACCCGGCGGCTCGACGCCACCGTGCGCGCCACGGGACCACCCGGGAAGGCCGAACTGCACGGCGTACAGCGCCGTGAGGAAGTACGGGACGAGGGACAGCGAACTGCAGAGCTCGAGCATGGACGTCAGCGCGTCGTCCGAGAACATCGTGATCACGAGGAACACCTGGATCAGTCCGCTGGTGAACAGGAGCGCCATCCACGGCGTGCCGTGCCGGTTCACGACGGTCAGGAAGCGCGGGGCGTCCTCCTGACGGGCGGCCTGGAAGAGCACTTCGCTCGACATCAGCGTCCATGCCAGGTACGCGCCCAGGACCGACACGACGAGTCCGACGTTGATGAGCACCGCACCCCACGTGCCGACGACCTCCCCGAACACGCCCGCCATCGAGGGCTGACGGAGCCCGCGGAGCTCCGCGGCGGGGAGGGCGGCGAAGGACACGAGCGTGACGAGGGCGAACACGGCGAGGACGCCGAGGAACCCGCTGACCGTCGCACGTCCGATGTCCTCCCGGCGCCGGGCGTAGCGGGAGTACACGGTTGCCCCCTCGACGCCGAGGAACACGAACACCGTGATGAGCATCGTCGATCGCACCTGCGAGAAGAGCTCCGCGGCGCTCGGCTCCGCACCGCCCCAGAGGTTCAGACGGAACGTGTCCCAGTGGGTGCCGACCACCGCTCCGACGATCAGGAACAGCAGGATCGGGACGAGTTTCGCGACCGTGACGATCGTGTTGAGGACCGCGGCGTTCCTGGTGCCGCGCAGGACGAAGAGGTGGAACGCCCAGAGGAGCGCCGACGTGACCAGCACCGACAGCAGGGTGTCGCCCTCGCCGAAGGCGGGAAGCACCGAGCCGAGCGTCGAACCGATGAGCACCCAGTACGTGACGTTCCCGACGCATGCGCTCGCCCAGTACCCGAACGCCGAGAAGAAGCCGACGTAGTTCCCGAACCCGGCTTTGGCGTAGGCGAAGATGCCGGCGTCGAGGTCGGGACGGTGCGTGGCGAGCGCCTGGAACACGAAGACCAGCATCAGCATGCCGATGCCCGCGACGATCCATGCGACGACCGTCGCGACCACACCTGCACCGCTGGCGAAGTTCCGCGGCAGCGAGACACCCGGCGCCGACCATCGAGCCGACCACCATCGCCGCGAGGGCGATCACGGACAGCGACCGGTCTCCCGTCGTCGTGGCGGTGCCCTGTTCCTCGACCGTCATGTGAGCTCCCCCGTCGGTGCTCGAGCGCGTGGTCTGCGGTGTGGCGCGGTCCGGATCAGATCGCGGGAGCGTCCGGTTCCCGAGCGTCGTCGGTGTCGCTCACCCGCCACCACGTGATCGCGATGACGAGCTGGACGATGCCGGAGACGACGAGGACGCTGCTGACGGCGGCGACGGCGAACACCGCGCCGAGGTACGGCAGGTTGATGATGAGGAGCCCACTGAGGAAGCTGAGCACGGATCCGAGGACGGTGAGGGCGCGGTTCCCCGTGCTCGGCGCGTAGAGCAGCGTGATGCCCTCGAGGAGCCAGGCGAACCCGATGGCGAGGGTCAGCCACCGGAGCCCGACCGGCGGGTGGAGGATCGCGAAGACGCCGCCGGCGACGACGAGCACGCCGAGGACCACGAGGCCGATCCGTCGCCACGTCGCCGTCGGGCCGCTCGAGAACGCCCGGACGAGCAGGGCACCGCCGGCGACGAGCAGGTAGATGCCGAACACCCAGACGACGGCGACGAGCGTCGCGTGCGGGAGGACGAGTGCCGCGAGCCCGGCGAGCAGCGCGACGGAACCCAGGACGGCGAAAACCGACCGCAGTCGACGATCGGCGGGGCCGCCCCCTCCGTGGCACGCTCTGCATCCATGACGTCCTCCGACCTTCCCTGAAAGGTTCCGGAACTCACTGCACTTCGGGTTGCTCCGCCAGACCTACACCCGGAGCTGAGGTCTTGTCCGGTGTCGATGCGTGCACATCGAGCGGGCACGACCGCGTCAGCGGGTGTAGACGTGCGGCACGGCAGGATCACGGAGGACGGCGATGGACGAACCGAGGACGCCGAACTGGTCGGCGCACACCCCACGGCCCGCAGCACGACGAGCGCGGCAGGCGATGGTGCTCGTGATCACCGGCGTCGTCGGGTTCCTGGTGGCGGTACTGATCCTGACGAGGCCCGGCGCCGCGCTCGACGCCGAAGTCCACCTGCTCGGCTCCTACATGGTCGTCGCGGGACTGCTCCGCATCGGCAGGGCCCAGGCCGGGGACGGCATGGCGATGGTCCGGCGGGTGATCCACGCGGTGCTCGGGAGCCTCGTGCTCGTGGCCGGTGTCATCGCGGTCGTCCATCCGCCGGGAGAGCTGAGCGTCTGGGTCTTCGTGATCTCCCTGGCCTGGTTCCTCGAGGCCGCCGTGATCCTCACCGGCTCGACGTTCTCGGCCGTCCGCTCGCTCACGCTGATCGCCGCCGTCGTCTGCATCTGCATCGCCGTCGCCCTGCTGCTCTACCCGGCGATCGGTGTCCGCGCGGCCACGGCGTCGAGCGCGGTCTTCCTCGTGCTCTTCTCCGCGGCGCAGCTGTTCGAGGGCATCCTGACGTGGGTGCCGCCGCGGTTCGAGGCGGTCGTCGTCGAGGCGCCGCCGCGCCGGGCCTGATCTTCGCCGGAGCCGACCGCGGCGCGGGACCGTCCGCCGGGGCCGTATCCTGCGGCAGTGGAAGCGACACAGCCCTCCGGCACGACGAGACGCCGCGTGGAACTCCGGATCACCCGTCCGGCCCTGACGTGGTTCGCCCGGCCGACCGTGACCATCGACGGCGTCGGGCACCCGGCGCAGTGGGGGACCGGCACGTGGGCGGTGCCCCACGACGGGGCACCGCCATCGGGGTGTACCTGTACAACCGCGTGTGGCGGTTCGGCACGGCGACGACGGTCGTGTCCGCCGACGACTCCGACCGGCTCGTCCACCGCGCGGGGTGGCTGCCCTTCGGACCGGGACGGATCGCGCACGCCTGAGCCGGGCGCCCCCGCTGCCGGCCGTCGACTGCGGTGATCAGTCGGCGGGACGGGTGTCGGCCATCTTGTCGCGGAGCAGCACGCCGCCGACGGAGTACTTCGTGTCCGAGACCTCGGTGATGAGCACGTGGACCGACTCGACGGGCGCTCCGGTGCTCGCGACGAAGGCTTCCGTGATGCCGGCGGCCATCGTCGTGTACTGCTCCTGCCGGTCCCCGTGCATGAGCTCGGGCACGGTGTCGACGTGGATGATGGGCATGTTGCGGTCCTCTCGTCGGTTCGAGTCGTCGGTTCGACCTGACGAGCTTGCGGGACCGGGGCGTGGTCGCGGAAGACGGCACGTTCACGTCAGGAACGAACCTCGAGGAAGGACACGATGAGTACAGGCGAGCAGTCGGTCGGCTTCTGTGAGTCGACGGCCCGACGCACGATCGAGTTGATCGGCGGGAAGTGGTCGATGCTCGTGCTGTGGGAGCTCCTGCAGGACGAACGTCGCTACGCCGACCTGCAACGCCGTGTCATCGGGATCTCGCAGAAGGTGCTCTCCGGTAAGCTTCGCAAGCTCGTGGACGCCGGTCTCGTCGACCGCGAGGTCACTCCCGCGGTTCCGCCACAGGTCACGTACCGCATCACCACCGAGGGACGGAGTCTCAGTCCGGTGTTCGCGGAACTCCACCGGTGGGGCGTCGAACACGCCCGCTGAACCCGTGACGGAGCAGCGACGTCGCTGGGACGCCGTCAGGTCTCGTAGCCGGCGATCTGCGCGCGGTGCACGACGATGACGGCGATCGTGACGGGAATCGCGAGGAGGGCGAAGCCCAAGAACGCACCGGATGCGATGGTCAGGGACCGTTGGGTACGCGCCGGGTCGTCACCGGGGAGGTTGCCGATGAGGACGAGCACGACGATCGGGAGCGTGATGGCGACGACCCAGAGGGCAGCCGCGATGCCTCCGAGCAGGATCACCAGGCGCCGACGACGCCGGTGGTGGTTCGAATGTGGCGGCTGTCGCTCCATGCTCACCATGCAAGCAGTGAGCGTCCGGCCGCGTCCGGACGTTGGCCTGCGTCAGCGGCACCACGACCTGCCGGGCAGGACCCGGAGCCGCTACAGTGACCGCATGAGCGGTCAGCAGGATCGAGAGCGGCGCAATCCGCGGTGGGCCGTCGCGCTCGTGTTCGTCCTCGGGGGCGTCCTGTCACTCGTCGCGGGCAGGATGCTGCCGTGGCAGGACCAGGATCGCCGGGACCCCGACTTCTGAGCGCTCCGTCTGACGGGCCGAGCCGCTGACGAGGGCGCGGCCGACGCAACCGTACCGACACGGTTGCAGGAGAGAACACTGGCCCCATGACGACCGCTCCCACCGTCCTCGTCGCCGGCGCCACGGGCGACCTCGGCGGCCGCATCGTCCGAGCACTGCGGGCGCACGACGTGCGGGTGCGCGTCCTCACCCGGCCCCAGAGCGACACGGGAACGGGCGGCACGAGCGCCTCCACCGCTGGGCGCCTCGCCACCGATGACGGCGTCGACGTCGTCCGGGCCGAGTACACGGACCCTGCGGCGCTGACCACGGCGCTCGCCGGCGTCGACGTGGTCGTCTCCGCGGTGAGCGGCACCCGCCGGGTCATCGTCGATGCCCAGCGCGCCCTGCTCCGGGCCGCGGTCGAGGCCGGCGTCGAACGGTTCGTCCCGTCCGACTACGCCGCGGACTACCGGGCCGTCACCCGGGGACGAACCGCAACTTCGAGCTGCGCCGCGAGTTCGCCGCCGACCTGGACGCCGCACCGATCCGGGCGACCTCGGTGCTCAACGGCGCCTTCACCGACATGCTCACCGGGCAGGCGCCCCTCGTCCTGTTCGACCGACGGCGGGTGCTCTACTGGTCCTCCGCCGACCAGGTACTGGACTTCACCACGAAGGACGACGTCGCCCGCACGACCGCGCTCGTCGCGCTCGACCCGGCAGCACCGCGGGTCGTCGAGGTCGCCGGCGACCGGGTCACCGCGCGGAGCATCGCCGACACGATGTCGCGTCTGACCGGCACCCGGTTCCGTCTGCAGTGGGCGGGCACCACGGGCACCCTGTCGGCGATGGCACGCCTCGGCCGGCGGTTGTCGCGGGCCGGGGATGACGAGCCCTTCCCGGCCTGGCAGGGTATGCAGTACTTCGTCAGCATGTTCAGCGGCGAGGCCGCGCTGCACCACGTCGACAACGACCGGTACGGCGCGTACGACTGGACGACGGTGCGCGACGTCCTCGCCGCGCACCTCGCCACCTGACCGGACCGATCGAGGGAGCAGCCACCCGATGGCCGACACCACCTGCCACATGTCCATCTCGCTCGACGGCTTCGTCGCCGGCCCGGACCAGAGCCTCGACCAGCCCCTCGGCAGGCGCGGCGGCGAGCTGCACACCTGGCACCTGCCCGGCGCGGACGTCGGCGAGGCCGACCGCACCGCTGGGGAGTGGCTGATGCGTCCGCGCGGCGCCTACGTGATGGGGCGCAACATGTTCGGCCCGATCCGCGGCGAGTGGGACCAGGACTGGCAGGGCTGGTGGGGCTCCGAGCCGCCCTACCACGCTCCCGTCTTCGTGCTCACCCACCACGAGCACGAGCCGATCGAGCTCGAGGGCGGCACGATCTTCCACTTCGTGACCGAGGGCTTCGACGCCGCGTACGCGCAGGCTCTCGCCGTGGCGGGCGACGCGGGCGTGGACATCGCCGGGGGAGCCTCGACGGTGCGGCAGGCGCTCGCCGCGGGCGTGGTCGACGAGCTCACGCTCGACATCGCACCGGTGCTGCTCGGCTCCGGGGAGCGGATCTTCGCGGACGGGTCCGAGTCGTTCGACTTCGAGCCCGTCGAGGTGCTGCACTCACCGCTGACGACGCACGTACGCTACCGCCGGCGCGGCTGACCCGCCGCCGCGCGCTCAAGCACCGTCCGGTGGTGCCCCGTCCTGTGGCGCCCCGCCCGGCACGGTCACGATGCGGTTCTGGTACGCCCAGACCACGGCCTGCAGACGCGATCGCACGCCGAGCTTCGGCAGCATCCGCGCGAGGTGGGACTTCACGGTGGAGACCTCGACGACGAGCGCGGCGGCGATCTCCTCGTTCGACATGCCCTGCGCCAGGAGCAGCAGCACGTCCCGCTCGCGCGCCGTCAGGACGTCGTCGGCTCGGTCGCCCGACACCGGCTGCAGGCTCCGGCGCGAGACGAACTCGCGGAGGACCCGCCGGGTCAGGGCCTGATCGATGGTGCCGTTGCCGGCGGCGACGTGGCGGACGGCGCCGACGATGACGTCCGGCTCGGCGTCCTTGAGGAGGAACCCGGACGCCCCGGCCTCGAGCGCGCCGAACACGAGGTCGTCCATGTCGAACGTGGTGAGCATCAGGACCGGTACCGCGGGGTCGGCGTCCGGCGCGCAGAGCTCCCGGGCGACCTCGATCCCGTTCCGTACCGGCATCCGGATGTCCAGGCAGGCCACGTCCGGCCGCGTGCTCCGCGCCAGCGAGAGGGCCTCGCCGCCGTCGGCGGCGACGCCGACCACCTCGATGTCGGGTTCGGCGGCGAGCAGCGCGGAGACGCCCGCCCGGACGAGCGGCTGGTCGTCCGCCACCAGCACCCGGATCACCTGGCCACCTCCGGATCGTGCGCCGTCGTGTCGGGGGCGGGGCGCGCCTCCCGGCCGGTCTCCAGCTGGACCGCCCACCCACCGGGACCGGTGGGGCCGACCTGGAGGCGCGCCCCGACCAGCTTCGCCCGCTCACGCATGCCGCGGAGTCCGTTCCCACCCGCCGGCGTGCTGCCGACGGAAGGTGCGGTGGGCGCCCCGTTCTCGACGCGGACCGTCAGGTGGTCGGGGTCGCTGTCGTCGACGGTGACGGTGCAGGCCGCGCCGGCGGCGTGCAGCGCGACGTTGGCCAGCGCCTCCTGCACGGTGCGGTACGCGACGAGCTGAGTGAGCGGACCGATGCCGTCGGCGAGCACGTGGTCGCCCGGTCGCACGTCGAGCGTCGCGTCGATCCGGGCGCGGGCGCCCTCGACCAGGTCGACGATCCCGGCCACCGTCTCGACCGCGCGTTCGGCGGGGGCGTCGTCGCGGAGGAGGCCGACCAGGCGGCGGAGGTCCTCGAGGACGGCGGTGCTCTGCTCCCGGACCTGTCGGACACCCTCGTGCGCACGCTCCGGTTCGGTGTCGATCTGCCGGTCCACGACGGCCGACATCAGGGCGATGCCGGACAGGTGGTGGGCGGCGATGTCGTGCAGCTCGCGGGCCATGGCGGCGCGTTCGCGGGAGACTGCGGCCTCGACGCGCGCGTCCTGCTCACGCCCGACGGCGGCGGCTTCGGCGGTGCGGGCGTCGGCCTCGGCCGTCCGAGCGTCCGCCGCGGCGGTGCGGGCGTCCGCCTCGGCCGTGCGTGCCGCGGCCTCTGCCGCCCGGGCGGCGCGGAGCTCTCGGCGCGATCGCACGACCAGCGTCACGACGAGCGGGAGACCGACGGCCCCGACCGCCTGCAGCACGCCCTGCCCGAGCGACGCGGCGAGGCCGTGGGCGACGCCGGAGCGGAGCGCACCGGAGGTCGCTGCCCACTCGACGGCCGTGCCGACGACGACGAGCACGGCGGCCACGACGACCGCCGGCCAGAGGCGGGGAGCGGGATGCGGAGGGCGGCGAGGACCACCGCCACGACGACCGGCAGCGCGCTCAGCCCGAACAGCTGGCTTGTCGAGGTGAGCGCCAGCACGGCCGTGAGCCCGGCGACGACGACGAGCGTCGTGCGGGGCGCTCGTCGGGCGGCCAGGAGCACCGCCGCCTGGGCGAGGAGGGCGACCGCCAGGGCCGTCCAGGCGACGCCGCCGACGGCGGGGTACCGCATGCCCGTTCCGGTGCCGTCCGGGTCCACCGCGTCCAGCGGTGGGAGACCGAGCAGCAGACCGAGCGCGAGGACGGCCGTCCCGGCTGCGACGAGGACGTCGGTGCGTCGGGCGAACCGGACGCGCGGTTCGCGCGCGTTGCGCAGGTCGCGCGCGTCAGCGGGTGCCATCGTTCGATCCTACGAGTCGGGCGAGGTCGGCGGGTGCGGTCGCGGTTCCGGGTGGCGTGCCGGGGTGGCCCAGACGTCCCCGGGTCGCCACGAGCAGGACGGCCGCCGCCACCGTGGAGACGATCGCGAGCCCGTGCAGCATCGTGCCCGCGGTCATCCCGGGGTACATGTCGGCCCAGAGCGTGGAGATGGTGTTGTTCACGCCGACGTGCAGCAGCAGGGCGACCGGCAGGCTCTCCCCGGTGCGGTTGAACACCCAGGTCATCACCACGTTGAACGTGATCGTGAAGACGGCGAAGACGAGCGGCTCCGTCCAGTGGGCGTCCGGCCAGCCGCCCAGTCACTGAGGTAGAGCGGCATGTGCCACAGCGCCCAGAGCGGCCCGAGCACGGCGACGGCGCCGAGCGGCCCGAAGCGCTCCTGCAGCCGGGGCAGGGCGAAGTCGCGCCAGCCAGGCTCCTCGGACAGGCCGGTCGTGAACAGCTGGACGACGAGCCCCGGCACCAGGGCGAGCAGGGCGAGCGCGGTCGGAGCCTGCACCTGCCCGCCGGCGAACGGCAGACCGGAGACCACGATGAGGGCCGGGACGCCCACGAGGGCGAGGGCGTACCAGTACCAGGCCACCCGCCAGCGCCACAGTCGGCCGACCCAGCGACGGAGCCCCGGACGACCGTCGGCGAGGGCGGTGACGACGAACGCGCCGCCGAGCGGGCCGAGGAGCGCGCCGGGCAGGACGCCGGTGAACTGCGCGGTGCCGAGGAGTTCCGGGAAGTGCAGGTCCCAGACCCCGAGGCCGTGCGGCGACAGGATGTACGGGACCCAGGCGGCCCAGCTCAGGCCGAGCGCGAGGGCGGCGAACGAGACGAGGGGATGCCGGGCGACGAGCCCGCGCACCCCGTCCGGTCTGCGGGGACGGTGCCGGCGGTGTGCCGGTCTTCGGTGGTGATCGTCATGTCCTCGACGCTAGGAACGGCGGGCGTGCGGGACGACCGGCGAACGGAGGCGATCGCGGGGTTCCGCCGAAGGATGCAAGCCGCGGTGCGCGATGGGGGCGGCATAGGCTCGGGCACGATGTTCGAACTCCACCACCTCACCGCGCAGGAACTCTGGGACTGGATCCGCCGCGGCGAGTCCACGGCACGCGAGGTGACCGACCACTTCCTGGACCGCATCGCGCGACTCGACCCGGAGCTCGGCGCGTTCGTGACGGTCACGGCCGGGGCCGCGCAGGACCGGGCCGACCACCTGGGCGACCGGGTGCCGACGTCGAGACCGCTGTGGGGCCTCCCGTCCGCCGACAAGGACCTGTACGACCGTGCCGGGGTGCCCACGCGCAGCGGCACCGTCGCACTGCCGGAGCGGCCCGCGACGGCCGACCACCCGCTCGTCGCAGCCCTCGACGCGGCGGGCACGATCAGCCTCGGGAAGACGGCCGGCCCGGAGTTCGGCATGTCGTCGTCGTCCGAGACCCGCCTCGGTGTCACCCGGAACCCGTACGACACCACACGTGCGCCCGGCGGGTCGTCGAGCGGTGCCGCGGTCTCCGTCGCCGCCGGACTGCTCCCCGCGGCGGTCGGGTCCGACGGCGGAGGCTCGGTGCGCATCCCGGCGGCGGCCACCGGCCTCGTCGGGCTCAAGCCGAGCCGTGGTCGCGTGCCGTCGATGCCCGGCCGCTCCGGGGTCGGTGGGCTGTCCGTCGCCGGGCCGCTCGCCCGGACCGTCGCCGACGCCGGCATGCTGCTCGACGCCCTCGTGTCGCCGACGGGGCTGCCCGAGCCCCGCCCGTACGCGCTCGTCACCCCCGAGGTCGGCGACGGGCCGTTCACCGCGGCGGCCGTCCGTGGCGAGGGGCGCTTCGTGGTGGGACTCCTGAACGGCTCGCCGTGGGACGACACCGTCGACGTGGTGGTCGATCCCGCTGCCCGGGCCGCCGTGGCGACCGCGGTGCGGGTGCTCGGCGAGGTGGGACACGGCGTCGAGGACGTCGCGATGCCGCGCGCGCCGTACGCCGCCGCGTTCCGGGTGGCGTGGGAGAGCTCCGCTGCACGGCTCCCGATGGTGCCCGGCATCGACCTGGCCGAGCTGACACCGCTCGTGTCGTGGCTGGTGGCCCGTGGGCAGTCCCTCACCGGGACGCAGGTGCTCGACGCGATGACCGCGCTCGACACGTTCTCCGCCGCCCTGATCGGCACCTTCGACCGGTTCGACGCCGTCCTCACGCCGACGCTCGCCCTGACGCCGCGGCCCCTCGGCTGGTACGGGGACGACCCCGAGGAGGACTTTCGCCGGCAGTGCGCCTACTCGCCCTGGACCTCGATGGCGAACGTCGCGGGGCTGCCGGCGATCACGCTACCCGTGGGCGTCACGTCGGAGGGGCATCCGGACGGAGCGGGCCTGCCGATGGGCGTGCAGCTGATCGGGCGGCCGGGCGGGGAGCGCGTGCTGCTCGCGATCGGCGCGCAGCTCGAGCGGCGGTTGCGGTGGCAGCGGAGGCACCCGCCGGTGTGGTGAGGGCGGTGCGGCGGGGCGATGCCTGCGGTGCGGTGCGCTGTGGTGTGGTGTGGTGTGGTGCGCTGTGGTGTGGTGCGCTGCGGTGTGGTGCGCTGTGGTGCGACATCGTCGAGGTCGTACGACATCGGTGTTGTCGCAACCGGGCGGCCGCAACTGTTGCACACGCGCGGGCGACGGGACCGACGTCGTACGACAAAGGATCTGTCGTACTGAGTCCGCCGCCGCGCCCCGCCGCGCCGCCTCAGCCCTGCTTCTCCATCGCCTCGGTGTACTCCTTCCGCATCGTGTTCCCCGCGGCCGCGGTCCACGTCGTCACGCCCGACTTGACCGCCGCCAGGTTCGTGCGCCCCAGGACGTAGTCGTTGCAGACGCTGTTGAACGCCTGGCTCGCCGACTGCGTGGACGACGCCGCGGGGAGTAGTACCCGTCGACGGGGTTCGTGAGCAGCATGTCCTGCGTCGCGACCTGCCACTTGTGCGACTGGCGCAGCTGCTCGTCGATGCGTACCGCGGTGTTGAGGACCTGCGGCCCCGCTCCGAGGCGGTAGAGCGCACTGGCGTTGATCATCTGCTCGCCGGCGCTCGTGAGTGCGGCGTTCGGCCCGCTGCCCGTGTAGTGCACGTTCTTCTTGCCGTGGGTGAGGGTGAACGCCTCCTTCGACCCGAACGGCGCGGACAGGTAGTCGATCAACCGGAGTTGGGCCTTGATGCGCTCCGGCGTGGTCTTCTTGAGCGCCGCGAACGAGAAGCTCGAGGTGCCCTGGTAGTTCGCGCCCTTGCCGCCGTCCGCTCCGAACGGCACGATGCCGCCCGTGACGATCCCCTTCGGCATGGTGACGTCGAGCAGCGCGGAGATGCCGTCGAGGTGCATGAGCACGGTGCCGTTGTTGATGTAGGTCTTCGCCTTGGCGCTCTCCAGGCTCGGGGTGTCCGGGTGGAAGACGCCGGCGTTCCAGAAGCTTCTTGATGTAGCTCAGCGTCTCGAGCCAGGCCTCGGTCTCGTTCTTGTGGACGAGCTTGCCCGTCCGACTTCGCCCACTGGTTCGGGACGCCGAAGGTGGCGCCGATGAAGTCGTACGACCAGTCGACGCCGGACGAACCGCCGCCGCCGGCGATCGCGTACCGGCCGGCCTTCGCGTCGGTGACCGCCTTGCACAGCTCGAAGAACTCGTCCTTGTCCTTCGGTGCCGGTTCGGCACCGGTGTACTGCTCGATGAGGTCCGGGCGGCAGATCATCACGGACCCGAACGGCGGCCGGTGTTCCGGGACGCCGTAGATCTTGCCGTTGATCCGCGCGCTCCGCCACGATGCGGTGGGGATGTTCGCCAGGTTCGGGTACTCCTTCACGGCGTCGCCGGAGAGGTACTCGGACAGGTCGGAGAACTTCGCGTCGAGCAGCTGCGGGAACCGCGGCGGCATCGCGAACGTGAGGAACTCGACGATGTTCGGGATGTCGTTGCCCGCGGTCATCGTGGCGAACTTCGTGTCGAACGAGTCGCCGGGGACGAAGGTCAGGTCGTACCGCGTGTCCGTGACGTCGCCGATGTAGTCGAGGAAGGAGTTGTTCGCGGGTGGCGGTGCGGCGTAGGTGACGACGAAGCCGGTGGTGGTGCCGCCGACCTTCACGTCCCTGGTCACGGAGCGGAAGAGCTCGCTGTCCTCCGGGTACGAGTAGTAGACCGGCTGGACCTTGTCGTTGCCCGGCAGGTCGGGCTTCGGACCCTTCGTGATCGGGACGTAGGTGGGGAGCGCGGCCACCGTGTCGGAGATGGTCGCGGCGGTCCCGCCGCCGGAGCACCCGGCGAGCGATCCTCCGGCGCCGAGGGCGACGAGGCCGAACGCGGCGCCGGAGAACAGGGTGCGGCGGCTGATGCCGGTGGTGGTTTCGGACATGGCTTCTCCCTTGAAGCGAGGGGCGGGTGGTGGTGGACGTCGGACTGGAGGCGCGGTGCGGGACCGCCACGCGCCTTGCGGTCCGCAGGCGGTGGCGTCAGCCCTTGACGGCGCCGGTGAGGACGCCCTTGGTGAGGTGTCGTTGCACCATCGGGTAGGCCGCGAGGATCGGGATGATCGCGATCATCACGACGGCCATCTGGATCGACTCGGCCGGGGGCTGCATGGTGGCGTCCGAACCGGCGCCGGACACCAGGTTCGAGCCCTGCAGGACGTAGGTGCGGAGGACCAGCTGCAGTGTCCACTTCGTCGAGTCCGACAGGTAGAGCAGCGCGTTGAAGAACGCGTTCCAGTAGCCGACCGCGTAGAACAGCCCGACGACGGCGATCACGGCGCGGGACAGGGGCAGGACGATCTGCCACAGCACCCGCAGCTCGCCCGCTCCGTCGATCTTCGCGCTGTCGATCAGCTCCTGGGGATGCTCATCATGAAGCCCCGCACGACGACCATGTTGAAGACGCTGAACGCGCCGGGCAGGATCAGCGCCCAGTAGTTGTCGAGGAGCCCCAGCTGCTTGACCATCAGGTACAGCGGGATCATCCCGGGAGCGAACAGGAACGTGATGAGCACGAACGTCAGCAGCGGCCGCTGGAAGAGCGAACCGGTCCTGCTGAGCGCCCAGGCCGCGAGCACCGTCGACGCCAGGCTGATCGCGGTGCCCACGACGGTGACGAGCAGCGTGACGACCACGGCGCGGGTGACGACGCCACCGGACAGGATCTGCACGTAGGCGGTCAGGTCGAACGACCGCGGCCAGACCACGTACCCGCCCGCGGCGGTGATGTCGTCCTGGCTCGAGATGCTCGTCGAGAACACGATCAGGAACGGGAACAGGACGACGGCCAAGATCAGCACGATGCCGACCGCCTTGAGTCCGAGCACGACGGGCTTCGGTTTGCCGGCCCATGCCGGACGGACGATGGTGCTCATGATCGCGAATACACTCCCTGCTCGCCGAGCATGTGGGCGGCCTTGTTCGCCGCCATGATCAGGACGAAGCCGACGACGCCCTTCACCAGGCCGACGGCGATGCCCGTGGACCAGTTCCCGTCGATGACGCCGTGGTAGTAGACGTACGTGTCGAGGACCTCGGCCGCGTTCGCCCCGACGGCGTTGCGTTGCAGGATGATCTGCTCGAAGCCGACGGACAGGGCCTCGCCGAGCCGGAGGATCAGCAGCAGCACGATGATCGGGCGGATGCCCGGCAGCGTCACGTGCCAGAACCGGCTCCAGGCACCCGATCCGTCGATCGCCGCCGCCTCGTACAGGTTGTCGTCGATCGCGGCGAGGGCGGCCAGGAAGATGATCGTCCCCCAGCCCGCGTCCTTCCAGATCACCTGGCTCGTCAGCAGCAACTTGAACGTCGACGGGTCGCTCATCACCGACAGGGTCCCCATGTCCAACTGCCGGAGCACGTGGTTGACCACGCCACCCGACCCGAGGGACTGCTGGAAGAACCCGACGACGATCACCCAGGACAGGAAGTGGGGAGGTACAACACCGACTGCACGGTCGCCCGGAGCCACGGCCACACCAGCGAGTGGATGAGGAGCGCGAGGGCGATCGGCACCGGGAAGAACGGCACCAGCTGGATGAACGTGATCTCGAGGGTGTTCACGGTCGCGCGCCAGAAGTCGGCGTCGGCGAACATCACCTGGAAGTTCTGGAACCCGACCCACGGGCTCTGCGCGATCGGGATGTACGGCTGGTAGTCCATGAACGCGATCACGTTGCCGATCAACGGCACGTAGACGAACAGCAGCAACAGGACCACCGCGGGCGCCACCATGAGGAGCAGCGGGTAGTCGCGTCGCAGCCTCGCGCGGAACGACACCCTCCGCGCCACCGGGGGTCCTCGGACGGCTCCGTCCTCGCCCGGGTGGTCGGGTCGACCAGCGTCGCGCTCATGTGGCTCCTTTGCTCACGTGGCTGGGGTCGCGCAGCCTCGACGGGGCTGCGGTTTCGTCATCCTGTGACGTCCGTATGATGACGGTCAAGCGGGCGTATTCACCCGCACACGAAACGAACATGGGAGCGACGATGCACCCGACCAGACGCCAGGAGCGCATCCTCGCCGAACTCCGCGTCCACGGCAGCCTGTCCGCCTCGGACTTCGCCGAGCGCGAGGGCATCTCCGCGATGACCGTGCGACGAGACCTCGCCGAGCTCGCGGAACGCGGGCTCGTCCGCCGCGTGCACGGTGGCGCGGTGTCGGTGGAGACACTGCCCACCGCCGGCGCACCGCACCGCCCCGCACCACGCCCGTCCCGCCCCGGACCCCCGGGGATGGACGCCCCCGGGAACACCGACGGCGGCGGTGCACTGTTCACCATCGGACTCGTCGTCCCCGACCCCGGGTACTACTTCCCCAAGATCGTCGCGGGCGTCGCCGAACGGACAGAGGCCCTCGGCGGACGCGTGGTCCTCGGCGTCTCCCGGTACGACCCGGCACGCGAGCGGCAGCAGGTGGAGCGACTCATCGCGGCCGGCGTCGACGGACTCCTCGTCACGACCACCGTCGCCGACGCGTTCGACACCCTCGAACTCCTCGACCAGGCGCCCATGCCCGTCGTCGTCGTCGAGCGCTCCGTGTCCGAAGCGCCAGTCGGCGCCGACCTCGAATCCGTCCGCAGCGACCACGAGTCCGGCGCGGCGCTCGCCATCCGGCACCTCGCGACGTTCGGACACCGCAGGATCGGCATGGCCGTCTTCGACACCCCGACCACCCCGCAACTCCGCACCGGGTACGAACGGACCGTCCGGCAGCTCGGCCTCGACCCGGACGCCCCGTCGAGGTCATCGACGAGTCCGTCGGCGTGGGCGAGGCCACGGCCGCGTACATCCGGCGCTGCCTGGACACCGGCACCACCGCGGTGTTCGTCCACTCGGACCACTACGCCGTCGAGTTCGTCGAGACCGTCACTGAGATGGGACTCTCGATCCCCGACGACCTGTCCGTCGTGGCCTACGACGACGAGGTCGCGGCGCTCGCCGACGTCCCGCTGACCGCCGTGGCTCCGCCGAAGAACGACGTCGGCCGGTTCGCCGCGACCATGTGCTTCGAGCGGATCTCGGCCACGGCGCAGACCGGGTTCGCCCGCCGGCACATGACGCTCGCACCCACGCTGAGCGTCCGCGGATCGACCGCCCGGCCGACGGTGTTCGATTCGTGATCGTTTGACGACGTCGGCTTGACTCCGAACATCCGCGCGCGCTGGCATGGGGACCGCTGCACTCCGGAGAGGAGCCGTCCGACGATGACGTCACGCCCCGTCACACCGCCCGCCACCGCCGTCCCGCCGCCGGGCGGGCGCACCCAGGTCCCCGTGGCCTTCGTGCTGCCCGACGCGACCTTCACGCGGGTGTTCGACACGGGGGACCTCGCGGCCCTGCACTCCTCGCCGGCCGTGCGACTCGTCGCCGACCGGCCGCTCGACCCCGACGACCCGTGCGACGCCGCGCTCCTGGCCGACGTCGAGGTGATCATCACGGGCTGGGGGAGTCCCGTGCTCGACAGCGCGCTGCTCGACCGGATGCCGAGGCTCCGCGCGATCGCACACTCCGCGGGGTCCGTGAAGCCGGTGGTGGACGACGACGTGTGGGACCGGGCCCTGGCCGTCACCTCCTCGGCCGCCGCGAACGCCGTCCCCGTCGCCGAGTTCGCCGTGGCGATGATCGTCCTCGCCGCGAAGCGGGCCTTCGCCACCGCTGCCGCGATCGCCGCCGACCCCGACGGTGGCCCGGTCGACGTCGAGGGTTCCTGGCCGGTCATCGGCATGCACGGCATCACGGTCGGGGTCGTCGGAGCGTCCCGCGTGGGCCGCGCGGTCATCGAACGCCTGCGCGACTACGACGTCCGCGTGCTCGTCAGCGACCCGTTCCTCGACGACGAGGACGCCCGCGGGCTCGGCGTCACGACGGTCGACCTCGAGACCCTCGCCGGCCGGAGCGACGTGATCACCCTGCACGCACCGCTCCTGCCGTCGACCCGCGGCATGATCGGCCGGTCCGTCATCGCACGGATGCGTCCGGGGACGACGCTCGTCAACACCGCTCGGGGCGGCATCGTCGACCAGGACGCCCTCGCCGACCGCCTCGACCGCGGAGACCTGGCTGCCGTCCTGGACGTCACCGAACCCGAGCACCTGCCCGTCGGCGCCCGGCTCCGCTCCACGCCGAACACCTTCATCACCCCGCACATCGCCGGCTCGCTCGGCAACGAGCTCCGACGCCTCGCCGGCAACGCCGTCCGCGAGACGATCGCGTTCGCCGCCACCGGTGCGTTCACCGACCCCATCGTCCCCGACGGCTTCGCCGTCCAAGCATGAGGAAGCCGTCCCGTCATGACCGTCACCGTCGACGTCCCGACCACCCTCTCCGCGACGTTCGGACCCGCCGCGCGGCGGGCGCTCCGTCCGCGCACGTGGCGAGCCGCGCCTCCCGTCACCGACCGCGTCGTGTGGGAGGGGACCGCCGAGGCGGACCGGGAGGCGCTGCTCACGACCGCCGCGGCGCGTCGCGACACGGCGCGGTCGAGTACCCGACGCTCGCCCGGTGGGCCACCTACAGCCGTGACGGCGACCGCCGACCGTACGAGCGGTCGCTCCGCAACCTCATGGAGTGCGCGGCCACCGCGACCCTCGCCCTCGGCGTCACCGACGACCAGACCTGGGTGGCGACGCTGGGCGACGCCGTCTGGCAGCTGTGCGAACTCAGTGCCTGGTGCCTGCCGTCGCACTACGCCCTCCCGGAGGACGGCTCACGACCGTTCCTGCCGATCCCCGGACGGGACGTCCTCGACCTCAACGACGCGTCACTCGGCGGGATGCTCGCGGCCATCGACACGGTCGCCGGGGAACGCCTCGAGCAGGACTTCCCCGGCATCCGCGCCCGCGTCCACCACGAGATCCGACGCCGTGTGCTCGACCCCTGGGAACAGGAGGAGTACTTCTGGCACGGGGTCGACGCGCCACCGAACAACTGGGCACCCTGGATCGTGTCGAACGTCCTGGTCTGCGCCGCGGTCGTCGAACCCGACGCTGACCGGCTCGCCGCGACCGTCGAACGGGCCCTCGTGATCCTGGACCGCTTCCGGGACGGCTACGAGTCCGACGGCAGCTGCGACGAGGGCGCGACCTACTGGTGGTGGGCCGGAGCCACGCTCTTCGAGGGACTCGACCTGCTCCGCACCCTCACCGGCGGCGCCTGCGACGGCTTCGTCGTGCCGCCCGTCGCGGCGATGGCGCGCTTCCCGATGAGCATGCAGATCGACGGCCGACGCCAGGTCAACTACTCCGACGGGTCGCCGGTCCTGCCCGAGAACGCCAACTGGTACCTGCTCGCGCGCTTCGGTGAGACCGTGGACGACGACGAGGTCGTGGCCCACGCCCGCTGGATGGCGCGGCAGCACCCGCTGCGCTTCGACGGGCAGCTCGCGCCGCTGTTCCTCCGCACCCTCGCGGAGCTCCGAGCTCCGGGGTGGCAGGACGACGGGCCGGCCGCCGCGGGGATGCCCCGTTCGCTGTACCTGCCCGGCACGGAGGTCGCCGTCGCCCGCTCCGAGACGCTCTTCCTGTCGGCGAAGGGCGGCCACAACGACGTCAGCCACAACCACAACGACGTCGGGTCCGTGATCGTCTGCCTCGACGGCGAACCCGTGGTCGTGGACGCCGGCGTCGGCGTCTACCACCGCGAGACCTTCATGCCGGAGCACCGGTACGGCATCTGGACGATGCGGTCGAGCTGGCACAGCGTCCCCTGGCCGAACGGCGTCGAACAGCACGAGGGTGCCGAGTACCGAGCCACCGGCACCACGTTCACCGACGACGGGGACCCTGCGAGCCTGGCGGCGGACCTGACCCACGCGTACCCCGTGGCCGCCGGTCTCGTCCGCGCCGGCCGCACCGCCGTGCTCCACCGCAGCGCCGAGACCGTCGAACTCCACGACGACTGGGCGTTCGCCGAGCCGGGCACGATGACACTCGTCCTCATGACCCTGCACGACGCCCTGCCCGTCGACGGAGGGCTCGCCGTCGGACCCGCCCGCATCTCCTACGACGCCGAGCGCTTCGAGGTGGTGGTCGAACGCCGGGACCTCGACGACGAGAAGCTCCGCGCCGCGTGGGGCCCCGCACTCCACCGCATCCGACTCGTCGAGCGGACCGCCGCCCGGTCCGGATCGCACACGGTCCGCATCACCAGGGGAGCCGCGTGAGCGCACTCCTGCTCGGCGGCACCGGACGGTGGACGGACCCGTGGCACCCGTTCGCCGACACGAACCGCGCGCTCGTCGACACGGCCGCCGACGTCGGCGTCCCGCTCACGCCCGTGCACGACGTCGACCAGGCGCTCGAGCGGTTCGCGAGCGGGCCGCTGCCGGATCTGGTGGTGTGGAACCTCGGGCTGCCGCGGGACGACCAGCCGGTGCCCCTGCCCGGAGCGGACGCCGGGTTCCGGCGGCTCCTGCACAGCACCGTCCCGATGCTCGCACTGCACGTGTCGTCGACCTCCTTCGCCGGCGATCCGGACTGGGAACGCGCACTCGGGGGCGTCTGGGTGCGGGGCATGACGATGCACCCGCCGTCCGGACCGTGCACCGTCCGCGTGGTGGACGCGGGGCACCCGGTGACCGCCGGCCTGCAGGACTTCGCCCTCGACGACGAGCGCTACTCGTACCAGCGCGTGTCGCCAGACGTCCGTGTGCTCGTCGACCACGCCCACGAGGGCCGCGCACATCCGCTCGTCTGGGTGCACGAGCGCCCGGGCGGCGGCATGACGGTGTACAGCGGGCTCGGCCACGCCGCGGCGTCGTTCGAGTCGGCGTCGCACCGCCGGCTCCTCGGCAGGCGCTCCGCTTCCTGGCGGGCACCGCCGCCTGACGCGGCGCCGCGCCCGCCGCGTGCGTCCCGTCCCACTCGCGAACGGGCGAAATGTGCGCCGTTCGGCATGCGATCGGGAGGTATTTCGCCCGCTCGCGCCCGCTCCTCCCGTTTATGCCGGGGCCCGGTCCGGCGAGCGGGCGATGTGTGCGCCTGTCGGCATGCGATGGGGACGTGTTTCGCCCGCTCGCGAGAGCGGGCCAGGTGACTGCCTGGAGGCGCGGGGCCGGTCCCGGGACCGGCCCGAGCCTCCAGGCGGTCGGGTCAGGCGACCGTGACGTCGCCGACGACGAGCCAGCCGTTCTGCTTCGTGCCTTTCGCGGCGAGCTGGATGCCGGGGGCGTTGCCCGCCGTGGTGTCCACGATCGCGATGCCCCAGCGGTAGGCGCCCTTCGCCACGCCGGACAGCGACGGCTGGAACACGTACGAGGTCGGCGTGCCCTTCAGCCACTTCGAGGGGTCGGACGCCGTGTCAACGAAGGTCTTCACGACCGTCCCGTCCGCCCGGAGCAGCGCGAGTGCGGCCTTGTACTTGCCCTGCCAGACCGGGATGTTGTCGGGCAGGTAGCCCCAGCCGATGTTGGTCCACTCGTGCGTGACCTCGACGGTCGCACCGGCGGCCACCGCACCGGGAGCGACGACCTTCGACGGGTAGATGCGGTAGCCGCCCTCGGCGTCGAACCGCTGCGTGAGCGGGTACGTCTCGGCGGCGAACCACGAGAGCGTCTCGCCGTTGCGGAGGTCCATCATGTTCACGTGGGCCTCGGCGGAGTCGTCGAACTCGCCCTGTCGGACGTCGGCGACCGTCACGTAGCCGCGAGGGTCCTGCGTGACGTCGTGCTGGGCGGTGACCCAGCCGCCCTCCATGATGATCGGCCGCTTGTACCGCCACTTCGCGGCCATCGACTTCTCCCAGTCGGAGTAGTACGTGGTCATCCCGAAGGCGTCGTGGCGGAGGACGTAGCCCTTCTCGTACGCGCCGTCGAGCATCCGCTCGCTGTCCGGGTCCGGGCTGCCCCAGTCCTTCCCGGCGCCGATCATCCGGTGGTAGTTCAGCGCGAGGGGCACCTTCGTGAAGTGCTCCTGGTACAGGTCGATGATCCAGTCGAACACCGGCTCACGGTTCGCGGCATCGCGGTAGATCATCGAGTGGCCCTCGCCCCATTTGCCGAGGCCGTACCCGTCGATGAAGTCGGTGGTGGCGGCGTCGTCGTACTCCGCGGCGAAGGCGGCGACGAACGCGGCGTACTTCGCCTGGAACACCGGGTCGTCCGGGTACGGCGACCACACGGTCTTGCTGCCGGTCTGCGTCTCGTAGCCGGCGGCACCGGCTGCCCGCACCCAGTCGGGTGTGAAGTTCGACGCCTTGTCACGACTGTCCACCACGACGCGGAAGGCCAGGCGGAGTCCGCGGCGGCGGGCCTCGGCGAGGATGCCGGCGAAGGCCGCGTTCGTGTCCCAGCCGTAGACGCCCTCGGAGGGCTCGAGGATCGTCCACGAAACCCGCATGTACATCACCGAGGCGTAGTCCGACACGGTGATCGTGGTGCCGTCGGGCATCGGGACGTCGTCGTACTGGGTCCAGAAGTCCGCCGCCGGGGCCGACGAGCCGTAGAGCGCCCAGCCGTTGAGCGGGTTCTTCAGGAGTGTGGTCGTGTCGGCCGGGAACTCCTTGCTGACGGCCGCGGCGAGGTGCGGGTTGCCGTGGCCGCGACCCGGACCCGCGACCGGGTGGCCGGCGCTGTGCGCGGAGGCCGGCGACGTGCCGAGCAGTCCGCTCGCGGCGGATGCGGTCGCGACGACCCCGAGTCCGAGTGCCGTCCGCCTGGTGATGTCGTTCGACGTGCTCATGCGTTCTCCCCTTCGAGAAGCGATCGATGCACGTCGATGCTCCCGAGGGTCCCGCACAGGGGCAAGGACTCCCGCTCAGTCGAACAGGACTCGCACACGGGGGTGCATGGTGTCGAGGCAGTGCGACAACTCCGACGTCGTACGACATCGGACATGTCGATCCGGGTCGGAACCGGCGGACCGCGCCCGCGCCCCGCCCCCCGCTACGGCAGCGTCGGCGCCGCCTCCACCAGGGCCCGCGTCACCGGGTGTTGCGGCGCCTCGAGCAGGGACACCGGGCCGTGCTCGACGATCCGCCCCGCCGCCATGACCGCCACGGTGTCGCACAGCCGCTGCACGACGCCGATGTCGTGCGAGACGAGCACGAGCGTCAGCCCGAGATCGTCGGCGAGCGATCGGAGGAGGTCGATCACGCGGGCGCGAACGACCACGTCGAGGGCGCTCATCGGCTCGTCGCCGAACAGGATCCGCGGCGTGTGCACGACCGCCCGGGCGATCGCGATGCGCTGGCGTTGGCCGCCGGAGAACTCGTGCGGGTACCGGTCGACGGCGTCGGCCGGCAGGTCGACCCGTTCCAGCACGTCCCGCACGAGCGACGCACGCGCCGCCGCCGAGTCCCCGATCCGGAGCGCCCGGAGCGGCTCGGCGACGATCGAACCGACGCGCATCCGCGGGTCGAGCGAGGCGTACGGGTCCTGGAACACCACCCCGGTCTCGCGACGGAACCAGCGCATCCCGGCCGAGGACCCGGACGCGACCACCGGACGACCGGAGGCGGTCACGACGCCGGCGGAAGGCGCCTCCAGGCCGGCCAGCAGCCGCACCAGGGTGGACTTGCCGGACCCGGACTCGCCGACGATCCCGAGGCGCGCGCCGAGCGCGACCGACAGATCGACGCCGTCGACGGCGGTGCGCACCGGGCCGGGCTCGAACGGCCCGCGGCGGGGGAGCCGGTAGGTGCGGTGCAGCCCGGCTGCGTCGAGGACGGCGGTCATGCGGTCCCTCCGGACGGACGGACGCGGCGCGCGGTGGCTCGGGCGGCGTCGACGAGCGCGGCGGTGGCCGGGTGCTGCGGCGCGGCGAGCAACCCCGCGACCGGCCCCTGTTCGACGACCCGCCCGGCGTCGAGCACCACCGCGGTGTCGGCGATCCGAGCGAGCACCGCCAGGTCGTGCGTGACGAACACCATTCCGGCGGTCATCCGCTCGAACAGCTCGAGGATGCGCGCCTCGGTGGTGACGTCGAGCGCGGTCGTCGGCTCGTCCGCCACGACGTACGACGGCTCGCCCGCCAGCGCCATCGCGATGCAGATCCGCTGTCGCTGCCCGCCGGACAGCTGGTGCGGGTACTGCCGGAGCAGCGACTCCGGGTCGGGCAGGCCGACGGACACCGCGAGGTCGACGGCGGCCGCGGTCGCACCACGTCGATCGAGGCCGCGGTGCAGGCGCAGCGGTTCGGCGATCTGGGCGCCGACGCGACGGAGCGGGTCGAGGGCGGTGCCCGGCTCCTGGAAGACCATGGCGATGCCCGAGCCCCGGTGCCGGGCGCGCTCGCGGTCGGGCAGGCCGACGAGTTCGGTGCCGTCGAGCCGGATGCTGCCGGTCACGTCGGCGCCGGTCGGCTCCAACCCCATCAGGGCGAGCGAGGTCATGGACTTCCCGGATCCGGAGGCGCCGATCACGCCGACGCGACGGCCTGGAGGCACGGTGAACGTCACGTCGTCGAGGATCGTCCGGCGGTCGATGCGGACCGTCAGGCCGCGCACCTCGAGCCCGGAGGCTGCGGTTCGGTCCGTGGGGCCGGTTCGGTCCGTGGGGCCGGTTCGGTCCGTGGGGGCGGTCATGCGGTCACTCCCGTGGTGGTCGCGGTCGGGTCGTCGGTCGCACCCGTCGGTCGGTCGCGGTCCGGTCGTCCGCGCGGTCGTTCGTCGTCAGGCGCGGGTCGGTCGCGTCCCGCACCGCGTCCCGAGCAGCGACAGCGCCGCCACCACGAGGGCGATGGCCGCGCCCGGCCAGGTCGCGCTCCACGGGTGCACGCCGATGTAGGTCTGCAGGTCGGACAGCAGGCTGCCCCACGACGCCGTGTTCGACCCGGCGCCGTAGCCCAGGTACGACAGCCCGGCCTCGGCGAGGACCGCGGTCGCCATCGCGAGTGAGAAGCTGCACGGTGAACAGCGGCGCCGCGTTCGGGATCAGGTGCCGGAACAGCACACCGAACCCGCCCACCCCGGACGCCCGCGCCGCCGTGACGTAGTCGCTCCGGGCGATGCGGCGGATCTCCCCGCGGGCGACCCGTGCGATCGTCACGCCGAAGGACAGCCCGACGCTGACGATCACGACGCCCAGGGAGCCGCCGGCGATCGCGGTGAGGAGCATCGCGGTGAGGAGCGTCGGGAACGCCACGAGGATGTCGAGCAGGACCGCCGTGCCCTCACGGACCCAGCGCGCCGTGAGCGAGCCGATCGCGGTGAGCACGATGCCGACCACGCTCGCGATGACGCCGGAGCCGACCGCCACGAGGACCGTCGTCCTGGTGCCGGCGAGCAGGTAGCTCGCGATGTCCCGACCGGAGGCGTCGGTGCCGAACCAGTGCGCGGCACCGGGCGGTTCCCACTGGTGGAACGGGTCGGCGCGGAACGGGTCCTGCGGCGTCCAGAACAGCGACACGGCGGCGAGGACGACGAGCAGGCCGAGGACGATCACGGCGAAGACCCCGGTCGGCCGGGCGACGAGTCGGCGGATCACTCGGACACCTCCCGCTGCCGGGGGTCGAGCGTGCGGTGCACGACGTCGACCGCGAAGCCGACGAGCAGCACGAGGCCGGTGAGCACGAGGAGCTCGGACTGCACCTTCGTGATGTCGCGTCGGCCGACGTCGGTCACGAGCATCCGGCCGACGCCGGGGAGCGAGAACAGCTGCTCCACCACGACGGCTCCTACCAGGAGCCCGGCGATCTGCACGCCGAGCACGGCCAGCACCGTGAGCGCCACCGACGGCAGTCCGTGTCGCAGGAGCGCCTGCGTCCGGGTGAGCCCGATCGCGGCCGCCGTCCGCACGTGGTCGGCGTCGAGCATGCCGAGCGTCGCGGACCGCGTGAAGCGCAGGATCACCGCGCCCTCGACGGCACCGATCGTCAGCGCGGGCAGCACCAGCGCGGCGAACGCCCGGCCGGGTTCGTCCCAGCCGTCGAGCGGGAACCCCTGCGTCGGCAACCAGTGCAGCGTGACGGCGAACAGCGCGACGAGCAGCATGCCGGCCCAGACGACCGGCACCGCGGCGACGGCCTGCGCCACGAACGCGATGACCGCGCCGCCGGCACGGCGCCGGAGCACCGCGGCGAGCACCCGAGCGGCACCCCGATGACGAGCGCGGCCACGAGGGACATCGCCGCCAGCGGCAAGGTCACGCTCAGCTTCTGCACGATCTCCGGCGCGACGCGGCCGTCGGTGACGAGCGAGCGGCCGAGATCACCGCGGAACAGTCCACCGATCCAGTCGAGGTACTGCACGACGATCGGCCGGTCCAGGCCGAAGCTGCTGCCGGAGCTCCGCCACCTGCGCGGGGACGCCTGTGTGCCGGCGACGACCTGCGCGACGTCGCCCGGCAGCACCCGGAGGGTGGCGAAGACGATGACGCTCGCCACGAGCAGGCCGACGACGAGCAGCAGCAACCTGCCGACCAGGAACCGGGTCACGTGTTCGATGCTCCGGGAACCGACGTCCTCACTTGACGGCGAGCTTCGACAGGTCGAGGCGCGAGTTCGTGCCGTTGTAGGGCACGCCGGTGACGCCCTTCCGGACCGCCGTGATCGAGGTGGCCGTGTAGAGCCACTCGCCGGCCGCGTCCTCGCTGACGATCTTCGCGGCCTTCTTCAGGTCGGCGACCTTGTCGGCCTCGCTCGTCGCGGCGACCGAGTCGGCGTACAGCGACTGCACCTCGGCGTTGTCGTACCCGAAGTAGTAGTCCGGGTTCGCCCAGTTGCCGAAGTCGCGTGCCTCGACGTGGTCCACCATCGACAGGTCGAAGTCGCGCGTGCCGCTCTTCGGTGCCTCGAACACCTGCGAGAGCCAGGTGGCGAAGTCGACGCGCTTGACGGTCAGGGTGATGCCGACGTCGGCGAGCTGCGACTTGAGGACGTCGCCGATGGTCGCCGAGTAGATGTTCGCGTAGGTCAGGGTCAGCTTCAGGTTCGTCGCACCGGCCTCGGACAGCAGCTTCTTCGCGTTCGACGGGTCGTACGCGTCGACGTCCGTCAGGTCCTCGTAGCCCGGGTCGAGCTCGGGGATCGGGCCGCCCTGCTGCACGCCGGTGCCGCCGATCGCCTTGATGACCGCCTTCGTGTCGATCGCCTGCCGGATCGCCTGGCGGACCCGCTTGTCGGTGAACGGCGCCTTCTGGTCGTTGAACGCGAGCGTGTACTTGTCGGTCGTCTTGCCCGTGTGGAGCGTGATGTCGGAGTTGCCCTGCAGCTGGCTCTTGAGGGTGCCGTCGACCGCGGTCTGCACGTCGAGGTCGCCGTTCGCCATGGCGTTCACCGCGGTCGAGGGCTGGGTGATGTACCGGAAGACGACCTTCGCGACCTTCGCCTTCGTGCCCCAGTAGTCCGCGTTCCGCTTGAACGTGAGCGAGTCGCCCTGCTTCCAGCTCGACACCTCGTACGGACCGGTGCCGTTCGCGGTGTCGGACAGGTCGTTCTCCGCCGCCTTCTCGAGCACGAGCCCGGCCCGCCCGGTGAGGTTCCAGAGCAGGTCGGAGTCGGGCTTCGCGAGCTTGAGCTCGACCACACCTGAGGACGGCGAGGTGATCGATGTCACGTTCGCGAGCTGTGCGGAGTCGACGTACGACGCGTTCGACTTCACCTGCTGCAGCGACCAGACCACGTCGTCCGCGGTGACGTCCTTGCCGTCCTGGAACGTCGTGCCCGTGCGCAGCGTGAACGTGTAGGTGAGCCCGTCGTCGGAGACGTCGTGCTTCGAGGCGAGCACGTCGCGGATGTCCCCGTCCGCCGTACGGCCGACGAGTCCCTGGTACACGTTGTCGATGAGCACCTGGTCGAGCGCCGCACCGGACTGCGTGCGGATGTCGAGGCTGGTCGGCTCGAGCACGAGCCCGACGCGAACGGTGGCGTCGGCGCCCCCGTTCTCCTTCGAGGATCCGGAGCAGCCGGAGAGCACGAGCGCCGAGGCGACGGCGACCGCGGTGGCGGCGAGGGTCGCCCGGCCGATGCGGGATGTCCTGCGGCGTCGTTCGTCAGCACTGCGGAGCGGACGGGCGCTGCGGAACGGACGAGCACTGTGGAGCGGACTCATGGGTCGTGGGTTCCTTCCGGCGCGGAGGCGACGGTCGTCGCACGCGCTTGGACGAGGTTAGCGGCGGCGGATGCGCTCCGGCGACGGTTCTTCGATCCCGTGCAACAAATCGTTGTGTTCGGCCCATGCCCGGATCGCCGACGCCAGTTCGAGGGGCGCCTGGTTCTGGACCGCGTGCCGGGCCGGGACCGTGACGATCTCCGCGTCGGGCAGGCGTTCGGCGAACTGCGCCTCCAGTTTCGGCGAGACGTAGCCGCGGTCGCCCCGCACGAGCAGGATCGGCACGTCGAGCGCCTCGAGGTCGGGCCACGCGTCCGCGAACCGCCCGACCGACGACGTCCGTCCCGCGGGCAGGTGCGGGAAGTGGTGCCGTCGGACGAGCCGCCCGTCCGCGCCGAGGCGCGTGGTGTGCCGGGCTTCCCGCAGGAGGACGGTGCGGTCGTCGCCCACCCGGGCCTCGACCGCCCGGTCGACCACCTGCTGCAGTGACGCGAACGGCTCCTCGGCCTCGAGCGCGCGGGCGATGCGGTCGACGGCCCGCTGTGCGAAGTCCGGCGACATGTCGACGAGCACGAGTCCCGTGACACGCTCCGGGGCGAGGGCGGCAACCCGGGCGGCGAGGATCGCGCCGAGCGAGTGCCCGACCACGATCCCCGGCGGGACGCCGAGGGCGTCGAGTGCGGCGAGCACGCTCGGCGCGGTCGCCGTGGCCGCGTAGTCGGCGTCGTCCCGCCACCCGGAGCGGCCGTGTCCCGGCAGGTCGAGGGCGACCGCCGGCTCGCCGACGGCGAGCGCGGTCTGGTCGAAGCTGTGGGCGTCGATGCCGAGCCCGTGCAGGTAGGTGATCCGCGCCTCTCCCCACCGGCTCGGCCCGTCTGCCACTGGCGCGTCAGCCGGGTACCGGCGGCGTGGGCCCAGTCCGTCGTCTCCCCACCGGATCGCGGCGATCTCCTGTCCGTCCGTGGTGCGGACCACCTGCCTGGAGGCGCGCAGCGGTTCCGCCACGCCGCTCGCGTGGGCGAGGTCGGCCAGGTCTGCGAATTCGTCGTCGGCATCGGGCACGGGGTCGGTGGGCACGGGTCGATCCTCGCACCGTGCGGCCCCTTGGGGGTCTTAGGTAAGGCATGCCATACTTGCCGTCGTGGCAGCCCGGTACCGTGTCTTCTCCGTCCGCGTGGCGGCCGTCACCCCGCTCACCCCGCACTTCGTCCGGGTCACCCTGACGGGCGACGCCCTCGCCGACTTCTCGTCCGTGGGACTCGACCAGCGGATCAAGATCGTGCTGCCGATCCCGGGCCACGGGTTCACCGACCTGCCCGACGGCGAGGACTGGTACGGCGCATGGCGCGCCCTGCCGGACGAGGAGCGGAACCCGCTGCGCACCTACACCGTCCGGTCGTTCCGGCCGGACGCCCGCGAAGCTCGACATCGACTTCGTCGCGCACGGCGACGCCGGGCCCGCCTCCCGCTGGGTCTCCGCCTGCCGCGTCGGTGACGAGCTGCGCATCGTCGGCCCAGCAGTGCCGTCCTCGCCCGCCGAGCTCCCGACGGGCGCCGCGGAGTTCGACCCCGGTGCCGCGAACCGGATCCTGCTCGCCGGCGACGAGACCGCTGCGCCCGCCATCTGCGCCATCCTCGAGGCCCTCGACGTGGCCACCGTCGGGCACGTCTTCATCGAGGTGCCGACCGACGCCGACCGGCTGCCGGTGTCCGCGCCCGCCGGGTCGAGGTGCGCTGGATCGCCCGGAACGGCGCCTCGCACGGGTCCGGATGACCGACCAGGTGCACGCGTGGGCGTCGACCGTCGCGGCCGGCACGTCCACGTGCGCGGAGCCCGCCGAGTTCGCGGACGTCGACGTCGACGAGCAGGTGCTCTGGGACATCCCCGACGCCGAGGAGACGCGCCCCGTCTACGCCTGGATCGCGGGCGAGGCCGGTTGCGTGAAGGAGCTCCGCCGCCATCTCGTGCGCGGCGTGGGACTCGACCGGAAGCAGGTCGCGTTCATGGGCTACTGGCGGCACGGCAAGGCCGAGAATTGAGCCGGGCCGCAGCCGACGCCGACGTCGCTGCCGTCCCGACCACCGCGCTCGGTGCCCGCGGGCTCACGCTCGCCTACGACGACCGCGTCGTGGTCTCCTCCCTCGACGTCGACATCCCGGACGGCGAGCTGACGGTCATCGTCGGACCGAACGCGTGCGGCAAGTCGACGCTGCTGAAGTCCTTCGCCCGGACTCTCCGGCCCGCCGCGGGCACGGTGTTCCTCGACGGAGCGCCGATCTCGTCCCTGCGTCCGAAGGCCGTGGCCCGTCGGGTCGGCATGCTCCCGCAGACGCCGATCGCTCCGGACGGCATCACGGTCCGCGACCTCGTGTCCCGCGGACGCTTCCCGCACCAGGACCTACTGCACCCGTCGTCCGGGTCGGACCGGATCGCGGTGCAGGCGGCGCTCGAGCAGACGGAGACCGTTTCGCTCGCTGATCGCAGCGTGGACGAACTCTCCGGTGGGCAGCGGCAGCGTGTGTGGATCGCGATGGTGCTCGCGCAGGAGACCGACATCGTCCTGCTCGACGAACCCACGACGTTCCTCGACATCGCGCACCAATACGACGTCCTCGAGCTGGCCTCGGCGCTGCACGCCGCCGGCCGGACGGTCGTCGCGGTGCTGCACGACCTCAACCAGGCGGCGCGGTACGCCACGCACGTGATCGCGATGCGCGACGGCTCGATCGTGGCGTCCGGTCCGCCGGGGTCGGTCGTGACGGCCGACCTCGTCGAGGATGTGTTCGGCCTGCCGTGCGTGGTCGTCGCCGACCCCGAGACGGGCACGCCCCTCGTGGTCCCACGGCGCCCCGCCGCCTGACGGCCCCACCGCCCGCCGCTGAGCGGCCTCGCCCCGCCGAGGTTCCAAAATCGTGGCACCTCGCGCCCCGTCTGGCCCGGTCTCGCACGTCGGCGTCGTGTGCACGGCGAGTCTTGGAACCTCGACATCGCCTGCGCGGGCGCCCGGGCACGTCTGCTCGGGCGCGCCTGCCAGGGGCCGGTCTGCGTGGGCGATCCGGTCGAGGTCCGCGCAAGCGACCGGGTACGGGAGACACGCCCCCGGGGCCGCACCGCGACTTCAGTCCGTCCGCGTGAGGTTCCAGGACATGCCGCTCACGTTCGCCGAGGAGGCGGAAACGGAGAGTGAGAGCGCCGAGAGTGCAGGATCTCGGCATCTCGCGGACCGTGCGGACTGGACCCGTCAGCGGTAGTTGCCGTCCTCGAGCCCGGCCTCGATCTCGAAGCGGTTCCGTAGGGGATCCCGGCCGGCCAGCGCGTAGACGACGGGCATGAGCATCCCGTAGCGCCGCCACTGCGCGACGTGCACGCGCTCGTGCCGGAGCACCCGGTCGCCGTCGTTGTCGCGCGTGAGGTAGACCGAGCCGACGCACGTGCCGCCGCGGCGGAACACCCACCGCGGCAACCCCGCGCAGACGATCAGACCGTCGACCATGCGCACCCTGCCCGTCGACAGCGGCACCCCGACGGCGAGCCCGACAGCGGTCGCGAACGCCCACCCCGCGCGTGAGACCGGGGAGTCGAGCAGCGGGTTCCGCACCGCTACTCCGGGCGGCCGTAGGTCTCGAGCAGTCGCAGCCAGACCTCGTTCATCGTCGGGTAGGCCGGGACGGCGTGCCAGAGCCGGTTGATCGGGACCTCGCCGACGACGGCGATCGTCGCGGCGTGCAGCATCTCGGCGACGTCCTGGCCGACGAAGGTGACCCCGACGACGACGCCCCGGTCCTCGTCCACGACCATCTTCGCGCGGCCGGTGTACCCGTCGGCCTGCAGCGCGGCTCCGGCGACGCTCCCGAGCTCGTACTCGACGGCGCGCACGTTCAGCCCCTGCGCGCGCGCCTTCGACTCCGTGAGCCCGATGCTCGCGACCTCCGGATCCGTGAAGGTGACCTGGGGACTGCGGCGTGGTCGGCAGTGGCGACGTGCGAGCCCCACGGCTCGGTGTGCAGGGGAGTGCCCCGGAGACGTGCGGCGATGGCCTCGCCGGCGGCGCGCGCTTGGTACTTGCCCTGGTGCGTGAGGAGTGCGCGGTGGTTGGCGTCGCCGACGGCGTAGAGCCAGTCGGAGCCGTGCACGAGCATGGTGTCGTCGACCTCGAGCCAGTCGCCGGGCGTCAGCCCGACGGACTCGAGGCCGAGGTCCTTCGTGTGCGGGGTGCGGCCGGTCGCAGCGAGGACCTCGCTGGTCACGACGGTGGTGCCGTCGTCCAGCTCGGTGGTGACGAGGCCGTGCTCGTCGCGGTCGACCCGTGTCGGGCTCACGCCGGTGCGGACGTCCACCCCGAGCTCGCGGAGGGCGTCGGCCACGAGCTTCTCCGGCAAAGGGCTCCATGCCACCGAGGAGTCCGTGGCGAGCGACGAGGGTGACCTTCGTGCCGAGGGAGGCCCAGGCGGTCGCGAGCTCCGAGCCGGCGACCCCGCCGCCGATGACGAGCAGGCTCTCCGGGACGTGCTGCGCGCTGGTGCCCTCGCGCGTGCCCCAGGGCTTCGCGTCGGCCAGCCCGGGGACGTCGGGGAGGGCGTGCAACGACCCGGTGACGACGGCGATCGCGCCGCCCGTGTACGTCCGGCCGTCGACCTCGAGTGTCTTCTCACCGGTGATCCGGGCGTGACCGCGGATGAGGTCGATGCCCGCTGACTCCAGCCAGGACACCTGACCGTCGTCCTTCCAGTCCGACGTGAACGAGTTCCGGCGGGCGAGCACGCGCGCGGCGTCGAGGCGCCCGTGACGGCCTGCTCCGCACCGTCGACCCGCTTCGCCGCCGCGACGGCGTGGCCGCTGCGGAGAAGGGCCTTCGACGGCATGCACGCCCAGTAGGAGCACTCGCCGCCGACGAGCTCGGCCTCCACGACGGCGACCGACAGGCCGCGCTTCCCGGCGTAGTCCGCCACGTTCTCGCCGACTGCGCCGGCGCCGATCACGATGAGGTCGTAGTCCGTCATGTGGCCGAGCGTACGCGGAACGGCATGGCTCCTGCCGAGCGCGATGCGTACCCTGCCCTACCGGCCGGACCCGCGCGTCGGACCATCCTGGACGCGCTGGCCGGACCGCGCCGGATGCGTTGGTCAGACGCTCTGGATGCGCTGGTCAGACGGCTCTGGACGCACTGGTCAGGGCTCCGACGGCCCGCAGGATCACACCGAGGTCGTCGACGGCACGGTCGGGATTGACCGGGCGAACCCCGTCAGCGCTGCACCCGCCAGGCGTCGTCCGCGCGTGGCCGCCTGGATCCGCTCGACGAGCCCGGCTCCGTCCAGCCCGAAGGGCACGGGTTCGAGCAGTCCGTCCACCTCGGACGGATCGAGGACGTCGAGCTCGACGTGCACGAACACCGACTCAGCACCCGTGGCGTCCACAGCCGCGGCGATCGCGTCCGGGGTCGCGGCATCGACGTCGAGGTGCGCGATCCCGGCGCGGTCCAGGGCGGCGGTCTCGGCGTCCTCCATTCCTCGGACGCCGACGACGACCACCGAGGTCGCGGGCAGCACGGGGAGCGCGGGGAACAGGTCGTCCGCTCGGTCGACGATGAGACGCAGCACCGCCGTCTCGGCAGCCACGGGCTGTGCACGGTTGAGCGACCGGAACCCGCTGGACCCGGCGATCCGCACGAACGCGGTGTCCGGTCCGAGGCCGACCGTGGCGCCGAGCACGCTCGCGCCGTCACCCCCGACGACGAGGACGGGTTCGGTGGCGACCCCGGTCTCCTCGGCGACCCGGTCGGCGACCGAGAGCACCGACGTGTAGCGGGCGATCGCGGTCTCGAGCCGGTCGCCCGCACCCGCGGGGACGTCGATCACGGTGCTGGACGCCCGGGGAGGTCGGCGGCGATCGCGGTCGCGCCGTCCCCGAGACGCATTGCACGGGACGACGCCGAACCCTGCCACTGACCGACCACGAGGAACTGCATCGTGCCAGTCTGTCAGGTGCGGTCCGGCGTCGTCCGTGGAAGACTCAGCGTCCTGGGCTCAGAGGCTGGACGAACCACCGGACTTCAGAGCCGCGAGACGCGCTTCGACCTCGGCGTCCTTGCCCACGTCCTCCAGGCTCTCGAACTGTGCGTCGAGGCTCGACGACTGGAGCTCCTGCTGCCCGAGGACCTTGGCCTCTTCGCGACGCACCTTCTCCTCGAAGCGGCCGAGGTCGCTCGTCGGGTCGAGCACGTCGATGTTGCCGAGCGCGTCGTTGACCTTGGACTGGGCCTCGGCGGTCTTCGAACGAGCGACGAGGTTGTCGCGCTTCGTCCTGAGCTCCTCGAGCTTCTGCTCCATGCCTGCGAGCCCGGCCTTGAGCTTCTCCACCGCTTCGTTCTGCGAGGCGAGGTTCGGCTCGGCGTCCTTGACCTCCTGCTCGGCGGCGATCTGCTTGCCGATGGCGATCTTGGCGAGGTTGTCGAACTTGTCCGCCTCGGCCGTCTTGCCGTCGACGCGGTACTTGTCCGCCGCGGTGGACGCGTTCGCTGCCTTCTGGCCCCACTCGGCCGCGGCCTTCTTGTCCTCCTCGTGGTCCTGCTCGAGCAGCCGGACGTTCCCGATCGTCTGCGCGATCGCGGTCTTCGCGTCCGCGATGTTGTTCGTGTAGTCCCGCACGAGCTGGTCGAGCATCTTCTGGGGATCCTCGGCGTTGTCGATGAGCTGGTCGATGTTCGCCCGGACGAGGGTCGAGATGCGACCGAAGATCGTCTGCTTTGCCATTGCTGTTCCCTTTCCTTGGGTCTGTGTGTGCCGTGGTGTCGGTTGGTGCAGTGGGAGTCGTGTCGGACGTGCCGGTCGGTCAGAAGCGCCCGCCGCCGGAGAACCCGCCTCCGCCGCCTCCGCCGCCGCCACCGAAGCCGCCCCACCGCTGAAGCCGCCGCCGCCGAAGCCGCCCCACCGCTGAAGCCGCCGCCGCCGAAGCCGCCCCGCCGAAGGAGCCGCCGCCGTAGCTGCCACCTCGACCGCCGAGCAGGCCGCCGAGAACGAGGCCGGTGACGAGTCCCCGAGCTGCGCGCCGTTGCCGCCGCCGCCACCCGGCCCGCCGCCCCAGCCGCCCATGTCGTCGTTGGCGGAGTCCATCGCGGCGGCGGCGTACTGCTCGGCGGCGCGCGCTGCCTGCAGCGCCTGGCCCGGATCCGTGGTCGCGAGCTGCACCGCGTCGTCGAGCGCGCGTTCGGCCTCGGACAGGCGCGTCCGGGCGGTCGGCCCCACGCCACCGCGGTGCAGGGAGATGAACTCCCGGGCCTGACTGATCCGGTTGCGGGCGTCGCGGAGCGCGTCGTCCAGCGCCTTCGCCGCGCGGCGCTGCTGCTCCTCGGCGCCTCGGGCGGCCGCGATGGCCTGGTCGATCTCGGTGTTCGCCTTGGTCAGCGCGTCGACCGCGGTGAGCGGGTCCTTCGGGTCGAACCCCTGACGCAGGACGGTCTCGGCGCGGGTGACGGCAGCCGTGAGCTCCGGGCCGCCGACGGTCAGGGTCCGTGCCGCCGCGACGTCGCCCTCGATGTCCGCTCGCATGGCCTCGGCCCGTGCGGTCGCCTCGGCGAAGGCCGACTCGGCGGTGGTCGCGCTCGACGTCAGCTGCTGCACCTGGGCGAGGGCGTGCTGGGCGTCCCGCACGGCGACGACGGCCTCGCCCTTGTCGCCGGCGGCGATCGCGGCGGTGGCGGCCTGGGACCGCTCGGTCGCGTAGGCGAGGACCTGCCGAGCCTGGTCGACGCTGTCGGAGACGGTGGCGAGCGTCCGTCCGCTGTAGGCCGAGCGGACCCGCTCCAGGGCGGCACCGGCCGACTGCACCGAGGCCGGCGCGGCGTCGACGGCCTGCGCGAGGGCGACGCCGGCCTCGTCGACGCCGTCCTCGAGCGAGCGCAGCTCGTCGAACGACTCGGTCTGTTCCTCGATCGACGCGTGCGCCTGCTCGCAGATGGCGATGATCTGGTTCGCCCAGTCGGCGCGCTGCTGTGGCGTGTCCGGGATCTCATCGTCGAGCTGCTGTTGGAAGGTGAAGGCCTTGCGGACGGCCTGCTGCGCGGCTGCGACCGCCTCGGCGAAGGGCTTGGCCGCATCGGCGCCGAACTGTGCGGTGGCGAAGCCGACCTCTTGCTCGGCGGTGCGCAGTTCGTCGTCGATCGTGACGAGCGCCCCGCCGGCCTTCCGCTCGAGGTCGGCGAGCGAGGCCTGCTGGGCCTTCGTCGCCGCCGCGCTGCGTCGCTTGTTGCGGGTGCGGATGACGAGCACGATGACGACGATCGCGACGACGACCACGAGGAGCAGGATCCACAGCCATGTCAGGTCGGGCGGCGCCTGGGTCTCCGCCAGGCCGTTCGCGAAGGCCACGGCAGCGCCGGACCAGTCGTTCTGCTTCAGGGCCGGCAGCAGGTCGTCGTTCACCGCCGACTGGACGTCCGAGCTCGAGATGCTCGTCTCGTTCGTCTGCTGGACGTCGTAGTTCCGATCGTCCACGGCGACGGACAGCAGGATGCCGTCGGTGTCGATCTGGTTCTGCTGCATCGTGGCGGCGCCCCACTCGGTGTGGTCCGAGGGGTCCGAGAACGTCGGGACGAACACCACGTAGAGCTGCGTCTGTGTGTCCGAGTACAGCTTCTGGACCGCACGTTCGACGCTGGACTGCTGCGAGGAACTCAGTGCCCCGGCTTCGTCGAGCACGTAGGCACCGCCGAGGTCCACGGGAGCGGTCGCGCGTGCGGTCGCGGCAGGTGCCAGTACCAGGAACATCGCGAGCAGCGCAGCCGCGATGCGGCCGACCAGTCGTGTTGTCCCCTGTCCGTGCTCGTCCTGCTCGTGGCCGATCCGCTCTGGACCGCTCGCATCCGTCCTCCGTCCGTCGCCGTGGTCGCCGCCCCGAGCAGCCTCGGAACCGCGCCCGGAGCGCTGTTGCCCGGAGTCTATCCACGCCGCGCGTCGCTCGGACCGACTCCTCGCGAACCCTCGTCGAACACCGAGGCTGTGCAGGTCTTGTCCCCGGACCGGGTATGCTCGGGGTCGCGTTCGACGACGAACGAGAACAGGGGAACTGCAATGGAGCGAACCACCAGCACCGAGGTCGTCCCACTCGAGGACGGCTACCACCGCGTGTCGACGCCGGCGAGCGGCGTGATCGGTTTCGTGCGCGAGCACGACGGCCGGTACGAGGTGCTCCGCGGCCGCGTGCGCCAGGCGACCCGCTCCGAGGGTCTGTACAGCACCATGAACGTCGCGCTCATCGCCCTGACCCACGCCTGAACCGGCGGAGCGTCTCCCCTCCGTCACCGTCGTCGGGTGAGCACCTCAGCGCCGTCCTCGGTGATCGCCACGGTGTGCTCGGTGTGGGCCGTGCGCGCTCCCGTGGCGCTGCGGAGCGTCCAGCCGTCGGGTCCGTGACGAGGACGTCGGTGTCCGCCATCACCCAGGGCTCGAGCGCCAGGAGCAGGCCTGGTCGGAGCGTGTAGCCGCGCCCGGGGCGGCCGGTGTTCGACACGTGCGGATCTTGGTGCATGGTCGACCCGATGCCGTGCCCGCCGAACTCCACGTTCACGGGGTAGCCCGCCCCCTCGAGCACGGAGCCGATCGCGTGCGAGAGGTCGCCGGTGCGGACACCGGGGCCGGCCGTGGCGATCGCGGCGGCGAGTGCCCGCTCGGTGGCGTCGATGAGCGCGAGGTCGGCGGGGTCGGGCGTGCCCACGACGAAGCTGATCGCCGCGTCGGCCGCCATGCCGTCGAGGGAGACCGCGAGGTCGAGTGTCAGGAGGTCACCGTCCGCGAGTCGCCGGTCGTGGGGGAGCCCGTGCAGGACCGCGTCGTTCACGGCCGTGCAGATGTGGTGCCCGAACGGCCCCCGGCCGAACGACGGAGCGTAGTCGACGTAGCAGGAGTCGGCACCGGCGTCCTCGATCATCGCCTTCGCCCATCGGTCGATCTCGAGCAGGTTCGTGCCGACGCGGGTGCGGTCGCGCAGGGTCTGCAGGATCGTGCCGACGAGGGCACCGGTCGCACGGGCCTTCTCGACCTCGGTGGGGGTGAGGATCTCGATCACGGGATGATCATACCGGTACTGAAAGACCGGGATTAGTATGGGGCCATGGTCCGACTCCCGCTCAGCCCCGACGAGGTCGCGCGTGGGCGCCGCCTCGGTGCGCTGCTCCGCCGTGCCCGTGGCCCGCGTTCGATCCTCGACACCGCGCTGCAGTCCGGGATCTCCCCGGAGACCCTGCGGAAGATCGAGACCGGGCGCATCGCGACGCCGGCGTTCTCCACGATCGCGTCGGTCGCGGGCGTGGTCGGCCTGTCGCTGGACGCCGTCTGGGCCGAGGTCAGCTGCGAGCCCGACCTGGCCGACGCGGCCGGCTGACACCAGGGCGACCGGGGTCGAGCGCCGCGCGTGCGGCGTCGAGGGCGGCGGCGATCCCGATCGAGTCGTCGAGGGAGTGCAGGGGTGACTCGGTGCGTCCGTCGTCGACGTACCGCGCGAGCGCGGCGGCCTGCCAGACGAGCCCGTGCCTGCCGCGCAGGCCGCTCCTGTCCTCCCACCCTTCGGTGTCGGCGCCGTGGTGCAGCGCGAACGACGCCGGGAAGACGAAGTGCTCGGTGTAGCGGACGGTGGCCCGGCTGCCCGCGACGACCGCCAGGCCCGGCGTCCACGCCGTCATCGACGTGGTCACCGCGGCCTGCGCGCCGCCGTCCGCGGTCGACACGGTGACGGACTGGAGGTCCACCCCGCGTTCCGACACCGCCCCCGTCGTGCGGCTGGTCACCGGTGCGCCGGTGGCGAACCGTGCGAACCAGTGCCCGTACACACCGGCGTCGAGGAGCGCGCCCGCCTGCGGCGGGGTCGAACATCCGGTCCGCCGGGTCGGGTTCGTGCGGCCATCCGACGTCGACGGTCGCGAGCCGGACGTCACCGAGGGCACCGTCGGCGAGGAGCCGTGCGATGACGGTGGTGCCGGGCAGGTACCGCGTCCACATCGCCTCCATGGCGAGGACCCCGGCGTCGCGGGCGGCGTCCGCGAGGGTGCGGGTGTCGGCCTCGGAGGTGGTCATCGGCTTCTCGACCAGGACGTGCTTGCCGGCGGCGATCGCGAGCAGGGCGTGCCCGAGGTGCTGGGGGTGCGGGGAGGCGACGTAGACGACGTCCACCGCGGGATCGGCGACGAGGGCCTCGTACGAGCCGTGCACGCCCTCGATCCCGTGTCGTGTCGCGAACGCGGCGGCGCGTTCGGGGGAGCGGGAGCCGACGGCCACGATGCGCTGGTCGGAGTTCGCGTGCAGGGTCTCGGTGAAGTCGTTCGCGATGGTGCCGGGACCGATCACGCCCCACCCGAGGCGCGGACCGCCCCGCAGTGCCTCGACCTGCGGCTCCGGAAACGTCATCGTCATGCGAGAACGCTACCCGAGGCCCTGCCTCGACCGGCGGGGCCGGCATCGCGCGCAGCCGACCGAGCGCAGCCGGTGACGTGCGTGCCGGACTCAGCCGCGGGGAAGGTCGGCGCAGGCGGCTTCGCGGGCAGTCGCCTGAGCGAAGCGAAGTCGTCTGCTTCCGCGGAAATGTCACAGTGCCCCAGGAGGATTCGAACCTCCGCCCCTGCCTCCGGAGGGCAGTGCTCTATCCCCTAAGCTATGGGGGCCCGGGGTGACACCAACCGTAGCAGGTCCGCGCCGGTGTCCGAGACCACGGGTGTGCCGGACCTGAGGGACGTGGCGGGGCCGCCACGTGCCTCCAGTCCGTGCCGCAGGTGCTGGTCCTGTCAGCGGGAGGGGGTCGCCGACGCGGTCGGCCGCACGACGTTCCGCACCGCGTCGATGACCGGTTGCGCGCCGCCGGGCTCGGTGAAGAGCGTCGAGGACGCGGTGATCCAGTACGGGTCGGCGAACGCGTCCGCCCGGCCGACGCCGTGCGTGAGCGAGAAGTACCCCTCGACCCGGTAGGTGGGCACGGAACCGCCCCGCTCGTACAGCGCGTCCTTGAGGTTCGTGAGCGACTTCTCAGGCAGGTCGGCGACGGCCAGCGTGATCGTCGTCGAGGCGTCGTCGGTCGCCTCCCAGCGGCAGACACGGCCGCGCTGCTCGGCGATCCGGGCGGCGGGCGACCCCTTCTCCGGCTCGTAGGAGCGGTCGATCGCGAACGACGTGCCGTACACGTCGAGCGACCCCGAGGGCAGGAGCTCACCGCAGGTCTGCGTGACGCGCTTGCCGACCGGTCCCGGGGTCGCGCTCGGCGTCGCGGTGTCCGAGCCGCCGCCGGAGCACGCCACGAGCGCGAGCGACGTGGAGACGGTGAGCACGGCGAGGGTGATCGCCCGGGCGCGGCTGCGGGTGGTCATCCCGACATGATGGTGCATCGACCGGGGAGGACCTGAGCGTCCCGGTAGACTCGATCCTCGTGACTCCTGCCGAACTCTCCGCCGCGTACCTGTCGATCCTGACCGGGATCGTCGAGCGACGAGGCGCGTCCGACACCGTGACCATCGGAGAGTCCCACGCGGCGCTCGAGCGTCCGAAGAACCGCGCGCACGGCGACTGGGCCTCGAACGCGGCGATGCAGCTCGCGAAGCGTCTCGGCACGAACCCGCGCGAAGCTCGCGACCGAGATCGCCGGCGAGCTCACCGAGCTGGACGGCGTGGCCTCGGTCGACGTCGCGGGTCCGGGCTTCATCAACATCACGCTCGAGGCGGCGGCCGCGGGTGAGATCGCGCGGACGATCGTCGACCAGGCCACGGCGTTCGGCCACGGCGACCTGTACGAGGGCGTGCGGATCAACCTCGAGTTCGTGTCCGCGAACCCGACCGGCCCGATCCACATGGGCGGTGTGCGCTGGGCCGCGGTCGGCGACAGCCTGGCGCGGGTGTTCCAGGCGCAGGGCGGCCTCGTCACCCGTGAGTACTACTTCAACGACCACGGCGCGCAGATCGACCGGTTCGCCCGGTCCCTCGTGGCCTCGGCGCTGGGTGAGCCCACGCCGGAGGACGGCTACGGCGGCGCGTACATCTCGGACATCGCGGCACGGGTGATCGCGACCCTGGAGCCCGGGGTGGACGTCACCGCGATGCCGCGTGACGAGGCGCAGGAGCTTTTCCGGCGCGAGGGCGTCGACTTCATGTTCGCGGACATCAAGTCGTCGCTGCACGAGTTCGGCGTCGACTTCGACGTGTACTTCCACGAGAACGCGCTGCACGAGTCGAAGGCGGTCGGGCGCGCCATCGAGCGGCTGCGGTCGCTCGGGAAGATGTACGAGGCGGACGGCGCGCTGTGGCTCCGGACGACGGACTTCGGCGACGACCGCGACCGCGTGGTCATCAAGTCCGACGGCGAGCCGGCGTACATCGCGGGCGACCTGGCGTACTACCTCGACAAGCGCGAGCGCGGCTTCGAGCGCAACCTGATCATGCTCGGGGCGGACCACCACGGCTACGTCGGCCGGATGATGGCGATGTGCGCCGCGTTCGGGACGAGCCGGGCAAGAACCTCGAGATCCTCATCGGGCAGATGGTGAACCTGCTCAAGGACGGCGAACCGATGCGCATGTCGAAGCGTGCGGGGACGATCGTGACGATGGAAGACCTCGTCGACGCGGTCGGTGTGGACGCCGGCCGGTACTCGCTCGTCCGGTTCGCCAGCGACACCGCGATCGACATCGACCTCGACCTGCTCGTGAAGCGCACGAACGACAACCCGGTCTTCTACGTGCAGTACGCGCACGCCCGCACGCAGTCGGTGGCCCGCAACGCTGCCGCCTCCGGGGTCGACCGCTCGGCGTTCGACGCCTCGCTCCTGACGCACGAGACCGAGGGCGCCCTGCTCGGCGCTCTCGCGGAGTACCCGCGGGTGGTGCGCCAGGCCGCCGAGCTCCGTGAGCCGCACCGCATCGCCCGGTACATCGAGCAGCTCGCGGGCCTGTACCACCGCTGGTACGACGCCTGCCGGGTGACGCCCCTCGGTGACGAGGCCGTGACGGACCTGCACCGCACGCGCCTCTGGCTCAACGACGCCACCGGCCAGGTCGTCCGCAACGGTCTGGGCCTGCTCGGCGTCACCGCGCCAGAGCGCATGTAGCGACGCGGCGGCGCTCCGGAACCAGGTTCCGGACACAGCACCGCGGAACGTCGCGGTGCTGTGTCCGTTGCACGGTGTCGACCACGCCGACGCGCCGGACGCTCGCCGCGCCTCCAGGCTGGATACCGGGGCGCCCTGGCAAGGTGGGAGACATGTCCGCCGCCATCGAGACCCCCGGAAGCGCCGCCGCTGGCCAGTCGTGCTGATCGTCGTCGTGGTCGTCCTCGCCGCCCTCGTGGTGATCGCCGAGTTCGTGCTGCGCGGCGTCGTGGACCGCATCATCGCGCAGCAGGTCGAGCAGTCGCTGCCCTCCGGGGCCACCGGCGACGTCCAGGCGCATGCGAAGGGCGTCGTCATCCCGCAGCTCATCGGCGGCCGGCTCGACGAGGTCGAGATCTCGTCGAAGAAGCTCACGATCGACGGCATCCCGCTCGCGGCCGACGTCACCGCACGCGACGTCCCGGTCGACGGCAAGGGGGACGTCCACGACGTCGACGGGCACGTCACGCTCGCCGCGGGTTCCGTGAAGGACCTGGCGAAGTACAGCCCGCTGTTCGACCGGCTCAGCCTGGTCGACGGCGGCGTCGAGCTGTCCGGCGAGACCGCCGTGCTCGGCTACGACATCACCTACGCGGCGAGGGGTCACGTCGTCGCGCAGGAGGACGGCAAGGGCATCACGATCACGCCGAAGACCGTCCGCATCACGAACTCGGCGCTCGGGCTCAAGGTGGACTCGATCCCTGGTGTCACGAACGTGCCCGTCCAGGTCTGCACCGCGCAGTTCCTGCCGTCGCAGCTGGCGAGTCCGCTCGCTCGACATCACCTCGTCGGAGGCATCGGTGCGGGTCACGGCCGACTCGCTGCCGCTCAACGAGGAGGGGCTGCAGACGGTCGGGAAGTGCTCGTAGTCGCGTGGCGGCGTCACACGGCAGGGAGGCGCGGCTCGGCTCGGTAGGATCGGGTCCCGTGAGCGAGAACCCCCTTGCCCCGCAGCGACTGCGGTTCCCGACGGACGCCTCCGCGCTGACCTCGCGGATCTGGCCCGCCTCCGCGACGCGCACGGACGACGGCGAGCTCGCGGTCGGCGGCGTGACCGCGTCGGACCTCGTGGCGCGCTTCGGCACCCCGCTGTACGTCGTGGACGAGCGCGACGTGCAGTCCCGCGCGGTGCGGGTGCGGGACGCGTTCACCGAGGCGTTCGAGCGCATCGGCACCCGGGCGCACGTCTACTACGCCGGCAAGGCGTTCCTCACGACGCAGGTCGCGGCGTGGATGGCCGAGGCGGGCCTCCGGGTGGACGTCTGCACCGGCGGCGAGCTCGCGGTGGCCCTGGCCGGGGGAGTCGACCCCGCGCTCCTGGGGTTCCACGGCAACGACAAGTCGGACGCCGAGATCGCCCGCGCGGTCGAGGTCGGGGTCGGCACGATCGTCCTCGACAGCCACGAGGAAGTACAGCGCGTCGCCCGGGCCGCGGCTGACGCCGGGGCCGTGCAGCGGGTCCGCATCCGGATCAACAGCGGGGTGCACGCCTCGACGCACGAGTACCTCGCGACGGCGCGCGAGGACCAGAAGTTCGGGATCCGCTCACCGAGGCCGTCGCCGCAGCCGAGGCCGTCCGGGCCGAGCCGTCGCTCGCGTTCGTCGGGCTGCACTCGCACATCGGCTCGCAGATCTTCGACGAGTCCGGCTTCCGCGAGGCCGCCCGGCGCCTGATGGACGTGCACGCCACCCTCGTGGCGTCCGGCCGGTGCCGGAGCTTAACCTCGGCGGCGGCTGGGGCATCGACTACACCGAGGCCGACTCGGCGTTCGAGCCCGAGGACGTCGCCGACGCGCTCGCGACCATCGTCGCCGAGGCCTGCGCCGAGCGCGGCATCCCGGTGCCGGAGATCGCGGTGGAGCCGGGGCGGTACATCGTCGGTCCGGCCGGTGTCACGCTGTACCGCGTGGGGACGATCAAGCCCGTGACGCTCGAGGTCGGCGACGACGGCGCGTCCGCGACCCGCACCTACGTCTCGGTCGACGGCGGCATGAGCGACAACGCCCGGCCCGCCCTGTACGGCGCGGACTACACGGCTCGGCTCGCCCGCACCTCGGACGCGCCAGCCGTCCTGACCCGCATCGTCGGGAAACACTGCGAGTCGGGCGACATCGTGGTGAACGACGAGTACCTGCCCGGTGACGTGCACCGTGGCGACCTGCTCGCCGTCGCGGCCACGGGCGCCTACTGCTGGAGCCTGGCGAGCAACTACAACCACGTCGGGCGACCGCCCGTCGTGGCCGTCGCGGACGGCACTACCCGTATCCTCGTGCGTGGCGAGTCGATCGACGACCTCCTCGCCCGCGACACCGGGGTCGTGCCCGAGCCCAGCGCCCGCCGCTGATCCCCGAAGAAACAGGAATGCGCACCAGATGATCGAATACCGCAACGTCCGCGTCGCGCTGCTCGGAGCCGGCTCGGTCGGTTCCCAGGTCGCGCGGCTGCTCCTCGAACACGGCGACGAGCTGGCCTCGCGCGCCGGTGCCGGCCTCGAGCTCGTGGGAATCGCCGTCCGCGACGTCGACGCCCCGCGCGACGTCGAGCTGCCGAAGGAGCTCTTCACGACGGACGCGGAGTCGCTCATCCTCGGCGCGGACATCGTCGTCGAGCTCATCGGCGGCATCGAGCCCGCGCGGACGCTCGTCCTGCAGGCGCTGCAGTCCGGAGCCGACGTCGTGACGGGCAACAAGGCGCTCCTCGCGACCCACGGCCCGGAGCTCTTCGCGGTGGCCGAGCAGGTCGGCGCGCAGCTGTACCACGAGGCCGCCGTCGCCGGCGCCATCCCGATCATCCGGCCGCTGCACGACTCGCTCGCCGGTGATCGCATCGTGCGCATCATGGGCATCGTCAACGGCACCACGAACTTCATCCTCGACCTGATGGACCGGCAGGGAGCGACCTTCGAGGACGCGCTCGCCACGGCGACGGAGCTCGGGTACGCCGAGGCCGACCCCACCGCCGACATCGAGGGCTACGACGCCGCGCAGAAGGCCGCGATCCTGGCCTCGCTCGCGTTCCACACCTCGGTCCCGCTCGCCGCCGTGCACCGCGAGGGCATCACCTCGGTGACGATCGAGCAGGTCCGCGCCGCTCGGAAGGCCGGGTACGTCGTGAAGATCCTGGCCACGGCCGAGCGCCTGACCGACGCCGACGGCACCGAGGGCGTCAGCGCGCGCGTCTACCCGGCGCTCGTGCCCGAGTCGCACCCGCTCGCGAGTGTGCACGGTGCGAAGAACGCCGTCTTCGTCGAGGCCGAGGCCGCGGGAGACCTGATGTTCTACGGCGCGGGAGCCGGGGGCGTGGAGACCGCGTCCGCCGTCCTCGGCGACCTGGTGTCGGCCGCCCGCCGGCACGTCATCGGCGGTCCGGGCGTCGCGGAGTCGACGCAGGCCGACCTGCCGGTCTTCCCGATCGGCACCGTCCGTACCCGCTACCAGATCACCCTGCACGTCACGGACGCGCCGGGCGTGCTCTCGACCGTCGCGGGCGTCCTGGCGAAGCACGGCGTCAGCGTCGAGACGGTCGAGCAGACCGTGGCGACGGGCTCCGACGCCACCGCCACCCTCGTCATCGGGACCCACCTGGCGCGGGAGTCCGACCTGGCCTCGACCGTGGTGGCGCTCCGCAACGAGGACGTCGTGGCCGAGATCACGAGCGTCCTCCGGGTCGTCGGCGCCTGACGCCGTCGCATCCGGCACCCCAGCTCACGAACGAAGAACAAGGAGATCCGTATGGCCCACCAGTGGCAGGGAGTCCTGCGCGAGTACGCCGACCGTCTCGACGTCACCGAGGCGACGCCCGTCGTCACGCTCGGTGAGGGCGGGACCCCCTCATCCCGGCGCGTCGGCTGTCCGAGCGCACCGGCGCGGACGTCCACGTGAAGTTCGAGGGTATGAACCCGACCGGTTCGTTCAAGGACCGCGGCATGACGATGGCGATCTCGAAGGCCGTCGAGCACGGCGCGAAGGCGGTCATCTGCGCCTCGACCGGCAACACGAGCGCGTCTGCCGCCGCCTACGCGACGCACGCCGGCATCACCGCCGCGGTGCTCGTGCCCGAGGGGAAGATCGCCATGGGCAAGCTTAGCCAGGCCGTCGCGCACGACGCCCAGCTGCTGCAGGTGCAGGGCAACTTCGACGACTGCCTCGACATCGCACGGGACCTCGCCGCGAACTACCCGGTGCACCTCGTGAACTCGGTCAACAACGACCGGATCGAAGGGCAGAAGACCGCCGCGTTCGAGGTCGTCGACGTCCTCGGCGACGCGCCGGACTTCCACTTCCTGCCGGTCGGCAACGCCGGCAACTACACGGCCTACTCCCGCGGGTACCGTGAGGACGTCGCGGCCGGCCGGTCGACGAAGCTCCCGCGCATGTTCGGGTTCCAGGCGGCAGGCTCCGCGCCGATCGTGCGTGGCGAGGTCGTCCCGAACCCGGACACCATCGCCTCGGCCATCCGGATCGGCAACCCGGCGTCGTGGCAGTTCGCCCTCGAAGCCCGTGACGAGACCGACGGCTACTTCGGCGCGATCACCGACGAGGCGATCCTCGCGGCGCACCGCATCCTCTCCGCCGAGGTCGGCGTCTTCGTGGAGCCCGCCTCGGCGATCGGCGTCGCCGGACTGCTCGAGCGCGCCGACGCCGGGGCCGTGCCGAAGGGCGCGACCGTCGTCATCACGGTGACCGGCCACGGCCTGAAGGACCCGCAGTGGGCCCTCCGCACGCAGGACGGCGGCGAGGTCGCCCCGACGAGCGTCCCCGTCGACACGAAGTCGGTCGCCGACGTGCTCGGACTGGTCGGCGCGGAGTGAGCCAGGACCGCTCGTCCGGACCGGGGGAGGGCATGACCGCCCAGATCGCTGTACCGGCCGGACGGGCGGTCCGCGTCCGGGTTCCCGCGACGTCGGCGAACCTCGGTCCGGGCTTCGACTCGCTCGGACTCGCCCTGTCGCTCTACGACGAGGTCGTCGTCCGGGTGCGTCCCGAGCCCGGTGCGACCGTGACGGTCGAGGGCGTCGGCGCCGGCGAGGTCGCCACGGACGATTCCAACCTCGTGGTCCGCGCCGTCCGGCGCGGCCTCGAGCAGGCCGGTGTCGTGGCGCAGCCGGGCCTCGAACTGCACGCCGTGAACGCGATACCGCACGGCCGTGGGATGGGTCCTCGGCGGCGGCGATCGTCGCCGGCCTGATGGCGGCCCGCGGTCTGCTCGACGGCGTGGTCGACCTCGACGCCTCGACGCTCCTCACCCTCGCGACCGAGATGGAGGGGCACCCGGACAACGTGGCGCCCGCGCTCTTCGGTGGCCTGACCATCGCGTGGATGACCGCCGAGGGGCCCGCGTACAAGCGGCTGCTCGTGCACCGGGGCGTCTCGCCGGTGGTCTTCGTGCCGACGTCGACGCTGTCCACGAAGCTCGCTCGCTCCCTGCAGCCCGCGAGCGTCCCGCATGCGGACGCCGCCTTCAACGTCTCCCGCTCCGCCCTGCTCGTCGCGGCGCTCATCCAGAGCCCCGAACTGCTCCTCGCGGCGACGGAGGACCGGCTGCACCAGGCCTACCGCGCCAGCGCCATGCCGGAGACCGACGCCCTCATCGGCCTGCTGCGGCAGCACGGTCTGGCGGCCGTGGTCTCCGGGGCCGGTCCGAGCCTCCTGGTCCTCGGCAGCGACCCGGCCCAGCGCCTCACCGCTGCCGACCTGGTGTCGCGACACGGAGAGTCCGACTGGCGGGCCCTCATGCTGGCCGTCGACCTGGGTGGTGCTACAGCGGTGCCGCACTCGGCGCTCCAAGCCGAACCCGCGTAGGCCGTAGGAACGTTCCTCGCCGCGCAGGGTCCGGTGCGCGGGGGCAATCTCTTTCTGATCACCGAATCCCGGTCCGTCGTCTGAACGGCGGTCGATGCATACCCGTGCATCCGGGACGGTGGAAACTCTCCGCGTTCTGCGGTTCGAAAGGAAACACCGACCTTGACGAACGTCAACGACTCCACTCCCGTGGAGATCCCCAGCGACCTGCGCGCCCTCCGGCTCCCGGAACTCCAGCGCATCGCCTCCTCCCTCGGCATCACCGGGCTCTCGAAGCTCCGCAAGGGCGACCTCATCGCCTCGATCGAGGACAAGCGTCCCGTGACGGACGACGCGCCCGCGGCCACGCCCGCCGAGGCGCCCGCCGAGCAGCCGACCCTGCCCGAGCCGACCGAGACCCCTGCGGCGTCCGCCGCCGAGGCCCCGGCCGCCGCCGAAGCCTCCGTCACCGAGGTCCCCGCCACCGAGGTCCGCGCCGAGCAGCCCTCGACGTCGCGCGCCCGCCGGTCCCGTCGCGCCTCGTCCAGCGGCACCGTGTCCGCCGCGCCGACGTCGGCTGCCGAGCACACGAACCACGGGCACACCGGCACCGAGGACCTCCTCGCCGGGCTCGACCAGGTCCGTGCCGAGAAGGACGCGCAGGAAGCCGCCCAGGCTGGCGGCCAGCGCCGAGGCCGCGGGCAGCGCGACCAGAACGGCCAGCGCGACCAGAACGGCCAGCGAGACCAGCGCGACCAGAACGACCAGCAGGCGGAGCAGCAGGCACAGCAGGCCTCCGGCGGCACCACCGCCACCGAGGGCACCGAGCAGTCCACCGGCGGGAACGCCGAGTCCGACCAGAACGAGCAGCAGGGCGAGGGCGGCTCGCGTCGCGGCCGTCGCAGCCGTGGTCGTGGTCGTGGCCGTGGCCAGAACGCCGAGAACGGTGAGCAGGGCGGCGACCAGAACGGTCAGCCGAACGGCGGTCAGCAGAAGCAGCAGGGCGAGCAGAAGCAGCAGGGTGAGCAGAAGAGCGCCCAGCAGGACGACAAGAACGAGCAGAAGCAGCAGGGCCAGCAGCAGAAGCAGCAGAAGCAGAACGGTCAGCAGAACGCCGACGAGACCGAGGGGGCCGCAGCCGTCGCCAGCGCGACCGCAAGCGCGGTCGCGGCGGTCAGAACGACGAGTTCGAGCCGGAGATCACCGAGGACGACGTCCTCATCCCGATCGCGGGCATCCTCGACGTCCTCGACAACTACGCGTTCGTGCGCACGACCGGGTACCTGCCGGGCCCGAACGACGTCTACGTCTCGCTCGGCCAGGTGAAGAAGTACCACCTGCGCAAGGGCGACGCCGTCGTCGGCGCGATCAAGCAGCCGCGCGACGGCGAGCAGCAGAGCCGCCAGAAGTACAACGCGCTGGTCAAGGTCGACTCGGTGAACGGCCAGACCGCTGACGAGGCGGCCGCCCGCGTCGACTTCCAGGACCTCACCCCGCTGTACCCGAACGAGCGCCTGCGGCTCGAGACCGAGCCGTCGAAGCTTAGCACGCGGATCATCGACCTCGTGTCGCCGATCGGCAAGGGCCAGCGCGGCCTCATCGTCTCCCCGCCGAAGGCCGGCAAGACCGTCGTGCTCCAGGCCATCGCGAACGCGATCGCCAAGAACAACCCCGAGGCGCACCTCATGGTCGTCCTGGTCGACGAGCGGCCGGAAGAGGTCACCGACATGCAGCGCACGGTGAAGGGCGAGGTCATCGCCTCGACCTTCGACCGTCCTGCCGAGGACCACACCACGGTCGCCGAGCTCGCCATCGAGCGTGCGAAGCGCCTCGTCGAGCTCGGCCACGACGTGGTCCTGCTCCTCGACTCGATCACCCGCCTGGGTCGCGCCTACAACCTGTCGACGCCGGCCTCGGGTCGCGTGCTCTCGGGCGGCGTGGACTCGTCGGCCCTGTACCCGCCGAAGCGTTTCTTCGGCGCCGCGCGCAACATCGAGGACGGCGGCTCCCTGACGATCCTCGCGACGGCGCTCGTCGAGACCGGGTCGAAGATGGACGAGGTGATCTTCGAGGAGTTCAAGGGCACCGGCAACATGGAGCTCCGCCTCAACCGTCACCTGGCGGACAAGCGGATCTTCCCGGCCGTCGACGTCAACGCGTCCGGGACCCGTCGCGAGGAGCAGCTGCTCTCCGCCGACGAGGTGAAGATCACGTGGCGCCTCCGTCGTGCCCTCGCCGGCCTCGACCCGCAGCAGGCGCTCGAGATCGTCCTGCGGAACCTCAAGGAGACGCAGTCGAACGTCGAGTTCCTGGTCCAGGTGCAGAAGTCGGTCCCCACGACCGGCGGGCACCACAACGGCCACCAGGAGTAACGCGTGTTCGAGTCGGTGGCGGGGCTGCTGGCGGAACACGAGGACCTGACGCAGCAGCTGTCGGACCCCGCGCTCCACGCCGATGCGGCCCGGGCGAAGAAGGTGAACCGGCGGTACGCCGAAGCTGAACCAGATCAAGTCCGCGTACGAGTCCTGGCAGGCGGCGGGGACGACCTCGCCGCCGCCCAGGAGCTTGCGCGTGAGGACGACGCGTTCGCGGAGGAGGTCCCGGCGCTCGAGGAGCAGCTGACGGAGCGTCAGGAGCGTCTCCGGCGGCTGCTCATCCCGCGCGACCCCGACGACGGCCGAGACGTCATCATGGAGATCAAGGGCGGCGAGGGCGGCGAGGAATCGGCGCTGTTCGCGGCCGACCTGCTGCGCATGTACTCGCACTACGCGGAGTCCAAGGGTTGGAAGGTCGAGCTCCTCGAGCGGACCGAGTCGGACCTCGGCGGCTACAAGGACGTCCAGGTCGCGATCAAGTCGAACGCGACCGACCCGTCCCAGGGCGTCTGGGCGCACCTCAAGTACGAGGGCGGCGTGCACCGCGTGCAGCGCGTGCCGGCGACCGAGTCGCAGGGGCGCATCCACACCTCGACCACCGGTGTGCTGGTCTTCCCCGAGGTCGACGAGCCCGAAGAGGTCCAGATCAACCAGAACGACCTCAAGATCGACGTGTACCGGTCCTCCGGTCCCGGCGGGCAGTCCGTCAACACGACGGACTCCGCGGTCCGCATCACGCACCTGCCCACGGGCATCACGGTCGCGATGCAGAACGAGAAGTCGCAGCTGCAGAACCGCGAGGCCGGCATGCGCGTCCTGCGCGCCCGCATCCTCGCGCGGCAGCAGGAGGAACTGGACGCCATCGCCTCGGACGCGCGCAGGTCGCAGATCCGCGGCATGGACCGTTCGGAGCGCATCCGCACGTACAACTTCCCGGAGAACCGCATCGCGGACCACCGCACCGGGTACAAGGCGTACGACCTGGACCGCGTGATGAACGGTGCGCTCGAGCCCGTCATCCAGTCCGCCATCAGCGCGGACGAAGAGGCCCGTCTGGCCGCCATCGGCGACCAGGACGCCTAGGCCTGGAGGCACGGCTCCTGTCCGACAGTGATCCCACGTTCGCCGCGGATCGCCTCCTCAGGGAGGCGACCGCGGCGCTCGGCGCATCCGGGTCCCGACTCCCCAGGTCGACGCCGAACTCCTGCTCGCCTGGGCGACCGACACGTCCCGTGGTGCCGTGCAGGCCCGTGCGATGACCGGCGGCGCGATCGCGGCCGAGCACGTCGAGCGCTTCCGGCACGCCGTCGCGCGGCGCAGGACCCGCGAGCCGCTGCAGCACATCACGGGGGAGGCGTACTTTCGGTCCCTCACGCTGGCGGTCGGCCCGGGCGTCTTCGTCCCGCGACCGGAGACCGAGGGCGTGGTGCAGTTCGGCATCGACGCGCTCCGGGCGGTGGCGGTGCCCGAGCCGATCGCCGTCGACCTCGGTTCCGGCAGCGGCGCCATCGCGATCGCCATGGACACCGAGGTGCCGAACGCCGTCGTGTACGCCGTCGAGCGCTCGCCTGAGGCGCTCCCGTGGACCCGGCGCAACGTCGAGGCCCACGGCGGCACGGTGCGACTCGTCGAGGGTGACCTCGCCGATGCCCTGCCCGAGCTCGACGGCACGGTGTCGGTCGTCGTGTCGAACCCGCCGTACGTGCCGGACGACGCGGTGCCGATCGATCCCGAGGTCCGCGACCACGACCCGGCGATGGCGCTCTACGGCGGACCGGACGGCCTCGACGCCGTGCGCGCCCTGGCCGAGACCGCCTGGCGGTTGCTGGTGTCCGGGGGAGTCCTCGTCATCGAGCACGCCGAGCCGCAGGGGCCGGCGTGCGCGACGTGCTCGCACGCCGGGGGTTCCGCTCCCCGCAGACGCACCGCGACCTGACGGGACGAGACCGCACGACCACCGCGACGCGCTGAGCCGAAGCGAGCCGCGCCTCCAGGCCGGGTTGTGGGTTGTGGGTTGTGGGTCGTGTGTGCCGATTCGCGCGTGGTGTGCTGTTTCGCGCGTAGGTGGCGGTTTCTTCCGGCCCTCTACGCGCGTTTCCGCTTCCTACTGCACGCGTGATGGGAAGGACCGCGCAGCGGTCCGGCGCTACGCGACGGGAGCGGCAGCCTGTTCCGCGACGAAGGCGAGGACCGCCTCGCGCAGATCGGTGTGCTCCTCGACCAGGACCGCGTGGATGCCCACGCTCCTGGCACCCTCGACGTTGATCGGCATGTCGTCCGCGAAGAAGGTGCGTTCGGCGGGCACGCCGTGGTGTTCGAGTGCACGGAGGAAGACCGCTCGCTCGGGCTTGCGCGCGCCGAAGTTGCTCGTCGTGTCGAGGTGCTCGCCGAAGAGCGGCGGGAGCGACGGCGCCCAGCGGTGGATCCACCGACCGGCCAGCGGCCCGTTGTTCGTGAGCAGGCCGACCCGGCCGTGCTCGCTCGCCACCCGTACCGCCTCGATCCGCTCCGGCAGCTCGGTCATGGCCGCACCGCGGATCCGCGCCCATTCCGCCTCGGGGACGTCGCACTCCATCGCGGCGGCGAAGGCCGCCAGGTACGCGTCGCCGTCGGCGAAGTGCCCGGCCTCGGCGCGCTGCTCGTGGCCGCAGTCCCACCAGCGGCGGCGGAGCTCGTGGAAGCCGTGTCCGGTGAGCTCTGCGAGTGCCGCCATCCGCACCGTCCAGTCGTAGCGGACGAGGACTTCGTCCATGTCGAAGAGGAACAGGAGTCGGGGCGCGGGCGTCTCGTTCACGATGCCACCCATTGTGTCGCACTATCATCGTCGAGTCATGGCATCCCGATACGACTGCACCGATTCCGACGGGCTCCTGACCGGGATGCGGCTCGCACGTGCCGCGCTCGGGCGCGGGGAACTCGTCGTCGTCCCCACCGACACCGTCTACGGCGTGGCCGCGGACGCCTTCAGCGCGGCCGCCGTCCAGCGCCTGCTCGACGCGAAGGGTCGCACTCGGCAGTCGCCGCCGCCGGTCCTCATCCCGGGCCGCCGACGCTCGAAGCGCTCGCGAGCGACATCCCGAAGCAGGTGCGGGACCTCGTCGACGAGTTCTGGCCCGGCGGACTCACCGTGATCCTCCGCGCACAGCCGTCCCTCGACTGGGACCTCGGCGAGACGCGTGGCACCGTCGCGCTCCGGATGCCGGACTCCCGGATCGCGCTCGAGCTGCTGCAAGAGGTGGGGCCGCTCGCGGTGTCCTCCGCGAACTCGACGGGCGACCCGGCGGCGATGGACGTCGACCAGGCCGAGGCGATGCTCGGGGAGAGCATCGCGGTGTACCTCGACGGCGGCCCGCTCGACGCGCACGACGGGTTCGCGGCCTCGACCGGTTCGACGATCGTGGACGCCACGGGCCTCTCCGACGGCGGGAAGCTCCACATCGTCCGTCACGGCGTGATCTCCGACGACGAGATCACCAGGGTCGTCGGAGCCGACCTCGTCGGATGAAGTACTACCTGCTCGCGGGCGCCATCGCGGCGGTCGTGAGCTTCTGCGTCAGCTGGATCGTGTGGAAGCTGGGGCTGAAGTACAAGTGGTACCGAAGGTCCGGGAGCGGGACGTGCACCGCACGCCGACCCCGCGGCTGGGCGGCATCGCGATGTACATCGGCGTCATCGTGTCGCTGCTCGCGGCGTGGTTCCTGTTCCCGTCCATCGCCGGCACCGACTACTTCCGGCTGGTCTTCGCCGAACCCGGACGCGTGCTCGCGGTGCTCGGGGGAGCGACGATCATCGTCGTGCTCGGTGTCGCGGACGACATCTGGGACCTCGACTGGATGACGAAGCTGGCGGGGCAGATCATCGCTGCGGGCATCCTGGCGTGGCAGGGCGTGGCGATCGTGTCGCTGCCGATCGGCAACACGCTCGGTGTCGGCTCGTCCTACATGAGCCTCATCTTCACGGTGCTGGCGGTGGTGCTCGTGATGAACGCCGTGAACTTCATCGACGGGTTGGACGGCCTGGTCGCGGGCGTCGCGATCATCGCCGGCGGCGTGTTCTTCCTGTACACGTTCTTCATCAACCGCGTGGTCGTGCAGACCGAGTTCTTCTTCAACCTGCCGTCCCTGCTCACCGCGGTGCTCGTCGGTGCGTGCTTCGGCTTCCTGATCCTCAACTGGCACCCCGCGAAGCTGTTCATGGGCGATGCCGGAGCGCTGCTCGTGGGCTTCCTCATGGCGACGAGCGCGGTGTCGGTCACGGGCAACATCGACCCCGCTGCCGTGCAGACCCGCCAGGCGCTGCTGCCGGCGTTCATCCCGATCCTGCTGCCGTTCGCGATCCTCATCGTGCCGATCCTGGACTTCGGGCTCGCGGTCACCCGCCGGCTGAGCGCCGGCAAGTCGCCGTTCTCGGCGGACCGGAAACACCTGCACCACCGCCTGCTCGACATGGGGCACTCGCACTTCCACGCCGTGCTCATCTTCTACGCGTGGACGGCCACCGTCGCCGTCGGCTGCCTGCTGTTCCTCTTCGTGGACTGGTACTGGGTCGTGGTCTTCGTCGCGGTCGGGTTCGCGGTGTGCGCGGTCGCCACTTTCGCCCCGCTCGGCCGCAAACGCGCCGAGTTCGTCGCCCAGGCCGCCACCCGCTCCACCACCGTGGTGGACGCCAGCCTCGACCCGCTCGACCGGGCCGCCAACGACCGCTCGATCCCAGGAGACATCTCGTGACCGCACCGAACGCGCTCGACCACGTCCGGCCGGTGTTCCGCCGCATCCTCGTCTGGGCCGCCGTCCTGGCTGTCACCCTGGCGGTGGTCGGCGGGGTCGTCGGGCTCGTCGTCGCCGGTACGCCAGGGCTCGTCGGCGGGCTCCTCGGCGCCGTGCTGAGCGTGGTGTTCCTGGGGCTGACCGCGGTCTCGGTGCTCGTCGCCCTGCGCGTGTCGAAGGGGCAGATGATCTCGGGCGCGTTCTTCGGCATCGTGATGGGCACGTGGATCCTGAAGTTCATCCTCTTCGTGGTCGTGCTCCTGCTGCTCCGCGACCGCGACTGGGTCGACTTCCCGGTGCTCGCCATCGTGATCATCGTCGGGGTGGTCGGCTCGCTCGTCATCGACGTGGTCGCCGTGGCGAAGGCCCGGATCCCGATCGGCGTCTCGCTGCCCGGCGACGCTGTCGGTGGGGCGACCGGCGACTCCCTCGGCGGCACGCCCGGCGGCTCCGCGGATCCTGAGAACGACGCCCCCCGCAACTGAGAGCCCGGGAAGCCTCTCGCACCTGATAGGCTTCTCGGAGTCCGCGTCCGGAGCACTGCTCGGAGCGGGCGAGCCTCCACAACGTCCACCATCGCGTGCCTTGCGTGCGCGCGCCGACACAGGAGACAGCGCTGCTATCCCACGCTCTTCCCTGTCCCTCACCGCTGCGGGTAACCCCGTCGCGGCGGGGAGCAGCCAGGCCGCCGAGTTCCATGGTCCGTCGATCAACGAGTTCTTCCCGGACGCGATCTTCTTCGCCGGGACGCCGTTCGAGATCGACCGACTCGTCATCATCCGGTTCATCGCCGTCGCGGTCCTGCTGCTGATCGGCATCATCGGGACCCGTTCGCTCACGCTCGTCCCCGGCCGTGGTCAGGCGCTCATCGAGTACGCGTTCGACGTCGTGCGCCGGAACACCTTCGACAACCTGGGCGAGAAGGACGGCAAGCGGTTCCTGCCGCTCCTCGCGACGATCTTCTTCTCCGTGCTGTTCCTGAACCTGACGGGTCTCATCCCGGGGCTCAACCTGCAGGGCACCAGCCGCATCGCGTACCCGATGATCCTCGCGATCGTCGCCTACGTCGCCTTCATCTACGCGGGTCTGCGCAAGCACCCCGGCACCTTCCTCCGGAACTCGCTGTTCCCGCCCGGCGTGCCGTGGTACCTGTACATCATCGTGACGCCGATCGAGCTCGTCTCGACCTTCGTGCTCCGTCCGGTGACGCTGACGCTCCGACTCCTGATGAACATGGTCGTCGGCCACCTGCTGCTCGTCCTGTTCTTCGCCGCCACGCAGTTCTTCTTCTTCGAGAGCGGGAACCTCTTCGCCCTCTTCGGAGTCGGGACGCTCGCGTTCGGCATCGCGTTCAGCTTCTTCGAGATCCTGGTCGCGCTGCTGCAGGCGTACGTCTTCATGCTGCTGACCGCTGTGTACATCCAGCTCGCGCTGGCTGACGAGCACTGACCTGTAACGACCCCCATACGGCACGACACCCGTCGGGCCGCACCTGAAAGGAAAACACGTGGACGCAACGACCGTTCTCGCGGAGATCAACGGCAACATCGCGACGGTGGGCTACGGCCTCGCAGCGATCGGTCCGGCCATCGGCGTGGGCATCGTCGTCGGCAAGACGATCGAGTCCGTCGCTCGCCAGCCGGAGCTCCAGGGCCGCCTGACGACCCTCATGTACATCGGTATCGCCTTCACCGAGGCCCTCGCCTTCATCGGTATCGCGACGTACTTCATCTTCACCAACTAAGGCCTCTCGATGCAGAACGCACTCATCATCGCGGCCGAGGAGACGCACAATCCCCTCGTACCGCCGCTGTACGACATCGTGTGGTCCGCGGTGGCGTTCGTCGTCATCCTGCTGGTCTTCTGGCGGGTCATCATCCCGCGGATCACGAAGATGCTCGACGAGCGCACCGAGGCCATCGAGGGTGGCATCAAGAAGGCGGAGGCCGCTCAGGAGCAGGCCGCTGCCGCGCTCGACGAGTACAACAAGCAGCTCGCCGAGGCCCGCGCCGAGGCATCGCGCATCCGTGAGCAGGCCCGTGCGGACGCGACGGCGATCGGCAACGAGCTCCGCGACCAGGCGCAGGCCGATGCCGCACGCATCACCGCCAACGCCCAGGCGCAGATCGAGGCCGAGCGGCAGAGCGCACTGCAGTCGCTCCGGACCGAGGTGGGCTCGCTGGCCCTCGACCTCGCGTCCGGCGTGATCGGGGAGTCGCTCAAGGACGACGCGAAGTCGACCGCCGTCGTGGACCGCTTCCTCGCGGACCTCGAGGCCTCGCAGGGCTCGTCGGCGCAGGCCGGGGAGCGCTGAGCATGCGCAGCGCGACCAGAGAAGCTCTCGCGTCCACCAGGGCGGTGCTCGCCGACCTCGGCAGCAGCGCTGACCTGGCCGCGGGTGCGGAGATCCTCGCCTCCGGGCGCGCGATCGCCGGTGCGCCGCAGCTGCTCGGTCTACTGTCCGACCCGACGGCCGACCCGGCCGGCAAGAAGACGGTCATCGACCGCGTCTTCGCGGGTCAGTCGGACGCCACGCGTGCGGTCCTGACCGCGGTGGCCGGCACACGCTGGTCCTCGCAGGAGGACCTCCTCGCCGGCATCGAGGACGCGGGCATCCGCGCCGTCGCCGCCACCGCGGGGTCTGACGTGTCGATCGAGGCGGAGCTGTTCGCCTTCGAGACGGCGGTCCGCTCGGACGCCGACCTCGAGCTCGCGCTGGGCACCAAGCTCGGCAGCCCCGCGGAGAAGGGCGCGCTCGTCGAGCGCCTGCTCGGCTCCAAGGCGTCGGTGCAGACCGTGACGATCCTCTCGGCACTCGTCCAGCAGCCGCGTGGCCGTCGGATCGGTGAGCTCGTCCGCGATGCTTCGCGGATCGTCGCCGACCAGGCGGGCAAGCTCGTCGCCACCGTCATCACGGCGGAGCCGCTGACGGACGGACAGTCGGCGCGCGTCGCCCGCGGTCTCGCCGCGAAGTACGGCAAGGACATCAGCATCAACCACGTGGTCGACCCCTCGGTCGTCGGCGGGGTCCGGGTGCAGATCGGCGGCGACGTCATCGACGGCACCGTCTCCACGCGCCTGTCGGAGCTCCGGCTCCAGCTGGCCGGCTGAGCGTACGGTCGAAGCCGCCCCACCCAAGTCCACAACGGGAACTGCCGCCCCAGGCAGCATCACCCTCTCGGAGCCGACCGGCCCCGGAAACCAACAAGGAAAATCCCATGGCAGACATCACCATCAGCCCCGATGAGATCCGTGATGCCCTGAAGGACTTCGTCTCGAACTACGAGCCGACGAAGGCCTCCACGGCCGAGGTCGGGCACGTCACCGACGCCGGCGACGGCATCGCGCACGTCGAGGGCCTCCCCGGCGTCATGGCGAACGAGCTCATCCGCTTCGAGGACGGCACGCTCGGCCTCGCGCAGAACCTCGACGAGGACGAGATCGGCGCCATCGTGCTCGGCGAGTTCGCCGGCATCGAAGAAGGCCAGGAAGTCACCCGCACGGGCGAGGTCCTCTCGGTCCCCGTCGGCGACGGCTTCCTCGGCCGCGTCGTCGACCCGCTGGGCAACCCGGTCGACGGCCTCGGCGAGATCGCCTCGGAGGGCCGCCGCGCCCTCGAGCTCCAGGCTCCGGGCGTCATGTCCCGCAAGTCGGTGCACGAGCCGCTGCAGACCGGCATCAAGGCCATCGACGCGATGATCCCCGTCGGCCGCGGCCAGCGTCAGCTCATCATCGGCGACCGCCAGACCGGCAAGACGGCCATCGCGATCGACACGATCATCAACCAGAAGGCCAACTGGGAGTCGGGCGACGAGGACAAGCAGGTCCGCTGCATCTACGTCGCCATCGGCCAGAAGGGCTCCACGATCGCCTCCGTCAAGGGTGCGCTCGAGGACGCAGGGGCGATGGAGTACACGACCATCGTCGCTGCTCCCGCCTCCGACCCGGCCGGCTTCAAGTACCTCGCCCCGTACACCGGCTCCGCCATCGGTCAGCACTGGATGTACGGCGGCAAGCACGTCCTGATCATCTTCGACGACCTGTCGAAGCAGGCCGAGGCCTACCGCGCCGTGTCCCTCCTCCTCCGCCGTCCGCCGGGCCGCGAGGCCTACCCGGGCGACGTCTTCTACCTGCACTCCCGTCTGCTGGAGCGTTGCGCGAAGCTGTCCGACGACCTCGGCGCCGGTTCGATGACGGGTCTGCCGATCATCGAGACGAAGGCGAACGACGTCTCGGCCTACATCCCGACCAACGTGATCTCGATCACCGACGGCCAGATCTTCCTGCAGTCGGACCTGTTCAACGCGAACCAGCGTCCGGCGGTCGACGTGGGCATCTCGGTGTCCCGCGTCGGTGGCGACGCCCAGGTGAAGTCGATCAAGAAGGTGTCCGGCACGCTCAAGCTCGAGCTCGCGCAGTACCGCTCGCTCGAGGCGTTCGCGATGTTCGCGTCCGACCTCGACCAGGCGTCGCGTCGTCAGCTCGACCGCGGTGCGCGTCTGACCGAGCTCCTCAAGCAGCCGCAGTACTCGCCGTACCCGGTCGAGGAGCAGGTCGTCTCGATCTGGGCGGGCACGAACGGCAAGCTCGACCAGGTGCCCGTCCCCGACGTGCTCCGCTTCGAGTCCGAGCTGCTCGAGCACCTCCGTCGCAACTCGGACGTGCTGACCACCCTGCGTGAGACGAACCAGCTTAGCGACGAGACCGTCGCCGCGATGGACCGCGAGATCGACGCCTTCGCGAAGGGCTTCCAGACGAGCGACGGCAAGACGCTCGGCTCGGAGCAGTTCGAGGCCGCGGACGCCGAGGACGTCGACCAGGAGCAGATCGTCAAGGGTCGTCGCTAGATGGCAGCACAGGTCCGGGTCTACCGGCAGCGAATCCGCTCCGCGAAGACCACGAAGAAGGTCACCCGCGCGATGGAGCTGATCTCGGCGTCGCGGATCCAAAAGGCGCAGGCCCGCATGGCCGCGTCCGGCCCGTACTCGCGGGCCGTGACGCGGGCCGTGTCGGCCGTGGCGACGTTCTCCAACGTCGACCACGTCCTCACGACCGAGCCGGAGTCGTCGACGCGCGCTGCCGTGGTGCTGTTCACCTCGGACCGCGGTCTGAACGGTGCCTTCAGCACGAACGTCCTCAAGCAGGGCGAGGAGCTCGCCTCCCTGCTCCGCAGCGAGGGCAAGGAGGTCGTGTTCTACCTGGTCGGGCGCAAGTCCGTCGGGTACTTCTCGTTCCGTGAGCGCCCCTTCGAGCAGCAGTGGGTCGGCGGCACCGACCAGCCCGAGTTCTCCACGGCGAAGGAGATCGGCGACACGGTCGTGTCGAAGTTCCTCCAGGACACGGCCGAGGGCGGCGTGGACGAGATCCACATCGTGTTCAACCGGTTCGTGAGCATCGCCACGCAGGAGCCTCAGGTCGTCCGTCTGCTGCCGCTCGAGGTCGTCGAGGGCGTCGAGGCGCCCGAGGGCAACGAGCCGCTCCCGCTGTACGAGTTCGAGCCCGACGCGGACGCCGTCCTCGACGCGCTGCTCCCGGTCTACATCGAGAGCCGCATCTTCAACGCCATGCTGCAGTCGGCCGCTTCCGAGCACGCCGCCCGACAGAAGGCGATGAAGTCCGCGAGCGACAACGCGGATGCCCTCATCCGCGACTTCACCCGTCTCGCGAACAACGCGCGCCAGGCCGAGATCACGCAGCAGATCTCCGAGATCGTCGGCGGCGCCGACGCCCTCTCGTCGAAGAAGAAGTAGTCCGCGGCATCCGCGGACAGAATCCATCCCCAGGAAGGCACCAGCCATGACCGACACTGCCACCACCGCGGTCGAGACGTCGTCGGCGCCCGGTGTCGGCCGGATCGCCCGTGTCACGGGCCCCGTGGTCGACATCGAGTTCCCGCACGACGCCATCCCCGACATCTACAACCTGCTGTTCACGACGGTCAGCCTCGGCGACCAGTCGTACGAGATCGGCCTCGAGGTCGCACAGCACCTCGGCGACGACCTCGTCCGTGCCATCTCCCTGAAGCCGACGGACGGCCTCGTCCGCGGGCAGGAGGTCCGCGACAGCGGTGCCCGATCTCGGTGCCCGTCGGTGACGTCACCAAGGGCAAGGTCTTCGACGTGCTGGGCAACGTGCTCAACACCGACGAGCAGCTCGAGATCTCCGAGCGCTGGCCGATCCACCGCAAGGCGCCGGCCTTCGACCAGCTCGAGTCGAAGACCACGATGTTCGAGACGGGCATCAAGTCGATCGACCTGCTCACCCCGTACGTGCAGGGTGGCAAGATCGGCCTCTTCGGTGGTGCGGGCGTCGGCAAGACGGTCCTCATCCAGGAGATGATCCAGCGCGTCGCGCAGGACCACGGCGGTGTGTCGGTGTTCGCCGGTGTCGGCGAGCGCACCCGTGAGGGCAACGACCTGATCGGCGAGATGGAAGAGGCGGGCGTCTTCGACAAGACCGCCCTCGTGTTCGGCCAGATGGACGAGCCGCCGGGAACGCGTCTGCGCGTTGCCCTGTCGGCGCTGACGATGGCGGAGTACTTCCGCGATGTCCAGAAGCAGGACGTGCTTCTCTTCATCGACAACATCTTCCGCTTCACCCAGGCCGGTTCCGAGGTCTCCACGCTGCTCGGCCGCATGCCGTCCGCTGTGGGCTACCAGCCGAACCTCGCCGACGAGATGGGTGTGCTCCAGGAGCGCATCACCTCGACGCGTGGTCACTCGATCACCTCGCTGCAGGCGATCTACGTGCCGGCCGACGACTACACCGACCCGGCTCCGGCGACCACGTTCGCGCACCTCGACGCCACGACCGAGCTCTCCCGTGAGATCGCGTCGCAGGGTCTGTACCCGGCCATCGACCCGCTGACCTCCACGTCGCGGATCATGGACCCGCGGTACCTGGGTGCCGACCACTACGAGACGGCGACCCGCGTCAAGCAGATCCTCCAGAAGAACAAGGAACTGCAGGAGATCATCGCCATCCTCGGTGTCGACGAGCTCTCCGAAGAGGACAAGATCACGGTCGAGCGCGCTCGTCGGATCCAGCAGTTCCTCTCGCAGAACACGTACATGGCGAAGAAGTTCACGGGTGTCGAGGGTTCGACCGTTCCGCTGAAGGACACGATCGAGTCCTTCCGGGCGATCGCGGACGGCGAGTTCGACCACGTGGCCGTGCAGGCCTTCTTCAACGTCGGTGGCATCAACGACGTCGAAGAGAAGTGGGCGCAGATCCAGAAGGAGAACCGCTGACATGGCGGCACTCACCGTGAGCGTCGTCTCGGCCGACCGAGAGGTCTGGTCGGGCGACGCCACCATGGTCGTCGCACGGACGACGGAGGGCCAGATCGGCATCCTCGCGGGACACGAGCCGCTGCTCGCGACCCTCGCGCAGGGGCAGGTCCGCATCACCCGGGCCGACGGCTCGACGGTGGCGGCGGACGCCGAGGACGGCTTCCTGTCGGTCGAGCACGACACGGTCACGATCGTGGCGCGGCAGGCCGCGCTGGCGTCCTGACCGGACTGACCGTCCTCCTCCCGCCGTCGGAGACGAAGCGGGAGGGTGGGGACACCGGCAACACGCTCGACCTGCGTGCGCTGTCGTTCCCGGAACTGGCTGCTGAGCGGGCCGCGGTGATCACCGCGGCCCGCTCCGTCAGTTCTGAGGAGTCCTCTGCACGGACGGCGTTGAAGCTCGGTCCGAGGTCGATCGAGGAGCGTCACCGCAACCTCGTACTCGAGACGTCGGGCACGATGCCGGCCATCGACCGGTACACGGGGGTGCTCTACGACCCGCTCGACGCTCTCGGCGCGGACGCAGCGACCCGTGCGTGGTGGTTCGACCACGTCGTCGTGCAGTCCGCGATGTTCGGACCCATCGGCGGGGAGATCTCGTCCCCGCCTACCGGCTCTCGCACGACTCACGGCTCGGTCCCCTTCGCCTCGCCTCGCACTGGCCGGCACCGGCGTCCAGGGTTCTCGAGACGCGTACAGCGGGCCACCTCGTCCTCGACCTCCGCTCGGAGGGCTACCGGCAGCTCGGACCCGTGTCCGGTGCCGTGGCGCCGCGCGTCGTGAGCGTCGACGGGTCCGGACGGCGCAAGGCGCTCAACCACTGGAACAAGACCGCCAAGGGCCGACTCCTCGGGCTGCTCGCGCGGACCGGTGCCAGGATCACGTCGATGACCGACCTCCTCGAGTGGTCGTCGCAGCACGGCGTGGTGTTCGAGCAGCGGCACGGCGGCTGGGACCTCGTCGCCGAGAGCCTCGAGCCCGTCGCCGTCTGATCCCGTCCCGCCATCGTCCTCCACAGGGCCGGCAGGGCGGCTCGCGTTCCACAGATCGTTGCTCGGCCCCCGACTGGAGGCGCCGGTGCGTTTCGATGGCGTGCATGATCCCCGTCACGACACGAAACCATCCCGACACCGCAGTGCGCTACCCCCGTGAGATCGCGGCGGCCGTCACCCTCCCAGCAGCGTGTGCGGCCCTCGTCGCGCCCGGCGGGCCGACGCTCGCCCGGGCCGCGTCGATCGCGGTCGTCACCGCCTGCGGCGCGTTGGCGACGCGCCTCGCGCTCATCGGGTTCCTCACCGCTCCGGATCGCCCCGACCCGCGGACGGTCACCGCGTTCGACCCCTTCCACGATCCGACGCCGCCGGCGTTGTGCGGGTTCGGGCCCGAGCCCGATCGCACCCTGCTCCGCACCGCGGGCGATCGGTGCGCCGAGGCGTGGCGTCGGTGGCGCGCCGAAGACCCCACCGCGGACACGTCCACCGGCGCGGCGGGCGCCCTCGCCCTGGGTCGTGGTGCTCCTGGGCGCTCGGTTCGGCGGCCCGCGCGCAGACTCGGGCGCAGTACGCGCTCGAGACTCGGGCGGACGATCCCTGGCCGCCCTCGTGCTCCGTTCCGTCCGTGCCGGGAGCGCTCCGACGTGGGAGCGGTGACGCGGTGGCGCGGACAGGATCGTCTACGGTGGTGTGGACCACGCTTGGAGGGCACGGTTGCGCGACGACGACATCGACGACACCGTCATCCGCCGACGCCGCACGCCCTCGTCTGACGGCCCCGGCTCGCCAGCGCTCGACGACACGGTCATCCGGCCGGCGCCCCCGGGCCCCCGGCGCACGACGCTTCCGCTGCCGAGGACACCGTCATCCGACCACGGGTCGCGCCGCGTCCGGCGACCGATCCCCTCGACGACACCGTCGTACGCGTCCCAGGGCGCCCGTCCTCCCGCGGTGGGTCGATCCCGGGTGCCGAGCCGCGCCTCCCGTCCGTCCCCCGGCACCGACGACCAAGGTGCCCTCGATCCGTGTCGGTGACCGCGTCCTCCGCCTCGACCGCCCGGTCATCGTCGGCCGACGTCCCGCGCTGCCGCGCATCGTGCGCGGGCCGACGCCGGAGCTCGTGACCCTGCCGTCCCCGAGCGGCCAGGTGTCCTCGTCCCACCTGCTGGTGCGCGCCGAGGGTGAGGCCGTGGTCGTCGAAGACCTCCGTTCCACCAACGGGACGGTCGTGCGGCCGGCCGGCGTCGCGCCGTTCCGGATGGCTGCGGGTGGGTCGAACGTCGTGCTGACGGGTACGGTTGTCGAGATCGGTGACGGCAACGTGATCGAGGTCCTCTCGCCGCACCTGCGGGTCGCACCGTCGTCGGGGGACCTCCCACCCCTTCCCACGTGGCCGTCCCACCCACCAGCCGGCACGCCCCGAACCCCAGAGAGCGATCCTGAAACGTGACCGAACTCGGCCGAGCAGCGACTGCGCAAGCCATCGACGTCCCCGGTGCCGACGGCGCCACCCTGACGCTGTCGTGGGGAGCGGCGACCGACGTCGGTCGGCGCCGTGACCACAACGAGGACAGCTACATCGTCGGGCGCCGTTCTTCGTCGTCGCCGACGGGATGGGCGGGCACCTCGCGGGCGACCGGGCCAGCGAAGCCGTGGTCCGTCGGCTCGAACAGGCGACCGAGAGCGCCTTCACGACGCGACGGTCCATCCAGCGGGCGCTCCTGCTCGCCACGGCGGACATCGAGCGTGCCGCGGGCGGAACGCGATCGGCGCCGGCACCACCGTGACCGGTATCGCGTTGGTCGCGTCACTCGGTCAGCCGGCAGCGCTCGTGTTCAACGTCGGGGACTCCCGGACCTACCGGATCGAGGACGGCGTGCTCCGCCGGGTCACCGTGGACCACTCGGTCGTGCAGGAGATGGTCGACGCCGGTCTGCTCCGGGCCGAGGACGCCGAGCGGCACCCGGACAGCAACGTGATCACGCGCGCGGTCGGCTTCGGCGAACCGCCGGAGCCGGACTGGTGGACGCTCCCACTGCGCGCGGGGGACCGCTACGTCGTCTGCTCCGACGGACTGACGAAGGAGCTCGGCGATGCCGGCATCGCCCGGATCGCCGCCCGTGAGCCCTCCGCCCAGGGCCTCGCGGAGCGTCTGGTCGGCGACGCGGTCGTCGCCGGCGGTCGCGACAACGTCACGGTGGTCGTGCTCCAGGTCGACGACGCGCCGGACGACGGGGACGCGGAGGACACGCTCCCGCGCCACTGAATGCCCCCGAACTGGGGGACCGCTGACCTTCCGCTCGCATCGGTGTGCGGAATGTCGGTCGCACACGGTTCGTAGAATGACAGGGCCGTGACGACAGAGTCGGCCGCTCGGCCGGGAGGAGACGACGATGGCGCGACGCCTGCCGTCCACCCCGCCGATCATCGCGGGCTTCAGTCCCGTGCACGTCCTCGGATCGGGCGGCTTCGCGGACGTCTTCCTCTACGAGCAGGACATGCCGCGGCGTCAGGTCGCCGTCAAGGTGCTCCTCGACGAGGTCGTCGACGACCGTGTCCGCCAGATGTTCCAGGCCGAGGCGAACCTGATGGCGCGCCTCAGCACGCACCCCTCGATCCTCACGGTCTTCCAGGCGAGCGTCGCCTCGGACGGCCGGCCCTACCTCGTCATGGAGCTGTGTTCCTCGTCCCTGAGCGAGCGCTACCGACGTGAGCCGATCCCCGTGTCCGAGGTCCTGTCCATCGGCGTCCGCATCGGCTCGGCGCTCGAGACGGCGCACCGCGAGGGTGTGCTGCACCGCGACATCAAGCCGTCGAACATCCTGCTCACCGCGTACGGCAACCCCGTGCTGTCCGACTTCGGGATCGCGGCGACCATCGGCGAGGCCGATCCGGACGAGCCGATCGGCATGTCCATCCCGTGGTCCGCTCCCGAGGTCCTCATCGACGAATCCCGCGGCACCATCCAGTCGGAGGTGTACTCCCTCGCCGCGACCGTGTTCTCGCTCCTCGCCGGCCGCAGTCCCTTCGAGGTACGCGGCGGCAAGAACGGCGCAGCGGACCTCATGGGTCGCATCGACAAGGGCGGGGTCAAGCCGACCGGTCGCGCCGACGTCCCCCGTCGCTCGAACGGCTGCTCGCGGCCGCGATGTCGCGCAAGGCCGCCGGGCGACCCTCGACCGTGATGGAGCTCGTCCGGGGGCTCCAGCAGGTCGAGGCGGAGCTCGGCATCCCGCAGACACCGGCCGACGTCGCGGTCGAGGCCTGGGCGATCGCGACCCCGACGCCGGACGGCGACCGCACGATGATCCGCGAGCTCCGACCGCCGACGCGCGTCGGGGCGCGCCGACGGACCAGGAAGTCCGTGCAGGGCGGTTCGGCGGCCGCCGCCTCGCAGAGCGTCGGCACCGTGCACCGCACCGGATCGGTCACGCGAGCGCGACGACGCACCCGCTCCACGCTCGTGTGGGCCGCCTCGCTCACCGCGGTCGTCGTCGCCGCGCTCGTGATCGCGACCGTCATCGTCGTCGGACGTCTCGGCACCGGGGCGATCCCGGTGGTCGCCGACGTTCGCGCCGGGTCCTCCACGGACTCCGTGACCTTCACCTGGGCCGATCCCGGGTTGCGCGCCGGCGACACGTACGTCATCTCGTCGAACGGTGCGTCGAGCCAGCAGACCGGAACGAGCTTCGTCGTGTCCGGGAAGAAGGGCGACGAGGAGTGCATCGCGGTCGCGGTGAACCGTGACGGCAAGACCGGCGTCGCGAGCGCCCAGAAGTGCGCCACGATCGGGGGTGCCGGGTGATCCGGACGTTCCTCGCGAAGCACCGGTCCGCGGCCGTGACGGTCGGCGCCTCGGTCCTGGTCGGCGCGGTCGTCGCCACCGCGGCCGTCGCCTCCACCGGCTACCACACGCAGCGCGTCGGCCTCGGGGACGGCACCGTGTGGGTCCCCTCGGCCGAGTACGGCGCGGTGGGGCGGGCGAACACCGGAGTGCTCCAGCTCAACACCGCCGTGGAGACCGCGAGCGACAGCCTGTCCGTCCTGCAGCGCGGCTCCACGGTCTACAGCGTCGACGAGACCAAGGGCACCGTCGCGAAGGTGGACGTCGCCGACGCCACGGTCGCCGATCCGGTGACGCTGCCCGCCGGTTCGCCCCAGGTGTTCTTCGCCGGTGCGACCGCGGTGGTCGGCAACGGCGACACCGGCGAGCTGTGGGCGACGCCCGCGAAGGACCTCGGCGAGTTCGACGCCTCGACGAAGGCCGACCTCACGCTCGGGGCCGACGCGGTCTTCGACGCCTCCGACGACCACGTCGCGGTCTACTCGCCGAAGACCGGCACCGCCGCGCTCGTCGACGTGGGAACCACACTGTCGGTCGCCAAGCGGTGGACGGTCAAGATGGACCGATCGGACGACTTCCAGGTGGCGTCGTTCGGCGACCACCTCGCGGTGCTCGACCGGACCTCCGGCGAGGTCTCGGTCGACGGCGACACCATCGATCTCGGTTCCCGGGTCGGCACGTCGCCCGCGCTGCAGCGATCGGACGACGGCGCCTCGGGCGTCGTGGTCGCGGGCACGGCCGGACTCGCGCGCGTGTCGGCGTCCGGCGGCGTCACCCGGACGGCGCTGCAGGTGTCCGGCCGGGCGGCTCGGCCGATGGTCGTCGGGAAGTGCACGTACGGGGCGTGGACGGGCGGCCAAGCGGTCGACACCTGCGCGGGCAGTGGCCTCCAGCGCCTCGCGAGCACCGCCGGGACGAACGAGCTGCAGATCCTCCGGAACGGCGAGACGCTCGTGGCGAACGACCCGCAGAGCGGCCGTTCCTGGGCGATCGACCGTAGCGGCCAGCTCATCGACAACTGGGCCGACCTCATCAAGAAGGACGAGGACCAGCAGCAGGAGCAGGTCTCCGACGACGATCCGGAGATCGACAAGGACCAGAAGCCGCCGGTGGCGGTGGACGACGACCTGGGCGCGCGTCCCGGACGCACCACGAGCCTCCCGGTCCTGCTCAACGACTACGACCCGAACGGCGACCCGATCGTGGTGAGCGAGGTCGGACGCATCGACGACGCCGTCGGCGACGTCGCGATCGTCGGCGACGGCCAGCGCCTGCAGATCACCCTGTCCGCCCACGCCACCGGTACCGTCTCCTTCTCCTACGAGATCACCGACGGCAACGGCGGCTCGGACAGCGCGACGGTCAAGGTGACCGTCCGACCGGACTCGGCGAACGACCCGCCGCGACAGGTGCGGGACACCACGGCCGACGTCGTGCAGAACGGGCACGTCGTCACGAACGTCCTCGGCGACTGGGTCGACCCCGACGGCGATCCGGTGTACCTCAAGTCGGCGACCGCGTCCGACGGCGACCGGGTCTCGACCACGCCGGACGGTCTCCTCGACTACCGCAACGCGAGTGGTCGCACCGGTGACCGCGCGGTCCAACTCGTCGTGAGCGACGGCCGGGCCGACGGGCGCGGGTCCGTCGCGGTGCACGTGGCCAAGCAAGGCAGCGTGCCGCTCTACGCCGACCCGTTCCCGGTGCAGGGGTACGCCGGCAAGGCCTTCACGGTCGACCCGCTCGATCACGTCCGTGGCGGCAACGGGACCGTGACCCTGACGAGCGTGTCCTCTTCGTCCGGGCTGACGGTCACGCCGAGCTACGACTCCGGCACCTTCCGGGTGCGCGGCGCCGGCGCGGGCGACCACCAGCTCGAGTACACCGTGACCGACGGAACGAAGACGTCGAGCGGCATCGTCCGCATCACGATCCTCGCTCCGCCGGACGCCTCGACAGCGCCCATCACCACGCCGAAGACGGTGTTCGTCAACACGCTGTCCACGAAGGACACCGACGTCACCGCGACCGACATCGACCCGGCCGGCGGCGTCCTGCTCGTGACCGCGCTCGACGGGCCCGAACGCGGGTCGGGCATCCAGGCGAGCATCCTCGACCAGCACACCGTGCGCGTGACGCTCACGGCGCCGCTCGACGGGCCCGTGTCGTTCGGGTACACCGAGACGAACGGCCTCGCGTCGGCGACGGGCACGGTCACCGTCGTCGAGATCCCGAAGCCCGACCGGATCCAACCACCCGTCGCCCAGCCGGACACCGCGACCGTACGGGTCGGTGACGTCGCGAACATCGACGTGCTCGCCAACGACACCCAGCCCGAAGGCGAACCGCTCACGCTGCAGCCCGACCTCGTGCAGAACGTCCCGGCGACGGCGGTCTGCTGTTCGCCTCCGGTGACCACCTGCGGTACCTCGCCCCCGACACCCCCGGCACCTACACCGCGGTGTACCGCGTCACCGGACCCGACGGCCAGTACGCGGACGCGACGGTGTCGATCTCGGTGCGCGAGCAGGACGCCGCCACGAACAACCCGCCGGTCCCGCAGACGGTCACCGCACGTGTCGTCGCCGGACAGTCGGTCCGGGTGTCGATCCCGCTCAACGGCGTCGATCCCGACGGCGACTCGGTGCAGCTCGTCGGCGTCGCGTCCAACCCGGACAAGGGGTCCGTCACCGACGTCGCCGCCGACGCGCTGACCTACGAGGCAGGGGACTACTCGGCGGGAACCGACGAGTTCACGTACACCGTCGTCGACGCCCTCGGTGCGCGTGCGACCGGCACCGTGCGCGTCGGGATCGCTCCGCGTGCCGAGCAGGCGTCGAACCCGGTCGCCGAAGCCGACCACGTCACGATCCGTCCTGGCGGATCGGTCACCGTGCGGGTCCTGCAGAACGACTCCGACCCCGAGGGCGGACAGCTGACGGTCACGAAGGCGGAGCCGACGGCGAAGGACGTCGGGGCGAAGGTCCTGCGGAAGCAGCAGATCCGGGTCACTCCGCCGAAGTCGGCGAAGCGCGGGACTACGCCGTCCTGTACACGGTCGCGAACGAGAACGGCGGGGCCAGCACGGCGTTCCTCACCGTCACGGTCGACCCGGACGCGCAGCCACTGCGGCCCGAGGTCGACGACACGACCCTCGACCTGCAGGACATCCTGCACCGGCAGAGCGTCACCGTCGACGTGCTCGACAACGTGTTCTTCGCCGAGGGCACGACCGCCGACCTCAGGGTGGGCGTGGTCGACGGGTACGGCGACACCGCGCGCACGACGGACGACCAGCGGATCAGCGTCCGGCTGACCGACGACTCGCAGGTCATCCCGTTCTCGGTGGCCCGTGTCGACCACCCGGACATCGTGTCCTACGGCTTCATCCACGTCCCCGGGTTCGACGACGCGCTCCCGCAGGTCAACCGCACCGCGGGAGCGATCACCGTCAAGAGCGAGGCGACCGTCCGGATCCCGCTGTCCAAGTACGTCGTCACGGCGAACGGGCAGACGGCGAAGATCACCGACGACGGCACCGTCAAGGCGACGCACGCGAACGGGCAGGACCTGGTGGTCGACTCCTCCACGCTGCAGTTCACCTCGTCGAAGCTGTACTACGGCAACGCGTCCATCTCGTTCGAGGTCACGGACGGTTCCCGAGCCAACGGCGGCAAGGGGCGCGTCGCCACGCTCGTGTTGCCGATCAAGGTGACGCCGCGGTCGAACCAGCCTCCGGTGTTCACCGGCTCCGCGGTCGACATGCAGCCCGGCGAGTCACGGACCATCGACCTCACGAAGCTCACCGACTACCCGTACCCGAAGGACCTGCCGGAACTGCGCTACTCGGTCGTCAGCAAGCCCTCCGACGGCACGACGGCGACGATCTCGGGCAGAAGCTGACCATCACGGTCGCCGACACCGCGAAGAAGAACACCACTGCATCCGTCGGCATCGGTGTCGCGGACGACGCGAACCAGGGGCGGAGCGGTGTCGTCGACGTCGACGTGGTCGCGTCCACCCGTCCGCTCGTCCAGCCGGGCGCGGACAAGTCCATCACGAAGCGTGGCGAGACGACCACGATCGACGTCCTGCAGAACGACCAGCCGACGAACCCCTTCCCGGAGCAGCGGCTGCGTGTCGTGAACATCCGCGGGCTCTCCGGCGGGCTGCCCGGTGGCGTGACGGTCACCCCGAGCGCGGACAAGTCCCGGTTGCAGGTCAGCGTCTCCGACAAGGCGAAGCCGGTCGACGCGCACCTGCAGTACCAGGTGGCCGATGCGACCGACGACCCCGACCGGTACGTCTGGGGAGACGTGACGATCTCCGTGCAGGACGTCCCGGACGCTCCGGGCGCACCGAGCCGGACGGGATCGTACGAGGGTGGGCAGGCGACCCTCACGTGGTCGACGCCGCAGGCGAACAACTCGCCGATCACCGCGTACCGGCTGCAGGGCACGAACGGCGTCTCGAAGGACTGCGGCACCGCCACCGTCTGCACGATCAAGGGGCTCGATCCCAAGGCGTCGTACCAGTTCTCGGTCGTCGCGACGAACGCCATCGGTGACTCCGCCGCCTCACCGAAGTCGGCGTCGATCAGTGCCGACTTCGTGCCGGCCCCGCCGACGGGCATCACCGTCACACCGAGCAGGAGCACCCCGAACCAGCTCGACGTGAAGCTGGAACAAGGTGGGTGCGCCGAACAACGGCACCGCGGTCGACGACTACGTCGTGACGATCGAGGGCCCCGGTCTGTCGAGCTCGCGGAACACCGGCACGGCCACCAGCACGTCCTTCACCGGTGCCCAGAGCGCGGCGCAGTACAAGGTGACCGTCTCGGCGCGCAACGGCGCCGACCGCAACGGCACGGTCGTGCAGTGGAACTCGGCCTCCGCGACCGGCTCCGCCGTCGGTGTGCCGGGCAAGCCGTCGAACGTCTCCGCGAATGTCGGGGCGCAGGACGATGGCCACGGGAAGTCCGTCGTCACGATCTCGTGGGGTGGTGCGGATGCTGCCGGCGGCCCCTCCACGTCGTACAGCGTGTTCCAGTCCGGCAACGTCAACTGCAACGACCTCCCGGGAGGATCTCTGGGATCCTCGAGCCCAACCACCGCGACCGGTGTCGGCGGAGGTCGGCGCACGTTCGCCGTGACCGTGTCCAACGGCTTCTTCTGCAACGTCCAGTACACGGACACCACGGCGTACCAGCGGCCGGACGGCACGGACGATCCGACGGTGTCGCTCACCTCGAACAGCACGAGTCGACCGAACGCCGTGGTGACGGCGCCGAGGACCCAGGTGGACCACTACCAGCTCGAGACCGGCAGTGGCACCGTGTCGCTCCAGCCGGGGCAGTCCTGGAGCGGCGTTCCCGGTGACGGCGGACGGAACGTGCCCGTGACGGTGACACTCCGGGCGTGCGGTGGCCCCGGAACGTCCTTCTGCACGGAGGACGCGCAGTCGAAGCAGGTCAAGGTGGCCGCGCTCGACGCGACGGCCTCGGTCGTCGCAGCCCAGCAGGGCCACCCGATCGCGGTGAACGGTCCCTCAGGTACGGATATCTCCGTGAGCTACACGGCCTACTGGTACGCCAACGACGACGGCACCGGAATCCCGGCCGCCCGGTCCTCGTGGAACGTCGGAGACGATGCGCCGAGTCCGCCGCTGCTGGCATCGTCGGTTCGTGTCACCGCGACGGTGACGCTCAAGGACAACACGAGAATCTCCACCGAAGGCGATCAGTCCGACACCTTCGTCGTCGCCCCGGCGGACGAGACGTCCACTCCGGCGGCGGGCTGACGCGCCTCGGACACCCGCCACCCGTACGCTGCCCCTACCGCCATCCCCGAGAACGAGGAACGACACCGCATGAGCATGACCCCGGAGCAGGCCACCTGGTTCGCCGACGTCGCCGGCCGCATCGTGACCAACGTCGAGCAGGTGCTCCTCGGGAAGACCTTCGTGATCCGCCTGGCGGTCACCGCGATGCTCAGCGAGGGACACCTGCTGCTCGAGGACGTCCCCGGCACGGGCAAGACGAGCCTGGCCCGGGCGATGGCCCAGAGCGTGCAGGGCTCGACGAACCGCATCCAGTTCACACCCGACCTGCTGCCCGGTGACATCACCGGCATCAGCGTGTACGACCAGCGCACCCAGGAGTTCGACTTCCACCGTGGCCCCGTGTTCGCGAACATCGTCCTCGCCGACGAGATCAACCGCGCGAGCCCGAAGACCCAGTCGGCACTGCTCGAGGCGATGGAGGAGTCCGCGGTCACGGTCGACGGTGTGAACCACCGCCTCGCGGCCCCGTTCATGGTCATCGCGACGCAGAACCCGGTCGAGCAGGCCGGGACGTACCGACTGCCCGAGGCGCAGCTCGACCGCTTCCTGATGAAGGCGTCCATCGGCTACCCGGACCACGCCGCGACGGTCAAGATCCTCGAGACGTCGTCGGCCCCGTCGAGCTCGGTGCCGCTGGCGAGCGTGGTGCCCGCCGCCACGATCACCGAGATGGCCGCGCTGGCCCGCACGGTGCACGTCGACCCGGTGATCGCCGACTACGTCGCCCGGCTGGTGGACGCCACACGCTCGGCGAGCGAGGTCCGGCTCGGCGTCAGCGTGCGCGGAGCGATGGGCCTGATGCGCGCATCGCGGGTGTTCGCCGCGCTGAGCGGTCGTCACTACGTCACGCCGGACGACGTGAAGGCCCTCGCCGTCCCGATCCTGGCGCACCGTCTGGTCCTCGACGCCGAGGCGGAGTTCGACGGCGTCAGCGCCACGAGCGTCGTCGCACAGCTGCTGGTCGAGACCGCCCCGCCGGCGGACCGGGCCGCGTCGTGACCGACCGCCGGCCCGTCTCCACGCGGTCGCGCCGCCCGTCCTCGACGCGGTCGCGTCGCGGGACGTCGGCGTACGAGCGCACGGGGACGGTCGCCGGCCTCACGAACGTCCGTACCCGTCTGGTGGGGGACCGGGACGGCGTGGCGGCGGATGCCGTCGTCGGTCTCGCGAGGGCCTGGGCGACGGCCTGGAGGCTCGTCAAGCGCGGGTGGGCTGAGGTCACGTCCGTGGTCACCGGCTTGGGATGGACGGTGGCGGCCCTCACGCTCGTCGCGTTCGTGCTCGGCTACCGGTTCGGGCTGCGGGAGGTCGTCGTGGTCGGCTTCGCGGGGGCGCTCCTCGTCGTCGTGGCCGCGGTCGCCCTGATCGGGCGGTCGCGGCTCGTGATCCGGATGCGGCTCCCGCAGCACCGGGTGGCGGTGGGTGACGGCGCCGGTGTCGTCGTCACGGCGGAGAACCCGGCGCGTCTGCCGTCGGTGCCGACCACGGTGGAAGTGCCGGTCGGTGCGGGACTGGTCGACGTGGCCGTCCCGTCGATCGGCCCACGCGGTTCGTTCGAGCGCGAAGTGCCGGTGCCGACGGTCCGGCGCGGTGTGCTCGACGTCGGGCCGGTGACCGGCGTCCGGGCGGACCCGGTCGGCCTGGTGCGCCGGGAGATCGTGTGGACGGCTCGCGAGCAGGTCATCGTGCACCCGCGGACGATCGCGATCCCGTCGACGAGCACGGGTCTCGTGCGGGACCTCGAGGGGCAGGCGACGACCGACCTCTCGCCGTCGGACATCGCGTTCCACGCCATCCGGGAGTACATGCCCGGTGACGACCCGCGCACCATCCACTGGAAGTCGACGGCGAAGTCCGGCGCGCTGATGGTGCGGCAGTTCGAGGACACGCGCAGATCCCACCTCGTCGTCGCGCTCGGTGTCTCCCGTGCGGAGTTCGCCGACGACGAGGAGTTCGAGCTCGCGGTCAGCGCTGCGGCGTCGCTCGGCGCACGGGCGATCCGCGACGGCCGCGAGGTCACCGTGGTGGTCTCCGAGCGGACCCCCGAGTTCGCCAGGCGTGCCGTGTACGCGGTGCACCCGCTGCCCACGGTCACCCCGACTCGGCTGCTCGACGAGTTCGCCTCGGTCGGCCTGGCGGACGCGTGCCTGCCGATCGCCGAGGTCGCGCGCATCGTCGGCTCCGACACCGCCGGCATCTCCGTCGCCTTCCTGGTGGTCGGTTCGACGGTCGAGCTGCCCGCCCTGCGTCTGGCGGCGACGCGCTTCCCGGTCGGCGTCGAGGTCGTGGCCGTGATCTGCGAGCCCGAGGCCCAGCCCCGGTTCCTCCGCGTCGCGGGACTGACGGTGATGACGATCGGCTACCTGGACGACCTGCGCCACGCACTGCACCGATCGGCGACGGCCGCATGAGCGTCGCAGCGCGCCCGGACACCCGGGCACGGAAGGCGGTCCGACGCGACGCCCGTCGGCTCTCGCCCTTCCGTCTTGCCGGTGGGACGCTGGTGGTGTGGCTGCTGCTGGCGGTGGCGAGCGTGGCCTGGTGGCCGGTGTACCGCGACGACTCCATGGTCGTCGCGGCGGTGACCGCGGTCGTGTTCGGTACCGCGGTCGCACTCGTCGGCACGGTGCTCCGCCTGCCGGCGGCGGTCGTCGCGGTCGCGACCGTCGCGGTGTTCGCGCTCACGGGTGTGCCGGCGGCGGTGCCGGGCCAGGCGAACGGTGTCCTGCCGACCGGTCAGGGACTGGTCGACCTCTTCGCCGGCGTCGCCCTCGGCTGGAAACGGCTGGTGACCATCAGCCTGCCGGTCGGCTCGTACGAGTCGCTGCTCGTGCCCTACTTCGTGACGCTCCTCGTCGCCACGGTGACGGCCGTGTCCGTGGCGACCCGTTCCGCTCCTCACCGGAACGGCCCGGTCGCCGCTGACGCGTCGACCGGGAACCGGCGGCGTGGGCCCAGACAGGAACTCGCCAGCATCCCGGCGCTGGTGGTCTTCGCAGCGGGTGTCGTGGTCGGGCCGAGCCGACTGGACACGTCCGTCGTGACCGCCGTCGCGCTCACCGGTGTCGCCCTCGTCTGGGCGCTGACCGTGCGGCACGCGCGCAGGGCCGTCGCGGTGGCGACCACCATCGGGTCGCGCGTCCCGGTGGCGCGGTCGGTCCTGCGGCCGGCGCTCGTCGGGACCGGGACGATCGTCGCGGCCGCCGTGGTCGCGACCGGGCTCGGACTCGTCGCACCGCCCTCGGTCGGTCGGACCGTGGCTCGGACGGACGTCGTCAAGCCCTTCGACCCGCGCGACTACGTCAGTCCGCTCAGCGGGTTCCGAGCGTACGAGGAGCAGACGGAGTCGGACGCGACGCAGTTGCGCGTGACGGGGCTGCCCGAGAACGGCTTCGTCCGGATCGCCACCCTCGACACCTACGACGGTGTGGTCTACCGGGTCGGCGGGTCTGACGGCTCGACGGCGTCCGGTACCTTCGAGCGGGTACCGACCTCGGTCGACGTCCGGGGTGTCCGGGGACGACCGTGCGCGTCGGCGTGACCGTGGACGGGTACAGCGGGGTCTGGCTGCCGACCGTCGGCGACCTCGAGCGCGTCGACTTCACCGGCTCGGACGCCGAGAAGGAACGCGGCGCGTTCTTCTACAACGGTTCGACGGGTACCGGTGCCGTGGTGGGCGGTGTCGGAGACGGCACCCACTACGACCTGACCGCTGTCGTGCCCGACCAGCCGACGGACGACCAGCTGGTGTCCGCACGCCCGGGCAGCGCCTCGGTGCCGACCCCTCGGTCCGTGCCCGATGCGGTGCGCGACTCGGTGGAGACGTACACCGCGGACGCCGAGACCGACGGGGCCAAGCTCGTCGCGATGGTGCAGGCGCTCAAGCGCAACGGCTACGTGAGCCACGGCGTCGGTGACGACCGTGCGAGTCGTTCGGGGCACGGGGCGGACCGGATCCAGGAGCTGCTGACCTCCCCCTGATGATCGGCGACCAGGAGCAGTACGCGGCGGCAGCGGCCCTGATGGCGGACGAGCTCGGTTTCCCGGCGCGGGTCGTCATGGGGTTCACGTCGGGCGGCGACGCCGGCGGGAGCTCGGGCACCGGCTCGACCGCCGGCGGCACGACGACCTTCCGCGGGTCCGACGTCACCGCGCGGGTCGAGGTCGACACGGCGCAGTGGGGCTGGGTCATGATCGACCCGAACCCGGCCGTGCGCGACATCCCGGACGAGCAGCAGCAGACGCCGCAGCCCGTGACCCGCCCGGAGACGGTCGTTCCGCCACCCCCTGCCGAGCAGCAGGACCAGTCGCAGCAGGCTCCGCCGCAGAGCGACCGCAACACGCCGCCCGTGCAGCCGCTCTGGCTGCAGATCCTGCTCGCCGCGCTGCCGTGGGTGCTCGCCACGCTCGGCTTCGTCGCGCTGGTGCTGCTGCCGTTCGGCGTCATCGTGCTCCTCAAACGGATCCGGCGGCGGCGACGACGCCGTGCTCCGACCCCGAGGGCGCGGATCGTCGGCGCCTGGGACGAGTACCGCGACGCCCTCCTCGACCGGGGGCACGACGTGGCACGCTCGACGACGCGCCGTGAAGCGGTCGTCGGCGCTCCGGGGAGGGCGGCACCGGGCTCGCAGCACTCGCGGACCGTTCCGTGTTCGGTCCGAACGATGCCGAAGGGACAGCCGCGGACCGCATGTGGTCGGCGACGGACGACGCGATCTCGAGTCTCCGGACCGGTCGGACGCGCAGGGAACGGCTCCGCGCCGCGGTGTCGCTCCGATCGCTGCGACTGGCTGAGGCGTCGCGGTCGGCAGGTGCCTCGGTGGCCTCGGCCGTCGGTCGTCGTGGTCGGCGTCCCGCGGGTGACCAGGGTCCGGGCGGACCGCGTGACTACGATGGCCTGCAGGCCGGCGAGCGTCGTGGACGGCCGAGTGAGGACAGGCGGAACCCGTGATCAGATGCGAACACTGCGGATCGATGCTCCCGGACGGGGCGATCTTCTGCGGTGAGTGCGGGCGTGCCGTGACGGCTGCCGCGAGTCGCCGCCAGGTCGCGCCGCCTCCCGTCGAGCAGGCTCCGCCCCGCCCCTGCAGCAGCCGGACGTCCACGGGCGCCGAGAGGACCCGGCAGCCGAGGCATGGCTTCCGGAGGCGACCCTCGACCCCGCGACGCGCGCATGGCTCACGGGAGCGGACCGGCATGACGAGCAGCCGCCTGCGCCGGTTCCGGTGCAGCGCCCCGAGGCCTACCCGCCGCGATCTGCCCGACGCACCTGCACACGGCAGACCCCGGGAGCGCGGCCCGGTCGGAGCAGCCGCCCATCGGCGCCGACCGCCCGGGCCGCCGACCCAGCCGCAGCAGCCGGGGATCCCCGACGCTCCCGGTGCACCGGAGCGCCCGACGGAGCCGCAGCGCCCGACCGAGCCGGGGCAGCCGACCGAGCCCGAGTGGCCGATCGCACCGCACGCTCCCGAGGTGCCGTTCGCACCACCTCCCGCCGAACCACCGCTCGACCCGAACGCGTACCCGTCCACTCCCGACGGCGGTGGCGCCCTCGAGACCGGCCCGGTCTGGGACACGCCGACGGAACAGCCGTCCACTCCGGCTCCTGCCGGCCCGTCGTGGTGGGTCGGCCGCGCCAGCGCGTCGAGCACGGCCGACACCGCTTCGAACGCCGGCACCGCTGCGGACACCGGCACCGCCGCTGGCACCGGTGCCGAGCGGAGCACCGCGGAGACGGCTGAGGACGCCCCGTCGACCGGCGCGGCCGCCGTCGCGTCCCCGCCGCAGCCCGGCGACACGGCCGTGGTCGAGCCGCTCGTCGACCGTCGTCCGGCCCGCCCGACGCCCCTGGTGACGCCCGGCTCCGAGGCGACGACGTGCCACGTCTGCGGTCATCGCCTCGAGCCGGACGACATCTTCTGCGCCGAGTGCGGCGCGGTGCGCCCTGCTGTCACCGCCGCCTTCACCGGGCAGATCGTGCCGCTGCCGATGGACCGGCCGGACTGGGCCGCGGACGACACCGACGACGCCGTCCAAGACACCGACGACACCGACGACACCGACGACACCGACGACACCGACGACACCGACGGTGCCGAACAGGACGAGTCCGGTACGGACGGCGCGACGACGAACGACGCGGAGGTGGACGAGACAGCGGCGCCCGATGCCGGCGGGACGGGCCAGGAGACCGACGACACCCCGCGTGCACCCCTGCGCCCCCGCGGAGTGCACGCTGCTCCCGATGCGGCGCAGAACCGGGGCCCCGAACCGTTCGTCCCGCCGGTCCCCGGCTCCGCGACGCTGCCGTCGTCCGCTCCCTCCGCACCGGACACCGCAGCGATCGGCGTGCCGTTCGCCGCCCCGTTGCCGCCCCTGCCCGGTGTGACCGGGCCGGCCCTTCCCCTCCCGACGGGCGACACCGCGCCGACCAGTTCCGAGGGCGACCTCGAGGACGACGTCGACGAGACCAGGATCGTCTCCAAGACCCCGACGCGTGCGCCGTTCGTCCTGCACTTCAGCACCGGGGAACGGTTCGGCGTGCACAGCACGGGGCTCGTCGGACGCTTGCCCGTCCGCAGCCGGGGGAGCGGTTCGACGAGCTGCTGACCGTCCACGATCCGGGCAAGTCCGTGTCGAAGACCCACCTCGAACTCGGGCGGGACGGCGACGACCTCTGGGTGTCCGACCGGTTCTCCGGCAACGGCACGGTCGTCCGGCACATCGACGGCTCGATCCGCCGCTGCGAACCCGGTCGTCGTTACCGTGTCGAGCGCGGGGCACGCGTGGACATCGGGGAGCAGTTCTTCCTCGTGCAGTGACCGCTCGACACCGTCCTCCACAGGGGCGGAATCGGGTGCGCACTCCACAGCGATGATCCTGCGCGGACGACGCTGCGTCATTCCGTGGTGCCGTGGGGTATGAGTCCCTTCGCCGCGCGCTGTCTCCTCGTCGGGGCGGCGGTCGTACTCGTCGCGGCGGGGGTGTTCGCACCGATGGCGGGGTCGTCGCGTGCCGCGCTGATCGGAGCTGCCGGCTGGTGCGCCGTCCTGGACGCCCTGCTGGCTCGAGCGACACGGGCGGGCGAGTCGATCGACGAAGCTGCCACACCGGACGTCGCCGTCCTCGGGTCCGCGCCGGCACAGGCCCCGGACCTGCACCCGTTCCTGTTCGGCCACGATGCGTCCGACGACGCCGCGACCGCGACGCCCGCCGGCATCGTCCTCGGCTCGGCGCCGGACGGGAGCACGGTCGGCGTCGGCGACCATGCCCCGGCGCACGTCGTCATCGTCGGAGGGGGCGTCCTGTCCCTGGCGGTCTACCGTGCCGTCGTGGCACAGGTTCGCGCGCGGTCGGCTGCATCCGGCGTGGAGGTCCGGGCTGCGAGTGCCCTCGACCTCCGGCCCGTGCTGACTTCCGGTGGCGAGCACTGCCCCGCGATGCCGGAGGGCACGGCGGCGGTGGTCGCGGCACCGGGCACCGACGACGAGACGACCGTGGTGCTCGTGACCGCCGGCCGGATGCCGCGGCGCTGGGACCTGGCCGTCGAGGTCACCCGCTACGGGTGCTCCGTGCGCCGGCCGGGCGAACCGCGTGGCACTCCGGTGTCACCCGTGCTCCCGCGGCTCGAGGAGCGGGCATGACGTCAGCGCAGACCGTCGCCGACGCGCAGCGAACCCACCGGAAGCCCGCCGCCCAGGACCTTCTCGCCGGTCGCCGCCATGACGTCCGCCACACCGGAAGGGTCGACGATGCCGTTCCGTCGAGCAGTGTCAGCGCCGCGAGCGTGCCGGCGCGCTGCGCCCCGTCCAGCGTCTTCACGGCGACGGCTGCGCCGCCGGGGAGGCCCATCACCATCACGCCCTCCGCTCCAAGCTTGGCGAGCACGCGGAGTCGCTCGATCGTCACGGTGTTGGCGCGTCCGATGCCGTCGATCGCCCACGGGTGGTCGAGCACCGCGTCGGTCAGGGCTGCGGTGTCGGCCTCGGCGCGTGCGACGACGGCGGCGAAGCCCCGCGCGAGGCCGGCGAGGGTGAGCGGGAACACCGGCGCGCCGCACCCGTCGGTGCCGACCACGTCCGCGGTCTCGTGGGTGAACTCCTCGACGGTCGAGCGGACACGCTGCTGGAGCGGGTGCGCGATGTCGAGGTAGGTCTCGTCGTCCCAGCCGTTGACCCGGCAGGCGGCGAGCATGCCCGCGTGCTTGCCGGAGCAGTTCATCGCCAGGCGTCGCGGCTCGACCATCGTGCGGGCGGTCGCCCGGTCGAAGGGCAGGTCCGGCGGGCATCCGAGGTCCGACTCGACGTGGTCGAACGACTCGAGCATGTGCAGCGCGAGTGCCTGGTGCGCGGCCGTGCCGGCGTGGCTCGCGGTCGTGAGGACGAGTTCCTCGTCCGAGAACACGGCTCCTGCCCGACGGATCGCGAGCGCCTGGAACGGCTTCATCGTCGAGCGGGGTAGATGCTCGCCTGCGCGTCGCCCACGGAGTCGATCACGGTCCCGTCGGCGGCGACCACCACGCCGGCGCCGACGTGACGGCTCTCGTCGAACCCGTTGCGGTCGAGGACCGCCAGTTCGACCGACCCGTCGGCGGTGAGAGGATGGCGATCAGTGCGGACGTCGGAGCTCACCGTCATGCCGCAATCGTACCGAGCCGGAGGAGCCCCACCGTGACCGACCACTCCTACGAGGTCTCCGTCCGCTGGACCGGAGACCGCGGCACCGGCACGAGCGGCTACCGGGACTACGGCCGCGACCACGACGTCCTCGCCACCGGCAAGCCGGACATCGTCGGTTCGGCCGACCCGACGTTCCGCGGCGACCGGGACCGGTGGAACCCCGAGGAGCTCGTCGTCGCCGCCCTCGCGCAGTGCCACATGCTCAGTTACCTCCACGTCGCGGTGATGCGGGGGTTCACGGTCGTCGAGTACGAGGACCGAGCGACGGCGAGCCTGAACCTCAACCGGGACGGCTCCGGCGAACTGACCGAGGCGACGCTGCACCCGGTGGTGACGATCCTCGAGGCGGATCGTGTCGCTGATGCCGAGGCCGCGCACGCGGAGGCGAACAGCCTGTGCTTCATCGCCCGGTCGGTGGTGTTTCCTGTGCACCACGTCCCGCGCACCAAGGTCCGTACGGCACACTAGGTCCTCGTGAAGCGTCTGCGTCTCCTCCCGATCGCCCTCGTCCCCGCCGTCGTGCTGGGGCTCGCCGCGTGCTCCGGCTCCGGTTCGAGCGACTCGTCGGCCACGCCGAGCGCGTCGTCGAGTGCGACCGCGGCGGCGATCACGTCCTGCCCCGACCCGGGCTCGGCCTCGAAGGCGATCACGGTCACGGGGTCGTTCGGCGGCACGACGGCGCCGACGGTGAAGTTCTCCGGCGGCATCACGGCGAAGAAGCCGCAGGCGAGCACCGTGGTGCAGGGCAAGGGGAAGGCGCTGAAGGACGGCGACTACGCGCAGGTCTCGTACAGCGTGTACCAGGCGTCGGACGCGAAGAAGCTTGGCACGGTCGGCTTCGACCAGGGCAACCCGCAGGTCCTCTCGGTCGGCGGCACCGGCTTCGGCGCGCTGCTGGCGTGCGCGAAGGTCGGCGACCGCATCGCCGCGGTCGGCCAGTCGTCCGCGCTCGGCTTCAACACCGGCGGCGAGATCGTCGTCGTCGCGGACGTCGTCGCCCAGACCCCGACGAAGGCCACCGGCGCCGCGCAGCCGCAGGACCCGAAGCTGCCGACGGTGAAGGACAAGGCCGACGGCGAGCCGGAGATCACGATCCCGAAGGGCGTCGCGGCTCCGACGAAGACCACGCCGGAGGTCATCAAGCAGGGCACCGGTGCCGCGATCGCCGACGGCGACACCGCGCTGGTGCAGTACAAGGGCGTGGTCTACGACACCGGCAAGGAGTTCGACTCCTCGTGGTCGAAGGGCGTCCCGACGACCTTCACGATCTCCGAGGGGTCGCTCATCAAGGGCTTCGTGACGGGCCTCGTCGGCCAGAAGGTCGGCTCGCAGGTGCTCATCGTCGCGACCCCGGAAGACGCGTACGGCGACAGCCCTCGCGAGGGATCCGGCATCCCGAAGAACGCCACCCTGGTGTTCGTGGTCGACATCCTCGCCAAGGGCTGACTGGTAGACCGCGTGACGGCGGCCGGGGACATCGATGCTCCGCGGCCGCCGACGCTCGTCAGCGTTGCACTTTGGTCACCGTCACGGTGACATTCATCACGACGTCCGAGTTCGCGCGGTACTCGTAAGCCATCCCGTTCGAGGCCCAGAAGCTCGTCCTGCGGTCACCCGATGAGATTCTGATGATCTTCTTCCACGAGCCGGTCTTCGTGCCGCTTCCGGTGAGCCCATATGGAACGCCCGAGTTCGTCTTCATGCAGACGCTGGTCGACGTGCACCCGGGCCCGACCGGAGTCAACGCGCGAGCGCTGATCGGTACCGCGGCCTCCACCCTCCCCGTCGCTGCGTCGACAAGCAGCCTCACCGGCACGGTGCTGTCGACGAGGGCATCGATCTCCGCGCGCGTCTGGACTTCACTGAGCTGCTCGAGAGTGCGCTTCGACGGACCGAGTTCGTCTCCGCCCTCCACAGCTGATGCGCTGAGGGAACTGGCAGCGACGAACGCGGTCGCCAGGACCCCAGCGGCCGCTGCTGATCTTGCAATGTTGAACATGCGTTCTCCTTTCGGCAGCACTATTGCGGATGTAAAACATTACGCGCAAGCCTTTGGGGCGAATACGATTCAAGGGTGAACTCAGCGAAGCGCCGCGTCGTCGTCCTCGGCGGCACCGGGTCGATCGGCGCACAGGCGCTCGACGTCGTCGCCCGCAACCCCGATCGCTTCGAGGTCGTGGGCCTCTCCGCGGGCAGCAACCGCGCGGTCGTCGCCGAGCAGGCCGAGCGCTTCGGCGTCCGCGACACCGCGTTCGGCGCGGCCGACTCCGAACGGCTCGTGCGCAGCGTCGAGGCCGACGTCGTCCTGAACGGCATCACCGGCTCGGTCGGCCTCGGTCCGACCCTGGCCGCGCTCGAGTCCGGCGCGACACTCGCCCTGGCGAACAAGGAGAGCCTGATCGTTGGCGGTCCGCTCGTGCAGGCGGCCGCGGCCCCCGGGCAGATCGTCCCCGTCGACAGCGAGCACTCCGCGATCGCCCAGGCGCTCCGATCCGGGGCCCCGGACGAGGTCCGTCGGCTGGTCCTCACCGCGAGCGGTGGTCCGTTCCGTGGCCGCTCGCGCGCCGAGCTCCGCGACGTCACTCCGGCGCAGGCCCTCGCGCACCCGACGTGGGACATGGGGCTCGTCGTCACGACGAACTCCGCGACGCTCGTGAACAAGGGACTCGAGGTCATCGAGGCGCACCTGCTCTTCGGCGTCCCGTACGACCGGATCGACGTCACGGTGCACGCGCAGTCGATCGTGCACTCGATGGTCGAGTTCGTGGACGGTTCGACGATCGCCCAGGCGTCGCCCCCGGACATGCGGCTGCCGATCGCGCTCGGCCTCGCATGGCCGGACCGGGTGCCCGGCGTCGGCGTCCCGCTCGACTGGACGACGGCGAGCACCTGGACGTTCGAGCCGCTCGACACCGAGGCCTTCGGTGCCGTCGCGCTCGCGAAGCGCGTCGGCGAGCTCGGCGGCACGTTCCCCGCGGTGTTCAACGCCGCGAACGAGCAGGCGGTCGCCGCGTTCCACGCGGGCGCGATCGGTTTCCTCGACATCGTCGACACCGTCGAGCGGGTGGTCGAGGAGCACACGCAGGGGAGCCCTCCCTGCAGGGCGTGCTGGCAGCGGAGCGCTGGGCGCGCACCGCGGCGGACCGCGCGCTGTCCCGCTGACGCGAGTCGCGCCTCCAGGCAGACCGTCCAGGAGGCGCGGCGTGTCTCCCAGACAGCGCTCGGCTCCGTCATGGGGAGCGTCCCGTACCCTTTCCCGGTGACCGTCGAATCCGTCCTGCTCTTCGTCCTCGGCGTGGTCGTCTTCATCATCGGACTGCTCGTCTCGATCGGACTCCACGAGCTCGGGCACCTGTCGTTCGCGAAGCTCTTCAACGTCAAGGTCACCCAGTACTCGCTGGGGTTCGGCAAGGCGATCTGGTCGTTCCGTCGGGGCGAGACGGAGTACGGCATCCGGCCGATCCTGCTCGGCGGCTACATCTCGATGGTCGGCATGCTCAAGCCGCGGGCCTCCGGGCGGCCGAACGCGATCACGAACACCGGCATGTACGGCGCGTTCGTGCAGGACGCCCGCCAGGCGAGTGCCGAGCAGATCGCGGACTCCGGCGGCGACGACTCCCGCGCGTTCTACCGCCTGACGCCGTGGAAGCGGATCATCGTCATGATCGCGGGCCCGGCGATGAACCTGGTGATCGGCATCGTCCTGTTCGGCGTGCTGCTCGTCGGGTTCGGAGCGCCCACGACGACGTTCACGTCGAGCGTCGACTGCGTGCTGCCGACGAGTCAGGCGACGACCTGCACCTCGGGCGACGCGGTCTCCCCGGCGAAGCAGGCCGGCATCCGGTCGGGTGACGTCGTGCTCTCGGTGGACGGCAGGCAGGACCCGACGATCACCGAGGTGTCCGAGGTCTTCCAGCGCTCTGCGGGGAAGGACGTCACCGTCGTCGTGTCCCGCGACGGAGCCGAGAAGACGCTGCACATCACGCCGACGATCGCCACGCGGGACGTCTACGCGGCCGACGGCACGGTCGAGAAGAACGACGACGGCACGACGAAGACGCAGCAGGTCGGCGTCGTGGGTGTGAGCATCGGCCAGTCGCTCGTCCGGCAGTCACCCGCCGCGGTGCTCCCGGCGGCGGGTGCGCAGATCTCGGCGTCGGCGCACCTCATCATCGACCTGCCCCAGCGGCTGATCGCGGTGTGGAACGCAGCGTTCGGCACGCAGGAGCGGTCGCAGGACAGCCCGGTGTCGGTCGTCGGTGTCGGCCGGGCGATCGGCGAGGTCTCGTCGATGAGCGGCGTCCCCGTGATCGACAAGGCGTACACGATCCTCGGACTGCTCGCGTCGCTCAACATCGGGCTGTTCGTGCTCAACATGGTGCCCCTGCTGCCGCTCGACGGCGGACACATCGCCGGCGCCGTCTGGGAGGCAGTGAAGCGTCGCGCGTTCGCGCTCGTCGGCAAGGCGGACCCGGGGCCGATCGACCTCGCCAAGACCATGCCGCTGACGATGGTGATCGTGGTGCTCCTCGCCGGCATGAGCGCCCTGCTGATCTACGCCGACATCGTGCGACCGGTGAACCTGTTCGGGTAGGCCCGGGAGCACTACGCTCGGCGCATGAGCACAGCGCCCGAGGTCCGCGCCGTCGAGCGTCAGGGCATCGACGTGATCGCCGAGTCCGACCGGAAGGGTCGCCCGCGTGGCCTGTTCTGGCCGTGGTTCGCGGCGAACATCTCGGTGCTCGGGCTGAGCTACGGCTCGTTCGTGCTCGGTTTCGGCATCTCGTTCTGGCAGGCGACCGTCGTCTCGGTGATCGGCGTCGCGTTCTCGTTCCTGCTCTGCGGCGTCGTCGCGATCGCCGGCAAGCGGGGTTCGGCGCCGACGATGGTGCTCAGCCGCGCGGCGTTCGGTGTCCGGGGGAACCGGCTGCCCTCCTTCCTCAGCTGGGTCCTCACGGTCGGCTGGGAGACCTCGCTGGCGGCTCTCGCCGTCCTCGCGACGTCGACGGTCTTCCGCGAGCTCGGCTGGGACGACGGTGTCGTCGCGAAGCTCGTCGCCCTCGTCGTCGTCGCGGCGCTGGTGATCGGGGCGGGATCGCCGGGTTCGACGTCATCATGCGTCTGCAGACCTGGATCACGGTGGTCACCGGCGTCCTCACGGTCGTGTACGTCGTGCTCGCGGTGCCGTCGATCGACCTCGGCGCCGTCGCCGACCTGCCGTCCGGCAGCGCCCAGAACGTGATCGGCGCGCTCGTCCTCGTGATGACCGGCTTCGGACTCGGCTGGGTGAACGCCGCGGCCGACTACTCGCGGTACCTGCCGCGTTCTTCCTCCACCGGGGGCGTCGTGTGGTGGACCACGTTCGGAGGGGGACTGGCACCGGTGATCCTCGTCGTGTTCGGCGTGCTGCTCGCCGGCTCCTCGAAGGACCTCAGCGCCGCCATCGGCGCGGACCCGATCGGTGCCCTCACCACGGTCCTGCCGGTGTGGTTCCTCATCCCCTTCGCCCTCGTCGCGGTGCTCGGGCTCGTCGGCGGCGCCGTGCTGGACATCTACTCCTCGGGCCTGGCGCTGCTGAGCGCGGGCATCCGGATCCCGCGGCCGGTCGCCGCCGGTGTGGACGGGTCGTCATGGTCGCGGGGGCGATCTACGTGGTGTTCTTCGCGAAGGACTTCATCTCGCCGTTCCAGGCGTTCCTCGTCACCCTCGGTGTGCCGGTCGCGGGGTGGTGCGGGGTGTTCGTGGCCGACGTGCTGCTGCGCCGTCGTGCCTACGCCGACGGCGAGCTCGACGACCCCCGGGGCCGGTACGGCGACGTCCGATGGGGCGCCATCGCGCTCGTGGTGGTCGGCACCGGGCTGGGCTGGGGGCTCGTCACGAACACGTACGGTGTGCCCGCGTGGCTCAACTGGCAGGGCTACCTGCTGGAACCGTTCGGGCTCGGCGGCCGTGACGGCGCCTGGGCGTACGCCAACCTCGGCGTCCTGGTCGCCCTCGTCGTCGGGTTCCTCGGCACCCTGCTCTCCGCGCGCGGCTCCGTCCGGCGCCAGGAGAGGGCATGAGCCTGCCGGACGACGCCTGGCTCGTCGTCATCGACATGCAGCAGGTCTTCACGGGCGACAGCCCCTGGGCCGCTCCACGCTACGACCACGCCGCGGCCGGCATCGAGCGGCTGCTCCCGCAGTTCACCGGGCGAACCGTGTTCACCCGCTTCGTCGCACCGGAGCCCCGCAGGGCGCGTGGATCCCGTACTACCGCGACTGGCCGTTCGCCCTCGTCCCGGACACGGCTCCGCTCTGGGACCTGACGGAGCCCTTCCGGACCGCCGCGGCCGACCGGGCGACCCCGTCGTCACCGCGACGACCTTCGGCAAGTGGGGTACGAGCCTCCCGGCCGTCACCGGTGACCACCCGCACCTGGTGCTGACCGGGGTCTCGACCGACTGTTGCGTGCTGTCGACCGCCCTCGCCGCCGCGGACGCCGGTGCCACGGTGACGGTCGTGGCGGACGCGTGCGCCGGCGCGAGTGACGAGGACCACGAGCGGGCGCTCGCGGCGATGCGTCTCTACGGTCCCCTGATCACGGTCGTCTGATCAGGAGGGCGACCGGCCGAGCGCGTAGAGTGCACCTCGTGCCTGCAGTGAACCTCGGTCTGCCGAAAGCCCCGGAAACCCTCGCCCCGCGCCGCAAGTCCCGGCAGATCCGGGTCGGCAAGGTGCTGGTGGGCGGCGACGCGCCGGTCTCGGTCCAGTCGATGACGACGACGCCGACGACCAACATCAACGCGACGCTGCAGCAGATCGCCGAGCTGACGGCGTCCGGCTGCGACATCGTCCGGGTGGCCGTGCCGAGTCAGGACGACGCAGACGCACTGCCGATCATCGCGAAGAAGTCGCAGATCCCGGTCATCGCGGACATCCACTTCCAGCCCAAGTACGTGTTCCAGGCGATCGACGCCGGGTGCGCCGCGGTCCGTGTCAACCCGGGCAACATCCGGAAGTTCGACGACCAGGTCGGTGCGATCGCCCGCGCCGCGAAGGACGCCGGGGTCTCGCTCCGCATCGGCGTCAACGCGGGGTCGCTCGAGCCGAGCCTGCTGCAGAAGTACGGCAAGGCGACCCCGGAAGCCCTGGTCGAGTCCGCGGTGTGGGAAGCCAGTCTCTTCGAGGAGCACGACTTCCACGACTTCAAGATCTCGGTGAAGCACAACGACCCGATCGTGATGGTGAAGGCCTACCGGCAGCTCGCCGCGGCGGGGACTGGCCGCTGCACCTCGGCGTGACCGAGGCCGGGCCGGAGTTCCAGGGCACGATCAAGAGTGCGACGGCCTTCGGCATCCTGCTGTCCGAGGGGATCGGCGACACCATCCGCGTGTCGCTCTCCGCGCCGCCCGCACAAGAGGTCAAGGTCGGCCTGCAGATCCTGCAGTCGCTGAACCTCCGTGAGCGCAAGCTCGAGATCGTCTCCTGCCCGAGCTGCGGCCGTGCGCAGGTCGACGTCTACCAGCTCGCGAACGACGTGACGAAGGGACTGGAGGGCATGACCGTGCCGCTCCGCGTCGCGGTCATGGGCTGTGTCGTGAACGGGCCGGGCGAGGCGCGGGAGGCCGACCTGGGCGTCGCGTCGGGCAACGGCAAGGGTCAGATCTTCGTCAAGGGTCAGGTCATCAAGACCGTGCCCGAGAGCGAGATCGTCGAGACCCTCATCGCCGAGGCGAACCGCATCGCCGACGAGATGGGCCCGGCGGCCGCCACCGGCAAGCCCGAGGTCATCACCACCGCGTAGCAGAGCCCGCGCGCCGCCCGCCGGCTGCGCGCCGCTAGGCTTGCCCCGTGGTCACACGGCTTTCGCATCTGTTCCTCCGTACGCTCCGCGACGACCCCTCCGACGCCGAGGTGACGAGCCACAAGCTGCTCGTCCGCGCCGGCTACGTCCGTCGCCAGTCGCCGGGGATCTTCGCGTGGCTGCCGCTCGGTCTCCGCGTCCGCGCGAAGATCGAGGACGTCATCCGCGAGGAGATGGTCGCCGCCGGCGCTCAGGAGGTCCTGCTGCCCGCGCTGCTCCCGCGCGAGCCGTACGAGGCGACGAACCGCTGGACCGAGTACGGCGACGGCATGTTCCGCCTGCAGGACCGCAAGGGCGCCGACTACCTGCTCGCCCCACCCACGAGGAGATGTTCGCGCTCCTCGTGAAGGACCTGTACAGCTCGTACAAGGACCTGCCGGTGACGCTGTTCCAGATCCAGGACAAGTACCGCGACGAGGCCCGTCCTCGCGCCGGACTCCTGCGCGGCCGCGAGTTCACGATGAAGGACGCGTACTCGTTCGACCTCACGGACGAGGGACTCGAGCGCAGCTACCAGGTGATGCGCGACGCGTACGAGAAGATCTTCGCCCGGCTGGGCCTCGAGTACGTGATCGTCAAGGCCGACGCCGGTGCCATGGGCGGCTCGAAGTCCGAGGAGTTCCTGCACCCGATCGCCGTCGGCGAGGACACCTTCGTGCGGAGTGCCGGCGGCTACGCGGCCAACGTCGAGGCGTACGTCACCCCGGTCCCGGAGGCACTGCCGATCGAGGGGCAGCCCGAGTCAGTGCTGCTGCCCGCGTCGGACACCCCCACGATCGACACGCTCGTCGCCCACGCGAACGAGGTCGCCCCGCGCGAGGGCACCCCGTGGACCGCCGCCGACACCCTGAAGAACGTCGTGCTCGCCCTGACCCACCTCGACGGCACCCGCGAGGTCGTGGTCGTCGGGCTGCCCGGTGACCGCGACGTCGACCTCAAGCGCGCCGAGGTGGCGTTCGCCCCGGCCGAGGTCGATGCAGCGGGCGACGACGACTTCCGGAAGCACAGGGGCCTGGTCAAGGGCTACATCGGCCCGCAGGTCCTCGGTGCCGACAGCGCCACGGGCATCCGCTACTTCGTCGACCCGCGCGTGGTCGACGGCACCGCGTGGATCACGGGTGCGAACGAGCGCGGCGTGCACGTCTCCGGCCTCGTCATGGGCCGCGACTTCACGGCCGACGGCGTCGCCGAGGTCTCCGACGTCCGCGCCGGGGACCCCGCTCCCGACGGCTCCGGTCCGCTCGAGACCGCGCGCGGCATGGAGATCGGCCACGTGTTCCAGGCTTCGGCCGCAAGTACGCCGAGGCCCTGGGTCTCAAGGTGCAGGACGAGAACGGCAAGCTTGCCACGGTCACGATGGGCTCGTACGGCATCGGCGTGACGCGCATCCTCGCGATCCTCGCCGAGGCGCACAACGACGAGAAGGGCCTGGTCTGGCCGAAGAACGTCGCGCCGTTCGACGTGCACGTGGTCGCCACCGGCAAGGACGAGGTCGCCTACGACCTGGCGACGGCCCTCGTCGCACAGCTCGAGGGTGAGCGGTTCGAGGTCGTGTACGACGACCGCCCGAAGGTCTCCCCGGGTGTGAAGCTCCGCGACGCGGAGCTGCTCGGCATGCCGATCGTGGTCGTCGCCGGCCGCGGCGCGGCCGACGGTGTCGTGGAGCTGTGGGACCGCGCGAGCGGCGAACGCCGCGACGTCCCGGTCGCCGAACTGCTCGACGCGGTGCGCGCCATCTGACGCGCGGCGCCTCGCGCGAGTGGCGGAGCTTCGCGCGTGCGAGACGCCGGGATGTTCGCGAGACGCCGCGCCCGCGCTGCGACGCCGCCGATTCTCGCGACGTCTCGCACGTCCTGCGGTGTTCCGGAGGCAGGGCGGCGTGACGACGCGACGAGCACCGGACTGGAGGCACGTGGCGGCGAATCCACGCGCCTCCAGTCCGCGTTCGGGCCGGGTCCGCGAGCCGCAGTGCGGTAGTCTGGTCGCCGACTTCCGCGTGGTTCCATCCGCGGGAGTGACTCATCTGAATACGGAGGCCCTCGGTGAAGATCGATCTCGCAGTCCTGCGACTCATGGAGCGCGAGCGGGAGATCCCGTTCGACGAACTCGTCCAGATCATCGAACAGGCCATCCTGACCGCGTACCAGAAGCACCGCGCGGAGAACGAGGAGTCCGTCGATCCACAGGCGCGCGTCGAGCTCGACCGCAAGTCGGGCGAGGTCTCGGTGTACGTCCCCGAGCGTGACGACGAGGGCACCGTCATCGGCGAGGCCGTCGACCAGCCCAGCGACTTCGGCCGCATCGCGGCGTTCGCGGCGAAGCAGGTCATCAACCAGCGTCTGCGCGACATCGGCGACGACAAGATCCTCGGCCAGTTCCGAGGGAAGGAAGGCGACATCGTCGCCGGCGTCATCCAGCAGGGGCCGAACCCGAAGATGGTGCACGTCGACCTGGGCACGGTCGAGGCGATCCTGCCGCCCGAGGAGCAGGTCCCGGGCGAGGAGTACAAGCACGGCTCCCGCATCCGTGTCTACGTGACGAGCGTGGGCCGCGGCGCCAAGGGCCCGCAGATCACGGTGTCGCGGACGCACCCGGGCCTGGTCCGCAAGCTCTTCGCGCTCGAGGTCCCGGAGATCGCGTCCGGCGTGGTCGAGATCACGTCGCTCGCGCGTGAGGCCGGGCACCGCACGAAGCTCGCCGTGAAGGCGAACGAGCCGGGTGTGAACGCGAAGGGTGCGTGCATCGGCGAGCTGGGCGCCCGCGTCCGTGCCGTCACGACCGAGCTCGGCGCCGAGAAGATCGACATCGTCGACTACTCGTCCGACCTGGCGTCCTTCGTCGCGAGCGCCCTGTCGCCCGCCAAGGTGACGAGCGCGTTCGTGCTCGACGCCTCGACCAAGGCCGTCCGCGCCCTCGTGCCGGACTACCAGCTGTCGCTCGCCATCGGCAAGGAGGGGCAGAACGCCCGCCTCGCCGCCAAGCTCACGGGCGCCCGGATCGACATCCAGCCGGACTCGATCCTGGACGGCGAGGACTGACGGGCGTCGTGACCTCGAGCGTCCCGGGCCGCCCGGTTTCGCTCGTGGCACGTCCGGTCCGGGCGTGCCGGATCGCGGTCGTCGGGACGGAGGAGTAAGGTGGACCCCGTCAGAACGTGCATCGGCAGTCGTCGTCGCGCTCCCCGATCCTCCCTCCTCCGTGTCGTCGCCCTGAGCGATGGGCGAGTCGTGGCGGATCCGAAGGCAGTCATGCCGGGCCGGGAGCATGGCTCACCCCGACCGTCGAAGCCTACGAACTGGCCGTCAAGCGCCGGGCGTTCCGCCGGGCGCTCCGGCTGGATCGCGAACCCGACACGTCCGCAGTGCTCGACCACCTGCACGGCCTCGAAGCCGCGCAGTCGGGCGGACACCAGGACACGACAGAACAGGCTGAACGGCTTATGGACAACTGATGAGCGGCTCGAATGAGACCCGTCATCCATTGAGTCCTGCCCCTTTCACGGGGTGGGGCCCGTGAAGGAGAACAGTGGCAAAACCACGCGTACACGAGATCGCATCCGAACTCGGTGTCGACAGCAAGACCGCAATGGAGAAGCTTAAGGAACTCGGCGAGTTCGTCAAGGGCCCGAGCTCCAGTGTCGAACCCCCCGTCGCACGCAAGCTCCGCGCTGCGCTGCAGGCCGACGGCGCCTCGGCGTCGAAGCCCGCTGCGGCGACCGCCCCCGCGGCCGGTTCCGCGTCGCCGAAGCCCGGCAGCGCCGCACCGAAGCCCGGTGGCGTCAAGCCCGGCCCCGCCCGTCCCGCGCCTGCGCCCGCAGCGCCGGAGGGCCAGCCGGCTGAGACCCCCGCGGCGTCGTCGGCTCCCGTGCCGGGGGCGCCGAAGTCGGTCGCCCAGCGGCAGGCCGAGGCCGAGGCCGCGCAGAAGGCCGCCGCCGCCGAGAAGGCAGCCGGTGGCAAGCCCGATGCGAAGGGCGATGCCGTCAAGCCCGGCGGCGCGCCGAAGCCGGGCGTCGCAGCCGGACCGAAGCCCGGTGGCCCGAAGCCGGGCGCCCGTCCGGCAACAACCCCTACGCGTCGAGCCAGGGCATGGGCTCGCGCCCGCCGCGTCCGGGCAACAACCCCTACTCGTCCAACCAGGGCATGGGCCAGCGTCCCGCCGGCGGTGCCGGTGGCGGCAACGGCATCCCGCGTCCGGCTCCGCCGCGTCCGGGTGCTCCCCGTCCGGGCGTCCCGCGTCCCGGTGGTCCCGGTCAGGGCAACCGTGCCCCGGCTTCGGGCAGCGCCCGGGCCAGGGCGGTGGCCGTGGCGGCCCCGGCGGTCGTCCGGGTGGCGCCGGCGGCGCCGGCGGCGGCTTCCCGCGTCCGGCGTTCAGCGGCCCGCGTCCCGCCGGTGGCGGTGGCCGCGGTCGTGGCCCCGGTGGCGGTACCGCTGGTGCGTTCGGTCGCGGTGGCGGCAAGAGCCGTGCCCGCAAGTCGAAGCGGACGAAGCGCGCCGAGTACGAGATGCGGCAGGCGCCGTCGCTCGGCGGCGTGCAGGTCCCTCGCGGCGACGGCAACACGGTCGTCCGTCTCCGTCGCGGTGCGAGCATCTCGGACTTCGCGGACAAGATCGACGCCAGCCCCGGCAACCTGGTGACGGTGCTGTTCCACCTCGGTGAGATGGCGACCGCGACCGAGTCGCTGGACGAGGCGACGTTCGAGGTCCTCGGCGAGGAACTGGGCTACAAGATCCAGATCGTCTCTCCGGAGGACGAGGACAAGGAGCTCCTCGAGGGCTTCGACATCGACCTCGAGGCCGAGCTCGAGGACGAGGACGACGACGTGCTGCAGCAGCGCCCGCCGGTCGTCACCGTCATGGGCCACGTCGACCACGGCAAGACCCGCCTGCTCGACGCGATCCGCAACTCGAAGGTCGTGGAGGGCGAGGCCGGCGGCATCACCCAGCACATCGGTGCGTACCAGATCACCACCGAGCACGAGGGCATCGAGCGCCCGATCACCTTCATCGACACCCCGGGTCACGAGGCCTTCACGGCCATGCGTGCCCGCGGTGCGCAGGTGACGGACATCGCGATCCTGGTGGTCGCGGCCGACGACGGCATCATGCCCCAGACGATCGAGGCACTGAACCACGCGCAGTCGGCCGGTGTGCCGATCGTGGTCGCGGTGAACAAGATCGACAAGGAGGGCGCGAACCCGGCGAAGGTCCGGCAGCAGCTCACCGAGTACAACCTGGTGGCCGAGGAGTACGGCGGCGACGTCATGTTCGTCGACGTGTCGGCTCGTCAGAACATCGGTATCCAGGACCTCCTGGACGCCGTGCTGCTCACCGCCGACGCCGGTCTCGACCTGCGTGCGAACCCCGACAAGGACGCCCGCGGTGTGGCGATCGAAGCGCGCCTCGACAAGGGCCGCGGTTCGGTGGCGACCGTGCTCATCCAGTCCGGCACGCTGCACGTCGGCGACGCCATCGTGGCGGGGACGGCCTACGGCCGCGTCCGCGCGATGACCGACGAGAACGGCAACGCGGTCAAGGCCGCGACGCCGAGCCGTCCGGTCCAGGTGCAGGGTCTGTCCTCGGTGCCCCGCGCCGGTGACACGTTCCTCGTCACCGAAGAGGACCGCACGGCACGTCAGATCGCCGAGAAGCGTGAAGCCGCCGAGCGCAACGCCCAGCTGGCCAAGGCCCGCAAGCGCATCTCGCTCGAGGACTTCACCCGCGCGCTCGAAGAGGGCAAGGTCGAGTCGCTCAACCTCATCATCAAGGGTGACGTCTCCGGTGCCGTCGAGGCACTCGAGCAGTCGCTCCTGGACATCGAGGTCGACGACAGCGTCCAGCTCCGCATCCTGCACCGCGGTGTGGGCGCGATCACGGAGTCGGACATCGACCTGGCCACGATCGACAACGCCATCGTCATCGGCTTCAACGTCCGTCCGGACGTCAAGGCCCGCGAGCGTGCGGCGCGCGAGGGCATCGACGTGCGCTTCTACTCGGTCATCTACAACGCACTCGAGGACATCGAGCAGTCCCTCAAGGGCATGCTCAAGCCCGAGTACGAAGAGGTCCAGTCGGGTGTCGCCGAGATCCGCGAGGTGTTCCGTTCCTCGAAGTTCGGCAACATCGCGGGTGTCATCGTCCGCTCCGGCACGATCACGCGCAACGCCAAGGCGCGTGTCATCCGCGAGGGAGTGGTGATCGCCGACGGCCTGGCCATCGAGTCGCTGCGTCGCTTCAAGGACGACGTCACCGAGGTCCGCACGGACTTCGAGGCCGGTATCGGTCTGGGCAAGTACAACGACATCCAGATCGGCGACGAGATCGAGACCACCGAGCTCGTCGAGAAGCCGCGCGACTGATCGCGTGACTACCCTGGGCCCCGCCCTCCCTCGCGGGAGGGCGGGGCCCGACCCCTTTCCATGCAGAACCACCGGCGGGACGCGTCCCGCCCACCGCCTTCAGGAGGCACCCATGGCCGATCCGCAGCGCGCACGCAAGATGGCGGACCGCATCAAGGAAGTCGTCGCACGTCGGCTCGACAAGGGTCTCCGCGACCCGCGGCTCGGGTTCGTGACCATCACGGACGTCCGCGTGACCGGTGACCTGCAGCACGCGTCGGTCTTCTACACGGTCTACGGCACCGACGAGGAGCGTGCCGACTCCGCCGCCGCGCTCAAGGCCGCGACGGGCATGCTCCGCAGCGAGGTCGGCAAGAACATCACGGCCCGGCTGACCCCGTCGCTCGAGTTCATCGCCGATGCGCTGCCGGAGACCTCCGCGCACATGGAGGACCTCCTCGTGCAGGCCGCGCAGCGCGACGAACAGGTGCGCGCCGCGTCCGCCGGTGCGCAGTACGCCGGCGACGCCGACCCGTACAAGCACGAGGACGAGGACGAGGACGAGGCTCGGGCCTAGCCCTCGGGCAGCGCGTAGCCGTTCGCGTCGTCCCCGACGGCCAGTCCGTCCCGCAGGAGCGACGCGAGCGCCCGGTCCCGCTGCTCGGCGTCGGGCCAGACCGGTTCGATCTCGTCCCGCGTGACGGGGACGTCGCTCGCGCGGAGCTCCGCCATGATCAGGCCGCGCACCTGTCGGTCGCTGCCGGCGAACTTCGCCTGCTTCGGCGCTCGTGGGCCGTCGTGCTCCGGGTAGCCGGCGGCCCGCCACGCGCAGCGGTCGGCGATCGGGCACGCGTCGCACGCGGGGGACCGGGCGACGCAGACGAGCGCGCCGAGCTCCATCACGGCGGCGTTCGTCGCTGCGGCGTCGTCGCGGTCCGTGGGTAGCACGGCCTCCATGAGCGGGAGGTCCTGCTTGGCCTTGGCCGGTCCCGGTTCGCCCTGGCCGAGCAGGGCACGCGCCAGGACCCGCCGGACGTTCACGTCGACGACGGGTGCCGGTCGCCGTACGCGAAGACCGCGACGGCCCGTGCCGTGTAGTCACCGATCCCCGGGAGCGCGAGCAGTGCGTCGACGTCACGCGGCACGACGTTGTCGTGCTGCGTGGCGATCGCGGTCGCCGCGGCGTGCAGCGCGAGCGCCCGTCTCGGGTAGCCGAGCCGGTCCCAGGCGCGGACCGCGTCGGCCTGGGGTGAGGCGGCGAGATCGCGAGGGGTCGGCCACCGGGTGAGCCATGCCTCCAGGCGGGGATGACGCGCGCCACCTGCGTCTGCTGCAGCATGATCTCGCTGACCAGCGTGCCCCACGCGGGGAAGCCTGGGCGGCGCCAGGGGAGGTCCCGCGCCTCGGCGCGGAACCAGGCGACGAGCGGGGTCGCGATGTCCGGATCCGGCCGGGAGGCTCGACGCGCGTTCACCACGACAGCCTACGGTGGGCACATGGCACGCTGGGCGCCCGAGGAGACCGACACGATGGCCGCGATCGCGGCCGAGGTGGTCGCGCAGGTCGGCACGAACCGCACGGTCGTCGGCATCGACGGACAGGACGGCACCGACCTCGAGCGGGTCGCCGCTGCGCTCGTCGCAGGCTTCGAGCAGCACGGCGTCCCCGCGATGGCCGCGGCCGCACCGTCGAGCGACGTGGACGTGCTCCGGTCCGATCTCGTCGCTCCGTTCCGCTCGACGGGCGAGGGCCCCGGCGTGCTCGTCGTGCACGGTCACGGTGTCCTCGCGCACGGTGCCCGTGCCCTCTGGCGCTGGTCGATGTGGGTCGAGCGGGATCCGGGACGGCTCGAACGCCGTGCGGACGTCAAGATCGCCGCGTCCGCGGTGCTCGACGTCACCGAGCCGGAGCACCCCCGCCGGGAGTGGAACGACGCCTGCTGAGCCCCGCGAGCGCTGGTAATCTCCTCTGGTGCTCGATACCGCGCCCGATGGCATCCTCCTCGTCGACAAACCGCAGGGGATCTCCAGCCACCGGGTCGTCGCGATCGCCCGGCGTCGTCTCGGTCTGAAGAAGGTCGGCCACGCCGGGACCCTCGACCCCATGGCCACGGGCCTGCTGCTGCTCGGCGTCGGACCGTCGACGCGACTGCTGACGCACCTGGTCGGGCTCGGGAAGACGTACACGGCGACGATCCGGCTCGGCGTCTCCACGGATTCGGACGACGCCGACGGCACGCCCACCGCGGCTGTCGGCACCACGTCCGCCGACGTCTCGGAGGGCGCGGTCGAAGCCGCCGTGGCCGCGCAGCGCGGCGACATCGCGCAGGTGCCGTCCACGGTGAGCGCCATCAAGGTGGACGGCCGGCGGGCGTACGACCTCGCCCGCAAGGGGGAGTCGGTCGTCCTGCAGTCGAGAGCGGTGACGGTGTCCCGCTTCGACGTCACCGGCCGGAACGACCGCGTCGTGTCGGTGCACGGCGCCGACGTGGCCGTGGTGGACCTCGACGTGGTCGTGACCTGCTCGTCCGGCACCTACGTCCGCGCGCTGGCGCGGGACGTCGGCGCGGCGCTCGGCACGGGTGCGCACCTCACCGCGCTCCGACGGACCGAGGTCGGACCGTTCGACGTCGAGGACGCGGTCGACCTCGAGGACGAGTCGGTCGACGTCCGCGCCGCGCTGGCCCGCCCGGCTGACGTCGCGCGGCGGCTGTTCCCGGCCGTGCCGCTCGACACCGACGCGGCGAAGGACCTCGCCGACGGCAAACGTGTCGCTGCCGACCACCCGGACACCGACGGGCCGGTCGCGGCCGTCGCGACGGAGGGGGACCGGCTCGTCGGGCTCGTCTCGGTCCGCCGCGGGCTGCTCCGCGTCATCACGAACTTCCCGACGAGCCACGTCGCCCCCTCGACGAACGGGGGAGCCGACGCATGATCGAGTGGTTCATGTGGGTGCAGCTCGCCGTCGCGGTCGTCGCGGGGCTCTTCGCCGTGGTCGTCGGGTTCGTCGGGTGGAAGCCCAACGACTACACCGTCGGTTCGCTCGTCCTCGTCGAGCTGCTGCTCCTGGCGCAGGGCGTCATCTCCCTGGTGCTCCCCGCGGTCGGCAGCCCGCCGAAGGGGAACGGGTTGGAGTTCGGCGTGTACGCGGTGTCGGTGCTCCTCGTCCCGCCGGCGACCATCGTGTGGGCGCTCATCGACCGCACGAAGTGGAGCACCGTCGTCCTCGGCGCCGGAGCGTTCACGGTGGCCGTCATGGTCTACCGGATGTACCAGATCTGGTTCGCACTCAACTGACGCGGTCCGCTCGACGTGGGGCGTCATCTCCGACGCCCGGCGTCGGTAGAATCGGTGCAATGGCGACCAGATCCTCACTCGCGACCGGCATCGGCCGCGTCCTCATCGCCGTCTACGGCATCCTCGCGCTCGCGGCGACCGGTCGCAGCGTCGTGCAGATCATCGAGAAGTTCTCGTTCGCGCCGTTCGCCTACACGGTCAGCGCCATCGCCGCGGTCGTGTACATCCTCGCGATGATCGCCCTCATCGCACCCGGGCGCGCCTGGTACCGGGTGGCCTGCGTGACGATCGGCTTCGAGATGACGGGTGTGCTGGTCATCGGCACACTGTCGCTCTTCGACCGGGCGCTGTTCCCGACGACACGATCTGGTCGTACTACGGCATGGGGTACGCCTTCGCGCCGCTGGTCCTGCCCGTGGCGGGCCTGTGGTGGCTCCGCAAGCACCACCGCACCGCGGTCACGACCGAGCCGACCCCGTCCACCGTGCCGGCCGGCGAGTAGGGACCAACGTGCAGTACTACGACGACATCGTCGACGTGGCGCAGGGCTTCGGCCCGAGTGCGGTCACGATCGGCAAGTTCGACGGCGTCCACGTCGGACACCGTGCCGTGATCGCCCACCTCGAGCGTGCCGCGCGGGAGCGGGGCTCGTCTCCACCGTCGTCACGTTCGACCGGCACCCGCTCAGCGTGATCGAGCCCGGCAAGGTGCCCCGGCGCTCACGAGCATCGCGCAGCGGCGTGAGCTGCTCGACGACGCCGGCGTGGACGCGACCCTGCTGCTGCGGTTCGACCACGAGCTGCAGTCGAAGACCCCGAGGCCTTCGCGACCGAGATCCTCGTCGACACCCTGCACGCCCGACTGGTGTTCGTCGGAAGCGACTTCCGCTTCGGGGCGAAGGGCGCCGGCGACGTCCCGCTCCTGCGCGAACTGGGGGAGCGGCACGGGTTCGCGGTCGAGCTGATCGACGACGTGGACCTGGTGGACGACGTCCGGCCGGACGGTGAGCGGCGGGTGTCCTCGACGTGGATCCGTGAACTCCTGGGGATGGCCGGGTGGCCGAGGCCGCACGGCTCCTCGGACGGGAGCACGCCGTCCGGAGCGTCGTCGTGCACGGCAACGAGCGCGGACGCGCGATGGGGTACCCCACCGCGAACCTCGATCCGGCGTGCGAGGGGTTCATCCCGGCCGACGGCGTCTACGCCGCGCGGGTCCTGCACGACGGCATCGTGTACCCGGCGGCGGTGTCCGTCGGCAACAACCCGACCTTCGAGGGCGTGCCCGCGAAGCAGATCGAGGCGCATCTGCTGGACGTCGACATCGATCTGTACGACGACACGATCTCGGTGCTGTTCGTCTCGTACGTGCGGGGCATGGTGAAGTTCGACTCGATGGACGAGCTCGCCGAGCAGATGCGGCAGGACGACCGCGACATCCGAACGGTGCTCGGCCTGCCCGCGGTGGTCTGACACGGGACGTTCTCGCACGGTGCGAGGTCGCTCCGGCACGGTGCGAGGTCGCTCCGGCACGGTGCGAGGTTCCGTGCATCGTGCGAGGGCATCTGCGTCGCACCGTGCGTGGAACCTCGCACACTGGGTGCGTGGTGCTCCTCGAACCGGGAGCGATCAGCCGCCGAGGGCGTCGAGCCAGATCTTGCGGGCGTCGAGGGCTTCCTGCGCGTCCTTGATCTTCCGGGCGTCACCGGTGGCCCGCGCCTCGGCGAGCTCCGCCTCGAGCTTGCCGATCGCGTCCTCGAGCTGGCTCGCGAGGCCGGTCTGCCGAGCCTTCCGCTCCGGGTCGGACGCCTTCCAGTGCTCGTCCTCCAGGGAACGCACGTGGTCCTCGACCGCACGCAGACGGTCCTCGATGCGGCGGACGTCCCCTCGGGGGACCTTGCCGATCTCGTCCCACCGGCGCTGGATGCTCGTCAGTGTCCGCCGCGCGACGGTCCGGTCGGTCTCCTGCAGGAGGGGCTCGGCCTCGGCCAGGAGCGCCTGCTTCGCGACGAGGTTCTCGGAGAACTCCTCGTTCTCGGCGGCGGCTTCCGCGTGACGCTGCTCGAACAGCACGTCTCCGGCGGCCTTGAACCGGGCCCAGAGCGCGTCGTCGTGGCGCTTGCCGGCACGGCCCGCCTGCTTCCAGTCGTCGAGCAGCTTCTCGGTACGCCGGGATGGCGTCCGAGCCACGGGGCGCGAGCGCCTCGGCCTGCTGGACGAGTTCCTGCTTGCGGTTGCGTGCTTCGCGGTGCTGGGCGTCGAGCTCCGAGTAGAACGCGCGTCGGTGCTGGTCGACGGTCGAACGGGCGGCGCGGAAGCGCTTCCAGAAGCTCGTTCGCCTCGTTCTTGGGGATGCGCGGGCCGTCATGCTGGTGCTGCTGCCACCGGGCGAAGACGTCGTCGAGCTGTGCCGTGATCTGCTTCCACTGCGCGCGTGCGGGATCGACGGCGGCCAGCGCCTCGGCCTCCTCGACGAGCCCGGTGCGGTGCGCGAGGGCGTCCGCGAGCGCCTGCTGCGCCTGCTCGGCCTGCTCCTTGGTGAGCGAACCCACCTGCTCGGACAGGGCTCCGACCCGGGTCTCGAGCGACTTGAGGTCGCCCACGACGCGGGCCTCGGCCACGAGCGCCTGCAGGTGCTCCACCGTCCGGGCGACGTCGTTCGCCGAGGCACCGCGTTGGACGCGCTGCTCGGCGATCTTCACCTGCCCCTCGAGGTCGGCGTACTTCCGCGCGAAGTAGGCGAGGGCTTCGTCGGGCGTCGCGTCCGGGTACTCACCGACGGCCTTCTCGGCGTCGTCGTACCGGACGTACACCGTCCCGTTCTCGTCGACCCGCCCCCAGGTCGTTGCTTCGTCAGATCCCACAGGTCTCGCCTCGATCGTGGTCGTGCATCACCGACGTCGCCGTCGGCACGGTCAGGTCGTCAGCCTATTGCACGGACGGCCTCTGCGACCCGCGGGACGGCGCGCCTGTGGACTACTTCTCCCGCTCGATCGTCGCGCCGGTGATCTTCGTCGTCACCTTGGGCTCACCGGTGCCGTCGCTGCCGGGCGAGGCGATGCCCTTCGACGTGATCTTCGACTCGAGCTCGCCGAGGCCGCTCGTGACCTTCCCGACGACGGTGTAGCCGCCCGTCGACCCGTCGAGCGTGGTGTCGCCGTAGACGATGAAGAACTGCGTGGTCTGCGAGTACGCCGACGAGCCCCTGGCGATCGCGATGGTGCCCTTCTCGTACTTCCCGTCGCTCGGGACGTTCTCGAGCGGACCGTACTGGAACCCGGCGTCGCCCGTGCCGTCACCGTTCGCGGAGCCGCACTGCAGGAACTCGAACCCGTCGCTGTCGGCGAGCCGGTGACAGGTGGTGCCGTTGTAGAACTGCTCCTGGATGAGCTTGATCTCGACGCTCGCAGCCTGCGGTGCCTTCCCGCCGTCGAGCTCGATGCCGAGCTTCACGTCCTTGTTGAGCGTGAGGGAGCCGGTCCAGGTGGAGCCCTTCGCGATCGACTTGCTCGGGACGTCGCCGGTGTTCGCGGCGGTGGCACTGGCCGAGGGGGTCGGCGTGGCCGTCGCACTCGCGCTGGCGTCGGCCTTCTTCCCCGAGCCCTGCGAGCCGGCGAAGGCGAGCTGTGACCCGGTGGCCAGCGCGGCGACGAGGACGAGCACCCCTGCTCCGACGAGGTTGTCCCGCAGTCGACGGCGCCGCTGGCGCTCGTGGAGGCCCTGCCGCGCCTGGTAGAGGCGGAGGCGCTCCCGCGCCTCACGGTTGTCACGCGCCTGGTTCTTCGGTGCCACGGTGCTGGTCGTACCTCTCGTCGAGCGTGCGACGAGCGTACTAGAACCCCTGTCGTCAACGGCCTGGAGGCGCGCCCCTGTCAGTGGGTCGGCCTACGATTGGTCCCATGGCAGCGGACCGTTCGGGCATGCACGCGCCCACCACGGGCGGTCGCGCCGGGCTCGCGCAGGGTTCCGTCCCGCTCGCGGTCCGGATGCGGCCCACGAGCCTCGACGAGGTCGCCGGCCAGCAGCACCTGCTCGGCCGCGGCAGCCCGCTCGTGCAGCTCGCGACGGGCACGCGCGAGAACCCGGGTGGTGTCTCGGTGATCCTCTGGGGGCCGCCGGGCACCGGCAAGACGACGCTGGCACAGGCGATCGCGCGGCAGTCGGGGCGCGAGTTCGTCGAGCTGTCCGCGGTGACCGCCGGCGTGAAGGACGTGCGAGAGGTCATGGAGAAGGCGCTCACGCATCGCGACCTCTACGGCTCCACCACGGTCCTGTTCCTCGACGAGATCCACCGCTTCAGCAAGGCCCAGCAGGACGCTCTGCTGCCCGGGTGGAGAACGGCTGGGTCATCCTCATCGCGGCGACGACCGAGAACCCGTCGTTCTCCGTCATCTCCCCGCTGCTGTCCCGTTCCCTCCTGCTCACGCTCAAGCCGCTCACCGACGAGGACCTCGGCATGCTCGTCGACCGTGCGGTGGAGGACCCGCGCGGCCTCGGCGGCTCGGTCGTCCTCGGGGACGAGGCCGGAGCGCGATCGTGCGGCTGTCGTCCGGTGACGCCCGTCGTGCCCTCACCGCGCTGGAGGCAGCGGCCTCCTCCGCGGTCGCGGCGCAGGATGACGACGACGAGGACGGTGCGCTCGACGGCGTGGACACCGTCCCGGTCGTCGACGCCGACACCGTCGCCGCGGCCGTGGACCGCGCGCTGCTGCGCTACGACCGCCAGGGCGACGAGCACTACGACGTCATCAGCGCGTTCATCAAGTCCGTGCGGGGGAGCGACGTCGACGCTGCGCTGCACTACCTGGCGCGGATGATCGAGGCGGGCGAGGACCCCGCTTCATCGCCCGTCGCATCATCATCTCGGCGTCGGAGGACATCGGGATGGCGGACCCGCAGGCGCTGCCGATCGCGGTCGCCGCCGCGCAGGCGGTCCAGCTGATCGGTATGCCGGAGGGGCGCATCCCGCTGGCCGAGGCAGTCGTGTACCTGGCGACGGCTCCCAAGTCGAACGCCGCGTACAACGGCGTGAACGCGGCGATCGCAGACGTCAAGGCCGGTCGGCTCGGGTCGTCCCGATGCACCTTCGCGACGCGCACTACCCGGGCGCGAAGCGTCTCGGCCACGGGAAGGGCTACGTGTACTCGCACGACGCCGAGCACGGGGTCGCCGAGCAGCAGTACCTCCCCGACGCGCTCGAGGGCACCGAGTACTACACCCCGACGGCGAACGGCTTCGAGCGCGAGGTCGGTCCGCGGCTCGAACGGCTCCGGAAGATCACGCGGGGCGAGTAGTACGCGGGCTGAGTTCCTGCTAACATTGCCGGGCCTACGTCCTGGTCCTCGAGCACGGCTGCGTCGAGGACAGAGTGCCACTCCGGTGGCACGGGCAGAGGTTCGGACTGTAGCCGTCCGATCCCACAGGCTCATCCCTCTGGATCCCTTCGTCGGGTTCGACCACACGTGCGCGTGCGGTGGCCGACGATCAGTTCAGTTCAGTACAGAGAAAAGGACCCTGTGTCTACCAAGTCACGCACCCGCAGCAAGACCCGCCTCTCGCGCGCGCTCGGCATCCCGCTGACGCCGAAGGCGGCCCGTTACCTCGAGAAGCGCCCCTACGGCCCCGGTGAGCACGGCCGCACCCGCCGTCGCGCGGACAGCGACTACGCCGTCCGTCTCCGTGAGAAGCAGCGTCTGCGCGCCCAGTACGGCATCCGCGAGAAGCAGCTCCGCATCGTCTTCGAAGAGGCCCGCAAGACGAAGGGCCTGACCGGTGAGAACCTGGTCGAGCTCCTCGAGCAGCGCCTCGACGCCCTCGTGCTGCGTGCCGGCTTCGCCCGCACGACCGCGCAGGCCCGTCAGCTGATCGTGCACCGCCACATCCTCGTCGACGGCAAGCTCGTCGACCGTCCGTCCTTCCGCGTGAAGGAGGGGCAGCTTATCCACGTGAAGCAGCGCTCCGAGTCCCTCGAGCCGTTCCAGGTCGCCGCCGCCGGTGGACACCAGGAAGTCCTGCCGAAGGTCCCGGGCTACCTCGAGGTCGAGATCGACAAGCTCCAGGCCCGCCTGGTCCGTCGCCCGAAGCGCGCCGAGGTCCCCGTGACCTGTGAAGTGCAGCTCGTCGTCGAGTACTACGCAGCTCGCTGATCCACCGATCGCACCCGAACGGCGGGTCGTCCTCTCCACAGGGCGGCCCGCCGTTCGGCGTTCCCGGTCGGTGCCGCCGCTAAGATCGTCTGGGCACGCACCGCTCGCGTGCACGCAAGGGAGAGGCACCGTGAAGCAGCTGTTCTTCGTCGCCATCGGCGTCGTCATCGGGTTCGCCGTCGCGCACAAGGTCGCGAACACCCCCGGCGGCGCCCGGTTCTTCGCCGACGTGAACGCGCGCACGAAGGCCTTCACGGGTGCGGTCGCCGAGGGCTACCGCTCCCGCGAGGCCGAGCTCCGCACCGACGTCTGACGTCCGCCTCGACGCCGCGCCGCGCCGACGCAACCACCCGCCGAACCTGAATCAGGAAGCACCATGCAGACCGCAGAGATCCGCCGCCGTTGGCTCCAGTTCTTCGGTGACCGCGGCCACACCGTCGTCCCGTCCGCCTCGCTCGTCTCGGACGACCCCTCGCTTCTGTTCACGGTCGCCGGCATGGTGCCGTTCATCCCGTACCTGACCGGGCTGATCCCGGCTCCGTACCCGCGGGCGACGAGCGTGCAGAAGTGCATCCGCACGAACGACATCGAAGAGGTCGGCAAGACCCCGCGACACGGCACGTTCTTCCAGATGAACGGCAACTTCTCGTTCGGCGACTACTTCAAGGAGCAGGCGATCCAGTACGCCTGGGACTTCCTGACGACGCCCGAGTCCGACGGCGGCCTCGGCTTCGCGGCCGACGACCTCTGGGTCACGGTGTACGAGGACGACGACGAGGCGATCGCGTTCTGGAAGCAGCACTCGTCCCTGCCCGACGACCGCATCCAGCGGCTCGGGAAGGACACCAACTACTGGTCGACCGGACAGCCCGGCCCGGCGGGCCCCTGCTCCGAGATCTTCTTCGACCGTGGCCCGGAGTACGGCGTCGACGGCGGCCCCGCGACCGACGACGACCGCTACGTCGAGATCTGGAACCTCGTGTTCATGCAGTACCAGATCGCCGACGTCCGCTCGAAGTACGACTTCGAGATCACCGGCGAGCTGCCGAACAAGAACATCGACACCGGCATGGGGCTCGAGCGCGTCGCCTTCATCAAGCAGGGCGTCGACAACATGTACGAGATCGACCAGGTCCGCCCCGTGCTGGACCGGGCGTCCGAGATCTCCGGCCGTCGGTACGGCAGCGTGCACGAGGACGACGTCCGCATGCGCGTGATCGCGGACCACGTGCGCTCGGCGCTCATGCTCATCGCCGACGGCGTCACGCCGTCGAACGAGGGGCGCGGGTACATCCTGCGCCGCCTGCTCCGTCGCACCGTGCGCGCGATGCGGCTGCTCGGCGTCGAGGGCGCGACGTTCCCGCAGCTCTTCCCGGCGTCACGGGACGCCATGCGCGATGCCTACCCCGAGGTGGCGGCCGACTACGACCGCATCTCGCGCATCGCGTACGCGGAAGAGGAGATCTTCCTCCGCACGCTGGCGCAGGGCACGACGATCCTCGACGTGGCCGTCGAGCGCGCGAAGCAGGACGGCGCCCCCTCGATCGGCGGCGACACGGCGTTCCTGCTGCACGACACCTTCGGCTTCCCGATCGACCTCACGATGGAGATGGCGGAAGAGGCCGGCGTCCAGGTCGATCGCTCCGCGTTCGAGACCCTCATGTCCGAGCAGCGGGCTCGGGCCAAGGCGGACGCGAAGAGCAAGAAGACGGCCCTCGCCGACCTCAGCGTGTACAGCGCGTTCCGCGCCAAGGGCGAGACGGTCTTCCTCGGCTACGACGCGCTCGAGGCCGAGACCAACGTCCTCGGCATCATCGTGGACGGTGCGAGCGTCGACCGTGCGGTCGCGGGGACATCGCCGAGGTCATCCTCGGTGAGACCTCGCTCTACGCGGAGTCCGGCGGTCAGGACGCCGACCAGGGATCGATCGTGGGCAACGGCTTCGACCTCGAGGTCCTCGACGTCCAGCGCCCCGTCGCCGGGCTCTGGAGCCACACGGTGCAGGTCCGTTCGGGCGAGGTCGGGGTCGGTGCGCCGGCGACGACCGTCGTCGACGCCGAGTACCGTCGCGGAGCCACCCAGGCGCACTCGGCGACCCACCTCGTCAACGCTGCGCTGCGGGACATCCTCGGCCCCGAGGCGCTCCAGGCCGGTTCGTACAACAAGTCCGGCTACATGCGCCTCGACTTCTCCTGGTCGCAGCCGGTCTCGACCGAGACACGGTCGGAGATCGAGGAGGTCGTGAACAACGCGATCCGCTCCGACCTCGAGGTCTCGACCCGGGTGCTGCCCCTCGAGGAGGCGAAGTCCCTCGGCGCACAGGCCCTCTTCGGTGAGAAGTACGGCTCCGAGGTCCGCATGGTGGACATCGGTGGTCCGTGGTCGCGTGAGCTCTGCGGTGGCACGCACGTGGCGTCCAGCGCGCAGGTCGGGCTGGTCAACCTCGTCGGGGAGTCGAGCGTCGGCTCGACCAACCGCCGCGTCGAGGCGCTCGTCGGGCTCGAGGGCTTCCGCGACCTCGCCGTCGAGCGGACCATCGTCTCGCAGCTTCTCGAGTGCCCTGAAGGCGCCGCGCGACGACCTGCCGACCCGCGTGCAGTCCCTGATGGAGGACCTGCGGACCGCGCAGAAGCGGATCGCCGAGTTCGAGTCCGCGAACCTGCAGCAGCGTGTCCCGGCGATCGCGCGCCAGGCCACCACCATCGGCTCCACGACCGTGGTGGCCGAGACCGTCCCCGGCTTGCAGTCCGGTGACGACCTCCGTGCGCTCGCGACGGGGGTGCGCGGCCAGCTCGGCGACGGCGCCGCGGTCGTGGTGCTCGGCGCCGTGGTCAACGACAAGCCGGTCGTCATCGTCGCGACGAACGACGCCGCGCGCGCCGCCGGGTCCAGGCCGGGCCGCTCGCCAAGGAGGCCGCCGGTGTCCTCGGTGGTGGTGGTGGCGGCAAGCCGGACCTGGCGCAGGGCGGTGGCACCGACGCCTCGGCGCTGCCGGCCGCGCTGCGTGCGGTGACCGACCGGCTCGCGGCCTGATCGTGCCGATCCGATCCGGGCGCCGGCTCGGCGTCGACGTCGGGCGGGCCCGGATCGGGGTCGCCGTGTGTGACCGCGACGGTCTCCTCGCGACCCGGTCGAGACCGTCGCCCGCGACGATGCGTCCGACGTCCGTCGCATCGTCGCGATCGCGGAGGAGTACGACGTCCTCGAGATCGTCGTCGGACTGCCGCTGTCGATGTCTGGTGGGGACACCCCGTCCACCGCCGATGCGCGCGCGTTCGCGGTGCGGCTGGCCGAGCACCGACCCGTGCGGCTGGTGGACGAGCGGCTCTCGACGGTGACCGCCCAGCGGGGCCTGCACCAGGCGGGAAGAACACGAAGAAGTCCCGCGCCGTGATCGATCAAGCGGCCGCTGTTATCATTCTGCAACATGCGCTCGACCACGAGCGTTCGTCCAGTGCCCCACCGGGGGCCACGCTCCCCTGACCGTGTTCAGTGAGCACGGTGTTCAGCCAGTACCGTGCTCCTTCGACCGCGGCGGCCCTTCCGTCCCGCAGCACCGTGACGCAGGTGGAGTTCCTGACCGAGAGACCGAGGACCGTTGGCAGACGACCTGGACTGGAACGCGATCATCGCGCCCGGCAACGACGCCGAGCGGCGGAAGACGACTTCCGACCGCGCGGCCACCCCTGATGAGCGCGGTGACGCAGCCGACTCCACCGGTACGGCTCACGACGCCGGACGTCCGATGTCGCGACGCGAGGCGCGCGCGGCCGAGGCCGCCCGCGCCCGTGCGGACGGATCCGCGCCGGATGCGGATGCGGATGCGGATGCGGACGCGGCGAGCGACCTGCCCGTCGCGTCGTCGCCGGACGACCTGCACCCGGACGTGCACGCGCTCCTCACCGGCGAGCTGCGGCTCGACGACGACGCGGCCGCCGGCGGGGCGGCGGTGCCCACCGCGCAGGACGCCGGTGGTCCCGGTGCGCGCGACGCGAGCGGTCCCGGCGGGGGTGGCCCCGGCGGTGGAGGCGCGGGAGACGGCGGTCGCGACGGTCGCGGTGGACGTGGGGGAGCCTCCAGGTCGCCCCGCGGACCACGGGAGCCGCGGCCGAAGCGGCGACGTGGCCCGCTCATCGCGGGGCTCGTCATCATCGCGGTGGTCCTGGCGGCGGGGGTGTCCGCCTACGCGTTCGCAGCGCCCAAGATCCAGCAGGTGATCGGCGCGATCAGCGGTTCCCAGGAGCCCGACGACTACACGGGCAGCGGTACCAGCAAGGTCACCATCACGATCAAGCAGGGCGACATCGGTGAGGACGTCGCCAAGACGCTGCAGCGCAGCGGCGTCGTCAAGGACTCGAAGGTCTTCTACAAGCTGCTGCTCGCCTCGCCCGACGTCCAGTTCCAGCCCGGGTCGTACGCGCTCAAGAAGAAGATGAGCTCGAAGTCGGCCCTCACCGCGCTGCAGGACAAGGACAACCGCGTGCAGGCGTCCATCGTCATCCCGGAGGGGACGGCGCTCAAGGACATCGAGGCCGGCATGGTGTCGAAGGCCGGGCTGTCCGAAGCCGAGGTGTCCGCCGCGGCGAAGGACCTGTCGGCGTACGGGCTGCCGGCGAACGCCACGACGCTCGAGGGATGGCTGTTCCCGGCCACGTACCCGATCAACCCGGGGTGGACGGCGACGCAGTACTTCAAGTCGATGGTCGACACGATGAAGGAGCACCTCGCCGCGGCGGGTGTCGCGGAAGCCGACCAGGAGCACGTGATCGTCTTCGCGTCGCTCGTGCAGAAGGAGGCCGGCCTCGCGGCCGACTACCCGAAGGTCGCCCGGGTCTTCCAGAACCGTCTCGACAAGGGCATGAAGCTGCAGTCGGACGCGACCGTCGCGTACGGGACGGGCAACACGCACACCGTGACGACGACCGATTCCGAGCGTGCCGACGCGTCGAACAGGTACAACACCTACGTGCACGACGGGCTGCCACCGGCACCGATCTCGAACCCCGGCGACGTCGCGATCAAGGCCGTGACGCAGGAGGCCTCTGGCAACTGGCTGTACTTCGTGACGGTGAACCTGCAGACCGGCGAGACGGTGTTCTCGGACACCTACGAGCAGCACCTCGTGGCGGTGAAGCAGTTCCAGGCCTGGCTCCGCGCGCACCCCGACTACCAGTAGCCGGGGCGCGTCGCACGGCCCGTGCCCTGTGGGAGGATGGACACCATGCTTCGTTGGTTGACCGCTGGTGAGTCCCACGGACCCGAACTGATCGCGATGCTCGAGGGCCTGCCCGCGGGCGTGCCGGTGTCGTTCGAGTCCATCCGCACCGATCTCGCCCGTCGCAAGCTTCGGGTACGGCCGCGGGTCCCGGATGAAGTTCGAGCAGGACGAGCTGCACCTCTCCGGCGGCGTCCGCCACGGGTACTCGCTCGGCAGCCCGATCGCGATCCGCATCGGCAACACCGAGTGGCCGAAGTGGGTCGAGGTCATGAACCCCGAGCCGGTCGAGCAGACCGAGGTCTCCCGCGGTCGCAGCGCGCCGCTCACCCGGCCGCGCCCGGCCACGCCGACCTCGTCGGCATGCAGAAGTACGGCTTCGACGAGGCCCGTCCGATCCTCGAGCGCGCGTCGGCCCGCGAGACCGCGGCCCGGGTCGCCCTGGGGGCCGTCGCGAAGTCCTTCCTCGCGGAGCTCGGCATCCGTTCGGTGGCGCACACCCTGCAGGTCGGCACCGTCCGGGTGCCGGACGGCACGGCGCTTCCCCTGCCCGACGACGTCGACCGTCTCGACGACGACCAGCTGCGGTGCTTCGACGCCGACAGCTCCGCCCGGATGGTGACCGAGGTCGAGGCCGCCAAGAAGGACGGCGACACCCTCGGCGGCGTCGTCGAGGTCCTGTTCTACGGCGTCCCCCGGGGCTCGGCTCGCACGTGCAGTGGGACCGACGACTCGACGCGCGTCTGGCCGCGTCGATCATGGGCATCCAGGCGATCAAGGGCGTGGAGGTCGGCGACGGCTTCGCGACCGCCGCCCGGCGGGGCTCCGAGGCGCACGACGAGCTCTTCCGCGAGGACGGCGAGATCTACCGCACGACCGACCGTGCCGGCGGCACCGAGGGCGGTATGTCCACCGGCACCGTACTGCGCGTCCGCGCTGGCATGAAGCCGATCGCGACGGTGCCGCACGCGCTCCACACCATCGACGTCACCACGGGCGAGGACGCGTCGGCGCACCACCAGCGCTCCGACGTCTGTGCCGTCCCCGCCGCGGGAGTGGTGGCCGAGGCGATGGTCGCGCTCGTCCTCGCCGACGCCGTGCTCGAGAAGTTCGGCGGCGACAACGTCGTCGAGACGAAGCGGAACCTCGACGCGTACCTCGCGTCGATCCCGGAGACCCTGCGGTCCCGTCGAACCGAGGCCGCCGAGCACTCCTCCGCGTGGTGAGCGCCCGGACGCCGGACCCGGACGACGCGACGTCGGGCGCACACGGGCCGGTGGTGATCATCGGCCCGATGGGCGCCGGGAAGTCGAGCGTCGGCAAGCGCGTCGCGAAGGCCCTCGGTGTGCCGTTCACCGACACCGACCGTGCCATCGTGCGCGAGCACGGACCCATCCCGGCATCTTCGCCGATCACGGCGAGCCGGCGTTCCGCGAGCTCGAGGCCGCCGCCGTCCGTGCCGCGATGGCGGCCGGGGCGTGATCGCGGTCGGCGGGGGCGCCGTGACCCACGCGGCGACGCGCGAAGCGATGGCGGGGCGAGCGTCGTCCTGCTCACCGTCTCGCCGGAGGCGGTCGCGGACCGCATCGCCGGCAGCGACCGGCCGCTGCTCGCGAACGGCGGCATCGACGCGTGGCAGACCATCATGGATGCGCGGGCGGCGAGCTACGCCGAGCTCGCACACGCCGTGTTCGACACGTCGCGGCGTCCGATGTCGCACGTCGTCGACGACGTCGTGGCATGGCTGCGGCAGGCAGACGGAACCACGAACGAAGGAGCACCGTGACCGATCCGCGGCAGACCCTGCCGGAAGGCACCACCGAGATCCGCGTCGGCGGGGATGACGGGTACGTCGTCGCCGTGGGGAACGGGCTGCTCGGCGCGGTGCCGGCGCTCCTCGGACCGCGCGTCGCGAAGGTCCTCATCGTGCACGCTCCGACGCTCGGTGCGCGCGCGAACGAGCTCCGTGACCTGCTCGTCGACGCCGGGCTCGAGGCGCTCATCGCCGAAATCCCGGATGCCGAGGGCGCCAAGCGGGTCGAGGTCGCCGCGTTCTGCTGGCAGATCATGGGGCAGTCGGACTTCACGCGGACCGACGCCGTCGTCGGACTGGGTGGCGGCGCCGTCACCGACCTGGCCGGGTTCGTCGCGGCGACGTGGCTGCGCGGGGTGCCGTACGTCGCCGTCCCCACGAGCGTGCTCGGCATGGTCGACGCGAGCGTCGGCGGCAAGACCGGCATCAACACGAACGAGGGCAAGAACCTCGTCGGCGCCTTCTACCCGCCGCGCGCCGTCGTCGCGGACCTCGACCTGGTCCGGACGCTGCCGCGCAACGAGATCCTCACGGGTTTCGCAGAGATCGTGAAGGCGGGGTTCATCGCCGTGCCGGAGATCCTGGACATCGTGGAGGCCGACGTCGACCGGGTCACCGACCCCTCGACCCCGGAGTTCCGTCGGGTCGTCGAGCTCGCGATCGAGCTCAAGGCGCAGGTCGTCTCGGACGACTTCACCGAGCAGGGGCGCCGCGAGATCCTGAACTACGGGCACACCCTCGGGCACGCGATCGAGCACGCCGAGCGCTACCAGTGGCGGCACGGTGCTGCCGTCTCGGTCGGGATGGTGTTCGCAGCGGAGCTCGCGCGTCTCACCGGCCACCTCGACGACGCCACGGTCGACCGGCACCGGGCGATCCTCGAGTCCCTCGAACTGCCGACCACGTACGGGATCGGCCGCTGGGAGGGACTGCTGGCCACGATGCGCCGCGACAAGAAGGCCCGTGCCGGCATGCTGCGGTTCATCATCCTCGACGGTGTCGGCAAGCCGGTCACCCTGGAGGGTCCCGAGGACCACCTGTTGTTCACCGCGTACCAGGAGGTCGGGATCTAGGAATCGATGTCTAGCGGAGCACTCGGCGTGTCCGGCGCCACCACCACTTGACGTTCATCGACAGAGTGACGACACCGGTCCGTTCGGACTCGAGCCACTCGTCGACGGTCGCGCCGTACACCCAGGCGGCGAGGACGGCGTCGTCGTACTCGCTGCCGTCGATCTTGAACTCCGGTCGATCGGGGAGTGGCGCGAACAGGCGCATCAGGTGTTCTCCTCGTCTGGGCTCGGTGGGGTATGCCGTCGAAGCGCGCGGACGGCGAGGTTCTGGTCGGCCTTGGAGGCCCACCGTACGGTCATGAGCCGTTCGAGCACAGTCCTCGAGATGTCGTATTCCGCGTGACTTCGAGGCGGGCGCATCGCCCACGTGAGCCGCTTCCACGTGTGGTCCCGATCAGCGGTTCGGCGGTTCTGGAAGGCACCGAACCAGCTGACCACCGCGGCGATGATCGCGGCACCGGCGGCGATGAGCGCCGTGACGAGTGCTGTCTCCATGACGGCAGCCTGACGGGGTGGGCCCGAGCTGGGCGCGCAGGCGAGCCGATCTGTGGAGGGCGAGCCGCGCCTCCAGACTGTGGAGGACTGGCACCGCACGCACGCAGGGCGGGGAGCAGACTGGTGCCGTGCCCAACCCGCCCCGACTCAGCGACCTGTCCACGCCGAAGGGCACCGACGCCGGGACCCTCCGGTCGCGCGGTCGCCGCTTCACGGAGCTGCTCTCGATCGCGCGCCGGCACGGCCTGGTGCCGTTTCGCCGGCTCGACTTCTCGCACGACCCGGCGACCTCCGACGTCCGGCGGAGGCAGGCGGAGCACCTGCGCCGAGCGCTCGAGGAAGCCGGTGGCGGGTTCGTGAAGATGGGCCAGCTGCTCTCCACGCGTGACGACCTCCTGCCCGAGGAGTGGACGGAGGGGCTCGCGCACCTGCAGCGCAGTGTCACCCCGGCCCCCGCGGACGAGGTCGCCGCGCTGCTCGAGCGGGAGCTCGGCGCCCCGGTGGACGAGGTCTTCGCGGCGTTCGACCCGGTGCCGGTCGCTGCCGCATCCATCGCCCAGGTGCACCGGGCCCGCCTCGCCGACGGTGCGAGCGTGGCCGTCAAGGTGCAGCGTCCGGGGATCGACGCCGCCGTGCGCCGGGACGTGGACATCGCGTTGCGGGTCGTGCGGTTCATGGCGCGGTGGTCGGTCGAGGCGCGGCAGGTCGGGGTGCAGGACGTCGCCGCGCAGTACGCGGAGGACCTGATCCGGCAGGTCGACTTCGGCTCCGAGCTCCGGAACCTCACGGCGCTGCGTGCGGCGCAGGCCCGGAGCGCCCGGCCCGACGAGGTGCGCTTCCCGGAGCCCTACCCGGACCTGTCCGGACGTCGGGTGCTCGTGATGGAGTTCCTCGAGGGCGACACGCTCAGTGCGATCCGCGCGGCGAGGGCCGACCGCGACCTCGACGAACCGATGCGGGCGATCCTCCGTGCGTTCCTGCGGCAGGTGGTGTTCGACGGCGTGTACCACGCGGACCTCCACCCGGGAACGTCCTCGTGCTGCCGGACGGCCGACCGGCGCTCATCGACTTCGGCTCGGTCGGACGGCTCGACCCGGGCCTGCGCGAGACCGTGCAGGAGCTCCTCGCCGCGTACGTGCAGGACGACACCTCACGGATCGCGGACGCCGTGCTCCGGATGGCGCCGGTCCGCGACGCCCAGGACGAGCCGGACTTCCGTCGGGACATCGCCCGGTTCGTGGCGGACGAGCTCGGCCCCGGCGCCCGGATCGGCGTGGAGACCGTGGACGACGCCGTCGAGGTCTTCGGACGGTACCGGTTGAAGGCGCCGCCGGACTTCGTCGCAGCCGCCCGTGCCCTCGCGATCTTCGAGGGCACGCTCCGGACGCTGGCGCCGTCGTTCGACCTGCTCGAGGAGTCCCGTGGCCTGGCGCGGGAGCAGATCCGCGATCAGCTGCGGCCGGGGAAGCTCCGCGACGTGGCGGTGCGCGAGCTGTTCGGGGCGGTGTCGGCTGCGAGACGCCTGCCTCGCCGGGTCGACCGCATCGGCGAGGCGATCGAGACCGGGAAGCTTCTCGGTCAACATCAGGCTGTTCTCCGACCGACGGGACCGGCAGACGCTGAACGGGGTCATCCGGCGCGTGCTCCTGGTGCTGCTCGGTGCCGGCTCGGGCATCCTGTCGATCGTGTACCTGGCGTCGCCCGCGCGACCGTCCGCGGTCATCTCCACCGGGGTCGCGGGCGCGGTGCTCGGGGAGCGGCCGTGGTGCTGCTCGGCTGGGCGGCGATCGACGCGTTCCGGACGCGGAAGCACGAGTGACGGCGAGCGGGCACGCGAGTGCGGGCGCGCGGGACGCGAGTGCGGGCAAGCGCGGGCGCGCGCGGGCGCGAGTGCAGGCGCGCGGGCACGCGAGTGCGGGCCTGCATCGTCCGGCGGTGACCGACGCCGGGCCCGCGTGGGCGCGTCCGCTACACTCGTCCGGGGCCCAGCGCGGCCCGCAGACCTTCACAACGCGATCGAACGGGACATCGAAGACTCATGGCCAGTACCACTGACATCAAGAACGGCGCCGTTCTCATCATCGACGGGCAGCTCTGGTCGGTCGTCGAGTTCCAGCACGTCAAGCCGGGCAAGGGCGGCGCGTTCGTCCGGACGAAGCTCAAGAACGTCGTGTCGGGCAAGGTCGTCGACCGGACGTTCAACGCCGGCGCGAAGATCGAGACCGCGACCGTGGACCGTCGCGACTACCAGTACCTCTACGAGGACGGCGACTCGTACGTGTTCATGGACACCGACACGTACGACCAGATCCCGGTCCCCGCCACCGTGGTCGGCGACGCGAAGAACTTCCTGCTCGAGTCGGCCATGGTCACCATCGCCATCAACGAGGGCACCCCGCTCTACATCGAGCTCCCGACGTCGATCACCACCGAGATCGAGACCGAGCCGGGCCTGCAGGGCGACCGCTCCTCCGGCGGCACGAAGCCGGCGACGATCAAGGCCACCGGGTACCAGATCCAGGTCCCGCTGTACCTCGAGACGGACACCCTGGTGAAGATCGACACGCGCGACGGCAGCTTCCTCGGCCGCGTCAACTCCTAGGCGCTGACCGTATGAGTGCTCGTTCGAAGGCCCGCAAGCGCGCCCTCGACATGCTGTACGTGGCCGAGGTGCGCGAACTGCCGATCGCGGACGTCCTCGCCACGGAGACCGTGCGTCATCTGGACCAGCCGGAGCGCGCCTCCAGCTGGGACTACGCGCGGCAGATCGTGACGGGCGTCGACGACGACCGTGCGGTGCTCGACGACATCATCGTCGAGCACGCGCAGGGCTGGTCGATCGCCCGGATGCCGGTCCTCGACCGCTGCATCCTGCGGATGGGGGTCTGGGAGCTGCGGTTCAACGACGAGGTGCCCGACGCGGTCGCCATCGCCGAGGCCGTCGAGCTCGCCCAGTCGCTCTCGACCGAGGAGTCCGCGGGCTTCGTGAACGGTGTGCTCGGCGCCGTCGCGGGCGGGCGGAACGCCGGCGGCCGCGGGGCGCGGGCGCCGCTGCACCGGCCGACGACGCAGGCGACGCAGACGACGACGCACCGTCCGGCCGGACGGTCGCCGGGGGCCAGGAGTCCCGGTAGGGTTGACCACGTCAGCATCCTTTAATGCCGTCCGGTGAGGCGGGGAAGGAGGTCGGCGTGGGCACCAGAACGGTCCTGCAGCACCCCGACATCACGCGTGCTCTGACACGCATCGCGCACGAGATCCTCGAGGCCAACCACGGCGCCTCGGACCTCGTGCTCCTGGGCATCCCGACACGGGGGCCGTGCTCGCGGAACGTCTCGCGGGCATCCTGTCCGACATCGAGCCCGAGTGGGCGGTCGACCGCGACCAGCGTGTCGGCACCCTCGACGTCACGATGCACCGTGACGACCTCGGGCACGGCATCGGCCGGGCGCCGCAGCGGACGACGATCCCGACGAGCGGCATCGACGGCAAGGTCGTCGTGCTCGTCGACGACGTCCTGTACTCCGGCCGCACGGTCCGTGCCGCGCTCGACGCACTGCAGGGGATCGGCCGCCCGCGCGCGGTCCGCCTCGCGGTCCTGGTCGACCGGGGCCACCGCGAGCTCCCGATCCGCGCGGACCACGTCGGCAAGAACCTGCCGACGGCGTCCGACGAGCGGGTCACGCTGCACCTGTCCGAGACCGACGGCGAGGACACGCTCGTGATCGAGCAGACGCAGGGAGCCGCCTGATGCGCCACCTGCTCTCCACCGCCGACCTGTCGCGCGACGAGGCGATCCGCATCCTCGACGTCGCGGAGGAGATGGCCGAGGTCAACACGCGAGAGGTCCGGAAGCTCCCGGCGCTCCGCGGCAAGACGGTCGTGAACCTCTTCTTCGAGGACTCCACCCGCACCCGCATCTCGTTCGAGGCCGCCGCGAAACGCCTGTCGGCGGACGTCATCAACTTCGCCGCGAAGGGCTCGAGCGTGTCGAAGGGCGAGTCGCTCAAGGACACCGTGCAGACCCTCGGCGCGATGGGCATCGACGGCATCGTCATGCGCCACGGAGCCTCCGGTGCCCCGCGCGTGCTCGCCGACGCCGACTGGATCGACGTCCCGGTGGTGAACGCCGGCGACGGCACCCACGAGCACCCGACGCAGGCGCTGCTCGACGCCTTCACGATGCGACGCCGGCTGCACGGCGACGCCAGCCGCGGGAAGGCCCTCGACGGCGTCCGCGTGGCGATCGTCGGCGACGTGCTGCACAGCCGCGTGGCCCGCAGCAACGCCTGGCTGCTCCGTACGCTCGGTGCCGGGGTGACGTTCGTCGCCCCGCCGACCCTGCTGCCCGCGGTCGACCGGCCCTTCGGCGCCGCCGTGCACCACGACCTCGACGTCGCCTTGGCAGAGGCGCCGGACGTGGTGATGCTGCTCCGCATCCAGCAGGAGCGCATGAACGACGCGTTCTTCCCGAACGAGCGTGAGTACACCCGGCACTTCGGGCTCACCGCCGCGCGCGCCGCCCGCCTGCCGGAGCGCACGCTGATCATGCACCCCGGTCCGATGAACCGGGGCTCGAGATCGCCGGCGTCGCCGCCGACGACGCCCGCTCGACGGTCGTCGAGCAGGTCGCCAACGGCGTCAGCGTCCGCATGGCCGTGCTGTACCTCGCGCTCACCGGGTCCGAGCAGACGGCAGCAGCAACCACGAAGGAGTCCGTCGCATGACCGCCCACCTCATCCGCGGCGCGCAGCTGGTCGACGGCTCGCGCGCCGACATCCGCCTGGAGGGACGGCGCATCACCGCGGTCGGGTCCGGTCTCGACGCGGCCGGCGCCACGGCCGTCGACGCGGACGGTCTGATCGCCCTGCCCGGTCTCGTGGACCTCCACACCCACCTGCGCGAGCCCGGTCACGAGGAGTCGGAGACCGTGCTCACCGGCTCGCGTGCCGCGGCCGCCGGCGGCTTCACCGCCGTGAACGCGATGGCGAACTCGTCGCCCGTCGCCGACACCGCGGGCGTCGTCGAGCAGGTCCAGGCGCTCGGTGACGACGCCGGGTACGTCACCGTCCGCCCGATCGGGGCGGTCTCGCAGGGGCTGCAGGGCACGCACCTGTCCGAGATCGGTGCCATGGCGACGAGCAGGGCGAAGGTCCGGGTGTTCTCGGACGACGGCTCGTGCGTGTCCGACCCGCTCCTCATGCGGCGGGCGCTGGAGTACGTGAAGGGCTTCGGCGGTGTGATCGCGCAGCACGCGCAGGAGCCGCGGCTGACCATCGGCGCGCAGATGAACGAGGGCCGGCTGTCGTCGGAGCTCGGGCTCGCGGGCTGGCCGGCCGTGGCCGAAGAGGCGATCATCGCCCGTGACGTGCTGCTCGCCGACCACGTCGGAGCACGCCTGCACGTGTGCCACGTGTCGACGGCCGGCAGCGTCGAGGTGATCCGCTGGGCGAAGTCCCGCGGCATCGACGTCACGGCCGAGGTCACCCCGCACCACCTCGTCCTCACCGAGGACCTGATCGCCGGGCACGACGGCGCGCCGGGGTACGACGCCCGCTACAAGGTGAACCCGCCGCTGCGCTCCCGCGAGGACGTCGACGCGCTCCGGGCCGCCCTGGCCGACGGCACGATCGACATCGTCGCGACCGACCACGCGCCGCACACCGCCGAGGCGAAGTGCTGCGAGTGGCCCGCCGCCGCGAACGGCATGGTCGGGCTCGAGTCGGCGCTCAGCGTGGTCCAGGCCGCGGTGGTGGACGACGGACGCCTCGGCTGGGCGGACGTCGCCCGCGTGCTGTCCGAGGCGCCGGCGCGCATCGGCCGGGTCGAGGGCCACGGGCAGGGCATCGTCGAGGGGGCCCCGGCGGAGATCACCCTGTACGACCCGTCCGCGAGCCGGGAGTTCTCCGTGACCGACCTCGCCGGGCAGTCGCAGAACTCGCCGTACCTCGGCATGCGGCTGCCCGGACGGGTCATCGCGACCTTCCACCACGGGTACGCCACCGTGCTCGACGGCAGCGTCGTCGACGCGGACGCGATCGCCGGCCGCGCCCGTGCCGTGCGGACGGAGGCCACGGCATGAGCGGCGATGCCCTGCGGTGGCTCGAAGGCGGCATCATCCTCGCCCTCGTCGTCGCCCTGTTCGTCGCGATGGCGCGCACCTGGCGGACGCGGGCGAGGAAGCAGGCGGAGGCCGTGCCTCCCGTCCCCGTGCCGACCGGTCTGGGACCGGCGGCCGGGTCCTGGGACGGCTTCACCGTCGCGACGACCCGCGCCGACCAGCCGCTCGAGCGGATCACTGCGGGCGGTCTCGGCTTCCGGAGCCGCGGCGGCGTGACCATCCACGACACCGGAGTGGTGCTCCACCACGCCGGCACACCGGACCGGTGGGTCGACGCGTCCGACGTGCGCGGTGCGGACCGCGCGACGTGGGCCATCGACCGCGTGGTCGAGCCCGGGGACTGGTCCGTCTGCGATGGACGGCGACCGGCGCCGCAGGTGCGACGGACCTCGACACCTACTTCCGGTTCCCGGAGGGCGACGCGACAGCGCTCGCCGCCCTGCAGGGACTGACGACGAAGCACGAGCACCCGCGCACCGCGGGCGAAGGGACGAACTGATGACACGCGAACGGGCCGTACTGGTCCTCGAGGACGGCACCCGCTACGACGGCTGGGCGTACGGCGCCCGCGGGCGCACGCTCGGCGAGGTGGTCTTCGCGACCGGCATGACCGGGTACCAGGAGACGCTGACCGACCCCTCGTACGCCGGGCAGATCGTGGTGCAGACCGCGCCGCACATCGGCAACACGGGCGTGAACGACGAGGACCCCGAGTCCCGTCGCATCTGGGTGGCCGGGTACGTGGTGCGCGACCCCAGCCGTGTCGTCTCGAACCACCGCGCGAACGCGACGCTCGACGAGCATCTCGTGCGCGACGGAATCGTCGGGATCTCCGGCATCGACACGCGGGCGCTCACCCGCCGGATCCGGGACGCCGGGGCCATGAAGGGCGGCGTGTTCAGCGGTGCGGACGCGGCGCTGGACGCCTCGGAGCAGGAGCGTCTCGTCCGCGAGCAGACCGGCATGACCGGTGCGAACTTCTCCGCGACGGTGTCGACTCCGGAGACCTACGTCGTCCCCGCCGTCGGCGAGCGGATCGGTCGCCTGGCCGTTCTCGACCTCGGCGTGAAGGCGTCGACCACGCGGTACCTGGCGGCCCGCGGCTTCGAGGTCCACGTGGTGCCGCAGGACATCACGGGCTCGGAGCTGGAGGAACTGGCACCGGACGCCCTCTTCTACTCGAACGGCCCCGGCGACCCCGCCGCGTCGGACGCCCAGGTGGAAGCTGCTGCAGGGGAGCCTGAAGACCGGTCGCCCGTTCTTCGGCATCTGCTTCGGCAACCAGCTCCTCGGCCGCGCCCTCGGCTTCGGCACCTGCAAGCTGCCCTTCGGGCACCGCGGCATCAACCAGCCGGTGCTCGACACCACGACGGGCAAGGTGGAGATCACGAGCCAGAACCACGGCTTCGCGGTCGACGCGCCCCTGGGCGAGGTCCTCGAGTCGCCGGCCGGGTTCGGCCGGGTCGAGGTCTCGCACTACTCCCTGAACGACCAGGTCGTCGAGGGCCTGCGCGCGCTCGACGTGCCCGCGTTCAGCGTGCAGTACCACCCGGAGGCGGCGGCCGGCCCGCACGACTCCATGTACCTCTTCGACCGGTTCGCGGACCTGGTGCGCGCGCGTCGAGACGGGAAGCCGCTCGACGCGGCCACTGCCGACGCGACCACCCCCGCAGCAGACATCACCAAGGAAGCCAACTGATGCCGAAGCGCGCAGACATCAACTCCGTCCTCGTCATCGGCTCCGGCCCGATCGTCATCGGGCAGGCAGCCGAGTTCGACTACTCCGGCACCCAGGCGTGCCGGGTGCTCCGCTCCGAGGGCGTCCGCGTCATCCTCGTGAACCCGAACCCGGCGACGATCATGACCGACCCGGACTTCGCCGACGCGACCTACATCGAGCCGATCACGAGCGCGTCGCTCGAGGAGATCATCAAGATCGAGCAGCCGGACGCCGTGCTGCCGACCCTCGGTGGCCAGACGGCGCTCAACGCCGCGATCAAGCTCGACGCCGAGGGCATCCTCGACAAGTACGGCGTGGAGCTCATCGGCGCGAAGGTCGACGCGATCCAGCGCGGTGAGGACCGCCAGCTGTTCAAGGAGCTGGTCCTCGAGTCCGGCGCCGACGTCGCCCGCAGCCACATCGCGCACACCCTCGACGAGGCGAAGGAGTACGCGGCAGACCTCGGGTACCCGCTCGTCGTGCGTCCGTCCTTCACCATGGGCGGTCTCGGCTCCGGCTTCGCGTACGACGAAGAGGAGCTCGTCCGCTTCGTCGGCGACGGCCTGCAGTCCAGCCCGACGACGGAGGTCCTGCTCGAGGAGTCGATCCTCGGCTGGAAGGAGTACGAGCTTCGAGCTGATGCGCGACAACCACGACAACACCGTGGTGATCTGCTCCATCGAGAACGTCGACCCGGTGGGCGTCCACACGGGTGACTCGATCACGGTCGCCCCCGCGCTGACGTTGACCGACCGCGAGTACCAGAACATGCGGAACATCGGCATCGACATCATCCGTCGCGTCGGCGTCGACACCGGCGGCTGCAACATCCAGTTCGCCGTCGACCCGTCGAACGGCCGGCTCATCGTCATCGAGATGAACCCCCGAGTGTCCCGCTCGTCGGCGCTCGCCTCGAAGGCGACGGGCTTCCCGATCGCGAAGATCGCCGCGAAGCTCGCCATCGGGTACCGCCTCGACGAGATCGAGAACGACATCACCCGGGTCACCCCGGCCAGCTTCGAGCCGACGCTCGACTACGTCGTGGTGAAGACCCCGCGGTTCGCGTTCGAGAAGTTCCCGGCAGCCGACGCCACGCTCACCACGACCATGAAGAGCGTCGGCGAGGCGATGGCCATCGGGCGCAACTACGCCACGGCGCTGCAGAAGTCGCTCCGGTCCCTCGAGAAGCGCGGCTCGTCGTTCCACTGGGACACCCCGGTGGCCGAGGCTCGACAAGGACGCGCTGCTCGAACTCGCGAAGACACCGACCGACGGTCGCATCGTCACGGTCCAGCAGGCCCTCGTCGCCGGCGCCACCGCGGACGAGGTCTTCGAGGCCACGAAGATCGACCCCTGGTTCATCGACCAGATCGTCCTCATCAACGAGGTGGCATCGGAGGTCAGGAACGCGGGGACCCTCGACGCCGACACCCTGCGGTGGGCGAAGGAGCACGGCTTCAGCGACGTGCAGATCGCGTCGCTGCGCGGGATCTCCGAGCAGGAAGCTCGTGACGCCCGGCACGCCGAGGGCATCCGCCCGGTGTTCAAGACCGTCGACACCTGTGCCGGCGAGTTCCGGCCCTGACGCCGTACCACTACTCGTCGTACGACACCGAGACCGAGGTCGCCCGAGCGATCGCCGCAAGGTCGTCATCCTCGGCTCGGGTCCGAACCGCATCGGCCAGGGCGTCGAGTTCGACTACTCCTGCGTGCACGCGTCCTTCGCGCTGAGCGACGCCGGGTTCGAGACGATCATGATCAACTGCAACCCGGAGACGGTCTCCACCGACTACGACACCTCGGACCGCCTGTACTTCGAGCCGCTGACCACCGAGGACGTCCTCGAGGTCATCGAGGCCGAGGCCGCGTCCGGCGAGCTCGTCGGCGTCGTCGTGCAGCTCGGCGGCCAGACGGCCCTCGGACTCGCCAAGCCGCTCGAGGCCGCCGGGATCCCGATCCTCGGCACCTCGCCGGCCGCGATCGACTCCGCCGAGGAACGCGGGCAGTTCGCCGCCATCCTCGAGGACGCGGGGCTGCTCGCGCCGCGGAACGGCACCGCGCACGACCTCGCCAGCGCCACCGCCGTGGCCGAGGAGATCGGCTACCCCGTCCTCGTCCGCCCGTCGTTCGTGCTCGGCGGCCGCGGCATGGAGATCGTGTACGACTCCGCCGCGATGGCCGACTACTTCGACCGGATGGCCGACCAGGCGATCATCGGCCGGAGCTCCCGCTGCTGGTCGACCGGTTCCTGGACGACGCCGTGGAGATCGACGTCGACGCGCTCTTCGACGGCGACCGGCTCTACGTGGGCGGCATCATGGAGCACCTGGAGGAAGCGGGGATCCACTCCGGCGACTCCGCGTGCACCTTGCCCCGGTCGGGCTCGGCCGCGCCGAGATCGCCGCGGTGGTCGAGGCGACGGGCAAGATCGCCCGCGGCATCGGCGTGCAGGGGCTGCTCAACGTGCAGTTCGCCATCGGCGCGGGCGTGCTCTACGTCCTCGAGGCGAACCCGCGCGCCAGCCGCACGGTCCCGTTCGTCTCGAAGGCGCTCGGCATCCCGCTGGCGAAGGCCGCGTCCCGCATCATGACCGGGACGTCGATCGACGCGCTCGTCGCCGAGGGGCTGCTGCCCGAGCGCGACGGCTCGTCCGTGCCCGCGCAGGCGCCCGTCGCCGTGAAGGAGGCCGTGCTGCCCTTCCGTCGCTTCCGGACGCACGACGGCCAGGTCGTCGACTCGGTGCTCAGTCCCGAGATGCGCTCCACCGGCGAGGTCATGGGCATCGACCGCGACTTCCCCGGGCGTTCCTCAAGTCGCAGGACGCCGCGTACGGCGGGCTGCCGACGAGCGGCACCGTCTTCGTGAGCGTCGCCGACACCGACAAGCGCCAGGTCGTCCTGCCGATCCACCGGCTCCAGCAGCTCGGCTTCACGATCAGCGCGACCGAGGGCACCGCCGAGGTCCTCCGCCGCAACGGCATCGAGGTCACCCTGGTCGGCAAGTACAGCGAAGGCGGCGAGAGCGTCGTCGACCTGCTCGGTCGCGGCGAGGTCGACATCGTCGTGAACACGCCGTCGGGAGCCGCCGGACGTGCGGACGGGTACGAGATCCGCGCGGCCACCGTCGCGGCGGACAAGCCGATCTTCACGACGATCGCGGAGCTCGGCGCGGCCGTCGCGGCGATCGAGACGATGGGGTCGCCGCTCAGCGTCCGCAGCCTGCAGGACTACGCGCTCGAGCGCGCCACCTGGTGAGGGACGCGGTGAGCGGCGCGGCGAGCGGAGCGGTGGGCGTGGGGACCCGGACGGGAGGCACGGCCTCCTTCGGTGTCCGGCTCGCGTCCGCCATCGTCTCGCGTTCCGCGCTCTGCGTCGGCATCGACCCGCACGCCGCCACCCTGGCGGCGTGGGGCTCGGCCGCGACGAGGAGGGTCTGACCGCGTTCGGCGCGACGCTCGTCGACGCGGCCGCCGGCCGTGCCGCCATCGTGAAGCCGCAGATCGCCTTCTTCGAGGCCGCGGGGGTCGCGGGCTACCGCGCACTCGACGCGACGATCCGTCGGGCACGCGATGCGGGCCTCCTGGTCGTCGCCGACGTCAAGCGGGGCGACATCGGCTCGACGGGACACGACTACGCGCTCGCGTGGCTGGACCGGGACGGACCCTTCGCAGCCGACGCGATGACGGTCTCGCCCTACCTCGGCTACGGCTCCCTCGCCGGGACCGTCGACGTCGCGCGCCGGAACGGCGCGGGCGTCTTCGTGCTCGCGGCGACGAGCAACCCCGAGGCCCGTGTGCTGCAGACCGCCGTGCTCGCCGAGGGCCCGCGCGCGGGGCGAACCGTCGCTGCCGGTATCGTCTTGGACGTGGCAGACGACAACCGCTCCGCGGCCGGGCAGCGCCCACGGGACGTGGCAGGCGACAACCGCTCCGCGGCCGAGCAGCGTGCACGCATCGCGTCCGGGCAGCGCCCACGGGACGTGGCAGACGACAACCGGAGGGGTGGCGAGCAGCCCCTCGGTGACGTCGGGCTCGTGCTCGGCGCCACCCTCGACCTCGACGACTTCGGCATCGACGCGGACGTCATCGGTCCCTCGCCGGTCCTCGCGCCCGGCTTCGGCGCCCAGGGCGCTCGCATCGAGGACCTCCGTGCGCTGTACGGGTCGCGTGCCGAGCAGGTGCTCGTCAGCGAGTCCCGCGGCCTGCTGACGGACGGCCCCGCCGGCGTCGCGGCCCTCGTCGCCGACCGTGCCGAGCGCATCCGCGCGGCCCTGGGAGCCGCCGCATGACCTCCGACCGCGAAGGTCTCCCGGCCCACCGGAACCCGCCGGAGGTCGACCGCGTCGCCGCCGCGCAGGCCGCCGTCGCCGCGCGACGCGCCCGGGCCGCCGTGAAGGCGGCCGTGGCCTCGGGGAGCGCTCGGCGCTTGAGGTCGCCCGCGTGGCATGGTCGGACGCCGACGCCCCCGCCGAGAAGTCGCTGCGGGTCCGCGATCTGCTGACGAGCCTGTCCGGCATCGGGCCGGCGCGTGCCGAGGCGATCATGGGCGAGCTGCGGATCGCGCCGTCGAAGCGGCTCGGGGACTCGGCACCCGGCAGCGATCCGAGCTCGCGGACTGGCTCGCCGCCCGCGGCCGGAAGCGCGGCAGCTCGAAGCTCGTCGTCCTCGCCGGGCCCACCGCGGTCGGCAAGGGCACCGTCAGCGCGTTCATCCGCGAGCAGTACCCCGACGTCAACCTCAGCGTCTCGGCGACGACCCGGAAGCCCCGCCCGGGCGAGGTCGACGGCGTGCACTACTACTTCGTGGACGATGCCGAGTTCGACCGGATGATCCGCGACCGCGAGTTGCTCGAGTGGGCGACGGTCCACAACTCGTACCGGTACGGCACGCCCCGTCCGCCGATCGACCGCGCGCTCGACGCCGGCGACAAGGTCATGCTGGAGATCGACCTGCAGGGTGCTCGTCAGGTCCGCGACGCGATGCCCGACGCCGTCCTGGTGTTCCTGCTGCCGCCGTCGTGGGAGGAACTCGTGCGCCGGCTCATCGGCCGCGGCACCGAGTCCGCCGAGGAGCAGGCGCGTCGGCTCGACACCGCGAAGGTCGAACTCGCCGCCCAGGACGAGTTCGACGTGCGGATCGTGAACTCCGATGTCGGCACGGCGGCACGCGAGGTCGTAGACTTGTTCACTGCGCCCTGACCGGCGCACGCGTGTGCCGGGCTCCGTCCGGCGCCACCTCGTTCGTTCCGTCGACAGGAGACACCATGGCCAACCCCCAGGGCATCATCGACCCGCCCATCGACGACCTGCTCGCCAAGGTGGAGTCGAAGTACGCGCTCGTCATCTTCGCCTCGAAGCGCGCGCGGCAGATCAACGACTACTACGCCGACCTGCACGAGGGCTCGCTCTTCGACAACGTCGGCCCGCTGGTCGACTCGACGATCGACGACAAGCCGCTGTCCGTCGCGCTGCACGAGATCAACGAGGACAAGCTCACCGTCACCAAGCAGCAGCAGCCCACCGACTGATCCCGGTGACGAGCAGCAACCTGCGCCTCTTCACGTCCGAGTCGGTGACCGAGGGGCACCCGACAAGATCTGCGACCAGATCTCGGACACGATCCTCGACGCGCTGCTGACGGTGGACCCGCACGCGCGCGTCGCCGTCGAGACCATGGTCACCACCGGGCTCGTCCACGTCGCCGGCGAGGTCACGACCTCAGGCTACGTGGAGATCCCGAAGCTCGTCCGCGACGTCATCACGGGCATCGGCTACAACTCGTCCGAGGCGTCCTTCGACGGTCACACCTGCGGCGTCGAGGTGTCGATCGGTGCGCAGTCGCCGGACATCGCCCAGGGCGTCGACGAGTCCCTCGACGCGCGCTCCGGCGCCGGCGTGGACCCGCTCGACCGCCAGGGTGCTGGCGACCAGGGCATCATGTTCGGCTTCGCGACGAACGAGACGCCCGAGTACATGCCCGTCGCGATCTGGCTCGCGCACCGCCTGGCCGAGCGGCTGGCCGCGGTCCGCAAGTCGGGCGACCTCGCGTTCCTCCGCCCGGACGGCAAGACCCAGGTCACGGTCGGGTACGACGGCGTCGTGCCGAAGACCGTCGAGACCGTCGTGCTCTCGACGCAGCACTCGCCGTCCGTCACGCTCGACGAGCTCACCGACGCGGTCACCGAGCACGTGATCCGTCCCGTCCTCGACCTGGTGGACCTCGACGCGTCGCACGTCGACGTCATCGTGAACCCGACCGGGCGGTTCGAGATCGGCGGTCCGCAGGGCGACGCCGGCCTGACCGGCCGCAAGGTCATCGTCGACACGTACGGCGGGGCCTCGCGGCACGGCGGTGGTGCGTTCAGCGGCAAGGACCCGTCGAAGGTCGACCGCTCGGCCGCCTACGCGCTCCGGTGGGTCGCGAAGAACGCGGTCGCCGCGGGTCTCGCCGACCGGCTCGAGGTGCAGGTCGCCTACGCGATCGGTCGCGCCAAGCCGGTCGGGCTGTACGTCGAGTCGTTCGGCACCGGACACGTGGACGACGCCACGATCGAGGCAGCGATCACCGAGGTCTTCGACCTGCGTCCGGCGGCGCTCATCCGCGACCTCGACCTGCTCCGCCCGATCTACGCGAAGACCGCGACGTACGGTCACTTCGGCCGCGAGCTCCCGGCTTCACGTGGGAACAGCTTCGACCGCGTCGAGGAACTCCGCGCCGCCGCAGGACTCGTCGCCGCCGCCGTCTGAGGCACCGCGTGACCACCGTCGCGCGCGTCGTCCTCGACTCGCCGCTCCCACAGTTGGACAGGCTGTTCGACTACCGGGTGCCAGCCGAGCTCGAGGACGACTGCGTGCCCGGTGTCCGCGTCAAGGTCCCGCTCCGCACGGGTGCGCGCATGTCGGACGCGTACGTCGTCGAGATGGTCACCGAGGGTGACTACCCCGGAGAGCTCAGCGACATCGAGACGGTCGTCTCCCGGTGCCGGTGCTCGCGCCGGAGATCTGGACGCTCGCCCGGGCCGTGGCCGACCGTTCCGCCGGCGTCGCCTCCGACGTGCTCCGGCTCGCCGTGCCGACGCGCCAGGTGCGCGCCGAGAAGGCGTGGCTGGCCCGCGACACGTCGTGGTCGCCGCCGGCGGTCGAGCCCCGCCCGTCACCGGCTACGCCGAGGGCGTCCTGGAGGCGCTGGTCGCCGACCACGGGCGTGCTGCGGTCGCCGCCGTCCCCACCCGATCCCGCTCGGTGACGCCGACGCGCCGGTCTGGGTCCCCGGGTGGGCCGCGACGCTCGCCCAGGCGGCTGCGCACGCCGTCGCCGGTGAGCAGTCCGCCGTGATCGCCGTCCCGGACTTCCGCGACGTCACGGAACTCGAACGGGCACTGCTGGCGGTGCTCCCCACCGAGCGCGTGGTCCGGTTCGACGCGAAGCAGACGAACGGGCAGCGCGCCAGAGCGTTGCTCCAGGCCCGGACCCACGCGGTGGTCGCGATCGGCAACCGCACGGCGATGTACGCACCGGCCACCGAGCTCGGGCTCATCGCGATGTGGGACGACGGGGACGTCTCGTTCGTCGAGCCGCGTGCGCCGTACGTGCACACGCGAGACGTCGCCCTCGTGCGGGCAGCGCAGTCGGGCGCCGCGCTGCTGTTTCTGTCGCACGCCCGGAGCACCGACGTGCAGCGGCTCGTCGAGCTGCACTGGCTGCAGGACCTCACGCCGTACCGGGTGAAGACGCCGAAGGTCATCCCCACCGTCCAACAGACCGGCGCCGAGGGGTACGCCGCACAGGCGCGCATCCCGAGCTCGGCGTGGCGTGCCGCGCGCGAGGCCAGCCAGCACGGCGCGGTCCTCGTGCAGGTCGCGAGCCCGGGGTTCGGCACCGGGCTGGTGTGCGCCGAGTGCGGCGAGCGTGCGCACTGCCGGATCTGCGGCGGCCCGCTCGGCAGCCCGCATCGCGGTGCGACCCCGCAGTGCCGGTTCTGCGGGGCGCTGGCCGTCGGCTTCCGTTGCCCGACCTGCGGCAACGGCACGGTCAAGCCCGTCGGGCAGGGCGCCCAGCGTACGGCGGACGAACTCGGCCGCGCGTTCCCGGGCACCCGGATCGTGGTCGCGGACGGTTCCCGGCCGCTCGACGAGGTGCCGGCACGCCCGTCCGTCGTGGTCGCGACCCGAGGGGCCGAGCCGAGCGTCCCGGGAGGCTACGCGTGCGTGCTGCTGCTCGACGGGGAACGCATGCTCGCCCGCGAGGGACTCCGCGTGCAAGAGGACGTCCTGCGCCTCTGGACGAACGCCGCCGCGAAGGGCGCACCAGGGGCCGAAGCGTACCTGGTCGGCATCGGCGGGAAGCTCGCGACCGCGATGGCGCTCTGGCGGCTCGACGGCCCCGCCCACGACGAGCTCGCCGACCGTCGCGAGCTGCACTTCCCGCCGGCGGTCCGGGTCGCCACGCTGACCGGTACGGACGAGGCCGTGTCGGCGACGGTGGAGGCGCTGGACGGTCTGACGGCCGGTCCCGTGCTCGGTCCGGTGCCGGTCGAGGACGACCCGCTCCCGGGGACGGTCCGGGCGATCGTGCGTTTCCCGTACGCCCACGGCGCCGAGGTCGCGGCGACTCTGAAGGCCGAGGTCATCCGCCGGTCCTCGACCCGGCGCGTCCTGCCGGGCGGGAACCGACGTCGAGCGGCGCCGGCGCTCCGGGTGCGTCTCGACGACGCGGAGCCCTTCAGCGAGGTCTGACCAGGCCGGCCGCGCGCTGCCGGACGCCGGTCGTCGCGCCGGACCCGCGCCGTGCCTCCAGGCCGCCTGTCGCCCCGCGCTGCACGCGCCGACCCAGAACGACGAGTCCGACGTCGTACGACAGCGACGATGTCGCTCCCACGCGCCCGCGAAGGTGCGCGCGTGCAACGGCCGACTTGGTCGACGTCGTACGACATCGGCGGTGTCGTTCCGAGTCGATCGTCGCCGAGTCGACCGTCGCCGAGTCGATCGTCGCCGAGTCGACCGTCGCCGACCCCGCGCCGTGCATGCGACCCGCGCCGCGCGCCCACCGGACCTGTGGGAGGCTGGACGACGGCGGTCACGAGCCGCCGACACCCATTTCGCACGACGAGGTGACGCGGATGACGCCGATGAGGGCGCTGTACAAGCCGGACGCTGCTCCGGGACTGATCATGACGGAGCGGCCGGTACCGGTCCCGACCGAGGACGAAGTCCTCATCCGGGTGCTCCGGACCGGGATCTGCGGGACCGACCTGCACATCCGGCGGTGGGACGACTGGGCGGGCTCCGCGGTCACGGCCCCGCTCGTCCCGGGGCACGAGTTCTTCGGCGAGGTGGTCGAGGTCGGTTCCGCCGTGCGCGACGTCGCCGTGGGGGACCGGGTCTCCGGCGAGGGGCACATCGTGTGCGGCACCTGCCGGAACTGCCGCGCCGGGCGCCGTCAGATGTGCATCCGGACGAAGGGGCTCGGCGTGCAGCGCGACGGGGCCTTCGCGGAGTACCTGACCCTGCCCGGAGCGAACGTCTGGGTGCACCACACCGATGTCGACCCGGACGTGGGCGCGATGTTCGATCCGCTCGGCAACGCGGTGCACACGGCGCTGGCGTTCCCCGTGGTCGGCGAGGACGTGCTCGTCACCGGGTGCGGGCCGATCGGCCTGATGGCGATCGCGGTGGCGCGGCACGCGGGTGCTCGCTTCGTCGTGGGCACGGACGTCAGCGCGAACCGGCTCGCCATGGCCGAGTCGATGGGCGCGGACCTCGGCGTCGACGTCGGGACGGGCAGCGGCGGCGCTGGGGGTGGCGGTGCAGCGGTCGGCGCAGGCGGCGGTGTCGCGGCGATCCGCGTCGCGCAGGAGCGCCTCGGGATGCGCGAGGGGTTCGACGTCGGATTCGAGATGTCCGGCGCTCCGAGCGCGCTGCCGTCGATGGTCGAGAACATGAACCACGGCGGCCGGATCGCGATGCTCGGCCTGCCGACCGGCGAGATCGCGGTCGACTGGGGCAAGGTCGTCACGCACATGCTCACCGTGAAGGGCATCTACGGACGCGAGATGTTCGAGACCTGGCAGACGATGAGCTCGATGCTGCAGACCAGTGCGGTCCTGCGCGAGCGCATCGGCTCGATCGTCTCGGCGCGGTTCGCCGCGCGGGACTGGGAACAGGCGTTCGCCGCGGCGGCGAGCGCGGACGGCGGCAAGGTCGTCATCGACTGGACGGAGATCTGATGTACGGCGCGATCAAGGACCACCTGGCGGCGGAGCTGGCCGGCATCGAGGAAGCCGGCCTGACGAAGCGGGAGCGCGGCATCGCCGGTCCACAGCGGGCGGCGATCGAAGCGGATGGCGTCGACCTGCTCAACTTCTGCGCGAACAACTACCTCGGGCTCGCGGACTCCACCGACCTGGTCGACGCTGCGAAGGACGCCCTCGACCGCTGGGGCTACGGGATGGCGAGCGTGCGGTTCATCTGCGGCACGCAGGATCTGCACCTCGACCTGGAGCGCCGGGTCTCGGCCTTCCTGGGCACCGAGGCGACGATCCTGTACTCGTCGTGCTTCGACGCGAACGGCGGTCTGTTCGAGGTGCTGCTCGGCGCCGAGGACGCGATCATCTCGGACGAGCTGAACCACGCGTCGATCATCGACGGGGTCCGGCTGTCCAAGGCGCAGCGGTTCCGGTACCGGAACCGGGACATGGCCGACCTGGAGGCGCAGCTCGTCGCCGCCTCGTCGGCCCGCTTCCGCGCGGTGGTCACGGACGGCGTCTTCTCGATGGACGGCTCGATCGCGCCGCTCGCCGAGATCTGCGACCTCGCCGAGCGGTACGACGCGCTCGTCATCGTGGACGACTCGCACGCCGTCGGGTTCGTCGGCGAGCACGGCCGGGGCACCCCGGAGCTGTGCGGGGTGGCGGACCGGGTGGACGTGTACACGGGGACCTTCGGGAAGGCGCTCGGCGGCGCGAGCGGCGGGTACGTGGCGAGCCGTCGGGAGATCGTGGACCTGCTCCGGCAGCGGTCGCGGCCGTACCTCTTCTCGAACTCACTCGCGCCCGTGATCGCCGCGGGGACCGTGGCGGCGCTCGACCTCATCGAGCGGTCGGACGATGCACGGTCCGTGCTGCGGCGGAACGCGGTGCTCTTCCGGTCGCTCATGAGCGACGCGGGCTTCGAGCTGCTGCCGGGGGAGCACCCGATCGTCCCGGTGATGTTCCACGACGCGGCGCGCACCGCTCGGATCGCGGACGAGATGCAGGCCCGCGGGATCTACGTCACCGCGTTCAGCTACCCGGTCGTCCCGAGGGGCCGGGCCCGGATCCGCGTGCAGCTGTCGGCGGCGCACACCGAGGAGCAGGTGCGCCGGTGCGTCGACGCCTTCGTGGCGTCGCGGGACGCCGCCGGCGACTGAGCGGATCCCCGCACGCTCCGGGATGCTCGGCCGCGCGGCCCGTCGGACCGGGGACGTCGTCAGGGTCCGACCGGGCGGCGGCGCTCTTGCGGGAACACCACACCGAGCGCGACCATGCCGACGGCGAGCACGAGGTGCAGCCAGTTGTCCGCCCAGTTCAGGGGCACGAAGTTCGCTCCGGACTCGTGTCCGGCGGTGAAGAGGCCGTACACCCAGAGCACGAAGTAGACGACGCCGCCGATCACGAGGTACATGCGTGATCCGGTGGCGCGCCCTGCGGCGAGCAGCCCGACGACGCCGAACAGCAGGTGGACGACGTTGTGCAGCACGGACACCTGGAAGAGGCCGAGCAGCATCGCCATCGAGCCGTGCCCGGCACCGCCCAGGTCACCGGTCGTCAGACCCGGGACGAAACCGGCGATCCCGACGAGCAGGAAGACGATGCCGACGACGAGTGCGATCCGCTGGATCGACGAGCCGGCGTAACGGTTGGTGGACGTGGTGACGTCGGACATGGGGAGCCTCCTCGCTTCCGTGCGCCAGACCGTACCCACCGAACGGTCGTCCGGTTCGCGGTCTGGCCACGGGAGCGCTTCGAGGGCTTGCGCGGCGCGGCACCCGTGCGACGCTAAACCGGTTCAATTAAACCGGTTCAGACGCGACGGGGCGTCAGGAGGTGGCAGCTGGTGGAACGACGACCCACCATCACCGACGTCGCACGGCACGCCGGGTCTCGAAGGGCCTCGTGTCCCTCGCCCTCAACGACCGTCCCGGGGTGAACGCGGACACCCGCGCCCGCATCCGATCGGCCGCCGACGACATCGGGTGGCGTCCGAACGCGGCGGCCCGCAGCCTGACGAGCCGCAGGACGTCCGCGCTGGGCCTCGTGGTGAAGCGGGACCCGAGCATCATCGAGACCGACCCGTTCTTCGCAGCGTTCATCGCCGGGCTCGAGGCCGTGCTGAGCGAACGCGGGCAGGTCCTCGTGCTGAGCGTCGTGGCCGACGCCGATGCCGAGGAACGGTCCTACCGGACCCTCGCCGGCGACGGCCGCGTGGACGGCTTCATCATCACCGACCTCCGCCGTGCCGACCCCCGCGTCGCGCTCGTCGCCGGGCTCGGCTCCGTCGCCGTCACGCTCGGCGAGCCGGACGTGCCGAGCGATTTCCCCGCGGTGCGACGCGAGTACGAGCGCGGCATCGACGACCTCGTCCGCTACCTGGCCGACCTCGGACACACCCGGATCGCGCACGTCGCCGGCAACGACGACATGTTGCACGGCCAGGCACGGCGCCAGCAGTTCGAACGGACCGCGCACGCGCTGGGTGTCCAGGCGAGCGTGGCCCCGACCGACTTCTCCCCGGAAGCCGGTGCCGCTGCGACCGAGGCACTGCTCGGGCGGGCCCGCTCGAGCGCCCCACCGCGATCGTCTACGGCAACGACCCCATGGCCATCGCGGGCATGGCGGTCGCGCAGCGCCTCGGCTTCCGCGTGCCGGACGACGTCTCGATCTCCGGCCTCGACGGCTCGCAGATCGGCCGGCACGTGTACCCGGCCCTCACCACGCTCGACAACGATCCGGCGGAGTGGGGACGCGTCGTCGCGGCCACCCTCCTCGACCTCGTCGACGGCAAGGACACCGTCGACCGCGCACTCACCCCGGCGCGCCTCATCGTCAGGGGTTCCGCCGGGGCACCGCCCGGAACCCGGCCTGACCGGGAGCACCACCGACCCGAACGCAGCACCGACGAAGGAGTCAGCATGCAACGCCGCATGATCGCCATCGGGACGGCACTCGCCGCCGCCTCAGCACTCGTCCTCAGCGGATGCTCCGGCGGTGGCGACGCCGCCTCGAGCGACGCGATGAAGGCCAAGGGACCGATCACCATCTGGTACTCGAACAACGAGCAGGAGGTGCAGTGGGGCAAGGCCGCCGTCGCCTCGTGGAACAAGGACCACCCGGACGAGCAGGTCAAGGGCCAGGAGGTCCCGGCCGGCAAGAGCACCGAAGAGGTCATCGGCGCCGCCATCACCGCAGGCACCACCCCCTGCCTGGTGTACAACAACCTTCCGGCCGCGACCGGACAGTTCCAGAAGCAGGGCGGCCTGGTCGACCTGTCGAAGTTCCCCGGAGCCGACGCCTACATCGAGAAGCGGTCCGGCGACGTCGCCGACCAGTACGAGTCCGCCGACGGTGACTTCTACCAGATGCCGTGGAAGTCGAACCCCGTGATGATCTTCTACAACAAGGACCTCTTCGCCAAGGCCGGCCTGAGCACCACCGACCCGAAGCTCGCCACCTACGACGAGTTCCTGGCCGCGGCGCAGAAGATCAAGGACTCCGGCGCCGCGCCCTACGCGATCTACCCGACCCCGACGAGCGAGTTCTTCCAGCCGAACTTCGACTTCCTGCCGCTCTACGCCGCAGAGACCGGTGGCAAGGGCATCGCGACGAAGGACAACAAGGCGACCTTCGACGACCAGGCCGGCTACGACGTCGCGAACTTCTGGAAGACCGTCTACGCGAAGGGCTACGCCGGCACCGAGCAGGTGCAGGGCGACGCGTTCGCGACCGGCAAGGCCGCCATGGCGATCGTCGGCCCGTGGGCCATCGCGTCCTACAAGGGCAAGGTGAACTGGGGAGCGTCCCCGTCCCGACGAAGGACGGCACCGCGGCCGACCAGACGTACACGTTCCCGGACGCGAAGAACGTCGGCATGTACTCGTCCTGCAAGAACCAGGGCACCGCGTGGGACTTCCTGAAGTACACCACGAGCAGCGAGCAGGACAAGAAGCTGCTCGAGACCACCGGGCAGATGCCCATCCGGAAGGACCTCGCCACCACCTACGCCGACTACTTCTCGCAGAACCCCGCCTACAAGGAGTTCGGCTCCCAGGCGGCCCGCACCGTCGACGACCCGACCGGACCGAACACGATCGCCGCACTCCAGGGGTTCCGCGACTTCTACACGAAGGCCGTGATCTCCGGCGACGGTGACCTCAGGGCGCAGCTAAGCAGGCCGCGTCGAAGTTCACCCAGCAGGCGCAGCAGAAGTGACGCGATGACCACCCACACGACATCGCCCCGTGGCGGGGTCCGGCCCGGAACCGCACCGGACCGGGCCCCGCGGCCCGCCCTGCAGAAGGTCCTCGGCCGGAACCCGCTCGGGTGGCTCTTCAGCGCCCCGTACCTGGTGTTCGTCCTCGCGATCTTCGCGTACCCGGTGTGCTTCGCCGTGTACATGTCCTTCAAGGACTACTTCTTCGCCGCGCCGGGGGTCTCGGTCGACCGGCCGTGGGTCGGCCTGCGGAACTACACCCAGGTGTTCCAGGACCCGCAGGTGCTGCAGGCGTTCCGGAACGTCGGCGTGTTCCTCGTCATCAACGTGCCCCTCACCGTGGTGCTCGCCCTCGTGCTCTCGGCCGCGCTCAACAGCCTCGTCCGATGGTCCACGTTCTTCCGCGTCAGCTACTACGTGCCCTACGTCACGGCCAGCGTCGCCGTCGTCGGCGTCTGGCTGTTCCTGTTCAGCCAGAACGGTGTCGTGAACAGCCTGCTCGGATCCCTCGCGCCGAGTCCGTCCTGGCTGAGCAACTCGGCGCTCGCGATGCCCATGATCGCCGTGTTCGTCACCTGGAAGCAGCTCGGGTTCTACATCCTGCTGTACCTCGCGGCACTGCAGAACGTCCCGAAGGAGCTGTACGAGTCCGCGGCGACCGACGGCGCCGGACGCGTCCGGCAGTTCTTCTCGGTCACGGTGCCCGGCGTCCGTCCGGCCACGGTGCTCGTGCTGCTCCTCAGCACGGTCATCGGCGCCAACCTGTTCACCGAGCCGTACCTGCTCACCGGGGGCGGCGGACCCAACGGAGCGTCGACCAGCCCCGTGCTCCTCATCTACCAGCAGGGCATCCAGCAGGGACACCCCGGGTACGCCGCAGCGATCGGCATCGTCCTCATGGTCGGCGTCCTCATCATCGCCTGGTTGCAGAACCGGTTCGCCGGAGGACGAGAGTCATGACCGACGTCACCACCCCCACGACCGCCGGCGCCGTGCCGGAGGCGAGCCGCGCCTCCAGGCAGGACACCCCGCGGCGGAAGCGTCCGCGGCGCATGGACGGCGTCAGCCTGACGCGCGGCCAGGCCGCGCTCCGGTTCGCGGTCCTGCTCGCCGGCGCGATCGTCTTCCTGTTCCCCTTCTACTACATGGTCATCGGATCGCTGCAGCGCGAACCCGACACCTCGCTCGCCGGTGCGTTCCCCAACCCGGCGAACATCGACCTGCACAACTTCTCGACCATCAACGACCGTGTGAACCTCCTGCAGGGCCTGCTCAACTCGGGGATCTTCACCGGCGGCGTGCTCCTCTGCACCGTCGTGTTCGGGCTCCTCGCCGGCTACGCCCTCGCCGTGCTGCAGTGGCGTGGCCGGGGCATCACCTTCGCGCTCGCCCTGCTCGTCCAGGTCGTGCCGTTCCAGCTGCTCATGGTCCCCCTGTACGTGCTCATCGCCCGCGACTACGGCCTCAGCGACAACTACCTCGGCATGATCCTGCCCTTCGCCATCAACTCCGCCGCGGTGGTGATCTTCCGCCAGTACTTCCTGCAGATCCCGCAGGAGATCTTCGACGCCGCCCGCATCGACGGCGCCGGTGAGCTCCGCGTGCTCTGGAACGTGGCGCTGCCCCTGGTCCGCCCGGCGCTCGTCACCGTCGTCCTCGTCACCTTCATCGGCCCGTGGAACGACTTCCTCTGGCCGTTCCTGATCACCAAGGAGGCCTCGATGCAACCGCTGGCAGTGTCGCTCGCCAACTACATCTCGAACGTGGCGTCCTCCACCGCGAACCCGTACGGTGCGATCCTCGCCGGAGCCGTCGTCCTCGCCGCCCCGGTCGTCGTCCTGTTCATCGTGTTCCAGCGGTACTTCGTCGCGACCGACATCGGATCGGGGGTCAAGGGCTGATGGAGATCCTGACCCGGGCGGCGCTCGCCGCCGACCTCGACCGCGCCCTCCGGCACACGAACGCCCTGACCGACCGGATCTCCACCGACGACTTCTCCGCCCACTACGACGATCCGCCGCCCTGGATGATCGGGCCCTTCCACCGCGACCCGACGCTCACCTTCACCGCCCCGGAGTGGGCTGATCCGACCGGCATCGGCTGGACCGCGTCGAGCATCTTCAACCCGACCCTGGGCATCGCCCCCGATGAACGGGGCACCGCCGTCCTCCCCACGGACGACGGATCGGAGGCACGACACGCGCTCCACCTGCTGTACCGGGCGTCACCGCGGAAGGAATCCACCTCGTCCCGCATCGGGCACGCGGTCCTGACCGCGGACGGCTGGGTCGACGACGGCGCACCGGCCATCTGGCCCACCCGGCCCGGCGAGTCCCTCGGCGTCGAGGACCCCAAGCTTTACCGAGCCGAAGGACGCTGGTGGTGCTTCTACAACGCCATCTGGGACACCCGAGACACCCCCGAGCGCGCGCTGTACCCGGACGCCGGCGACGTCGGCTGCGACATCGCCCTCGCCGTCTCCGACGACCTGGTGCACTGGCAGAAGACCGGTGTCGTCGTTCCCCACGACGTCTCCCATCTCTGGGCCAAGGGCGCCGTGATCCCGCGCGACGACCGCGGGTCCGCCGTCCGGATCGACGGCGAGTACCTGATGTTCGTCTCCGAGGGCTGCGGCGGACAGCTCACCGTTGGCCACTCCGACGACATGCAGCACTGGACCTTCACCACCGAGGACTACCTCGACGTCTCCACCCTCGGCCCGCACCTGCACGAGGTCGCCTGCGCCGTCGTCGACGGTGACCACCTCGTCCTCGACTTCTTCCACGCCGACCCCACCGGCGCGTTCGCCGCCGGCCAGGCACGCTACGACCTGTCCGACCCCACCCGGCAACTCGACGTGCACGCGGGCGGATCGCTCGCCTGGGCGGTCTGCTCCGCTGGCCCGGCCCCGACACCCCGCCCGGGACGGCCGGCGAGCGCGTCTTCGCCCAGGGGTGGGACGCCCCGGCCGACAGCCGCACCATGTACTTCTACCGAGAGACCGCGCGATGACCGACTTCCCCTACGCCCTCGAACGCATCGGCGTCGTGATGGAGCCCCTGCCCGACGAACCCCTCGAGGCCGAGGGCGTCCTCAACCCCGCCAGCGGCCGCGGCCCCGACGGCGAGCTCTACCTCCTGCCCAGACTCGTCGCCGCCGGCAACGTCTCCCGCATCGGCATCGCTCGCGTCCTCGTCGACGACGGCGTCCCGGTCGGCGTCGAACGCCAGGGCACCGTCCTCGAACCCGAGCGCACCTGGGAGACCGGCGCGCAGAACGCCGGCGTGGAGGACCCCGCACCACCTGGATCCCGGCCCTCGGCCTGCACGTCATGACCTACGTCGCCTACGGACCCCTCGGCCCCCGCACCGCCGTCGCCGTCTCCGAGGACCTGCGCACCTGGCGCCGCCTCGGACCCGTGCGCTTCGCCTACGACGACGAACTCGACGTCGACCTCGCGCTCTACTTCGACAAGGACTCCGTCTTCCTGCCCGAGCCGGTCACGGCGCCGACGGCACCCCCGCTCTCACCGTGCTCCACCGACCGACCTGGGACCTCTCCGAGATCCGACCCGGCGAGGGCATCCACCCGCCGTCCTGGGTGACCGACACCCGACCCTCCATCTGGATCTCCTTCGTCCCCCTCGACCGGGTGCGCGCCGACGTCGGAGCGCTCGCCGAGTGGCGTGGACACCGCGTGCTCGCCGGCCCCGAGGCGGCTTTCGAGGAGCTCAAGATCGGCGCCGGACCGGCCCCGATCCGTGTACCGGAGGGCTGGCTCCTGCTCCACCACGGCGTCACAGGCGAACTCGTCGGCTCGCTCGCCCAGCAGCAGCACGTCAACTACGCCGCCGGGGCGATGATCCTCGACGCCGACCGCCCGTGGGAGGTCGTCCAGCGGACCGCCGAGCCGCTGATGACCGCCGACACCGACGACGAACGCTCCGGCACCGTGCCCAACGTCGTATTCCCCACCGCCGTCGAGGAGATCGACGGTGTCCACCACGTCTTCTACGGCATGGCGGACTCCAAGATCGGCGTCGCCCGACTCGTCCGACGCTGACCCGCACGGCGTCGCCCGACTCGTCCGACGCTGACCCGCACGGCGTCGCCCGACTCGTCCGACGCTGACCCGCACGGCGTCGCCCGACTCGTCCGACGCCGCACCGCACCGCACCGCACCGCGCCGCACCGCACCGCACCGCGCCGCACCACCGGAACCCAGGAGCATGCAATGTCGTATCGCACCACCGTCGCCGCGCTCGCCGTGGCTGCCGTCACCGCCGCCGCAGTCCTGTCGGCCCCCGCCACCGCGCTCGCCGCATCCCCTGCCGCGGGGAAGGCCCCCGCACTGGGGAACGCCCCCGCACCGGGGGCCAGCGCGCTCACGAACCTCGACCACCTCGACTTCCTGCTCGACGACGTCCCCTGCTGTCCGGGGTGCCCGGTCACACCACGTACCGCCAGTCGTCCGACCCCACCGCCCGCGCGCCGTGGGTGTGCGCCGACCGGGACGCCGACGGGACGTACCGCCGTGTCGGGGGCGGCACGCTCGACCCGGCCACCGGTCACTGGGGCCAGGGCGCGTTCGACGCGGACGACATCAGCCGGGCCGCCGTGGTCTACGTCCGCGACTGGCAGCAGGACCGCACGCCGTCGAGCCTGGCCACTGCGCGCGAGCTCCTGCGGTCGCTGACCTACCTGCAGACCTCGACCGGCCCCGACGCCGGCGACGTCGTGCTCTGGCAGCAGTCCGACGGCACGCTCAACACCACGCCGACACCGCCGGACAGCCCGAACCCCTCCGATTCGGCCGACTCGTTCTGGACCGCGCGGACGATCTGGGCTCTCGGCGAGGCGTACCCCGCGTTCCGGCACGCCGACCCCGGGTTCGCACACTTCCTGCAGGACCGGCTCCACCTGGCGATCGGCGCGCTCGAACGTGGCTCCCTCGCGCAGTACGGGCGGTACGACACGGTCAACGGGTCCCGGGTCCCCGCCTGGCTCGTCGCCGACTCGACGAGTGCCACCGCCGAGGCCGTCCTCGGGCTCAGCGCCTACACCGAGGCGGTGCCGTCCGACCGTGTCGTCCGGACAGTGCTCGAGCGGGAGACCGAGGGTGTCGCCGGCATGCAGCGCGGCGACACCGGCACCTGGCCGTACGGTGCGGTGCTGCCCTCGGCGACGTCGCAGTCGAGCTGGAACGCATGGGGCGGCATGGCGCCGGCCGCGCTCGCCCGCGCGGGCGCCGTGCTGCACCGGTCCGCGTGGGAGCAGGACGCCGAGCGCGCCACCGCACGGTTCGGCACGCAGCTGCTCACCACCGGCGGCCCGGACAACGGCTGGACGCCGACGCCGTTCGACCGGACGCAGATCGCGTACGGCGCGGACTCCCTCGTCGAGTCCTTCACGGCCACGGCCGACGCCACCGGCAACGGCGGTCAGGCCACCCTCGCCGGGATCGCGGCGTCGTGGTTCTTCGGCGCGAACCCGGCCGGCGTGCCGGTGTACGACCGGGCGACGGGTGCCTGCGTCGACGGCGTCGCGGCGGACGGGACCGTGAACCGGGGCTGCGGCGCCGAGTCGGCCATCCACACCGCGCTGTCGATGCTCGCGCTCGACGCCCACCCCGCGGCCCGCGCGGCGGCGACCGGCGTCGACGGACGCTCCGCGGTGCAGGGGATCACGACCGTGGAGGCGGAGTCGGGCGTCCTCGCCGGCGGAGCCGCCGTGGAGCGACACCCCACCGCGTGGACCGGGTCCGCGAACTGGTCCGGGTCCGCGTCGGTGCACGCACCCGTCGGCGGGACCGTCACCGTCACGCTGCCCGCCGGGCACGGTCCGGTCGTGCTGGCGCCCGTGGTGTCGCAGCAGGCAGGACCGGCCGGCACGACGACGTGGACGACGTCCGGACCCGGACAGGTCACGACGTCCGGAGCCGGGCACCCTACGATCCTCGGGCGCACGCCGAACGGCGGTGCGGGGCGGCAGGGGAGCGCCCCCACCTCGGCGTTCCTGCACCCCCTCCGGCTCGGGACGGTCGTCCCGGCCGGGATCACCAGCGTCACGGCTCGCGTGACGTCGGGGACGCTCGACCTCGACGCCGTGCTCGTCCAGCCCGTCGTCGCGCACCTCGGGCTGACAGGAGCGAGGCCGCTCGACCTGGTCGCCGACAGCACGGGTCCGCGCGCGCGGGCACCGTGGCGGGAGCCGCTGGTCGGACCGCCTCGGTGTACGACGCCGACGGACGCCTCGTGCGCACCGTGCACCTGCGCTCCGACGGCGTCCCGCTGGCCAGGGCCGGCTTCACCGTGGTCCGCTGACGCCGCACCCGCTCCGCAGCCGTCGGCACGTCCGGCGGCTGCGGACGTGGGAGGATCGAACCCATGCGTCTCGTCGTCGCCGGCAGCCCCGCTGCGGCCGTTCCCACCCTCCGCCGCCTCGCGGCGTCCGAGCACGAGATCGCCGCGGTCCTCACCCGTCCGGCGACCCCGCAGGGCCGGAAGCGCATCCTCACCCCGACCCCCGTCGCCCAGGTCGCCGAGGAGCTCGGCCTCCCGGTGATCGAGGCCTCCCGCGTCGACGACGAGATCACCGCCCGCATCGCCGACCTCGGGGTCGACCTCGGCGTCATCGTCGCCTACGGCGCGCTGCTCCGTCGTTCGGCGCTCGACGCTCCGCGGCTCGGCTGGGTCAACCTGCACTTCTCCGACCTGCCGCGGTACCGCGGCGCCGCCCCGGTCCAGCGGGCGGTGATGGCCGGCGACACCCGCACCGCCGCGACGGTGTTCCAGCTCGTCGAGGCACTCGACGCCGGCCCGGTCTACGCGAGCGACCCGTTCGACATCGACCCGAGGCGACCTCCGGCGAGGTCCTCGCCGCGATGGCCGAGACGGGCGCCGAGACCGTCGTCCGCGTCGTCGACGGCATTGCCGCCGGCACCGCGGTCGCCACCGAGCAGGCCGGCGAGCCCACCCTCGCCCCGAAGCTCACCATCGACGACGGCCGCATCGACTTCGCCGCGCCCGCCGCCGTGGTCCACGCCCGCCTGCGCGGGGTCACGCCCGAGCCCGGTGCGTACGCCCACCTCGGCGAGACGCGGATCAAGCTGCTCCGCAGCTCCAGACTGCCGGGAGGCACGGCGGACCCCGCCCCGACCCTCGCGCCCGGCGCGTTGGCCGTCCAGGGCGGCCGGCTGGTCGTCGGGACCGCCGACGACCCGCTCGTGCTCACCGAGGTGCAGCCCGCCGGCAAGAAGGCGATGGACGCCGCCGCCTGGGCCCGCGGCCTGGGCGAGCTCGACGGGAAGGTCCTCGCATGAGCGGCGCGAATACCGGTCACCGCCGGAACCACGGCCCCCGGCAGACGAGCGCTCGGCGGGTCGCGTTCGACGTGCTCCGCGCCGTGCAGGTCGACGACGCCTACGCCAACCTGCTCCTGCCGACGCGCATCCGTCGGGCCGGCCTCTCCGCGCGTGACGCCGCGTTCGCCACCGAGCTGACCTACGGGTCGATCCGCATGCTCGGCCGGTACGACGCGATCGTCGCCCTCGCCTCGGGACGCCGGATCGACAACATCGAGTCCGACGTGCTCGACGTCATGCGCCTCGGCGCCCACCAGCTGCTCGGCATGCGCACCCCGACGCACGCTGCCGTCTCGGCCACGGTCGAACTCGCCCGAGAGGTCGGCGCCCACCGCGCCACCGGCTTCGTCAACGCCGTGCTGCGCAAGGTCGGCGCCCGCACCGACGACGAGTGGGACGCGCTCATCACCGAGGGGCGGGGTGGCGACGCACTCCTCGCAGCCCGCTGGTCGCACCCGGTGTGGGTCGTCTCCGCGCTCCGGGACGCCCTGGCCGCCGAACGCTCGCGGGACGAAGCTCGCCGCGCTCCTGGCCGCCGACAACGTCGCACCCCGTGTGCAGCTCGCGGCGCTGCCCGGCCTCGCCACCGCCGAGGACGTCGCCGCCGCCCGTGCCCACGCCGCGGCCGTCGACGACGTGACCGATGACGTCGACGCTCCCACCGACCAGCCGGCACCGGCCGCCCACCGAGCCGCAGCCGACGACGACACGGAGGTCGCGCCTCCCGTCCGACCCACCGACCCCGAGGCGGACCAGCCGGTCTCGCCCGTCGGCATCCGCGGGATCAGCGGCGACCCGGCCCGCGTGCCCGGCGTCACCGCCGGGCGGCTCCGCGTGCAGGACGAGGGCTCGCAGCTCGCGGCCCTCGCGCTGAGCCGGTCGTCCGCGGTCCGGCCGGGGGAGCGCTGGCTCGACCTGTGCGCCGGACCCGGGGCAAGGCCGCCCTGCTCGCGGCCGAGGCCGCACAGGGCGGGGCCGCCCTCGTCGCCAACGAACTCGTGCCGGCGCGGGCCGGACTCGTGCGCAGGGCCCTCGCGGGGTTCGGCGACGGCGTGACCGTCGTCGAGGGCGACGGTCGACGCTTCGGGCGCGACGGTGCCGGCGTGACGTTCGACCGGATCCTGCTCGACGCACCGTGCACCGGGCTCGGTGCACTCCGGCGTCGCCCGGAGGCACGCTGGCGGAAGCAGCCGGAGGACGTGCCCGAGCTCGCGGCCCTGCAGGCCGAGCTGCTCGACGCCGCCGTGCGGGTGCTCGCACCAGGCGGGACCCTGGCCTACGTGACGTGCTCGCCGCACCTGGCGGAGACGCGCGGGCAGGTCGACGCGCTGATGGCGCGGCACGGGGCGTGCTCGAGCAGCTCGACACCGCGTCGGTCGTGCGGTCCGTGGCCGCTCGGGACCCGCAGGTAGCGGACGGGAACACGGCGCAGCTTCGGCCGCACCGCATCGGCACGGACGCGATGTTCATCGCGCTGTTCCGTCGCACGCCCTGACGTGGCCCGACGCGGGCTGACTGCAGTGTGCGAGGTTGCGTCCTCGGTGCGGGGCAGCGTGCGTCGCACATCGAGCGGAACCTCGCACACTGCGGCCGGGGACGGGCGCGTTGAGGCGCGCCGGTAGGGTTGTCGGGTGACGATCCGCATCTCGCCGAGCATCCTGTCCGCCGACTTCGCGAACCTCGAGCGCGAGCTCCACCGCATCGAGACCGCTGACATGGTGCACGTCGACGTGATGGACAACCACTTCGTGCCGAACCTCACGCTGGGCCTGCCGATCGTGCAGCGGCTGCAGCAGGTGTCCCGGTGCCGCTCGACGTGCACCTCATGATCACGAACGCCGACACCGAAGCGCCGAAGTACGCCGAGACCGGCGCCGCAAGCGTCACGTTCCACTTCGAGGCCGCCGACGACCCCGTGGCGACGGCGGCCGCGATCCGGTCGAACGGAGCCCGTGCCGCCGTCGCGGTGAAGCCGGGCACGCCGATCACCCAGGTCCTGCAGCACCTCGACGCGTACGACATGATCCTGCTCATGACGGTCGAGCCGGGCTTCGGCGGGCAGTCGTTCATGCCGTCCGTGATGCCGAAGCTCGCCGACGCGCGTGCCGCGGTGGACGCCTCCGGTCTGGACGTCTGGCTCGAGGTCGACGGCGGCATCGCGGTCGACACCGTGCCCGAGGTTGTGCGCAGCGGCGCCGACACGCTCGTGGCGGGTTCGGCGGTGTACGGGGGCGAGCCTGCGGCGCGCATCGCGGACCTCCGCGAGGCCGCGGCGGCCGCGCGGTCGTGACGCCGCGGTCGGACTCGAACCGCGGAGTCGTCGCGAGCGACGCCCAGGGCGTGACCGGTGCGACGGACGTGACGGACGAGGCGGGGACGATCCGCGCCTCCCGTCCGGACGGTACGGCGGTCGCGAGGGCGGAGGACGGTAGCCTGGAGTGCGTGAAGACGTTCGACGACCTGTTCCAGGAGCTCACCGAGAAGGCGCGCACGCGCCCCGAGGGCTCCGGCACCGTCGCCGAACTGGACGCCGGCGTGCACCAGATCGGCAAGAAGATCGTGGAAGAGGCAGCCGAGGTCTGGATGGCGGCCGAGTACGAGGGCGACGAGCGCACCTCCGAGGAGATCTCGCAGCTCGTGTACCACCTGCAGGTGCTCATGATCGCGAAGGGCCTCACCCCGGTGGACGTCTGGCGACATCTGTAGGAAGGCGCGTCCCGCGCCGGCCCTGACCGTCCCGGACCACTCCCACAGAAAGCAGACCACCTGATGCTCCGCATCGCCGTGCCCAACAAGGGCTCCCTCTCCGAGACCGCTTCCGAGATGCTGCGGGAGGCCGGGTACGCCGGTCGCCGCGACCCGAAGGCGCTCCACCTCCTCGACGAGCGCAACGGGGTGGAGTTCTCTTCCTCCGTCCGCGCGACATCGCCACGTACGTCGGCTCGGGTGCCCTCGACGTCGGCATCACCGGGCGCGACCTGCTGCTCGACTCCGGGTCGGCGGCGCACGAGGTCGACGCGCTCGGCTTCGCGGACTCGACGTTCCGGTTCGCCGGGACCCCCGGTCGGTTCAGCGCCCTGCAGGACCTCGACGGCGTGCGGGTGGCGACGAGCTACCCCGGACTGGTCGGGGACTTCCTCGCGAAGCACGGCGTCACCGCGACGCTCGTGAAGCTCGACGGCGCGGTCGAGAGCGCGGTGCGCCTCGGCGTCGCCGACGCCGTCGCCGACGTCGTCTCGACGGGCAGCACGCTGCGGCAGGCCGGCCTCGAGATCTTCGGCCCGGTCATCCTCGAGTCGACCGCGCTGCTCGTCTCGACCGACGAGTCGATCCCCGGCATCGACGTGCTCCGTCGCCGGCTGCAGGGCGTGCTCGTCGCCCGCGGCTACGTGATGCTCGACTACGACATCCCGACGGCGCTGCTCGAGCAGGCGACCGCGGTCGCATCGGGCATCGAGTCCCGACGGTGTCGCCCCTGCACGGTCGTGACTGGTCCGCGGTGCGCGTGATGATCCCGCGCGAGGACGCGAACCTCATCATGGACGCGCTGTACGACCTCGGCGCCCGCGCCATCCTCGTCAGCCCGATCCACGCCGCACGGCTGTGAGCGTCGCGGCACCGGGCGGGGTCTCCGTCCGGGTCATCCCGTGCCTGGACGTCCAGGGCGGTCGCGTCGTCAAGGGCGTGAACTTCCTCGACCTGCAGGACGCCGGTGACCCGGTCGAGCTCGCGGCCCGCTACTACGAGCAGGGAGCGGACGAGCTGACGTTCCTCGACGTCGGCGCCACGGTCGAGAACCGCGCCACGATGTACGACACCGTCACCCGGACTGCGGAGCAGGTCTTCATCCCGCTGACGGTCGGCGGTGGCGTCCGGAGCGTCGACGACGTGTCCCGACTGCAGCAGTGCGGTGCGGACAAGATCGGCGTGAACAGCGCCGCGATCGCCCGCCCGGACCTCGTCGGCGAGATCGCGGACCGGTTCGGCGCGCAGGCCGTCGTGCTGTCGCTGGACGTCAAGCGGTCCGACCGGATGCCGTCCGGCTTCGTCGTCACGACGCACGGCGGGCGGACCGAGTCCGACCTCGACGCGATCGCCTGGGCACGACAGGCCGTGGAGCGCGGAGCGGGGGAGCTGCTCGTCAACTCCATCGACGCCGACGGCACGAAGAACGGGTTCGACCTCGAGCTCGTGTCCGCGGTCCGTGCGGTGTCCTCGGTGCCGGTCATCGCGTCTGGAGGCGCGGGTCGGCTCGAGCACTTCGCCCCAGCCGTCGACGCGGGTGCGGATGCCCTCCTCGCCGCCTCCGTCTTCCACCGCGGCGAGATGACCGTGGGCGACGTCAAGACCGCGCTGCGCGCGGCCGGACACCCCGTCCGCTGACGCCGGTCCGCGTACCCGACGCGTCAGCGCCACGCCGTAGGCTAGGAGTCTCATGACCGACAGCACCAGCACCAGCACGGACGCGGTCCTCGACCGCGCGCGGTTCGGTGCGGACGGGCTGCTCCCCGCCATCGTGCAGGAGGAAACGTCGAAGGACGTCCTCATGCTCGGCTACATGGACCGGGAAGCCCTCCGCCGTACCCTCACCGAGGGACGCGTGACCTTCTGGTCCCGCTCCCGGAACGAGTACTGGCGCAAGGGCGACACGTCGGGTCACGCCCAGTACGTGCGCGGCGCGGCGTTCGACTGCGACGCGGACACGCTCCTCGTGACCGTCGAGCAGGTCGGTGCCGCGTGCCACACGGGTGCCCACCGATGCTTCGACGTCGCCCCCCTCGACCCGGTGACGGCGACAGCCCCGGCCAGCACAGTGGCGTCCGCGCCGACGGACGCGGCCGCGTCTGCTCCGGCGAGCGGGGCAGTGGAGGCGACCCGATGACCACGGCGACGCTCTCCGACAAGCCGCACACCACCTCCAGGCCGGAGTTCGACGCGCTGCTGGGCGACCACCGTGTCGTCCCCGTCGTCCGCGCGCTCTACGCCGACAGCGAGACGCCGGTCGGCGTCTACCGCAAGCTTCGCGGACGGCCGCCCCGGCACCTTCCTGCTCGAGTCGGCCGGCCAGGGCGGCCTGTGGTCGCGCTGGTCGTTCGTCGGCGTCCGCAGCTTCGGCGTGCTGACGCAGGACGGCGACCGCGCCGCGTGGATCGACACCGGCATCCCGGCGTCGCGCGCCGTCGACTCGCTCGACGGCGAGCCGCTCGAGGTCCTCGCGCGGCTGCACGAGCGCTGGGCGACCCCGCGCATCCCGGGCACCCCGCCGCTCGTCGGCGGGACGGTCGGCTTCATCGGCTGGGAGGCCGTGCGCCAGCTCGAACACCTGCCGAACGTGCCCCGGCCGACTTCGACGTCCCCGGGCAGGCCCTCTCGTTCGTGTCGGAGCTCGCCGCGCTCGACCACCGCACCGGGCTCGTGCTGCTCGTCGCGAGCGTGCTGAACGACGGCACCGACGACGCCGAGACGCTCTGGTCGGACGCACAGACCCGGCTCGACCGCATGCAGGCCGACCTCGTCGCGCCGAGCGTCGCGACCGTGGCCGAGGCGTTCGACATCGCCGAGCCGACGCCGACGCACCGCTCCACCCCGGCCGAGTACCAGGCCGCGGTCGAGCGCTCGAAGGAGTTCATCCGCGACGGCGACGTGTTCCAGGTCGTCATCTCGCAGCGGTTCGACCACGAGGTGACGGCCGACCCACTCGACGTCTACCGCGTGCTCCGGACCCTGAACCCGAGCCCGTACATGTACTTCCTGTCGCTGGCCGACACCGCTGGCGACCCGTTCTGGATCGTCGGCGCCTCGCCGGAGGCCCTCGTGAAGGTGCAGGCCGGCCGCGCGATCACGCACCCGATCGCCGGTTCGCGTCCTCGTGGTGCAACCCCGGAGGAGGACGTCCGCCTGGGCGAGGACCTGCTCGAGGACCCGAAGGAGCGCGCCGAGCACCTGATGCTCGTCGACCTCGCCCGCAACGACCTGCAGAAGGTGTGCGAGCCGGGCACGGTCGCGGTCACCGAGTTCATGACGGTCGAACGGTTCAGCCACATCATGCACCTCGTGTCGAGCGTCGAGGGCGCGGTGCGTCCTGATGCCTCGGCGATCGACGTGTTCCGCGCGACATTCCCCGCGGGCACCCTGTCCGGGGCGCCGAAGCCGCGTGCCCTGGAGATCATCGACGAGCTCGAGCCGGCCAAGCGCGGGGCGTACGCCGGGTCGTGGGCTACTTCGACTTCGCCGGCGACGCGGACCTCGCGATCGCGATCCGCACGGCCCTCATCAAGGACGGGGTCGCGCGCGTGCAGGCCGGCGCCGGGCTCGTGGCGGACTCCGACCCCGAGACCGAGCACGTCGAGGCGATCAACAAGGCCGCAGCGCCCCTGCGTGCCGTCGCGACCGCGAACCGGATGCGCGAGGTGCGGTCGTGAGGGCCCGACGCTCCCGTCCGCTCGTCGTCGTCGCCGGACTGGCCGTCGCGGGCATCATCATGCTGTCGTGGACGCAGACGTGGTTCACGGTGCACCTGCACGCCGGTGCCGCCGTCACCTCGACGGTCGACGCCGACGGCGCCGCTGCCGTCCCGTCGTACACCGCGCTGGCGATCGCGAGCCTGGCGCTCTTCCTGGCGATGACCATCGCGGGGCGGGTCGTGCGGATCGTGCTCGCGTGCGTCGAGGTCCTGCTGGGACTCGGTGTGGTCGTGTCCGGCATCACCGCCCTCGCGGACCCGGTGGCCGCGGCCAAGGGTGCCGTCGGCGAGGTCGCCGGCGTCAGTGACCTGACCGCGGTGCGGCGCGTCGTGTCGAGCGTGGACGTCTCCGCCTGGCCGGCCGTCGGGATCGTCGGCGGCGTGCTCGCGGTGCTGCTCGGCGTGGTGGTGCTGGTCGTGCAGCGCTCGTGGCCGGGGCCGAGCCGGAAGTACGGCGCGGCGACGGCCGGTGCGGCGGCGCAGGCCCGTGCTGCCGCGCCCGTCGAGCGCGACGCGGTGGTCGACTGGGACGACCTGAGCGCCGGTGTCGACCCGACGCTCGTCGAAGCGGCGGACGGTGCGGCTCCCGACGACGACGCGGACGCGCACCGTGGAGACGGTTCCGCGGTCGGGGACGGCGGCGCGGCCGGGGAGCCGCCGTGGACGACACGGTAGGATCGAACCGGCGCCGGTCGAACGACGGCGCCGGAGCAGAACGAGGAGCACCGTGAGCAACACTGAGCCCGCAGAACTCGGCGAAGGCCACTCGCCGGCAGCCTGGACCGCCGTCGTGATCATGCTGATCGGATTCGCGGCCGGCACGCTGTTCTTCTGGTTCGACCAGCCGTGGGGCGTCTGGGCCTCCGCCGGTGTCGTGCTCGTCGGCCTCATCGTCGGCGCCGTCATGGCCAAGGCGGGCTACGGCGTGAACGGTCCGAAGTTCGTCCCCAAGCACCACTCCGAGTAGGTCCGGCATGCCGAACGTGCTCGAGACCCTCGTCGCGGGCGCGCTCGAGGACGCCGCGGCTCGTCGCGTCGACCGTCCCTACGCGGACGTCGAACGCGATCTGGACCGGGTGGAGTCACCGCTCGACGCCCTCGCGTTCCTCGCCCCGGGCGACCGGGTGAAGATCCTCGCCGAGGTGAAGCGCGCCAGCCCGTCTCGCGGGTCGATGGCCCCGATCGAGGATCCTGCGTCCCTCGCGGCCGACTACGAGCGCGGCGGCGCCTCGGCGATCAGCGTGCTGACGGAGGGGCGTCGGTTCCTCGGCAGCCTCACCGACCTCGAGGCCGTCAAGGCGCGCGTCGCGGTCCCCGTCCTGCGCAAGGACTTCATCGCCGATCCGTACCAGGTGATCGAGGCACGGGCGTCCGGCGCCGACCTCGTGCTGCTGATCGTGGCCGCGCTCGGCCAGCAGCAACTGGTCGAACTGCACGCGCTGGCCGAGGAGCTCGGCATGCGGGTCCTGGTCGAGGCGCACTCCGCCGACGAGGTCTCGCGCGGGCTCGACGCCGGTGCGCGGATCCTCGGCGTGAACGCCCGCGACCTGACCGACTTCTCGCTCGACCGCGACCTGTTCGGGTCCCTCGCCGAACGCATCCCCGACGGGGTCGTGCGCGTCGCCGAGTCCGCCGTCGCCGGTCCAGCCGACGTCGCGCACTACCGCTCCGCGGGGGCGGACGTCGTGCTGGTGGGGGAGGCGCTCGTCACGGGCGAGGACCCCGCAGCCACCCTCGCGTCGTTCATCGCAGCGGCCGACCGCGGCTGACTCCGGTCCCACCCTGCCCGGTCCGCCGGGTGTCCTGCCCGGTCCGCCGGGTGTCCTGCCCGGTTCGCCGGGCCCGTCCCGGGAGACACATCGTGACCTCACTCCGTGACCTGCACGGGCCGTACTTCGGCGACTTCGGCGGACGTTTCGTCCCGAATCGCTGGTGCTCGCACTCGACGAGCTCGAAGCCGCCTTCCGGGAGGCCTGGGCCGACCCGGCCTTCCGCGACGAGCTGGACACGCTCCAGCGCGACTACACCGGGCGGCCCTCGATCATCACCGAGGCTCCCCGGTTCGCGAAGCACGCCGGCGGCGCGCGGATCATCCTGAAGCGCGAGGACCTCAACCACACGGGTTCGCACAAGATCAACAACGTGCTCGGGCAGGCGCTCGTGGCGAAGCGGCTCGGCAAGACGCGTCTCATCGCCGAGACCGGCGCGGGCCAGCACGGGGTCGCGACGGCCACCGCGGCGGCGCTGTTCGGCATGGACTGCGTCGTCTACATGGGCGCGGTCGACACCGAACGCCAGGCGCTCAACGTCGCCCGGATGCGGCTGCTCGGCGCCGAGGTGATCCCGGTCGAGACCGGTTCGCGCACGCTCAAGGACGCCATCAACGAGGCCCTGCGCGACTGGGTCGCCAACGTCGACTCCACGCACTACCTACTCGGCACGGTGGCAGGTCCGCACCCGTTCCCCGAGATGGTGCGCGAGTTCCACAAGGTCATCGGGAAGAGGCCCGCCAGCAGGTCCTCGACCGCGTCGGACGTCTGCCGGACGCCGTGGCGGCGTGCGTCGGCGGCGGGTCGAACGCGATGGGCATCTTCGAGGCGTTCCTCGACGACGAGTCCGTCGCGCTGTACGGCTTCGAGGCGGGGGCGACGGCGTCGAGACCGGTCGGCACGCCGCGAGCATCACGCTCGGCCGCGAAGGCGTGCTCCAGGGAACGAAGTCGTACCTCATGCAGGACGAGGACGGCCAGACGATCGAGAGCCACAGCATCTCGGCTGGGCTCGACTACCCGAGTGTCGGACCGGAGCACGCCTACCTGGCGTCGATCGGGCGCGCGACGTACGAACCGATCACCGACGCGGAGGCGATGGAGGCGTTCCGCCTGCTGAGCCGCACCGAGGGCATCCTGCCGGCGATCGAGTCCTCCCACGCCCTCGCCGGAGCGATCAAGCTTGGCAAGGAGCCTCGGCCCCGAGGGTGTCATCCTCGTGTCCTTGTCCGGCCGCGGCGACAAGGACGTCGCGTCCGCCAGTCGCTACTTCGGCATCCTCGACGAGAACGCGGTGCAGCTGTGACCCACGACCACACGAACGCTGACCGCACGGTCGCGACGACCATCGACACCGCCAACGCCGAGCGCGCGGGGGCGGTCGTCGGCTACCTGCCGGCCGGCTACCCGGACGTGCAGACGAGCGTCGACGCGGCGGTGGCCCTCGCCGAGAACGGCGTCGACGTCATCGAGCTCGGCCTGCCGTACTCCGACCCGGTCATGGACGGCCCGGTCATCCAGCGGGCCGCGGAGGAGAGCCTGGCGAACGGGTTCCGCGTCGCGCAGGTGTTCGACGCCGTGCACCAGATCACCGAGCGAGCGAACGTGCCCGTGCTCGTGATGACCTACTGGAACCCCGTGCTCCGCTACGGCGTCGACCGGTTCGCGGACGACCTCGTCGCCGCGGGGGCCGCCGGGCTGATCACGCCGGACTTGATCCCGGACGAGGCCGCCGAGTGGATCGCCGCGTCCGAACGCACCGGGCTCGACCGCGTGTTCCTCGCCGCGCCGTCCTCGACGGACCTGCGCATGCGCCAGGCGGTCGAGGCGAGCCGCGGGTTCGTCTACGCGGTCTCCACCATGGGCGTCACGGGCGCGCGCGAGGGCGTCGACGTCGCCGCCCGCACGGTCGTCTCGCGGCTCCGCGATGCCGGCGTGGAGCGCACGTGCGTCGGCCTCGGCATCTCGACGGCGGAGCAGGTCGGCGAGGTGCTCGAGTACGCCGACGGCGCGATCATCGGCTCCGCGTTCGTGCGAGCGCTGGCCGACCTCGGCGTCCAGGGCGTCGCCGATCGGGCTGCCGACCTCACGTCCGGCGCGCAGCGGCGCTGACGGCCGCTCCAGCGCCGGGGGCTCCGGTCACGCGCGGGCTCCGGTCCGGCGCGCGGGCTCCGGTCCGGGCGCAGGCTCCGCTCCGACGCGCGGACTCCGCTCCGACGCGCGGCTCCGGTCCGGCGGTGTGGGCCGGGAGGCGCGGTGCCGGCACGCCGTCCGGCCCACCGGCACCGCGGTGCGGGTGGGCGACGTGACCGGGCCGCACCGCGCCTCCAGGCCGTCACCCGGTCGGTCACAGTTTCCACAGGACCGCCCCCTCGGTTCCTGACGCGCCCGCGTCCCGCGCTACAGTGAGCGGGGCCGACGGCACGTCGGCACCGCGCCCAGCCAGTACCGAAAGGCGACAGCACCTCCATGCCCCTCCTGAGCATCCCGAGCCCGAGCACCGCCTGGCAGTACTTCGACCTCACGGCCTGGCTCCGCGACGTGTTCGGCTGGTCGCTGCCGCTCGACTTCCGCATCCACGCCTACGCGATCTGCATCCTGCTCGGGATCGTCGCCGCGGTCGTGCTCGCCAACCGCCGCCTCAACGCGCGCCGTGTCGAGCGCTGGATCATCATCGACATCGCGATCTGGGCCGTCCCCGCGGGCATCATCGGTGGCCGACTCTTCCACGTGTTCACGCACGTGAGCGACTACTTCGGTCCCGGGCGCGACCCGCTGTCCTTCCTCTACATCTGGGAGGGCGGGCTCGCCATCTTCGGGGCGCTCATCCTGGGCTCGCTGGGTGCCTACATCGGTTGCCGTCAGGTCGGCCTGCGGTTCTCCGCGTTCGTCGACGCCGTCGCGCCCGGCGTCCTGCTCGCCCAGGCGTTCGGCCGCCTCGGCAACTACTTCAACCACGAGCTTCTTCGGCATGCCGACGAGCCTGCCGTGGGGTCTGCAGATCGAGTCCTCGAACGCGGCCTTCCCGAAGGGGCTGCCGGAGGGCACGCTGTTCCACCCGACCTTCCTCTACGAGATCATCTGGAACGTCCTCGGCGTCGTCGTGATCCTGCTGCTCGACCGGAAGTTCCAGCTCCAGTGGGGCCGCGTCCTGGCGCTCTACCTGATCTGGTACGGATCGGTCGCTCCGTCCTCGAGTCGATCCGCGTCGACACGAGCGAGACGTTCTTCGGCATCCGTACGAACGTCTGGGCCGCGTTCGCCGCGATCCTGCTCGGCATCATCATCTTCCTCGTGCAGTCGAAGCGGCACCTCGGCAAGGAGCCGAGCCCCTACCTGCCCGGTCGCGAGCCCCGTTCGGAGTCCGATGTAGAATCGGACGACACCTGGTCGGAGGACGACGACGACGCTCCGGCGCCGGTCGCGGCGTCCGATCCGGTCAGCACCGCCCCTGGCCGCGCCTAGGAAGCACCCCTCCTGCGCGACCGATCCCGATCGGTCACGCGTGCCAGCAGCAGCACCCACTGGACGCGCCACAAGCGGGTCCGACACCTCGCACGCCGTCAGGCACCTCGCTGACGACGGGCACGGGCACCAGTCCCGCCCGTCCGGGCGGAACGCACCACCGGGCCACCGCTGTCCCTGTTCCACTTCCTCGTGAGGACGGTTCCCCATGGCGCTCCAGCCACCCCAGACCGCGGCCGCACTCGTGCCGCCCCACCGTCGGTTCTCCGCGATCCCGGATGCCGCCGGCATGTACGACCCGGCGAACGAGAAGGACGCGTGCGGCCTGGCGATGGTCGCGACGCTCCGGGGTACGGCCGGCCACGACATCGTCGACGCGGCGCTCGGCGCACTGCGCAACCTCGAGCACCGCGGGGCCGTCGGCTCGGACGCGGGTACCGGCGACGGCGCCGGCATCCTGTGCCAGGTGCCGGACGAGTTCTTCCGGTCCGAGGTGCCGTTCGACCTGCCGGCGGCGGGGGAGTACGCGGTCGGCACGGCCTACCTGCCCGTCGACGTGGAGGCCCGCCACGCCGTGAAGGGTGCCGTCGAGCGTCTCGCGCAAGAAGAAGGTCTCCGCGTCCTCGGATGGCGAGAGGTCCCCGTGCGGCCCGAGGTGCTCGGCACGCTCGCGCGCGCGGCGATGCCGGCGTTCGAGCAGCTGTTCATCGCCTCGACCCGGCACGATGTGCACGGTGCGTCGTGGAGCGGGATCGCCCTCGACCGGCAGGCCTTCCGGCTCCGCAAGCGCGCGGAGCACGACAGCGAGGTCTACTTCATGTCGCTGTCGAGCCGGACCATGGTCTACAAGGGCATGGTCACGACGCTCCAGCCTCGAGCCGTTCTACCCCGACCTCAGCGACGACCGCTTCGCCTCGAAGCTCGCGATCGTGCACTCGCGCTACTCGACGAACACGTTCCCGTCGTGGCCGTTGGCCCAGCCGTTCCGCACGCTGGCGCACAACGGTGAGATCAACACCGTCCGCGGCAACCGGAACTGGATGCGGGCCCGCCAGTCGCAGCTGCAGAGCGAGCTCCTGGGCGACCTGTCGCCGCTGCTGCCGATCGTCAGCCCGGGCGCGAGCGACTCCGCCTCGTTCGACGAGGTCCTCGAGCTCCTCACCCTGACCGGCCGGTCGCTGCCGCACGCGGTGTCGATGATGGTGCCCGAAGCCTGGGAGAACCAGTCCGCGATGGACCCGGAGCTCCGGGCGTTCTACGAGTACCACTCGATGCTCATGGAGCCGTGGGATGGACCGGCCGCGATCACGTTCACCGACGGTTCGCTGGTCGGTGCCACCCTCGACCGCAACGGCCTGCGCCCGGTCGGTTCCTCGTGACCGACGACGGCCTGATCGTGATGGGCTCCGAGACCGGCGTCATCGACGTGCCCGCCGAGAAGGTCGTGCGGAAGGGCCGCCTGCGCCCGGCCGGATGTTCCTGGTGGACACCGAGGCCGGCCGCATCATCGAGGACGACGAGGTCAAGCGCGAGCTGGCGACCTCCGGCCCCTGGGGCGAGTGGCTGGAGCAGGGCCGGATCAACCTCGGCGACCTGCCGGACCGCGAGCACATCGTGCACACCCCTGCCTCGGTGACCCGGCGTCAGCGTGCGTTCGGTTACACCGAGGAAGAGGTCCGGATCCTGCTCCGCCCGATGGCGCAGACCGGTGCGGAGCCGCTCGGCGCGATGGGCTCCGACACCCCGATCGCGGTGCTGTCGCAGCGCCCCCGGCTGCTGTTCGACTACTTCACGCAGCAGTTCGCGCAGGTGACGAACCCGCCCCTCGACTCCATCCGGGAGCAGGTCATCACCTCGATGGGCATGGGCCTCGGACCGGAGCGGAACCTCCTCACCGCCGGACCCGAGCACGCGAAGCAGATCGCGCTCGACTTCCCGGTCATCGACAACGACGAACTGGCGAAGATCCAGCACTTCGAGACGGAGTCCGGCCGGCACCTCACCGTGACGATCAAGGGCTTGTACCGCGTCGACGCCGGCAAGAAGGCCATGCAGAAGCGCATCGCCGCCGTGTGCGACGAGGTCGACGCCGCGATCGAATCGGGCAAGCAGTTCATCGTGCTGTCCGACCGGGACGGCAATGCCGAACAGGCGCCGGTGCCGAGCCTCCTGCTGCTCGCCGCGGTGCACCATCACCTCATCCGCACCGAGCAGCGCATGAAGGTCGGCCTGATCGTCGAGGCGGGCGACGTGCGCGAGGTCCACCACGTCGCGACGCTGATCGGCTACGGCGCCTCGGCGATCAACCCGTACCTGGCGATGGAGACCTGCGAGATCCTCGTCCGCCAGGGCATGATCAGCGGCATCACACCGGAGCAGGCCGTCAAGAACGTGATCAAGGCGCTCGGCAAGGGCGTGCTGAAGATCATGTCCAAGATGGGCATCTCGACGGTGTCGAGCTACGCAGGCGCCCAGGCGTTCGAGGCCGTGGGTCTCAGCCAGGAGTTCGTCGACCGCTACTTCACCGGCACGTCGTCGATCCTCGGCGGCGTCGGCATCGAGGTCATCGCGAAGGAGAACGCCGAGCGGCACGCCCAGGCCTACCCGCAGGACGGCGCCGTCCTCTCGCACGAGCGCCTGCAGACCGGCGGCGAGTACCAGTGGCGCCGTGAGGGACCGCCGCACCTGTTCAACCCGGACACGGTGTTCCGGCTGCAGCACGCCACGCGGGCGCGCCGCTACGACATCTTCCGCGAGTACTCGCGGGCCGTCGACGACCAGTCCGAGCAGCTCATGACGCTCCGCGGTCTCTTCCGCTTCAAGAACGGCGCCCGCAAGCCCGTGCCGCTCGACGAGGTCGAGTCGATCGAGTCGATCGTGAAGCGGTTCAACACGGGAGCGATGTCGTACGGGTCGATCTCGAAGGAAGCGCACGAGACACTCGCGATCGCCATGAACCGCCTCGGCGGCCGGTCGAACACCGGCGAGGGCGGCGAGGACGTCGACCGTCTCCTCGACCCGGAGCGTCGCAGTGCGATCAAGCAGGTCGCGTCGGGGCGCTTCGGCGTCACGAGCATGTACCTGACGCACGCGACGGACATCCAGCTCAAGATGGCGCAGGGCGCGAAGCCCGGCGAGGGCGGCCAGCTGCCCCCGACCAAGGTGTACCCCTGGGTCGCCCGCACACGGCACGCCACCGCGGGCGTCGGCCTCATCTCGCCGCCGCCGCACCACGACATCTACTCGATCGAGGACCTCAAGCAGCTCATCTTCGACGTGAAGCGGGCGAACCCGTCCGCGCGCGTCCACGTGAAGCTCGTGAGCCAGTCCGGCATCGGGGCCGTCGCCGCCGGAGTGACGAAGGCCCTCGCGGACGTCGTGCTCGTCTCCGGGCACGACGGGGGACCGGCGCGTCGCCGCTCAACTCGCTCAAGCACGCGGGAACCCCGTGGGAGATCGGCCTCGCCGAGACGCAGCAGACGCTCATGCTGAACGGCATGCGCGACCGGGTCGTGGTGCAGGTGGACGGCCAGATGAAGACCGGCCGCGACGTCGTCGTGGCCGCGCTGCTCGGCGCCGAGGAGTACGGCTTCGCGACCGCGCCGCTCGTGGTGGAAGGGTGCATCCTCATGCGCGTCTGTCACCTCGACACGTGTCCCGTGGGGGTCGCGACGCAGAACCCGGAGCTCCGCAAGCGGTTCAGCGGCAAGCCCGAGTTCGTCGTGAACTTCTTCGAGTTCATCGCGCAGGAGGTCCGTGAGCTCCTCGCCGAGCTCGGGTTCCGCACCCTGGACGAGGCGATCGGCCAGGCCGACGTCCTCGACGTGGACCGCGCGGTCGAGCACTGGAAGGCGTCGGGCCTCGACCTGGAGCCAGTCCTCAAGGGACCGCACTTCGGCGCGGACGAGCCACGCCGGCACCACCGCGACCAGGACCACGAGCTCGAGCAGCACTTCGACGTGCAGCTTATCCAGGAGACCTCCGACGTCCTCGAACACGGCGGCTCGATCACGCTCGACCTGCCGATCCGGAACACGGAGCGCGCGGTCGGCACCATGCTCGGGCACGAGGTCACCCTCCGCCACGGCGAGAACGGGCTCCCGTCCGGATCGATCGACGTGACCCTGCGCGGTTCGGCCGGCCAGTCGCTCGGCGCGTTCCTGCCCGCGGGCATCACGCTGCGGCTCGTCGGCGACAGCAACGACTACGTCGGCAAGGGCCTGTCCGGCGGCGAGATCGTCGTGCGGCCCGACGCCGGATCCGGTTTCGACCCGGCGCAGAACGTCATCGCCGGCAACGTGATCGGCTACGGCGCCACACAGGGATCGATGTTCATCCGCGGCATCGTGGGCGAGCGGTTCCTGGTGCGCAACTCGGGTGCCACCGCGGTCGTCGAGGGCGTGGGCGACCACGCGCTGGAGTACATGACCGGTGGCCTGGCGCTCATCCTCGGCGAGACCGGCCGTAACCTCGGTGCCGGCATGTCCGGCGGCACCGCGTACGTGCGGGGCCTGCGCGAGGAGCACGTGAACGGCGACTCGCTCGCGTCCGGCGAACTCCGGCTGGAGCCGCTCGACAGCGCCGACGTCGAGATCGTGAACGACCTGCTCGCGCGGCACGCGGCGGAGACGGGGTCGACCCTCGCGTCGGAGATGCTCGAGTCCGGTGACCTGAGCGACTTCGTCAAGGTGCTGCCGCGCGACTACGCGGCGGTGCTCGAGACCCGGCAGCAGGCGGTCGACGAGGGGCTCGACCCGGACGGAGACGTCGTGTGGAACCGCATTCTGGAGGTGACCGGTGGTTGACGCCTCGGGGCTGGAACCGGCAGTGTGCATCAACATCGTGGAGGTGACCGGTGGCTGACCGCTGGGGCTGGAACCGGCAGTGTGCATCAACATCGTGGAGGTGACCGGTGGCTGACCCGAAGGGCTTCCTCAAGGTCCAGGAGCGCGAGCTCCCGGCCCGTCGACCCGTGCCCGTGCGGCTCATGGACTGGAAAGAGGTCTACGAGCAGCAGGAGTCCGGCGCGCTCAAGCGTCAGGCCGGCCGCTGCATGGACTGCGGTGTGCCGTTCTGCCACCAGGGCTGCCCGCTCGGCAACCTCATCCCGGAGTGGAACGACCTCACCTGGCGCGGCGAGGGCCGCCAGGCGATCGAGCGGCTGCACGCGACGAACAACTTCCCGGAGTTCACCGGACGCCTGTGCCCGGCACCGTGCGAGTCGTCCTGCGTGCTGGGCATCAACCAGCCGCCCGTGACGATCAAGCAGGTCGAGGTCTCGATCATCGACGAGGCGTACCAGAACGGCTGGGTCGCCCCGCACCCGCCGGAGCGCCTCACCGGCAAGACCGTCGCGGTCGTCGGTTCTGGGCCGGCCGGTCTCGCGGCCGCGCAGCAGCTCACTCGAGCCGGCCACACGGTCGCCGTGTACGAGCGCGACGACCGCATCGGTGGCCTGCTCCGCTACGGGATCCCGGACTTCAAGATGGAGAAGCGCCAGATCGACGCGCGCCTCGCCCAGATGCAGGCCGAGGGCACCCGCTTCCGCGCGGGCGTCGAGATCGGCCGGGACATCACCTGGGACGACCTGAAGTCCCGCTACGATGCGGTCGTCGTCGCGACCGGCGCGACCGTGCCGCGCGACCTGCCGATCCCGGGACGCGACCTCGAGGGCGTGCACTTCGCGATGGACTACCTCGTCCAGCAGAACCGGGCGAACGCTGGCACCCGGGTCGACAACCAGGTCACCGCCGAGGGCAAGCACGTCGTCGTCATCGGCGGCGGTGACACCGGTGCGGACTGCATCGGCACCGCGCACCGGCAGGGTGCGCTGAGCGTGACGAACCTGGCGATCGGCAAGCAGCCGCCGTTGGAGCGTCCGTCCGAGCAGCCGTGGCCGATGTTCCCCACGGTGTTCGAGGTGACGAGTGCCCACGAGGAGGGCGGCGAGCGGCACTACCTGGCGTCGACCGTCGAGTTCCTCGCGAACGAGGCTGGCGAGGTCCGCGCCCTGCGTGTCGCGGAGACCGAGTACCTCGACGGCCGTCGCGTCCCCAAGGCCGGCACCGAGCGCGAGATCCCCGCGGACCTCGTGCTCATCGCCATGGGGTTCACCGGCCGGAGACCGACACGCTCGAGCCGCAGCTCGGTCTGCCGACGACCGTCTCCGGTGCGGTGTCCCGCCAGGCGGACTACTCGACCAACGAGCCGGGTGTGTTCGTCGCCGGTGACGCGGGTCGCGGGCAGTCGCTCATCGTGTGGGCGATCGCCGAGGGCCGGGCCGCCGCTGCGAAGGTCGACGAGTACCTCGAGGGCTCGACGATCCTCCCGGCACCCGTCAAGGCCACCGACCGCGCGATCTCCATCTGACCGTGGAGGCGCACGCGATGCTCACCGAGCCGTGAGCGAGAGGCCACCGGCACTCGATAGGGTGCTGGTGGCCTCGCTTCGTTCCGCGCGGCCCCACAGCGCGGAAACCCAAGCACCATCCACCACCACGAAGGAATCCATTGAGACGCGCAAAGATCGTTTCGACGCTCGGACCGGCAACGTCGGAGTACGAGACCGTCAAGGAGATCATCGAAGCGGGCGTCGACGTCGCCCGCCTCAACCTGAGCCACGGTGACTACGGCGTCCACGAGGCCAACTACGAGAACGTCCGCCGCGCCGCCGCGGAGCTCGGCAAGCCGGTCGCGATCCTCGTCGACCTGCAGGGTCCGAAGATCCGCCTCGCGAAGTTCGCCGACGGCCCGCACGACCTCGCGGTCGGCGACGTGTTCACGATCACGACGGAGGACGTCCCCGGCTCGAAGGAGATCTGCGGCACGACGTTCAAGGGCCTCCCGCAGGACGTCAAGCCCGGAGACCCCCTGCTCATCGACGACGGCCGTGTCCGCCTGCGCGTGCTCGACACCGACGGCGTGCGCGTCCGCACGGAGGTCGTCGTCGCCGGCACGGTCTCGAACAACAAGGGCATCAACCTGCCCGGTGTCGCCGTCAACGTCCCCGCGCTGAGCGAGAAGGACGAGGCGGACCTCCGCTGGGCGATCCGCCAGGGTGCCGACCTCATCGCGCTGTCGTTCGTGCGCAACGCCGCCGACGTCGACCGCGCCCACGAGATCATGGACGAAGAGGGCAAGCGCCTCCCGGTCATCGCGAAGATCGAGAAGCCGCAGGCCGTCGACGCGCTCGAGGAGATCATCGACGCGTTCGACAGCATCATGGTCGCCCGCGGCGACCTCGGCGTCGAGCTCCCGCTCGAGGCGGTCCCGATCGTGCAGAAGCGTGCCGTCGAGCTCGCCAGGCGCATGGCGAAGCCGGTCATCGTCGCGACGCAGATGCTCGAGTCGATGATCTCGTCGCCGATCCCGACCCGCGCCGAGACCTCCGACGTCGCGAACGCCGTCCTCGACGGCGCCGACGCCGTCATGCTCTCCGGCGAGACCAGCGTCGGCGAGTACCCGGTGCAGACGGTCCGCACGATGGCACGCATCGTGGAGTCCACGGAGGACCACGGGCTCGAGCGCATCGCGCCGCTCGGCACGAAGCCGCGCACGCTCGGCGGGGCGATCACCCTCGCCGCCGTCGAGATCGCGGAGTTCACCGAGGCCTCGTACCTCTGCGTCTTCACCGAGTCCGGCGACTCGGCCCGTCGCATGTCGCGTCTCCGCCACGGCCTGCCGATCATCGCGTTCACGCCGAGCGAGGCCACCCGCCGCCGCATGGCGCTCACGTGGGGCGTCCGCTCGTTCCTCGTGGAGCGCAAGACCCACACCGACGAGCTTCTTCTCCCAGGTCGACGACGTGCTCCTCGAGCACGGTCTGGCTGCGCCCGGTGACCGCGTCATCGTCACGGCGGGCTCCCCTCCCGGTATCGAAGGGTCGACGAACGACCTCCGGGTGCACCGCGTCGGCGACGCGCACGCCGAGGCCGCGCCGGCCTACGTGCGCGGCTGACCGCAGCGTCCGGCGTCCGACGGGGCGCGGACTGGAGGCACGGCGCAGCAGCGTCGTCGGCCACCGGTCCGCGCCCTGTCGCGTTCCACGTGCACCCACTCGAGCTGCCGGCGTCGGCGCGAGGCGCCGGCGTCTGCGCGAAACGACCTGGAGCGTCCGAGACGCCGCGGGATTCGGGGGTGTCTCGGCGACGATGCGGCGTCTCGGCCGCCGCGCGCCCATCCGGCCACACGCCGTCGCGAGCGGGCAGGATCGGTGGGGTGAGCCTCCAGGACGAGAACCGTTCCGCACCCACCGCGACGGACGTGCGCCGCTGGCGTCGCTACCTGGCGGACGAGCGGGCGGAGGCAGCCGTCTACCGGAATCTCGCCGCGCGGCGCACGGGCGAGGAGCACGAGATCCTGTCCGCCCTGGCCGAGGCCGAGGGACGGCACGAGCAGCACTGGCTCGACCTCCTCGGGGACGACGTCGGACGACCGCGGCGGGGGAGTCTCCGGACCGGGTGCTCGCCGCACTGGCGAAGCGGTTCGGGTCGGTCTTCGTCCTCGCGCTCATGCAGCGAGCGGAGGACCGGTCACCGTACGCGGACGACGCCGACGCGACCGCGAGCATGGCGGCCGACGAGCGCATCCACGGCGAGGTCGTGCGTGGCCTCGCCAACCGCGGTCGGATGCGGCTCTCGGGCACGTTCCGGGCCGCCGTCTTCGGCGCCAACGACGGGCTGGTCTCGAACCTGGCCCTGATCATCGGTGTGAGTGCCTCCGGGTGGATCGACACTTCGTCCTGCTGAGCGGCATCGCCGGCCTGCTCGCCGGGGCGTTGTCGATGGGTGCGGGGAGTACGTGTCCGTCCGGTCGCAGCGCGAACTGCTCACGGCGTCCGCTCCGCACCCCGAGGCGGGGCGTGCGGTCGCCGACCTCGACGTCGACGCGAACGAGCTCGCGCTGGTCTACCGGGCGCGTGGGATGAGCGAGCCCGACGCGCAGGCCCACGCGGACGAGGTCCTCGGCGGCACCACAGCGACCACCCCGGCACCCGCGGACGACCACGAGGCCGTCGGCAACGGCATGAGCGCGGCGATCTCCAGCTTCTGCTTCTTCGCCTCGGGCGCGATCATCCCGGTGCTGCCGTACCTGCTCGGACTGCAGGGCTGGGCGGCGATCACCGTGGCCGCAGCCCTCGTCGGCATCGCCCTGCTCGGCACCGGCGCAGTCGTCGGCGTGCTCAGTGGAGCGTCACCGATCCGTCGAGCCCTCCGACAGCTCGCGATCGGTTTCGGCGCCGCGGCCGTCACGTACGGGCTCGGCCTGTTGTTCGGGACGGGCAGCGCCTAACGGCGGACCGCGGCCCGCGGGGGCAGCAGCAGGAGCGCCGCGGCACCCACGACGATGAGCGCGATGCCGGAGAACACCATGAAGACGGTCAGCGCGAGGCCGGGTGCGACGAGGACGACGACGCCGCCCAGGATCGACAGCACCGCGCTGACGATCGTCGGCACACGGGAGGACCCCGGGTGCCCGACGAAGCCGCCGACGACCGAGGCGATCCCCTCGACGATGAACCCGATCCCTGCGAGCACGGCGTACACCACGAGCGGGATCGCGGGGTCGAGCAGCGTCACGAGGCCAGCGACCCCGACGAGCGCGCCCACGACCCCCGAGGTCCATCGCCAGACCGGGGGCGTGCCGTGCCCCCGCACGGCCGCGAACACGCGGAGCGCTCCGGCGACGACGAGGTACACGCCGAACAGCAGCGCGACCACGACGAGTGACGGGCGCGGCCAGACGATCGCGACCACGCCGAGGGCGATCGCGACGACCGCGGTGACGATCACGAACACGCGGAACGTGCGGACGGCACGAGAGTCCACGAGCACTCCTCCCTGTCCGAACTGCTCGTCTCGACGCTACCTCGCGTGCGCGCAGCCGGTTCGTGCGCCCGGATGCGCGGAGCTCGATCGCACCGCGGGCGGGTCGCGGGCGGGCAGGGGACGTCGGTCGGGCTGGTACTGTGGGGCACCTCGCGAGTGTGGTGGAATGGTAGACACGGGGCACTCAAAATGCTCTGCCTCACGGCGTGCGGGTTCGAGTCCCGCCACTCGTACAAGGACAGCTCACGGCGTGCGGGGCTGCACCGGATACGCGGTCCCGCCACTCGTACAAGGACAGCTCACGGCGTGCGGGGCTGCACCGGATACGCGGTCCCGCCACTCGTACAAGGACAGCTCACGGCGTGCGGGGCTGCACCGGATACGCGGTCCCGCCACTCGTACAAGGACAGCTCACGGCGTGCGGGGCTGCACCGGATACGCGGTCCCGCCACTCGTACAAGGACAGCGCACGGCGTGCGGGGCTGCACCGGATACGCGGTCCCGCCACTCGTACAAGGACAGCTCACGGCCTGCGAGACGGTTCTGACGCGGCCGACTTCCGAGGTCTAGTAGGCTTCTCGCTGTGAGTGACACAGAAGCAACTGCAGCAGCACCCCGTCGCGTCGTCGTCGCCGAGGACGAGTCGCTCATCCGCCTCGACATCGTCGAGATCCTGCGCGACAACGGGTTCGACGTCGTCGGTGAAGCCGGAGACGGTGAGACCGCGGTGCAGCTCGCGACGGACCTCCGCCCGACCTCGTCGTGATGGACGTCAAGATGCCGCAGCTCGACGGCATCTCCGCTGCCGAGAAGCTCTCCAAGAACCACATCGCTCCCGTGGTCCTCCTCACGGCCTTCAGCCAGAAGGACCTCGTCGAGCGCGCGACCGAGGCCGGTGCCCTCGCGTACGTCGTCAAGCCGTTCACCCCGAACGACCTGCTGCCCGCGATCGAGATCGCCCTCTCGCGTCACCAGCAGATCATCACGCTCGAGGCCGAGGTCGCCGACCTCGTGGAGCGCTTCGAGACCCGCAAGCTCGTCGACCGCGCCAAGGGCCTCCTCAACGAGAAGATGGGCCTCACCGAGCCCGAGGCGTTCCGTTGGATCCAGAAGGCCTCGATGGACCGCCGGCTGACGATGCACGACGTCGCCAAGGCGATCATCGAGCAGCTCAGCGCCAAGAAGTAACGCCGACCTCCGCTCACCGAAGCGCCGCCGGACCGGGTGTCCGGCGGCGCTTCCCGTTTCCCGCGCCGACCACCTGCTTGACTGGGGCGATGGACGACGTGGTGATCCGTGCCTCCAGGCCCGACGACATGCCAGCGGTGGCCGACCTGCGGTGGCGGTGGAGTGTCGAGGAGGGCGGCGCGACGCCCGCGGCGACCGGCGCGGAGTACCGCGACGCGATGTGCGCGTTCGCGGAGCGGCACCCGGACACGCACCGCTGCGTCGTGGCCGAACACGGGGGCCGGGTGCTCGGGATGGCGTGGCTCGGACTCGTGGCGCGTCCACCGACCCCGGATCGCCCCGGGCGCCGTCTGACGGGCGACGTGCAGACCGTCTACGTGCACCCGGAGCTGCGCGGACAGGGTGTGGCGAAGCGTCTGGTCACCGCGTTGCTCGACGCGGCGGACGCGCTCGGGGTGGAACGGACGTCGGTGCACTCGAGCGCCGAGGGCGAGACGCTCTACCGGCGGCTGGGGTTCGGCGACGCCCGGCTGCTCCTCCAGCGTCCGCCGGAGGACTGAGCGGGCACGCCGCCAGAGCGAGGATCAGCGGGTCTCGCGGATCATGTTCGTGATGCGCACGGTGGAGCAGCGGCGCCCCTGGTCGTCGGTGAGGACGATCTCGTGGGTGGTGAGCGTGTTCCCGAGGTGGATCGCGGTGCACGTGCCGGTGACGATCCCGCTGGTGGCGCTCCGGGAGTGCGAGGCGTTCAGCTCGATGCCGACGGCGTAGCGGCCGGGTCCGGCGTGCACGTTCGCGGCCATCGACCCGAGGCTCTCGGCGAGGACGACGTAGGCGCCGCCGTGCAGGAGACCGACCGGCTGCCGGTTGCCCTCGACGGGGATCGTGCCGACGGCCCGCTCGGCGGAGAGCTTCGAGATGACCATGCCCATCTTCTCGGCGAGCTCGCCGATGCCGCGGTCCGCGAGCCGCTCGTCGACGCTCCCGGTGATGGTGGCTTCGTCGGTCACGCGTCGAACTCCCGTGTCGGATGGCGTCGGTAGGCTGTCCGGGTGTCGGACTCCGCAAAGCCTACCCTCATGGTCATCGACGGCCACTCGCTCGCCTTCCGGGCCTTCTACGCGCTCCCGGTCGACAGCTTCGTGAACCGCGAGGGGCAGCACACGAACGCCATCCACGGCTTCATCTCGATGCTGCTCATGCTCCTCCAGCGCGAGAAGCCGACCCACCTGGCGGTCGCGTTCGACATCTCCCGGTTCTCGTTCCGCACCCGTGAGTACGAGGACTACAAGGGCACCCGCTCCGAGACCCCGCCGGAGTTCAAGGGGCAGATCCCGCTCCTGCAGCAGGCGCTCGAGGCGATGGGGATCACGACGGTCACGAAGGAGGACTACGAGGCCGACGACATCCTCGCGACCCTCGCTCGTCAGGGCTCCGAGCAGGGCTACGAGGTGTACGTCGTGTCGGGCGACCGCGACTCGATCCAGCTCGTCAACGACGACGTCACGCTGCTCTACCCGTCGGTCCGCGGCGTCTCCGAACTGACCAGGTACGACCGCGACAAGGTGTACGAGCGCTACGGCATCGAACCGCACCAGTACCCCGACATCGCGGCCCTCGTGGGCGAGACCAGCGACAACCTGATCGGCATCGACAAGGTCGGCGAGAAGACCGCGGTGAAGTGGATCACCGCGTACGGGTCCTCGACGCAGTCCTCGAGCACGCGGACGAGATCAAGGGCGTGGTCGGGAACAACCTGCGCGAGCAGAAGGACCGGGCGATCCGGAACCGCAGGCTCAACCGCCTGGTCGACGACGTCGAGCTGCCCGTCGGACCGGCGGACGTCGCGCTCCGCCCGCTCGACGAGCAGGCCGTCCGCGACCTGTTCGCCAAGCTGCAGTTCCGCACGCTGCTGGACCGCGTGTTCAAGGTGGCCGGCTCGGGCGAGCCGTCCGAGGCGGCAGCGGCCGAGGGATCGGTCGACAACGGAGCACCGACCCCGCCGCCGGTCAACACGCTCATCGACGAGGAGCTCGGCTACTGGCTCGAGCGCAAGGGCTCGGACGACGCGGCGAACGGTTTCGGTGTCGCGGTCGAGGTGATCGACGGCCGCCTCAGCGCGATCGGGATCGCCACCCACGACGACGCCGTCCTCGTGCCGGGCGGCAGCGGTGCCAAGGACTACGAGCAGCTGGCGGCCTGGTTCGCCTCAGACGTGCCGAAGCACTTCCACGACGCGAAGGCCGCGATCAAGGCGCTGGCGACGGTCGGGTTCGAGGTGGACGGCATCGCGGGAGACGCCCGGATCATGGGCTGGCTCGCGCAGCCCGGCAAGCAGGGGCAGCCCCTCGGCGACCTCGTCTACCAGGAAGCTCGGCGAAGAGCTCCCGACGGCGGACCCGAACCAGCTCGTCCCCGAGACCGACCCCGTGAACGTCGGGGTGCACGCATGGTTCGTGCTCCGCGTGACCACGGCGCTGCGTGCTCGTATCGACGAGTCGTCGCTCCGGGTTCTCGACGACATCGAGCTCCCGCTGGTGCCGGTCCTCGCCGGCATGGAGACCGTCGGCGTCGGCATCGACCGGCCGGTGCTCACCGGACTCTCGCACGACCTCGGTGAGCGGGCCGCCGACCTCGCGCAGCAGGCCTTCGCGGAGATCGGCCACGAGGTGAACCTCGGGTCGCCGAAGCAGCTGCAGGAGGTCCTGTTCACCGAGCTGGCGATGCCGAAGACCCGCAAGACGAAGACCGGGTTCTCGACCGACGCCGCGAGCCTCGCCGACCTGCAGGAGCAGCACCCGCACCCGTTCCTCGGTCTGCTGCTGCAGCACCGTGACGCGACCAAGCTCCGTCAGATCGTCGACACGCTCGACACGGCGGTGGTCGACGGCCGCATCCACACGCGGTACGAGCAGACCGGCACGAGCACGGGTCGCATCTCGTCGACCGACCCGAACCTGCAGAACATCCCGGTGAAGACGGCTGTGGGGCGTCGGATCCGCTCGGCGTTCGCGGTCGCCGAGCCCTTCACGACGCTCGTGACCGCCGACTACTCGCAGATCGAGATGCGGATCATGGCGCACCTGTCCGGCGACCCGGGCTGATCCAGGCGTTCAACGAGGGCGAGGACCTGCATCGCTTCGTCGGTGCACGGGTGTTCTCGGTCGAGCCGGCCGACGTCACGCCGGAGATGCGCACGAAGGTCAAGGCGATGTCGTACGGACTCGCGTACGGGCTCAGCCCGTTCGGCCTGTCGAAGCAGCTCCGCATCGAGCAGTCCGAGGCGCGAACGCTCATGAACGAGTACTTCGCCCGGTTCGGCGCGGTCCGCGACTACCTGCGCGGGGTCGTCGAGCAGGCGCGTGAGGACGGCTACACCGAGACGATCTTCGGTCGTCGCCGGCCGTTCCCGGACCTGAAGAGCCCGAACCGCGTGCTGCGCGAGAACGCCGAGCGCGCGGCGCTGAACGCGCCGATCCAGGGATCGGCGGCGGACATCATGAAGATCGCGATGCTCGGTGTCGCCGAGGACCTCCGTGACGGCGGGCTCGGGTCCCACCTGCTGCTGCAGGTGCACGACGAACTCATCCTCGAGGTCGCGCCCGGCGAGCAGGAGCGCGTCGAGGAGATCCTCCGCACCCGGATGGGCGCGGCGGCCGACCTGAGCGTCCCGCTGGACGTGTCCGTCGGGGTCGGACCGAACTGGGAGGCCGCCGCCCACTGACGCGCGGCTGGCGTCGCGACCGATCGACGGACCGGAGGTGGGCCCCACCAGCCGGTACCGGCGCGACGCGCCAGCGGCGTGACGGCCGTGCCTGGAGGGACGGTGCCAGCTGGCACCGCGCCTCCAGTCCGCCCGGTGTCCGCACCAGGGCGCGGGCGCGGCTGCGAAACGCCGCCGCGGCAGCGAGACGCCGCCGCGGCAGCGAGACGCAGCCGGAAGCGGCGGCGTCTCGCTGTTGGCGAGGCGTGTCGCGGGAGGCGCGGCGTCTCGCGGCGCCGGGCGTCTCACCGGACGGGCGATGTCTCGTCTCCGAGTGGCGACCTGGCGCGCGGCGCTCGATAGGCTCGGGAGCATGACCGAAGACCGTCCCGTCCGCCAGCCGTCCGCCGTCGACCGGGTCGCCGAGGACTGGGTCTCCACCCTCGTCGACCTCGACCCCACCGTCGCCACCTACATCGGCGTCCCGGGGCGCACGGGGAGTACGGGGACACCTCGCCCGCCGGCGCGGCCGCGATGGCCGACGCGGCCCGGACGGCGAAGCGCGCGCTCGACGACGCCGAGCCGATGGACGCCGTCGACCGGGTGACGAAGGCCGATCTCGGTGCCGAGCTCGACCTCGTCCAGGAGTCGTACGACCGGAAGCTCCACCTGCGCGACCTCAACGTCATCGCGAGCCCCGCGCAGTCGGTGCGCGAGGTCCTGGACCTCATGCCGACCGCCACCGAGTCGGACTGGCAGGACATCGCGAGTCGGCTGCACGCCCTGCCGGACGCCATCGAGGGCATCCGCGAAACCCTGCTCGAGGGCACCCGCGAGGACGTCACGCCCGCGAAGCGCCAGGTCGCGCTCATCGCCGAGCAGGCCGCGCGCAACGGCGCGGAGGACGGCGTCTTCCGCCAGCTCGTCGACGCCGCCGCGCTCGACGACGGCGGATCGGTGCCCGAGCCGCTGCGCGCCGAACTCGCCCGTGGTGCCGAGGTCGCCGCGGCCGCCTACCGCTCGTTCGGACAGTTCCTCGAGCACGAGCTGATGCCGCTCGCCACCCCCGTCGACGCGGTGGGGCGCGAGGCGTACGAGTTGCACTCCCGTCGGTTCCTGGGCGCGGTGGTCGACCTCGACGAGACGTACGAGTGGGGGATCGAGGAGCTCGCGCGGATGCGTGACGAGCAGGAGCGCATCGCGGACCGGATCGAGTCCGGTGCGAGCGTCGCCCGTGCGATCGAGGTCCTCGACGCCGACCCCGCGCGTGTGCTGCACGGCACCGACGCGCTGCAGCGGTGGATGCAGGAGACCAGCGACGAGTCGATCCGTGCGATGGACGGCAGGTACTTCGACATCCCGGACCCGATCAAGCGCCTCGAGTGCCGGATCGCCCCCACGCAGGAGGGCGGGATCTACTACACGGGCCCGTCCGACGACTTCTCGCGCGCCGGCCGGATGTGGTGGTCCGTCCCCAGGGCGTCACCGAGTTCGGCACCTGGCGCGAGAAGACGACGGTCTACCACGAGGGTGTCCCGGGCCACCACCTGCAGATCAGCCAGGGCGTCTACAACCGGGGCGAGCTGAACACGTGGCGTCGGCAGCTGTCCGGTTCGTCGGGTCACGTCGAGGGCTGGGCGCTGTACGCGGAGCGTCTGATGGAGCAGCTCGGGTTCCTGGACGACGACGGCGACCGGCTCGGCATGCTCGACGGACAGCGGATGCGCGCGGCCCGTGTGGTGCTCGACATCGGCGTGCACCTGCAGAAGACCAACCCGGACGGCGGCGCGTGGACGTGGGAGTACGCCCTCGACTTCATGCGCGAGAACGTCAACATGTCCGACGCATTCGTGCGGTTCGAGGTCGCCCGGTACTTCGGCTGGCCCGGGCAGGCGCCGTCGTACAAGGTCGGGCAGCGCGTCTGGGAGTCGATCCGTGACGAGGTCGCCGCACGCGAGGGGTCGTCGTTCGACCTCAAGGCGTTCCACCACCGGGCGCTGGCGCTCGGCAGCATCGGCCTGGACACCCTGCGGAGCGCCCTGCTCGACTGATGTCCGTCCGGACCGTCACGGTCCGACACGCCCGGTTGTGGGGCCTCGCCCACTCCGGTTAGACTTGTGCGGCGCAATCCGCGTCAACAACCAATTCGCCGCAGCGGTGATCACCGGGGCCCGTCTCCCGTGCCGCCACGGCCCGACTCATGTCCGTTCGGAGCAATCTCTACATGACAACCACTACGACCAAGGCTCCTCAGCAGGTCGCCATCAACGACATCGGTTCGGCTGATGACTTCCTGGCCGAGGTCGAGAAGACCCTGAAGTTCTTCAACGACGGTGATCTCATCTCCGGCACCGTCGTGAAGATCGACCGCGACGAGGTCCTCCTCGACGTCGGTTACAAGACCGAGGGTGTCATCCCCTCGCGCGAAGCTTCTCGATCAAGCACGATGTCGACCCCAACGAGGTCGTCGAGGTCGGCGACGAGGTCGAGGCCCTGGTCCTCCAGAAGGAGGACAAGGAAGGTCGCCTCATCCTGTCGAAGAAGCGTGCGCAGTACGAGCGCGCCTGGGCGACGTCGAGAAGATCAAGGAGTCCGACGGCGTCGTGACCGGCACCGTCATCGAGGTCGTCAAGGGCGGTCTCATCGTCGACATCGGCCTCCGCGGCTTCCTCCCGGCTTCGCTCATCGAACTGCGTCGCGTCCGCGACCTCACGCCGTACCTCGGCCAGGAGCTCGAGGCGAAGATCCTGGAGCTCGACAAGAACCGGAACAACGTCGTCCTCTCGCGCCGCGCGCTGCTCGAGCAGACGCAGTCGGAGTCCCGGACCACGTTCCTCAACAACCTCCACAAGGGCCAGGTCCGCAAGGGCATCGTGTCGTCGATCGTCAACTTCGGTGCGTTCGTCGACCTGGGTGGCGTCGACGGTCTCGTCCACGTCTCCGAGCTCTCGTGGAAGCACATCGAGCACGCCAGCGAGGTCGTCGAGGTCGGTCAGGAAGTCACCGTCGAGATCCTCGAGGTGGACCTGGACCGCGAGCGCGTGTCGCTCTCGCTCAAGGCCACGCAGGAAGACCCGTGGCAGGTCTTCGCCCGCACCCACGCGATCGGTCAGATCGCGCCGGGCAAGGTCACGAAGCTCGTGCCGTTCGGTGCCTTCGTCCGCGTCGCCGACGGCATCGAGGGTCTCGTGCACATCTCGGAGCTGTCGAACAAGCACGTCGAGCTCGCCGAGCAGGTCGTGTCGGTCAACGACGAGGTCTTCGTCAAGATCATCGACATCGACCTCGACCGTCGTCGCATCTCGCTCAGCCTCAAGCAGGCGAACGAGGGCGTGGACCCGGAGGGCACCGAGTTCGACCCGGCGCTCTACGGCATGCCGACGGAGTACGACGAGAAGGGTGACTACAAGTACCCCGAGGGCTTCGACCCGGAGACCAACGAGTGGCTCGAGGGCTTCGACACCCAGCGCGAGGAGTGGGAGCGTCAGTACTCCGCCGCTCAGTCCCGCTGGGAGGCCCACAAGGCGCAGGTCGCGAAGACCATCGCCGACGAGGCGCAGGGCGGGTTCGACCTGCCGGCCAGCGCATCCTCGTCGTCGTCGTTCACGAGCGACTCGAACGGTCAGGGCACCCTGGCCGACGACGCCTCGCTCGCGGCGCTCCGCGAGAAGCTCAGCTCGACCAACTGATCGAGCGGCTCGCCCGTACCGGAAGCCCGGCATCCCTGAGAAGGGGTGCCGGGCTTCCGGCCGTTCGGGCAGGTGCGCTCGCTACGCTGTTCGCGTGCGCATCATCGGTCTCACGGGCGGCATCGCCGCGGGCAAGTCGACGGTCTCCGGGCGCTGGGCGGAGCACGGTGCGGTCGTCGTCGACGCCGATCGGCTGGCGCGGGACGCGGTGGCTCCCGGCAGCCCGGGCCTGGCGCGGGTCGCGGAGCGGTTCGGGCCGGGCGTGATCGCTGCCGACGGTTCGCTCGACCGTCCGGCGCTCGGCGCGATCGTGTTCGCCGATCCCGTGGCGCGGAAGGACCTCGAGGCCATCACCCACCCGGAGGTCTGGCGTCTCGCCCAGGCCGCGTTCGACGATGCCGGGGCGGCCGACCCCGGTGCGATCGTGGTCTACGACGTCCCCCTCCTCGCCGAGGCCCGGGGGAGTCGGCCGCTGTCCTTCGACGCCGTCGTGGTGGTGGACGCACCGGCGGCACAGCGCATCGAACGGCTCGTGGCGCACCGCGGTATGGCCCGTGACGAAGCAGAGCGTCGGGTCTCGGCGCAGGCGAGCGACGCTGACCGCCTGGCGCTGGCCGACCACGTCGTCGACGCAACGGGGACCATGGCCGACACGATCCGTTCCGCCGACGCGGTCTGGGAACGCATCGCTCGATGAGACACCGGCTGCTCCTGCTCCTCGCGGCCGTCGTGCTCGTCGCCATCGGCGCCGCGGCCCTCGTCGCGGCGAACGTCCTCGGCGGTCAGCGGGTCGAGCAGCACGGCCGGGTCGCCGCCGCCGACCGGCCGCCCCGGGGTGACGCGCACGGACCCGAGGGGGAGTTCCACCGGTTCCGGCTCGGCACGATCAACGGGCAGCGGCTCGAGCCGAACCGCGACGACTTCGCAGCACGGACGAACGCCGACGGGCCGCTGCTGCTCTTCCTGCCGGCGACCCGCGCGAAACCGGCGGACTACCAGCGCTTCCTCGGAACGGCGCTGCAGGACGGCTACCACGTGCTCGGGCTCGACTACTGGAACCTCGGCAGGACGCTCTCGGGCACGTGCCAGGCCGACCCGCACTGCTACGGCAGGGTGCAGCGGAACCGGTTCGACGGGAGCCGTCCGTCCGAGTTCAGCTCCGTCAAGCCCGCGGGGTCGATCGTCTCCCGTTTCCGGGACGCGATCGCCTACCTCGAGGACCACGACCCGAACGGCGGGTGGGGCCGGTTCGTGCAGGGTGACGAGGACATCGCCTGGAACGACATCGTCGTCGCCGGCCACTCGCAGGGCGGCGGCGAAGCGGCATACATCGCACACATCCGGTCCGTGCAGGGCGCCCTGATGTTCTCGTCGCCGGTGGAGTCGCTCGGTGCCGAGCACGCGGCGTGGATGGACCACCCGGGGAAGACCCCGGTCGCGCAGATGTACGCGATCGACGACGTACGCGACGTCTTCGGCCCGAGGATCCGGGGCTCGTGGACGGTGATGGGGCTGGACGGCCCGACCGGCCCGTTCCGCACCGACACCGCGCCCCCGGCACGGACGTCGATCCGCACGCGATCCTCAGCGACATCCGGATCGGCTCCCCGGGGAGTCGCACTCCCGCATCATCAAGGACTCCACGCCACTCGGTCCGGACGGCACCCCGCGGATGCTCGCGCTGTGGCAATGGCTGCTCCACCGGTTCCCCTCGGACCGGTCATAGGAAGCCGCAATACTCTGAGTCCGTGCAGCAAGCAGGCGAACGACCCGACCTGCGATCGATCATCCGTGCCCGCGCGGCGCAGGACGGCGGTCGCAGCTACCTCGAGGACGCGCGCAGTGACCGCGTCCTAACCTACCGAGACCTCGACGACGCCGTGTCCGCGTGGTCGTCGACATTCGACGCGATCGGGGTCGCGCCGTCCGGGGCGGTCCTCGTCGACCTCGGTGACCCGCTCTCGTTCGCCGTGGTGCACCTCGCCGCCCTCGCGACCGGCCGTCGCGCCATCCCCGTCGACACCGGGCAGCCGACCACGGAGCCCGGCCGTCTCGCGGAACTCATCGGCGGTGCCTCGATCGTGGTGTCGGACCGTGCAGTGGACGCGACCGTCCCGGGGGCCCCGGCCAGCGGGATCGACGCGACCACGTTCCTCCCGTCCGGCGTCCGTGACGGCGACCTGCCGGCGGCGAGCCCGGATGCCCCGGGAGAGGGCTCCGTCGTGCTGTTCACGTCCGGATCGACGGGGACGCCGAAGGGCGTGGAGCTGCCCGAGTCGCAGCTGCTCTTCGTGGCCCGAGCGGTGGCGCGCCACAACGCACTGTCGCCGGAGGACCGCGGGTTCAACTCCCTACCGCTGTTCCACGTCAACGCCGAGGTCGTCGGGCTCCTCGCCACCCTCGTGTCCGGAGCGACCCTCGTGCTCGACCGCCGGTTCCGCCGGACCGGGTTCTGGGAGCTCCTGGCGGAGCGGCGGATCACCTGGCTGAACGCCGTGCCTGCGATCCTCGCCGTGCTGGCGAAGACCGGCCCGCTGGACTTCCCGGACGGCCTGCGGTTCGTGCGGAGCGCCTCGGCACCGCTGCCGGACCCGGTCCGTCAGGCGCTCGGCGACGTGCCGCTCGTCGTCAGCTGGGGGATGACCGAGGGGGCCTCGCAGATCACCGCGACGCCGCTCGGGGCTCCGGCGCGCGTCGGGACCGTCGGCGTCCCCGTCGGCTCCGAGGTGCAGGTGCGCGGCGAGGACGGTGCCGTCCTGCCGCCCGACGAGGTGGGTGCGCTCTGGATCCGCGGCGAGGGCATCGTCCACCGCTACCTGTTCGGCCGGGCCGCGGAACGCTTCGACGCCGACGGCTGGCTCAGCACGGGAGACGTCGGCTCGGTGTCGGTGGACGGCTGGGTGTCGCTCGCCGGCCGCTCCGACGACGTCATCAACCGCGGTGGCGAGAAGGTCTACCCGTCCGAGGTCGAGGACGTCCTGCTCGGCGACGACCGGGTCCTCGAGGCGGTCGTGGTGGGTCGACCGCACGACGTGCTCGGGGCCGTCCCGGTCGCCTACGTCATCCCGCAGCCCGACGAGCCCGTCGACACCGCTGCACTCGTCGCCGACCTCACCGCCCGTGCGGAGGCCCGACTGACCCGGTTCCGGCGCCCCGTCGAGATCGTCGTCGTCCCGGACCTGCCGCGTGCACCGACCGGCAAGGTCCAGCGGGCGAAGGTGCGCACCATGGCAGAGCACCAGTGAGCGCGGGCGCTCCCGAGCGTGCGCAGCGCTTGCCGGTGACCGGTCCCGAGCGCCAGCCGCGCGAACCGCACGGGCAACACGAGCCGCGCGGACAGACGCCCACGCGCACCGCCGAGGGCAAGCCCCGGCACCTGTACGAGGTCGACGTCCTCCGCATCCTCACCTTCGCGTGCGTCATCGGCGTGCACACCACGAGCCACACGGTCGCCACCGACGACGTCCCGCTGAACGCGCTGCTCGGTCTGCTGCACTTCACCCGCCTGGTGTTCTTCTCGCTCACGGCGTTCGTCCTGGTCTACAGCTACACGCTCCGACCCCGTCCGATGGCGCAGTTCTGGCCGAAGCGCTTCCTGCTCGTCGGCGTGCCGTACCTGGCATGGTCGTTCGTGTACGTGGCGTCGTCGTGGTTGCTCGGTTCGACGACGCGTGGCGACGTTCCCGACCTCGTCCGCACCTACGCCGAGGGCATCGTCACCGGGGTGTCCTGGTACCACCTGTACTTCCTGCTCGTCACGATGCAGGTGTACCTGCTCCTGCCGGTGATCACGTGGCTCGTCCGGCGGACGCGCGGGCACCACGTCGCCCTGCTGGTCGCATCGCTCGTCGTGCAGCTCGTCGTGTTCGCCGGGTACAAGTACTTCCCGGCGAGCGACGCGTGGCTGCACGGGTACCAGAAGCAGTTCTTCTTCTCGTACGTCTTCTTCATCGTGTCGGGCGCCGTCGCAGCCGACCACGCCGACGCGTTCCTCCGGTTCATCCGGGTCCGCCGGACCGCGGTTCTGTGGGGCTTCGTCGGGGTGGGCGTGCTCACGCTCGGTGTGTGGGCGCTGCAGGTCGGGCTCGGCCAGTCGCTGTACGCCGCCGGCACTCCGTTGCAGCCGATCCAGGCGATCTGGAGCGGCGCGGTGTTCGTCGGCTTCCTCGCCATCGGTGCGCGCTGGGCCGACCGGCGGCGCCCGGGCAGTCCGCTCGCGAGGGTCATCGACTACGGCTCGGACCGGTCGTTCGGCATCTTCCTGAGCCACCCGTTCATGATCTGGATCCTGCTCTACGGCGACAGCTGGCTGGAGCGGTTCGTGCCGAAGCCGTGGCTCACGCTCGTGACGTACCTGCTCGTGCTCGTGCTGTCCGTCGCGGTGACGGAGCTGTTCCGGTGGACGCCGTTGAGCGTGCCGCTGACCGGGCGTCCGTCCCTGGCGTCGAGGGCGCAGCGTGAGGCGCGGGCGCGGAAGCGCGCGGCACTGGCTCCGGCGCCGCAGCGGTCGCCGGAGCCGGTCGAGCCCGACGACGGGCTCGTCGGGGAGACAGACGACGTGGGGCGGCGCGCAGCGCGCTGACGCGGGTGCGGCGGCTGTCGCTGTCGCGAAAGCGACAGTGTGCTCTGGGCGGTTCCGCGCACAGTGTCGCGTCGACGGCACGAACGTGGTGCGGGTGAGGGGACCTGTCGCTTCGGCGACCGGGTGTCGGACTGGAGGCCCGGGCGGGCTGGCACCGCGCCTCCAGTCCGGTGGTGCGCGAGCGGACGGAACGGGTGCGGTCCGAGCGCTCGCGGGAACGTGTTTCGCCCGCTGGCGAAGCGTGGCGGAGCGTGCGGGAGCTGCGGGGCGGTGGCGAGCGGGCGGTTGGCGTGCGGTTCGGGTGGTGGCGGGAATGTGTTTCGCCCGCTCGCGGAGCGTGGAGGAGCGTGGCGGAGCGTGCGGGAGCTGCGGGGCAGTGGCGAGCGGGCGGTTGGCGTGCGGTGCGGGTGGTGGCGGAGACGTGTTTCGCCGGCTCGCGTGCTTGCGGCCTGGAGGCGCGGGCGGGCTGGCACCGCGCCTCCGGCCGGTGGGGTGCGAGCGGGCGGAGTGCGTGCGGTCGGAGCCCTGGCGCGGGCGTGTTTCGCCCGCTCGCGCCGGGGCGACGGGAGCGGGCGAGGAGGGGTGGGGGTCAGGCCGAGTGCTGCTCGGCCTTCGGTGTGCCGACCTCGAGCACGCCGTCCGTCATCGTGAGGCGTTGCGGCTTCATGACCCACGCGACGACCGCCGCCGCGGCGAGCAGCACGCACGAGAGCGCGAACGGTAGCTGCCACCCGGAGGCGTCGATGAGCGCACCGAACACGATCGGCGAGATGACGCCGGCGATGCCGAAGCCGGTGTTCATGAACCCCGACGCGGTGCCCGACCACTGGGGAGCGACGTCCATGGGGATCGCCCAGAGGTTCGCGTTGCAGAAGCTCGAGGAAGAAGAACGACAGGGCGAGGGAGATCGTCGCGACGACGAGCCCCTGCCCGATGACGAGGGGGAGCAGGCAGACGAGCGAGCCACCCAGGCCGATGACGAGCACGATCCGGCGGGCGTTCCGGGTGTTGCCGCCGCGGTGGATGATGCGGTCGCTCAGCATGCCGCCGACGGTGTCCCCGACGACGCCCGCGAGCAGGACCAGGGTCGTGAAGAGCGCGAACTTGCTGATCGGCAGGCCGTAGGTGTCGCTGAGGAAGGTCGGGATCCAGGTGAGGAACACCCAGAGCACCCAGCCGTAGCCGAAGTCGACGAAGGTGACCGGCAGGATCTGCCGCGCCAGCGTGCGCCACGGCACCGGGGGCCGGGTCGCGCGGGTCTCGACGGGCGGGAGCTCGGCGAGCTCGACGCGCTTGATGCCGGAGGAGTCCTCGGGCTTGTCCCGGAACCAGACGAACCAGACGATCGCCCAAGCGATCGACAGGACGGCCGTCGCGAAGAACGCCCAACGCCAGTTGCCCGTGGCGCCGATCACCCACGCGACGAGGAGCGGCGCGAGGGCGTTGCCCAGTCGCGCCGCCGAGTGCACGACACCCTGGGCGAAGCCGTTGCGGTCGCGCGGGATCCAGCGGCTCATCGCCTGCGTGGCGGCGGGGAACGCGGCCGCCTCGCTCAGACCGAGGAGCGCGCGCGCGGCGAAGAGGGTCCAGAAGCCGACCGAGAACCCGGTCCACAGCGTGGCCACACCCCAGATCACGGTGATGACGAACAGTGCCTTCCGCGGCCCGAACTTCTCAGCGATGGTCCCGCCGAAGACCTGGAGCAGGGCGTACGGCAGCGCGAACGCGGAGACGATGAGCCCCGCGGTCGTCTCGTTGAAGCCGAAGTCCTCGGTGATGTGGGGGAGCGCGGTGGAGATGTTCGTGCGGTCGATGTACGAGATCGCGTACATGCAGCACAGGAGGATGAGCACTCGTCCGCGGATGCGCCCGCGGAGCGGAGTGCCCTTCGTCGGTGCGGCGGGGGTCGCCGTCGTCATGGGGCCTCTTCGGGGAGTGAGAACGTATCGGGTTGCTGAACGGATGGGAGGCTATTCCGCCTCCCTATCAGCCGTCTTTGAGACTGCCTGCGGTGGACCATACGCCCTGCGCGAGCACGCGGCCGCGGTGTCAGGGGTGCCGACTACCGTTGCTGGCATGGCAGTGTCAATCGAGCCCACCCGCGCGGTCCGCCCGTTCGAGGTCATCAGCGAGTACTCGCCGAGCGGCGACCAGCCCGCGGCGATCGCCGAACTCGCCGGCCGGATCAACGCCGGTGAGACCGACGTGGTGCTCCTCGGCGCGACCGGGACCGGCAAGTCGGCGACGACCGCGTGGCTCATCGAGCAGGTGCAGCGGCCGACGCTCGTGCTCGCGCACAACAAGACGCTCGCTGCGCAGCTCGCCAACGAGTTCCGCGGCCTGCTGCCGAACAACGCCGTCGAGTACTTCGTGTCGTACTACGACTACTACCAGCCCGAGGCGTACGTCCCGCAGACGGACACCTTCATCGAGAAGGACTCCTCGGTCAACGCCGAGGTCGAGCGGCTCCGTCACTCGACGACGAACTCGCTGCTGAGCCGGCGCGACGTCGTGGTCGTCTCGACCGTCTCCTGCATCTACGGCCTCGGGACGCCGGAGCAGTACATGAACGCCTCGGTGGCGTTGCACGTCGGACAGACGATCTCGCGCGACCAGCTCGTCCGCAAGTTCGTCGCGATGCAGTACCAGCGAAACGACGTCGACTTCGCCCGCGGCACCTTCCGCGTCCGCGGCGACACCCTCGAGATCATCCCGATGTACGAAGAGCACGCGATCCGCATCGAGATGTTCGGGGACGAGGTCGAAGCGCTCTCGTACCTGCACCCGCTCACCGGGAACGTGATCGATGACATGCCCGCGGTCTCCATCTTCCCGGCATCCCACTACGTCGCCGACACCGAGGTCATGCACCGCGCGATCGCCTCCATCAAGGACAAGCTCGCCGAACGCCTGGCCGAGCTCGAGGGGCAGGGCAAACTGCTCGAGGCGCAGCGGCTGCGCATGCGAACCACGTTCGACATCGAGATGATGGAGCAGATCGGGTTCTGCTCGGGCATCGAGAACTACTCCCGGCACATGGACGGCAGGGCAGCGGGCGAGCCGCCGCACTGCCTGCTCGACTTCTTCCCGGACGACCTGCTCATCGTGATCGACGAGTCGCACGTCACCGTGCCGCAGATCGGCGCGATGTACGAGGGCGACGCGTCCCGCAAGCGCACGCTCGTCGAGCACGGGTTCCGCCTGCCGAGCGCGCTCGACAACCGGCCGCTGACGTGGGAGGAGTTCCTCGAGCGTTCCGGGCAGAAGGTCTACCTGTCCGCGACCCCGGGCCGGTACGAGCTCGGCGTGACCGACAGCGTCGTCGAGCAGATCATCCGACCGACCGGACTGGTGGACCCGGAGATCGTGGTGAAGCCGAGCGACGGCCAGATCGACGACCTGCTCGAGGAGATCCAGCAGCGGGTGGAGAAGGACGAGCGCGTCCTCGTGACCACCCTGACCAAGCGCATGGCCGAGGAACTCACCGACTTCCTCGGGAACGCCGGTGTGCGGGTGCGCTACCTGCACTCCGACGTCGACACCCTGAAGCGCGTCGAACTCCTCACCGAGCTGCGTCAGGGCGTGTACGACGTCCTCGTCGGCATCAACCTGCTCCGCGAGGGCCTCGACCTACCCGAGGTCTCCCTCGTCGCGATCCTCGACGCCGACAAGGAAGGCTTCCTCCGCTCGTCGACGTCGCTCATCCAGACGATCGGTCGTGCCGCCCGCAACGTCTCCGGCCAGGTGCTCATGTACGCCGACACCATGACCGACTCGATGCGGAACGCGATCGAGGAGACCGACCGGCGTCGCGAGAAGCAGGTCGCCTACAACCTCGAACACGGCATCGACCCGCAGCCGCTGCGCAAGAAGATCGCCGACATCACCGAGGTCCTCGCGCGGGAGAACGACGACACCAGGGCACTGCTCGAGGGACGCCCGGCTGCCGACGGCCGACGCTCCCCGACGCCGAACCTGAAGCGCGAAGGCATCGCGGGAGAGGGCGCGACCCAGCTCGAGGCGACCATCGCGGACCTCAACGACCAGATGCTGCAGGCTGCTGCCGAGCTGAAGTTCGAGCTTGCGGCGCGACTCCGCGACGAGGTGCAGGACCTCAAGAAGGCGCTGCGCCAGATGGAGTCCGCCGGCCATGTCCGCTGACCCACGCTCCGGTGCGCGCACCGTCGTCGTCACGGGTGCGAGCTCCGGGCTCGGGTACTTCGCGGCCGAACAGCTGGCGGCCGCCGGACACCGCGTTGTGCTCGCGACGCGGAACGCCGACCGTGCGGCGTCCGCCGAGCGGAGCATCCGACGCCACGTCGACCACGTCGACCTCGCGCACGTGCACCTCGATCTCGCCGACCTCGACAGCGTGCACGCGGCGGCCGACGAGCTGGCCCGGCTCGAGCCGGACGGAGTGGACGCGATCGTGAACAACGCCGGCGTCGTCGGTTCCGCCGCGATGCGGACCACGGCGCAGGGCGCCGAAGTGCAGATGGGAACGAACCACCTCGGCCACTTCGCGTGGACGGCACGCACGCTCCCGCTGCTCGAGCGTCGTGCCGGCCGCGTGGTGCACCTCGGTTCGATCGCGCACCGCTGGGCCCGGCTCGACCGGGCGGATCCGCTCCGGGCGGGCCACTACTCGAGCTACCGGCAGTACGGCCGGAGCAAGCTCGCGGTGATGCTCTTCGGGTTCGAACTCGCGCAGCGCCTCGCTGACGCCGGCTCCCGGGTCGCCAGCGTGGTCGCGCACCCGGGCCTGTCGCTCGACCTCCTCGCGCCCGACCGGCCGGACGTCGAGCCCTCGCGTTCCGAACCGGCGTTGACCCGTCCGGCGCAACGGTGGTACGCCCAAGGGAAGGACGCCGGAGCCGCACCGCTCGTGCACGCCACGGTCGGGGACGACGTGCGCTCGGGCGAGTACTCGGGGCCCGGCGGCTGGATGCAGCTCCGGGGTCCGGCTGCCGTGGTCCGGGCCGAGCCGCGAGCCCACGACCGAGCTGAGGCCGCGCGGCTCTGGGCGGCCAGCGAGCGGGCCGCGGGGCTCGCGTTCGCTCTCGACGCACTCGTCTGACCGTCCATCGCGGCCGAATGTCGGTGCCGCTTCGTAGAATCGACGACGATGACCATCACCTCTGACCGCGGCACCTCGACGTCGGGCCGGAACGCCTTCGGCGAGCCCGCAGACCTCCACCTCCCCGGCGGGACGGCACCGCACAGCACCTCCACGCTCAGCGTGCGGGGCGCACGCGTGCACAACCTGCGCGACGTCGACCTCGAGATCCCGCGCGACTCGCTCGTCGTGTTCACCGGCCTGTCCGGGTCCGGCAAGTCCTCCCTGGCGTTCGACACGATCTTCGCGGAGGGACAGCGTCGCTACGTCGAGTCGCTGTCCGCGTACGCGCGGCAGTTCCTCGGGCAGGTCGACCGCCCGGACGTCGACTTCATCGAAGGGCTCTCGCCCGCCGTGTCGATCGACCAGAAGTCGACGAACCGCAATCCGCGGTCCACGGTGGGCACCATCACCGAGGTCTACGACTACATGCGCCTGCTCTGGGCACGGATCGGTGTGCCGCACTGCCCCGTGTGCGGCGAGGTGATCAGCAAGCAGAGCGTGCAGCAGATCGCCGACCAGCTCATGCAGTTCGAGTCCGGCACGCGCTTCCAGGTGCTCGCGCCCGTCATCTCGAAGAAGAAGGGCGAGTTCGTCGACCTCTTCCAGGAGCTGGCCGCCTCCGGGTACGCGCGTGCGATCGTCGACGGGGAGCGCATCCAGCTCAACGACCCGCCGAAGCTCAAGAAGCAGGTCAAGCACGACATCTCGGTGATCGTCGACCGCCTCGTCGCGAACGAGGACATCCTCGGCCGCCTCACTGACTCGCTCGAGACGGCGCTGCGGCTGACCGACGGCACGGTCGCGATCGACCTCGTCGACGCCGAGGGGCCCGGGGCCGTCCGGACCTACTCCGAGAACCTCTCCTGCCCGAACAACCACCCGCTCGCGCTCACCGAGATCGAGCCCCGCACCTTCTCGTTCAACGCGCCGTTCGGCGCCTGCCCGGAGTGCTCTGGTCTCGGGACGCGCATGTCGGTCGACCCGGATCTCGTGCTCGGCGACCCGGAGGCGTCCCTGCGCGACGGCGTGCTGCTGCCGTGGACCGGGACGAGCGGGCTGTACTCGTACTTCGAGAAGCTCCTCGCGGGGCTCGGGAAGGACCTCGGGTTCGACCTGGACACACCGTGGAACCGGCTCGACGCATCGGTGCAGGCGGCGATCCTCACCGGCAAGGACTTCCAGGTGTCGGTGTCCTGGCGCAACCGGTTCGGCCGCGAGATGCGGTACACGAGCGGGTTCGAGGGCGTCATGCCGTACATCGAGCGGAAGTTCGCCGAGGCCGAGTCCGACTCGCAGCGGCAGCGTTTCCAGGGGTACCTGCGCGAGGTACCGTGCCCCGTGTGCGACGGCACGCGCCTCAAGCCCGAGGTCCTCGCGGTCACGGTCGACGGTCGGAGCATCGCCGACGTCACCGACCTGTCGCTCGACAACGCGTACGCGTTCATGGAGAGCCTCACGCTGACCGACCGCGAAGCGCACATCGCAGCGGCGGTGCTCCGCGAGATCCGGGCACGGCTCGAGTTCCTGCTCGAGGTCGGCCTCAACTACCTCACGCTCGCGCGCGGCGCCGGCGGACTGTCCGGTGGCGAGGCGCAGCGCATCCGACTGGCCACCCAGATCGGTTCCGGGCTGACCGGCGTGCTCTACGTCCTCGACGAGCCGAGCATCGGTCTGCACCAGCGGGACAACCGGCGACTGATCGACACGCTCGTGAAGCTCAAGGACCTCGGCAACACCCTCATCGTCGTCGAGCACGACGAGGACACCATCCGCACGGCGGACTGGGTGGTCGACATCGGCCCGGGCGCGGGTGTCAACGGCGGCAACGTCGTGCACTCCGGCTCGTACGAGGGGATCATCGAGAACCGCGACTCCATCACGGGTGACTACCTGGCCGGTCGTCGCGCGATCGAGGTCCCGGCGAAGCGCCGCAAGGTGAACCTCAAGCGCACGATCAGCGTGCAGGGCGCACGCGCGAACAACCTCAAGTCGATCGACGCGGACTTCCCGCTCGGTGTCTTCACCGCGGTCACCGGCGTCAGCGGCTCCGGCAAGTCGACGCTCGTCAACGACATCCTGTACAAGGTGCTCGCCAACCAGCTCAACGGTGCCCGGCACATCGCGGGCAAGCACACGCGTGTCAAGGGGCTCGACCAGCTGGACAAGGTCGTGCACGTCGACCAGGCACCCATCGGCCGCACGCCGCGTTCGAACCCGGCGACGTACACGGGCGTGTTCGACCGCATCCGGCAGCTGTTCGCGGAGACGCCCGAGGCCAAGGCGCGCGGCTACCAGCCCGGACGCTTCAGCTTCAACGTCAAGGGCGGCCGCTGCGAGAACTGCTCGGGCGACGGCACGATCAAGATCGAGATGAACTTCCTGCCCGACGTCTACGTCGCGTGCGAGGTCTGTGGCGGCGCCCGGTACAACCGCGAGACGCTGCAGGTGCACTACAAGGGCAAGGACATCTCCGAGGTCCTCGACATGCCGATCAGCGAGGCAGCCGAGTTCTTCGAGCCGATCTCGGCGATCCACCGGTACATGCAGACGCTCGTCGACGTCGGCCTCGGGTACGTCCGGCTCGGGCAGAGCGCGACGACTCTCTCCGGCGGCGAGGCCCAGCGCGTGAAGCTCGCGACGGAGCTGCAGCGCCGGTCGAACGGCCGGACCGTCTACGTGCTCGACGAGCCCACGACGGGTCTGCACTTCGAGGACGTCCGGAAGCTCCTCCTCGTGCTGCAGAGCCTGGTCGACAAGGGGAACACGGTCATCACGATCGAGCACAACCTCGATGTGATCAAGTCCGCCGACTGGCTCATCGACATGGGGCCCGAGGGCGGTTCGGGCGGCGGTACGGTGCTCGCGACGGGCACGCCCGAGCAGGTCGCCGACGTGCCGGAGAGTCACACCGGGGTGTTCCTTCGCGAGATCTTCGACGCGCAGGACGCGCGGGTCGGCAAGGAGCAGGCGGTCGGCGCTCGGCAGGCGTCCCAGAAGCAGGCGACCCAGGAACAGGCCAAGCAGAAGGCGGGTGCGCGGTAGGTGGCGGACACCGTCTCGTGGCGTCCGAAGGCGGGGGAGATCCCGACCGACCCCGGCGTCTACCGCTGGCGCGACGAGGCCGGCCGGGTGCTCTACGTCGGCAAGGCGAAGAACCTCCGAGCCAGGCTGAGCAACTACTTCGCACCGCTGGCCACGCTCCACGAGCGCACCCGGCGGATGGCGCTGACGGCACGGAGCGTCGAGTGGACGACGGTCGGCTCCGAGATCGAGGCGCTGCAGCTCGAGTACACGTGGATCAAGGAGTTCGATCCGCCGTTCAACGTCAAGTTCCGTGACGACAAGTCGTACCCGTACATGGCGATCACCATGGGGAAGAGGCCCCGCGGGTGATGGTCACCCGGAACCGGAAGATCAAGGGCGCGAAGTACTTCGGGCCGTACCCGAAGATCTGGGCGGTGCACGACACCATCGACCTGATGATCAAGGTGTTCCCGATCCGCACCTGCTCCGACTCGTCGTACAAGAAGGCGATGCAGACCGGCAAGCCGTGCTTCCCCGGGCAGATCGGCAAGTGCGGCGGCCCGTGCTCCCAGAAGGTCACGATCGCCGAGCACCGTGCGATGGTCGAGGAGTTCGTCCGGTTCATGGGCAGCTACGACCGCCGGGTGATCACGCAGCTCCGGCAGCGCATGGCCGCCTCGGCCGACGCGATGCAGTACGAGCAGGCGGCGAGGTTCCGCGACCAGGTCGAGGCGCTCGAAGCCGTACTGGAGAAGTCGGCAGTGGTGCTCCGTGACTCCGTCGACCTCGACCTCTTCGGCATCGCCGAGGACGAGCTCGCGGCCGCGGTGCAGCTGTTCTCGGTGCGGGGTGGTCGCATCCGCGGTGTGCGCGGCTGGGTGGTGGACAAGGAGCTCGACATCTCGACGGGCGACCTCATCGAGCAGATCGTGCAGGGCCAGTACGCGACGACCGAGGAGCCCCCGCGCGAGGTCGTGGTGCCCGACCTCCCCGAGGACGCCGACGCGCTCCAGCAGTGGCTCAGCGAACGGCGGGGCGGACGCGGGACGAAGCTCAGCACCGCGCAGCGCGGCGACCGGGCGGGCCTCGCCCGGACAGCCGCGCAGAACGCTGCGCAGGCGTTGATGCTCTACAAGACCAAGCGGAGCGCCGACTACACCACGCGGTCCGCTGCCCTGGCGGACATCCAGGACGCCCTCGGCATGACCGAGGCGCCGCTGCGGATGGAGTGCTACGACATCTCGCACCTGCAGGGCACGAACGTCGTCGCCTCGATGGTCGTGTTCGAGGACGGTCTGCCCCGCAAGGACCAGTACCGCCGCTACACGATCGCCGAGACCACCGACGACACCGACAGCATGTACCAGGTGCTCACGCGTCGTCTGGCGCGTCTCGACGAGGACGCCGCGGTGCCGGACGTGCCGGACGTCACGAGCGACGAGGTCGTCGAGGGATCCAAGCCGACGAAGCGCTTCGCGTACCGTCCGCAACTGCTGATCGTCGACGGCGGTCAGCCGCAGGTGCAGGCCGCGAAGCGTGCGATGGACGAGGCCGGGGTGCACGACGTCGCGCTCGTGGGGATCGCGAAGCGGCTCGAGGAGCTTCGGCTGCCCGACGACGACTTCCCGGTGATCCTGCCCCGCAACTCCGAGGCGCTGTTCCTCATCCAGCGCATCCGTGACGAGGCGCACCGCTTCGCGATCACGCACCAGCGCACCCGGCGGAAGCGCGACGTGCGGTCGCGCCTGTCCGAGATCCCCGGGCTCGGTCCGACGCGGGTCAACGCGCTGCTCAAGCACTTCGGCTCGGTCGCGCGGCTGCGCGAGGCCACCGCGGAGGAGATCGGCGCGGTCCCGGGCGTCGGTCCGGCGACGGCACAGGCGGTCGTCACGAAGCTCGCACAGACACCGACGAGCGCGCCGGAGCCGACGAGCGCGCCGGAGCCGACGCCGTCCGCCGATCCGGCGACGGACGTCGCCGACGTGGTCACCCAGAGCCTGCCTGGAGGCGCGGTCCGGCTCCCACAGGCGAGTCCGGACGGTCCGCACCTGCCCACATGACGTGCACCGGGCCTCCCGTTCGGCCGACGGGACCGCCGTCTGCACGGTCGGCGCGCCGCGGGCAGTGCCGGCCGGATCCGGCACGTCGGGCGCGGTCCGCGACGTGCACTGTGGGCCCGGTCCGCAACCGGACGGTAGCCTTGACCCGCAGCCGAGACCTCCCCGAGCCGGAACGACACACGCGCCGCGCCCGGGCCGCCACGACGGAGCCCACTCCCAGATGACCGACAGCGCCCCAGCGTCGACACGATCGCCGCAACAGCACGACATCCTCATCGTCACCGGCATGTCCGGTGCCGGCCGGTCGACCGTCGGCAAGGCGCTCGAGGACCTCGGCTGGTACGTCGTCGACAACCTCCCGACGCAGATGCTCGCCCCGCTCACGGAGCTCGCCGACCGCGCGGGGAGAAGATCCCGAAGATCGCGACGGTCGTGGACGTCCGAGGTGGCCGGTTCTTCACCGATCCCGAGCAGGCCGTCGAACAGGTGCGGAAGAGCGCCTCCGCCCGCGTCCGGGTGCTGTTCCTCGAAGCCACCGACGCCGTCCTCGTGCGTCGGTTCGAGCAGGTCAGGCGACCGCACCCGTTGCAGGACGACGGCACGCTGCTGGACGGCATCGCTCGCGAACGGCAGCGGCTGGCCGCGCTGCGCGAGGCCGCCGACGTCGTGATCGACACGTCCGACCTGAACATCCACCAGCTCGCGAACGCCGTGACCGAGCAGTTCGCCGATGAGCACTTCGTGGGCGTCCAGGTGACACTGATGAGCTTCGGGTTCAAGTACGGCCTGCCCGCCGACGCCGACATGGTCGCCGACGTCCGGTTCCTGCCGAACCCGTACTGGGTGCCGGAGCTCCGGCCGCACACCGGCCTCGACCGACCGGTGTCGGACTACGTCCTGGCGCAGCCGGGAGCACGTCCGTTCGTCGAGCGGTACGCCTCCGTGCTCGAGCCGGTGCTCGAGGGGTACCAGCGCGAGAACAAAAGACACGCTACGATCGCCATCGGCTGTACCGGCGGGAAGCACCGCTCGGTCGCCATCGTCGCCGAACTGGCGAACCTCCTCCGCGGGATGCCCGACGTCGCCGTGCGTGTGAAGAACCGAGATCTCGGCCGGGAGTGACCGTCCCTCCGGCTGCTCCACACGACGTGCGCCGGGCAGGCGGACCCCACCAGAAGAAACGTTAGGAATGATGCTGTGCCGTTGACTGCCGAGGTCAAGGACGAACTGGCCAGGGTCGTCGTGAACCGGAACACGGTCCGCGCCGCCGAACTCGCGACCATCCTGCGGTTCGCGGGTGGCCTGCACGTCATCTCGGGCAGGATCGCCGTCGAGGTCGAACTCGACACCCGGATCATCGTGCACCGCGTGCGCAAGGACCTCGCCGAGCTGTACGGCGTGCGGAGCGAGGCGTCGGTGGGGTCGTCCGCGTCCGCCCGTCGTGGCACCCGGTACCTCGTGCGCGTGCTCGAGGCGGGGGAGACCCTCGCCCGGCAGACGGGGCTCATGGACGCCCGTCGCCGTCCGGTCCGCGGTCTGCCGAACCGGCTGACCACCGGCAACCGCGAGGACCTCGCCGCGATCTGGCGCGGTGCGTTCCTCGCCGCCGGCACGCTCACCGACCCGGTCGGGCCGCCGCGCTCGAGGTCACCTGCCCCGGCAACGAGGCAGCGATGGCGCTCGTGGGTGCTGCCTCGCGACTCGGCATCGCCGCGAAGGGCCGTGAGGTCCGCGGGGTGCACCGCGTCGTGATCCGCGACGGCGAGGCCATCGGTCAGATGCTCACCGTGATGGGTGCCGCGCGCACCACCGCCGAGTGGGAGGAGATGCGCCAGCGCCGCGAGGTCCGCGCCACCGCCAACCGCCTGGTCAACTTCGACGACGCGAACCTCCGTCGCTCCGCGCAGGCCGCCGTCGCCGCCTGCGCCCGGGTCGAGCGCGCGCTCGAGATCCTCGACGACGAGGTCCCGGACCACCTCAAGTACGCCGGCTCCCTGCGACTGCAGCACCGCGACGCGTCGCTCGACGAGCTCGGCCAGCACGCCGATCCGCCGATGACGAAGGACGCCATCGCCGGTCGCATCCGCCGACTGCTCGCGATGGCCGACAAGAAGGCGTCGGACCTCGGCATCCCGGGGACCGAGGCAAGCGTTCCCGAGGAGCTCGAGGGGGCCTGATCGGTCGCGTTCCGACCACCCGACGGGAGGCGCGGTGCCAGCTGGCACCGCGCCTCCCGTCCGTTCGTGGGGTGCGTCCAGGGCAGCGCTCGCGACCGTCCGGACGGACCGTCATCCGCACGGTCTGGCAGTGTCCGACTGCTAGGGTCGTTACGGCGACGTTACGGGGCGTATCGTCCACCACACGCGGGCCCGAAGGGCCTGTGACTCCGAAAGCAGCGCCCCTGGGCGCTCCACACCCACCAGGAGATCCATTGACCGTCAAGATCGGTATCAACGGCTTCGGCCGCATCGGCCGTAACTTCTTCCGGGCCGCACTGGCCAAGGGCAGCGACCTCGAGATCGTGGCGGTGAACGACCTCACCGACAACGCGTCGCTCGCGAACCTGCTGAAGTTCGACTCCATCACCGGCAAGCTCCCGGCAACGGTCGAGCTCGACGGCGACAACATCGTCGTCGACGGCAAGGCGATCAAGGTCCTCGCGGAGCGCGACCCCGCCAACCTCCCCTGGGCGAAGCTGGGCGTCGACATCGTCATCGAGTCCACCGGCTTCTTCACCAAGGCCGCCGACGCGCAGAAGCACATCGACGCGGGCGCCAAGAAGGTCATCATCTCCGCTCCGGCCACCGGCGACGACGTCACCATCGTGCTCGGCGTGAACGAGGACACCTACGACCCGGCGAAGCACAACATCATCTCGAACGCGTCCTGCACGACGAACAGCCTCGCGCCGCTGGCCAAGGTGTTCAACGACAAGTTCGGCATCGAGCGCGGTCTCATGACGACGGTGCACGCGTACACCGCCGACCAGAACCTCCAGGACGGCCCCCACAAGGACCCGCGTCGTGCCCGCGCCGCAGCCCTGAACATCGTCCCGACCTCCACGGGTGCGGCGAAGGCGATCGGCCTCGTCCTCCCGGAGCTCGCCGGCAAGCTCGACGGCTTCGCGCTCCGCGTCCCGGTCCCCACCGGCTCGATCACGGACCTCACGCTCGAGACCAAGGCCGAGGTCACGGTCGACGAGATCAACGCCGCCTACAAGGAGGCCGCTGAGGGCCCCCTCAAGGGCATCCTGCTCTACAGCGAGGACCCGCTGGTGTCGACCGACATCACCACGGACCCGCACTCCTCGATCTACGACTCCGGCCTGACCAAGGTCATCGGCGGTCTCGTGAAGATCACCTCGTGGTACGACAACGAGTGGGGCTACTCGAACCGCCTCGTCGACCTGACCGAGTACGTGGGCGAGCGTCTGTAGCGTCATGACCCTCCGAACTCTCGGCGAGCCCGGGCGCTGGGGCGACCTCGGCGACCTGGCCGGCAAGCGAGTCGTCGTCCGATGCGATCTCAACGTGCCGCTCAAGGACGGTGTGATCACGGACGACGGCCGCGTGCGGGCGTCGCTGACCACCCTGAACACCCTGATCAACGCCGGCGCCCGCGTCATCGTGATCTCCCACCTGGGCCGCCCCGACGGTGAGCCCAAGCCGGAGTTCTCGCTTGCGCCGGTCGCTCAGCGGCTCTCGGAGCTGCTCGGGAAAGAGGTCACGTTCGTCGGCGAGACCGTCGGCGACGAAGCGACCGCCGCCGCGGACGCCCTCGGGGACGGCGACGTCCTGCTGCTCGAGAACCTGCGGTTCAACCCGGAGGAGACCTCGAAGGACGCGGTCGTGCGCGGTGGGTTCGCGGACCGGATCGCCGCTCTCGGGGACGCGTTCGTGTCGGACGGCTTCGGTGTCGTGCACCGCAAGCAGGCCTCGGTGTACGAGCTCGCGTCCGCGCTGCCCAGCGCCGCCGGCTCGCTCATCGAGACCGAGCTGGGTGTGCTCGAGCGACTGACGAAGGACCCGGAGCGGCCGTACACGGTCGTGCTCGGCGGGTCGAAGGTCAGTGACAAGCTTGGGGTCATCGACCACCTCCTTCCGCAGGTGGACACGCTCTGCATCGGCGGCGGCATGCTCTTCACGTTCCTCGCGGCCCAGGGGCACGGGGTCGCGAAGTCCCTGCTCGAGGCCGACCAGCTCGACACCGTCCGGTCCTACCTGGCGCGCGCGGACGAACTGGGCGTGACCATCGACCTGCCGACCGACGTCGTCGTGGCCTCCGGCTTCTCGGCCGACGCGGACCACGAGACGGTGGCAGCCGACGCGATCGAGTCGACCGCGTTCGGCACCGATGGAGTCGGCCTCGACATCGGCCCGGAGACGGCGGCGCGGTTCGCGTCGGCGGTGTCCGGCTCGAAGACGGTGTTCTGGAACGGCCCGATGGGCGTGTTCGAGTTCCCGGCGTTCGCGGCCGGCACGAAGACCGTCGCGCAGGCGCTCACCGAGGTCGACGGCCTCGGGGTGGTCGGCGGTGGCGACTCCGCCGCGGCCGTCCGGTCCCTCGGGTTCTCGGACGACCAGTTCGGCCACATCTCGACCGGTGGCGGCGCGAGCCTCGAGTTCCTCGAGGGCAAGTCGCTCCCCGGCCTCGAAGCACTGGGGTGGACCCGATGACCCGCACGCCCTTCATCGCGGGGAACTGGAAGATGAACCTGGACCACCTCCAGGCCATCGCCACCGTCCAGAAGCTCGCGTGGACGCTGAAGGACGCGCGCCACGACTTCGACGACGTCGAGGTCGCGGTGTTCCCGCCCTTCACGGACCTCCGCAGCGTGCAGACGCTCATCTCGGCGGACAAGCTCCCGCTCCACTTCGGTGCGCAGGACCTGTCGCAGCACGACTCGGGCGCCTTCACGGGTGACGTCTCCGGGGCGTTCCTGGCGGCACTCGACGCCCAGTACGTCATCGTCGGCCACTCCGAGCGGCGCACGATCCACGGCGAGACCGACGAGATCGTGGCCGCCAAGACCGCCGCAGCCGTCAAGCACGGCCTCGTACCGGTGGTCTGCGTGGGCGAGACCGGCGAGCAGCGTGCGGAACGCGGCGCCGGTGTCGTGCCGGTCGAACAACTGCAGGTCGTCCTGGACGCCGTGAAGCCGTCCGAGATCGTCGTCGCGTACGAGCCCGTGTGGGCGATCGGTTCCGGTCAGGCCGCGACCGCCGAGCAGGCCCAGGAGGACTGTGCTGCCCTGCGTCGCGGGATCGCCGCGGCCTGGGGAGACGAGGCGGCTGCCGAGACCCGCGTGCTCTACGGCGGCTCGGTGAAGTCCGGCAACATCGCGGGCTTCCTCCGCGAGCCCGACATCGACGGTGCGCTCGTCGGTGGCGCCTCGCTCGACGTGCAGGAGTTCGCGGCCATCGCGCGCTTCCGGCAGCACGTCGGACTCTGATCCCGGAAACAGGCCGGTCGCGTCCGCGCGGCCGGCCTGTTCCACGCCCGGCCGTTCGCGCCCTGGGAACGACTCGTCCCCGGTATACTCGGATGGCTGACTGACACGAAAGGTACGTCGTGGCGATTCTCTCCGTCGTGCTGCAGGTCCTGCTCGCTATCACGAGTCTCCTGCTCACGCTCCTCATCCTGCTGCACAAGGGCCGCGGTGGTGGCCTCTCCGACATGTTCGGCGGCGGCGTGACGAGCAACCTCGGGGCGTCCGGCGTCGCCGAGCGCAACCTCAACCGCATCACGGTGATCCTCGGTCTGCTCTGGATCGTGTCCATCATCGTGCTCGGTCTCATCAACAAGTTCACGGCGGGGAGCTGATCCATGGCAACCGGAGGCAGTGCAATCCGGGGTTCGCGCGTCGGCGCGGGCCCGATGGGGAGCAGGACCGCGGGGTCCAGGCCGAACGAGTGGCGATCTCCTACTGGGACGCCCTCGGCAACGAGGTCGTGCGGTACTTCGCCGCCGGCCTCCCGGACGAGGAGATCCCCGAGACGGTGGACTCCCCGTCGACCGGTCTCCCCGCGGGGCGCGACAAGGAGAACCCGCCGCAGGTCGCGAAGACCGAGCCCTACAAGACGCACCTCGCCTACGTGAAGGAGCGTCGCACCGAGGAAGAGGCAGCGCAGCTCCTCGAGGACGCGCTGCAGCAGCTGCGCGAGCGTCGCGGCACCGCGAAGTAGCCGCATCCGACGTCCGGAGGCCCCCGCACCGATCCGATGCGGGGGCCTTCGTCGTGCAGCCGCCGCGCGCAGAGCCCGCGGACCCTGGACCGCGTCGAGCGGGCAGAACACGCCGTGAGTGGGTCGCCGAGCGGGCGGAGTGCGTCGGCTGAGTGCGCCGAGCGTGACGGATGTCGCCCACTCGACGGGCGCACGGCGCGTCTAGTACGTCGACGCGATGAGGTTCTCGGGGACGTCCCGCGCGGCGTCCTGGTCCACGAAGAACACGGTCCGCTTGCGCCCCTGCACCCCGCCGACGGGGACCTCGTCCACCGCAGCACCCGCGAGGGCGAGGCCGAGGACGGAGGCCTTCTCGGCGCCGGACAGGATGACCCAGACACGCTGCGATGCGTTGATCACCGGGAACGTGAGCGTGAGGCGCTGCGGCGGCGGCTTGGGGAGTCGTCGACGGAGAGCACCGCACGGTCCTTCACCGTCAGCTGCGGGAACTCGGGGAACAGCGACGCCGTGTGGCCGTCGGGGCCGACGCCGAGCAGGGTGATGTCGAAGCGCGGCGCCACGGCGCCCTCGGGCGCTGCCTCCTGCAGTTCGCACTCGTACTGCGACGCGGCCTCGTCGATGCCGATCCCCGCGTCGGACGCCGCGATCGGGTGGATGTTCGACTCCGGGATGTCGACGTGGTCGAAGAAGTCCGTCTGTGTACCGGTGATGTTGCGATCGGCGTCGCCCGCCGGCACCCAGCGCTCGTCGACCCACCACACGTGCACCCTGGACCACTCGACGCTCTCGCGCGCCGGCGACTGGCCGATGGCAGCGAGGACGAGCGACGACACCGAACCGCCGCTGATGGCGATGTCCGCGCGCTCCTGCTCGTCGAGCACGTCGATGATCTTCGTGATGAAGCGTGCGGCGACCGAAGCGCCGAGGGCCTGCTTGTCCGGGTGCACCAGCACCCGCCGTTCGTTGGTCACGTGACTCCCGTGTTCGTGGCGGCCGACCGGTGCGACCGCCTTCGGTCCGACCGACCGGTCCGTACGCCTCCCGCGTGCTGCGGGCGCCGGACGGGCCGACCGGTCGTGTGGGGTTGGCTCAGCCGGCGATCGAGTCGCGCAGCTGCGGCACCCCGTGCTTGACGACGTCTCCGAAGAGGACGTCCGGGTCGAGTCTACGGAGTTCCTCGGCCAGGCAGTCGCGCAGGTTGCGGCGCGGCAGCGACAGGTCGTGCGTCGGCTGCCCGGGCATCGAGAGCGTCGCGACGTCGACGAGGGACCGCTCGAGCTCGATGGTGCCGGACTCTCGCACGAGTTTGACGCCGTGGATGCCGCTCGACCCGGTCGCGCGGGGCGAGGTGACGACGGCGACGGGCACCTCGAGCTAGCAGCTGCAGCCACGCGGCGAGCAAGATCGTCGACGGGCTGTCGTACGCGCCGGAGACCTCCACAGCCGTGACGGGCTCGTACGGCGGCTGGTCGAGCGCCGCGGCGAGCTGGTTCCGCCACAGGGTGAGCCGGGTCCAGGCGAAGTCGGTGTCGCCGGGGACGTACGACTTCCCGAGCGCCTCGATCGCGCCGTTCGGGTCCTTCTGTGCGGCGGCGTCGGTGATCCGTCGCTGGGCGATGCGGCCGAGGGCGGACGCCGACGGCTGGTCGGGGGCGGTCTGCGGCCACCAGGCCACGACGGGCGCGTCCGGCAGCAGGAGACCCGTGACCAGGCTCTCCTCGTCGGTCGCGGTCTCGCCGTAGGCACGGAGGACGATGACCTCGCTGGCCCCCGCGTCGCTGCCGACACGGATCTGCGCGTCGAGCCGTCCGGGCGACTTCGTGTCGCCGTGGTTCTTCGACACGATGATGACGCGCATCGGGTGCTCGCGGGAGGCCTCGTTCGCGGCCTCGATCGCCTCTTCCTCGTGGCCGAGGGCCGTCGAGATGATGAGGGTCAGGACACGACCGAGGGCGACGGCGCCGCCCTCCTCGCGGATGTGGACGAGCTTCTTCTGGATCTTCGAGACCGTGGTGTTCGGCAGGTCGATCTTCATGGACGCCTCCAGGTCCGGCCGTCGCGGGCGAGCAGGGCGTCGGCGGACGCCGGACCCCACGTGCCGGGACGGTACTGCTCGGGCTGGCCCTGCGTGGCCCAGAACTCCTCGATCGGGTCGAGGATCCTCCACGACAGTTCCACCTCTTGGTGACGGGGAACAGGGGCGGGTCGCCGAGGAGGACGTCGAGGATGAGTCGCTCGTACGCCTCGGGCGAGGCCTCGGTGAACGCGTGGCCGTAGCCGAAGTCCATCGTCACGTCGCGCACCTGGGTGCCGACGCCGGGACCTTCGAGCCGAAGCGGAGCGTGACGCCCTCGTCCGGCTGCACGCGGATGACGAGCGCGTTCTGGCCGAGCGGCGACTGCGGGATCCCGAAGACGTCCTCGGGGACGCGCTTGAAGACGATCGCGATCTCGGTGACGCGCCGGCCGAGGCGCTTGCCCGCCCGGAGGTAGAACGGCACGCCCTGCCACCGGCGGGTGGCGATGTCGAGCTTGATCGCCGCGTACGTCTCGGTGCCGGAGTCCGGGTTCATGCCGGCCTCCTCGAGGAAGCCGAGGACCTTCTCGCCGCCCTGCCAGCCGCCGGCGTACTGCCCGCGGGCGGTCGCCGTGGCGAGGTCGGCGGGGAGGCAGACCGCGGAGAGCACCTTCTCCTTCTCGGCGCGCAGGTCCGCGGCCTTGAACGAGACGGGCTCCTCCATCGCGGTGAGCGCGAGGAGCTGCAGCAGGTGGTTCTGGATGACGTCGCGGGCCGCACCGATGCCGTCGTAGTAGGCGGCACGCCCGGCGACACCGATGTCCTCGGCCATCGTGATCTGCACGTGGTCCACGTAGTTCGAGTTCCAGATGGGTTCGTACATCTGGTTCGCGAACCGCAGCGTCAGGAGGTTCTGGACGGTCTCCTTGCCGAGGTAGTGGTCGATGCGGAACACGTCGTCGGGAGCGAAGACGCTCTCGACGATCGCGTTCAGCTCGCGCGCGGTGCGCAGGTCGGAGCCGAACGGCTTCTCGACGACCACGCGGCTCCACGACTCGTCGTGCTTCTCGGTGAGGCCGGGACAGCTTGAGCTGTTCGGTGACGACCGGGAACATCTTCGGCGGGATGGACAGGTAGAAGGCGTGGTTGCCGAGCGTCCCGCGCTCGGCGTCGAGGGTGTCGACGGTGCGCTTGAGCTCGCGGAACGCCTCCGGGTCGTCGAACGACCCCTGGACGAAGCGGATGCCCTGTTCGAGCTGACGCCAGACGTCCTCGTCGAACGGGGTGCGCGAGTGCTCTTGGACCGCGTCGTGGACGAGCTGGGAGAAGTCTTGGTCCTCCCAGTCACGCCGAGCGAACCCGACGAGGGCGAACCCGGGCGGCAGGAGCCCCCGGTTCGCCAGGTCGTAGACCGCGGGCATCAGCTTCTTGCGGGACAGGTCGCCCGTCACGCCGAAGATGATGAGGGTGCTGGGTCCCGCGATCCGGTTCAGTCGACGATCCGTCGGCAGCCGGAGCGGGTTGTGCTCCGGAGTGATTGCCACCGGTGACATGAGTCGGTGAACTCCTTCGAGAGTCAGAGGGTGACGGCGGAGGTCAGGGCCGCGGTCGCAGCGGCGACGTCCGTCGTCGTGAGGGTCAGGACCGGGCGACCGTGCTGCGCGAGCACGCTCGCGTCGCCGGCGGCCTGGGCCTGGATGAGCTGGCCGAACGTGAACGGTCGGCCGGGGATCGCGAGGTCGTCGGGTTCGTCGGCCACGATCTGCAGGAAGACACCGTTCGCCGGACCGCCCTTGTGGTACTGACCGGTGGAGTGCAGGAAGCGCGGACCGTAGCCGAACGTGACGGGCCGGCCGGTGCGAGCCGCCAGCACGTGGCGCAGCGACTCGAGGTCGCCGGCCGCGGTGCGGTCCACGTAGGCCTGCACGGCCAGGTAGCCGGTCGCGTCGAGTTCGGACAGGAGGCCCGACACGGCTTCCGCGAGCGTCGTCCCGACCGGCAGTCCCCGCGTCGCGCGGACGGCGACGCCGTCCTCGGTGAAGACTGCGGAGGCGGTCTCCGGCCGGTCGTCGAGCAGGGCCCGCGCGGCGACCTTGGCGGCCTCGACGTCGGGCTGGTCGAACGGGTTGATGCCGATCAGGCGGCCGGCCACGGCGACGGCGTACTCCCACACGAGGAACTGCCCGCCGAGGGTGCCGTCGATCTCGACCTCGCCCTCGGCGACGTGGCGCTCGTCGTCGCGGGATCCGACGATGCGGATCACCTGGAGGTCGGACAGGCCGGCGGCGACCTCGGGGGAGTCGGGCGTCAGGACGACGGGCAGGAGCCCCTTGCCGCCCTTGCCGGTGCTCTCCGCGAGGAGCTGCTCGACCCAGTCGCCGAAGCCGACGATGTGGGTGCCGTCCGGCACGATGCCGATCTTGGCGACGTGCGGGTCGATCGACGCGAGTGCCGCCCCGAGCACGAGGCCGGGGTTCTCGTCGGTGTCGACGGCGAGGAGGACCGAGATGGCGTCAGCCTCGTCGAGGAGCTCGGCGATGTCGGCGCCGGCGAGCCCGGACGGCACGATGCCGAACGCGGTCAGCGCGGAGAACCGGCCGCCGACGTTCGGGTCCGCCGTGAACACGCGGTAGCCGGCGTCGTTCGCGGCGGCCTCGAGCGGCGACCCGGGGTCGGTGACGACGACGATCCGTGACGCGGGGTCGATCCCCGCATCACGGAACGCCTGCTCGTACACACGACGCTGCGAGTCCGTCTCGAGGGTGGAGCCGGACTTCGACGAGACCACGAGCACGGTGCGCTCGAGGTCGTGTTCCACCGCCGCCCGGACCTGTGCCGGGTCGGTCGAGTCGAGCACCGTCAGCGGGACGCCGTACGTCCGCGTGATCACCTCCGGCGCGAGCGAGGAGCCGCCCATGCCGGCCAGGACGACGTGGTCGACCCCGTCGGCGGCGAGCTGCTCGCGCAGCGCGGTGATCTCCGCGACGAGCGGGCGGGAGACCGCGACGGCCTCCACCCAGCCCAGACGCTCCGACGCCTCGGACTCGGCTTCCGGACCCCAGAAGCTCGGGGTCCTGGGCCGTGATGCCCGATGCGACCATGTCGGCGACGAGCCGCGGGACCACCTGTTCGATGGCCCGGGCCGCCGCACCGGTGGCGGCGATGGAGACGGTCAACTTACTTCGCGCCCTCGAGGGCCGTCTTCACGGTGTCGACGAGCTCGCCCAGGAGACGTTGAACTTGTCCACGCCCTCCTTCTCGAGCAGCGCCACGACGTCGTCGTAGTCGATGCCGACGGCGGCCAGCTTGTCGAGGACCTCCTGCGCGGCGTCGAACGAGCCTGCGATGGCGTCGCCGTGGATCTCACCGTGGTCGAAGGTGGCGTCGAGCGTCTTGCCCGGCATCGTGTTGACGGTGCTCGGCGCGGCGAGCTCGGTCACGTAGAGCGTGTCCGGGAGCGACGGGTCCTTGACACCGGTCGACGCCCAGAGCGGACGCTGCGTGTTCGCACCGGCCTCGAGCAGGCCGAGCGCGCGCTCCGAGGCGAACGCCTCGGTCCACACCTGGTAGGCGAGCTGCGCGTTCGCGATGCCGGCCTTCGACTTGAGGGCCTTCGCCTCGTCCGTGCCGATCGCGTCGAGACGCTTGTCGATCTCGGAGTCGACGCGCGACACGAAGAACGAGGCGACGGAGTGGATCTTCGAGAGGTCGTGGCCGGCGGCCTTGGCCTTCTCGAGACCGCCGAGGTACGCATCGATCACGGCGCGGTAGCGCTCGAGCGAGAAGATCAGGGTGACGTTGACCGAGATGCCGGCGGCGATGGTCTCGGTGATGGCCTCGAGGCCCTCGACGGTCGCCGGGATCTTGATGAGGACGTTCTCCTTGCCGACCTTGTCGAACAGGAACTTGGCCTGCTCGATGGTCTTGGCGGTGTCGTGCGCGACGCCCGGCTCGACCTCGATCGAGACACGGCCGTCGAAGCCCTTGGTCTCGTCGTAGATCGGCTTGAACACGTCGGACGCGTTCGCGACGTCCTGCGTGGTGATCTCGAAGATCGCGTCGGTCACGTCGGTGCCGGCGGCGGCCAGCTCCTTCACCTGGGCGTCGTAGCGCTCACCCTTCGCGAGCGCGGAGGCGAAGATCGTCGGGTTCGTGGTGACGCCCACGACGTTCTTCTGCTCGATGAGCTCGGTAAGCTTGCCGGTCTCGAGCAGTTCGCGGGAGAGGTCGTCGAGCCAGATGCTCACGCCGACCGCGGAGAGGGCGGCGGTGGGGTGTTGTCAGCCATTGTTTCTCTTCTTCTTCATCGACCGGCCCGCGTCGCGGAGGTGATGCGGGCCGTGGAGTCGGGGTCTGGGTGCGGGAGCCGCGTGGCGGAGCCGAGCCGCGCCTCCCGGAAGAAGGGCCGGATCCGGCGAACCGGACCCGGCCCTACCTGGGTCAGGAAGCCGCGATGGATTCCTTCGCGGCGGCCACGACGTGCTCCGTCGTGAAACCGAACTCCTTGAACAGGGTCTGGTAGTCCGCCGACGCACCGAAGTGCTCGATCGAGACGCTGCGGCCCTTGTCGCCGATGATGTCGCGCCAGCTCATGGCGATGCCGGCCTCGACCGAGACGCGGGCGGTGACGTCCTTCGGGAGCACCTGGTCCTGGTAGTTCTCCGACTGGGCGCGGAACCACTCGAGGGACGGGGCACTCACGACGCGGGCGTTGATGCCCTCGGCCTTGAGCTGCTCGCGGGCCTCGACGGCGATCTGGACCTCGGAACCGGTCGCGATCAGGATCACGTCCGGGTGCCGTTCGGGGCCTCGGCCAGGATGTACGCACCCTTGCCGACGTTCTTCGCCGAGGCGAAGGTCTCACCGGAGGCGTCGCCCTCGCCGCGCTCGAACACGGGCAGGTTCTGACGGCTCAGGGCGATGCCGGCCGGGCGGTCGTGGTGCTTCAGCATCTCGAGCCAGGCGTAGGCGACCTCGTTCGCGTCGGCGGGACGGACGACGTCGAGACCCGGGATCGCACGGAGGGCGCTCAGCTGCTCGATCGGCTGGTGCGTCGGGCCGTCCTCGCCGAGGGCGATGGAGTCGTGGGTCCAGACGTAGATCGCCGGCGCCTTCATGAGCGCGGCGAGACGGACCGCCGGGCGCATGTAGTCGCTGAAGATCAGGAACGTGCCGCCGAAGGGGCGGGTGTTCCCGTGCAGCACGATGCCGCTGAGGATCGAGCCCATCGCGTGCTCGCGGATGCCGAAGTGCAACACACGGCCGTACGGGTCGGTGGTCCACGCCTTGGTGCTCGCCTCGGCCGGGCCGAAGGACTTGGCGTCCTCGATCGTGGTCAGGTTCGACTCGGCGAGGTCCGCCGAACCGCCCCAGAACTCGGGCATGAGCGGCGCGATGGCGTTGATGACCTTGCCGGAGGCGGCACGGGTCGACACGGCCTTCTCGGTCGGGAAGACCGGGAGCGCCTCCTCGAGGCCCTCCGGGAGCTCGCCGGCGTTGATGCGGTCGAGGATCGCCTTCTTCTCCGGGTTGGCCGCGGCCCATGCGTCGAAGGTCTTCTGCCACTCGGCGTGCTCGGCCTGGCCCTTGGCGATGGCGCCGCGGGTGTACTCGAGCACCTCGGGGTCCACGTGGAAGGTCTGCTCCGGGTCGAACCCGAGGATCTCCTTGAGGCCCTTGATCTCGTCGCCACCGAGCGCCGAGCCGTGGATCTTGCCGGTGTTCTGCTTGGTCGGCGACGGCCAGCCGATGATCGTCTTGAGGACGATGAGCGACGGCTTGTCGGTGACGGCCTTGGCTGCCTCGATCGCGGCGAAGAGGGACTCGACGTCCTCCGAGTACTCGCCCGTCTTCTTCCAGTCGACCGTCTGGACGTGCCAGCCGAGCGCCTCGTAGCGGTCCGGGACGCTCTCCGAGAAGGAGATGTCGGTGTCGTCCTCGATCGAGATCTGGTTCGAGTCGTAGAAGACGACCAGGCGACCGAGCTGCTGGCGGCCGGCGAGGCTCGCGGCCTCGTTCGTGACGCCCTCCTGCATGTCGCCGTCACCGGCGATCACGTAGGTGAAGTGGTCGAACGGCGATTCGCCGTCGGCGGTCTCCGGGTCGAACAGGCCGCGCTCGAAGCGCTGCGCGTAGCCGAAGCCCACGGCCGAGGCGAGGCCCTGGCCGAGCGGGCCGGTGGTGATCTCGACACCGTCGGTGTGGCCATACTCCGGGTGACCCGGGTCTTCGAGCCCCACTTGCGGAGGTGCTGGAGGTCCTCGAGCTCGAGGCCGTAGCCGTGCAGGTAGAACTGCACGTACTGGAGGATCGAGGCGTGGCCCGCGGAGAGGATGAAGCGGTCGCGGCCGATCCACGTGGAGTCGCTCGGGTCGCGGTGCATCACCTTCTGGAAGAGGAGGTGGGCGAGCGGGGCGAGGCTCATCGCGGTGCCGGGGTGACCGTTGCCGGCGGCCTCGACCGAGTCGGCGGCGAGTACGCGGGCCGTGTCGACGGCCTTCCTGTCGATGGCGTCCCAGGTGAATTCAGCCACTTGGATGTTGACCCTTCATTGATGCGACATGTGCGAGGGCTCGTGCCATCGCACGGACATGATCGCCGTCCCGGGGGCCTTGGTCGTGTCGCCGTCTCGCGGCGGCCGACCGGCTCGTCGCGGCCGACGTCATCGGGGCACGCACTGCGGGAGGGCGACTCCAGCATAGTGACCATGCACTCAGAAGGTGCTCAGGTGACGCGGGTGGGGCCCGCGGCCACCGGCACCGGACGCCGGTCGGGCGTGTCGGTGGCCGCCGGCGGTCGCACGGACTTCGTCCCGGGTGGCGAGGCGGGGCACCGTCGCGGCGCCTCGATCGCGTAAACTGTCGACGGCCCGTGAGCATTCCGGGTCGACGCACGCCCCGACGACGACGGAGCCGTCCACCGAGCGTGCGAGCTGACGCGAACAGACTGAGGTTCCCTTGCCGACTGCCACCGTGACCCGGCCCGACACCGATCGACCCGTTCGACGCTGTCCCGCAAGGTGCGCGCGTACGTCTCGTTGACGAAACCGCGGGTCATGGAGCTGCTGCTCGTCACCACGGCACCGACGATGTTCCTCGCCGAGCGCGGGGTGCCGGACCTCTGGCTGGTGTTCTGGACGATGCTCGGCGGGGCCATGTCGGCCGGGTCCGCGTCGGCGTTCAACTGCTACATCGACCGGGACATCGACCGCGTCATGAAGCGCACGAGCGCACGCCCGCTCGTCACCGGGGAGCTCTCCGACCGCGAGGCGCTCGTGTTCTCGTGGGTGCTCGGCGTCGCGTCCACCGCGGTGCTCGGGTTCCTCGTCAACTGGCTCGCCGCCGCGCTCAGCGTCATCGCGATCCTCATCTACGTGTTCGTCTACACGCTGTGGCTCAAGCGCCGCACCCCGCAGAACATCGTCTGGGGCGGGTCCGCCGGCTGCATGCCCGTGCTCATCGGCTGGGCGGGTGTCACCGGGTCGCTCTCCTGGGCACCGGTCATCCTGTTCATGGTGATCTTCCTCTGGACGCCGCCGCACTACTGGCCGCTGTCGATGAAGTACCGCGACGACTACGACGCCGCCGACGTGCCGATGCTCGCCGTCGTCCGTGGTCGCACGGTCGTGGGCCTGCAGGTCGTGCTCTACGCCTGGGCGACGCTGGTCTGCTCGCTGCTGCTCGTCCCGGTGGCGCACATGGGCCCGCTCTACACGGTCGTGGCGCTGGCCGGGGCATCTGGTTCGTCGTCGAGTCGCACCGCCTGTACTCGCGGGCGATCCAGCACGTGGAGCACGTGCAGCCGATGCGCGTCTTCCACAGCTCGATCACGTACCTGACGCTGCTCTTCATCGCCGTGGGCATCGACCCGCTGCTGCCGCAGGTCTTCACCTTCTAGTCGGGCACGAGCGGGGCGGTCGCCGGGCGCGGGTCCGCGTTCCGCGGTGCGGACTCGTTGCGACATCGTCGCTGTCGTACGACAGCGGCGATGTCGCTCTTTGCGGCCGCGGCCTGTTGCGCGCGCTCGCTTGCGACGAGGCCGCTGTCGTACGACGTCGGTGGTGTCGTTCCGGGTCCGCAGGCGCGGCCCCCGGCCGCGTCCACCCACCGGCCTGGAGGCGCGGGGCGGCCCCGCACCGTGCCTCCAGGCCGTCGTCTGGTCGCGTTGCGCGCGAAGCACGACGTCCCACCTGTCCGCCGACAGGTGGGACGTCGGAGACTGCGAGCGGTGCGCCGCGCGTCAGGAGGCGAAGGACTCCCGTGTGGCGTGACGGCCCGCGGTGCCGCGCGTCGAGAGCGTCACGACCGTGGTGGCGCCGACGAGCAGGCCCGCGAGGACCATGTGGGTGCCGACGAGCCCGACGGGCAGGCCCGTTCGTGCCTGGGTGAGCCCGACCGCGATCTGCACGAACTCGACCACGAGCAGCAGCAGCGCCCACCTGCTCGACAGGCGCAGGCGGACGGCGCCGACGACGAGCACGAGGGTCAGGGCGAACAGGACGTACGCCGGGACGGCGTGCAGGTGCTCCATGATCGCGGGATCGAACCCGGTGCGGTGCAGCCGTCCGCCGTCGACGGCCTCGTCGGCGCCGGCGTGCGGCCCGCTCCCGGTGGTCAGGATGCCGACGAGGACGGTCACGGCCACCGCGGCGATCGTGCCCAGGACGACGCCCGTGTACCAGCCGGGGACGAGTCGTTCATCGGTCCGGGGACCCCGCATCGCCCGGTACACCAGCGCAGCGGTGACCGAGGTGAGGACGGCGGAGACGACGAAGTGCAGCCCCACGACGAAGGGGTTCAGGTTCGTCCAGACGCTCATGCCGCCGATGACCGCCTGGGCCGGGATCGCTGCGCCCTGGGCGAACGCGAGCCAGAACAGCTCCGGGCGCGTGCGCCGCATGCGGACGACGAGCAGGAACATCGCGATCGCGACGACCACGAGCACGAAGGTGAGCAGACGGTTGCCGAACTCGATCACGCCGTGCACGCCCATCTCGGGCGTCGACACGAGCGAGTCCGCCGTGCACTTGGGCCACGTCGGGCAGCCGAGGCCCGAGGCGGTGAGCCGGACGAGGCCACCCGTGCCGATGAGGATCACCTCGACGATGAACGACGCCCAGGCGAGGACGACGACGCGCTGGTCGACGACGCGGGGGAGCGACCACCACCGCGCCGTCGGGACGTCCTGGTCGACGGGGGATCCGACGCGAGTCACGAGGGTGGTGCCTTCCTGTTGTTCCGTGCAGCGAACCTGTAGGATTCGAGGGTTCAGCAGCAGTCAAGTCTAGGCAGGCGCCGGCTCCGAATGGGCCGAGATCGCCGATCACCCCCGGACGTCGACATTCAGGGCTGTGTGGAACCATCGACGTTGCGAGGGAGCAGCACCGTGTCCGCCTTGTCGGCGGTCTGCGGTGGAATGGCGCCTGACGCCACGGGTTGGCACCCACAGACGCTGCCGCGAGAAGGAAACGAGGAGACCATGTCCGACGTGCTCATCGACCGTCCCGAGCTCGAAGGGCTCGGCCAATACGAGTTCGGCTGGTCCGACTCCGACACGGCCGGCGCCTCGGCCCGCCGCGGCATCTCGGAAGAGGTCGTCACCGACATCTCGAACCTCAAGGGCGAGCCCGAGTGGATGCTCAAGAACCGTCTGAAGGGACTGCAGCTCTTCGGCCGCAAGCCGATGCCGACGTGGGGCGCCGACCTGACGGGCATCGACTTCGACAACATCAAGTACTTCGTGCGCTCCACCGAGAAGCAGGCGCAGTCGTGGGAGGACCTGCCGGAGGACATCCGCGAGACCTACGAGAAGCTCGGCATCCCCGAGGCCGAGCGCCAGCGGCTCGTCGCCGGCGTCGCCGCTCAGTACGAGTCCGAGGTCGTCTACCACCAGATCCGCGAGGACCTCGAGGCCCAGGGCGTCATCTTCATGGACACCGACACGGCCCTCCGTGAGCACCCCGAGTTCTTCGAGGAGTACTTCGGCACCGTGATCCCGGCCGGCGACAACAAGTTCGCCGCCCTGAACACGGCCGTGTGGTCCGGCGGCTCGTTCGTCTACGTCCCGAAGGGCGTCCACGTCGAGATCCCGCTCCAGGCCTACTTCCGGATCAACACCGAGAACATGGGCCAGTTCGAGCGCACGCTGATCATCGCCGACGAAGACTCCTACGTGCACTACATCGAGGGGTGCACGGCACCGATCTACAAGTCCGACTCGCTGCACTCGGCCGTCGTCGAGATCGTCGTGAAGAAGAACGCCCGCGTCCGCTACACGACGATCCAGAACTGGTCGAACAACGTCTACAACCTCGTCACCAAGCGTGCGATCGCGCACGAGGGTGCGACGATGGAGTGGATCGACGGCAACATCGGCTCGAAGGTGACGATGAAGTACCCGTCGATCTACCTCGCCGGCGAGCACGCCAAGGGCGAGACGCTCTCCGTCGCCTTCGCGGGCCCGGGCCAGCACCAGGACGCCGGCGCGAAGATGATCCACATGGCGCCGTACACGACGTCCTCGATCGTCTCGAAGTCGATCGCGCGCGGCGGTGGTCGCGCCGGGTACCGCGGCGAGGTCCGCGTCGACCCGAACGCGCACCACGCGGCCAACACGGTGCGCTGCGACGCGCTGCTGGTGGACACGGTCAGCCGGTCCGACACCTACCCGGCGATCGACATCCGCGTCGACGACGTCCAGCTGGGCCACGAGGCCACGGTCTCCCGGGTGAGCGAGGAGCAGCTGTTCTACCTGATGTCCCGCGGCATGCCCGAGGACGAGGCGATGGCGATGATCGTCCGCGGCTTCATCGAGCCGATCGCACGCGAGCTCCCGATGGAGTACGCACTCGAACTCAACAAGCTCATCGAGATGAGCATGGAAGGATCCGTCGGCTAGATGTCCAGCTCCACCCCTCCCCACATCGACCAGCCGATCGAGCCGGCCGCCGCAGCGACGGACACTGCACAGCACGGCGCGACGGCGCACTCCGACGGCGGCTGGGACGCCCCCGACAAGAAGGTCCCGGTCCAGACCCGGTCGGAACGCCCGCAGTCCGCCGACCTCGACGCCTTCCCGACCGTCACCGGGCGCGAGGTGAACTGGAAGTTCGCGCCGCTCGCGAAGCTTCAGCCGCTGCTCGCCGGCGGTCTCGACGGCTCGGCCTACCCGTTCCTCGCCCGGCAGTCCGAGGGCGCCGACGTCGAGTGGGGTCGCAGTGACGACCCGCGCGTCGGCACGGCCGGTCTGCCCGAGGACCGCGCGGCCGCGGCGGCCTGGACCGCTCGTGACGCCGTGCTGGCCGTCACGGTCAAGGCGACCGAGGCGCACGAGTTCATCACGCTGACCCGGTCGGACTTCGGCACGCAGCCCCGTGCCGCGCACACCGTCATCACGGCCGAGGCGCACGCGCAGGGCATCGTCGTGCTCGACAACCGCGGCCCGGCGCTGCTCAGCGAGAACGTCGAGATCGTCGTCCGCGACGGTGCCCGGCTCACGGTCGTCAGCCTGCAGGACTGGGACGACGACGCCGTGCACGTCTCGACGCACTTCGCCGAGGTCGGTCGTGACGCCTTCCTCAAGCACGTCGTGGTCTCGCTCGGCGGTGACGTCATCCGGGTCAACCCGTCCACGCACCTCGGGGCCCAGGGTGCGGACACCGAGATGTACGGCGTGTACTTCGCGGACGCCGGCCAGTACATCGAGCAGCAGGTCTACGTGAACCACGACGCGCCGAACACGCGCGGCCGGGTGAACTACAAGGGCGCGCTGCAGGGCGAGGGCGCACACACCGTGTGGATCGGCGACGTGCTCATCGGCCGTACCGGCGACGGCACCGACTCCTACGAGCAGAACCGCAACCTCGTCCTGACCGACGGCACGCGCGCGGACAGCATCCCGAACCTCGAGATCGAGACGGGCAACATCGAGGGAGCCGGCCACGCGAGCGCGACCGGCCGCTTCGACGACGAGCAGCTGTTCTACCTGCAGTCCCGCGGCATCCCCGAGGAAGAGGCCCGCCGGCTGGTCGTGCTCGGCTTCCTCGTCGAGATCATCCAGAAGATCGGCGCGCCCGAGCTCGAGGAGCGGCTCATCGCGGCCGTCGAGCAGGAGCTCGCCGAGGGCCGTTCGGTCATCGCCGAAGCGGCACCGGAGGCGTCCGCCTGATGTCGACGAAGGTCTGCGCCGAGGCGGACATCGCGGTGGACAGCCCGATGCGCGCCGTGGTCGACGGCACCGCGGTCGCCATCGTGAAGGACTCCGCCGGCACCGTGCACGCCATCGGGGACACCTGCACGCACGGGGACATCTCACTGGCAGAGGGGTTCGTCGAGGGGACACGCTCGAGTGCTGGGCCCACGGGTCCCGGTTCTCGCTGGTCACCGGCAAGCCGCAGAACTTCCCGGCGTACGAACCCGTCCCGGTGTTCCGGGTCGAGGTCCGTGACGGTGACGTCTACGTCGACGTGCACGACCCCGTGCCGGTGGACTGAGACCTCCCGCCCCGGCCGTACCCGGCCCCCACTCACTTCCCGCGGCTGACGCCGCACCCCAGCTGCAACCGAAGGAACGCAATGTCCACTCTCGAAATCCGCGACCTGCAGGTCTCGATCGACACCGACCAGGGTGTCAAGGAGATCCTCAAGGGCGTCGACCTCACCATCAACGAGGGCGAGATCCACGCGATCATGGGGCCGAACGGCTCGGGCAAGTCCACCCTCGCCTACACGATCGCCGGTCACCCGCGCTACAACGTCGTCGGTGGCTCGATCACCCTCGACGGCGAGGACGTCCTCGCGATGAGCGTCGACGAGCGTGCCCGCGCCGGCATGTTCCTCGCCATGCAGTACCCGGTCGAGATCCCCGGCGTCACGGTCTCGAACTTCCTGCGCACCGCGAAGACCGCCATCGACGGCGAGGCCCCGGCGCTCCGCAGCTGGGTGAAGGACCTCCGTCAGTCGATGGCCGACCTGAAGATGGACTCCGCCTTCGCCGAGCGCAACGTCAACGAGGGCTTCTCCGGCGGCGAGAGAAGCGTCACGAGATCATGCAGCTCGAGCTCCTCAAGCCGAAGTTCGCCGTGCTCGACGAGACCGACTCCGGGCTCGACGTCGACGCGCTGAAGATCGTGTCCGAGGGCGTCAACCGCGCCAAGGCGGCGACCGGCCTCGGCGTGCTGCTCATCACCCACTACACGCGCATCCTCCGCTACATCAAGCCGGACTTCGTGCACGTGTTCGTCGCGGGCAAGGTCGCCGAGCAGGGCGGTCCGGAGCTGGCGGAGCGCCTCGAGAACGAGGGCTACGACCGCTACGTGCAGGCCGCAGCAGCGGGCAACTGATGATCACCGCGCTCTCCCCGGAGAAGTTCGACGAGGTCGTCGAGGGTCTGAAGGAGGTCCAGGACCCCGAGCTCGGTGTCAACATCGTCGACCTCGGGCTCATCTACGACCTGGCCTGGGACGACGAGGCGACCGCGCTCGTGATCAGCATGACGCTGACGAGCGCGGGCTGCCCGTTGACCGATGTCATCGAGGGCGACACCGCGAACGCGCTCGACGGCATCGTCGACGCGTTCCGGATCAACTGGGTCTGGATGCCGCCATGGGGCCCGGAGCGGATCACCGACGACGGGCGCGAGATGATGCGCGCGCTCGGCTTCTCGATCTAGCCGCAACCACACACCGGACGGGAGGCGCGGTGCCAGCTGGCACCGCGCCTCCCGTCCGTGTGTGGGCGTGTCCGGACTGACGTCGAGTGTGCACTATTCGTCACGCTCGGCGCATCCGGGCGGCACACTCTGCCCGCTCGGCGGGGCGCCTGAGGCGTGTCGCGCACGTTCGGCGGACGAATCGGCGGTAGCGCGCCTGAGGTGCGTCGTTTCGTGCCGAGTGTGCAACATCCGTCACGCTCGGCGACGCCCGGCTGCCGGCTCCGCCCGCTCGGCGGGCGTGGCGCGGCGCGTCCCGCCCGTTCAGCGGGCGTGGCGCGGCGCGTCCCGCCTGTGCGGCGGCTCGGACCGCCGTTGCCTCGGGCACATGGAAGGGCCCCGCACCGGACGGTGCGGGGCCCTTCCGGCGCGGGTCAGCGGCGGCCCAGGAGCTTCCACGCCAGCGGGAGCACGCCCGCCGCGATGAGCGCCTTGGCGATGCCGCCGACGATGAACGGGTAGAGCCCGGCGGCGAGCACCGACTGCAGGTCGTTCGGGGCACCGAGCCGGCCGAGTGCGACCGCGAGGTACGGCAGACCGGTGACGAACGGGATCGCGCTCGCGACGAGCATCGCCACGGCTGCACGGCCCAGGTGGCGGTCCCAGTCGCGACGGGCGAGCCAGCCGACGACCCCTGCCGCCGGGATGAAGCCGATGACGTAGCCGAAGCTCGGGACGGCGAGGGCCTGCAGGCCGCCGGTCATGTCGGCGAAGAACGGAGCGCCGGCGAGCCCGGCGACCGCGTAGACGAGCAGGGACAGCATGCCGCGACGGGCACCGAGGGACGCGCCGACGAGCACGACGGCGAGGGTCTGCCCCGTGATCGGCACCGGCCACATCGGTACCTCGACCTGTGCCATGGCAGCGGTGAACAGGGCGCCGCCCGCGATCAGGGCGGCGTCGGTGGCCAGGCCGTGGGTACGCAGACGGTCGGCGAGGACTGCGCGGCGAGCGAACCCGGTGGCGTTCGTCATGGATTCTCCTAGAATGGGCTGCTGGTCCCGTTCGGGACCATCGGTCCCGTCAGCGTAGCGGTGCACCTCCCGCACACACCGTTGTGCACATCCACCAACTGATTGGACGTCTGTAGTGCTTGCCGTGCACGACCTCGAGATCCGCGTCGGGGCTCGCCTCCTGATGGAGAACGTGTCCTTCCGCGTCGAGAAGGGCGACAAGATCGGTCTCGTCGGCCGGAACGGCGCTGGCAAGACGACCATGACGAAGGCTCTGGCGGGCGAGACGCAGCCCACCGGCGGCAAGATCGACCGCTCCGGCGAGATCGGCTACCTGCCGCAGGACCCCCGGTCCGGCAACCCGGAGGACACGGCCCGCAAGCGCATCCTCGACGCGCGGGGCCTCGGCGAGCTCGTCGAGGGCATCCGGCAGGCCACGCTGGACATGGCCAGCGACGACGCGGACGTTGCCGAGAAGGCGATGCGCCGGTACAGCCGGCTCGACGACCAGTTCAACGCGCTCGGCGGCTACGCAGCCGAGGCCGAGGCGGCGTCGATCGCCTCGAACCTCAAGCTGCCGGATCGCATCCTCGACCAGCAGCTCAAGACGCTGTCGGGTGGTCAGCGCCGCCGCATCGAGCTCGCCCGCATCCTGTTCTCGGACGCCGAGACGATGATCCTCGACGAGCCGACGAACCACCTCGACGCCGACTCGATCACCTGGCTCCGTGAGCACCTCAAGACGTACCCCGGCGGTGTGATCGTGATCTCGCACGACGTCGAGCTCGTCGACGAGGTCGTCAACCGGGTCTTCTACCTGGACGCGAACCGGCAGTGCATCGACGTCTACAACATGGGCTGGAAGCTTTACCAGCGCCAGCGCGCCGCGGACGAGGAGCGCCGCCGCAAGGAGCGGGCGAACGCCGAGAAGAAGGCCGCGACCCTCAAGGACCAGGCCGCCCGCTTCGGCGCGAAGGCGACGAAGGCCGCTGCGGCGCACCAGATGGTGGCGCGGGCGGAGAAGCTCCTGGCCGGGCTCGAGGACGAGCGTGCCGTCGACCGGGTCGCCAAGCTGCGGTTCCCGACACCGACGCCCTGCGGCCGCACCCCGCTGATGGCCGAGGGACTGTCGAAGTCGTACGGCTCGCTGGAGATCTTCGCGGGCGTCGACCTGGCGATCGACCGTGGTTCGCGCGTCGTCATCCTCGGCTTCAACGGTGCAGGCAAGACGACGTTGCTCCGGATCCTCGCGGGCGCCGACCAGCCCGACACCGGCGAGATCCTTCCCGGACACGGGCTGCGGATCGGGTACTACGCCCAGGAGCACGAGAACATCGACGTCAACCGGACCGTGATCGAGAACATGGTGTCGGCATCGAACGACCTCAATGAGACCGAGGCCCGTCGCGTGCTCGGTTCGTTCCTGTTCACGGGCGACGACGGCTACAAGAAGGCCGGCGTGCTGTCCGGTGGCGAGAAGACGCGTCTGTCGCTGGCGATGATCGTCGTGTCGGGCGCGAACGTGCTGCTGTTGGACGAGCCGACGAACAACCTCGACCCGGCGTCGCGCGAGGAGATCCTCGGTGCGCTGGCGGGGTACGAGGGCGCCGTCGTCCTGGTGTCGCACGATGCCGGCGCGGTCGAGGCGCTCAACCCCGAGCGCGTGCTGCTCCTGCCGGACGGCACCGAGGACCACTGGAACAAGGACTACGCCGAGCTCGTCGAGCTCGCGTAGCGCGCGTGGTCGCGGCGTCTCGCTTCGGTGAGACACTGTGCGCGGCGCGAAACGCCGTGCTCGGCGCGAGACGCCGCCGAATCGGGCGGTGTCTCGCGCCTGGCGGCGCGTCTCGCTCGTGAGTCAGAGTCCCGTCGCGCGCCGGGCCCGAGATGGCGCGCCACAGGCGGTCTGGAGGCGCGTGGCGGTCCCGCCACGCGCCTCCAGGCCGCGTCGCTCGGGTGTCAGACCGCGTCGCGGCGCGTCCCGAGACGCCGCCTCGGCGTCGAGACGCCGCGTGCGTCGCGAGACAGCGCCGGATCCGGCGGCGTCTCGCGCGCCACGCGGCGTCTCGCGGCCGGGACGGCGTCTCGTCTCACTGAGACGAGACAGGGCGAGACAGGACGAGACAGGACGAGACAGGGCGAGACGAGGTGCCGCGGCGGCGTCGTCAGCCGCGGCGGGACGCGAGCAGCTCGTCCTCGATCTCGGCGTCCGTCTTCGGTTTGGCGTCCTTGCGGCGCTGCCGCTCGAGGGCGCGCTCGCGCTCCTCGGGGTCGTCCTGGTTGAGGTTCCGGTACTCCTGCACCATCAGGTACGCCAGGAACCCGAAGCCGCCGGCCGCGAACATGAACCACTGGATGAAGTAGCTCAGGTGCAGCCCGGTGTCCGCGGTCGGGCGCTCCCAGCCGAGCGGACGCGCCTCGGTCGGGGCCGGGGACTCGGACGCGAGCTGGCCGTAGGCACCGGTGTAGATCGGCGTGCCGATCTTCCTCGCGACATCGGAGAGCGTGACCGACTGCACCTGGTCGGTGTGCGCCGGGTCGGTGCGGCCGGGGATGCGCGGCTCGCTCTCCTGGAGTCGGACGATCGCGGTGACCTCGCCGGACGGGGGAGCGGGCACGTGGTCCGGGCGTCCTGCGCGTTGCCGGTAGGAACCCAGCCTCGGTCGACGACGAACGCCCGGCCGTCGGCGGTGACGAGGGGTGTGAGGACCTCGAACCCGGGCTGCCCGTTGTGCACGCGGTTCCGGACGAGCAGCTGGTCGTCGGTGTCGTACCGACCGGTGACGCTCACCCGGAGCCACGTCTGCGAGTCGTCCCAGCTCGACGCCGTCGGCAGCGCCCGGTCGAGCGGCACCGGGGTGTGCTCGTAGTTCTGCGCGACCTGCTCGTTCTGGCGGACGGCCTCGTTCCGGCGGTCCCACTGCCACATGCCGAACAGGGCGCAGACGATGGCGAAGGCGACGGCGATCGCGAAGTAGCCGAGCCAGCGACGGCTGCCGACGAACCGCCAGCCGACGAAGGGCTCGTCGGGATCGCGGTCGGCGTGGTCGGCACGGGGCGCCGCGGAGGCCGCCTCGCGCTGGAAGCTTCTGCGCGTGCCGTCGGCCGTACCGCGAGCCCGGGTCGAACTGCTCGCTCACCGACGGTCACCGGCCGCACGCGCACCGACGTCGTTCTTCGGGGCGTCGGCCGGGTCGCGCTCGTCGTCGAGACGGTCCACGTCCTCGTGCATGCCGGTGACCCGCACGGGGAACGACCGGGAGCGCAGGTAGTCCGCGAGGAAGTCGCGGTGCTCCTCGCACGCCGCCCAGATCTTCACGCGGTCGATCGCGTGGATGCGCGGGTTCCGCCAGTTGACCCGCCACGACGCGGTCGCGACGCAGCCGGCACGGGAGCACACCGGCGTCGAACCGGGTTCGGTGAAGAGGTCGAAGGTGGCGCCCATCAGCGACGTCCCCAGACTCGGGATCGGTCGCCGTTCCGCTGCCACTGCTCCTGCGCGTGGTGCGCCTCTTCGCGCAGGCGGTCCTGCTCGGCGCGGTAGGCCTCGGCGCGCGCGTCCTCCTGCTGTTCGCGGAGTCGCGGATCGACGGCGTCGTACAGCTCGATCGCACCGGCCGGGTCACGATGTCGTTCTCGGCGCGGCTGCCGGCGTTCGCGATGACCACGGCGACCCACGGGATGACGCCCGCGAGGACGATCGGGATGACGGCGAGCCAGGTGTGCCAGAAGGACCACACGAGCACCGCGCCGATGAAGAACACCACGCGGACGGCCATCTGCCACACGTACCGGGACAGGCGGTGCGCCCGGTCCTGCTCCGGCGAGTCCGGGAGCGACGTGATGCTGTGGGTCGTCTTCATCCGATGTTCTTTCCTCTTCCCGACGACAAGCCTAAGCCCGCGTGCCCCGTCACGGTTGCGCCGCGCGCGGACACGATGCGCGTATCGGCTCCGGTACGCTCGTCCGGGCGTGTCAGCCGTGTGACCACGGGATGCACCCGCAACGACCCACCTGCGAACGGAGCGACCATGAGCACCCCCGTACCGTCCTCATCACCGGCGGCAACCGCGGCATCGGCCGTGCCCTCGCGGAGCGCTTCGTGGCGGCCGGCCACCGCGTCGCGGTGACGTCGCGCAGCGGTCAGGGCGGCCCCGAGGGCGCGCTCACGGTGCAGGCCGACATCACGGACACCGCTTCCGTCGACGCCGCCTACACGCAGGTCGAGGCCGAGCTCGGGCCCGTCGAGGTCCTGATCGCGAACGCGGGCATCACGAACGACCAGCTGCTGCTCCGGATGTCCGAGGAGGACTTCACGAGCGTCGTCGACACGAACCTCACCGGGACCTTCCGGGTCGTGAAGCGCGCCACCAAGGGCATGATGAAGGCGAAGTTCGGCCGCATCGTGCTCATGTCCAGCGTCGTCGGCGCCTACGGCCAGGTCGGCCAGGTCAACTACGCGTCGTCGAAGGCCGCCCTCGTGGGCATGGCCCGGTCGATCACGCGCGAGCTCGGGTCCCGCGGCATCACGGCGAACGTCGTCGCGCCCGGTTTCATCCAGACCGACATGACGGCGGCGCTGCCCGAGGAGCTGCAGGCCGAGTTCAAGAAGCAGATCCCGGCGGCGCGCTACGGCACCGTCGACGACGTCGCGGACGCCACCCTGTTCCTGGCGGGCGACGGCGCCGGGTACATCTCCGGCGCGGTCATCCCGGTCGACGGTGGCCTCGGCATGGGCCACTAGCCCGAGTCTCGGGTCACGCGCCGAGTCTCGGGTCACGCGCCCCGAGTCTCGGGGCCAGCGACAAGTCTCGCGCTGCGAGGCGCGAGGAACGTCGCTCACGCCGAGTCTCGGGCCCGCGCGCGACCGCGCGACCGCGCGGGCGGTGTCAGCCGCGCAGGCCGAGCGTGGCCAGCACCGGCGACAGGTCGCGGTCGACGACCGCGACGTCCGCCTGCTCCCGCACGCGCGGCTTCGCGTCGAACGCCACCGAGAGCGCGGCGACGCGCATCATCTCGAGGTCGTTCGCGCCGTCGCCGATCGCGACCGTGCGGACGAGGTCGACACCGTCCGCGTCGGCCCACTCCCGGAGCGCCGCCGCCTTCGCGTGCGCGTCCACGACGTCGCCGAGCACCCGCCCGGTCAGCACGCCGTCGGTCACCTCGAGCCGGTTGGCGCGGCAGTGGTCGAGTCCGAGCCGCTCCGCGAACGGGTCGAGGACCTCGTGGAAGCCGCCGGAGACGACGCCCACGGTGCCGCCGGCGGCGTGCACGCCCCGGACGAGTTCGTCGGCGCCCTGCGTGACGCGGACCGCCTCCCGCGCCCGCTGGAACACGTCTGCCTGGAGGCCCGCCAGGGTTCCGACACGCTCCCGGAGGCTCTCGCCGAAGTCGATCTCGCCGCGCATGGCGCGCTCCGTGATCGCCGCGACCTGTGGCCGGGTCCCGGCGCTGTCGGCCAGCAGCTCGATGACCTCGTCCTCGAGGAGTGTGGAATCGGCATCGAGGACGACGAGGAAGCGTGGCACGCACCAACGGTACCGACAGTCGGAGGCGCGGCCGCGTCTGTGACGCGAGCCGTGCCTCTCCCCACCGGCACGGCCTGCACGCCGCTGGCGCGTCGAGCAGGAGCCGGCGGCGTGGGCCCAGTCCGTGCGGCTGACGCTACGCGTCGACGCGGACGCCCTTGCCCACGACCGTGATGCCGGACTCGGTGACGGTGAAGCCGCGGGCCTCGTCGGCCTCGCGGTCGACGCCGACCTGCGCTCCCGGGGCGATCACCACGTCCTTGTCGAGGATCGCGCGGTTCACGATCGAGCCCGCCCCGATCGAGGCGCGTTCGAACACGATCGAGTCGAGGACCTTCGCGCCCGAGTCGATGCCGCACCAGGGGCCGATCATGCTCCGTTCGACCTGCGCGCCTGAGACCAGGCAGCCGAGCGACACGAGCGAGTCCACGGTCGACCCGGTGTTGCCGTTCGCGTCGCGGACGAACTTCGCCGGCGGAAGGTTCGTCTGCTGGTTGAAGATCGGCCAGTCCTGGTTGTACAGGTTGAAGACCGGTACCGGGGCGATGAGGTCCATGTGCGCGTCGTAGAACGAGTCGATGGTCCCGACGTCGCGCCAGTAGTAGCGGTCGCGTTCGTTCGACCCCGGCACGTCGTTGCGCTTGAGGTCGTAGACGCCGGCGTCCCCGCGGGACACGAAGTCCGGCACGATGTCGCCGCCCATGTCGTGGTTGGACGTCTCGATCTGCCCGTCGCGGAGCACCGCGTCGACCAGGGCGTCGGCGTCGAACACGTAGTTGCCCATCGACGCGAGGATCTCGTCGGGGGAGTCCGCCAGGCCGACGGCGTCCTTCGGCTTCTCGAGGAAGGCGTCGATCTTCGTCGGGTCGTCGTCGGCGACCTGGATGACGCCGAACTGGTCGGCCAGGCCGATCGGCTGCCGGATCGCCGCGACCGTGGCACTGCGGCCCGAGGCGATGTGCGCCTCCACCATCTGGTGGAAGTCCATCCGGTAGACGTGGTCGGCGCCGACCACGACCACGATGTCGGGCCGTTCGTCTCGGAGCAGGTTGAGCGACTGCAGGATCGCGTCGGCGGACCCGGCGAACCAGCGCTTGCCGAGTCGCTGCTGCGCCGGGACGGACGCGACGTAGGAGCCGAGCAGCCCCTCCATGCGCCAGGTCTCGGCGACGTGCCGGTCGAGGCTGTGCGACTTGTACTGGGTCAGGACGACGATCTTCTGCAGCCCGGAGTTGACGAGATTCGACAGGGCGAAGTCGATGAGCCGGAAGTTGCCGCCGAACGGGACGGCGGGCTTCGCCCGGTCCGCCGTGAGCGGCATGAGCCGTTTGCCCTCGCCGCCGGCGAGGACGATGCCGAAGACCTTCTTTGGTGCCATGCCGCTCACAGTAGGCGTCAGCACTGGGAACCGGTTACGTTGAACGCGTGCGAGTCGATCTGCTGACCAGGGAGTATCCGCCGGAGGTCTACGGCGGTGCGGGTGTCCACGTGGCCGAACTGACCGCTGCGCTGCGGTCCGGCACCGACACCGACGTGCGCGTCCGCGCCTTCGGGTCGTTCCGCGACGAGGCCGACGTCTGGGCGTACCGGACGCCGGCCGGACTCGAGCGGGCGAACGGAGCACTCCAGGCCCTCGGCACCGACGTTGCGATCGCGGCCGACGTGGAGGGCGCCGACCTGGTGCACTCCCACACGTGGTACGCGAACTCCGCGGGGCGCATCGCGCAGCTGACCTACGGCATCCCGCACGTCGTCACGGCGCACAGCCTCGAGCCGCTCCGGCCCTGGAAGGCCGAACAGCTCGGCGGCGGCTACCGGCTGTCCAGCTGGATGGAGCGCGAGGCGTTCGAGCAGGCCGACGGTGTGATCGCGGTGTCGAAGGCCATGCGCGCCGACATCCTGCGCTCGTACCCGTCGATCGACCCGGCTCGCGTTCGGGTCGTCTACAACGGCATCGACATCGACGAGTGGCGTCCCGAGGTGGACGAGGACGCCGTCCGGGCGCTCGGCATCGACCCGTCACGGCGCAGCGTGGTGTTCGTCGGACGGATCACCCGGCAGAAGGGGCTGCCCTACCTGCTCCGTGCGGTCGCGTCGCTCCCGTCGGACGTTCAGATCGTGCTGTGCGCCGGCGCCCGGACACGCCGGAGATCATGGCCGAGGTGACCGGGCTCGTCGAGTCGCTGCGGGCCGATCGCGACGGCGTCGTCTGGATCGACCGGATGCTCGCCCACCAGGAGATCGTCAACGTGCTGTCGTCGGGCACGGTGTTCGTCTGCCCGTCGGTGTACGAGCCGCTCGGGATCGTCAACCTCGAGGCCATGGCGTGCGGCATCCCCGTCGTCGGCACCGGGACCGGGGGCATCCCCGAGGTCGTGGCCGACGGACTCACCGGACGCATCGTGCCGATCGACCAGGCGCAGGACGGCACCGGCACGCCCACCGACCCGGACCGGTTCGTCGCCGACCTCGCCGCGACGCTGGACGAGGTGCTCGCGGACGAGGGACTGGCGAAGCTCATGGGCCGTGCCGGACGGCTGCGCGTCGAGACCGAGTTCACGTGGGACGCGATCGCCGAGCGGACCCGGCAGGTCTACGACGAGGTGCTCGGGTAGAACCTCTAGGCTGGTCCCATGCCCTCGGTCGTGCGCTTGTCAGACGTCTCCGTGGTCCGCAACGGGGCCACCATCCTCGACGGGATCTCGTGGGAGGTGCAGGACGACGAACGCTGGGTCGTGCTCGGTGCCAACGGTGCCGGCAAGACCACGCTGCTGCAGGTCGCCGGGGCCCAGACCTTCCCGACCTCGGGCGAGGTCGAGGTGCTCGGCACGGAGCTCGGCGGTGCCGACCTGTTCGAGCTGCGTCCCCGGATCGGCTTCGCGTCGACCGCGCTCGCCCGACGCATCCCGGTGACCGAGAAGGTCATCGACGTGGTGCTCACCGCGGCGTACTCGGTCACCGGCCGCTGGAACGAGGAGTACGAGGAGCTCGACGTCCGTCGCGCGCAGCGCGTGCTCGAGGAGTGGGGGCTCGGAGGCTTCACGGACCGGACGTTCGGCGAGCTGAGCGACGGCGAGCAGAAGCGGGTCCAGATCGCCCGTGCCGTGATGACCGACCCGGAGGTCCTGTTCCTCGACGAGCCTGCCGCGTCGCTCGACCTCGGCGCCCGCGAGAGCCTCGTCCGGACGCTCGGCGGCTACGCCCAGAGCGAGGACTCGCCCGCGATCGTCATCGTCACCCACCACGTCGAGGAGATCCCCGCCGGGTTCACCCACGCCCTGGTGCTCGCCGACGGCCACGTGCAGGCAGCCGGGCCCATCGACGAGGTCCTCACGGCGTCGACGCTCAGCGAGGCGTTCGGCATCGAACTCACCGTGATGAAGGACGCCGGTCGCTACACGGCGCGTGCGGCCTGACCGCTGCGATCCGGCAGCGTCTCTGGTAACGTAGACGGCTGGCGCACGCCGCAGACTTCCCGCTCGGTGCTCGTTCGAGCGTCCGTGCAGTCCGACCCATCTCCAACCGAGGAATCTCCATGAAGACCGACATCCACCCCGAGTACCGCGCCATCGTCTTCCGTGACCTGGCCTCCGGTGAGACGTTCCTGACGCGTTCGACCGCGAACAGCGACAAGACCATCGAGCTCGACGGTGCGACCTACCCGGTCATCGACGTCGAGATCTCGTCGGCGTCGCACCCGTTCTACACGGGCAAGCAGCGCATCCTCGACTCGGCCGGTCGCGTCGAGAAGTTCAACCAGCGCTTCAAGGGCTTCGCCAAGTAGGTCCAGCGCAGTGCTCCAACGGGCGGCTCTTCTTCGGGAGGGCCGCCCGTTTCGCGTCCGCGGCGGCGCGGAACCAGGTTCCGGACACAGCACCGGGAATCTTCACGGTGCCGTGTCCGGAACCAGGTTCCCGGGGCGCTGGGGCGGCCGCGCTACGAGCCGTTGCGGTGGGGCCAGCGACCGTCGGCCGTGAACGCCGGGTCGCGCTTGGTCCGCATGTACTCCTGGAAGGACGCCGCCTGCTCGGCGCACCAACCCACCTGCTTGCGGTGGAGCTCCTCGGCGGACACACCGAGCTCGGCCGGGTACTTTGCGGCGATCGCCTGTGCGACACGCCCGGCGGCGATCGCGTCGGCTCCCGCGTCGTGCGCGTCGTCGAGGGTGACGCCGTAGAGCTCGGATGCCGCCTCGAGGGTCCGCTTGCCCTTCCGGTAGGTGTCCAGCGCCTTGTCGATGACGAGCGGGTCCACCACGTTCCCGACGACGGCCGACGCGATGCCGTGCCGCTTCGCTTCGCGATCCAGGACGGTGAGGTCGTACGGGGCGTTGTAGATGACGAGGGGTATGCCGCGGGCGAACACGGCCTCGACCGCGGCGATGATCTCGGCGACGACCTCTCCAGCGGGGCGACCCTCGGCACGGGCGCGCTCCGTGGTGATGCCGTGCACCGCTGCGGCGCCCTCGGGGATCTCGACGCCGGGATCGGCGAGCCAGGCACCCTCGACGATCGACCGGCCGGTCATGTCGATCAGGCCGACGTGGGCGGTGACGATCCGGGCGGTCTCGACGTCGACGCCGGTGGTCTCGAGGTCGAAGACGCCGAGCGCGTGCCACCAGGGTCGGCCGGAGAGGTCCTGCGGCGGTGCGGGTGCGTCGACCTCGGTCGTGGAGTACGTCACGCCACGAGGCTAACGGTGGCGACCGACACGCACCACGCGACCCGCCTGGCGGACGTGCGGCGCGCCTCCAGGCCGGCAGCGAGCCGGACGGTGACCTGCGTGCCGGAACCGGGTCTCGCGTCCACGAGCCCGAGTTCCGCCGTGGGCGACACGTCTCGCGCGCCTGGACGCGAGACGTGTCGCTCAGGCCGAGATTCGTCCCGACCACCACCGCCGTGCGTGGAGAGGACCGGCCGCGCGGCCGCACTCACGCCGACGGCGCGCCGACGTGCAGCCAGTAGAACGACTGCGTTCCCATCGTCAACGTGACCGACCCCGACTCGTCGAACGACGGGAACGTTCCGCCGCCGAACAGGTCGTACAGCGGCCGCCCCGCGAACTCCGGGGCCGAGACCGTCACCGACGTCGGGTTCGTCGCGAACGAGAACACGCAGAGGACGTCCTCCGCCGAGGGGCCGAACTGTGCGCCGGAGCCCTCCCACGAGCGGACGAACGCGAGCACCGAGTCGTTCGACGTCTCTTGCACGTCGAGCGTCCCCATGCCGAACACCGGGTGCGCCTTCCGCACGTGGATGACGTTCCGGACCCAGTGCAGCAGGGAGCGCGACTGCGCGAGCTGCGCTTCGACGTTGACCTGCGCGTAGTTGTACACGAGCGACTGCACGACGGGCAGGTCAGCTTGCCCGGGTCCGCCGTGGAGAACCCGGCGTTGCGGTCCGGCGTCCACTGCATCGGCGTACGCGACGAGTCCCGGTCGGGCAGCCAGATGTTGTCGCCCATGCCGATCTCGTCGCCGTAGTAGAGGAACGGCGACCCGGGGAGCGAGAACAGCAGCGCGTGGATGAGCTCGAGCTCGGCGCGGGAGTTGTCGAGCAGGGGAGCGAGGCGACGACGGATGCCGATGTTCGAGCGCATCCGAGGGTCGTAGCCGTACCAGCCGTACATCGCCTGTCGGTACTCCTCGCTGACCATCTCGAGGGTGAGCTCGTCGTGGTTGCGGAGGAACACGCCCACGCCGCGGAGTCCGGCACGTCGAGCGTCTCGGAGAGGATCGCCTTGAGCTCGGCCGCGTGCTGCGCCCGGAGCGAGTAGAAGATGCGAGGCATCACGGGGAAGTCGAACGCCATGTGGCACTCGGGCTCCTCGTCGGTGCCGAAGAACGCCGCGGTCTCTCGGGGCCACTGGTTCGCCTCGGCGAGCAGGACACGCCCGGGTACTCGTCGTCCACCATCGCGCGGAGCCGCTTGATGAACTCGTGGGTCTCCGGCTCGCCCTCGCCGTTGCCGTCCTCGGACTCGAAGAGGTACGGGATGGCGTCGAGCCTGAGGCCGTCGACGCCCATGTCGAGCCAGTGCCGGACGACGTCGTACACGGCTTCGACCACGGCGGGGTTCTCGAAGTTCAGGTCGGGCTGGTGCGAGAAGAACCGGTGGAAGAAGAACTGCCGCCGCACCGGGTCGAACGTCCAGTTCGACTCCTCGGTGTCGACGAAGATGATGCGGATGTTCGAGTAGTCCTCGTCGGTGTCGCGCCAGACGTAGAAGTCGCCGTAGGGACCGTCGGGATCCTCGCGGGACTGCTGGAACCACTCGTGCTGGTCGCTGGTGTGGTTGATCACCATGTCGATGACGATGCGCATGTTCCGCTCGTGCGCCTTCGTCACGAGCTCACGGAACTCGTCGAGCGTGCCGAACTCGGGCAGGATCGCCTTGTAGTCGGCGATGTCGTAGCCGCCGTCGCGCATCGGCGACTGGAAGAACGGCGGGAGCCACAGGGCGTCGACGCCGAGCCACTGCAGGTAGTCGAAGCTTGCCGATGACGCCCTGGATGTCGCCGATGCCGTCGCCGTTGGAGTCGACGAACGAGCGGATCATGCACTCGTAGAACACCGAGCGCTTGTACCACTGCGGGTCCAGGGTGAGGCCGGGCAGCTGGATCGGGGCGGTGAACGTCACCATGGACACGCTAGGCCGCCGCCGCTCCCGTTGTCCGCAGAAAGAGCGGCTGTGGACGGTCGTCTGTGCTCCACAGGGGAGCGGCCGGGAGGCGCGGCCCGCCCTCCACAGGCACGTCACGCCTGCGAGTTGTCCCCACCAGAGCGCGTGGCAGGCGAGCAGGTCGACACGCGTTCGTAGACTGGCAGGGATGCAACCGCCCGTGCTCTCCCCGTACCAGTCGCTCATGGCCGCCACCCCGGTCGTGCACCGCTCCGTGCAGATCGACGGTCGCACCACGCACTACTGGGAGTACGGCCCGTCCGACGCGAAGCGGACCGTCCTCGCCGTGCACGGGTTCCGCGGGACCACCACGGGCTCGAGACGATCGCCGCGCACCTGTCCGGCGTCCGCGTGGTCGTGCCGGACCTGCCCGGATTCGGGATCTCCGACCCGCTGCCCGTCTCCGACATCGACTCGTACGTCGCGTGGCTCACCGGGTTCCACGACGCGCTCCGACTCGGGCGCGAGACGGTCGTCCTCGGGCACTCGTTCGGGTCGATCGTCGTGGCGGCCACCGTCGCCGCCGGGCTCGACACCCGGCTGCTCGTGCTCGTGAACCCGATCGCGGCACCGGCGCTGCAGGGGCCGCGGGCCGTGGGCACGGGCATCGCGATCGGCTACTACCGCGCGGGCGCAGTGCTGCCGAAGGCTCTCGGACTCGGGCTGCTCCGGAACCCGGTCATCGTGCGCGCGATGAGCATCGCGATGCTGAAGTCGCACGACCGCGACCTCCGTCGTTGGGTGCACGACCAGCACGACCGGTACTTCTCGGCCTTCGCGAACCGGACGTGTGTGCTCGAGGCGTTCCGGACCTCGGTGACGCACGACGTTTCGGAGTACGCCGACCGCATCGACGTGCCGGTGCTCATGATCGCCGCCGAGCGTGACGACATCACCGCCGTGCCGGAGCAGCAGGCGTTGGCGGCGCGGCTCGCGGACGCCGAGCTCGTCGTGATCCCCGAGGTCGGCCACCTCGTGCACTACGAGACGCCCGACGTCGCGGCCGAAGCGGTGCTGCGGCGGATGGCGGACGCGCCGAAGCGCGCGAAGAGGCCGAAGGCCACCAGACCTGCCAAGGTGACCAAGGCCACCAACGCCCACGAGGCGACCGAGGTGCCCAGCGGGACCACGGCGACCAGGGGGACCGAGGCGGCGGACACGACGGAAGCCGGCCCCGCCACCAAGGCGAGCGAAGCGGGGCAGGCGACCCGTGCCTCCAGACCGTCGTCATCACCGTCGACGACGTCGGCCCGGTCCGGGGACGGGACGGCGTCGTGACCCGCCTGCGTATCGGCATCGACTGCCGCTACGTCCGCATCGGCGCCACGACGGCATCAGCCGCTTCACGGCCGGGGTCGTCGCTCACCTGCCGGACCGTCACGACTACACGCTCCTCGTGCACGACGAACGGCAGCTCGAGTCGCTGCCCGACGGACTGGTGTGGGAACTCCTGCCCGCACCGACGGAGGCCGGGGAGCCGCTCGTGGCGCGGAAGGTGAACCGGCTCGGTCTCGACGCCGTGTTCTCGCCCATGCAGACGATGGGATCGCGGGGCCGGGACTACGCCCTCGTCCTGACGCTGCACGATCTGATCTACTACCGGAACCGGACGCCTCCGCGGGAGTTCTCGTGGCCGATCCGCCTCGGCTGGCGCGCGTTCCACCTGAGCTGGGCGCCGCAGCGGCTGCTCCTCAACGGCGCGGACGGCGTCGTGACCGTCTCCGAGACGACGGCGGGGCTGATCGAGCAGCACCGGCTGACGAAGCGTCCCGTCACGGTGGCGTACAACGCCGCCGATCCGGCCGAGCGGCGCCCGATGGGGGCGACCGGGAGAAGACCCTCGTCTACATGGGGTCGTTCATGCCGTACAAGAACATCGAAACGCTGGCCGCTGCGCTGCCGCTGCTCGGCGCCGACTGGGTGCTGCACTGCATGTCGCGGGTGTCCGACGCGGACCGAGCGCGACTGAGCCGGCTCGCCCGGCCGGCGCGATCGTGTTCCACGACGGTGCCACGGACGACGAGTACGTCTCCGTGCTGCGATCGGCGACGGCGCTCGCGACGGCATCGTACGACGAGGGCTTCGGCATCCCGCTCGTCGAGGCGATGGGGATCGGCACTCCCGTGGTCGTCAGCGACATCCCGATCTTCCGCGAGATCGGCGGTACTGCCGCGGAGTACTTCGACCCGTCGTCGCCTTCGGCGGTCGCCGCGGCGGTGCGCCGTCTGGAGGCGCGGTGGGACGCCGCCTCGGACGCTTCGGTCGAGCGGGCGGCCCGGTTCCGGTGGGACGAGTCGGCCGAGCAGGTCGTCCGCGCGGTCGAGCGGGCGGTCGCGGAGCGGCAGGCCCGCGCGGCGCGCTGACGCCACTGACGCCGCTGGCACGGCTGGCTGGCTGATGGCTGGCGCGCGGTCGCGACCGTGCTGCCGGGCCGGTTGTCAGGGCGCGGCGGAGGTCACCGTCGCGCCGGGGAACACCGCGTGCGCCTCTTGCGTCGCCTTCGCCACGATGGCACCGAGTGCGTTCCCGGTGCCGTGCGTCTCGACCGTGATCGTCTGCGCCGCGGGCCGATCCGACGGGCCGGCGTCGCTCCACGAGCAGCGAACGCCGGAGACCCCGCCGATCGCGTCGAGCTGGCGCGCGAGGGCCAACCGCTGCTCGGTCACCTTCGCGTCCGCGGACACCCCGATCTCGAGCGCGCCGAGGTCCGCGATCGCGTAGACGTGCACCCCGTTGCCACTCGCGCCGTCCGCGGCGGTGCTCAGCGCGTCGACGACGGCGGTGTGCTCGTCCTCGGACAGGCTCGGCGCGACCTCGACCGTGGACTCGACGTCGTAGCTGGCGAACGAGGTCTTCACCGGCTTCTCGTCCGTGACCCGCCGGACGCCGGTGATCTCGTGCGCAGCGTGGTCGAACCGGTCGAGCGCCGCCTCCGGCCGGGGAACACACCGCCGACGCCGTTCTGCACGCTGCCGATGATGGACACGAGCACGACGGCCAGGACGCCGGCCGCCACGACCACCCCGATCCCGACGAGGACGCTGCGCCGGACCCGTTGCCGTGGCGTCCGGACGGGACCGACGCCGTGCCGGGACCGAAGGCGCGGTCGAGGTCGTCCGTGTCGGAGGGCTGGGGCCACCCGGGCCGTGCTCCGCCGCTGCCGGGTCCGTCGACGGTCATGTCAGCCCCCTCACACGCTGGAACCTGAGAGTGAGTCGGAGCCTAGTCCGGCGGGCCGACACCGGTGTCGGCCGGTCCGCGCGGAGGACGTCGCCGCCGCTACCCCGCCCGAGCGCTACGGGCGGCCGAGCGACACCGGCGGCGGAACGTCACCCGCAGCCGCCACCCGCGCCCGAGCGCGGACGCTACCCGCGTCGTTCGAGCGGGTTCTGGTACTCGAACGTGTACCGCCCCGGCCCGTCGGAAACATCGTCGATGGGGTCGTCGAACCGGACGAGCTCGGCGTGGAAGCGCTCCGGATCCCACCGGAACGAGTGCACGGAGCCGTTGCGGATCGGTATGCCGAGCCGATCGGCCGTGCCGGGCGCCGCGGCGTTCACGATGCTCCGGATCACGGCGCCGTGCGTGGCGACGACGACGCTGCCGGCGTCGTACCGGACCGCGATCTCGCCGAGGGTCTCCGTCACGCGGGCGAGGAGTGCACTGCGGGACTCGCGCCCGGGAACGTCGTCGTGGGGGTACCGCTCGAGGACCTCGTCGTTCGTGAGGCCTTCCGCTTCGCCGTACGACCGCTCGGCCAGTCCCGGGTACGTCCCCGGCTCCGCGAGCCCGAGGCGGGCGGCGATGATCGCGCCGGTCTCGTACGCCCGGGACAGGGGCGAGGCGACGACGGCGTCGAACCGACGCCGGTCGAGCAACGCGGCGGTGGAGGCGGCCTGCCCCGACCCGTGTCGTTGAGCGGGATGTCCGTCGAACCCTGGATGCGCCGTTCGGCGTTCCAGTCGGTCTCGCCGTGCCGGACCAGGTAGAGGAGCGTCGTCACCGCTCGATCATCGCAGACGGGTCGAGCCGGGCGGCCAGGGCCGCGAGCGTCTCGGTCGTCCCGGCGTCGAGCTTGACGGCGGCGCGGCGGTCGCTGCGGGTCGCGCCGCGGTTCACGATCACGACCGGGAGCTTGCGGCGCGCGGCGTGGTCGACGAGTCGGACGCCGGAGTTCACCGTGAGCGACGATCCCACGACGAGCAGCGCCTCGGCCTCGGCGACGATCGACACCGCCTCGCGGAACTTCTCGGCGGGGACGAACTCGCCGAAGAACACCACGTCGGGCTTCAGCACTCCGCCGCAGACCGAGCAGTCGGGCACCTGAAAACGCTCCACATCGGTGATCTCGACGTCGCCGTCGGGCTGGAGCTGTACGGTCCCGGGTTCGTCGATCCAGGGGTTCTCACGATCGAGCACGGCGGCGAGGTCGGCGCGCGAGAACACCTGACCGCACGTCAGACACACGGCACGGTCCATGGAGCCGTGGATCTCGACGACGCGGCGGGACCCCGAACGGAGGTGCAGGCCGTCGACGTTCTGCGTGATGACCCCGGTGACGATGCCGTCCCGTTCGAGTGCGGCGAGTGCGCGGTGCCCGGCGTTGGGGCGCGCGGCCGCGAACGTCCGCCAGCCCAGGTGCGACCCGGCCCAGTACCGTTGGCGCTTCGCCGGGTCTGCGCGGAACTCCTGGAAGGTCATCGGCTTCCGGACCACGCGTCCCTCGCCCCGGTAGTCCGGGATGCCGGAGTCGGTGCTCAGACCGGCGCCGGAGAGCACGGCGATGCGCCTGCCGGCGAGCAGCTCGACGGCGCGGTCCAGCTCGGCCACGGTCGTGGCGGCTCCCGTGTCCGCGGGACTGGTCGGTTCGCTCGTCGCCATCGTGTTCACGGTACCCTCAACAGCCGACCGTCCCGGTCGCTTCCCACCCGCGTCGCAGGCGGGAACCACCCGCGCCGCAGGCGGGAACCACCCGCGCCGCAGGCGGAACACCGCCCGCCGCGCACCGACCCGCCGGCTCCGCGCCGTACCGCCGCGCACCGCCCCGCGCGCGGCACAGCCAGACCCCCGACCCGCACCAGAAACGAGCCCCGTGCACGCCGTCCGCATCGACACCCTCGACGACCCCCGCCTCGACGACTTCGCCCGGTTGACCGACGTGGCACTCCGCCGGGTGACCGAGCCCGAGGGCGGCCTGTACATCGCCGAGTCGAACACCGTCATCGAGCGCGCCGTCCGCGCCGGCCACGTCCCGCGGAGCGTCCTCGTGCAGGAGAAGTGGCTCGACAGCGTCCTGCCGCTCGTCGCCGACCACGACGGTCCCGTGTTCGTCGGCCCCGACGCGCTGCTGCAGGAGCTCACCGGCTTCCGCATGCACCGGGGCGCGCTGGCCGCCATGCAGCGCCCCGAGCTGCCGGAGGTGGCCGAGGTCGTACGGGACGCGAAGCTCGTCGTCGTGCTCGAGGACATCGTGGACCACACCAACGTCGGGGCCGTGTTCCGCAGCGTCGCCGGCCTCGGCGCGGACGCCGTGCTCGTCAGCCCGCGCTGCGCGGACCCGCTGTACCGACGGAGCGTCCGGGTCAGCATGGGACGGTCCTGCAGGTCCCGTGGACACGCATCGGCGAGTGGCCGACGGCCGGTGAGGAGCTCCGCGCGCAGGGCTTCCACCTCGCAGCGATGGCGCTCACCGACCGCTCGGTGGACCTCGACGCGTTCGTCGCCGACGTCCCGGAGAAGGTCGCGCTCGTGATGGGCACGGAGGGACAGGGGCTGACCGACGCGGCGGTCGCCTCCGCCGACACGACCGTGCGCATCCCGATGGCGCACGGGTCGACTCCCTCAACGTGGCCGCGGCGAGCGCCGTCGGCCTGTGGGCGGTCGCGCACGCGCAGCGGGCGCTCTCCGCCGGCTGATCCGCCTGGAAGCGCGGTGCGGCCCTGGTCCGCACCACCGGCCGGACGGACGGCCGGGTGATCGGTCCCCACGCGCCTCCAGGCAGACCGGTGACGGTTGCGTGTGTGCGCTTGCGCGCGTCCTCCCGGCGAGCGGGTACCGCCCCCGGTACGCTCGGTTCCCGTGTCACGAGTCGTCCGCCGCCCCCGCTCCGCCGTCCGGAGGCCGGTGACGATCTCGGTCGTCGCGGTGCTCGTGCTGGCGGTCGGGTACCTCGTCGCCGCCGCGGTGGTGCCGTTCGCCCCGGCGAGCGCCTCGACCACCACCTACTCGGCACCGACCTCGACGGTCCCGCAGCCGAGCTTCCCGGGGTACGGTGCGACCGCGGTCGAGGCCACCGACTTCCCGGAGAGCCTGCGCACGAGCGGCGACACGAAGCCACGGTCGATCGCGAGCATCTCGAAGGTCGTCACGGCGCTCGTGGTGCTCGACGCGAAGCCGTTGAAGACGGGGAGTCCGGGCCGTCGATCGCCTTCAACGCCGAGATGCAGGGGCTCTACGCGAAGTACCTCGCGGTGAACGGCGAGGTCGCCCCGATGCCGGCGGGACTGAAGCTGTCGGAGTACCAGACGCTCCAGGTCATGCTCATGAAGTCGGCGAACAACTACGCCGGGTCGCTGGCGCTCTGGGCGTTCGGCTCGATGGACGCGTACAAGAAGGCCGCCGGCACGTGGCTCGACGAGCACGGCCTGGACGACACCACGATCGACGAGCCGACCGGTCTCGACGCCGACAACCGGTCGACCGCGACGGACCTCGTCGAACTCGGGCAGCTCGCCCTGGCGAACCCGGTCGTGAAGCAGGTCGTCGGCACGAAGAAGGTCACCGTCCCGGGCGCAGGCGAGATCGAGAACTCGAACAAGCTCCTGGGGCTCGACGGCGTCGAGGGCATCAAGACCGGCACGCTCGACGAGGCCGGTGCCTGCCTGCTGTTCGCCGCGACGTACGAGCGGGGCGGCAAGCACGTCACCGTCGTCGGCGCGATGCTCGGCGGCGTCGACCACGACTCGCTCGACGTGGACGTGCAGCGGCTGCTCCGGTCGGTGGCGGACGACTTCCAGGTGGTCACGCTCGCGCACGCCGGGCAGACCTTCGGGACGTTCTCGACGCCGTGGCAGGACGAGGCGGACGCGGTGTCGAAGACCGCGTCGACGGTGCTCGTCTGGGCAGGACGACGGTGTCGGCGAAGACGGAAGCTCGACCGGATCAGCCTCGGCACGAAAGGGGAGCGGGTGGGGAAGGTGCGCTTCACGATCACGCACCACGACCCGATGACGGTGCCGCTCGTCCTCGAACGACCGATCGAGGACCCGGGCATCTGGTGGCGCTGGACGAACCCCTTCCAGGGCGCATGACTCCTCCAGCGGTGCTGCGTCCCTGGCGAGCGTCCGACGCGCCGGCGTTGCGCGCCGCCGCAGACGATCCCGACCTCGCCCGGCAGCTCGGTGGCGCGCGGTTCGAGGACGATGCGTCCGCCGCCCGGTTCATCGTCGCGACGTACCGGTTCGACGACCACGCACGGAACTGGGCGGTCGCGCTCGGGACCGGCGACGGCGGCGTCGTCGTCGGGAACGTCGGCGTCACGGCCGTCGAGCGCGTGCACGGCACCGCGTGGGTCTCCTACTGGTTGGTTCCGGCCGTTCGGGCGCGGGCCTGGCGACCCGCGCCGTCGCGGCCGCGGCGGACGAAGCGTTCGCTTCCGGTCTGCACCGTCTCGAGCTGGGACACCGCACGAACAACCCGGCGTCGTGCGCGGTCGCGACGCGGTGCGGCTTCGCCGCCGAGGGCATCGAGCGCGAGAGCTCCGGTACGGCGACGAACGGTTCGACGTGGAGACCCACGCCCGGCTCGCCACCGACCGGGTGCCGGACGTCGTGCCCCTGACGGTCGAGCGCGCCGCCCCGTAGGGTCGGACGCGTGACGACGACGTTCCCCGCACCGCTCCGTCCGCCCTCGGCATCGACGCACGCGGCATCGCGGCGTTCCTCGATGCCCTCGAGTCCACGCCCCAGGTCGAGCCGCACAGCATCGTGCTGCTCCGCCACGGGCAGGTCGCCGCCGAAGGGTGGTGGGCGCCGTACGCCCACGACCGTGTGCACCTGCTCTACTCGCTGAGCAAGAAGCTTCACGGCGGCGGCCGTCGGCATCGCCGTGCGCGAGGGCCTGGTCGACCTCGACGCGACCGCCCTGTCGTACTTCCCGGAGCTCGACGCCGAGGTCACCGACGAGCGCAGCCGCCGGATCCGGGTCCGGCACTTGCTCGCGATGGCGAGCGGACACCGCGAGGAGACCCTCGACCGTGCTGAGGCTCGCGACGCGCACGACCTCGTCCGCGGGTTCCTGCTGGTCCCTCCGGACGAGGAACCCGGCACCGTCTTCGCCTACAACCAGCCCTGCACGTACACCCTCGGCGCCATCGTGCGCCGGGTGAGCGGAGGCTCCCTGGTCGACTACCTGCGTCCGCGTCTGCTCGATCCGCTCGGCATCGACGACCTCGCCTGGCGTCGCGACGACACCGGGGCCGAGCTCGGCTTCAGCGGCTGCTACGCGCCGACGTCGGCGATCGCCGCGCTCGGCCAGCTGTACCTGCAGCGGGGGTGTGGAACGGCCAGCGGATCCTCGACGAGGACTGGGTCGACGCGGCCACGCGTGCGCAGGTCGCGAACCCGCAGGGAGACGACCCGGACTGGAGGCAGGGGTACGGCTTCCAGTTCTGGATGGCCCGCCACGGGTTCCGCGGCGACGGCGCGTACGGCCAGTTCTGCGTCGTCCTGCCCGAGCAGGACGTCGTCCTCGCGCTGACGGGGCAGACTCCGGACATGCAGGCGGTGCTCGACGCGGCCTGGACGCACCTCCTGCCCGCCGTCGACGCTGCGGACCTCGACGTGGCCGAGGACACCGGCCTGGAGGCACGGCTCGCCTCCCTGGGGCTGCCTCCCGTCGGCGGAGACCCGCTTCCCGACCTCGCTGCCGTCGGCCCGCTGCACGCGTCCGGTGACCTCTCCGGGCTCGACACCGTGACGTTCGGCCGCGACGGTGCCTCCCAGCGGATGACCGCGACGGTCGAGGGTCAGGAGCTCACGGTCACGCTCGGCGAGGGGGAGTGGGCGGTCGACGGGCCGCTGGCGGCGAGCGCGGCGATCGACCCGGCCGACGGAGCACTGCTCGTGGACGTCCGGTTCGTGGAGACTCCGCACCTGGCGCACCTGCGCGCCGACCTCTCGACGGCGACGGTCTCGACCTCGTGGGCGACCCAGCCGCTGCACGACGGCCCGCTGACGCTCCGTCGTCCTGCTGACTGACCCGCGTCGGAGCGCGGCCGGTCTGCACCCTGCCACGGAGGTCGCGCCCCGGTGCGTCGGGGTGCGACGTCCATGCGGGGCGCGTCAGGGGGTGTCGGACTTGTGCTCGACGACGTCCTGCAGCTCGGGGCGTTTCGGGGTGACGCCGTCGCCCGACGACGTGTGCTTGATGCGCCGGACGACCCAGGGCACGAGGTACTCGCGCGCCCAGCCGAGGTCCTCGGCACGGGCCTCCCGCCACGGACGCGCTTCGAGGGGCTCCGGGTTGAACGGCTCGAGGCCGTGGTCGACGCCCAGGGCGTCGAGCACGGCGGCGGCGACGGTGGCGTGGCCGGTCGGGGAGTGGTGGAGCCGGTCGGGCGCCCACATGCGTGGGTCGCGGAGCACCCGGAGCGCCCACATGTTCGCGACGAGGGCGCCGTGCTTCAGGGCGATCGCGTGCAGGTTCTCGTTGTAGATCGCCGTCTTCCCGCGCACCATCCCGAGCACCGGCGTCATGCCGACGTCCGGGCCGGTGAACAGGACGACGGTCGCGCCGTCGCCCCGGAGCCGGCCGACCATCGAGTCGACGCGCTCGGCGAGCTCGTCGGGGTCTGACCCGGGACGGATGATGTCGTTGCCCCCGGCGGAGACCGTGATCAGGTCCGGGTTCAGCGCGAGGGCGGGCTCGACCTGCTCGTCGATGATCTGCTGGAGCAGCCGCCCGCGGATCGCGAGGTTGGCGTACGCGAAGTCCTCGGACTGGTTCGCCAGGACCTCGGCGACGCGGTCGGCCCAGCCGCGGTTGCCGCCGGGCACGGTGGGGTCGGGGTCACCGATCCCCTCGGTGAACGAGTCACCGATCGCGACGTACCTGGACCACGGATGACGATCTGACACGCCTCGGACCATAGTCTCGTGGCATGACGAAGGCCAACCCCGCCCGGAGCCTGCCCGACGACCTGCTCGAGCGCATCGCGGCCCGCGCGCCCGGGTACGACGCGGCGAACGCGTTCTGCGCCGAGGACCTCGACGAGCTCCGTGCTGCCGGGTACCTGCGGCTCGGCGTCCCGACGGCGCAGGGCGGAGCGGGCCTCGGCCTCGCCGCGACGTCGGTCGTCCAGCGGCGTCTCGCCCAGGCCGCGCCGGCGACCGCGCTCGGTCTCGGCATGCACCAGGTGTGGGTGCAGGCGGCGCGAGCCGTCGCTGCGCGCGGTGAGTCGTTCCTCCAGGCCGTCACCGACCACGCGGCGGACGACCACCTGCTCGCGTTCGGGGTGAGCGAGCCCGGCAACGACGCCGTGCTGTTCGACTCGTCGACCGCGGCGGAGCCGGACGGCGACGGCGGCTACCGGTTCACAGGGACGAAGGTGTTCACCTCGTTGGCGCCGGCGTGGCAGGTGCTGAGCGTGTTCGGCAAGGACGAGACCGGGCCGGAGCCGCGCCTCGTGCACGGCTTCGTGCTGCGCTCCGACGGCGACGTCGAGCACCTCGACGATTGGGACACGCTCGGGATGCGGGCGACGCAGAGCCGGACGACGAAGCTGCGGGGCGTGCACGTGCCGGCGGAGCGGATCGTGCGGACCCTGCCCGTGGGGCCGAACCAGGACCCGCTGGTGTTCGGGGTCTTCGCGGCGTTCGAGCTTCCTGGTGGCGTCGGTCTACCTCGGGATCGCGGAGCGGGCGCTGGAGTTCACGGCGGACGCCGTACGGGAGCGGACCGCGCTCGACGGCACGCCTCGGTCCGAGGACCCGGACGTCCGTCGGGCGATCGCGGACATGCGGGGCGCCGTCGACGCGATCGAGCTGCAGGTGTCCGCGCTCGCCCGGTCGGTCGACGAGCTCGACGACCTCGGGCCGAGGTGGTTCCCGCTGCTCGTCGGCACGAAGGCCCGCGCGGTGGACGCCGCGCAGCACGTGGTGGACGAGGCGATGCGGGTGGTCGGCGGTGGCGCGTACCGGTCGACGAGCGAGCTCGCGCGGCTGGCGCGGGACGTGCGGGCGGGGCAGTACCACCCGTCGTCGCGGGACTCGGCGGCGCGGACGCTCGCGGCGAGCGTGCTGGGGCCGCTCACCTGACGCAACCCCTCGCACCGTGCGAGGGTCCCGCCGCAGTGTGCGAGGTTTCGTCCACCGTGCGGCCTCGTTGCCCTCGCACGGTGGACGAAACCTCGCACCGTAGCCCGCCGCGACCGCGTGCACGCCAACTAGTTCACTCGCGGTACCATTGTCCTCCCGAGCGAACCAGGAGGCGGCCGGAGCGTGCCGAGGACCGAGACCACGAACCGGACCGCCCCGCGGCGACGGACCCGCACCCAGCGAGTGATCGACCGCCTGCTCGCGCTCGACCCCGGGCTCGTGAAGACCGACGGCGCGCTCCGGACCCTCGTCGCGGTGCCAGCCGGCATGGCCGTCGGGTACGCCCTGGCTGCGGCGTTCGGACTGCCGGCGATCCTCGGCGTGATGATCGGTGCCATGCCGGCGTTCATCACCTGCCTGGTGATCGTCGACCCGAGCACGGGCCGGACCGCGGCCCGCACCGGAGCGGTGCTCGTGCCCTTCGTCGTCGCGCTGGCGGGGAGCATCGCGCTGCAGCCGTACCGGCTCCTCGAGCTCGTGCTCATCGTCGTGCTGCTGTTCCTGCAGTTCGCGGCCGCGTCGTGGGGCGCGTGGGCGTCGGACGCGGCGATCGTCGGGTTCGCCGGGTACCTCTGCGGCCTGCTGCTCCCGCTGCCCGAGACGAGCGCCGTGCCGCTCGGGCTCGTGGTCGCCGGCTCGCTCGCCGTGACGATCCTCGTGCGGCTGGTCCTGCGACCGGACCCGCACCGTGCGCTCCTCCGCACCCGCAGGGGCTTCGTCGCACGCGGCTCGGTGGTGCTCGAGGCCGCGGCCGCCGCCCTCGCGGCGGGAGCAGCTGCCGATGACCCGGCCGCGCGCCGGCGGACCCTGCGTCGGCTCGGGCGGGCCCGTGACCGGTACCACGAGATCGCGCTGACGGTCGACGGGATGCTCGCCGCGAGCGGTGTCGACGCCGACACCGCCGCCGAGGAGCTGCACCGGCTCGTGTTCGACACCCACTTCGCGATCGACGAACTCGGACGCGGTGCCGCGGCACTCATCGAGCACGGCGCGCCGTCGGACGTCCGGCACGCGGCGCTCCGGGCGTTCACGGTCGTGCTCCGCCACGGCGGCAGCCACGGGAGGATGCCGCGCACACCCTGCTCGCGCGCTACGGCATCACGCCGTCCGCGAGCGACGAGGGCTCCCGCACCACCGCGCTCGTGCGCCGGATGGCCGCGGAGTTCACCGACCTCCGGACGGCCGGGCTGCGGTGGCGCGAGCTCCGCGACGAGCTGCCCCGCCGCGGTGCCGGCGTGCCGTTCGCCACACCCGTCGTCCTGGCCGGCGGCCGTCCCGCCGGGGCGGTGCCGGTCCTGGCGGACGCCCTCGCCGAGGGCCCGTGGCGTCGCTGGCACCTCACCGCCTCGCTGCGCACCGCCGTGCACGCAGCCATCGCGGTCGCGATCGTGGAGCCCCTGGCGCTGCTGCTGGACGGCAGCCGCTTCTACTGGGGCGTCATCGGGGTGATGATCGTCCTCGCCGGCACGAACACCACGCACGAGCGCATCCGCAAGGGGCTGCACCGCGGCGTCGGCACCGTCGTCGGCGGTGCGGTGGGCATCGTCCTCGTGCACCTGGTCGGCACGTCGCACCCGTGGGTGACGCTGGTGCTCGTGTGCGTCCTGCTCGCCGTCGGGACGTACGGGTTCGGCGGTGTGTACTCGCTGTGGGCCGCCTGCCTGGTGGTGGTGCTCTGCCAGGTGTACGCGTTCTCCGGCAGCTTCACGGACGCGCTCATCCCGATGCGGCTCGCCGAGAACCTGCTCGGCGCCGCCGTGGCCGTCGTGATCAGCGCCGTGGTGTTCCCGATCGCCACCCGCGCCGTAATCCGGCGCGCCGTGCACCGTCAGCTCGTCGCGGTCCGGGCGTTCGTGCTCGCGCTCGTCGGGGTCGACGCGGACGCCGTGGCGGCGGTGACCGGAGCGACCGGGGCGACCCGCGCCTCCAGGCCGTCCGACGAGCGGCCGGCGGCCGATCTGCGCGCCCGGTCGCGTGCCGTCGACGCGGCGACCTACCAGCTGGACGCCGTCCTGCGACCGATGGTGCGGTTCGCGACGGGCGGGCCGGCGCGCGCCGACGCCAGGACGCGCGCCTCCCTGCAGGCGGCCGCGTCGTTCGCGCGGGAAGCTGCCGGGAGGCTCGGTGCGGCCCCGCAGGACCCACCAGCGGCCCTGGACGGTGCGGCTCACCGCCTCGCCGAGTCGATCCGGTCGCTGGCGGACGACCTCGTGGCCGGCCAGGGGGCTGCGGCACGTCCGGTCGTCTGGGCGCGCGTCGGCGACCTGCTCGACGAGGCCGCCGCGGCGGCGGCCAGCCGTCCGGACGCGCCCGCCGTCGAGACCGCCGCGCACGCGCTCGGGCGGATCGACGAGGCGCTCGCACTGCTCGCCGACCGGCACGGCGCTGCGGTCCTCGGTGAGGCCGCGGTGCGCTCGCGGATCGGCGGCGCGCAGTGATCGCCGTGATGTCGGTGGCAGCTGGCATCATCGCCGTGTGAGCAAGCAGGACGGACGCGACCGGCTGGTGTCCGAGGCACCAGTCGACGACGTGAGCGCCAGCGTGCTGCACGTCGACATGGACGCCTTCTTCGCGTCCGTGGAGCTGCTCGACCGTCCGGACCTCCGCGGGCTGCCGGTCATCGTCGGGCACGACTCTGACCGTTCGGTCGTGACCGCCGCGACGTACGAGGCCCGTCGGTACGGGGTGAACTCCGCGATGCCGATGGCCGTGGCGAAGCGTCGGTGCCCGACCGCGATCATCGTCGAGCCGCACTTCGAGAAGTACCGTGAGCAGTCCGCCGCCGTGATGGCCGTGTTCGACCGCTTCACGCCGCGCGTCGAGAAGCTCGGCATCGACGAGGCGTTCCTCGACGTCGCCGGAGCGGTCCGCCTGTACGGCACCCCGTGGAGATCGGCCGCGCCATCCGTGCCGCCGTGTTCGCCGAGACGGGTCTGCACTGCTCGGTCGGTGCGGCGTCGACGAAGTTCGTGGCGAAGCTCGCATCGAGCCGGGCCAAGCCGGACGGCCTCCTCGTCGTGCCCGCGGCGGACACCGTCGCGTTCCTGCACCCGCAACCGGTGTCGGCGCTGTGGGGTGTCGGTGGCAAGACCCAGGAGACCCTGGAGCGGCGCGGCATCCGCACGGTGGGCGACCTCGCGACGACGCCCCTCGGCTCGCTCGTGTCGGCCATCGGGCCGGCCGGTGGCCAGCGGCTGCACGACCTCGCCTGGGGACGTGACCCGCGCGTCGTCGAGGACGGCGCGGGTGAGAAGTCGATCGGGCACGAGACGACCTTCGGGCGCGACCTGACGGAGCGCGACGACGTCGCTCGTGAGCTCCTGCGCCTCGCCGACAAGGTGGCCGTACGCCTCCGACGTGCCGAGGTGCAGGCGCGGACCGTGGCGCTCAAGGTCCGCTACACCGACTTCACCACGCTGACCCGTTCGCGCACCCTCGCGGAACCGACCGACGTCGCCAAGCGGCTGCACCGCGAAGCCGTCGAGCTTTACGACGTCCTGCACCGTCCGGGCAACCGGATCCGGCTCATCGGCGTCCGCGGCGAGAACCTCGTGCCCGCCGCCGCGAGCAACGCGCTCTGGGACGACGACGCGCCGTGGCGCGACACGGAGACCACGGTGGACGCCGTCGCCGCCCGCTTCGGCGCCGGTGTCCTGCGGCCGGCCTCGCTCGTGCACGGCACGCCCGAGGGGCACGTCCCGCACGCTCGGCAGGACGACGGGTGACGGTAGAATCGTCTGCAGTGAGCGCAGCCGAGTACACCGATCAGCCCGGGGCCGGGGACCAGCCCGCGTCGCTGTGGGACGACGCCGCAGAGCCCGTGTCCGACGCGGACGGCTCCGCCGCAGCAGCGCACGACGACGCGGTCGCCGCGGCCGAGGCGGCGGGCAACTCGGCCGTCCAGCACCTCTCGCCGGCGTTCCCGGACCGCGCCGCCTGGGGCACCGCGTCGAAGCTCCGTGCCTGGCAGGTCGAGGCGCTGACGAAGTACTTCGAGACCGAGCCGCGCGACTTCCTCGCCGCGGCCACGCCGGGCGCCGGGAAGACCACGTTCGCACTCCGGCTCGCCACCGAGCTCCTCGCCCGTGGCACCGTCGACCGGATCGTGGTCGTCGCGCCGACCGAGCACCTGAAGCGGCAGTGGGCGGACTCCGCGGACCGCGTCGGCATCCGGATCGACCCGATGTTCCGGAACGGCGACGGCATGTTCGGGCGGCACTACCAGGGCGTGGCGATCACGTACGCCCAGGTCGGCATGAACCCCGAGGTGCACCAGCGGATCACGGCCGGCGGGAAGACGCTCGTCATCCTCGACGAGGTCCACCACGGTGGCGACGCGCTGACCTGGGCGACGGCATCCGCGAAGCGTTCTCGAAGGCGACGCGCCGGCTCTCCCTGTCCGGCACGCCGTTCCGATCGGACACCGCGCCGATCCCGTTCGTGCAGTACGCGCCCGACGAGCAGGGCATCCGCACCTCGGTCTCCGACTACAACTACGGCTACGGTCGTGCGCTCAAGGACGGCGTCGTCCGTCCCGTGCTGTTCATGGCGTACGCCGGCCAGATGCGCTGGAAGACACGAATGGGCGACGAGATGTCGGCGTCCCTCGGCGAGCAGGTCACGAAGGACATCACCGCGCAGGCGTGGCGCACGGCGCTGTCACCGGAGGGCGAGTGGATGCCGGCGGTGCTCTCTGCAGCCGACAAGCGCCTGACCGAGGTCCGCCGCGGCGTCCCCGACGCCGGCGGGCTCGTCATCGCGACGGACACCACCACGGCGCGCGCGTACGCCCGGATCCTGCAGCGGATCACCGGCGAGCGGCCCACCGTGGTGCTCTCCGACGAGGCTGCCGCCTCCAGCCGGATCCAGGCCTTCTCGGAGGACACCTCCCGCTGGATGGTCGCCGTCCGGATGGTGTCCGAGGGCGTCGACGTGCCGCGGCTCTGCGTGGGGGTGTACGCCACGAGCGCCAGCACGCCGTTGTTCTTCGCGCAGGTGATCGGCCGTTTCGTGCGCGCTCGACGCCGCGGTGAGACCGCCTCGGTGTTCCTGCCGAGCGTGCCCGGGCTGATGGCGCTGGCCGCGTCCCTGGAACTCGAGCGCGACCACGCGCTGGACCGCCCGAAGGACGCCGACGACGGGATGTACAACCCCGAGGACGCCATGGTGGCCGAGGCGAACCGCGAAGAGCGCGCGTCGGAGAGCCTGCTCGAGGTGCAGCCGTTCGAGGCGCTCGACTCGCAGGCGTCGTTCGACCGCGTGCTCTACGACGGCGGTGAGTTCGGGAGCGGGGAGAGGTCGGCTCCCTGGAGGAGCTGGACTTCATCGGCATCCCCGGGCTCCTCGAACCCGACCAGGTGCGCGAACTGCTCCGTGCCCGGCAGGCGTCGCAGGCGAAGCGCGCGAAGGGCCGGCCGTCGAAGGACGGGATGCCGAAGGCGAAGCCGCCCGAGGACCGCCCGCTCTACCAGACGATCAAGGAGCAGCGCAGCGAGCTGCACCGGCTCGTGTCGATCTGGTCGCGGCACTCGAACGAGCCGCACGGGGCGATCCACGCCGACCTCCGGCGGATCAGCGGCGGGCCGGCCGTCGCGCAGGCGAGCACGGAGCAGATCCAGAAGCGCATCGACGTGCTCCGCTCCCGGATCGGCGGCCGCCGGTGATCGGCTCGTGATCGAGGCCGTCGACGACCGTACCTGGTACGTCAAGCGGGACGCCGAGTCCTCGCCCGAGGCGATCATCGACCGGTTCGGCGGCGGGTACCGGCTCCGTCGGTTCTCGCTGACCGAGTCCCGGAGGACGGCGCACGGGGTGTTCATGGGCGTCGAGCTCGCCGAGACCGCGTGGTGGCGGCTCCGCGACCGGCCACGGAACGGCGCGGCCTCATGACACACCAAGGGAAAGTCGTGGGTTGATCGGGGAGTACCGGGGTGACGACGGCGCGGCCTCATGACACACGAAGGGAAAGTCGTGGGTTGATCGGGGGAGTACCGGGGTGACGACGGCGCGGCCTCATGACACACCAAGGGAAAGTCCGGTAGACCGGACGAATGGCAGACTCCATCCCTCACGTCCTCGTCCTCGGCGGCGGTTCCGCTGGCTACACCACCGTCAAGCAGCTGCAGAAGCACGCGGCGACCGTGCCGATGCGCATCACGCTCGTGGACCAGAACACGTACTACACGTACCTGCCGTTCCTGCCCGAGGTCGCCGGCGGTCACATCGCCCCGAAGGACGTCACGGTCGAGCTGCGCCGTGCGCTCCGCAAGACCCGGGTGATCCAGGGCAAGGTCACGGCGATCTCGTCGGCCGACAAGACGGTGTCGATCGCGACCGCCGGCGGCGACGACCGCACGCTCGGGTACGACCAGCTCGTCGTCGCCCTCGGTTCGGTCACCCGGACCTTCCCGACCCCCGGGCTCGAGGAGCACGGCGTCGGGTTCAAGAGCGTGGAGGAAGCCGCGTACGTCCGTGCGAAGCTCCTCGACAACATCGCCAAGGCCGCTGCCACCCGCGACGAGGACGAGCGTCGCCGGCTCCTGACGAGCATCTTCATCGGCGGCGGGTACACCGGTGTGGAGGCGATCGGTGAGCTCTTCGACGTGTCGCAGGCCGCGATCAAGACCTACCCGTCGCTCGCCGGTGAGCACCCGCGCTGGGTCCTCATCGACGCGCTCGACCGGGTGGCGCCCGAGGTCGGACCGGAGCTGTCCAAGTGGACGCTCGAGTCGCTCCGTGCCCGCGGCATCGACGTCCGCCTGAAGACCACGATGCCCAGCTGTGAGGGCGGGGTCGTGAAGCTGTCCGACGGTGACGAGTTCGCCTCGGGGCTGATCGTCTGGACCGCGGGTGTGAAGCCGAACCCGCTCCTCGACGCGTCCGACCTGCCGCGCGGACCGAAGGGACACCTCGCCGCGAACGCGAAGCTCCAGGTGGAGAACGAGGACACCCACGAGGTGGTCCCGGGGTGTGGGGCCTCGGCGACGTGGCGCAGGTCCCCGACCTCACCGCCGACAAGCAGCCGGCCTACTACCCGCCGAACGCGCAGAACGCCGTCCGCCAGGCCGTGGTGGCTGCCGACAACGTGGTCGCGACGATCACGGGCAAGCCGCTCGAGGAGTACCGCCACCCGTCGATCGGCACCGTCGCGGCGTACGGCGTCGGCAAGGGAGCGGCGAACATCAAGGGCATCAAGATGACGAACCTGCTCGCGTGGCTGGCGCACCGGGCGTACCACGTGTACGCGATGCCGACGCTGAACCGGAAGGCGCGCATCGTCATCGGCTGGGTGACCGGTGCGGTGTCCGGTCGCGACGCGACCTCGCTCATCAAGGAGACCGACCCGCGCCGCGCCTTCGTCGAGGTGACGAAGAGCTAGACGCGACCGTCTGACGGACTGGAGGCGCGGTGTCGGCTGGCACCGCGCCTCCAGTCCGTTGGTGGGAGCGCTGGGACGGGCGCTGCCGGTCCGACTCGGCACGCTCGGACGCGCGCGTCCGATTCGGTACGACATCCCCGACGTCGTACGACAGCGACGTTGTCGTCTCGCCGCGTCCGAAACTGTTGCACGCGCCGCCGTGCGACAACTCCGACGTCGTACGACAGCGGCCTTGTCGCACCTCCCTTGCAACCGCCGCTCGCCACGAAGCGCGAACGCGAAATGCCCCCTGACCTTCAGGTCAGGGGCATCCGTGTCGCGTGTCCGAGGGGGACTCGAACCCCCACGCCCTAATACGGGCACTAGCACCTCAAGCTAGCGCGTCTACCAATTCCGCCACCCGGACAGGTGTTCCTTCAGTTGTCGGCGGTCGTTCCGGGCTGTCGACCCGGCGTTCCTGCCGAGAGAAGACACTAGCACGGGACTGAACGCTCGATGAACACGGCTGCGCATCCCGGGCGCGTCCCGGGAGGTCACGGGCGGCGGCCGCGTCGGTGCCGACCGATAGCGTGGTCGCATGACGAACCCGGAGGCCACGCCGACCGATCTCGAGGCGACGGCGGCGATCGCCCGCGACCTCATCCGCATCGACACGACGAACTGGGGCGAGGGGAAGTCGCGTGGGGAGACCGAGGCGGCGCACTACGTCGAGGCGAAGCTCCGCGACCTCGGGCTCGAACCGCAGCTGTTCGAGTCGGAGCCGGACCGGGTGAGCGTCGTCGCTCGTGTTCCCGGGCGGGACCGCGACAAGCCCGCGCTCGTGGTGCACGGGCACCTGGACGTCGTCCCCGCCGACCCGGCGAACTGGTCGGTGGACCCGTTCGGCGGCGAGGTGAAGGACGGCATGCTCTGGGGCCGCGGTGCGGTCGACATGAAGAACATGGACGCGATGATGCTGACGTCACTGTCCGACGTCATCGAGCGGCAGGGTGCCCCGGAGCGGGACCTCGTGATCGCCTACTTCGCCGACGAGGAAGCCGGGGGCGTCCTCGGCTCGCACCACGTCGTCGACGCCCACCCGGAGGTCTTCGCCGGGGCGAGCGCCGCCATCAGCGAGGTCGGCGGGTACTCGATCACGCTGGGCGACCGGCGGGCGTACCTGCTGCAGACGGGGAGAAGGCCCTCATGTGGATCAAGCTCGTCGCGAAGGGCACGGCAGCCCACGGCTCGCACGTGATCCGTGACAACGCGGTGACGAAGCTCGCGGCGGCGGTGGCCCGGATCGGCAGCGAGGAGTGGCCGGTGCGGCTGTCGGCGACGACTGACGCGATGGTGGCGGAGGTCGCCCGCTTCCTCGGGGTGGACCCGACGGTGACCGGTCCGGACGAGGTGGCGCTGGCGACGGGATCGGCCTCGCGGTTCATCCACGCGGCGCTGCACACCACGTCGAACCCGACGGTGCTGCACGCCGGGTACAAGCACAACGTGATCCCGGACTCGGCCGAGGCGCTCGTGGACATCCGGTGCCTGCCCGGTGACGAGGAGTCGGTGCTGGCCCGCGTGCGGGAGCTGGCGGGCGAGGACGTCGAGGTCGTGATGTCCTTCCGGGACATCGGGCTGGAGCAGGACTTCGGTGGTCCGCTCGTGGACGCCGTCCGCGACGTCCTGGGTCGCCACGACCCGGGCGCGCCGGTCCTGCCGTACCTGTTGTCCGGCGGGACGGACAACAAGGCGCTGTCGACGCTCGGGATCGCCGGCTACGGCTTCGTCCCGCTGCAGCTGCCGGCTGGCGTGGACTTCCCGGCGATGTTCCACGGTGTCGACGAGCGCGTGCCGCTCGACTCGTTGGCGTTCGGCCGCCGTGTCCTCGGGGACCTGCTCGCCACGTACTGATATTGTGCATGGTCGCCGTCGTGGCGGTGTTCCGACAGTTCTCCCGAAAGGCCCGCGCGATGCACATCCTCGAGGCGATCTTCCTCGGCTTCGTCCAGGGACTCACCGAGTTCCTGCCCGTCTCGTCGAGCGCTCACCTGCGCATCGTGGGGCTCTTCCTGCCCGACGCGCAGGACCCGGGGGCCGCGTTCACCGCGGTGACGCAGCTCGGCACGGAGACCGCGGTCCTGATCTACTTCTGGCGGGACATCACGCGGATCATCGGTCGGTGGTTCCGGTCCCTGTCGGGGAAGACCGTGCCGCGGAACGACCCCGACGCCCGGCTGGGGTGGCTCGTGATCCTCGGCACGATCCCGATCGGCATCGCAGGGCTGCTGCTCAAGGACTCGATCGAGACCACGTTCCGGTCGCTGTGGATCGTGGCGATCGTCCTCGTCGTGTTCGGCGTGGTGCTCGGCGTGCTCGACGTCGTCGGCAAGAAGGTCCGGCGCATCGAGCACATGACGTTCGGCGGTGGCATCCTGATCGGTCTCGCGCAGATGCTCGCCCTCGTGCCCGGCGTCTCGCGCTCCGGGCGACGGTCTCGATGGGTCTCGCGCTCGGGTACACCCGTCCGGCTGCGGCCCGGTTCGCGTTCCTGCTCGCCGTGCCGGCGGTGTTCCTGTCGGGCCTGTACGAGGCCGCGACGAGCCTGGGGACACCGGCGCTCCGTTCGGCGTGGCCGACACCGTCGTCGCGACCGTCGTGGCCTTCGTCGTCGGCTTCGTCGTGATCGCGGCGTTCATGAACTACATCAGCAAGCGCAGCTTCCTGCCGTTCGTCGTGTACCGCATCGCGCTCGGTATCGTTCTCCTCGTGTTGTTGTCGCTCGGAGTGATCCAGCCGTGAGGGCCTGGCAGGTCCCGTCCGTCCCCGAAGTCCCGGTACCGCTCCTCGGCCCGTCGTGCACGACACGGCGACCGGCAGGCCCCTCGACCCCACCGGCGGCGAGGAGCGCGCGGCGCTGTACGTGTGCGGCATCACCCCGTACGACGCGACCCACCTCGGGCACGCGGCCACCTACCTGGCCTTCGACACGCTGGGCCGGGTCTGGCGCGACGCCGGGCTCGAGGTCGAGTACGCGCAGAACACCACCGACGTCGACGACCCCCTGCTCGAACGGGCCACCCGCGACGACGTCGACTGGCGTGAGCTCGCGGCGTCGCAGATCGACCTGTTCCGCCGGGACATGGAAGCGCTGCGCATCCTGCCGCCGGATGACTACGTCGCCGTCACGGACGAGGTCGAGCGCGTCGCCGAGGCCGTGGCGTTCCTGCGGGAGACCGGCTACGCGTACGCGGTCCCGACGCCCGAGTCCGAGGGCGACGACCTCTACTTCGACGTGAACCGCCCGACCGAGGCCTGGGCGCTCGGCGACGAGAGCGGGCTCGACCGCGAGACCATGCTGGCGCTGTCGGCGGAGCGCGGCGGCGACCCGGACCGTGCGGGCAAGCGCGATCCGCTCGATCCGCTGCTCTGGCGGGCGGCACGTGCCGGCGAGCCGAGCTGGACACCGTGGTCGGTCCTGGTCGGCCTGGCTGGCACATCGAGTGCAGCGTCATCGCCGGCGACCGTCTGGGCCTGCCGATCAGCGTCCAGGGCGGCGGCAGCGATCTCGTCTTCCCGCACCACGAGATGAGCGCCGGGCACGCCGCTGCGCTCGCACACCAGCCGCTCGCGAACGCGTACGTGCACACCGGGATGGTCGCCTACCAGGGCGAGAAGATCTCGAAGTCGCTCGGCAACCTGGTCACGGTCCGGGTCTGCTCGACGACGGCGCGGACCCGCGGGCGATCCGGCTCGCGCTCCTGTCGCACAAGTACGCCGACGACTGGGAGTGGTTCGACGCGGAACTCACGAGCGCGACCACCCGTCTCGCGACGTGGGACGCCTGGGCGTCGGGCGCCGACGCCGGGCACGTGGACGACGCGCCCGAGGTGATCGCCCGTGTTCGTGGTCGCGTGGCGGACGACCTCGACACGCCGGGTGCAGTCGCAGCGGTCGACACCGCGATCGCCGGGGCACCACGGTGACGCCGGAACTCGTCGACCTCGTCGACGCCCTGCTCGGCATCCGCCTGGGCTGAGTCCGCGGCGGCCGACGCTCGCGCGCGCCGAGCGCGGCCACTCCAGCGCGGACCGCGCGGGAGCAGTCGCTCAGGTTCCGCGACATGCCGTCCGTGCATCGTCGAGGTTCGGCGAAGGCGCGCAGGCGAGCGCGAGATGCCGAGATTTCGGAACCCGGCAAGCGCCCCGCGCCCATCGCCACCACAGACGGACTGGAGGCGCGGTGCCAGCTGGCACCGCGCCTCCAGTCCGTCGGGGGTCGCGTCTACTGCGGGGGCCGGAAGCCCTCGCCGCCGGCGGTCCCGCCGTCCTTGCCGTCCTTGCGCTCGCGGCGCCGCAGGTACTGCTCGAACTCCTGCGCGATGGCGTCGCCGGAGGCCTCGGGGGAGTCGACGGTGTCCCGCGCCTGCTCGAGCTGCCCGATGTAGGACGCCATGTCCTCGTCGTCGGCGGCGAGGGCGTCGATCCCTTCCTCCCACTCGGTGGCGTCGTCGAGCAGGGTGCCCCGCGGCACGGTGACGTCGGTGAGCTCCTCGATCTTGTCGAGCAGCGAGAGGGTGGCCTTCGGCGACGGCGAGTTGTGCACGTAGTGCGGCACCGACGCCCAGAGCGACAGCGTGGTGAGACCGGCCTTGTCCATCGCGTCGGCGAGGACCCGAGGATCCCCGTGGGCCCCTCGTACGACGACCGGTCGACGTCGAACGCCGCCCGGACGCCGGCGTTCTCGCTCGACACGAACACCGAGATCGGCCGGGTGTGCGGGACGTCCGCGAGCATCGCGCCGACGAACACGACCGCGTCGATCGAGTAGACGTCGGCGAGGTCGATGATCTCCGCGCAGAACCCACGCCAGGTGCGCGAGGGCTCCGGGCCGACGAGCACGAAGACGTCACGCTCGGAGGGGGAGCCGGTGGCGCCGATCACGGGCCGGCCCTCGGCGCCGGGGCCGTACAGGACGATGCGCGGCCACTGGATGCCGCGGCCACCGCTCTCGTCCGAGCCGACGTTCGGCCGGTTGAACTGGTAGTCGACGTACCGCTCGCCGTCGAGCTCACGGAGCTCGTCGAGACCGAGCGACTCGACGATGCGCCTGGCGAGACCGCTCGCCGCTTCTCCGGCGTCGTTCCAGCCCTCGAACGCGACGACGAGCAGTCGTCCGTCGCTGAAGGGGGAGTGCTGTGGCACGGACGGGACCTCCTGGTGGTGGAGCGGGGCGGGAGCGGCGGAGGCCGCGCTCGGCCGGACACGATTCGCAGCAACAAGGATAGGGCCGCGCGCACTCCCGCGCCCGTCCGTCCGCGCTGAGCGGAACGGAGACGGGCGGCGCTGTGCGGCGTCGGGCGGCGGCGCCCGACGTCGAGCGGGCGGGCCCGTGTCCGACCGCCCCGGTAGACTCGTCGCCCGTGACCGCGCATCCCTCCGCCCTCGTTCCCCCGCAGCCGTGCTGTGGGACATGGACGGCACGATCATCGACACCGAGCCGATCTGGCAGCAGTCGCAGGTCGAGCTCACCGATCGCTACGGCGCCGTCTGGACCCACGAGGACGGCCTGTCCCTGGTGGGCAGCGGTCTCGAGCGCTCGGGTGAGATCCTCCGCGACAAGGGCGTCGGCATGGAGGTCGAGGAGATCGTCCAGTGGATGACCGACTACGTCATGGAGCGGCTGCGCGACGGTGACCTGCCGTGGCGCCCGGGCGCCCGCGAGCTCATCGAGGGCCTGCACGCCCGGGGCATCCCGACCGCGCTCGTCACGATGTCGCGCCGGAAGATGGCGCTCGTCGCCGCCGAGGCCCTGGGTGAGCGCGGGTTCCGCGTGGTGGTCGCGGGTGACGACGTGGAACGGCCGAAGCCCTACCCGGACGCCTACCTGTCCGCCGCTGCGGCGCTCGGGGTGGACGCCACCGCGTGCGTCGCCATCGAGGACTCCGCGACCGGGGTCGCCTCGGCCGTCGCGTCCGGGGCCGTCACGGTCGCCGTCGAGCACATCGTCCCGCTGTCGGACATCACCGGCGGCGACGTGCACCTGACCACCCTCGCCGGCGTCGACGTCGACCGTCTGCTCGAGCTGACCGGCCCGGCACTCGCCGCCCGCACCCAGGAGGTCGCACCGTGACCGATCCCACCGATGCGCTCCCGCACACCGCCGGCGGCGCCCCGCACACCGCGCCGCGCGGCCCGTTCCGCGCCGGTGACCGCGTGCAGCTGACCGGACCCAAGGGCAAGCTCACGACGCTCTCCCTCGAGGTCGCCGGCGAGTACCACACCCATCGCGGCGTGCTCCGGCACGACGACGTCATCGGCCAGCCCGACGGCTCGGTGATCCGGGCGACCACGGGTGACGAGTACCTGGCGCTGCGTCCGCTCCTCAACGACTACGTCATGTCGATGCCGCGCGGAGCCGCGATCGTCTACCCGAAGGACGCCGCGCAGATCGTCGCCTTCGCCGACGTGTTCCCCGGCGCCCGGGTGGTGGAGGCGGGCGTCGGGTCCGGCGCGCTCTCGCTGTTCCTGCTGCGTGCGATCGGGCCGACCGGCAGGCTGCAGTCGTTCGAGCGTCGGGAGGAGTTCGCCGCGATCGCCCGTGGGAACGTCGGCACGTTCCTCGGCGCCGTGCCGGAGAACTGGTCGGTGACCGTCGGCGACCTCGTCGAGGCGCTGCCGGACGCGACGGAGCCGCAGAGCGTCGACCGGGTGGTCCTCGACATGCTGGCTCCGTGGGAGTGCGTCGACGCCGCGGCGGACGCCCTGGTGCCCGGCGGCCTCATCGTCTGCTACGTGGCGACCGTGACCCAACTGTCCCGAACGGCGGAGGCCCTCCGCGACACCGGCCGCTTCACGGACCCGCAGTCGAGCGAGACCCTCGTGCGCACCTGGCACGTCGAGGGGCTCGCCGTCCGCCCGGACCACCGCATGGTCGGGCACACCGGCTTCCTCGTCACGGCCCGCCGGCTCGCGGACGGCGTCGTGCTCCCCAACCTGAAGCGTCGCGCAGGCAAGGCGGAGTTCTCCGACGAGGACATCGAGGCGTGGACGCCCGGCGCCGTGGGCGAACGATCGGCCAGCGACAAGAAGCTGCGCAAGGTCGCACGGCAGGCCGCGGCACAGGCCCGGAAGGTCGCGGCGGCCGAGGCCGGTGCGTCCACCGCCGAGGAACCCGACGGTGCGGACGGGCCTGCTGGCGACGACCGCTAGGCTACGCAGCGTGCCCGTCCTGCATCGAACGGAAGAGGGTCCGTGCGCACCATCCCCGCACTCCTGGTCACCATCGGCCTCGCCGCAGCACTCACCGGCTGCGCGGCCAGCGGAGCCGGCACCACGCCGTCGAGCTGCGCCGCCCCTGGCGCCGCGTCCGAGGCGGTGACCGCGACCGGTTCGTTCGGCAAGGAGCCGAAGGTGGACATCCCGAGCGGCCTCACCACGAAGGGCACGCAGGTCTCCGTGCTCAAGCACGGCGCGGGGCGCGAGATCGAGGACGGCACACCCGTGCTGATCGAGTACACCCTGGTCGACGGCGCCACCGGCAAGGTCGCGCAGACCAGCGGCTACTCGGGCAGACCGCGCCGATCACCGCCGGCGCGGACAACTACGGCGCGCTCGGGCGTCGCTCGAGTGCGCGCACGTCGGGGACCGCCTGGCCGTCGCACTGCCGAAGAGCGCGCTGAGCTCCTCGACCACGGGCGACACCGGAACGTCCTCGAAGAAGACCGAGGACGCCGCCGTCGCCGTGATCGACGTCAAGCGCGCCTTCGACTCCCGCGCGACCGGCACGCCGCAGCTCGCCGGTGACCGGATGCCGGCCGTGGTGCTCGCGCCCTCCGGAGCGCCCGGCATCACGATCCCGTCGTGGAACGCGCCGTCCTCGGACGAGACGCACCTGCTCCGCAAGGGGCACGGCGCCGAGCTGACCGCGAAGGACACCGCGGTCATCAAGTACACCGCCGTCACGTGGGGCACCGAGGGCACCGACGCTTCCGTCGCCGGTTCCAGCTGGACCGACGGCTCGGGCGCGCAGACCGTGCCGCTGACGAAGGGACAGGTGCAGGAGGGTGTCCGGAACGCCATCATCGGCCACCGCGTCGGCGACCAGGTCCTCGCGGTCGTGCACCAGCAGGGCACCGCGTACGCGTACGTGATCGACCTCCTCGGGAAGATGTCGAGCTGACCTCGTCCGACCGTCCACGGACCGCGGCGCGGGTGCACTTCGGTGCACCCGCGCTGCCGTAGGATCGGCTCGTGCCAGCGACCCGTGTGCCCCGTGTGCCTGCCGAGGAACGGCTCTTCAGCCTGGTCCTCGCGCTGCTCTCCACGGAGTCGGGCCTGACCAAGTCCGAGATCCTCGCGAACGTGCAGGGGTACCGCCAGCGGTTCACGACCGGGGGCGACAACGCGTCCCTCGAGCGGCAGTTCGAGCGCGACAAGGACGACGTCCGTGAGCTCGGGATCCGCTCGAGACCATCGAGACGCCCGGCGCGTCCGGCAACAACCAGACGCTCCGCTACCGCATCCCGAAGGGCGAGTACGACCTGCCCGTCGACGTCCGCTTCACGCCGGACGAGTCCGCGCTGCTGTCGCTCGCGGCCATGGCCTGGCGCGAAGGCGCCCTGTCGGCCGACTCCGCCGGGGGCTCCTCAAGGTGCGCTCCGCGGGGGCCGAGGACGACGGCGCCGGTGCCCTGGGCGTCGACGCGTACGCCCCGCGCCTCCGCGCCCGCGACGTCGCCTTCGAACCGTTGCGCGCCGCGCTCGACCGGGCCGCCGCCGTGCGGTTCGACTACATCACCCCGGGGCAGCACGAGGCACGCACGCGCCAGGTCGCCCCGCTCGCGCTCGTGCAGCACGGCGGCCGCTGGATGCTCGCGGCGCACGAGTTCGCGACCGGCGCCGACAAGAACTACCTGCTCTCCCGCCTCGTCGGTCCGGTCACCCAGTACGAGGTCGGCCGGCACCCGGCACCGGCCGGAGCGGGGAGCGTGCGCTCACCGAGCTCGAGCGGATCTGGGCGACGCGGACCGCTCGCATCCGTGTCGCCGCGGGCTCGGACGCCGAACGTCGCCTCGCGCGACGTCGGGACACCGAGGTGGACGACGACGGTGTGCTCGTGCTCCACCACGTCGATCCGCAGATCCTCGCCGAGGAGCTCGCCGCCTTCGGGCCGGAGGTGCGGGTGCTCGAGCCGGATGGCCTCAGGGACCGGGTGACCGAGCGCCTGCGGGCGCTGGTCGCCGACCACGACGACCGACCCGACGACGAGCATGGGGGTACCCGTGGCTGAGCAGCAGCCGCTCCAGGCGCAGGACAAGCTCGCGTTCCTGCTCGCCCTCGTGCCCTACCTCATCGACCGCGAGCGTGTCTCGGTGGCCGAGGCAGCTCGGCACTTCGGCGTCCCGGAGACCCGGATCCGCCGCGCCGTCGAGCTCATCGCGGTGTCCGGCGTCCCGGGCGAGACCATGCAGTACCAGCACGGTGACCTGTTCGACATCGCCTGGGACGACTTCGACCAGAACGACATGATCGTCCTGACGAACCTCGTCGCCATCGACGACTCCCCGCGACTCTCGGCCCGCGAGGCCTCGGCCCTCATCGCCGGACTCCAGTACCTGTCGGCGCTGCCCGAGGCCGCCGACCGCGATGCCATCCGTGCGCTCATGGCCAAGCTGCCCGTGGTGCCGGGGAGCGGCGACGAACGTGGCCGTCGGACAGGACCTGCACGACGTCGCCCTCGCGACCATCCGCCGCGCCATGTCGGACGGCCGTGGGCTCGCCTTCGAGTACGCGGGCCCACGCACCCAGGGCGGCAGCCGCCGGGTCGACCCGCTCCGTGTCGAGTCCATCGACACGGACTGGTACCTCCGGGCGTGGGACCTCGACCGGCAGGCGCTCCGCACGTTCCGGCTCGACCGGATGTCCGGCGTGCGGGTCGACGAGCGCACCGCGGAGAAGTCCATCGACGACGTCGTGATCCCCGACACGCTGTTCCAGCAAGCTGCCGAGGACGTGATCGTCACCGTGGAGCTCGACTCCTCGTCGCTGCCGCTCGTGGCCGACTTCCTCGCCGACACCGCGGACGCGCCGGACGGCGACGGGCGGGTGCGCATCCGTCTCGCCGCGTCGAACGGCTTCGACGGCGTCGTCCGGCTGGTCGCGGGCCTGCCCGGTCGCGCCGTGGTGCTCGACCCGCCGGCTGCGCGCGCCGCTGTCCGCGACTTCGCCGCGGCGGCCCTCGCCGCCGAGTAGCGGTACCGAGAAGCGGTACCGAGAAGCGGTACCGAGAAGTCGCGCGGAGCAAGCACTTTCGCGCGTAGGAAGCACATTCGCGCGTAGAGGGTGCAAAGTTCTGACACGCTACGCGCGATTCGACCTCCTACGCGCGATTCGGCCCGTGGTTCGCGACCACACCGCTCTGCGTGCGGCACGACGTCGCTGCCGACTGTCGGTCCGGGTCCCGTAGGATCGACCCATGGCTTCGACGACCGCGCGCGGGCGAGCGAGGCGGACCGGGCGTCCGACGAAGGACTCCGACGGCCGCATGTCGCTCGGGCAGCACCTCATCGAGCTGCGCAACCGCCTCTTCCGGGCCGTCATCGCGGTGGCGGTCTGCGCCGTGGGCGGGTGGTTCCTCACCCCGTTCGTGCTCGACTCGCTGCGCGCTCCCGTCGCCGAGCTCGCCAGGGTCGGCGGACACACGGCCGAACTGAACTTCCCGATGATCACGGGCGCCTTCGACCTGCGGCTGCAGATCGCGATCACGATCGGCGTCGTCATCTCGAGCCCGGTGTGGCTGTACCAGATCTGGGCGTTCATCGTCCCGGCCCTGGTGCGACGCGAGAAGCAGTACGTGTTCGGGTTCCTCGGCACGGCGATCCCGCTGTTCTTCGCTGGCTGCTGGTTCGGGTGGTACATCCTGCCGCACGTGGTCGGGATCCTCGGCAGTTTCGTCTCCAGCCAGGACACCTCGATCGTCGACGCGAAGGCGTACTACGACTTCGTCATCAAGCTCATCGTGGCGGTCGGCATCGCGTTCGTGCTGCCGGTGTTCCTGGTGCTGCTCAACTTCGTCGGCGTGCTGTCCGCGTCGTCGATCATCAAGTCCTGGCGCGTCGCGATCCTCTGCATCCTGGTGTTCTGCGCGATCGTGACGCCGAGCGCCGACGTCATCTCGATGTTCCTGCTCGCCGTGCCGATGATCGTGCTCTACGTCGCGGCGTGCGCGGTGGCCTGGTTCCACGACCGTCGGATGGCGAAGCGCCAGGCGAAGCTCGACGAAGAGTACGGACTGTGACGTCCGCGCAGCCGAGCGCCGCGGAGCGGTTCGCGGCCGCGAAGGTCCGGAACCGTTCGCGCAACCTCGAGCTGTTCCGCGCCGACCTGCGGTTCGACCTCGACCCGTTCCAGTTCGCGGCGTGCGACGCACTCGACCAGGGCCGGAGCGTGCTCGTGGCCGCTCCGACCGGGGCGGGCAAGACGATCGTCGCCGAGTTCGCGATCTGGTTGGCGATGCGACAGCCGACGGCGAAGGTGTTCTACACGACGCCGATGAAGGCGCTGAGCAACCAGAAGTACGCCGAACTCGTGGACGTGTACGGCGAGTCCGAGGTCGGGCTCCTCACCGGGGACACGAACGTGAACCCGCGTGCCCGCGTCGTCGTCATGACGACCGAGGTGCTCCGCAACATGATCTACGCGGGCTCCGACCTGCTCGACGACCTGGCGTGGGTGGTGCTCGACGAGGTCCACTACCTCGCCGACCGGTTCCGCGGCGCGGTCTGGGAAGAGGTCATCCTGCACCTGCCGTCCGAGGTCCGCCTGGTGTCCCTGAGCGCCACGGTCTCCAACGCCGAGGAGTTCGGCGACTGGCTGCAGGCCGTCCGAGGCGACACCGACGTCATCGTGTCCGAGGACCGGCCGGTGCCGCTGGAGCAGCACGTGCTCGTCGGCTCGAAGATGGTGGACCTGTTCGACTCGAGTGGCGCGGCGGCGACGAACCGTGTCAATCCCAAGCTGCTGCGGCTCGTGGGTGGTGCCTCGCGCAGCGAACGGCACGGCGGCGGACATCGCGGTCGGCGTGGCCGTGGCGGCTACCCGGAGCGTCGGGGTCCGCGCACCGAGAAGCTGTACCGCGAGCAGATCGCGCGTGTCCTCGACGAACGCATGCTCCTGCCCGCGATCTTCTTCGTGTTCAGCCGCAACGGCTGTGACCAGGGCGTCCGGCACGTGCTCCGGTCGGGTCTGTCCTTGACGACGGCGCAGGAGCGCAACGAGATCCGCGAGACCGCGGAGTACCACTGCCGCACCCTGCTCGACGAGGACCTCGCGGTGCTGGGGTACTGGGAGTGGCTCGAGGGCCTCGAGCGGGGCGTCGCGGCGCACCACGCCGGGCTCCTGCCGGCCTTCAAGGAGGTCGTGGAGGACCTCTTCCAGCGCAAGCTCCTCAAGGTGGTGTTCGCGACGGAGACCCTCGCGCTCGGTGTGAACATGCCGGCGCGCACGGTCGTGCTCGAGAAGCTCGAGAAGTTCAACGGCGAGGCCCGCGTGCCGATCACGCCGGGGAGTACACGCAGCTCACGGGGCGTGCGGGCCGGCGTGGCATCGACGTCGAGGGACACTCGGTCATCCAGTGGTCGGACGGACTCGACCCGCAGGCGGTCGCGTCGCTCGCGAGCCGGCGCACGTACCCGCTCAACTCGTCGTTCAAGCCCACGTACAACATGGCCGTGAACCTCATCGAGCAGTTCGGGCGGCAGCGCACGCGAGAGGTCCTCGAGACGTCGTTCGCCCAGTTCCAGGCCGACCGGTCGGTCGTCGACCTCGCCCGCAAGGTCCGTTCCCAGCAGGAGTCGCTCGACGGCTACCGCCAGGCGATGCAGTGCCACCTCGGCGACTTCACCGAGTACGCGGCCCTGCGCCGCGAGCTCTCCGACCTCGAGCGCACGAACGTCCCCGGCGGGCGCGAGGCCTCGCACGGCGCCCGGGCCGAACGGCAGGCGGCGATCACCGACGTTCGGCGTCGCATGCAGCGCCACCCGTGCCACGCCTGCCCCGATCGCGAGGCCCACGCCCGCTGGTCGGAGCGCTGGTACAAGCTCAAGCGCGCCAACGACAAGCTCGTGCAGCAGATCCGCTCCCGTACTGGCGCGGTCGCCACGACCTTCGACCGCGTGACCGACGTGCTCCTGCAGCTCGGGTACCTCGTCGCCTCCGATGACGGCGAGGCGACGGTCGCCCCGGCGGGCGTCGGCTGCAGCGGATCTACGGCGAACGCGACCTGCTCGTCGCGGAGTGCCTCGAGGCCGGCGTGTGGAAGGACCTGACACCGGCCCAGCTCGCGGCGATGGCCGCGACGGTCGTCTACCAGCCCCGTCGCGAGGACGCTCCCGGCACCGAGCACGCCCTGCCCCGCGGCGCGTTCCGCCCGGCCCTCGACGAGACCCTCACGATCTGGGCCCGCCTCGACGACGTCGAGCGCGACGCCCGGCTCGCGGGCTCGCAGCCGCCGACGCCGGCGATGGCCGTCGGCATGTTCCGGTGGGCGTCGGGTTCCGCGCTGGACGACGTGCTGCGGACGCTCGACATGCCGGCCGGCGACTTCGTCCGCTGGTCGAAGCAGGTCATCGACCTCCTCGACCAGATCCGGAACGCGGGCGACGACGACCTCGCCCAGACCGCGCGGCGGGCGACGGACGCCGTGCGTCGCGGCATCGTCGCCTACGCGACGGTCTGACGGGAGGCACGGTGCGGGTTCCCGAGTCCTCCGTGCGTCCGCGGGACGCCGGCTTCACCCGAGACGCCGTGCTCGGCGCGAGACACCGCTGGATCCCACGGCGTCCGGCCGCTCGGGCGGTGTCTCGCCGGGCGGCCAGCGTCTCGACTTTGCGGCGCTGCCGCTCGCGCAGGCGCTGCCGCTCGCGGTCATCGGCGGTGCGCTCTTCGCACTGTCGTTCCCGGCTCCGGGCTGGTGGTTCCTCGCGTACCCGGCGCTCGCGTGCATGCTGCTCGCGGCGATGGGGCAGCGGGCGCGTCGTGCGGCATGGCTCGGCTACCTCTCGGGAGCCGCATTCTGGATCCCGGCCATCTCCTGGGCCGGCCGCTACCTGGGCCCGGTGCCGTGGTTCGCCCTCGCGCTCTTCGAGGCCGCGTTCTTCGCGCTCGGCAGCGTGGCGATCGCGCTGGCGTACCGGTGGGTCGCGCGGGTGGTGCCCTCGACCGCCGGGCGCGTGTGGGGCCTCCCGGCCGTCGTCGCCGCACTCTGGACCGGACGCGAGTGGTTCTCGGGGAGCTGGCCCTACGGCGGGTTCGCGTGGGGGCGCGTCGGGCTGTCCCAGTCGCAGGGGCCGTTCACGCACCTGGCCGCGTACGTGGGGGTGCTCGGCGTGACCTTCGTCGTCGTGTACTGCACGGCGGTGGTGCTCTCCCTCGCCCTGGTCGTGCCGCGACGCCCGGGCGTACCGGCGCGGGTGCCGTTCCGCGTGGCGACGGCCGGGCTGCTCGTCGCGGCGGTTCTGGCGGTGCCGGCGTGGCCCACGGCGGACCGCGGCACCATCCGTGTCGAGTCGGTGCAGGGCGACGGACCCGCTGGGTACTTCGACGGGGCATCCCCTGGCGAGGTGCTGAACGCACAGGTCGCCGCGACCGACGTCGACGCGAAGGGGGTCGACCTCGTGGTCTGGCCCGAGGCGTCGGCCGAGTTCGACCCGCGGCAGCAGCCGGCGGTCGCCTCGGCGCTCGAGTCGGTGGTGGACTCCGTCGGCGCACCGCTCGTGGCCGGCGCGATCACGCTGACGCCCTCGGGACTCCTGCACAACACGTCGTTCGTGTGGACGGAGGACGGCTGGCAGGGTTCCTACGACAAGAAGCGGCCCGTGCCGTTCGGCGAGTACGTGCCGGACCGCTGGTTCTTCTCGAAGCTCGCGCCCTCGCTCATCGGGCTGCTCCAACGCGACTACACGCCGGGACGAAGCCCAACGTGCTCTCGGTCGCCGGGGTGCGGGCGGGCATCGCGATCTGCTTCGACATCGTGGACGACGGCCTCACCACGGACATGGCCCGCGGGGGAGCGCAGGTCATCCTCGCGCAGACGAACAACGCGGACTTCGACGGCACCGACGAGAACCTCCAGCAGCTCGAGATCGCGCGGATGCGGGCGATCGAGACCGGCCGGTCCCTCGTGAACATCTCCACCGTGGGGGCCTCCCAGGTGATCGATCCCTCGGGCCGGACGATCGACCGGGTGCCGGCGTACACGGCCACCTCGATGATCACCGACGTCCCGCTCGGCACCAGCACGACCCCCGCGACCGTGGCGTCGGGGTCGCTCGTGCTCGTGCTCGCGCTCGGCGGACTCCTGACGCTGCTCGCCTGCGCACCCTGGTCGCGCCGCTCCCGCTCGCTGCGCCGGGCTCCTCGTCGTTCCTGAGGGCCGCGGCCGCCCACTGGGAACGCACTGTGAATGCGCCGGGCCGGGATTGATGCGGCGTGGGACAGTGTTGGAGAGGGCAGACGAGCGAGAGGAGCACACACATGGCTGATCGGAGTCTCCGCGGCATGCGGCTCGGGAGCCAGAGTCTCCAGAGCGAGGAGGGCGTCGAGCTCTCCGACCGCAAGCGCGCGGTCTACCAGAGCGACTCGGGCGAGACGTTCGACGTGGTGTTCGCCGCCGAGGCGGAGGTGCCCCAGAAGCTGGGCCGACCCGCGCTCCGGACGCGAAGGGCGGCTGCTCGGCGACGACGGCATCCCCGTCGAGGTCGCCGAAGAGGACGTGAAGGCGCCCAGGACCCACTGGGACATGCTGCTCGAGCGGCGGTCCCGCGAGGAGCTCGAGGAGCTCTTGGAGGAGCGACTGCAGTTCCTCCGCGCCCGACGCGGCGCCTGACCGCGCGCGAACACGACGACGCCCGCTCCGGTTTCCCGGAGCGGGCGTCGTCGTGTTCGCGCCGGTCGTCAGCGCTGAGGAGCGGTGCCGTCGTCCTGCGACGAGCTGCCCTGCTCGGCGTCGAGTTCCTCGGCCGTGGCCTCGTCGGAGGCTGCGAGGTGTGCATCGACGCTGCGGTTCGACTCCGCGAGACGCTCGTCGAGCTCGGACTCCGGCACGATGTCGGCCGCGGTCGCGTCCGGGCGCGGGGCGGAACCGGTGGCGCTGTCGGCGGACGTCGTGTTGGCCAGGCTCTCGTTCGCGAGCTTCGAGATGCGCGACAGGAAGTCGCCCCCGGCTGCGCCGCCCGACACCGGACCACCGCCGGAGCGCCCGGTCGTGAAGCCCTTCGCGATGCCGGAGAGCGCCTCGGTGAACTCGCTGGGGATCATCCAGAAGCTTGTTCGCGGTGCCCTCGGCGATCCGGGGCAGCGTCTGCAAGTACTGGTACGACAGCAGCTTCTCGTCCGGATCCCCCGCGTGGATCGCGTCGAACACCGTGGCGATGGCCTGCGCCTCGCCCTCGGCGCGGAGGACCTGCGCCTTCGCGTCACCCTCGGCGGCGAGGATCGCGGCCTGTCGCTGCCCCTCGGCTTCGAGGATCTGCGACTGCTTGGTGCCCTCGGCCTGCAGGATCGCGGCACGACGGCTCCGCTCGGCGCGCAGCTGCTGCTCCATGGCATCCTGGATGGACACGGGCGGCTCGATCGCCTTGAGCTCGACGCGGCCGACACGGATGCCCCACTTGCCGGTCGCCTCGTCGAGCACGACGCGCAGCTGACCGTTGATGTTGTCGCGGCTCGTCAGCGCTTCTTCGAGGTTCAGGCCACCGACGACGTTGCGGAGCGTGGTCGTGGTGAGCTGCTCGACGGCGCCGAGGTAGTTCGCGATCTCGTACGTGGCGGCTCGGGCGTCGGTCACCTGGAAGTACACGACGGTGTCGATCGAGACCACCAGGTTGTCCTCGGTGATCACCGGTTGCGGCGGGAACGACACCACCTGCTCGCGCATGTCGAGCAGCGGCCGGAGACGGTCGATGAACGGCACGAGAAGGTTCAACCCCGGGTTGAGGGTCTTGTGGTACTTCCCGAGCCGTTCGACGATCCCCGCCGTGGCCTGCGGCACGATCCGGATCGCTCGGGACAGGACGACGATCACGAAGATGACGACGATGAGGACGAGGACGAGCAGAGCGATCGTCCCGGCTGAGATGGTCACGAGGTGGCCCTTTCTCCGAGGCGGACGACGGCCGTCGACCCCTCGATCGACTCGACGACCACGGGGGTCCCGAGCGGCGGTGTTCGGTCGGTGGAGTCGGCGGAGACGCGGGCGCTCCAGGTCTCGCCGTTCGCCAGGCGGACCTGGCCGGGGGCGGACGAGGTGAAGGCCACGGCGACGGTGCCGGGCAGCCCGATGAGTCCCTCGACGTTGGTTCGGTGCGGGTCGGCGTTGCGCCCGAGTGCCGTGAGCAGCCGTGGACGCACGAGCGAGAGCAGCAGCAGGGCGACCGCGGCGGCGACGATCGCGGACAACCACCACGGGGCACCGAGCAACGCCGCGATCAGCCCGCCGGCGGCCCCGGCCGCCAGCATGATGAAGATGAAGTCGAGGGTGAAGATCTCGACCACGCCAAGCAAGAGCACCAGTCCGACCCAGACGATGGTCTGGATCCAATCGATCCCGTTCACGCGATCTCCCTCCCTCGGTCGCGCGCGGCGGCTCGCTGCGTCGCGACGGCCGGTCCAACTCCGTTCAACATATCAGGTCGGCGCCGTGCCCGCTCGGGTCGTTGGTAGGCTCGGTCGCGGCCGAACCGCCGAACCAGACCTGGAGAACACGACTGTGAGCAACCCCCTCGCCCCGGATCCCTCGCCGACACGCGTGCCCTCGTCACCGGGTCGTCCCGCGGCATCGGCGCGGACACCGTCGGGTACCTGGCCGAGGCCGGCGCGAAGGTCGTCGTGAACTACCGCAACAAGGCCAGGCGCGCGGAGCAGATCGCCGAGAAGATCGTCGCCGCCGGTGGTTCCGCGCTGGCCGTCGGCGCGGACCTCACCGACCACGAGTCCGTGCAGGCCATGGTCGACACCGTGGTCCGGGAGTGGGGCGGCATCGACCTGCTCGTGCTGAACGCGTCGGGCGGCATGGAGTCCGGGCTCGGCGAGGACTACGCGCTCCGCCTCAACCGCGACGCCCAGGTCGACATGCTCCAGACCGCCGTGCCGCACATGCCGGCGGGATCGCGGGTGGTCTTCGTCACGAGCCACCAGGCGCACTTCGTCGAGACCGCCGAGACGATGGACGAGTACGTCCCGGTCGCGAAGAGCAAGCGTGCGGGGAAGCTCGCGCTCCGCGAGCTCGTCCCGCAGCTCGAGGCCGCGGGCATCGAGTTCGTCGTCGTCTCCGGCGACATGATCGAGGGGACGATCACGGCGACGCTCCTGAACCGCCTGAACCCGGGCGCGATCGAGGGCCGCCGGCAGGAGGTCGGCAAGCTTTACAGCGTGTCGGAGTTCGCCGCCGAGATCGCCCTGGCCGCCGTGGAGCCGATCCCGGCCGACCACACCAAGCTGGTCGGGGACGTCAGCGGCTTCACGCAGTAGCGTCGGTCGGGTGACCCCGAAGCCAGGCCTGCGCCGTACCTCCCGCATCATCCTGCTCGACCCCGACGGCCGTGTGTTCCTGATGGACACGAGGTCGCCCTCGTCGGACGGTGCGCACCGTTGGATCACGCCCGGCGGTGGCGTCGACCCCGGGGAGGACCACCGCGAGGCGGCCGTCCGCGAGCTCCGCGAGGAGACCGGCATCGTCATCGACGACCCGGGCGCGCCGGTGTGGTCCTGGGACTTCACCGTCGAGTGGGACCTCGCCGACCACGACCGCGGCCACGCCGAGTTCTACGTCGTCCGGACGCCCGGGTTCGTGCTGTCCGACGCCGAGTGGACCGCCGACGAGCAGGTCGACATCCTGCAGTCGCGCTGGTGGACCGCGGACGAGCTCGACGCCACCGACGAGCCGTTCGAGCCCGCCGAGCTGCCGGAACTCGTCCGCCGCCACACCGCGGTCTGATGCACGCGCGTCGTCCGCCGGTACGCTGATCGACATGCATACCACTGCCGAGCACGCTGCCGACGGCCATGACCGCATCCGGGTCCGGGGCGCGCGCGAGAACAACCTTCGGGACGTCGACGTCGACCTCCCGAAGCGCCGACTGACGGTGTTCACCGGGGTGTCCGGCTCGGGGAAGAGCTCACTGGTGTTCGCGACCGTGGCGGCGGAGTCGCAGCGGATGATCAACGAGACCTACAGCGCCTTCGTGCAGGGGTTCATGCCGTCGCTCGCACGCCCTGACGTCGACGTCCTGGACGGCCTCACGACCGCGATCGTCGTCGACCAGGAACGCATCGGCGCCGATCCGCGGTCGACGGTCGGCACCGTCACGGACGCGAACGCCATGCTCCGCGTGCTGTTCAGCCGGCTGGGGACGCCGCACGTCGGTGGTCCGAACGCGTTCTCGTTCAACCTGGCCACGGTGACCGCGGGTGGCGCGATCACCGTGCAGAAGGGCAAGGACGCGAAGGCCGAGAAGGTCTCGTTCTCCCGGCTCGGCGGGATGTGCGCCGACTGCGAGGGCCGGGGCACCGTGACGGACATCGACCTCACCCAGCTGTTCGACGACACCAGGTCGCTCTCCGACGGTGCGATCACGATCCCCGGGTACGGCACCGACGGCTGGAACGTGCGGATGTTCGCCGAGTCCGGCTACTTCGACAGGGACACCCCGATCCGCGACTTCACCGAGACGGAGCGCCAGGACTTCCTGTACCGCGAGCCGACGAAGCGGAAGATCGCCGGCATCAACATGACGTACGAGGGTCTGGTGCCCCGGGTGCGTCGCTCGTTCCTGCAGAAGGACCGCGAGGCGATGCAGCCGCACATCCGCGCCTTCGTGGACCGCGCCGTCACGTTCACCACGTGCCCGGCCTGCGGCGGCACCAGACTGAACGACACGGCCCGGTCGTCGAAGATCGCGGGCAGGAGCATCGCCGACGTCTGCTCGATGCAGATCACCGACCTCGCCGACTGGCTGCACGGCCTCGACGAACCGGCCGTGGGGCCGCTGCTCGACGGACTGCGGGACGCGGTCGACTCCTTCGTCGAGATCGGTCTCGGATACTTGTCCCTGGACCGGCCGACGGGCACGCTCTCCGGGGGCGAAGGGCAGCGCGTGAAGATGGTGAAGCACCTCGGCTCGTCCCTGAGCGACGTCACCTACGTGTTCGACGAACCGAGCACCGGCCTGCACCCGCATGACATCGAGCGGATGAACGGGCTGCTCCTCCGTCTCCGCGACAAGGGCAACACGGTCCTCGTCGTGGAGCACAAGCCCGAGGTGATCGCGATCGCCGACCACGTCGTCGACCTCGGCCCGGGAGCGGGTACCGACGGCGGGACGCTCTGCTACGAGGGGCCCGTCGACGGGCTCCGGGGGAGCGGCACGGTGACCGGGAAGCACCTCGACGACCGGGTGACGGTCAAGCCGGACGTCCGCGAACGCACCGGCGTGATCGAGATCCGCGGCGCCGAGGCGCACAACCTGCGGCACGTCGACGTCGACGTGCCGACCGGGGTGCTCACGGTGGTGACCGGCGTCGCGGGCTCCGGCAAGAGCACGCTCATCCACGGGTCGCTGTCCCCGCGCGAGGACGTCGTCGCGATCGACCAGGGTGCGATCCGGGGCTCGCGACGCAGCAACCCGGCGACGTACACCGGCTTGCTGGAGCCGATCCGCAAGGCCTTCGCGAAGGCGAACGGTGTGAAGCCCGCGCTGTTCAGCGCCAACTCCGAGGGGGCGTGCCCCGCCTGCAACGGCGCCGGCGTCGTCTACACGGACCTCGGGATGATGGCGGGCATCGCGAGCCCGTGCACCGAGTGCGGCGGCAAGCGATTCGATCAGTCGGTGCTCGAGTACCGGCTCGGCGGGAAGGACATCAGTGAGGTCCTCTCGATGCCCGTCGCTGAGGCCGAGCGGTTCTTCGCCTCGGGGGAGTCGCGCATCCCCGCGGCACACGCGATCCTCGCCCGGCTGGTCGACGTCGGGCTCGGCTACCTCACGATCGGGCAGCCCTTGACCACGCTGTCCGGTGGTGAGCGGCAGCGTCTCAAGCTCGCGACGCACCTCGGCGAACCCGGGGGAGTGATCGTCCTCGACGAGCCGACCACCGGCCTGCACCTGGCCGACGTGGAGCAGCTCCTCGGGCTGTTGGACCGGATGGTCGAGGCCGGCCGCTCCGTCGTCGTGATCGAACACCACCAGGCCGTGATGGCGCACGCCGACTGGATCATCGACCTCGGTCCGGGTGCCGGCCACGACGGCGGCAGGGTCGTGTTCGAGGGAACGCCCGCGGAACTGGTGGCAGCACGGTCGACGGTGACGGGGGAGCACCTCGCCGCCTACGTCGGCGCCTGAGCCAGAGGACAGGTCGGCGGCGCGGATCTGAACGTCCGCTGGAGAAACGGTCTACGGTCACGAGTGACGCTCATGCACGGGCTACCCGGCCCGCGGCTGCCCGGCCGCCCAGCGAGTGTCCGGACCAAAGGAGCCATTCATGTCCAACCAGACCGGTGGACCGAACTACCCCGCAGCGAACACGCCCGGCGCCACACCAGCGAGGAACACCGGCGGCCTCGCCATCGCGAGCCTCGTCCTCGGCATCGTCGGCGTCATCGGGGGCATCTTCCTCGCGATCGTCGGGGTCGTCGCCGGCATCATCGGGCTGGTGCTCGGGATCCTCGCCCGTCGTGGCGCAGCGAGCCGTGGCATCGTCCTCGGCGGCATCATCCTGTCCGCCGTCGCGATCGTGATCGGGATCGTCGGGTACATCATCACGGGGATCGTCCTGTCCCAGTCCTGACGCTCGCCCGCAGACAAACGGGGTGACGGACGGGAGGCGCGTGGCGGCATCGCCACGCGCCTCCCGTCCGTCGCCGGTCGTCTCGAGGACCGCCGGACGGCTGCCCAGGTCGGCCCGCGTACCGTCCGCTCCATGACGTACAGCCAGCCAGACCCTGCCGAGGAGACCACCCGGAGCGAGGGTGCCGAGCAGCCCGACACCGATCGTGAGGACCTCGAAGAGCGCGACGACGAGCAGGCCGCGCTCGAGGTCGACGCGGACGACGTGCCCGCCGACGGCGAGGACCCGGAGGCCGACACGGAGTCCTGACGGGTCTGTGTCCTGACGGGCCCGCTGTCCTGACGGGGCGGTGTCCTGACGCTGGTCAGTCCGGCGTCGGGGTGGTCGCGTCGCGGGAGCGCTCGAGCAGTTCTCGGAGGACGTCGAGGTCGACGTCGCTCAGCCGGGTGAGGTACAGGCACACCTTGCTCGCGCGGTGCTTGCCGAGCCGCACCATGAGGTCCGGCCAGCGCTGGGCGAAGTCCTCTGCGAGGTACACGGTGTGGCGCGCCGAACCGGGCGCGAACGCGAGGACGGGTGCGAGCCCGCTGCGACCGGAGTCGTAGCGGTAGCGGTGTTCACCGAAACCGATGATCCGGCCCGCCCAGACGACCGGCTCGGCACCGCTGACACCGAGGTGCAACGCGAGCAGCTCGTCCACTTCCGCCCGTCGTGGTCCGGTGGCCCGGTCGAGCACGATCTCGACCGGTTCGCCCGTCGGGCGCATCGCGGGTTCTCTGGTCATCGTCACTCCTCGTTCCGTGGGATCGTCGCGTCCACCAGCGCCCCGACGAGCTCGACGTACGCCATGCCGACGGCTGCGAACATCCGGGGACCTGGGACTGCTCGGTGAAGCCGGGGGCGGTGTTCACCTCGTTGAGCAGCACGCCGTCGTCGGTGACGAAGAAGTCGAACCGGGCGACGCCGGCACATCCGAGCGTCTCGTACAGTGTGCGCGCCGCCTGCTCGATCGCAGCGAGCTCGTCGGTGTCGAGCCGTGCCGGCACGGTGAACCGCGCGGTGCCGTCGTACTTCTCGGCACGGCCGAACACCTGGCCGTCGTCGACACTGATCTCGAGCGGTGCGCCGGTCCGGAGCCGGCCGCCGCGGTCGCGGAAGACCGCGACATCGATCTCGCGGCCCCTCACGAACGACTCGACGAGGACGTCGTCGCCGGTCGATCGGGCGACCTCCACCGCTGGGCCGTAGGCTCCGGGGGTCCGGACGACGGACACCCCGTTGCTCGATCCGCCACTCGTCGGCTTGACCACGAACGGCGGATCGAGGGGGAGTGGTCCCGCTCGTCGCCGGCGCGCAGGAGCACCGCCGGCGCGGTCCGGATCCCGACCGCTCCGGCGAGCGTCTTCGTCACCCACTTGTCCATTCCGAGCGCGCCGGCCCGGACCGGGGAGCCGACGACGGGGACACCGATCATCGTGAGGAGCCCGGCGACCGCGCCGTCCTCGCCGTGCACGCCGTGGAGCGCCGGGAAGGCCGCACGGCACGAGGACAGCACGGCGACCGCGTCGGCGGGGACAGCCCGACGCCCTCGGTGTGCCGCCAGCCGCCGGTGTGGCCGACGGTGAGTGGGACCGCCTCGAACCCGAGGGACTGGATCGCGCGCGTCACGGCGGCGGCGGAGGCGAGCGACACCTCGTGCTCGTCGTTCGCCCCACCGCCGATGACGGCGATGCGGGTCGCGGTGCCGGACCGGTCGTGATCAGGCAACGAAGGCCTCCGGCGCGGTCGTGGTGCGGTGGATCCTGGCGGCGCGGACCCCGATCCGGGTGACGATCTCGTGCTCGATGGTGTCGGCCCAGCCCGCCCAGTCGTGGATGGTCGGTTCGCCGTCACGACCCCGGCCGAACAGGGAGACGGTCTCACCGAGCTTCGAGCTGGTCGTCGCCCGTGTCGACGACCACCATGTCCATCGAGAACCGCCCGACGAGCCTGCGTCGACGGCCGCGCACGTGCACCTCGGCACGTTCCGAGGCCGATCGGGGAGTCCGTCGCCGTACCCCAGGGGGAGCAGTGCGAGGTTCGTCCGGCGGTCCGCGACGTGGTCGAGGCCGTAACCGATGCCGGCGCCGACGCCGATCGCCCGCGTCCCGACGACGGGAGCCGTCAGCGAGAGCGTCGGCTGCAGGTCGGTCGACGTGCCGGACGGGTCGATCCCGAACAGCCCGGCACCGATCCGGTGCAGGTCGTGGTGCCCGCCGACCCCGGTGATCGTCGCCGCGGTCGCGGCGAGGTGCGTGACGAACCCGGCCAGCCCACGCCGCCGGGCCGTGCGTACGGCGTTGGCGAAGAGCAGCCGCTCGCGGGCGTTCTGTGGGTCCGCCGGACGGTCCGCGCAGGACATGTGTCCCATCACGCCGACGACCCGGACGGTGCCGTGCGCCTCGAGCTCGCGAGCGGCCGAGCACAGCGCGGGCCAGGTCTCCGGGGCGGCGCCGTCACGGGCCATGCCGACGTCGACCTGCAGGTGGAGCCGTGCGCGACGCCGGGTCCGGGCGGCGGCTCGGCTGACGGCGTTGAGCAGCTCGTGCCCCGACACGGCGAGGTCGACGTCCGCGAGCAGCGCCGCGTCGAGGTCGGCGTCGACGGCATTGAGCCAGCTCAGCACCGGGACGTCGCTGACGCCGGCGCGGACGGCAAGTGCCTCGTCGATCGTGGCGACGCCGATCGACCCGGCTCCGGAGCCGACCACCGAGCGTGCGATCGCCCCGTGTCCGAAGCCGTCCGCTTTGAGGACGGCCATCAGCCGGCCGTCCGTGCGGCCGACGAAGGCTCGGGTGTTCGCGCGGATGGCATCGTCGTGGACCACCAGCTGCGGTGTCGAGGGGGTCATGCTGCCCTCCTCGGGAACAGTGAGCAACCGAAATGCATGATACCAGCGTGCATCGGGACGGCTCGGACGTCATCGGTCGGGTGGATGACGTGGCAGACCGAGCGACCGAAACAGGCCACGCCGGAAGGATGACAGGGGTGTGGATCCGGAGGACGGGCGGTGGACGCGAGGCGCGATCGACCGTCACCTGACCGCCGGGCTGCCGCGTGCCTCCTGGGCGGCCCTTCGTCCTCACCGCAGCACGCTGACGACGCGCCGATAATACATATTATGTCAACTCAGGGACGAGACGTCGCGGGACGAGACGTCGCGGGACGGGACGACACGGAACGACGGCGGCTCCCCTCCGTGAGGAAGGAAGCTCGCGCGTCAGGAAGTCGGAGCGCCGGCCTCCAGTGCGAACGCGGTGAAGGCGTCGGTCCCGCTGGCGGACAGGAAGCCGCGTACTGAGTACCGCACGTGTGCGGCCATGTCGACCGAGGGGTCGAACAGCCACTGCTGCTGCAGGCCGTCCATGAGCGCGGTGACGTGCAAGGCCGCCTCCGCGGGCTCGACGTCCGACTGCAGGTAGCCGACCCGTCCGGCGGACGTGAAGGCACGAGCGGTCCCCCATCGGATCCGCTCGTACCGATCGGCGAAGTAGTCGTGCGCCGGGTGGTCCGCCGTCAGCGCCTCGGCGGACAGTCGCACGAACAGCCGGATCAGCCCGGGCACGAGCTGGTTGTGCTCCGCCAGGTCGACGATGCCCCGCAGGACCCCGATGCCGTGCGACCGGCCGGCGACGTACGGCTGGAACCGGGCCTGGTCCTCCAGGTCCCGGGCCTCGAGGACGGCTTCGAGCAGTGTCTCCTTGTCGGCGAAGTGGTGCAGGAGCCCGGCGCGCGAGATCCCGCAGGCCGCGGCGATGTCGAGCATGGTGGCGCCGTCGAACCCCCGTTCGGCGAAGTGGTCGCTCGCCGTGGCCAGGATCTCCTGCCGGCGGACACGGCCCTTCCGGTAGCCGACCTTCGGGTGGTCGGAAGGTGGGGTCGCGACGTCGGAGCTCATGCGCACCACGGTATGGCCTGACCTCGGGAAACAAAAGCCGACACGCGTGTCGGTTTTTGTGTTAGCGTCATCGCGCCGTCCCCGGCGCCCGGCCCGCGCCGGGCATCAACCCGACGAAGGAGTCGACATGACCACCCCGCCACCGGACTCGCCCCTCATCGCAGCGGCGGTCCCGACCGAGCTGACGCCCACCACCCCGGCGGCCACCGCGGAACGCGAACCGCGCGGGTTCGCCGCGAGCTACTTCGCGGCCTCCGTCGGCATCTACCTGGCGATCTTCGCGCCCGTCCTCGGCGGGCTGTCCGTGAAGATCCAGTCGCTCGTCCCGCTCGAGCGCGCCTCAACCGAGCTCGGTCTGGTGACCGGCACCGGGCGTTCTTCGCCCTCGTCGCGCAGCCGATGGTCGGTCGCCTTTCCGACCGGACCACGGCGCGTACCGGCATGCGCAAGCCGTGGATCATCGCCGGCGCGATCGGCACCTTCCTCTCGCTCCTCGGCATCGGACTCGCACCCAACGTCGCCGTCGTCCTCATCTCGTTCTGCGGCGCCCAGCTTCTTCAGCAACTTCGCGCAGGCGGCGCTCACCGCCACCGTCGCCGACCAGGTGCCCGAACGCCGCCGGGGTCGGATCTCCGGTCTCGTCGGGGCGTCCTCCTCGATCGGCATCCTGATCGGTGCGCTGGGGCTGAGCCTGCTCCCGACGGATCTGCTCCGGTCCCTCGTCCCGGGCGCCATCGGCCTCGTGGCCGGCCTCGTCTTCGCGTTCACGCTCAAGGACCGGGTGCTGCAGCGCACGCCGGGCGGCTTCGACGTCAAGGCGTTCCTCGCGAGCTTCGTGTTCAACCCGCGCACGCACCGCAACCTCGGCTGGGCATGGCTCACGAAGGCGCTGATCATGTTCGGCTACGCCGCCGTCACGTCGTACCTGACGCTGTTCCTCGCCACGAGCTTCGGGATGAAGCCGGTCGAGCAGCTGCAGTGGAACCTCTACGCCACGATCGTGTCCGTCGTCTTCACGGTCTCGTTCTCGATCCTCGGCGGTGTGTTCAGCGATCGTCTCGGTCGACGCCGCTCCTTCGTCACCACCGGCGGCGTGCTCATCGGCATCGGCACGGGCACGTTCGTGCTCGCCGCGGTGGTCGGCTCGTCGGCCGGCCTCGTCGTGGTGCTCGTCGCGGAGGCGATCATCGGCGCCGGCGCCGGGATGTTCCTCGCCGTCGACACCGCCCTGTGCATCGCCGTGCTGCCGAACCCCGACGACACCGCCAAGGACCTGGGCGTGCTCAACATCGCCAACACGCTGCCACAGACGATCGCCCCGTTCCTCGCGGGCATCGCCATCATCCCGCTCGGGAGCGCGCTGTTCGGCAACGGGTACTCGCTCTGGTTCGCCTTCGCCGGCGCCGTGGCGGTCGTCGGCGCCCTGCTCGTCTACCGCATCAAGGGAGTCCGATGACCATGCAACACGACCTCCAGCACCCCTACCAGGACGCTTCGCTCCCCACCGAGCAGCGCGTCTCCGACCTCCTCGCCCGCATGGACGTCGCCGACAAGGTCGGCATGCTCTTCCAGACGATGGCGGTGCCGGGGAACCCCGAACACGGCGACCCCGCGTTCGGGGTGCCGTCGCTCGCCGCGATGGTGACCAAACGCCGGATGAACCACTTCAACGTCCTCGGATCCGTCGAGACGGCGCGGGAGTTCGCGGCGTTCCAGAACGCGGCGCAGCGCATCGCCGCAGAGCAGCCGCTCGGCATCCCGATCACGTTCTCGACGGACCCGCGCCACGCCTTCACCGACAACCCCGGTACCGCCATGCCCGCCGGACCGTTCTCCCAGTGGCCGGAGACGCTCGGACTCGCGGCCCTCCGTTCGGAGGACACCGTGGGCCGGTTCGCGGAGACCGTCCGCCGGGAGTACGTCGCCGTCGGACTGCGGCTCGCGCTCCACCCCCAGATCGACCTCGCCACCGAACCGCGCTGGTCGCGGGCGAACGGCACCTTCGGCGAGGACGCCGACCTCACGGCACGGCTCGTCGTGGCGTACATCCGCGGGATGCAGGGCGACGAACTCGGCCGGGACTCGGTGTCGACCATGACCAAGCACTTCCCCGGTGGCGGACCCCAGAAGGACGGCGAGGACCCGCACTTCGCCTACGGCCGGAGCAGGTCTACCCGGGCGGGCGCTTCGCGTACCACCTCGCGCCGTTCCGTGCGGCGATCGAAGCCGGGGCCGCGCAGATCATGCCGTACTACGGCATGCCCGTCGGGACCGACTACGAAGAGGTCGCGTTCGGGTTCAACAAGGGCATCATCACCGATCTGCTCCGCAACGAACTCGGCTTCGACGGGATCGTCTGCACCGACTGGGGCCTCCTCACGGACGCGGACATCCTCGGCACGCCGATGCCCGCGCGCGCGTGGGGCGTCGAGCACCTCAGCCGTCCCGAGCGCGTCGTCAAGGCGCTCGACGCCGGCGTCGACCAGTTCGGCGGGGAGCTCTGCACCGACGTGCTCCTCGGGCTCGTCGAGGACGGCACCGTCCCGGAGGCACGGCTCGACCAGTCCGTGCGGCGCCTCCTCGACGAGAAGTTCCGCCTCGGGCTGTTCGACGACCCCTTCGTCGACGAGGAGCGCGCCGAGGTCGTCGTCGGCAACGCGGAGTCCCGTGCGGCCGGTCTCGAGGCGCAGAGCGCCTCCGTGACGGTCCTCGCGAACGGCGACGCGCTCCTCCCCCTCGCCCGCGGGGTCCGCGTCTACGCCGAGGGCGTCCACGACGAGGTCCTGCGCGAGTTCGCCACCCCGGTCTCGGATCCCGCCGAGGCGGACGTGGCCATCATCAGGGTCCGAGCGCCGTACGAGGCGCGGGGCGTCGGCTTCGAGTCGTTCTTCCACGCCGGATCGCTGGACTTCCCGGAGGACCAGATCGAGCACCTCCGGACGGTCGCCGCGACCGTCCCGACCGTTGTCGACGTCTACCTCGACCGTCCCGCGATCCTGACGCCGATCGCCGACCGCGTCGGTGCACTCGTGGCGGACTTCGGAGTCTCCGACACGGCGTTGCTGCGGACGCTGTTCGGCGACCGGAAGCCGCTCGGTGCCCTGCCGTTCGACCTGCCGCGGTCGATGGAAGCCGTCGAGGCCAGCCGCCCGACGTGCCGTTCGACACCGAGGACCCGCTGTTCCGGTTCGGACACGGGTTGCGCTACGCGGACTGATCCCGACCACGGGTCGCACCCGGTCCGGGCGCTGCGCGACGGCGCGGCGCCCGGTCCGGGCGCTGCGCGACGGCGCGGCGCCGGACCGGGCCCGGCGACGTCGCCGGGCCCAGACCGGGAGGCCGCAGCGTCGGGCTCGGTCAGAACACGGCGACGGTCATGCCCGCCGAGGCGGGTGGTCCGTCCATCGCCACGATCGCCGCCGGCAGCTCCTCGAAGCCGATCGTCCGTCCGATCGAGTCGCCGGGCCGGAGCCGTCCGGCCACGACGTCGTCGAGCATCGCGGCGTACTCCCCACGGCGATCCCGTGACTGCCGAGCAGCTCGAGCTCGTCCGCGATCACCCGGCCCATCGGGATCGCGGGCGTCGCCTCGTCGCCGAGCAGCAGCCCCACCTGGACGTGACGGCCGCGCGGGCGCAGTGACGCCACCGCGGCCGTCGAGGTCGCGCGGCTGCCGAACGCGTCGACCGACACGTGCGCTCCGCCGCCCGTGACCGCCCGGACGGCCTCGGCGGCCGTGCCGCTCATCGGCACGGACGTCGCGCCGAGGGCCTCCGCACGCGCGAGGGCGGCCGGTGCGACGTCCGCGGCGACGACGTGGGCACCCGCGGCGATCGCGACGAGCACGGCCGAGAGGCCGACTCCCCGCAGCCGAAGACGGCCACCCACTCGCCGGGGGCGACGCGGCCGCGGGCGTGCAAGGCGTGGTGAGCGGTCCCGAACCGGCACCCGAGCCCGGCGGCCTCGGCGAACCCGACGGAGTCGGGCAGTCTGACGAGGTTCACGTCGGCGTGCGGGACCACCACGGCCTCGGCGTACGAGCCCGGCAGGGTGAAGCCCGGTTGCTGCTGCCGGGTGCACACCTGCGTCGCGCCGTCGCGACACTGTTCGCACCGGCCGCAGGCGAAGACGAAGGGTGCGGTGACCCTGTCCCCACGCCGAACCCACGCACGCCCGAGCCGACCGACGACACCACACCGGCGAACTCGTGCCCGGGCACGAGGGGCAGACGGACCGAGTCGTCGTGCCCCTTCCAGGCGTGCCAGTCGCTCCGGCACACACCGCTCGCAGCGACCCGGACGACGACGCCGTCCACGGGCGCGACGGGTCGGGGACCTCGACGATCGACGGGACGGACCCGAACTCGGCGTACTGGACGGCGCGCATCCACCCATCGTCGCAGACGGCGCGCGTCCGCACTGCCCCGGTACGGCTCCCGCCAGCGTTGCGGACGGCGCGCGTCCGCACTGCCCCGGTACGGCTCCCGCCGCGACGCGCCGGGGAGGCCGCCGCGGACCGGGGCCGACCGGTGGGTACAGTTGCCGGACGCAACGACCGCGGAGGGGGACATGTCCGTCGTGCTCCGTCCGTGGCTCCTCCGGTCTCGACGGCGTGCGGGCCTGCTCACGGTCCTCGCCGTCATCGCGGCGGTCCTCGCCGCGGTCGCCACCACCGCGCTCGCGCTGGTCCTGCAGGCGCCGACGACCGAACTCCGCGCCGCCCTCCACGCCCTGCCCGTCTCCGCCCGTTCGGTGTCGATCGAAGCGTCCGGCGATCCCGCCGCCCAGGACCGGGCGTTCCGGCGGCTGGTCGGCCGAGCGTTCGGCGACGTTCCGGTGCGGGTCGACACGTCGGTCACCGGTGACACGACGACCTGGTCCGTCCGCGCGGACGCCGACAGGGTCACCGCCGCCGAGCTCGGAGGACTTCGTCACGGCTTCGAGGCCCTGCCCGACACGGCGGCCGAGCACTTCGCCGAGGACGGTGGGGCGTCGACCCGGAACGCCGCCGTGGTGCGGGGTGACACGGACGTGCTCCTCGCCGCGGTGTCCGCCGTCCGCTCGACGGCGCCCGTGCCGCTCTCGATCGTCGTCGTCGCGGGCGCGGTGACCCTGTTCCTCGCCGGTCGACTGCTCACCGGTGCCCGGGCCGCGGAGGACCGGCTGTTCCGCGCTCGGGGTGCCTCGTACGGGCGACTCGCCGGGGCCGCCGCCGCCGAGGGCCTCGTCGTCGGGCTGGTCGGCGCGGCCGTGGGGGGCGCGGCCGGTGTCCTCCTGGCGCGTGCCCTGGGGGCCGGCGCCGCTCCCGCGACCGTCGTCGTGTGGGCCGGGATCGCCGGGTCACGGTCCTCACCGTCGGCGCCGTCCTGGCGGCGAGCGTCGCCGACACGAGGACAGCCGATGCGAGGACAGCCGATGCGAGAACGGCCGGCACGGGAACGGCAGACGCGGGATCGACCGGCTCGCCCGCACGTTCCCGCACAGTGCGCAGCGGCGCGGTCGTCGTCCTCCTCCTGGTGCTCGCCGCCGTCGCGGTCTGGCGCTACCGCGATGCCCCGGCCGCTCGCTCGGGAGACCTGCTCGCCGTGATCGCCCCGGCGGCGCTGCTGACCGCGCTCGGTGTCGCGGGCGCCCTCGTCCTCTCCCCGTCCTCCGACTGACCGCCAGGGCGTCGGCGCGGGTCTCCGGCCTGGTCCGTCCGCTCGGTCTGCGCCTCGCAGCTCGCGACGGGCCGCGCTTGTTCGTCCCGGCCGCCCTCCTCGTCCTCGCGGTCGCGTCCGGAGTGGTCACGGCCACCGTCGACGCCTCCACCCGTTCCTTCCTGCAGGACAGCGGTCGCGTCGAGTTCGGCGCGGCCCTGCGTGCGGACCTCGGCGGCTCGCTCCCCCTGGACGGACCGTCCGACCTGGTGCCGGAACGTGTCCGCGGTCGCCAGGCCCTGGACCACGGTGTCCGCCCGGTCCTCCGGCTCACCGGCACGCCCGGGGACGCCGCACAGTCCGTGGCGACCGTGCAGGTGGTGGGGCTCGACGCCGCAGCGCTGCCGACGATGCTCCCCGTGTCGTCGGAGACCTTCGACGCCGACCGGGCCGTCCGCGGGCTCCGCAGCGCGCTGCCCGGTGTCGAGCTCGGCGCCGGCACGGCCTCCGGGCGCCCGCGATCGCTGGACATCGGGGTCCGGACCGCGGTGGCTTCGGCGACGAGGACGGTCCTCGGCCCGGACGGTTCCGCCACGGTGACCGGACCGGTGGCGGACGCCGACACGAGGCTCCGAGCGGTCGGCTGGCTCGTCGACGAGGTCGGCGACATCGCCCCGGTCACGACGTCCGAGACCGCAGTCCGTACCGGTGCCGGTGTCGGTGTCGGTGTCGGTGCGGGCGAGGCGACGCTGTCCGCCACGCTCCCGTCTGGCGGCCCGTGGCGGCTCGCTGCCCTGGACCTCCGGCTGCGCGGTGACGCCGACCTCTCCGACCTGCACGTCGACGTCCGCTCCGTGACGGTGGGCGGCGCCGCCGTCGACCTGCCGGACCGCCGTTGGTCGCTCGCCACGGGTGCGTACGACGCCTCCGGCCTCCGCGCGAGCGACGACGCCCGGCTCGGGGTCACCGCCACGACCCTCGGGCTCGCGGCACAGCCGGGCAGCACCGTCGGGGCGCGGTTGATGCCGACGGCGGACCGCGTCGTCCCGGTCGTCGCCAGCACGGCCACCGGGGCGTCCCGCGGCGACAGCGTGACCCTGAACGGCACCTGGTCGAGCTTCCGAGGACGCGTGGTCGGCACCGTCCCGACGGTCCCTGGCACGAACGGCGGGCCCGCGTACCTCGCCGACCTCCCGACGCTCGACCAGGGCGTCCTCGCAGGCTCGCAGCGACCGCAACGCATCCGGGAGGTCTGGGCGTCCGACGGCGGTGCCCGGTCCCTCCTCGCCGCGACGCTGCCCGGGTCACCATCACCGCACCGTCGACGGGCCTCGAGGCGCGGTTCGCCCGGCTCGTCGTCCTGGCCCTCCTCGCGGGGACCGCCGCGGCGGTCTTCTGCGCAGTGCTCGTCCTCGCCGCCACCGTGGCCGCCGTGGCCCGCGACCGGCGCGACGAGACCCTGGGACTCCTGCTCAGTGGCGTCTCGGCGGCGCAGCAGGCGCGGATCCGGGCGATCGGGCCGGCGGTCACCGGCACGTTCGGGCTCGTCGTGGGTGCCCTCGCCGGCACGGTGGCCGCGGTCCTCGTGGGCGTCGCCGCCGTGCGGGCGAGCGTGCCGCGGGCGCCGATCGGCCTCGGGGTGCCGCTCGTGGCCGACCGCTGGCTCGTCGGCGCGGTCACGGTGGTCGTCGCGCTCGCGGTGGTGGTCGTGACGGTCGTGCACGCCGCCACCGTCCGCGGGTCCGCCCTGCGCGCCGGACGGGAGGCCCGGTGAGCGCGCGCGACGACCGGCCGGTTCCGCGGGGTGCGCGTCCACCCCGTCGGGGGCCCTGGCCGTTCCGCGTCCTGCGGCGTTCGGTCGCCGAGCAGGCAGGTGCGCTGCTCGCGCTGTCGCTGCTGGTCGCCGTGAGCACCCTGGCCGCGGTGGGGCAGCAGCGGCTGGTCGCCGGTCTCCTGGACGGAGACCTGAGCCGGACGGTCGCGAGCGCATCGCCGACCTACCGGGATCCGCTCGCGGACGTCTCGGTCGCGGTCGACCAGACGGTCTCCGCACCGGAACAGTTCTTCCGGCAGGTGTGGCAGTCCCTGCCGGACCGTCTGCGGAGCACGCGGGCCGAGATGGACCCGGCACTCCGGTCGACCCTCGACGACGGCCACGTGGTCGGCCGGGCCGCGGGCAGCCGGATCGGGCGCCGCCGACCGGTTCGATCGCGGAGTTCCCCGCCAGCGGACTCCCCACGGTCTCGACATCGGCACGGGGTACCGGATCGACGCGTTCTCGGGGCTCCGGTCCGAGTCACGGCTCGTCGAGGGCCGGTGGCCGGCCCCGGCGACGTCGATCGCGGCCGGATCGGTCGTCGAGGTGGCCGCGACGACCACCACCGCGCGGGAGATGCGGTGGGGCCTCGGCGAGGAACAGCTGTTCGGACAGGCCGGTGAGCCCGTGACCGTGCGGCTGGTCGGACTCCTCACGCCGCGACCCGGCGGTTCGGACTTCTGGTCGCTCGACCCCGGTCGGGCCCGGACGTCCCTGACCTACTCCCCGACTCCACCCCGACCCGGCACGGCATCGTGTTCGTCGACCCTCGCAGCTGGGCCGAACTCGCGCCGCAGATCGGCGGAGACGAGGCGTTCGCCTGGTACCGCTTGGACCCGTCGGCGCTCTCGACGGCGTCCTTGCCCGCCGTCACGGACGGGTTCGACCGGCTCCTCGCGGAGCCGCCGACCGTGACGACCGCGGACGGCGACGCCCGGGTCCTCCGCTTCAGCTCGTTCCTCCCCCGCCTCGTCGACCTCGCCCGCCAGCGCGCCGCGGCGTCCGGCGGGGTGCTGTCGGTGTCCGCCGCGGGGCCGCTCGGTGTCGCGCTGCTCGTCGTCGTCCTCGCCACCTCCGTCGTCGTCGCCCGACGTCGCGGCGACCGCTCGCTCGTGCGCGCCCGTGGGGCCGGCGCCGGCGCCACCGTGTTGCGCTCCGTCGTCGAGACCGGATGCCTGACCGTGCCCGGTGCGGTGGTCGGCTGGCTCGGCGCGGTGTCCCTGCTGCCGCACGCGTCCTGGGGCACCGGGCTCATCGGCGGGTTGCTCGGACTCGTCCTGCCACCGCTCGTGACGGTGATCGTCGTCGTCGCGGAGGGTCTGCACGACCGGGGTGTGCGTGCCCGGCCCTTCCGGTGGGTCGTCGAGGCGCTCGTCTTCACCGGCGCCGTGTCCGCCGTCGTCGCGGTGCTCCGGCGCACCCCGACGCCGTCCGCCGACGCCGCGCACCCCGCAGGCGCCGCGTCGGCCGGCGATCCGCTCGTCGTCCTCGCCCCGCTGCTGGTGGTCGCGGTCGTGGTCGTCCTGCTGCTCCGCGTCCGCCCGGTGCTCGTCCGGTGGACCTGGCACGCGGTGCGCGACCGCAGTGCCGCGGCGTTCCTCGGGACCGCCGAGGACGCCCGCGGCGGAGCGGCGGCCGCCTGGGTGCTCGCCGCAGTGACACTCGCGTCCGGGACCGGTGTGCTCGCCGCGGTACTGCTCGGCGCGGTCGGCACCGCGACCGCGCGCACGAGCGGCGCCACGAAGGGGCTCGACACGAGTGTGCTCGTCGAGGGGGCCTCGACGATCGTCGTCGGCGGTCTCGTCCTCGCGGCGTTCCTCACGGCGGCGGCGGTCGCGACCACGGTCGTCGCCGCATCCCGTGATCGACAGCGCCGAGGAGCGCTCCTCCGGACGTTCGGACTGTCCAGCCGGGACCGAACCGCCGTCACCGTGTGGGAGCTCGTGCCGCGGTGCGTCCTCGGCGTCCTGGGGGGCACCGTCGTCGGACTGGTGTCCGCGCTCGTCGTCGCGCCGACCGTCGTCCCGGCACGACCGGGATCTCCCCGCACCGTTCACCGTGGTCCTGACCGCGGTGGCGTCCGGACTCGCAGCGACGGCGGCCACGGTCGTCGCGGTACTCTCCGACCGGCGACGGTCGTCCCTCGTCGATGGCAGGAGTGCACCATGACCGACCTCCGGACACCGTCCGACCTCCGCGACGCCGCGCCGACACGCGACCGATCGATCCGCTGCCGTGAGCTCGTCCGCATCTTCAGCGCAGACGACGTCGAGGTCCAGGCGCTGCAGGGGCTCGATCTCGACGTCGCGAGCGGGGAGCTCGTCGCGCTCGTCGGTGCCTCCGGGTCGGGCAAGTCGACCCTGCTCGGGATCCTCTCCGGCCTGGACCGGCCGACCGCGGGAACGGCGGTCGTCGCCGGCGTCGACCTGACCGCGATGACCAGGAGGGCCCGGCTGCGCTACCACCGGCGGGTGGTCGGGTTCGTCTGGCAGCAGACCGAACGGAACCTGGTGCCGTACCTCACCATCGCCGACAACGTCCTGCTGGCGCTGCAGCTCGGCGGCACCCGGGACCGGGTCGCGCGGCTGGACGAGCTCACCGAGATGCTCGACCTCGGCGACGTGCTCGCGCGTCGCCCCGGCGAGGTCTCCGGCGGCCAACGCCAGCGCGCGGCCGTCGCCGTGGGCCTGGCGAACGACCCGTCCGTGCTGCTCGCCGACGAACCGACCGGCGAGCTCGACGAGGTGACGAGTGCCCAGCTGCTCGAGACGCTGCGGACGGTGAACCGACAGACCGGGACGACCACGCTGATCGTCACCCACGACGCGACCGTGTCCGAGCACGTCGGACGCACCGTCCGCATCCGTGACGGCCGCACCTCCACCGAGACGCTCCGCCCGGGCGCCGGTGACGGTACGGACACGTCCGGTGTCGCTCAGGAGTACGCGCTGGTCGACCGCGCCGGCCGGTTGCAGCTGCCTCGCGAGTACGTGGACGGACTCGGGTTGCGCGACCGCGTGCGGCTGGCACGCCGCGCGGACCACGTCGGCGTGTACCGCGGCGACGACGACAGCCGGTCCCCCGCGACCGACGACCGGACGGAGCACGACGATGTCTGACGCGATCCTCACCGCAGCCGGACTGACCCGGCACTACCGGGACGGCGACGCCGAGGTGGTGGGCTGCGAGGACGTCTCGCTCAGTGTGCGACCGGGCGAGCTGGTGGTGGTCCGGGGCCGGTCCGGCGCCGGCAAGTCCACCCTCCTGCGGCTGCTCGGCGGCCTGGACCGCCCGACCTCGGGCACCGTCCGCATCGGCGACGTCGACGTGTCGTCCGCCGCCGAGGACGAGCTCGTCACACTCCGCCGGGACGTCGTCGGGTTCGTGCACCAGGACTTCGGTCTGCTGCCGACCCTGACCGCGTCCGAGAACGTCGAGCTGCCGCTGCGCGTGGCACGCTGGTCCGCCGCCGACCGGGACGCCCGGATCGCCGAGGCGCTCGCGTCGGTCGGCCTCGAGGACCATGCACGACAGCGGCCCGGCAGCTGTCCGGCGGCCAGCAGCAGCGGGTCGCGATCGCCCGCGCGCTCGTGACGAGACGGAGCGTCCTGCTCGCCGACGAACCGACGGGCCAGCTCGACAGCGAGACCGCGGCCCAGGTGATGGAACTCGTCGTGGCGCTGACCCGGGAGCGTGGTGTCGCGACGATCGTGGCGACGCACGACCCGCTCGTGATCGCCCTCGCCGACCGGGTGGTCGAGTTGCGCGACGGGCGCGTCCGCGCCGCCAGGCACGCTGCCTGAGACCTCCGGACCACGACGGTCCACCGCCACCCGCCGCGGATCGGCCGTTGCCACGCGACGTCGTGGTCGCTTCACTGGACGGATGGACGATCTCCGATTCTCCGCCGATCCAGCCGACCTCGACGCCGCCCGCGTGCACCGTTGGCTGAGCGAGCAGTCCTACTGGGCGCGCGGCCGTGACCGTGCGACGCAGGACGCGATCATCGCCGGCTCCCGGAACTTCGGCGTCTACGACCGTGCGAGCGGCGAGCAGCTCGGGTACGCACGGGTGGTCACCGACGGTGTGACCTTCGGGTGGCTCGCCGACGTGTTCGTCGACCCAGACGCCCGTGGTCGTGGTGTCGGGGTCGCCCTCGTGCGCGGCGTGACCGAGGCGATCGAGCCCCTCGGGCTGAAGCGGTTCGCACTGTTCACCGCGGACGCGCACGGGCTGTACGAGCGGTTCGGGTTCCGGCGGCTCCCCGATGCCGACGGGTGGATGGTGCGACCCGGCCCCGGATTCGGCGCCGACGTCCACGACTGAACCGACCGCGTCAGGCCGACCGCGCGATCACGCGGGTCGCCCGGCCGACGTGATCCGTGCCTCCAGGCCGACCGAGACCGCGACCGCAGTACCCACCGGACGCTGCAGTAGCAACTGCCCCCTCAGTACTCGATGCGGCCGTCGCGGTCGTGGAACTCCCCGGTCGGCCCGTCCGTGCCGATCGTCGCCAGCGCCACCGTCGCATCGGTGCCCTGGGTCACCGTCTGGTGGCCGCCGAACCCGTTGAACTCGGTCGCCGTGTACCCGGGGTCGCTCGCGTTCACCCGGAACCCCGGCAGGTTCTTCGCGTACTGGACGGTCAACGCGATGAGCGCCGCCTTCGAGGCGGGGTACGGCACGGCCGGGACCGGGTACTCGTCACGTCCGGGGGTGGTGAGCCATCGCGGGAACCCGACCCCCGAGGCCACGTTCACGATCACGGGGTTCGCCGACTCCCGCAGGAGCGGCAGGGCCGCCTGCGTCACCCGGACGACCCCGGTGACGTTCGTGTCGAGCACCGCGGCGATCGCCGCCGCATCGAGGTCGTCGACCCCGAACGAGGTCCCGAGGATCCCGGCGTTGTTCACGAGGACATCGAGCTCCGGGACGGCGGCGAGTGCGCGGTCCACGCTCTCCTGGTCGGTGACGTCGAGCTGCACGACGTGGGCGCCGAGCGCGCTGGCGGCGTCGCCACGGGACGGATCGCGCATGCCGGCGTACACGGTGTGTCCCGCCTCGACGAGGCGGCGGACGGTCTCGAGACCGAGACTGCGGTTGGCTCCGGTGATGAGTGTGGTCGTCATGCTCCGATTGTCACTCCCCGTGGCCGCGTCCCCAGGCACCGTCCGACAGTGGGACCACCAGTACCAGGGAGGCCGGGAGGCGCGGGGCCAGGATGGTGGACATGAGCGAGTTCGCGAGTGTGCTGCGTTCCTGGCGAGACCGGGTGCGTCCCGAGGAGGTCGGCCTTCCGGCCGGCCCCGGCCGGCGCACGCCGGGGCTGCGCCGCGAGGAGCTCGCCGCGCTCGCCGGTGTGAGCGTCGACTACGTCGTCCGACTCGAGCAGGGCCGCGCGTCGAACCCGTCACCCCAGCTGCTCGGTGCTCTCGCCACGGCCCTCCGCCTGTCCGAGGAGGAACGGGACCACCTCTGCCGCGTCGCGGGATCCGCCGCGCCCTCGCGCAGGGTGGTTCCGCGGCACGTCACGCCGGGCGTGCAGCGCATCGTCGATCGCCTGGGCGACGTGCCGCTCGCGGTGTTCACGGCCACGCACGACATCGTGCTGTGGAACGACCTCTGGGCAGCGCTCTCCGGTGATCCTTCGCGGTACACCGGCATCGACCGGAACCTCGTGTGGCGACACTTCATGCACGGTCACGACGAGGTCGAGTGGGACGCCGAACACGAGGAGGAGTTCTCCAGCGACCTCGCCGCCGACCTCCGCGCCGCCGTCGGACGGTACCCCGCCGACCGCGACCTCGCCGAGCTCGTGGCCCGCCTCCGTCGCGAGTCCCCGAGTTCGAACGCCGCTGGGACACCGGACGCGTCGCCGAGCACCGGACGAGCCGGAAGCGCGTGCACTCCCCCGTCGGCCCGATCGAGATCGACTGCGATGTCCTGAGCGTGCCCGGCGGCGACCTGCGCATCGTCGTCTACACGGCGGTCCCGGGCACCGAGGACGCCGCCAAGCTGAAGCTGCTCCGGGTCACCGGCCTGCAGACACTCGCGCCGACGTCCTGACGTCGTCGGTGAGCACCACCAGCCGCTGCGTCGCCCGCGTCATCGCCACGTAGCGGTCGACCGGCCGCCACCGTACCGGGTCGACCAGGACGACGAGGTCGAACTCCAGGCCCTTCGTCGCCTCGGGGGCGAGCGAGCGGACCCGTCCCGTCCCCGCGAAACCGGGGTCCCCGACCACGCACGCGAGACCGTCGGCACCGGCAGCGGCCCACCCGGCGAGGACCGCGTCGCGGTCGGCGACGGATCCGTACTCGACGGGCACCCCGGAATCGCGGATCGACGTCGGGACGTTCGCCTCGGGCACGACCGCGCGGATGACGGGCTCGGCGACGGCCATGACCTCGGACGGCGTGCGGTAGTTGATCCGGAGGTGCGCTGTCCGGACGTCCCGGACGCCGACCCGGGCGAGCCGGTCCTCCCACGACTCGGTGAACGGCTCCCGCGCCTGGGTCCGGTCTCCCACGATCGTGATGCTCCGGCTCGGGCATCGCCGCAGCAGCAGGAGCCACTCGGCGTCCGTGAGCTCCTGGGCCTCGTCGACCACCACGTGCGCGAACGGACCCGCCAGCTCGTCGAGGTCCCCGTTCGGCGCCACCGAGCCGTCGTCCAGGCTGTTCCGGGCGTCGGCGCCCCGCAACATGCTCATCAGCCGCAGGTCCGAGTCGTCCGCCGCGATCAGGTCCTCGACCACCCGGTCCATCCGTTCCCGTTCCGCCGCCCTGGCCGCGGCCGCCCGACGTTCGCGCGCGACGGCCGTCGCGTCGCCGATCCGTCGGCGTGCGGCGTCGAGCAACGGCAGGTCCGATCGCGTCCACGCGCGGCCGTCGGAGCGGTGGAGCAACGCACGAGCGGTCCCGTCGAGGTCGGGTGCGCACCGTGCGAGGTGTGCCGGCACCGCGAACAGGTCCGCGACGACGCCGTCCGGGTCGAGCACCGGCCACGAGCGACGGAACGCGTCGCGCAGGTCCTCGCTCTCGTCCACGGAAGCGCGGATCGCCCGGGACGGTGCGGCCCCGGCCAGGCGGGTGGTCACGATCTCGACCAGTGCCTCCCACACGTCGGAGCGCGCGGCGTTGTGCGGATCGTCCGGATCGGCCGCGTCGAACGCGTCCGCCCAGTCCTCCGGTGTGACGGGCACGTCCGCCCAGTCGGTCTCCACGACGACCGTGCGCCCCGGTGGCTGCTCGTACCCGCGCACGGCCCGCTCGACCGCCCGGGTGAGCGCGACGCCGGCCTTGATCGCGGCGACGTGGGGGTCGACCTCGTCCGACGCGTCGACGCCCTCGGGCACGAGGTCGGCCATCGTCGCCAGGCGGACGCCGTCCTCCCCAGTGCCGGTAGCACGTCCCCGACGTAGTCGAGGTGGCCGTGCGTCGGGCCGACGAACAGCACGCCGCCGTGCCGCGGGGACACTCGAGGGTCGGCGTACAGCAGGTACGCCGCGCGGTGCAGTGCGACCACGGTCTTGCCGGTGCCCGGGCCGCCGTCCACCACGAGCGCTCCGGTCGAGTCGGCTCGGATCGCGGCGTCCTGATCGGCCTGGATCGTGCCGAGGACGTCGCGCATCCGGGAGCTCCGACTCGCGCCGAGGCTCGCGATGAACGCGGACTGGTCGTCCAGGGCCGCGGTGTGCGCCAACCCGTCGTCGGTGAAGGCCTCGTCCCAGTAGTCGACGATGCGGCCGTGCTGCCACCGGTAGCGACGACGACTGACCAGGCCCCGCGGGGCCCCGTGAGATGCTGCGAAGAACGGTTCCGCCGTGGGCGACCGCCAGTCGACGAGCAGGCGGTCGAGGTTCGCATCGGTCAGACCCGAGCGCCCGACCCAGACCGGCCGTGGACGGTCGGCGAACACCATCCGCCCGATGCAGCGGTTCAGTCCGTACCGTCGGAGTGCCACGAGCTCACGGCTGATCCGGCGCACCTCGGCATCGCGCTCGACGGTGTACTCCCCGCCGCCTGCACGGGTCCGCCGGAGCTCCTCGAGTCGTCCGGTCAGCGCCGAGGTGTCGGCATCGAGGGTGGCGGCGATCGCGGCGAAGTGCCGCTCGTCGTCGGCGATCAGGGCCGGGTCGGCCTTGTCGGCGAGGCGTTCGGGGAGGGCGAAGACGGGGTACGGGGCTGGCACGGTCGTCGATTGTGGAGCACGACGGGGGCCTTGCCGCAAGCCCCCTGGTCGGCGGTATCCTGGTTCCGGCGGGAGGGGAACCGCTGCCTCGGTCCCAGGTGGCGTCCGTCCGTCGGCGCGCGATCCCGTCCTGCACGACTGCGAGAGGGGTTCGTACGGCGGGCCCCGGATGCGACCGTCTGCGGACCACTCGGTCCACTCGGACCACTCATCTGAGACAGGCACGTGCCTCGCTGTGTGCCGCCCGAGTCGGTGGTCGCCGCGGGACCGTCTACCGGGCGTGGGTCAGGTCGCGCGGGTGCCGAGGTGCCGTGCGGGCGGCGAGGTAGTCGTCGAGGGTCTGTCGTCGCGATCGAAGACGCTGTTCTTGCTGCACCAGGTCGTCCCGGACCTTCTCGACCTGGGCGAGCAGATCTGCCGGTGGCGGCCCGTCGCTGTCCCCACCGCGCAGGGAATGATCTCCCGCAGCAACCGCGAAGAGAGACCCACCGCGAAGAGGTCCTGCACGAAGGCGACCACGTCGACGGCTTCTGGGCCGTACTCCCGGTATCCGTTCGCTCGACGCTGGCTGCGGATCAGGCCCTGCTGTTCGTAGTACCGGAGCGCTCTCGTACTCACTCCGGTTGCCGTGCTCAGCTTCTCCGATTCGCACTTTTGCCCTGCTTCCGACTTGACCTTGACGCTACCGTCAATGTCTAGGTTAGCCGTCATGACGACAGCAGCACAGATGTCCGGCCGGTACGCCCTGGTGACCGGCGGCTCGACCGGCATCGGGGCAGCGACTGCTCGCGCGCTTGCGGCGCGGGGAGCGAACCTGGTGATCGTCGCGCGGAACGAGCGGCAGCTCGACGAGGTCGCCAACGAGATCCGAACCGCGCATACCGGCGTCGACGTGCTGACCATCGCGCTCGACCTTGCACAACCCGGAGCGGTTCCCCGCTTACTGGCCGTCGTGGACGAGGCTGGTGTCGAGGTTGAAGCTCCTGGTCAACAGCGCCGGTACGAGCTCCCGTGGACTCGTCGTGGAATCGGACCCCGCGGTGCTGCGCCGCCTTGTCGACCTCAACGTCGGCGCGCTCACCGAACTCACCACAGCGCTGGCTGCCCGGATGTCCGCCCGAGGTCACGGTTCCATCGTGAACATCGCCAGCACCGGTGCCTACGCTCCAGCGCCGGTCCTTGCCGCGTACGCAGCCTCCAAGGCGTACGTGCTGTCGTTCACGCAGGCTCTTTGGGCCGAGACGAAGGACAAGAACATCCGTGTCGTCGCGGTCAGCCCCGGCCCGACACAGACACCGATGAACGCAGCAGCGGGAAGAGGAAAGCGACAGCCAGCCCAGGTTGCCGAGACTGTTCTCGCAGCACTCGACGGGTCCGATCCAGACGTGGTCGACGGGCACCGAAACGCGCTCACAGCAGGGCTCATCCGCCTGCTTCCGACACGCCTGATCACCAACCTCGCGCTCCGCACAATGTCCGGCTGACCAACCAAGCAAGGAAGCGGGCCGCCTGTCCGGTGGCCGACCGTCTACCGGAGGGTGTGGAGGACTTCAACCGTCATCGAGTCTCGGGACGCCCGGTACCGCGCGAGCGCGACGGTGGCTCCCGCCATGTCGCCGAACTGAGTGAACCGGCGTCGCTCGACGTATCCGGCCGCGAACGGCTCGGGTATTGCTTCCCGGTGGACGCTGATGGAGATGTGCGCAGTGTCGCGGATGAACGCCATCGGCGGCGCGACGCCGTCGTGCAGGTCCGACGCGGCCTCGTGCATCTGTCGCCGGATCGGTGTGAGGGTGTCGTCGTCGAACCCCTGCACGAAGACGCCGGCAGGCGAGCCGCCGAGCCCGACCAAGCGGACCTGGACGTCGAGCAGTCCTCGAGCACGCTCGACCGCGTCGACGTAGTGTTCGATGGTTGTCTGCGCGACTTCGTCGCGGTAAGGCTCCAGGCTCGTGACCGTCAGGTGCAGGTCGGCGGCGTTGTACACGTGGTGTGTGCCCGCGTAGGTCCTGCCGAGTCCAGCAGCGGCCGTGGCCACCGTGTCGGCGACGTGAGCCGGCGGCAGCAGGACAAGGCTGAGTCCCCAACGCGGGTCGCCGTCGACAGGTGGACGGTCGACTCGGAGCGTGCCGTCCTTGAAGGAATGGTGCGCCTCGTCCCAGAGAACCTCGTACTTCGCGTCGAGTGCCATCCGTCGACGCTAGCGACCCAGCGCCATGTGGGCGGTCCGCACCGCGAGCCGATCGGCTCCCTGGACTGGTCTAGCCTCGTCGGATGGCTGACCTCGACCATCGTCTCGTCGCGTTGTACGACGACGACAATCCCGATGGGGCCGACAGCGATTTCTACCGAGCCCTCTGCACGTCGACAGGCGCACGCTCGGTGATTGACCTCGGATGTGGAACCGGATCGCTCACCGTGAGCCTCGCCGACGCCGGAAGGTCTGTTGTCGGGGTAGATCCGTCAGCGACGATGATCGACTACGCCAGGAAGCGTCCGGGCGCTGATGGCGTGACGTGGGTTCTGGGGGATAGCCGCAACCTGCCTCCCATCGGCGCCGACTACGCCGTGCTGACCGGCAACGTCGCACAGCACATCCCTGATGGCGACTGGCAGCGGACACTCGCTGATCTTCATCACGCGCTCCGCGCCGGCGGAACCTTGGCGTTCGAGAGCCGCAACCCCGCCGCAGGAGCATGGCACGCGTGGTCCCCGCCGGAGCGCACTGTCCGCGAGACCGCTAGCGGTCCCCTGGAAGAGTGGTCGGACGCGAGGGAGATCACCCCGGGTGTCGTGCGACTGATTGCCCACAACGCCTTCCTCGAAACGGGTGAACATCTCACGTATACGGAGGACCTGTTCTTCCGTGAGTTGACCGAGCTGAAGCATCAGCTCGACGTAGCGGGCTTCTGCACCACATCGGTGTACGGCGACTGGCAGCACGGTCCGGTGACTGACTCCTCCGAAGTCTTGGTCCTCGTGGCCAATGCCTGGTAGCCGCTCTGCTTACGGGACGCGCTCGAGCAGGTTCCGGCGCACTATGAACGTGTGCGTGTGTTGACGATTCAGACAGCGGCGATGGGTGTCTCCGCGGGACAAGAGGCGAACGGCCTCGGCTCGCAGCCGCTGCGGTGCTGGCATCGGAGGAAGGCGGCGAGCCGGTTCCCGCGGTGTGGTTCAGGACAGATCAAGGAGCGAATGGGCTGGTTCCGGTTTCCGAGCTCACTCCCGTGGCCTTCACTCACGAAGAGCAACCAGCCCGCTTCGTCGGGACCGTAACCGCCTTCGGCCCCGACGCTGCTCCGCCAGCCTGAGCGCTGTCCAGTCGACCATCGGCAAGCGGGCGCCCCGTGGAGCTGCGAAAACGTGTCAGACGAGGACGCTGTCCGGTCCGACCTCGAACGCTTCGAGCCGTCGGTCGGCGAGCACGCTCGCGATCAGTTGCTGTGACCCGGCGACGATGGTCGAGTCGGTGTCGATTTCGGTCGCGACGACCCAGGCGTGGTCCTCCGGCCACAGCAGCTGCGGGGTGTGCCCGACATCGAGGTACATGCCCACGCGGGCGTCGCCCATCCAGGAAGGGTCCGCCAACTCCGGCAGGGCCATCCCCAGCACGATGTAGGCACGATGCGGCAGGTGGAGTCGCGGCCCGGCCAGGGACGCGCGGAGGGCCGCCTGCTGCACCCGGTGCTCCGCTGCCATGCGTGCCCCGTACTCGCGGAGTTCCGCGCGCTCGGTGGCGTTCGGCGATCCTCCCTGCCATCCGACGGCCAACGTCGAGCCACCGTTCAGGTCGCCCCAGCCTTCCCAGATCGCCGCCACCACGTCGAGCGGGCTGGTGGTCGCGACCGCAAGGTGCTCCGTCAGCGCTGCGAGCTGCGCCGGGTCGAACCACCCTTCCTCGGGGAGCTCGACGCGCCACCCGTCGTCGAAGACCAGCTCCGTCTCATCGTCGCGTCCACTCACCTCGCTCCACGCAACGTCGGGGTGCACGGTACGTCCGACCCTCGCGGCGACATCGGACCACCGCCAAACGCTCGTCTCGAGCACCAGGGGGTCACCGTGTTCGTCAGCGGCCGATGGGTCATCACGGTGCGCGTTCAGCGGGTGCAGCACGCGGGCGTACGCCTCGAACTCGGATCCGGCCGTCCGCCGATGGTCCCGAAGGCCTGCATGCGCGGGATCAGCCAAGCAGCCCGAGCGAGCTCGGTGATCAGCTCCATCCCGCCGATCGTAGTGCGCTGGTCGCGGGCGAAGGGTGCGTGATGTTCTGCCGTGGAGGGAGTGATGTGCTCGAAGCGAGTCACCCCACTTCCCCGTCTCGGTCAAGATCGGTAATCGGGCGGAGCTACTTCTAGTGTGGGCGCATGAGGGTGTTGGAGGCAGTCTGCTTCGATCTGGACGGGACTCTGTTCGATCACGGGGGTCAGCGCGGCTCGGCGCAAGCCGCTTCCTTGCGAGCCTGGCGGGGGCCGCGCCTGAGTCTGCGCTCGACTTGTGGTTCGCCGCGGAGGACGAGCAGTTCGAGCGGTGGCGGTCCGGGCAGATCAGCTTCCAGGAGCAACGACGCGAGCGCCTTCGAACCGTCCTGCCACTGATTGGCCGCCAAGTTCCCTCGGATCCTGGCGGCCTGGATTCGTTGTTCGACGCCTACTTGAGCTCGTACCGTGCGTCCTGGCGGGTCTTCCCCGGGAGCAAGTCGCTCCTGCACGAGCTTCGCGCGCAGAGATACCGGCTGGGATTGCTGACCAACGGCTCCGAGGAACAGCAGCTCGACAAGCTCGCCCGCACTGGTCTTGATGGTGCGTTCGACGCGGTCTGCGTCTCAGAACGCATCGGCTTCCAGAAGCCGGACGAACGGGCGTTCCTGACTCTCGCCGGCGTGCTGGGAGTCGACCCCGCCGACTGCCTCTTCGTCGGAGACAACTCAGCGCACGACCTTGCTGGCGCCTGTTCCGCTGGCATGCGAGGCCTGCTGATCGATCACTACGCGGAGCAAGCATTGGACATCAAGACAGCCGTCCTGACGTGGGTCACCGCGAACGGCGGCGTCCGCTAGTCAATCCGCTTGCGGCCTCGGTGAGCGCCATCCGTAGGATGCGGGTTGTGGGCATGACTGGCGAGAAGTATCGGGCGTGGGCGGACGTCGAAGCGCGCGGCGTCTCGGATCTGTACTTCGACTGGGCGACTGGTGTCGCAGCCGATGAGGACATCGTGAAGCTGGTCGACGAGCTGCCCGCGGCAAAGCGGCAACCGAACCTTGTCTTCGCTTCGGCTCGGATGGCCGGTATGCCTCTTGTGCCCTATCACGAGGCACGGAGTGAGTTCATCGCCAGGTGGGACTCGATCCGCGGGGTGGCACTCACACACGCGACGCAGACGAACGAAGTCCGCCGGTGTGCCGTGCTCCTGCCCGAGCTGGCGAAGATCCCTGGGCCGATCGCTCTGCTTGAAGTCGGTGCGTCCGCGGGATTGTGCCTGTACCCGGACAAGTACGCCTACCGCTTCATCACCGAGAGCGGAGTCGACGAACTCGCACCTGCAAGCGGCAGCGATGTTGTGCTCGAGACCGAGCTACGTGGGCGTTCCGCTCCGACGCACCTACCGGAGATCGTCTGGCGTGCCGGCATTGACCTCAACCCGCTCGACGTCGCGGATCCGGTGTCACTTGAATGGCTGGAAAGACTCGTCTGGCCCGAGCACGACGAGCGCCGCCGGAACCTGCACGCGGCGGCATCCGTCGTCGCGGCAGAGCGACCGCTGCTGGTGGCCGGTGACCTGAACGAAGGGTTCGAGGAGGTCGTTGCGCAAGCGCCGGTCGACGCGACGTTGGTCGTCTTCCACAGCGCCGTGCTCGTGTACCTGAGCCCGGACGCGCGCGAGTCGTTCGTTGGCAAGGTGCGCGCGAGCGGTGCTGCCTGGATCAGTAACGAGGGCAAGTCGGTACTACCGGAGGTCGCGGCACAGCTGCCAGCAGACACGGAGAACGGCACCGTACTGGCGGTCGACGGCGCACCCGTCGCCATCGTCGGCCCACACGGTCAGTTCTTCCACGCTCTCGCCACCTCCTGATCGGACGACAGCTCAGCGTGCCCCGGTGATGGATGGACTACCGGACGTCCGTGAGGCAGAGCGAGGACCGGCCTAGGTAGCCTGCGAACATGAGTCTGGTCGAACAGCTCGTCGTCGGGGGCGTACTGGCGGCATGGGGACTCTTCGTGGTCTCCTTCCCCAAGATCGTCATCAAGTGGTTGCTCGCAGCAGAGAAAGCGGGGCTCGCGTGGAACCCGCAAGCTCGGTGGGGCGCAGCATGGGTTCGAGTGCTCGGCAGCGTGCTCGGTCTCGTGGGGCTCGTGATGCTCGTGACCGGTCTCTTCGGGGTGCACTGGAGGTAGGTGCCGATCGACACGCTTCCGTTGTCGCGCGTCTGTCGCGGTGAGCGACGTCCGGCGGCTGATCCTCGGCGGTCCGGACTTGAGCCAGTGGTGCGGAGCCGGGCCAGGTTAGCGCCGTGCGGGCGACGGGTGAGTGCCGACACCCTTCGGTATGCGTCTCCTCGATGTCGAAACCCGCAGCGTCTAGTTCATTGCCGGGCGCCGCGCTCGACCACGGATAGGCGGTAACGACGGCGTGGTCGAACGGCCCCACGTCGTCGGCGGCGAAGAAGCCGACGAGCAGGCGGCCGCCAGGCCGAAGCACGCGCGCGAACTCCATCAGAGGACGATGAATGGATTCCGGTTCGTGGTGGGTGAAGGCCGTGTCTCAACAGCTCCCAGAACCGTGCCTCCCGAGCGTGGTGTTCTAGCCTGGATGCCGTCTGCAGCACTCCGATCCACGGTGGTGTTGCAACGAACGGCTGAACCCAAGGATCGGCTGTTGAGCCGTCGACACGACCGGCTTCGCGTGCTTACGATCGGCGTTGTCGGCACTTCCGTCGACGCATGGGGAGTGTGTCTCCCGGGTGGGTGGGCTCTGTTCGTGGAGCTCTCATGGCTGTCGCCTATCGACGTCTCCTGGCTCACCGTCCCTTCGCGACCGGCGTCGGATCGGTTGCGCTCTCCGCCGTCGCGCTCGGGATGATCCCGCTATCGCTGATCCTGTCCTCCGGTGGGTCCATGGCTGCCGGGACGTTCGCCGTCGGTGCTTTCGGGCTGGCGAATTCGGCAGGCGTCCCAATCCAGGGGATGCTGATGGCTCGGGTCGCTGCGCGTTGGGTCGTGAGCATCAGCGCGGGTGTCAGCTGCGCCTTCATGCTCGCGGTCGCAGCGTCGCCCGGGTCGGCTGCGCAGCTGGTACTCCTTGTCGAAGCTGGGCTGACGTTCCCGGCCTTGGCAGCAGCACTTCGAGCCTCGATCCCGCGCTTCTTCTCGGAGCCAGCGGAACGCTCCGGCGGCTACGCGCTGCTCTCGGTCGCGTTCCAAGCGGGACTCGCGGTCGGGCCAGTGGCGGCGAGCCTGCTCGCGACATCGATGCCACGGCGACTGAGCTTCGTTGTCGTCGCAGCGGTGATCGCGGCCGCTGGATCCCTGCTGGCGTCCTCTATGGGAAGGAGCGTGCCCTCGCCCCGTTTCGGACCCTCGCTTCCGCTGGCCGCGGTGGCGACGTTCGGCCGGATCCTCGCGATCGGTGGGCTCGTGAGCGTGGCTACGGGATCGCTGACCGTGATCGTGCCGACGGTCGCACATGCGGTCGGGATGCAAGGACTGGCGGGACCATTGTTGGCGGCCCTGGCGCTGGGAGAGGGAGTTGGTGCCCTGGTGTTCGGTGCGCGACCTGTGCCGGGCAGTCGGCGGGCACAACTCGTCTCTGCTCTGGTGCTGACCGCGGGCGGGTACGCGGTGTTGGCGTTGTCTGCTGACGAGCTCGTGCTTGTTGCTGGCTTGGTGTTCGTCGCTGGTGCGCTGTCGAGCCCCGTGGCGATCCTCCTGTCCGCCGCGCTCGACGACGTCGTCCCGCAGAGGATGCTCGCCGGCGCCTACGGCCTGGTCGTCGTGACTGCTGTCGGAGGCGCTGCGCTCGGAACGGGTGCGGCCGGCGTCATCGCCGGGAGCTCGGTCGGCGTTGCCGGCGCAGCGGTCATGTCGGCCACGGGAGTCGCAGTCGCGGCGACACTTGCTGTTCCCGCATCGAGCGCCGACCGAAGTCGCAGTGAACCATCGGCTGGCGGACGGGATGGTTCCGGTTGACTTGAGAGTTCTAGCGGTCGCCGACGGGCGTCGGTTGAGTCAGCCCCTCTTGCGCGTCGGGTTGCTGGGGAGCGCCCTTGCGCGTGGAACAGCCGCTCTGTCTACCGTCAGGAGCATCGAGCAGCCTCGCCGGTACTCAACCCGCGGTTGTCGCTGCTGGTGGGTCTTCGGGCATGGGATGCTCGCTCTGCCAGAGGGCGTCCACGTCCGCGAACTCCCGCGGGTAGCACTGCGTGTCGAACACCTCGCTGTCGCTCGACGGCGTCGAGTACAGGTACCAGGGGCCGTCTCCGTGTCCGTCGGTGTTCCAGATTCCGTCGGCGTACCAGCTCAGCGGGACGTCCCCCATCGGCTGGTCGGCCTGGGCCAGGCATGCGCCGAGCCGGTTGAACGCGGTCCGGTACTCGTCGAGGGTGACGACGCCGTCCGCCACCTCGGCCCGCTGTTGCTCCGACGGCGCCGACGCGCGCGGGGCCCGCGCCCACGAGACCCAGAGGGCGTAGTGGTCAGCATCCCCGGCAGAGGCCGACACGGTGATGTCGCCGGACACGGGCACGTCGGCGAGTGCCCAGCCGATCTGCGGTGCGGTCGCGTCGCCTCGGCGGCCGCACACTGTCCCCACGACCTGGCGGCCGGCCACCTCGACGCTCGGGGCGTCGCCCGCGGTGCAAGCCCACGCCACCGTCACGCGGTCGGCTCCCGTCGGCCGGTGCGTCAGCCTGGTGCTCGAGTCGCCGTGCGCCGTCCGGAACCTCGAGGTCCCGAGCACGGTGCCGTGGTTCGTTTCCTCGACCATGTACCGCGCCGTGGTGGACAACGAGCTTCTCGATCGCGGCGTCGGGGTCGGTGCCCGGGAGTGCGGTGGCGGTGAGCCCGCCGGTGAGCGTGCCGCCCACCAGGAACGCCGCGACCACCGCGGCGACCGCGCCCCGAGTCGGACGTCGACGACGCGGGACGACGTCCGTCGTGGTGGTGACCTCGGTGACGAGCGCATCGCGCATCGCGGTCAGGCGGGGTGAGATGTCGTCGTTCACAGTGCGCCTCCGAGGGGTTCTGCCGTGCGTGTGTACCGCTGGTGGAGCCGGGCTTTCGCCCGGTGGAGTCGCGACTTGACGGTCCCCGGAGGGATGCCGAGTGCGGCGGCCGCCTCACGTTCGCTGAGCCCCTCCACGACGCAGAGGGTCAGGACCCGCTGGTCGGCGAGACCGAGCTCCCGCAGCGCAGCCACCGCGTCCCCGTCGGTGAACTGCTCGGCGGGGTCGGGCGACGGACCGTCGACCGGGAAGCGCGCGAGGAAGCGGCGGTGCCTCGTGCTCGACCGCGTGGTGTTGCGTGCCGTGTTCGTGGCGGTCACGAGCAACCACGGGAGCAGCGAGTCATCGACGAAGCGCACACGGTCGCGACGTCGCCAGGCTTCGAGGAAGGTGACGGCGACGACGTCGTCGGCGTCCGATGGCGTGGGGACGAGTCGGATCGCGTGACGACGGAGGCGGGGGCGTGCCGGTCGAAGATCCGCCGAACGCCTGCCCGTCACCGGCGACGCTCAGGGCCCAGTCGGCCCGGTCCCCCGTGATCTGGTTCATGTCTCGTAGTGTCCGCGCCCCGTCAATCGGTTCCCGTCACACACGCCTACTCCGCACGACTCCCGAGATGGCCGACCGTCGTCGACTGGTTCCTCGCACCACCGTGGCTACCAACGCCGCCATCCGTCGGTGTCCGCGAGCCGATCGGCTTTCGAGGCGGAGCGTGTGTCCTGAGTTGCCTTGCTCGCGGCGTTGCTGTCTGCCAGCGTTGGCTCATGGGCGAAGACGTGACCACGCTGCGTCGAGTCCCCGGGTTCCTGTCGTACTGGTCGGCCGCGACCGTTTCTTCGTTCGGATCAGCGGTGAGCGCGGTCGCCGTGCCGGTTCTCGTGGTGACGGTGCTGCATGCCACTGCGTTCGAGGTGGGCCTGGTGAACGCTGCCCAGTTCCTGCCGTACGCACTGTTCGGGCTGATCGTCGGTGCGTACGTCGATCGCTTCCGTCGGAGGCCACTGCTGATCTGGGCGAGTGTCGGTCGTGGCGTGTGCCTGGGTGCGATCCCGGTCCTCTGGTTGACGGGATTCCTGAATCTCTGGGTGACGGCGGCGGCGTTGTTCGTCTTCGGGATCTTGTCGGTCGTGGGCTTCGCCGCGACGCAATCTCTCCTCCCTCGGATCGTGCCGCGTCACTTCCTCCTGGCGGCCAATGCGCGGGTGGATCAGAGTGACGCGGCGGCACAGACGGTGGGCCCGGCTCTCGGTGGTGTCCTGGCCAGCGTCGTGACCGCGCCGGTCGCGATCGCGCTCGACACGGTGAGCTACTTCGTCGACGCTGTTCTCATCGCCCGGGTCCGCGTCGTCGAGCAGATGCCGGCACGTCAGGCGGGGAAGCGGCTGCGGCACGACATCGCTGACGGTCTGCGGTGGACGTACGGTCATGCAACGCTCGCGCCTCTGGCGCTGTCCACGCACCTCTGGTTCCTCGCGAACGCTGCCGCACTGACCGTGTTCGCAACCCTCGCACTCCGCACACTCGCACTCCCGGCGGCCGTGTACGGAGCCATCCTCGCCGTCAGCGGCGTCGCGATGCTCGTCGGCGCCACTGCTGCGCCGCGCCTCGGCACCCACTTCGGTGCCGGCCGTACGATCATCGCCGCACGAGCCGCCTACCCGATCGCGTGGGCGGCCATCACCCTCGTGACCCTCGGTACCGGCGGTGCAGCACGGCCGGCGACGGTCTCGGTCCTGTTCCTCGCGTTCGCCGTGCACGGTGCTGCCGCGGGGTGCGAGAACGCGAACGAGATGAGCCTCCGCCAGGCCGTCACGCCGGACGCCCTCCTCGGCCGCACGAACGGAACGATGCGCAGCGCGAACCGCACGCTCGCAGCGGTGGGGGCAGTGGGTGGCGGGGCCCTCATGACCGTTGCCGGCGATGGCTTCGCGCTGCTCGCAGTGACCCTTGTCTTCGCCGCCGCCGTCATCGTCGCTGCGTGCTCCCCACTGCGAACGGCCACCGTTCACTCGGGAATCTGCCGTCGGACACGATGCGATGCGGTGTCTACTCGGGATGGGCGAAGAGCGACAGAAGCGTCCAGACGAGCCCGATGACCGACAGCCCAACGGCGAGCACGCGCACAAGCGTTGGGGTCATCGCGCTCCGCGGGCCGCGGCCGCCCCGCAGCCCTGGCCCGTACTTCACTGCCGTGTCCGCTCTCTGACTGATCTTCGTCGGGTTCGGCTCGCGTCGAGCGCTGCGCAAGGGAACCCGCCACGACACGGAGCAGCAAGGCCCGTAGGCGGTGCCGCGGTCCTGTCGACACCGCGGACGCGTCATGCCGCGGTGAACACCAGCGAGGCGTTCTGCCCGCCGAACCCGAACGAGTTGTTCAGCGCGGTGCGGATCGGTGCCGTCCGCGGCGCTCCGGCGACCACGTCAAGCTCGACCGCGGGGTCCAGGTGCTCGAGGTTCAGCGTCGCCGGCACCACCCCGGTTTCGATGGCACGGACGGCGAGGATCGACTCGACCGCTCCGGCGGCCCCGAACATGTGCCCGATCGAGCTCTTCGGGGCGGTGACGAGCGCGCCCGTGCCGACTGCTCGAGCGATGGCCGCCGCCTCGCCGACGTCACCGACCGGCGTGCTCGTGGCGTGCGCGTTCACGTGGTCGATGTCCGCCCCGGTCAGTCCGGCCATCCGGATCGCCGCGGTCATCGCACGTTCCTGCTCGCTGCCGTCGGACAGCGGTGCCGTGATGTGGAACGCGTCCGAGGTGATCGCCCAGCCGGCGAGCGTGCCGTGTGAGCGCTGCGCCCGGGCGACCGCGTCCGAGGCGCGCTCGAGCACGACGAACCCGGCGCCCTCGCCGAGGACGAACCCCCGTCGGTCGACGTCGAACGGCCGCGAGAGCGTCGTCGGGTCGTCGCTGCCCGGCTTGGCGAGCGCTTGGGACTGCGCGAAGGACGCCATCGTGACCGGGGTGACCGCGGCCTCGGTGCCACCGGCGATCACCACGTCGGCCTCACCCGTGGCGATGAGTCGCGCGGCCGTCGCGATCGCCTCGGCCCCGGACGCGCACGCCGACACCGTGGTGTACGCCCCCGCTCGTGCGCCCAGGGCGATGCTGATCTGGGCGGCGGCGCCGTTCGCCATGAGCATCGGGACCGTGCGCGGTGACACCCGCCGTGCTCCGGAGGCGCCGAGCACGTCGTGGGCGTCGAGCAGGGTCTCCACTCCCCGATGCCCGTGCCGACGACGACGGCGAGCCGGTCGCCCTCGACGGTCGGTGCTCCGGCGTCCGCCCAGGCCTCCTCGGCGGCGACGAGCGCGAGCTGCTGGCTACGGTCGAGTCGGTTGGCACGGACCCGGCCAAGCGCGCCGTCGGCGTCGAGCGCTGCCGCGGCTCCGACACGGATCGGCACCTGGTCCCACAGCGCGCCGGAGCGCTCGAGGACGTGCACGCCGGATCGTCCCGCGATGAGCGCGTCCCAGAGGGTGTCGACGCCGTGGCCGAACGGCGAGACCGCGCCGTAGCCGGTGATGGAGATGTCCACGGTGGGCTCCTTCTTGTACGTTGAACAAGTTGAGTTGTACCACGTACAATCCGGACATGGCAACCACGACCGACGGCCCGGGCACCCCACGGGCGCCGCGACCCGCGCACGCATCCTGGCCGCCACCGCGGGGCTGCTGAGCTCCGAGAGCGCCGTCGACGGCGCGGGGCGCACCGAACCGTCACCGTCAGCGAGATCGCCCGCGCCGCCGGGGTCTGCCCGAACCAGATCACGCACCACTACGGGTCGAAGGACCGCCTCGTCCTCGACGCCGCGTTCGCGCTGTTCCTCCGCGACACCACCCGGCTGCAGGCCGCGGGGCGCCGGGTCACCAGCGCCGAGGCGTTCCGGCAGGTCCTCGCCCGGACCGCCCTCGCGATGCCCTCGACCCCGCTCGTCGTCCGTGCCCTCGCGGCCGCCGGCGACGACGCGGCCCCGCGCGACCGCGTGCGCCTGCTGCTCGCGGTGCTGTTCCGCCAGTCCGAGCGCTACCTCGAGCGCGTCGTCGCCGAGCGCGGCTGGACGAGCCGGAGCGGGGTCGGCCGCGACGCCCGGACGTTCTGGAGCGCGGTGTTCGGCGCCACGCTGCTCTCCGACGCGGGCGTCACCGGAGGCCCCTCCGACCTCGACCTCGCCGGAACCGTGTCGATCGGCTGAGACCCGTCCGCACGTTCGCCGCATGCGTGGCTCGACCCCCGCGAGACTCGGGGTGAGCGCCATTTCTCGCGCGCCGAGCCACGAGAACCGTCGCTCGAAGCGAGACTCGGCCCCTGCGTCCCGAGACTCGGCGGCTGCGTCCCGAGACTCGGCCCCTGCGTCCCAAGAGTCGGCTCAGAGCTTCCAGAACCCCGCCGGCCTCACTCGCCGAAGCCGGAGCGGACGAGCGCGACGAGCGCGTCGACCGCCTCACGCGCATCCGCGCCGGAGCCCTCGATCGTGACGGACGCCCCCTTGGGCAGCGCCAGCGCCATGATCGCGAGCAGGCTCTTCGCGTCGACACCGTTCAGCCGGACGGACGCCTCGTACTTCGCCGCGGTCTTCACGAACTCCGCCGCGGGGCGGGCGTGCAGGCCGGTCTCGTTCACGAGTTCGACGGTCTCGGACGCGGCCACGTCGTCGACGGGCCCGGTCCCCGGGACCGGCGCCGTGCCTCCAGGCTGGTCGCCGGACGGACTGGAGGCACGGCTCGCGTCCGTCTCGGAGGTCGCGGCAGACGCGGCAGCGGCCAGGACGGCGTCCACGTCGCCGCCGGTCTGCGCGGCGACGGCCGCGGCGACCGTCCCCTCCACCAGTGGTGCCTGAGAGACGTGCACCCGTGCACGGGCGTCGTCGTCGAGGAAGTCGAGCGCCGTGTCGGTCGTCAGGTACGCCGAGCCGAGGTCGCAGAGCACGACCACGCCGTCGGCGTCGGCGAGCTCCTCGATGCCGGCGGTGATGGCCTCGAACGAGGTGCCGATCCCGCCGTCGTCCGTCCCGCCAGCGGCCACGAGGGGCACGTCGGCGGCCATCTGCCGGGCCAGCTCGACGGTGCCCGTCGCGATCGCCGCGCTGTGCGAGACGACCAGGATGCCGACGGTCACGCGGCGTCCACGGCTGCGCGGAGGATGTACGCGGTGGACTGTGCGCCCGGGTCGCGGTGCCCGACGGCACGCTCCCCCAGGTAGCTCGCGCGGCCCTTGTGCGCGACGAGCGGGTCGGTCGACTCCGCTCCGGTGGCGGCCGCGTCGGCGGCTGCGGCGAGGACCTGCTCGGGGCCGTCACCGGATCCGGCCGCTGCGGCGGCGGCGTCGACCGCGGGAGACCACGCGTCGACCATCGTCTTGTCGCCGACCGCCGCCTTGCCGCGTGACACGACGCCGTCCCGCGCCGCGGTCAGGACGGCCACGAGGGTGTCGGCGTCGAGTTCCGTGGCGTCGCCCGCGGCCTGCGCGGCCTTGAGGTACGCGGTCCCGAACAGGGGTCCGGCGGCACCGCCCACCGTCGAGATGAGCTTCGTTGCGACGACCTTGAGCACGGCTCCGGGGGTGTCGAACGATCCGGCCTCGACGGCTTCGAGCACGGCGCGGAAGCCGCGGTCGAGGTTCTCACCGTGGTCGCCGTCGCCGATCTCGCGGTCGAGGTTCACGAGCTCGGTCCGGTGCTCGTCGATCGTGGCGGCGGTGCGTCGGACCCATTCGGTGGCCCATGCGGTGTCGAGCGCCATTCGTGTTCCTTCCTGGAGGGTGGGCGGTGGGTCAGCGGCCCCAGCGCAGTGCCGGGGTCTCCACCGGTGCGTCCCAGAGCGCCGTGAGTTCGTCGTCGAGCACCGTGACGGTGAGCGAGAACCCCTGCATCTCGAGGGATGTCACGTAGTCGCCGACCAGGCTACGCGCGACCTCGAACCCGCGGTCGGACAGCACCTCGGCGGCGCGTCGGTAGACGATGTAGAGCTCCGAGAGCGGCGTACCGCCCATTCCGTTGACGAGGAGCAGCAGCTTCGATCCGGCCGGGGCGTCCAGGTCGGTGAGGATCGGTTCGAGCACGCGGTCGACGAAGCTGGTCCGCCGGTGCCATCGTGATGCGCTCGCGCCCGGGCTCCCCGTGGATGCCGATGCCCAGCTCGACCTCGTCGTCGGCGAGCGTGAAGGACGGTTCCCCGGCGTGCGGGACCGTGCCCGAGCTCAGCGCGAGCCCCATCGACCGGGTGACGTCGTTGACGTGCCGGGCGACGGCGGCCACCGCATCGAGGTCGTCCCCGCGTTCGGCGGCGGCCCCGGCGCACTTCTCGACGACGACCGTGCCGGCGACCCCGCGCCGTCCGGCCGTGTACAGCGAGTCCTGCACGGCGACGTCGTCGTCGACGACCACGGACTCGACGCGGACGTCGTCCATGCCGGCGAGCTCGGCGGCGGTCTCGAAGTTGAGGACGTCGCCCGTGTAGTTCTTCACGATGTGGAGGACGCCCGCTCCCCCGTCGACGGCCTTCGTCGCGGCGACGATCGGGTCGGGCGTGGGGCTCGTGAACACCGGGCCGGGCACCGCGGCGTCGAGCATGCCGTGCCCGACGAACCCGGCGTGCAGCGGCTCGTGACCGCTCCCGCCTCCGCTGACGATGCCGACCTTGCCCGAGACGGGCGCGTCCGCACGATGGATGTGGATCGGGTCCTCGACGAGCACGACGTGCCCGGCGTGCGCGAGTGCGAACCCGCGGACGGTCTCGTCGACGACGGCCTGCGGATCGTTGATGAGCTTCTTCATGCTGACCTCCACGGGTGCGGACCGATCGCGGACAGCACACCGCCGTCGTCGACCGGAGTGGCTTCAATCTACATCGCGACCGCGCGCACCCGTTCCCCTGCGATGCACGTTCGTGCAGGAGCGGCCCATCGGGCGCACATCCCGAGCCGCCCGGATGCACACCACCCCTGCACGTTCGTGCACTTTCCCGCACTTCCCTCACGAACCGATCGCCGAGCGGGAAGCAGCGTCACTATGCTCGGCCTCAACCACTCGACGGGGAGTGCCGGCGCAGCGCCACCGGACCCCCACCCTCACGCACAGGAGGTCCCGATGGACGGCATCGGCGTCAACTTCATCTCCGAGCTCGTCGGCACGGCGATGCTCATCATCCTCGGTGGCGGCGTCGTCGCCGCCGTCTCGCTGACGAAGTCCAAGGGCTTCGGCGCGGGCTTCCTCATGGTCACGTTCGGCTGGGGCTTCGCGGTCTTCGCCGGTGTCACCGTGTCGTACAAGTCCGGTGGGCAGCTTCAACCCGGCGGTGAGTCTCGCCCAGGCCATCCTCGGCAACATCACCGTGGGAGAGATGTTCCTCTACTGGCTCGCGCAGTTGATCGGCGCGATCATCGGTGCGGTCATCGTCTGGCTCGCGTACAAGCAGCACTTCGACGAGGAACCCGACGCTGCCGCGAAGCTCGGCGTCTTCTCGACCGGCCCGGCCATCCGGACCTACGGCTGGAATCTCGTCACGGAGATCATCGGCACCTTCGTGCTGGTCTTCGTGGTGATCGCCTTCACGAACGGCAAGACCCCGCCGAGCTCGGCGCGGTCCCGGTGGCCTTCCTGGTGATGGCGATCGGCATCAGCCTCGGTGGCCCGACCGGGTACGCCATCAACCCGGCCCGTGACCTCGGCCCGCGCATCGCGCACGCCTTCCTGCCGATCGCTGGCAAGGGCTCGAGTGACTGGGCCTACGCGTGGGTCCCCGTCGTCGGCCCGCTCATCGGTGGCGCGATCGCCGCCGGTCTCTCGTACGCCCTCCTCCCCCTCGCCTGATCCCGTCACTTCGTCAACCCGAGACCTCGTCAACCCGAGACCTCGTCAACCCGAGCAAGACAGTTAAGGAGCACTCATGGCCGACTACATCGTCGCCATCGACCAGGGCACGACCTCGACCCGAGCGATCGTCTTCGACCACTCCGGCTCGATCGTGTCCGTCGGACAGAAGGAACACGAGCAGATCTTCCCGCGCGCCGGGTGGGTCGAGCACGACCCCGCCGAGATCTGGGACAACACGCGCGAGGTCATCGGCCAGGCGCTGTCCCGCGCCGACATCACCCGCCACGACGTCGCGGCGGTCGGCATCACGAACCAGCGCGAGACGGCGGTGGTCTGGGACAAGAACACCGGCAAGCCCGTCTACAACGCCATCGTCTGGCAGGACACCCGCACGCAGTCGATCGTCGACAAGCTCGCGGACGGTGACACCGACCGGTACAAGTCGGTCGTCGGCCTGCCGCTCGCGACCTACTTCGCCGGCACGAAGATCGTCTGGATCCTCGAGAACGTCGAGGGCGCGCGTGAGAAGGCCGAGGCCGGCGACCTGCTGTTCGGCACGACCGACACGTGGGTGCTCTGGAACCTGACCGGCGGCACCGACGGCGGCGTCCACAAGACCGACGTCACGAACGCGTCCCGCACGCTGTTCATGGATCTCGAGACGCTCGAGTGGCGCGACGACATCCTGGCCGACTTCGGGGTGCCGAAGTCGATGCTCCCGGAGATCGTCAGCTCCTCCGAGGTCTACGGCCACGTCGAGTCGTCGAACCTGCTCCGCGAGGTGCCCATCGCCGGCATCCTCGGCGACCAGCAGGCCGCGACGTTCGGCCAGGCGGCGTTCGACAAGGGCGAGTCGAAGAACACCTACGGCACCGGCAACTTCCTCATCTTCAACACGGGCACGGACATCGTGCGGTCGGAGAACGGCCTGCTCACGACCGTCGGGTACAAGCTCGGCGACCAGGAGACGCACTACGCGCTCGAGGGCTCGATCGCCGTCACCGGGTCGCTGATCCAGTGGCTCCGCGACAACCTCGGCCTGATCGGCAGCGCCCCCGAGGTCGAGGCGCTCGCCAAGACCGTCGAGGACAACGGCGGCGTCTACTTCGTCCCCGCGTTCTCGGGACTCTTCGCCCCGTACTGGCGTCCGGACGCCCGCGGCGCGATCGTCGGGCTGACGCGGTACGTCAACAAGGGCCACATCGCCCGTGCCGCCCTCGAGGCGACCGCCCTGCAGACCCGCGAGGTCCTCGACGCCGTCAACGCCGACTCGGGCGTGGACCTGAGCGAGCTCAAGGTCGACGGTGGCATGACCGCCAACAACGAGCTCATGCAGTTCCAGGCCGACATCCTCGACGTGCCGGTGGTGCGCCCGGTGGTGGCGGAGACGACCGCGCTCGGCGCAGCTTACGCGGCGGGCCTCGCGGTCGGGTTCTGGGCGAACCTCGACGAGCTCCGCGCCAACTGGCAGGAGGACAAGCGCTGGGAGCCGCAGCTCGACGCCGCGGAGCGCGACCGGACCCTCCGCCTCTGGAAGAAGGCCGTCACGAAGACCTTCGACTGGGTGGACGAGGACGTCCGGTAGTCCGCTGCCGCGGTGACCGCCTGGAGGCGCGGTGCCGGTCCCGGGACCGGCACCGCGCCTCCAGACCGTTGCGTCACCTGCGCCGCCTTGCGCGCGTGACACCGGCGCGCGCACGAGACGCCGCCCGGTGGGCCGGACACCGCCGGTTCCGGCGGCGTCTCAGGCGCGGCGCGGGGTCTCGTCGATCGTGCGGGGTCTCGACGCCGCACGACACCGTCCTGAACTCACGCGGCGGGCGTCGCGCCGATCCAGTCGACCAGCTTGCGGGCCGCCGCGCCGGAGTCGACCGCGTCGGCGGCGACGACGAGCTGTTCGCGGAACCGCTGCAGGATCGGACGGTCCGCCTCGCCCGGGTCCTGCGCGAGGCGGAACGACACCAGACCCGCGGCGGCGTTGAGCAGCACGATGTCGCGCACCGGACCGGTCTCCCCCGCGAGGACGCGGTGCACCACGGCGGCGTTGTGCTCCGGGTCCCCGCCGAGCAGGTCGCCGACACGGGCGCGGGCGATCCCGAGGTCGCGCGGATCCAGGTCGTGTTCGATCACGCGGCCGCCGGTGACCTCCCAGATGTGGCTGTGCCCGGTGGTCGTCAGCTCGTCGAGGCCGTCGTCGCCACGGAAGACGAGTGCCGTGGCCCCGCGGGTCTGGAAGACGCCCGTGATGATGGGGACGAGGTCGAGCTGGGCGACGCCGACCGCGTTCGCCTCGCAGCGTGCCGGGTTGACGAGCGGCCCGAGGAAGTTGAAGACCGTGGGCACGCCGATCTCGCGCCGTACCGGGCCCGCGTGCGCGAAACCGGGGTGGAACGCGCTCGCGAAGGCGAAGGTGAGCCCGACACGCCGGAACGTCTCGGCGACACGCGCGGCGTCCATCGAGAGGTCGAGGCCGAGCGCGGCGAGGACGTCGCTCGACCCGGACTTCGAGGAGCTGGCGCGGTTGCCGTGCTTCACGACGGGGACGCCCGCCGCCGCAATGACGATGGCGGCCATGGTCGACACGTTCACGGTGCCGACGATGTCGCCGCCGGTGCCGACGATGTCGAGCGCCATCGGGTCGACGTCCAGCGGCACGGCCGCGTCGAGGATCGCGTCGCGGAAGCCGACGACCTCGTCGACGGTCTCCCCCTTGGCGCGGAGGGCGACGACGAAGGCCGCGATCTGCGCGGCGGTGGCGTTCCCGGTCACGATCTCCTGCATGGCCCATGAGGACTGGCTGATCGTCAAGTCCTCACGCGCCATGAGCGCGCTGATCACGGTGGGCCAGGAGAGAGCGTCGAGCATGGGTCGATCGTAGTGAATTCGAGAGACCCGCCAGTCTCCTGCGAAAACACTGTCCGTGACTTCCGCCATAATGGAGGACGTGACTAGCACCCCTCTCTCCAGATCCGCCAGCGGTCCGGTCCTCAACAGGCCGAACGCCGTGGCCGTGGGGACGATCGTGTGGCTGGGCAGCGAGGTCATGTTCTTCGCCGGCCTGTTCGCGATCTACTTCACGCTGCGCAGCACCTCGCCCGAGCTTCTGGGCGACCGAGACCGCCAAGCTCGAGGTCCCGTTCGCCTCGGTGAACACGATCATCCTGGTGCTGTCCAGCTTCGCCTGCCAGTTCGCGGTGTTCGCCGCGGAGCGCTTCCAGGTGCACCGCACGAGCTGGAACCCGAAGGACTGGGGCATGACGGAGTGGTTCTTCGTCACGTACTGCATGGGCGCGATCTTCGTCTGCGGCCAGGTCTTCGAGTACGCGAACCTCTGGCACGAGGGCGTCACGCTCTCCTCCAGCGCCTACGGCTCGGCCTTCTACATGACGACCGGCTTCCACGGCCTCCACGTCACCGGCGGTCTCATCGCCTTCCTCCTGACGCTCGGCCGTGGCTTCGCCGCCAAGAACTTCGGTCACAAGGAAGCGACCACCGCGATCGTCGTGTCGTACTACTGGCACTTCGTCGACGTCGTCTGGATCGGCCTCTTCGCCGTCATCTACCTTCTCAAGTAGGAACTGGATAGCCCCCACCGCATGTTCAACAGAACCAAGTCCAAGAAGGGCCGCCGTTCACCGATGGCGACCGTGTCGCTCATCGTCGTCGGTCTCATGACCACCGGTGGTGCGTACGCGCTGTTCAGCTCCACGGCCAACGCCGACGACAGCACGAGCACCGTGGCCGCGTCGAGCCAGTCGAAGGTGAACGAGGGCCAGAAGCTCTTCGCCTCGAACTGCGCCACCTGCCACGGCCTGTCCGCACAGGGCACGAGCGAGGGTCCGTCCCTCATCGGCGTCGGGGCCGCCTCGGTCGACTTCCAGGTCGGCACGGGCCGCATGCCGATGGCCGCCCAGGGTCCGCAGGCCGAGGAGAAGCCGGCGCAGTTCACGGACGAGCAGATCGATGCCCTCGCCGAGTACGTCGCGTCGCTCGGCCCCGGCCCGTCGGTGCCCTCGACCGACCTGACGAACGGCGAGGACGGCGACGCCGCCAAGGGCGCCGAGCTCTTCCGCATCAACTGCGCGATGTGCCACAACGTGGCCGGCGCCGGTGGTGCGCTGACGGAGGGCAAGTACGCGCCGAACCTGCAGTCGGTGTCGGGCAAGCACATCTACGAGGCCATGGTCACGGGCCCGCAGAACATGCCGGTGTTCAACGACCTGAACCTCACCCCGCAGCAGAAGGCCGACATCATCACGTACCTCAAGTACGTGCAGGACAACAAGTCCCCGGCGGCTTCGCCCTCGGCTCCCTCGGCCCGGTGGCAGAGGGCCTGTTCATCTGGATCTTCGGTCTCGGCGCGGTCGTCGCGATGACCGTCTGGCTGACCGCGAAGTCCAACTGATCGTCCGTGTCGAACGACACTGAAGGGAACACCATGGCAGAGCACGACGACGAGGCACTGAACTCGTCCTCGGCTGTCGAGAAGCACGGCGCGACCACGACGTCGGCCGGTACCGCGGTCCTGCCCGCGGAGCCGTTCGAGAACCCGGCGAGCCGCCGCACCGCGCACGCCGCACCGATGTCGACCCGGGGAAGCAGCGCCTCGCGGAGCGTCAGGTCGCAACGTTCTTCTACCTGTCGATCGTCGGCAGCGTCCTCGCGATCGCGGCGTACGTCGCGTTCCCGATCAAGGAGGACGACTTCGGCTCCGTCCGGTTCGCGAACCTCTGGCTCGGCCTGTCGATCGCCCTCGCGCTCCTCGCCCTCGGGCTCGGCGCCGTGTACTGGTCGAAGTCGCTCGTCGTCGACCGCGAGATCTCGGAGCTGCGCCACTCCACGCGCGGCACGGACGCGACCCGGGCGAAGGCCGTCGAGGCCTTCCAGCTCGCCGACAAGGAGTCCGGCTTCAGCCGCCGCAAGCTGATCCGCAACTCGATGATCGGCGCGCTGGCCGCGTTCCCGCTCCCCGGTATCGTCCTCGTGCGCGACCTCGCGCCCGCGGCCGACCCGAACGAACTCCTCCGCCACACCATGTGGGCGAAGGGCACGCGCTTGACGAAGGACCCGACGGGCCTGCCGATCAAGGCGTCGGACGTGACCATCGGTTCGGTGTTCCACGTCATCCCGGACGGCATGCTCGACAAGGAGGACATGCTCGAGGAGAAGGCCAAGGCCGCCGTCCTCCTGATGCGCCTCGACCCGAAGGACCTCAACCCCGCCAAGGGGCACGAGAACTGGGGCTACGACGGCATCGTCGCGTACTCGAAGATCTGCACCCACGTCGGGTGCCCGGTCGCCCTGTACGAGCAGCAGACGCACCACCTGCTCTGTCCGTGCCACCAGTCGACCTTCGATGTCTCGAACAACTGCGAGGTCATCTTCGGACCGGCCGCACGTCCCTCCCCCAACTTCCGATCGCGATCGACGACGACGGCTACCTGGTCGCACAGAGCGACTTCCACGAGCCCGTCGGGCCGTCCTTCTGGGAGCGTGAACGCTGATGAGCAGCACCACCACCACCAACGCACCCGCGTCGAGCACCAGGCCGGCGCCGGAGCGCGGATCCCGCATCATCGGCGGGGTCGCCAACTACATCGACGAGCGCACGAGCATCTCGGGTCTCGTGAAGGAGGTCGGGCGCAAGATCTTCCCCGACCACTGGAGCTTCATGCTCGGCGAGGTGGCGCTGTACAGCTTCGTCGTCGTCCTGCTGTCCGGCACCTTCCTGACGTTCTTCTTCCAGGCGTCGATGGCCGAGGTCGTGTACCACGGCTCCTACGTGCCCCTGAAGGGCATCGAGATGTCGACGGCCCTCCAGTCGACGCTGAACATCTCGTTCGACATCCGTGGCGGCCTCTTCGTCCGGCAGATCCACCACTGGGCGGCCCTGCTGTTCGTGGCCTCGATCATGCTGCACATGGCGCGCGTGTTCTTCACCGGTGCCTTCCGCAAGCCGCGTGAGCTCAACTGGGTGTTCGGCTTCCTGCTCTGGGTCCTCGCCATGGCCGAGGGCTTCACGGGCTACTCGCTCCCCGACGACCTGCTCTCCGGAAACGGTCTGCGCATCATCGTCGGCATGATCGAGGGCGTCCCCGTCATCGGTGTCTGGATCGCGTACCTGCTGTTCGGCGGCGAGTTCCCGGGCACCGACATCGTCGGCCGTCTCTACACGCTGCACATCCTGCTGCTGCCGGCGATCCTCGTCGCGGTGCTCGGCGTCCACCTCGTGCTGGTCGTCATCAACAAGCACACGCAGTTCGCGGGCTCCGGCAAGACGAACGAGAACGTGGTCGGCGTGCCGATCCTCCCGGCGTTCGCCGCGAAGGCCGGCGGGTTCTTCTTCATCGTCGCGGGCATCCTGGCGCTCATCGCGTCGCTGTTCACGATCAACCCGATCTGGAACTACGGCCCGTACGACCCGTCCCCCGTGTCCGCCGGTACCCAGCCCGACTGGTACATCGGCTTCGCGGACGGTGCGCTCCGTCTGGTGCCGCCGCACTGGGAGGTCGTCTGGTTCGGCTACACGGTGTCGTTCAACATCCTCGCGCCGATCGCCGTGCTGGTGCTGCTCATCCTCGGGATCCTGCTCTACCCCTTCATCGAGGGCTGGGTCACCGGCGACAAGCGCGAGCACCACATCCTCGACCGTCCGCGCAACGCCCCGACCCGCACGGCGTTCGGCGCCGCTGGCATCACGCTCTACGCGAGCCTCTGGGCCGCCGCGTCGTCGGACATCATCGCGACCCACTTCTTCGTGTCGATCGACCACGTCATCCACGTGATCCAGGCCACGACGGTGCTCGGCCCGTTCGTCGCCTTCTGGATCACGAAGCGCGTGTGCCTCGCCCTGCAGAAGAAGGACCGCGAGATCGTGCTCCACGGGTACGAGTCCGGCCGCATCGTCCGACTCCCCCACGGGGAGTACATCGAGGTGCACGAGCAGCTCGACGAGTACGAGCGCTGGAAGCTCCTGCAGTTCAACGAGTACAAGCCGCTGATGATCCGCCCGAACGCCCGGGCAAGATCACCGGAGCCCAGAAGATCCGCGCCAGCATGTCGCGCTTCTTCTTCGAGGACCGCATCGCACCGGTCAGCAAGGCCGAGCTCGAGGCCGCGCACGCAGCGCACCACGGGCCAGAACTCGAAGGTGACCACAACGCCGCAGCGGTCGGTGCAGGCAACCACTAGGTTCCTCGGCAAGTACGAACGAGCCCCTCGTCCACGTCGTGGTCGGGGGTTCGTCCGTTCGCGTCGATTTCAGCGAATCGCCCTCCCGGTTCACGCGCGGTTCACGAAGGCGTGGTGGGATCGTCCAGGACGGTGTGGCACCGTGTTGCACCACGCACCCGCCAACGGAATGAGAACCCATTGGACAGCCGGACGGCCGAACGCCCAGGCCGAACCACTTCCTGCTCCACCTCAGCGACACCCACCTCGTGGCGGGTGACGGCGACCTGTACGGGGACGTCGACTCCGCCGCCCGCTTGACCGAGATCGTGGCCGACATCGAAGCCGCCGGCACCCGTCCCGAGGCGATCGTCGTGACGGGCGACGTGGCCGACAAGGGTGAGCCCGGCGCGTACGCCCGCATCCGGTCGATCGTCGAGCCCGCCGCGGACCGGATCGGCGCACAGGTCATCTGGGCGATGGGCAACCACGACGAGCGCGGCGCGTTCCGGCAGGAGCTCTTCGGGCTCCAGCCGACCGATCGCCCGGTCGACTTCGTGTACGACGTCAACGGCCTGCGCGTGATCACCCTGGACACGAGCGTGCCAGGAGCGCACCACGGCGAGGTCTCCCCCGAGCAGCTCGACTGGCTCGCCGAGGTCCTGTCCGAGCAGGCCCCGCACGGCACGATCCTGGCGATGCACCATCCGCCGGTGCCGAGCGTGCAGGACCTCGCCGTGCTCGTCGAGCTCCGTGACCAGGACGCCCTCGCCGAGGTCGTCGAGGGCAGCGATGTCCTCGCGATCATCGCCGGCCACCTGCACTACTCGACGAGCGCCGTGTTCGCGGGCGTCCCCGTGTCCGTCGCGAGCGCCACCTGCTACACCCAGGACCTCACGGAGTTCCAGGGCGGTACCCGAGGGCGCGACGGAGCCCAGTCGTTCAACCTCGTCCACGTGTACGGCCGCAACGTGGTGCACTCGGTCGTGCCGATCGGTCACTACTCGACCGTCGGCGAGCCCGTCTCCGCGGTCGAGACCGAGGCGCGACTCGCGGCGGCAGGCGTGACGATCGCGCCGGCGGTCGAGCCGGCTCCGGTCACGTCGAGCATCCCGGTGTTCACGCTCGACTCCGTGCCGGTCTCCCCGATCCACCGCTGACACCGGCGCCGCGGCCGCCCGCTCGCCAGCTGTCCGCAGGCCGGCTGCCTGACGCCAGTGGCGCGCCGAGCGGGCACGACGCGCCGCCGGTCCCGCTGCGCAAGCCGCAGCCAGCCGGTCGCAGGACCCGGTCCTCCGGTGACCCGACCCGCCCGATGGCGGGAGGCTGCGTCGGAGCCGCGCCGCGCCTCCAGGCCGTCGGATCGTTGTGCGTGCACGAGGCGACAAGGTGGACGTCGTTCGACACGTGCGTTGTCGCACCTTGCGTACGCAACCGTTGCGTGTGCATGAGGCGACAGGGCGGACGTCGTTCGACACGTGCGTTGTCGCACCTTGCGTACGCAACCGTTGCGTGTGCATGAGGCGACAAGGCGGACGTCGTTCGACACGTGCGTTGTCGCACCTTGCGTACGCAACCGTTGCGTGTGCATGAGGCGACAAGGCGGACGTCGTTCGACACGTGTCATGTCGCACCGAGTCCGCGCGCACGCCCGCAAGCGCCCGCGCACACCGGCTTGGAGGCGCGTGGCCGACGCGACCCGCGCCTCCAGGCCGTCAGGCGGTCGCGTCCGCGTCCCGCTCCCACGGTGCCGGGAACGGGAAGTACTTCTCGAGGAAGTCGGTCACGCGCTGGGTGCGCTCCTCGTCGCTGACCTCCGGGAAGCTGCCGTCGTTCAGACAGAAGAAGTCCACGTTGCGCTTCTTGAGGAGCTCGTCGAGCGCCCGCAGCCCGGACTGCATGGTCGTGTCGATGTACCGCACGGGGGCGTTCTCCTGCACGATCGCCCGCCCGGTGAGGAGCGCGTAGTAGTGGTACAGCGAGTTCGTCACCGAGATGTTCTCGGCAGCGCGGAAGCGTGACGCCGCGGTGGCCCGGAACTCGTCGGCGAACTCGTGCTCCATCTCGGTCAGGATGGAAGCCCGCAGCGGCGTCGGGCGTGTTCGAGGTGTCTCGTCGTGACCGCGCCGAAGCGCTGCTGCAGCAGACGGCGGTTCACGCGTGCGGAGTTCTCGAACCCGCTGCGTGCCGGGTTGTTCGAGCCGAGGCCGATCCGGGTCGACGCGAGGATGAACTTCGTCACCGAACCCGGGCTGAAGAAGACGGACGGGTCGACGGACCTGCCGAAGAACATGTCGTCGTTCGAGTAGATGAAGTGCTCGCTGATGCCCGGGATGTGGTGCAGCTGCGATTCGACGGCCTGGGAGTTGTGCGTCGGCAGCACGGACGGATCGGCGAAGAACTCCTCCGAGCGCACGATGCGCACCTTCGGGTGGTTGGCGAGCCACGCCGGTGCCGGGGAGTCGGTGGCGATGTAGATCTGCCGGATCCACGGTGCGAAGGTGTGCACCGAGCGGAGCGCGTACTTGAGCTCGTCGATCTGCCGGAACCGCGCCGGGGCGTCGTCGCCCTCGCCGAGGACCGCCCCCGCCTGCGCGGCCTGCCGAGCGCGCTGGTACTCGACGGCGTTCCCGTCGACCCACGAGAACACGATGTCGATGGGGAAGCGGATGTCCGAGACGTGGTCGTCGAACATGTGCTCCACGGTGCGCCAGGTCCGGCCGTACCGGTCGATGTCGACCAGCACGAACTCCTCGATCGGCAGGCTCCGGCGCATCAGGGCGTTCTCGACGGGCGCGAGCACCTCGGTGTCGGTGACGCGCCAGAACTCGAGCTGCACGCTCGTCTCGGCGCCGTAGCGCAGGCGCCCGAGCGGCTCGACACGCGGGCGGAACACGCGGAGCACCGGCTCGTCGGCGGAGCCCAGGCCGTCGTCGATCACGAGGACGGCGGGCTTCCGCGGAGGCTTGGCGTAGAACGGCTCGTTCGCGGCGGCGGCCATCACGGCGCTCTCCGCCCGCTGACGGTCGCGCTCGTCCAGGGCGATGACGGGCCGCTGGTCGTTCCCGCGGATGAGCAGGTGGTCGACGTCGCCGGCGGTGAGCGCGTCGTCGAGGAACAGCAGGTCCTCGATCATCGACTGCTGCGGCGTGAGGTGGCCGTTGACGAGCGTCAGGCGGCCCTTGCGCACGACGACGTCGGGCCGGTCGAGACCGCCGGAGGACGGTCGAGGGTTCAGCAGAGGACTCTCGGTCACCGGCTCGGTCTCGTCGCTCATCCATGCCCTTCGGGTCGATCCGCCGGGCGCTGCACCGACTCCCCGATCCTACCGTCTGCGCGGGCTCCCGGTCCGCCGCGTGGTGACGCTACGGCCTGGAGGCGCGGTGCGGTTCCGTCTCGCGCGGCACCCTGACGAGGATGCCGACGACGATGAACAGGGCGGCCGCGACGAGCTGCAGGGCCGCCCACACCTCACCCGGGATGGGCACGACCGCGAGCGGGTTCCAGCAGACCGCGATCGCCGCCGTGAGGACGGCTGCCCACCACGCGCGGCCGCGGACGGCGAACACCAGCACGATGAGGCTCAGCACCGTCACGCCCCACCTGGCGAAGACGAAGCCGGACGAGTCGATGATCGCCACGCACGCGAGCAGCACGATCGCGGCGATGAGGGACGGTGCGAGCGCCGGTCGTGTGAACGGCGAGGTCTCCGACGTCGCGCGGGCGGCCGATCCGGCGCGTGCCGGCGTCGCGGGCACGCCCTGCAACGACGACCCGGCCGGCGGTCGTCCCTTCCGTGCTGCCATCAGGCGGTGGCCTCGCCGAGGTCGATGGCCTGGATCGAACGGGACATCGGCGGGAGCTCACGGACCCGCTCCAGCGCCGGCAGGAGCTCGGCGACGTACGCTCGGTACCCCTCGTCGGTGAGGTGCAGACCGTCGTCCGTGAAGCGGTCGTCGAGGTGATCGTCGTCGGCGAGGGCCGGCCACGCGTCCAGGTACTGGGCGTGGCAGGTCGCGACGAACTGGCGGAGGTGCCGGTTCGCCTCCTCGATCTTCGCCGTGTACTCGGCCTGCCGAGGGAGGATCGAGACGAGCAGGAGCCGGACGCCCGGCAGTTCGCGGCGCAGGGTCACCAGGATCGACTCCACTCCCCGCACCACGTGCTCCACGCTCGCCCGGTGGTTGCCGAAGTCGTTGGTGCCGATGAGCAGCACGATCACCTCGGGCTGCTCGGCCACGACAGCATCCAACCGTGCGAGGACGCCGTCCGTGGTGTCGCCGCCGATGCCCTGGTTCACCGTGCGCTCGTCGGGCAGCCACGCGTCCCACGCGCCCTGCGCGGTGATGCTGTCGCCCAGGAACAGGACGCTGGTGCGTTCCGCGGTCATGCTGCCTCCTCGTGTGCCGGTTCCGGGTTCCCATTCTGCTGGGTCCAGTTCCGGCCCGTCGACCCGGTGTGCTCCGACTCCCGTTCTGCCGCCGCCGTGATGCGCTCGACCATGCCGGGGAAGATCACGCCGTGGAACGGCAGGATCGAGTACCAGTACAGCCGGCCGGCGAGGCCCTGCGGGAAGTAGATCGCTCGCTGGTGGTAGTCGCTGCCGCCGTCCTCGGCCGGGGTGACCGTCATCTCCAGCCAGGCCCGACCCGGGGACTTGAACTCGGCACGGAGCCGGAGGTACCGTCCGCGGTCGAGGCGCTCCACCCGCCACCAGTCGAGTGCGTCGCCCTGTTCGAGGCGCTTCGGGTCGCGTCGCCCGCGGTTGAGGCCCACTCCCCGGCGAGCTTGTCCAGCCACCCGCGCACGACCCAGGCGAGCGGGAACGAGTACCAGCCGTTGTCGCCGCCGATGGACTCGACGACCCGCCAGACGTCCTCGGCCGACGCTTCCGAGTGCCGCCTCCGGTCGTCGACGTACACCGTGTGGCCGGCCCAGTCCGGGTCGCTCGGCAGCGGGTCCGCCGAGGTCGCCGTGAGGGTGGCGTTCCGCCAGCTCGTCTCGACCTCGCCGGTCCGCATGCGCGTGAGTGCGAGCCGGACCGCCCGACGGTAGGAGGTGAGGCCACCCGACGGCCGCGGGACCACGTCGTCGATGTCGTGCTCCCGCTGCACGCACTCGAACTGCAGCGACTCGATGATCGGCGTCGCGAGCTTGCGCGGGATCGGGGTCACCAGGTTGAACCAGTGCGCCGCAAGACCCGGTGTGAGGACGGGCAGCACCGAGATCGGTCGCTGCGGGAAGCTTCGCCTCGACGGCGTACCCGTTGAGCATCTGCCCGTAGCGCAGCACGTCCGGCCCACCGATGTCGAACGTGCGGTTCACGTCGGCGGGGATGTCGAGCGCCCGGACGAGGTAGTACAGGACGTCGCGGACGGCGATCGGCTGGACGTGGTTCCGGACCCAGCGCGGTGCGGGCATCCACGGAGGACGTCGGTGAGGTGACGGATCATCTCGAACGAGGTGCTCCCCGAACCGATGACGACACCGGCCTGGTACGCGATCGTCGGCACGCCCGAACCGAGCAGGACGTCGCCGACCTCCTTGCGGCTACGGAGGTGCTTGGACAGCTCGCCGTCCGGGTGGAGCCCGCCGAGGTAGACGAACCGCCCGACGTCGGCGGCTCGCGCCTCGTGCGCCATGGTCTCGGCCGCCCGGCGCTCGGCGCGTTCGAAGTCGCCCTCCGCGCCCATCGCGTGCGCGAGGTAGTAGACGGCCTCGATCCCCTCGACGGCGGCACGTACCGCCGTGGCGTCCTGCAGGTCGCCCTCGGCGATCTCGACGGCGTCGTGCCAGGGGACGTCCTGAAGCTTCCGGGGCGTGCGGACGAAGACCCGGACGCTGTGGCCGGCTTCGAGGAGACGGGGACGAGGCGACCGCCGATGTACCCGGTGGCCCCGGTGACGAGGACGTGCATGCCGGGCACGGTACGCGGCTCGGCTCCGGGTAGGCTTGCCGGGTGGACAATGCAGCGTTCTCGGTCGATCACCAGCACGTCACCGCCGATGGGGTGCGCGCACTCATCGACCACGCGATCCTCAAGCCCGAACTGACCCGTTCGGACGTCGACGCCCAGCTCGACGAGGCCGCCGCCCACCGCGTCTTCAGTGTCTGCGTCCGTCCGAGCGACGTCGTGCACGCCGTCGAGCGCCTCCAGGGCACGGGGGTCGGCGTCGGCACCGTCATCGGCTTCCCGCACGGCACCACCTCGACCGCGGCCAAGGTCGCCGAGTCGCTGCAGGCCCTCGCCGACGGCGCGTTCGAGCTCGACATGGTGCAGAACATCGGCGCCGCGAAGTCCGGCGACTGGGAGCGCGTCGAGGCCGACGTCCGCGCGGTGGTCGACGCCGCCGGCGGCACCGTCGTGAAGGTCATCCTCGAGACGGCGTTCCTCACCGACGACGAGATCGTCGCTGCCTCCCGGGCCGCGCAGTCCGCCGGAGCCGCCTTCGTGAAGACCTCCACCGGGTTCGCCGGCGGCGGTGCCACGGCCGCGCACATCCGCCTGATGCGCGAGACCGTCGGCGCCGAGACGGGCGTGAAGGCCTCGGGCGGCGTGCGCGGACTCGACACCCTCCTCGAGATGGTGCAGGCGGGGGCGAACCGCATCGGCACGAGCGCCTCGGCGCGCATCCTCGACGAGGTCGCGCACCGCTCCGAGACCGGCGCCGCGTCCGGTCTCGGCGACGACACCACCTCCTACTGAACCGACCCACCGCCACCAGGCCGGAGCCCGCCGGGCGCGACGTCGCGTCCGTGGCCCACACCGCGCCTCCAGACCGCCGCATCGGAGCGAGCATGTCCACCACCGCACCGCAGTCCACCGAGCCCGTCACCACCGCGCCCGTCACCGCCGGACTGGCCCTCGCCGTCGACCTCGGGGGCACCAAGGTCGAGGCGGCGCTCGTCACCGACGAGGGCGTCGTGCTGCCGGCCACGCGGTTCCGCAGCCCGACGGGGCCGCAGCGCACGTCCGACGAGTTGCAGGCCGCCGTCGACGAGGTCGTCACCGCGGCGCTCGCGGCGCTCCCCGCCGACGCGACGCTGGTCGGCGTCGGGATCGGCTCCGCCGGTCCCGTCGACGAGGAGCACGGCCTCGTCTCCCCCTCAACATGCCGGTCTGGCGCGGCTACCCGCTGCGCGACCGGGTCGCCGCGCACGTGCCCGACGGTGTTCCCGTCACCCTCCGCATGGACGGGCTCGCGATCACCCTCGCCGAGCACTGGGTCGGCGCGGCGCAGGGCTCGGACCACGTCATGGGCATGATCGTCTCGACGGGCGTCGGCGGCGGCCTCATCCTGCACGGCCGCACCGTCAGCGGTCCCACCGGCAACGCCGGGCACATCGGGCACGTGGAGTGCGGCGGGTTCGACGATCCCTGCGCGTGCGGCGGCACGGGCTGCCTCGAGGCCATCGCGAGCGGCCCGAAGACCGTCGCGTGGGCGAAGCGGCAGGGCTTCGACGGCTCCACTGGCGAGGACCTCTCGGCGGCCTACGCGGCCGGGGACGAGATCGCGGTGGCGGCGGTGAAGCGGAGCGGCCGGGCCCTCGGGCAGGCCATCGCCGCGGCCACGAGCCTGGTCGACCTCGAGGTCGTGGCGATCGGCGGCGGGTTCTCGCACGTCACGCCCGACCTGTTCGAGTACGCTCGGCAGGCCGTCGCGGAGCGGATCGAGTTCGGGTTCGTGACGAAGGTGCGCATCGTGCCGACGGGGCTGTCCCAGGACGGTCCGCTCATCGGCGCTGCGGCGCTCGTGCACCGCGCGCACGTCCTGCGCTGATCCGCGTGTTCCGGGCGCGGGCGGGTGAGATGAACCGAGTTTCGCGTCGCGCCACGCGAGTCTCACGGTGCGCGACCCGAGTCTCCCGGTGCGCGACCGATCTCGTACTCGCGACCACGAGAAGCTGTCGCGCATGCCGAGACTTGCGGCGCGCGGGTCGAGACTCGGGCCGGCTGAAACCGAGTCCCACGGCGTGATCAAGGCCGGTGGCAGGGCTGCCCGGGCGGGCGCGCTGTCCACAGGGACGGCCGCGGGCACCGCTCGTCCGGCAGGATGTGCGGGTGCCCCGATCCCGACTCCTGACCAGCGACGACTGGCCGAGTCCGAACTGCGTGCCGCGGTGCTCGCCGGCGAGCTCGTGGCCGTCGGGCCGTGCTGGGCCTCACCGGCGGAACCGCAGACACCGTCGCTGCGCGCTGCCGCCGTGGCGTGGGCGATCACCGACCGGCGCCTCGTCGCCTGCACCCGGACCGCCGCCTGGATCTGGGGAGCGGTGTCGCGCCCGACGGCACCGCTGGAGTTGTGCGTCCCGTCGCAGATCCGGGTGCACGGCGACGCGACGTTCCGTGTGCGCGAGATGGTCCTCCCGGACGACGACGTGGCGCGACTGGGTGACCTGCGCGTCACGATCCCGACGCGGACGGCGGTCGACCTGCTGCGCGCGCCCGGCACTGCGGACGGGGAGTTCGGGACCGCCGAGTCATCGGCCGTGGACGGGCTCCTGGTCTCCGGCGCCGTGACCCGGAAGCGGTCCTCGCGCGCCTGAGGGCACTCGGGACGATCCCGATGGCCCGGCAGGCCGAACGGCGTCTCCGGGCGCTGCTGAGCTGCCCTCAGCCCGCGCTGACGCGGTACACGTCGTAGACGGCGTCGATCCGGCGGACGGCGTTCAGGACACGGTCGAGGTGCGTCGTGTCGCCCATCTCGAACACGAACCGGCTGAGCGCCAGTCGGTCGGAGGACGTCGACACCGTCGCCGACAGGATGTTGACGTGGTGGTCGGTCAGCACGCGGGTGACGTCGCTGAGGAGCCCGGACCGATCGAGCGCCTCGATCTGGATCTGCACGAGGAAGACCGACTTCGACGACGGGGCCCACTCGACCTCGATCATCCGGTCCGGTTCGTTCATCAGGGACTTCACGTTCGTGCACGACGCCTGGTGGACGGAAACGCCCTGCCCACGGGTGATGAACCCGACGATCTGGTCCCCGGCACCGGCGTGCAGCACTTCGCGAGCTTCACGAGGATGTCCGGCGCACCACGCACCAGCACGCCGCTGTCGCTGTTGCGCAGCTGCCGGCTCGTGACCTGGCGCGGGAAGCTGAGTTCGGGTTCCTCGGTCTCCGTCTCGGTCTGGACGTTCCCGAGGACCTTCTCGATGACCGATTGCGTGGAGACGTGCCCCTCGCCGACGGCCGCGTAGAGCGCCGACACGTCGTCGTACCGCATCGACGACGCCACCTCGGCGATGGAGTCCTGGCTCATGATGCGCTGGAGCGGCAGGTTCTGCTTGCGCATCGCGCGGGCGATCGCGTCACGCCCCTGCTCGATCGCCTCTTCGCGACGCTCCTTCGTGAACCACTGTTTGATCTTGTTCCGGGCCCGTGGGCTCCGGACGAAGGTCAGCCAGTCCTGGCTCGGGCCCGAGTCGGGGTTCTTCGACGTGAAGATCTCCACCACGTCGCCGCTGGACAGCTGGCTCTCCAGGGGCACCAGCCGACCGTTGACCTTCGCCCCCATGGTGCGGTGCCCGATCTCGGTGTGCACGGCGTAGGCGAAGTCGACCGGGGTGGCGCCGGAGGGGAGCCCGATGACCTTGCCCTGCGGAGTGAAGACGTAGGTCTCCTTGGCGCCGATCTCGTACCGCAGCGAGTCGAGGAACTCTCCCGGGTCGCTGGTCTCGGCCTGCCAGTCGGTGATGTGCGCCAACCACGCCATGTCCTGGTCGTTCGCCGACGAGGTGTCGACGTCACGACCGGCGGCGCGTTGCTTGTACTTCCAGTGCGCCGCGACGCCGAACTCGGCCCGCTGGTGCATCTCGTGCGTACGGATCTGGATCTCCACCGCACGGCCCTGCGGCCCGAGGACCGTGGTGTGCAGGGACTGGTAGAGGTTGAACTTCGGCGTCGCGATGTAGTCCTTGAAGCGTCCGGGCAGCGGCGTCCACCGCGCGTGCACGGAGCCGAGCATCGCGTAGCAGTCCCGGACGGTCGGGACGAGGACGCGGATGCCGACCAGGTCGTAGATCTCGTCGAACTCGCGCCCGCGGACGATCATCTTCTGGTAAATCGAGTAGTACTGTTTCGGGCGCCCCATGACCTCGCCGCGGACCTTCGCCGCCTTGAGGTCCTTCTTGAGGGTGCCGATGACGTTCTGCACGAACTGCTCGCGCTTCGGCTGCCGTTCCTTGACGAGGCTGTCGATCTCGACGTACAGCTTCGGATGGAGCACCGCGAACGAGAGGTCCTCGAGCTCCAGCTTGATCATCTGGATGCCGAGGCGGTGCGCGAGGGGCGCGTAGATCTCGAGCGTCTCCTTCGCCTTGCGCGTCGCGGAGGCCGACTCGACGAAGCCCCACGTGCGGGCGTTGTGCAGACGGTCGGCGAGCTTGATCACCAGGACACGGATGTCCTTCGACATGGCGATGACCATCTTGCGGACGGTCTCGGCCTGGGCGCTGTCGCCGTACTTGACCTTGTCGAGCTTCGCGACGCCGTCGACGAGCATGGCGATCTCGTCGCCGAAGTCCTCGCGCAGCTGGTCGAGCTGGTAATCGGTGTCCTCGACCGTGTCGTGGAGGAGCGCGGCCGCGATGGTGATGGGACCGATGCCGAGGTCGGCGAGGATCTGTGCGACGGCGACCGGGTGCGTGATGTAGGGCTCACCGGACTTGCGCTTCTGCCCGTCGTGGGCGCGCTCCGCGACCGAGTAGGCGCGCTCGATGAGCGTCACGTCGGCCTTCGGGTGGTGCGAGCGCACCGTGCGGATCAGGGTGTCGACGGCGCCGGCGGGTTGCGCGCGGGAGAACAGCCGCGGCAGCAGCGAACGGAGGGAACCGAGGTTGCCGGTCGTGTTCGGGCCGAGCGGGCTCGATGGACGCGGTGCGGATCCGGGACGGCTCGGAGCGACGGAGTCCTGCCGGTCCCGCGACGCGGCCGTGCTCCCGGACGCAGCCGTGTCCCTGGACGCAGACGCGGCCCCGGACGCAGCCGTGGCCCTGGACGCAGCCGTGCTCCCGGACGCAGACGTGTCCTGGGGCGTGGACTCACGCGTGTCCGTCATGCTGCGCCTCCCGGGGACTTGCGTCCGAGCTCGATCCGACAAGACTACGCGCGTGCGGTCAGTGCTCGTGACGCGGTTCGCCGTCGGCGTTGCGGACCACCGGCGCCCGGCCTGCTCCCAGGCGACCATGCCGCCGGTCAGGTTCACGGCCGGCACTCCCGATTGCTCGAGCGCCGCGACCACGCGGGCCGATCGTGCCCCCGAGTGGCAGACGACGATCGCAGGCTCGTCGCCACCGTCGATCTCCTTCCACCGGGCCACGAGCTCGGACATCGGGACGAGGGTGGCTTGCGGGGCGTGGACATCGTCCCACTCCCCGGCTCGCGCACGTCGAACAGACGCGAACCGGACTCGAGTCGACGGAGGGCCTCGGCGACGTCGACCTCCTGGATCTCCGCCGGCATCAGGCCCCCGCCGCCGCGTCGACCTCGCGCTGCCGCTTCGCAGCGGCCGCCTGTTTCTTCGCGTCCGCCCGCTTGATCTTCGGCTCGTTCTCGCGGAGGTGCGCGTACATCGGCGACGCGATGAAGATCGTCGAGTAGGTGCCGACGATGATGCCGATGAAGAGCGCGAGGGAGATGTCCCGGAGCGTTCCGGCGCCGAGGACGTACGACCCGATGAAGAGGATCGCGGCCACGGGCAGCAGCGCCACGACCGACGTGTTGATCGACCGGACGAGCGTCTGGTTCACCGCGAGGTTGACCGACTGCACGAAGGTGCGGTGGGACTCCTGGGCGGTGTTCTCGCGCACCTTGTCGAACACCACGACCGTGTCGTACAGCGAGTAGCCGAGGATCGTCAGGAAGCCGATCACGGCCGCAGGGGTGACCTCGAGCCCCACGATGCCGTACACGCCGGCCGTGATCAGGAGGTCGTGGAGGAGTGCCACCATCGCGGACACCGACATCTTCCAGGTGCGGAAGTACAGCGCCATGACGACCGCGGCGAGGGCGAGGAAGATCACGAGGCCGCGGATCGCCTGGGCGAGCACGTCCGCGCCCCAGGTCGCGCCGATGAAGGTCGCCGCGACCTGACTGTCCGGGACGTCGTACACCTTCGCGAGGGCGTCCTGCACCTCGGTGGTCTCACGGTCGGTGAGCTGCCCGGTCTGCACGCGGATGCCGTGCGTGCCGAGCTGGGAGACCCGCGGCACACCCTCCGGGACGATCGACTCCACCGTCTCGGTCGCGAGGTTCTGGTCGAGGTTCTTCACGTCGGACAGCGTGAACTCCGAGCCGCCCGTGAACTCGATGCCGAGCTGGTACCCGCCGCGCAGCCACGGGACCGCGAGGGAGAGCACGATCGCGACGATGGCGATGACGTACCACGTCTTGCGGCGGCCGACGATGTCGTACGAGCGCTTGCCCGTGTAGAGGTCGCTGCCGAACTGGCTGAAGCTGGCCATCAGTCGTCCTTCCCGTCCCGCGTGGTGCCGTTCTCGCCGGCCGCCTGCTGGGCCTTCCGCTCCGCGATCGTCTGCCGGCGCTGCGCCTCACCCGCGCTGCGCTGGCGCTTCCCGTCGACGACGGGCGCGCGGAACTGCGCCGCCCGCGGTACACCGCGCCGAGCGCGGACGGATCGAGACCGCTGAACCGGTGCCCTTCGCCGAAGAACCGGCTGCGGGCGATGAGCTGCATCATCGGGTGCGTGAACATCACGACCACGACGACGTCGATGAGCGTCGTGAGCAACAGCGTGAACGCGAAGCCCTTCACGTCGCTCACCGCGAGGATGTAGAGCACGACGGCGGCGAGGAAGTTGATCGAGTCCGACGCCAGGATGGTGCGGAGCGCGCGCTTCCATCCGGCCTCCACGGCGCTCTCGAGCCCGCGGCCGTCACGGAGTTCGTCCCTGATGCGTTCGAAGTAGACGATGAACGAGTCCGCCGTGATGCCGATCGCGACGATCAGGCCGGCGACGCCGGCCAGCGACAGACGGTAGTCGACGCGCCAGGACATGATGGCGATCACGAGGTACGTCAGGGCCGCCGCGACGCCGAGCGAGAGGACCGTGACGAAGGCCAGAGCCCGGTACTGGATCACCGAGTAGATGATGACCAGGATGAGGCCGATCAAGCCCGCGACGAGACCGCCGACGAGCTGCGCGGTCCCGAGCGTCGCGGAGATGTTCTCGTTCGACTGCACCTGGAAGTTGATCGGCAGGGCGCCGTACTTCAGCTGGTCGGCGAGCGTCTTCGCGGAGTCGGCCGTGAACGAACCGGTGATCTGCGCCTTGCCGTTGGTGATGGCCGAGTTCGTGGTCGGCGCGGTGATGACCGAGCCGTCGAGGACGATCGCGAACTGGTTCTGCGGCTGCGTCAGCGAGACGAGGCGGTTGGTGACGGTCCGGAAGTCCTTCGTGCCGGTGCCGTCGAAGGTCAGGTTCACCGCCCACTGACCGGTGGAGCTGCCCTGCGAGTCGGTCGCGAGGCCGGAGGTCGCGTTGCTGATGTTCGAACCGGAGACCTCGACCGGGCCGAGGATGTACTTCGCAGCACCGTCCTGGTCGCAGGTGACCAGGGGTTCGTCGTCCGGAGCGGTGGTGACGTCGTCCGGTGCCTTGCAGTCGTAGTTCGTGTACAGGTCCTGCAGCTTGGGCGTCACCCAGTTGAGGTCACTGGCGTTCGTCGGCTTCGCGCTGGGCGTCGCCGCGAGGGAGGCGGGCGGTGAGTACGGCGTGGGCGAGGCCGACGACGACCCCTTGTCGCCGACCGAGCTGCTCGTTGCAGCCTCGGTGTACAGCACCGGGCGGAACGTGAGCTTCGCCGCCGCTTCGATGCGGTCGATCGTCGCCTTGTCCGGCTTGCCCGGGATGGAGACGACGATGTTGTTCGTCCCCTGGGTGTTGATCTGCGATTCCGAGACGCCGGTGGCGTTGATGCGCTGCCGGATGATGTTGACGGCCTGGTTGAGCTGGTCGCTCGTCACCGAGCCGCCCTCGGTGTTCTGCGCCGCGAGCGTCAGCTGCGTGCCGCCCTGCAGGTCGAGGGCGAGTTCGGGGACCCAGCTGGCCCCTGCGAACCACTTGCCGCTGTCGTCCTTGCTGGATCCGGCGAGGATCGACGCGGCGGTGTTCAACGCCGCGAGGACCGCCATCAGGATCACCAACCAGGTGAGCGAGCGGATCGCCTTCTTGACGGGTGTCGATCGTGCCACCGGTCGTCTCGTCTTTCTGTCAGGACCGACGGTGGGAGACCGGCGGCAGGTGTCGCCGCCGGATCGGTGGATCCGGCGGCCGAGGTGTCAGTCTTCCGTCTTGCGCTTCGCCGCGTCGGCGTCGGTCTCCGTGGAGTCGATGCGCTCTCCGTAGACCGGTTCCCCGTTGAGCTCGGCGACGGGCTTCGGCGCGGCCGGCTCGTCCTCGGGCGTGGCGGTGGTGGTGATGTCGGACGCGGTGTCGTCCACGACGCGGGAGAGCGTCTGACGGTGGACGGTGACGACCGTTCCCGGCGCGATCTCGACGTCGGCGGTGACCTTCTCGTCGTCGACCGACAGGAGCGTGCCGTACAGACCGAAGGACAGCATGACCTTCGCGCCCGGCACCATCTTCGTGGCGAGCTCCGACTGCTGCTTCTTGCGCTTCCGGCTGTTGTAGAACATGAAGGCCGCGAACGCCACGACGATGACGATGAGGATGACTTCTTGACCCATGATGCGATGCCTTCTCTGGTTGCTCGGTTTCGGGCCGTAGCAGTCTAGGGCACACATCTGTGCGTGGCATGTCACCGGGCTGCTGCGGCTGTGGACTCAGTCGGGTCGTCGTCGAACAGCCCGGGCTGCGCGAGGTTCGCCTGTCCGGGCGTGACGCCGAAGTGGCGCCACGCCTGCGGCGTCGCGATCCGGCCGCGCGGACTGCGGGTGACGAGGCCGACCCGGACCAGGAACGGTTCGACCACCGACTCGATGGTCTCGGACTCCTCACCGACGGAGACGGCGAGCGTGTTCAGCCCGACGGGACCGCCGTCGAAGCGTGTCAGCATCGTCTCGACCACGGCCCGGTCGAGCCGGTCGAGTCCGAGCTCGTCGACGTCGTACAGGTCGAGGGCACCCTGCACCGCCGCCATGCCGTCGCTGGTGCGGTGCACGAGGGCGTAGTCGCGGACGCGGCGGAGCAGACGGTTGGCGATGCGGGGCGTGCCCCGGGACCGACCGGCGATCTCGCGCAGGGCCGAACGGTCGATGTCGAGTTCGAGCAGGTGGGCGGCGCGGATGAGCACCTGCTCGAGCTCGTCCTTCTCGTAGAACTCGAGGTGGGCGGTGAACCCGAAGCGGTCGCGGAGGGGGTTCGGCAGCAGGCCGGCGCGGGTGGTCGCCCCGACGAGGGTGAAGGGGGCGAGATCGAGCGGGATGCTCGTCGCCCCGGCGCCCTTGCCGACCATGACGTCGATCCGGAAGTCCTCCATCGCGAGGTAGAGCATCTCCTCCGCGGAGCGCGCCATCCGGTGGATCTCGTCGATGAACAGGACCTCGCCCGGGACGAGGGACGACAGCACTGCGGCGAGATCCCCCGCGTGCTGGATCGCCGGGCCGCTCGACATCCGCAACGGGCGGCCGGACTCGTGGGCGACGATCATCGCGAGCGTCGTCTTCCCGAGCCCGGGAGGACCGGCCATCAGGATGTGGTCGGGTGTGCGCTCCTGCAGCGCCGCAGCCTTGAGGAGCAGGTCGAGCTGCCCGCGGACCTTGCGCTGTCCGACGAACTCGTCGAGCGACTTCGGGCGAAGCGCCCCCTCGAACGCGAGTTCTTCCTGCGACTCGGCGTCGGCGGCGGTGATCCCGCTCACCGGCCGGCCCCGGCGGGCCGCAGCGCACCGAGCGCGGCGCGGAGGAGGGCCTGCGTGCCGTACGAGACGGCCGACGGGTCATCGGCGATCACGGAGTCGACCGCCTGCCTCGCGGCGTCGTCGCGCCAGCCGAGACCGATGAGCGCCGTCACGACGTCGTCGGCAGCAGGGTGCGCCGCGCTGCCGGCGGCCACGGACGGAGCGGCGGCCTGCTCGAACGCGGCCAGCTTGCCGGAGAGCGCGACGATGATCAGCTTCGCGGTCTTCGGCCCGATGCCCGAGACCTTGCGGAACGCACCGTCGTCGTCGTGCGCGACGGCGTTCGCGACCTGTGCGGGCTCCATGTGCGCGAGCACGCCCATGGCCGATTTCGGGCCGACGCCGGAGACGCTCCGGAGCAGGTCGAACACCTGCAGCGCGTCGGCGGACTCGAAGCCGAACAGGAGGTGCTCGTCCTCTCGGACAATCATGGCCGTGCGCAGGAACACCTCGGACCCGTGGCGCATGGTGAGCGCGTGCGCGGGCGTGACGGTGACCGCGTAGCCGACTCCCCCGACCTCGATCACGACGTTCGAACCGGCGACGTCGATGCAGGTGCCCCGGAGACTCGCGATCATGCTCCGAGCCTACGGCCGGCCACCGACGAACCCGATGAGCCACGCGGCGCCGCGGGACTGCCGCGCTGCGGGCGGGCGGCCGCGGCCGCCGCGCGCGCGAGCGGCGAGTCCACGATGCCGCCCTGGGCGTCGCGCCAGGCGCGCTGTGCCGGGGTGAGGTTCGTGGGACGGGTGCCGACCGCGTCGGGTGATCCGAGCCTCCAGGCATGACACACGGCCAGCGCGAGCGCGTCCGCGGCGTCGGCCGGCTTCGGGGCCTCCTCGAGGCCGAGGACCGGGCGATCATCGTCTGCACCTGGCGCTTGTCGGCGTTGCCGTACCCGGTGACCGCCGCCTTGACCTCGGAGGGGGTGTGCAACCCGACGGGCAGCCCGCGTGCCGCCGCCGCGTGCAGCGCCAGCCCGGCAGCCTGCGCCGTGCCCATCACGGTCCGGACGTTCGCCTGCGCGAAGACGCGCTCGACCGCGACGGCGTCCGGGCGGTGCTCGTCGATCTCGACGGCGATCCCATCGGCGATCCGCAGCAGCCGCTGCTCGAGCGCCATGTCCGCCGGCGTGCGCACGACCGTCACGTGGACGAGCCGCGCGCGCCGGTCGGGTGCGACCTCGACGATGCCGACGCCGCACCGCGTGAGCCCGGGTCCACCCCGAGCACGCGCAGCATCGGACTAGTCCTCGTCCTCGTCGAGCTCGGCCTGGACCTCGGCGGGGATGTCGAAGTTCGAGTAGACGTTCTGCACGTCGTCGCTGTCCTCGAGCGCGTCGATCAGGCGGAAGACCTTGCGCGCCGTCTCGGCGTCGACCGGCACCTTGATTCCGGGCACGAACTCGGCGTCGGCCGAGTCGTAGTCGATGCCGGCGTCCTGCAGTGCCGTGCGGGCCGCCACGAGGTCGGTGGCCTCGGTGATGACCTCGAAGCCACCGCCCTGGTCGATGACGTCCTCGACCCCGGCGTCCAGCACGGCCGTCATCACGGCGTCCTCGTCGAGACCGTCCGTCTTCGTGACGGAGATGACGCCCTTGCGCGAGAAGTTGTAGGCGACGCTGCCCGGATCGGCCATGGTGCCGCCGTTGCGCGACATCGCGGTGCGGACCTCGGCGGCGGCACGGTTCTTGTTGTCCGTCAGACACTCGATGAGCATCGCGACGCCGTTCGGGCCGTAGCCCTCGTACATGATCGTCGTGTACTCGATCGTCTCACCGGTCAGGCCGGCACCGCGCTTGATGGCGCGGTCGATGTTGTCGTTGGGGACCGAGGTCTTCTTCGCCTTCTGCACGGCGTCGACGAGGGTCGGGTTGCCCGAAAGGTCGGCACCGCCCATCTTCGCGGCGACCTCGATGTTCTTGATCAGCTTCGCGAACGACTTGGCACGGCGCTGGTCGATGACGGCCTTCTTGTGCTTGGTCGTTGCCCACTTGGAATGCCCGGACACGGTGCTCCTTGCGTCTTGCGGAAAATCTGGCTCAGTCTACCGACCTGGAGGCGCAGCTCGCGCCCGGCTCGCTGGCCCCGTGGACAGCGGGACGCCGACTGCGGAACCAGGTTCCGGACACAGCACCACGGAACAGCACGGTGCGGTGTCCGGAACCTGGTTCCGGCGGTGCGCTCCGGCGGTGCGCTCCGGCGGTGGGCTCAGGCGCTGTGGACGAGGTCGAGGAAGCGGCGGTGGAACCGGTCCTCGCCCGCGACCTCGGGGTGGAACGCGCTCGCGATGACGTTGCCCTGCTGCACGGCGACGACCTGACCGTCGAACAGCGCCCGAGGACCTCGACGCTCGCGCCGTGCTCCTCTACGACCGGCGCACGGATGAAGACCGCGTGCACGGGCTCGTCGCCGAGCGCCGGCATCGGGATGTCGGTCTCGAACGAGTCGTTCTGGCTGCCGAAGGCGTTGCGACGCACCGTGGTGTCGAGGACGCCGAGCGTCTGCTGCCCCGGGATGCCCGCGGCGATCCGCGCCGACAGCATGATCATCCCCGCGCAGGTGCCGTAGGTCGGCAACCCGTTCCGGATCGCGTCCGTCAGCGGCTCGGCGACGCCGAAGGCGCGGGACAGCTTGTCCATCACGCTCGACTCGCCACCGGGGATGACGACGCCGTCGAGCGTCGCGATCTCCTCCGGACGGCGGAGCGGGACCACGTCGGCACCGAGCTCCGTCAGCGACGCGATGTGCTCGCGGAAGTCACCCTGCAGCGCGAGGACTCCGACGCGGGGCCGCGCACTCACCACCCGCGCTCGGCCAGGCGGTGCGGGGCGGGGACGTCGGCGACGTTGATGCCGACCATCGCCTCGCCGAGACCGCGGGACACCTCGGCGATCACCTTGGGGTCGTCGTGGAAGGTGGTGGCCTTCACGATCGCGGCGGCGCGCTTCGCGGGGTCGCCCGACTTGAAGATGCCGGAGCCGACGAACACGCCGTCCGCGCCGAGCTGCATCATCATGGCGGCGTCAGCCGGGGTCGCGACACCACCGGCGGTGAAGAGGACGACCGGGAGCTTGCCGGTCTGCGCGACCTCCTTCACGATGTCGAACGGCGCCTGGAGCTCCTTCGCGGCGACGTAGAGCTCGTCCTCCTTGAGGTGGCGGAGGGCAGCGATCTCCTTGTTGATCGTCCGGATGTGCTTCGTCGCCTCGGACACGTCGCCGGTGCCGGCCTCGCCCTTGGAGCGGATCATGGCTGCCCCCTCGGTGATCCGACGGAGCGCCTCGCCCAGGTTGGTCGCGCCGCAGACGAAGGGGGTGGTGAAGTTCCACTTGTCGATGTGGTTGACGTAGTCGGCGGGCGACAGCACCTCGGACTCGTCGATGTAGTCGACGCCGAGCTCCTGCAGGACCTGGGCCTCGACGAAGTGACCGATGCGCGCCTTCGCCATGACGGGGATGGACACGGCGGCGATGATCTCCTCGATCATCGACGGGTCGGACATGCGCGCGACGCCGCCCTGGGCACGGATGTCGGCCGGCACGCGCTCGAGGGCCATGACGGCCGTGGCGCCGGCCTCTTCGGCGATGCGGGCCTGCTCGGCGTCGACGACGTCCATGATGACGCCGCCCTTGAGCATCTCCGCCAGGCCGCGCTTGACGCGGTCGGAGCCGGTGATCGAGGTGCCGGGGGTGCTCGGGGTGCTGCTGCTGTCGCTCATGATGCCGACAGTCTAGTGGTCCGACGGCCACCCCTCGGCGATGAGCCTGCGGCTCTCACCGAGCAGCTGGGACATCGACTTCGTGCGCGCGATGATCGGGAAGAAGTTCGCGTCCGACTGCCACCGCGGGACGATGTGCTGGTGCAGGTGTCCGGCCACGCCGGCACCGGCGACCTCGCCCTGGTTCATACCGATGTTGAACCCGTCGCAGTGCGAGACCGCGCGGAGGACCCGCATGGCGGTCTGGGTGAGCTCGCCGATCTCGCGGAGCTCGTCCGGCGTGGCCTCGTCGTAGAGCGGGACGTGCCGGTACGGGCAGACCAGCAGGTGGCCGTTGTTGTACGGGAACAGGTTGAGCAGGACGTACGCGTGCTCGCCCCTGGCGACGATGAGGGCGTCCTCGTCGGACTTCCGCGGTGCCTCGCAGAACGGGCAGTCGTCCTCGTGTCCGCGGCCCCGACCCTCGCGCCCGGCGTCGATGTACGCCATCCGGTGCGGGTTCCACAGACGCTGGAAGGCGTCCGGCACGGCTGCACCGGTCGCGGCGTCGCGGATCACCAGCGGGTCGTCGGCACCGCCGGTGCCCGCGGTACCGATCGCGCCCGGCGCGCCGGCCGGAGTCGATGTGTCGGACGCACCGGGGGCCCGGAGCCGGCCACGTCGACGACGTGACCGGTCCCGGGGACCTGCTCCGGGCCTCCCGGCCGCACCTGGTCCATCAGACCTGCGCGCGCTCGCGGATGGCGGTCAGGATCCGCTCGACCGCCTCGTCCACCGGCACACCGTTGTCCTGACGACCGTCACGGAACCGGAACGAGACGGCGCCGGCGTCGCGGTCGTCGCCGCCCGCGATGAGCTGGAACGGCACCTTCTGCTTCGTGTGCGTGCGGATCTTCTTCTGCATGCGGTCGTCCGAGTGGTCGACCTCGGCGCGCACACCGTGCGACCGCAGCTTCGCGACGACCTCGTCGAGGTAGTCGCCGTACTCGGCGGCCACGGGGATCGCCACGACCTGCACCGGGGCGAGCCAGGCCGGGAAGGCGCCGGCGTAGTGCTCCGTGAGGACGCCGAAGAACCGCTCGATCGAGCCGAACAGGGCGCGGTGGATCATCACGGGGCGCTGGCGGGTGCCGTCCGCTGCCGCGTACTCCAGACCGAAGCGCTCGGGCAGGTTGAAGTCCAGCTGCACGGTGGACATCTGCCAGGTGCGGCCGATCGCGTCACGGGCCTGCACCGAGATCTTCGGGCCGTAGAACGCGGCGCCTGCCGGGTCGGGCACGAGCTCGAGCCCGGACTCCTCGGCGACCTCGCGCAGGGTGTTCGTGGCGACCTCCCAGACCTCGTCGTCGCCGACGTACTTCTCCGGGTCCTTCGTGGAGAGCTCGAGGTAGAAGTCGTCCAGGCCGTAGTCGCGCAGGAGCGAGAGCACGAACTCGAGCGTCGTGGTGAGCTCCTCCTTCATCTTCTCCTGCGTGGTGAAGATGTGCGCGTCGTCCTGGGTCATGCCGCGGACACGGGTGAGGCCGTGGATGACGCCGGACTTCTCGTTCCGGTAGACCGTCCCGAACTCGAACATCCGCAGCGGCAGGTCGCGGTAGGACCGCGCCTGCGAGCGGTACGCCAGGATGTGCATCGGGCAGTTCATCGGCTTGAGGTAGTAGTCCGCCCCCTGCCGGGTGACGTTGCCGTCCTCGTCGCGTGCCTCGTCCATGTGCATGGCGGGAACATGCCGTCCTTGTACCACCCGAGGTGGCCCGACTGCTCGAACAGGTCGCCCTTGGTGATGTGGGGCGTGTAGACGAACGAGTAGCCCTCCTGCTCGTGCCGGCGGCGCGAGTAGTCCTCCATCTCGCGGCGGATGATGCCGCCCTTCGGGTGGAAGATCGCCAGGCCGGAACCGATCTCGTCGGGGAAGGAGAACAGGTCCAGCTTCGGCACCGAGCTTCCGGTGGTCGCGCTTCGCCGCTTCTTCCAGCCGGAGGAGGTACGCCTTCAGCTGCTCCTTGTCCGGCCACGCGGTGCCGTAGATCCGCTGTAGCTGCGGGTTCTTCTCGGATCCGCGCCAGTACGCCGCCGCGACCCGCATGAGCTTCGACGCGTTGCCGATGATGCGGGTGTGCGGCAGGTGCGGCCCACGGCAGAGGTCCTGCCAGACGACCTCGCCGGTCTTCGGGTCGACGTTCTCGTACACCGTCAGCTCGCCAGCGCCGACCTCGACGCTCTCGCCGGAGTCGCCAGCGTCCGCAGCGCCCTTGAGACCGATGAGCTCCTGCTTGTAGGGCTCCCCCGCCATGCGCTCGCGGGCCGCGTCGTCGGTGACGACGACGCGGCGGAAGCGCTGGGCCTGCCGGATGATCCGGTCCATGTTCTTCTCGATCGCCTTCAGGTCCTCCGGCGTGAAGGGCTCGGCGACGTCGAAGTCGTAGTAGTAGCCGTCGGTGACGGGCGGCCCGATGCCGAGCTTGGCGTCGGGGTTGATCTGCTGCACGGCCTGCGCGAGCACGTGCGCCGCCGAGTGGCGGAGGATGTCGAGACCGTCCTGCTCGTCGAGCGTCACCGGCTCGACGACGTCACCGGCGTCGACGGCCGCTGCGAGGTCCTTGAGCACGCCGTCCACCCGGATCGCGATCACGCCACGAACGCCGTCGAAGAGCTCGGTGCCCGTCGTGCTCGTCGTCGCGGTGCGGGGCTCGGGTGCCTGCGGCACGGCTGCGGGCTCGGCGTTCTCCGGCGATGCGCCTTCCGGCGCTGCGGCGACTGACTCGGTCACGATGATGGGACTCCTCGATCGAATTGGTGCGTCAAGACTAGTGCGCGGCGACGGCCGCCAGCGCTCAGGCGGGACGGCGCCGAGCGTCTGCACGGGCAGCCGCGGTTCGAGCCGTTCGCGGCCCGCGAGCCCGTCGAGCTCGAGGAGCGCGGCGAAGCCGATCGCCTCGTACCCGGCGCGTTCGAGCAGCGTGACGGTGGCGGCCGCGGTACCGCCCGTGGCGAGGACGTCGTCCACCACGAGCACCCGGGTCCCGGCCGGCAGCTGGCCCGGCGCAGCTTCGAGCTCGGCCTCGCCGTACTCGAGCGCGTACTGCTCGCTGAGGACCTCGCCCGGAAGCTTGCCGGCCTTCCGCACGGTGAGCACGCCGACCTGGTGCTGGGCGGCGATGCCGCCGGCGAGGGCGAACCCGCGGGCCTCGATGCCGGCGACCGCGGCGAATCCGTCACCGACGGCGAAGGGCGCTGCGAGGGCCTCGCACACCCGGCCGAACGCCACCGCGTCGGAGAACACCGGCGTGACGTCGCGGAACAGGATGCCCGGCGACGGGAAGTCCGGCACGATGGCGGTCAGGCGTTCGACGAGGGCAGCTGCGGTTTCGTTCACCCGACAACGGTACGGGAGGCGCGGCGTGCGCCGGTCCGTCCGGTGCGGCCCGGCCGGACGTCGGGTCGGGCGCGGTGCGCGAGACACCGCCCCGTCCGCACGAGTCGCGCTGCGTCGAGACGCCCTGCTGTTCGCGAAGCGCCGAGTACGCCGCGAGACACCGCCGGAACCGGCGGCGTCTCGCGGCGCGGACGCCGTCTCGCGTGCGGCACGGTGTCTCGCCCGCGTGGGACACCGTGCCGCGGGATGGCGCGATCGGCTGACGTGATCGGTGCCGCGTGGTCAGTGCCAGAGGCGCATCGCGGCGCTCTGGATCAGCCACTTGGCCTCTCGGGCCTCGCGTTCCCGGTCGAGCCGGAGACGCGTTTCGTAGTCGACCGACGGGCGCACGTGGTGCGTGCGTCGGCTCCAGATGATCAGGGTCATCCCGATGCGGAGCGCGATGCGGTCGGAGAGCGAGACCCGGCGGCGCACCGCGCGGGTATCGGGAGGGCGGATCGAGGTCTTCGTTGACACGGTGTTCCCCTTTCAGGGCATGGCGGAGCTGCCCGGCGAGCAGGCATGGCGGAACTGCCCGGCACGCGGGCAGGAGATGAATGCGCGAGAATGCATTCCGCACCCCGTGCGACAATGCACACGGAGGCGGTCAGGAATTGCTGCCGTACGAGGAGCGTCGCACCGACCACCGACATTCGCGGCTGCATTCGCATGCGCGAAGACCGTCACCGCGAACGGGGACGATCGCGCATGCGGGACGCGGGACCGACGGAGGCGTCAGACCACTCCCGGCGAGACGGACTCAGCGCGGGCGGATCTGGACGGAGATGTCGACAGGTGTGGGACGCCCCGGGTCAGCGGACCGGATCGGGGTGCCGCCGAGCGCACGGATTCCACGGAACGGAGTCGTTGCGGTGATCATCATGGTCAGGCCCCCTCTCGGTCTCGTGCTGACGCGGTGTTTGCTGCCCTCGAACACTATCCACGTCCGCATTCCGGGCGCAACCCTTTTCCGGGATTCGTCCGGAATTGCATTCCCGAACGGATTCACCGCCGATCGGAGAGTCCGAGCGGAGACGACGATCGGAGCCGCCGACCGAGGGCACCCGCGCAGACGCGAGATCGCCCCGGTGCCGAACGGCACCGGGGCGATCTCGCGATGAACGCGACTACACCGCGGCAGGCTGCGTGACGGTGGCCGCGAGCCTCTCGTCGACCACGTCGATCCGGACGGTGTCGCCCTCCGCCAGGGCCTCGTCCACGACGAGGGTCGCGATGCGGTCGTCGACCTCGCGCTGGATCAGGCGGCGGAGCGGGCGGGCGCCGTACTCGGGCTCGTACCCGTGCTCGGCGAGCCAGTCCACCGCGGCATCGCTCACCGCCAGGGTCATCCCCTGGGCGAGGAGCCGCAGCGCCGTGTCCCGCAGCAGCAGCGACACGATCGAGCGGAGCTGCGAGCGCTCGAGCTTGCGGAACAGCACGATCTCGTCGATCCGGTTGATGAACTCGGGTCGCATCGACTCGCGCAGCCTGCCCATCACCCGGGCGCGCAGGTCCTCGTCGGAGTACCCGCCGTCCGCCGAGGCGGAGAACCCGAGCGCACCGGAGCGCGACGCGAGGAACTCCGAGCCGATGTTCGACGTCATGATGACGACGGTGTTCCGGAAGTCCACCGTGCGGCCTTGCCCGTCGGTCAAGCGTCCGTCGTCGAGCACCTGCAGCAGCAGGTTGAACACGTCCGGGTGCGCCTTCTCGACCTCGTCGAGCAGGATCACCGAGTACGGGTTCCGGCGGACGCGCTCGGTCAGCTGCCCGGCCTCGTCGTAGCCGACGTACCCCGGAGGGGCACCGACCAGCCGCGACACGGTGTGGCGTTCCCCGTACTCGCTCATGTCGAAGCGGAGCATCGCCGACTCGTCGCCGAACAGCGACCCCGCGAGGGCCTTCGCGAGCTCGGTCTTGCCGACGCCCGTCGGGCCGAGGAACAGGAAGCTGCCGACCGGCCGATGCGGGTCGCTCATGCCGGTCCGGCTCCGCCGCACCGCGGTGGCGATGGCGCGCACGGCGTCGTCCTGGCCGACGACGCGCTCGTGCAGGTCGTCCTCGAGCGCGGCGAGCCGGGAGCGGTCACCCTGCGTCAGGCGGGTCGTGGGGATGCCGGTGGCACGCGCCACCACCTCCGCGATGTCGACCTCGGTGATCGACGTGCTCACCTGCTCCGGACTGGAGGCGCGGCTCGCGTCCGCCTGCGTGGCGGCGGTGATCCGCGCCTCCAGTCCGTCGATCTCGTCGCGCAGGCGCGACGCCTCCTCGTACAGTTCCTCGGCCACGGCGCGGTCCTTCTCGCTCGTGAGCGACGCGACCTGCTCGCGGAGCGCCGCGACGTCCACGTCGCCCGACAGGGCGAGGCGGCGACGGGCACCGGCCTGGTCGATGAGGTCGATGGCCTTGTCCGGCAGGTGACGGTCGGTGAGGTAGCGGTGGGACAGCTCGACCGACGCGCGCAGGGCGTCCGGTGTGTAGGTGACGCCGTGGTGCTCCTCGTACCGCGGGGCGAGCCCCGTCAGGATCGCGACGGCGTCCTCGACGTTGGGCTCCCCACCGTGACCGGCTGGAAGCGGCGCTCGAGCGCGGCGTCCTTCTCGATCCGGCGGTACTCGTTCAGGGTCGTCGCGCCGACCATGTGCAGGTCGCCGCGGGCGAGGCGGGGCTTGAGGATGTTGCCTGCGTCCATCGAGCCGCCCTCACCGCCACCGCCGGCGCCGACGACCGTGTGGAGCTCGTCGACGAAGACGATGAGCTCGTCCGCGTGCGCCGCGATCTCGTCCATCGCCTTGGTGAGCCGCTCCTCGAAGTCGCCGCGGTAGCGGGTGCCGGAGAGCATGCCGGCGAGGTCGAGCGCGACCACGCGCTTGCCCTGGAGCAGCACGGGCACGTCGCCGTCGGCGATGCGCTGGGCGAGGCCCTCGACGATCGCGGTCTTGCCGACGCCGGGCTCGCCGATGAGGACGGGGTTGTTCTTGGTGCGGCGGAGCAGGATCTCGACGGTCTGCTCGATCTCGTCGGCACGGCCGATCACCGGGTCGATGCGGCCCTCGCGGGCACGCTCGGTGAGATCGGTGCCGAACTGGTCGAGCGTCGGGGTGTCGGTCGCCGACTCGTCCGTGCGGGTCGTCGACTCGGTTCCGGGCATCGGGCGTCCCTCTCGTGCGGCGGCCGAAGCCTGCGCGGCGTACTCCTGCATCACCTGCGGGGTGATGCCGGCGCTCGCGAGGAGCTGGCCGGTGACGGTGTCCTGGTCCATGACGAGCGCGAAGAAGACGTGCTCGGGGTCGGTGTAGGTGCTGCCGAACCCGCGGGCGGCCTGGGTGGCCTCGAGCAGGATCCGCTGGGCGCTCCCGGTCAGCGCCGGTCGATCGGTCTGCTCCGCCCGAGGCGCTCGGGCCACCGGCAGGCGCTGTTCGATCTCGTCCGCGAGCTGCCGGGGTCGACTCCGGCCTGCCGGACGACGGCGGTGAAGGGGTCGGTGCGGACGAGCACGTGCAGGATGTGCAGGGCGTCGATCTCGTGCTGCCCTTGCTCCACGGCGTACTCGGCGGTGCGCTGGAGCAGCTCGTGGGTGCGACGGCTGAGCAGTCGCGTGATGTCAACCGGGCGTCCCAGCGGTACGGATCGCTGGGCGGCGAGGTTCTGGGCACCGGTGTCGATTGCACCGAGCAGGCGTGCGATGAACTCGTCGAACGAGTCGTCGCCGCCGGTCGGACCGAACGTTGCTGGCAAAGGGACCTCCTGGGAACTTGAGTGCCTTCGACTCAATGCAACGCAGGACGGGCCGGGTCATTCCCAGCGGTTGGAAGAACTTGCGGCAGTCCGACTCAAGCCCGGGCGATCGGCGCCGCGGTCGCCTCCGTGACGCGGACGAGGTCGGCCGGGGCCACCTCGATGTCGAAGCCGCGGCGTCCGCCCGACACGAAGATGCTCGGGTACGCCAACGCGGACTCGTCCACCACCGTGCGCAGCTTCGTCCTCTGGCCGACCGGGCTGATGCCACCGACGACGTACCCCGTCCGCTTCTCGGCCAGGGCCGGGTCGGCGAGGGTCGCCTTCTTCCCGCCGACTGCCGCAGCGATGGCCTTCAGGTCGAGCCGGTTCGCGACCGGGACGATCGCCACCGCGAGCGTGCCGTCCACCGACACCACGAGGGTCTTGAACACCTGCTCCTCGCGCAGCCCGAGCGCGGCGGCGGCCTCCTCACCGAAGTTCGTGGCCGTCTCGTGGTGCTCGTACACGTGCGGCGTGTACGGGACCCCGGCCCGCTCGAGGGCAGCGGTCGCTGGGGTGCTCGGCGAACCTGCGGTCATGGCCACGATCCTGCCGTGGTCGGCGGCCTCGCCCCCGGCGGCGCGCGGGCGATACCCTGAACGGACCATGACCGTCGTCGAGCTGTTCCTGCGCGTCACCGCCGCACTGGTCCTCGGCGACCCCGCCGTCGGACCGGCTCCGCTCCTCGTCGTGGCGACCCTCGGCGTCACCGCGGTCGCCGTGGCCGTCCTGGTCGCAACCGTTCTCGCCCTCGTGCTCGGCCTCGTGCCCGTCCGGTCCGTCACGCCGGCGCGCGTTCCGGCCGACCTCGGCACGCGGATCGCGTGGAGCCACCCCGACGCCGACGGGCACGCCCGACCGCGGGCACCGGGAGCCGTCGCAGCGGCCTGACCACCGACCGGTGGTGGGCCGCACGCACGCGACCTCCTCCCACCGAACCGATCGGAACGTCATGGACCTCACCACCCTGCCCGTCGTCGGGCCGCTGCTGCACGGCGGCGCCGACCTCCTCGCCGCGACCGCCGCGGCCCTCTCCCCGGTGGCCGGCGGACTCGCCGCCGCGATCGCCGTCGTGCTGCTCACCCTCGCGGTACGCGCGCTGCTCGTCCCGCTCGCCGTGCTGCAGGTGCGCGCCGAGCGTGACCGCCGCCGACTCGCCCCGCGGATCGCGGCGCTCCGCAAGCGGTACGCGAAGGACACCGAACGCCTGCAGCGGGCGATGCAGGAGCTCTACACGCACGAGAAGGTGTCGCCGCTCGCGGGCTGCCTGCCGATGCTCGCCCAGGCACCGGTGCTGTCGCTCGTGTACGCCCTGTTCACGCACGCGTCGATCGGTGGCGCGACGAACACCCTGCTCGCGGCGACGCTCGCGGGGGTCCCGCTCGGCCACTCCCTCGTCGTCGTGTTGACCTCGCCGCTGTGGGCGCACGCCTGGGTCGTGGTGCTGCTCCTCGCCGTGCTCGCCGTCGTCGTCGAACTCACCCGACGGGCGAACCTGCGCTGGAACCCGGCCGCGGTGCCGGACCCGGCAGTTCCGGGAGCGGCTGCCACCGCGGCGATCAGCCGGTACGCGCCGTTCGTCACCGTGGTGTTCGCCGCGATCGCGCCGCTCGCCGCCGCGCTGTACGTCGTGACGAGTGCCGCGTGGACGCTCGGGGAGCGAGCCGTGCTGCGCCGCGTGCTCGCCGTCCGTCCCTGAGCGGGGCCGGCCGCCGCCGGGCGTCAGCCGCCCTGGCCCTCCTGCTGCGGTCCCTGGTCGACCGGGTCGTACTCCGTGCCACGACCCTGCTCCTCGTCCGGGAGCGGCACGTGCCGCTCGGTGCCGGTGCCGCCCGGGCTCGTGGCGACGTAGTCCGCCTCGCCGGACTGCGTGTCGTGGCTCAGGGACTCGAGGGTCTCGTGATCGGGTTCGCGCGCATCGCTCATCGGTCCCGTCTACGCCGGCGAACTGGGCGAGCACGCACGGGGTCCCGGTGGCACGATGAGGCGACGAGTGCGACCGACCCGGGAGTGCACATGGCCGACGACGACGTGGCAGCGGAACGAGCACGGCTCGAGGCGCTGGCGTGGGGTGGGGGTGTGTCCGACTCGGACGCCGCCGAGGCGCGCGTCGCGCTCGAACGGCTCGGCCGCGGGCACCGTCGCGCGGGCGCCGTGCCGACGACCACCCACCCTGGAGGCGCGACATCCGTCGTCCCGTCGGACCGGTCGTCGAAGCGGTCGGCTCCCCCGTCGACGGCCGGTCCGACCACGCCGGCCCCCTCGGACCCGTCGGTCACGTCGCTCCCGTCGGCTCTGTCGGCTCGGTCGGTGACGTCGACGCCCGCGGATCCGTCGGTCACGTCGTTGCCGTTGGCTCAGTCGGCTCAGTCGGATCAGTCGGATCAGTCGGCTCTGTCGGTGACGTCGATGCCGTCGAACCGGTCTCTCGTCGGGACGGGTCCGCACACGGGGCGGGCGCCGACCACCCGGCGGAGGCGACGGAGGACGGCGGGCGCGGGTCGCGCCTCCCGTCCGCCCCGCCGGCGCGCAGCCACGTCGCTCCCGGGCCGGACCCGTGGTCCCACGGTCGCTCCACCTGGAGGGACCGGCTCCGACGTGCGCTGCGGAAGACGCGTCCGCGTGTCTGGGTCGCCCTCGGTGTCGCCGCTTCGGTCGGGGTCGCGTTCGTCGCCGGGACGGCGGTGGGCACCGCGCGGCCGGATCCGGCTGCGGCACCGACCGTCACGCCGAGCGCGGGCACCGTCACCCTGGAGGACCTGCTCGACGAGCCGCAGACGTACGCGGACCAGCTGCCGGGACCGGTCGAGGCGCCGGTGAGTCTCCGCACGACGCGGCTGGTCTTCACGAATCGAGCACTCGACGGCGGGTCGCTCGAGACCCCGTGGAACGTGTGGGCCGGCGTGGGCACGGACCGATCGACGATCTGCCTCGTGGCGACCGCGAACCGGATCGAGTCGACGTCCGCCTGCTACCCGCGCGCGGACGCGCTGCACGGTTCGGCGTCGCTGTCGGCGCAGTCGATGAGCGGCACGCTCACCCTGACCCTGCGGGGCGGCGGCGTGCAGGGCACCGTGACGAACGAGAACTGATCCGCCGGTCCGGGCGGAACGGCATTCGGAGCGGGTCGGGAATGCCTGGGCCGAGGCTGCGTTGGAGCGCTCCGAGGAGATTCACGGCCAACCCTCTCGCGGTCCTCCGGATCACCGTGCAAAACTGGAAGAGCGCACTCGCCGTGGAGTCGTACCCACACAACCCACACACCACAGCGAGCGCGCATCGTCGTCCGGCACCGTCCGGCTCGGTCGTCGTCACGTCGTCCCGACGCGCGCTCCACCGTTCCCCGGAGGAGGTCAGCAGCGTGTCCACGAACACCACCACCTCGGCCGTGTCGACGAACACGCGGCCGATCACCGTCACCACCCAGTCAATCGTCGGCATCGCCGTGCTCGGCCTCGCCACGTTCTTCGCGATCACCACCGAGCTCATGCCGGTCGGGCTGCTCGGCACCATGAGCGCCGACCTCGACGTGTCCGAGTCGACGATGGGCATCGTCGTCACGGTGTACGCGGCCGCGGTCGCGATCCTGGCGCTCCCGCTCACGTCGGTCACCGCCAGGCTCCCGCGGAAGACGGTCCTCGTGTCGACGCTCGTCGGGTACACCGTGTCGAACGTCATGATCGCGCTCGCGCCCTCGTTCGCGGTGGTCTGCGCCGGCCGGGTCGTCGGCGGCGTCGCACACGCCCTGTTCTTCTCCGTCGCGTCGGCGTACGCCACCCGCATCGTGCCTCCGCGGCTGGCCGGCCGAGCGATCGCGTTCGTGTACTCCGGCAGCTCGCTCGGCTTCGTCATCGGTGTCCCCGTCGCCACCTGGGCCGCGCAGTCGATCGGCTGGCGCCCCGCCGTGGGAGCCGTCGCGGTCGCGGCCGCTGCCCTCGCCGTCGTCGCGCTGCTGTTCCTGCCGAGCGTGCGCGGAGCGTCGTCGCCGCACATCGGCTCGCCGCGGGCCTGGGCGCGCACCGGGCTGCTCTCGGTCGTGGTGGCGGACCTGCTGCTCTTCGCAGGGCACTACATCGTCTACACGTACATCGGCCCGTACGCCGTCGACGCCGGACTCGACTCCGACCTGGTGAGCGGTGCCCTGCTCGTCCTCGGGGGTACCGGTGTCATCGGGCTCTGGCTCGCCGGGATGTTCGTCGACCGGGCGCCTCGCCAGACCCTGATCGCCGCCGTCGCGGTGATGGCTGCTGCGCTCGCGGCCCTGCCCTTCGTGCACGGTTCGCTGCTCGGCACGATGATGGTCGCCGGTGTGTGGATGGCTGCGAACGGCACCACGGGCACGCTGTTCATGGCGGCGGCGATCCGCACGGGCGGGGTCTCCCCGACATCGCCGGCGCACTGATCAACGGTGCTTCCAACATCGGCATCGCAGGCGGTGCGGCGGTCGGCGGCCAGGCGCTCGGCATGATCGGACTGCAGTTCGTGCCACTCGCCGGCGCAGCGGTCCTGCTCGGGTCGCTCGGCGTGGTCGTCGTCGCGCGTCGGGGCTTCCCGGTCCACTCGCACGTGCAGGAGCACCTGTCGACGTCCTCGATCGAGGCGATCACCTCGTCGCTCGCCGTGGTCACGAGCTCGGTGCCCGTCGTGTCGCGGGCGATCCAGACCCTCACGGGCTCGGTCGCCGTCGCCACCGGATCGGTGCCCGCACCCCGCCGCCGCTGACCCCGGGAGCGTGCGGTCGGGCAGGCCGGGCAGGCCGGGCAGGCCGGGCCGCCCCGGGACGCCGAGAGGGCGAAATCCGTCCGCTCGACGGGTCCCGGCGACCGTTCGTGCCCGCTCGACGAACCTGAGCGGCGAGTCGTGGCCACTCGCGGGGACCGACGACGCTCCGGGTCCCGGGACTCCGAGGGGGCGAAATCTGTCCCATTCGACGGGTCCGGGCGACCGTTCGTGCCCGCTCGACGAGCCTGAGCGGCGAGTCGTCGCCCCTCGACGAACATGCGCGGCGAGTCGTGGCCACTCGCGCAGGCCGACGTGCCGCGGGCGGTTCGAGAGCCCGGTCGTGACGAGGGGCGGGACCGGCAAGCGCCAGCCCCGCCCCTCGTCACGCGCTCAGTCCTGCAGGTGGGGGTACGACGACGGTTGCGTACGGAGCGGAACGTCAGCAGACCGCCGCCGAGGAGCACGAGCAGCAGCTGCGGCGACGAGCCCCGGCGTCAGGTCGGCGCCGGTGTAGGCCAGAGCCGTTCCGGCCGTCGAGCCACCGTTCGAGGACACCGGCGTGGTCACCGGCGAGGATGCCGAGGGTCTCGGAGTCGGAGTGACAGCCGCTGCGTCGATCACGAGGTCGGGCACCGTCGTGACGTCGGTCTCGTCCGCGCCGGAGGTGAAGTCGACCGTCACGTCACTTCCGGCCACGGAGACGGTGTACTCCGTCGACGGGTTGAGCCCCTCGAGCGTGTACCGGCCGTCGACACCCGTGGTCACCGAGACCGGTCCCCCGGCATCGGACCCGTCCGGGGTCGCCGTCACGCTGGCGTTCGCGACCGGCCGGCCGGCGGTGTCGATGACGCGCCCCATGGCGCTCGTCGTGACCGCGGTCGGCGGCTCCGGCGTGGTGAACGCGAAATCGCGCTTCTGGGGCGCGCCGCCGCCGACGATCGTCACCGGCGTGCTCGTCGTCGAGCCGTCGGCGTCCGCCGACGGCCGGGCCGAGCGGACCGTGTAGGTGCCGCCGACGGTCGTGAACGAGTACGCACCGCCCGCGCCCGTGGTGGCGGTCGCGACGACGTTGCCGGATCCGTCGAGCAGGTCGACCGTCACGCCGGACGCGGGGGCGCCGTCGAGCGTGACGACGCCGTTGACGGTGCCGACGGCGTTCGGCGCCTCGATCGTGGGGGCGTGGCCGCCGTACCGGGATCGCCGGTCGTCACGGTCACAGGTGCGCCACCGTCGACCGACACCTCGACGGTGCTGTTCGGTGGGAGACCGGAGCCGGTGTAGACACCGGCGTCGTTGGTCGTCGTCTCGATCGGGTTCCCCGGGGCCGACGGGTCGGTGATCGTGACGGGGACGTTCGCGACGGGGTTGTGGCCGTCGGTCACGACACCGATCACGGAGGAGGTGCCCGACGGCGAGGTGAAGCGGAAGTCCGCGGTGCCGTCCACGCCGCCGCCGGCTGGGTCGACGAGATCGACCGTCTGCGTGGCGGGGGTCGCTGGGTCGGTCTGCGCTCCCGGCGGCGGAGTGATCGTCACGGTGTACCCCGCCTGCTGCGTGAGCTCCGGGAAGGTGTACTCGCCGCTGCTGCCGGTCGTCGTGGTGAAGACCTCCCCACCCGGCGCCGTGACGGTCACCACGGTCCCCGGGATCGGCGTGCCGTCGAGCGTGGCGGTACCGGTGATCGCGGCGGTGCGGTTGGCGAACCACGTCTGGTAGACGGGGAAACCGCTGCGCTGCTGGTACGAGATCGTGAGGCTCGTGAGCGACACGGTCGGCGAGAACCACGCGGTCGCGCCGGAGGTGTCGTTGGAGGCGGCGTTGCCCGTGAGGGTCCGCGTCGCGGCGTCCCACGTCGGCGTGTCCTGGCCCGCCGGGACGCCACCCGGGTCGGCCGGGCAGGACCAACCGCCCGCAGCGACGGACGAACACGAGTTGTACGAGCCCTGGTACCCGAGATCGGCGGCCGTCGCAGCGCCGCCGCCCTGCACGGTGGCGGAGATCGTCGCCTGGTCGGCGTCGATGTCGCCGAGCACGAACGACCAGCTGCCGCCCGGTGTCGCGTCGGCGAAGGTGTAGGTGGTGGTCGACGCGGACGCCGGGTTCGGCGAGTCTGCGTTCGGACGCTGGTTGACGTACGTGTGGTTCCGACTGGAGCCGTAGGCAGCGCCGGGTCCGGTCGACGGGCCCTGCCAGGTCGAGGCCCCGCTGACGACGGTCGACTGGCGGGAGTTCGAGGTGAACGTCGTGTCCGGGAACCCCGGCAGCGTCATCGTCCCGGTGTAGTCCTTGCTCGATCCGCTGAGTGTGAACGTGCCCCAGTGCCCGGCCGTGGCGGCGGACGCGCTCGTGGCGCCCCCGATCGCCAGACCTGCTCCGAGGACGATCCCGGTCACCCCCGCGGTGACCGCGCGCCAACGCCGCATGTGCAACTCCCCTGCTCCGGGCGTCGCCTCACCGCGACGCCGGGTCAGGCTAGCCACAGAACGCGGCCGAGGTCCACACCGCGACGAGAACGTGACGCGGGTCCGCGTTCATCGCGACGACAGCGCGTCCGACAGGGCCTCGAGGGCGCTCACCTGCCCGGCGACGAGCAGCGACCGGGCCTCGTCGAGGGGCACCCACCGGGCGTCGTCCACCTCCGGGACCTCGATGAACCGTCCAGAGCCGCGCGGGACCTCCAGCCGGACGGTGTTCGAGCGGACGGCGTCGACCGTGAAGCCCGGCGCCTCGACGGCGAACACGCGGACGCGCTTCCCCGATGCCTGTCGGTGTTCCCCGAGGTCGAGCACGGGACCGGCGGGCGCCGACACCCCGATCTCCTCGGCGAACTCGCGCCGCGCGGTGTCGAGCGGTTCCTCGTCGTGCTCCACGAGGCCCTTCGGCACCGACCAGGCACGCGGTCGGCTCCGCCAGTACGGCCCGCCCATGTGCGCGATCCACACCTGCACCCCGGCTCCGTCGGTCCGGTACAGCAGCAGCCCCGCACTCAGCACCACGCACCGAGGCTACGCGCGCCGAGACCACACGCGCGCCGAGACCACACGCGCGCCGAGACCACACGCGCGCCGAGACCAGCTCCACCGGGGCCACCCGCGCCGCGCGGGAGTAGTTTGCAGCGCAAGGAGCGCCATGACGACGCCCCGGAGGGCCCCGGACGAGGAGGTCGATCGGGATGGACGAACGGTGGACGACGGTCACACTGGCCGCCGACGCGGCGAAGCCGCACGAGGAAGCCCTGCGCTGGGTGACCGACCGGCTGGGCACGGGCGCGGAACGGATCCGGGTGATCGGTGTGGACCCGGCGATCGAAGGCCGCACCGGACCGGACGGCAAGCGCGTGGCCGATGCCGTGGCGGACGCGGCCCGCGATGCACTGCCGGAGGCGAACGTGGAGGTGCGGCGTCACGCCGGGCCCTTCGCCGCCGCGCTCGTCGAGGAGTCCGACGACGGCGACCTGCTCGTGATCGGGACCTTCCGCAGCCGTCGGGGGTCCACCGCGGGCGGCGATCCGGCACGGGTGGCCGAGCGCGCCGCGGTCCCGACGGTCGTCGTGCCCGAGGGCCCGCATCCGATCGACGGCGACGTCGTGCTCGCGGTCGAGGAGCCGATCGACGAGCGCGCCGTCGCGATCGCCGTGGACGAGGCCCACCGTCGGCACCGGCGCGTCACGCTGCTGCGCGCCTGGGAGATGCCGGTGCTGACCCGCACGGGACTGACCGACTTCGCCGAGGACCCGTTGCGCTGGCGTTCCCGCAACGCCGAACTCCTGCAGCGCGTCACGTCCGAGCTCGGCTCGCGGTACCCGGACGTGCGCTTCCACCCGCTGCTCGTGGAGGGCCACCCGGGGCACGCCATCGCCTCCCACACCCGGAGGGCGTCGCTCGTGGTGCTCGGGCTCGGGCACGTGAAGGCGCTCTCGGGATCGGTACTCCACGACGTGCTGCGTGAGACGGTCTCGCCGGTGTGCGTCGTGCCGCCGGCCGCGCACACCGAACCGGTCGGCGTGAGCGCCTGACGGGCGGGACAGCGGTCAGCCGGCGAGGTCCCGGGTCGCCGAGGCCACGCGCTTCGTGAGGTAGGCCACACCGCGCGGGTTCGGGTGCAGCGCGCCGGGCTCCAGGTCGATGCGGCGGAGGTCCCCGGTGCCGTCGAGCGAGACCCCCGACACGTACGGCTTCTCGGTCGCGCACGCCGAGTGGGCCTGGGTGCTCGAGAAGACGTCGACGAAGCGCACGCCGGCCGCCGCGGCCGCGTTCTTCGAGGCGTCGTTGAGTTCCTCCTGCACGCCGTGCAGGTACCGGACGTCGGTGTTCGTGAAGGGGTACGAGTTCGCCGGGAAGGACCCGGTGAGCGTGCCGAGGTCGAGAGCGGAACGGAAGCAGCCGCCCTTCGGCGTGTGGTCGGCGTCCGGGAAGATCGCCGGGTACCCGAGGAACACGATCACCGCGTTCGGCGCCGCCCGCTTCACCGCGGCGAGGGTGTCCGCGATGCCGAGGGCGACCCGCGACTCGATCTTCACGCCGAGCTGGTCCTCGCCGTCCTGCACGAGCGTGCTCCGGCACGACGGTGCGTCGCGCCCGGAGAACACCGGTCCCTTCGCCGAGAGCGCCAGACACGACGCCGCGGTGCCGAACAGGTCCGCGTCGTTCCCTCCGATCGTCAGGGTGACGAGTCGGGTGCGATCGGACAACGACCGGATCTGCGGCGGGACGCCCTTGAACTGGAACCCGCTCGTCACGTCCTTGCTCGTCGCACCGCCGCAGGTGACGTCCTTGAGGGCGAGCCCGAAGCGCGCCGCCAGCCGGTGCGGGTAGTCCTGCGCCGACTGGCCGCATGCGCTCGTCGGCAGCCGCGTCGGGTCGGACAGCCCGTAGCCCGCCGAGTAGGAGTCGCCGAGGGCCACGTACTCGCTCCCCGTCGGGATGCCGGCGAGGACCTCCTGCGGGACCGCGGTCGACGGGTACGGCTGTGGCACGGGCCACATCGGCGCGGCGCTCGCGGCCCCGGCACCCGCAGTCGACCCCGCGATCACTCCCGTGAGCACGACGATCACCGCCGCCGCGGCGAGCAGCGTCGAACGGACGGTACGGAGCAGGTTCGGCCTCCAGGGACGGGTCGGACGAACCAGGCTAACGCCTCAGCGTTCGACGCAGGGTCAACGGCGCCGAGACGACGCTCCCCGCCGCTGCCGGTGCGGTACTCGAGGCCGTAGTGCTGGAAGATCCCTGGCTCCAGCGCGGCGTCGAGCTCGCCGTCGGTCGGGATCGTCGGCGCGTCCTTCACGAGCTTCTTCGGGTACGCGACGCGGAGGTGCTTCGGGGCGACGAGCGCGCCGGCGAGGGGGACGAACAGGAGCTTCTGGAACCCGACGAGCCCGGTGGTGACGGCGCCGAACGCCGGCTCCGAGGTCGCCGTGTCGTAGTAGATGCTCTCGAGCGTCCCGACCTTGTCGTCGGTCTCGTCGACGACCGTCAGGCCGATCCAGTCCCGGATGTTCGCGGCTTCGAACACGTGTGCCTCCTCGTGAGCACCCGGCGCGTCCGGGCGGTCCGTCGCCGACGCTACCGGGCACCCGGCACCTCGGTCACGCCGATCACGGGCATCCGGTCGATCCGCTGACCTCCCCACGACGCGGTCGGCCAGTCCGGCGCCGTCCACCTCGAGGCACCGACAACGGTCCCCGACCGCCGCGTGGACGCCCCGGACGTGCTGTTCGGTCAGGGTGAAGTCATACCGCGGTAGGGGGTGGTCGAGACCGGGGCGGGATGGCAGCGCTCCCGCTGCTCCGTAGCGTCGTTCCCGTCGACGAGATCCGTCGGCGGAGGGAGCCAGCCGTGTTCGACCAGATCACCCCGCTCGTCGTCGAGCTCGCTGCGAGCCCGCTCGTCTACGTCGTGCTCGCAGCCCTGTGCCTCGTCGACGGCTTCTTCCCGCCCGTCCCGAGCGAGTCCGCCCTCGTCGCGATCGCCGCCGTCGCCGCGACCTCGGGGCAGCCGGTGCTCGCCGGGGTGCTCGTGGCAGCGGCGCTCGGCGCGATCGCCGGCGACTCGATCGCGTACTGGATCGGCCGGCGGCTCGGGTCGGCCCGGCTCGCGCGGTCGAAGCGGCCACGCATCGCGGCCGCGTTCGCGTTCGCCGAGCGGCAGATGCGCCGTCGGTCCGCGAGCCTCATCCTGGTGGGGCGGTACATCCCGGTCGGCCGGGTGGCGGTCAACATGACCGCCGGTGCGACGCGGCTCCCCTACCGTCGGTTCCTCACGATCAGCTCGTTGGCCGGGCTGGCCTGGTCCGCGACCTCGATCGGCATCGCCCTCGCGGCGTCGAGCGTGCTGCACGAGCCGGTCGTCGCCGCGCTCGTGTCCATGGTCGTCGCGGCCGGGCTCGGCATCGTCGTCGACCGCGTCATCGGTAGAGTCGCCCGCAAGCGGGAGCACCGCACCACCCGCATCGTCCCCACCGGAGAGACCGCCAGACCGTGACCACCACGCCGAAGCCGCGCCGGCCGTACTGGTCGCTCCTGACGGTCCGGGTCGGCCTCGTCGTCATCGCGGTGGCGCTCTTCACCGTCGCCACGCCGGTCACCGCGGTCGTCTACGACGTGCCGGTCGCCCTCGCGATGCTCGTCTCCGCCGTCCTCAGCGTGAGCGTCGGCCTCGCACCGCTGCTCCCCGCGCGTCGTCGATCGCCCACCTGGCCGCCCTCGTCGCGCTGGGGCTGCTGACCGCACCGAGCACCGCCGCGCCCTGGCCCGTGCCGGTGACGGGCATCATCGGCCTGAGCGTCCTGCTCGTGGTCCTCGGAGTGCGCACCACCTGGCGCCTCACCGCCACGGTCTGGGCCGCGGCGGCCGTCCTCGTCCTCGTCCTCGTCGCGGTGACGCCCGGCCGCTGGGCACAGACCGACGTCTGGGCTGCGACGTTCGTCGTCACGGCGGGCGACACGCTCATGGTCGTCGTGGCCGCGATCGTGATCGGGCAGCGTCGCGCGATCCGCGAGGAGCTCGCCGAGGCCAGGCGCGACGCCGAGCTCGAACAGGCCCGCCGACGCTCGGTCGAGGAGCGCTCGCGGATCGCCCGCGAGCTCCACGACGTCGTCGCGCACAGCATGTCCGTCGTGCACATGCAGGCCGAGTCCGCGCCGTACCGGGTCGCCGGCCTGCCGGCCGATGCCCGCGCCGAGTTCGCCGCGATCGCCGAGACGTCGCGCACGGCGCTCCGGGAGATGCGGCAGCTGCTCGGCACGCTCCGCGGCGACGCCGAGGCGGAGCGCGCGCCGCAGCCCCGCCTCACCGACCTGCACGCTCTCGTGCAGGCCACGCGTGCGGCCGGCATCCCGGTCGAGCCCCGGCTCGACGCACTCGACGCGCTCGACGACGTCGACCGGCTCGCCCAGCTCACCGTCTACCGGGTGGTGCAGGAGGCGCTCGGCAACGTGGCCCGGCACGCCCCCGGTGCGACCACCGTCGTGACGGTCGGGAGGCACGGCCCGGCGCTCGCGGTCGAGGTCACCAACGCTGCGCCACCCGCCGGCGCCGTCCCGGCCGCCCCGCCGGACGACGGCGGCTTCGGACTCGCGGGCATGCGCGAGCGGGTCGCCGCCCTCGGCGGCACGATCGAGCACGGGCCGCGCCCCGACGGGAGCTTCCGCGTCGCCGTCAGCCTGCCCACCCCGGCACCCGCGGCCACGCGCGGACCGGCACCCGACGGAGGGACCCGATGACGCGTGTGATGGTGGTGGACGACCAGCAGATGTTCCGCATGGGACTGCGGGCGATCCTCCAGGCCCAGGACGACGTCGAGGTCGTGGGCGAGGCGGTCGACGGAGCCGAGGCCGTGGTCGAGGCGCTGCGCCTGCGACCGGACGTGATCCTGATGGACGTCCGGATGCCGGAGCTCGACGGCATCGAGGCGACCAGGCGCATCACGGCCGCGCCCGCCGATCGCCCGGTCCGCGTGGTGATGCTGACCACGTTCGACATCGACGACTACGTGTTCGACGCCCTGCGAGCCGGAGCCAGCGGCTTCCTGCTCAAGGACGCGAGTGCCGACGAGCTCGTGCAGGCCGTACGGACGGTCGCGGAGGGCGACTCGTTGCTCGCGCCGCGCGTGACCCGGCACCTCGTGGAGGCGTTCGTCGCCGGTCCGCCGCCGGCCGCACCGCGCACCGAGGTCCTCGACGTGCTGACCGAGCGGGAGCGGGACGTGTTCCTGCTCCTCGCCCGGGGCCGGTCGAACGGGGAGATCGCGGCCGAGCTGTTCATCGCCGAGCAGACCGTGAAGACCCACGTCGGGCGGATCCTGGCGAAGCTGCAGCTCCGGGACCGGGTGCACGCCGTCGTCCTGGCGTACGAGACCGGCCTGGTGTCCCCGCGGGCTGACCGCCGCGCGACGCACAATCGCGCGTAGGGCGCACGAACGCGCGTAGGAGGCACAAACGCGCGTAGGACGCAGAATCGCGCGTAGGAGGCCAGAAGTTCCGACCTCCTACGCGCGAAACGACCCCCTACGCGCGGGACGACCGCAGGTCTCAGTGGACGCGGACCTGCTTCGACGCCTGCTTCCCGGACTGCACACCCGTGAAGGTGATCGTCGACTTGCCCGACGTCGCCTTCCACGCCACGGTCGCCGTGCCGTCGATGACGTCCACCGTGCCGAGGTCCGCCGAACCGACCGCGACACGCACCTGGCGGTCACCGGCGAACCGGGACCCCGTGAGCGTCACCCGCTGGCTCGGACGCGGCGCTCCGACCGACAGGTCGATGCGCGCTCCGCGGGACAGCGCCGCGAGGTCGTCGCTCAGCTTGAGGCCGTCGCGGATCGTGAAGAAGGTGTCCGTCTGGTCGGAGAGCCCGACGACGTTCGCGGCACCGGGGCCGTACGCCGCGATGCGCACCTGCGTGCCCGTGTGCTGCTGCGAGCTGCCGGCGCCGGCCGTGCCGTACGAGACCTTCATCGTCGTGCCGTCGGCGGTGCGGAGCGCCGTGGAGAGCGAGGTCGGCGGCGTGCTGTCGACGATCTGGCTGGAGTGGGCGTGGTCGGCGGTCGCGATGACGAGCGTGTTGCCGTCCTTCTTGGCGAAGGCGAGCGCGGCCTGCACGGCCTCGTCGAAGTCGACCGTCTCGCCGATCTGGCCACAGGCGTCGGCGGCGTGGTCCTGCTTGTCGATGCTCGCGCCCTCGACCTGCAGGAAGAAGCCCTTGCCGGTCTTCCCACGGTCGCGGTTCAGCAGGTCGATCGACTTGTTCGTCAGCGACCGCAGCGACAGGCCGGTCGACAGCCGTTCCGGGTTCGCCGTGCAGGTCACCGGTGCCTGGTCCGCGCCGCCGACCGTCGCGGTGGTGGGCGCGTACCGGGTCGGGAAGTTGCCCGGGTGAAGAGCCCGAGCAGGGGCTTGGTCTGGTCGGCACGGCGGACACCAGCGAGGCCGTCGGCATCCGACACGACCTGGTAGCCGCGTGCTGCGGCCTGGTCGAACAGCGTCGAGCCCTGCCACCGTCCGGCCTTCGCGGTCTGCTCGAAGCTCGCCGAGCCTCCGCCGAGGGTGACGTCCGGGCGGGCGTTCAGGAGTTGCTCGCTGATCGAGCCGAGCCCGCCGTTCTGCAGGGCGTCGGTGCCGCACGAGGCGGTGTCCGGCCCGTAGCAGGAGCGTGCGCCGACGTGGGCGACCTGCACGGCCGGGGTTGCGTCCTGGATCTCGGCGGTGGAGACGTCACCGGTGCGGAGGCCGTTCGCCTTCGCGAGTTCGAGGAGCGACTGCTGCGGCTTCCCGTCGATGTCGACCGAGATCGCCCCGTCGTAGGTCTTCGTGCCGGTGGACCATGCGCTCCCGGATGCGGCGGAGTCCGTCGCGTAGTCGGGCCTTCCACGCTCCGCGCCGTCCTTGACCAGCGAGTACGTCGTGTACGACCCCGTGAGCGGGAGGGCGTCGAGGCCCGGGAGCCGACCCGCGGCACCGTACCGGTAGTTGCGGGCGACGGTGATCTCGGAGTCGCCCATCCCGTCTCCAATGAGCAGGATGACGTTCTTCGTGCCGGCTCGCTTGATCTCCTGCTGGATCGAGCGGGTCTGATCGCCATGGTGGCGCTGGGCGCCGCCGTGCTGGTCCAGCGCGAGCTGTCCCACGGCCTCGGCGGTGCCGGGCAGTGCGATCGCGCTCGCGACGAGCGCGGCGCCGAGCACGAGTGCCGCGTGGTGGCGGCGCTGCGGTGTCTGCATGGTGTGTTCCCCTCGTCTGTGCCCCGAACGGGTGCCATCCGAGGATGGCTGTACGTGGGTACAGGCGGGTGAACTCGCGGAGGCGCTCGCATGAACGGCTGCCGCCGGCGGCGATCGCGTACCGGTGCGGCTCGTCGTGCCGCTGTGGTGCGACATCACGGCTGTCGTACGACATCGACGTCGTCGCCACTTCGCGCGTGCAACGACTGCGCGCGCGGTACTGCGACGAATGCGCTGTCGTGCGACATCGGAGTTGTCGCCTCGAGTCGCCACGCGCCGCGCGGCCGAAACCGGGCCGCGGGCGGAACACGGACGGGACACGGACGGGAGGCGCGGTGCCAGCTGGCACCGCGCCTCCCGTCCGGATGTGGTCGCGACTAGGCGGCCAGGTGCGCCTGCAGGAACCAGCGGTCCTTCGTGAGGCCGCGCTCGATCTCGATGACGACGTCCTGGCTGTTGAGGTCGACCTCGTCGAGCCCCTCCACCGCGCGGCGGACCTGGAGCAGGGCCGCGTCGATCTCGGCGATGACCTCGGTGATGGTCACGTCGGAGTTCTGGAACCCCTCGGACAGCGGCGGGACAGTCGTGTTGGCGGCGACGGTCGAGATGCGCGAGTCGACCGGCAGGCCGAGGGCGACGATGCGCTCTGCGGCGAGGTCGGCCCAGTCCTGGGCGTGCTCGACGATCGTGTCGAGGAGCTCGTGCACACCGACGAAGTTGCGGCCGCGGACGTGCCAGTGCGCCTGCTTGCCGTTGACGACCAGGGCCTCGAGGTCGATCACGACGGGGGCGAGGAACTGCGCCACCCCGGCGGCGAGCTCCGGCGTCGTCGAGAACGGGGACGTGGTGGTCGTGGTGCTGGACTGCGTGGTGCTGCTCTGCGTGGTCATGTGCTTCCTCCTACCTCGTGACTACTCCTGCGGCCTGGGGCCTGTCTGCCCGGTCCGGTGTCGTCGTTGGACCAACCTTGCCCCGTTCTTTTGCACGGCGCAAGGAAGCACAGGCTGACCTTACCCGCCGTACTCCACCTGGACCTGCTGGCCCGCGTCGGCGAGTTCGTGCTGGACGGCGGAACGGGCGTGCTCGACCCACGGGCTGTCGGCGCAGCCGATCCAGACGGTCGTGCGGGGCTCGCAGTCGGCGACGCACCACTCGGCGGCCCAACCGGTGACGGCGTGGGCGAGGGCCTCGCCGTGGTCGGCGAAGACCAGTGGCGACACTGCGGACACCCTCGCGCTCCGCAGCAGCCACGTCACGGTCACACGCGGGGGCGCCGGCAGGAGACGGACCTGCTCCTCGAGCGCCGCCTCGACGAAGACCTGGCCGTAGGCGTTCCCGGGCAGTTCCTCGAGCATGCGCGTCAACTCCGGCAGATCGTCGACGCCACCGGCGAGGAGGATGCGTTCGCTGGGCTGCCGCCGGGTCCGTGCCATACGCCTACGGTAAGGGAAGCCTTACCTCATCACAAGAGCACGGCGGGGTTCCGCTGTCCACACGGCACGATCGCCCGGACGGTGCCGGCAACGACGACGGCCCCGGTCGCGGTGACCGGGGCCGTCGGATTCGGGCTGTTCCGAGCGGATGACGAGATTCGAACTCGCGACCCTCACCTTGGCAAGGTGATGCGCTACCACTGCGCCACATCCGCGTACTGCAGGAACTCTACCAGGCCCGGGGAGTTCGATCGGACCATGAGCTACGTGCACGACAATCCCGGCGGTACCGAGGCCCACGGTGTGGACCTGGTCGACGGCGACGAACCCGCGGTCCGCATCCTCGTGCACGGCGACCTGCCGACGACGATCGAGCACGAAGGCCGCACCTGGCTGTCGTCCGGGGAGAGCCACGACGACGGCGACGCGGACGCACCACCGATCGCCGTATACCGCCCCGTCGAGGGACCCTGACGACCGCGGTCGACGTCGCCTCGGGGCTCCTGGGCGCTCGGCCGATGGACGAGAACCGTACTCGCCGGACCGGACGACGCCGGGCGCCTAGCGTGGAACCCCCATGACTGCCGAACACCGCAAGCCGGCCGATCCCGACGCCGCGCCCGACGTGACCCACCACGCTGCGCACCACTCCGCGACCGTCCCTCCCTCACCACGCTCTGCCGAGCCGTCTCCCTCGTCTGCGCCGGACGAGCCGGATCCGAACCGCTGGAAGGCGCTGGTCATCTGCCTGCTCGGCGGCGGGATCGTCCTCCTCGACGTGTCGATCGTCAACGTCGCCCTGCAGTCCATCTCGTCCGGATTGTCCGGGGCATCTCCCGAGGCGGTGCAGTGGATCCTCTCCGGGTACGCGCTGTCCTTCGGGCTCCTGCTCGTCCCCGGTGGTCGACTCGGCGACGCCTCGGGCCGCCGACGGATGTTCGTCATCGGCGTCGGGCTGTTCACCCTCGCGAGCGCACTCTGCGGCTTCGCGCCGAACGGGCTCGTGCTCGTCGTCGCGCGACTCGTGCAGGGGCTCGCCGGCGGGCTGCTCACCCCGCAGGTCACCGCCCTCATCCAGCAGCTTTTCCGCGGCAAGGAGCGCGGCACCGCCTTCGGGCTCTTCGGCGCGACGGTGGGGATCGCGACAGCGATCGGCCCCCTCGTCGGCGGCCTGCTCATCACGGCGTTCGGCACCGAGAACGGGTGGCGGTTCGTCTTCTTCGTGAACCTGCCCGTGGGGATCGTCACGATCCTCCTGGCCTTCCGCTACCTGCCCGCCGCACGGACCGAGCGCGGACGCAGACACGACTTCGACCCGTCGGGATCGCGCTGCTCGGCGCGGCGGTCGTCGCGCTGCTGCTGCCCTTCGTGCAGTCCGAGCAGTGGAAGGGCGACCAGAAGTGGTGGCTCGTCGTCGTCGCCGTCGTGCTCGCGGCCGTCTTCGTGCTCTGGGAGCGCCGCTACCGGCGCACCAGGGAACCGGTGATCGACCTCGGACTGTTCCGCCGCCGGTCGTTCTCACTCGGCGTCGGACTCGCCACGCTCTACTTCGCCGGGTTCACACCACTGTTCTTCGTCCTCACGCTCGCGCTGCAGTCCGGCCTGCACTACTCCGCGCTGCTCGCCGGGCTGTCCTCGGTCCCCTTCGCCGTCGGTTCGGGCATCGCCTCGACGGTCGGCGGGCGGATCGTGCACCGCTTCGGCCGGCAGCTCATCGTCGTCGGGACGATCCTCGTGCTCCTCGGGCTCGGCGGGGTGATCTGGGTCGTCGCGAACCACTACCGGCCGGACCTCGGCTGGTGGCTCGTCGTCCCCTGCTCGTCGCCGGGATCGGATCGGGCCTGACGATCTCGCCGAACCAAACCCTGACACTGTCCGAGGTCCCGGTGGAGCAGGGCGGCTCCGCCGGCGGACTCATCCAGGTCGGCGCGCGGGTCGGATCCGCCATCGGGATCGCCGCCGTCGGCAGCGTGTTCTACTCGGCGCTCGCGGATTCCCGGGGCGACTACGCGAGGGGGCTGCCGCTCGGTCTGGGCGTGGCCCTCGGGTTCGTCGCTGCGGCGCTGGTCGCCGGCCTCGTCGACGTCCTCGTCGGTCGCGCGCGGGGTACCGAGGCGTCGGTCTGACGACGGCGCAGCCCGCTGCGGCCCGGCCGCGGGGTGCGCGCTCGTCCCGGCGACACCCCGCCACCGGTGCTTCCGGTCACGACCCGGGCTGGATCGCCTGCACCTGCAGCTGCTGGACGTTCGACGCCGTGCACGCCGACAGCTCCAGCTGGCCGGCGTCGATGAAGAGCGACTGCTTCGACCCGGGCGGGTAGACGCGGAACCCGTCCGCCGTCGTGATCCCGCAGTCGCCGTAGTCCTGTGCCTGCGCGACGAGGACGGTGGCATGGGCGAGGCTCCCCGCCGCGACCGTCACGGTTCCGTGTGCGCTCGAACGGTCGAAGGTCGCCGGCGCCCCGAGCTGCGCGCCGTTGCCCTTCCCCACGAAGGACACCCCGGCCACCCCTGCAACGTGCACGGCGACGAACCGGTGTTCCGGAAGACGAGCTCGTACCCCTGGTGTCCGGCGCTCCCCCGCCCGGTGTGGCGGTCAGCGATCCGTGCAGGTGTGTCGCCGTGCACGCCGACGACCGGAGCGAACCGGTGCCGGACGACGACGACCCGCCGTCGCTGCTGCCCGCCGACGCGGTCGCGGGACCGGAGGCGCTGCTCGCGTCGGTCGCGGCGCAGCACCGACCGCACTGCTCGAGTCGGTCGCGCTCGGCTCCGGCGGCTCCGCGCCCGTTCCGGCGCACCCGGAGAGGGCGACGAGCGCCGTCATCCCCGCCGCGCCCGCGAACGCCATGGTCTTCCACGTTGTCGTGGTCATGTCAGGCTCCTTCCTGTCGGCCTGGCCCCTGTCGGCCTGGGTCAACGATGCGACCCCGCGTGTGAGGTTTCGATGAGGAGCGTGCCCGAGCCGGGCGGAAGCGGACGGTGACCGTGAGGCCAGGGCCCTCGCCGTCTCCGCTGCGCGTCGGCCCCAACGTGAGTTCGGCGCGCTGCGCCCTGGCTGCCCACCGCACGATCGCCAGGCCCGTGCCGGTGCCCCGTCCGCCGGTGCTGCCGGCCCGGAGGACCCGCCGGCGGTCCCGGGAGGGGATCCCCGGACCGTGGTCGACGATGCGCAGGGAGTTCGACGTGACGTGCACCTGGATCGGCGGCGCACCGTACCGTTCGGCGTTCGCGAGCGCGTTCTCCACGATCCGGTCGACCAGCTCCGAGTCGGCCTCGACGACGGTCGGTTCGGTACGGAGGTCGACCTGCTCCGTGTGCCCGACAGGCCCCGTGCGCGCGACCTGCTCCGTGCGCCCGGCCGGCTGTGCGTCGGATGCCTCCACGTACGTGGTGACTGCACGCTCGACCACCTGGTCCAACCGCAGCGGCGCGGTGGCGACGGCAGCCGGGCTCGACGAGCGGGCGCGCAGGAGCAGCCGTTCGGTGAGCGCGACGAGCCGGTCCACCTGGCGCACGGTCTGGTCGGGCGGCGCGCGGCGTTCGGCGAGCACCCGGAGCGTCGCGAGCGGCGTACGGATCTCGTGAGCGGCCTCGACGAGGAACTGCTCCTGGGCCTCGAGTCCGCGGACGGCCGGACGCACCGCGATCCCCGCCACGACGTGTGCGAGCCCCGCGGCGACGAGCGTGAGGGCACTCGCGGCGACCAGGAGTCCGGTGCGGAGCTCCGTGTGACCGACCGCCGCGGCGACGGGTTTGCCCGCGATCGCGATGCCGCCCGTGTAGCCGCCGTCCACGTACGTGCCGAAGTCGGCGATGGTGGCAGCCGCCCAGTGCAGCGTCGGACCGTTCGGAGCCGACGCCTCGGGTGCGACGAACGTGACGACCTCCCCGTGCGCGCGACGTGCGTCGGACAGGGCTCGGCGGAGGACCGCGTCCGATGGCAGGGCGTCCTGCCCCGGCTGTGCGTAGGCGATCGCCCGGTCGGTGACGAAGCCGTACACCGGCACCGACTCGGCGGCGTGGCTCTGCTGGACCGGCCCGAGGTTGAGCGCCTGGTCGTCCCCGAACGTCACGAGGTCGGCGAGGGTCTCGGCGCGCTGGCGGAGGTCGGTGTCGGTCGCCTCCCCACGGGACGCCAGGTCGATCCGGAGCGCCGCGGCGACGAGGATCCCGAGACACACCGCCGTCGCAGCGGCGAACACCACGGTCGTCGTCCACCGGATCCGTGCGATGCGGCGCCGGGCCGGGTCGGACCGTCGCCGGGTGTTCCGCCCGCTCGTCACGCCACGATCCGGTACCCGACACCACGGACGGTCTCGATGAGCTCAGGGGGCCCAAGCCGTCGCCGCAGCTGTCCGACGAGCACATCGACGACGTTCGACCCCGGTGCGCTCATCTCGTCCCAGCCGCGCTCCAGCAGCTCGGACCGGCCGACCACGCGACCGGCCGCGGTCAGGAGGACCTCGAGCACCGTGAACTCCTTCGCCGTGAGCGTCAACAGCACGCCGTCGCGACGCACGTGGTGCCGTGCCGTGTCCAGCTCGAGGTCCCCGCCCGCAGGACCGGCGGCGTCGGCTCGGTGGTCCGCCGTCCGAGCGCACGGATCCGGGCCGTCAGCTCCGCGAACGCGAACGGCTTCGTCAGGTAGTCGTCGGCACCGTGCTCGAATCCCGTCACCCGGTCGGACACCCGGTCCCGGGCCGTGAGCAGGAGGGTCGGCGTCGTGTCCCCGGTCCGGCGCATCGCGTCCAAGAGGCCCAGTGCATCGCCGTCGGGCAGCATCCGGTCGAGGACGAGGCAGTCGTAGTGCGCCACCGACCGCTGGACGTCCGCGGACTCGATGGTCTCGACGTGGTCGACGACGAAACCCTCGTCCCGCAGGCCGTCGACCACCGCAGCGCCGAGTTCGTCGTCGTCCTCCAGCAGCAGCACCTTCACCGTCGCAACGCTACGTGAGTCGGCCCCGCTCGTCCGGACCGGGTCGCGGGGGTGGGGTACGGCGAGCTGGAACGAACGCGGGACGACGAAAGCCCCCGGTATCCCGGGGCTTCCTGCTGTGGGCGATACTGGGATCGAACCAGTGACCTCTTCCGTGTCAGGGAAGCGCGCTACCGCTGCGCCAATCGCCCAGAGGAGTGTGGAGCTGGAGGTGGGGACGGGATTCGAACCCGCGTGGACGGCTTTGCAGGCCGCTGCCTAGCCTCTCGGCCACCCCACCATCGAGGTTCACGTCTCCGTGAGTACCCGAACGGTGGGATACCCTCTGGTGAGTCGTGGAGCTCCGAGGAGACCCACACTCGAGCGGATGACGAGATTCGAACTCGCGACCCTCACCTTGGCAAGGTGATGCGCTACCACTGCGCCACATCCGCACTTGTCCGGCCCGCTCTCGCGGCGACGACGTAAACTCTATACGAACCAGATGGCTTCCACCAAAATCCATCTGGTTCACCGGGCGTGTCCCTCGTGTTCATGCGGATCCATGCGGCCCGACCACCCGCACCGTGCGACGTGCGTGTTCGTCCGTGCGAGCGTTCCCGCAGTGTGCGAGCCGGATGCCCTCGCACGCTGGTCGGAACCTCGCACCGAGCACGGACGCGCGGCACCGAGCACGGACGCGCACCGAAGCCCTCGCACGGTGCGGCCACGCGCACCCTGCGCCACACCCGGGAGGCACGCCGTGTTCGGCGGAGCGCTCGGCATCCGCTACTATCGACTGGCACGACAAGTGCAGCGGGCGATTGGCGCAGTTGGTAGCGCGCTTCGTTCACACCGAAGAGGTCATCAGTTCGAGTCTGGTATCGCCCACCCGCAAGCAAGAGCCCGGCGCAACAGCGTCGGGCTCTTGCTGGTTCACGCGCGTGTGAGCAGCCGCGTGTGAACAGCCGCGTGTACGCAGCGGCGTGTGAGCAGCACCGAACCGACCGGACGAAGGGGCACATGACCGACGTCGACCTCGAGTTCGCCCGCGTCCGGGCGGTCCTCGACCGCCCGACCCTGCGGCTCATGTCCCGCCCCACCAGTGCGACCGTCCTCGCGGTGTTCCGCACGGTGTTCGACCGCGACGTGCAGTACGTCCCCGCGGACCGCATGCACCTGCAGGTCGAGGAGCACGTCGCGCGACTGCAGGCCACCGGCGCGCGCGTGCCCGCGAGCGAACAGAACGAGCAGGACGCCCGCCCGAACGGCCGCGCGCTCTGCCGCGAGTGGGTGGCCGCCCAGTGGCTCGTCCGCTCCAACTCCCCGACGGCGACGAGCAGTACTCCCTGACGAGTCACGCCCTCGAGGCGCTGTCCCTCGTCGATGCGCTCTCCGCCGACCGGGCGCTCATCAGCGAGAGCCGACTCGCGATGATCGTCGACGCCGTGCACCGGTGGGCGGCACGCGCCGAACCGGACCCGACGTGCAGATCCGCCGCATCGACGCGCAGATCGCCGAGCTCCAGGCCGAGCGTGCCCGTCTCGAGCAGGGTGACGTCGACACGGTGGACGACGCCCGGATGCGCGACGGCTACACGAACATCTCCGACCTCATCCGTCAGCTCCCCAGCGACTTCAAGCGCGTGGAGGAGGCGGTCGCGACGATGCACCGCTCGATCGTCGAGGACTTCCGGCAGGAGGTCCGCCCCATCGGCGAGATCCTCGACGACTACCTCGCCCGCACCGACAACCTGATGGACGCAACGCCAGAGGGCCGTGCCTTCCAGGGAGCCTTCGAGCTGCTCCGTGACGACGCCCTGCTCCTGCGGCTCCGCGACGACATCGCGACGATCCTCGCGCACCCGTTCGCCGGCTCCCTCGGGGCGGCCGAGCGCCGGGCGTTCCGGAACACCGTGAGCATCATCCGCCAGGGCATCGAGGACGTCCTCGCGCAGCGCCGCCAGCTCACCGCGACGCTCCGCGACCAGATCGTGGCGCACGACGTCGTCCGCGACCGCGAGCTCGACGCGGTCCTCCGATCCGTCAACCGCGGCCTCGCCACCTGGATGGACCGGGGCTCCGCACGGGACCGGCTCCCGCTCGGCCTGCTCCCGCAGCGGCCGAGGTCGGCACGCTCCGCGAGCGGTTCTACGACCCGGACGCCGAGTCCGTCCCGCCCCCGATCGAGGAGCCCGACGACGACGTCTTCGAGGACCTCGACGTCGACGCCCTCCGTCGCCACGGCGGCCCGCTGCTCACCGAGCTCCGCGCCGCGCTCCGGTTCGCCGAGACCGACTCGAGCGTGGACGCCTTCCACGGGCTCCCGCCGGAGCAGCGTCGGCCGGTCGAGCTGTTCGGCCTGGCCCACCTGCTCACGGGTCGCGACGACTTCGAGGCCGCCGCGCACCTCGCCGAGCACCGCACGGTCCGTCCGGACGGCAGCCGGGTCACCTTCCACATGCCGACGGCCGCCCTCGCCGGCGAGCACCGCAGCCGGACCCACGACACGAAGAACGACGAACACGCACAGGAGGCGCGGTGAGCGACACGACGCCGGCACGGGTCGACGACAGGGTCCAGTACGACGACCCCGCGATGGTCCTGCAGGACGACGAGCGCGACGAGACGAGCTTCGCCCTCTTCGAGGGCGACGAGGGCCGGCTCGACGACCGTCAGCGCCGCGCCCTGGTCGCGCTGCTCCGGAGCTCGTACGTGAGCGCGCGGACGCACCCCGACGAGTGGCGGGCCGTGCTCGACGCCGAGTACCAGCTGCGCTCACGCCTGAACGACCTGTTCCTCGAGCTGCACGTCGACCGCGACCGCGAGGTCGCCTGGAAGCGTCAGGCCCGTTCCGAGAGCCAACGCCGCGGGTTCCCGACGCTCCTCCGCGACGTGCCCTGGACGCGCGAGGAGACGATCGTCCTCGTGTACCTGCGGATGCGCCTGCGCGCCGACGCCCGGCCCGGTCCCGACCAGGTCGTGGTCGACCGCTCGGAGATCCTCGGGCACGTCGCCGGGTTCCGTCCTGCGACGGCGACCGACCGCACCCGCGACGAGGGCCGCGTCGCGAAGGCGATCGAGCGACTCGTCACCGCCAGGATCCTGGTGCGGACCACCGACCCCGACCGGTTCCGGGTCGCGAGCGTGGTCGAGGTCCTGCTCCCGCTGGAACGTCTGCTGGAACTGGACGCGTGGCTCCGGACCGCGGCCTCCCAGCCGGACGCGGCCACCGACACCGAGACGACCAGCGACACAGCGGCGACCAGCGACGTGGACGCCACCGCCCCGGACAGCGCGACGACCGACGGGGACGACCCGTCCCTCCAGGCACGGCCGGAGCGTCGCTGGCGCGACGATCCGGAGCCGGCTGGTGGGGCCCACCTCCCGGCCGACGCCACCGACACCGACGACGAAGGCGAGACGGACGCATGACCGACACCGCGACCGACTCCTTCGGCCTGAGCGCCGACGCCACGCCGGCGCTCTTCGACACGGTGGCGCAGTGGCGCGCCGAGTCGATGCAGGTCGTGAACTGGGGCGGGTTCCACGGCCACCGCCAGGTCGTGCTGTCCGGTACCGCGACGCTCATCTCCGGCGCGTCCGGCACCGGCAAGTCGACGCTGATGGACGCCTACCTGGCCGTCATGATGCCATCGGACGTGCCGTTCAACGGCGCCTCGAACGACGCGACGACCGGGCGGGCGCGCAGCGCGGACCAGCGCAACCTGCTGACGTACCTGCGCGGCAAGGTGGACACACGACGTGACCCCGAGTCAGGGTCCTTGCGGGACGTGAACCTGCGCGGCGACGACCAGGCGACGTGGGGTGCCGTCGCGGTGACGTTCCGGAACGACGACGAGCGCCGCTTCACGGTGCTGCGCGCCTACATCGTGCCGAAGCGGGCACGCGGTGTCGGGGACATCCAGATGACGATGGCGACGGTGGACGACACGTTCGACCTGCGCCGGCTCGAGGAGTTCGTGGCGACGCGGTTCCACCACCTCGAGCTCACCGGGCGGGTTCCCGGGCTCGTCATCCGCGACACGTACCAGGAGCTCGCCTACACGCTGCAGACCCGGCTCGGCATCGGCGACTCCGGCGGCGGGAACCGGGCGATGCGCTTGCTCGCACGCATCCAGGCGGGGCAGCACCTGCCGACCGTCGACGCCCTGTACAAGTCGCTCGTGCTCGAGACGCCGGGCACGTACGAAGCGGCGGACCGTGCCCTGGCGCACTTCTCCTCCCTCGACGAGGCGTACGAGGCGATGGACACCGAGGAGCGGAAGGTCCGCATCCTCTCCCCCATCACCGAGTTGCACACCGAGATCGAGAAGTCCAGGGCCGCGGCGGACGCCCTCGACGGCATCGCCACCGGCGCCGAGGTGTCGCCGTTCGCGCACTGGACGGCGTCGCGCAAGCGCGCGCTGCTCGACGCCGAGGTGGACCGCAACGGACGAGAACGCACCGCCGCCCGCGCGGAGGTCGCCGCTGCCGAGGCACGACACGCGGCGGTGGAGATCGAGCTCCGCGACGCCGAAGCCAGGCTCCGTGACCAGGGCGGCAACGCGCTGGCGCAGCTCGAGGACCGGATCGAGCGTCGGACCCGTGAACGCGACGCCGTCGTCCGGACCCGGGCGACGTTCGACGAACGGACGGCCGTCCTCGGATCGTCGGTGCGCTCGGAGCAGGACTTCACCGCGGCGCAGCGCACCGCGCACGAGTTCCTCGGGACGTACTCCGGTTCGCGCTCGGCTCTGGACGACCGCCGCGATGCCCTGACGCGCGAGGAGTACCCGCTGCTCGACCGCGAGCGGTCGCTCCGCCAGGAGCGCCAGTCGCTCGAGCACCGGCAGGGTGCCATGCCGCTGCCGATGCACGAGGCACGGCTCGCCATGGCCCGCGCCGCTGGAATCGACCCGTCGGAGCTGCCCTTCGTCGCCGAGTTGCTCGACGTGCTGCCCGGCGAGGAGCGCTGGCGGACGGCGATCGAGTCCGTCCTCGCACCCGTCGCCCGCACGCTGCTGGTCGACCAGGACCGCCTCGCCGACTTCAGCGAGGCGATCGACACGCTCCGGCTGCCCGTCCGTGTGCAGTTCGAGGGCGTGCCGACCGGACCGCACCTCGACCTCGAGGGTGACCCGTCGATGGTCTCGGGCAAGCTCGCGATCAAGTCCTCGCCGTTCAGCACCTGGGTGCGGAGCGCATCGAGTCGGACCGCACCGACGCCCGGTGCGTGGACGCCGCGGACGAACTCGGCGGCGCCGGTCGTCGCGTGACGCTCTCCGGTCAGCTCCGCGACGGCCGTCGGGGTGCGCACGGGGACCGACGTCAGTCGAACGTGATCGGCTTCACGAACGAGGCGCGGATGGCCTCGGTGTCGGACGAACTCGCCTCGATCGCACAGGACCTCGCCACACTCGAGGCCCGCCGTACCGACGTCGCGCAGGACATCGCCGCGCTGGACACCCTCCGGGCCGCGCACCAGCACGTCGCGGACGCGACGTGGGAGTCGATCGACGTCGAGGGGCTCGAGTCCTCGCTCGCGCGGCTCGACGAGGAACGGCAGGCGCTGCTCGCGGCCGACGACGGGCTCCGGACCCTGCGGACCTCCGTGGCACGGCTCCGCAAGGCGCTCGACGAGGCAGCCGACCGCCGCGCCGCAGCGCGTCTCTCCGTCACCCGTCTCGACGAGCGCCACGCCGTGCTCGTCGACGGGCAGGACGCTGCCGCCGAGATCCTGTCGCGCTTCGACGACGCCCCGGACTCGCTGCCGGACGCCGAACAGGCGCGGCTGCTCTCCGAGACGTTCGACGAGGTCGGCGCGCCCGACGGGATCGACGGGTTCGACGACGCCACCCGCCGGCTCCGACGACGGCTCGAGGAACGGTTGTCCCAGGCGCTCGACGGTGCCGCGGCGGCCTCGACGGCGCTCACGCTGACGTTCCAGCGCTACCAGGACGCGTGGCCGGACCCGAACCTCGGCACGGGCGTGGCCTCGTACCCCGACTACCGCGCCATCCTCGACCAGATCGTCGCGACCGGTCTGCACGCCCGACGCAGCGAGTGGCGCCGGCGACTGTCGCAGTGGAGCGGCGAGGACCTCGTGCCGCTCGCCGGCGCGTTCGACCGCGCCGTCGTGGAGATCGAGGAGCGCCTCGAACCCGTCAACGAGATCCTCCGCGAGCTGCCCTTCGGGGCGAACCGGGACCGCCTGAAGATCCAGATCCGCCGGGTCGCCCGCGAGGACGTCACCTCCTTCCGCCGCGAGCTGCGGGCGCTGTCCGCCTCCGTCGACGCCGAGCTGACCGACGACGTGCTCGAGACCCGGTTCCGCCGGCTCCGGCGCTTCATGGCGGTCATCCGCCCGGAGGCCGATGCGCCCCGGGGTCGGACCACGCAGCGCGATGCCGTGCTCGACGTCCGGCGGCACATGGAGATCACGGCCGTCCGGTACGACACCGACGGCAACGACCTCGGCGTGTACTCGTCGCTCGGGACAAGTCGGGCGGAGAGACGCAGGAGCTCGTGGCGTTCATCGTGGGAGCGGCGCTGCGCTACCAGCTCGGCGACGAGACGCGGCCGCGGCCGCGGTTCGCGCCGGTGTTCCTCGACGAGGCGTTCATCAAGGCGGACTCGGAGTTCGCCGGGCGGGCCGTCACGGCGTGGCTCCGGCTCGGGTTCCAGCTTCGTGGTGAGCGCACCGCTCGACAAGGTGACGGCGCTCGAGCCCTCGATGGAGCGGCTCCTGTCGATGCGGAAGCACCCGGACACGGGCCACTCGTCCATCACCGAGATCGCGCGGGCGGCGCCGGGCGCGTAGCGCCGCCCGCCGTCCGCCGCCCGCCACCCGCCGCACCGAGTGGGCCTTTTCCGTCACACTCGGCGCGCGGACGCGACCGACTCCGCCCACTCGGCGCAACGCGCGCGGCGCGTCCCGCCCACTCGGCGGCGCCCCGACGATGGACGGGAGGCACGGTGCCAGCCCGACCCGCGCCTCCAGTCCGCTGCACCGAGTGGGCCTTTTCCGTCGCGCTCAGCGCGCGGACGCGACCGACTCCGCCCAATCGGCGCAACGCGCACGGCGCGTCCTGCCCACTCGGGGGCGGCCCGACGACGGACGGGAGGCACGGTGCCAGCCCGACCCGCGCCTCCAGTCCGCTGCCCCCAGTGGGCCTTTTCCGTCGCACTCAGCGCGCGAACGCGACCGACTCCGCCCAATCGGCGCAACGCGCACGGCGCGTCCCGCCCACTCGGCGGCGCCGCCCGCGGCGGGCGCGCTACGGTGAGCAGGTGTTCGGACGCCGCCGCTCCCCCAGCTCCCAGCCCGACGAGCGCCCCGGGCTCGGCATCGGGGCCCTCGTGCACGTCGTCGACGCAGAGCGCGGCGAACAGTGGGCGGGCGAGCCGATCGGGGTGATCGTGGCTCCGGGCGGCAACCAGCTCGTGGGCTACCCCGGCGTCGGCGAGCCCGTGTCGTGGACCGTCGCGTTCGAGGAGCCGGTGTTCACGAAGGACGGCCGCGGCCCCTTCGAGCGCGCGACCGTCCTGAGTCGTCAGTTGGTGCCGATCGATCCGGCAGCGGGCACCGGGACCTAGTACTCCTCGGAACCGCTCTTCATCATGGCGGCGACGGCCATGCAGACCCCCACGCCGCCGAGCACGCCGACCCCGATGATGACGCCTGCGATGAGTTCGAGCATTGGTGACTCCTTCGTTCCGGGGCCGGTGTGGCTTCGTTCAGGTTAGCGGATGCCGCGCATCAGCTTCAGCACCGGCTTCGCGAGGACGAGCAGCGCGACGCCGACGGCGACGGCCACGAGCCCGAGGACTGCGAAGTACGGCGCCTCGTTCTTCGGGTCGTAGTACTGCGACAGGACGCCGGTGACCGCGGTTCCGAGGGACACCGACAGGAAGAAGAGTGCGACCATCTGCGTCTGGAACTTGGGCGGCGCGAGCTTCGTCGCGACGGACTGGCCGACCGGGGAGAGCAGGAGCTCGGCGACGGTGAAGACGAGCAGGATCCCGACGAGGGCGAGCAGCGGCGTCCCGTTCTGCCCGGTGCCGACGAACGGCAGGAACAGCAGGAACGCGACGCCCATGATCCCGGTGCCGAGCGCGAACTTGGTCGGGGTCGAGGGCTGGCGGTCGCCGAGCTTCGTCCAGATCGCCGCGAAGACACCGGACAGCACGATGATGAACACCGGGTTGATGGACTGCACCCACGACACCGGCATGTCCCAGCCGAACAGTGAACGGTTCAGCCGCTCGTCGGAGTACACCGTCACCACGGTGAACTGCTGCTGGTAGAGCGACCAGAACACGGCACTGCCGATGAACAGCGGGATGAACGCGAGCACGCGCGACCGTTCCTGCGCGGTGATGCCGCTCGTCAGGATCACCACGAAGTAGCCGATGGTCGCCAGCACGACGATCGCGACGACGACGTTGGGCAGGTTGCCGACGTTGAGGAGCCCGGTGAGCACGGCCACCACGATGACGATCAGCGCGACGACCACGAGGACCCCGATGAGGGGCAGGCGGCGACGGTCGACGGGGTTCGTGACGTGCCGAACCGAGTCCGGCAGCTTGCGGCGGCGGATCGCGTACTGCACGAGGCCGGCCGCCATCCCGACGGCCGCCAGCCCGAAGCCGTAGTGGAACCCGAGCGACGTCTGCAGCAGACCGGTCAGGAGCGGGCCGAAGAAGGCACCGAGGTTCACGCCGAGGTAGTAGAGCGAGAAGCCGGCGTCGCGGCGCGGGTCGTCGCGACTGTAGAGCCCACCGACGATGGTGGTGGCCGTCGCCTTGAGGCCGCCCGAGCCGAGGGCGATGAGCACGAGTCCCACCCCGACGCCGGTCACGCCCGGGATGAGCGCCAGGGCGATGTGTCCGAGCATGACGACGATCGCGCTGCCGAACAGGGTGCGGTCCGCACCGAGCAGTCGGTCCGCGATCCACGCACCGATGATCGTGAACAGGTAGACGGCGCCGCCGTACGCGCCCATGATCCCGCTGGCGACGCCCTTGTCGATCCCCAGACCGCCCTGCGAGAGCGTGTAGTACATGTAGATGAGGACGATGCCCTGCATCCCGTAGAACGAGAACCGCTCCCAGAAGCTCGACCGCGAACGGCGTCGACAGCTCGAAGGGCTGTCCGAAGAAGGTGCGCTTGTGCTCCGGCTTGCGTTCCGGTGCGGTGGTACCTGACATGCCGGACAGTCTGCCCCGCGGGGACAGGTGAAGCCCAATCGGTGATCATCGCTCGACATCGTTGCGAGTTGCCGTTTGGAGGGTTCCCACGACGACGGCCGACTCCCAGGGCATCGCTCTTGTCCGCCCGCACGGCGTTCACGCGACTCGCGGGTCGGGTCAATAGCGTGGTCTCTGCAACACGGACAGAGCAGTTCAGGAGGGCTCCGACCATGGTCGACACCGCACCCGTCCACAGCACCGACACCCCCAAGGCCGACGCGGCGGGAGACCCGGCTGCGGGCACGCCTGCGGCCGGCACGGACACCGACGTCCGCATCGACGTCGAGCTGCTCGCCGAGCACCTGCTCGGACGCTGGGCGGACGACCGTCGGGCCTCCCGTCGCCTGGCGCTCGACCCGGCGATGCAGAAGGTCGAGGGGCTGCCCGTGCCCGAGCACCGTGCCCGCGCGCTCGACCAGCTCCGCCTGCTCGTCGAGGCCGGCGCCATCCAGCGCCCCTACCCCGCGGCGTTCGGCGGTCAGGACAACCACGGCGGCAACCTCGCCGCGTTCGAGGAGCTCGTCACCGCGGACCCGTCGATGCAGATCAAGGCCGGCGTCCAGTGGGGGCTGTTCGGCTCCGCGGTGCACCACCTCGGCACCGAGCGGAACCACCGCGAGTTCCTCCCCGGCATCGTGTCGCTCGACGTGCCCGGCTGCTTCGCGATGACGGAGACGGGCCACGGCTCCGACGTGCAGAGCATCGCGACCACCGCGACGTACGACCCGGGGACCCAGGAGTTCGAGATCCACACGCCGTTCCGCGGGGCGTGGAAGGACTACATCGGGAACGCAGCCCTGCACGGCAGGGACGCCGTCGTGTTCGCGAAGCTCGTCACCAACGGGGTCGACCACGGCGTGCATGCCTTCTACGTGCCGCTGCGCGATGCGGACGGCGCCTTCCTGCCCGGCGTCGGCGGCGAGGACGACGGGGTCAAGGGCGGCCTGAACGGCGTCGACAACGGTCGTCTGCACTTCGACCACGTCCGCATCCCCGCACGAACCTGCTCAACCGGTACGGCGACGTCGCCGAGGACGGCACGTACTCGTCTCCCATCGCCTCGCCCGGTCGCCGGTTCTTCACGATGCTCGGCACCCTCGTGCAGGGACGGGTGTCGCTCGACGGCGCCGCGGTCGTCGCCCAGAAGATCGGCCTGCAGATCGCGCTGACGTACGCCGCGCAGCGTCGGCAGTTCCCCACCGGGGACGGTACCGAGGGTGTGCTGCTCGACTACGGCCGGCACCAGCGTCGGCTGGTCCCGCGCCTGGCGACGGTGTTCGCGCAGTCGTTCGCGCACGAGAAGCTTCTCCGGACCTTCGACGACGTGTTCAGCGGACGCGAGGACACTCCGCAGCGCCGTGAGGACCTCGAGACCCAGGCCGCGGCGTTCAAGTCGATGTCGACGTGGTCTGCCCTCGACACGCTGCAGGAGTGCCGCGAGGCCTGCGGCGGCGCCGGCTTCCTCGCCGAGAACCGCCTCACAGGCCTCCGAGCCGACCTCGACGTGTACGTGACGTTCGAGGGCGACAACACCGTCCTGCTCCAGCTCGTCGGAAAGCGTCTGCTCACCGACTTCCGCGCGAAGGCGCCGAAGGACCCGGCCGCCACGGCGAGGTTCGTCGCGGCGCAGGCGGCGACGAGGCTCGCCGATGCGACCGGCATCCGGCGCATCGGGCAGGCCGTCGCCGACCGCGGGTCGCTCGCCGCCTCGGTGACGGACCTGCGGGACGCGACGACGCAGCGCGAGCTGCTCGCCGGCCGGGTCGACACGATGGTCACCGAGATCGGCATGCGCCTGGCGTCGGCCGGCAAGGACCGCGCCCGTGCGGCGCTCCTCCTCAACCGGTCGCAGCACGAACTCATCGAGGCGGCCAAGGCACACGCCGAGCTCATGCAGTGGGAGGCCTTCACCGACGCGCTCGACGAGGTGCCCGAGGGAGACACCCGACGCGTGCTCGTGTGGCTCCGCGACCTGTTCGCGCTCGGACTCCTCGAGCAGCACCTCGACTGGTACCTCATGCACGGGCGGATCACGGCGCAGCGAGCGCGTGCGGTGTCGGCGTACATCGACCGCCTGGTCGCCCGCCTCCGTCCGGTCGTCCCGCAGCTCCTGGACTCGTTCGGCTACGAGCCAGGGCACGTCCGCGCGCCGATCGCGCTCGGCGAGGAGCAGGCGCGGCAGGACGAGGCGCGCGCCTGGTTCGCCGCGGAGGCAGCAGCGGGCCGCCTCCCGGAGCAGGAGAAGAAGCCCCGCCCCTAGGACCGCGGAGCCGCAGCGGCTCGACCCCTCGGCCGGCTACGCCCCGCCGCGCTCCCCGAGCGCCCGGCGCAGCCGGGCCTCGGCGTCGTCTCCGGGAGCGCCGGCGCCGGAAGCGGCGGCAGCGGCCGCCTCGGCGTTCGCCTCGGTCACGGCCCGGACGACTTCCTCGCGCTGGATCTTCACCCCGCGCGGCGCGTCGATGCCGATCCGGACGCCGTCCCGCGGCTGTCGAGCACCGTGATGACGATGTCGTCACCGACGACGATCCGCTCGCCGACCTTCCGCGTGAGTACCAGCACCCGCTCAGCCTAGCGACAGGACCGGCACCCCCAGCAGGTGGACGGACTCCGGCGTGGCGGTCTCCCCCGCCCCGATGGCCACGACCCCGGCGACCCGCGACCGCTCGGCGATCGCGGCGAGCATGGCAGCCGCGTCCTCGACCTTCCGGCCGACGTCCACCACGACCCACACCTGGTCCGGTGCGAGGCCCTCGACCGTGGCGCCGTCGTCCCACGCCGCGACGCCGAGCAGGGCGTGTCCGTCGCGGACGCCCTCGGCTCGCGCGAGGATGCCCCGCGCCGGTCCGCCGCATCGGTGGCCCGCAGCGCGTAGCGGGTCGCGAAGACGCCGGCGACCGCGTCGACGTCGTTCGGCCGCCCCACGAGCAGGACGAGGTCGCCGTCGGCGGACCGTACCGCCGGCGGCACCGGCCGCGCCGCGGCGACCGGCCCGGCCACCGCGATCGGCGCGATGCCGTCGATGACCCGCCCCGTTCCTCCGGACGGTGCCGGACCGGCCTGGAGGCGCGACCCGCCCGCACGGGACGGGTCGCCGTCCGACGACGCGACGGTCGGGCGCGGTGCGCTCTCCGCGATCCCGTCCGCCACGAACCCGTCGAGCACCGACGCGAACGCGTCGGCCCGCGTCGAGGCGGTGCCGTCACCGCCCGCGATTCGCGCCTCGGCCTCCTCGGCGTCGGCGAGCAGTGCCGCGATCCCGACGCGCTTGACGGCCCCGTCCGCGATGGCGACACGAGCCGTGGGCACCTCGTCGGGGGCCGGCACCTCGACGGTGGCCTCGACGTGCGCCCTGCGGAACAGCCCGCCGATGCCCGGCGTGGTGACCCGCTCGGCGGCGACGATGCGGGCGGCGGCGCCGAACTCGGCACGGACGGACGCCCGGACCTCGTCGAGCGTGGCGCCCTTACGCTGCAACCGGGTCGGCGGCACGGACCACTCCCACGGTCTCGATGGTGGAGCCCGCTGCGGTGGCCTCCTGGTAGGAGAGCACCGGCAGGCCGTTCGACTGCGCCGACACCATGCGGTGGACGGCGGGACGGAGCTGCGGGGCGCAGACCAGGACCGCGGAGATCCCCTGGTCCTCGACGGCACGGACGGCGTCGCGCAGCGACCCGAGGACCTGTTCGATCCGGTGCGCGTCGAGCACGATCTGCGTCCCCTGCTCGGACGGACGGAGGCCCTCGAGCATCGACTGCTCGAGCAACGGATCGATCATGATGACCCGGAGCGTGCCGGCGTCGGTGTAGCGGGCCGGCAGCGCGGGGCCCAGCGAGGCACGGGCCGCCTCGACCAGCCCCTCGGGGTCGGTCGACACCTTCGCGCGGAGCGTCAGCGCCTCGCAGATCCGGCCGAGGTCGTTGATCGGCACCCGCTCGGTGAGCAGGCCCTGCAGCACCCGCTGGACCTCGGCGAGGGACAGCATCCCGGGACGAGCTCCTCGACGGCGGCGGGGTTGACCTGCTTGACGCCCTCGGTGAGGACCTTGACGTCCTCGCGGGTCAGGAGCCGCGCGGCGTTGTCGCCGATGATCGCCTGCAGGTGCGTGACGAGCACCGAGACCCGGTCGATGACGGTGGCCCCGGTCATCTCCGCCGCGTGCCGGAGCTCGGCGGGCACCCACTTGCCGGCGAGGCCGAACACCGGCTCGACCGTCGTCTCGCCGGGCAGCCCCTCGAGGTGGTCCCCGAGGGCGAGGACGCTGCGCGAGGGCGCCGTGCCGCGTCCGGCCTCGACCCCGGCGATCCGGATGGCGTAGGTCGACGGCGGGAGCTCGATGCTGTCCCGCGTGCGGACGGGCGGGACGACGATCCCCATGTCGATCGCGATCTTCCGGCGGAGGGCGCGGACACGGCCGAGCAGGTCGTCCGAGGCGCCGGAGACCATGTCCACGAGGTCGGGTGCGAGCAGGATCTCGAGGGCGTGCACGCGCATCTGCTCGATGAGGTCCTCGGGGGTGTCCGCGCTCGGCGCAGCGGCCTCGAGCGCCTGCTGCGCGGCGGCGTCCTGCTCGGCGCGCTTGGCCTGCTGCCCGAGCCGCCAGCCGACGACGAGCAGCGTCGCCCCGATGAGCAGGAAGGGGATGATCGGCATGCTCGGGATGAAGCCCATCGCGATCGCGGCGACGCCGGCGATGGAGAGGGCGTTCCGCGACTGGGTGAGCTGCATCGTGGCGGACGCGCCGATCTCGGTCTCCGCGCCGGAGCGGGTGACGATCATGCCCGTCGACACCGCCATCAGGAGTGCGGGGATCTGGGTGACGAGGCCGTCGCCGATGGTCAGGATGCCGTACTTCGACAGTGCGTCCGTGATCGAGAGGCCGTTCTGGACCATGCCGATCGCGATGCCGCCGACGAGGTTGATGACGATGATGAGGATGCCGGCGATGGCGTCGCCCTTGACGAACTTCGAGGCGCCGTCCATCGCGCCGTAGAAGTCGGCCTCGGCGGACACTGCGGCGCGGCGTTCCTTCGCCTGGGCGTCGGTGATGAGTCCGGCGTTCAGGTCCGCGTCGATCGCCATCTGCTTGCCGGGCATCGCATCGAGCGTGAACCGGGCCCCGACCTCGGCGACGCGCTCGGCGCCCTTCGTCACGACGACGAACTGGATGACGACGAGGATCAGGAAGATCACCGCGCCGATGATGATCGAGCCGGAGACCGCGACGTGACCGAACGCCTGGATGACGTCGCCGGCGAACCCCTCGCCGAGGACCAGGCGCGTGGAGGCGACGTTGAGACCGAGCCGGAAGAGCGTCGCGACGAGGAGCAGCGACGGGAACACCGAGAAGTCGAGCGGCTTCTTCACGAACAGCGTCGTGAGCAGGATGACCAGCGCCAGCAGGATGTTGCAGATGATCAGGAAGTCCAGCAGGAACGACGGCACCGGCAGGATCAGCAGCAGGATGATGCCGACGATGAAGACCGGGACGGCGAGCTTCGGCAGGTCCTTGCGGTTCATGCGGGCACCCCTTCAGGAGACGTGGTCGGGCGGAGCTTGCGGGGCCGGAGGTCCCCGGCGAGCGTCGCGGGGTCGAGGACGGCGGCGACCTCGTCCGCGGTGGTCGGTCGCGGCGCGGTGTGCGAGCCGGCCGCGGCACCCCGGGCCTTGAGCGCCATCACGAACGACAGCACGCGGGCGACGGGCGTGTAGAGGTCCACGGGGACCTCGTGCCCGAGCTCGCACGCGGCGTGGAGTGCACGGGTGAGCGGGACGTCGCGGACGATGGGGACGCGCTCTTGCTCGGCCTTCGAGCGGATGACGTCCGCGACGGGCCCGGCACCCTTCGCGACCACGCGCGGGGCGGACTTGCCCGGCTCGTACTTGAGCGCGACGGCGTAGTGCGTCGGGTTCGTCATGACGACGTCGGCCGTCCCGATGGCCTGCACCATGCGGTTCCGGCTCATCGCGAGCTGCCGGGAGCGCCGCTGCGACTTCACGAGCGGGTCGCCCTCGCTGTGCTTGTTCTCGTCCTTGACCTCGCGCTTGGTCATCATGGTGCGCTTCCGGTTCCGGCGGATCACCACGAACACGTCGAGCGCGGCGAGCACCAGGCCGGCGGCGATCGCGGCGCGGAGCAGGGTGCCCGCGCCGGACGCGGCGGCGTCGAGCACCGCCGACAGCGGCAGCGACCCGCTCGTCATCAGGACGGGGACGAGCGCCTGCACGGCGAACCAGAGGACGAGTCCGACGACGGCGGTCTTCAGCAGCGCCTTCGCTCCGTTCCAGAGCGCCTGCGTGCCGAACACCCGCTTGAGACCCGCCACGGGGTCGAAGTGCTCCGGCTGCGGGGTCATCCTGCGGAAGTGCACCCCGCCCTGCGCGACGGCGGCCGCGAGCACCGCGACCGCGACGACGCCGAGCATCGGCCGAGCGTCCCCGCGATCGAGCCGAGCGCATCGTGGAAGACGGCGTTCATCGTGTCGATGGTGGGGTCCGCGATGACGCGTTGCACCGACCGGAGCTGCAACGACCCCGCGGCAGCGGCGTTGCCGATGGCCGCCGGGATCATGAGCGCGGCTGCGCCGATGCCGACCCAGGCCCCGAGGTCCTGGGACCGGCCGATCTGGCCCTTCTGGTGGACCTCGCGCATGCGCTTCTGGGTCGCGCGTTCGGACCGCTCTCCGCTGTCGGACACGATCTCACCCCCGTCCTGTGATGGCGGACACCGCGTCCCCCGTGAGCGACGACACCACGGACGGCAGCGCCATGAAGAGCGCGCCGGCGAAGACGACCGTCAGCCCGATCTTGATCGGGAAGCCCATCTGGAAGGCGTTGAGTGCCGGGGCGACGCGGGTGAGCAGGCCGAGGCCGACGTCGGCGAGGAAGAGCACGACGACGAGCGGTCCGGCGATCTGCAGCGTCGCCAGGAACATCTGGGAGAGCGCAGCGACGAGCACCGACGCCAGTCCCCGAGTTCGAACGACCCGGGGTGCCGTCCGCGGACACCAGCGGCACAGCGTCGAACGACCGGACGAGCCCGGCGACGATGAGCTGGTAGCCGCCGGAGGCGAACAGGAGTGCGAGCGCCGCCATCTGGAACAGCCGGGTGAACTGTGCGCCGTTGACCTGCGACTGCGGGTCGAACGCCTGCGCCAGTGTGAAGCCGCCGAACAGGTCGATCAGCGCACCGGCCGACTGCACGGCCGCGAACACCAGGAACACGAGGAACCCGAGGGCGAGACCGACGACGAGCTGGGCGAGGAGCGCGAGCAGGAAGGGACCGGTGTCGAGCGACACGTAGCCCTGGGCGACGCGAGGGGCGACACCGATCGCCAGCCCGATCCCGAGGATCACCTTCACCGTTCCCGGGAACGCCCGGTACGAGAACGGCGGCGCGATCACGAAGAACGCGACGAGCCGAACACCGGCGAGCATCGTCGCCTCCAGGCGGTCCGCGTCGATCGACAGCTCCATCAGCCGGTCCCGAGGAAGCTTGGGGATCATGTCGAACGCGACGTGCGTGAACGCCACCATCTCGGAGATCATCCAGTTGCCGCAGACGACGAGGGCGATCGCCACGGCGACGGCCTTCGGCACGAACGAGAGGGTGACCTCCTGGATCTGGGTGACCGACTGGAACAGCGAGATCGCGAAGCCGACGACGAGCGAGGTCACGAGGACGGGCGCTGCGAGCTTCGCCGACACCAGGAGCGCCTGCAGCGTGAGGTCGATGACTGCCTGCTGGTCCATCAGTGCACCACCTGGTAGCTCTCGATCAGGCTCTTGATGATGAGGCCCCAGCCGTCGACGAGGACGAACAGCAGGATCTTGAACGGCAGCGAGATCATCACCGGCGGGAGCATCATCATGCCCATCGACATGAGCGCCGCCGACACCACGAGGTCGATCACCAGGAAGGGGATGAAGATGACGAACCCGATGATGAACGCGCTCCGGAGCTCCGAGATCACGAACGCCGGGATCACCGTCGTCATCGGCACGTCGGACATCGACTTCGGGTTGTGCTGCCCGGCGGCGCGGGTGATGAGCGCGACGTCCTCCTCGCGCGTCTGGTGCAGCATGAAGGTCCGCAGCGGCTTCGTGCCGATCTCGACGGCCTGGTTGAAGTCCAGGTGACCGGCCAGGTACGGCTGGAGCGCGTCGTCGTTGATGTGCCCGAGGACCGGCGCCATCACGAACAGCGACAGGAAGAGTGCGAGACCGGCGAGCACCTGGTTCGGCGGGATCGACTGCAGCGCGAGGGCGTTCCGCGTCATCGCGAGCACCACGAAGATCTTCGTGAACGACGTCATCATCAGCATGAGCGCCGGCGCGACGCTGAGCAGGGTGATGCCGATCAGCGTCACCACGGCGGACGAGGGCGTGCCGTCGGGTCCGTTCACACTCACGCTGAAGTCACCCGTCGACGGGGCGGTCGGCGTGGCGGGTGCGGTCGGCTGCACGACGCCGGCGGCGTGAGCACCGGTGGCGGTGAGCATGAGGAAGCCGGCGACGACGGTCACCGCCAGCAGGACGAGGGCGATCAGGCGTCCCACCCGGTACGACCGATCCGCCGCTGGCGCGTCGGCTCGGAACCGGCGGGCGGGGCCCACGGTCCGCGCCGCGTTCACCCGACCCGCCGGTTCCGGAGCGCCGCGGCGGCCTGCCGCCAGGTGTCGGCGGACAGGATCGACCCTGCAGCTGCTGCGCGCTGAGCAGGGCGGTGCGCTGCGAGCGACGGTTGCGCGGGCGCATCGGCAGCGGTTCCGCCGCATCGGACGGAAGGCCGGCCCCACCAGCCGGTTCCGGATCGACGCGCCGGCGGCGCTCCGGCCGTGCCTGGAGGGACGGGGCGGCTGCCGTCTGCTGGTCCAGTTCCCGACGGAACGCGTCGGCCGACGGGGTCGGACGCGCGGGCAGCTGGACGGGACCCGTCACGATGGCGAGCTCCGGGGCGGGCGCCTGCCCGCTCGTGAGCAGGCGCACGCCGTGCTCCGAGACACCGAGGACGAGGCGCTCGCCCTCGACGTCGACCACGACGACGCTCGCCTTGCCACCGATCCCCTGCCGTCCGACGACCTCGACCGAGGCCGAGCGACGGCCCTTGGTCGCGGCCGCGCCGAACCGGCCCGTCGACACGCGTCGGTGCAGCACCCACAGGAGGGCGAGCACGACGCCGAGCGAGAGCGCGACACGGAGGACGATCCAGGCGGTGTCCACGACTCAGACCGACTCGGCGACGTCGAGGATCTTCGTGATGCGCACGGCGTAGTCCTGGTCGACGACGACGACCTCGCCGTGGGCGATGAGTCGGCCGTTGAGCAGGACGTCCGCGGGAGCGCCGGCGCTGCGGTCGAGCTCGACGACGGCGCCGGGCTCCATGCCGAGCACGTCGCGGACGGACATCCGCGTGCGGCCGATCTCGACCGTCAGGGTCATCTCGACGTTGTTGATCCGACCGAGGTTCCCCGTGGGCACGCTCGCGGCGGGCGCTGCCGGCGCGGACACGGTGCCGTTCTCGCGGACCCGCAGCGCGAACCAGCCGCCGGGCACGCCGCCCGCACCGAGCTCGAACACCACCGTGTCCGGGTCGGCGAGCAGGGCCGTGGCCGGCTCCCGGCGCGCGTCGCCGAGGACACCGACGCCGAGCATGCCCGCGGCGGCCTCGAGCGAGGGACGGAGCACGTCCGTCACGTCGACGATGCCCTGGTCGGTGCCACCAGCGGCCGTGACGGCCTCGAGGTCGGTGAGCACGAGCACCAGATCGGCCGACAGGCCGCCGACGAACGAGGCGACCACGGCGTCACCGGCCGCTTCGAGGGCGACGGGGGTCGCGCCTCCAGGCTGGGCGGTGACCGTCAACGGGACCGCCGTCGGGAGCTGCGCGGCGAGGGCCTCGGCCGCCTGCGTGTGGAGGGTCGTGGTGGTCATGCGGGCAGCTCCGATGTGGTGGTGACGACGATGCCGGCGAGGCGTGAGCCGTTCGCGCCGACGGCGGCGGTGCCGACGGGTTCGCCGTCGACCGCGATGGTGAGGGGGCGGTGCTGGGGGTGCGGCAGCGGCAGGACGTCCCCGACCGCGAGTCGGAGGACCTGCGACGGCAGCACCGTCGCCGGAGCGAAGCGCAGGCTGACCCCGACAGGGACGCTCGCAAGCTGCGCGTCGACCAGGGCGCGCGCGTCGGCGGGCGACACGTGCGCGGCGGTCTCACCGAGCTGGGCAGGACGGCCTCGGCCGGGAGCGCGAGCGTGCCGGGGGCGACCCGCTCGCCGACCCGGATCGTGAAGGACGCGACGATCATCAGGTCGCCCTTCTGGGCGGCCTGGGCGAACTGCGAGTTGAACTGGAAGCCGCCGGCCGTGACGTCGTGCGCGAGCAGGCCGCCGAACGAGTAGCGGAGGTCGTCGAGGGCATCCTCGACGATCTTGCGGACGAGCGCCTGCTCGATGGGCGTGAAGGTGCGGTCCGGCGTCGGGAGCGGCTTCGAGGCGCCGAGCGCGTGCGAAACCCAGGTGAGGGCGCCATCGAGCGGGACCTGCAGGACGCCCTTCGGGACGACGTCGGCGATCGGGAGCAGCACCATCCCGGTGAGGGCCGGCAGCGACGCCGCGTACTCGTCGTACGTCGTCATCTGGACCTGCTCGCACGTGACCTGGCTGACGGCGCGGACCTTCGCGGTCAGCTGCGTGCCCCACTGGCGCGCGAAGGTCTCGAAGGCGAGCTCGAGGACCGGGCGTGCTCGCGGGCGAGCGTCGACGGGCGCGCGAAGTCGTACACCTCGGGCGCTGGCAGGGTCTCGGTCACGGGTGCGTCTGTCGGCAGCTGCGGAGCACCCGTCAGTGCTGCGCCCGCGCTGTGCCTTGTTCTGGGGGCGGTCGGATCCGTTCCGGTCGTTCGGTGTCAGCCCTGGCGCGCTCCGTCCTGCGCCTTCGCGAGCGCGGGCATGAGGGCGCTGACGTCCTGGTCCTGGTTGGACAGCACCACGATGTCGACCCGGCGGTTCAGGGTGAGGTCCGCATCGGTCCCGCCCTTCGTGAGGGGGCGGCTCGACCCGAACCCGACGCTCTGGATGTGGTCCGCCGGCATCCCGCCGCGCTCGACCAGGTCACGCAGCACCCCGGTCGCACGCGCCGCACTGAGCTCCCAGTTCGTCGCGTAGGGGGCGGTGGAGTCGCGCTGGTCGGCGTGCCCCTCGACGCTGACGTCGTGGCTGCTCGTCCGGAGCACCGGTGCGATCGCGTCCATGATGCGCTTCGCCTGGTCGGACAGGTCGGCGCTGTTCGTCGTGAAGTACGTCTCACTGCCGACGAGCCGGACGGTCAGACCACGCGCGTCGACGGTGAACTGCACGTTCGAGGTCTGGCCGGCCCTCGCGAGGTTCGCCTTGATCGCCGCCTCGATGGCCTGCAGGTCGTCGAGCTCCTTCTTCGCCGCGGCGACGTCCGCCTTGGTCGCGGTGGCGGGGACCACGGTGGACGTCGGGTCGACGTTCGTGTCCTTCGTACCGGACGACGCCGTGGAGTGGTCGGCCTGGGACTTGTCGACGGAGTACCCGGAGCCGTCCTCCACCTCGTCCTTCGTCACGACCGTGCCGGACGCCGTGTCGACCTTCTGCGACTTCACCTCGCCGAAACCCGTCGCGAGCGAGTTCTTCAGCTGGATGTACTTCTGCTGGTCGACCGTGGACATCGCGAACAGCACGAGGAACATGCACATCAGCACGGTGATCATGTCCATGTAGGACGCCATCCAGCGCTCGTCGGGTGTTCGGCCTCGTCGTGGGACTTCTTCGACCGACCGCGGCCGCGTCCCCGGGGGTTCGCGCTCATCGTCAGGCCGCCAGCTGCTGGTCGTCGACGTCGTCGCGCTTGTCGGCCTTCGCCTTCGCGCCCTTCGCGTCGGCGCCCCGGGCAGCGGGCGGCACCATCGCGGTCAGTCGCTCACCGAGCAACCGCGGCTGGCTGCCCGCCTGCACCGCGAGCAGCCCCTCCATCAGGAGCGTCTGGCGATCGGCCTCGAGCTGCCCGAGCCTCCGGAGCTTGCCGCCGATCGGCAGCCAGAGGAAGTTCGCGGTGAGCAGGCCCCACAGGGTCGCGACGAACGCGCTCGCGATGAGCGGGCCGAGCTCGTCCGGCTTCCCGAGGTTCGCGAGCACGTGGGTGAGCGAGACCACGGTCCCGATGATCCCGACGGTCGGAGCGAACCCGCCGAGGGCCATGAAGAACGAGCTGGCGCTCCGGACCGGTGCGGCGTTCGACTCGATCTCGTCCTCGAGCAGGATCCGGAGCTCGTCGCCGTCGGTGCCGTCCGCGATGTTCTGCAGTGCCTTCTTCATGAACGGGTCGTCGTGCTTGTCGGCCTCCTGCTCGAGCGCGAGCAGGCCGTTGGCCCGAGCGGTCTCGGCCAGTCCGACCACGTCGTCGATGACCGACTGCGGCGGCGTGACCTTGCCGGTGAACGCCTTCGGGACGGCCTTGAAGCTCGCGATGGCGTCCTTCAGCGTGGTGCTCGCGATGCCGCAGCCGATCGTGGCGCCGAACACGAGCAGCATCGGTGCGGGCAGGAACAGCCCGGCGACCTCGACGTGCTCCATCTCGACCATGCCGAAGAGCGCTCCGAAGGCGACGAGGATGCCGACGATCGTCGCGATGTCCATCAGCGGCCTCCGTCCTGCGCGCGCTGCTGGTGGATCGGGGCGACCGGTGCGAGGGTCGGCTGCGGACCGGAGTCGTCCCGTGCCGCGGCATCGGTGCCGTAGGCCATGCCGACGATGCGTGCGCGGTACGCGGCGATCAGGTCGATGACCTCCGCCATGGACTCGCGCACGATGTACTTGGCACCGTCGACCATGATGAGCGTCGTGTCCGGCGTCTCCTGGATGCGTTCCACGAGATCGGGGTTGACAGCGAATCCGCTGCCGTTGAGTCGTGTGACGACGATCATGGCCCGTCCTGGTTCTCGATCGTCCCGCCGCCGTCCGTGGGGCGGGATGCGGCCCGTCCGTGGGCCTGCACGGAGGACTATCGGCGGGCCGCGGGCCGGCGTTAGCCGCGGTCGCACGCGGGGCGCTGCGCCGCCGCTGTCGTACGACGTCGGTCTTGTCGCTCCGACTCGGTGCGACCACCACGACCGCGTCCAGGCCCCCGACCGCGCTTGAACTCTCACGGATGATGTATTCCCGACGCGATCCTGAGAAACCTGGGCGTTGACTCCCCTGTTTTATCTCATGAGCGTGTTACGTTGGCGGCATGTCCGACACCACCACCGTCGTCACGCCGGCCGCCACGGCAGCCGCCACCGCCGCACCGCTCCGCGAGGTCGGCGCCCTGATCCGGGGCGCGCGCAAGGGCCGCAGCATGACCCAGGCACAGCTCGCCGAACGCGTCGGCACGAGCCAGAGCGCGATCAACCGCATCGAGCAGGGCGGGCAGAACCTGTCCCTCGAGATGCTCACCCGCATCAGCGACGCCCTCGACCAGCAGATCGTCTCGATCGGCGGTGCCCCGCAGCGTGCCCACCTCCGCGTGCAGGGCGGCCGGAAGCTCAGCGGCTCCATCGCGGTGAACTCGAGCAAGAACGCCGCCGTCGCACTCCTCTGCGCGTCGCTGCTCAACCGCGGCGTCACCCGGCTGCACAGGGTCGCACGCATCGTCGAGGTCGACCGCATCATCGACGTGCTCCGCAGCCTCGGCGCGAGCGTCACCTGGTCGGCGGACGGCGAGGTCCTCGAGATCGTCGCCCCGTCGGACCTGCGCCTCGACGCCATCGACGCCGACGCGGCCCGACGCACCCGCAGCGTGCTGATGTTCCTCGGCCCGCTCAGCGGCCGGTACGAGTCCTTCCGCCTGCCGTACGCCGGCGGCTGCGACCTCGGCACCCGCACGGTCGAGCCGCACCTCATCGCCCTGCGGCCCTTCGGCGTCGACGTCGAAGCGACCTCGGGCTGGTACGAGGTCGACGTGGCGAACACCGACGTCCCGACGAAGTCGATCGTCCTGACCGAGCGCGGCGACACGGTGACCGAGAACGCGATCCTCGCCGCCGCGGCGCGCGACGGCGAGACGGTCATCCGGAACGCCAGCCCCAACTACATGGTGCAGGACCTCTGCTTCTTCCTCGAGCTCCTCGGCGTGCGCGTCGACGGCATCGGCACCACGACGCTCCGCATCACGGGTAGGAGCCGCATCGACGAGGTCGTGGACTACTGGCCGAGCGAGGACCCGGTCGAGGCGATGAGTCTGCTGACCGCCGGGATCGTCACCGCGTCGACGCTCACCGTGACCCGCGCACCGATCGAGTTCCTCGAGATCGAGCTCGCGACCCTGGCCGAGATGGGCCTGCGCTTCGACGTCTCCGACGAGTACGCCGCCGCGAACGGTCGCACCCGCCTGGTCGACATCACCGTGCACCCGTCCGAGCTGCACGCGCCGATCGACAAGATCCACGCGATGCCGTTCCCGGGCCTGAACATCGACAACCTGCCGTTCTTCGTGGTCATCGCGGCGATGGCGGAGGGCACCACGCTCGTGCACGACTGGGTCTACGAGGGCCGGGCGATCCACCTGCTCGACCTGACCCGACTCGGCGCGAGCGTCACTCTGCGCGACCCGCACCGCCTCGACGTCACCGGCCCGACGCACTTCTCCGGTGCCGAGGTCAGCTGCCCGCCGGCGCTCCGTCCCGCGGTGGTCATCCTGCTGGCCATGCTCGCCGCGAAGGGCGAGAGCGTCCTGCGCAACGTCGGTATCATCGCCCGGGCTACGAGCAGGCTGCAGGAGCGCCTCAACTCGCTCGGCGCGTCCATCGAGACGTTCCACGACTGATCCCGCCGATCCGGCGCCCGACGCGCGGTCCAGTGAGCAGGAGTCGTCGGGTCGCCCGTGACGGCCCGACGATCCCGGTTCAGTCGATCACGCGAAGGGGGACGTGCCGGACGCCGCGGCGCCAGGACGCGACCGTCAGGGGCATGCCCGGGCGGTAGGCGATGTGCGCGGCGGTCGGGGCATCGAGGACCTGCAGGTCGGCCGGCCCCCGACCCGCAGACTGCCGACGGCGTCGTCCCCGCGGTCGAGCCCGAGCGCTGCGGCCCCGCCGAGGGTGGCGGCAGCGAGCGACTCCTCGAGCGTCAGGTGCTGCTGCAGGACGGCCGTGGCCACCTGGAACTGCATCGACGACGTGAACGAGGTCCCCGGGTTGCAGTTCGACGCCAGGGCGATCCGGACGCCGGCGTCGACGAGTCGTCGGGCCGGGGCGAACGGCGCCCGGGTCGACAGGTCGCACGCCGGCAGGAGCGTCGCGATCGTCGACGAGCCCGCAAGGGCGGCGACGTCGGCGTCGGACAGGTGGTTGCAGTGGTCGACGCTCGCGGCGCCGAGTTCCACGGCGAGGGCGACGCCGCCGCTCGCACCGAGTTGGTTGCCGTGCACCCGGAGCCCCAGGCCCGCGCGGCGTCCGGCGAGCAGGACCTCGCGGGACTCGTCCGGGGTGAACGCTCCGGCTTCGCAGAACACGTCGACGAACTGCGCGTACGGGGTGACCGCATCGAGCATCGGCCCGGTGACGAGGTCGACGTAGGCGTCCCGGTCCGCCCCCTCCGGGACCACGTGCGCGCCGAGGTAGGTCACGACGTCCGCCACCCGGGCGGCGATCCGGGCGAGCCGCTCCTCGGTCGCGACGTCGAGCCCGTACCCGGTCTTCGCCTCGATGGTCGTCGTGCCCTGGGCCGCGGCGCCGTCGACGACCGCGCGCGCACCGGCGAGCAGGTCGGACTCCGAGGCCGCCCGGGTCGCACGGACCGTCGTCATGATGCCCCCGGCCGCGTACGGACGGCCGGCCATCCGGTCCACGAACTCGGTGGACCGGTCGCCGGCGAACACGAGGTGCGTGTGCGGGTCGACCCAGCCGGGCAGCACGGTGCGACCGCCGACGCTGGTCCGGACGTCGGCGTCCGGGGCGTCCGATCGTGCACCGATCCACACCACCCGGCCGTCCTCGACGACGAGCGCCTGGTCGTGCCGGACGACGGCGGCCGCCGCGGCGTCGCCCTCGGCCGCGCCGGACGCGTCGCCAGGGGCCTCGCGCCGGTCGAGCGTGCGCAGTTCGCCGATGTCGGTGATGAGTTCGCTGGTCACCGGTGGTCCTCCGTCCACGCCGTCAGCAGGTCCGCGGGTGCGCGGTCGTCCGCCAGTCTGCCGTCGACGGCGCGCACGGTCCCGCCGACGACCACACGCCGGACGTCCGAGGCGGTCGCGGTGAGCACGAGCTGCGGCACCGCCGAACCCGCCGTCCGGACGCTCGTCGGGTCGACCTCGACGAGGTCGCACGGCGCCCCCACCGCGATGCCGCCGCGCAGGCCGAGCGACCGGTAGCCGGCCGTGCTCCTGGCCGCGTCGAGCTCGGCGGGGCTGAAGACACCGCGCCGTCGTGCGGCGAGCCGTTCCCCGGCCTCGAGCCCGCGGACCTCGAGGAACGGGTCGACCACGGCGTTCTGGTCGGACCCGAGCGCGATCGTGGCGCCCGCGTCGGCGAGCCGCCGAGCCGGGCCGATCCCGTCGCCCAGGTCGGCCTCGGTGGTCGGGCAGATGACCGCGGTGACCCGGCGGACCCGAGGAGGGTGATCTCGTCGTCGTCGAGGTGCGTGGCGTGCACGACGCTCAGGCGCGGGGAGAGCGCGCCGGCGTCCGCGAGCACCCGGGACGGCCGTGCACCCCAGGCCGCCAGGCTCTGCGCGTTCTCGGCCGGCTGCTCGGACAGGTGCACGTGCAGCGGGACGTCGCTCGGCACCTCGCGGGCGATGAGGGCGACGTCGTCGGGTCGGACCGCCCGGACCGAGTGCACGGCGGCGCCGACCGTCACGAGGGCGTCGTCGCCGACGGCGCCCCGGAGGGCGTGCCAGCGCTCGAGCCAGGCCGCCGCGGTGCCGTCGCCGAAGCGCCGCTGCTCGGGTGCGAGCGGTTCGCCGGGAGCACCGGTCAGGTAGCAGGTGTCGAGGAGCGTGAGGCGGATCCCGACCTCGCGGGCGGCCCCGGCCAGCGCGAGCCCGATCGCGTTCGGGTCGTCGTACGGGGTGCCGTCCGGCCGGTGGTGCACGTAGTGGAACTCCCCCACGGCGGTCCACCCGGCAGCGAGCATCTCCCCGAACACCCGACCGCGAGCGCACGGTACGAATCCGGGTCGAGGGATCCTGCGGCGCGGTACATCGCCGTGCGCCACTGCCAGAAGTCGCCGCCGTCGCCGTGGGTCCGACCGCGCAGCAGTCGGTGGAAGGCGTGCGAGTGCGCGTTCCCCGACCCGGCGAGCACGGTGCCGAGCCGGAGGTCGCCCGGTGCCGCGGGGACGCCCGGGTCGAGGGCGGTGATCCGCCCGTCCGGCCCGACTCCGAGGCGCACGTCGTCCACCGCCACGCCGTCGATCAGCGCCGTCGCGCAGTGCACCGAACGCACCTCGGCGCTCACGTCAGCTCCCGCATCACCCGGGTCAGGGCGTCCACGCCGGCGGCGCAGTCGTCGGCGTCGGACCACTCTTCGGGCGCGTGCGACACCCCGGTCGGGTTGCGGACGAACAGCATCGCGGCGGGCACGTGCGCGGACAGCACGCCGGCGTCGTGTCCGGCACCCGTCGGCAGGACGGGGACCGGGCGACCGCCGCCGCCGACGAGCACCCGGTCGATCGCCGTCCGCGGTCCGTCCGGGAAGTCGACGCGGGCCGACCAGGACTCCTCGGTGACCGCGACCTCGCAGCCGTTCGCGGTCGCCGCCGCACGGGCCTCGGCGGCGATCTCGGCGACCAGGGCCTGCGTGACGGTGTCGTCCCCGGCGCGGGCGTCGAGCCAGAACTCCACGGCCGACGCGATCACGTTCGTCCCGCCCGGTACCGAGCGGAGCCGACCGACGGTCGCACGCGCGTCGCCGTGCTGCCGGGCCAGTGCTGGGACGCCGGCGATGACAGCGGCCGCGGCGACCATCGGGTCCCGACGGTCGGCCATCAGCGTCGCCCCGGCGTGGTTGCCCTGCCCGGTGAACCGGAAGCGCCACCGGCCGTGGCCGAGGATGCTCGACGCCAACGCGACGGGTGCGCCGAGGTCGACCAGCCCGCGCCCCTGCTCGACGTGCAGCTCGACGAACGTCCCGATGCCGGACAACCGATCCGGATCGGGCCCGACGCCGGACGGGTCGATGCCCGCCGAGGTGAGCACCTCCTGCAGGCTGGTGCCGTCCGCGTCCGTCAACGCGAGCGCGCGTTCCGGGCTGATGGCGCCCGTCAGCAGGCGCGAGCCGAGACAGGCGACGCCGAAGCGCGAGCCTTCTTCCTCGGCGAAGACCGCGATCGCGGTCGGGCGGGACGGCCGGTGCCCCTCGGCCTGCAGCCGGGCGACCGCGTCGAGGGCCGACACGACCCCGAGCGGGCCGTCGAAGGCACCACCACCGGGCACGGAGTCGAGGTGCGACCCGGTGACGAACGCGTCCGGACCGGGCGCGCCCCACCAGGCCCAGGTGTTGCCGTTGCGGTCGACCTCGACGTCCAGACCCAGCCGGGTCGCCCGCTCGACGAACCAGTCGCGCAGGGTGCGCTCGGCGTCGTCGAGCAGGTGCCGTGTGTAGCCGCCGCGGACGTGGTCGCGACCGACCTCGGCGATCTCGGCCAGGCCGGGCAGCACGGTCGCGCCGGAGTCCGTCACGGTCAGACCTCCCACATCGGCACGCGCAGGCCGCGCTCGCGGGCGACCTCCGCGGCACGCTCGTACCCGGCGTCGACGTGGCGCATGACGCCGGTGCCGGGGTCGTTCACGAGCACGCGGGCGATCTTCTCGGCGGCGAGGTCGGTGCCGTCGGCGACGATGACCTGTCCGGCGTGGATGGAGCGGCCGATGCCGACGCCGCCGCCGTGGTGGATCGACACCCAGGTCGCACCCGAGGCCGTGTTGAGCAGGGCGTTCAGGAGCGGCCAGTCCGCGATCGCGTCGGAGCCGTCGGCCATCGCCTCGGTCTCGCGGTACGGGGACGCGACCGAGCCGGAGTCGAGGTGGTCACGGCCGATGGCGATCGGGGCGCTGAGCTCGCCGGACGCGACCATCTCGTTGAACTTGAGCCCGGCCAGGTGTCGTTCCTGGTACCCGAGCCAGCAGATGCGTGCGGGCAGGCCCTCGTACTGGATCTTCTCGCCGGCGGCGGTGATCCACCGGCGCAGCTTCTCGTCCTCGGGGAACAGCTCGAGGATCGCCCGGTCGGTCGCGGCGATGTCGGCCGGGTCGCCGGACAGCGCTGCCCAGCGGAACGGTCCCTTGCCCTCCGCGAAGAGTGGGCGGATGTACGCCGGCACGAAGCCGGGGAACGCGAACGCGCGGTCGTAGCCGCCGAGTTCGGCCTCACGACGGATCGAGTTGCCGTAGTCGAAGACCTCGGCACCGGCGTCCTGGAAGCCGACCATCGCCTCGACCTGCTTCGCCATCGCCCGGCGGGAGTCGGCGGTGAACGTCTCCGGGTCGGACTCGGCACGGGCTGCCCACTCGTCGACGCCGTAGCCCTCGGGAAGGTAGCTCAGCGGGTCGTGGGCGCTCGTCTGGTCGGTGACGACGTCGATCGGGACGCCGCGGCGCAGCAGCTCGGGGAACACCGTGGCGGCGTTGCCGACGAGTCCGACGCTGAGCGCACGCCGCTCGGCCTTCGCGGCGGTGACCCGGGCCACGGCGTCGTCGAGGTCGTCGGCGAGCTCGTCGAGGTAGCGGTGGTCCACGCGACGCTGGAGCCGGGCGCGGTCGACGTCGACGACGATCGCGGCGCCGCCGTTCAGCGTGACGGCGAGGGGCTGCGCGCCGCCCATGCCGCCGCAGCCGCCGGTGAGCGTGATCGTCCCGGCGAGCGTTCCACCGAACCGCTTCTCGGCGACGGCCGCGAAGGTCTCGTACGTGCCCTGCAGGATGCCCTGGGTGCCGATGTAGATCCACGAGCCGGCGGTCATCTGGCCGTACATGGTCAGGCCCTCGGCCTCGAGCTTGCGGAACTCCGGCCAGGTCGCCCAGTCCCCGACGAGGTTCGAGTTCGCGATGAGCACGCGGGGCGCCCACTCGTGCGTGCGGAACACCCCGACGGGCTTACCGGACTGCACGAGGAGCGTCTCGTCGGACTCGAGGTCGCGCAGCGCGTGCACGATGGCGTCGAACGCCTGCCAGTTCCGCGCCGCCTTGCCGGTGCCGCCGTAGACGACGAGGTCCTCGGGGCGCTCAGCGACCTCGGGGTCGAGGTTGTTCATCAGCATGCGCAGCGGTGCCTCGGTCTGCCAGCTCTTGGCGGAGAGGGTCGTGCCGCGAGCGGCGCGGACCGTCCGGGGGCCCGATCCGGCCGGGGTCGGGTTCGTCACGGCGTGGTCTGCTGCTGTCTCGGTCACGGTGGCTCCTTCGTCGCTGGTCTCGCCGCCCGGCCGGGCGCTGGTCTCGCCGCCCGGCCGGGCGCTGGTCCGTCGGCGTCCGCCGGGTCCTGCCCGTCGGCCTTCCCCCATCTGACAGGAGCGGCCCGGGTGCGTGGTGCCCGCGACGCCAGATAGTGTCCGGGTACCGGACAGGAAACGACGCCGACATCGGAGCACCATGCCCAGCCCCTCGCCGAAGGTCCCCGCGCTCGACGCCGGTCTGCGCGTCCTCGGGCTCCTCGCCACGCAGCGCGGACCGCTCGCCGCCAGCACGATCGCCACCCGGCTCGACCTGCCGCGGTCCACCGTCTACCAGCTGCTGACGTCGCTCACCGAGCACGGGTTCGTCCTGCACCTCGTCGAGGCGCGCAAGTACGGACTCGGGATCGCGGCGTTCGAACTCGGCTCCGGCTTCACCCGGCAGCAGCCGCTCACCCTGCTCGGGGCCCCGCTGCTCGCGTCCCTGGTCGACCGCACCGGCGAGAGTGCGCACCTCGGCGTGCTGCACGGCGCCGAGGTCGTCTACGTCGTCGAGGAACGCGCCCGACACCGCGGAGCCCTGGTCACGGACGTCGGGGTCCGACTGCCCGCGCACCTCACCGCCACCGGCAAGTCGATGCTCGCGGCGACCCCGACGGCACAGCTCCGTGCGCTCTACCCGCCCGGTACGGCGTTCGTCCGGCGGACCGAGACCGGCCCCGGCGACCTGCGGACGCTCCGGCACGAGCTCGAGGGGGTCCGCTCCGTCGGGTACGCGACGGAGGACGGCGCCGTGACGCCGGGACTGTCGTCGGTCGCGGTCGCGGTGCTCGACACCACGGGGTGGCCGGTCGCGAGCATCGGGTCGACGTACGCGTCGACGGCGGACGGCGGCGTGCCGCCGACGCTCCTCGCGGAGGTCCGTCGCACCGCCGACGTGCTCGCCCGGCGGCTCGGCACGTCCCCGTCCTGACCGACGTCGCCGACGCACCCCGTGCGGTCTTCCGTGACCACAGGGCGGACTGGAGGCGCGGTGCAGGCCCGCCCCGCGCCTCCAGTCCGGCAGATTTCACGAGAACGAAACACGGCATTGCTACTCACTGAAAACCAGATTCCGTAGGGTGGCAGTCATGACCGAGCAATCCACGGGCGGACAGGGCATGCGGACGATCGACCGCGCCCTCGTCCTGCTCGGCCTGGTGTGCGACGCGGACGGCATCACGCTGACCGAGGCCGCACGGCGGGCCGACCTGTCGGCGAGCACCGCGCTCCGCCTCCTCCGAGCACTCGAGCACCGGGAGTTCGTGCGCCGCGACGACGACGGCGCGTTCACGGCCGGCCCGCACCTCGTGCAGCTCGGTGCGGCGGCCCTGTCGAACACCGCGCTCGTCGCCCAGACCCGCGACGCCATGCGCCGCGTCGCCCAGGGCACCACCGAGTCCTGCTACCTCAGCGTGTTCGGCGTCGGCGACACCGCGATGCACCTCGCCATCGCCGAGGGCACCCAGTCCATCCGGCACGTCGGGTGGGTCGGCCGCACGATCCCGCTCACCGACACCGCGGTCGGTCGGGTCCTGCTCGACGACGTCGGCGAGGACGGGTACGTCGTCGTGGCCGAGGGTGCCGAGCGCGACGTGACCGCGGTGTCCGCCCGGTGCGCGCCGGCCACCGGGTGGTCGCCGCGATGTCCTGTCTGGTCCCGAGCTACCGGCTCACCGACCCGGCGGACGTCGCCCGCATCGGCGAGCACCTGGTCCGGGAGTCCACCGCGGTGTACCCGGCGGTGCCCGCATGAGCGGCGATGCCCGGACGGGTGACGGCACCCGCACCGAGACGGTGCTGCTCGACGACGCCCCGCTCACCGTCGACCAGGTCGTCGCCGTCGCCCGGCACGGTGCCGTCGTCCGGTTCTCCGACGGGTACGCCCGCCGTGTCGGCGCCGCGGCCGACCTCGTCACCCGGTTCCTGGAGGACCGCACCGTCGTGTACGGCGTGACGACCGGTTTCGGCGACAACTACACCGAGACCATCGCTCCGGAGGACGCCCTGCGACTGCAGGAGAACATCATCGTCTCCCACGCGGTGTCCGTCGGGGCCCCGATCCCCGAGGACCAGGTCCGTGCGATCCTCGTCGTGATGCTCGCGCACCTCGGCGCCGGTCGGTCCGGCACCCGCCTGGAGACGCTCGAACTCATCCGCTCGCTGCTCGAGGAGCACGTCACGCCGGTCGTGCCGGGCGGCGGCTCGCTCGGCTACCTGGCACTCGAGGCGCACATCGCCCTCGTGCTCACCGGTCGGGGTCGAGCGACCGTCGACGGCGACGTGGTGAGCGGCGCCGAGGCCCTCCGCCGCCGGGGCCTGACGCCTGTGCGGCTCCGGGCGAAGGAGGGGCTGACGCTCCTCAACGGCATCATGAGCATCACCGCGGTCGCCGCCCTCGTCACGCACGACGTCCGGCGAGCGTCCCGGCAGGCCGACGTCATCGGGGCGCTGGCGTTCGAGTCGCTCCGGGGACGACCCGCGCGCTCGACCCACGGGTGCACGCGCTCCGGCGGTACCCCGAGCAGGCTGCGACCGCGAGGAACCTCGTCCGCCTGCTCGAGGGGAGCGCGATCGCCGAGCTGCACCGCGACCACCGCGTGCAGGACCCCTACCTGCTCCGAGCGCTCCCCCAGCTGCACGGGTCCGTCCGGCGCTCGTTCGACGACGCCGCCCGGATCGTCGACGAGTCCCTCGGTTCCGTCGGCGACAACCCGATGCTGTTCCCGGAGGACGGCGACGCCGTCATGGCCGGCAACTTCGACGGGACCTCCGTCGGCCTCGCGATGGACGCCGTGAAGGCCGCCGCGGCGGTGCTCGCCCACCACAGCGAACGCCGGACGGACCGGATGGTGAACAGCACCGTGAGCGAGCTGCCACCGTTCCTCGCGTCCACCCCCGGGCTCAACAACGGCCTGATGATCCCGCAGTACACGGCCGCGGCGCTCGTGCTCGAGATGCGCGGCGAGGTCTCCCCCGCCTCGGTCGAGTCGATCCCGACGTCGGCCGGCCAGGAGGACCCGGTGAGCAACGCGCACCTCGCCGCCCAGCAGGCGTACCGTTCCGTCGGCCGCCTGCAGTACGTGCTCGCGATCGAACTCCTCGCGGCGGCGCAGGCGGCGGACCTGCTCGAGGGCGAGGCGGGCGTGTCCGGCTCACCCGCCCTCCGCGCCGTCCGGGACGCCGTCCGCCGGATCGTCCCCTTCGCTCCGGTCGACCGCGAGTTCGGCCGGGACATCGAGGCCCTCCGCACCTTCCTGGCGTCCGACGACCTCGTCACCGCCGCGGAGTCCGTCACGGGCCCGCTCGAATGACCACCCCACACATCGGAGCACCATGACAGCGTCGTCACCCCGGACCGCCCAGGCGGCCCCGCCGGAGCGTCTGAGCCGCTTCCACATGCGGATCACCGCGCTGACGTTCGGCGCGAACTTCTCGGACGGGTACGCCCTGGGCAGCATCGGCATCGCACTGACCCTCATCCGCAGGCGTTCCCCGTGAGCGACCTCTGGTCCGGGCTCATCGCGAGCTCGGTCCTCATCGGCATCTTCGTCGGCAGCATCACCTGCGGGTGGCTCGGCGACCGGTTCGGTCGTCGGCTCGTCTACATGCTCGACTTCGTGCTGATCGTGGTCGCGTCGGCCGCGCAGTTCTTCGTGCACGACCCGGGACGCTGTTCGTGCTGCGGCTGCTCATCGGGTTCGGGGTCGGCGCCGACTACGCGCTCGGCCCGACCCTGGTGGCGGAGTTCGTGCCGGCCAGGTTCCGCGGCGGCCTGCTGGCGACGCTGACCGTGGCGTGGACCGTGGGCTACACCGCGGCGTACTTCATCGGGACCTGGGTGAGCACCCTCGGCACGGGCGACGGCTGGCGCTGGCTGCTCGCGAGCGGTGCGATCCCCGCGGCGGCGGTCCTGGTGCTGCGACTCGGCACCCCGGAGTCCCCGCGGTGGCTGATCACGAAGGGGCGTCTCGCCGAGGCACGGGCGATCGTCGCGGAGTTCCTGCCGGAGGGGCTCGACGTGGACGCCGTCGCCGCGGCACACGAACGCCGTACCCCGGCCGCTACCGCGACTTGTTCCGCGGCAAGAACCTGCGGAGCACGGTCTTCGGCTCGGTGTTCTACAACGCGCAGGTGATCCCCTACTTCGCGGTGTACAGCTTCCTGCCGGTCATCCTGCTGAGCCTCGGCATGGACGCCGACGGGTTCGCCGCGGGCGCGCTGCTCAACGTCTTCCTGCTCCTCGGCGGTCTCGGTGGTCTGTGGCTGGTCGCGAAGAGCGGACGGCGCCCCCTCATCATCTGGACGTTCGGCGTCATGGCCGTCGCGCTGGCGGTCGTCTCGTTCGGCGAGCACGCCCCGCTGTGGCTCGTGCTGCCGGCGTTCCTCGTGTTCACGTTCGTGATGTCCGCCAGCTCGAACCTCGACCAGGTCTACCCGCCGGAGCTCTTCCCGACGAACGTCCGGGCCGCGGGCGTCGGGCTCCTCAACGGTGTGAGCCGCATCGGCTCGGCGATCGGCACCTTCCTGCTCCCGCTGACCCTCGGCGCGTGGGGCATCACGCCGACGCTCCTCGCCCTCGCCGGCATCCTGGCGGTCGGGATGGTCGTCTCGATCCTGATGGCCCCGGAGACATCGCACCTGAGCATGGACGACGACGACCTGTGACCGGCGCCGCACGCACGGTCCGCTTCTCCGGGCTGCCCCGGAGCCGGTGGGCGAACGGACTCGGCGAGACCGTCGAGCTTCTGGCGCACGCCGGACGACGGCCCGTTCGACGCGCGACTGAGCATCGCGACGATCGGCTCGGACGCGCCCTTCTCGTCGCTGCCCGGGGTGGACCGCGTCCTGCTGTCCCTCTCGCGACACCCCTCACGCTCGATCTGGACGGCCGACGTGCGGTGCTCGACCGGTTCGACGCGGTCTCGTTCGCCGGCGAGGCCGACGTGCGCGCCGTCGGCGTCACGGCCCCGGGGTACGACCTGAACCTCATGGTGCGCCGGGGCACCGGCAGGCCGACGCTCGCGGTGGCGTCCGTCGACGGCGAGCACGAGTTGCACGGTGTCGGCGTCGTCCTCGACGGCACCGTCACCGGCCCCGACGGCACGCTGGCCCCGTTCGACGCCGTCATCGCCCTGGACGGAACCGTCACGCTCACGGGCCAGGGTCGCGTCGCCGTCGTCGTCCCTGCCGCTGCCGGCACGCCTGTCGGCTGAGCAGCAATGGTCGGGTCGGCCGCCGCGACCCGACGTCGTCCGCTCACCGGAGGGGTCTGCCGCGACGAACCGCCGCACTGGAGGTGCGGGTCGGCCCGCACCGTGCCTCCAGTCCGGCGGTCAGGCCGTCGCGACCCGCCGCGTCAGCCCGGCACGTCGGCGCAGGTCGAAGGCCGCCTCGACGAGCGCCCGCGTGCGCGGGTGGTCGCCGTCCTCGAAGACCCGCTCGGCCGCTGCGACGTCCACGATCCGGCCCTCCTCGAACACCGCGATGCGGTCGGAGACCCTGCGGACGACCGCGAGGTCGTGCGAGATGAAGACGCAGGTCGTGCCCGTGGTCCGCTGCAGATCGAGGACGAGGTCCAGGATCCGCGCCTGCACCGACACGTCGAGGGCGGACGTCGGTTCGTCGCACACCACGAGCGGTACCGGGCCGGCGAACGCGCGGGCGATCGCGACGCGCTGCTTCTGCCCGCCGGAGAGTTGGGCGGGACGTCTGTCGAGCACGTCGGCGGGCAGTCCCACGCGGGCGGTCGAGCTCCTCGGCCGTGTCGTCGCCGTCCAGCAGTCGGATCGCACGACCGAGGACCTGTCGCACCGTCCGCCGGGGTTCAGGGACGCGTCGGCGTTCTGGAACACGACCTGCACGGGCGGGGTCCGTCCCGCGGCCGCTGCGAACGTGATCGTGCCCTCGTGCCGGACGAGGCCGGCGAGGGCACGACCGAAGGTCGTCTTGCCGGAACCGGATTCACCGACGACGCCGAGGACCTCGCCGCGGTGCAGGTCCAGGTCGACGCCGTCGAGGGCCGCCTGTCCGTCGTACTCCTTGCGGAGGCCACGGACCGTGACGAGCACGTCCGCGGAGGCTCGTGCGCCCTCGGCTCCCGGCCGTGACTTGGCCGCCGTGATGTCCGGCAGGGCGTCGACGAGCTGCACCGTGTACGGGTCCGTCGGCTGCAGGAGGACGCGCGTCGCCGGCCCCTCCTCGACGAGCACACCGTGCCGGAGCACCCCGACGCGGTCGCAGTGCGCGGCGACCAGCGGCAGGTTGTGGCTGATCAGCAGGGTGGCGAACCCGATCTCGGCCCGCAGCTCGTCGATGAGCGCCATGATGCCGGCCTCGACGGTGCTGTCGAGGCCGGTCGTCGGCTCGTCGAGCACGAGCAGACGCGGGCGGGCCACCAGTGCCATGGCGATCGCGACCCGCTGCTGCTGGCCACCGGACAGTTCGTGCGGGTAGCGCACCCCGACGGTCTCCGGCGACGGCAGACCGACGCGGGTGAATGCCTCGACGGTCGCCGACTCCGCGGCCGCTCGGCCGGAACCGGTCGCACGGAGGACCTCGGCGACCTGCCGGCCGACGGTCATCGTCGGGTTGAGCGCGAGGCCCGGCTCCTGGTGCACCACCGCCACGACGTCTCGGCGGAACCGACGCAGGCGGTCCCGCGCAGCGCGTCGACCGCGGAGCCGTCGACCGTGATCTGCTCTGCCCCGACCGCGGCGTCCGGTCCGAGTGAGGCCGTCAGGGTGCCCGCGACGGTGCTCTTGCCCGAACCGGACTCGCCGACGAGCCCGTACGAGCCGCCGGCCTCGATCGTGAACGACACGTCGTCGACCACGCGCACGCCGCGGTACGCGACCGTGAGCCCCTCGACCCGGACCAGGGGTTCGTCACTCATTCGGTCACTTCCTTGAGGTTGTCGGCGATGAGGTTCGCGGAGACGACGATCGAGGCGACGGCGACGCCGGGGAACACGACCGTCCACCACGCTGCCTGCAGGTAGGCGCGGTTCGCGTTGATGTCGAGCCCCCAGTCGGCAGCGGGCGGCTGCGATCCGAGCCCGAGGAAGGAGAGCGACGCGGTGATGAAGATCGCGGCTCCGAGGCTCAGCACGGCCTGGATGACGAACACCCCGACGACGTTCGGCAGGAGTTCGGTGAGCATCGCCCGGAAGGAGCTCTCGCCCTGCAGCCGAGCGGCCTGCACGTACGACTTCCCCATCTCGACGAGCACCGCCGCGCGGACGATGCGCGCGATCCCCGGCGCGAACAGCACCCCGACGATGAGGACGAGCGCGGGCGTCGACACCCCGAAGGCCCCGACCAGGACGACCAGGAAGATCAGGCTCGGTAGTGCGAGCAGCACGTCGAAGAACCGCATCAGCGCCGTGTCCACCCAGCCGCGGTGGTACCCGGCGAGCAGTCCGAGCGTGCCGCCGAGGACGGTCGCGAGTGCCGCGCCGAGCGGGCCGATGACGAGCGCCGGAGTGGCCCCGGCGGCGACCCGGGCGAAGACGTCGCGGCCGAGCGAGTCGGTACCGAACCAGTGCGCACCGCTCGGGGCCTGCAGCAGCCCGCCGGTCTTGGCGAAGGGCTGCAGCCCGAGCGCGTGCCACCCGACCGCGAGCACGATCCACCAGAGCAGGATCGCCACCGACACCAGGAAGGTCGGACGGGTCAGCAGCGCGCGCCAGCCCCGACGTGGCACCCGTGCCGTGGACGACCGGGCGGGTCGACGGTGGTGCGCGCGTCGGTGTCGATCGCGCCGGGGACGACGGCGGTCATGCGGTGGCCTTCCGTTCGAAGCGGATCCGCGGGTCGACCACGACGAACACCAGGTCGGTGAGCAGCAGCGCGCCGAGCGAGAGCGCACCCGCGAGCATCACGCCGCTCTCGAGCAGCAGGGCGTCCTTGCGCTCGGCCGCGGACACGAGCAACGCGCCGAGGCCCGGGTAGGAGAAGAGCGTCTCCACGATGACGCTGCCGCCGAGGAGGGTGCCGAGGTAGATGCCGAGCACCGAGAACGTCGGGATGAGTGCGTTCCGGATGACGTGGCGACGGACGATCTGACCGTTCGTCAGGCCCTTCAGCACGGCGGTGCGGTGGAACTGCGACCGGATCGTCTCGATCGTGCCGGCGCGCACCATCCGGGTCAGGACGGCGAGGTACGCCAGGGCGAGCACGACCGCGGGCAGCGTGAGCACCCGGAGCCGTTCCCCGAACCCGGCGTCGAGCGCGCCGGACGCCTGCACGGGCACGACCTTGAGCCACACGGCGAACACGAGGAGCAGGACGATGCCGACGACGAACTCGGGCACCGCCGACACCGTGAGCAGCCCGACCGTGATCGCCCGGTCGGAACGTCGGCCCTGCCGGTAGGCCTGGACCGCGCCGAGGGCGATCGCGACCGGCACCATGATGACGAAGGCGTACGCGCCGAGCAGGAGCGAGTTGCCGAGGCGGCCGAGCACGAGGTCGCGGACCGGTTCGGAGTACACGAAGCTGGTGCCCCAGTCCCCGTGACGAACCCGCCGATCCAGTGCAGGTACCGGCTCACGAGGGACCCGTCGAGTCCGTGGTCGACGTTCCAGGCGTGCACCTGCGCCGCCGTCGCGTACTGCCCAGGGCGTTCCGACCGGGGTCCCCGGCACGACCTGGACGAGCCAGAACGTGAGGATCGAGACCACGACGAGGACGAGCGGGATCTGGACGATCCGTTGCCCGACCAGGGTCAGCAGGCGACGGCGGCGCGCGGTGCTCATGACGAGCTGACCCCGATCCCACGGAAGTCGAAGCCGCCGGGGAAGTCCTGTCCGGACCGGAACGTCCCGGTCACGTGCTGCTGCAGGATGATCTTGCTCGACGCGAAGGCGGGGACGATGACCGGCAGGTCGGTCCACTCGATCTCGGCGATCTGGTTCGCGAGGGCCTGCCGCTCGGACTCCGAGGTGGTGGACTCGTACTGGTCGGTGAGGTCCTCGAGCTTCGTGTTCGAGTACTTCGACGCGTTCCAGGCGGCTCCGGACCGGTAGATGAGGTCGATGTACTGCGCCGGCAGCCGCTGCGCCCAGTTCGTGATCGTCACCGGCGCGTTCAGCCACGGGGTGTCGTCGCCGTCGGCGTAGTACTGCGCACTCGTGAGCACCTTGAGCGTGACCTCGAACCCGCCCACTGCCTCGAGCTGTTGCTGCACGACCTGGGCCAGCGCCTTCTCGGAGTCCAGCGTGGTGATCTCGAACGACACGGTCTTGCCGCCGAGCAGGTCCTTGACCTTCGCGGCGTCCTGCGACCGCTGCTCGAGGCCCTTCGGCTGGATCGCGGAGCTCGGGAAGAACGTGGTGTCGTTCCCGACCGAGGCGTCGCCGCCGTAGACCGTCTTCACGATCTCCTTGCGGTCGAGCGCGTACGCGAACGCCTCGCGGACCTTCGGGTCGTCGAACGGCGCTTTCGTGACGTCGAGGAAGATGCCGTCGAACTTGTTGTAGTACGGCTCGGTCTCCTTGTGGTCGGAGCCCTTCAGCGTCGAGGCGACCGTCGGGCTCGACGCGATCTGGTCGATCTCGCCGCTCTGGAACGCGAGCAGCTGGGCCTGGTCGTCGGCGTAGAACTTCACGTCGATCTCCGACAGGTCGACGTCCTTCGCGTCCCAGTACTTCGGGTTCTTCGTGAACGTGACGCCCTGCCCGGCGGAGTACTTCGACAGGACGAACTGCCCAGCGCCGACCGGCTTCTTCGCCCAGTTCGTCGACGCCGAGAACCCGGCGGGCTGGATCGTGGTGTTCGAGCCGGTGAGCAGGTACGGGAAGTCGGCGTACGGCTTCGCGAGTGCGAACGAGACCTTCGTGGCACCGTCCGCATGCACCGACTGCAGGATGCCGTCGAAGCTCGACTTGCCCGGCGACTGGCTGTCCTTGCCGATGATCGAGTCGAAGGTGGCGACCACGTCCTTGCTCGTCAGCGAGGAGCCGTCGGAGAACTCGAGCCCCTCGCGGAGGGTGATCGTCCAGGTCCGGCCGTCGGACGAGGCCGTCCAGGACTTCGCGAGGCGCCCCTCGAGCTTGCCGGCGGCGTCCTGGCTGAGCAGGCCCTCGGATGCCAGGCCGACGATGAACATCGCGTTGTAGTCGGAGGTGGTGAGCGGGTTGATCGTGCTGTCGGGCTCCTGGAGCCCCAGCTTGTAGACGCCGGCGTCCGAGGACGATCCGGTGCCGGCGTTGCCGCCGGACGAGCAGGAGGCGAGTGCGAGGGCGAGGGCGGATGCGGCGGCCGCGAGGGCGAGGCGCTTGAGGCGACGCCGCCGCGACGTGAGGTCGACGGTCACAGGGGGCTCCTAGGGGTTCGGGTTGCGGAGAGGGTGGTGCGGTCAGCGGTGCGCGCGGTCGGGGACACGGGCGTGTCCGAACCGCTCGCGCAGGGTGAGGTCGTCGTAGGTCGTGGCGGTGCGGCCGCGGCGCTGCAGTTCCGGGACGACGTGGTCGACGAAGCGGTCGATGCCGCCGGGCAGGTACGGGAACTGCACGACGAAGCCGTCCGCGCCGCCGTCGTCGCTGAGTTCCTCGAGCCGGTCGGCGATCTCCGCACCGGTCCCGGTGAGCAGGTGCCGGCGGTAGGACCACGCGTAGACCTCCCGTGGCGTCGCCGGGCCGTCCGCGAGCAGGCGCTCCACCGCGGGCTTCGGCGAGCGGGTCTCGTTCGAGGTGTCGAACTCCTCGGTGCCGTCGAACTGCGTGTAGTCGAACGGCACGTCGACGTCACGCCCGGACAGGTCCCGTCCGATCTGGTGCGACACGTCCTCGAGGATGAGGGCGTCCGGCGTCAGGGCCAGGATCGCGTCCGCCTCGGCGCGGGCGTCCGCGGCGGTCTCCCCCACCACGGGCATCACCGACGGCATGATCTTGACGGCGTCGGCGGTTCGACCGTGCCGCACCGCTCGGGCACGGAGGTCGTCGACGAACCGGCGGACGTCCACTGCCGAGCCGCCGCGGGTGAAGACGGCGTCGGCGGTGTCCGCGGCGAGTTCCAGCCCGGACTCGGAGCCGCCGGCCTGGAAGAGCAACGGGTGCCCCTGCGGCGGCCGGGCGGTGTTCAGCGGGCCCCGCACCCGGAAGAACTCGCCGTCGTGGTCGAGTCGGTGCAGACCGCTCCGGTCGGCGAAGATCCCGGACGCGGCGTCGGCACGGATGGCGTCGTCGTCCCAGCTGTCGAGCAGGCCGTGCACGACGTCCACGAACTCGCGGCCGCGTTCGTACCGGCGCGAGTGGTCGGCGTGTGCATCGCCGCCGAAGTTCCGGGCTTCCTCGTCGTACCGGCTCGTCACCAGGTTCCACGCCGCGCGGCCACGACTGAGGTGGTCGAGCGAGGCGATCGACCGGGCGACGTGGTACGGCTCGTTGTACGTCGTCGACACCGTCGCCGCGAGCCCGATGCGCGAGGTCACCTGCGACAGCGCGGCGAGCAGCGTGAACGGCTCCGGCCGCAGCGCGCCGTAGTGGTCGACCCCGGACGGGTAGCGGTCCCAGAAGTACAGGCCGTCGGCGAGGAAGACCGTGTCGAAGAACCCGCGCTCCGCGCTCTGGGCGAAGTGCCGGTGGTGCCCGATGGTCAGGTGCTCGGCAGGACGGGACGACGGGTGCCGCCATCCCGTGACGTGCGCGCCGCCGGGGTGGAACGCGAACGCGGCGAGCAGGATGCGGTCGCTCATGCGGAGGCCTCCTGGGCGGGAACGGCGTCGAACCGACTCGCCGGGCGCTCGAGCCCGAGGTGTTCCCGCAGCGTCGTGCCCCGGTACGCCCGGTCGTAGACACCACGCCGCTCGAGTTGCGGCACGACCTGGTCGACGAACCGGTCGACGCTCACCGGGATCGACGAGAACGCCAGCATGAAGCCGTCCGCGGCGTCCCGCTCGTACCGTTCGGTCAGCCAGTCGGCGATCTGCTCGGGCGTCCCGGGCAGGAACCGCCGGCGGAGGATCGTGCGGTAGACCTCGCGCAGGGTCGTCGCCTCGGCGGCGATGCGTCGGATCGACTCGTACACCGACTTCGACTGGTTGATGGCGGACTCGTCGAAGACGTGCTCGAACGGTGCGTCGAGCGGACGGTCGGACAGGTCGGTCTGCAGGTAGTGGGAGAGCAGGTCGAGCGAGACCCGGTCGGGTGTGAGCTCCTCGATCTCGTCGAGCTGCCGGAGCGCGTCGGTCTCGGTGTCCCCGATGACCGGCGAGACCGCCGGCAGGATGAGCATCGAGGACGGGTCGCGACCGTGCTCGACGGCACGGCGCTTGTAGTCGGCGTACAGGGCCTGGGCGTCGGCGAGGTCGTCCTGCCACAGGGTGAACACGCCCTCGGCCTTCGCACCCGCGAGCGCGCGGCCGGCCTCGGACGCGCCTGCCTGGAACAGCACGGGGTGCGCCTGCGGCGGCCGGGCGATGTTCAGCGGACCGCGCACCCGGAAGAACTCCCCCTGGTGGTCGAGGACGTGCAGGCCCTCCCGCTTGGCGAAGTACCCGGACTGCTGGTCGTACAGGAACGCGTCGTCGTCCCAGCTGTCCCAGAGTCCCTGCACGACGTCGACGAACTCGGCGCCGCGGCGGTACCGGACCGCGTGGTCGAGGTTGGCGTCGCGGCCGAAGTTCCAGGCTTCCTCGTCGGACGCGCTCGTGACCAGGTTCCACGCTGCCCGCCCGTCGCTCAGGTGGTCGATCGAGGCGAGCTTCCGGGCGACGTGGTACGGCTCGTTGTACGTGGTGGACACCGTCGCGGCCAGGCCGATGTGCTCGGTCCGCTGCGACAGTGCGCCGAGCAGGGTGAACGGCTCGGTCCGGATGTTCACGACGTGGTCGATGCCGGAGTCGAAGCGGTCCCACACGTACAGCTCGTCGGCGATGAACAGCGTGGCGAACCCGCCGCGCTCGAGCGTCTGCGCGAACCGGGCGTAGTACTCGACGTCGAGGTAGGCGTCGGGTTCGCTGCCGGGCAGCCGCCAGCTCGTGACGTGCTCGCCGCCCGGGTAGAAGACCATGCCGCCCAGGACGAGGCCGCCGTCGCGGGTCATGCGGACACCGCCGTCCGGCTCCGGGTCTCGGCGCCGATCCGGGGAGCGACGTCCTCGGCGAACAGCGCGAGCGCGTCCCGCCGTCGTCCGTAGTCGGGTACCCGTGTTCGACCTGCACGTTGAGCTGCGTGGCGTAGCGGGAGTACGGCTTGGACAGGATCGACTCGGCGATGTCCTCCGCCGTGCCGTAGTGCAGGTTGAGCGAGGCCGCCTTCTCGGCGAGGGTGGTCGCCGGCGGCAGGAACGACTCGCCCAGGCGTACTTCTCCTCGATGCCGTCGCGGGCCTCGCGCAGCGCGGTCGCTCGGTCGGCCGAGGGGTAGATCGCGGTGGACAGTGCCACCCGGGGCGTCGCACCGTCCGGCAGCGCCGCGAAGTATGCGGCGGCGGTCACCTCCGCCGGGACCGTCTGGGTGGTGCCGACGAGCACGCCGTGACCCCGTGCCGCTGCGATCGCCGCGCTCTCAGCGGTCAGCGTCGCGTCCCACACCCGGTCGAGCAGCCCACTGCCGTCGGGCTGCAGGCGTGCCGTCCCGGTCCCCAGCGGTTCGCCGCGGAGCGCGCCGAGCAGTCCGGCGAGCTGTTCGTCGAACGCCGACCGCCGGGTGTCGTGGTCGGCGCCGACCAACGCGGGGGCGAAGACGTCGAGCGTCTCCGGCCCGCCGCCGTTCGCCACGCCGAGCTCGACCCGGCCACCGCTGATCGCGTCGAGCACGGCGGCGTCCTCGGCGACACGCACCGGGTCCTCGTGCGGGAGGGTCACGGCTCCGAGTCCGAGTCGGAGGGTCGACGTCCGCTCGGCGAGGGCCGCGAAGAAGACGAACGGCGACGGCAACCCGCCACGCAGCGGAGCGTCGTCGTGCCGGAAGTGGAACTGCCGCACCCACGCGCCGTCGTACCCGAGGCCCTCGGCGGCGGAGAACAGTTCGAGCTCGTCGCGGTAGGCCCGGGCGGCCGGCGGTGCTTCGGTGCCGTGCGAGAACACCGCGATCCGCAGCGGCACCGTGGCCGCGCGGGCGATGCGTTCGACGTGCGTCATGGAACACTCCCTCGTCAGTGGAGTGATGGAAACACGCACCACCGACGACCACGACCGCCGACGTAACACAGCGTTGCGGTACGTCACGCGGCGTAGAGAAGCGCGCGCGAGGGAAACCAGGAGCATGATCACCCGTGTCGCATCCCGTCGAGTCCGCCACCCTCCGTCGTCGCCACCCCGCGCTGCCCGACCACGTCACGTGGGAACCGAGCAGCCGCTGGGTCCGCGCCGTCGTCGACGACGTCACCGTCGTCGACACCCGCTCGCCGATCCTGGTCTGGGAGGCCGGGCAGAAGGTGCCCGAGTACGGCATCCCGGTCGCCGACGTCCGTACCGACCTGCTCCGCCTCGCCGAGGACGCCCGGCCCCCGGCCGGTCGTGGCGCCCTGTCCGCCCAGCTCGCCGCTGGTACCACCTCGCGCTGTCGGACCGGCTGGTCGAGCACGTCGCGTGGGCCTGGGACGAGGACGGGCTCGACGGCTGGCTCGGCGTCACCTGGACGCCCGGCGTCCTCGATGCCTGGTACGAGGAGGACGACCCCGTCATCACGCACCCGCGGGACCCCCACAACCGGGTGGACGCGCTGCCGAGCAGCCGGCACGTCGTGGTGCGGGACGGCGACCGCGTGCTCGCCGACACCACGGCACCGGTGGCCGTCTACGAGACCGGGCTGCCGACACGCTGGTACGTCCCGCCGGCCGACGTCCGGTTCGACGCCATCGTCGAGACCGACACCGTGAGCGAGTGCCCGTACAAGGGCCACGCGACCGAGTACTGGGGCGTGCGCCGGCCCGACGGCTCGGTGCAGGACGTCGCCTGGTCCTACCCCGACCCGTTCCCCGCCGTCGCCGCGGTGCGTGGTCTCGTCGCCTTCTGGGGCGAGCGGGTGACGGTCGAGGTGGACGGCGAGCCGCAGCACGCGGTCGTCGACCTGCGTGTCTGACGCGGACCGCATCGGATGCGGTCTGCCACGACCGACGACCGGACCGGAGGTGCGGTGCGGGCCCGCACCGCACCTCCGGTCCGTCAGCTGGTCACCGGCTCGACCGTCGCCGGCTGCGGCAGACCGAGGTGCTCCCGCAACGTGGTTCCCACGTACTCACGCGGGTACTCCCCTCGGTCCTGCAGGATCGGCACGACCTGCTCGAAGAACAGTCGGAACGTCTCCGGGTACTCGCCCGGGATGAACACGTTGCCGTCGTCGGCGTGTGCGTGGAACCGTGCCGCGATCGCGTCCGCGGCCTGCTCCGGGGTGCCGACGATCCGCCAGTGGCCCGCGCCGGTGAGCACGTGGTCCTCGATGACGCGTCTGAGTGTCAGGCGGTCGTCCTCGAACAACCGGCGGAACCGTTCCGCGTGCGTCTGCGAGGTCCGCAGGGACGCGACCGGCGGAAGGGTCCCAGCGGGGAGCGGCTCGTCGAGCGTGAACGGGCGGAAGTCGACACCGAACGTCCGTGCGAGGCGCGCGTACCCGTCGGCGATGTCGTCGTCGGCTCGGATCTCGCGGTACAGCGCCCTCGCCTGCTGCTCGGTCTCGCCGAGGTAGAGGTGCGCGCCGGGGAGCACCAGCGGTGCGCGGTCACGGCCGAGCACGGCCGCACGCCGACGCAGGTCCGCCGTGAGCTCCGCGGCGACGTCGTCGTCGGGTGCTGCAGCGAAGATCGCGTCCGCGTACCGGGCGGCGAAGTCCCGCCCGCGGTCGGACGCTCCGGCCTGGAACAACACCGGTGCCCCCTGCCGGCTCGCCGGGATGTTGAGCGGCCCCTCGACGTCGAAGAGGCGACCGTGGTGGTCGATCGTCCGGATCCGGTCGGTGTCCGCGTACCGCCCGCTCGCTCGGTCCACGATGATCGACTCCCGCGGCCAGCTCGCCCACAGCGCGCGGACGACGTCGACGAACTCCGCGGCCCGCGCATAGCGGTCCGCGTGCCCGGCGATGGCGTCCTGGCCGAAGTTCCGTTCGCCCTGCTGCGAGGTGACGATGTTCCAGCCCGCGCGACCGTCGGACACCAGGTCGAGGGTGCCGAACGCCCGTGCCAGGTTGTACGGCTCCTCGAACGAGGTCGAGGCCGTCCCGACGAGCCCGATGCGCGTCGTCACGCTCGCGAGTGCGGCGAGGATCGGCACCGGGTCGAGCAGTCCGCCCGGGTGCCGGTCGAGCGTGTCCCGGTCGAGCACGACCCCGTCGGCGCGGAACACGAAGTCCAGGCGGGCACGTTCGGCCGCGCGGGCGATGTCGATGAAGAGTCCGGCGCCGTTGAGGTCCTCGACCCGGCTGTCCGGGCGCCGCCAGGCGGTGCCACCGGTCCACGCCGACGAGATGGAGACGCCGAGGTGGAGTCGTCGTTCGGTCACTGTCCGTCCTTCCATGCTGATCCGAAGTAGGCCCACCACGGCGCGGTGAACCGGACGCCGTGCACGTCCTTGCTGGTCGCGATGACGCTCGTCGCCTCGTGGATCGGGAACCCGAGTCCCTCGTCGACGATGCGCTCCTGGATCTCCTGCGACAGCTTCGTGCGCGTCGCGGTGTCCGACTCGGCGGACTGCTGTTCGATGAGGGCCACGAGCGAGGGGTCCGCGTCCTGCTTGATGCGTGAGGCGAAGTCCGAGGTGAACGCCGAGAGGAACACGTCCGGGTCCGGCCGCGTCAGGTTGCCGTACTGCAGGCCCCATTCGCCGGAGTCCTGGTTCGCCGACAGCTGCGCGGCGGTGAGCTGCTCGAGCTGCACCTCGATGCCGTTCGCCTTGAGCTGCTGCTGGATGAGTTCGAACTGCTGCTTGTCGTTGGCGTCCGAGTACTGCAGGTTCGTCGACAGGCGCTGGCCGTCCTTCGCCCAGATGCCGTCGGAGCCCTTCGACCAGCCGGCGCCCTGCAGGATCTTCTTGACCGCGGCCTTCGAGTCGGTCAGGTGCGAGGACAGGTCGGTCCAGCCCGGGAAGGTCGACGAGACGATGTTCGTCGCTGCCTTGCCGGTGTCGTCGAGGGTCACCTGCTTGATCTCGTCGCGGTCGATGGACCGCTGGATCGCCTGGCGCACCGGCTCCTGGGCGAGGAGGGGGTCCGACGTGTTCGGGTACAGCGTGTAGACGACGCCCGCGGACGCCGCGGAGAACACGTTCGACGAGCTCTTCACCTCGGCGATGTCGTTCGACGACGGGTACGAGATCGCGTCGACCTGCCCGCTCGTCAGCGCCCCGATGCGGGCCGAGGCCTCCGGGATGACCAGGAACGTGAGCTTCGAGAGGTAGGCGGCGCCGGTGTTGCCGCGGACCGAGGAGCCCCAGTCGTAGTCCTTGCGCTTGGTGAGCACGATCTGCTTGCCCTGTTCGAGCTTCGAGATCACGAACGGACCGGAGCCGACGACGCCGTTCGCGCGCTCGGCGGCGGTCTCCTTCGTCGTCGACGGGGACACGATGCCCAGCGGAGCCTCGGACAGGGACTGCAGGAACCCGGCCTTGGGCTGTGAGAACGACACGGCGACGTGCTGCGGATCGATGACCGTCGACCCGGTGTAGCCGAGCAGGTAGGCGGACGACTGGAAGGCGTTGCCCTGCTTGCCGAGCGCGATGACCGCGTCGAAGTTCTCCTTCACGGCCTGCGCGTCGAACGCCTCGCCGTTGCTGAAGGTGACGCCCTTCCGGAGCGTGAACGTGTAGGTCTTCGCGTCGGCGCTCACCTTCCACGACGTCGCGAGCCACGGCACGACCTTCCCGGTCTCCGGGTCCTGGTCGACGAGGTTGTCGGTGACCTGGATGTTGAGAACGTGCAGCCCGAGGTCTGCTGCTTGTCGTAGGCACCGCACCAGTCGTCGATGCCGATGGTGAGCGAGCCGCCCGCTCGGGGCGTGGACGACGCCGCGGAGTCGGCGGTGGCGCCGCCGGCGCACCCGCTCAGGGCGAGGGCGAGCGCGGCCGCCACGGCGGCTGCGCGCGCGAGGAGGGACTTCCTGGGCAATGGGTGCCTTTCGTCGGGTGTGCGCGGACGGCCTGCGGCGGCCTGGGGCACGGGTCGGGTCGGGTGGATCGGGTGCGGTCGGGTGGTCAGTGCGGTCGAGGGCTCCGAACGCGCGTGCCGGGGATCGCCCGGAGCAGGTCGGCGGTGTACTCGTGCTCGGGGGCGTCGAACACGCGGTCGACCGACCCGCGCTCGACGATGCGGCCGTTCCGGAGCACGCCGACCTCGTGGGCGACGAGCCGGACCACGGCCAGGTCGTGGGTGATGAACAGGTAGGACACGCCGGATTCCCGTTGCAGTTCGTCGAGGACGTCGAGGACCTGCCGCTGCACGAGGACGTCGAGTGCGGAGACCGCCTCGTCGAGGATGACGAGGTCCGGACGGAGCGCGAGCGCGCGGGCGATCGCGACGCGTTGTCGCTGGCCGCCGGAGAAGCTTCTGCGGGCCGACGCGCGGCGACCTCGGCCGGCAGGTGCACCGCGTCCAGGAGCTCGAGGACACGAGCGCGACGTTCCGCCTTCGTGCCGGTGCGGAACGAGCGGAGCGGCTCCGCGACGATCTCGGCCACCGCGAAGCGGGGGTCGAGGGACGCGAACGGGTTCTGGTGCACGAACTGGACGCGCCTGCGGAACGCACGCCGCGCCTCCCGGCCGTCGGGGGTGAGCACCTGTCCGCCGTCGCCGCGCGGGTGCAGCACCACGCTGCCCGCCGATGCGCGTTCGAACCCGGCCACGATGCGGGCGGTGGTGGTCTTGCCGGAGCCGGACTCGCCGACCAGGGCGAAGGTCCGGCCGGTGGGGACGTCGAGGTCGACGCCGTCGACCGCGGTGATCTCCCGCGGTCCGCCGACCGCACTGCGCGTCGTGAACGTGCGGGCGAGCCCGCGGACCTCGAGGAGCGGTCGGGTGTCGTCCGTTCGGGTTCCCGCTCGGCGGTCCGAGCGGCCGCGGTGGTGGCGGCGAGGGACGGCGCCGACTCGAACAGGCGACGCGTGTACGTGTGGGCCGGCGCCCCGAGGACCTGGTCGGTGGGACCCTGCTCGACGATCCGACCGGCCTCGAGGACGACGACGCGGTCGGCACGGTCGGAGGCGACCCCGAGGTCGTGCGTGATGAGGAGCACGCCAGCGCCCTGCTCACTGGTCAGCACCTCGAGCTGGTCGAGCACCCGCCGCTGGACGGTCACGTCCAGGCCTGAGGTGGCTTCGTCGGCGATCACCAGCCGGGCTCGTTCGCCGTCGCGATGCCGATGAGCACGCGCTGCCGCTGCCCGCCGGACAGCTCGTGCGGGTACTGGGTCGCGCGGAGCTCGGGGCGGTCGATGCCCACCCGCGCGAGGATCTCGAGCACCAGGCGACGGGTCTGCTCCCGCGGCGCACGGCGGTGCACGCGGAGCGCCTCGGCGATCTGCGCTCCGACGGTCTGCACCGGGTCGAGCGAGACCGTCGGGTCCTGCGGGACGAAGCCGACCGCCGAACCGCGGAGCCGGGCGAGGGTGCGGTCACTCGCGCCGACGACGTCCTCGGCGCCCAGGCGCACCCGGCCGCGGTCGACCGTGGCACCGCGGGGCAGCAGGCCGATGGCTGCGTGGGCGGTGGTCGACTTGCCGGAGCCGGACGCTCCGACGACGGCGACGGTCTCGCCCGGTTCGACCACCAGGTCGACGCCGTGGAGCGCGAGCTTCCCGCCGTACGACACGGCGAGGTCCTCGATGCGCAGGACGGGATGGGCCGGGGACCGGTCGGTGCGGCGTTCATCGACGAGCTCCGATCGCACGGCTGAGCTGGTTGGCGGCGACGACCACGGCGACGATGACGAGTCCCGGCAGCGTGGTGATCCACCACGCCGTCGCGAGCTGGTTCCGTCCGTCGGCCACGAGACCGCCCCAGTCCGGTGCTGGAGGCTCCGACCCGTAGCCGAGGAAGTTCAGCGAGGCGATCGCGAGGATCGCCGTCCCGAACTCGAGCGCGACGAGCGCCAGGATCGGCGTGATCGCGTGCGGGAGCACGTGGCGGAGGAGCACGTCCCACCAGCGGGCTCCGCCACCCTCCGCGGCCTCGACGTACGCGGCCGTCCGGACCCGCAGGACCTCGGCGCGCAGCACCCGGGAGAACGCCGCCACCGACCCGACGCCCACCGCGATCGCGACGTTCGTCGTCCCGAAGCCGAGCGCCGTCACGAGCAGCAGCGAGACGAGCAGGCTCGGCACCGCGAGCATGATGTCGACGATCCGCATGAGGACCTCGTCGAGCCACCCGCCGACGAAGCCGGACACGAGCCCGATCACGGTGCTCGCCACGAACGCCACGGCGATGGCGATCGCGGTCGCCTGCAACGAGGCGCGGGTGCCGTGCACCACCCGGGCGAAGAGGTCACGCCCGAGCACGTCGGTGCCGAACGGGTGCGCGAACGACGGCGCCTGGCGGGACACCGCCCCGTCGCCGACGAGGGGGTTCGCGGTCGTGAACAGCGCCGGTGCGATCGCCCATGCCAGGACCACGGCGAGGACGAGCACGGCGACGACGGTGCCGACGGGCACGCGGCGTCGAGCGGGACGGTGCACCGGGCGGCCTGCCCCGCTGCGGGACGTGTCCGATGCGCCGGTCGGGCCGATCTCGGTGATGACGGTGTCCGCCACGGGTTCCTCCAGTTCGCCGTTGGTCGGCTGGGTCAGCTCGCCGGACGAGCGATGCGGGGGTCGATGACCGGGTACACGAGGTCGACCGCGAGGTTCACGATCGCGAACGCCACCGCGGACAGGAGCACGAGGATCTGCACGACCGGGATGTCCTGGGCGTTGACCGAGGTCTGGAGCAACCGACCGAGGCCGTTGCGGGAGAACACCGTCTCGGTGACGACGGCGCCGGCGAAGATCCCGCCCACGGTCAGGCCGACGAGCGTCAGGGCGGGGATGACCGCGTTCCGGAGCGCGTGACCGAAGTGCACCCGTGCGCGTCGGGCACCCTTTGCGCGCACCACGTCGATGAACGGCTCGCGGAGCGTGTGCTCGATGCTCCGCCCGAGGACCTGCGCGTAGGCCGCGGCCCCGGGGATCGCCAGGGTCACCGCGGGCAGCACCACCGACGCGATGCCGGCGTCGCCGACCGCCGGGAACCAGCCGAGGCGGAACGAGAAGAGCTGCAGCAGCACCAGTCCGACCCAGAACGTCGGGAACGACGCGGTCAGCGGCGGCAGGGCGAACAGGACGGACCGGAGTGCGCCGCTGCGGGTCCAGTTCGCGGCGACCGCCACCGCCGCGCCGAGGACGAGGGCCACCAGGAGCCCGAGGCCCGCGATCGCGAGGGTCGACGGCAGCGCCTGGGCGACGAGCGAGGTCACGCTGACGTGGCTGGTCACGGACTGCCCGAGGTCGCCGGTCAGCAGCCGGCCGAGCAGGAGGAAGTACTGGCCGACGAGCGGCAGGTCGAACCCGTACTCGTGCTCGAGCGCCCGGCGCTGTGCGTCCGAGGCCGACGAGGCGACCTCGTTCCCACCGCCGTTCAGCATGATCGACACCGGGTCGCTCGGCAGCTGGTAGAGCAACAGGAACGTCACCGTGTACGCCGCCCAGACCACGAGCAGCGCGTAGCCGAAGCGCCTCGCCACGTACCGGACCATCGCCGTCTTCCCTCCTCCGTCGGGCTCGACGGTTGTCGTCGTCGCACGTTCAGCAACGGGTGTGCTCCAGGACGCTAGGTCCGTGCGCACACCACCGGCGAACGTCGTGACACCCGGTTGCACTGTGTGAAGTCACAGGTCGAACGGTGACCCCACGTGTCGGCGGACATGACACCGTGCGTCGGCCATGTCACGCGACGTAGGACTCGGTAACCGTCATTCACGTCCGCGCCCACCCGTGCCCCCTCCGTACGCTCGCCGCATGCCCCGTTTCGAGTCCCTCGCCGACGCCGTCGGCGGCACCCCGCTCATCCGCCTCACCCGCACCGGGCTCCGTCCCGCATCTACGTGAAGACCGAATGGGCCAACCCCGCGGGCAGCGTCAAGGACCGTGCGGCGCTCTCGATGCTGCAGCAGGCCCTCGCCGACGGGTCCCTCGCACCCGGCGGCACCGTCGTCGAGACCACCAGCGGCAACACCGGCATCGGCCTGGCCGCGTACGCTGCCCACCTCGGCCTCCGCTCCGTCGTCTTCACCGGCTCCTCGGTCTCGAAGGAGAAGCGAGACGTGCTCAGCGCCTACGGCGCAGAGGTACGACTCGTGGACGCCTTCGTGCCGAAGTCGCACCCGGACAGCCTCCGATCGGTCGCGGAGCGCTTCGTCTCCGACACCCCGGCGCCTGGCTCGCCGGCCAGTACGACAACCCGGCCAACCCGGCCGCCCACGTCCGCTCGACCGGCCCGGAGATCTGGGCAGACACCGACGGGCAGGTCACCCACCTCGTCGCCACCATCGGCACCGGCGGGACCATCTCCGGCACCGGACGCTTCCTCAAGGAGGTCAGCGGCGGCCGCGTACAGGTCATCGGCGCCGACCCGGCGACGTCCACCTACTCCGGCGGCGATGGCAGCCAGAAGGCGATCGAAGGCGCCGGGCACTTCGTGCACCCCGACGCCGAGTCCGACCCGTGGCCGGAGTCCCTCGACCCTGCGCTCGTCGACCGCTTCGAAGCCGTCGACGACAGCACTGCCATCGGTGCGATCCACGAGCTCGCGCGCACCGAGGGCATCCTCGCAGGTGGGTCGTCCGGCGTCGCCGTCGCTGCCGCCCACCGGGTGGCCGAGGGGCTCACCGAGGAGGACCTGATCGTGGTCCTGCTCCCGGATTCCGGCCGCAACTACCTGTCGACCTACTTCGATCCAGTCTGGCTCACCGCCAACGGGTTCGACACCCCAGCGCGGGGTGAGGGACCCGGCGAACGTGTCGCCGATCGGCTCGTCGCTCCCCTGCGTACCGCCGACCGCGACGCGACGGCAGCCGAGGCCGTCGCGTCGCTCGGCACGGCCCACGGCCCGGTCGCCGTCCTGCACCCCGCACGCGGACCGCGGCACCGCACCCCGCCGACGTCGCCGGGTGGACGACGACCGAAGCGCTCCGCACCGCGCCGCCAGACACCATCGTCGGCGCGCTCGCCGAGCAGGTGACCGCCCGCGTCGGTGCCGGTGAGCGTCCCGACGCCGCCGTCCGCCGGGTGGCTGCCTCCACCCCGGATTGGAGCCACGCAGTCGTCCTCCACGCCGGCCGGGTCAGCGGACTGGTCACCCGTGCCGACCTCGAACAGCCGGTCCGGCGGGCATGACCACCATCGGCACACACCGGGTCCGACGGGCACGCCCTGAGGAGCACGAGGCCGTCGGGCTCGTCACCTTCCGCGGGTTCGGCCACGATGTCCCCGGCGCGCGGCAGCCGGCCCGGGCGCGGCGCGTGCTCCTGTTGGACGCAGCGGCGCGTGCGGCGGACGGGGACCTGCTCGTCGCCGTCGACGCGGCCGATCGACCAGTGGGAACGGTCACGCTGCTGCCGCCCGGTGCGACGCTGAGTCGTCAGTCCCGGAGCCGCGAGGCCGAGATCCGCCTGCTCGCCGTCGTCCCAGAAGCCCGTCGGAGCGGCATCGCCCGGGCGCTCATGACCGCGGCGATCGACCGGGCCAGGACGTGGGACGTTGATGCCCTCGTGCTCGACACCGGCCCGCAGAACACCGCGTCCCAGGCCCTCTACCTGCAGCTCGGGTTCGAGCGGCAGCCCGATCGCGAGACCCAGCCGGCGTCGTCCGGCGGCCTCCTCGCGGTGTTCCGGCTCGCGCTCTGACGCACGACCACGGTATGTCGTCCGCGTTCGATGAGCACGAGTGCACGACCCCGCGCTTTCTGCTCGACGAAGCGGGTGGTCGGGAGTGGCCGGGCCGACCCGACCGGAGCCGCCACGACGGGCCTGGTCACGGCTGACGTACGTGCTGTCAGCACCGAGCGGGTTGACTGGGGTGTCGGTCGAGACGAGGAGCGCGTGTGCTGGGACCTGAACTGGTGGTCGTGCTCGGCCTCGCGATCGCGGTGACGGCGGGCGTCGCCGACCGGATCCGGGTGGCGCCACCCGTCCTGCTGCTGGTCTTCGGCGCCGGTCTCGCGCTCGTGCCGCGGTTCGCGCACGTCCAGCTCCCGGCCGATGCCGTCCTGCTGCTGTTCCTGCCCGCGCTGCTCTACTGGGAGAGCCTGACCACCTCGCTCCGGGAGATCCGGAAGAACCTGCGCGGCATCGTCCTGATGGGCACCGTGCTCGTCGTCGTGACCGCCGGCGCGGTCGCGGTGCTGCTCCACCTGCTCGGCATGCCCTGGGGGCCGGCCTGGGTGCTCGGCGCCGCCGTCGCCCCGACCGACGCGACCGCCGTCGGGGCGCTCACCAGGATGCTGCCGCGGCGGAACGTCACGGTGCTGCGCGCCGAGAGCCTGGTGAACGACGGCACCACGCTCGTGGTCTACGGGATCGCCGTCGCGGTCACGGTCGGCACGCAGGAGCTCACGTTCTGGGGCGTGTCGGGCATGCTGGCGCTCTCGTACCTCGGGGGCGTCGCGGCGGGTCTCGCCGCCGCGTGGGTCGGCACGCTGGTCCTGCGACGCGTGGACACGGTCGTGCTCGAGAACCTCGTCACGCTCCTGGTGCCGTTCGTCGCCTTCCTCGGTGCAGAGGCGATCGGAGCGTCGGGCGTCCTCGCCGTGGTGGCCGCGGGGATCGTGGTCAGCCAGGTCGGGCCGAAGCTGGACCGCGCCGAGACCCGGCAGCAGGTCCGCGCGTTCTGGTCCTTCCTGACCTTCCTGCTCAACGGCGCGCTGTTCGTGCTGGTCGGCATCGAGGCGATGGTCGCGGCCCGTGCGCTCGACCCCGCCGAGCTCCTGCGGGCCACCGGGGTGATCGCGGCCGTCGCGGTCGCGCTCGTCCTCGTGCGGTTCGCCTTCCTCAACACCGCCGGCGGAGCCGTCTGGCTCGTCACCCGACGCACCGGCGGCGAACCCCGCGAGGGGCACCGCGACCGGCTGGTCAGCGGGTTCGCCGGGTTCCGCGGGGCGGTGTCGCTGGCCATGGCCGTCGCGGTGCCCCGGACGCTCGAGTCGGGAGCCGCGTTCCCCGACCGCGACGTCATCGTGTTCGTGACCGCCGGCGTGGTCGTCGTGACCATCGTCGGGCAGGCGCTCGTGCTGCCGGCCGTGCTCCACCGGGCGGCGCTGCCCGAGGACGAGTCGGTCGGCGAGGAACGCCGCTACGCCGAGCGGACCGCCATCGAGGAGGCGCTCGACGCGCTCCCCCGGTTGGCGCGGGCCACCGGCGCCGACCGGGCCACCGTCGAGCGCGTCCGCAAGGACTACGAGGCACACCTCGACGTGATCCAGGCCCGCGAGGAGGACGACGACGACCACCCAGCGCTGCAGCGGCACGACACCGCGGTCGCGCTGGAGCTCGCGCTCGTGCGCCACAAGGCCGCCACGCTCCTGCGGCTCCGGGACGCCGACGAGATCGACGACCTCGTGCTCCGGCAGGTGCGGTCCGGCTACGACGCGGAGGAGGCGCGGCTGGGCGGCACCACGCCGGTGTGACGACCGGCCCGGAGGCGCGGGTCCAGCCCGACCCGCCGCGTCCGGTGAGCAGCTCCGGTCGACTTCCGTCGCCGCACGCGACCATCTCTGCACACGGATCCGGGGTGGCGGGGCCGCGCCGCGCCTCCCGTCCGTCTCGGCCTACGACCCGTCGGACGCAGCGGCGTCGGAGGCGAGCGCCTTCCGACGCCGCGCGACCTGGACCGCGATCGCGACCGGCACGGCGGTGAGCGCGAGCGCTCGCAGCCACGGACGGTCGAAGGCGTGCCGCGTCGCGTGGTCGAGGGACACCGGCCCCGGGCCCCCGAGCGCGAACATCGCCGCCGAGAACCCCAGGAACGCGGGGAGCTCGAAGCCGCCGTCCGCGTTGAAGAAGCCGTTCGGGGTGTGCACGCTCGACGCCACGCCCATCGTCGTGGCGGCTCCCGCGCCGGCGACCGGGGTCGCCAGACCGAGCGCGAGGGCTGCGCCGGAGCCGGCCTCGCCGATCCCGGCGAGGACCGCGCTGCGGCGGGCCGGGCGGAACCCCATCGCGTCCATCCCCTGGGCGGTGCCCTCGATGCCGCCGCCGCCGAACGCCCCGAAGAAGCTTCTGGGAGCCGTGCGAGACGAGCACGGCTCCGAGCGCGATGCGGAGCAGGGTCTTTGCGGTGACCGAAGCGGTGGTCGTGCGCGAAGCTCATGCGATCCTCCCGATCGTCCGTGGGCCGGGCGCCCGTCCGGCACGGACGGACGTCGTGTCGCCGACGGTACGCCCGCGTTCGCGCCGACGTACTCGCAGACCCCGGGCGTCATCGTGCCGAGGAGGTTGCGCGAACTGATGACGAAGCGGAGCTGCGCGGGACAGCTCGATGGGTCGTGGATGTCGTCCGTCGCCAGCTGTCGTCCGTGTTCGCGCCGGCCCACCATGCGGTATCGGCAGGCGCTGTCAGCACACTTGCGGTTCGGACGGGTGCAGGCGAGCGCCATCGCCGAAGTCAGTGCGCCGCGTTCCGAGGTCACACGGAGACCGCGGTGCCATCAGCGCCGGACCCGTCACCGGATGCGCCGCCCGGCGACGAGGAGCACCAGCAGCGCCACCGTCATGATCGCGGCCGCACGGACCGGCCACCCCGAGGATGGCAGGAACCACCAGCGTGCGGTGCGGTTCGAGCGTCGAAACGTCCCGGCGGATCCATCACCGTGCACACGACATCGGTCCGACACGCATCCCACGACGAAGTGACGCGCGCAGCCGGAACGCATGGTTGAATGACGGTGTCCAGCGATGGACCCGGCAGTGGGGCTTGCCGGAACCAACCTCGGCGACCGCCGACAACAGTCCCTGTCTCGCACAACACGCGTGTCCGCGCGTGCGCAGAGATAGGGAAACGTCATGGCAGGAGCAATCGCGACCGGGCCGATCGTCGTCGGCGCGCGACTCAGTCAGCACGAATCCGTCATCGAAGTCGCGTCCTCGCTCGCGCAGCGCCTCGGTACGAACCTCGTGTGCGTGTGGGTCGACGAAGCGCAGATCCCCGTCGGGCATCGCGATGACGGGAGCGAGATCCTGGAGTACATCGACCCGGACGTCGCGGAGGAGAACCCGCCCGCCCTCGACCGCGAGCTCCGCCTCCGCATCAGTGGAATCGCTGCGCGATACGACGTGAGCCTTCGTCTGGAAGCACGAGCTGGCAACCCCGACCACACCCTCGCCACCATCGCGGAGGAGGAGAACGCATCGCTGATCGTCGTCGGCACCCAGGACGGCGGGGTCCGACGAGCGGTCCACGATTTCTTCAACGGCTCCGTCGCGGCGCACCTCGCCCATCGGCAGCACCGCCCCGTCGTCGTCGTCCCCATCGACCCCGTCGGATTCGACCAGCCGCTGCCGTGGGAGCCGGCGTGAGCGATGGCGGCGGCTGCGTCGTCCTGCTCCGCCACGGGCAAAGCGAAACGAACGCAGCCGGGATCTTCACGGGCCTCATGGACGTGCCGCTGACTCGTCGCGGTGCACAGGAGGCGCAGCGCGCGGCGGAACTGCTCCAACGCGAGCGTTTCCTGCCCGCCCGCATCGTGAGTTCGCCGATGCGACGCGCGTACGACACCGCAGCCATCGTCCGCAACCGGTTGCACGCGACCGTGCCGCTCGAATCGGACTGGCGGCTGAACGAACGCAGCTACGGAGCGCTGACCGGCAGGTCGAAGGCGGAAGCGCTCCAGGAACTCGGCCTGGACCAGTACATGGCGTCCCGCCGGTCGCTGCACGGCACACCGCCACCGATGGCGGACGACGTGTACGCCGTCATCTCCGGAAGCGCCGCGTTCGAGCGTCTGCCCCGGAAGCGCTGCCGCGGACCGAGTCCCTCGCCGACGTCATCGACCGGGTCCGTCCGCTGTGGATCGATGAACTGCTCCCCGCTGCGGCGAACGGGGCGCAGGTCCTCGTCGTCGCCCACGGGAACTCGCTGCGCGCGATGTGCGCTGTCATCGATGATCTCACCGCCGCTGCGGTCGAAGCCTTGAACATCCCGACCGGACAACCGCTGATGTACTGCATCGGCGGTGACCGGAGCATCCGAAACCCCCACGGCACGTATCTCGACGTCGTCGCGGCCCGCAACGCAGTCGCGAAAGTGGCTGCGGAAGGAGGAACCTGATGAACACCGACCAGACACCGCACCCGGAACACACCATCGACATCGAATGGATCGACGCCCGCCGGATCCTCGACTCACGCGGGTTCCCCACGATCGCCGTGGACATCACCCTCACCGACGGCACCACGGTCACCGGAGCCGCGCCGCGGGTGCCTCCACCGGCGCGCACGAAGCCGTCGAGCTCCGCGACGGCGAGACGGCCTTCGGCGGCAAGGGCGTCGACCGGGCAGTGCACATCGCCCGCACCGAAGTCGCCGATGTGCTCGGCCAGCACGAGTGGACCTCCCTCGCCGCCGTCGACGGTGCGCTGCGGGAGCTCGACGGCGGTGAGCAACTCGCCAGGATCGGCGCGAACACCGCCGTCGCCACCTCCATCGCGGCGGCTCGCGCCTTCGCGTTCGTCGCGCACGAGCACCTGTACTCCTGGCTGTCGAAGGAGACGGAGTCCGTCGAGCTGCTGCCCGTGCCACACTTCAACGTCCTCAACGGCGGGGCGCACGCCACCAACGGCCTCGCCTTCCAGGAGTTCATGATCGCGCCGGTCGGAGCGTCCAGCGAAGCGGAGGCCGTCACCACCGGCGCCGAGGTGTACCACGCGCTCCGCTCCGCCATCGCACACCGGTACGGGTCCACCGGTCTCGGCGACGAAGGCGGCTTCGCCCCGCCGATCGCCGACCCGAAGGAGGCGCTGGAGCTGCTGGTCTCCGCGATCGGCGACGCCGGCTTCGTCGCAGCCGTCGACGGCGTCGCCATCGCACTGGACCCTGCGGCCAACGGGTTCCACCACGACGGGTCCTACCGGGTCGGGGATCGCACCTTGACCAGCGACCAGCTCGCCGACTACTACCTGGAGCTCGTGGACGAGTTCCCCGTCCGGAGTCTGGAGGACGGATTCGCGGAAGAAGACCTCGACGGGTGGACTGTCTTCGCCCAGCGTGCGGCGAACAGCGTCCAGATCGTCGGCGACGACCTCTACGTCACCGACCCGACCCGTATCCGCGACGGTGCAGACCGGGGGTACAGCAACGCCGTGCTCATCAAGCCCAACCAGATCGGCACGGTCACCGACACGTTGGCGGCGATCGCGACGGCCCGATCCGTCGGAATGGCATGCATGATCTCGCACCGGTCGGGAGAGACGCTCGACACGTTCATCGCCGACCTCGCCGTCGGCACCGGCGTCGGCCAGATCAAGTCCGGCGCGCCGGCGCGCGGGGAACGCATCGCGAAGTACAACCGGCTCACCGACATCGAGACAGCGAACCCAGCGCTGCGGTACGGCCTTCGCCCGTGACAGAGCATTCGAAGACGTCGGCATCGACGATGCCGCCCGACGACGTGCAGCTGCCCGTCGATGCCGACATCGAGGTCGAGGAGTCCCCACGAGGGGCTCCTCGACCCGTTCACGCTCGATGGTCGTTCGTCGGTGTCGTCGCCGCTGGCGGCACGCTCGGCACCGCCGCCCGTGCGATGATCAGCGACGCGCTTCCCGCTGTGAACGGCGTGTCCTGGACGATCTTCGGTGTCAACGTCATCGGGGCGTTCCTGCTCGGCCTGCTGCTCGAGGCGCTGGCAGACCGCGGCGCCGACGAAGGTCTCCGACGGAACACACGCCTGGGACTCGGCACGGGGTTCCTCGGCGGGTTCACCACGTACAGCACCCTTGCGACCGGAACCGCCAAGCTGCTCATCGCTCACCGCCTGCTCGCGGGGACCGGATACGCAGTCGCCACCGTTGTCGCAGGTGCGATTGCGACGGCGCTCGGGCTGGTCGTCGCCGGAGGAGCGCGCCCGCGAAGGAAGGGCACACCGTGACCGCGCTGCCGTCGACGCTGCTGCTCGACGGACGGATCAACGCCCGCTCTCGACTCGTCCTCCCTGTCGGGCACTGGCCTCATGGGCGGCTACACCACGTTCAGCACCGCCAGTTTCGAGACCGTCCGCCTCGTCCGATCCGGCTCGTGGCTGCGCGGCCTGCTCAACGGGCTCGGCATGCTCGTCGTTGCGTCCGTCGCAGCGTCCGCGCTCGGCATCTGGCTCGGCGCACTCCTCTGACCATTCGAAAGGAATGACCACCATGAAGTTCGACGTCACGATCGAGATCCCCGCCGGCAGTGGCAACAAGTACGAAGTGGACCACGACTCCGGTCGGATACGGCTCGACCGAGCCCTCCACACGGCGATGGTCTACCCGCAGGACTACGGCTTCATCGAAGACACCCTCGGCGAAGACGGCGACCCGCTCGACGTGCTCGTCCTCCTCATCCGGCCCACCCTGCCTGGTGTGCTCATCGCCGCGCGCCCGGTCGGCATGTTCCGCATGACCGATGAGAACGGAGGTGACGACAAGATCCTCGCCGTCCCCGACGACGACGACCGGTTCGCACACGTCCGCAACATCGAAGACGTCCCGCGGGAGACGTTGGACGAGATCGCGCACTTCTTCACGCACTACAAGGAACTCGAGCACGGCAAGCACGTCACCGTCCGCGGTTGGGACGCCCGAGCCCGCGCGGAAGAGATCATCGAGCAAGCCCAGCGGCGGTTCCTCGATGACGGACACTGAGCGCGACACGGGCAGCGGCACACCGGTTACGAGGAAGACGATGCAACGAATCGTGAAGTGGTCTCCGAGGGAGTCGGAGGATCTCGGATGGCGCAGCCCCAACCGACGAGACCACTGGTTGTCGACGGACCTCAACGAAGGTCACGTCGAGTACTTCCCGCTCACGGAACAGAACCTCGAATCGGTCCCGGAACTCGCGGAGGCGCTCATCGTCGACGGCCGACTCGGCACGATCCGTGAGATGGCGCACGAGGTTCGGCAGGGGCAACGCATCTTCCTCTTCCTCGTCGACTTCTGACCTGCTGGTCGGCGCACGCCCGCCGCGAAGCGGGCTCACGCGATGTGCAACTCCAAGCCGACGAACGTGACGGCGACCCCGCCGAGGAGCATTGACGACGCCCAGAGCACGCACCTGCCCTGCACCATCCGCCCGATCGCCCAGCCGAGCCCCGCCAAGCACAGCACCGTCGCGCCGAGCACGATCCACGGGGCACCGCCAGGGCTGCGCCGACCAGCAACGGTGCCGTTGCACCGAGGAGGCTGGACAGCCCGGCCACCGTCATCGCCGTCAGCGACTCGCGGACCGCATCCCGGCCGAGCCGGGTGCTCGCGAGCTGCCCGGCCGGGTCAGGCTCAACTGCCGTTCGGCGCGCGCCAGGGCGACACGTCGCTCAGCGTAGTCGGCGACGAACATCGTGAACCCGGCGGTGACCAACGCGGCCGTCCCGACGCGGAGCGCGAGCAGCAGGCTGATACCGCCGTTACCGCCGTCGAGGATCGCCGACGCGGCCAGCGTGAGGGCGTTGAGCATCCCGTCGGTGACACCCAGCACCAGCGGCAGGACCGGGAGACGCGGGCGGACACGTCCGGCCATCTACCGTGAGCGCTTCACGTGTTCGATGACGCGCGTGCCGGCGACGACCTCGTCGATGCTGTGCAGAACGGCGCCGACCTCCTCGATCGCAGCGAACAGTGCGCCTGTATCGATGTCGTCGCCTTCCACGGTGACGTCCGTGCCGACGGTCTCGATGTCGATCTCAGTGACGGTGATGTTGATCGCGTCGACGCCGGCGACCCGCTCCAACGCATGTGCAAGCGCGATCATGTCCGGCCGGTCGATGACCTTGTCGACGTCGAGCGAGAGTCTGCGGATGCTCACCGAGCGGCCTCCGGCACCGGGTCGCCGGGCTTCTGATCGAGCAGCAGCAGCCGCCAGTTCGTTCCGTCGGACTCCACGAGGTTCCAGCAGGCCGTGCGCTGTGGGATCCCCTCGGCCGGACCGAGTTCGGGAAACAGTGCCGCGAGGAGCGCACGGTTGGTCGCGTCGTGGCCCACGAGGACGATCGGCCCGTCCTCGGGGTACGCCATCTGCTCCTCGAGGACGCTCGTGCAGCGTGTCACGACGTCCCCGACCGGTTCGACGCCAGGCGCGTCATCGACGGACCCCCACTGCGCGATCACCTCCGACCGGATCTGTCCGGACCACCTCCCGTAGTCCCGGTCGACGTACCGGTCGTCGACGACGACGGGCGCGCCTGTGTGTTCGGCGATGGCACCTGCGGTCTCCCGCGCTCGGGCAAGCGGCCCGGTGACCACTCGCACGGGGTGCGCCGGAACGAGGGCGACTCCGACGGCGTCGGCTTCCGCCCATCCCCGTTCGGTGAGCGGCACGTCGAGCAGGCCCCGGATGCGGCCCTCTGCGTTGAGGTGCGTCTCGCCGTGCCGGACGAGGTAGAACTTCCGACGGTTCGTTGCTGTCATGGTGTGCTCTCCGTGTGCAGGTCGGTTCCGAAGACGCGGTTGAAGACATCGGCGCCGTGGCTGGTGGGCTCAGGAGGTGCGGCGGCCAGGCGGAAGGGTGCGCTGCCGTCGGTGTCGGGGTCCGCTGCGGCGGCGCGGACGAAGTGCGCCCGTTCCTGGTCGTGCTGCCACAGGTCGTTCGCGAACGTGAACAGGTGCGTGACACACCACACCCGGACGCCGGACCCGACGAGAGCGCGGATCACTTCCGCCGCGATGGTGGATCCTTCCGTCTCGTTCGTCGACGAGAACGACTCGTTCGACAGCAACACGTCGCCGCGGCGGATCCGTCGGACGATGTCACTGACGCGTTGGAGTTCCTCGTCGAACTTGCCGTGCACGAGGCCGCTGTCCTCTTCTCGCGCCCAGTGTGTGAACACGCGGCCGACGATGTGCACGTCTGCGTGCGACGCGGGGACGTGCATGCCGGCTTGCGCGAACAGCTGCAGCAGCCCGAGTGCCCGGAGAGTCGTGGACTTCCCGGCCTGGTTGGCGCCGGTGATCACCAGGAGCGGTTTGCCGTGCAGGTCGATGTCGTTGAGCGTGGGACGGCGGTCGAGGCGCAGCGCCAGGCTCGGGTCGTACAGGCCGTCGATTCGCTGGTCACCGTCGTCGGCGATGAACCGAGGCATGACGAGGTCGCCGCCGAGCTGGGTCAGCTCGTCGGCGAGGTTCGCCGCTCCGAGGTAGAACGCCGTTGCTGTCCGGATCTGCCGGAAGAACCCGAGGACGTCCTCGAGTGCTTGGTTGCCGTGTTGCGCGGCGCGCACCAGCGCACGGTCGCGGAGGTCTGCTGCGGCGTTCGCGCCGGATTCGTCGCGTTCCGGGATCGTGAAGCTGAACGACGGTGCGCTGCTGGTCAGTCGGCTCAGTGGGTTCCAGGTGCTGCGCTGGACCGTGTGCAGCTGCTCGGGGATGATCTCCGCCGACCGTCCCAGGCGGACCCGCATGCCGACGCCGGACCGGAACTCCAGCCGTCGTACCTGCTCGCGGTACCGTGCCATGAACTCGTCGTCCAACCGGGTACGGACCGTCTCGGCGAACGCGCGGAACGCCGGCGACCGGAATGCCGACTCGTGGTCCTCGAGGTGCCGACGGAGTTCGAGCAGGCTGCCACCGAGGTCGGCGAGCAGCCGCTGTGCCCGGGAGAGCAGTGCGGCGGGACGCCGAGCGTAGATGGACATGTAGATGCTGCGCTGGACGTCGAGCGCGCGGCCGGCCAGGTCGTAGATCGCGCGCACTGCGTCGTCGTTCCGGATGCAGTCCTCGACACCGCCCTGCCGCCGTCGGATCTCGTCGACGTCGTGCAGCGGATGCAGCAGCGCCGCCCGGCACACCGACTTGATGAAGTCGTCGCCGCGGGACATCCGCAGCAGGATCCGTTCGATCTCGAGGTCGCGGACGAGGTCGTCCGACCCGTACGGTTCATCGTCGATGGGAAGATGACGGCGTTCGAGAAGCTGAGTATCCATCATGCATCTCCGTCTCGGTCGCTCCCGACGAGCATCGGGTCAGCGGTGTCGGTGTTCTCGGCCACCGCCGCCGCGATCGCGAAGTCGGTGAGGTGGTACTTGTCCGCGAGGGCCTGCGCGTACGCGCGCCCGTCCGCTGCTCTCCGCTCGACCTTGAACGTTCGCCTGGTGGGATCCGCCGGGTCGATGAGGCTCACCATGCTGACGGTGCGCTCGTCGAAGCGGGTCAGGCTGTCGATGAAGGTGACACAGACCACGATCGGTGCGATGTCCACGGCCCGACGCAGGATCTCCCGGCTGAGCAGTTCCGCATCGATGGCTGCGGTGGAGGTGAAGATCTCGTTGAGGACGATCAGCGTCCTGTCGGTCGCAGCGTCGAGGAGGTCGTGGAGGGCGTGTACCTCCTCGCCGAGTTTGCCTTCCAACGACTCCAGCTGCTCCCCACGCTCGAACTGCGTGAGGATCTGGTCGGTGAGCATGATCCGAACGTTCGTCGCCGGTACCGGAGCGCCGATCGCGGCAAGGTGGTGCAGTTGCCCGACGATGCGGGCCGTGGTGGTCTTCCCACCCTGGTTGGGGCCGGTCACGATCAGGAGGCGTTCGCCGTCGTCGAGGCGGAGATCGTTCGTCACCAGCTCGGCATCGTCCCTGAGTGTGCCCGCGAGCGCGACGTCGAACGCGGCTTCGGCGCGGAACGACGAGGGCGCTCTTCCACACTCGGAAGTGAGAATCCGGCTGCTGGGCTGGCCAACTCGTCGTCGTACGCGGTGATGGCGCGGAAGAACACCAGCTCCTCGACCATCCGACTGACCCCCGGGTGGACGAACGCGACGGTGTTCCGGCGGAAGGCGGCGAGACGATCGAAGACCTGCGGGTGCAGGCGGGCGATGTCGTCGAGGACCCATTCCTGCACGTGGTCCATGTCGAGCCGCGGTACCTGCATGTCCGAACGCCCGTCCGGGTGCTGGTCCGGGTCTCGGAACCGGGCGAACACGTTCCCGGCGTCGTCCGCGACGTCCAGGTCGTCCCTCGCCGGACTGATCACGAACCGGGCGCCGCGCATCCCGACCTCCGCGCGGACGTCGTCGAGCAGTTCGACGAGCCGTGCCGACTCGTCGGCGAGGGAACGGAACGGTGCTGAGCGTTGCAGCTCCTGCAATGCGGCGCAGGACTCGGTCAATGCCCGCGAGGACAGCCGGCCTTTCGTCTCGAAGCTACGGAACGATTGGGTCGCTTCGTCGATCGCCGCGACGTACTCGGCGACAGCGTGCAGGTGAACACGGTTGGCACTGACCTCGTAGTGTGATGCCGTCGCAGCGTCCGCGAGGTCCAACGCGCCGCGCACCCGCTGCGCGAACGTCTCCACGGCGCGCCTGGATCCAGGCTCCGCGAGGTCACGGAACACTTCCTGCCGGTACCGGACCTCGTCGACTGTACGAAGCGGTCGGCGCACGGCGGCGGCGACCGCCTCCACGGGGTGGAAGTGGGCGAACACACGGTCGAAGACCCGGTCGAGCGCGAGGTCCGTCCATGTGAGCGATGCGACCTCCGGTCGTGGATCCGGGTCTCCGAGGGGAACAGCAGTCGCGGGAACGGGGTGGTTTCGACGGCAGCGGGCACTGAGGACTCCCAACAAAGTCATCAGGTGCCATCAGCGGTGTCCGCGGTTCGGGCGGTCTGCCCGGCGAGCTCCATCGCCGATGTGGACCACACTGCCACGTCTCGGCGCCGGATGACAAGGAACGTCGCAACCGAGAAGACGCGCGCGCTCGGCGACGCATGGCTACACTCGGTCGTACGCATCACCTGGTGGTGGGGCTCACCAGCCACGAACCTCGACATCCGTCGACAACGGTCCCTATCTCGGCACTCGACGTGCCCACGAGATAGGAGACCCATGACGCAGCCCGACGCCATCGGCAGGCGCGACCCGTTGCTGCCCGACGCCACGCATGCGCTGTCGGTTCCCGAAGTGCGCCTGCTGTGGTCGTTCGTGCACGGCGACATCATGGACGGCGGCGCCCGTCAGCAGCTCCGTGACGCCTGGGGCCTCTGCGACCGGCACTCCTGGGGGCACGCCGTCGTCGAGATCGAGCTGTGGCAGTACGGCGCCGGCGCGGCCGGCGGACACCAGCCCTTCGACGTGTGCATCCTCTACGACGACCTCCTCGAGACGGCACTGCACCGCTTGCACCGGGCGCGGTCGAGGAAGCTCCGGAGACGACTGCTCGGTACCGAGCAGTGCGCCATCTGCCGCGACCTCGGTGGTACCGAACCGGGCAACGTCCTCTCCGGTACCCCGGTGGTCGGGTACGCCGGCTCCGACAGTCAAGGATTGACCGAAGAGGTCAGCCGGTTCCGCTACACGGGAGAACACGTCCGCGCGACGAAGCCCTCCTGGGAGTCCGTGGTCTGTCCTGCCTGTGCGGCGGACTGTGCGATGGACCCGCATCCCGACACCGGCATCGTCTGCCGCCGGCACCTCGCGGAGCTCGACGACGACGGAGAGGCTCTCGAGAAGGCGCTCGGGTGGCTGCAGCAGCAGCGCGATCCGCTCCGGCACCTCATCGACACCATGACCCAGTCGGGCGGCACAGCGGACCTCCACACGCGAGGGAGCTGGGCGAGCACGCTGTCCTGGTTCCACGGATGGAGCCTCCCGTTGGCGCTCACCCGCCGACACGCGGAGGAATCCGCCGCCTAGACCGCCGCGGGGAAGCCTGTCGATGAGTGGTTACAGAGACGCCAGCCTCCTGGTGCGCTTCCCCGCGGTGCCACCCCTGAGCAACACGCCGCAGACGCCCACGAGGAGAGCCCCTCCGATGACCGAGACAACCGCATCCAGCACGCGGACCCGCCGGTGGTGGCACGCGTTCCAGCTGCAACGGCCCCGTGAGGATCTTGCCGGGATGGCGGTACCGAACGGTGGACGAGAGCCGACGCTGTTCGGCGAGATGGTGCTGGAGTTCCTCGGCTCAGCGGTTGTGGCGCTGTTCGGGTTCGGCGTCGTGGCGCAAGTGGTCGTGTCCAAGAACGGTCTCGGCGCGCACGACAGCATCTCGTGGGCGTGGGGATTCGGCGTCACGTTCGGGATCTTCGTCGCTGGGAAGGTCACGGGCGCGCACCTCAATCCGGCAGTCACCGTGGCCGTCCTCGCGTTCCGGAGGTTCCCGGCGTCGAAAGTCGCGCCCTACATCGTCGCCCAGGTCGCGGGGTGGTTCGCTGGGGCCGCCGTGATCCGGTTCGACTACTCCGCGCCGATCCGCGCCCTGGACCCGCACCACACCTACACCACGCAAGGGATCTTCTCGACGCTGCCCGGCAACGGCGACAACGCGCTCGGTGTCACCATCGGCGACGCGTTCTGGGACCAGGTCATCGGCACCGCAGCGCTGCTCTTCCTGATCTTCGCCGTCACCGACCCACTCGGCGCGGCGCCCACCCCCGCGGTGTCCGCGCTGGCCGTGGGTTTCATCGTCGTGGCCATCGGCATGGCCATCGGAACCGATTCCGGCTACGCGATCAACCCTGCACGCGACTTCGGTCCGCGGCTACTGGAGTTCCTCACCGGCTACGACGACGCCTGGACCGACCAGCACGGCCAGATCTACTTCTGGGTCCCGATCCTCGGCCCCGTCCTCGGTGGCCTCATCGGCGGGGGCTGTACACGGCGACCGCCGGGAGAGTACTCCCGCGGACCGTGGACTGAGTTCCGACCGTGCGCACGGGCGCATCGTGGCGCGCGGTGGTGGTGGATCAGTGGCTCGGAACCACCTCCGGGGCCAGCTGGCGCCACGGCGCAGCGTGCCGCCTGGTAGCGGGCCCTGGAGCCGACGAGTCACCGTTCTGCGGTCCGCGGCCCGAGATCCGAGACCCCCTGGCGTCCTCCAGTGTGGAGAGGGGGTCTCGGGTTCCTTACCGCTTGAGGTTCGTCAACTCCTGCAGCACCTCGTCCGACGTGGTGATGATGCGTGCGTTCGCCTGGAACCCGCGCTGCGCCACGATGAGGTTGGTGAACTCCTGCGACAGGTCGACGTTCGACATCTCGAGCGTGCCCGACGCGAGCTGCCCCACCCCCGGCGAGCCCGGAGCGCCCACGGTCGCGTTGCCGGAGTTCGCGGTGGCCCGGTAGCCCGAGGCACCCGTCTTCTCGAGGCCGGCCGGGTTGGCGAAGGTCGCGAGCGCGATCCGGCCGATGGCGAGCGAGGCGCCGTTCGAGAAGGTCCCGACGACCGTTCCGTCCTTCGAGATCGAGTAGCCCTGGAGCGACCCGGCCTCGTGGCCGTTCTGCGACGAGATCGACGCGGTGTCGAGCGCGGCGAACCCGGTCAGCTGCGTCATGTCGACCGCGATGCCGCCGACCGCGACGGTACCGCCCGCCGTGAGCTTGCCGTCGGCGCCGAACGTGAGCGTCGTCGTCGCGGAGCCGCCCTGCCCGTCGGCCGCCGCGACGTCCCAGCCCGCGGCGGTGCGGGTGTAGGCGAGCGACATGGTGTGCTTCGCGCCGGAGGCGTCGTACACGGTCGCGTCGCGCGTGATGGTGGTGCCGACCGCGGTCTCCGACGGCAGGTTGCCCGTGACACCCGCGGTGGTCGTCCGCACGGCGGGAGCGGCCGCGTCGAGCGGCAGGACGATGTCGCCGAGCTGGCCGTTCTCGTTGACGACGCCGTTCGTGGCCGGGTAGCCCTGGACGATCTTGCCGTCGGCGGACACCAGCCGTCCGTCGGCGTCGAAGTCGAACGCACCGGCGCGGGTGTACACGGTGTCGTTGCCGAGCCGGGTGACGAAGAACCCGTCGCCGGAGATCATCAGGTCGGTGGCCTTGCCGGTGGCCTGGGCGGAGCCCTGCGCGAAGTTCGTCGAGACGCCGGCGACCTGCACACCCAGGCCGATCTGCGCGGGGTTCGTGCCGCCGACGCCGGACTGCGGCCCGCCGGCTCCCTGCGTGATCTGCGACAGCGTGTCCTGGAAGACCGTCGACGACGACTTGAAGCCGACGGTGTTGACGTTGGCGATGTTGTTGCCCGTGACGTCGAGCATCTCCTGGTGGGAGCGGAGGCCGGAGATCCCGGAGTAGAGCGAGCGGAGCATGGTGCGTCCTTTCGTGGAGGTACCGAAGAAGAAGAAGAAGGAGTCGGGTGTCAGGAGGTCGTCTTGATGCCGGAGATCACGTCGAGGTCGACCTCCTTCCCGTTCACGGTGACGGTCGGGACGCTCGCTGCGTACGAGACCGCGGTCGCCGTTCCCGTGATCGAGTCGCCGGACGCGGCGTCCGTGTAGCTGACCTGCTTGCCGACGAGGTTCGCGGCGGCGATCCGCATCTGCAGCGAGAAGTTCTCGTTCGCCGTCGTGGTCTGGTTGGTGATCTGCTCCATCATCGCGAGCTGCGTCTGCTGGCTGATCATCTGGTTGGTGTCCATCGGCGAGGACGGGTCCTGGTTCTGGAGCTGCGTGACGAGCAGCTTCATGAAGACGTCGGAGTCCATCGTCTGCGACCGCGTGCTGGACTGGTTCGCGGTGAGGGCCGCGGCCTGTGCGGCCTGGTCCACGGTGCCGGTGATCCCGTCGATCGGCATGGTCGTTCCCTTCGGTGGTCGAGCGTTCGAGGTGGTGAGCGGGTGCGGTGTCCTCGCTCAGGCGAGGACGTCGAGTCCGGCGGTGCGGACGGTGGGCGTGTGGGTGGTGCCGGGCGCGCGTGGGCGGGTCGCGCCTCCAGGCCGGTGTCGGCGGGCCGGGCCGTCGGGGGCGACCCGTGCCTCCCGTCCGGCCCGGAACGTGCGTCCGGGTGGTTCTGCGAGGACAGGTCGAGCGTCGTCGACCCGCCCGCGACGGCCGCGTCGCGGCGGAGGTCCGGCAGGACCTGCCGCACCGCGTCGCGCCCGGCGTCGGAGGCGGCGAACAGCTCGACGTGCATCCCGTGCGTCGTGACGTGCGCGCGAACGGTGACGGGGCCGAGCGAGTCTGGAGTCACCTGGACCGTGACGACGTGGTCGCCGGGGCCCGCCTGCGCGAGGGTGAACACGGGACGGCTCAGCTGCTGCGCGAGCGGTGCCGGCGCGTTGGCCGTCGCGGCACCGGACGCCGGCGCGGGCGCAGCGGTGACGGACGTGGCCGGGACCGCGAACGGCGTCTCGCCGGCGCGCGGCGCGGTGACGGCCTGGAGGCCCGGATCGCCCTGGCCGGTCGCACCCCGGTCCGTCCGTGGCCGGTCTGGGCGCCGCTCCCCCGGGTCGCTTCCGGCGGGGTCCCGGTGCCCGGCGCCGACACGACGGCGGGGGCGGGCGATGCGGCGGCCGACGTCTCGGACGAGGCGGCCCGGGCTGGCGCAGCGCTGGTCGCGGCGCCGGCGGGCGCGGCCGCCGCAGAGGTGGCGGTGGCGGTGGCGCCGGCGGTGCTGGTCGGCGCGGTGGTGGCGCTCCCGGCACCGGTCGTCGAGCCGTCGCTGGTCGGCCCGGAGTTGCTCCGGACGGCGGCAGAGGCCGCCGGGTCCACGGGAGCCGTCGGCGTCCCCGCGACCGTTCCGGCGGTGCTCGACGTGGCGACGGTGGTGCCGGCCGAGCGCCCGGTGCCGGACGTCGCAGCAGCCCTGACGGCATCCGTCCGTGCGCCGATGGCGGACGGTGCGGACGCCTGAGCCGGACCGGCGGCGGGCTCCGCGGTGTCCGTCCCCGAGCCCCGCCGTCGAACGGACCGCCGTCCAGCCGTGCCCCGGCTGCGGCCGCGCTCACCCGGGTGCCGGCGGCCGGAGCGGTCGCACCGGCGGACGCGGTCGTCGGCCCGGTGGCCGGGAACCCGGCGGCTCCGCTCGGTGCCACGGCGGCGTCCGGGCTCGGAGCGCTCGGAGCCGGAGACGACGCGGGGCCATCGGCAGGGGCACCGGACGGCACCGTACCGGCGACGGCCGATGCGGGCGCACCGCCGGCGGGTGCGGCGTTGGGCGTCGTCGCACCCGTGTCGGTGACCGGTCCCGCGGCGGCCTGCCGGTCGTCCGGGCTCCGGCGCCGCGGCGGCGGCCCGCACGATCGACATCGTCACGCTCCCGGCCCGGTCGGGCAGCGGGGTCGTGTCCGTCGACGCCGCGGTGACGAGCGGACCGATCGGTGGCACGGTCACCGGTGCGGCGCGCGCCCGGGCCGGAGTCCGTCCGGTCGGCGCTCGTCGAGGTGCGACGCCCCTGGTCGTCCCCGGCGGCCGCGAGTGCCGCCCCGAACGAGTCCGCCGAGGTGGTGCCGCCCGAGGTGGACGCGGTCGTCGACGGTGCGGGGGCCGTGCTCTGGGCGCGGATCGTCATGCTCATGCGGCGCTCCCGGCGTTCATCAGCGACAGCAGCGCCGCGGTCTGCAGGTCGGTGGCGCCGGACGCGGCAGCGGTGCCCGTGGTCGCCGTCGTGGCGGAGGCCTGTGCGGGACGATGCGCCGGATGGTGGCGATGTCGGAGTCCTTGTACCAGTTGTCGACGATCCGGACGTCCTTGCCCGGCCTCGGGGCATGCAGCACCTTGCCGTCGCCGACGTAGATGACGACGTGTCCCTCGCCCTTCGGGATGATGAGGTCTCCGGGCTGGGCGTCCTTGAGCGACCCGACCTCGACGCCCATCTTCGCCTGGTCAGGGACGACACGTGGCATCGTCACCCCGAGGTCCTTGAACACCGTCTGCACCAGCCCCGAGCAGTCCATGCCGCTCGTCGTGGTGCCGCCGAACACGTACGGCACGCCGAGGTACTTCTTCGCGTCGGCGACGACGTCGGCGCCGGTGGCACCGCTGCCCGTCGCGATGGTGTCGGCGCCGGCGTCGACGGAGGTCGCCGTGGCGGTCCCCGGGCTCGCGACGGACGTCGTGCCCGCCGCGGACCCGGTCGCGGTCGCCAGGGCGTCGGCGAACGCGGTCGAGGAGTCCGCGCCCGACGCCGTGGTGGTCGTCCCGGTGCCTGTCATCCCCGTGCGCAGGGCGTCGATCTGGGTCCGGATCTCGGAGATCCGGGAGAGCACGGCGTCCACGCTCATCGGGCACCACCTTCCGCGCGGTTCCTGGCTGCGATCTCGTCGAGGGCGTTCTGTCGGTGCGGAGCTCCTCGGCGGCCTGCTGCTCCTCGTGCTGGGTCTCGAGCTTCTCGAGCCCGAGCGCGGACCGCCGGGCGGCGTTGTAGTCGTCCTGCGCCCGGTCGGCGTCGGCGCGCCTGGTGCGCACCACGGCGTCGAGCTCCTCGAGCATCCCGCGGGTCGCGGCGCGGGCGGCTGCGACGGCGCTGAGGGTCGCGGCGTCCTGGATCGGCTGCGACCCCTCGGCCTCGGCGAGGCTGCGGCGTGCGGCGATCCGGGCGTCGGCGGCGTCGCGGACCCGCTCGTTGGCGGCGGCGAGGGCGGCAGCGGCACGGTCCTGTTCGGCGTGTCGGAGGCGCAGGAGTCCGGCGAGCGGGAAGCGGCGGGCCATCAGGCACCTCCCCGGCGCCGAGCGTGGCGACGAGCGAGTCGAGCGCGTGCCACGACGCCGACGCAGCCGCCCGCTCGTCCATGCCCTGGCGGAGGAACGCGTCGATCGTGTCCTGGTGGTCGACCGCGGCGTCCACGAGCGGGTTCGTCCCGGGCTGGTACGCGCCGACGTCGAGCAGGTCCTGCGCTGCCTTCCGCGCGGCCATGACCTTCCGCAGGGTCGTCGCGGCAGCGCGTTGCGACGGCGTCGTGACCTTCGAGGCCACACGGGACACCGATCCGAGCGCGTCCACCGACGGGAAGTGCCCGGTGATCGCGAGCTTCCGGTCGAGCACGACGTGGCCGTCCAGGATGCTCCGGGCGGCGTCCGCGATCGGCTCGTTGTGGTCGTCCCCGTCCACGAGCACGGTGTACAGGCCGGTGATGCTGCCGACCCGGTCGGTCCCGGCGCGTTCCAGCAGTCCGGCGAGCACCGAGAACGTCGACGGCGGGTAGCCCCGGGTGGCCGGCGGCTCCCCCACGGACAGCCCGATCTCCCGCTGCGCCATCGCGACACGGGTGAGCGAGTCCATCATGAGCACGACGTCCTGGCCGGCGTCGCGGAACGACTCGGCGATGCGGGTGGCGACGAACGCGGCACGAAGGCGCATGAGCGCGGGCTCGTCCGAGGTCGACACGACGACGATCGAGCGGGCGAGACCCTCGGGTCCGAGGTCGTCCTCGAGGAACTCGCGCACCTCGCGGCCGCGCTCCCCGACGAGCGCGATGACGTTGACGGCGGCGTCGCTCCCCCGGGCGATCATCGACAGCAGCGAGGACTTGCCGACGCCCGAGCCCGCGAACAGCCCCATGCGCTGCCCCGGCCCACGGTGGTGAGGGTGTCGAGCACCCGGACGCCGAGCTGCATCGGCGTGTCGATGCGCGTGCGCGCCATGGCGTTCGGCGTCTCGTGGTCGAGCGGCACCCACGCGACCGGCTCGCCACCGTCGCCGACGAGCGGTCCGCGGTCGTCGATCGGCCGGCCGAGCCCGTCGAGCACCCGCCGAACAGTCCGGTGCCCGTCGGCACGAGCACGGGGCGTCCGGTGGGCCGGGCCGGCGTACCGGCGGTCACGCCCGTGAGCCGGCCGAGCGGCATGCAGCGGACGCCGGTGACGTCGGTGGCGACGACCTCGACGAGCGTCTGCGGTGCGCCCTCGGCGCCGACCGAGACCACCTCGCCCACCCGTGCGTCGAGCCCGGCGACGGTGAGGCCCAGCCCGACCGCGCTCGTGACCGTCCCGACGCGCTGCGGCGCGGCCTGGCGGAGTGCCTCGTCGAGCGCGCGGGGGCGGAGCAGCGAACGCTGCAGCGTGGCGGTCACGAGGCGATCCCCAGGGCGACGCGCGCACGGTCCAGCGCCGTGGCGATGCGGGCGTCGAGCAGCCCGTCCGGCAGGTCGACGACGGCGTCGCCGTCGACGAGTCCGGGGTCGGCGACGACCGGCACCGGCAGGTCGAGGTCGGCGACGCGTGCGGCGTCCGCCGGGCTCAGCCGCACGGCGACGGGCACGGTGCGGTCGACGGAGGCGAGCGCGCGCAGGACGGTCGCCTCCGCGCCGGACGCGCCCCGTGCCTCCCGTCCGTCCCCGGTCCCACCGTCGGACGCGACGGTCGGTCTGGAGGCGCGGACCGCGTACCCGACGACCGCCTCGGCCAGGTCGAGGGCGGCGGCCGCGACGGACTGCTCCGCGGTCTCCAGGACCGGCGTCACCCGCGCGAGCAGGGCGCTCGTGGCGGTGTCGAGGACCGCGATGCGGCGCGCGGTGTCGGCCTCCATCGACGCGACGCGGGCGGCGTGCTCGGCCTCGAGCCGGGCACGGAGCGCGTCCGTCTCGGCCTGCGCCTGCCGGAGCCCGGCGGCGTAGCCGGCGGCGTGCCCGCGGACGTCGGCGACGGCGGCGCGCTCGCGAGCGGACGGCTCCCCGATGACGGGGAACGCGACACGCTGGACCGCAGGCCCGGTCGCCGTGCCGGTGCGGGTCGTGACGTCAGTCAACGAGCTCGTCCTCCTCGGTGCGGTGCACGGTGATGACGCCCTGCGCCTCGAGTTCGCGCACGGAGCGGACGACCTCGGCACGGGCTTCCTCGACCTGCGAGACCCGGACCGGGCCCATCGCCTGCAGCTCGTCGTCGAGGAGCTCGCGGTTGCGCTCGGAGACGTTCGCGCGGATCGTCTCGACGACCGGGGCGGCCGCACCCTTCATGGCGGTGGCGAGGACCTTGGAGTCGATGCCGCGCAGCACCTGCTGGATGTCGCGGGACTCGAGCTTCACGATGTCCTCGAACGTGAGCATCCGGGAGCGGATGTCCTCGGCGAGCTCGGGGTCACGTGCCTCGAGTCCGTCGAGCACGGCCTTCTCGGTGGCGACGTCGGAACGGTTGATGATCTCGACGAGCGGTGCGATGCCCCGACGACCTCGAGGCTCTCGCGCGGCGACACGACGGCGCCGGCGCGCTGCCGCAGCACGCCGGCGACGATCCCGACGGCCTCCGGCGTGGCGGTGCCCATCGTGGCGAACGCCTGGGCGACGTCGGTGCGGGCGCGCTCGTCGACCCGGCGAGCACCGCGCTGGCCTGTGCCGGCTTGAGGTGTGCGAGCACGAGGGCGATGGTCTGGGCAGCTCCCCCTCGAGCAGGGTGACGACCTGGCCGGGCTCGGCGTCGTCGAGGAAGTCGAACGACTGCCCGGCGAGGTTCGAGGCCAAGCGGTCCATGACGCCGGCGGCCCGCTCGGCGCCGAAGGACGCCTCGAGCAGTCCGAGGGCGGTGTCCTTGCCACCGCGCTTCTGCATGCGGCCGCTCATGGTCATCCGGTGGAACTCGGACAGCGTGCGGTCGACGACGGTGTCCTCGACGCGACGCATCCGGACGATCTCGGCGGAGATCTCCTCGGCCTCCATCTCGGTGAACTGCTTCATCACCTCGGCGGCGCGCTCGGTCTCCATCTGCATGAGGATGAGGGCGACCTTCTGGGCGCCGGTGAGCGGGCGGTCGTTCGCGCCGCCGCCCGTGCCCGCGGCGCTCGGCACCAGGGCGCTCACACCGGGGCCCGGTCGTCGAGGAGCCCGCGGAGGAGCTCGGCCGTGCGCTTCGGGTCGCGCTCGGCCAGGGCGGAGATGTCCTGGCGCCGGCGTTCCGCGCTGATCTCCTCGCTCGTGAGGACCTCGGTCGGTGCGTCGTCGTGCGGGATGGTCGGCAGCGCCACGGTCGGCGCGTCCCCGGCCTGCAGCGTGCCCCGCTCGGCGGCGCCGTCCACGGCGAGGGGCAGCTGGAACGTGTCGCCGGCGAAGGCGTCGAGCTCGCCGAGGTCGACGGCCTCGCGCTCCTGCTTCCGGCTGCGTCGTGCGAGGAAGACCATGATCGCGATGAGCGCGAGCAGGCCGCCGACGACGATGCCCGCGGTGCGGATCGCTGCCCAGAGCGACTCCTGCTGGTCGGCCTTCTCCTGCGCTTCCAGTGCCTTCGCGGCCCTGTCGGCGGCGGTGGTGTCGAAGTCCATCATCGCGACGGCGACCTTGTCCCCGCGGGTCGTGTCGATGTTCGCCGCGCGCGAGACCAGGTCGTTGATGCTCTGCAGGTTGGCGTTCTTCACGGTGTCCGCCTTGGCGTTCAGCGCCACCGACACCGACTGGTTCTGCAGGGCACCGGCCGGGATCTGGGTGGTCTCCGACGTGTGGTCGACGGCGTTGTTCTTCGTCGCGGACTCGTTGGTGTACCCGTCGTCGCCCGTGCCGGTGGTGGCGCTGCCGTTCGGCACGGCGATGTTGTCCGGCCCGAGGACCCGGTCGCACCGCTGCCGGTGGCGCCCGAGCCGGATCCGTACTGCTCGGTCGAGCTCGACTCGTTGAGCGCCACCGGGCCGGTCGTCGGCGTCGTGTACGACTCGGACGTCCGCGTCCCGGTGCTCTGGTCCATCGTCGCCGAGACGACCACGGTCGCGTTGCCGGCGCCGAGCGTCGTGTCGAGGAGGTCCTGGATCTTCTTGCTCGTCGCGGCGTCGTAGTCGGCCGCCTGGTCGGCGCCGCCGCCGGTCGCCCCGGTGCCGACGGCGGAGAGCGTCTGGCCCTTCGCGTCGACGACCGAGACGTCGGTGGGCTGCATGCCCTCGACCGCCGCGCTCGTGAGGTGCACGATCGCCTGCACCTGGTCGGTGCTCAGCTCGGCGCCGTTCTTCGTCGCGATGAACACCGACGCGGTCGGGTCCTTCTCCTCGGAGACGAACACGGTCTTCTCCGGGATCGCGAGCTGCACGGTGGCGGTCTGCACGCCGTCCATGGCGCCGATGGTCTTGGCGAGCTCGCCCTCCATCGCCCGCTTGTACGTGACGTCCTGCTGGAACTCGGAGCTCGTCACACCCATCTTGTCGAGCAGCGAGTAGCCGCCCTCGTTCGATGAGGGGAGCCCGTTCGACGCCGCCTTGAGCCGCTCGGAGTACACGGATCCCTGCGGGACGAGGATCGTCGCGCCGCCGTCCGTGAAGCTGGTACGGCACCCCGTCGGTGGTGAGCTGGTCGGTGACGCTCGCCGCGTCGGCTGCTGCCAGTCCGGTGAACAGTGGCGCGTAGGACGCCTTGCCGAGCCAGCTCGCGAGCGCGATGCCCCCAGCACGAGCGCGGCGACGACGAGGATCGCGATGGTCCGCTGGGCGGCGCTGAACCCCTTGACGTACGCGGCGAGACGTCCGAAGACGTTCTTGACGGCGACCGGCATCAGGCCTGCATCCTCATGATCTCGTTGAAGGCGTCGACGCCCTTGTTGCGGACGGCGGAGACCAGCTCGAGGGTGACCTGTGCGCGGGTGGCGGCGATGGTCGCGTCGTGGATGTCGTCGAGGTTGCCCGTGACGGCCTTGAGCGCGAGGGTCTTCGAGTCGCTCTGCAGCTGCTGGAGCCCGTCGACGGCGTTGCCGAGGCTCGCGGCGAACCCGCTGCCGTCGGTACCGGACGCGGCGCTGGTCGCGCCCGTGCCGACGTCGCTCGACGTGCCGGACACACTCGTCAGCGCGTTCGTCATCGCGTTCGTGGTCACACCGTTGACGGCGTCGATGGGCATCAGTTCTTCCCGATCTGCAGTGCCGCCTCGTAGGCGGTCTTCGCGCGGTCCACCACGGCGGCGTTCGCCTGGTAGCCGCGCTGGGCCATGATGAGGTCCGCCATCTGGGTGCCGAGGTCGATGTCCGGCATGCGGACGTAGCCCTCGTCGTTCGCGAGCGGGTTGTCCGGGTCGTAGGTCACCCGGCCGGCGGCGCTGCCGAACGACGCGCCCTTGACGTAGGCGCCGGAGACGCCGGCGCCTTCCTGGACCTCGACGTAGCGTGCCTGGAACGCGCTGTCGTCCATCGACTTCACCGTGTTCGCGTTGGCGATGTTGTCCGAGACCGCGTCGAGCCACTTGCGGTGCACGGTCATGCCGGTGCTCGCGATGCCGATCGCGTCGAACGTGGTCACGAGGTGGTCCGCATCGCCGCGCGGACGCTGGTGAGCTCGGAGTTCATCGCCTGCGTGGCGAACTGGTACCGGAGCACGGTGTCGACGTTGGAGAGCGTCTCCTCGTCGAGGTTGACGTTGTTGCCGTTCGTGTTCGTCGGCTCGAGGCTGCGCGCCACGGTGGGCGAGGTGCTGCCGCTGCCGTCGACGATCGACTTCGCCAGCGCGTCCTCGAACTGCACCTTGTCGGCGTGGTAGTTCGGGGTGTTGATGTTCGCGATGTTGTTCGCGATCACCCGCTGGCGCATCGACAGGCCGTCGAGCGCGCTCTGCAGCGCCGCCGACGTCACGGAATCGAACACTGGTGGACCGTCCCCTCGATCTGCGCGTCACCCCCTGGTGACGTCGCACGATGGCGGTGGCCGATCCGTGGCCGAACTGGTGAGCGATCCGTGCTCAGGGGGCGCTGTCGGTCGGGCGCCGTGGGCCGTTAGCGCTCGCCCCGAACGGGGGCGCATGGGGGCGGTCGACTCGGAACGACATCACGGGCGGTCGACTCGGAACGACATCATCGGTGTCGTCCGACGTCGCACATGTCGCCCGTTGCGAGCGCGGGCCGTTGCACACGCTGCCCTGCGACACGACCGATGTCGTCCGACCTCGACCGTGTCGTCCCGAGCCCGCCGTCCGGGCCCGGCTCGCGTCAGGCGGACGCGTCGAGGTAGACCGCGCCGCGGGGCTCGCGCGTCGCGTCCACCGCGCGGAGCGCCCCGAGGTGGTCGAGCGTGGCACGACGGTCCGCCTCGAGCGTCACGATGCGATCGTGCTGCGCCGCGAGCAGCCTGGAGGCACGACCCACCAGTTCGAGCGGGATCGGTCCCAGCCCGGTCGGCTCCGACCAGGCGGTGCCGGTATCGCGCACCGTCTCTTGCTCCAGCGCTGCGAGCGCGGCCTCCCAGGCGTCACGCGACACCGAGGGCACCGCCCGTCGAGGTCGGTGCGGCCGGCGTCGCCGGGAGCGAGGCCGCGGCGTCGTGCCACGACTGCCGCAGCGGTTCGAGGATCCGGATGCAGTCACGGGTGGCCTGCACGTCGCGGTGGACGTTGGCGGTGATGAGGGAGGTGGACGCGTAGTTGTAGATCGCGAGGAGCCCCTCGCCGCCGTCCCAGGCGTCGATGCGGAGTGTCGCGGACAGCTCGCCGACGATGGCCTGGGCGTGCAGGAGCTGCTCGCGAGCAGCGTCCAGTCCGCACCCGTCTGTGCGGCCTCGGCGCGGTGCAGGTCGAGCAGCAACCGGTCGTAGAGCATCGTGACGAGCTGCGCCGGCGTGGCGGAGAGCACGGCCTCGTTCGTGTACTGGGCGCGACGCTGGTCGGTCACGGTGCGGGGCCCGGCGGCCTGCCGGAAGGCGGCGGCCTGGAGGTCGAAGGCGTTCATCGTGTCTCCCGTCAGCTCGAGCTCGACGACAGCTGGCTGGTGAGCCAGCTCGCCTGGGACTGGAGCTTGCTGAGGCTGGTCTCGAGGGCTGCGTACTGCGTCTGGAGCGCCGCGCGGCGGGCGGTGAGCCGGTCGGTCCAGCTGTCGATCTGGGTGTTGAGGTCCTTCGCGACCGCCTGCTGCCCGGTGATCGAGGTCGTGATCGACCCGTCGTACTTGTCGGACGCGGCGGTGGCGGCGGCGCCGACGTTCGCGGCGATGCCGGAGAGGATCTCCTGCGTGCCCCTGGGTCCGTGGCGAGGGCCTTCTGGAAGGCGTCGGCGTCGAAGGTGAAGTCGCCGTCCTTCGTGATGACGATGCCGATCGAGGACGGCGACTTGCCGTTCACCGGCGCGGACATGGTGCTCGACAGCCGCTGCACCGCGTCGCGGGTGGTGGCGTCGCCCATCAGGACGCCGGCAGTGGTCGTCGTCGTCCCGTCGGTCGGGCTCGTCGTGCTCGTGACCGACGTGTTCGACGCGTAGTACGAGGAGATGGCGTTCATCGCGTCGACGAGTCCGGACGCCACGGCCTGCGCCTTGGCGGTGTCCTGCGCGACGGTGAGGGTGACCGGTCCGTGCCGGCCTGCGAGACGGTGACGTCGAGCCCCGGCACGAGGTCCGTGAACGTGTTCGTGCTGCTCGTCACGGTCTGCGCGGCGGCGGTGCCGGCCCAGAGGGTGACGCTCGCGTCCTTCGCCTGTGTGACGACCGCGGCGCCGACCTCGGTCAGGACGTTCGTCGCCGTGCCGGCGTTCACCTGGTCGGAGGTGCCGCGGTACACCTCGAACGCGCCGGCGGAACCGCTCTTCGCAGAGGTGAGCTGCAGGCGGTAGAAGCTTGGTGCCGTCGGCGTCGGTACCGGCGGACACCTTCGTCGCGGTGACCCCGGCGCCGGACTTGTTGATCGCGGACACGGCGTCGTCGAGCGAACCGGACGACGGCGTCACGGTGGTCGTGGTGCCGTCCGCGCCGACGAGGGTGATCGGCTGCGCGGCCGACGACCACGTGGACATCGCCGCGGTGACGCCGACCTGGGCGGAGGCGGTCGACCCCACCGTGAAGGTGATGGAGCCGGCGCTCGCGTTCGGGCCGGTGACGGCGGTCACGCTCGGTGCCGAGCTCGTGGCGGTGAAGAGGTCGAGCGACGAGGCCTTCGCCGCGTCGGCCGCCTTCGTCGCGAGGGTCTGCACCAGCCCGTTGATCGTCTGCAGCGACGAGATGAACGAGTTGGTGGTGGTCAGCTTGTTCTTGAGCAGGGTCTGCGGCACCTGCTCGATCGACATGAGCGAGTTGATCAGGTCTGTGGTGTTCAGGCCGCTGACGAGTCCGTCGATGGCGAAGTTGCCGCTCGAGGACACGGACGTCGTGCTCATCGCGGGACTCCCTCGGTGGTGGGCGGGTCAGGGGGTGCGCCGCCTCCCGGGGCACCCGAACGGCTCCGGAGGCGGCGCGGGGGTTGCTAGCGCAGGAGCGAGAGCACGTTCTGGGTGCTCTGGTTCGCCTGGGCGAGCATCGAGGTGCCGGCCTGGCTGAGGATGTTGTCGCGCGTGTACTTGACCATCTCCTCCGCCATGTCGACGTCGGTGATGCGGGAACCGGCCGCCGTGAGGTTCTCCTTGGCCACGTTCGTCACGTTGATGGCGTGGTCGAAGCGGTTCTGGATGGCACCGATGTTCGAACGAGCCTCCGACACCGTCTTGATCTGCGCATCGATGGTGTCGATGGCAGACTGAGCGTGCTCGTTCGTGTCGAACTGCAGCTTGCCGGCCACGGCGTTGCCGTCCTCATCGACCGAATCGACCGTCAGGTTGCTGGCGATCGTCGACACGTCCGCCTTGCTGAGGTCCACGACGATCTTCGACGCGTCGCCCGAGTTCGCACCGACCTGGAAGGTCAGCGAGGCCCCGTTGTTGTTCGTCGCGCCCTTGAGCAGGTCGATGCCGTTGAACTGGGTGGAGTCGGCGATGCGGCCGAGTTCCTTCTGCAGTTCGCCGACCTCGGTCTGGATCGCGTTCCGCGAATCCGCGTTGTTCGAGTCGTTGCCGGCCTGCACGGCGAGGTCGCGCATGCGCTGGAGGATCGAGTGGGTCTCGGCGAGGCCACCTTCAGCGGTCTGCACGACGGAGATGCCGTCCTGCGCGTTGCGGGCGGCGACCGTGAGGCCACCGACCTGGGACTTCAGCCCCTCGGAGATCGACAGACCGGCCGCGTCGTCGGCAGCACGGTTGATGCGGAGACCCGACGAGAGCTTCTCGAGGGACTTCGACAGGTCGTTCTGCGTCGAGTTGAGGTTCCGGTACGTGTTGAGTGCCGAGAGGTTGGTGTTGATGGACATACCCATGGTGGTTTCCTCCGTGAAATCTGGGTCGTGCGTCTGCCCGTCCGTGGGCTGACAGGGGTGACTCTCGACCGGTTGGCCGGAGCCGTTAGGGGATCGACGAGGTTTTCTGGGGAGATCGACTCGTCGAGGTCTCAGCTCGCCGCCACCACCGGGGTGGTGGCGTCGTGCACGGCGCGGGCGACACCGGCGGCGGCGTTCGCGGCGACCCGTGCCAGGTAGGCGCTCCGGCGTGCGGCGGTCGTCCGCGACGCCGGCTCCACGACGACGCCCTCGTCGCCGTAGTGCGCGGTGAGACCGTCGCGGAGCAGGCGCATCGCCTCGGACCGCTGCTGCGACACCGCGGAGTGCGTGATGCCGAGCTCGGCGGCGACCTCGGTCACGGTTCGGTCGCCGAAGTACACGTTCTCGACGATGAAGCGCATGCGCTCGGGCAGGGCATCGACGGCGGCGCGCAGGTACCGGCGCCGCTCCGCCTCGAGCAGGTCCTCCCCGGGCAGCGGCAGATCGGCCGCGAGGACGTCGTGCACGGTCTCGTCGATCGGCGTCACGGTGCGGGCGGCGTCGCTCATCGCGTCGGCGGCGGTCTGCCGGTCGACGCCCATCGCATCCGCGATCTCCTGCACGCCGACGTTGCGGCCGAGCCGGGCGGACAGCGCCTCCTGCGTGGCCAGGGTCTCTCGGATGCGCTTGCGGGTGCCGCGCGACGCCCAGTCCGCGGAGCGCATGTCGTCGGCGATCGCCCCCGTGATGCGGGTACGGGCGTACGCGCCGAACGGGACGCCGAGGCCGGGATCGAACGATTGGGCAGCGGCGACGAGCGCGAGCGAGCCGACGGCGGCGAGGTCGTCGCGGTCGAGGTGCGTGGCACGGGCCCGGACGTCGGCGACGATGTAGCCCACGAGCGGGAGGTGCTCGACGATCATCGCGTTGCGGTCGTTCCGGTCCATGCTGATCCCCTGGTCGCCTGACATCACTGACCCGTCCCTGGGCACGCCCGACACCGGCCTCGGAGGACCGGTGCGTACGTCGAAGTGCCACCCGGTTCCCTCCGGGTGGTGCACGTCCGCGCCCCTGCGACGCGGTGCGGGCCGGTGATCTCCACCAGATCCGCGGTGCGTTTCGAATGTATCGGCTGGCAACGGTCTGTACGGGTCCTCAACCGTCCCCAGTGCGGGGGTGAGCCGGCCCGTTCGCAGTCGGCATTTGGGGGACACGACGTTGGGAACGGTCGTTCTTGGCCCCCGATCGGGTGGTTGCCTGGAGGCGCTGCTCCTGTCCGCCCCGCGCGGTCCGGCCCGCCGCTGCTTACGCCCGGCATCGGCGACCCGATAGGTCCCGCTGTCCGCAGGATGACCGACACACCCACCGGGAGGAGCTGATGAGCGTGAACGAACTGTCCGCCGTGCTCTGGCGCGAACGCGAACTGCTCGAGCTGCTCACCTTCAAGCTCGAGGAGGAACAGCTGCTGCTCGCGGCCGGACGCTCCCGCTGGGTCTCGCACGCGAGCCGCGAGGTCGAGCAGGTCCTCGAACGCCTCCGCAGCACCGGACTCGAGCGGGCGGCGTCGAGCGCCGAGGTCGCCGAGGAGTGGGGCGTCCCCGCCGACGCTCCCCTGCGCGAGGTCATCGCCGCGGCGCCGGGCGGCCCCTGGGGTGAGATCCTCGCGGCGCACCTCGCCGCCATGGTCGAACTGACCACGCGGATCGGGGCCCTCCGCGACGAGAACGACCGCTTCCTCCGTGCCGCCGCGCAGGCGACCGAGGAGACCCTCGCCGGGTCCGTCACCGGTGCCGCCACCTACGACGCCGCGGGGACGTCGGGCACGGGCTCGGACGGAGCGCGTCTCTTCGAGGGGACGCTGTAGCACCGTGGTGAGCACCTTCGGATCCCTCGCCACCGCGTACTCCGGCCTGGCCGCGGCCCGCGCCGGGATCGACGTCACCGGACAGAACATGGCCAACGCCGGCACCGCCGGGTACACCCGTCAGCGTGTCACGCAGTCGTCGATCGCCGCCGCCCAGACCGGGTTCGTGCGCGGGACCGCTGCGCTGGCCGGGCAGGGCGTCTCGGTGGACGGCATCGCGCGCCTCGCCTCGCTCACGCTCGACGCCGGCGTCCGCGTCGCCGCCGGTTCCTCGGCCTACGCCGACGCCCGCGCCGCTGCACTCTCCGCGCTCGAGACGGGTCTGAACGAGCCCGGCGACGACGGACTCGCCACGAAGCTCGACGCCTTCTGGTCCTCGTGGAGCGAGCTGTCCACGCACCCGGACGACCCCGGAGCCGCGAGTGCGGTCATCGGCGCCGCGACGACCGTGGCGAGTGCGCTCGCGAGCGGCTCGAAGGCGATCGACGCACAGTGGTCCAGCGTCCGCGGCACCGTCGACGGGCAGGTGCGGCAGCTCAACGACGCGGCGTCGCAGGTCGCCGACCTCAACGGTCGGATCCGCACCGCCCTCGCCTCGGGCGGCAACGCGAACGAGCTGATGGACCAGCGGGACCAGCTCACCCAGCAGATCGCGTCGCTCGCCGGCGGCACGGTCCGGCAGAACACGGACGGCACCGTGGACGTCCTGATCGGCGGCAACGCCATCGTGCAGGGCAGCGACGCGCGCTCCGTGACACTCGGCGGAGGGCAGCGGCTGGCCGACGGCGCACCGGTGACCCTCACCTGGACCTCCGGCACGGCCGGCGCGGTGTCGCTGTCCGGCGGGTCGATCGGCGGGAACCTCTCGCTGCTGGCACCGGCCACCGCGGACGGGACGGGCGGTGCCCTGGCCGAGGCCTCCGCGTCGTACGACCAGGTGGCGACGAAGCTCGCGACCGCCGTCAACACCGTGCACGCGACCGGCACCACACCGACCGGTGCGACGGGCACCGCGTTCTTCTCGCTCGCGTCCGGCGTCCCGGCCGCACAGGGCCTGGGCGTCGTGCCGACGGACGGCAACGGGCTGGCGACGCGGAACGCGGAGGGAGAAGCTCGACGACTCGTTCGCCGACGCGATCTCGCGACTCGGCACGGCGTCCGACGGTGCCGACCGCGCTTGGGCGACCTTCGTGGCGGGGGTGGGCACGGCCTCCAGGTCGGCCTCGTCGGAATCGACGCTCACCGGACTCGCCCTGACCAACGCGACCAAGCAGCAGCAGTCGAGCGCCGGCGTCGACCTCGACGAGGAGAACGTGAACCTGCTGAGCTACCAGCACGCGTACCAGGGCGCCGCGCGGGTCCTGACCGCCGTCGACGAGATGCTCGACACCATCATCAACCGCGTCGGACTCGTCGGGAGGAGCTGATCGTGATCACCCGGGTGACCACCCAGATGTCGATGGCGGCCGCGTCCGCGCGGCTGCAGGCCGGCGCGGCGAAGGTCGCGCAGCTCACCGAGCAGGCGACGTCGCTGAAGAACATCCAGCGTCCGTCCGACGACCCGGTCGGCACCGCGTCGTCGATGCAGGTCCGCAAGGAGCAGGCCGCTGCGGCGCAGTACACGCGGAACGCGAACGACGCCGTCGGCTGGCTCGCCACGACCGACAGTGCGCTGTCGAGCGTCTACTCGGTGCTCAACAGCGTGCGTGACCTCACCGTGCAGGCGGCGAACAGCGGCACCATGAGCGACACCGACCGAGACGCGTTCATCACGCAGTTCCAGTCCCTGAAGTCCGAGCTGCAGTCGCAGGCGAACACGACCTACGGCACGCGCTCCGTCTTCGCCGGGTCCTCGACGGAGTCGACCGCCTACGACCCGTCCACGGGCTGGGCGTCCGCCGGCACCGACGTCACCCGGCGCATCGGCGACGGCACGACCGTGCGGGTCGACACGTCGGGTGCAGCGGTCTTCGGTTCCGGTGGATCGTCCGTCTTCGCGATGATCGACTCGATCGTCGGCGACCTGCAGAACGGCGTGAACACGAACCCCCGCATCAACGACGTCGACGCCGCCATCAGCACCGTGCGCGGCGCCCAGGCCGACGTGGGTGTCCGGCACGCCGCCGCCCTGTCCGCCCAGGACTCGCTGAAGAGCGCCACCGTCTCGCTGGAGAGCCGGCGCGCGGGCATCGAGGACAAGGACCTCGCGAAGGCCGTCCTCGACCTGCAGGTGCAGCAGACCAACTACCAGGCAGCCCTCGCCGTCACCGCGAAGGTCTTGCAGCCGACCCTGATGGACTACCTGTCATGAGCATCGACCTGACCTTCGCCGTCCCGCCGTTCGGCCTGTCGCCGGCGTCCGTCTTCACCCTGACGCCGGTGGAGGGCGCCGAGGGGCTGTTCACCCTCGTCGGCGAGGACGCCCGGTTGTTCGTGCTCGACGCCGCGGTACACCTGCCCTCGTACTCCCCCGAGCTCACGGACGAGCAGGCGGCTGGCCTCGGCCTGACGTCGGCCGAGGACGCGGTGCTGCTCGTCGTCGCCAACCCGGGCGAGTCCGGCACGACCGTGAACCTGCTCGCGCCGATCGTCGTGAACGCCCGGACCTCGGCCGGCGCGCAGCTCATCCTGGAGGACCAGGACCTGCCGCTGCGCGCGGAGCTCGCGCGCCGCTGACGCCGCGCGGCGCGGCGCGGGCGGCGCGGCGCGGCCGCGGGCGGGCGGGCGGCGCAGCGGCGGCGGCGTAGCGGCGGCGCCAGACTCGGAACGACGACTCCGACGTCGTACGACATCGGAGTCGTCGTCGCCGCGCGTCCGCAACAGTTGCGCGCGCGGGCCAGCGACAAGTCCGCTGTCGCGCGACACCGACGTTGTCGCACCTTGCATCCGTGCTCCCCCTCCACAGCCTGGAGGCACGGCTCGCCATCCACAGATCGCTCCACGCCCGCAGCGTGGTACCGACCGACACGGCACGGTTACGGCATGCACGATCGAGTCCTCGCCGTCCCGCTCATCCGTACCGGTGGGCACCCCAGCGCTGAACGCCGCGCGCTGCAGCGCCAGGTCCACCGTGGTGAACTCGTCGCGATCCGCCCGGGTGTCCTCGTCAGACCGGAGCACGTGGAGCGCCTCCGGCCCGAGGAACGCCATCTCCTGCTCATCCGTGCGACCGTGCCGTCGATCCGTCCGCCGGTCGAGATCTCGCACGGGTCCGCGGCCGCGGTGCACGGCCTGCCGTTCGTCGGACGACTTCCCGGCAAGGTGGACGTGACCGATCCCCGTCGTGCACGTGGCGAGACCACTGCCCTGCAGCGCGTTCACGTGGCCGCGAACGAGCCACCGTCTCGATGGGCCGGCCTGCCACCGACGACGCCCGTCGAGTTCGCCGGCGCGCGGACGACCTCGCTGGTCCGGACGCTCGTCGACATCGCCTCGACCGTCGCGCTCGTCGACTCGGTACCGATGATCGACGCAGCGCTCCACAGCCGACGCGCGCTCCGGTCGATGCTCGAGGACGAACTGTCCGCGCGACCGACACGGGGCAGCGACAAAGTGGCCGTGGCGATCGGGATGGGGTCGGCGTCGTCGGGGTCGCCGGCGGAGTCGGTCTGCCGGGTGCGGTTCCGGCAGCTCGGGTCCCGGAGCCGATACAGCAGCATGTGTTCGCCCGCCCCGGGAACGCACGGCGATCGTCGACTTCTGGTTCCCGGAGCAGGGCGTCGTCGTGGAGGTCGACGGGCGAGCGAAGTACGAGGACGAAGCGATGCTCGACGGGCGGACGACCGCGGACGCCCACTGGCAGGAGAAGCAACGCGAGGACTTCGTCCGGTCGTTCCCCGAGGTCCGCACCGTCGTCCGTGTGACCTGGGCGGACCTCATGGATCCCGAGCGTCTCCGCGTGAAGCTCCTCCGCGCAGGGATCCCCTGCCGGTGAACCGGTCCGAGCGCGCGCCGGCCGACGGACCTCCCATGCGAGCGGCGTACCGTCATCGGCATGGCCCGCGATCAGAAGGACCAGGCGATCGTTCCCATGCCGGCAGCGCCTGTGGCCTCCAACCCCGACGACCCCGACGCACGCACCGCCGAGCAGCAACCGACCGGTTGGGTGAAGATGCTCGACCGCGTGCTGAGCGTCCAGCGCCCCGTCGTGGTCGCCCACGTCCGCGCACTCCGACGGCGGCACCCGGACTCCTCGCCGGCCGAGATCATCCAGATCCTCGAGCGGCAGTACCTCACGGCGGTGACGACGGGCGGTGCGGCCGTCGGCGCGAGCGCGGTCATCCCAGGCGTGGGCATGGCAGCGGCCCTCGGGTTGAGCGGGGCGGAGACCGTCGGGTTCCTCGAAACGACCGCACTCTTCGCGCAGTCCGTGACCGAAGTGCACGGCATCGCGCTCGACGACCCGAACGGGCACGCACGCTCGTGATGGCGATGATCCTCGGCACACCCGGCACACAGCTCATCAACCAGCTTGCGGGACAGATCGCCGGCGGCCAGGTCCGGACGGCGTTCTGGGGCGAGATGGTGACGTCCTCGCTGCCGAAGCAGGTCGTCAACGGGATCGGCGGACAGGTGCGCGATCAGTTCATCAAGCGCTTCGCCGCCCGGCAGGGGACGACGATCGTCGGGCGGGCGCTCCCGTTCGGCATCGGCGCCGCCGTCGGTGGCCTCGGGAACCACACGCTCGGGCGGAAGGTCGTGCAGGCGTCCCGCACCGGGTTCGGGCTTCCGCCGGCCCAGTTCCCCATCGTGCTCGAACCGAAGGAACCGAAGCAGTCGAAGGAGCCCAAGCCGGTCAAGGCGCCCAAGCAGACGAGAGCCCCGGGGATCGCCGGGCCATCCCGCGCCGCAAGGGTCGCGAGGACCTCTGGGCCGACACCCCGACCACACCGACGACACGGTCTGACGGACCGAACCGGTCGCTCGCGGCGCCGGCCCGACAGGACCAGACGCCGGACCGGACCACACGCCGGACCGGACCACACGCCCGACCGGACCACACGCCCGACCGGACCACACGCCCGACCGGACCACACGCCCGACCGGACCAGACGCCGGACCGGACCACACGCCCGACCGGACCACACGCCGGGCCGGAGGCGCGATGCCGACGGGCCCCGCGCCTCCAGTCCGTCCGTCGGTCAGCCCCTGGTCAGCGCGCCCGCACCGGCGTCGTCACCACCTGTCCGGCGTGCGCGAACCCACCCCCGAAACCGAAGAGCAGCGCGGGAACGCCCTCGGGCAGCTCGCCCGCGCCCGCGCCTTCGACAGCCCCAACGGCACACTCGCGGCCGAGGTGTTCCCCGACTCGACGACGTCCCGTACGACGAACTTGGACTCCCCGCCGAGGGCCGCGACGAGCGGCTCGATGATCCGCAGGTTCGTCTGGTGGAACGCGAACACCTCGATCTCGTCGAGCGTCAGACCGGCCGCGGCGACGGCTGCCCGTGCGTGGTCCGCGGCCTCGGTGATCGCCCACCGGTAGATCGAGCGGCCCTCCTGGGTGAAGCGCTCGGGGTCACCTGAGACGAGGACGGCCTCTTCGAGGTGCGGCACGCTCCCCCACGACACCGGGCCGATCTCCGCCGTGTCGCTCACGCCGAGCACGGCCGCGCCTGCGCCGTCGCCTACGAGCACGCAGGTGGAGCGATCGGACCAGTCGACGATCCCGGAGAGGATCTCGGACCCGATGACCACGGCGGTGTCGGCCGAGCCGACGCGGATCGCCTGGTCAGCGAGTGCGACGCCGTACTCGAACCCGCTGCACGCGGTGTTGATGTCGATCGGCGCGGCGGACGGCGAGAGCCCGAGTGCCGCGGCCACTCGCCCCGCGGTGTACGGCGCACGATCGCGGTGCGTGGTGGACGCGACGATCACGAGTCCGACGTCAGCCGGCGCAACCCCGGCGTCGGCGAGAGCATCCCGCGCCGCCTCGATCGCCATCGACGTGACGGTGTCCGACGGCCCGGCGATGTGGCGGGTCTCGATGCCGGTCCGGGTGCGGATCCACTCGTCGTTCGTGTCGACCATGGTCGAGAAGCTCGTCGTTGGTCAGGACGCGTGCGGGCTGGTGATGGCCGAACCCGAGGATCCGGCTGCCACGGAGAGCTGGGTGTTCACATCCGGCACGCTACTCCCACTCGCGCGCCGCACATTCCCCGCAGGGAATGCACCGACGATGCGGTTGGCCTCAGCGGCGCGCGTCCGCGGTGGATCGGTCGTTGGCCTTCTGTATGGCGGCGACCAGCTCGTCCTTGCGCATCGTCGAGCGTCCGCTGATGTCGAGCCGCTTCGCGATGTCCATCAGGTGTGCCTTCGACGCGTTGGCGTCGACGTCGCCTTCGGTCATCCCGGAGCCGCGCGAGCCGGCGGCTCCGGAGTCGGACGGCTCGGCGCTGCTCTTCTCCTCCCAGTGATCGCCGACCTTCTCGTACTCGCCGCTTGACCGCCGCGTACGCGGTGCGACGAGCGCGCTCTCCCGGCCCGTACGACTCGTTCGCGGAGTCGAGGACCTTCGTGAAGATCTCCTGCGCGTGCTTCGGCGACCGCTGCAGGGTGCTCGGGATCTCGTCCTCGGCTGGCATGGTCGCTCCGCCGTCGAACTCGGTGTCTATCCCCCTCCACAGGTACTCGCAGGGCCTGCCACGCACACCCACGTTCGCGTAGACCGGATCCATGGACTACACACACCTCGGTCGTACTGGCCTGTCGGTCTCCCGCGCGGTGCTCGGCACGATGAACTTCGGCCCGGAGACCAGCGAGGACGACTCGCACGCGATCATGGACCGGGCGCACGAGCTCGGCGTGAACTTCTTCGACACCGCCAACGGCTACGGCGGCTCGGTGGGCAAGGGCGCCACCGAGGAGATCATCGGCCGCTGGTTCGCCAAGGGCGGCGGACGTCGCGAGAAGACCGTCCTGGCGACGAAGGTCTACGGCGACATGATCGACTGGCCGAACGGCGGGAAGCTCAGCGCCTACAACATCCGCCAGGCCCTCGACGCCAGCCTCCAGCGCCTCCAGACCGACCACATCGACCTGTACCAGTTCCACCACGTCGACCGTGCGACCCCGTGGGACGAGATCTGGCAGGCGATCGATGTCGCGGTGCAGCAGGGCAAGGTGCTCTACGTCGGCTCGTCGAACTTCGCCGGCTGGCACATCGCCCAGGCCCAGGAGGCTGCCGCGCGCCGGCACACCCTCGGTCTCGTCAGCGAGCAGTCGATCTACAACCTCGTCGTCCGTGACATCGAGCGCGAGGTCCTCCCCGCCGCCCGCGAGTACGGCCTCGGCGTCATCCCCTGGTCGCCGCTCCAGGGCGGTCTGCTCGGCGGCGTCATCGAGAAGACCGAGAACGGCTCGCGTCGCCTCTCGGGTCGCAGCGCCGAGTACGTCGAGGGACACCGCGACCAGCTCACCGCCTACGAGTCCTTCGCGAAGGAGCTCGGCCACACCCCGGGCGAGCTCGCCCTCGCGTGGCTGCTGCACCAGCCCGGCGTGACAGCGCCGATCACCGGCCCGCGCACGATGGAGCAGTGGGAGTCCGCGGTCCGCGCCGTCGACATCCGCCTCGACCAGCGTGCGCTGGACCGGCTCGACGAGATCTTCCCGGGGCACAAGCCCTCGCCGGAGGACTACGCCTGGTGACGTCGCCGACGGGACCAACGGGTCGCTGACGCGACCATCTGCCTGGGGGCGCGGTGCGGGTCGGCCCCGCACCGTCCCTCCAGGCACGGCCGTCACGCCGCTGGCGCGTCGCGCCGGAGCCGGCTGGTGGGCCCCACCTCCAGTCCGTGGTCACGTCGAGAACGCGACCAGCGTCGCGATCAGAGCGCCGCGATCTCCGCATCCTGCAGGCCGATGGCCCGCAGGTAGTCGTCGACGCTCCCCCAACGGCGCTCGACGTGCTCGATGACCGTCGTCATGATCTCGGGGACGCACCGTTGCGCGGTCGCGGTGGCCTCCAGGTCGGTGCTCGCGGCGCGCTCCCGTGCGAACCGGTCCGTGAGGCCGGCGGCACTCGCGGCGTAGTCGCGTCCGATCGCCTCGACGCTGTCACCCCAGTGCCGGGCGAGGAGAGCACTGACGATCCCCGTACGATCCTTGCCGGCGGAGCAGCACACCAGGACGTCACCGTCCGTCGCAGCGATGGCACGCAGGGCCTCGGCGATCCCGCTGCGGTGCCGGTCGAGCCAGTCGATGTACTGGTCCTCGAGGGCGATCGCCTCGGCGGCCGACTCCAGGCCCGACGACGGATCGAACATCGGGACACCCCGGTAGCCGGGGGTCGTGGCGAGGGGATGTGGCACGGCGTCGGTCTCGTCGACGCGGCGAAGGTCGATCACCGCGGAGAGACCGGCCGGATACGCGTCCGCATCCACCGGTTCGGTGTTCGCCCGGTACACGGTGCGAGGGCGGTCGGCCTGGAGGGCGGCACCCCCGACGGGGCGGAGGTTGGTCAGGGTGTTCGACGTCGTGGTCACGGGTCCACTCTGCCTGAGTCCTGCTGTCTGGCAGGATGCGGTCGTGAGTGAACACACTGAGCTCGTCGTCGCCCTCGACGTCCCCGAAACGGATCAGCGGCGGAAGGCAGCCGAAGTGAACGAGTGGCTGCGTGCGAGCGGTTGGAGCGCCCCAGACTCGTCGACCTCCGAACCGGGCGCATCAGCGGCCCTCGGTCGACGAGCTGATCCGTTCGTCGTCAGGACTGCGGGAGCGTCTCCATCGGGCCAGATCCTCTGCTCTGTCGAGGACTCGATGTGGGATGCTGTGTCCGACATGGAGGGGCCCCGTTGCAGGAATTGCAACAAGGAGATCGCAGACGACGACATCTCGGACCTCGGCGATTGGCTGTTCGGTCCGGAGCCGTCCTTCGCCTGCGCCGGATGCGGAACCGTCGCTCGGGCCGGTGACATGAACGTGGAGAACAGCCTGGTGTTCGGCAATCCGGGTATCACGATCGAGTGCTTCGGATACGACGGGATCGAAATGGCCCGGCACCTGCTCTCGGACGTCCGCAGGGCGTTCGACAACCGATGGGCGTACGTGCACCGGCGACTCTGACCGGCAGCGTCCGCTGGACGTCAATCACCCAGCGCGTGCTCGATCTGTTGGACTGCAGGCTGATCCTCACGAAGGCTCTCGACCGCCTTCACCGCAATGATGATCTCCGGAACCCGATGGGTCCACTGCAGCGTGTCCAGCCAGCCCCGAGCGGAGGACCGAACCGAACCGAACCGAGCCGGTCGAGAAGACTCAGGCCTCTGAGTGACCGCTCGCTCGACCCGGACTGACGACACTTCGTTCGAACGCGACGAGTGCCTCAATAGCGACACGGAAGCGATCGATCCGAGGGGAGATCTGCGGATTGTCGAGCAGCGCCTGTCCCGCATTCGCAGAAAGATCAACGCCTGTCCACAAACGATCGGAGTCGCTCTTACTGTCGCTTGAGATCGCCGACAGCATTGATCGAAGTCGACCGGCATCAACCTGATTCAGGACATCCTGCAGCAGACCATCGGCCACCTCGTCGTCTTCGAGGAGGTCGAGGTCATCGTCGAGAACGGCGCTCCCGATGAGCTGCTTGATGCCTTCGGCGATCACGCGCCAATCTGGATCCTCTTGCATCTGTCGCATATCGCTGGGCCACACAGCATCTTGGAATTCAGGAGCAGGCAACGAATGCAAATCGGCGAGCCAATCAGGAGTCATCTCCGGGCGCCGCGGATACCGAAGCAGGTCTTCGAGCAGAGCGGAACGTTCCACATCCCGACCTCGTTGGACCACCCCGTCGGTCCCAACACTGCTCGGCCAGACGGGCCGCGCATCCCATTCGTAGTCCATGCTGTAGTGGCCATCGCTCGACACCCTGAGGCGACCCGTCAGCCATGCTCCCGGTCCGGACCAGACATGACCGCTCGGAGACGCGACCAAGCGGCGTAGAGCTCGATGTCGGGCGCGGGACGCTGCACAGACTGCCCATCGAAGGTCGAGAGGATGCCGTTAAGCTGCTGCGTGTTCGCGACCTCGACAAAAACGTCATGACAGGTCGCCCAACCTTCACCAAGCGTTCGCATCGTCAGCGCAGCTACTTCGTTCTGCGCAGCGAGTTCGGCTTCCATCGATCCCAAGAATCGGCCTCCGTGTCAAAACTCAAGAAGTTGTTGTTACCGATGATCTGCACCTCGGGTTCTTCCCCAAGCCTACCCCAGGTGATTCGGAAATGCGATGGCCGATGGGATACGCCGTCGTAGATTATGTCGGTCTCCATGCGAATCTGGGAAGCTGGATCAGATTTGAGCATCCGCCGAATGTCACGCTCAATCCTGGCGAAGGCCTTCAGGTTCACCGTACCGCCGTGCTGAGCGACCAGATTGGCTCCGAATGGCGAACCGCCATGAGCCGTGGCAACGACGTGCCCGCCGTGGTCTCCGGGAAGGCGATCCGCGCCACCAGCGAGCAGCTGCTCCGACGAGGAACGGACGCGCTCTTGCGGCGGCACGATGTCGCTGACGATCGAATCGGCATGGACGGTGCGACCCAGCGCATCGGTATCGAGCACGAACGACCGGTCCGTCATGACGTACCGCGTCGATGGCTGCAGGTTCTTCTCGCGGAGCGCGTCGTCGACGTAGGAGACATGACGCACTTCGTGCGGGTCTTGACGTTCCGACGGATATGACGACTCCCAAGATTCCCGCGATGGTGCGGCGATGCCAGAGTCCGTCGGTCCGCCAAGGCGCGCTGAACCACCATTCTCGACGTGATTCGATGCTCCACCGTCCACCCGATCCGCCACCGAGTGCAACCAGTGCGACCCCGGCTCCGGATGCCCCACCTCGATGTGCGGCCGCCCGAGCCCGAACCCGAGCCCATCCGGCGTCGCCACAGCGTGCTCGACGCTCACCTTGACGGTTGGGATCTTGTCTCCGAGCCCCGCAGCGCATCCGCGAAACCACCCCGCCCCGCTCGAGCAGGTCCGAAACACCAGACAGCGCCTTCCCCGGCAGGCTCCCCAGCGCGTCCCCGACCCGCACCATCGCGGTCCCGGCGGTGGCGAGCTTCGAGCCGAACGCCGCGAAGCTTGGATCCGTCCGCACCGAGCACGGCGAGCCGCGAGCCGAGCGCAGCGACCTTCGCGCCGGCTCCGACCTCACCGGCGCCGGGGATGAAGAGCGTCCCGATGTTGAACGCGGCACCCCCGGCAGCGTGCGCCGGGTCGTCGCGCCAGTCCTCGGGAGTGCCGACGAAGCCCTCGACGAGGCTCTTCTGCTTGTCCAGGATGCCCCGCGCGGTGTCGCTGACGACGTCCGGCAGGATGCCCTTGGGCAGCGCCCGGCGATCATCAGCGGCGGGCTGCCCATCAGGGCGATGAGCCCGAGCGACTCCGCGAAGCCCTTCCAGGACTGCGCTGCCCAGTCGCCGTCGCCCCACCCGCCGGTCTGCGAGTTGTAGCCGATCAGCCCACCGAGGCCGTCGAGCGTCCCCTGCAGCGCGTCGTCCATCCCGAAGCTGAACGACTCCGAGCAGGACTGGTCGCCGCGTCCGGTGCTCCCCCACGGCATCGGCTCGTTCGCTTTGACCGCTGCGGTGTAGTCGACGGCCTGCACCTCGGCCAGGCACATGTCGGTACGGAGCCCGTTGATGGCGTTGACGCACTCGGCGGAGGCGGCGGAGAGCTTCGTCTCCTGCTCGGCGACCTTGGTGAGCAGGTCGTTGTTCTCGTCGACGTACGGCGTGTACTCGTCCCAGCGCAGGTGGGCGTCGTCGAACTGCTGCCCGAAGTTCTGCACGAGCCCGACGATGCCCTGGTTCGCCGGGTGCTCGGGGTCCCACGGCCCGACGGTCTTGCCCTTGAGTGCCTTCGCGACGAAGGTCTCCGCCTCGGCCTTGAGCTCGACGAGCCGCTTCGCGATCGGTGCGACCGCCGTGGCGTAGTCGCTGAGGTGTGTGGACACCTTCTGCAGAGTCGCCGCGAGCGACGCGGTGTCCGTCTCGACCCCGTCCATCACGGTCAGCAGCTCGGCGGAGTCGGGGGTGGTGTAGCTGCCGCCAAGCTTCGCCCAAGCAGTCTTCACCGCGGAACCGCGCGTCCGCACGTCGGTCGCCGAGGTCGAGAACGCCGTGCCGGCGCTGTCGACCTGCTCAGCCTTGATGTTCGCGCCGGGGATCGCGTCCGGGTCGATCAGGCCGTCGGCCCGACACTGGCCCGTCACTGGTCACCACCCAGGTCGACACCGGAGAAGTCGCCGGTCCTGGAGGCACGGATCGCGTTCGCCTGTGCCGTCGCGGCCATCTCCTCGTCACCGTGGTAGTAGGCGAGGGTCGCGTTGGCAGCGCCGGCGAGACCGGCGGTGATGTGGTTGCCGACCCGGGTCAGGAGCGCGGAGTGGCTCTCGATGAGCGCGGCCACGGCCCCGGCGACGGCCTGGTCGTCGCCGACCGCGGTGGTCAGCGCCGCGTGGGCGTCGGCGAGGCCGTCGAACGCGGTCGAGAGGTTCGTCGCGGCGCTCTCGGTGTCGGTGAGCGCCGACTGCACTCCCGCGGGCTCGATCTGCCAGCCGGTCCCCATCGTTCCCCCTGGTCGTCCCGTTCGACTCGGTCAGTGTCCTGCTGCGGCGCGGGACACTGCCGTTCCCCGGCGGCGTCCGCGGTGTTCCGCACGATCTGCTCGGCCGTCCCCGGAACGGGGGTTGCGCGGCCGCGTGGATCTCCGTCCACCATAGCCGATCGTCGTCCTCGGGCAGCGGGCGGGGCAGTGGTCGCCCGAGCAGGCGTTCGGCGTCCACGGTGCTCTCGAGCCGTCGGGACTGGAAGAGCGTGAGGAGCACGACGCCGCTCTCGTCGACGAGCTGCAGGGCGTCGCCGTCCAGAAGCTGCCGCACGCCGATGTCCGGGTCGACCTCGGCAGCACCGCTGAGCACGGCCACGGCATCGACGTGCTGACCGGACAGGATCACCCACTCGGCGCTCATGCACGCGCTCCGGCCCCGAGCAGCTCGACGACCCGCGGCCCGAGCGCGTTCCCGAGCTCGGCGAGACGACGCCAGCGCGCCTCCACCTCGGCACCGCCGGTCAGACCGGACTGCGGCGGGGCGAAGTCGAGCACGAGCGACGGCACGCGAGGCGGCCCGACGACCGTCGCACCGGTCGGCAGCGCGGACGGATCGACGCCGAGATCGCGCACACCCGCGGCTCCGACGACCGCGCCGAGCGGAACGAGCATGCCGAGCTGACGGGCGGCGAGCGTCCCGTCCGGGTGCCCGGCCGACCGCCACGCGGTCCCCAGCAGCACGCGCTGGCGACGCGCCAGGTCGGCGAGCACGGCCACGGCAGCACCGTCCGCCGGAGCCGCACCGGCGTCGGCGACCCGCACCGCGCCTCCCGGATGAGCACCAGGCCCCCTGCGGGCGTGTCGGCCCGGAACCGGCGTGGGTCCGGTCCTCGGGAGTGCCAGCCGCGTCTCCTCGGTGACGCCGGCAGCGGACCGCTCGATCCGGATCTGAACGCCCGCCACGCCGCCCTCGACGGCGGCGGCCGCAACCAGCCGTGTCGGGCGCGGAGCACGCCGGCGGGCGAAGGCCGTGACGGCGCCGACGTTCCACGACAGCGTCGCCGGTTCGACCGCGCCCCACCCCGACGGTGCCGCGCCGGCGAGTCCCTCGAGCAGCAGTTCCGCGGTCCGGCCGATCCCGGTCTGTTCGGTGGCGGGGTGGTGGACGGAGACGACGATCTCGGTCCAGGGGACCTCGTCGGCGCCGAGCCGGGCGGTCCGTGGCGACGACTGCGGCGAGAGCATCGCCGTCGCGACGTCGTCGGTGGTCGTGGGCGAGCCGGCAGCGCGGTAGCGGCCGCCCTCGCGGACGACCCAGGCGCTGCCCGTCCGCCGGAGCATGGCGAGCATCGCGGCGGTGACACGACTGGTGGACGGGGTGAGGAGCACGAACGCGAGGTCGGCGGCGCGGGTGTCGAGCACGAGGCCCGTGCGCGCGGAGGAGAGCGACACGATCGCGGCGTCCGTCTCGCTGACGACGAAACCCGGTCCGGCGGCGTCGACGAGCGGGTGCGCGAGGGTGACGTCGTCCACGCCGGAACCCTACCGGGCGGGTGGCCGCGAGTCGCACCGTGCGATGGCACCGGCCGTCAGGTGGACGTGGACTCGGTACGACAGCGTCGTTGTCGTACGACCGCGGCCTCGTCGTTCCTTGCGCGCGCGGACTGTTGTGAAAGTGGACGAGCGACGCTTCCGATGTCGCACGACGTCGGTGATGTCGTTCCGAGTCCGCCCCGCCCGCCCGCCGCGCCCCGACGCGACGACGGGCCCCGCGCCTGCTGTGTGCGCGGGGCCTGTCGTGCGGGTGGTGTCCGGTGCTACCGGACGGACACCGGGGTGCGGTCGGCCTCCTCGTAGAGGACGTAGCCCTCTTCGCCGTGGACGGCGGTGTCGATGCCGGCGACCTCGTCCTCGGTCGTGACGCGGAAGCCCATCGTCTTCTCGATGATCCAGCCGATGACGAACGCCAGGATGAAGGAGTACGCGCCGACGGCGCCGGCGGCAGCGGCCTGCTTGCCGAGCTGCGCGAACGATCCCGAGTAGATCAGCCCGGTGTCGTTGGCGAAGAAGCCCAGGTAGAGCGTGCCGACGATGCCGCCGACCAGGTGGACGCCCACGACGTCGAGCGAGTCGTCGAACCCGAGACGGTACTTCCAGTCGATCGCGAAGCAGCAGATGATGCCCGCGATGAAGCCGAGCAGGATGCCCCAACCCGGGGTGAGGGCGGCGCAGGCCGGGGTGATCGCGACGAGCCCGGTGACGGCGCCGAGGCCGCACCGATCGACGTGGCCTTCCCGTCCTTGAGCTTCTCGACGAGCAGCCAACCGAGGATGGCTGCGGCCGGGGCGGCGAGCGTGTTCACCCAGGCGATGGAGGCCACGCCGTCGGCAGCGCCCTCGGAGCCCGCGTTGAAGCCGAACCAGCCGAACCAGAGGATCGCGGCGCCGAGCAGCACGAACGGCGGGTTGTGCGGCTTGTGCGCACCCTTCGCGAAGCCGACGCGCTTGCCGAGGACGATCGCCAACGCGAGACCCGCCGCACCGGCGTTGATGTGCACCGCGGTTCCGCCGGCGAAGTCGATCACGCCCCAGGTGGCGGCCCAGCCGGACGTGAGGTTGAACACCCACGACGCGACCGGGAAGTAGACGACGGTGACCCAGACGCCGGCGAAGACCATCCACGCGCCGAACTTCGCCCGGTCGGCGATGGCGCCGGAGATCAGGGCGACGGTGATGATCGCGAAGGTGGCCTGGAAGCCGACGAACGCCATCGAGGGGTACGCGGCGTGGATGGTCGAGGCCTTGGCCTCCTCGAACGCCTGGCCGAGGCCGATCTGGTTCCAGTCGATGCTGAAGAAGCCGACGACGCCCGAGACGGCCGTGCCGTCGCCGTGGTTCGCGAACGCGATCGCGTAGCCGTAGATCACCCAGAGGACGCTCACGAGAGCGATCGCTCCGAAGGACATCATCATCATGCTGATGACGGACTTGGCCTTCACCAGGCCGCCGTAGAAGAAGGCCAGGCCGGGTGTCATGAACAACACCAGCGCCGCCATGACCAACACGAACGTCGTGTTGCCCTGATCAAGCATCTGTTCACCTCTCGATTGCGCCAGCGGCTCGTGGGGCCGCTTCGGGTGATCAGAGTCTGGCGACGTGGTGTTTCACGAGGGAGCACGACGTGTTTCGCGGGTGTAACGCGACGGCGCTCCGTGTAAACGTCGTGTTTCGTCAGGCGGCGCGCGTCAGCGCGACCACGCGCGACGCGGCGCGCAGGTACTTCTTCCGGTACCCGCCGTGCAGCATCGCGTCCGGGTACACCTGGTCGAGCGGGATGCCCGAGGCGACGATCCGGACCTGCGCGTCGTACAGCCGGTCGACGAGCGCGACCCAGCGGAGCGCGTCGGTCTGGTCCGTGAACGCCCGCACGTCGGTGAGCCCGACGGCGTCGAGTCCCTCGACCAGTGCGACGTACTTCGACGGGTGCACGGAGCCGAGGTGGGCGACCACGGCACCGAAGTCGTCGAGCGTGACGTTCCCCGCGGGCAGCGACGACGCGACGTCGGACACCACGTCGGCGGATTCGTCGACGGCGCGGCGACGGTAGTCGAGGCCGTCGATGCGCATCGTGTCGAACCGGTCGGACATCGCCTGGATCTCACGGAGGAAGTCCTGCGCGGCGAAACGCCCCTCGCCGAGCGCGCCCGGCGGGGTGTTCGACGTCGCCGCGAACCGGGTACCGGTCTCGGTGAGCTCCTTGATGAGCCGGGTCATCACCATGGTGTCGCCCGGGTCGTCGAGCTCGAACTCGTCGATGCAGACGAGGGAGGTCCCGCGCAGCAGGTCGACGGTGCCCTGGAACCCGAGGGCTCCCACGAGCGCCGTGTACTCGATGAACGTGCCGAACGTCTTGCGTCCGGTCGCGGCGTGGTAGGCCGCGGCGAGCAGGTGGGTCTTGCCGACGCCGAACCCGCCGTCCAGGTACACGCCCGACTTCGCCGACGCCGCGGACCCCGAGGCCGCCGACCGACGGCGTCCGAACAGCCCGCGGCGCGGCGCTGCCGCCGGACCCGCGGCGACGAAGGCCGCCACGGCGTCGCGCACCTGTGCCTGCGACGGGTAGTCCGCGTCCGGCCGGTACGAATCGAACGAGGCGTCGGCGAACTGGGGCGGGGCACCAGTGCCGCCGCCATCTGCTGCGGGGTCACCCGCGGGTCACGGTCGACGAGGTGTTCAGCCAAGGAAGGGCCCTTCCGGGAAGCATGTCGTGCGGTGTCACGTTGCAGGAGGCGAACCGTACGTCCGCGTACCGTTGCCCGCAGGCACCGACGACCGATCCTAGTCCGGTGCCGTCACGACGATCCGTCGCCAGCACCCAGGAGGTACCCCGATGACCGCACCGGTCGACCCGTCCGAGAAGTTCGCCGCCTACGCCCACCCCGAGCGGCTCGTCTCCACCGAGTGGCTGCAGGCACGGCTGGACGAGGCCGGCGACGCGGGCACCGCTCCCGGGCTCGTCGTCGTCGAGTCCGACGAGGACGTCCTGCTCTACGAGACCGGGCACGTCCCGGCGCGGTCAAGATCGACTGGCACACCGACCTCAACGACCCGGTGCAGCGCGACTACGTCGACGGCGAGGCCTTCGCCCGGCTGCTCGGTGGCAAGGGCATCACCCGCGACACCACCGTGGTGATCTACGGCGACAAGAACAACTGGTGGGCGGCGTACGCGCTGTGGGTCTTCACGCTGTTCGGGCACGAGGACGTCCGACTGCTCGACGGCGGTCGGGCGAAGTGGATCGCCGAGGACCGTGCGCTCACGACGGATCGCCCCGAGGTCACGCCCGTCGAGTACCCCGTCGTGGAGCGCCGCGACGAGCAGGTCCGCGCGTACAAGGAGGACGTGCTCGCCCACCTCGGCAAGCCCCTCATCGACGTGCGCAGCGCACCCGAGTACTCGGGCGAGCGCACCACCGCGCCCGAGTACCCGGAAGAGGGCGCGCTCCGTGCCGGTCACGTCCCCACCGCGGTGAACATCCCGTGGGCCACCGCTGCCGCCCCTGACGGCACCTTCAAGACCCGCGCGGAGCTCGACGCGATCTACCGCGAGGGCGCCGGCATCGGCGACGCGGACGAGGTCATCGCCTACTGCCGCATCGGCGAGCGGTCGAGCCACACCTGGTTCGTCCTGCAGCACCTGCTCGGGTACGGGAACGTCCGCAACTACGACGGCTCGTGGACCGAGTGGGGCAGCGCGGTCCGCGTCCCCATCGCCGTCGGGACCGAACCGGGTACCATCCCCAACCGATGACCGACGAACTCCCCAGTCCCTCGCCGAGATCCGCGACGACTTCCTCGAGCTCTCCCAGCAGGACCGCCTGCAGCTCCTGCTCGAGTTCTCGAACGAGCTCCCGGCGCTGCCCGAGCGCCTGCGGGGGCACGAGGACGAGCTCGAACGGGTCGAGGAGTGCCAGTCCCCGTGTTCATCACGATCACCGTGGGCGAGGACGGCGACGCGCCCGGCATCGTCCGGATGCACGCGACCGCGCCGCGCGAGGCCCCGACCACGCGCGGTTTCGCGTCGATCCTCGCGCAGGGCCTCTCCGGCCTGACGGCCGACCAGGTGCTCGCCGTGCCGGCCGACTACCCGCTGACGCTCGGGCTGAACGAGGCCGTCAGCCCGCTGCGGATCCGCGGCATGGTCGGGATGCTCGGCCGGGTGCAACGGCAGGTGCGCACGCTGGAGCTGTAGCGGCGCGCCAGCGCCGCGCGACGCCAGTGCCGACGGAGCCTGCGGAGTCGGTCGCCGGAACCAGCCACGAGCGGACTGGAGGCGCGGTGCCGGCCGGCACCGCGCCTCCAGTCCGTCCTGCGGTCGCGTCTACCGCGCGCTCGCCGCGCCGTCCCGCTGGACCACCTCGGTGAGCCAGGCGAGGATGCGCGCGTCGAACCAGTCGGCGTCGTGGTTCCAGAAGCTTGGTGTGCCGGGCCGTGCGCTGCACCTCGAGCCGAACGAGGTCTGGTCGGGCGCGCGCCAGCTCGTGCGATGCGGACGACGGCACGAAGCCGTCGTCGTCGCTGTGCAGGAGGAGGATCGGCACGTGCAGCTCGTCCGCCCGGCTGACCATGTCGAGCTCGCGGAGGTCGACGGGTTGCCGGAGTCCGGTCAGGCGGTGCAGCACGGGGGTGCGGAGCAGACGCTGCGCGACCTTCCGGACGGGCTTCGGCAGGTGGAGCAGCTGGCTCTGGGACTTGAGGACGGCGTGCCAGTCGACCACGGGCGATTCCAGCACGACGCCGTCGACGAGGTGCGCGAACCGGGAGCGCAGCAGGGTCTGCAGCACGACCGCGCCGCCCATCGACCAGCCCATCAGGACGACGCTCGTCGCGCCGTCGCCGGCGATCCAGCGCAGGACCGCGTCGATGTCCTCCCACTCGGTGCTGCCGAGACCGTACCGTCCGTCGACGCTGCGCGGGGCCACCCCGTCGTTCCGCCAGCTCGCCAGCACCACCGAGTACCCCGCCGCCCGGAACACCGGCACCGCGCGGATCGTCTCGGCGCGGGTCACGCCGCGGCCGTGCACGAGGACGGCCCAGGGAGCCCCGGGTCGTCGGCGCGGATCACCCAGGCGGGCGCGGGGCCGTTCGGGGTCGGAACGTCGATGTCCTCCACCGGGACGTCCAGCTCGCCCGGCGTGAGGTAGAACCAGCCGCCCCAACGGCCTCGGCGTGCTGCCGTGGGATCGCCGGCGTCGACCGCGATGATGCGCCGGGTGACGGTGGTGCCGGTCGTGCCGAGGACCTCGCCGACGCGCATGTGGCCGGTCCCACCGCCGAACCAGAGGCTGTAGCGACCCTGCAGCTCGGTGTCCGCGGTCCGCTCGAGCGTCACCGTCGCCCGGACCGGGTCGACCGCGTGGATCGGCACCCGCTCGGTCCGCTTCCGGTCGGGCGTGACGACCGCGCGGGCGACCGCGGCGACGAAGCCGCCGATCACCGCGGTGGTGACCGCTGCAGCCGCGATGCCTGCGCCGAGGGCGACGAGCCCGGCCGATCGTGCGGTCTCCTGGACGACGTCCTCGGCGGGTCGCGCGGATCGGGACATGGTCCGGAGCCTAGTCTGCATTCGTGTCCGAAACCCGAGAGCCCGAGGCGTTCGCGCGGCTCCGTGCGTTCGTGGCGTCGGGCGGCACCCGCGCCGAGACGACGATCACCGAGATCCCCTCGCCCTCGCGCATCGCACCCTTCTCGATCGCGCTCGCGGCGGACGTCTCGGGTGCTGCGCACGGCATCGACTCCGACCTCGGCACCGGGCGGTTCATCGCCCTGTACGACCCGTCCGAGCCGGAGGGCTGGGGCGGCGCGTTCCGGATCGTCACGTTCGCCCAGGCGCCGCTGGAACCCGAGATCGGTGTCGACGAGTTCGTCGCCGACGTGACGTGGAGCTGGCTCGTGGACGCCCTGGCCGCGCACGGGGCCACGTACGACCGCGCCTCGGGCACGGCGACCAAGATCATCTCGCGCGGCTACGGCGACCTCGCGGCGCAGGGCGACGGCGCGCAGCTTCGAGCCTGCGCGCGTCCTGGACGCCGGCCGACGACGACCTCACCGCGCACGTCGAGGCGTGGGAGGAGATCGTGGCGATGCTCGCCGGTCTGCCGCCCGCGTCGGACGGCGTGACCCTGTTGGCCCCGAGGAGGCTCGCACGTGACTGACCCCGCCGCTTCGGCCGCGTTCGAGGCCTCGCACGAGGCCGTCCGTGTCATCGACACGCGCGAGGAGTACCTGGAGGCCGTCGCCGCGATCGCCGCCGGGCACGGGCCGGTGGCCGTCGACGCCGAGCGGGCGAGCGGCTACCGGTACTCGCAGCGTGCCTACCTCATCCAGGTGTTCCGCCGGGTGCCGGAGCGTTCCTGTTCGACCCGATCCCGATCGGCGACTTCTCCGAGCTGCAGGACGCCATCGTCGACGAGGAGTGGCTCTTCCACGCCGCCTCGCAGGACCTGCCCTGCCTGCAGGAGGTCGGCCTGGTGCCGACCCGCATCTTCGACACCGAGCTCGGCGCCCGGATCGCCGGGTTCCCGCGCGTCGGCCTCGGCGCCGTCGTGGAGCAGCTGCTCGGCATCACGCTCGCCAAGGCCCACTCCGCTGCCGACTGGTCGACCCGTCCGCTGCCGCAGTCCTGGCTCGTCTACGCGGCGCTCGACGTCGAGCTGCCGCCGGACCTGCGGGACGCCCTCGCCGAGAAGCTTCGAGGACGGCGGCAAGACCCGCATGGCCGCCGAGGAGTTCGCCGCCGTGCTGACCCGTGCGCCGAAGCCGCCCCGCGCCGAGCCGTGGCGCCGGCTCTCCGGGATGCACGCGCTCCGCGGTGCGCGGGCCCTCGCGATCGCGCGCGCCCTCTGGACCGCCCGCGACACGTACGCGCGCGAGGCCGACATCGCACCCGGGCGTACGATCCCGGACTCCGCGATCGTCGCGGCGGCCGCGGCGAACCCGTCGTCGAAGAGCGAGCTGAGCGGGGTGAAGGCCTTCACCGGCCGAGCCAGCCGGTCCGAGCTGGACCGCTGGTGGGCCGCCGTCGAGCAGGGCCGGACGACCGACGACCTCCCGAAGCTCCGCGGCACCGGCGAGGCCACGCTGCCCCGCCCCGCGCCTGGGCCGACCGCAACCCCGCTGCCGACCGCCGGTACAAGGCCGCGCGTGCCGCGGTCGTGGCGCGCGCCGAGGAGCTCGACCTGCCCGTCGAGAACCTCCTCACCCGGACACCCTCCGGACCGTGTCGTGGGAGCCGCCCGCGCCGATCGCCACCGAGACCATCGGAGCCGAGCTCGCCGCACACGACGCCCGGCCGTGGCAGGTCGAGGAGACGGCCTCGATCATCGCGCAGGCCTTTGTCGCTGCTGCACAGGAGCCTGCTGCCGAGAGCAACACGGAGTCGTAGGAACGCCCCAACGGGCATGCGTCCGCACAGGCTCGGGGCATAGCGTCGACCGTGCATGCCGGGTCGGACCCGGCCGGGCGGGGCGGAACGTGCCCCGTCCTGATCGATGAGGATCTGGAGGCCCAGATTGCCAAAGGCAGCAGACGTCGTCTTCGTTGACGGCGTTCGGACACCGTTCGGACGAGCCGGGAGAAGGGGGTGTTCTGGAAGACGCGCGCGGACGACCTCGCGGTGCACGCGATGCGCGGACTCCTCGACCGGAACGCCTCGCTCGACGGCGCTGCGGTCGACGACGTCGCCGTGGCGGCCACGACGCAGCAGGGCGACCAGGGGCTCACCCTCGGCCGGACGGTCGGGATGCTCGCGGGGCTGCCGAAGTCGGTCCCCGGGTACGCGATCGACCGGATGTGCGCCGGCGCGATGACGAGCGTCACGACCCTCGCGGGGGCCATCGCCTTCGGTGCCGCCGACGTCGCCATCGCGGGCGGTGTCGAGCACATGGGTCGCCACCCGATGGGCTTCAACGCTGACCCGAACCCGCGCTTCGTCGCCGAGCGCATGGTCAACGGCGACGCACTCGTGATGGGCAAGACCGCGGAGCGACTGCACGACCGCTTCCCCGCGATCACCAAGGACCGCACGGACGCCTACGCGGTCCAGTCCCAGCAGCGCTACGCCGCTGCATGGGCCGCCGGCAAGCTCCAGCCGGACCTGGTGCCGGTCGAGGTCAACACCGGCGAGGGCTGGGACATCGTCTCCAGTGACGAGCCGCCCCGGCCCGGCACCACCCTGGAGGCGCTGGCCGCCTTGAAGACGCCGTTCCGGTCCCACGGACGGATCACCGCCGGTAACGCCGCGGGCCTCAACGACGGCGCCACGATGAGCCTCATCGCCTCGGCGGACGCCGCGAAGCAGCACGGTCTCCCCACCAAGATGCGCATGGTCTCGTTCGCGTTCGCGGGCGTCGACCCCGAGGTGATGGGCATCGGCCGGTCCCCGCGACCGACAAGGCCCTCGCCAAGGCCGGACTGACGATCGACGACATCGGGCTGTTCGAGATCAACGAGGCGTTCGCCGTGCAGGTGATCGCCTTCCTCGACAACTACGGCATCGACCAGGACTCCACGAACGTGAACGCCTGGGGTGGCGCGATCGCCGTCGGGCACCCGCTCGCCTCGAGCGGCGTCCGCCTGATGACCCAGCTCGCGGCGCAGTTCGCCGAGCGTCCCGACGTCCGGTACGGCATCACCACGATGTGCATCGGGCTCGGCCAGGGCGGCACCGTCATCTGGGAGAACCCGTCGTTCAGCCGTTCCGCCGCACGAAAGGCCTCGTGATCGTGACCATCACCGACAACGACCGGCTCCTCGCGCTCAGTGAGGACGAGGTCGTCACCCACTCGTACCTCAAGCACGTCGCGCTCCCCTCGGGTGGCACGCTCGCGCTCATCACGCTCGACAACGGCAAGGACTACAAGCGTCCCTCGACGTTGGGTCCGCGCACGCTGTACGAGCTCTCCGGGGTGCTGGACACCCTGAAGACCGAGGCGTCCGCGGGAACGGTCCAGGCGGTCGCGATCACCGGCAAGGAGTACTGCTTCGCCGCCGGTGCCGACCTCTCACAGGCCGCCTCGGTGCCGTCACGCGACGTCGCGCACGACCTCGCCGCCCTCGGGCACGCCACGCTGCGGAAGCTCTCCGACCTCGGCGTCCCGTCGTTCGCGTTCATCAACGGCATCGCTCTCGGCGGCGGCCTGGAGATCGGCCTGCACTGCACCTACCGCCTGTTCTCGTCGGCGGCGCAGGGGATCGGGCTCCCCGAGGTCTTCCTCGGCATCATCCCGGGCTGGGGCGGCGCGACGCTGCTCCCGCGCCTGATCGGTCCGGAGAAGGCACTCCGTGTCATCGTCGAGAACCCGCTCAAGAACAACCGCCTGATGGACGGTCCGGCCGCGGTCGAGCTCGGCATCGGTGACGCGCTCATCCCCTCGGTCACCTTCCTGCCCTCCGCTGTGGCGTGGGTCGACGACGTCGTCAGCGGCCGGACGAAGGTCGTCCGGAAGAACGAGCCCGGCATGATCGAGAAGGCCGCGTGGGGCACGGTCGTCAAGGTCGCCCGTGGCCAGGTGGCCTCGAAGATCGGCACGGTCCCGAAGTCGCCGTTCCGCGCGCTCGACCTCGTTGCCTCGGCGAAGTCGGGGTCACTGGACGAGCGGTTCGCCGACGAGGACGACGCCCTCGCCGACCTCATCTCGGGCGACCAGTTCGCCGCGTCGATGTACGCGTTCGACCTCGTGCAGAAGCGGGCGAAGCGTCCGGTCGGTGCCCCGGAGGGCGTCGAGCCGAAGAAGATCACGAAGGTCGGCGTGCTCGGCGCGGGGCTCATGGCGTCCCAGTTCGCCCTGCTGTTCGCCCGCCGCCTCGGCGTCCCCGTGGTGATCACCGACGTCGACCAGAGCCGTGTCGACGCGGGCGTCGCTCGCATCGCCGGCGAGGTGGACAAGCTGCTCGACAAGGGCCGGGTCTCCCCCGACGACGCGAACCGCATCAAGGCGCTCGTGTCCGGCTCGGTCTCCTACGACGCGTTCGCGGACGCCGACTGGGTGATCGAGGCCGTGTTCGAGGAGATGAGCGTCAAGCAGGACGTCTTCCGGAAGATCGAGCAGGTCATCGCACCGGACGCGATCCTCGCCACGAACACGTCATCCCTGTCGGTCGACGAGATGGCGTCGGTGCTCGCCAACCCGGAACGCCTCGTCGGGTTCCACTTCTTCAACCCGGTCGCGGTCATGCCGCTGCTCGAGGTGGTCCGCGCGTCGAAGACCTCGGACGAGGCCCTCGTCACCGCCCTCGCCGTCGCGAAGACCCTCAAGAAGACCGCGATCATCACGGCCGACCAGCCGGGTTTCGTCGTCAACCGCGTGCTCGCGCGGGTGCTCGGCGAGGCGATGCGCGGCGTCGAGGAGGGCACGTCGTTCGACGTCGTCGCCCAGGGAGCTGCGCCGCTCGGCCTCCCGATGTCGCCGTTCGAACTGCTCGAGCTCGTCGGCCTCCCGGTCGGCGCACACGTGCTCGACTCCCACCACGCCGCGTGGCCGGAGCGCTTCTACCCCGGCGACGGGCTGAAGAAGATCGCCGAGTTCGGGCACATCCTGACCCGCGACAAGAAGGGCAACGCGACCGGGTACGACCCCGCAGCCGTGAAGCTCGTCGCACCGGCGAGGAAGGACGCGAAGCCGGTCGACGCTGCCGAGATGCAGCGCCGCTTCGAGGACGCGCTCGCCGACGAGCTGCACCGCATGCTCGAGGACGGGGTCGTCCAGCACGTCGAGGAGATCGACCTCGGTCTGATCCTCGGCGCGGGCTACCCGTTCCAAGCCGGTGGCATCAGCCCGTACCTCGACCGCTCGGGCGCATCCGAGCGGGTCTTCGGCGGCGCGTTCCACGATCCGAAGATCGTCGGCCCCGCGTCCCGCTGACGCGCCCCGCCTCCCGGAACCAGGTTCCGGACACAGCACCAGGGAAAAGCGCGGTGCAGTGTCCGGAACCTGGTTCCGCCGCGCTCAACGCCGGTCGACGGCCTGCCGCGACCGCGCCGGCTTCGCCTGCGGCAGCTTGGTCCCGACGACCTGGTCGATGACGTCGCGGGCGATCGCCTGCGCGGTGAGCCCGACGTCGGCCAAGATCTCGGAGCGGGACGCATGGTCGATGAACTCGTCCGGCAGTCCGAGCTCGTTCACGCCGGTGTCGACCCGGCAGCACGCAGGTCCTGGCGCAGACGCGTCCCGACCCCACCGACGCGGACGCCGTCCTCGACGGTGATGACGAGCCGGTGGTCGCGCGACAGGTCGATGAGCGACGACGGGATCGGCACCACCCACCTCGGGTCCACGACGGTCGCCCCGATCCCCTGCGCCGCGAGCAGCTCCGCCGCCTCGAGCGCGATCGGCACCATCGACCCGACGGCGACGAACAACACGTCGGGCGACGAGTCCGGGGCGTCCCGGAGCACGTCGACGCCGTCGGCCAGTCGACGGAGCGCGGGCACGTCCGGCCCGACCTGTCCCTTCGACCAGCGCAGCACGGTCGGCGCGTCGTCCACGGCGACGGCCTCGCGGAACTCCTCGCGCAGCGTCACGGCATCGCGGGCGCCGCGATGCGGATTCCAGGGACGACCTGCAGCAGAGCGAGGTCCCACATGCCGTGGTGCGACGGACCGTCCGGGCCGGTGATGCCCGCGCGGTCGAGGACGAACGTCACGCCCGCCCGGTGCAGCGCGACGTCCATGAGCACCTGGTCGAACGCCCGGTTCAGGAACGTCGCGTAGAGCGCCACGACGGGTGCAGGCCGCCGTAGGCGAGCCCCGCCGCGGTCGTCACGGCGTGCTGCTCGGCGATCCCGACGTCGTACACGCGCTCCGGGTGCCGCTCCTGGAACAGGTGCAGCCCGGTGGGCCGGAGCATCGCCGCCGTGATCGCCACGATCCGCGGGTCGTCGTCGCCGAGCTCCGCCAGGGAGTTCGCGAACACGGAGGTCCAGGACGGCCCCGACGAGACGTCGAGCGACTCCCCCGTCTCCGGGTCGATGTGCCCGACGGCGTGGAACTGGTCCGCTTGGTCGCGCAGCGCCGGCTCGAAGCCGTGCCCCTTCTCGGTGATCGCGTGCACGATCGTCGGTGCGCCGTACTCCTTCGCCTGCCGGAGCGCGCCCTCCACGGCGCGCTGGTCGTGTCCGTTCACCGGCCCGATGTACTTGATGTCGAGGTTCGAGTAGAGCGCCTCGTTGTTCGTGAACCGCGACAGGAACCCGTGCAGACCCCGCGCATGCCGCGGTAGATCGCCCGCCGGGGGCGCCGAACCGTCCGGCGACGGCGCGCGTGGTCTCGTACAGCGCGCGGTACTCGCGACGGGTCCGGACGAAGCTGAGGAACCGCGCCATCCCGCCGATCGTCGGCGCGTACGAGCGCCCGTTGTCGTTCACGACGATGACGAGTCGCCGGTCGTTCGCGTCGGAGATGTTGTTGAGCGCCTCCCACGTCATCCCGCCGGTGAGCGCCCCGTCCCCCACCACTGCCACGACCGTGCGGTCCTGCTGCCCGGTGCGCTGGAACGCCCGGGAGATGCCGTCCGCCCACGACAGCGACGACGACGCGTGCGAGGACTCGACGATGTCGTGCTCCGACTCGCTCCGCTGCGGGTAGCCCGCGAGCCCACCGCGTTCCCGCAACCGCGAGAAGTCCTGTCGCCCGGTGACGAGCTTGTGCACGTACGACTGGTGGCCCGTGTCGAAGACGAACGGGTCGTGGGGCGAGTCGAACACGCGGTGCATCGCCAGGGTGAGCTCGACCACGCCGAGGTTCGGCCCGAGGTGCCCACCGGTCTTCGCGACCTCCGCGACGAGGAACCGCCGGATCTCTGCGGCGAGTTCCGTCGTCTGCGCGTCCGACAGACGCTTCAGGTCGCGCGGCGACGTGATGCTGGAGAGCAGGCTCACGGGCGCTCCTTTCGTGGTGCTGACCACTCACTCTATGCGTGCGACCGGAGGACCGACTGGTTGCTGCGTCCCCGGTGCCGGCGGGTCGCGCAGCCTTCGGAGCGACGTGGCGACCGTGGACGGACTGGAGGCGCGGTGCCAGTGGCACCGCGCCTCCAGTCCGTCGTGTGGTCGCGTCAGCGACCCCGTGGACCCGTTGCTCAGACGAGCGAGCGGAGCACGTACTGCAGGATGCCGCCGTTGCGGTAGTAGTCGGCCTCGCCGGGGGTGTCGATGCGGACGACCGCGTCGAACTCGATCGTCTGCTTCCCCGCGGGCGAGTGCTCGCTCGGCTCGGCGGTGACGTGCACCGTCTTCGGCGTGCGGCCCTCGTTCAGCTCGGTCAGGCCGGAGATCGAGACCACCTCGGTGCCGTCGAGCCCGAGGGACTCGACCGACTCGCCCGCCGGGAACTGCAGCGGGACGACGCCCATGCCGATGAGGTTCGACCGGTGGATTCGCTCGAAGCTTCTCGGTGATGACGGCCTTGACGCCGAGCAGGTTCGTGCCCTTCGCCGCCCAGTCGCGCGACGACCCGGAGCCGTACTCCTTGCCGCCGAAGATGACGAGCGGGATGCCCTGCTCCTGGTAGTGCTGCGACGCGTCGTAGATGAACGACTGCGCACCGTCGGGCGTGGTGAAGTCGCGGGTGTAGCCGCCCTCCACGCCGTCCAGGAGCTGGTTCTTCAGGCGGATGTTCGCGAACGTGCCGCGGATCATGACCTCGTGGTTGCCGCGACGCGACCCGTAGGAGTTGAAGTCCTTGCGGTCGACGCCGTGCTCGGCGAGGTACTGGCCCGCCGGGCTGTCCGCCTTGATCGAACCGGCCGGCGAGATGTGGTCGGTGGTGACCGAGTCGCCGAGCTTCGCGAGCACGCGGGCGCCGGAGATGTCCGAGACCGCGTCTGGCTGCATCGTCATGCCCTCGAAGTACGGGGGCTTCCGGACGTAGGTCGACTCCTGGTTCCACTCGAAGGTGTCGCCCGTCGGGGTCGGCAGGTTCTTCCAGCGGTCGTCGCCCTCGAACACGGAGCCGTACTCGTGGGTGAACATGCCCGTGTCGATCGAGTCGTCGATGACCTGCTGCACCTCGGCCGCATCCGGCCAGATGTCCTGCAGGAAGACGTCGTTGCCGTCCTGGTCCTTGCCGAGGGAGTCCTTGTCGAAGTCGAAGTGCATCGAGCCGGCGAGGGCGTAGGCGATGACCAGCGGCGGCGAGGCCAGGTAGTTCATCTTGACGTCGGGGTTGATGCGACCCTCGAAGTTGCGGTTGCCGGAGAGCACCGCGGTGACGGCGAGGTCGTTGTCCTGCACGGCCTGCGAGATCTCGTCGGGCAGCGGACCCGAGTTGCCGATGCAGGTCGTGCAGCCGTAGCCGACCGTGTAGAACCCGAGGTCCTCGAGGTAGCTGGTGAGTCCGGCCTTCTCGTAGTAGTCGGTGACGACCTTCGATCCCGGCGCGAGCGTGGTCTTCACCCACGGCTTCGCCTTGAGGCCCTTCTTCGCGGCGTTCCGGGCGAGGATGCCGGCGGCCATCATGACCGAGGGGTTCGAGGTGTTCGTGCACGAGGTGATCGCCGCGATCGCGACGGCGCCGTGGTCGATCGTGAACGGGTCCGCGCCGTCCATCGCGACCTTCGTGGGCGCGGACGCCGTCGACGGAGCGCTCGACACGAAGTCGTGGTGGTGCGTGGTGACGTCGCCGGTCGTCGAGCCCGCGGCGATGGGGTCGGAGGCCGGGAAGGTCTCCTCCACCGCGTCGTCGAGGTCGGTCTGCCCGGCGGGCTCGGTGTAGTTCGCGAGGTCGACCTCGAACTGGTCCTTCGCCCTGGAGAGCTCGATGCGGTCCTGGGGGCGCTTCGGGCCGGAGATCGAGGGGACGACCGTCGAAAGGTCGAGCTCCATGTACTCGGAGTAGCTCGGCTCGACCGAGGGGTCGTGCCAGAGGCCCTGCGCCTTGGAGTAGGCCTCGACCAGGGCGATCTGCGCCTCGTCGCGGCCGGTCAGGCGGAGGTAGTCGAGCGTGACGTCGTCGACCGGGAAGATCGCGGCCGTCGACCCGAACTCGGGCGACATGTTGCCGATGGTGGCGCGGTTCGCGAGCGGGACCGCCGCGACGCCCTCGCCGTAGAACTCGACGAACTTGCCGACGACGCCGTGCTTGCGGAGCTCCTGCGTGATGGTGAGCACCACGTCGGTGGCGGTCACGCCGGCCGGGATCTCGCCGGTAAGCTTGAAGCCGACGACCTTCGGGATGAGCATCGACACCGGCTGCCCGAGCATCGCCGCCTCGGCCTCGATGCCGCCGACGCCCCAGCCGAGCACGCCGAGACCGTTCACCATCGTGGTGTGCGAGTCGGTGCCGACGAGGGTGTCCGGGTACGCGTAGGTCTCCCCGTCGAACTCGCGCGTGTACGTGACCTTCGCCAGGTACTCGATGTTCACCTGGTGCACGATGCCGGTGCCCGGCGGGACGACCTTGAAGTCCTCGAACGCGGTCTGGCCCCAGCGCAGGAACTGGTAGCGCTCCCCGTTGCGCTCGTACTCGAGGTCGGTGTTGCGCTGCAGCGCGTCCTCGCGACCGAAGAGGTCCGCGATGACCGAGTGGTCGATGACCATCTCGGCCGGCGACAGCGGGTTGATCTTGTTCGGGTCGCCGCCGATCTCGGCCATCGCCTCGCGCATGGTGGCGAGGTCGACGATGCACGGCACGCCGGTGAAGTCCTGCATGACGACGCGCGCCGGCGAGAACTGGATCTCGGTGTCCGGCTCGGCGTCGGGCTTCCAGGAGCCGAGGGCGCGGATCTGCGCTTCCGTGACGTTCGCGCCGTCCTCGGTGCGGAGGAGGTTCTCGAGCAGGACCTTCAGGCTGTACGGGAGCTTCTCGTGCCCGGGCACCGTGTCGATCCGGTGGATCGCGTAGTCGACACCCCCAACCGACAGCGTGTCCTTCGAGCCGAAGCTGTTGACTGCAGCCACTGTGCCGCCTCCCTGGTTGATCGGTGTGCCCCATCCAAGCGGGCCGCAGGGCGTCCCACCAGCAAGGCAAACCTAAACCCGTCAGCCCGGGAAGGGCCGAGGGAACTATCTCGATGTCGAGACAACCCTACACCGCGTCTACGCCGCGGCGGTGTCGCCCGCACCTCGGAACACCGTGCGGACCAGGAGCCACGTCACCCAGAGCAGCGCTGCGTACAGCGGCACCCCGGTGATGAGCTTGATGCCGGCGAGCAGCTCGACCTGCGCCGTCAGGTAGAGCGGGACCTCGATGACGAGCCGGATCGCGAAGAGCCCGACCCACAGCCACGTCGCCACGGTCAGGACGCGCCGCTTCGCGGGGTCGGCACGCCAGTCCTGGTGGCTGCCGTCCTCGTTCGGCGGCAGCAGGAACCCGACGACGAGGCCGATCAGGGGTCGCCGGATCGCCAGGGTCACGAGCAGTCCGACGAGCCAGACCGCGTTGATGAGGATGCCGGGGATGAAGTTGCTCTCGGCGCGCCCGGTGATGAGCGCCAGTCCTGCCGAGATCGCCACGCCGAGGATGCCCGCGAAGGACATCACGATCGACTGCCGCTGCAGCAGGCGGAGCACCACGAACACGACGCCGACGGCCACCGGGATCAGGACGCTCGGGACGAGCTCCTTCGTGATCGCGTAGACGACGAGGAACGCCAGGCCGGGCAGCACCGACTCGGCGAGGCCGCGGACGCCGCCGATCGCGGCGACCAGCGCGTGCCCGGACGGCGCCTCGCCGGGAGCGACCTTGCCGAGCCCCGTGTTCGCCACGGCCGCACGGAACTGGTCGTTGAAGGACGGCGCGGCGGCGTCGTGGACCTCGCGAGCGCCGCCGGACGCGACCGCGTCCGGACGGGAGGTGTCGTCGTGGTCCGGCACCGTGCCTCCAGGCCTGTTCACGTCGTACCGGTCAGACGGCCGACTGCGTCGACTTCGGCATGTGCAGTGGGATGAGGTCCCGCGGGGGCATCGGGGTGGTCCCGCGGACCACGACGACGCTGCGGAACAGGTCCTCGATCTCGGCGGCCTCGTCGGGCCGCTCGGCCGCCTTGCCGGCGATCACACCGCGCAGGAACCAGCGCGGACCGTCGACGCCGATGAAGCGGGCCGGACGAGCGCCGTCCGTCACGCCGGTGCCGTCCGAGACGACCGGCACCTGTGCGCGGAGCTCGGGCCGAACGGGCCGTCGACCTCGGTCACGACGCCGCCCTGGCGCTCGATCTGCTCGGCGATCTGGCCGCGGATCTCGTGCCAGAGCCCGGTGGAGCGGGGGCGGCGAACGGCTGGACCTGGAGCGTGGACTCGTCGTAGTCGAGCCCGACCGCGACGACACGCTGCGAGCCCTCCTCGACCTCGAGCCGCAGGTGCAGTCCCTCGCGGGGCAGGACCTTGACGCCGCCGAGGTCCACGTACGGGCGCACCAGGTTCGCCTCGGTCTCGTCGTGCGGCCCGCTCTCGGCGCGGTCCTCCGGAGCGGACTTGTCGGTCGGCGCGACGGCGTCCACCTCGTCGAGGTCCGTGTCCGCGTCGGTCGCGATGTCCACCTCGGGGGTCGTGTCCGCGACCTCGACCTCGTCGGCGACGGACTCCGCCACCTCGACCTCGTCACGCTTGCGTCGGCCGAACTTCATGCGCGCGTTCCTTCCTGAAGGTCCTCTGCGGCGCCGCTGACGGCACCGCTCCGGTCACCGTAGCCCGACGAACCGAACCCGCCCTGGCCGCGGGCGCTGTCGGCAGCTCGTCGACGCGGGTGAAGGCCACGCGCGGGACGGGCATCACGATCATCTGCGCGATGCGGTCCCCGACGTGCACCTCGTGCGACGCGGACTGGTCGGTGTTGAGCAGGGCCACCTTGATCTCGCCCCGGTACCCGGCGTCCACCGTGCCGGGGGCGTTGACGATCGTGATGCCGTGCTTCGCGGCGAGACCGCTGCGCGGGACGACGAAGGCGGCGTACCCCTCGGGCAGCGCGATCCGCAGGCCAGTGCCCACGAGCCGTCGCTCGCCGGGCTGCAGCACGAACGCCTCGGTCGAGACGAGGTCCGCACCGGCGTCACCGGGGTGGGCGTATCCGGGAGCGTTCTCCCCGGTCCAGAGCACGTCGACTGGTTCGGTCACGTGTCGAGGGTAGTGCAGACCGTGACCGTTCCGTGACCTGGGCCGACTCGTGGTCGAATGGTGTCGTGACCCTGTACCGCGAACGACTGTGGGCTCCGCCCGTCCTCTACCTGGCGACCGCGCTCGTCATCCCCGCCAGCCTCCTCGTGTTCCTGCCGATCAGCGTGCTCGCCGGCGTCCTGGTGGCCGTCGGGATGTACCTCGGCGTGCTCGTGCTGCTCTGGGTGCTCGCGCCGACGATCGAGGTCACCGACACCGAGTTCCGTGCCGGTCGCGCGCACCTGCCGCGCACGCTGGTCGGCGACGTCGCGGGCTTCGAGGGTGCCGAGGCCACCACGCAGCGCGGGCCGAGGCTCGACGCACGGGCGTGGACGCTGTTCCGGGGTACGTGCGCGGGGTCGTCCGCGTCGAGGTCCGGGACGAGGCCGACCCGACGCCCTACTGGCTCGTCAGCGTGCGGAACCCGGCCGCGGTGGTGGCCGCGCTGCGTTCCTGACGCCGGGTCGCGTCGGTCTCCGCCTCGCGGCGGCCCGCCTGGAGGCACGGCGCACCCCCGCCACGCACGTTCCGTCCCACAACGCGTGCCATGGAAAGCCGAATCGCGCGTAGGAGGTCGAAACTTCCGATTTCCTACGCGCGAAAGTACCTCCTACGCGCGAAAGTGCTTCCTACGCGCGAAAGTGCACCCTACGCGCGGAACCGCTTCCTACGCGCGAAAGCGTTCCGTACGCGCGGAACGGCCCGCTGCTCCGGAGAGCGGCGGGCCGTTCGTGTCGTGGGCGTTCCCTAGAGCGCTGCGCACTCCGCGCAGACCGGGCCGAGCTTCGACTCGTGGTCGAGCTGCGAGCGGTGCTTCACGAGGAAGCACTCGACGCAGGTGAACTCGTCGACCTGGGGCGGGAGCACGACGACGTCGAGGTCGACGTCGCTGAGGTCCTGTCCGGCGAGCTCGAAGCTGCCGGGGTTGTCGGAATCATCGTCGACGACCCCGACATCTTGTCGGGAACGCGCTCCTTGAGGGCCTCGATCGACTCCGAGTCGGAGTTGTCGTCGGTCTTCCGGGGGCGTCGTAATCGGTGGCCATGCCCATCCATTTCTCGTATCGAGAGGTCGTCGCCGGTGATCGGCGGCGACAGTTTGCACCACGTCTCGCCAGAGCGCAAACCGAACTCTCCGGCGGGTCGTCCTGGCGCTGCAACCCGTCGATCCGCCCACCTATTCCCGGTAGCCGGAATCGTTCTCCGAGCAGTCCACGGCACGCCCGTGCGCCTTCCCGGGATCGCCTCCCCGCGGCTGCATACTCACGTGGTACGACGCACGACCGTACGCGACGCTCGGAAGGCGGAACCATGCAAGACGTGAGAGTCATCGGAGTGGAGTCCGGGGCGCTCCTCCTCGCGACCGACGGCGGGACGGAGTTCCGCCTGCCCGTCACCTCGTCGCTGCCGGGTCAGGTCCGGCAGGCGAACCCCGAGTCCGGTCCGCACAAGCGCGTCTCGCCGAAGGACGTGCAGGCGCGGATCCGCGGCGGCGCCGACGCCGGCGAGGTGGCAGCGGCGCTCGACGTCGACGTCGAGTACGTCCGGCGCTTCGAGGGGCCGGTGCTCGCCGAGCGGGCGTTCATCCTCGACGCCGCGCACCGGGTGCCGGTCGTCCCCGCCGACGACGAGTCGCCCGACACCTTCGGCGCCGCCATCGAGACCAAGCTCGAGGCCGGCGAGGCCAGCGGGGTCGCTTGGGGGTCATGGAAGCACGCCGAGAGCGGCTGGCAGGTGCGGGTCCGCTACACCGCCGGCGAGGTCGAGCACGACGCCCAGTGGCGGTTCGACCCGAAGACGTCGACCCTGACGCCGGACAACGGCGACGCGCACCGGCTCTCGCACACCGAGGACGAGGGCATCGCGCCGCGCCTCCGCGCGGTCGAGCTCGACCGCCAGGACCCCGACGGCACCCGGTTCGACTCGGGCGCGTTCCGCGTCGACGAGCCGGACGAGGACGTCACCAACCCGGAGGTGCAGGAGCGACCGCTCCGTGCGCCGCTCCCCCGCATCGGCGCCGCCATCGAGGAACGCGCCCCGGCAACGAGACCGCCGACCTGCTCGAAGCCCTCCGTCGGCGTCGCGGCGAGCGTGAGGCCGCGAGCTTCGGCGAGCAGCAGGAGGAGCCGCGCGGGACGTCGATCAGCGTGGTCGACATCCCGCTGCAGGGCTTCGACGACTCGTCGGACACCCCGTCGCAGCAGGACGCCCGCCCGGCCTCCGCGCCCGAGGCCGAGAGCGGCCGCCAGGAGCGCAAGAAGCGCAACCGCCGGTCGATGCCGAGCTGGGACGAGATCGTCTTCGGGACACGTCCCGACGACGACCCGGCCTGACCCGACCATCACGAGACCTCGCACCGTGCGAGGTCTCGCCCGCACTGTGCGAGGTTGCGAACACTGTGGCAAGCGCGAACCCCCGCACGGCGTACGGAACCTCGCACACTGGCGTGGGGCGGGAACACGCTGCGGGCGAGTCGTGTCAGTGGGCGAACGCGCCGGCGAGGCGCAGCGGGACGAGCGTCTCCTCGTCCGTCATCGCGCCGTGCTGTCCGACCATCCGCTTCGGCTGCTCCCCGTCACGCAGGGCCCGGTCGTCGTTGAACGCCCACGACCCGCGTGCCACCAGCACCACGTCGCCGATCCGGTCGACGACGGCGTCGGACACCGGCCGAACCACCCCGCGGCGATCGCCTCGTCACGGCTCGCCACGTACGCCTTCTTGCCGTACCGCGCACGGAAGGCCCCGACGAGGCTCCGGACGTCGGTGCCCGGTGCCACGGTCAGCTGTCGGCAGCGCGGATCGCCGGCGACGCCGACCACCTCCGTGAGCAGCGCCGGGTCCATCCCGATGTTGGCGTGGTCCGGGACGTCGAGCACGCCGTGGTCCGCCGTCGCGATCACGCCGACGTCCGCCGGCAGCGCGCGCTCCAGACGGGCGAGCTCCCCGTCCAGGAGTTCGAGCGCCGCCGTCCACCGGTCGGACTGCCAACCGTGCTTGTGCCCGATCGAGTCGAGCTCGGGGACGTAGAGGTAGACGAGCGACCGGCCGACGCGGTCTCGGCCAGGGCGGCGTCCACGCGCTGCGCGATCGTGTCGGCGGAGACGTACCGCGCTCCCCGAGCACGTTCGCGGTCATGCCCGACGAGCGGTACCGGCCGGGACCGACCGCCACGGGATCGACACGAGACCCGGGGCCTCGGAGAAGATCGTGCGCGCGAGGAACCAGTCGGCCGGCACCTCGTCGTCCCACCCGCTCAGCAGGTTCATGACCGTGCCGGTGTCCGGGTTCCAGCCGCTGTACCCGACCACGCCGTGCTCGCCGGGCGGCCGGCCGGTCGTCAGCGTGCTCAGCGCCACCGCCGTCGTCGTCGGGAACCCGCTGCGCAGCTTCTTCGCCGTGCCCGTTCCCTTCGCGGCGGCGAGCCAGCGTGCGTGGCCCGCACGGGCCGCCAGCGCGCCGGCCCCCAGGCCGTCGACCAGCACCACGATCGCGGAACGGGCGGGGCGGAGGGCGATCCGCGCCTCCCGTCCGGTGTCACGCAACCACGCATCGTCCGCAGCACCGAGCGCGACGAGGCAACTCGGGAAGACGTCGGCGAGGTTCGCGGTGGCGTCGGGGGCCGTCGGTACGCTTGTTCCCATCTCAAGAGTCTTCCAGACGACTCCGGGTCTCACAGAAGGGTGCCATGGCACGCACGGAAGCAGTCGGCCTGCCCGACGGTGAACGCATCGAGGAAGTCGACGTCTCCGAGGAGATGCAGGGCTCCTTCCTCGAGTACGCGTACTCCGTCATCTACTCACGGGCACTCCCCGACGCACGCGACGGCCTGAAGCCCGTGCAGCGGCGCATCCTGTACCAGATGTCCGAGATGGGGCTCCGGCCGGACCGCGGACACGTGAAGAGCGCGCGCGTCACCGGTGAGGTGATGGGAAGCTGCACCCGCACGGTGACGGCGCGATCTACGACGCGCTGGTCCGCATGGCACAGCCGTTCACGATGCGCGTGCCCCTCGTCGACGGGCACGGCAACTTCGGCTCGCTCGACGACGGTCCGGCCGCCGCCCGGTACACCGAGGCCCGCCTCGCCGAACCGTCGATGGCGATGACGGAGGGGCTCGGCGAGGACGTCGTCGACTTCGTCCCGAACTACGACAACCAGATCATGCAGCCCGGCGTGCTGCCCGCGGCGTTCCCGAACCTGCTCGTCAACGGCGCGTCCGGCATCGCGGTGGGCATGGCGACGAACATGGCGCCGCACAACCTCGGAGAGGTCGTCGAGGCGGCGAAGCACCTGCTCCTGCACCCGGACGCCTCGCTCGACGAGCTGATGGAGTTCGTCCCCGGCCCCGACCTGCCCTCCGGCGGCACGATCGTCGGGCTCTCGGGCGTGCGGGACGCCTACGCCAGCGGCCGCGGGTCCTTCCGCACGAGGGCGAAGGTCTCCGTCGAGAACCTGACGCCGCGCAAGGTCGGCCTCGTCGTCACCGAGCTGCCGTACCTCGTCGGGCCGGAACGCGTGATCGAGAAGATCAAGGACGGCGTCCAGTCGAAGAAGCTTGTCGGCATCTCCGACGTGAACGACCTGACCGACCGGAACCACGGGCTGCGGCTCGTCATCGGCATCAAGAGCGGCTTCAACCCCACCGCGGTGCTCGAGCAGCTGTACAAGCACACCCCGCTCGAGGACGGCTTCGGCATCAACAACGTCGCGCTGGTCGGCGGGTCGCCTCGCACGCTCGGGCTGCGCGAGCTGCTCGACGTGTACGTGCAGCACCGGCTGTCCGTCGTCACGCGTCGTTCGCAGTACCGGCTCGCGCGGAAGAGGAGCGCCTGCACCTCGTCGAGGGGCTGCTCATCGCGATCCTCGACATCGACGAGGTCATCGAGGTCATCCGGTCGTCCGACGACTCCGAGGCGGCGCGCTCCCGGCTGCAGACCGTCTTCGACCTGTCCGAGGTGCAGGCCGAGTACATCCTCGAGCTCCGGCTCCGTCGCCTGACGAAGTTCTCCCGGCTCGAGCTCGAGGGCGAGCGCGACCAGCTCCTCGCCGACATCGCCGCGCTCGAGGAACTGCTCGCGTCCGACGAACGGCTCCGCGCCCAGGTCGCCCTCGAGCTGACCGAGGTGTCGGACAGGTTCGCGACTCCTCGCCGCACGCTCCTCACCGAGGCCGACGCGCCCGTGCGTGGTGGTCGCAAGGCCGCGGTCGACCCGGAGTCGCTGCAGATCGCCGACGCGCCCTGCCGCGTCCTGCTCTCGACGACCGGACGCCTCGTGCGCGTCGACATCCCGACGTCGGACCTGGGCATCGTCCGGGTGCCGAAGCGCTCCAAGCACGACGCGCTCCGGTCGTCCGTGGTCTCCACGGTCCGGGGCAGGTCGGAGCGCTCACCTCGACCGGGCGGGTGCTCCGGTTCTCCCCCGTCGACGTCCCGCGGTGCCCCGGCGTCGGTCCGGCTCGACGCCGGCGTGCGGGTGGCCGAGTACCTCGGCATCCCCCGCGGTGAGACCGTCGTCGCGCTGATCTCCCTGGGGTCGGACGACTCGCTCGCGATCGGTACCGCCCAGGGCATCGTGAAGCGCGTCACCGCCGGCGCCTGGCCGGACAAGGACGAGGTCGTCGCGATCGGGTTGAAGCCCGGCGACTCCGTGATCGGGGGGGCCCAGGCGCCGGAGACCGACGACCTGGTGTTCATCACGTCGAACGCGCAGCTGCTGCGGTTCCCGGCCTCCGGCGTCCGACCCCAGGGGCTGCCCGCGGGCGGCGTCGCCGGTGTCGCCCTCGCCGCGGGCGCGTCGGTGGTCTGGTTCGGCTCGGTCGCACGCTCGGACGACGCGGTGGTCGCCACCGTGTCCGCCTCGTCGTCGGCGCTGCCCGGCACCGACACCGGCCGCGCGAAGGTCTCGGCGCTGTCGGAGTTCCCCGCGAAGGGCCGTGCGACGCAGGGGTGCGGGCGCACGCGTTCCTGAAGGGCGAGGACGGGCTCACCGTGGCGTGGGCTGGCATCGCTCCCCCGCACGCCGTCGGGCGGACGGTGCGGCGCGGACGCTGCCGGACTGGCTCTCGAAGCGCGACGGCTCGGGCGCGCCGCTCGACGCCGTGATCGCGACGATCGGCGGGAGCGCCGCGGCGCTCGACGGCACGGCCGGCGACGCGTAGCGCGCCCCGCGGGCGGAGGGGCGCGGTGGCGGGCCCAAGACTCGGGGTGAGCGACAAGACTCGCGCCCTGGAGCCCGAGATCTGTCGCTCACCCCGAGTCTTACGGACAGCCAGCCGAGTCTCGCGGCCGCGCCGGGCGCGGCCGCGCCCGGCGCGGCCGCGCCCGGCGCGGGCGCCGACCGCGAGGCGCGAGGGCTACGCGTCGATGCGGTCGCGGTCGAGGCCCTCGCCGGCGAGGATGAACTCCTTGCGCGGGGCCACGTCGTTGCCCATCAGCAGCTCGAAGACCTTCGCAGCGCCCTCGGCATCGGTGACGTTCACCCGTCGCAGGGTCCGGTGCGTCCGGTCCATCGTGGTCTCCGCCAGCTGATCGGCGTCCATCTCCCCGAGGCCCTTGTACCGCTGGATCGGCTCCTGGTACTTCTTGCCCTGCTTCTCGAGCTTCTTCAGGACCGCCTGCAGCTCCTGCTCGGAGTACGTGTACAGCGTGTCGTTCGGCTTGCCACGGTTGATCACCACGACCCGGTGCAACGGCGGCACGGCGGCGAACACCCGGCCCTGCTCGATCATCGGTCGCATGTACCGGAAGAACAGCGTCAGCAGCAGGGTCCGGATGTGGGCACCGTCGACGTCGGCGTCCGACATGATGATGACCTTGCCGTAGCGCGCCTGGTCGATCTCGAACGTGCGACCCGACCCCGCCCCGATGACCTGGATGATCGACGCGCACTCGGCGTTCGAGAGCATGTCCGAGACGGACGCCTTCTGCACGTTGAGGATCTTGCCGCGGATCGGCAGCAGCGCCTGGTACTCGCTGTTGCGCGCGAGCTTGGCGGTGCCGAGTGCGGAGTCGCCCTCGACGATGAAGAGCTCGGTACCCTCGGTGTCCTGCGAGCGACAGTCGGCGAGCTTCGTCGGCAACGAGGAGTTCTCGAGCGCGTTCTTCCGGCGCTGCGTCTCCTTGTGTGCACGGGCCGAGATCCGCGTCTTCATCTCGGCGACGACCTTCTCGAGCAGGGTCGCGGCCTGCGCCTTCTCGGTGCGCTGCGTCGAGGTGAGGATCTCCGTGAGCCGCTTCGACACCACCTGGTCGACGATCTTCCGGACCGCGGGCGTGCCGAGGACCTCCTTCGTCTGTCCCTCGAACTGCGGCTCGGGCAGGCGGACCGTGAGCACGGCGGTCAGGCCGGCGAGCACGTCGTCCTTCTCGAGCTTGTCCTGCCCGACCTTAAGCTTGCGGGCGTTCGCCTCGACCTGGGTGCGCACGGCCTTGACCACACCCGACTCGAAGCCGGCCTGGTGCGTCCGCCCTTGGGCGTCGCGATGATGTTCACGAAGCTCCGGAACACCGTCTCGTAGCCGCTGCCCCAGCGGAGCGCGAGGTCCACCTCGCACTCACGCTCGATGGACGTCGAGACCATGTGGCCCTTGTCGTCGAGCATCGGCACGTCTCGGTGAACGTCCCGGTGCCCTGGATGCGCCAGACGTCGGTGACGGCGGAGTCGACGGCGAGGTGCTCGACGAACTCCGCGATCCCGCCCTCGTACCGGAAGCGCTCGACGACCGGCCCGGGCTCGAGGGCCGCTCCGGTCGCGGAGGCGCGGGACGCGGCCGCCTCGATCGACGCCGGACGCTCGTCCGTGATGGTGATCCCGAGACCGGGCACGAGGAACGCCGTCTGCCGTGCGCGGCTCACCAGGTCGCTCGTGCTGAACTTCGCGTCCGCGGTGAAGATCTGCCGGTCCGCCCAGTAACGGATGCGCGACCCGGTGACACCCTTCTTCACCTTGCCGACGACGCGGAGCTCGCTGCCCGAGGTGAACGGAGAGAACGGCGCGTCCGGACCGACGCCCTTCGCATCGTCGAACGTGCCGGGCTCACCCCGGTGGAACGACATCGCGTAGGTCTTGCCGCCGCGGTCGACCTCGACGTCGAGCCGCTCCGACAGCGCGTTCACGACCGAGGCCCCGACGCCGTGGAGTCCGCCGGACGCCGCGTACGAGCCGGAGCCGAACTTGCCACCCGCATGGAGCTTCGTGAACACGACCTCGACCCCGGTCAGGCCGGTCTTCGGCTCGACGTCGACGGGGATGCCGCGTGCGGTGTCGCGCACCTCGACCGAGCCGTCTGCGTGCAGCACGACACCGATCTCGTCCCGTGACCGGCGAGGGCTTCGTCCACGGAGTTGTCGATGATCTCCCACAGGCAGTGCATGAGCCGCGCGGAGTCCGTCGACCCGATGTACATGCCCGGACGCTTGCGGACCGCCTCGAGCCCTTCGAGGACGGAGAGATGGCGTGCGGAGTAGTCGGAGCTCACCTTCCGATGCTAGCGAGCGTCGCCGACACCCGAGCGCGGACACTCGGACTGGGGACAGTCGATCCGCGGTGAGCGAAACAGGGCCCCGACAATGCGCCGCTCCCAGGCACCTCGTGTTGAAATAGGTGGACCAACCCGCACCACCTGCGATCCGTGAGGAGCACAGCAATGACCCAGACCGTGCAGGACCTCTCCATCGACGAACTCGGCAGCCACCAGCTCACCGCTGCTGACCGCTGCGACAGCTGCGGAGCGCAGGCGTACATCCGGGCCACGATGGCCAGCGGCGAGCTTCTACTTCTGCGCACACCACGGCGCCGAGTTCAAGGACAAGCTCGCGGCGACCGTCATCGAGTGGCACGACGAGAGCAGCCGACTCCACGAGTCGAAGTAGCGTCTCGAAGACGTTCCGACAGAACGGACGGGAGGCGCGGTGCCAGCTGGCACCGCGCCTCCCGTCCGTCGTCTGGTCGCGTGTCAGGCGATCCGCTTGAACGCCTTGTCGACGTACCGGTCGATCGTGGCGCGCGCTTCGCGCGCGTACCGGTCGATCGACGCGGTGCGGTCGGCGTCCGGCGCGTACTCGCGTCCGAGCCGCGCGGTCGCCGCCGCGAGCACCCCGTCGGTCAGCTGCGGGTTGAGCGGCAGGATCGGCCCCTGGGTGTGCGTCCCGAACGAGGCGCCGGTGATCGCGCCCTCGACCGGGGTGCCGGCCTGGTTGCCGCCGCCCGAGACGACGTCGGCGAACGGCTCCGTGCCGTCGGCGAGCTCGATCCGCGTGGCGTGGTCCTCGAACCCCGCGATCCGGGTCGGAGCGCCAGCGAGCAGCGGGTACCGGGTCTCGAGCACGAAGTAGTTCACACGACGTTCCGCGCCGCGGACGGCCCGCGCGTCGAAGACGCCGAACCCGTCCACGCTCGCTCCGTCGGTCGCGATGACCTCGTTCGTGGCGAGGTCGAACCCGCCGCCGACGGCCATGATCGGGACGCCTGCCGCAGCGAGCTCGCGCAGCGGCGCACCGATCCGCGGGACGTCCGCGCCGAGGGACCGCATCGCGCTGAGGGGTCCGTTGCCGATCACGACGACGTCAGCGCCGGTGGGCAGCGCGTCGCCGGGGGCGTACTCGACCACCTCGGTCGCGATGTCCGCGGCGGCCGCACGACGCACGAGGGCCGCAACGTTGCCCCGGTCGCCCGAGACACCCATCTGGCGGGGGTAGACGTGCAGGATGGTCAGCCGGTCGGCCGTCATGCGGTCTTCTCCATGTCCGGGTGGCCGAGGGCCTTGCGGGCGATCATCATGATCTCGTAGTTGACGATGAAGTTCTTCGTGCCGCTGGTCGTGGCGCCGAGCTGCTCCATGTGCTTGATCGCTGCCTCGACGTCGGGCTCGACCCGGCCGATGCGGACACCGGCGTGCTCGAGGGCGATCGCGATCTGCCACGCCTTGTCGCCGGAGACGACGTCCACGTGGTCGAAGCTTCGAGAAGTCGATGTCGTAGATCCAGGAGATGTCCGGCGTGCCCTCGTCGATCGCCATGAGCACCTGTTCGGGGCGGTCCGGCAGCGCGTCGAGGTTGAGCTGCAGGCTCGCGGCGTTCTTGAACATCGTGAACTCGGCGGACTCACCGGCGATGGGCAGCCGCTCACCGCGGCCGTACGCCGGCTTCATCGTGCCGAAGGCCGTCGTCACGGCATCCGCGCGGAACTGGGCGCCGAGGGCAGCACTCGCCGTCGCGGTGGCCGCAGCCGCGTCGACCGCGTAGTGCAGGCCGCGAGCCGGCAGCCGAACGGCGATGTCCGTGCCCTCGAACCGGATCGTGGCGCCGTCGCCGGTGTTCACGACGACCTCGGCGTCGGCGGTGTTCGGCGCGCCGTCCTGCCGGTCGAAGTCGTCGGCGTTCTGCAGGCCGTTCGGCGCCGCAGCCACGACGTCGGCGCTCGCGCCGAACCGGAGCACGCGCTGGTCCTGGACCGCCGCGTAGGCGTCGAGGAACTGGTCGTCGCGGTTGGTGATCACGTTCCGCTTCGACAGCGCCGCGGTGTCGAGCATCATGTCCGCGACGCGCTCGGTCTCGAAGAACCGGTAAAGCTGGTCGACCTGCACGTTGAGCATCGTCACCGTCGACGGCGACAGGATGCCCGCGAGTTCCACCGCGAACGCCTCGTCCACCTCGAGGATGCCGATGTCCGCCTTGAGCTTGCCGGTCAGCGAGACCTCGGACAGGAGCGCGGACGCGATGCCCTGCGGCAGGTTCGCGCCGGACGGGTTCGTGAAGACCCGCAGTCCGTGCGCCCGGACGATGTCCGAGATCATGTGCGTCGTCGTCGACTTGCCGTTCGAGCCGAGCACGAAGACGACGCCGTTCGGGAACTGCCGCGTCACGTGCTGGAGGAAGTTCGGCACCAGCTTGAGCACGATGTACCCGGGGTAGGCGGATCCCCGCCCCGCGCTCTGGCGAGGGCGCGGAGGATCCGCCGATGAGGATCGGGATGAAGAACCGCATCGGCCTACTCGAGGTAGTCGCGCAGCGACTGCGACCGCGACGGGTGGCGGAGCTTCGCCATCGTCTTGGACTCGATCTGGCGGATGCGCTCACGCGTCACGCCGAACGTGTCACCGATCTGGTCGAGGGTCTTCGGCTGGCCGTCACCGAGGCCGAAGCGCATGCGGATGACGCCCGCCTCGCGCTCGGACAGGGAGTCGAGCAGGCTCTCGAGCTGCTTCTGCAGCATCGTGAACCCGACGGCGTCGGCCGGCACGACCGCTTCGGTGTCCTCGATCAGGTCGCCGAACTCCGAGTCGCCGTCCTCACCCAGCGGGGTGTGGAGCGAGATGGGCTCGCGGCCGTACTTCTGCACCTCGACGACCTTCTCCGGGGTCATGTCGAGCTCGCGGGCGAGCTCTTCCGGAGTGGGTTCGCGACCGAGGTCCTGCAGCATCTGGCGCTGGACGCGGGCCAGCTTGTTGATGACCTCGACCATGTGGACCGGGATGCGGATCGTGCGGGCCTGGTCGGCCATGGCACGGGTGATCGCCTGACGGATCCACCAGGTGGCGTACGTCGAGAACTTGAAGCCCTTGGTGTAGTCGAACTTCTCGACCGCACGGATCAGGCCCAGGTTGCCCTCCTGGATGAGGTCCAGGAACTGCATGCCACGACCGGTGTAGCGCTTCGCGAGCGAGACGACCAGGCGGAGGTTCGCGCCGAGCAGGTGCGACTTGGCGCGCTGACCGTCACGGGCGACCCAGCGGAGCTCGCGCTCCTCGGGCTTGGACAGACCGGTCGAGCGCTGCAGCTTGTCCTCGGCGAACAGGCCGGCCTCGATGCGCATGGCGAGCTCGACCTCCTGTTCGGCGTTGAGGAGCGCGACCTTGCCGATCTGCTTCAGGTAGTCCTTCACCGGGTCGGCCGTGGCGCCCGTGATGGTCGTCGAGTAGACCGGGGCCTCGTCGTCGTCCGACTGCGAGATGACGAGCGCACCCGCGGCGACCGCGGCGGCGGCGTCCGGCTTGGCGTCCTTGTCGTCGGTCTCGTCCGCCGTCTCCGTGTCGTCCGTCGCGTCGGCGTCGACGTCGGTCTCCGCCGCCGGGGCGTCCTCGTCGAGGTCCTCGTCGTCGGAGGCCTTCTTCTTCGCCTTCGGGGTGGCCTTCTTCGTCGCACCCTTCTTGGCGGTGGTCTTGGTGGCGCGCTTCTTCGGCGTAGCCGTCCCCTCGGTCTCCGCGGCGTCGTCCGCCGTGGTGTCCTCGGTCGCGGCGTCCTTCGTGGGCGCGGTGTCCTTCGTGGGATCGATCGTCGTGCTCCGGGCAGCCATGCGATCACCTCTCTCGTCGTGCCACGTTCGTGGGGTCGTGGCCTCCCTCGCCGCCCAGGGCCGGCGCCGCGGTCCCCGCGTCGTCAGGTCCTACCGTTCCGGGCAGCACTAGGACCCATGTCAAGTCCCCGGGTTCTGCGGCGCACTTGAGTACGCCGAGGCACAGGGGGCCCGAACGGGTCCGACCTCATCATTGCACGCTCTGCTTCCGCAGGCGCGCAACGAGTGCAACCCACAGCGGCCCCACCCGTATTCCGTCCTGGGCGTGGAGTTCCCGGCGTGTCCGGCGTCGCGCGTGCAGGAGCATGACGACACCGATCCCGACCACCGCGTACTGCACGGTGAGGGCCAGCCGGAAGTTCGCCCACGCGAACACGGTCTCCCCGGTGCCTCGTGCAGCGAGGTCGAGGATCGTGCCGATGAGGAACATCATCACGAACGCCGCGAGGAAGCCGCCGACGTTCACGACGCCGTTCGCCGAGCCGAGCGACCCGACCGGGTTGAACGATCGCGCGAAGTCGAACCCGATGAGCGATCCGGGGCCGCCGATGCCCATCACCACGACGAGGACGACGAGCAGCCACGTCGGCGGGTGGCCGGGCCAGAGCAGGATCGCCGTCCAGACGACCGCGAGGGCGAACACGATGGCGAGCACGAGGTTCGAGCGACGGAGCGGGAACCGCGCGCAGAGGACCCCGAGCACCGGGCCGACGACGAACCCCGTCACGACGACGACCGTGAGGAACCCGGCGGCCTCGGAGGGCGAGTACCCCAGCCCGCGCAGCATCGGGACGCCCCAGAGCAGTGAGAACACCGTGCCGGAGGACTGCGTCACGTAGTGCGACCAGAACCCGAGCTGGGTGCCCGGACGGCGGAGCGCGTGCCCGAACGTGTGGAACGCCCCGCGCCAGGTGTGCGGGAGCGGCAGCGGGATGGTGTCCGTCCGCACGTGCACCGGGCCGTTCTTCACGAAGACGACTGCGAGGACGAGCCCCACCGCGCTGGCGGCGGCCGCGACGCCGAACGCCGGGTCCAGCCCGCGGTGTGCAGCAGCACGGCGAACGGGAAGGCCGACAGGATCTGCCCGACCTGTCCGAGGTTCCCCGTCCACTGCGAGATCTGCGGCAGGATCCGGCCGCTGAACCACATCGGCACGAGGCGGATCACCGAGATGAAGGTCATCGCGTCGCCGGCGCCGACGAGGACGCGCCCCGCGATCGCCGGTCCGATCGTGGGCGAGACGGCGACGACGGCCTGGCCGATGACGAGCAGCGCGGCGCCGAGCAGCACGAGTCGACGCGGCCCCACCCGGTCGAGGGCGATGCCGACCGGGATCTGGAGCCCGGCGTACACCGCGATCTGCACCACCGCGAGCGTCGACAGCACCGCTGCCGACACCGCGAACCGGTCCTGCGCGTCGACGCCGGAGACCCCGAGCGACGACCGCTGCACGACCGCGAGGACGTAGGCGAGCACCGCGACGCCCCAGACGAGGAAGGCGCGGCGGGAGTTCACCCGGTCAAGGCTAGCGGGGGCGGCCCCGCCGCCAGGACGTGCTGTGGAGAACGCGACGGGCGTGCGGGACGGGTGTCGCGCCTCCAGGCCGGCGACGGACCGACTGGAGGCGCGACCCGCCGCCGTCACGTCGGCGCGGCTCAGTCGGTGGCCGGGTCGCCGTCCGGTCCGCGGCCTGCCAGGAAGCGTTCGAGCTCGGCCGCGATCGCGTCCGCGGTCGGCACCTGGCCGTCGACGCCGGTCAGCGGAGAGGCGATCGGGTTCCCCTCCATGTAGGTGTCGTGACGTTGCTCGAGCACCGAGACGAGCCGCTGCAGCTCCTCGTTGCCGGCGACCTGCTCGTCGACGCGCGTGCGGAACTCGCGGCCTTCCTCGCGGAGCTCGTCGGACGGGAAGATGAGGCCGGTGGCCGAGGAGATGCCGGACAGCGCGGCGACGGCCGCGTCCGGGAACTCCGTGTCGGAGAGGTAGTGCGGGACCAGCAGGACGAGCCCCGTGACCTGCTGGCCGAGTTCCGTCAGGCGGTGCTCGACCAGGTGCAGGACGTTCGCAGGTGCCTGCGTCTCCGGCTTCCAGACGCTCATCTGCTCGACGAGGTCGGCACGGGTGCCGGACACGGTCAGGCTGATCGGGCGCGTGTGCGGGACCGGCATCGGGATCGACTGCACCCACGTGGTGTCCGCCACGCGCAGCTCGGCCGCGAGGTCGGTCACGGCTCGGACGAACCGGTTCCACTGGAAGTCCGGCTCGTACCCGGACAGGAACAGGAACGGCTGCCCGACCTCGTCGCGCACGAGGTGCAGCGCGAGGCGCGGCGGCTCGACGGCAGCGATGTGGTCGTGCTCGAACGTGATGACCGGGCGGCGGGCACGCCAGTCGAGCAGGATGTCCGGGTCGAACTCCGCGACGAGCTCGGTCTCGAGGCCCTCGAGCACGGCGGCCGTCACCTGCGCGACCGCCGAGCCGGCGTCGGCGAATCCGGTGAGGCCGGCGACGAGGTGCAGCCCCTCGGGCACGGTCGGCGCGTCCTCGGCGAAGGTGTAGAGCTCCTCGGGGTGGTTCACCGTTCCCATGCTAGGCGGGGTGCCGTGGTCCCCCGTGCGCCGCGACCACGCCGACAGCGAACACCCGCTGGATAGGGTTGTCCCATGGTCCGACCGACGCTCTCCACCACGACTTCCAGCCCCGCCACCGTCACCGCCGACGTCCTCGTCGTCGGGGTCCGGCCGGGGACCGACGACGGGTCCGCGACCCTCGCGCCGAGCGCGGCCGGTGCCGTCGAGGCGCTCGCGGACCTCGACCTCGCCGCGATCGGGGCGACCGGGGCGAAGGACCAGCTCGTCCGGCTCCCGGGTACCGGGGTGGCCGCCTCCGGCATCGCCCTCGTCGGACTGGGCAGCGGGACCGGCGCCGCGGCGATCCGGTCCGCGGCCGGCAGCGCGGTCCGCCAGCTGCCGGCGGTGTCGTCGATCGCGCTCGCGCTGCCGACCGACTCCACCGAGCTCGTCGACGCCGCGCTCGAGGGCGCCGCGCTCGGCGCCTACTCGTTCACGCGCCACAAGGGCACCGGCACCACCGGCCCCGCGCGCGGCGACCAGGCGATCACGGTGGTGGCACCGTCCGACGTCGCCGCCGACGCCGCTGTCCGTCCCGCGGTCGTCGCCGACGCCGCGACGCTCGTCCGCGACCTCGTGAACACGGCCGCCGGCGACCTCGGCCCGGCCGACGTCGCGGACGTCGCCGTCGCGCAGGCCGAGGGGCTGCCGCTCACCGTGGAGGTGCTGGACGAGACCGCACTCGCGTCGCAGGGGTTCGGCGGGATCCTCGGCGTGGGCGCCGGGTCGTCGCGTCCGCCGCGGCTGGTCGTCGTGCGGTACGAGCCGGCCGGGCGACGAAGCACCTCGCGCTCGTCGGCAAGGGCATCACGTTCGACTCCGGCGGCCTGTCGCTCAAGCCGGCGGCATCGATGCTCGGCATGAAGACCGACATGACCGGCGCCGCGACCGTGCTCGCCGCGACGGTCGCCGCGGCACGCCTCGGCCTCGACACGAAGGTCACCGCGTGGCTCTGCCTCGCCGAGAACATGCCGTCGGGTTCCGCCACGCGCCCCGGTGACGTCCTCACGCTCAAGAACGGCACGACCGTCGAGGTGACGAACACCGACGCCGAGGGTCGCCTCGTGCTCGGCGACGGCATGGCCGCGGCGTCACTCGAACAGCCCGACGCGATCGTCGACGTCGCGACGCTGACCGGCGCACAGGTCGTCGCGCTCGGCGACCGGACCACGGGCCTCATGGGCAGCGACGACCTCGTCGCGAAGGTCCGCGCCGTCGCGGAGTCGGTCGCGGAGCCGATCTGGCCGATGCCCCTCCCCGAGGAACTCGACGCCCGACTCGCCAGCGACGTCGCCGACATGGTGAACGCCACGGTGGGCAACCCGGCCGGCGGCATGCTGCTGGCGGGCAAGTTCCTCGAGCGCTTCGTCGGCGACGGCATCCCCTGGGCGCACCTCGACATCGCCGGTCCGTCGGAGAACAAGGGCGGCGGGTACGGGTGGCTCGGCAAGGGCGCGACCGGCGTCATGGTCCGCACGCTCATCTCGCTCGCAGAAGAGCTCCAGGCCAAGTAGTAGGTTTGAGTCCGGCGGGGCTGTGCGCTCGGCGTGCCCCGCCGGAACCAACGGGACGGGACCGGAACCATGCGGTCCGACCGTCGGACGCCGCCGCCGCGGTGTCCAGTGGGTCCGACCGGCCCCGACACGCACGAGGGAGTTGCACCAGGTGACGGAACAGACTTACGACGTCGTGGTCCTCGGTGGCGGCAGTGGCGGGTACGCCGCTGCGCTCCGGGCCGCCGAGCTCGGGATGAGCGTCGCGCTCATCGAGGGAGACAAGCTCGGGGGACGTGTCTGCACCGCGGCTGCATCCCGACCAAGGCGCTCCTGCACGCGGCCGAGATCGCGGACGGCACCCGGGACGCCGAGAAGTACGGCGTCATCGCCGAGTACGCCGGCGTCGAGGTCCCGAAGGTCATCGAGTACCAGCAGGGCGTCATCACCTCGAAGTACAAGGGCCTCCAGGGGCTCATCAAGGCGCGCGGCATCACGGTCGTCGAGGGCTGGGGCCGCCTCACCTCGCAGAACACGGTGCAGGTCGGCGACCAGACCGTGACCGGCAAGAACATCGTGCTCGCGACGGGCTCCTACTCCAAGTCGCTGCCCGGCCTCGAGATCGGCGGTCGCGTGATCACGTCCGAGACCGCGCTCCGCATGGACTACGTGCCGAACAAGGTCGTCATCCTCGGCGGCGGCGTCATCGGCGTCGAGTTCGCCAGCGTGTGGAAGTCCTTCGGCGCCGAGGTGACGATCGTCGAGGCGCTCCCCACCTCATCCCCGCCGAGGACGAGTCGATGTCGAAGCAGCTCGAGCGCGCGTTCCGCAAGCGCGGCATCGAGTTCTCGCTCGGCGTGCGGTTCCAGGGCGTCGAGCAGCACGAGAACGGCGTCGTCGTCACCCTCGAGGACGGCAAGACCTTCGACGGCGACGTGCTCCTGGTCGCGGTCGGCCGCGGGCCGGTCACGCAGAACGTCGGCTTCGACGAGGTCGGCGTGACGATGGACCGCGGATTCGTCACCACGAACGAGCGCCTCGCCACGAACCTGCCGAACGTGTACGCCGTCGGCGACATCGTCCCCGGTCTGCAGCTCGCGCACCGCGGCTTCCAGCAGGGCATCTTCGTCGCCGAGGAGATCGCGGGGCTGAACCCGGTGGTCATCGAGGACAAGAACATCCCGAAGGTCACGTACTCCGACCCGGAGGTCGCCTCCGTCGGGCTCTCACAGGCCAAGGCCGAGGCCGAGTACGGCACCGACAAGGTGGACTCCTACGAGTACAACCTCGCCGGCAACGGGCGCAGCCACATCATCGGCACGTCCGGCTCGGTCAAGGTCGTCCGGGTCGTCGACGGCCCCGTCGTCGGGGTCAGCATGATCGGCGCCCGGGTCGGCGAGCTCATCGGCGAGGCTCAGCTCGCCGTGAACTGGGAGGCCTACCCGGACGACGTCGCTCCGCTCATCCACGCGCACCCGACGCAGAACGAGGCGCTCGGCGAAGCCTTCCTGCACCTCGCCGGCAAGCCGCTGCACGCACTGTGAACACCATGACCACCACCACGAACCACCCCCGCGAAGAGGAGTCCACCCGATGAGCGAATCCGTCAACCTCCCGGCGCTCGGCGAGAGCGTCACCGAGGGCACGGTGACCCGATGGCTGAAGAACGTCGGTGACCGGGTCGAGGTCGACGAGCCGCTGCTCGAGGTCTCGACCGACAAGGTCGACACCGAGATCCCGTCGCCGATCGCCGGCGTCGTGGAGGAGATCCTCGTGCAGGAGGACGAGACCGTCGAGGTCGGCACCGCGCTCGTGAAGATCGGCGACGGCGCCGGTTCGTCCGACGGCGGCTCCTCGGACAGCGGTTCCTCCGACGGCGACTCGTCCGAGTCCTCGAACGAGGCCGCGGCCGAGGCAGAGGAGCCCGAGGCCGCGCCGAGCACCGAGCAGGAGTCCGAGACCCCGCGCCGGAGCCCGCCGAGCCCGAGCCCGCCCCCGCCGGACAGACGCAGCCCGCGGCCCCGCACGCACCGGCGGCACCGCCCGCCGCGGCACCGGTCCCCCAGGCCGCACCCGTCCCGCCGCCCGCCGCAGCACCGCCGGCAGCCGTGCCGGCCCCGGCCGCCGCGCCCGCAGCTGCTCCCGCCGCTTCGGCTCCCACCGCCACCGCTGCCGTGCCGAACCCGACGCAGGACGCCTCCGCGACCGGCTACGTCACGCCGCTCGTGCGCAAGCTCGCGAACGAGCAGGGTGTGGACCTGTCGACCGTCACCGGTTCCGGAGTCGGTGGGCGCATCCGCAAGGAGGACGTGCTCGCCGCCGCCGCGAAGGCTCCGGCCGCCGGCGGCTCGGCTCCGGCCGCCCAGGCGGGCCCGTTCGTCGCCGAGGTCTCCCCGCTCCGGGGCACCCGCGAGAAGATGACCCGCCTCCGCAAGGTCGTCGCCGAGCGCGCCGTGCAGTCGATGACCTCGACCGCGCAGCTCACCAGCGTCGTCGAGGTCGACGTGACGAAGGTCGCGCAGTTCCGTGACGCGCACAAGGCCGAGTTCCTCGAGAAGACCGGTTCGAAGCTGTCCTTCATGCCGTTCTTCGCCCTGGCGGCGTCGGAGGCGCTCAAGGCCCACCCGAAGATCAACTCCACCGTCGAGGGCGAGGAGATCGTCTACCCGGAGACCGAGAACGTCTCCATCGCGGTGGACACCGAGCGCGGCCTGCTCACCCCGGTCATCAAGGACGCGGCGTCGCTGAACCTGGCGCAGTTCTCGCAGTCGATCGCCGACCTGGCGGAGCGCACCCGCAACAACCAGCTGAAGCCGGACGAGCTCGCGGGTGGCACGTTCACGTTGACCAACACCGGTTCGCGTGGCGCGCTGTTCGACACCCCGTGGTGTTCCTGCCGCAGTCGGCCATCCTCGGCACGGGCATCGTCACGAAGCGGCCGGCGGTCGTGAAGGTCGACGGACAGGAGGCGATCGCGATCCGCTCGTTCGTCTACCTCGCGCTGTCGTACGACCACCGGATCATCGACGGCGCCGACGCGTCGCGCTACCTCGTCGCGGTGAAGAACCGCCTCGAGGAGGGCAACTTCGGCCCGAACCTCGGGTACTGATCCCAGCACCCCGTCAGACGGCGGCGGCCCCGGTCCCACAGTGGACCGGGGCCGTCGCCGTTCCCGCCGCGCTCGTCCCCGAGCCCGGTCGTGTCCGGACCGACCGCCCAGGGCTCGGCCCTCGGCTCGGCCCAGGGCTCAGCCCAGGGCGAAGACCGCTGCTGCGGTGGCCCCGGCAGCGACCACGACGCCGACGACGGCGCGCCGCAGCGGCAGCCGCCGACCCGCGCCGAACGGGATGCCCCGTTCGACGACCTCGCGCAGGACGGCGACGAGTGCGTGGTCCGGCGGAGGCGCAGCGGGTTCCGGAAGGCCCACGAGCAAGTCGTCGCTCGGCGGTGCCCATCGGACCGGCCGCGGTGCCGCGGTCGAACGGACGAGCGCGAGCGCGGAGCGGACGGCGTCGACTCCGCCGTCGAGGGCACTCGCGAGGGCGGTGTCGACGAGGGGTCGTGCCGGGTCGCGCTCGTCCGTCCGCTCCCAGACGATGCGCGCCGCGAGCACGAGCGTCCGTGCACCGTCCAGCTCAGAGCGCCGTGCGCCGTCCGACCGGCGCGCGCCGTCGGAGCGTCGGGCGCCGTCGGAGCGTCGGGCGCCGTCGGAGCGTCGGGCGCCGTCGGAGCGTCGTGCGCGGTCCGAGCGCGGCGCGCTGCCTCCCTCGTCGGGATGTGCCCGTCCCACGGACCCGGGCGGTCGGTCGCAGAGCACCACCGCGCCGGCGTCGTCCACGAGGACGTCGTCGAGCACGGCCGTCCCCACGTGCACGGCACCGCCCCGCGCTGCCGCCGCGAGTTCGAGCAGCGGCACGGTCAGGGTGACGGCGACACCCGCGGTCGGCGCACCGAGCGTGTCGAGCGCCGCGACCAGCGGCGTGCCCGCGGGCCGGAGGACGTCCACCGCGAGGCGCCCGTCGGGCACCCGCCCGACGTCGAGGAGCGGGGCGAGGTGGCGACCCGGGGACCGCTCGCCGACCGTGGAGCGGTCGGCCAGCCATGCGGCCAACGGTCGCTCGTCGTCCGCGGCGTACCAGCGGACGTGATCGGTTCCCATCTGCATGTCGGCCAGCGTGCCGGGTGGTGCCCCGCGCCTCCCGGCCGTGAACGGTCCCTGTGCACAACGTCGTTCGCCCACAGCCGGATCATCGGCGGTGCTGGCACGTCGGTGCAGGCCGTATCCTGGTCGCATGGCACGCAGCAGTTCTCAAGGTACGACGGCGAAGGAGCCGGGTCGTCTCAAGCAGATGTACCAGGTCTTCACCATGACCCGGCGGGCGAATCCGAGCTCCGTCTGGTGGTTCGCTCTGGCCTTCGTGGTCCCCGTGGTGCTGGGTGTCCTGCTCGCCCTGCTGCTCCCCGGCCAGAACTGGCTCGCGGTCGTGCTGTGGATCGTCGCCGGCGTGCTGCTCGGCGTGCTGCTGTTCCTGATCGTCCTCGGTCGGCTCGCCGAACGCGCCGCCTACTCGCAGATCGAGGGCCAGCCGGGCGCCGTCGGTGCCGTGCTGTCGAACTCGCTCCGCCGTCAGTGGCGGTCGAGCGAGATGCCCGTCGCGGTGCACGGGCGGTCGCAGGCAGCGGTCTACCGTGCCGTCGGGACGCCGGGCGTCGTCCTCATCACCGAGGGGCAGCGCGGCAACCTGAACCGCCAGGTCGACGAGGAGCGCCGCAAGGTCCAGCGCATCGTCCCGAACGTGCCAGTGCACGTCGTGCACGTGGGCACCGGGAAGGAGAGCGACGGTGCCGACGCTGTCACGCTGCACAAGCTTCCCCGCGCCATGAACAAGTTCAAGAAGGCCCTCAACCGGAACGAGGTGCTGGCGGTCGCGAACCGGCTCGACTCGCTGACGCAGAGCCCGGCCGCGGCGATCCCGAAGGGCATGGACCCGATGCGTGCGCGCGCCGGCCGCCCGCGCTGACGGACTTCCCACGACGCAGAACGCCCCCGACCGTGCCAGGCCGGGGGCGTTCTCCGTTCGTCGCGCGGCTCGCGGCTCGCGGCTCGCACCGTGCGAGGCACGCTCGCCACTGTGCGAGGTTCCGGACTCGGTGGCATCTCCTCTGGCTCGCACGGCGTACGAAACCTCGCACCGAGCCACAGCACGGCACGGCACAGCACGGCACGGCACCCCCGCCGACCACGCAGCCTCGCCGCGCGGACCGTCAGCGGCGCACGAGGACCGTACCCGCGATCCGGTCGTGCGCGCCACGACTGTCACGGTCGATGATGAGCGCCGGCACCACCAGGCAGAGGAGCAGCGTCCGGACGACGGGACGCCAGACGCCGACGTAGCCGCCGCGCATCGGCACGACCCGCAGGCCCACGCAGATGTGTCCGAACGAACCGGACAGCAGGCAGATGAACAGGACCTGCAGCGCCGCGAAGATCGCGATCTGGATCCACGAGTGTGCGATGTCGCCTGAGCCGTTCACCGGCGACCACACGCCGGTGACGTACGCGACGAGGTCGGCCAGCGCGCCGTCGATCAGCAGCGCCACGATCCGGCGGCCGATCCGTCCGACGCTGCGGGTCCTTCCTCCGGCAGGCCCAGGTCCTTGCCGGGCCAGCCGTCCGGATGGGCGGACGACGCGGAGGACGGAGTGGTGCTGCGGGCCATGCCCCAAGCGTAGGCGAACGGGCCGACGTAACACGCACGAAACAATGCAGTCACGTCCGGGAAACCCGGTGTCAATACCCTCGTCGGAGGGTGCCGCAAGGTCCCTGCCGACATCACCCAACCCCCAGGAGATCGACACACATGTTCAGCGATTCCTCCGAGGTGCTCGCCTTCATCAAGGACACGGACGTCAAGTTCCTCGACATCCGATTCACGGACCTGCCCGGCGTCCAGCAGCACTTCAACATCCCGGCGTCGACGGTCGACGAGGACTTCTTCTCCGTCGGACAGCTCTTCGATGGTTCGTCGATCCGCGGGTTCGCGTCGATCCACGAGTCGGACATGCAGCTCATCCCGGACGTGACGACGGCCTACGTCGACCAGTTCCGCGCCGAGCGCACGCTGATCATGGTCTTCGACATCTACAACCCGCGGAACGGTGAGATCTACGGCCGCGACCCGCGCCAGGTGGCGAAGAAGGCGGAGAAGTACCTCGCGTCGACGGGCATCGCGGACACCGCGTTCTTCGCCCCCGAGGCCGAGTTCTACATCTTCGACGACGTCCGCTACTCGGTCACGCAGAACAAGTCGTTCTACGCGGTCGACTCCGAAGAGGGCGCGTGGAACACCGGCCGCGAGGAAGAGGGCGGCAACCTCGCCAACAAGACCCCGTACAAGGGCGGCTACTTCCCGGTCTCCCCGGTCGACAAGACGGCCGACCTGCGCGACGACATCACCCTCAAGCTGATCGAGGCGGGCTTCGAGCTCGAGCGCTCGCACCACGAGGTCGGCACCGGCGGCCAGCAGGAGATCAACTACAAGTTCGACACGATGGTCCACGCCGCGGACGACATCCTGAAGTTCAAGTACATCGTCAAGAACACGGCCGACCAGTGGGGCAAGGTCGCCACCTTCATGCCGAAGCCGCTCTTCGGCGACAACGGCTCCGGCATGCACACCCACCAGTCGCTCTGGTCGGACGGCAAGCCGCTGTTCTACGACGAGAACGGCTACGGCGGCCTCTCGGACGTCGCGCGCTGGTACATCGGCGGCATCCTCAAGCACGCGCCCGCGCTGCTCGCGTTCACGAACCCGTCGATCAACTCGTACCACCGCCTGGTGAAGGGCTTCGAAGCCCCGGTCAACCTGGTCTACTCGGCCGGGAACCGGTCCGCCGCGATCCGCATCCCGATCACCGGCACCAACCCGAAGGCCAAGCGCATCGAGTTCCGGGCGCCGGACGCCTCGGGCAACCCGTACCTCGCGTTCGCCGCGCAGCTGATGGCCGGCCTCGACGGCATCCAGAACCGCATCGAGCCGCACGAGCCGGTCGACAAGGACCTCTACGAGCTCCCGCCCGAGGAGGCCAAGGGCATCCCGCAGGTGCCCGGCTCCCTCGACGAGGCACTCGAGGCCCTCGAGGCGGACCACGAGTTCCTCACGAAGGGCAACGTCTTCACCGAGGACCTCATCCAGACCTGGATCGACTACAAGCGCGAGAACGAGATCCTCCCGCTCGCGCAGCGCCCGCACCCGTTCGAGTACGAGCTGTACTTCGGCGTCTGACCCTGGCCCGACACCACGAAGGCCCCGCACCGTTCCGGTGCGGGGCCTTCTGTGTCTCCCGAGACTCGGCTGCCGAGGGGCGAGACTCGCGCTCAGGGACAAGTCTCGCGGCCGTAGGCGTGAGACCCGTCGCTCAGCACGAGACTCGGCATCCGGATGACGGACGAACCGCCTGGAGGCGCGGTGCCGGTCCGCCGGGCGCGCACCGCGCCTCCAGGCGGTCACGTCGTGACGTTCCTGCCCACAGCACCTGCGTTGGAAAGCGGAATCGCGCGTAGGCGGTCAGAAGAAACGACCAGCTACGCGCGACAGGACCGCCTACGCGCGAAAGGACCACCCACGCGCGAAAGGACCACCCACGCGCGAAAGGACCACCCACGCGCGAAAGGACCACCCACGCGCGAAAGGACCACCCACGCGCGAAAGGACCACCCACGCGCGAAAGGACCACCCACGCGCGGAAAGACCACCTATGCGCGGAACGACCACCTGTGCGCGAGACGGCCGCGCCGCCGCGGACGCGAGCGGGGTCCGTGCCGCCCCGGCACGGACCCCGACCCGCACAGCGGGATCAGCGACTACCGCGCGGTGGCCACCGCGTCGTTCGTCCCCGCGGCGACGCTCACGGGTGCACCCGTGACCGGAGTGGGCCGTCCCAGGGAACGGACGGTCCAACCCGCCTTGACCCAGTCGGCGACCGGGAGGCAGTTGCGGGCGTCGATGACGAACCGACGTCCCACGATCGAGGCGAGCGCTGCCGGATCGGCGGCGATCACGTCGTCCCACTCGGTGAGGACGAGCACGACGTCGGCGTCCTCGATCGCGCCCTCCATCGAGGACGAGTAGGTGAGCGTCGGGAAGGAGCGACGTGCGGTCTCCATCGCCTCCGGATCCCACAGCGTGACCTGGGCGCCGCGAAGGTGCAGCGCCGCGGCGACGTTGAGCGCCGGCGAGTCGCGGACGTCGTCGGTGAGGGGCTTGAAGGCTGCCCCGACGACGGCGACCCGGCGGTTCAGCACGGAGCCACCGAGCGCCTCGATGGTCATGTCGATGACCCGCTCGCGCTGCCCCATGTTGATCTCGTCGATCTGCTGCATGAGACCGACCACGCGCCCGGCGCCGAGCTCGTTCGCGCGGTGCATGAGCGCCCGGATGTCCTTCGGCAGGCAGCCGCCGCCGAAGCCGAGGCCGGCGTTCAGGAACTTCCGGCCGATGCGGGCGTCGTGCCCGAGGGCGTCCGCCAACGTCGACACGTCCGCGCCGGTGATCGCGCACATCTCCGAGATCGCGTTGATGAACGAGATCTTCGTCGCGAGGAACGCGTTCGCGCTGACCTTGACGAGTTCTGCGGTGGCGAGGTCGGTGGTGATGACCGGGGTGCCCTCCGCGATGGGTGCGGCGTAGACCTCGCGGATCACGGCGTCGGCGGCCGGGGACGCACCACCCCAGACGAGGCGGTCCGGGTGGAGGGTGTCGTCGACGGCCTTGCCCTCGCGGAGGAACTCCGGGTTCCAGACGAGCTCGGCGTCGATCCCCGACGGGGCGAACTCACGGACGATGCCGCGGAGCCGCTCCGCCGTCCCCACCGGGACCGTCGACTTGCCGACGATGAGACCCGGGTGCGTGAGGTTCTCGGCCACTCCCCGGACGGCGCTCTCGACGTACGACAGGTTCGCAGCGTGCGATCCGGCGCGCTGCGGCGTGCCGACGCAGACGAAGTGCACGTCGGCCGCGGCGACCGCCTCCGAGATCGAGGACGTGAACCGGAGCGCGCCACTCGCGACGTGCTTGGTGATGAGCTCCGGCAGGCCGGGCTCGTAGAACGGGACCTCGCCGGCGGCCAGTGCCGCGAGCTTCGACGGGTCGACGTCCACGCCGATGGTCTCGAAGCCCATCTCGGCCATGGCGGCCGCATGGGTGGCGCCGAGGTAACCGGTGCCGATGACGCTGATGACGGGTGCGGGACGGGTGTCGGCCGGTGCGGGCGACTTCTTGGACGCGGTCACTGCTTGACCTCCTGCAGGTCGTAGTCGATGTCGGTGCGCTTGATGCCGTCGGCGAAGGCCTGGAGGCTGTCCGGCCGCGAGTCGAGGCGCCAGTCGTTGGTGGTGCGCGTGCCGTCGACGATGGTCGTCGCGGTCTCACTGAAGTACGCGAAGCCGATGACGTCGTCGTTGGCGGGATCGGCCAGCGCGTCGAACAGCGAGTCGATCCACCGGGACTTCTGCGAGTCCGACACGCTGCCCCCGGTCTCGGTGGCACCGATCTCGTTGAGGACGATCTTCTTCCCCGGAGCGACCTGCCGGATCTGCGCGAGCGTCGCCCCGAAGGTGTTCTGGAACGTCGGCTGCTCGGAGGCGTCACGGTAGTAGCCGCTCATACCGACCCAGTCGACGTACTGCGGACCCGGGTAGTAGTTCTGCAGGTAGTCGAGCGTCTGGTACTTCGCGTTGCCGAGCTTGTCGATGCGCGACGGCGACCAGTCCCAGATGGCGTACTGGTTCGCGCCGTTGTCCTGGAAGACCTGCCAGACGTGCTTCCACATCGCCGTGTAGGAACCGGCGGCGTTCTGCTGCTTCGACCCTTCGGACCAGTTGTACCACTGGCCGTTCATCTCGTGGTCGAGGCGGATCACGAGCGGCATCCCGTTCGCCTTGAGCGCCTGCGCGTACTTCGTCAGGTAGGCGTCGAACTTGCCCGAGATGATGTCCTCGTTCGTGTACCCCTCGACGTACGGCTCGTCGTTGCCGGTCTTCGCGGGGACGGACTCCCACGTCATCATCGGCAGTCGACCGTTCGCCCACGAGCGCTGGACGGCGCCGGCGTTGAAGTCCTGGTCGAAGCCCTGGAAGTACCCGACCATGTTCGTCGCCGTGCCGACCTGCTTCGACACCTGGTCGTACTCGGACCAGTTGAACGGTGACTGCGCCGTGTAGAGGCCGTACCAGCGGGACTGCTGGGCCAGGACCTGGGCCTTCGTCGGGGTGCTGATCGGCGTCGTCGAGGGGTCCTTCGAGGGCCCGGCGTTCGGGTTCGTGACGGAACCACCGGAGCCGGACCCGCCCGAATCGCCGGAGCCGGAACCGCCGCCGGACCCAGCCGCGTTCACGGAGGAACCCGACCCACCGGAGGAGGACGAGCCTCCCGAACCGCTCTTCGCGGCACCGAGCTGGGACTGGAGCGACGATATCTGCGCCTTGAGCTGGGCGATCTGGTCGGCGCGCGAGCCAGCCTGCGCGCTCGTCGACTCGAGCTTGCCCTCGAGCGCCCAGATCTGCTTCTGCGCGGCCGTGAGCTTCGTCTGGAGCTCGGCGGCCGAGACCTTCTTCTTCGGCGGGGTCACGCCGAGCGCCTGGTGCACCGCGGTCGACACGGAGCCGGACGGCGAGACCCAGACGTTCCAGGTGATGAGCCCGAGGACGAGGACGATGGCGGTCGTGCCGATGGCGGTGAGCCGCGCGTGCTTGCTGGACTGGGCCCACCAGGCACCTGAGGAGCGGATGAGGTCAGACAATGAGGAAGGCCTCCAGGGCGAAGATCGCGAAACCGATGCAGTACGGGATCGCGGCGTACGGGTTGTACCGACGGACGGGGCGGGTGTGGTCGCCCGGGTCGACTGCGCCGCGGTGGCGGCCGAGCGACGGGTCGCGAGCACCGTCGCGGTGGAGTTGGTGGTGGCGTCGGGACCGAAGAGGTCGTCGAACGCGCGGTCGGCGGCCTCCTGATCAGCCGTGAACGCCGGATCGGTGGCGACGACGGCTCGGGCACGATCGATCCCGTCGACCTGCGCTGCGTCGATCGGGCTCACCGGGGTCTGCGTGTCGAGTGCCGACGGGTGAGCCGGGTCCTCCTCCATCGGTCCCCGGCGTACGCCCGGCGCGGGTCCCCCAGCCGGACGCGTGTGCCAGACGGAAGAATCCGATGAGGCGGATCGGCATGAGGAAGAACGTCGACACGATGATGAACATCGGCAGGCGGAAGAAGTCGCTCGGCTTCTCGGCGAGGTGCCGCATCTGCCGGATCGCCATGCTGAGCACCGACGACAGGACCATCAGGGCGGCCACGTAGACGAAGCCCGTCGAGAAGCCGTACTGCTGCAGGATCCCCTGGTACAGGTTCTCACCCTGCCCGGTGAAGGCGCGGTAGACCCAGCCCGCGATGACGCCGAAGAGCATGAACGGCAGGATGATGTCCGTCAGGAAGAAGGCCGCCAGGATCGGCGCGTGGCCGAGCATCCACGGAGCATCCGGAGGGTGTTGTACTGCGAGCCGCGGGCCCAGCGGAGCTGCTGCTTGAAGAGCTTCTTCACCTGGAGCGGGGCGTCCGTGTAGACCAGCGACGTGTACTGGTAGACGGTCCGGTACCCCTCCTTGAGCGTGAGGTTCGTCAGCGTCCGGTCGTCGGAGACCTCGAGGAACACACCCATGAACTTCTCGTGCATGAAGCGGTCCATGACCCGCACGAGGATGTTCCGGCGGAACGCGATCGTCCGGCCGGGCAGGCAACCGATCTGGCCCAGGACGCTCTGCGCGGGCATCGAGTAGAGCGCGCGGGAGTTCTCGAGCCAGTCCGCCCACCGGGTGATCCAGCTGCGGGTGGGCTCGAGGATGCGCTGGCGCGTCGTCACGCCACCGACGGACTCGTCCGCGAACGGCTTGAGCAGTTCGGAGAGAGTGCCGGGGTCCACACCGTGTCCGAGTCGACGAGCACGGTGATGTCCCCGTTGGACAGCTCGGTGCCGACCTTGACGGCGTTGCGCTTGCCCGGGATGGGCGTGTGGGTCCAGCGGACGAGCGGGGCGAACTCGTCGCAGACCATCTCGAGCGCTTCGTTCTTCGCGCCGTTGATGACGACGATGATCTCGCCGGGTCCCTGCTCGACCATGCGGCCGATCACGTCGCGGAAGAGGTCGATCGGTTCGTCCACCACGGGGACGACGACGCTCGTGGTGCCGGTGTAGGTGCCGGTGTAGGGGCGGTAGCGGGCGGAGAGGACGACCTTGAGCAGCCAGAGCAACCAGATCACCGCGGAGTACACGGCGAACAGGTAGAACTCGGGGTGCCCGTCGACCATCTGCCTGATCTGCAGAATGAAGGTGAACATCGATCCCTGCTTCAACGTTCGAGGTGGAGATTCCGCTTCATCGGGGAATCAGGGTCGGTTCGGGCGACCCCATTGATGCAGAACCGTCGATCGCTCGCAACGCGGCCCCCGTCCGGGGGCGTTACGGGGACGTTACGGGGTACACCGTGGTCCTCCTCTGGTCACCCCCTCCTTGTCCTCACTGCTACCGACAGCCATCCGGTGGCCCGGCTCCGCCCGGTGACCTCCCCCACCGAAGCAGGGATCCGATCGGGAGGCGCGGCTCGACACAGCAGAGAACCCCCGGTCAGAACATGGTCACCGCGACGAGTGCTGCTCGACGGCTCCGCGCGACGGTCACCGCCGGACCGCGAAGATCACGGCTCGGTAACGACCGGAGCACTCGACATCGCCGGGGTACACAGCGGACCGGATCGGGGACGTGCTGTGTTACGCCGAATTCACTTCCGAGGGCATGTCACCTTGGGTCGAAACGTGCCGTCCCGGCGTGTCGCCCGGGTCGTCAGGCGCCGTAGAACTCGCGCTCGAACACCTGGCGGGCGCGGCGGGTGACGCCGAGGTAGTCGTCCTCGAGCCGCGACGCCGACCCCGGCGGGTACTCCATGAGCCGCGCGACGCCCTCGAGGCTGCACCCGGTCGACGGGCAGCACGTCGGAGGTCCTGCCCGACCAGAGCACGAGGGCGCTGCGGGTCCTCGACGCGAACCGCCACGCCGCTCCCAGGCGTTCCGCGTCCTCCGCGGCGACGAGCCCCGCCTGCTGAGCGGCGTCGAGCGCGGCGAGCGTGGAGGTCGTGCGCAGCCCGGGCACCGTGAGGGCGTGCTGGAGCTGCAGGAGCTGGACGAACCACTCGACGTCACTCAGGGAGCCGCGGCCGAGCTTGAGGTGGCGTGCCGGGTCAGCACCGCGCGGGAGCCGTTCGGACTCGACACGGGCCTTGAGGCGTCGGACCTCGCGGACCTGCTGGTCGTCGATCTGCGCCGGGTAGCGCGTGCGGTCGGCGAGGTGCTCGAAGTCACGGAGGAGCTGCTCGTCGCCCACGGCCCCGCGGGCACGGAGCAGGGCCTGCGCCTCCCAGGTCAACGACCAGCGGGCGTAGTACGCACCGTAGGAGTCGAGCGTGCGCACCACCGGCCCGTTCTTGCCCTCCGGACGCAGGTCCGTGTCGAGCTCGAACGGGTGGATGGCGTCCTCGGTGAGCCGCGCGAGCTTCGCGCACGATGGACTGCGCCGCGCGCGAGGCCCGCTCCGGGTCGAGATCGTCAGGGGCGCGGTGCACGTAGAGGACGTCGGCGTCGGACCCGAAGCCGAGCTCACGGCCGCCGTACCGCCCCATCGCGATGACGCCGAACTCCAGGCCGGCCGGAGCGTCCCGCCGTGCGAGCGTGAGCGCACCGGCGAGCGTGGACTCGGTGACGTCGCTCAGCGCCGGGCCGAGCGCGTCCACGTCGAGCTGCCCCAGCACCGCGGCCATGCCGAGCCGCAGGGTCTCACGGCGCCGAGCGGACCGGACCAGCGCCGCGGCGCCGTCCACGTCGTCGCCGTGCCGAGCGGTCGTCGCGGTGACCTCGGCGAGGAGCGACTCGATCGACCGCGGACGCAGCAACGTGTCCGGCTCGTCGAGCCAGGCGACGGCCTCCGGGAACCGCTCGAGCAGCCCCGACAGGAACGCCGACTCGGACAGCACCGTCGTGAGCGAGTGCGCCGCCCCGACGAGTCGCGCAGCATCCGGAGGAACCAGCTGGACTCCCCCAGCGTGTCACTCAGCCGACGGAAGGCCAGGAGCGCACGATCGGGCGCGGGCCCCTCCGCCATCCAGCGCAGGAGCACCGGCAACAGGTTCCGCTGGATGGCCGCCCGCCGACTCGTGCCCTGCGTCAGGGCCCGGATGTGTCCGAGGGCACCCGATGGGTCCGCGAAGCCGATCGCACCGAGACGGTCGACCGCCTGGTCGCTCGTCAGGACGATCTCGCCGTCGCTGGCGGCGACCGCCGACAGCAGTGGCCGGTAGAACAGGCGCTCGTGGAGTCCGCGGACCTCGAGCTTCACGCCGCGCCAGCGTGTCTCCAGCGCCGACGCCGACCGCGCGAGGCCGCTCGACCTGGCAAGGACGCGGAGTTCCTCTTCGTCGGCCGGCATGAGGTGCGTCCGCTGCAGCCGCCGCAGCTGGATGCGGTGTTCGAGCACGCGGAGCAGGGCGTAGTCCGGGCCGAAGCGCGCCGCCTCCGGACGACCGACGTAGCCCGCCGCGGTGAGCGCGTCCATCGCCTCGAGCGTCGAGCGCACCCGGACGCTCTCGTCGTCGCGTCCGTGCACGAGCTGCAGGAGCTGCACCGTGAACTCGACGTCGCGCAGCCCGCCCGGCCCGAAGCTTGAGCTGCCGGTCCACCTCGGCGTCCGGGATGTGCTCGGTCACCCGCTCGCGCATCCGCTGCACGGACTCGACGAACCCGGGCCGCTTCGCCGAGTTCCACACGAAGGGTGCCACGGCTTCCGCGTAGCGCTGGCCGAGCCCTGCGGAGCCCGCGATCGGCCGCGCCTTGAGCAGCGCCTGGAACTCCCACTCCTTCGCCCAGCGCTCGTAGTACGCCACGTGCGAGTCGAGCGTCCGGACGAGCGCACCGTCCTTGCCCTCCGGACGGAGGTTCGCGTCGACCTCCCACAGCGCCGGCTCGGCCGCGAGGTCGGTGATGACGTGCGTCGCCGCGATCGCCAGACGGGTCGCGATGAGCACGGCCCGGTCGGTGCCGACGCCGGACGGGGCACCGGCGTCCGCCTCGCGCGTCGGCTCGGTGTGGGTGGGCCCGGTGTCGGTGGGCGCGGTGTCGGTGGGCGCGGTGTCGGTCGGCGCGGTGTCGGTCGGCGCGGTGTCGGTCGGCGCGGTGTCGGTCGGCGCGGTGTCGGTCGGCGCGGTGTCGGTCGGCTCCGTGACGAAGATCACGTCGACGTCGCTGACGTAGTTGAGCTCGCGAGCGCCGGCCTTGCCCATCGCGATCACGGCGAGCGGCGTCGCGGCGACGTCGGCGGCCGGGAACGGGACCTCGCGCCGGGCGACGTCGACCGCGGCCTCGAGCGCCGCCCCCGCGAGGTCGGCGAGGCCCGCCGCGACGGCGGGGAACGCATCGGTCGGCGAGACGTTGAGCACGTCGAACAGGGCGATCTGCGCGAGGTGCCGGCGGTAGCGCACGCGCAGCCGGAGCCGGGCGGCCTCGCCCGTCGCACCGTCGATCGCGGCGCGCAGCGACGCCGTGTACCGGTCCTGAGACCACGGTTCGGTGACGGGGTCGAGCAGCAGTGCGATCTCGGCGGGCCGACGGTGCAGGAACTCACCGAGTCCGACGGACGCGCCGAGCAACCGCACGAGGCGCTCGGTGGCCGCGGCGTCGGCGAGCACCGGACGCAGTTCGTCCGGCGCGCGCTCGAGCAGCCGCTCGAGCAGTCGGAGTGCGCCGTCCGGATCGGCCGTGGACTCCCACAGGGCCGGGACTCGCTGACCGGCACCTGCAGGTCGGGGCCGAACCGGGCCTCCAGGTCGGCGATCCGCCGGAGGCTCTCCGACAGCTTCTGCGAAGCCCAGGCGGGCGAGCTCGGAACGCGACGTCGTCGTCCGACCGGTCATCTGGTGCGCGCTCCCGGGACCGTCAGAGGGCGCCGAGGTTCGTGTCGAGCTCGAACGGGGTGACCTGGTCGCGGTACCGCTTCCACTCCTGCCGCTTGTTGAGCAGCACGAAGTTGAAGACCTGTTCGCCGAGCGTCTCCGCCACGAGCTCCGAGTCCTCCATCAGGCTCAGGGCGTGGTCGAGGCTCGCCGGGAGCTGGCTGTAGCCGAGGGCCTTGCGTTCGGAGTCCGTGAGGCTCCAGACGTTGTCCTCGGCCTCGGGCGGAGCACGTAGCCCTCCTCGATGCCCTTGAGCCCGGCGGCCAGCAGGAGCGAGTACGCGAGGTACGGGTTCGCCGCCGAGTCGATGCCGCGGTACTCGATCCGCGACGACTGCCCCTTGTTCGGCTTGTACAGCGGCACGCGCACGAGCGCGGAGCGGTTGTTGTGGCCCCAGGTCACGAAGGACGGCGCCTCGTCACCACCCCAGAGGCGCTTGTACGAGTTCACGAACTGGTTCGTCACCGCCGTGATCTCCGGCGCGTGCTTCAGGACGCCCGCGATGAAGTGCTTCGCGGTCTCGGAGAGCTGGTACTCGCCCCCGGCCTCGTAGAAGGCGTTCTGGTCGCCCTCGAAGAGCGAGACGTGCGTGTGCATGCCCGAGCCCGGCTGCCCGGAGAGCGGCTTCGGCATGAAGGTCGCGTAGACGCCCTGCTCGATCGCCACTTCTTTCACGACGGTGCGGAACGTCATGATGTTGTCCGCCATCGTCAGCGCGTCGGCGTAGCGGAGGTCGATCTCGTTCTGCCCGGGCCAGCCTCGTGGTGGAGAACTCCACCGAGATGCCGAGGTCCTCGAGCATCCGGACCGAGCGGCGGCGGAAGTCGTGCGCGCTGCCACCGGGAACGTTGTCGAAGTAGCCGGCCTGGTCGACGGGCTGCGGGCCGCCGTCCTTCCACTCCCGGCTCTTGAGCAGGTAGAACTCGATCTCGGGGTGCGTGTAGAACGTGAACCCGCGCTCGCTCGCCTTCGCCAGCGTGCGCTTCAGCACGTTCCTGGGATCCGCCACGGCGGGCTGCCCGTCCGGGTCGTGATGTCGCAGAACATCCGTGCCGTCGGGTCGATCTCCCCGCGCCACGGCAGGATCTGGAACGTCGACGGGTCCGGGTGCGCCAGGACGTCGGCCTCGTAGCTCCGCGTCAGGCCCTCGATCGCGGAGCCGTCGAACCCGATGCCCTCGGCGAAGGCGCCCTCGACCTCGGCCGGGGCGATCGCCACCGACTTCAGGGTCCCGATGACGTCCGTGAACCAGAGTCGGATGAACTTGATGCCGCGCTCCTCGATGGTGCGGAGCACGAAGTCCGTCTGCTTGTCCATGCACGCCCTTTCCGTGCGCTTCCGGCCGGCGGGGCCGTCCGCACAGCCTATTGGTCCTCGCCGTCCCAGCGCTCGTTGTTCGCCTTGATGCGGTCCAGGGCGTGTTGCGCTTCCTCGCGAGTGCCGAACGGGCCGATGCGGTCGCGCTGCGGCGACTGCGGGCCCTGCTCCACCTCGTGCGTCTTCTCGTCGAACCACCACTGGGACTCGATGCGTTCGTCGCTCATGCCGCCACCGTACCCAAGCCGCAGGTCGTCGGGTCGGCTGCGGGGCGGCGGCGGCGAGACTCGGCCTGGGCGACGGTTCTCGCGGTCCCAGCCGCGAGAACCGTCGCCCACACTGAGACTCGGCATGCCCACGGCGAGACTCGGGGGCGCGTCGCGAGGCCGCGCACCTGGCTAGAGTGGTCGGCATGCCCCGGGACCAACACGGACACCTGACCGCCGGCCGCGTCTCCCCGCAGCGGCCCGTCCCGAAGGACATCGAGCGTCCCGAGTACGTCGGCAGGGCCGAACCCCACGAGCACGGCCTCGGCGACACGTACACGCCGGACGAGGTCGAGCGGATCCGGACCGCCGGACGCATCGCCTCGCAGGCGATCGACGCCGTGGGCGAGGCGATCCGCCCGGGCGTCACCACGGACGAGCTCGACCGGATCGGCCACGAGTTCATCGTCGCGCACGGCGCCTACCCCTCGACGCTCGGCTACCGCGGCTACCCGAAGTCCCTCTGCTCCAGCCTCAACGAGGTCATCTGCCACGGGATCCCGGACGACACAGTCCTGCAGGATGGCGACCTCGTCAACATCGACATCACCGCCTACAAGGACGGGATGCACGGCGACACGAACCGCACGTTCATCGTCGGCGAGGGCAGGCAGGAGGTCCAGGACCTCGTGACCCGCACGGAAGAAGCACTCCGGCGCGGCATCCGCGCGGTCGCCCCGGCCGCCAGGTGAACGTCATCGGCCGCGCGATCGAGGCGTACGCGAAGCGCTTCGGGTACGGCGTCGTCCGCGACTACACCGGACACGGCGTCGGGCGGGCCTTCCACTCCGGCTGATTATCCCCCACTACGACGCGCCGCGCTTCGACGACGTCATCGAACCCGGCATGGTGTTCACCATCGAGCCGATGCTCACGCTCGGCGGGATCGAGGCCGACATCTGGGCCGACGACTGGACCGTCTCCACGCGTGACAAGTCCTGGACCGCACAGTTCGAACACACCCTCGTCGTCACCGAGCGCGGCGCCGAGCTCCTCACCGTCTCCTGACCCGTCTCGTCTCCTGAAAGGCACACACATGACCTCCCTCGCAGTCGGCGTCGACATCGGCGGTACGGGCATCAAGGGCGCGATCGTCGACGTCTCCACCGGCGAGCTCACGACCGACCGGATCAAGAAGGCCACGCCCGAGGGCGGCAAGCCCAACGACATCGCCGCCGTCGCCGCGTCGATCCTCGAGGAGCTCGCCCCGCGGCCGAGGTCCCCGTCGGGGTCTGCTTCCCCGCGATCGTCCGCGGCGGCAAGACGATGTCCGCGGCGAACGTGTCGAAGAAGTGGATCGGCTTCGAGGCCGAGGCGCTGTTCGAGAAGGAGCTCGGCCGCTCCATCCACTTCGTCAACGACGCCGACGCGGCCGGGTTCGCGGAGCAGCAGTTCGGTGCGGCGAAGGGCAAGGACGGGTTGGTGATCGTCACCACGCTCGGCACCGGGATCGGCACGGCGCTCATCAACGACGGCGTGCTCATCGTCAACTCGGAGCTCGGGCACCTGGAGATCGACGGGCACGACGCCGAGTCGCGCGCGTCGTTCGCCGCCAAGGAGCGCGACGACCTGTCGTGGAAGCACTGGGCGAAGCGGCTGCAGAAGTACTACTCGACGCTCGAGGCGCTGCTCTCCCCCGAGCTTCTTCGTCGTCGGCGGGGGCGTGTCGAAGCAGTACGAGGAGTTCCTGCCGCTGCTCGATCTGCAGGCGGACATCATCCCGGCGACGCTGCGCAACAACGCGGGCATCATCGGCGCGGCGACCCTCGCGGCACGTTCGCAGTCCTGATCGCGTTCCGCGCCGCGCCGGACGGCTGGAGCCGAGGTCCCACGACTCGCCCTGTACGGTTCGCCGAGGTTCCACGAAGGCCCCTCGGGCGCGCCGAGATGCCGATCGTTCGGAGCCTCGGGGCCTGGCTGGGCACGGTGCCCGGTAGACTCGGTGGCGCGAATGGGTCGGTGAGACGGTCGCGTCGTTCCCCGGGAGCGCCGAGGAACGTCCGGGCTCCACAGAGCAGGGCGGTGGGTAACACCCACCCGGAGCAATCCGCGAGACAGTGCCACAGAGAACAGACCGCCGGCGGCGACGTCGGTAAGGGTGAAACGGTGGTGTAAGAGACCACCAGGGGTCCGGGTGACCGGATCCGCTCGGTAAACCTCGCCCGGAGCAAGGTCAGACAGAGGACGTCGAAGCTGCTCGCTGAGTCCTCGGGTAGACCGCTGGAGGCCGACGGCAACGTCGGTCCGAGAGAGATGGCCGTCACCGCCGCGCGAGCGGCGGGACAGAACCCGGCGTACGGCCGGCCCATTCGCCCCCAGACGCGGGGCGCCCGCCCGCCCGCGGCACCTCGCACCGTGCGAGGCTCCTGTCGCACCGTGCGAGGTTCCGCCCTTCGTGCGACGCCAACGCCCTCGCACCGAGCACGAAACCTCGCACGGTGCGAGGGACGCTGCAGCCTCGCACGGTGGGAGGCGCGGTGCGGGCCCGCACCGTGCCTTCCGTCCGTCGGACGGTCGCGTCTACAGACCGGACTCCGACGTGCGCACCAGGATCGCGTCGCTGTCCGGGTCGAGCACGACATCGTCGGGCGCGGCCCGCCGGATCGCCTGCAGGTCGGAGTTCGTCAGCGTCACGCCGGACGCCGTCGAGACGCCGCCCTGCAGCAGCGAGGCGCCGAACCCGTAGCGCGCCCGCTGCCGGTCGTAGAGTGCGAGCAAGTCTGCAGGGACCTTCGCGGCGACGGAGGCACGGCTCTGCGTGGCGGACTCGCGGTCGGACTCGAGCCGGGCGATCTCCGCGTCCCGCTCGGCCACGAGCCCGGCACGCGCGGCTTCGACGTCCGCGAGCTGTGCCTCGATGTCGCCCACCCGGGCGCGGAACACGTCGAGCTTCTCCATGACCTCGAGCTCGGCGGTCTCGAGGTCGCCGATGCGACGCTGCAGGGAGTCGAGTTCGCTCTGCAGGCCGGCGGCGTCCTTCGCACTGGACACGTTCTGCAGCATGGTGGTGTCACGCTCGACCCGCGCCTGGGCGGTGGCGGTGTCGGACTCCAGGCGCGCGAGTTCCCGTTCGGCGTCCTCGACCTCGCCGGTGGCGGCGGCGAGCTGGGCACGCAGTCCGGCGGCCGTGGTGCTCAGTTCGGTGAGCCGGTCGCCCTTCTGCAGCGCGGTGATGCGGTGCGCGATCCGGGTGACGTCGTTGTCGAGTCGCTGGACGTCGAGGAGGATGGCCTGGTCCTCGGGCGCTGCCTTCATGGTCAGGCTCCTTCGGTGTCGGTGGTGGGTTCGGCGGCCGGCAGGACGGCGAAGTCCCACGGGTCGGTGCGGAGGTCGCTGACGGTGACCTGGACGCCCGCGGCGCGGCGGAGCTGCTCGGCGGCGACGTCGAGCCACAGCCACTCGGTCGCCCAGTGCGACGTGTCGATGAGCGCCGGTCCGCCGCCGAGCAGCGCCTGCTCGCGGAACTCGGACGCCGGGTGGTGCCGCAGGTCGCTCGTGACGTAGACGTCGGCGTCGAGCACCGCGGGGTGCCGCAGGTACGCGTCGCCCGCGCCGGCGCACAGCGCGACCGAGCGGATCGGCTGGTCGAAGTCACCGGAGACGCGGACGCCCGTGGCCGTACCCGGGAGCAGGTCGACGAGGGCGCGCGCGAGCGCACCGAGCGTCGTCGGTTCGGTGAGCTCCCCACACGCCCGATGCCCGTCGACGGGTCCGCGCCGGGCTCCAGCGGCCGCTGGCCCTGCAGACCGAGCCGGTCCGCGAGTACGGCCGAGGTGCCGGTGGTGACGACGTCGGCGTTCGTGTGCGCCGCCACGAGCGCGGTGCCGCCGCGGACGAGGGTCGCGAGCACGCTCCCCTTGTACGTCGACTCGGCGATGGTCGTGACGCCGCGGAGCAGCAGCGGATGGTGCGTGAGCAGCAGGTCGGCGCCGAGCGCGACCGCCTCTCGCGCGGTCGTCGGGACGGCATCGACGGCGAGGTGCACGTGCTCGACCGTCTGATCGGGATCACCGGTGACCAGCCCGACGGCGTCCCAGGACTCCGCGCCGGCGGCGGGCCACAGGTCCTCGATCACGGCCTGGAGTTCGCGGAGCGTCGGCATCCCGTCAGTCTACCGAGCGGACGCGGCCGACGAGGGCCCTGTGCACGGCGGGACGCTCGGGCCGGCGGCGGGTCAGCGGCGTCCGAACGCGCTCAGGATGCGCGCGACGAGCCGCGACCACCAGCCGGCGAGAGCGGTACGGTCGTCACCGTCGGCCCGGACGTCGCTGTCGATGCGCGCCGGTTCCGACACCGCGGCCGGGGCGACGGCCTCGGGCAGCGCGACCGGGGTGCTCGCCGTCGCGCCGCGGTGCGCCGTGAGCGCGGCGGCGAACGCCGCACGGTCGACCACGGTCGGGCCGGTCGCGGGCTGGACGAGCGGGGTGGGGCGCGTGTTCGCCGAGACCGGCGAGACGACCGGGAGGGACAGCACCGGGCGGACGGGCACGTCACGTTCCGGCGTGGTCGCCGCTGCGTCGGACCCGGGCTCGGGCGCGTCGATGGCGTCGACGACCTCCGAGGCGGCGACGAGCGCCGGTGCCGCGGGCTGCTGCGGCACGACCGACACGCTCCCGGTGTCCGCGCGACGTGCGGCGGCGCGGTCGCGTCGATCGGCCTCGAGGGCGGCGTCCGCCAGGAGGTCGGCGAAGACGGTGTGCGCGAAGGCGCGGGCCGCCTCGACCTCGGGATCGCTGATCTCGGCGACGGTGGCCTCCCACGCGGCGAGGCGCGCGAGGTCCTCGTCGCGACGACGGACCTCGTCCTCGAGGATCACGATGCGTTCGATCGTGGTGCGGCCGCTCGCGGCGGACACCTCGACCGCGAGGTCCTCGATGCGGAGGGCGATGCGCTCCGGGGCTCGGGGAACGACGGGCCGCAGACCGCGGCGTGCCGGGCACGGTCACGGGGGCGGCGGAAGGCGGAGTCGTCCGACGGAGCGGAGACGGCGGAGTCGTCCGGCACGGCGACGGCGGCGTCCTCCGGCTCGGCTTCGGCGGCGTGCTCGGCGGGGGCCTCCGACGCTGCGTCCGGCCGCTGCACGGGCCCGGTGACCGGCGGGACCACGAGGTCCGCCAGGTACGGGGCGCGCGTCGCCGGGGCGTCACGGAGCCACTCCTCGAGCTCGCGACCGAAGGGGTCGACGAGGGGGTGCGTGCACCGGACTGCGTTTCCATGATCGAAGGATAAATATCGCGACGCTCATCTCCGTGGACATCCGCGGTGTGTCGCCGCGGTCCCTGCCATATCGCGCGGAACGTGAACGGCGTGTCGGCAGCGGGGCGGCCCCTGCCCCTGGCTTTCAGAGCCTGCCTTCGAAGTCCTCGAGCAGCGACCTGCCCGAGCGCCAGGCACCGATGCCGCTCGCGACGTTGACGTGTCCGAGCGCACCGACCCGGACGACGTCCGCGCCGAGGGCTCCGGCGAAGGCGAGAGCCCGGTCGACCGAGCAGTACGGGTCGTCGTCGCTGACCACCATGCGCGTCGGCACGGCCGGTGCTGCGCGCCCCACCGGTCCGCTCGGGGCGGTGAACCCGGCGGCGGCGAGGGGGTAGCCCTGCCCGAGTGGGTCGGGCGGGGCAACGAGGAACGCCCCGGCAGCGGACGCGGGCACGTCCTGCTGCAACCAGTCGGCGACGGCGAGGACGCCCAGGCTGTGCGCGACGAGCACCGGCGGCTCGTCGAACGACGCCACGGCGCGGGTGATCGCCGCGGTCCAGTCATCCGGGTCCGGTGCACTCCAGGACGTCGGTTCGATGCGGACCACGTCGCCGCGGGCGTCCGCTTCGCGTTCGTCCTGCCACAGCGACTGCCAGTGGTCGGGTCCGGAGTTCCAGATCCCGGGACGATCACCCACGGTCGGTGTCTGCGCACCCTCGAAGCCTAGCGGCGGGCCCTGCCGTCAGCCGTGCAGGGTGTCGCGCGGGTACTCACCGAACCGAGCGGCGTAGGCGCCGGAGAACCGCCCGAGGTGCGCGAACCCCCACCGCACCGCGACCGCGGCGACGGTGACGTCGCCGGGGGCGGACCGGCGGAGCTCCTCGCGCACCCGGTCGAGCCGGATGCCCCGCAGCATCCCGTTCGGCGCGGAACCGACCTGTCGCTGGAACGCCTGCTGCAGTCCGCGCACGCTCAGCCCGACGTGCTCCGCCACGTCGGTGGTGCTGATCGACGTGTGCGCGAAGGCGTGCATGTACTCGACGGCCTCGCGGACCCGTCCCGTCGCGCCCTGCGGCAGTGCGACGTCGGGGGCGAGGACCGTGTGCGGGAAGGTGCGGAGCAGTGCGACGGCGGTCTCGTGCGCCGTCTCGGCGAGGACGAGCGGCGACAGCGGTGTGCTCCCCAGCACGATCCGGGCGGCGCGCTGCACCTGCGCGTTCCATCCGCGGAGCTCGTCGGCACGGGGCGCCAGCGTGTGGTCGAACACGAGGGGTGCGGGCTGCGTGCCGTGCTCCTCGGCGGCCACGCGCTCGAGGAAGGTGCGTTCGAACTGGACGAGGCTCTGCCGGACGTCCTGCAGGTCGAACGCGAAGGGGCGTCCGGTGGGGAACATCATCGGGGCGCCGGGCGCGAACGCCACTTCCTGCCGACCGACGTCCACCGTGCCGCCGCCGTCCGAGAGCCACATGACGACGTACTCGTCGGCGGACTCGAGCTCGCCCTGCATCCGGGCGTCGAACCGTGTCGATCGGAAGGACATCGTGTCGTCGCCCGTGACGCGGAAGCGGTAGCTGAACACCCGCTCGGTCGGGTGCGCCCGGAACCCGGAGCTCGCGTAGGCGTCCTCGTACATCGCGGTCGCCGCGTCGAGATCGGCTCCGGAGGTCTCGAAGCTGGTCCTGGGGTCGGGCTCGACGTTCATCAACTGGATCGTGACACGCCGACGCGGAACTCAGGACATCGCCCACCTCGGCGTGCGGGGAACGGGCCGCCCGATGCGCGAATCGGATGATGCACGCACACCGCAGCACCTCGGACACCTGAGAAGCACAACCCCTGACCGGCTCCGCCGACGTCAGGAGACGGTTCGGCCCCGCCGGGTGGCGACGAGCTGGACGACCACCGCGGCCGCCATGAGCACCGCCATCACCGACCCCATGGCGAGTGCCGTGCCGCCGAGGGCACCCGCGAGCGGCGTCCCCAGACCGCCGAGCCCGAACGTCAGCCCGCCCTGCAGCGCCGCGGCGGTCCCGGGGTGCGCCGCGCCGATGTGCTGCGTCCGGGTCATCGCCGCCGGCAGGACGAAGCCCCAGGCGCCGGTGACGACCGCGAGCGAGACCCAGACCGGGACGACCCCGAGCCCGAGCAGGGCGGACACCAGGACGCCCGTGGCCCCGAGCGTCCCCACCGCGAGGCCGAAGGAGAGCAGTGCGTCCTCCGAGAACCGGCCGACGACGCGTCGGAACACGAGCGTCGTGACGATCATCATCGAGGCGTTGGTGGCGAAGACGAGCGTGTACAGCCCTTCGGAGAACCCGAACTCGGTCTGGAACACGAACGAGCTCGTGGCGATGTAGGCGAAGAACCCGATCGTCGAGAGCACACCGGTGAGCACGTACGCGCGGAACCGCGGGATGGCCATCAGCTCGCGGATGCGCGACCAGTTCGCGCCGAGCCCGACGCCACCTCGGAACTCCCGCGGCAGGGTCTCTCGGAACCGCAGGACCACCGCGACGAAGAACACCGCGCCGAGCACCGCGAGGACGAGGAACATGAGGCGCCACGTACCGACCGTGAGCACCGCTCCCCCGGCCAGCGGGGCCACGACGGGGCCGATCGCGTTGATGGCGGCGAGCGTGCCGAACACCTTCGCCATGCGCGCGCCGCCGGTCACGTCGGACACCATGGCGCGCCCGGCGACCGCTCCCGCCGCTCCGGCGAGCCCCTGGAACACCCGGGCGACGACGAGCGTCACGACGTCCGGCGCCAGCGCGCAGGCCACCGAGGCGAGTGCGAACACCGCCGTGCCGACGAGCATGAGCGGTCGGCGACCGATGCCGTCGCTGACCGGTCCGGCGAGCAGCTGACCGACGGCGAACGCGACGAGGAACGCGGTCAACGAGAAGCTGGACCGCCCACGGCGACGTGCCGAGGTCCCGCGCGATCGCCGGCAGGGCCGGGATGTACATGTCGGTCGCGAAGGGGGAGACGCCGACGATGAGGGCGAGCGGCAGGATCGGTGGCAGCACCGTCGTCGCGGTCGGGGTCCGGGTGCGCTCCGTCGTCACGGGCGCCACGCTACGCCCACCCGAATCGATTCGACAAGCGGTGCGTCGCGCTTCGCGCCGCACCGTACGCCGACCTCCGGACGTCCCGTCGCGCACTGGGCGCCACCGCCTGGAGGCCCGGTGCCGGTCTCGTGGACCGGCACCGGGCCTCCAGGCAGTGCCGTCGCGCAGCGCGGGATCAGGCAGTGCCGTCGCGCAGCGCGGGATCAGGCAGTGCCGTCGCGCAGCGCGGGATCAGGCGGTGCCGTCGCGCAGTGCGGGATCAGCCGGTGTTCTGCAGGCCGGCGGCGATCCCGTTGACCGTCAGGAGCAGGAGACGGTGGTCGCCGTCCGTCGGGTCCGTGCTCCCCGAGGTCCGGATGGCCCGGAGCGCGCGGAGCTGCAGGTGCGACAGCGCGTCGACGTACGGGCTGCGCAAGCGGACCGCGCGCGCGAGGACCGGGCGGTCCTCGAGGACGTCGCTGCCGCCGGAGACGCGCAGCACCCAATCGCGCGTCCGGACCATCTCGTCGAGCACCTTGGCGGCGAGGTCGTCGCGGTCGGCGAGCTCGAGGTAGCGTCGCGCGATCTGCTCGTCGGTCTTCGCCAGGGACATCTCGACGTTCTTGATCATCGCGCCGAAGAGCGGCCACTCGGCGTACGCGGTCCGGAGGAGCTCGACGTCGCCGACCGCCTCGAGCGCGGTGCCCAGCCCGTACCAGCCGGCGAGGTTGATGCGCGCCTGGGTCCAGGAGAACACCCACGGGATCGCCCGCAGGTCCTCGAGCGATTCGACGCTCAGCCCGCGGCGAGCCGGACGGGAGCCGAGCGGCAGCAGCCCGATCTCCTCCATCGGGGTGACGCGTGCGAACCACGGCGCGAAGCCGTCGGCCTTCACGAGGTCGTAGAACGCCTCGCGCGAGACGTCGTCGAGCCGCTGCGCGAGGGCGGCGAACCGGCTCGCGGCGAGTGAGGTGCGCTCCTCGTTCGACGGCGACGACGCGAACAGGGTCGCGGACGCCATCTGCTCGAGGTGCCGGGCAGCGATGTCCTTGTCGCCGTACTGGGCGAAGATGACCTCGCCCTGCTCCGTGAAGCTTGAGGCGGCCGTCGATCGACCCGCGTGGCTGCGCCAGCACCGCCTCGTTCGCCGGACCGCCACCGCGGCCGAGCGATCCGCCGCGGCCGTGGAACAGCGTCAGCTCGACGTCGTTCTGCTCGGCCCACTCGGCGATGCGGGCCTGCGCGTCGTACAGCGCGAGGTTCGCCGACACCGGGCCGACGTCCTTCGAGGAGTCCGAGTAGCCGAGCATGACCTCGAGCCGGCGACCGGTCGCGGCCAGGCGGCGCTGGAACGCCTCGGTGCGGACTGCCTCGTCGAGGATGTCGACGCTGGCGTGCAGGTCGGCGAAGGTCTCGAACAGCGGGATGACGTCGAGCACGGGTGCGGCCTCGGGCGAGCCGAGGGCGGCGACGGCGAGCTCGTGGACGTTCGCCAGGTCCGCGGCGGACTGCGTGAAGGAGACGATGTACCGGCTCGCGGCGCGGACGCCGTAGCGGGACTGCAGGTGCGCGATCGTGCGGAAGACGGCGAGGACCTCCTCCGTGGTCTCGCTGAGCTCCCCACCGGCGCGGATCTCGGCGAGGGCGTTCCGGTGCACCTGCGAGTGCTGCCGGACCTCGAGCTCGGCGAGGTGGAACCCGAAGGTCTCGACCTGCCAGACGAGGTTCTGCAGCTCGCCGTTCGCGGGACGCGTCGCACCGGCGGCCACGAGCGAGCCCTGGATCGTGCGGAGGTCCGTCAGCAGCTCATCCGGCCCGGCGTACGCGAGGGCGGAGCCGCCCTGCCGCGTGGCGTCGATCCGGGCGGCGACGAAGAGGAGCGCGCGGCGGTGCGTCTCGTTCGGCGCCCGGACGCCGATGCGCTCGGCGATCCCGGGGTCGAGCGACTCCTGCGACGCGACGAGCGCGGTGAGTCCGGCGTCGGCCGGGGTCGCGCTCGCGTCGAGCGTCAGGGTGCTGCCGATGCGGGTCGCGGCGCGGGCGAGGCCGAGCAGGATGTGCTCGGCGGCGATCTCCGCGGCCTGCCGGGTGACGTCGGCGGTCACGTGCGGGTTGCCATCGCGGTCGCCGCCGATCCAGGTGCCGAAGCGGACGAACGCCGGCGCGGTGACGGCGGCACGCCCCGCCTCGTCGCCCTGCAGCCGGTCGTCGAGCAGGCGGTACACCTGCGGGACGATCTCGAACAGCGTCTGGTCGAAGACGCTCATGGCCGTGCGGACCTCGTCCAGTGGCGTCGGCCGGGTGGTCCGCAGCGGTGAGGTGCGCAGGAGGGTGGTGATCTCCTCGAGCAGCCGGCGCTCGTTCTCGGCGCGCGCGGTGGCGTTCGTCGTCCGGTCGCGCTCGTCGATGAGGTCCGTGATGCGGCGGACGGCCGTGGTCACCGCACGGCGGCGGGCCTCCGTCGGGTGCGCGGTCAGCACGGGGTGGAAGCGGAGCTCCTGGAGTCGCGCGGCAGCGGCGTCGTCGCCGACCTGCTCGACGAGCGAGGCGTACGTCGCCGGGAACGAGTCCCCGCGAGGCCGCCGTCGTCGCCGCGCTGCCGGAGCACGCGCACACGGTGGTGCTCCTCGGCCAGGTTCGTCAGGTGGAAGTACGTCGTGAACGCCTGTGCGACGGCCTCGGCCCGCTCGGCGGACAAGCCGGCCACGATCGCCTCGGCCCGAGCGGCGCCGTCCGCGTCGTCGCTCTCGAAGGCGTCGATGACGGCGGCGCGGAGGCTCTCCACGTCACGCAGCAGGTCCTCCCCACCGGTCTCGCGCAGCACCCGTCCGAGCAGACCGCCGAGGTACCGCACGTCCGAGCGCAGGTCGCTGTCGACCGCGCCGCTGACGTCGTCCCGAGCGCTTCCGTGCCGCGTCTGGCCGTCGATCGCCGTCATGTGGTCCTTTCCGGGTCCGCCGGGAGGCTCGTCCGGCCCCAGCAGCGTATCGGCCAGCCGAGGCGGGTGACGACAACCGTCCGGACGGACCGCAGCGGCGTGCGTCAGGTTTCCATCACACCCGGACACACCTCGGGCTGCGTTCGTACAATCCGGCCAGGGATGCGCCGCATCCGCAGGTGGAGGACCGGATGAGCGAGACGGCCGAGCCAGCAGCGCCCGAGAAGACCGCACCACCCGTCGAGCGCTGGGTCTTCTGGCCGGCCGCCGGACTGGTGCTGGCATTCGTGGTGGTCGCCCTCGCGGCACCGCGCGCGACCGAGGACGCCTTCGCCGCCGTGCAGAGCGCCATCGTGCGGGACTTCGGCTGGTACTACGTGATCGCCGCCGCCGGGTTCGTCGTGTTCGCGATCTGGATCGGGTTCAGCCGCTTCGGCGACATCGTGCTCGGCCAGGACGACGAGCGCCCCAGTTCTCCACGACCTCGTGGCTCGCGCTGCTCTTCGCAGCCGGCATGGGCATCGGCCTCGTCTTCTACGGCGTCGCCGAGCCGCTCAGCCACTTCGCCTCGCCGCGGCCCGGCGTGACCGGCGACGACGAGGCCCTCGCGCAGCAGGCCCTCACGCAGACGTTCCTGCACTGGGGCCTGCACGCCTGGGCGATCTACGTCGTGGTCGGGCTCGCGCTCGCCTACGCGATCCACCGGCGGTCGCGGCCGGTGTCGATCCGGTGGGCGCTCGAGCCGCTGCTCGGCACGCGGGTGATCGGCGGGTGGGGAACCTCATCGACGTGCTCGCGCTGATCGGGACCCTGTTCGGCGTCGCGACCTCGCTCGGTCTCGGCGTGCTGCAGATCGGGTCCGGGCTGGAGTACACCGGGATGGCCGACGACACGCGGGGGCTGCAGATCGGGCTGATCATCGTGGTCACCCTGATCGCGATCGGCTCACTGCTGAGCGGGGTCGGCAAGGGCATGAAGGTCCTGTCCGACATCAACCTCGCGCTCGCGGCGGCCCTGCTCGTCGTCGTCCTGTTCGTCGGACCGGCCCAGTTCCTGCTCGGCGAGTTCGTGCAGTCGATCGGGCAGTACGTCCAGGGCTTCGCCGGTCTGGCGTTCGACACGAGCGCCTTCGCCGGGAAGGCCGGCCAGGAGTGGCGGGGGCGTGGACGACGTTCTACTGGGGCTGGTGGATGTCGTGGGCGCCGTTCGTCGGCATCTTCATCGCGCGCATCTCCCGCGGACGCACCGTGCGGCAGTTCGTGCTCGGCGTGCTGTTCGTCCCGACGCTGCTGACGTTCCTCTGGTTCGCGATCATGGGCGGCACGGCGCTGTACGACCAGCTGCACGGCCACGGCGACCTGGTCGGCGCCGACGGCAGCGTGTCGGTCGAGCGGGTGCTCTTCCAGCTGCTCGGCAGCATGCCGGCCGGCACGGTGCTCGTCATCGGGGCGATCATCCTGATCGGCGTGTTCTTCGTCACCTCGGCGGACTCCGGGGCGCTCGTGATGGGGATGATCGCGACCGGCGGGCAGATCGAGCCGAAGAACTGGATCCGGGTCTTCTTCGCCGGGGTCACGGCCCTCGTCGCGGTGGCGCTGCTGCTCGCGGGCGGTCTCAACGCGCTGAAGACGGCGGCCATCACGACCGCGCTGCCGTTCAGCGTCGTGATGATCCTGATGTGCTGGTCGACCGTGATCGCGTTCACCCGGGAGCGGCGTGCCTACGTGCGAGCGGAGCGCCGGGCGCTGATGGCCGACCTGGCGGAGTTCTACCAGCAGGAGGTCGTCGACCCCGCCGAGCGGGCGCCCAGGACGGGACCGATCCAGAAGCTCGCCCGCCGCATGCACCACTGAGGCCCGCCGGGCGGGGTGGTGACGCGACGCAGTGTGCGAGGTTTCGCGCGCTGTGCGCGGCCCCGGCGGTCCCACGATGCGCGGAACCTCGCACACTGCGGGCTGCCCTCGCACGGTGCGAGGGGACGCCGGGATCGCGGCGCGTGGCGGAAGCACCCCTGCAGTAGCGACGCGCTCCGCGATCCCGGCGGGTCTGGGAGCGTCAGCTCGGCTCGGAGAGCTGCGCCTGGGCGGCGGCGTGCACCTCGACGATCTGCACCCGGGCCGACCGGCGGTCCGTCAGCGGGGTGGTCCACGGCACGACGACCTGCTCCTCGGCGCCGTCGTCGAGCTGCGCGATCCACACGCCGGCGATCGCGTCGATCTCGGTCATGGTCGCCGCCACGGCCGTCGCGGCACCGTTCGCGCGGACGATCACCAGGTTGTCCTGGCCGTGGTCCCGTTCATGTGCCGCAGGATCGCCCGTCGTGCCTCGTCGTCGAACGGCGCGGTCACGCGACCACCGCCGCGTCACCGTCGGCCGCGGACGAGTCCGTCGAGGGTGCTCCGGTACCGGTCCGTCGCGTCGCGTCGAGCTCCTCGAGCAGACCGGTGTTGAGCGCGTAGGCGAGCTCGACCTCGGCGATCACCCGCTCCTGCTCCTCCGCGGACCACGGTGCGGCGTCGAGCTGGGCACGGTATGTGTCCTTGAACGCGCTCGGGTCGGCGACCTGGTCGAAGATGTAGAAGAGGATCCCGTTGGTCTCGAAGCCGAACTGCTCCGCGAGCATCCGGCCGATCATCTGGCCACCGGACAGGTCTCCGAGGTACCGCGTGTAGTGGTGTGCGACGAACCCGCCCGGCCACTCGGCCGCGACCTCGTTGAGGCGTCGGACGTACGCCGTCGTCGCCGGCAGCGGGCACACGAGCTCCGACCAGTCCGGTCCGACGAGGTACTCGAGGTCGGCGCGGATCGCCGGCATCCGCGTGAGCTGCGAGGTCACGAACGGCGCGGCGACGGGGTGGTCGGCCATCCGGTCGGCGGCGCGCTCGAGGGCGTCGTACACGAACGAGTACTGTCCGAGCAGGGCCGCGTAGTCGGCGACGTCGCAGCCGCCCCGGAGCAGGTCGTGCATGAAGCCGTTCCCGGCCGAGGAACCGTGCGAGCGACGGGTCCGCTTGCGCAGTAGCTCGGAGAACGGGATGACGGTCGTGTCCATGAGGTAAGGCTAACCTTAGTTCGGCAAACGTCAAGGACCCGAGAGGAAGCTCCGACCGATGAGCTCGAAACCCAAACGCCCGCAGCACGTCTTCGTCGTCGACCGCACGGAGCGTCTCTCGCCGCACATGGTCCGCGTGCACCTCGGCGGACCGGCCTTCGACGGCTTCGTCGGCACTGCCGATCCCGAACGACTCGCCGCGACGGACAAGTACGTCAAGCTCCTGCTCGCGAAGCCCTCGCTCGGTCTGACGCCCCCGTACGACCTCGAAGCCCTGCGCGAGACGCTCCCGAAGCAGGACCGGCCGGCGCGCCGCACCTACACCGTCCGCGCGGTCGACCACACCACGAAGACCATCGCAGTCGACTTCGTGGTGCACGGCGACGAAGGTCTCGCCGGCCCCTGGGCCGCGGCGGCACGGCCCGGCGACCTGCTCGCCCTTTCCGGCCCCGGCGGTGGCTACGCGCCGTCCTCCGACCCGGCCGTCACGCACGTGCTACTCGGCGACGACAGCGCCCTGCCCGCGATCTCCGCGGCACTGGAGGCGATGCCCGACTCGGCCACGGGCGTCGCCCTGGTCGAGGTGGCGGGACCGGCCGACGAGCAGGAGATCGCGCACCCGGCAGGTGTCGACCTGCGGTGGCTGCACCGGGACGCCACCGGCGCCGAGCCGGGCACCCTCCTGCTGGACGCGGCCCGCTCGCTGCCCCGCGCCTCCCGTCCGGTGCAGGTCTTCGCGCACGGCGAGCGGACCGCGGTCAAGGCGATCCGCCGGCTGCTGCAGGACGAGTGGGGACTCGAGAAGTCGGAGCTGTCGCTGTCCGCGTACTGGGCGCTCGGGCGTGCCGAGGACCGGTTCCAGGAGGAGAAGCGCGAGCCGATCGGCGTCATCTTCGACGAGTAGCGGCGCGCGGCGCGGCGGCCGCGGCGCATGCCGCGGCCGGCGTTCGAACGACGGCGCGCGGTGGGAGCCACGGCTCGGGCTCGGTGCAGGCCGGGAGGCACGGGTCGCGTCGGTGGGTCGGGTTAGCGTGTCCGGCATGGTCGCCCTCGCGTGCTGCGTGCCGGGTTGCGGTGTCGCTTCCGCCCCGAGTCGCCGGTGCCACTGTGCGCGGGACACGTCACGCTGGTGACGGAGTTCGTCGCCGAGCACGCCGGCGTCGAGGACGCGCTGCCCGGCCCGTGCCCGGTGTGCGGGTCGCGGACCGGGGTGCGGTACCCGTCGGCGGCCGTCTGCGCGACGTGCGAGTGGCGGTACGGGGACGTCCCCGACGACGGCCTCGCTCCCCCGCGCATCGACGTCGTGTACTACCTGCGGATGTGCGACGACTTCGGCGACCGGATCAAGATCGGGACGACGACGAACCCCCGGCAGCGGCTGACGGCGATCCCGCACCAGGAGCTCCTGGGGTTCGAGCGCGGCGACCGGACCCTCGAACGACGGCGGCACACGCGGTTCGCGGCGACGCGGTACCCCGGGACGGAGTGGTTCCGCGTGACACCGGACCTGCTCGACCACGTCGCCGCCGTCGCCGCGGGCGTGAGCGACCCGTGGGAGCTGCACGCCCGGTGGACGAGCGAGGCGCTCGCGCTCCGCGGCTGACCGCGGTCGTGCTCGCGAGTCTCGTGCAGGGCGACATCGCCCGTGCCCGCGGCCGCGAGAAGTGTCGCTGACGCCGAGAATCGGGGCTTGCACGCGAGACTCGGGCACGATCAGCGGGCGTAGGCGTCGACGAAGAGCGCACCGCGGATCTCGCGGAGCGTGTCGACGAGGCGGGTGGTCGTCCGGCCGGAGATCCCGGGCACCTCGAGGTCGTACGGGCCGAGCGCCTGCAGTCGTCCGGTCCGGATGCGTACGACCTGCCACCCGACGCCGCGCACGGCACGGTCCTTCCGCCGGTCGGTCTCCTGCCGGGGCCCGACGTGCTCGAGCCCGTGCCGCCCGGTCGAGTCGTACTCGATCGCGACACGGAGCTCGGCAGGATGATGTCCGGCCAGACCTCGACGTGGTCGAAGAACGGCCGGTCGAGGCGGATCGCGGTGTGGTCGTACGTGAAGGCGAACCGTTCGGCGAGGGCCGCTCGGAGCTCGGCTTCGACCGCGGACGCCGTCGCCGGGGCACACACGCTCGTGAACGACTCCCCCGAGGGCAGCAGCGGGGTCTTCGGACAGATCGCTCGCGGCACCGCCGGAGGCCGTGGCCGCCGGAGCACGCCGGGGTCCGGACGGCGCGACCGGGAGCGCGTCGAGGCGACGGCGCCCGCCGGGTCCCCGTGCCGGCGCCGCAGGAAGGGTCTGCCGCCCGGTCACCCGCACGACGCGTTGCGGCACCGGCACGGCGGACGGCCAGTCCGGCGGCAGCACGGGCCACCGCTGCGGCTGGGCCTGCACGGCGCACTCCGGACACCAGACCGACCGACGGCGCTCGCGGCCCGGACGGGATCGTTGCTCGGCCGGGGTCGCGACGAACACGTGTCCGACGTCGCACTCCCACGTCAGCAGGACCTCGGCAGCGGGCGGTACCTGGCTGAGGACGACGCCGTGGTTCCGCTCGGGGTGGTACTGCCGGACGAGCACCGGGTAGGAGGCCCATTCGGCGCGGAACTCCCCCACGGCGTACGGCACCGGCGCGCCGCGCGACCACTGTCGGCGGCGCCACCACGCGTCGACGGGTTCGGCCACGCCGTCACGCTAGGCGCGACCACCGACAGCCGCGGCTCGGGCTCAGACCGACGAGGGCACGGCGAACGTGAACCGTTCCGGACCGGCGTCGGACCCGTCGTCGAGCACCCGGATCCCCGACTCACGGCAAGCCGTCACGCCGTCGCGGTGGACCCGCTCCGGCCGCGGCCGCTTCGGCACGCCAGCCGCGCCGAACACCGCCCACGCGTTCGCCGACGGCGCGCTGGTGAACCGGGTGCTGTACCGGACGCCGGCGAACCCGGCGGCGTCGAACGCCCGCGCCCAGGCCTGTGGCACACGGTAGTCCGCCATGGTCTGCAGCTCGGCGCCGACTCCGAACCGCACGGCGACGGGATGCGTGACGTCGGCGAACCGCCGCCCACGGGAGGCACGGGCCGCGACGACCACCATCTCCCGCGCACGCGACGCGAAGACCGTGTTCGTGTTCAGGACGTGGTGCGCCAGACGTTCGCGCACCGCGACCTCGACCGCGTCTGCCCAGTAGCAGGTGCCGCGGGGCACAGCCAGGTCGAACCGGCCGCCGTCGACGCCGTCCGCGTCGGGCTCGGCGCTGGCGAACCACCACGCGCCGCGGTCGTGCCGCTTGGCCCGGTAGAACGTGGTGCCGCGGGATTCCTCGGCCGGGAAGTCGTCGAGGTCGAGGCCATCCCGGGGCGGCCGCTGGGCGACCTCGTTCCGGGCGGGCGTCACGCGTCGGCCGCCCACGCGTGCGCGGCGCGGCGGGCAGCGGCGAGCACCTGCTCGTCGCGGCCGTCGCGGAGCGCCTGCGCGGCGGTGGTGCCGCCGAACTCGTCCGCCTCGGTGTTGAGCCACAGCGCACTGCCCCACGGGTCGATCCGGTCCGGGTCGATGAGGGCGAGCACCTGTCGGAGGTTCGGCAGCGGCGCACCGGAGACACCGAACTGGAACGACGGGAAGACGAGACTGCCGTCCCCGATCTTCAGACCGATCAGGTCGCGCTTCGCGGTCGCCTTGCTGAGCGCCTGCCGGGTCACCCCGCGCCAGGCGGCGAGGGTCGGCGTGTCGTAGAAGGGCCCGATCAACGCGTCCGCCTCGTGCTTGACGGCGGGGAGCGCGGCCACCATCCGGTCCGCGAGCAGTCCGACGTCGGCTCCGCCGTCGAGGGCGCCGGCGGCCCGCCCGCTGAGGAGCCGGCGACGCACCGCGTCCAGCAGCGCCTCCTCCGAGCGGGTGAGGGCCGCCCGGTCGCCCGTTCCGCCGTGCTCGCTGCGCGCGTGCTCGGTCGTCGCCATCATGGGCCTCCTGTCAACCACGTCAACCCATTCTGACCCAAGGTCGACAACCACGTCAACCTTCGGACCGCCCTGCAGCAGTATCAGTCCGCGAGCGCTCGCCGGACGTACCCCACCAGCGCGTTCGCATGGCCGTGGCCGAAGCCGTGCGTGTCCTTGAGCCACGTGACGACCTCCATGTGCCGATGGTCGTCCAGCTGCTCGGTGACCAGGTCGAGCCATTCCTGCACCGGACGCCCGTACGTCTTCTCGATGCTCGGGAAGTACGAGGCCGGCCCCTTGGGCTTGCTGCCGTCGGCCGGGGGCTCGGGTGCGGTGACGCGGTGGGCTGTCATGCCGTCACGATAGCGAGCGCGGCGCGTCACGGAACGTCATCCACAGCCCGTGCGTGACGCGGTGTTCCCTCGCGTGCCGATGTGTTTCGGGCAGCGTTGTGGGCTGCGCGGCGGCCTCCTACGGTCGCGGCATGACCCAGACCACCGACCTGACACGGGACGGCGCGAGGAGCGTGGCGGACGCGCACCGCGCCTCCAGTCCGGATGCAGCGACCATCGACGCGGCCGCACGCGCCGCGCTCGACCGTCCGGTCGTCCCGCTGCGTCACCCGCTGCGGTGGATCGCCGCCGGGCTGGTGCTCGTGGTGCTCCTGAACTTCGTCGAGACCCTCTTCACGAACGAGCAGTGGGGGTGGCCGGCCGTCGGGAAGTGGCTGTTCAGCCCGGCGATCCTCACCGGGCTGCAGCTGACCCTCGTCGCGACCGCGCTGAGCGCGGTGATCAGCTTCGCGGGCGGCATCGTCGTCGCGATCGCCCGGCTCTCGCGGAACCCGGTGCTGTCCGGCCTGGCGTGGGGGTACGTGTGGCTCTTCCGGTCGGTGCCGCTCATCCTCGTGCTGGTCTTCCTGTACAACCTGGGGTCGCTGTACCCGACCATCGGCATCGGCATCCCGTTCGGTCCGCAGCTCGAGGTGCCGACCGCGAACGTGCTCGGCGACCTGGCGATCGGCGTCATCGGACTGAGCCTCAGCGAGATCGCCTACGCCTCCGAGATCGTCCGCGCCGGCGTGCTCGCCGTCGACCACGGCCAGCACGAGGCCGCGCAGGCACTCGGGCTCCCACGACGGCGCCAGTTCGTGCGGGTCATCCTGCCGCAGGCGCTCCGCTCGATCGTGCCGGCGTTCGTGAACCAGATCGTGGGGTTGCTCAAGGCGTCGTCGCTGCTGTTCTACGTGTCGCTGCTCGACCTGTTCGGGGTGGTGCAGAACCTGTCGAGCACGTACCCGACTGACATCATCCCGCTGCTCGTCGTCGCCACGCTCTGGTACCTGGCGCTCACGAGCGCGGTGTCGGTCGTGCAGTACCACGTCGAGCGCTGGACGGCCCGCGGCTCGGTCCGCGCGCTGCCGCCGACACCGTTCCAGCGACTGCGGGCTGCGGTCCGGCACGGCACGGGTCGCCGGCCTGGAGGCGCGGATCGCCGCGGCGAGGCCGCCGCCGCCGAGCGGGCGGTCGCCGCCGGCACCTCCACTCGCTCCTCCGCCACGAACGACAGGGCGGTCTGATGAGCGCGACCATCGACATCCACGGCGCCGTCAAGGCCTTCGGCGAGCACGTCGTCATCGACGGCGTCGACCTGTCGCTGCCGTCCGGGAGCGTCACCGTCGTCCTCGGCCCGTCCGGGTCCGGCAAGTCCACGCTGCTGCGGGCCATCAACCACCTCGAACCCCTCGACCGCGGTGTCGTGACCGTCGGGGGCGAGACCATCGGCGTCCGGGTGCGGACCGGCCGCGACGGCGTCCCCCGCTACAAGGAGCTGCCCGAGCGGCTGATCCTGCGGCAGCGCTCCCGGATCGGGTTCGTGTTCCAGCACTTCAACCTGTTCCCGCACCTCACCGCACTCGAGAACGTGGCCGAGGGACCGATCGCCTCCGGTGTCCCCGCGGCCACCGCGAAGGCCCGGGCGCAGACGCTGCTCGAACGCGTCGGCCTCGGCGACCGCGGAGCCACGCGGCCGCGCCAGCTCTCCGGCGGGCAGCAGCAGCGCGTGGCGATCGCCCGAGCCCTGGCACTCGAGCCCTCGGTGGTCCTGCTGGACGAGCCGACGTCGGCGCTCGACCCCGAGCTCGTCGGCGAGGTGCTCGGCGTGATCAAGGACCTCGCCGAGTCCGGCACGACGCTCGTCATCGTCACGCACGAGGTCGCCTTCGCCCGCGAGGTCGCCGACCACGTCGTGTTCCTCGACCACGGCCGCGTCGTCGAGCAGGGGCCGCCCGCCCAGCTCATCGACGACCCGCAGCACCCTCGCACGCGCGACTTCCTGTCCCGCGTCCGCTGAACCCCCACCCGTTCCGACCCACGACGCACCCTGGAGAACCATGCCCCGATCACCCCCTCCCGCTGGCGGAACCGCGCCGGCGCCCTCGTCCTCGCCGCTGGCGTCGTCGTCGCCCTGGCCGGCTGCGCCGCGAACGCCAGCGCCGGCTCCGGCTCGGACGACGGCACCGTCACGATCGGAGCCGCGTCGAACGGCGCCGCGACCGAGACGAAGGTATCCGTGCAGGAGGACCCGAAGCTCCACGACGAGCTCCCGGCTGACGTCAAGCAGTCCGGCAAGCTCGTCATCGGCATCGGTGCCCTGCCGTCCGGGTACCCGCCCCTCGCGTTCACCGGGGACGACCAGAAGACCCTCACCGGCTCCGAGCCCGACATCGGTCGCCTCGTCGCCGCGAAGCTCGGCCTCGAGCCCCAGGTCAAGAACGCCACCTGGGACAACCTGTTCGTCGGCATCGACGGTGGCTCGATCGACGTCGGCCTGTCGAACATCACCGTGACCGAGCAGCGCAAGGAGAAGTACGACTTCGCGTCGTACCGCCAGGACAACCTCGCCCTGCAGGTGAAGGAGGGCAGCTCCCTGAAGTTCGACGGCGACCCGTCCGTGCTCGCCGGCAAGACGATCGCCACCGACTCCGGGACGAACCAGGAGAAGATCCTGCTCGGGTGGAAGGCCGACCTCGAGAAGCAGGGCAAGACCATCATCGTGAAGTACTACCCGGACGCGAACGCGAAGCTCCTGGCTGTGCAGTCAGGCAAGGTCGACGGCTACCTCGGCCCGAACCCGACGATCGCGTACCAGAACAAGCAGAACGCGGGGACGGCGAAGGCGACGACGACCGCGGGCACGTACTCGGGTGCGGGCGCCGACCTGCAGGGACTCATCGCGGCGACGACCAAGAAGGGCGACGGGCTCGCTGCGCCGGTGCAGGATGCGATCAACGAGCTGATCGACGACGGCACCTACGCCAAGTGGCTCAAGGCCTACAACCTGTCGAACGAGGCCGTGGAGCAGTCCGAGCTCAACCCGGAGGGCCTCCCGCTCGACGCCAGCTGACGCTGCACGCACCGTCCGACACCCCGGGGCCGTCCTGGCCGCGGGGGTGTCGTCGCGCGTGGGCGGCGTCGGACCGACTCAGTGCGACAACGCCGACGTCGTACGACAGCGGATCCGTCGCATCGAGTCCGCGGCACCGACGGATCGACACCGCACGCGTGGATCGGCTCGCGTGGTGTCGGTGGCGGCGTGCTCGCCGGGCGCCGGACCCGTGCGACAACGCCGACGTCGTACGACAGCGGATCCGTCGCTCGTTGCACACGCGGGCACTCGCGGACGCGCGGCAACGACAACGCCGACGTCGTACGACAGCGGATCCGTCGCATCAGGTCGGCAGCCCGCCAGGCGGTCTCAGGCCGAGACAGCCTCCGCAGGCACGGTCGAGCCGTGCGCGTCCGCGGGCGTCCAGAGGGTCGTCGGGTACGCCGCGCGCACCACCGGCACCACCTCGGCGGCGAACCGCTCCAGCGTCGCGAACTGCTCTGCCAGCGGCAGGGTCGTCGGCAACGACACCGACTGCAGGTCCGTCCCGAGCCGCTCGTGGAAGCGCCCGATCTTGTCGATGACCTGCTGCGGGCTGCCGACGAGCGCCGGGCCCTCGGCGACGGCGTGGTCGATGTCGCGGAACGGCGTGTTGTTCCCCGGCACGTTGCGGCGTGCCACGAGCCCCTCGTAGACGGGACCGTACTGCCGCTTGGCCTCCTGCGACGTCGACGCGACGAAGATCCCGCCGGCGCCGGCCCCGGCACCGACGTACGGCGTCCGGTCGGTGTGCCCGGCCTCGGCGAACGCCTGCCGGTACCGGTCGACGAGCACGCCGTAGGCCTCGAGGGGCTGGATCGCGTTGGCGCTGAACAGCGGGTCACCCCACCGGGCGGCGAGTTCGACCGACACCGTGGACGACGCCGAGCCGTGCCAGACGCGGGGCCCTCCCGGACGGAACGGGCGGGGCAGCGTGGTGATGCCGCGCTGCGGGTGGGTGAACGGTCCGCCCGCCCAGTCCGACGGCGCCGTCCCCAGAAGGTCCGGAGTGCCGCGTACTTCTCTGCGAGCAGGTCCCACTGGTCCGCCAGGTCCAGCCCGAAGATCGGGTACTGCAGCACCTCGTTGCCCTTGCCGACCGTCAGCTCCAGCCGGCCGCCGGACAGCTGGTCGACCGTGGCGTAGTCCTCGGCAACCCGGACGGGGTCGAGGATCGACAGCACGGTGACGCCGGTCTGCAGGCGGATGCGGGAGGTCGAGGCCGCGATCGCGCCGAGCAGCACGGTCGGCGCGGCGGACAGGAACGGTCCGGCGTGCCGCTCCCCCACGGCGAAGGAGTCGAACCCGAGCTCCTCGACGAACCGGGCGGTCTCGACGACCGACGCCAGGCGTTCCGAGGGCGGCACGATGTGCCCGGTGACCGGGTCCTCCTGGTACGGGACGATGTCGAGCAGCTGGAACCGCATCAGCGCACCGCGCCGGCCGACACCGCGGCTGCCGGCGCCCCCGCTGTCGCCGCCGTCGGCACCGGGTCGCCCGCTCGTGCTACCCACTCCGTCGCGAGCAGCTCGTACGAGCGGACCCGCGCTGCGTGGTCGTGCGTGATCGTCGTCACGAGGAGCTCGTCCGCCGCGGTGACGCGGCGCAACGTCTCGAGTCCGTCCGCGACGCGTGCGGCGTCGCCCACGAACCGCGTGGCGATGCGGTCGGCGACGGCCTCCGTGGCCTCGTCGGACAGCGGCGTCGCCCGTGCTTGGTCCGGGGTCGGGTACTCGATCGCCCCGGCACCGGAGCGGATGGAGTGCACCCACTGGCCGTACCCCTGCGCGAGATCCTCGGCTTCCTCTGCGCTGCGCCCGACGACGACGTCCGCCGACACGATGACGTGCGGAGCGTCGAGCACGCCCGGGCGGAACGCGTCACGGTACGCCTCCACCGACGCCAGCACCGTGCCCGGCGACGTGTGGTAGTTCGCACCGTAGGGCAGGCCGAGCACGCCGGCGGCCCGTGCGCTCGCACCTCCGGTGGAACCGTGGATCCAGAGTTCGATCGGGGTGCCGGCAGCAGGCGGCGCCTCGACGACAGCGCCGTCGCGCGACCACGTGCCGGCGAGCAGCTCCCGGATCAGCTCGAGGTCGTCCTCGAACCGCTCGACGTCGCCCGGCACGCGGCCGAGCAGCTCGCCCTGCAGGGCGAACCGGCTGCGCGGCGAGATCCGGAAGTCGAACGGAGCGGGGATGAGCAGCCCGTCGACGACCTCGTCCGCCCGGGGAGCGAGCGACGGCGGCTTGGGGGTACCGGGCGCAGGGGCACCGGACCGGCCGAGACCGAGGTCGATCCGCGGCCCGTACAGCGCGGCGAGCGTGCCGAAGGTCTCGGCGATCTGCAGCCCACGGACGTTGCCGACCAGGGTCGCCGCGCTGCCGACCCGGATCGTCGAGGTCGCGGCGGCCACGGCGCCGATCACGACGTTCGGCGCGCTGCCCGCGACGCCGGGGTTGAGGTGGTGCTCCGCGAGCCAGTACCGGGCGTACCCGGCGCGCTCGGCGTGCTGCGCGAGGTCGATGCTGTGGTGCAGCGCCTGCGCGGCGGTGGACCCGGCGCTGACCGGCACGAGGTCGAGGATCGACAGGGGACGGCGGTCATGCTGCGTCCTTCCAGGCGCCGGTGAGCTGGTCGAGGCGGGTGTCCGCCCCGAACGCGATGCCGTGCACGTCCTTTGCGGTGGCGATGATGCTGGTGAGCTCGTGCACGGGGACGAAGTCGACCTGCGCGGCGATGCGTTCCTGGATCGACGCGAACGTGGCCGTGCGCTCGGTGGCGGAGGACTGCGAGAGCTCCTTCGTGAACAGGGCGTCGAGCGTGCCGTCGCCGGCGCCGATCGACTGGGCGCCGTCGCTCGAGAACTTCGAGCGGAGCACGTCGCCGTCGGCGCGGGAGTTGTTGTCCACGCGATGTCCCAGTCCCGCTCGTCGTGTTGGCGAGGTACTGCGGGACGGTGCCGCTCTCGAGGGTCAGGCCGACGCCGACCTTCTTGAGCTCCTGCTGGATGAGTTCGAGCGAGGTCTGGTTCGGCCCGAAGTTCGTGATCCAGATGAGCTTGAGGTGCAGCTTCTGGCCGTCCTTCGACCGGATGCCGTCGGAGCCCTTCACCCACCCGGCGTCGTCGAGCGCCTTCTTCGCAGCGGCAGGGTCGTACGAGATCGCCGACGAGGTGTCGGTGTAGCCGGGGGTGGTCGAGCCGAGCACCGAGGTCGCGACCTTGAACAGGTCGTTCAGGGACGTGTCCCTGACGGTCTTCGGGTCGACGGCCTGCGCGATCGCCTTGCGGACGACGAGGTCGGACACGAGCGGGCGCTTCTGGTTGAACGTGAGACCGAACACCTGCCCGGGGTTCGCGCGGGTGACGAGCTCGTACTGCGACTTCAGCGTGTCGACGTCGCTCGGCTGCACGCTGCTGATGGCGTCGAGGCTGCCCGGACTGCAGGCTGCCGGTCCGGACGCTGGCTTCGGGGACGACCTGGAACGTCACCTTGTTCAGGTGCGCCGCCCCGGCGTTCGACCGCGCGGCGGGGCCCCAGTCGTAGTCCTTGCGCTTCGTGAGGACGGTGGAGGTGTTCTTCGTGTAGGACGACAGCGTGAACGGCCCGGTCCCGATGACGGCCGTGCCGTCGGCCCGGTCGTCGAACGGCGTCTCGGTGGTCTTCGGCGCGACGATGCCGAGCGCGACCGACGCGGTGGCGTTCGGGAAGGCGGCGTTCGGCGTCGTGAAGTCGACCTCGACGGTGTCGTCGTCGATGACCTTCGTCTCCTTGTACCCGGAGAAGTACGCGGCGGCGGTGCTGGACGCCCCGGCCTTCGCGATGTCGTCGAAGGTGTCCTTCACGGCGGTGGCGTCGAACGTCGAGCCGTCGGAGAACGTCACCCCGGAGCGCAGGTCGAACGTGAACGCGGTCGCGTCGCTGTTCGCCGAGTACTTCGTCGCCAGCCAGGGCTTGAGCGAGCCGTCCGACGGGTCCTGCCAGAGCAGCGAGTCGACGAGCTGCCGGGTGATGGCGAGCGTGTCGTTGCCGGCGCCGGTGCCCGTCGGGTTCAGCGTGATCGGGTCGTTGGCGATCGCGTAGGTCAGCGAACCGCCGTCGACGGGCTTCGACGACGAGGACGACGACGCGGTGCTGCCCGACGAGCAGCCGGCCATCACCAGGGCCGCCGCGGTGCCGGCCGCGATCGCGGCCACCAGTCGGATCGGGGTGCGGTGGATGGTCATGAGGCTCCTTCGGAGGGGGTGAGGGGTGCGACGCGCCGGGATCGTCCGGGGATCGCGTCGAGCAGGGCACGGGTGTAGTCGTGCTGCGGGTGGTGGAGGACGTCGGCGACAGCACCGTGCTCGACCACGCGCCCGCCCCGGAGGACGGAGACCTCGTGGGCGATGCGGCGGACGACGGCGAGGTCGTGCGAGATGAACAGGTACGAGACGCCGAGCGTCTCCTGCAGCGACGCGAGCAGGTCGAGGATCTGCGCCTGGACGCTCACGTCGAGCGCGGACACCGGCTCGTCGAGCACGATGAACGACGGGTCGAGGGCGAGGGCCCGGGCGATGGCGACGCGCTGCCGCTGGCCGCCGGACAGTTCCGACGGTCGCCGACCGGCCGCCGAGGCTGGCAGGGCCACAAGGTCGAGCAGCTCCGCCGCACGTGCGGCACGCGACCGCCGGGTGCCGATGCCGAACGCCGCGAGCGGGTCGGCGATGACCGCCCGACCGACAACCGCGGATGCAGGGCCGCGTACGGGTTCTGCTGCACGATCTGCGCCCGACGCCGGTACGCCCGGAGTGCCGCACCGCGGGCGGCGGTCACGTCGTCGCCGTCGAACCGGACGGTTCCCGCGTCGGCGCGCTCGAGACCGAGCACGAGGCGTGCCGTGGTCGACTTCCCGGACCCTGACTCCCCACCAGCGCGAGGGTGCGGCCGCGCGGGACGGTCACGTCGACGCCGTCGACGGCGGCCACGCGGGCGAAGGACTTCCGCAGGCCCGTCGCGACGACGAGCGGGTCGTCCACACCGGCCTGGAGGTGGGCCCCCTCGGCCGGTTCCGGACGGACGCGGAGCCTGCGGAGCGGCCGGTCGGCCGAGCCCGCGGGACGGGGCGGCTCCCACGGACACGGTCACGTCGTCGAGACTGGGCGCCGCGGCGATGAGCGCGCGGGTGTAGGCCTCGCGGGGTGCTCCGACCACCTCGGCGGGGGTGCCCTGCTCGACGATCCGCCCCTCGGACATCACGACGATCCGGTCGGCCCGGTCCGCGGCGACCCCGAGGTCGTGCGTGATGAAGAGGACGCTCGTCCCCCGTTCGGCGACGAGCCGGTCGAGGTGGTCGAGGATCGTCCGCTGCACGGTGACGTCGAGGGCGCTGGTGGGCTCGTCGGCGACGAGGAGCTCCGGGTCGCCGATCAGCGCGATGGCGATGAGCACGCGCTGCCGCATACCGCCGGACAGCTCGTGCGGGTACTGCTTCGCGCGCAGTTCCGGGCGGTCGATCCCGGCCCGGCGGAGCTCCTCCACGGCGCGCTCGTGCGCGTCGGCCCCCGTCGCGATGCCGTGGATCTCGAGCACCTCGGCGACCTGCCGGCCGATCCGCGTGACGGGGTTGAGCGAGACGGTGGGATCTTGCGGGACGAAGCCGATCCGGACGCCGCGGACACGACGCACCTCGGCGTCGGAGGCGGTGACCAGGTCGAGGTCCGCGGAACCGGCGGCGGTCCCGGAGAGCCGCACCGTGCCTCCCGTCAGGTCGGCCGCTGCGGGCAGGAGCCGCAGGACCGCGTGCGCCGTCGTCGACTTGCCGGAACCGGACTCGCCGACGATCGCGACGCGTTCGCCGCGACCGACGTCGAGGGAGACACCGTGCAGTGCGGTGCGCGCGTGCCGACCGCGGCCGTACGCGACCGTGAGGTCGCGGATGCTGAGGAGGCTCATCGGACGGCCCGCCGTTCGGTGTCGAGGGCCCGGGCGACGCGGTTGCCGGCGAGCACCGTGACCGCGATGACGAGGCCCGGGATGGTCGTCAGCCACCACGAGGTGGCGATGTGGTCGCGGCCGGTGGCGACGAGCGAGCCCCACTCCGGTGCCGGCGGCTGGGCGCCGTAGCCGAGGAAGCTTAGGCTGGAGACAGCGAGGATCGCGGTGCCGAACTCGAGCGCGGCGAGGACGAGCACGGGGCCGGCCGCGTTCGGCAGGACGTGCACGAGCAGCACCCGCCACCAACGGTTGCCGTTCGCGGTGGCCGCCTCGACGTACGGGGCGGTGCGGACCCGGACGACCTCGGAGCGCATGATCCGGGCGATGGTGGCGATGCTCGCGACGCCGACCGCCACCGCGACGTTCACGGTGCCGAAGCCCAGGACGGTGACGATCGTCAACGACAGCAGCAGGCTCGGGATGGCGAGCAGGACGTCCGCGACGCGCATGAGCACCGTGTCGACCACCCCGCCGACGAACCCGGCGAGGAGCCCGATCACGGAGCCGCCGACGAGCCCGATCAGGATCGCGAGGATCGCGGCCTGCAGGGTGAGGGCGGTGCCGTGCACGACGCGGGCGTAGAGGTCGCGGCCGAGCTGGTCGGTGCCGAACCAGTGCGCGGCGTCCGGAGCGGTGAGCTTCACGGCAGGGTCCGCGGCGAGCGGGTCGTGGTGCGTCAGGACTCCGGGCAGCAGTGCGGCGAGGACGACGAGGACGAGCCAGAGAACGGCGATCGTGAGGGTCGGTCGGGACGCGAGCGCTCGGAGTGCGGTTGTGCCGCCAGGGACACGGTCGGTGACGAGTGCCGCGGGACGGCCGATCGCGAGCTGCGTGGTCTCGGTCATGCGGGGGCTCCCTGGGTGTCGGGGCGGGGGTGCCGCTCTGGCCCGCGCCGCCGCCCGGTGTCGCACCGTCCTGCTCCCGCAGCTTCCGCCGGCTCCCCGCCAGGACGACACGCGGGTCGAGGAGCGGGTACACGAGGTCGACCACGAGGTTCGCGACGACGAAGATCGCCGCGGCGACGAGCACGATGCCCTGCACGACGGGGATGTCCTGCCCCTGCACGGCGGTCGCGGTGACACGGCCGAGGCCCGGGCGGAGAACACCGTCTCGGTGACGACGGTGCCGGAGAACAGCTGTCCGACGATGAGGCCGGTCACGGTGAGGGCCGGCAGTGCGGCGTTCTTCAGCGCGTGCCGGAGCTGCACCGCCACCGTCCGGCGCCCTTGGCGTACGCGGTGTCGACGTACGGCTCACGGAGCGTCGCGACCAGGGACTTCGACAGCAGCTGGGCGATCGTCGCACCGGTCGGCAGCGCCAGGGTGATCGCGGGCAGGACGACCGACGACGGTCCCTCACCGCCGAACGCCGGGAAGACGTGCAGGCCGAACGAGAACCACTGCACGAGCAGCAGGGCGAACCAGAAGCCCGGGACGGCGACCCCGACCGGAGGGAAGCTGGAGCAGGAACTGCCCGAGGGCACGGTTCCGGGTCCAGGTCGCGACCACTGCGAGTCCGCCGCCGAACACGATCGCGAGCAGCAGGCCGACGACGGCGATCTGCGCGGTCGGGCCGACGGCCTCGCCGATGACCTCGGTGACGGGTCGGCCGACGCCGATCGAGCGGCCGAGGTCCCCGGTCAGCAGGGAGCCGAGGTGCTGGAAGTACTGCACGAGCACTGGCTGGTCGAGTCCGTACTGGTGGCGCAGCGCCTCGAGCTGCGCCTGCGTCACGTCGGTGGCGTCCGGACCGAGCATGATGCGGGCGGGGTCGCTCGGCAGGACGTACAGGACGAAGAACGAGATCGTCCACGCCGCCCAGAGCACGAGCACCGCCTGCCCGATGCGCGAGAGCACGTACCGGGTCACGCCGCCACCACCGCCGGCTGCCAGCCGAGCTCCGGCGCGACCCTCGCCACGACGTCGGCGACGATCTGCTCGTACTCGTCACCGGCGAACTCGTAGGGCAGCTCGATGCGGAACTCGTCGACCTCGGCGAGCGTGGCGTCCTGCGCAAGCTGCTCGACGATCCGCTCGGCCGGACCCACGAGGTCCGCCGAGAACAGCGTGCGCCGAGGACCCTGCGGTGCGGTCTGCCGATCGAGGCGGGACTCGTACCAGGTCCGGTAGCGCTCGCGCGAGACACGGTCGGCCGAGTCCGTCGGGACGACGCAGCGTCCCCAGGCGACGCGGGGTGTGCGGCCTGACGGCAGCGCGGCGCGGTACGCGGCGAGCTGGTTCCGCTGGGCGGTGCCGTAGTCGTCGGTGCCCTCGCCCGACGTGAGGTTGCCGATGAGCAGGTTGAGCCCGGCGCTGCCCGCGAAGGCGGCCGACCGAAGCGATCCCCCGCCGTACCAGACCCGGTCGACGAGTCCCGGTGCGTACGGCTGCAGCCGTGGACGTTGGACGTTCCCGGGCTCTGGATGACCGTGTCGTCCCCGCCGAGGAAGTCCCCGCGCAGGTTGTCGACGAACCGCGTGACCCGCCCGTAGCCGCGGTCGAAGGAGCGCCAGTCGCCGTCGAACACCAGGTCGCCGAGGATGTCCTCGTGCGGGGCACTGGTCGACAGCCCGACCTGGACCCGCCCGTGCGACAGGACGTCGGCGAGCGAGAAGTCCTCGGCGAGGCGGAACGGGCTCTCCCAGCCGATCGGCACGACGGCGACCCCGAGCTCGATCGTGCTCGTGCGCTGCGAGGCCGCGGCGAGGAACACCGCCGCCGACCCGATGCCGTGCTCGAGGTGACGGTGTCGGACCCAGGCACCGTCGACGCCGAGGCGTTCGGCGGTCTCGAACAGGCCGAGCGTCGCCTCGAGCCCGTCGACCGGCGCGTCGTCCTCGAAGTTGCCAGGGACCAGGATCGCAAGACTCGACACCGTCATGCGAGCACGCCTGATCGTGTGCGCGAACGGATCGTCCCGGGCAGACCGAGCGTCTCGCGGAGCGTCGCACCCTCGGTGTACGACTCGCGGTAGACGCCGCGCTCCTGCAGCAGCGGGACGACCGTGTCGACGAACTCGTCGAGGCCGTACGGGTTGGTGTGCGGGACGACGACGAACCCGTCGGTCGCACGTTCCTGCACGTAGCGGTCGATCTCAGCGGCGATGTGCGACGGCGTCCCGACGAACCCGCCGCGCGTCGACACGCGGATGACCAGGTCGCGGATCGACAGCTTCTCCGCAGAAGCGAGGTCGCGCCACGACCTGACGAGTGCCGGCACGTCGCGGGTGTGGCGGGCGCGGCCGCGGGTGATCGAGACGCCCTCGTAGTCGGGTTCGACCGACGGCAGCGGGCCGTCGACGTCGTACCCGGAGAGGTCGCGGTTCCACACCTGCTCGAGGAACGCGATCGCCGTGGCCGGGCTCGCCTGGGCGCGCTGGATGGCCCGGGCCTTCTCTGCGGCGTCAGCGGGCGTGTCACCGAGGACGAAGGTCGACGCCGGCAGGATGTGCAGCTCGTCCTTCGAGCGGCCGAAGCGCTCGAGGCGCGTCGTGACGTCGTCGTAGTAGGACTTCGCGTCGTCGAACTCGGTGTGCAGCGAGAAGATCACCTCGGCGTGCCGGGCGGCGAGGTCGCGTCCCTCGTCGGAGTCGCCGGCCTGCACGACCACGGGGTGGCCCTGCGGGCTGCGCGGCACCGGGAACGTCCCGGTGACGTCGAACTGCGGGCCGTGGTGGTCGACGTCGCGGATCCGGGAGCGGTCCGCGAAGATGTCGGACGCCACGACGGCGTCGGACTCCCACGAGTCCCAGAAGCTCGCGGGACAGCTCGATGAACTCCGCGGCCCGCGTGTACCGGTCGGCGTGGTCGAGGAACCCGCCACGACGGAAGTTCGCGCCGTGGAACGCGTCCGAACTGGTCACGACGTTCCACCCGGCACGTCCGCCGGTGAGGTGGTCGAGCGTCGCCAGCTGCTTCGCGAGCTCGAGCGGCTCGTTGAACGTGGTCTGCAGGGTGCCGACGAGCCCGATGTGCTCGGTGACCCCGGCGAGGGCGGCGAGGATCGCGAGCGTGTTCGGGCGCCCGACGACGTCGAGGTCGTGGATGCGGCCCTTCTGCTCGCGCAGCCGCAGGCCCTCGGCGAGGAACAGGTAGTCGAAGAACCCGCGCTCGGCGTTCCGGGCGAAGTGCTCGAACGACGAGAACGCGATCTGGCTCTCGGCCCGGTCGTCGCTCCAGACCGTGGTGTTGTTGACGCCGGGGAAGTGGGCGGCGAGGTGGACCTGACGCTTGGCGCTCATGCTGAGACCTCCACGGGGGCGGAACCGGAGACGGGGGCGGAACCGGAGACGGACGCGTACCGGCTGACCGCCGGGGCGATGCCGAGCCGCGTGCGCAGGTCGGCGGTGGGACGCGAGGCCACGTCGGCGCGGAGACCGGCCGTGACGAGCGCGGGGACGAGCTGCCGCGCGATGGCGGTGCTGTCGATCGGGATGCGCAGTGGCCGCAGCCGGACACCGGCGTAGCCGAGGTCCCGCAGGTCACCGATGAGCGTCACGAGCTCGGGCACGGTCGTCGCCAGGACGGACGTGTCGGACGCCGGCGCGTACGGGGCTCCGGCCGCGTCGTCGAGCGCAGCGAGCGCGTCGGCGGCCGCGGCCGACGACGACCCGATGAGCACCGCGAGGTCGGCGAGGACCGGACGACGGACGTCGGAGCCGGCCGCCTGCTCGAGGTGACGGACCTCCGCCAACAGTTCTCGCGCCTCCCGTCCGTCGAAGCCGGGCGTGACCAGCACGACGTCCGCAGCGTCCACGGCGAACGCGGCTGCGTCGGCGCGGTGCGCCAGTGAGAAGACCGGCGGACGGCCCTGCGGCGACCGCGGCACGATCGACGCACCGTGGACCGACACGAACGAGCCCTCGAACTCGGCGTTGTGGATGCGGTCTCGGTCGATGAAGCGGCCGGTGGTGACGTCACGGATGATCGCGTCGTCGTCCCAGCTGTCCCAGAGTCGCGAGACGACCTCGGCGACCTCGCGCGCCTCGTCGAACAGGACCGCGGCCTCGTCGCCGCCGGGACGGCGCCGAAGAGCGCCGCTTCGCGGGGCGTCGGGCTCACCTGGACCCGCCACCCGGCTCGCCCCTGCGAGACGTGGTCGAGGGTCTGGAGGCCCGTGGCGACGTGGAAGGGCTCGGTGTGCGTCACCGAGACGGTCGGCACCAGACCGATCGCGCGGGTCGCGGGGGCGACCGCGTTCGCGACGAGGAGGGCGTCGAGGCGGCCGACGACGCTGCTGGTGTCGAGCTTCTCCCGCCGCGTCGACCGGACCGGCGGTGAAGGAGTCCTCGATCGTGACGGCGTCGACGCCGAGTCGGTCCTGCTCCACGACGACGTCGCGCCAGTGCCGGAGGCTGGTGAGGCGCTGCGCCGCGGGGCCGGCGGTGCGCCAGGCGGCGGGTGCCAGCCGGCGCCCTGCAGGGCGGAGACGAGGGTGATGCGGTCGGGCATGGGGTGCGCTTCCGTCGGGTGTGGTCGGTGGGCGGTGGTCAGTGCTCGTGCGGGACGGGAGCCGCGGCGTCGGCGCCGAACTTGAAACCGAGGCGGCCGTGGGCGAACCCACCGCCGGCGCGGATGGCCGTGGCGACCCAGGCGGCCTCGGCGAGCTCGGCCTCGTTCGCGCCGGCCTTCACCGCGCGCTGGCTGTGGCCGTCGATGCAGTAGACGCACTGCGTGGTGATGCCGACCGCCAGCGCGATGAGCTCCCGGTACTTCAGCGGGATCTCGCGACCCTCGGCCTGGAACACCGACTCGTCGAACTGCACGAAGGCCTTGAGGATGTCCGGGGTCTGCTGCTTGTAGACCTTCGTGAAGGTCTTGTCGTGCTCGCGGTCGAGGTAGTCGGTCATGGTGGCGACGCTATGACCGACCGGGCCCGGGGACGACGGGTGTTGCGGAGCGTGACCGGGCGTTGCGCCGTGTGACGCGGCGCCCGCCGGCACGGCGTCACACGACGTCACGCGCCGGCGCGGCGCGCGCCACGGCGCCCTCGCACCGTGCGAAGACGCCGTACCGTGCGAGGTTCCGCGCAGTGTGCGGGCCCACGCGGCTCGCACCGTGCACGAGACCTCGCACACTGCGGCCTGGAGGCGCGTGGCGGCGCCGCCACGCGCCTCCAGGCCGCAGTGGCTCGCACGGTGCGAGGGCGACGTACGGTGCGAGGTTCCGCGCAGTGTGCGAGGCCCAGACGATCCCACCGTGCGCGGAACCTCGCACACTGCAGCGCCGGCGCGACGCCGGCCCCGCGCGACGCCGCCCCGCCCCGCGCTACACCCCGCGCGCCCGCGCGCCGAGCCGCCCGCGCAACGTGACGTCCTCGTACTCGCGGTGGAACACCCCGCGGCGCTGCAGGATCGGCACGAGCTCGTCGACCACGGTCTCCAGGCCCCGCGGGAACTCGTCGACCATCAGGTTGAACCCGTCGGCGGCCCCGGTGCGGTACCACTCCTCGATGGTGTCGGCGGCCTGCTGGGGGTGCCGACCACGATCCGGCGCCGTACCCGCCGAAACCGCGCAGCACCTCGCGCAGGGACGTGTTGTGCGAGCGGACCCAGCGCACGACGGTCTCGTGGTAGCCGAGCGAGGGGCCGTACGTCACGGGGTCGACCTCGCGGTCGAGGATCGCCGCGGGGATCGGCGCATCCGGGTCGAGGTCGGTGAGGTCGGCGTCGAGGTGCGTCCCGAGCGCACGGAGCGAGTAGCCGTCCGGGGCGAGGGCCTCGAGCTCGTCGAACCGTCGCTGTGCCTCGGCCTCGGTGCTGCCGAGCACGAGGGAGAGCCCCGGGACGATCGCCACGTCCGCCGCACGCCGACCGTACGTCTCGGCCGCCTGCTTGACGGCACGGTAGTGCTCCCGGGCAGGCTCGGGCGTCAGCTCGACGGCGAACACGCCCTCTGCGACCCGGGCGGCGAGGTCCCGGCCGTGCGGCGATCCCCCGGCCTGGAACACCACGGGGTGTCCCTGCGCCGACGGCGGGACGCTGATCGTCCCGCGAACTCGGTGAACTCGCCGTGGTGGTCCACCGGGACCCCGGTGGCGGCGGACCGCCAGAGCGCCTGGACGAGGTCGACGACCTCCCCGGCACGGGCGTACCGCTCGGGTCGCTCCGGGTTCGTCGCGACGCCGAAGTTCGCCGACACCGACCGGTCGTAGGTCGTCACCGCGTTCCACGCCACCCGGCCCCCGGAGACCGTGTCGAGCGACAGCAGCCGCTCGGCGAGGTCCACGGGTCGTTGTAGGTCGTCGACGCGGTTCCGACGAGCCCGAGGTGGGTGGTCGCGTCGGCGATCGCCCCAGCGCCACGAACGGTTCGAGCAGCCCGTACGCACGCACGTTCGGGTCGCCGAGCGCGGGGTGGTCGGCGAAGAACACCATGTCGAGCAGCCCGCGCTCCGCGATCCGGCCGAGGTCGCCCCAGAACTCGGCGGAGAGCAGATCGGTCGGTTCGACGTCCTGGGTCCGCCAGGCCGCCGGCCGCTGGCCGAAGCCCTGCAGGTTGACGCCGAGGACGAGCCCGGCGTCGGCCTCGGCGCTCATGCGCCGACCGTCGCGGGACGGGCAGGCCGAGCAGGTCACGGAGCGTCCGCCGGTGGGTCGCGGGACCGGTCGAGGGCCGGGAGGCGCGGCTCGGCTCCGACGCGTCGGCCGCGGCCGGCAACGGGACGAGTGGGCGCGCGAGCGGGTGCGCGACCCCGGTGTCGTCCCGGTGCGCACCGAGCACCAGGTCGGCGCCCTCGTACGCGACGTCGTGCCAGACCGCGAGGACGGGTTCGCCCTGCCGGCTCGACGGCGTCGTCAGCGGCCCCCGGACCCGGTACCCGCCCGGTCCGCCGTCGTGGTCGAGCGGGTGGATCCGGGTCGTGTCGGCGAACCGGCCGGCCTCGCGGTCGCCGATGATGCTGTCGAGCGGCCACGTCCGCCAGAGGCCGCGCACGACCTCGGCGAACTCGGCCGGGTCGTGCTGCTCCCCCGTCGCCGGCAGCCCGTGGTCCCGCGCGCCGACGACGAGTCCGACCCGGGCGTCCAGGACGTGGTCGAGGGACAGCACCCGTCGGGCGACGTTGTACGGGTGTTCCCGGGCGGGGCTGCGGCGACGAGCAGCCCGTGCGTGGGCAGTGCGCGGCCGAGGGCGAGCGCCGCGGTGGTCGGGTCGAGCCGGTGACCACGACCGCGTTCGGCGTCGAAGCGGTCGGTGCCGATCGCGACGGCCACGGCGCCCGAGGCCCGGATCCGGTCGGCGAGCCGGGCGATCCCGCCGGGCCGGGCGACGGCGGCCGCGAGTTGGGCGTCCGGCACGGTGACGATCGTCGGTACGGGTGTCTCGGTCACGGTGGCCCCTCCCGGTGCGCACGCTCGGTACGCGCGCTCGTTGCGTCCAGAGCGGCCCGCCACCCCGCCTCCCCTGCGTCCGTGGCGGGCCGTTGCCGACGACCGTACGGGGCGGAGCGGGCTCGCCGGGTGCAGGTGTCGTCGGGTTGCGGCTCGTGACGGCGGGTTACGCGCGGTCGAGCGGACTGGCACCGTTCACGAGCAGGTCTCCGACGATGCGTCGCTTGTGCACGCGCGGGTTGTGCGACGCCAGGGTCCGCGCGTTCCGCCAGTGCCGGTCGAGACCCAGGGCGCGGAAGGTGCCGCTCGACCCGAGGGCGTCGAACACGAGCGTCGTCGCGTCGAGCACGGCGTCGGTGACGACCGTCTGCGCCTGGGCGACCGCGATCCAGCTCCGCTCGAGGGCTGCGCGCAGGACCGGGTCCGTCGACGGGTCCGCCCCGGTCGCCCGGAGTTCCGTGTGCCGTTCGACGGCGGCGTCCACCGGCCCGAGGCTCGCGGTGAACGCTGCGTCGGCGGCGTACACCCGGGCCGCCACGGTGCCGATCGTGGCGAGCAGCTCGGGGTCCTGCGTCGGGTCCTCGGCGGTGCCGTTGTGGTGCCCGCGGGACCGGGAGCGCAGCGCCGCGATCCCCTCACGGAGCGCCGCCCGCCCGATGCCGACGAGGATCGCGTGCATCACCGTCTGGTAGTACTGCTCCTGGTACGGGTAGCGCGTCGCGTACGGCAGCACCCGCTCGTCGGGGACCCGCACGTCGGTGTACGTCACACTCCCGCTGCCGGTGACCCGCTGGCCGAAACCGTCCCAGTCGTCGCCGATCTGCACGCCGGGATCCTGGGCGTCCACCAGGGCCACGAACCGCGCTCCGGTGTCGTCGAGCGCCAGCACCGTGATCCACCGCGCGTAGACGCTGCCCGTCGAGTAGAACTTCCGGCCGGTCACGCGCCAGCCGCCGTCCGGGTCGCGGGTGATCCGGGTGGTGATGTCGACGCCGGCGGTGCTCGGGGTCTCGCTCCACCCGCCGCCGACGAACTCGCCGCCACCGAGTCGCGCGACGATCTCCCGGTCGAACGGACTCCCCTCGGCGTGCACCCGGTCCTCGATGAACGAGAAGTGGTTCCGCCACACGTGCGCGAGGTTCGGATCGACCTCCGCGATCTCCGCGACGGCCCGGAACACGTCCGACAGCCGTGCGCCGACCCCGTCCCACTCGACGGGGGTCCGCCAACGGGCGAACCCGGCGTCGACGAGCCAGCCGAGCTGGTCGGTGGCGAGCCGCTCCTCGCGTTCCCGCTGCCGGGCGTCGACGGCGATCCGCTCGATCACCGGTCGCAACGGCGCGATCAGTTCCTCGTAGCGGGCGTCCGCCGGGATCTCACTCGGGCACATGGCGGCACGCTACCGGCGGGCGGGCGTCCTGCTCGTGCTCACCGCAACCCGGCGTCACACCCGCACGAGGACGCGCCGGATCACCACGTGATGCGGGCGAACTCGTCGCGCAACCGCCGCGCGCGCGTCGGCCGCCTCCCCGGGAACTCCACGCGCTCACCCTACGGTGACCCCTGACGGACGGGAGGCACGGGCGGGCCCGCACCGCGCCTCCCGTCCGTCGGTCGGTCGCCGCGACGGCCGTGCGCCGCTCCCCGGGACCCACCCCTGTCAGGCGGCCGCGCGTCGCGTCAGCGGACCGCGCAGGCCGAGGTGCTCGCGCAGCGTGTCGCCGCGGTACTCCGTCGGGTAGACGCCACGGTCCTGCAGGAGCGGCACGAGGCGGTCGACGATGTCGTCGAGGCCGGACGGGACGAGCCACGGCGAGACGTTGAACCCGTGCACGGCCCCGGCGTCGGCGTACTCGGCCAGCCGGTCCGCGACGCTCGAGTAGCCGCCGACGATGCCGCCGCGGCGGACGCCGACGCGGGTGACGAGCTGGCGGATCGAGAGCCCTTCGGCCTCGGACAGTGCGCGCCACTGCGTCGCGAGCTCCTGCGACTTCTGGAACTGGAAGCCGGAGCCGCGCGTCGAACCGGTGACCTCGACGACGGGTCGATGTCCGGCAGCGGGCCGTCCGGGTCGTACGTCTGCAGCGACGTGCCCAGATGTTCTCGAGGTAGGCGATCGCGGTGGCCGGCGTGATCTGGTGCTCGGCGACCCAGCGGGCTTTCTCCTCGGCCTCGGCGTCGGTGTCCGCGAGGACGAACTGCTGGCCGGGGAAGATCTTCACGTCGTCCGCGGGGCGGCCGGCCGCGACGGTGCGGCGGCGGATGTCCGCGGCGAAGGCCTTGGCGTCCTCGAACTCGGGGTGAGCACTGAAGATGACGTCGGCGGCCCGGGTGGCGAAGTCACGGCCCTCGTCGGAGTCGCCCGCCTGGAAGAGCACCGGGTGTCCCTGGGCGCTGCGCGGCAGTCGTCCCTCGGCGCGGACGGCGTAGTGCCCGAGGTCGCGCTCGACGACGTGGACGCCCGACCGGTCCGCCCAGCTCGCGGCGTCACGGTCGGTGGCGACGACGTCGTCGTCCCACGAGTCCCAGACGGCGCGGACCGTCTCGACGACCCGCTCGGCGTGCGTGTACCGGTCGGCGTGGTCGAGGTAGCCGCCGCGGCGGAAGTTCGCACCGGTCCACGCGTTGTCGGTCGTGACCACGTTCCAGGCCGCCCGCCCGCCGGACAGCAGGTCGAGGCTCTGCAGACGGTGTGCGAGGTCGACCGGGTCGTTGTAGGTGGTGTTCTGAGTGGCGACGAGACCGATCTTCTCGGTGATCGCGGCGAGGGCGGCGAGCTGCGTCTGGGCGTCCGGGCGGCCGACGACGTCGAGGTCGTGCACCTGCCCGAGGTGTTCGCGGAGACGCAGCCCCTCGCCGAGGAAGAAGGCCGAGAACAGTCCACGCTCGGCGGTCTGCGCGATGCGACGGAAGGACTCGAACGCCGTCTGCGAGCCGGACTCCGGCTCGGTCCAGATTGTAGTCGAGTTGACGCCCTGGAAGAAGACGCCGAACTGGATCTGGTTGCGCGGGGTGGGCGTGCTCATGCGCTGACCTCCTCGAGGGTCGCGGTGCGTGCCGCGGTGTGACGGTTGACGGCGACGGGGAGCCCGAGCACCTCGCGCAGCTGGTCACCGGGCCGGGGCGATCGGAAGAGCCCGGCCTCGCGGAGGGCGGGCAGCACGGCACGGCCGATCTCGTCGAGGTCGTCGTCCAGGACCGCGGGGTGGAGCCGCACGCCGTCGACCTGGCCGACGAGGTCGGTGAGCAGGTCGACGAGGCCGGCGGCGTCGCCGACGTACCGCCCGACGGCGCCCGGCACCCACGGCTCGTGCGCGTCGAGTCCGGCGATCCGGCGTGCGGCGGGGACACCGGCGCGGTCGAGGGCGACCTCGAGCTCGAGCCACACCCGGGTCGCCCGGCCTCGGTCGCGACCCGGCGGGTGGCCTGAGCGCTCGATGTGACCAGTGCCACGTCCGTCCCGGCCGGCAGCTCGTCCTCGAGCGGCGCGAACACGGGCAGCTGTCCCTGCGGCGGACGCGGGATGATGCTCGGCCCGGCGACCGAGAACCGCGGCGACTCGACCGTCACCCGGTGCAGGCGGTCGCGGTCGATGTACCGCCAGGTCGTGGTGTCCCTGATCACGGCGTCGTCCTCCCAGCTGTCCCAGAAGCTGCCGGACGACCTCGATCGCGTCGGCCACGGTCGCCACGGCCTCGACGGCGTCCACCGCCGGGCGGCCGTACACGGCAGCCGATCGCGGGTCCGGGTCGGTGGCGGCGATCCACCCGGCCCGGCCGGCGGCGGCCAGGTCGACGGTGGCGAGCTGCGTCGAGACGTGGAACGGCTCGGCGTGGACCGCGGGCACGACCGGGACGAGGCCGATCGCGGCGGTCAGCGGGGCGGCGAAGGCAGCGCGCTGGACCGCGTCGAGGCGACCGGTCGGGCCGGACCCGGGCGGCACGGCGGCGTCGTCGAACGTCACGGCGGTGAACCCGGCCCGTTCGGCCGCCCGCACGGTGGCGGCGATGCGCTCCCCGCTGAGCAGGTCGGCCGGCGCGTGGTCGACCGCCCGCCACGCTGCGGGGTGTGCGCCGTCGCCGTCGAGTTCGATCGCGATCGCGAACGGGGCTGTGGTCATCGTTCCTCCCGGAGTCCGTCTGGGGCGACCCTAGGCAGCACCGTGCCGTCCCCGATCGTCTGTTGCGAACGACGACGACGTGTTACCCCGCGTGGCACGACCGAGGCTGCGAACGACCCGGCGAGCAACACGGCGCACACGACGAGGGCAGCGCGCATGCCGCCGGGCGTCACGATCACCCGGCCCCGCCCGCGAACGAGACGCCGGTGACCAGAGCCACGCAGAACGTGGCAGCGAGCCGCTGGGTGAGCTGGAGGAACGACGCTGCGAGACCGTGCCCGCCGGGGAGCGCGTGCTGCAGCGTGGTGTGCCGCATCGCGGGCTCGAACACGCCACTCGATGCGCCGACGACGAGTTCGACGCCGAGCACCGTGGCGAACAGTGCCGTGCCGTCGAGGGAGCCGGCCGCCACGGCGAGGACCACGAGGCCGGTGCCCTGCACCGCCAGGCACACGGGAAGCAGACGTGTGCCGAACCGGGTGTGGGCGCGGGTGCTCGCCCACGAACCAGCGATCCGGGCAGCCGCACCAGGGGCCAGGACGAGCGCCACGGCCAACGGGGCCAGCCCGAACCCCTGCAACAGGAACACCGTCACGACGGAGGACTGCGCCACGCCCGCGCCGAACCACATCGCCGCGACCGCGTTGCCCCGCACGAAGCCGCCCGACCGGACGAGCGCCGGAGCGAACAGCGGCCCGCGGGCTCGACGTTCCCACCACACGAGGGCGAGCACCGTGCAGACGACGCCGAGGACGACCGCGGTGATGACGCCACCGCCGACCCCCGGGTCGATGACGGGCACGGTGATGAACACCACGAGGAGCGCGGTGAGCACGATGCCGGGGACGTCGAGCAGCGGACGGCGGCGTTCCTCGGGCTGGCGGGCCGGGACGGAGCGCAGGGCGAGCAGCCCCGTCGCGAGCACCCACGGCAGGCTGATCGCGAGGACGAACCGCCACGCCGTCGACGGTGGTGCGACGGCGAGCACCCCGGCGGCGGCGAGGGGTCCGACGATCGCCGAGGCCGACGCCGCGGCCCCGTATGCCGAGAGCGCCCGGACGCGTTCCCGGTCACGGAACAGGTCCTGGATGACTCCGAGCACCTGCGCGGACACCACGCCGGCACCGAACCCCTGGACGGACCGCCCGACGATCGCCCACCCGATGGTCGGCGCGAGCACCGCGGCGAGGGCGCCGACGGCGAACAGGGCAAGTCCGCCCACGAACAGACCCCGCCGTCCGAACGCGTCGCCGAGCCGCCCGCCGGGACGAGCCCGATGCCGAACGTCAGCGAGTACACCGCCAGGAACCACTGCACGGCGCCCGTGGGAGCGTGCAGCTCGGTGGAGAGCGAGGGAACGGTGTAGCTCACGACGGCCTGGTCGAGCAGCGTGGCGAACCCGGCGCCGAGGCAGGCGGCGAGGGCGAGGCGGTCGGCGCGCCGGGCCGGATCGTGGTCGGCCATCCGGGTCCCCTCGTCGTGCGGTGGTCTCGTGCAGTGGTCTCGTCGTGCGGTGGTCCCGTCGACCCTTGCTCGATCGGCGCGCCACGTCGAGGCTCCCCGTCACGGACGGACACCAGACGTCACGGGGCGACACAGTGCGGGGTAGCGTCGATCGGCGTGACGATCGAACAGCTCACCGAACCGTTGGCCGGGCAGGGGTGGGTGCAGATCGGCGAGGTCCTGCTCGCCTTCGCCCTCGCGTCGCTCATCGGCCTCGAGCGGCAGCTCCGTTCCAAGAGCGCCGGGATCCGCACCCAGGCGATCGTCGGCACGGCCTCGGCCCTGATGCTGCTCGTGAGCAAGTACGGCTTCGGGGACGTCCTCGTGCCGGACCACGTCGTCCTCGATCCCTCGCGCGTCGCGGCGCAGATCGTCTCCGGGGTCGGGTTCCTCGGTGCCGGACTCATCCTCACCCGCCGCGGAGCCGTCCGGGGCCTCACCACGGCAGCCGCGGTGTGGGAGACGGCGGCGATCGGCATGGCGGCGGGTGCGGGACTCTGGCTGCTCGCCCTCGTCGTCACCGCGCTGCACTTCGTCGTGGTGTTCGGCTACACCGCTGTCGTCCGGGCGCTGTCCCGGTCCGCGGAGCAGTCGATGACGCTCGACGTGGTCTACGACGCCGGACGCGGGGTACTGCCCGACGTGCTCGCCCTCGTGACGGCCGGCGGCTGGCGGGTGGCGCGCCTGGTGAAGCAGGACACCGACCGGGTGGACGCGACCGCGGTGCGCATCGACGTCGCCGGTCCCGCGGACGGATCGCGGCTCATCGCCCGGATCGGCGAGGTCGACGGCGTGCGGATCGTCGATCCGTCGGCCGCGGACGACCTGGAGTGACGCCGTGGTCTCGTACTTCCTGACCCACGCCGAGGTCGTCGTGGACCCCGCGCAGCCGATCGAGTCGTGGCGGCTCTCGGCCGACGGTCGTGCCCGTGCTGACCGAGCCGCCGCCGTCGCCTGGCATCCCGGTGTCCGGCGCATCGTGTCGAGCACCGAACAGAAGGCGATCGACACGGCCGGGATCGTGGCGGACGCGGTGGGGCTCGTCCCCTCGACGGACGCCACGCTGGGTGAGATCGACCGCAGTGCGACGGGCTACCTTCCGCTGGACGAGTTCGAGGGCGTCGTCGACGCGTTCTTCGCCACGCCGGACGACTCGGTGCGCGGGTGGGAGCGGGCGGTCGACGCCCGGGCGCGCATCGTCGGTGCGGTCCGGGCGCTGACCGCCGACGGCGACGTCACCATCGTCTCGCACGGTGCGGTCGGGCACCGCTGCTCGCCGACCTGCGGGGCGTGCCGATCTCCCGCGCGCTCGACCAGCCGGGCATGGGCAGCGTGTTCACGTTCGACCCGCGGGCATGGCGGGCGACGAGCGGCTGGTCCCGCGTCTCGGTGCTCTGACCGGTCGCGCGTGGCTCGCGCGGCGGCCGGTGGCTGTGCGGCGGCGGCCGGCTCCAGGCCGCGGCCGAGCGACAACACCGACGTCGTACGACATCGACGTCGTCGTCACCGCGCGTCCGCAACTGCGCGCGGATGCAAGGACCGACTCGGTCGACGTCGTACGACAGCGGCCATGTCGTTCCAGATCGTCCGCCCCGCCCTGCTCCCGACGCTCAGGCGGGCAGCCGTTCCCCTGCCTCGACCGCCACGTCGAGCCGGTTCTCCGCCGGCGGCAGCGGGCACGTCGCGTGCACGGTGTACGCGCACGGCAGGTTCGTCGCGCGGTTGAAGTCGATCGTCGTCGCACCCGAGGCGTCGGGCGCCGCGATGTCCAGGCTCCGGTTGGCCGCGTACGTCGTGACCCCGCTCGTCCGGTCGGTGAAGAGCACGTGCAGCCCGTCCCCGTGCCCGTTGAACGCCAGGAGCGACCGTGGCCCGTCGAGGTCGAACGTCACCACACCGGGCGCCTCGTAGACGTGCTGCAGACCGTCGACCACGGACCCGACCGTCACCGACCGCGGCGACTCGAACGGCTCGAAGTGCGCGTCGACGACGAACGCCGGGTCCGGAGCGTACGAAGGCGTCCCGGGGTAGGACACCCGCGTCGCGTTCGAGGGGTGGCGCGGCCGGATGACGTCGTTGCCGCCGCGGCGTGCGACCTCGACCACCACGGTCTCGTCGCCGTCCCGCCACACGACGGCCGTGCTCGACCGCTCGGGCAGCGGACCGAAGCGGTGCGTGCCGGTGACCCGAGCGCCGTCGACCTCGATCGACTCGCCCTCCTCGAGCACCACCACGGGCCCGTCGTCGGAGGTCGACCACGTCCCCGGAGCGTCGTCGAACCGCTCCGGCGTCCCGGTCAGCCACCGGATGCTCGTGATCGCCAGGAACCCGTGCTCGCTCGCCCGGGCGCGCTCGTGCTCGTCGTGCCAGGCGGTCCACGCGGCCTGGAAGTCGGGTGCGGTCGACGTCGTCGTGGTCATGGGACGACGCTACGTCGTCGGCGGGTCGTGCCGCGACGGCCGTCGTCTCGGTACGTCACGTGGTCTGTTCACGATGGCGGGGCTGTGGCGGTGACCCGGCGGGCCATGCTCTCGACGCACCGTCTGACGTTCATGGAGGCCTCAGGTCGGACCTCCGCGCGGCCTGACCGCGGTCCACCCCGGCTCCGCCCCGGAGCGACACACCCGACGCCGCTCCACGTCGGCGATGTCGTACGTGGTCGGGAGCAGCAGCGCTCAAACGACGCGGGTCGCGCCGGTCACCACCCCCGGCTCGGCGTCCTCGTCGTCGGCAGCGTGCAGGACGTCCTCCGCCCGCCCGAGCAGGTGGTGCACCGCGAGCCCGATCGACCGCGTTCCGACGACCGCGACGAGGACGGACAGCAGCGCCAGGATCGCCGACGTCGGGATCCAGGCGGCAGGGACGTCGAGCACCCGGATCCACTCGACCGCCGCCGTCGCGACCGCCGCCGCGGGGAACGTGAACGACCAGAACCCCAGCGAGAACGACAGCCGGGCGTACCGCGGCAGCAGTGCCAGTTGGACGAGGAACAGCAGCGCCCCGAGTCCCGCGATCGCCTGCACCGGCAGCGTCACGGCATCGTCCGTCAGGGCGAACAGCGACACCGTCGCCACCGCCGGCGGCGCGACGAGGATCGCCATCGTCGGCAGGAGGGGGCCGGGCAGCGTCGGCCGGAAGCACAGCCGGAGGAGCAGGAGACCGGTCATCACGCCCCAGAAGAACACGCCCACCCCGAAGCACGCCCACGACAGCCACGCGGCACCGACCTCGTGGGTCGCCACCGACCCGACGAGCGCCGCCGCGACGGTCGGCAGCAGGTACCCGCCGTGCACGGACTCGAGTGCGAGTCGCCCCTCGAACCACGTCGCGAGCAGCCATGCGGCGAACCCCGCTGCGGTCGCGACCGCGAGCAGGACCAGGACCTCGCCGCCGACCGGCCAGAACCGGGCGACATCGACGCCGAGCAGCATCGCCGTCGCTGGCGCCAGTGCGCCGAGCGGGCCCTGCGCCGGGTGCCGGAGCTGGTCGACGAGCCGTTCGCGGACCCGGAGACCTCGAGCGAGGTGCGCCCCGAGCATCCACACCCACGCGACCGCCGCGACCGCCCAGAACACCTGCGGGAGGAACGCCGGCAGCTGCAGGACGGGGGCAGCTGAGGACCAGGTCTCGGCGAACCCGGCGAGGCCGAACGGCACGGCGAGGGTGTTGAGCGGGATGCGGGTGGTGGGTCGTGGCACGGCTCCCCATTCTCCCGGTCGACCGGGCCCGCCGCGACGACGCACCGCCCGCGCGTCGAACCGCGTGGCCGTGGAGCGCGACGGCGTGCGCCGCGAGCGGGCGGATGGGACCATAGACGCATGCGCAAGGACGACCTGACCGTCGACGAGGCGACCGTCATCGCCCAGCATGCCCGCGACGGCGTGCTCGAGCTCGACGACCCCGAGGTCCGGAAGGTCGTCGACCAGGCCAACCGGACCCTCGTCCGCGCGCAGATGTGGGGTGAGGAGCGGAGTCCGAAGCTCCGCCGTCGCCGACGGTTCATCGCGATCGGCGCCCTGCTCCTCGTGCTCGTCTGGGTCGCCGGGCTGCTCGTGCCGCTCGCCGTCCGGTTCGGCTGACGACCGTGCTCAGGGGCGTGCGCGACCGTTCCTGGCGATGAGCCACAGGTAGGTGCTGTGTCCGATGAGCGCCAGGCCGAAGAACACGGCCGCGACGGCGTAGACCCGGTCGAGCTTGCCCTGCCCGATCACGAGCATCACGACGCAGAACACGACGGCCACGGCGAGCACACCGACCTGGACCGTCGACCAGATCCGTCGGAAGCGCGGCATGCCCGTCTCGTTCACGCCTCCATTGTGCCGGATGCGATCAGTGGTTCCGGAGCTCCTCGATGAGTTCGGACTTCCGCTTCGACGAGTACCCGGACAGTCCGAGCTCCTTCGCCCGCTTCCGGAGGTCCGCGACCGTCCAGTCGTCGTACGAACCGGACTCGCCGCCCTTCTTCCCGACGGCCTTCTCGCCCCGTGCCGCCGCGGCGTTGCTGATCCGGGCCGCCTTCTGCTTCGAGTCGCCCTCCTTCCGGAGCTCCTCGTACATGTCCGGCTTCTTCAATCGGTTCGGCATGCCCGGAGACTACGCGCGGCTCGTCGATGCTGCCCGCGCCTGGACGACGACCCGGTCGGTCCGGGGTTGCGTGATCGTCGTACCGACAGCGACGAGACGAGGAACACGCGCGCGCGGTGGCGTGGCACGGGAGCGGACGCGATCAGCCCGCCCCGCCGCTGATGTTGACGAGCCAGGTCACCCCGTACCGGTCGGTGAGCATGCCGAAGGTGTCGCCCCACGGCGCCCTGGTGAGCGGTTCGATGATCGCCTTCGCGCCGTCGGCGAGGCCGTTCCAGTAGCGGCTGAGCGCTTCCTCGTCGTCGCCGCTCAACGACACGGAGATGTTGCTGACGTCGGGGCCCTCCATGCCGGCGGGCGCGTCCGACGCCATGAGCAGCAGGCCGTTCTCGCCCTCGAGCTGCCCGTGCATGACCTTGTCGGCGTCGGCGGGTCCTGCGCCATGCCCGCTTCGCCGAACGTGCCGATGGTGAGTTCACCGCGGAACACCCCGTGGTAGAAGCCGAGCGCGTCGCGCGCCTGGTCGCGGAAGCCGATGTACGGGTTGAGGCGGACGGTCATGGTGGTCTCCTCGCGGCTGGTGCACGGACGTCGTCGTCCGTGTCGCGCCCATCGTCCCAGAGCGGGGCCCGGCACGGAAGACCAGTCCGAAGACGGGCACGATGGGGCGATGGACCCCGACGATGCGTTCGAGGAGCACCTGACCGCCCGGATGCCGTGGACGGAGGTGGTGGCCGTGCTCGAACGGCTCGGCTGGACGCCGTGCGGGACGGGTGACTGGGCGTACGCGCTGCGGTCACCCTCCGGTGGTCTCGCCGCCCGGATCAGCCCGTTCGACCCCGCCGCGCCGTACTCGGCGATGCTCTACCGGCAGGCGGCGCACACCCGGCAGGTCCCCGTCCTCGTCGACCACCGCGTCCTCGAGGGCGGCGCGGACCTCACCGTGATGGAGTACCTGTCCCCGGTGTCCGAGGACGACGGCGCGGCGTTCCAGCGGTCGCTCGCCGCGCGGGAGCCGGCTGTGGCGACGCTCGCGCGGCACATCGACGAGGTGCACGCCCGGGCGCCCGGGAGCAGCCGTGGTGGGGACCGCTCGACGACAACCCCGCGAACGTGATGCGCGGTTCGGGCGGCAGGCTCGTCGTCGCGGACCTGTTCTACGCCGACGGCCCCGCCCTGTACGCGACGGTGCGCGCTGACCCGGACCGGGTCGTCCGCGACTACCCGGAGCGCCTGCGGCGGCACATGACGGAGTTGCCGCTGGCGAGCTCCGGCGGCTGGGCCGCGGGCGACGCGGCGCGGATGCGCGACGGGTTGGCCGCGGCGGACGCGCGCCTGCTCCGCCGGGCGGGGCGAGCGACTGAGACGGAGGCTGTCCTGCGGCGGCCCGCAACGCGCCCATCCGTCGGACTGGAGGCACGGTGTCGGGCCGCCCCGCGCCTCCAGTCCGGCTCGGTGCAGGTCAGCTGCCCTCGCTGCGTGGCCATCGGCGCTTCATCCCTCCGGCGGATGCGCGGCACGCGCCGCCGCGTCATCGTGGAGGGGTGCGGGGAGTCCGGCCGACCGCGGCCGCGGTCGTGGGGGCCGCGGTCGCGGCCGTCCGTCGCTGGTGACGATGCTCGGGAGCCGCTCGGCGGCGCGGGCGGAGCCCCTCGGTCCGGACGAGGTCCCGGAGGTCGCGCGGACCGACCAGGAGTTGCTTCGGGAGCGTGGTCTCGGCGAACGGGCGCCGGCGTCGGCGCCTGCGTGTCGCTCGTCCCACGCCGACACCAGCGGCTGAGCGCACCAGTACGACCGCGAAGACCGACGACTAGCCTGCACGCCATGGCTATCGCACTGGAGAACGTCGGCATCGCCGTCCGCGACCTCGACGCCACCATCGCGTTCTTCGCGGACCTCGGTCTGGCACTCGTCGGCCGCGACGAGGTCAGCGGCAGCTGGGCCGACACCGCGGTCGGGCTCGACGGCAACCACGCCCGGATCGCGATGCTGCAGACGCCGGACGGTCAGGGGCGGCTCGAGCTGTTCGAGCACATCCACCCGAAGCGATCGAGACCGAACCGACGCGGCCCAACGAGATCGGGATGCATCGTGTCGCGTTCTCCGTCGACGACATCGACGTGTCGCTCGCGGCCGTCGAGCGGCACGGGTACGTGCCGTTGCGCGGGGTGGCCACCTACCAGGACGTGTACCGGCTCGCGTACGTGCGCGGACCGAGCGGGATCATCGTGATGCTCGCGCAGGACCTCCGGAAGGGACGCGCCGCGGGGACTCCGTAGGATCATCGAGTGAACCCCGGACGTGCCGTGCTCGCTGTGTCCGCTGTCCTCGCGGTGGTCGCTGTCGTCGGCGTACGGCCTCTGAGCCCGTTCGGGACGGTCCGCACGACGGTCCTCCCGGCGGAGCTCGGCATCGCAGCGACGGGGCGCCTCGACGACTGCGATCTCGACTCGGTAGCCGGCTGACCGTGGCATCGTCCTCACCTCGCCCACGACCCGTCGCGACGCGACGGACGAGCGGACGGGCACTCCGAGGTCGTGCTGCACCCGGTGGGCCCTGCCGGGATCGAACCGACGACATCCACGGTGTAAACGTGGCGCTCTACCAGCTGAGCTAAAGGCCCCTCGCGACGATTCTAGAGCGCAACCGGCGCAGCGGCCGCCGCACTCACGCCAGGCGCTGCAACACCCCCGCGGCGAGCGCCGTCCGCTCCACCATCCGGTCGAGGTCGACCCACTCGTGCCGGGCGTGCGCGCCGTCCCCGACGGCGCCGAGCCCGTCGAGCACGGGAGCACCGAGGGCTGCCGCGAAGTTCCCGTCGCTCGCTCCCCGACGCTCGTCTCGGTGACCGTCAGGCCGAGCGCCTCGGCGGCGGCCTGCGCCGTCCGGAACAGTTCGACGTTCGCGTCCGTGCGCTCCATGACCGGTCGGTTCCAGCCGCCGGTCACGGTGATGGACGCAGCGGGCGCGGCCGGCCGCAGGTCGGCGAGCACACGGTCGATCCGTGCGGCCTCGGCGTCGGACGACACCCGGACGTCCAGCGCCGCCGTCGCGGCTCCGGCCCGGACGTTCGGCCGCGTCCCGCCGCGGACGACCCCGACGTTGAGCGACGTCCCCGCGTCGAGGTCGGCCGCGCCGTGCAGGGCGAGGACGACGCGGGCGAGCTCGTCGACCGCGCTGGCACCGCCGGCCGGGTCGAGGCCGGCGTGCACCTCGACCCCGTGGATGTGCACGTCGAAGAGCCCGACGCCCTTCCGTGCCGTCTTGAGCGCTCCGTCAGGACCGGCCGACGCCTCGAACACGAGCACCGGACCGGGTGTCCGACGCACCACGTCCTCGATGATCGGGCGGGAGCCGATGCTGCCGACCTCTTCGTCCCCGTTCAGGACGAGCCGGATGTTCGGGCGCGGGAGGTCGCGCTCGTCGAGGAGGGCGACCGCGTGGGCGAACTGCACGAGGCCGGCCTTCATGTCGTACGCGCCGGGACCGGCCAGGCACGCACCCTCGATTCGGACGGGCCAGTCGGCGAGCGTCCCGGCGGGCCAGACGGTGTCGTAGTGGCACAGCACCACCGCCCAGCGCTCGGTGGGGCGAGGTGCCGCCAGGTCACCGACGACGACGGGACCGTGGCGTTCGGGCTCGTGCACTGCCCGTGCGGCGAACGGTCCGACGGTGTCGCCGAGGAAGCGCTCGACGTGGCCGAGTCCGGCGTGGAGCAGTGCGAGGTCGTCCGACGGCGTCTCCGTCTCGATGTACCCGACGAGGTCGTCGACCATTCGGCTGCGGCGGGCGGCGGCGGCTTCGAGCAGGCCGCCCTCGACGGCGGTCGTCGTCATCGTGCTGCCCCCACGGCTGCGACGAGCCCGCGGATCCGGTCCTCGTGCATCGGAGCGCCCTCCTCGACGGCGACGATCTCCGCGACCAGTGCGCGGATCCCGGGCGTCGGCACGCCGAGCGACTCACCGGCGTCGACGACGGGGCCGTAGTGCAGCGGCACCTCGGTCTTCCGGTGTCGCACGGCGATGTCGCGCCAGATCCCGGAGCGCGTCTTGGACTGGGTGGCGAGCCACGCGACGAGGCCGTCGAGCGCCGATGCCGTCGTGGCCGGGTCGGCGCCGGGTGCGAACGCGGCCGGTTCGAACGCGTCGAAGGCCTCGGGCGCGATGCCCTGGGCCTCGGTGACCGCGAGGACCTCGCGTGCGAGGGCAGCCATCACGTCCCGGTTGCGGTCGATGAGCACGCTCATGTCGTCGTCGGCGAGCGCCGTCGCGGTCAGCATCGCGCCGAAGGCGAGCTTCGACCAGAGGTACCCGGCGACGTTGTCGGTCACCACGGGGCTGCCCCAGCGCTCCAGGTCTGCGGCGAGCCGGCGGTTCCGGTCGCTCGTCCCGCCGGCGTACTCGCCCAGTGCCATGGCGCCGAGTCCGCCGTCCTGGACGACGCCGGGTGCGATGACGTCGGCGAACAGGTCGACGAACGCGATGACCGTGCGGTCCGCTCCCACGTGCCGCGCGATCGTCGCTTCGTTGAGACCGTTCTGCAGCGACGCGACCCAGCCGTCGGCGGCCAGGCGCGGGGCGATCCACGCGGCCGCCGAGTCGGTGGCGAGTGCCTTCACCGCGAGCAGCACCGGTCCGAGCACGGTCGGCGCGTCCGGGTCGTCGAGGTGCCAGATCGGCATCCGGGCGACGCGTTCGCCGTCCGCGGTGCGGAGCCGGAGGCCGTCGGTCCGTACGGCTTCGACGTGCTGCGGGTCGGCGTCGATCAGCTGGACCGGGATGCCGGCGGCGGCGAGGTGGACGGCGAGCGTGCCGCCGATCGCGCCGGCGCCGACGATCGTGTACGGGGTGGGTTCGGTCATGCGTGGGCGTCCTCCGTCCGGGGTTGGGCGATGCGGGGTGGGGCGACGTGGCGCTGGGCGATGCGGGGTGGGACGGGTGCTGAGCGGCAGGGTGTGGGCGCCGGTCGACGATCCGCCGTCGACGCGGAGGATCGTCCCCGTGACCCACCCGGACTGCTCCGGGTCGGCCAGCCAGACGACGGCCTTCGCGATGTCGGACGGCTCGCCGGGCCGCCCGAGGGGGTTCGGCGAGACGGCGGCGGCGTACTCGTCGCTGACGCGGTTGACCTCGCTGTCCACCACGACGAACCCGGGCGCGACCGCGTTCACCCGGATGCCCGCCGCTCCGAGTTCGAGGGCGCTCGCCCGGGTCACCATCTCGAGCGCCGCCTTCGAGGTGCTGTACGGCGCGGCACCGGGCCGGGCGCGGAGCGCGGCACCCGAGGTGATGTTGACGACCGCGGGGGTCCGTCCGGCCTCGGTGGCGAGCCGGGCGAGGGCGACGGTGGCGAGCAGCGGCGCGCGGACGTTGACGTCCTGCACGGAGTCCCACGTGGTCGCGTCGAGCTCGAGGAACGGTGTCGCCGGGTAGACGCCGGCGGCGTTCACGAGCACGTCGACCGGTGCCTGCTCCCAGGCGGCGGTCACGGCGCGGGCGGGGCCTCCGGGTCGCGCAGGTCGGCGACGACGAGCCCGGCAGGCGAGCCGGAGCCGGCAGGCGAGCCGGACCCGGCCGGTCCCGCGAGCGCCGCCGCTGCGGCGAGCGCCTCCGCCCGGTGGTCGACGAGGGTCAGCCGGTCGCCGAGGGCCGCGAACCGCTGCGCGACGGCGAGCCCGATGCCGCTCGCTGCGCCCGTCACCAGCACGTGCCGCGTCACCGGAGCACCTTGCCCTTCGTCTCCGGCATGGTCAGGTACACGACGAGGCCGATCGCGGCGGCGACTGCGCAGTACACCCACACCAGGTTCCCGAGTCCAGCGCCGCTCATCCACGTGGTGATGTACGGGGCGGTGCCGCCGAAGATCGCGACGGCGAGGGCGTAGGGCAGACCGATGCCGGTGGCTCGGACCTCGGGCGGGAACTGCTCGGCCATGATCACCGCGCAGTTCGCCGAGTAGCCGAGCAGGAACAGGATCCCGATGACCTGGATGACGAGCAGCGACCAGAACGTGCCGCTCAGGAAGGTGAACGCCGGCCATGCGAACAGCAGGAACCCGCCGGCGAAGATCGACATCGTGGGCTTGCGTCCGATCTTGTCGGACAGGATGCCGGCGAAGGGCAGCAGTACGAGGAAGACGACCATGGCGATCACGTTGGCGATGAGGGCCTGGTTGAGCGGGAGCCCGGTCGTCACGTGCGCGTAGGTCGGCATGTACGAGACCCACATGTAGTAGAGCAGCGTCCCCGCGATCGTGATGCCGAACACGCGTGCGGTCGCGCCGGGGTGGTCGCGGAACATCGCGACGACGGCGTTGCGCTTGGGCACCGCGTGCTGCTCGTCCCGGCCCGCTGGGCGGTGAACGAGTCGGTCTCCTCGACGGAGGTCCGCAGCCAGATGCCGACGAGGCCGATGAGCGCGCAGAACACGAAGGCGAGGCGCCAGCCCCACGCGTCGAGTGCGTCCGCCGACAGTGCGGAGGTGATGATCGCGCCGATCCCGGACGCGATCAGGACGCCCGCGCCGACCGACACCTGCTGCCAGGAGCCGGCGAAGGCACGGCGCCTCGGCGCGGCCGACTCGACGAGGAACGCCGACGAGGAGCCGAACTCGCCGCCGGCCGAGAACCCTGCACGAGTCGTGCCAGGAGCAGGACGATCGGGGCGATGATCCCGATGGTGGCGTAGTCCGGCGTGATGCCGATGACGAGCGACGCCGCCGCCATCAGGCCGATCGTCAGCATCAGGCCCTTCTTGCGGCCGTGCCGGTCGGCGTAGGCGCCGAGCACCGCTGCTCCGATCGGGCGCATGACGAACCCGACGGCGAAGACCGCCAGGGTCGCGAGGAGCGCCGCGGCGTCGTTTCCCGGCGGGAAGAAGTGGTGGCCGAACACCGACGAGAACGTCGTGTACACGGCCCAGTCGATCCACTCGACGGTGTTGCCGATGCCGCCGGCGACGATCGCCTTGCGGCCGCGGGCCGTGAGCCGTGTCTCGTGGACGGCTGTCGGCTCGGCGCCGTCGGCGCCGTCGGCGCCGAGCCTCGGGTTGGTTGCTTCTGCTGTCATCGTTGCGTCGACTTCCTGGGTGGGAGGAGCGGGAGGTACGGAACGGGGGTGCGGAACAGGGCGGGACAGCGGACTGGAGGCACGGGGCGGGGACGACCCGTGCCTCCAGTCCGTCAGACGGTCGCGTCCGTCGCGGACGCGACGACCGGGTCGAGACCGCTCGCGGTCGCGACGTGCTCGGCGAGTCCGGCGTGGGTGGTGAACCAGACGTCGTCGAACGAGCGGATGTGGGCGAGCAGGGCTTCGAGGACGACGAGGCGCGAGCGGTGCCCGATGAAGTGCGGGTGCATGGTGAGCTGGAACACGCCGCCCTCGGCGCGGGCGACGTCGAACTCGTCGCGCCAGATCCGGCCGACCTCGTGCGGCGGGGTGTACGGCCGCAGCGACTGGAAGCGTTCCATCATCAGGTACGGGGCGTCGTCGCGGATCCAGTCGACGGGGATCTCGACGATCCCGGTCGGTTCCCCGCGGTGCAGGATCTCGTAGGGGTCGTCGTCGGCCATCAGCGAGGAGTCGTAGCGGAAGCCGAGCTCCCGGGCGACGTCGAGCGTGGAGTCGCTGAAGTCCCACGACGGGGTCCGGATGCCGGTCGGGCGCACGCCGGTCTGGGACGTCAGCACGTCGACCGCGCGACCGAGCAGGTCGAGCTCGTCGTCGTGGCCGAGCAGGGTGTTGCGCTCGTGGATCCACCCGTGCACGGCGACCTCGTGACCGTGTTCGACGTAGGTCGGGGCCTCGTCGGGACGGAGCAGCGCACAGACGGCAGGCATGTAGAACGAGGACGGGGCCTCGTACCGGTCGAGCAGGCGCAGGATCCGCGGGACTGCCGCGCGTGCGCCGTACTCCCCCATCGCCATCCGCCCGGGCGAGGTCTCGCCGTCGCGGAGGGACGGGGTCTCGTGGTCGGAGTCGAACGAGATCGCCACCGCGACGCGGGCGCCGCCGGGCCAGCGGGCGGGACCCGCCGGCGGCAGCAGGTTCCGTCCGGCGCGGACCTGCTCGACGTGGCCGCGCCAGGTGAGTTCGTCCCACTGCCAGGGCTGCTGGGGGTCGGGCTGGGCATGGTGTCCTCCTCGGGTCTGGTGGTCGGGACGTCGGTCACGCGGTGACGGTCGCCCGGCCTGTCATCGACGTGATCGCCGGGGCCGACGTGTCGCTGGCGGGGACGAACCGGCCGTCCTCGATACGGCTCCACATCCGCTTCACGGTGCGGAGCTGCACGGTCACGTCGACTTCGCGGACGCCGGGCAGCGCGCCCAGGACGTCGGTCGTGAAGGTGTAGACGGAGGCGAAGTCCGGCAGGAACGCCTGTCCGATCAGGTTGAAGCGGCCGAGCGACGCGGCCGCGTAGTGCACGGAGGGATGGCCGGCGAGCTGCGCGGCGGCGTCCGACAGCCGGTCCGGCGCCACCGAGATCCACACCTCGAGCTCGGTCGCCCGACCGAGCAGCGCCGGTGCCACGAGCGGGCCGATCCGGAGTCGTCCGCTCTGCACCAGGTCCTCGAGCGTGCGGCGGGTCGCGGCCTCGGACCGGCCGACCTCACGCGCGAGATCGGTGAGCGGCTTCCGGCCGTCGCGGACGAGCGCGGTGAAGACCGTTCGCTCCTCGGGCGTCGCGTCGGCGTGCAGCGGCGGCACGCCCTCCCGCGTGGACGGATCGGGCGCGGGCGCGTTGGCGGTCGCCGATCGCGGAGCGCCCGGGTCCGCTGCTCGCGCGGTCGGCGCGAGCGCGTCGCCGGGGAAGACGGTGAACGGCGCGGTGAAGGTGCGGACGATCGGCAGGGCCTCGGTCTCGACGGGTCGCCCGTCGACCTCGATCGTGCTGAGGAACGCCGTGAGGTCGCCGACACGGGGCAGGACGACCTCGGCGGTGCAGTCCGCGGACCCGGTGAGCGTCGCGGCGAACCGGACCTCGGGACGGCGGGCGAGCGCGTCGGCCAGGGCATCGGCTCGGGCGGCCCCCGACCTGATGCGGACCTTCGTCGAGACGCCGAAGCCCGCCGCGAGGACGTCGGACGCGGCGATGATCCGGACCGTGCCGTCCTCGACGAGGCGGGTCACGCGACGCTGGGCGGTCGAGGTGGAGCAGCCCGCGAGTTCGCCGATCGTGGCCCACGATGCCCGGCCGTCGTGCGCGAGGGCTCGGAGGACCGCACGGTCGACGTCGTCGGCACCGCCCGGGCGAGCATCCGTGATCGTCATGACGGACAACGTAATCAGTCACCGTCTCGACGTCAACGGACTTTTTCGTCACTGCAAGCCTGTAACACGATGTTTTCATTCGGTGACGGGTCCTCCGAGGGGCACCTGACTACGCTCGCCACCATGCAGAGTCGCACCCTCGGCCGCACCGGCCGCCCCGTGTCCGTCGTCGGCCTCGGCACCTGGCAGTTCGGCGGTGACTGGGGACCCGTCTCCGACGCCGACGCGAACGCCGTGATGGACGCGTCCGTCGCGTCCGGCGTCACCCTGTTCGACACGGCCGACGTCTACGGCGACGGCCGGAGCGAGCAGCTCATCGGCGCCTGGCGGGTGGCGAACCCCGACGTCCCGCTGACGGTCACGACGAAGATGGGCCGTCGCGCCGACCAGGTCCCGTCGAACTACGTCGCCGCGAACTTCCGCGAGTGGGTCGACCGCTCCCGCCGGAACCTCGGCCAGGACACCCTCGACCTGGTGCAGTTGCACTGCCCGCCGACGCCGGTGTTCGAGGACGACACGGTGTACGACGCACTCGACGAGCTGGTCGCCGACGGCTCGGTCGCCGCCTACGGCGTCAGCGTCGAGACCGCCGAGCAGGCGCTCACCGCGATCGCCCGGCCCGGTGTCGCGACGGTCCAGATCATCCTCAACGCGTTCCGGCTCAAGCCGCTGGACCGCGTGCTGCCGACTGCCCTGGAGGCAGGGGTCGGCATCCTCGCGCGCGTCCCGTTGGCCTCGGGGCTGCTCTCCGGCAAGTACACGACGCAGACGTCCTTCGCCGAGGGCGACCACCGCAACTACAACCGGCACGGTGCGGCGTTCGACCAGGGCGAGACCTTCAGCGGCGTCGACTTCGAGGACGGCGTGCGCGCCGCCCGGGCGTTCGCCGCCGCACTGCCGGAGGGCGTCTCGGTCCCGCAGGCGGCGATCTCGTGGATCATCGCCCAGGACGGCGTGACCGCCGCGATCCCCGGTGCCCGCAACCCCGCCCAGGCGCGCTCCAACGCCGGTGCCGGCGAGCTGCCGGAGGTCCCGGGCCTCGACGAGACCGTCCGCGAGCTTTACGACGAGTGGTTCCGCGCCCCGTCCACGACCGCTGGTGACCCAGCCGCGCTCGCTCGCTCGCTCCCCTCTGGCGCAGTGTGCGAGGTTCCGCGCGCGGTGCGACCCACGAGACCTCGCACCGAGGGCGGAACCTCGCACCGTGCGCCTGCGGGAGGAGAATGCCGCGCGCCGCGTACGCTGCGGCCATGGCCACCATCCGGACCGGCACCGACCTCGCGGCCGTCGAGGACGTCGTCGCCGGGATCACCGCGCACGGCGAACGGTACCTGTCCCGCGTGTTCACCCCGCGCGAACGGGCCGACACCGGCGACGACCCGAGCGTCTCACCGCGCGCTTCGCCGGCAAGGAGGCCGTGCTGAAGCTGCTCCGGCCGGAGCGTTCCGAGGCGATCCCGCTGACCGACGTGGCCGTCGTGCACGACGACGCCGGAGCCCCGGTCGTCGAGCTGACCGGACGTGCGGCGGAGCTCGCGGGCGCGATCGGCTGCGACACGATCGCCGTCTCGCTGTCGCACGAGCGTGGGCTCGCGATCGCGACGGCCGTGGCGCTCACCGAGCGCTGACCCGCCGCGCTCGGGACCCCATGCGGTTTCGCGCAGCCACACAGCGGTTTTCCGGCCCGTGCTCTTCCTTATGGTTGCGAGCATGCACCAGGACCCGATCACCGCGGCGACCTCCGTCGCCCTCGCTACCCCGACGACCGAGCAGGCCGTCCGGCGGGCACTCGCCGACCACGGGCGCCTCTCCGTCGACGCCATGGACGTGGCATCGATCGCCGACCTCTACACCCTCGGACTGACCTCCCACGCCACGGTCAACGTGATGCTCGCGGTCGAGAACGAACTCGACGTCGAGTTCCCCGACGCGGTGCTGCACCGGTCGACGTTCGCGACGATCGAGTCGATCGCGGCAGCGGCGGAGACGGCCTCGTGATCACGGACGAGCGGACCGCGCCGGCGCCCGCGGACACCGTCGCGGACACGCCCGGCGTCCCGGCGTCCGGACGGTTCGCGGCCCGCACCGCACTCGTCGCGGACGTCGCCGCGCGGTTCGCCGACGAGGTCGACCGTGACGCCCGACCCCCGCGCGAGGCGATCGCCGCGATGAAGGAGCACGGGCTCCTGGCTGCCGCGGTCCCGACCGAGCTCGGCGGCGAGGGCGCGTCCCTCGCGGAGCTCTCCGTCATCGCGACCGAACTCGGCCGTGCCTGCGCGGCGACGGCGATGGTCTTCGCGATGCACCACGGGCAGGCGATGGCGCTGTGGCGGCACGGCGGCGTGGCCATCGGTGTCACCGAGACGATCGAGGCGGTGAAGGCAGGGGCGCTCGTCGCGTCCTCCACCACCGAGCGGGGCATCGGCGGAGACGCCCGACGCAGCACGTGCGCCATCGAGGTCGGACCGGCCGGGCGCATCCGGCTCCGCAAGGACGCACCGGTCATCTCGTACGCGACCGAGGCCGACGCGGTGTTCGTCACCGCCCGGCGCGACCCGGACGCCGCACCCTCCGACCAGCGGCTCGTCATCTGCCTGCCCGCCGAGACCACCCTGACCCAGACCTCGACGTGGGACACCCTCGGGCTCCGCGGCACCTGCAGCAACGGCTGGGTGCTCGACGCCGAGACCCACGAGGACCGGATCCTCCGCGACGACTACGCGGCGATCTCCGCCCGGACGGTCCTCCCCGTCTCGCACGTCCTCTGGGCGTCCGTGTGGCTCGGCATCGCGACGGACGCCGCCGACCGCGCGCGACGGGCCGTCCGGAAGCAGGCCCGTGCCACGGTCGGGCAGACCCCGCCGGGAGCACTCCGGCTCGCCGAGCTCCTCGTCGACCTGCAGGCGCTCGCCGACGCCGTCCGCCACGCGGCCGCGCGGTTCGACGCCGTCGCGGACGACGCCGAGGTCCTCGAGTCGACCGCGTACGCCCTCGCCGCGAACGCCCTGAAGATCGGCGCCTCCGAGCGGGTCACCGACCTCGTCACGAAGGCGCTGCGGATCGTCGGCATCGCCGGGTTCGCCGCCACCGGACCGCTCAGCATCGCCCGGCACCTCCGGGACGCGCACGGCGCCGCCGTCATGGTGAGCAACGACCGTCTCCTCCAGAACGACGCCGGGATGGCCCTCATGACCGGAGCGATCCTGTGACCGTCACCGAACCGACCGCCGCCGAACCGACCGCCGCAGTGACAGCCGCCACCGGTCTCGACGCGGCCCGCGCGGACCTCCGCGCACGCCTGCTCACCGACGGTGTCCTCGTCGACCTCGGCTCCCCCGGGTTGTACGGCCGGACCGGCGTCTTCGAGCGGGTGTACGCCGCCGTCGACGCCGCCGAGGTGCGGATCCACGCGGACCTCGACGCCGAGGTCCTCCGGTTCCGCCCGTGGAGCCGCTGACGGCCTTCGAGCGCACCGACTACATCGCGTCCTTCCCCGACCTCGCGGCGTCGATCTCGGGCTTCACCGGCGACGACCGGACCCATCGGGCGCTGCTCGCGGCCCGGGAGCGCGGCGAACGCTGGGAGTCGTTCCTCGAGCCCGCGGACCTGATGCTCACGCCGGCGGTCTGCCATCCCTTGTACGGCCTGCTGTCCGGGACGCTCCCGGCCGGCGGACGCACGTTCGACGTCCTCGGCGACTCCTTCCGCCGCGAACCGTCCCTCGATCCGATGCGGCTGCAGGCGTTCCACATGCACGAGTTCGTGCACGTCGGCACCCCCAGTCGGCGAGGCAGCACCGTGACGGCCGGATCCCCGGTATGCGTGCGCTGCTCGAGTCGTTCGGCCTCGAGATCGACGTCGTGCCGGCGAACGACCCGTTCTTCGGACGCGTCGGGCAGATGCTCGCCCGGAACCAGGTCGACCAGGCGCTCAAGTTCGAGTTCGTCACACCCGTGTACGGCCACGACCACCCGTGGACCGCGATCGGGTCCGCGAACCTGCACGAGGACCACTTCGGCACGTCGTTCGCCATCCGTACCGCCGACGGCGAGGTCGCGCACAGCGCCTGCGTCGCCTTCGGCCTGGAGCGAGTCACGATCGCCCTGTTCGCAGCGCACGGGACGGACCCGGACGCCTGGCCGGCGCCGGTCCGCGGGGCCCTGGCGCTGTGACCACGCTCCACGGCTGGTCGGGGCACCCCGCCCTGCGCGTCGCGGTCCAGCTCCCCGCCGCCGCGCGGGCGGGCGTCGTGATCTGTCCGCCGCTCGGGCAGGAGGGCGTGATCGCGTACCGCACGCTCCGCCTGCTGGCAGACCGCCTGGAGGCGCGTGGCGTGGCCTCGGTCCGCTACGACCCGTCCGGACGTGGAGACGCCGCGCCCGACACCGACCCGGACGCGCAGGTGGGTTCGGCACGGCGGGCCGCAGCGCTGCTGCGGTCGACCGGGGTCGACCGCGTCGCGTTCGTCGGCCTCGCGTCGGCCGCCCTGGTCGCCGGTGCAGCGGCCGAGGACGGGGACGGACTCGTGCTGTGGGACGCTCCGGCATCCGGTCGCGCCTGGCTCCGGAAGCAACGTGCGCTCGCGACGATCAGCATCGGGCACGAGCGCGTGCTCGGCGACGTCGAGAGCCTCGTCGGCATCGACGTCGAGCCGGCCGAAGCCGCCGCGCTGTCCGCGTTGACCCACGCACCGCGCGGCGGCCCGACCGTCGCCCTCGTGCGTCCCGGAACCGCTGCGCCCGGGGCGCTCGGGCCGGTCCCGACGCTCGAGGTGCCGGGGGCGCCGAGCTCCTCGACGGCACGAGCATGGTCGCCCGGATCCCGGGAACCGCGATGGACGCGGTCGTGGCCTGGGTCGACGACTGGGCGCCGGCGATCGCGCGGCCCACCGTGCCACCCCGCCTGACCGAGGTGCTCGACGTCGACAGCCGCGTGTCCGAGCGCATCGTCCGGCTCGGTCCGGACAAGCTCTTCGCGATCGAGACCGTCGCGTCCGGGCAGACCGAGGACGCGCCGGTCGTCGTGCTGCACAACGGTGCCGCCGAGCACCGCGTCGGGGCCGCCGACTACCAGGTCGCCCTCGCCCGCGGCCTCGCGCGCGACGGCGCCCGGGTGGTCCGCGTCGATCGACGCGGCACGGGCGAGAGCTCCACGGTCCACGAGGACGAGCGGTCGCCGATGTTCACGCAGGACTGGGTCGACGACCAGAGCGCGGTCGTCGGCGCTCTGGGCGTGCCACCGGACCGGCTGGTCCTCGTCGGCATGTGCGCCGGGGCGTGGCTCGCCGGACGATCGGCGGACGTGGCACCGCGCCTCGTCGTCGAGATCAGCCCGAACGACTACCGTCGCGTGGCGGCGGCGGCGGGCGCCTACGCCGATGCCCTCCGTGCGATCGACGAGCCCTCGGCGCTGCGTCTGCGCGTCCGCGGCTGGTGGAACCGTGCGGTGCCGAAGGGCGTGCGGGAGCGGGTCGCGCGACGGGACCGCGTCGGCGGCGTGGTGACGCACCTGCGGCCGCTCGTGGAACAGGGCACCGACGTCGTCGTGATCGCGTCCCCGGCGGACGTCGAGCTTCTTCGACCGGCTGGGCGGCCGGCGGGCCGTACGCCGCTGGCCCGTGGGCGGGCGGACGGGGAGCGTCGACGTCGTGCGGGTACCCGACGGCGACCACTCGCTGTTCTCACCCGTCATGCGAGCAGCGGTGCTCGCCGAGGTCCGCTCACGCGTCGCCGCGACCTTCCCGGTGCACGCCTGACGCGCCGGGGCCCCGCTCCTGCGACGGCGCGGTGCCGGAGCTCCTACGACGGTGCGGCGCCGGAACGGGGCAGCTAGCCGACCGGGACGGGAGCGGTGCAGGCCGCGAGGCGGTCGAGAGCGGCCCGGTACTCCGTGACGTCCCGGGCCACGCCGGGCTCGGAGATGATGGAGGCGCGGATGCGGCCCTGCACGTCGATCACGAAGGTCGCGCGGTTCGCGAACCCCTTCTTCTCGAGGAACACGCCGTACTCCTTCGACACGGCGCCGTGCGGCCAGAAGTCCGCGAGCAGCTCGAAGTCGTACCCGTTCCCCTCGGCGAAGGAGCGGAGCGTCGCCTTCGAGTCGACCGAGACGCCGATCAGCTCGACGCGCTGGTCCTGGAACATCGCGATGTTGTCCCGGAGGGCGCAGAGCTCGTTCGTGCACGTGGACGAGAACGCGAGCGGGAAGAAGACGAGCGCGACCGGGCGGACGCCGCGGAAGTCGCTGAGACGGACGTGCTCGCCGAACTGGTTCGGGAGCTCGAAGTCCGGCGCGAGTGAGCCGATCTCCAGCGCCATCGGTGCGGTGCTTCTTCCTCGGGCGTGGGGTGTGCCCGGTGTCCTCGTGCACGCACGGGTCGCGTGTGCACGATCGGCAATCGTACGCCGACGTCACCCGAATGCAAGCACCTGTCCACGTGCACGTCACCATCAGGCCGTCGGTCGGTGAGTGGGCCTAGAGTGGTCGGGGCCCCATCCGGTCGTGACCCGACCACCGGTGGCCCGCCATGTCCACCACCACGAGAACGAACGAGGTCAAGGGTGACGGTGAACGACCAGGACCCGTACAGCCACGGCAGCAACGACCAGGACCCGGAGGAGACCGCCGAGTGGCGTGAGTCCCTCGACGGTCTGGTGCAGACCCACGGCCACCAGCGCGGCCGAGAGATCATGCTGAGCCTGCTCAAGCGGTCCAAGGAACTGCACCTCGGTGTGCCGATGGTCCCGACCACGGACTACGTCAACACCATCGCGCCGGAGAACGAGCCCGAGTTCCCGGGCGACGAGGAGCTCGAGCGCCGCTACCGCCGGTGGATCCGGTGGAACGCCGCGATCACGGTGCACCGCGCGCAGCGCCCCGGCATCGCCGTCGGCGGACACATCTCGACCTACGCCTCGAGCGCCGCCATGTACGAGGTCGGCTACAACCACTTCTTCCGTGCGCAGGACCACCCGTCCGGCGGCGACCAGGTCTTCTTCCAGGGTCACGCCTCGCCGGGCATGTACGCCCGCGCGTTCATGGAGGGCCGCCTCAGCGAGGACCAGCTCGACGGCTTCCGTCAGGAGAAGTCGCACGCCGGCGGCGGGCTCTCGTCGTACCCGCACCCGCGCCTCATGCCGCACTTCTGGCAGTTCCCGACCGTGTCGATGGGCATCGGCCCGATCAACGCGATCTACCAGGCGCAGCAGGCCAAGTACCTCTCGAACCGCGGCATCAAGGACGCCTCCGACCAGCAGGTCTGGGCGTTCCTCGGCGACGGCGAGATGGACGAGGTCGAGTCCCGCGGACAGCTGCAGGTCGCCGCGAACGACGGGCTCGACAACCTGAACTTCGTGATCAACTGCAACCTGCAGCGGCTCGACGGCCCGGTCCGCGGCAACGGCAAGATCATCCAGGAGCTCGAGGCGTTCTTCCGCGGTGCGGGCTGGAACGTCATCAAGGTCGTCTGGGGCCGTGAGTGGGACGACCTGCTCACCCGCGACACCGAGGGCGCGCTCCTCAACCTGATGAACCAGACGCCCGACGGCGACTACCAGACGTACAAGGCCGAGAACGGCGCGTACGTCCGAGAGAACTTCTTCGGGCGCGACCCGAAGGCGCTCGAAGCTGGTCAAGGACTACTCGGACGACCAGATCTGGAACCTCAAGCGCGGCGGGCACGACTACCGCAAGGTCTACGCCGCGTTCAAGGCCGCGACCGAGCACAAGGGCCAGCCCACCGTCATCCTCGCGAAGACGGTCAAGGGCTACGGCCTCGGCCCGAGCTTCGAGGGACGCAACGCGACCCACCAGATGAAGAAGCTCACGCTCGACAACCTCAAGCAGTTCCGCGACGAGATGCGCATCCCGATCTCCGACGCGCAGCTGGAGGAGAACCCCTACACGCCGCCGTACTACCACCCCGGGAACGACGACGAGGCGATCCAGTACATGCACGAGCGCCGTCGCGAGCTCGGCGGGTACGTGCCGGAGCGCCGGACGAAGTACACGCAGTTCACGCTGCCGGACGACTCGAAGTACCAGGTCGTCAAGAAGGGCTCCGGCAAGCAGGAGGTCGCCACGACGATGGCGTTCGCCCGTCTGCTGAAGGACCTGCTCCGCTCCCCCGACTTCGGCGACCGCGTCGTCCCGATCATCCCGGACGAGGCGCGCACGTTCGGGATGGACGCGTACTTCCCGACCGCGAAGATCTACAACCCGAACGGCCAGCACTACACGTCGGTCGACCGCGAGCTCCTCCTGGCCTACAAGGAGAGCCCGCAGGGCCAGATCATCCACGTCGGCATCAACGAGGCGGGCGCCCTCGCGGCGTTCACCGCGGTCGGCACCTCGTACTCGACGCAGGGCGAGCCGCTCATCCCGGTGTACGTCTTCTACTCGCAGTTCGGCTTCCAGCGCACCGGCGACGCCATCTGGGCCGCCGGCGACCAGATGACCCGTGGCTTCATGATCGGTGCCACCGCAGGTCGCACGACGCTCACGGGCGAGGGCCTGCAGCACGCCGACGGCCACTCGCTGCTCCTCGCGGCGACGAACCCGGCCGTGGTGTCGTACGACCCCGCCTACGGCTACGAGATCGGCCACATCGTGCAGGCCGGCCTCGAGCGGATGTACGGCACGAACGAGGACGGCTCCGCGAAGCACGCCGACCCGAACGTCATGTACTACCTGACGGTCTACAACGAGCCGCTCGTCCAGCCGGCCGAGCCCGAGGGCGTCGACGCCGAGGGCATCGTCAAGGGCATGTACCTGCTCAAGCCGAGCGAGCACGACGGCCCCAAGGCCCAGCTGCTCGCGTCGGGCGTCGCCGTGCCGTGGATCCTCGAGGCGCAGCAGCTCCTCGCCGAGGACTGGGGCGTGTCGGCGGACGTCTGGAGCGTCACGAGCTGGGGTAAGCTGTACCGCGACGGACTCGACGCGGAGCAGCACGCGTTCCTCAACCCGAACGAGGCACCGCGCACGCCGTACGTCACCGAGCGCCTCCTCGGCACCGAGGGCCCGGTCGTCGCCGTGAGCGACTTCATGCACCAGGTCCAGGAGCAGATCCGCCCGTTCGTCCCGACCGACTACGCCACCCTCGGCGCCGACGGCTTCGGTTTCTCGGACACCCGTCCGGCGGCCCGCCGCTTCTTCCACATCGACGGCCCGTCGGTCGTCGTGCGGACGCTGCAGCAGCTGGCACGCCAGGGCAAGGTCGACGGCGCGCTCGTCCAGCAGGCGATCGACAAGTACCGCCTGCACGACGTGACCGCCGGCACCACGGGCAGCGCGGGCGGCGAGAGCTGATCTGCCGGTGACGACACCCGCACCGACCCTGCCGTGGGCCGGGAGAGCGACCGCGAACGCGCACTCTCCTGGCTCCGGCAGGTGTCGGGCGAACTCTCCACCGCCACCATCAAGCGACTCGAGGAGACGCTCCCCTGGTACAGCGAGATGCCGCCGGGGCGCCGCTCGGCGGTGGGGCTCGTGGCCCAGGCGGGCATCACGTCCTTCATCAGCTGGCTCGAGGGAACCGCGTCGACGCCCTGGATCGCCGCGGCCGACGTGTTCGGCTCGGCACCGCGTGAGCTCCTGCGCTCGGTGAGCCTGCAGCAGACGCTCCAGCTCATCCGCGTCGTCGTCACCGTGGTCGAGGAGCGTGCCAAGGACGACGAGATGCTGCAGGAGGCGATCCTCAAGTACTCGCGGGACATCGCCTTCGCAGCCGCCGACGTCTACGCCCGCGCGGCCGAGGCCCGGGGGCTGTGGGACGCCCGGCTCGAGGCGCTCGTGGTGGACTCGATCCTGTCGGGTGAGTACGACGACGAGCTGCCGTCCCGGATCGCGGCGCTCGGCTGGCACGGTCACGGCGAGGTCTCCGTGCTGGTCGGCAACGCGCCGAAGCAGCTCGAGGTCGACCAGATCCGCCGCACCGCCCGGCACATGGACGCCGACGTGCTCATCGGCGTGCAGGGCTCCCGGCTCGTCGTGGTGATCGGTCGGGCCACCCCCAGGGACGACGTCCCCGAGGGCGAGGAGCCGGTCTCGTTCACCGCCATCGCGCAGTCGCTCGAGCCCTCCTTCGGCGAGGGACACCTGGTGCTCGGCAACGAGGTCCCCGGTGTGGTCGACGCGTCGACGAGCGCGAAGGGCGCCCTCGCCGGTTTCGCCGTCGCCAGGGCCTGGCGCGGCGCACCGCGTCCGGCACTCGCCGACGACCTGCTGCCCGAGCGCGCACTGGCGGGCGACCCGCTCGCGCGGTCCGCCCTCGTGCAGCGGATCTACGTCCCGCTGAAGGACCAGTCGACCGAGCTCCTCCAGACGCTGTGGTGCTACCTCGACACCGGACGCTCGCTCGAGGCCACGGCACGGGAGCTCTTCGTGCACCCGAACACCGTGCGCTACCGTCTCCGCCGCGTCGCCGACATCATCGGATGGGACGCCACGCACGCCCGCGACGCCCTCATCGTGCAGTCGGCGCTGATCCTCGGCGCGATGTCGGAGTCGACGGCCGGACGCCGACGGATCCCGCACCGCCGCTAGGAACTCCACAATGTTCCCTCGCGATTCGTGTGGGATGCCCACACGGGCAGGACGCGGCCCTGCCGGGAGGATTGTCCGGTGATCGTCGTCGTCGCGCCCGGACAGGGCTCCCAGACCCCCGGCTTCCTCGCCCCCTGGCTCGAGGAGCCGTCCGTCCGTGACCGTGTCGGAGCGTGGTCCGAGGCCATCGGCGTCGACCTGATCGCCCACGGGACCGAGTCCGACGCCGACACCATCAAGGACACGGCGCTGGCTCAGCCCCTCATCGTGGCCGCCGGGCTCGTGACCGCCGGCGCGCTGCTCGCCGACGGGCGTCGCGCGCTCGCCGGCGGTGTCGCCGGGCACTCGGTCGGGGAGTTCACCGCCGCCGCGGTCGCCGGGATCCTCGAGCCGACGGACGCCCTCGCCCTGGTGGCGGAGCGCGGCCGGGCGATGGCGGACGCCGCCGCACTCGAGCCCACCTCGATGGCCGCCGTCCTCGGAGGCGACCCCGACGCGGTCGCCGCCGCGCTCGACACCCACGGGCTCGTCCCCGCGAACCACAACGGCGGCGGCCAGACCGTCGTCGCCGGCTCGTCCGACGCGATCGCCGCCCTCGCGGCCGAACCGCCGGCGAAGGCCCGTGTCGTCCCGCTCGCCGTCGCCGGGGCGTTCCACACCCGGTACATGGCACCCGCGGTCGAGCGCCTCGCCCCCGTGGCCGCCGCTGCGACGGTACAGGACCCCACACTCCCGATCTGGACGAACGCCGACGGCTCCCGCGTCGACGACGGCCGCCGCTTCGTGGACCTCATGGTGCGGCAGATCGCGAACCCGGTGCACTGGGACGCCGTCATGGAGTCGTTCGCGGGCGCCGGAGTGACCGGCATCGTCGAGCTCGCCCGGCCGGTGCCCTCGTCGGTCTGGCGAAGCGCGGTCTGCGTGGGACGCCCACCGTCGCGATCAAGACCCCGACGACCTGCCGGCCGCGATCGACCTGCTGCAGAGCGCGACCGCACCCGAGGACGACGACAGCACCCAGGAAGCAGACGCCACCGCATGACCGACGTGACCGACACGACGGACGCCCCCACGGGCCTCCAGGCCGCCCCGGCGACGCGTCCGCAGCTGCAGCAGCGACGCGGCCACGAGTTCACCCGCATCCTCGCGTTCGGTGCTGCGCGCGGCGAGAACGCCGTGCCGAACGACGACCTCGTCGGTCCGATCGACTCCTCCGACGAGTGGATCCGCCAGCGCACCGGGATCATCGCCGGATGCGCGCCGGGAAGGACGTCGAGGCCGTCGACCTCGCCGAGGCCGCCGCGCTCGACGCGATCGCGAAGGCCGGCATCGAGCCGTCGCAGATCGGTGTCGTCCTCGTCAGCACCGTCACGCACACCGTGGCGACGCCGTCGATGGCGTCGCTGCTCGCCGAGCGGATCGGTGCAGCCCCCGCAGCGGCGTACGACATCAGCGCCGCGTGCGCCGGCTACGCGTACGGCATCGCCCAGGCGGACTCCTTCGTCAAGTCCGGCGTCGCCGACCACGTGCTGGTCGTCGGCGCCGAGAAGCTGAGCGACATCGTCGACCCGACCGACCGCTCCATCTCGTTCCTGCTCGGCGACGGCGCGGGTGCTGCGATCGTCGGACCGAGCGACTTCCCCGGCATCGCCCCGACGATCTGGGGATCGGACGGGTCGAAGTGGGACGCCATCGGCATGACCTCGACCTACAAGGAGTGGGAAGCGGGGGCCGCGCGGCCGACGATACGGCAGGCCGGTCAGACCGTGTTCCGCTGGGCCGTCTGGGAGATGGTCAAGGTCGCGCGTGAAGCACTGGCCACGGCCGGTGTCGAGCCGTCGGACCTCGCGGCGTTCGTCCCGCACCAGGCGAACATCCGCATCATCGACGAGTTCGCGAAGCAGCTCGGCCTGCCCGACTCCGTGGTGATCGCCCGCGACATCACGACCACCGGCAACACCTCCGCCGCGAGCATCCCGCTCGCCACGCACCGCCTGCTCGACGAGCACCCGGACCTGTCGGGCGGCCTCGCCCTGCAGATCGGGTTCGGCGCCGGACTCGTGTTCGGCGCGCAGGTGGTCGTCCTCCCCTAGCCCGCAGCATCCGGCCCGGCCCGCCTCCGGGCGCGCGCACCGCTCGTGCCCTAGGCTGGTCCACGGTCAAACGACACCCCCTCAAGGAGAATCCCCATGGCCCTGTCCAACGAAGAAGTCCTCGCCGGCCTGGCCGAAGCTGATCAACGACGAGACCGGCATCGCGACCGACACCGTCGCCGCCGACAAGTCGTTCACCGACGACCTCGACATCGACTCGATCTCGATGATGACCATCGTCGTGAACGCCGAGGAGAAGTTCGACGTGAAGATCCGGACGAAGAGGTCAAGAACCTCAAGACCGTGGGCGACGCCGTCGACTACATCGTCAAGGCGCAGGCCTGACGCGAGCTTCCTGAGCGCCGCGGCCCCGGCGGACCAGCCGCGGGCCGCGGCGCTCATCTCGTTCCATCCACACGAAAGAGCACGTCGTTCCATGACCAACAAGACCGTCGTCGTCACCGGGATCGGTGCCATCACGCCCCTCGCCGCGACCGCCCCGGAGACGTGGGAGGCGCTGCTCGCCGGCAAGTCCGGCATCACCCGCATCGAGGACCCGCGCTACGCCGAGCTCGAACTCCCCGTCGAGTTCGCCGGCCAGGCGCGCCGGTTCCTCACCGACCAGCTCACCCGCCCGGAGACGAAGCGCCTCGACCCGTCGTCGCAGCTGTCGCTCGTCGCCGCGCGCGAGGCCTGGGCCGACGCCGGCATCGACGCCGAATCCGTCGTCCCGGAGCGCCTCATCGTCGACTGGGCGACCGGCATCGGCGGCGTCAACACGCTGCTCGACGCCTGGGACACCCTCCGCGAGAAGGGCCCGCGCCGCGTCATGCCGATGACGGTGCCGATGCTCATGGCGAACGGCCCGGCCGCCGCCATCGAGATGGAGTTCGGCGCCCGCGGTGGCGCCCGCACCTACCTGTCGGCGTGCGCGTCCTCGACCGAGTCCCTCGCCGAGGCGTACCGGCACGTCGCGAGCGGCGACGCCGACATCGTCATCACCGGTGGCGCCGAGGCCGCCCTGCACCCGCTGCCCCTCGCGGCGTTCGCGGCGATGCAGGCGCTGTCCCGCCGCAACGACTCCCCGAGACCGCGTCGCGCCCGTACGACGTCACGCGCGACGGCTTCGTGCTCGGCGACGGCGCCGCGGCGCTCATCCTCGAGACCAAGGAGCACGCCGAGGCCCGCGGCGCGAAGATCTACGCCGAGGTCGCCGGTGCCGGCATCACCTCGGACGCCTTCCACATCACCGCGCCGGACCCCGAGGGCAGCGCTGCCGCCCGTGCGGTCCTGCAGGCCCTCGAGCACGCCGGCGCCTCGCGCGAGGACGTCGTGCACGTCAACGCGCACGCGACCTCGACCCCGGTGGGCGACATCGCGGAGTACCACGCGATGCGTCGGGTCTTCGGCGACCACCTCGACCGGATCGTGGTGTCGGCGACCAAGGCGTCGACCGGGCACCTGCTCGGCGGCGCCGGTGCGATCGAGGCGGCCTTCACGGTGCTGGCGCTGCACGACCGCGTCGCTCCGCCGACGATCAACCTCACCGAGCAGGACCCGGAGATCGTCATGGACGTCGCGACCGCTCCGCGCGAGCTGCCGTCGGGCGACCTGCTCGCGGTGAGCAACTCGTTCGGCTTCGGCGGGCACAACGCGGTCGTCGCGTTCCGCACCGCCTGATCCGGTCCACCCTCGGCCTGGAGGCCCGCCCCGCGTCGTCGGGGCGGGCCTTGGTCGTTCCGGTGGCCGACCCCGGCAACCCGAGTCTCGGGCTGGGCGACAGATCTCGGGCTCCCGGCCGCGAGAAGTGTCGCTGAGCACGAGTCTCGGGGCCGCGCAACCGAGTCTCGGGGACGGCACAACCGATTCTCGGACGCAGGAACGCCGCCCGGCGGGAGCCGGGCGGCGTTCGTGACGGAGGGATCGGCGCGGGGTCAGCCGACGCGGTGGAGCCAGACGACGGGGTTGCCCTCGGCGGCGTGCCGGAACGGTTCGAGTTCGTCGTCCCAGGCCTGACCGAGCGCCAGCCGGAGCTCGCGGTGGAGTTCGAGTGCGTTGCTGCCGGCGACCTCCATGGCGTAGCGGACGCGGTCCTCGGGGACGACCATGTTGCCGGTGACGTCCGTCTGCGCGTAGAACACACCGAGGTCCGGCGTGTGCATCCAGCGGCCGCCGTCCGACTCCGAGGTGGGCTCCTCGGTCACCTCGTAGCGGAGGTGCTCCCAGCCGCGCAGGGCAGACGCGATCGCCGCGCCGGTGCCGACGCTGCCGGTCCAGGTGAACTCGGTACGACGAGCTCCGTCCTGCGCCGGCTGGTCGAGCCACGAGAAGTTCACGGCACGACTCATGGCGCGACCTGCCGCCCATTCGACGTGCGGGCAGAGCGCGCGTGGTGCGGAGTGCACGTAGAGCACCCCGGTGGTCGTTCCGTTCACGATTCCTCCGATTCGTCAGGTGCGACTTCCCCATCGACCTGGACCACGGAGGTTCGTTCGGAACCATCGATATCCGATTGTGATGTCCTTGCGGACACGCCCATTATGCAGCCTGCGCGCCGGGAACACCAGACACCGCGGCGGGAGTCAGTGGAAGACGTGTTCGTCGGTGTCGAGCGGATGGCGCTCCCCGCGGTGATCGGCGCCGGGATCCGGTTCTCCTCCGGTGGGATCGGGCACGCGAACTGGTACGAGAACGCGCACGGCGGCAGGACGAGCAGGTTCCAGTCGAGCTCGACGTCGACGGCGGTACCGGGGTCGTCGAGGTACAGGAAGCGCCCCATCGAGTACGTGCTGCCGGGTCGTCCTCGAGCAGCGCGCTCGTGGCGTCCTGGACGACGAGCTGCAGCCGCGCCGACCCCTGGAACGGTGCCGACCGGACCGCCACGAGCCGGACGGTCGTGCTGCCGAAGGCCGTCTCGATGTGCCCGGCGACCGCGAGCGGATCGCCGGCGGCGTCGACGACGCTCCCACGCTCCTCCAGGCCGTCGATCGGCGTGTACCTGCCGGACGCGACCCACTCGTCGGAACGCTCGAACCGGGCAATGCGCGCGAACCGTGCGGTGGCCGCGGAGGCCGGGTCCCACACGCGCAGCGTGCCGCCGGAGACCGTGCCCGCGTACCCGTCCGGGAAGGTCACGGTCGACGCGACGACCGCCTCTTCCCAGCGACGAGCACCGTACCGTCGACCGGCACCCCGTCCACGACCACGCCGTCGGCCGCCGACGCCGTGACCGACAGGCCGCCCGGAGCCGGAGACCACTCCCCGGCACCGGCCACACCGGCTGGGCGTGGTCCACATGCTGCGCGTTCACGAGCGCGAGCGGCCCGCGGGGACTCTTCGCCCAGCGATCACGGCCGGCGACGTGGTCCTGGTACGCGGTCACGACTGTTCTTGTCGCGGGTAGATGACCTTCTGCACGATGATGATCACCGACGCCGCGACGGGAAGGGCGACCAGTGCGCCGAGCACACCGCCGATCGTGCCGCCCGCGACGGCCGCGATGACGACGAGCGCCCCGGGCACCTGGACCGCACGCGACATGATGCGCGGCGAGATGACGTACGCCTCGACCTGCATGTACACGAGGTAGTAGATCGCGGCGGCGAGGGCGGTCGCCGGCGATGCGAACAGGCAGAGGAGCGAGATGACGATCGCGGCGGCGAGCGTGCCGACGAGCGGGATGAGCGAGCCGAGGAACGCGAACGAGGCCAGGAGCACCGGCAGCGGGGCACCGATGATGAGCAGGAACACGAGGCTGAGGATGCCGTTGATGAGCGCCTGTGAGATCTGCCCGACGACGTAGCGGCCGACCGCCTGCGTGATCTGCTCGCTGACGTCGATGAAGTTCTGCCGGCGCGACGCCGGCACGAAGCGGTACGTCATCGACTTCATGCCGCGCATCGACGCGAGGAAGTACAGCATCAGGATGATGACGATCACGGCGCCCGTCAGTCCGGACAGGATGCCGCTACCCACCGCCAGGATCCCACCGCCGAGGCTCAGCAGGTTGCCCGGGTTCTCGACGAAGGACTGCACCGACTGCAGCGCGTGGTCGATGTCGAACGACCCGGAGAACTGCTTCGAGAGGTTCTGCACCCACTCCTGCGTGGAGATGTCCTTCACGATGTCCGGGAAGTTCTGGATGAGGTTCGTCGCCTGCTGCACGAGGATCGGGACGACGGCGAACACGACGCCGGCGAAGGCGGTGAGGACCCCGACGACCACGACCGTGATGGCGCCCCACCGCGGGATGAACCGCTCGAGGAACGACACCAAGGGGTCGATGCCGAGCGCGAGGAACAGGGCGACGCCGATGTAGACGAGGACCGTCGACAGCTGGTGGACGATCGAGCCCGCGACGAGGGCGACGAGCACGCCGATCGCACCCATGAAGCCGATCCGGAAGGCGTTGACGCGCACGCCGGTGCCGCCCCGGGTCACCTCGAACGTCACGTTCGGCGTGGGGCTGTGGTCTTCCTGGGGCGCGTCGCGCTTCCTTGGCAAGTGCACGTAGGGCGGGCGGGACTCGAACCCGCGAATCGTTCGGTTATGAGCCGACTGCCTTGACCAGCTTGGCTACCGCCCCTCGCCGGAGACCGTCAGGCCACCGGCTGCCACGATACAGCGACTCGAACGTCGACAGCGTGCGGTTGATGTCGTGTGCCTCGATCATGGCCAGACTGCGTTCGCGCATCGCCACGTAGTCGTCGTCGGAGGCCGTGAGCACCGCCGTGAGCTTGGCCGCGAGGTCGCGCTCGTCGCCCGGCGTGAACAGGTACCCGTTGCCGTCGATGAGGTGCGGCAGCGCCATGGAGTCCGCCGCCACGACGGGGAGGCCGGAGGCCATCCCCTCGAGCGACGAGATGCTCTGCAGTTCCGCGGTGGAGGGCATCGCGAACACGGTCGCGTTCGTGAGCGCCTGCCGTTTGGCCTCGTCGGAGACGAACCCCAGGAAGCGGACGCGGTCCTCGAGCCCGAGCTCCTTCGCCTGTGCCTTCAGCTTCGGGATCATCTCGCCGTCGCCGACGATGGTCACGTGCGCCGCGAGCTCGGCCGGGATGTGCGGGAGCGCGCCGATCAGGACGTCGAGGTGCTTCTCCGGCGCGACCCGCCCGACGAACACGATGTCGTTCGTCGGCGGCCGGCCCTCGCGCGCGACGTAGCGGGACGCGTCGAGACCGCAGGAGATCGCGAGCACCCGCTGCCCGGCGATGGCCTTGCGCAGGTAGTCGGCCGCGAGGTTCGTCGGGGTCGTGATGGTGTCCGCGAGCCGGTAGGTCTTGGCGGCGTCGTTCCACGCGATCTTGAGCGCGATGGGCAGCGTCCGGCGCCCGAACGGCACGTACTCGAGCAGGTTCTCGGGCATGAAGTGGTTCGTCGCGACCACGCGGATCCCGCGGGCGTTCGCCTCGTGCACGATCCCGCGGCCGATGATGACGTGGGACTGGATGTGCAGGACGTCGGGCCGCACGGCGTCGAGGATCGGGGCCGTCCACTTCCGGACGCTCCACGGCCACACGAAACGGAGCCAGGCGTGCCACGGCCACTTGTAGGACTTCAGCCGGTGCACGACGAGGGTGACGCCGCGGTGTTCCTCGTCGAACGTGCCGTAGTGCCGGCTCGAGGCCGGTGCCACGACGTGGACCTCGTGCCCTCGCTCGGCGAGTCCGACGGCGAGCTGTTCCGCGAACGTGGCGGCACCGTTGACGTCGGGCGGGAACGTGTCCGCCGCGATCATGACGCGCAGCGGTCGTCGGCCTCCGGTCGCACCCGTCGGCTCGGCGGTGGCGGTGATGGCGTCGTCTGACACGGCTGGCGTCGTCCTCTCGTGGGCGATTGCTGGTCGTTCGACGACGCTACCGCACCACTCCGGACCAGCGCGTCCGCCTCGCGGTTGAGGAGACCCTACCCAGGGGTGACGCTTCAGGCCCGCGACTGCGGGTGGTGCTTGGCGAGGAGGAACACGCCCGTGATGGCGATCGCGGCGGCCACCACGAAGCCGGCGACCGCGACGAACGGCGCACCGGCCGCCTCCTCGAGGACGATCACCCCGATGCCGACCGCCACGATCGGATCGATCACCGTCAGCCCAGCGATCACGAGGTCGGCCGAGCCGCTCGAGTACGCGTTCTGCACGAAGTACCCGCCGAGGGACGCCGCGACGATCACGCCGATGATCGCGAGCACGGTCAACCAGTCGAACGTGTGGTTGACGAACCGGTTCAAGGTCACCTTCGCCAGCGTCGCCACGAAGCCGTAGAGGACCCCGGCGCCGACGATGTAGTACAGCGCGTTGCGGTGCTTCGCCACGAACCGGAACGACACCAGCACGAGTGCCAGGACGACGGCCAGGATCACGAGCACCGTGACCACTGCTGCCGGGTGATGGCGCTCTCGTGCCCGACGAACGCCGCGATGCCGACGAAGATCGCGACGCCGACGATGCACGTCCACACCGCACGGCGGGCGCGGCGCCCCAGCGGGACGCCCGTGGACCGCGACGAGAACCACGTCGTGATGACGAGCGCGACCGCACCGAGCGGCTGCACGACGATGAGCGGCGCGAACGTGATGCTGACCAGCTGCAGCACCACCGCGACACCGAGCATGAGCGTGCCGAGCACCCAGTACCCGCTCGAGACCAGCCCGACGACGTGTCGGACGCTGAGCCCCTTCGACTGGCGCCCCAGACGGGCCTCAACCCGCTGCACCCCGCGGCTCTGGAACTGCGCGCCGAGCGACAGGAACACCGCGCCGATGAGCGCAACGGGGATCATGAGCGCCTGGAACGGCGTGAGGTTGCTCACGGCGTCCGGGATCTGGAGGTCCGACGTCACGCGTCGAGGCTACCGTTCCCCGCCGGATAACCTGGGTGAATGGCCGTTCTCCCGATCCGCATCACCGGCGAACCCGTCCTGCACGAGCGTGCGGTCGAGGTCACCGAGTTCGACGACTCGCTCCGCGAGCTGGTCGCCGACATGTACGAGACGATGGACCTGGCGCCCGGGGTCGGGCTCGCCGGCCCCCAGGTCGGCGTCGGCAAGCGGCTCTTCGTGTACTCATGGACCGATGATGACGAGGTCCTGCACCGCGGCGCGGCCGTGAACCCGGCCCTGTGGATCACACCGCCGGTACCCGAGTCTGTGGAGGAACTCGACGAGGACGAGGAGTCCGAAGGCTGCCTCTCGGTGCCGGGCGAGCGATTCCCGCTCCGCCGGTCCGAGAGCGCGCTCCTCCGCGCGTTCGACGAGCACGGCGAACCGTTCGAGGTCGAGGCCCACGGCTGGCTCGCCCGGATCTTCCAGCACGAGTACGACCACCTGGACGGCTGGCTGTACGCCGACCGGCTCGTGCACCCGTTCGGCAAGCAGGTCGCCAAGGCGATCCGCAAGAACTGCTGGGGCGGCCCGGGCAAGTCCTGGCTGCCCGGTCGCGACCACCCGAGGGCTGACGGGGCTCACGCCCCTCCCGGCGTCCGAGCAGCGGCCTGGAGGCGCGGCGCGGTCCCGCCAGACGGCTCAGTCCCCGCAGACGGCGCGGTCCCGCCAGACGGCTCAGTCCCCGCAGACGGCACGGTCCCGCCAGACGGCTCAGTCCCCGCAGACGGCACGGTCCCGCCAGACGGCTCAGTCCCCGCAGACGGCACGCTCCCGCCAGACGGCTCAGCCCCGCCAGGCAGCGAGTGCGTCGCGCAGGTGGTCGATCTCCGGGTGCCCGGGCAGTACGCGACGAGGCCGGCCGCGACGTGCGCCTGCTCGGACGAGGTCACCGCCGCCGTCCACGGTGCATCACCCCGCACCGCACATGCCGCAGCGAGCTCCTCGAGCGTCGCGTCTCCGTCGGCGGCGTCGACCGCGGCGCGCTGCTGCGCGGACATCTCCGTCCCGGTGATCCGCTCGGCGGTGCAGTCCGTGCGCGTGTCCTCCCACACCGCGGAGTACGTCGTGTAGGTCTCGGTGCGGTCGGACGCCCCTGCGGCACACACGAACGCGAAGACGATCGGTGCTGTGCCGGAAGCCGAGACGTCCGAGGTCGCGCCGGTGTCGAGCGAGTCCTCGGGCTCGGACTCCGCGCCGGCCGTGCAGCCGGCGAGTCCGATCGCCGCGACGACGGTGCCCACGACGAGGGCTCGACGCACGGTGATCACCTGTGAACGCTAACAGCTTCCGGTCGGGTGCAGCCTGCGAGCCGGGCCCGAGACTCGGGTACGCGCGCCCGAGTCTCACGTTGGGCGACAAGTCTCGCGCGCGAGAGCCCGAGAAGTGTCGCTCATACCGAGTCTCGGGCCGCCTCCCCGGGGCCGCCTCCCCGGGCCGCCCACGCAAAAGGCCCCCACCCGTGAGGGTGAGGGCCGTTCGCTCCCCGAGTTGGACTCGAACCAACAACCTGCCGGTTAACAGCCGGCTGCTCTGCCAATTGAGCTATCGAGGATCACTGCTCAGCGACCGCAGCCGCCTGAACAACGGGTAACAGCATAGCAGCAACCCGGAGCCGCCCGGAGCATCGGACGCGCATCCCGGGCGCGCCGCACGGCCGCCGACCGCGGCGAACCGACGCAGCGCCGCGGCTCAGTACCCGGCCACCGGGTCGACGACGCCCACGAATCCCGTGCCCGCACCGCCGAGGAACGCCGCCGTGTTCGTCCGCACGCGTTCCGCGAGCAGCGGCGCCACCATCTCCGGCGTGTCCGCCTGGTGCGGCGTGATGATCGCACCGGGCTCGTCCCACAGCGGATGGCCGTCGGGCAGGGGCTCGGGTCCGTCACGTCGAGACCGGCGGCCGCGATGGCGCCGACGCGCAGCGCGTCGACCAGCGCGTCCGTGTCGACGAGCCCACCGCGTGCGATGTTCACGAGCCGCGCCGTCGGCTTCATGAGTTCGAACTGGCGCGTGCCGAACAGCTTCGCGGTGCCCGAGGTCATGGCTGCGGCGATCATCACCACGTCGGCGTCCGGCAGGACCTCGTCGAGCTGATCGGTCGTCACCGTGCGGTCGGCACCGTCGACCGGCGACGTCGAGCGCCGCACCACGGTCACCGACACCTCGAACGGGGCGAGCAGTCGGAGGTACTCCTGCGCGATCCCCCGGCGCCGATGACGACCACGTTCCGGCCGTAGAGCGAGACGCCTTCGGGCTCCTTCGCCCACGTCCGGGCACGGGCGCGCTTCTGCAGCACCCGCAGCGTGCCGAGCGTCAGCGCGAGCGCGTGCTCGGCGACGGGTTCGGCGTACGCACCCTTGGCCGAGGTGAACAGCACCCGTTCGCCGTGGGAGCGGATGAGCGACGCGAAGGCATCGACACCCGCGAACGGCAGCTGGACCCACCCGACGGACGGTGCGGCGTCGAGGGCCTCGGACAGACCGTCGGGGTCGCGCGGGTCGAGCCACACCAGGCCGGCGGTGTCCGGTCCGAGCGGAGCGACGGTGCCACCGGCGGAGGCGACGGCGTCCTCGTGGAGCGCGGTGCCCCGCCCGGCGGGCAGGATCGCGATCGGCCCCGACGTCGGAGCGGCGACGGGCAGCGCGGCCCCCGCGTCGGTCACGACGGCACGGTGCCCGCGTTCCCCACCGGAGGACGCGACGGCACGATGCCCGCGTTCCCCGACGGAGGACGCGACGGCACGATGCCCGCGTTCCCCACCGGAGGACGCGACGGCACGGTGCCCGGCCGGCGTCGTCTCGTCGGCGTTCACGCGTTCTCCTGCCGTTCCGCACGCGGGCCCGTGCCAGCACCGACCGGACGGCGCGGGGCCGTCGAGCGACGAGGCGCGGCGGCGACCGGCTGCCGGCGCTTCACCGGGCGGGCGGCCGTCGACGCGAGCGTCTTGACGTACGGGTCGACGGGGTTGTCGAGCACCTCGTCGAAGGTGCCGAGCCCGACCAGCCGGCTCTCCGCCATGATCGCCACCCGGTCGGCGAGGGCACGGGCCTCGCGGAGGTCGCTCGACACGACCACGGCCGAGAACTGCCGGTTCCGCTGCAGGGTCGCGAGCGCTTCGAGCACCGACTGGCGCACGAGCACGTCCACGCCGCGCGCCGGTTCGTCGGCGACGAGCAGCTGCGGCTCGAGGACGAGCGCCCGGGCGAGGGCGACCCGCTGCCGCTGCCCGCTCGAGAGCTCCCAGGTGTTGAGCCGCATCACGCCGAGCGGCAGGTGCACGGCGTCGACCAGGCGCGCGACGATGAGACCCGCCTCCTTCCGGTCGAACCGTCGGTCGCGTGCGTAGATGGGTTCCGCGATCGCCTCGCCGACGGTCAGGTCCGGGCTGAGCCGGTCCGCGCCGTCCTGCGGCAGGTACCCGATGCGACCGCTGAGTCGTTCGAAGCTTCCGCGACGTCGCGCGGAGTCCGCGCGTCTTCTGTCCGAGCACGGTCAGCTCGCCCCGACGATGTGGCGACGGTGCGCGCCCTCGCCCTCGCCGGTGGTGCCGAGCTGCCCCGCGATCGCCGCGGCGAACGTCGACTTGCCGGACCCGGACTCGCCGAGCACGGCGAGGATCTCGCCCTGCCGGACGGTCAGGCTCACGCCGTCGACGGCTCGGATCGGGTCCGTGCCCCGCCCGCTCCGGTACTCGATCGACACGTCGTCTGCGACGACCGCCGGTCCGTTCACCGCGATCATGGGTCCCCTTCCACGCCGCCCCCTGGCGGCGGTTCGCGACGGACCGGGGTGCACCGTCCGTCGTGCGTGGTGCGGTGGAGGCGACCGCCTGGAGGCGCGGCGCGCGTCGTCGACGCGAGCCGCGCCTCCAGGCTGGTCACGTCGGGTCAGGACCCGGCGTTCTCCAGTTCCACAAGCGTACGCCGTCGCTCGGCCTGTTCCGCCGGGTCTGGTACCGGAAGCGACGCCAGGAGACGCTGCGTGTACGGGTGCTGCGGTGCGCCGAGGACCTCGGCGGTCGTGCCGGTCTCGACCAGGTCGCCGCGGTAGAGCACGGCGATCCGGTCGGAGAGCGCGCCGACCACGGCGAGGTCGTGGCTGATGAACAGCGACGCGAACCCGAGGTCCTGCTGCAGCTCGAGGAACAGCTCGAGCACGCGCGCCTGCACCGACACGTCGAGCGCACTCGTCGGCTCGTCGGCGATGAGGAGCTTCGGCCGGAGCGCGAGCGACCGGGCGAGGGAGGCGCGCTGGCGCTGTCCGCCGGAGAGCTCGTGCGGGTACCGGTCGCCGTAGGACGCCGGCAGCTGCACCGCCTCGAGCAGTTCCCCGACGCGCTTGCGGGCCGCGCGCGGGCTCGACGCCTCGCCGTGCACGACGAGCGGTTCGGCGACGCACTCGGCGATCGTCAGCAGCGGGTTGAACGAGGTCGCCGGGTCCTGGAAGACGAACCCGATGTCCTTGCGGTGCCGCTTGAAGTCGCGCTCGCGGTACCCGAGCATCTCGGTGCCGAGGACCTCGAGCGAGCCGCCGGTGACCCTCGTCAGGCCCGCGATCGCCCGGCCGATGGTCGTCTTCCCGGAACCGGACTCCCCCACCAGGCCGAGGACCTCGCCGGGACGGATGTCCAGGTCGACGCCCTTGACCGCCTTGAACGCGTGGGCGCCGAGTCGGCCGGGTACTCGATCTCGAGCCCGCGTGCGCGGACGAGCGGCTCGACGTCCTCGCTGATCGCGGCACGACGTGCGACCCCGGTGGAGGCCTCGAGCCGGGGCACGGCGGCGAGCAGGCGCTTCGTGTAGTCGGCCTGCGGTGCCGCGAACAGCTCGGCGACCGGTGCCTCTTCCACGACTTCGCCCTGGTACATCACGGCGACGCGGTCGGCCAGGTCGGCGACGACGCCCATGTTGTGCGTGATGATGACGATCGCCGCGCCGAACTCGTCGCGGCACCGGCGGAGCAGGTCGAGGATCTCCGCCTGGACCGTCACGTCGAGGGCCGTCGTCGGCTCGTCGGCGATGATCACGCTCGGTTCGAGGGCCAGCGCGCTCGCGATGACGACGCGCTGCTTCTGGCCGCCGGAGAACTGGTGCGGGTAGTGGTCGACCCGCGTCTCGGGATCGGGGATGCCGACGCGACGCAGGTAGTCGATCGCCTTCGCGCGGGCCTCCTTCTTCGAGACGCCGCCGTGTGCGCGGAGCCCTTCGGCGATCTGCCACCCGACCGTGAAGACCGGGTTGAGCGCCGTGGACGGCTCCTGGAACACCATCGCGCCGGCCGTGCCGCGGAGGCTCCGCAGCTTCGGCGCGCCGACCGTCACGACGTCGGTGCCGTCGAGGAACACCGCACCGCCGAGGGTCGCCGTCTCCGGCATGAGCCGCAGGATGCTCCGCGCCGTGACGGACTTGCCGGAGCCGGACTCGCCGACGAGGGCGAGGACCTCGCCGGGCCGGACGTCGATGCTGACGCCCCGGACGGCGTCGACGGCACCGTTGTCGGTGGCGAAGGTGACGGTCAGGTCGTCGACGGACACGACCGGTTCGCTGCGCCCGTCTGTTCCGTCGGCTCGGCCGGTCCCGTCGGGTCGGCCGGTCCCGTCGGGCTGGAGGCGCGTGGCCGCGTCCTCGTGGTTGGTCGCGTCCGTCATGCGGTCGCCCCTTCCGTGCTGGTCGCCTGCTTGCGCGACACCAGCTGCTTCAGCCGTCGGCGGGCGCGCAGGCGCGGGTCGGAGATGTCGTTGAGGCTCTCGCCGATGAACGTCACGCCGAGGACGAGCACCACGATCGCGACACCCGGGAAGACACCGGTCCACCAGACGCCGCTCGCGACGTCGGAGAGCGCGCGGCTGAGGTCGTAGCCCCACTCCGCCCCGCTGGTCGGGCCGATCCCGAAGCCCAGGAAGCCCAGGCCGGCGAGCGTCAGGATCGCGTCGCTCGCGTTGAGCGTGAGGATCAGCGGCAGGGAGCGCGTCGAGTTCCGCAGCACGTGCCGCGTCATGATGCGCCACGGGTTCGTGCCCATCACGCGCGCGGACTCGACGAACGCCTCGTTCTTCAGCCGCACCGCCTCTGCCCGGACGACCCGGAAGTACTGCGGAACGTACACGACCGTGATCGAGATCGCCGCGGCGATGATGCCGCCCGAGTAGCTCGAGTTGCCGCCGGAGATGACGATCGACACGACGATCGCCAGGAGCAGCGACGGGAACGCGTAGATCGCGTCCGCGACCACGACGAGGACCCGGTCGAGCCAGCCGCCGATGTAGCCGGAGACCATGCCGAGCAGCACGCCGATGAGGATCGACACGACGACGGCCACGATGACCACGAGGACCGCGGTCCGGGCACCGTAGACGACGCGGCTGAACACGTCGAAGCCGCCGACGGTCGTGCCCCAGATGTGCGCGGAGCTCGGCTCGCCGGTGCGCGGGAAGGCTGCCCGTCCGCACCCTGCAGCTGGCCGAAACCGTACGGGGCGATGAGCGGCGCGGCGATCGCGACGACGATGTACAGGGCGCAGATGACCACGCCGGTGATGAGCATGGCGCGCTGCCAGCCCGTGCTCTTGCGGAGCTGCACCACGACGGGCAGCCGCTTCCAGAGCGGCTCGTGGCGGTCGACGAGGGAGGTGTCAGCCATCTCTAGAACCTCACTCTCGGGTCGATCAGTGCCGCGACGACGTCGACGACGAAGTTCGTGACCGCGACGATCACGGCGAGCATCGCGACGATGCCCTGGACGGCGACGAAGTCGCGGGCCGACAGGTACTGGTTGAGCTCGAAGCCGAGCCCGCGCCACCCGAAGGTGGTCTCGGTGAGGACCGACCCGCCCAGCAGCATGGCGATCTGCAGACCCATCACGGTGATGATCGGGACCAGCGCCGGACGGAACGCGTGCGTCCGGACGAGCCGTGCCTCCCGGACACCGCGCGAGCGGGCCGCGTCCACGTACTCGGAACCGAGCGAACCGATCATGTTGGCGCGCACCAGCCGCAGGAAGATGCCGGCGGTCAGCAGGCCGAGCGTCAGCGCCGGCAGGACCGCGTGCGCCAGCACGTCCGTGATGATCTCGGCGTTGCCGGTCCGCAGCGCGTCGATGATGTAGATGCCCGTCGCACCGGGGATGCGGTCGAGCACGAGCTCCACCCTGGTGGACGCGCGGTCGCCGAGCGGCAGCCAGCCGAGCCACACCGAGAAGACCAGCTTGAGCAGCAGACCGCCGAAGAACACCGGGGTCGCGTACGTCAGGATCGCCAGGGCGCGGAACAGGACGTCCGGCCACTTGTCGCGCATGTACGCGGCGAGCATGCCGAGCGGGATGCCGAGGACGAGGGCGACGATGAGCGCGTAGAACACGAGCTCCGCGGTCGCACCGCCGTACTGGACGATGATCTCGGTGATCGGGCGGTGGTCGGTCGACGTCGTGCCGAAGTCACCGCGGACGATGTTGCCGAGGTACTCGAAGTACTGGACGAGCACCGGCCGGTCGTAGCCCGCGGCGTGCAGGCGTTCCTGCAGCTGGTCGGGGGTGAGCCGGCCGCCGACGGAAGCGGTGATCGGGTTCCCGATGACGCGCATCAGGAAGAACACGAGCGTCACCAGGATGAAGACGGTCGGGAAGATGAGGAGGAACCTGACGAGGACGTACCGGCCGAGTCCGCCGCCACCGCCCCCGGCACGTCGCTGTGCCTGGGGTTTGGTCGGCTCGGTCTCGATCGCCTCTGGGGTGGTGAGGGTCACGGGGAGGGGTGCCTTTCGAGGACGTGACCAGGGGCGTTCTGCTCGAGAACGCCCCCTGGCCGTCGTCGGTGTTACTTGGAGAGGGTGGCGTAGCGGAACTTGAACGAGGCGTCGAGGGTCAGGCCCTTGACGTCCTTGTTCGCGACCGCGACCGACTTGCCCTGCAGGAGCGGGAGGGTCGAGATCTGCTCGGCCTCACGCTGCTGGGCCTGCTCGATCAGGTCGGCCCGCTTGTCGGCGTCGGACTCCGCCTGCTCCTTGGCGATGAGGTCCTGGATGACCGCGTCGTCGTAGTGGTTCTGCACGAAGTTGTCCTTCGTGAAGAACGGCGAGAGGTAGTTGTCCGCGTCCGAGAAGTCCGGGAACCAGCCGAGCTGGTACTCCGGGTAGGCGTCCTTCGTGCGCTCCTGGGCGTAGGTCGTGTAGACCGTCGACTGGATGTTCACGGTGAACAGGCCCGACTTCTCGAGCTGGGTCTTCAGCAGGGCGTACTCGTCGTCCGACGCCGACCCGTAGTGGTCCGGGGAGTACTGGATGTCGAGCTGGATCTTGCCGGAGACTCCGGCGTCCGACAGGGTCTTCTTCGCCTTGTCGAGGTCCGGGCACCGTTGCCGTCGCCGTACAGCGACTTGAACGGCGTCGCCGCTCCGGTCAGGCCGTCCGGCACCATCGAGTACAGCGGCGTGTAGGTGTCGTTGTAGACCTCCTTCGCGAGGGCGTCACGGTCGACGACGTCCGCGACCGCCTGGCGCACCGCGAGGGCCTTCTTCTCGTCCGCGCCGGACTGGCCCGTGCCGAACGGCTGCGTCTTGAAGTTGAAGACGACGTAGCGGATCTCGCCGCCGGGGCCGTCCGTGACCTTCAGGGAGTCGTCCTTACGGAGGTCGGCGATGTCCGTCGGCGTCAGCGAGCGGTACGCCACGTCGACGTCGCCCTTCTGCACGGCGAGCTTGAGGTCGGTCTCCTTGGTGTAGTAGTTGGCGGTCACCTCGTCGGTCTTCGCCTTGCCCAGGAGCCCGTCGTACTTCTTGTTCGCCTTGTACTGGATAAGCTGGTTCTCCTTGTACGAGGTGATCTCGTACTGCCCGGCGAACGCCTTGCCCTTCACGATGTCGGCGGCGCTGGTGAGCTTGTCCGCGCTGAAGACGTCCTCGTCCACGATCGGCCCGGCGGGGCTGGAGAGCACCTGCGGCCACGTCTGGTCGGCGTGGTCGAGGTGGAACACCACCGTGGTGTCGTTCGGCGTGTCGATGCTCTTGAGGTTGGCGAGCAGCGACTGCGGGCCGTTCTCGTTGTTGATCTTCAGTTCGCGCTCGAACGAGAACTTCACGTCGCTCGACGTGAGCGGGTTGCCGTTGGCGAACTCGAGGCCCTTCTTGAGCGTCACCGTGTAGGTGGTGTCGTTCGTGAACTCGCCCTTCGTGGCGATGTCCGGCTTCACGTCCGGGCTGCCCACGGGCGTGTTCATCAGGAACGGGAAGACCTGGTTCTGCACGGCGAAGGAGCCGTTGTCGTACGAGCCCGCCGGGTCGAGCGACGTGATCTTGTCGGTCGTCCCGATGCTCAGGCCGTTCAGGTCGGTGTCGCTCACGCTGCCGCCCGCGCAGCCCGTGAGCACCAGCGCCGTCGCTGCTGCCCCGGCGCCGAGCGCGATGCCGCGCCTGCCCCACTCGGCTGTGTGCTTCTTGAACACGGATGCCATGTTCGATGCCTCTCTCGGTGATGAATGCAAGGGTCCTGGGCCGGTGGTGGAACGTCTGTGTGCCCGGCCAGGAACGCTCATTGCTATCACCCTGTCACGGAAAGCAGCGAACCGAGGACGTTTTGTTTACACCGCTGTAATGCACGGGAGCGTCGCATGGCGCATCATGCGTGCGCATCGGACCGGCGCGCCGCGCAACAAAGTTGCGTCGTGCAACGCCCAGTTCCGATCGGACGAGAGGGAGCGGAAGGGGACGGGGCGGGCGGAGCGGCTCGCGTCGCCGAGCGGGCACCATCCGTCACGCTCGCCGCCCCTTGGCAACCGATCGTGCCCGATCGGCGAACGTCCCGCGGCGTGTTGCGCCCGCTCGCGCTCGGAAGCGGGCTCGGGCCCCGGCCGGCTGAGCCCGGGGCCGGTGCTCCGACGCCGTGCGCCGAGCCGCGCGACGCCACGCGCCGAGCCGACCGCGGTGCGCCGAGCCGCGCGACGCCACGCGCCGAGCCGACCGCCGTGCGCCGAAGCGCGCGACGCCATGCGCCGAGCCGACCGCCGTGCACCGAGCCGCGCGACGCCGTGCGCCGAGCCGCGGGCTGCAGCCCCGGAGGAGGCCGGTCATCGGCGCTACGAGACCGCCTCGGCGTCGGCGCGCAACCGCATCCGCTGCGCGTCGATCTCGACGAGTTGCCGCTGGATCTCGGCTCGCCGGTCGGCCTGCTCGTGCGGGTCCGCCCGCTGCAGCTGCCCGAGGAGCGACGCCTTCCTCGCGAGGAGGTCCCGCTCCACCAGAGCGACCACGATGCTCCGTGCGTAGATCGCGAGGTCCTCGTCGGTACGGGCGGGGATCGGCATGACCGCGAGCTCCTGCACGAGCCCACGGAAGGGTGCCGGCACGTCCTGCAGCAGCCGCTCGAGCCAGTCCCCGCGCCCACGGCGTCGACGTTCGCCACGACGGCGTCCCGCACGACCGAGAGCATCGGCGCCGAGAACGTCGCGGCGGCGGCGAGTCCGAGGAGCGGCGCCCGACGTGCCCGGGCTGCTGCACCATCGCCATCACGGCGTCGCGCTCCATCCGGGTGATCGGGTCGTTCGGCAGGAGCCGCAGCCCGGCCACGGGCTCGTCGGGCGGGGCGACCCTCTCGCCACCGGGGCCTGTCTGCATGCCTTGCCCCGTGCCTCCAGTCCGGTCCTCGTGCCGCCCACCGGACCCGGACCCGGCTCGCTGTCGCGCGTTGTCGACCGCGCGGCGTACCTCGGGGATGTCCATGCCGAGCCACTTCGCGGTCTCCCGCGTGTAGGCCGACGCGAGGGTGCGGTCCCGGATGCCCGCGACCACCGGAGCGGCATCGCGGAGGCCGGCGACGCGTCCCTCCGCCGTCTCGATGTCGTGGGTGGCGAGCCGCCGCCGGATGATGAACTCGAACATCGGGCGCTTGGTCTCGATGAGTCGCGCGACGGCCGAGTCGCCGCGTGCGAGGCGGAGGTCGCACGGGTCGAGTCCACCCGGGGCGACGGCGACGTAGGTCTGCGACGCGAACCGGCTCTCTTCCGCGAAGGCCCGGGAGGCCGCCCGCTGCCCGGCTTCGTCCGGGTCGAAGGTGAAGACGATGTCGCCGAGCTGCGAGAGGTGCGCACCGGCGGAGTCGCCGAGCATCGGGCGGAGCACCTTGATGTGGTCGACGCCGAACGACGTGCCGCACGTGGCCACGGCGGTGGTGATGCCCGCGAGGTGGCAGGCCATGACGTCGGTGTAGCCCTCGACGATCACGACCTGCTTCTGCTTCGAGATCTCCCGCCGGGCGAGGTCGAGGCCGTAGAGCACCTGGCTCTTGTGGTAGATCGGCGTCTCGGGCGTGTTGAGGTACTTCGGGCCCTTGTCGTCGTCGAGCAGGCGCCGCGCGCCGAACCCGATCGTCGCCCCGGTCACGTCGCGGATCGGCCACATCAGTCGCCCGCGGAACCGGTCGTACGGGGAGCGGTCGCCCTGACTGACGAGGCCGGCGGAGATGATCTCCTCGATGGTGAAGCCACGACCGCGCAGGTGGTCCTTGAGCGCGTCGTACGACTTCGGCGCGAAGCCCACGCCGAAGTGCTGCGCAGCCGCCGGGTCGAAGCCGCGCTCCCCCAGGAACTGCCTCGCGGGCTCGGCCGCGGCGGTCGTGAGCTGCGCGACGTAGAACTGCTGCGCGGCCTCGTTCGCGGCGATCAGCCGGGCCCGGGCGTTGTAGTCGGTGCGGGGGCCGTCGCCCTCTTCGTAGTGGAGCGTGAAGCCGATCTTCGCGGCCATCCGCTCGACGGCTTCCTGGAAGGTCGTGTGGTCCTGCTTGATCACGAAGTCGAAGACGTCGCCGTCCTCGCCGCAGCCGAAGCAGTGGTACCGGCCGACCTGCGGTCGCACGTGGAAGGACGGGGAGCGTTCGTCGTGGAAGGGGCAGAGCCCCTTCAGCGAGCCCACCCCGGCGGACTTCAGGGTGACGTAGTCGCCGACGACGTCCGCGATGTTGACACGCGAGCGGACCTCGTCGATGTCGTTCCGCGCGATCCTGCCAGCCACCACTCGATCCTAGTTCCTGGCGCCGACGCCCGGCGCCGGACTGCCTCGCCTGCGGACGGGCCATGGCCTGGAGGCGCGGCTCGGCACCGTCCGTCGGCGCGCGGCCAGAGGGTGCGCCCGACGGCATCGGGTCGCGTCCGCGGCACGGGGTGCGTCGTCGAGACCGGCGTGGGCGCGAGACGCCGGCCCGTCGTCGAGACACCGGCCCGTCGTCGAGACACCGGCCCGTCGTCGAGACGCCGGCCCGTCGTCGAGACGCCGGCCCGTCGTCGAGACGCCGGCCCGTTCGCGAGACACCGGCCCGTTCGCGAGACACCGCCGGTTCCGGCGGTGTCTCGCCGCCTGCCCGGCGTCTCGCGGCCGGACCCGTGTCTCGACCGCCCGACACGCCTCGGGATGCCCCGGACTCCGGTTCAGACCGGGATGTGGACGCTCTCGTGCTCCCCGACCACGAGCCGCCGGTGCCACGCCAACGCACCCTGGTCGGTCAGGCTCGCGACCTGGTCGACCACCGCACGCAGCCGCCCGGTGTCGTCGGACGCAGCACGCCAGTCGGCGGCGAAGCCCGGTTCGAGGTCCGCGCTGCCGCTCGCCGCGAGGGCGTCGAGCAGCTCGGTCAGGATGCGCCGCTGCTCCTCGTACACGGGCTGCCGGTCGCCGTGCGTCATGACGAACGCGGCGACGATGCCCTTGAGGACCGCGATCTCGCCGATGATCTCCGGCGGCGTGACGACCGAGGCGGCGAACCGCACCAGGGACCCGGACGCGTAGGACTCGCGCGTCGCCGCGGTGGCCGTCCGCGCGAAGCGTCCGATGAGCTGCGAAGTGAGGTTCTTCAGGCGCGCCAGGTCCCGTCGGGATCCGTCGTACGACGTCATCCACAGTGGCAGCGACCGGAGCCGGTCGAACGCCTCGAGCAGCTCGTCGCGGCTGAGGTCCGAGCCGACCCAGGCGTGCATGGCCGACACGATGTCGTTCTCGCCGACTCGGTCCCCGAGGGCGGCCACGTCGATGAAGCCCGCGACGACGGCGTCCTCGAAGTCGTGCACCGAGTACGCGATGTCGTCGGAGAGGTCCATGACCTGCGCCTCGATGCAGCGCTGCCGTCGCGGAGCGCCCGCGCGGAGCCACTCGAACGCGGCGTGGTCGTCGTCGTAGAAGCCGAACTTCGTCCGTCCCGACGATGCTTCGGAGACTCCCTGCGCCGCCGGCCACGGGTACTTGCAGCTCGCGTCGAGCGAGGCCCGGGTCAGGTTGAGCCCGTACGCCCGACCGTCGTCGCCGTACACCTTGGGCTCGAGCCGGGTCAGCAGGCGCAGCGTCTGCGCGTTCCCCTCGAACCCGCCGATGTCGGCCGCCCAGGCGTTCACGGCGGTCTCCCCGTTGTGCCCGAACGGCGGGTGCCCGATGTCGTGCGCGAGGCAGGCGGTGTCGACGACGTCCGGGTCGAGGCCGAGCGAATCGGCGAGCTCCCGGCCGACCTGCGCGACCTCGAGCGAGTGCGTCAGCCGGTTCCGGGCGAAGTCGAGCCCCGTCGTCGGGCTGAGCACCTGGGTCTTCGCGGCGAGCCGGCGCAGCGCGCTCGAGTGCAGCGGCCGGGCGCGGTCGCGGGCGAAGTCGGACCGGCGGTTCCCGTGGGTCTCGGGCAGCCAGCGCTCGGCGTCGGCGGGCCCGTACGAGGCGGTGGCGCTCATCCGCCGCTGTGGTGCAGTTCGGCGGCGGCGAGCACCTTGCGGAACTCGGCGTCCACGTCGCGGCTCTCGAGCCAGCGGTCGGGCAGCGCCGTGCGCTTCGGGTGACCGGCGCGCCCCGGGGCCCCTCTGCGTCAGCCCCCGGGTACGGAGCGTCGTGGTCGAGCTGCCCGAGCAGGTCGTCGATCTCCTGCAGCGTGGACGCCGTCGACAGGCCGGACCGGACGTCGCCGCCGATCGGGTACCCCTTGAAGTACCACGCCACGTGCTTCCGGACGTCCCGGCAGCCCTGGTCCTCGGAGCCGAAGAAGTCGACGAGCAGCTCGGCGTGCCGCTTGAACGCGACCGCGACCTCGCCGAGTGTCGGCATGTAGCGCAGTCCCTCGCCACGGAACGCCGCCGCGAGGTCGCCGAACAGCCATGGCCGGCCCAGGCATCCGCGCCCGACGACGACGCCGTCGCACCCGGTCTCGTCGACCATCCGGAGCGCGTCGGCCGCGGACCAGATGTCGCCGTTGCCGAGCACCGGGATGTCGGTGATGGTCTCCTTCAGCGTCGCGATCGCCGACCAGTCGGCGTGCCCGGAGTAGTGCTCGTTCGCGGTGCGTGCGTGCAGCGACACCGCGGCGACCCCGGCGTCCCGGGCGATGCGGGCGGCGTCGAGGTACGTGAGGTGGTCGGCGTCGATGCCCTTGCGCATCTTCACCGTCACGGGGACGTCACCGGCCGCCCTGACCGTCTTGGTGACCAGGTCCTTGAACAGGTCGAGCTTCCACGGCAGTGCCGCTCCCCGCCCTTGCGCGTGACCTTCGGCACCGGGCAGCCGAAGTTGAGGTCGATGTGGTCGGCCCGGTCCTCGCCGACGAGGATCGAAGCGGCCTCGGCCACGGTGTTCGGCTCGACGCCGTAGAAGCTGGATGGACCGCGGCGTCTCGGACTCGTGGTGCTGGATCAGCTGCATCGACACGGGCGTGCGTTCCACGAGCGCCCGCGAGGTGATCATCTCGCAGACGTACAGACCGGCGCCGTACTCGCGGCAGAGCCGGCGGTACGCCATGTTCGTGATGCCCGCCATCGGCGCGAGCACGACCGGCACGTCGACCTCGATGGGGCCGATGCGCAGCGGACGTGCTGGGGCTTGTGTGATCGTCATACCTGTCCCATCCTCCCACGTCGGTGCACGCGGGTAGCGTTCTCCACATGACGACCGACGCGAGCACCCGGTTCGACGCCGACGCCTCCGCCCGCGGCCTGCGGGTCGAGGTCGTCGAACGCCCCGCGGCGAACTCCCTGCACGAGGCCGCGGAGCTCCTCGGCATCGAGCCCGGAGACATCGTGAAGACCCTCGTCGTGAAGCGCCACGACGGCGGCTTCCTGCTCGCCCTGGTGCCCGGCGGGCGGAGCATCGCGTGGAAGAAGCTCCGCGCCGTCGTCGGGGTCAACAAGCTTCTCCATGCCCGATGCCGGAACCGCGCTCGAGGCGTCGGGCTACGAGCGCGGCACGATCACGCCGATCGGAGCGACCGGCGACCTGCCGGTCTACGCAGACGAACGCATCACGGGGCGCCGGGTGGCGCTGGGCGCCGGGCGGCACGGCGCGAGCGCCTTCGTCGATGCCGACGACCTCGTCGCCGCGTACGATGCCACGCTCGCCGACATCACCGACGAGGAGCCGCTCCGCTAGGACGCGGTCACGCGGTCGCGCGGTCGCGCGGTCACGCGGTCGCGCGGTCACGCGGTCACGCGGTCACGCGGTCACGCGGTCACGCGGTCGTTGCCGCGCGCTCGCGCCCTGCAGCATCGGGGCGCCGTGTACGCAACGGGACGCGAAGCGCGAGCGCCGCATCGTGGATCGCCGCACGGGACCGGTCAGTCGGGGACCTCGGTCCAGTCACCCTCCGCGCCGGGGACGAAACACGAGTCGCCTTCGCAGACCGGCGCACCACCGGGCGTGACGAGCGTGAGCAGGGCGGGGCGTGCCTCCAGACCGCTGATGGTCACCGCACCGGTGAGGGCGTCCGGCACCGAGACCGGCGGCGCGGACTGGAGGCGCGGCTCGACCGCGCCGGTCGGCTGTGCGACCGTCATCGGGTCACCGCCGCGTCCGCCGCCTCGTCGTCGGCGGCGCGCTGCGACGCGGACGCGACTTCCTCGGGAGTGGTCTGGCGGAGCGCCACCACCTGCGTCAGCACCTGCTCGAACGCAGCCGGGTCCTGCGCGCCCGAGACGCCGTACTTGCCGTCGATGACGAAGAACGGGACGCCGTTGATGCCGTACGACTGCGCCTGCGCCTGGTCGGCGCGGACGGCCGCGAAGCTGTGCGTCGTCGCGAAGGGTGGCGAGGACCTCGTCGCGGTCGAGACCGATCTCGGTCCCCAGGTCTGCGAGCGTCGACTCGTCGCCGACGTGCTCGCCGCGCTCGAAGTAGGCGGTGAAGAGCCGCTCGACCATCTCGAGCTGCTTGCCCTGCTGCTTCGCGAGGTGGATGACCTGGTGCGCCTTCACCGTGTTGGTGTGGTGCATCGACTCGAAGTCGTAGGCGAGCCCGACGCTCGCGGCGATGCCGGTGACCTGGTCGAGCATCTGCTGCGCCTGCTCGACGGGCATGCCCTTGTGCTCGGAGAGGAACTCGGCCTCGGTGCCCTCGAAGTCGACGGGCGTGTCCGGGCTGAGCTCGAAGGAGTGGTACTCGACCTCGACGGGCTGCGCTCCGGGGCTGGCGGCGAAGGCGGCGACGCCGGCCTCGAACTTCCGTTTGCCGATGTAGCACCAGGGGCAGGCGATGTCCGACCAGACATCGACCTTCACGGTGTCGGTGGGCGTGGTGTCGATCATGCTGGGTGCAACGCGGAGCTCACGGCCGCATTCCCGCGCACGCAGTGGCGTGCGTCGCACCCCGGCGAACGACGTCGAACCAGGTTCCGGACACCGCACTGCGAAACATCACGGTGTGGTGTCCGGAACCTGGTTCCGGCGGGCGGCACGCGGCGGCGGCGCTGCGCGGGCAGCGCGCGCAGCGCGCGCTTACGCGCCGAGGAGCCTCGCCGCCAGGTAGCCCTGCAGCTGGTCGAGCGCCACGCGCTCCTGCGACATCGTGTCGCGCTCCCGCACCGTGACCGCCTTGTCGTCGAGCGTGTCGAAGTCCACCGTGATGCAGAACGGCGTGCCGATCTCGTCGTGGCGACGGTAACGGCGACCGATCGCCCCCGCGTCGTCGAAGTCCACGTTCCAGTACTTCCGCAGATCGTCCGCGAGGCCCCGCGCCACCGGCGAGAGCTGCTCGTTGCGGGACAGCGGCAGGACAGCGGCCTTGACCGGCGCCAGGCGCGGGTCGAGCCGGAGGACCGTGCGCTTGTCCACACCGCCCTTCGCGTTCGGTGCCTCGTCCTCGTGGTAGGCGTCGAGCAGGAACGCCATGAGCGCACGGGTCAGGCCGAACGACGGCTCGATGACGTACGGCACGTACTTCTCGTTCGCGGCCTGGTCGAAGTACCGCAGGTCCTTGCCGGACGACTCGATGTGGTTGTCGAGGTCGAAGTCGGTGCGGTTCGCGACACCCATGAGCTCGCCCCACTCGGAGCCGGCGAACCCGAAGCGGTACTCGATGTCGGCGGTGGCGTCGGAGTAGTGGGCACGCTCGCCGTCCGGCACGTCGAACCGGCGCAGGTTCTCCGGGTCGATGCCGAGGTCGGTGAAGAACGCGACCGAGTCCGCGATCCACTGCTCGTAGTGCTCGTCCGCGGAGGCCGGCGGCACGAAGTACTCGATCTCCATCTGCTCGAACTCGCGCGTGCGGAAGATGAAGTTGCCGGGCGTGATCTCGTTGCGGAACGCCTTGCCGACCTGTCCGATGCCGAACGGGGGCTTCATGCGGCTCGTCGTGACGACCTGCGCGAAGTCGACGAAGATGCCCTGCGCGGTCTCCGGGCGCAGGAAGTTCAGCCCCTCTTCCGACTCGACCGGGCCGAGGTAGGTCTTGAGCATCCCGGAGAACTCGCGCGGCTCGGTCCACTGCCCGCGAGTGCCGCAGTTCGGGCACGCGATCTCGGCCATGCCGCCCTCGGGCTTGCGGCCCTTCTTCGCCTCGAACGCCTCTTCCAGGTGGTCGGCGCGGAAGCGGTGGTGGCAGTGCAGGCATTCGACGAGCGGGTCGGTGAAGGTCGCGACGTGCCCGAGGCTTCCCACACCTTGCGGGGCAGGATCACGGCCGAGTCGAGGCCGACCATGTCGCCGCGGCCGCGGACGAACCGCTGCCACCACTGGCGCTTGATGTTCTCCTTGAGCTCGACGCCGAGGGGCCCGTAGTCCCACGCGGAGCGGGATCCGCCGTAGATCTCCCCGACTGGAAGACGAAGCCACGGCCCTTGGCCAGGGCGATGACGCTGTCGAGACGGGAGGACTGTGCCAAGGAATGCTCCAGAGGTCGCCGAGCCGGGTGCTCGGTGCGGAATCGTACCGGGCAAGACTACCGGCGTTCGTTCCGGCCTGGAGGCGCGGCGCGGGACCTGTGGAGAACGTCCTGTCAGGCTGTGGGCGCGTCCACCGCCCCGCCGAACCGTCGGTCGCGGCGCGCGTACTGCTCGATCGCTCCCCACAGGTCGGTGCGCCGGAAGTCCGGCCAGAGCCGGTCGAGGAACACCATCTCGGCGTACGCCGACTGCCACAGCATGAAGTTGGACGTGCGCTGCTCCCCAAGCTCCGGAGGAACAGGTCGACGTCGGGCAGCTCCGGCACGTACAGCCGCTTCGCGAGGGCCTTCTCGGTGACCTGGTTCGGCTTGAGACGTCCGGCAGCGAGGTCGTCGGCCATGCCTCGCACGGCATCGACGATCTCGTTCCGTCCGCCGTAGTTCACGCACATCGTCAGCGTGCAGACGTCGTTGCCGGCGGTCATCCGCTCCGCGGTCCGCAGCTCGTCGACGACACTCCTCCACAGGCGGGGCCGACGCCCTGCCCACCGGATCCGCACACCCCACGCGTTCAGCTGGTCGCGGCGGCGGTGCAGGACCTCGCGGTTGAAGCCCATCAGGAACCGGACCTCCTCCGGGGACCGCTTCCAGTTCTCCGTCGAGAACGCGTACGCCGAGACGTGCTTGACCCCGATCTGCACGGCGCCGGCGACGACGTCGAGCAGCGAGGCCTCGCCCGCCCGGTGCCCCTCGATCCGGGTGAGCCCGCGCTGGTTCGCCCAGCGGCCGTTGCCGTCCATGACGATCGCGACGTGCTCGGGGACGAACTGTTCCGGGATCGCGGGAGGCTGCTCCCCGTCCAGTCGACGGGCCGCAGGGGCTCGGGTTCGGCGTACCGGCGTGGGCTCATGCAGGCGTTCCTTCGGGGTCGTACGGTTCGGTCGCGGTCGAGCCGGTGCGCGGGGTCCCGGTGGCGGCGTGGACCGTCGGTGCGGGCGTTGCGGCGACCGCGGCCGGGACACCGCCTGGTGCCGGCGCGACCGGCGCGGGGTGCTCGCTGCGGTCGACGTGCGGCAGCGAGCGGAGCGATCGTTCCAGGTGCCACTGGGCGTACGCCGCCACCACGCCGGAAGCACGGGATCGCGTCCGCTCGTCCGCTGCGTCCACCGTCGGCCAGTCGCCCGCCAGCAGGGAACCGAGCAGGTGCAGGGTCTCCCGGTCGAGGCGGGGCGTCCCGGGAGGCGCGGCGTGGTCGGCCACCACGCCGCCGAGCTGCACGACGAACGCCGAGTGCGGCCCCGGCTCCCCGGTCACGGCGCAGTCACGGAACGAGGGCGCCCATCCGGCGATGCTCATCGCGCGGAGCAGGTACGAGTCGAGCGTCGCGCTGGTCACGTGCTCGCCCCGGGCCAGGGAACGGAGCGCCCCGACGAGCAGCAGGTACTGCTGGAGTCCGGCGTCCGCCTCGCTCAACCGGTCGGCGGTCTCGACCATGGCGCTCGCGGCGGTGTACGCCCCGTAGTCGGCGACGATCTGCGCGCCGTACGACCCGAGGGACTCCGCCTGGGTGACGATGTCGAGCGAGCGGCCCTCGTAGAACTGGGCGTCGACGACCATGAACGGCTCGAGTCGGGAGCCGAACTTCGACGCGGTCCGGCGGACGCCCTTCGCCACGGCCCGGATCTTGCCGTGCTGCCGGCTGAGCATCGTGACGATGCGGTCCGCTTCCCCGAGCTTGTGGGTGCGCAACACGACGCACTCGTCCCGGTACAGCGGCATTCGTCCAGTATCCCCCTCTGCACCGACACCCCGCGCCGCGCCCGCCGAGTCACCGACACCCCACGCCGCACCGCGCCCCCACCGCGAACGGGCGGGACACGCCGCCTGCGGTCCGTCGAACGGGCGGGACGGGTCGGTCGTCGTCGCCGAAAGTGCCGCATTTCGCACAGTCGCGTGCAGACCGGCCCGCCCTGCCAAGGTGCGCACGGCCTGGAGGCGCGGTGCGGGACGGACCCGCGCCGCGCCTCCAGGCCGGATCGCGTGTTACGCGGAGACCAGCTCGGGCGACGCCGCACCGGACGCGGCCCCCGCGCGCACCGCGCGGTTCACCGCCGAGACGATGGCCTTGAGCGATGCCGTCGCGATGTCGGCGTCGATGCCCACACCCCACAGGCGCACCCCGTCGACGTCGAGCTCGACGTACGACGCGGCCTTGGCGTCACCCGAGGCGCTCATCGTGTGCTCCGAGTAGTCGTAGAGCGTCACGTCGACGCCCTGCTCCCGCATCACCGTCAGGAACGCGTCGATCGGACCGGTCCCGACGGCGTCGGCCTCGACCGCTCCCTCGTCGACGCGCATCGCGACGGAGAGCTTCGTGGTGCCGTCGAAGTCGCTCGACGTCGCGGTCTTCGTGATCTCGTACCGGCCCCACTTGTCCGCCTCGGAGGAAGCGGGCAGGTACTCGTCGCGGAACAGGTCCCAGATGCGCTCGGACGAGAACTCGCCGCCCTCGGCATCGGTGCGCTGCTGCACGACGCCCGAGAACTCGATCTGCAGCTTGCGGGGCAGGTCGATCGCGTGGTCGGTCTTGAGCAGGTACGCGACGCCGCCCTTGCCGGACTGCGAGTTCACCCGGATCACGGCCTCGTAGGAGCGGCCGATGTCCTTCGGGTCGACGGGCAGGTACGGCACGGCCCAGGTGATGTCGTCCACGCCGACGCCGGCCTCGGCGGCCCGAGCGCGCATGGCGTCGAACCCCTTGTTGATGGCGTCCTGGTGGGAACCGCTGAACGCCGTGTACACGAGGTCCCCGGCCCACGGCTGCCGCTCCGGCACCGGCAGCTGGTTGCAGTACTCGACGGTGCGCTTGATCTGGTCGATGTCCGAGAAGTCGACCTGCGGGTCGATCCCCTGCGTGAACAGGTTCATGCCCAGGGCGACCAGGTCGACGTTGCCGGTGCGCTCACCGTTGCCGAACAGGCAGCCCTCGATGCGGTCGGCACCGGCCATGTAGCCGAGCTCGGCAGCCGCGACGGCGGTGCCCCGGTCGTTGTGCGGGTGCAGCGACAGGATGACGTCCTGCCGGTGTGCCAGGTGGCGCGACATCCACTCGATCGAGTCGGCGTAGACGTTCGGCGCGGCCATCTCGACCGTCGCGGGCAGGTTGATGATGACCTTGCGATCAGGGGTGGGCTCGAAGACCTCGAGCACGGCGTTGCAGATCTGCACGGCGACCTCGAGCTCGGTGCCCGTGTACGACTCCGGTGAGTACTCGTAGAACACCGTCGTGTCGTGCTGCAGGTTCGCCTCGGCCGCCTTGCACAGCTTCGCGCCGGAGACCGCGATGTCGACGATGCCCGGCACGTCGGTGCGGAACACGACCTCGCGCTGGACGATCGACGTCGAGTTGTACAGGTGCACGATCGCCTGCTTGGCGCCGTCGATCGCCTCGTACGTGCGGTTGATCAGGTGCTCGCGCGCCTGCGTCAGCACCTGGATCGTGACGTCGTCGGGGATGGCGCCCTCGTCGATGAGGGACCGGACGAAGTCGAAGTCCGTCTGCGACGCGCTCGGGAACCCGACCTCGATCTCCTTGTAGCCCATCCGGACCAGCAGGTCGAACATCGCTCGCTTGCGCTCGGCGTCCATCGGGTCGATCAGGGCCTGGTTGCCGTCGCGCAGGTCGACGGCGCACCAGCGCGGAGCATGCTCGATGCGCTTCGTCGGCCAGGTGCGGTCGGGGAGCTCGACGCGGATCTGGTCGTGGAACGGGACGTACTTGTGGATCGGCATCCCGGAGGGGCGCTGCGTGTTCTGCATCGTTTCGTCGCTTTCGTCGTCGTGCTGTTCGTCAGCACTGCGTGGTTGCGGCCACGACGGACTCCGCGACGAGGTGGGCCGTTGTGTCAGGCCTCGTCGCGGCAGCGAAGGAGGAGGAGCGCCGAGTACATCACGACCACCGTAGCACTGGTGTACCAACCCCGCACAAGCGGACTGGAGGCGCGGTGCGGGCCCGCACCGCGCCTCCAGTCCGACCGATGGTCGCGTCGGACCGCGCTCAGTCGACCGCGAGCGCCTCGGTCGGCGGCACGCGCATCGCGCGACGCACCGGGGCGATCGTCGCGACCACCGCGAGGACGAGGGCTCCGACGACCACGATCCCCACCGTCAGCGGCGGCAGCGCCGGCGTCGTCGCGAACCCGAGCGAGCCGAGCAGCGTCTGACCGCCGACCCAGCCGTAGAAGGTGCCGAGCACCAGCCCGGTGATGACGGCGGCGACGACCATCTGCACCGCCTCGGTGACGATCATCCGCCGGACCTGCGCACCCGTGAGGCCGAGGACGCGCAGGAGCCCGAGCTCGCGGCGGCGCTGCAGCACCCCGAGGGCGAGCGCGTTGACGACCCCCACGGCCGCGATCACGGCGGAGAAGCCGACGATGACGCTCACGACCGCGTTGAGCTGCACGAAGAAGTCGCGCTGCGCCTGGACCATCTCGGTCGTCATCTGCCCCTGGTCCATCGACTGCATCTGTGCCTCGAGCACGTGCTGCATGATGCCGAGCGCCACCGCGAACGTGACGAGCAGGGTGACACCGATCACGAGACCGATCGTCGCGCGGAGGACCGTCCGGGCGCACGCATGGCGTTCCGCCCGGCGAGCAGGACCACCGGGTCGCGCGACCCGACGCGGCCGATCAGCTGCAGGACGGGCGGCATCACGATCGTCGCGCCGACGGCGACACCGGCGAACGAGACGAATCCGCCGAGCGCCGCCGGCAGGACCGCGATGGGTGACAGCGTGCTGCCGAGCAGCCCGACGAGCATGAGCAGCCCACCGCCCGCCATGAGCACGATCGCCCAGACCCTCCGGGCCGTGCCCGAACGGACGTCCTCGTGGCTCGGCTCGACACTCGACGACAGCGCCTCGAGCGGGGTCACCGTGAGGACCCGCCGCGACCCGACCGCGAACGCGCCCCACGTCGCGAGGACGACCGCGACGACGGGGAGTGCCAGCTCCCACGGCACGAGGGTGTACGCGGTGTCGGGCAGGAACCCGTTCCCTCGGAGCACCACGACGAAGAGCGCCGACAGCCCGGTCCCGACCACGGCCCCGATCACACCGCCGAGCACGCCGACGACCAGACCGGTGCGGGTGATCCGCCCGCGGAGCGTGGCACCGGTCGCGCCGACCAGCCGCTGCAGTGCGATGATCCGTGTCTGCCCGGCGATGAGCGTCGCGCAGGTGTTCGCCGTGACGATCGCCCCGACGTACAGCGCGATGCCGAGGAACAGCCACCCGACGACGGAGAGGATGGCCTTCACCGGTCCGAGTTCGGAGAGGCCCGTCGCGGCGAGCGCCTCGGTCACGATGCCGGGCGCGATGACCAGCGCCGAGCCGAAGGTCGTCCCGAGGGCGGCGACCAGGATGGTGGGTGCGAACGCGCGGATGCCGTTCACGCTGCTGCCTCCATCCCGAGCATGGTGGTGGAGATCGCGGCGGCGTCCATCGCGGGACGGTCGCCCACGACGCGGCCGTCCGCGAGGAACAGGATGCGGTCGGCGTTCGCGGCGGCGACCGGGTCGTGCGTCACCATCACCACGCTCTGCCCCACTCGGAGACAGCACCGCGCAGGATCTGCAGGACGTCCCGGCCCGTCCGGGAGTCCAGGGCGCCGGTCGGCTCGTCCGCCACGACCACGGCGGGCCGGGACGCGAGCGCACGCGCGATCGCGACACGCTGCTGTTGCCCACCGGAGAGCTGGTGCGGGCGGTGCGACAACCGGTTCCCGAGGCCGAGCATGTCGACGAGCCGGTCGATCCAGGCCGATTCCTCAGGACTCGGCCTGTGGCCGCCGAGCAGGAACGGCAGCCGGATGTTCTCGCTCACGTCGAGCGTCGGCACGAGGTTGAAGGACTGGAACACGAAGCCGAGTCGGCGGCGGCGCAGCTCCGTGAGGTCCTTGTCCGCCAGGCCGGTGATGTCGACGCCGTCGATCTGGATCCGACCGGCGGACACCGCGTCGAGACCGGCTGCGACGTGCATCAGCGTGGACTTCCCCGAACCCGACGGCCCCATCACGGCGGTGAACTCCCCCGCGCCGATGTCGACGCTCACGTCGTCGAGCGCCGTCACCCGCCGGGCGTCATCGCCGTAGTGCTTGGAGACGTGGTCGAGTCGGATGATCGGTGCGTGGCTGGTGGTCATGCACCCACGATGACGGTCGGGAGGCACGTCCCGCGTCCATCCGTCGGCTCCTGTGGATGGTTCGCCCGGCTCGCATCCCTGTGGACACGTCATCCGAGCGGATGACGGTGCTCCTGCGGTCAGTCGGTCTTCGAGACGAGCCCGTGCTCGTGCGCGAACACCACGAGTCGCACCCGGTCGCGCAGGTCGAGCTTGGTGAGGACCCGCGAGATGTGCGTCTTCACCGTGGCCTCGCTCACGTACTCGTGCTGCGCGATCTCGCTGTTGCTGAAGCCGCGGGCCGCCAGGTCGAAGATCTCGCGCTCGCGCGGGGTGAGGTCGTCGAACGCCGGCGGCACCGACACCGTGGTCTCGCTGGTGTCCTCGTAGCGGCGGAGGAGCTCCCGGGTGGCCGATGCGGCGAACACCGCCGTGCCGGCGTGGACGGTCCGGATGGCGGCGAGCAGGAACTCGGGGTCGGCGTCCTTGAGCACGAATCCGCTCGCCCCGGCCCGGATGGCCTTCGCCGCCGCCTCGTCGAAGTCGAACGTCGTGAGGACGAGCACCTTGGCACCGTCCGCTCCGGCGTCCTCGACGATGCGGGAGGTCGCGGTGATGCCGTCCATCACGGGCATCCGGACGTCCATGAGCACGACGTCCGGACGACCGCGGCGCGCGAAGCTCGACGCCCTCCGCACCGTCACCGGCCTCGCCGACGAACCGCAGGTCCGGCTGGGAGTCGATGAGCATCCTGATGCCCGTGCGGAACAGTGCCTGGTCGTCGACGAGCGCGACGCGGATCGGGGTGTCGTTCATCGGCCGGTGTGCTCCTGGGAGGTCGAGGGGGTGGTCGGCATGAGTCCGCGGGGCATCTGCCCGGTGGAGGGGACGGCGGGCATCCGCACGGCGACGGCGAAGTCGTCGCCACGGGGGCCGGCGGTCATCGTCCCCCGGTCATCGTGGCGCGTTCGCGCATGCCCACCAGGCCGTGGCCGGTGCCGGGACCGCGTGTGCCGTCGTCGGCGCGCCGGTTCACCACGCTGATCTCCACCGTGTCCGGGCGGTAGGTGAGCGCGGCGTGCACGGGGGTGCCGGGTTCGCCGTGCTTCCACGCGTTGGTCAGGCTCTCCTGCACGATGCGGTAGACCGCGAGCTGCGTGGTGGTGGGCAGGTGTGTGGGGTCACCTTCGCGCTCGACCCGGACGTCGAGGCCGACGCCGCGCATCTCGCCCACGAGCCGGTCGATGTCGTCGATCTCGGGCGTCGGCGCGGTGCCCTGCTCGTGGCGGAGCGCTCCCAGGAGCTCCCGGACGTCGCCGAGGGCACGGCGCGCGGTGGTGGAGATCGTCCCGAGTGCCTCGTCGGCGATCGCCGGGTCGGCCTTCAGCGCGTAGCGGGCGCCGTCGGCCTGGGCGATGACGACCGCCAGCGAGTGGGCCACGATGTCGTGCATGTCCCGCGCGATCCGCACGCGCTCCTGCTCCACGGCGACCGCCCGGTCGGCGCGGGCCGCGTCGCGCTCGGCGACGAGTTGCGCCTCGCGGCTCAGGCTCGCGGAGCGACGGACCCGGCGGACGAGCCCGGCGAGCCACGGCAGCAGCAGCAGGAGCAGGACGACGGCGAAGTACGAGATCGCGACCTTGAGGGACTCCTGCTCGGGCGTCGTCGCGGTCTGGATGCCGCTGCGCATCCGGTAGTCGTCCAGACCGAGGTACGCGGCGGCGATCAGCGGACCGGCGATCGCCGACACGAGACCCGCGAGCCGGACCCGTCGGCTGCCGTACGCGCTGGTCGTGTACATGACGGCCGCGATGAACAGGTTCGACAGGTCCGGGTTCTGCCCCGTGACCATCTCGAACGCTGCGAAGACCCAGGCCGTCGCGAGGGCGAGACCGGGCGAGAGCCGCCGGAGGGCCAGCGCGGCGGTCATCCCCACCACCGTCAGGATCGCGAGCGGCGAGTCCATCCCCGGGCCGTGGCGATGAGCACGAGGCCGCCGAGCACCACGGCGACGACGACGTCGGTGATGACCTGCGCGCGCAGCATGGGACGGAACACCACACCACGGTACGGCCTGGAGGCACGGCGCGCGTCCGCCTCGCGACTGACGTCCGCCGGTGGTCGCGTCAGAAGCCGAGTCGCCCAGCTGCTTCGGGTCGCGTTGCCACTCCTTGGCCACCTTGACCCGGATGTTCAGGTAGACGTGGCGGCCACCGAGCAACGACTCGATCTCGGCGCGGGCACGTGAACCGACGTCCTTCAGCCGCTCCCCCTTGCGGCCGATCACGATCGCCTTCTGGCTGTCGCGCTCGACGAACAGGTTCGCGAAGATCCGCAGCGGACCGTCCGGATCGTCGTCCTCATCGGGCTCGACCACGTCCTCGATCACCACGGCGAGCGAGTGCGGCAGTTCGTCGCGGACGCCTTCGAGCGCTGCTTCGCGGATGAGTTCGGCGATCCGTTCCTCGTCGGTCTCCTCGGTGACGGTGGCGTCGTCGTAGAAGCTGCGGCGACTCGGGCAGCAGCGCGGTGATCTCGCCGAGCAGGGCCTCGAGCTGCAGTCCACGTGTGCCGGAGGTCGGGACGATGGCGTCCCACTCCCGGAGCTTCGACACCGCGAGGAGCTGCTCCCGACCCGGTCCTTCGCGGTGCGGTCGATCTTCGTCACGATCGCGATCTTCTTCGCCCGCGGGTACTGGTCGAGGGTGTCGTTGATGAACCGGTCGCCCGGGCCGATCGGCTCGTTCGCGGGGACGCAGAACCCGATGACGTCGACGTCGACGAGGGTGGACTGCACGAGGTCGTTGAGCCGCTCGCCGAGCAGGGTGCGCGGTCGGTGGACGCCCGGGGTGTCGACGATGATGACCTGGCCGTTCGGCCGGTGCACGACGCCGCGGATGGCACGACGGGTCGTCTGCGGCTTCGACGACGTGATGGCGACCTTCTCGCCGACGAGCGCGTTCGTCAGGGTCGACTTGCCGACGTTCGGCCGTCCGACGAACGAGACGAACCCGGCGCGGTACGGGCCGTCGGGAGCAGTGGTGTCGGTCATGCGTTCGTGGTTCCCGTCGTGGTGGATGCGGCGGAGTCGAAGGCGTCCTCGACGCCGGCGAGTTCCGGTGTGCGCTCGGCGAGCACGGTGATGAGGTGTCGGCGCTTGCCCTCGACCCGGTCGGCCGTCAGCACGACGCCGGACAGGGTGACGGTGTCGCCGCGGCTCGCCAGGTGACCGAGCTCCTTGGTGAGCAGGCCGCCGGCGGTGTCGACGTCGTCGTCCTCGAGCTCGATGCCGAAGAGGTCTCCGAGCTCGTCGATCGGCAGGCGTGCAGAGATCCGCCACACCCCCGGCTCGACCTCGACGCGATCGACCACGGCGCGGTCGTACTCGTCGGAGATGTCGCCGACGAGTTCCTCGATGAGGTCCTCCATCGTGACGAGGCCGGCGACCCCGCCGTACTCGTCGACGACGAGCACGAGGTGGTTCTTGGCGACCTGCATGTGTCGCAGGGTGTCGTCCGCGGCCTTCGACTCGGGGACGAACTCGGCCGGACGCAGGAGCGTCGTGACGCGGTCGGCGCCGGAGCCGGGCCGCTCGTACAGGGCACGGGCCACGTCGCGGAGGTACAGGACCCCGAGCACGTCGTCGCTGTCCTTGCCGGTGACGGGCATGCGCGAGACACCGGCGGCGAGGAACTGTTCCATGCCGGCGGCCAGCGTGTCCGCTCCGTCGACGGTGAGCATGTCGGTGCGGGGCACCATGACCTCGCGCACGAGGGTGTCGCTGAACTCGAACACGGAGTGGATGAGCTCGCGGTCGTCCTGCTCGAGCACGTTGCTCTCGGTCGCCTCGTCGACGAGGGACAGGAGCTGCTCCTCGCTCGAGACCGTGGAGGCGCTGCGGCCGCGGCCCGGCGTGACCCGGTCGCCGATCGCGACGAGGAGCCCGGCGAGCGGTCCGAGGACGATCCGCACGCCGCGGACGAGGCCGCCGGTCGCCCCGATGAGTCCCTCGGCGTGTGCGCGTCCGACGCTGCGTGGGCTGGAGCCGACGAGCACGAACGACACCGCGGTCATCACCGCTGCTGCCACGATGAGCGCGACCCACCAGGTGTCGAACACCATGTCGAGCGCGATCGCGACGAGCACGGCCGCCGCGGTCTCGGCCAGCACGCGGAAGAAGTTGAGGGCGTTGACGTGGGCACCGACGTCGTCGCCGACCGCCTCGATCGCCCGGCGGTGCTTGCTCCCCGTGCGATCTCGTCGAGGTCGGCGCGGGAGAGCACGGACAGTGCTGCATCGGAGGCGGCGAGCAGGCCGCCGACGACGACCAGCACGAACGCCACCGCCAGCATGACGACGACGAGCAGCATCAGGTCACCGTCCTCGGCGCTGCGCGGCGAACGCGCTGAGGATCTCGCCCTGCAGGCCGAACATCTCCGCCTTCTCCTCGGGTTCGGCGTGGTCGAACCCGAGCAGGTGCAGGATGCCGTGGCAGGTCAGCAGGAGCATCTCGTCGGTGCTCGAGTGTCCGGCGGTCTTCGCCTGCTCCTCGGCGACCTGCGGGCAGAGCACGATGTCGCCGAGCAGCCCGGCGGGCGTCGGGTCGTCCTCGGTGCCGGGGCGGAGCTCGTCCATCGGGAAGCTCAGGACGTCGGTCGGGCCGGGCTCGTCCATCCACCGGACGTGCAGCTGCTCCATCGCGCCCTCGTCCACGAGCACGATCGCGAGCTCCGCGTCGGCGTGGACGTGCAGCGCGTCGAGTGCGAAGGCGGCGAGGCGCTGGATGGCCGCCTCGTCGACCTCGACGCCGGACTCGTTGTTGAGCTCGATGCTCACCGGTTCCCTCCTCGGGAGTCGTTCTGGGGTACGGGGAGCGCTGGCGGTCCTGTGGCGGACGCCCCCGTCGCTCGGCGCGGTTCACGCCGGCGGGGTTCGGCGTGGCAGCGCTGCCGCGGCCGCCCGGGCGGTACCCGGACTGCTCGGCGAGGCGCTCCTCGTCGTAGACGGTGTAGGCGTCGACGATGCGCCCGACGAGCGTGTGCCGGACGACGTCGTCGCTCGTGAGACGGGCGAAGTGGATGTCCTCGACCTTGTCGAGGATCCGGTGACGAGCCGCAGACCGGACAGGTTGCCGGGCAGGTCGACCTGGGTGATGTCCCCCGTGACGACCATCTTCGACCCGAAGCCGAGCCGGGTCAGGAACATCTTCATCTGCTCGGGCGTGGTGTTCTGGGCCTCGTCGAGGACCACGAACGAGTCGTTGAGCGTCCGGCCGCGCATGTACGCGAGCGGTGCCACCTCGACCGTTCCGGCCGCCAGGAGCTTGGGACCAGCTCGGGGTCCATCATCTCGTTCAGGGCGTCGTACAGCGGGCGCAGGTACGGGTCGATCTTGTCGGTGAGCGTGCCGGGGAGGAACCCGAGCCGTTCGCCGGCCTCGACCGCGGGGCGCGTGAGGATGATCCGGTTCACCTCGCGTCGCTGCAGGGCCTGCACGGCCTTCGCCATGGCGAGGTAGGTCTTGCCGGTACCGGCCGGGCCGATGCCGAAGGTGATGGTGTGCTCGTCGATGGCGTCGACGTACGCCCGCTGCCCGTCGGTCTTCGGGCGCACGGACTTGCCGCGGCTCGAGACGATGGGCGTGCCGAAGGTGTCCGACGGTCTGCGGTCCTCGTCGAGGAGCTTCGCCGAGACCGGGATGTCCGTCGGTCCGATGTCCTGTCCACGCTTGACCATCCCGACGAGCTCGTCGACGAGGGCGTGCGCACGGGTGACGTCGCGTTCCGGCCCGGTGAGCGTGACCTCGTTCCCGCGCACGAGCACGCGGACGCCGGGGTACTGCCGTTCCACGGTCTTGAGCAGCCGGTCCTGGGGGCCGAGCAGCTGCACCATGGCGATGCCGTCGACCTGGATCTCGACGGAGACGTCCGTCGGGTCGGACCGGGAGGGTGCTGGTTCGTTAGCCGGCAAGGGTGCCTTCCTGCAGTTCACCTGCGAGTACGTGCGCGTGCACGTGGAACACGGTCTGACCGGCGGCTTCGCCGGTGTTGAAGACGAGGCGGAACTGGCCGTCGGCGCGCTCGTCGGCGATGCGCTGCGCGGTGGCGACCAGGTGGGCCAGGAGGTCCGGGTCGCCGGCGGCGAGCTCGGCGACGTTCGCGTACTCCTCGGTCTTGGGGATGACGAGCACGTGGACGGGGGCCTTCGGCGCGATGTCCTCGATCGCGATGACGCGGTCGTCCTCGGCGACGACGGTCGCCGGATCTCGCGCGCGATGATCTTGGAGAAGACGCTGGACGTGCTGGTGCTCATGGACCCATCGTAGAACGCGGGACCGACGCCGGGCCTTCCCGATCCGCGACGACGGACGCGCGCACCAGCACCGACGCCGACACCGACACCGACACCGGCACGGGTCCGGACACCGAAACCGCTACCAGCGCCTGAGCCGCGTCTGCAGGACCGCCAGCGCCGCCGGGCCGGCCGTGGAGGTCCGCAGCACCGTGTCGCCGAGTCGCACCCGGACGGCACCGGCCGCGACGAGCCGGTCGAACTCCGAACCGTCGATCCCGCCCTCTGGCCCGACGACCAGGACGATCTCGGTGACCTCGGCAGGCGGATCCCACGCCGACAACCGGACATCACCGACGGGATCGAGCACGAGCACCGCACGCGATCCACCGGCGCTCCCGCCAGCCGCCAGCTGCGCCGTCGTCACCGCGGCGTCGACCACGGGCACCCACGAACGGATCGCCTGCTTCGAGGCCTCCTGCGCGATCGCCGCCCAGCGCGCCCGGCCCTTCTCGACCTTCGCGCCGTCCCAGCGGGAGACGCTCCGGGCCGCCGACCAGGGCACGATCCGGTCGACCCCGATCTCGGTCGCCGCCTGCACCGCCATCTCGTCGCGGCCGCCCTTCGCGAGCGCCTGCACGAGCGTCAGCGTCGGCGAGGGTGCCTCGTCGACGGCGACCTCGGACACCGCCAGTGACAGCGAGTCCCGTCCGAGTTCGGTCACGGTCCCGGTCACGACGGTGCCGCGGCCGTCCGACAACCGCAGGGTCTCCCCCGCGCGGACCCGCGCGACCGCGACCGCGTGGCGTCCCTCCGCCCCGTCGAGCGGGACGGTGTCGCCGACCGTGACGCCGTCGAGCGAGTCGACGAGGTAGAGCGACGCCATCAGAAGTTGAAGAAGCGGTCGCGGAGCTTGCCGAACATGCCCTGCTGGAACCGCGACAACTGCGGTGCCGCAGCCTTGTGCGACTTCGCGAGCTGCTCGACGAGCTGACGCTCCTTGTGCGAGAGCTTCGTCGGCGTCACGACCTGCACGCCCACGCGCAGGTCGCCGCGGCCGTTGCCGCGCAGCTTCGTGATCCCGCGGTCCTTGAGCACGAGGACGTCGGCGCTCTGCACGCCGGGCCGGATCTCGAGCTCGACCGGGCCGTCGAGCCCGTCGATCGTCGCGGTCGTGCCGAGCACGGCGTCCGTCATCGCGACCTCGAGCGTGGCGAGCAGGTCGTCGCCGTCGCGGCTGAACACGTCGTGGTGCCGCACCCGGATCTCCAGGTACAGGTCGCCCGAGGGGCCGCCGGCCGGTCCGACCTCGCCCTGCCCGGGCATCTGCAGCCGCAGGCCCGAGTCGACACCCGCCGGGACGTCCACCGGAACCGTGCGGCGGGCCCGGACACGGCCCTGGCCCTGGCACGTCGGGCACGGGTTCGGGATGACGGTGCCGTAGCCGCGGCAGGTGCCGCACGGCGCGCTCGTCACGACGTTGCCGAGGAGCGACCGGACCTGGCGCTGGATGTGCCCGGTCCCGCCGCAGATGTCGCAGGTCTGCGGGCTCGTCCCCGGCGCGCAGCACGAACCGCCGCACGTCTCGCACAGCACGGCCGTGTCGACCTCGACGTCCTTGTGGGTGCCGAAGACGACCTCGTCGAGGTCGACGTCGATGCGGAGCAGGGCGTCCTGCCCGCGCTCGGCACGGCTGCGCGGGCCGTTGCCCGGCCGCCGCCGCCGCCACCGCCACCGAAGAACGCGTCGAAGATGTCGCTGAACCCGCCGGCCCCGAACGGGCTCTCGGCCTGCGGCCCGGCGTCGTACCGGCGGCGCTGCTCGGGGTCGCTCAGCACGTCGTACGCGTGCGTCACGTCCTTGAAGCGCTCGGCGGCGTCCGGGCTCGGGTTCACGTCCGGGTGCAGCTCGCGCGCCAGGCGGCGGTACGCCTTCTTGATGTCGGCATCGGAGGCGTCCGGCTGGACGCCGAGGACGTCGTAGTGGTCTGCCACGTATCCCTCAGTCGGTTTCGATCGGTTCGGTGCGGCGGTCGCCGCGGTTCGGTGCGGCGGTCGCCGCGGTTCGGTCTGGAGGCACGGATCGCGTCCGCTGGACGTCGCGCGTCAGTCGCGGGTCGGGTCGGTCAATGTTCGCCCAGGAGTTTGGACAGGTACCGTGCGACGGCGCGCACCGCGGCCATGTTCGTGCCGTAGTCCATCCGCGTCGGCCCGAGCACCCCGAGCCGCGCGACCTCTCCACGGGCCAGGTACCCGCCGGCGACGATGCTCGTCGCGTCGAGCCCGTACTCGGCGTTCTCCGCGCCGATCCGGGCCGCCACGGCGACGTCGTCGATCTGCATCTCCCCGAACAACCGGAGGAGCGTCACCTGTTCCTCGATCGCCTCGAGCACGGGGAAGAGGCCGCCGGAGAAGTCCTGTTCGCTCTTGGCGAGGTTGGCCGCGCCGGCCATCACGAGGCGGTCCTGGCGGTTCGCGGCGACCTGCTCGATGAGCGTCGCGACGACGACCCCGGCGAGCGGCTGGGCGGCGGGACGGATCTGCTGCGGCACCGCGCGCAGCGCCGTCGCGACGTCCTGCAGGAGGAGTCCGACCGTGGCGCCGTTCACGACCGCACGGAGTTCGGTGAGCGCGCCCTCGTCGAGTGTCACGTCGGTGTCGACGACGCGCTGCTCGACCCGGGCGGTGTCGGTGATGAGGACCACCATCAGGCGGTCGTCGCCGAGCCGGACGAGCTCGATGTGCTGCACGCGGGCGCGCACCATCGAGGGGTACTGCACGAGGGCGACCTGGTTGGTGAGTTGGCTGAGCAGCCGGACGGTGCGACCGAGGACCTCGTCGAGGTCGTTCGGCGCTCCGAGGAAGGTCTCGATGGCGTGCCGCTGTGCGCTGGAGAGCGGGCGGGCGGCGGCGAGGTGGTCGACGAAGACCCGGTACCCCTTGTCCGTCGGCACGCGCCCGGAGGAGGTGTGCGGCGCGGCGATCAGCTGCTCGTCCTCGAGCTGGGCCATGTCGTTCCGGATCGTGGCGGCACTCACCCCGAAGGCGTGCCGGTCGACGATCGTCTTCGAGCCGACCGGTTCGCGCGAGGCGACGTAGTCCCGCACGATGGCCTTGAGGACCTCGAGGCTGCGTTCGCTGACCACCCGGACCCCTTCCACTCGTTCTGGCACTCGGACGTGTCGACTGCTGATCCTACGCCCGACCGCCGACGGACCGGGACTTCTCCACACCCTGCCGATACGCTTCCCGCATGAGCTACGGACAGCAGCCCGGCGGCCCCTACGGCCAGCAGCCCGGCGGACCCCAGCAGCCCGGCGGCCCGCAGTACCCGCCGCAGTACCAGCCGCCGCAGCCGATGAGCCCCGAGGACCAGCGGCTCTGGTCCACGCTGACGCACGTCGGTGGCATCCTGTTCAACTTCATCGCGCCGCTCGTGGCCTACTTCGTGCTGCGCGACCGGGGCGGGTTCGTCCGCGAGCACACCCGCGTCGCGCTGAACTTCTCGATCACGATGGCGATCGCCTACGCGGTCGGATCGATCACGTCGTTCCTCGGCATCGGGATCCTGATCATCCTCGCCGCCTGGGTGCTCTCGATCGTGTTCGGCATCCAGGCCGCGATCGCGGCGAACCGTGGGCAGTTCTACCGCTACCCGCTCTCCATCGAGTTCATCAAGCAGTAGGGCCACAGCCCTCAGTCGAGCAGCTCGCGGACCACGGCGTCCGCGAGGAGGCGACCCTGCAGGGTCAACTCGACCCGTCCCCGCACCGCGGCCGACCCGTCCACGAGTCCACGTGCGATGAGCCCAGCGACCCGGCCCCGGGCCTCCTGGCGGAGTTCCGCGGTGGCGAGCTCACCACGGACGCGCGCCGCGAGCAGGACGCGCTCGACGTAGCGGGTCTCGTCGTCCAGGGTCTCGCGGCCGGCGGCCGGTGACTCACCCTGGAGCACCCGGTTCGCGTACGCGGCCGGGTGCTTCACGTTCCACCAGCGCGTGCCGGCGACCGCGGAGTGCGCGCCCGGGCCGACGCCCCACCAGTCGTGCCCCTTCCAGTACGACAGGTTGTGGCGGCTCGCGTGCTGCGCGGTGCTGCCCGAAGTGTCGGCGCGTGCCCAGTTGGAGACCTCGTACCAGGCGTACCCGGCGTCGCCGAGCACCTGGTCGGCCAGCTCGTACATGTCCGCCGCGAGGTCGTCGTCCGGGGGCGGCAGCTCGCCGCGCGCCACCATGCGGCCCATCGCCGTGCCGTCCTCGACGATGAGCGAGTACGCCGACACGTGGTCGGGATCGCACGCCAGCGCCGCGTCGAGCGAGGTGCGCCAGTCGGCCAGGGACTCCCCCGGCGTCGAGTAGATGAGGTCGAGCGAGACGTCGAGGCCCTGCTGCTTCGCGAGGTCCACGACCAGCGGCACCCGCTCGGGGTCGTGCGTGCGGTCGAGCGTCGCGAGCACCTGCGGCACCGCGGACTGCATGCCGTAGCTCACCCGGTTGAAGCCGCCGGCGCGCAGGACCTCGAGCGAGGCGGCGTCGACCGAGTCCGGGTTGGCCTCGGTCGTGACCTCGGCGCCCGGGACGATCCCCCAGGTGTCGTCGATCGCGCGGAGGATCATCGCGAGGTCGGACGCCGGCAACATCGTCGGGGTCCCGCCGCCGAAGAACACCGTCGACACCGGTCGGCGCGGGACACCGGACCGGTCGAGCACGTGGGCGGCCCACTCGATCTCGCGGACGGCGTGCCCGGCGTAGTCGTCGCGACGGACGCCGCGCAGCTCCGACGCCGTGTAGGTGTTGAAGTCGCAGTACCCGCAGCGCACCCGGCAGAACGGCACGTGCACGTACACGCCGAACGGCACCGTGCCGGCGTCGGGCGCCGGGGCGATCAAGCCGTCCGCGGGTGCGGGATCGGCGATCGGGAGAGCACTCGGCATGGACTCCATTCTCCGTCATGATGGAGTCATGGAGCACCACACCGTCCCCACCACGGTGCTGTGGGACATCGACGGCACCCTCGTGATGAACGCCTCGTCGCCCGGCAACCTGTACCACCTCGCGCTCGAGCGGGCGGTCGGGCGTGACCTCGTCCTCCGTGTCGGGCACCAGCACGGCCGCACCGACGCGGGCCTGATCGCCGAGCACGTCCGCGCGCACGACCTGGACTCCGGCCTCATCCCGGTCGTCAGCGGTCACCTGCGCGACCTGACCGAGGAGCGGCACCGCTCCGGCGACCACCGCAGCCCGGCACCGGGCGCGATCGCCCTCGTCGCCCGCTTCGCCGAGCTCGGCTGGCGCAACGGTCTGCTCACCGGGAACTCCGCGTACCGCGCCCGTGTGAAGCTGCAGGGCGCCGGGTTCGACACGGAGGTCTTCGACTGGGGCCACTCGTTCTTCGGGGACGAGGAAGTGGACCGCTCGGCGGTCGCGGCGCGTGCCGCCGAAGCACTGTCGGGCGAACGGGCCGTCATCGTCGGGACACCCCGCGGGACGGCGAGGCGGCGGAGGCCGCGGGGATCCCGTTCCTCGCGATCGCCACCGGCGTCTACGACGTGGCGGCGCTGCGTCGGACGAACGCCGTGGTGGTCGCGCGTGACTGCGTGCAGGACGTCCAGCTGGTCGAGGACGCCATCGCGGCGTTGACCCCGCTGGCCTGAGCCGCGCTGCGCCGGGGCGGCTGCGGGCGCCGGGGCGGCTGCGGGCCCCGGGGCACGCCGCGGACCGAGACTCGCGCTGCACGACGAGTCTCGCGACCACGGCCCCGCGACGTGTCGCGCAGCGCGAGTCTCGTGGCGGCTGCGGCGCGGGGCGTCAGTCGCCGCGCAGGGCCGCGAGGTACCTCTCGGCCATCACCTTCTGCTGCCGACGCAGCAAGGGCGCGACGAACTGCCACTTCCGGCTCGACGGCTGCGAGAACTGCCGGATCTGCAGCCACACCGAACCGTCCGGCGTCCGCTCGACCACGAAGGACTCCTCACCGGACAGCGGGTGGCCGTCGAGTGTGCCGTAGGCGAAGCCCTTGCGGTCCGTCTCGTCGATGATCGACACCACCCGGACGGGCGCGTGCACGGTCCGCCCGAAGGCGTGCATCGTCAGCGTCGCCGTCGTGCCGGCCGTCAGCAGCGGCGTGCCGTCGGGAGCGAACTTCTCCACCTTCGGCGTGCCGATGGAGGCCGGCGCGATCGGCACCCCCTGCTCGTCGAACGTGACCGGGTTGTAGCGGACCTCGTCGTCGTCGGGCTGGTCCTCCACGTGCACGCGGATGCCGCTGCGCTCCTGGATCTGCCACGTCAGCGCCTGCGTCACGGCGGTCTCGAACCGGGCGTCGCCGTGGCCGATGCGCGAGCGGGACTCCGACGGGCGAACCCCTCCGGCGGGTACGTCATGAGGTCCGGCGCCTGGGTCGCCCCCACGGCTCCGTACGTCAGGGCGGTCCGGTACGTGCCGCGGGAACTCATGCCGGCCAGCCTACCGGCGCACTCCGGTCCGGCTCGAACCGACTCCGGCCCGGGCGCGGTTGCCCCGTCGGCGCCCCGCGCGCACCGGGTCTGATCCGGCAGCCGCTGCTCGCGCGGACCCGCTGCGCGGTCCTCGCACCGGTGATCCACGTCAGCGCCGCCGGACGGCACCCCGTCGCTTTCGCGGAGGTGCCGGCACCGCCGGGCGGGACGGTGTCGCTCTCGCGGAACCGCGCCTTGCCCGACGTCGCTACTTCTTCTTCTCTTCCACGTCACCCGAGAGCGCGGCGATGAAGGCCTCTTGCGGGACCTCGACACGACCCACCATCTTCATGCGCTTCTTGCCCTCCTTCTGCTTCTCGAGGAGCTTGCGCTTGCGGGTGATGTCACCGCCGTAGCACTTCGCGAGGACGTCCTTGCGCATCGCCCGGATGTTCTCGCGCGCGATGATGCGCGCCCCGATCGCGGCCTGGATCGGCACCTCGAACTGCTGACGCGGGATCAGCTTGCGCAAGCGCTCGGCCATCATCGTGCCGTACGCGTACGCCTTGTCCCGGTGCACGATCGCGCTGAACGCGTCGACCTGGTCGCCCTGCAGCAGGATGTCGACCTTCACGAGATCGGCCGCCTGGTCGCCGGAGGGCTCGTAGTCGAGCGAGGCGTACCCCTGCGTCTTGCTCTTCAGCTGGTCGAAGAAGTCGAACACGATCTCGCCGAGCGGGATCTCGTACCGGAGCTCGACGCGGTCCTCGCCGAGGTACTCCATCCCGAGCAGGGAGCCGCGGCGCGACTGGCAAAGCTCCATGATGGCGCCGACGTAGTCCTTCGGCGCGAGGATGGCCGCGCGCACCATGGGCTCGCGGACCTCGTCGATGCGGCCCGTGGGGAACTCCGACGGGTTGGTGACCTGGACGGTGCTGCCGTCCTCGGTCGTGACGTCGTAGACCACGCTCGGGGCGGTGGTGATGAGGTCGAGCCCGAACTCGCGGCTGAGCCGCTCGGTGATGATCTCGAGGTGCAGCAGGCCGAGGAAGCCGCACCGGAAGCCGAACCCGAGCGCCACCGAGGTCTCGGGCTCGTACACGAGCGCGGCGTCGGAGAAGCTTGAGCTTGTCGAGGGCCTCGCGCAGGTCCGGGTAGTCGGACCCGTCGATCGGGTACAGGCCCGAGAAGACCATCGGCTTCGGATCGGTGTAGCCCGGCAGGGCCTCGGTCGCGGGCTTCTGCGCGTTCGTGACGGTGTCGCCGACCTTCGACTGGCGGACGTCCTTCACGCCCGTGATGAGGTAGCCGACCTCGCCGACGCTGAGCCCCTTGGTCGGCTTCGGCTCCGGCGACGACACCCCGATCTCGAGGATCTCGTGCGTCGTCTTCGTCGACATCATCTGGACCTTCTCGCGCGGCTTGATGGTGCCGTCCACCATGCGCACGTAGGTCACGACACCGCGGTAGCTGTCGTAGACCGAGTCGAAGATCATCGCGCGCGGCTCGGCGTCCACCGTGCCGACCGGGGCCGGGACGGTACCGACCACGCGGTCGAGGAGCTCGGGCACGCCGACGCCCGTCTTGCCGGACACCCGGAGGACGTCGTCCGGGGAGCCGCCGATGAGCTGCGCGAAGCTCGGCCGCGTACTTCTCCGGCTCGGCCGCGGGCAGGTCGATCTTGTTGAGGACCGGGATGATCTCGAGGTCGTTCTCGAGCGCCAGGTACAGGTTCGCGAGCGTCTGCGCCTCGATGCCCTGCGCCGCGTCGACGAGCAGGATCGCTCCTTCGCACGCCGCGAGCGACCGGGACACCTCGTACGAGAAGTCCACGTGGCCGGGCGTGTCGATCATGTTGAGCGCGTACGTCTTCCCGTCGAGCTCCCACGGCATCCGCACGGCCTGCGACTTGATCGTGATGCCGCGCTCGCGCTCGATGTCCATGCGGTCGAGGTACTGCGCACGCATGGCGCGGTCCTCGACGATGCCGGTGATCTGCAGCATGCGGTCGGCCAGCGTGGACTTGCCGTGGTCGATGTGCGCGATGATGCAGAAGTTGCGGATCGCGTCGGCCGGGTCGAGGCGGGCTCGAGCGGCGCGGATGCTTGTGGGCTCACGGTTCCTCGGGGTGGGTCGGACGGTCGAACGATTCTCCCACGGCTGCGCGTCGACGGCGCGCAGCGCGGTGCGCGCGGCTCTCCACGCCTCGCACAGTACGACGCAGTGTGCGAGGTTCCGCGTCTCCGCAGTGTGCGAGGTTCCGCGCGCCGTGCCACTCGCGCGACCTCCCACGGTGGACGCAACCTCGCACGGTGCCGGGCCGACCCCGCACCGTGCGAGGGCGAGGCGGACGCGCGCCGCGCACCGTGCCGGGCCGACCCCGCACCGTGCGAGGGCGAGGCGGACGCGCGCCGAGCCTCCAGGCCGGGAGGCACGGTGCACGTCGAGCGCGCACCCCACCCGCTCGGCCGGTCACGTCGGGCGGCCGTGGCCGCGTCTCACACGGTGGCGGGCTCCGGAGCCGGCAACGCACCGAGGCCGCGGCGCAGGTCCGCGGCGGTCGCCGCGAGGCACACGCGGATCCAGCCCTCGCCGGTACGGCCGAACGCGCTCCCCGGTGCGACGGCGACCCGCTCGCGCTGCAGGAAGGCGAGCGCCCACTCCGCGACGTCGCCCTGCGAGACGTGCGACACGTCGATCCAGAGGTAGAACGCGCCCCGTGGATCGAGGTAGCGGATGCCCGCCGCGTCGAGCACCTCCTTCGCGACGCCGAGGTTCGCGCGGTAGTGCTCACGGGCGTCCTGCACCGACGAGTGGTCCCCACGATCGCCGCGAGGGCCGCCCACTGGTCCGGTTCCGCGACGCAGCTGATCATCGCCTCCTGGGTGGTGCGCATCGTCGGGCCGAGACCCTTCGGGGCCACCAGGTAGCCGACGCGGACGCCGGTCATCGCGTACGTCTTGCTCAGCGAGAACGCCGTGAACACCCGGTCGTCCTCGTCCAGGCTCGCCAGGCTGACGTGCCGGGTGCCGTAGGTGAAGTACTCGTAGACCTCGTCACTGATCACCCAGAGGTCGTGGCGCTTCGCGAGCGCGAGCAGGTCGCGCAAGGTCTGCTCGCCGAACACCGAGCCGAGCGGGTTCGACGGGGAGTTCACGATGATCGCCCGCGTGCGCTCGGTGATGCTCGCCTCGAGGGCCTGCAGGTCGGGCTCGAAGCCGTGCTGCGGGGTCAGCTGGTACGGCACCGGGGTGGCGCCGAGGATGTGCGCGTTCATCGTGAAGGTCGTGTAGCCGGGTCCGGTACGAGCACCTCGTCGCCGGGGCTGAGCACGAGGGTCATCGCCTGGAAGAGCGCCTGCGTCGCGCCGATCGTCATCCAGATCTGTTCGACGTCCGCCTCGATGCGGTTCTCGCGGCGAAGCTCTCGCGGATGGCCTCGCGCAGCGGGGCGATGCCGCCGTTCGGGGTGTAGTCGGTGCGATCCTCCGACCAGGCGCGTCGGGCGGCCTCGCCGATGTGCGGGGCGACCGGGACGTCCGGTTCGCCGATGACGAGCATCGCGACGTCGGCGGGTGCTGTGGCGGCGCCGCTCGTCGTGGCGGTGCCGCTCGTCGTGGCGGCGCCGCTCGCGCGGTCGGCCCCGCTCGTCGGTGCGGTGCCGCTCACGTGTTCGGCTCGTAGGAGAGCCGCCTGCTCGAACACCCGGCGGATGCCGGAGGCGGGACGGTGTCGATCCGGGTGCGAGCGATGGCATGCTCGTCACGGTAGCGAACGGTTGTTGCACCGCGGTTTCGGTGTCGCGGCGCCGCGCCCCGTGACGGCCGCGCCGGTCGTGTCGGTGCTTTGGCTGTGCCCGCTCATGCTGGTAATGTTGGTGGCTGGCTTCCGCGTTCCCCGCCCACGGGTGGAACGCGATGCGACCAAGGGCCCCTCTACCCAGCGGTCGCGACCACCCGTAGAGACGATCAAGGAGCAACACGCATGGCCAACATCAAGTCGCAGATGAAGCGCATCAAGACCAACCTCAAGGCCCAGGAGCGCAACAAGTCCTACCGCTCGGAGCTGAAGACGGTCATCCGTCACACGAACGAGGCCATCGTCGCCGGCGACAAGGACAAGGCCGTCGCGGCGCTCTCCCTCGCGTCGAAGAAGCTCGACAAGGCCGTGAGCAAGGGCGTCATCCACAAGAACCAGGCCGCGAACCGCAAGTCGGCGATCGCGAAGAAGGTCTCCGCGCTCTGACGCACTGACGCCGCGCACGAAGGCCCCGCACCGTTCGGTGTGGGGCCTTCGTCGTGGGTGGGGTGCGGCCAGGCCGGGGCGCAGCCGCGGCCGACGGAGCCGCCGCGAGTCTCGGCCTCGGCGACAGTTCTCGGTGGGAACGGCGCGAGGAACGTCGCCCAGCGCGAGACTCGGACCAGCCCAGGCACGTCACCGGCCGGGCCGCCGACCCGCTGAATGCGTCAGCGGCCCTCGCCGCGACGGGCGATCGTCCGGACCATGACCTCGAGCGCGTAGTGCGCATCGCGCGACCCGCCCTTCACCGCGGTGTCCGCCTCGGCGATGCTGATGATCGCGTTCGCGAGCCCGGATTCGCTCCACCCCGCCACGTCGCGCTGCGCCCGCTGCACCTGCCACGGCGCCATGCCCAGGGCCGACGCCGCCTGCACGCTCGGCCCGCGGAAGGCGCTGACCTTCGCCATCGTGCGGATCTTGCTCGCGAACGCGGCGACGATCGGAACCGGTGCCTCTCCCGTCGACAGCGCGTGCCGCAGCTCGACGATCGCCGGCGCGGAACGCCCCGCGAGCGCGATGTCCGCGACCTTGAACGCATTCGTCTCGACGCGTCCGCCGTAGTACTTGTCGACGACCTTGTCCGTGATCTCCTCGGCTTCGTCGGCGAGGAGCTGCCGGCACGCCGCGGCGAGCTCGGCCAGGTCGTCCGCGAACGCCGAGACCAGGGTGCGGACCGCTGAGGGTGCGATCTTCCGGCGCGCGGCGCGGAACTCGGCGGTGACGAAGTCGATCCGGTCGGTCTCGCGCTTGAGCTCGTCGCACTGCACCTCGACGCCACCGCCGACCCCGCTGCGGATCGTGTCGAGCAGCTTCTTGCCGCGCACGCCGCCGCCGTGCCGGAGCACGAGCGTGACGTCGTCCGCCGGAGCCTCGAGGTAGGAGATCGTCTCGGTGATGAACGCATCGGTGCACTTCTCGACGTTGGTGACCCGCACCAGCCGCGGCTCGCCGAACAGGGACGGGCTCGCGAGCGTCGCGAGCAGACCCGGCGCGTACTGGTCGGCTTCGAGGTCGTGGACCTCGAGCGCAGGGTCCTCGCCCACGAGCAGGTCGCGCAACACCGTGCTCGCGCGGTCGGCGAGGAACGCCTCGGGCCCCGTGATGAGCACGACCGGCGCCGGGCGGATGCCGGACCAGGGCACCTGGTCGATCTTCGCTGCGGCGCGTGCGGGCTTCTTGGCGGGCATGCCTCGATCCTACGGGCGACCGCCGACGCCGAACGCTCCGTCCACACCCGCAAGGAGCCTGGTCCGTCGCGCCCCACGACCGCCGTTCCGTGGAGGTCGGTCCGGTACACCGTCGTGCCCGCAGCCGCGAGCATCGCCAGGGCCGAACCCGTCGGGTGTCCGTACGTGTTCCCGGCGCCGACACCGATCAGCCCCACCGCCGCCGCGGTCTCCCGGTAGAGCACCGGGTCCTGGTCCGCCGAACCATGGTGCGCGACCTTCACGACCTCGACCGGTGCCGCTCCACCGGGGAGAGCCGCTCGGAGCCGTCGCTGCGCGGACTCGCCCAGGTCTCCGAGGAAGAGTCCCGAGACGCACGCCTCGCAGCCGGGGCCGGGCTCCGTCCGGAGCACGAGGCTCGCGTCGTTGCCGGCGTCCCGCCCGCCGGCACGGGGCCACAGCACGCGCCAGCGGAGCGGACCGAGCGAGCCGGAGGTGGTCTCGTCGGCTCGGCGCACGTCGACCCCTGCTTCCTCCAGGGACCGCAGGACCCGTTCGTCCTCGGGTCGGCCGGTGGGACCGACGAGCGCGGTCGCCACACGATCCGTCACGGCGTCCACGGCACCGACGTGGTCGCGGTCGAAGTGCGTCAGCACGAGCAGGTCGATCCGGTCGATGCCGAGCAGGACCAGACACGCGCCGAGCCGTTCGGCATCGTCCCCGTGTCCACCAGGGCGACTCCGGTCCCTGCGCGGACGAGGACCGCGTCGCCCTGACCGACGTCGCACGCGGCCACCGACCAGTCCGCTGGCAACTCGGCGCGCACCACGAGCCTCGGCAGCGCGACCGCCGTGACGCCGACGACCGCCACGGTCCCCGCGAGCAGGAGCAGCCGGAGCCTGAGCGGGCCTGGTGCGAGCACGGCCGCCGCGAGGCACGCGCTGACGACAGCCGCTGCGAGCACACCGGTGAGCCCGCCCGGCCACGGCGCCGAGGCGAACGGCAGCGCGGCCGCGCCGTGTGCGATCCCGCCGATCGCGCTCGCCGGGACCCAGGCGATCCCGGCGAACACCGTTCCGCCGAACGGCCACACCGGCGCTGTCAGACAGGCGGCGAGGCCGACGACCGTCACGATCGGCGCGAGCGGCTCGGCGAGGAGGTTCGCCGGAACCGAGTACGTGGGAAGAGCTGCGGACAGCGGTATCGTGACCGGCCAGCACGCGAGCTGCGCTGCGATCGGGATCGCGACCACAGCGGCCACCGGCGTCCACATCCGCCGGGCGAACAGTTGCGTGAGCGGTGGGCCGAGCACCACGATTCCGCTCGTGGCCAGGACCGACAGCGCGAAGGAGAACGATCGCGCGTACCAGGGATCGACGACGAGCATGCCGAACGCCGCGAGCGCGATGAGCGGGACGCCGCGCACGGGCCGTCCGGCCAGGTGGACGACCAGGACGACGATCGCCATCACGGTCGCGCGCACGATGGACGGGTCGGGACGGACCAGCACGACGAACGCGAGCAGGAGCCCGACCGCCGCCGCTGCGCGTGCGGCTCTGGGCAGGCCGACGGCACGCCCGAGGACGACGACGAGCCCGACGATCACGGCGCAGTTCGCGCCGGAGACCGCGGTGAGGTGCGTCAGGGCGGAGGTCTCCATCGCGGCCTCGGTCGCCGGATCGAGTCCACTCCGGTCCCCGATCGCCAGCCCGCGCAGGAGCGGTCCGCCCGGTTCCGGCAGGGTGGCCGTCACGGACACGAACGCCTGCCGTACCCGATCGGTGATCGCGAGGAGTCCCGTCGGCGGCTCGGTGACGGCCTTCCCCGGAGGAACGCGACGAAGGACGTCCCGCCGCCCGGTTCGTCCGGTTCGAGTGACGCGGACGAGCGGAGGCGTGTCCCAGCGGAGAGGGCCTCGCCGGCCTCCGGGTTCGACGGCACGGCACGGACCGGTACCCGGAGCCCCTCGACGGTCCCGACGCGCTCGAGCGTGCCGACGACCGACCGGTCACCGGGCGCGAGGTCCCGGCGGAGCACGATCTCGACCTCGACCGCACCGACGCCGAGACCGGTGCCGGTGCCGGCGCCCACTCCGGTGCGGACGAACGGCTCCGGACTCCGGCGCACCTCCCGACCGTCACCGAGACCGCGACCACCGCGCAGAACGACACGATCGCCACCAGGAACCCCAGCCCGGCGACCATCCGGGACGTCCGCCGCGGACGAACCCGATCACGCCCAGGCCGCCGCAGACGACGATCCCTGCGACGGGGGCCACCCACCCGGCGCTCCCGGGCGCCCCGACCAGCACCGCTGCACTGACCCAGGCAGCCACCACGGGGACGACGACCCGCAGGTCGCGCACGCCGGGTGCGAGGTCCACGCCCATGCTCGCGGCCCTCGTCAGACCGTGACCCGGTCGCGCAGGTCGGCGAACCTGCCGTCGCCGATGCCGCTCACGTCGAGCAGATCCTCCACCGCACTGAACCGCCCGTGCTCGTCCCGCCACGCCAGGATCCGACCCGCGAGCCCTGGACCGATGCCGGGCAGCGTCTCGAGTGCAGCCTGATCGGCCGAGTTGAGGTCGATGACGGCGCCGGTAGCGTCGGTGGCGCCGTCGGTGTGGTCGCCGGACCGAGCAGGAGCGCCCACGGTCACATCGCCGAGCGCCGCCGGGATGTCCGTCTCCCCCACCTTCGGCACGTACAGCCGCTCACCGTCCTCGAGCACCCGTGCGAGGTTGAGCCGCGCGAGGTCGGCATCGTCACCGGCCCCGCCAGCCCGCTCGATCGCGTCGGACACGCGAGCCCCCGTGGCCAGCGTCACGACGCCCGGACGCCCCACGGCTCCGGCGACGTGGACGATCACCCCACTCGACGAGCCCCCACCGGCAGGAGACGCCACCGCCGACGACGGATCCGCGGACGACGAACCCCCGGAGGAGACCGCGGACGGCGCGACCACGGACGGCGCCGCCGTGACGCTCACGCCGCCGACACCACCGCCGCTGCCGCCCGACCGCGGCCCGAGCAGCACCACGACCACCGCCACCACGACGACCACCGCCGCGAGCAGCACCGAAGCCCGCGGGGACAACGCCAGGGCAGCGAGCCGTGACGACGCTTCCGTCGCCGGACCGGCGGACGACGGAAGCGGATCAGGATCGGATGACGAAGGCATCCCCGAACGCTACGGAGCCCGACCACCCGGCCGGGCCCCGCAACGACCACCTGTGGACGACGGCCCAGGCCGAGGCACGGTGGAGGAGGAACGACGACGTGACGAGGGAGTGCGACTAGCCCTTGATCGCGATGTTCACGAGCTTCGGTGCCCGCACGATGACCTTCACGATCTCGCGCTCCCCGATGTACCGCTGCACGTTCGCCGACGCCCGCGCGAGCGACTCGAGCTCCGACGGCTCGATCGACTTCGACACCTCGAACGAGTCCCGCACCTTGCCGTTGACCTGCACGACCGCCGTCAGGGTGTCCTGCACGAGCAGCGTCGGGTCGGCCTTCCGCCAGCCGTACGTGGCGACGGTGGCCTCGTACCCAGCTTCTCCCACATCTCCTCACCCGTGTACGGCGCGAAGACGCTCAGGGCGAGGGCGATCGTCTCGACGGCCTCGCGGACAGCGGGATCGCCGGCACCGGGCCCGCTGTCGATCGCCTTGCGGGTGACGTTCACCAGGTCCATCAGCCGCGCGATCACGACGTTGAACTTGAACGACTCCATCATCCCGGGCGCATCGGCCAGGAACCGGTGGGTGACCTGGCGAAGGGCCCGGTCACCGTCGGCCAGACGGCGTCCTTCGAGGACGTGACGTCGAGCGCCAGTCGGTAGGCGCGCGCCAGGAACCGGGCCGAGGCGGACGGCGAGACGTCCTCCCAGTTGATGTCGTCCTCGGGCGGCCCGGCGAAGCCCATCACCAGACGGATCGCGTCCACGCCGTTCGCGTCGAGCTCGTCGCCGAGCGAGACGCCGCCCTTCGACTTCGACATCTTCGAGCCACCGGACAGCACCATGCCCTGGTTGAGCAGCGCCGAGAACGGCTCGGTGAAGTCGAGGTACCCGAGGTCGAAGAGCACCTTCGTCACGAACCGGGCGTACAGCAGGTGCAGGATCGCGTGCTCGATGCCGCCGATGTACTGGTCGACGGGCGCCCACTTGCGGGCGATCGCCGGATCGAACGCCTGCGTGTCGTCGTTCGCGGCCAGGAAGCGCAGGAAGTACCACGACGAGTCGACGAACGTGTCCATCGTGTCGGTGTCGCGCAGCGCCGGGGTGCCGTCGACGGGGTTCGGCACGTTCACCCAGTCGGTCGCTCCGCCGAGCGGCGACGTGCCCTTCGGCTTGAGGTCGAGCCCCTCGGTGGAGGGCAAGCGCACCGGCAGCTGGTCGTAGGGCACCGGGTGCTCGGTGCCATCGGCACCGTGGATGATCGGGATCGGGGTGCCCCAGAACCGCTGACGCGAGATGAGCCAGTCGCGCAGGCGGTAGGTCTTCGCGGCACGCCCGGTGCCGCGCTCCTCGAGCAGGCGGATCGCCGCACTGATCGCGTGCTGCTTCGACATGCCGTCGAGCGGGCCGGAGTTGATCATCCGTCCCTGCCCCGTCAGCGCTTCACCGGTCGAGACCGGGTCGAGCGCCGGCAGGTCGGCCAGCGACATGCCAGGCGAGAGAACCGGGATCGCCCCCGTCACCGCAGCGTTCGTGTCGACGACGACGCGGACCGGCAGGTCGAACCGGCGCGCGAAGTCGAGGTCGCGCTGGTCGTGCGCCGGCACGGCCATCACGGCACCGTGACCGTAGTCGGCGAGCACGTAGTCGGCGGCCCAGATCGGCAGCCGCTCCCCCGTCAGCGGGTGGATCGCGAAGCGGCCGAGCGGCACGCCGGTCTTCGGGCGGTCGGCGTTCTGCCGGTCGATCTCGGAGGTCTTCTGGGTGGCCACCAAGTAGTCGGAGAACGCGGAGCGCACCGACGACGATGCCGACGAAACGAGATCAGCCGCCAGGTCCGAGTCCGGCGCCACGACCAGGAACGTGACCCCGTGGATCGTGTCCGGGCGCGTGGTGAAGACCGTGACGGGCTCGTCGCGCCCCTCGATCACGAAGTCGACGTCTGCGCCGACCGACCGGCCGATCCAGTTCCGCTGCTGCGCGATGACCTTCGCCGGCCAGCGACCCTCGAGCTGGTTGAGGTCGTCGAGCAACCGGTCCGCGTACTCCGTGATCTTGAAGTACCACTGCGTCAGCTTCTTCTTGACGACGACGGCACCGGAACGATCCGAGGTCCCGTCGGGCAGCACCTGCTCGTTCGCGAGCACGGTCTGGTCCACCGGGTCCCAGTTGACCCAGCTGTCCTTCCGGTACGCCAGCCCCTTCTCGTACATCTTGAGGAACAGCCACTGGTTCCACTTGTAGTACTCGGGGTCCGAGGTGTGGATCTCGGTCGTCCAGTCGAACGACGGCGCGTAGCGCTTGAACGACGCCTTCTGCTGCTCGATGTTCGCGTAGGTCCAGTCCTTCGGATCCACCCCGCGCTTGATCGCCGCGTTCTCGGCGGGCAGCCCGAACGAGTCCCAGCCGATCGGGTGCAGCACGTTGAAGCCCTGCTGCCGCCAGTACCGCGCCACGAAGTCGCCGAGTGCCCAGTTCTCGGCGTGCCCCATGTGCAGGTCGCCGGACGGGTACGGGAACATCTCGAGGATGTACTTCCGCGGACGCGTGTCGTCGAGGTCGGTCGTGAAGAGCCCGAGCTCCTCCCAGCGCGGCTGCCACTTCTCCTGCAGACGACGGAAGTCGTAGGCGTTCGGGTCCTCGGGGTGCTGCTCGGTGGTCACGGAACTCTCAATCGGTCTGGGAGGCACGGCTCACGCCCGTCGGGCGCGTTCCGGTGTCCAAGATTACCGGGCCTGGAGGCACGTCCAGCGCCGTCCCGCGCGCGTGCGTCGCGCGGGTGGCCGGGTCCCCACGCACGCGGCCGCCGAGACTCGCCCTGCGCGACACGTCTCGCGTCCCACAGCGCACGACTTGTCGCGTACACCGAGACTCGCGCGGCACACGACCCGCGCACGCGTCGCTCACCCGGCGACGGCGTCCGACCCGGCAAGCCGTCCGTCGCGCATCCGCAGGGTGCGGTCGACGAGGTCGGCCGGCACCGGCACGTGGGACACGATCACGACCGTGCGACCGCTCCGGCGCGCGGCCCCGACGAGGTCCCGCAGCACGGCGTCGCCGAGGTCCGGGTCGATGTCGGCGGTCGGCTCGTCGAGCACGAGCACCGGGAACGCGTGCAGCAGCGCCCGGGCGAGGGCGAGCCGGTGCGCCTGCCCGCCGGAGACCAGACGGCCGCGCTCTCCCACGCCGGCGTCGAGCCCGCCGCGCCGCTCGACCCACGAGCCCAGGCCGACCCGGTCGAGCACGACGAGCAGCTCGTCGTCGGTCGCGGTCTCGCGGGCGAAGAGCAGGTTCTGCCGCACGGACTGGTCGAACACGAACGGGTCCTGCTCGATGAGGCCGATGCGGGCCCGGACGGCGTCCGGGTGCATGTCCTTCGCCTCGACCCCGTCGAGCGTGTACGAGCCCCGGTGGTCCACGAACCGGACCAGGGCGTCCACGAGGCTCGACTTGCCGGCGCCGCTGGGCCCCTGCAGCACGACGACCTCGCCGGGACGGAGGTCGAGCGAGACCCCGTCGACGGCGTCCGTCGCAGCCCCGGGCCACCGCACCGAGACGTCACGCAGGGAAACCGCCACGGGTCCGTCGACCACGAGCGAGACCTCGTCGGCGGGCGCGTCCGGCTCCGGCACGATCCCGACAGGGACCGACGCCGGGACGACCCGCTCGACCCGGTCCGCCGCCGCGCGCACCCGCCGGAGCGTCAGCACTGCGAGCGGGACCCCGCCGACGACCTCGAACAGGGCGAGCGGCACGAACACCGCGAGTGCCCAGAGCGGCCCGTCGAGCGCCCCCGACACGACCGCGGGCGCGCCGACGGCGAGGATCCCGATGACGGCCCCGCCGCCGACGAGCCCGACGAGCGCCCCGACGAGCGACTCCACCGTGCCGCGACGACGGACCGCGGTGGTCGCGCGGGCGTCGAGCCGGGCGATGTGGGCGAGCCGTTCGTCGAGCGTGCCGTAGGCGGCGAACACGTCGAGCGTCCGCACGGTGTCGAGCACGAGGTCCGCGACGCGTCCGCGTTCGGCGGCGGTCTGCTCGTCGGAGCGCTTCGCGATCGACAGCGTGACGACCGACCCGAGCAGCGCGGCCACGGCGAGGGCGAGGAGCAGCACGAGCGCCGCGGGTACCGACACGAACGCGACCGCCACGACGGAGAGCACCGCCACGACGCCGGCGGACACGAGGGGCCGACCACCCGGATCGGCAGGTCCTGCAGCCGGTCGGTGTCGGTGACGAGCCGGGTCAGCAGGTCCCCGCGCCCGGTGGACCCGAGCCCGGCCGGTGCGACCGACGACAGCCGCCGGTACATCTCCGTCCGCACGACCGCCAGCTGCCGGAACGAGGCGTCGTGCCCGGCGAGCCGGTCGACGTAGCGCAGGGCCGCACGCCCGAGCGCGAACGCCCGCACGCCGACCATCACGAGCGTCAGGTACAGGATCGGCGGGTGCTCCGCCGCACGCGTGATGAGGTAGCCGCTCGCGGCGAGCAGGGCGACCGCGCAGACCGCACTGAGCGCCCCGGCCGCGACGGCCCTGCCCAACCGGCCCCGTGCGGCATGGCGAGCCGAAGGACCGACGCGTGTCGTGCCTCCCGGCTCATGCCCGCGCTCCTTCCGCCTGGGTGACCGTCACCGAACCGCCCGACCGGACGTCCACCCGGACGTCGGCGGCAGCGACCACCGCTGGGCGGTGGCTCGCGACCACGACGACCGCGCCCCCGGCGGCGAGCCGCCGGAGCGTGTCGACGACGTGCGCCTCGGCGTCGGCGTCGAGTGCCGACGTCGGCTCGTCGAGCAGCACCAACGGGGTCGCCTGCCGCTGGACGCGGTAGAGGGCGCGGGCGACCGCGACGCGCTGCGCCTGGCCGCCGGACAGGCCGCTGCCGCCGGATCCGACCGGGAGGCGCGGGTCGAGTCCCAGCCCCGCCGCACCGAGTGCGGTCCGCACGTCGCGGTCGTCCGGGGTCGCGCTGAGCGCGACGTTCTCGGCGATCGTGCCGCGCACGAGGCGGGGCGCTGGTCGGCCCAAGTGGTGCGCTCGGCGGGCGTGGTGCCGTCACAGCCGGGGATCGTGACGGTGCCGTCGTGGCCCAGGACTCCCCGGATCGCGGCGATCAGGCTGGACTTGCCGGACCCGCTCGGGCCGGCGAGGACGACGATCGTCCCGGGACCGGCACGGAGGTCGAGCGGGCCGATCACGACGTCCGGTCGACGGACGGTCAGCCCGTCGAGCACCAGGTCCGTCGAGGCGGGTGCCGCAGCCGGGCCTGCCGGGGCCGGCGTCGTGTCGTCGAGGACGTCGAGCACGGCGGTCGAGGCCTCGACGCCGTCCTGGGCGGCGTGGAAGTCGGCGCCGACCTGCCGGATCGGGGCGAAGGCCTCCGGGGCGAGGACGAGCACGAACATCGCGGCGCCGAGACCGAGCGAGCCGTCGACCAGGCGGATGCCGATCGACACCGCGACGAGCGCCACCGACAGGCTTGCCGCGAGCTCGAGGGCGAAGCCGCTCACGAACGACAGCCGGAGCACCCCGAGCGTGCCCTTCCGGTACTCGTCGGTGACCGCCCCGATCCGGCCGACCTGGCGACGCGCACGACCGAAGACCTTGAGCGTCGCGAGCCCCTCGACCGCCTCGGTGAAGGCGCCGCCGAGCTTCGCGAGCGCGTCCGACTGCTTCCGTTGGAGCGCCTGCGTCGCGAGGCCGATCAGGATCATGAAGACCGGGATGACCGGCAGTGCGCACAGGATGACGATCCCGCTCGTCAGGTCGCCGAGGCCGATCGCCACGAGGAGCATCGGCGTCGCGATGGCGGTGAGGGCGAGCTGCGGCAGGTACCGCCCGAAGTAGGCGTCGAGCGCGTCGAGCCCGGGGCCCAGCGTCGTGGCGAAGCCCGCACTCGACCGTTCCGCGAGCCACGACGGCCCACGCTCGGCGGCCCGGGCGAGCACGGTCGCCCGCAGCTCGCTCTTGACCTTGGCAGCGGCACGCGCGGCGAGGTCGTCCGTCGCCCACGCGGCGACGGCACGCGCCACGAACGCGGCGGCGAGCAGGGCGAGCGCGGGGGTGAACGCGGCAGGGACGCTCCCGTCCTGGACGGCGTCCACCCCGAGGGTCACGGCGGCGGCGATCCCCCACGCGATCGCGATGGTCGCGAGCGTGCGGAGGACGCCGGTGCCGGCGGCCGCGACGATGAAGCCGCGTGCCGTCCGCGACAGCCGCAGGAGACGCGGATCGAGCGGCTTCACCGTCGCCGCCTAGTGCGCGGCCTGGGTGACCTGGGCCCGCGAGACGCGCTTGCGGAAGATCCAGTAGGTCCAGGCCTGGTAGGCGAACACGAGGGGCACGAAGATCAACGCCACCCAGCTCATCACCCCGAGCGTGTACGAACCACTCGACGCGTTGTAGACGTTCAGGCTGTTCGCCGGGTCGTTCGTCGCGGGCATGACGTCCGGGAAGATCGCCGTGAACATCGCCAGGACGATCGCCGCGATCGTGACGGCCATGAGCGTGAAGGCCCGGCCCTCCTTGCCCAGGCGTTGCAGAGCACCGCGAGGACGAGTGCGAGCGCGGCGACCACGGACAGGACCAGCGACGTCGGGGTGGCCCGGACGAACGCCATCCACACCAGGAACGCGGCACCGACGACGATCGTCACGATGCCCGCCCGGGTCGCGAGGCGCTTGGCGCGGACGCGGATGTCACCCTCGGTCTTCAGCGCGACGAACACCACGCCGTGCGTGAAGAACACGAGCAGCGTCGCCAGACCGGCGAGCAGTGCGAACGGGTTGAGCAGGTCGAACAGCGTGCCGGTGTAGTTGTGCCCGGAGTCCATCGGGATGCCCCGCACGACGTTGCCGAACGCGACGCCCCAGAGGAACGACGGCACGGCGCTGCCGACGATGATCATCAGGTCGAAGCGGCGCTTCCACTCGCGGTGCTTGTTCTGGTGCCGGTACTCGAACGAGACGCCGCGGGCGATCAGCGCCGCGAGGATGAGCAGCAGCGCGAGGTAGAACCCGGAGAACATCGTGGCGTACCACTCCGGGAACGCCGCGAACAGGCAGGCGCCCGCGACGATGACCCAGGTCTCGTTGAGGTCCCACACGGGGCCGATCGTGTTGATGAGCACGCGACGGTCGGTGTCGTCCTTGCCGAGGAACGGCAGCGACATGCCGACGCCGAAGTCGAAGCCGTCGAGGACGAAGTAGCCGACGAAGAACACGCCGACGATCGCGAACCAGAGAACGGGCAGGTCCATCTCAGGCAGTTTCCATTTCTAGTAGACCGTCACTTCGTGCTTGACCTCGCCGGTCTCCTCGTCGACCTCCGCCGGGGCGGCGGGGCCCTCCTGTGCCACCTTCTTGATCAGCCGGAACTCGACGACCGCCAGGCTGCCGTAGATGAGGGTGAACACGACCAGCGAGATGAGGACCTCGATCCCGGTCACGTTCGGGGAGACGCCGTCGCTCGTCTTGAGCAACCCGAACACGAGCCAGGGTTGGCGGCCCATCTCGGTGAAGATCCAGCCGACGATCATCGCGGCCATCGGCAGCGGGACGGTCCACGTGGCGATGCGCCAGATCCAGCGCTTGGTCGGGAACCGGCCCTTCCGGGTCAGCCAGAGCCCGACGAGGGACACCAGCACCGCGCCGACACCGAGGGCGATCATCCAGCGGAACGACCAGTAGGTCACCCAGATGATCGGCTTGTAGTCGCCGGGGCCGTAGAAGCTGCGAGTACTGCGCCTGCAGGTCGTTGATGCCCTCGACCGTGCCGTTGAAGGTGTGCGTCGACAGGAACGACAGCAGGTACGGCACCCGGATCGAGAACAGCTCGTGCACCCCGTCCGGCGTCCCGAGCGTGAAGATCGAGAACGAGGCGTCCTTGCCGGTCGCGGTGTTGTACAACGCCTCGGCCGCAGCCATCTTCATCGGCTGCGTGTCGACCATGGTGAGCCCGAGCTGGTCGCCGGTGAGCACCGTCAGCGCCCCCGCCGCGAGCATCGTCCACATGCCGAACTTCAGCGCCGGCATCATCGTCTCGAGGTTCTGGTTGCGCGCCAGGTGGTACGCGGCGACCGCGATGATCACGGCGGCCGCGACCATGAAGCAGGCGAACAGCGTGTGCGGGAACGCCGCCAGCGCGACCTTGTTGCCGAGCACGGCCCAGATGTCCGTGAGCTCGGCGCGCCCCTTGGCCTCGTTCATGGAGAAGCCCACCGGGTGCTGCATGAACGCGTTCGCGGCGATGATGAAGTACGCCGACATGATCGTGCCCGCGCTCACGCACCACATGCTCGCGAGGTGCAGCCCCTTCGGCAGGCGGTCCCACCCGAAGATCCAGATCCCGATGAACGCCGCCTCGAAGAAGAAGGCGAGGATGCCCTCGAGCGCGAGCGGTGCGCCGAACACGTCACCGACGAACCGGGAGTAGTTCGACCAGTTCATCCCGAACTGGAACTCCTGCACGATGCCCGTCACCACGCCCATCGCGAAGTTGATCAGGAAGATGCGACCGAAGAACCGGGTCAGCTGCAGGTAGTGGGCACGACCCGTCCGGTACCAGGCCGTCTGGAACACCGCCACGACGACGGCCATGCCGATCGTCAGCGGGACGAAGAGGAAGTGGTAGATCGTCGTCAGACCGAACTGCCACCGCGACAGGATGAGCGGATCGAGGATGTCGTTCATGCGGCGTATCCGAGCCGGGTCGCCGCGCGCTGTTGGTGCACGTCAGTTGCTTCCTGTGGAAGGGGAACTTCTGCTGTCACAACCGTTGGGACACCTTCACGCTACCGTGCGGACACCCGACTCGACAAGTTGTAGAACACTCGGCTGCACGAACGTGCAGGTCCAGTGCACGGCACAACCGTGCGGCACGATCGTGCCCGGCGTCGGCCCGACGAACGACGACAGGTGCCGGGCAGTTGCCCGACACCTGTCGTTCTTCTCGTGTGCGTGCGGCGGCACACCCTTCGGCGCTACAGCAGGTCGTGGTCCTGCAGGAACGCCTTGGCGACCGAGGACGCCGACTTCTGGTCGACCGAGTTCTGACGGTTCAGCTCGATCAGCGCATCCGTCGTGAGGAGCTTGTTGACCTTGTCGATCGCGTCCGCTGCCTTGGAGTCGAGATCCTTCGACACGATGGGGGTGACGTTGTTCGCCGGGACGAGGTGCTTCGGGTCCTCGAGCGTGACAAGCTTCTCGGTCTTGATCGACGCGCTGGCCGAGTAGATGTCGGCGACCTGCGAGTCGCCGTCCTTGATCGCCTTGATCGTCAGCGGGCCGCCGGAGTCGTTCTGCTGGTTCACCTCGCCGGTGATGCCGTACTTCTCCTTCAGGCCCTTCGGGCCGTAGGCGGCGGTGGCGAACTCCGGGTTCGCGGCGATCGAGATCGTCCCCGATCTTCTTGAGGTCGCCGATCTCCTTGAGGTCGTACTTGTCGGCCTCCGCCTGCGTCACCGTGTACGTGTCGGCGTCGGAGGCGTCGGCCGAGTCGAGGGCCTTGACCCCGGACGGGAGTGCCTTCTCGAGCGCCGAGTTGATGCCGTCGGTGGTCGTCTCGGTCGTGGTGTCCTTGCCGTCTTCCTGCAGGAGGAAGTTGAGCAGGTTGCCGTTGTACTCCGGGAAGACGTTGATCGTCCCTTCTCGACCTCGGGCCAGTACGCCTTCCGCTGACCGATGTTGAGCTGCTTCTTGACGGTGAAGCCCGCGTGCTCGAGCTCCTGCGCGTAGAGCTCCGCGATGATCTCGTTCGACGGGTAGGCCTGGGAACCGACGGTGATGTTCTTCGAGGAACCACCGCCGGAGCCGGAGGACAGCGGGTCGCTCGACGAGCAGCCCACCAGGGCGATGGCGGCCGCGGACGCGACGGCGATGGTCGCGGCGAGGCGCCGGGTCGTTGCTGTGATCACGGGGTGGTTCCTTCCACAGGGGTTGATGCTCGGGTGCCCGAGCGACGGGAGCTCCGACGCGCATCACCCGCGCCGCCCGCGGAGACCCCCGCGGGCACGGCGAGCCGCTGCAGCGCGGCGAAGACGATCTCGAAGACGATGGCCAAGGCGATCACGAGGAGCGATCCGCCGAGGACCTCGACGTAGTCGGAGTTGGCGAGACCGGAGAACGCGTAGCCGCCGAGCCCGCCCGAGTTGATGTAGGCCGCCAGGGTCGCCGTCGCGATGACCTGCAGCACGGCCGCGCGGATCCGCCGACGATGAGCGGGAGGGCGAGCGGGATCTCGACCTTGGCGAGCACCTGCCACGGCGTCATGCCCTGCGCCCGTGCGGCGTCGATCGTGACGCGGTCGATCGCCTCGACGCCCGAGTAGGTGCCGGCGAGGATCGACGGGATCGCCAGGATGACGAGCGAGATGATCGGGGCGCCGAGCCCGAGGCCGAGCCAGAGCGCGAGGAGCGTCAGGACACCCAGGGTGGGGAGCGCGCGGATCCCGCCCGAGAGGCCCACCGCGAGGGAGCGACCCTTGCCGGTGTGCCCGATCAGCAGCCCGAGCGGCACCGCGATGAGCACGGCGATGACCACCGTCAGCAGCGTGATGCCGAGGTGTTCGCCGAGCCGGACCAGGATCGCGTTCGGACCGGTGTTGTTCTCGGGTGCGAAGATCCACGCGATCGCCTGTACGAGGAGGTTCATGCCGAGGCCTCCCCCGTGCGGACCTCGCCCGCGGCGCGTCGCCGGATCGCGCGCGCCCGGCGACCGGTCCCCCGCGTCCACGGCATGACGAGTCGGCCGAGCAGGACGAGGAGCCCGTCGATCGCCAGGGCCAGGGCGATCGTCAGGACGATGCCGGTCAGGATCTCGACGCTGATGCCGCGCTTGAGTCCGTCGGTCAGCAGGAAGCCGAGGTTCGAGATGCCGAGCAGCGCGCCGACCGTCACGAGGCTCACCGTCGAGACCGCGACGACCCGGATGCCGGCGAGCAGCACCGGACCGGAGAGCGGGAGCTCGACCTTGAAGAAGCGCTGGACCGGCGAGTACCCGAGCGCCTCGGACGCACCCACGACACCGGCGTCGACGGCGTCGATCGCGTCCGCGGCCGACCGGGCCATGAGTGCGATGCCGTAGACGGTCAGCGCGATGACGACGTTGATCGGGTCGAGGATGCTCGTGCCGAGGATCGCGGGCAGCGCGAGGAAGAACGGGAACGACGGGATCGCGTAGAGCAGGCTCGCGACCACGACGATCGTCGAACCGGTCGCCCGTGCCGCGCCGCGACGCTTCCGCAACCGTGAGACGAGCAGCCCGACGGGCACCGACAGCGCGAAGCTGACGACGATCGGCGGTATCGACAGCCAGACGTGCGCGATCAGGTTCGACGTGATCGTGTCGAGGTTCCCGAGGACCCAGTTCACGCGTCGCCCCGCTGCTCCTGGGGCACGGCCTCCGCCGCGTCGACGACCTGGACCGGACCGGTGAGCACGCCCGCTGCGCGTCCCTCGCCGTCGACGACGATCGGGCCGGTCGGGGTCTGCTCCACGCGGAGCGCCCGACGGCCGCGGCCCGCGCCGATGAAGTCCGCGACGAAGTCGTCGGCGGGTTCGGCGAGGATCTCCGCCGGCGTGCCGAGCTGGGCGATCTCGCCGCCCTTCTTGAGGATGACGACCTGGTCGCCGAGCTTGAAGGCCTCGTCGATGTCGTGGGTCACGAACACCACCGTCTTGCCGAGCTCACGCTGCAGCCGGATGAGCTCGTCCTGCAGGTCGTTGCGGACGAGCGGGTCGACGGCGCCGAACGGCTCGTCCATGAGCAGGATGTTGGGGTCCACCGCGAGACCGCGGGCGACCCCGACGCGCTGCTGCTGCCCACCGGAGAGCTGCGAGGGGTACCGGTTGGCGAACGCACGGTCGAGGCCGACGGTGTCCATGAGCTCCAGGGCACGCTCACGCGCCTCGGCCTTGGAGACGCCGGTGAGCAACGGCACCGTCGCGATGTTGTCGACGACCTTCCGGTGCGGCAGCAGACCGGCGCTCTGCATCACGTAGCCGATCCGGCGACGGAGCTGCACCGGGTCCACGCGCGCGACGTCCTCGCCGTCGATCTCGACGGACCCCGCGGAGGGATCGACCATGCGGTTGATCATCCGGAGCAGCGTGGTCTTGCCGCAGCCGCTCGACCCGACGAAGACCGTGGTGGTCCTGGAAGGGATGACGAGACTGAAGTCCTCGACCGCGTTGGTGCCGTCCGGGTAGGTCTTGCGCACCGAGCGGAACTCGATCATGGGTGCCCTTCTGTTCGGAGGTAGCCCGACTCCGAGTGAGAGTACCCGCCGGGTCCGACACCGGTTCAGCAGTGACGATCCGTGACGTACCCCGGACAGCCGGACGACGTACCGGGCGACCGCCTGCGCGACCGCGGGCCGCACGCACGACGACGCCCGCGCCTCCAGTTCGGAGCGCGGGCGTCGTGGGATCGGTGACCGGTGTGCCGGGGCCGCTCAGGCGGCGGCGATCACCGTCTCCAGGTGTGCGCGGCTCATCGCCCGGTACTCCTCGATGAGCGCGGTGTCGGGCTTCGTGCGGTCGCGGTGCGCCCGGGCGAGGACCGCGTGTGCGGACTCGGCGAGCACGACCCAGGTGCGTTCGATGCGCTCCCCTGTCGGCACGCCGAACCGCTCGTGCAGGATCTGGGCGACGGTGCTCCCCAGCGCCGCCATCCGGTCCTCGCCGTCACCGGTGCCGGTGTCCGCCGTGTCCCCGAAGCGGATGGCCCGGAAGCCCGGCTCGGTGCGGTACATCTCCGCGGTGGCGTCGATGAGCGCGTCGCAGGCCTCCTGCCAGGTCGCGGCGCCGCTCGAGTCGAGGGCGCTGACGAACCGCTCGGCCAGCCGCTGGGTGCACCGGATCGCCAGGGCCTCCACCACGGCGATGCGGTCCGGGAAGTAGCGGTAGACGGTGCCGATGGACGCCCCTGCCCGTTCGGCGACCATCGCGGTGGTCAGGCGCTCGAACCCGATCTCGTCGATCACCGCGGCCGCGGCGTCGAGGAGGCCGGCGAGGCGCGCCGAACTGCGGGCTTGGACCGGCTCGTTCCTGAGCAGTGATGATCCCCCGGCAGTGCGTTCGATACCTCGGTGACGAGCACGTGTTCTCCTCTTGCGCCGACAGCGCGGTCATGTGGGTGTGACTGACCAACTGTCGCAGAGAACGGCTGGAATATCGCTGCGACTCTCCCAAAGCACCTGCGAGGTCGGAGGACTCGCGGGACGGACCGTGGAATGATGGTGCGATGCCCGTCCCGACGCCACACGAGCCGTCGCTGGCCGAGCCGATCCTCCACCGGGCCGCCCGCATCGAGGACGCCGTCCAGGAGTTCCGCGAACAGCGTGCGCGCCGCCGCGGACTCGTGCCGACCGTCATCCCCTACAACGGGTACGGCGCTCCGGGATGGGTCCGCGTGCTCTGCCGTGTCCTGCTCACCCGGCGCGGCCTGGCGTCCGACGCCTCCTTCTACGGCGTGCGCGGCTGGAAGAGCTTCACGAGCGTGGCCGTCGACGACGCCGAGGTCACCATCACTGCCGGCGGCACCACGCACGTGGTGCAGTCCGACCGCGGCGGCGTCGTGGACACGATCGTGCCGATCGACCTCGAGCCCGGGTGGCGCACCATCAAGCTGTCCGCCGGCGGGATGCGCGACGTCGAGGCGGACGTCTTCATCGTGCACCCCGACACCCGCTTCGGGCTCCTGTCCGACGTCGACGACACCGTCATGGTGACCTCGCTCCCCCGTCCGATGCTCGCCGCGTGGAACTCGTTCGTCCTGACCGAGCACGCACGCCGGCCGGTCCCGGCATGTCGGTCCTGTACGAACGCGTGCTCGCGCAGCACCCGGGGGCCCCGACGGTGTACCTGTCCACCGGCGCCTGGAACGTCGCGCCGACCCTCCAGCGCTTCCTGACCAGGAACCTCTACCCGTCCGGCACGCTCCTGCTCACCGACTGGGGCCCCACGCACGACCGGTTCTTCCGCAGCGGGCAGCTCCACAAGCAGCAGAACCTCGAGCGGCTCGCGAAGGACTTCCCGGACGTGCAGTGGCTCCTCGTGGGTGACGACGGGCAGCACGACGAGGCGCTGTACGGCGAGTTCGCCCGGGCGCACCCCGGGAACGTCGCGGGCGTCGCGATCCGGCAGCTGTCCACGAGCGAGGCCGTCCTCGCCGGCGGCCGGTCGCGCGCGCAGGAACGGTCCCGCGAGTCCTCGGCGCCGTGGGTGTACGCCCCGGACGGCGCCGGGATGTGGTCGGAGCTCGCGCGCGTCGGACTCGCCGAGGCGAACCCGGCCGACCCGGCCGACCCGTCGAGGCCGTTCGACCGGTCCGACCCGGCCGACCCGTCGAAGCCGACCGACCGGTCCGACCCCGCCTGAGCCATCCCTCAGCACGGCGTCCGGTCCCCGGAGGCGCCCGTGGTTGGATCGCCCCATGAGCACGGCGACGCCACCGACCAACCGCATCGAGGACCACGCACTGATCGGTGACACCTACACCGCGGCGCTCGTCGGCCGTGACGGCACCATCGACTGGGCGTGCCTGCCCCGCTTCGACAGCGCGTCGACCTTCGCGTCGATCCTCGGCACCGAGGACCACGGCCACTGGACCCTCCGCCCGACCGACCCCGACGCGACCGCCACCCGCCGGTACCACCACGACACCCTCGTGCTCTCCACGGTGTGGACGACGAGCACCGGCGTCGTCGAGGTCACCGAGTTCATGCCCACCGGCGCGCACCGGGCCACCATCGTCCGGCGGGTTCGGGGCCTGCGCGGTTCGGTCGAGCTCCGCCAGACCCTGCGCATCCGGTTCGACTACGCCCTCGCCCTGCCCTGGGTCCGGCAGATCGGCGGCGACGACGAACCGGCGCTCCTCGCGACCGCCGGCCCCGCCTCGGTCATCGTGCGGGGCGTGCGCTTCCACGCCGACGACCACCGGCACCTCGCGACCAGCACGGTGCACGACGGCGACGTCCTCGACACCGTGCTCGTCTGGTACCCGTCGCACCGGGAACCGCCGGAACCCCTCGACGTCGACCTCGCGCTCCACCACACCGTCCAGTGGTGGCGGGACTGGATGGCGACCGCCCACACCGACGGTGAGTACGCGGAGGCCGCGCGGCGCTCCCTGCTGCTGCTCCGCGCGATGACCCACGCCGAGACCGGCGGCGTCGTGGCGGCCGCGACCACGAGCCTCCCGGAGGACCCCGGTGGTGAACGCAACTGGGACTACCGCTACGTCTGGCTGCGCGACGCGTCGCTCGCCCTCGCCTCCCTGATCGCCCACGGGTACCGCGACGAGGCGGCGCACTGGCGCGGCTGGCTCCTCCGTGCAATCGCGGGCGACCCCGCCGACGTGCAGATCATGTACGGGATCGCGGGTGAGCGCGAGCTCCCCGAGCGCGAGCTGCCGAACCTGCCCGGGTACGCCGGGTCGACGCCGGTCCGGGTCGGCAACGGCGCGTACACGCAGTACCAGGGCGACGTGTTCGGCGAGGTCCTCGCGGCGCTGCACGACGCACGGGAGCTCGGTGTCGAGGAGAACGCGGACTCCTGGGCCCTGCAGCGCGCCCTGCTCGGGTACGTCGAGGAGCACTGGCAGGAACCCGACAACGGGATCTGGGAGATGCGCGGGCCACGTCGGCACTTCACGCACTCGCGGGCGATGATCTGGGCGGCGTTCGACCGTGGTGTCGCAGCCGTCGAGGAGTTCGGGCTCGAGGGGCCCGTCGAGCGCTGGCGGACTCTGCGCGCCGCGGTCCGCAGCGAGATCGAGGAGCACGGCTGGAACGCGGAACGCGGGAGCTACCGGCAGCACTACGACACCGACGAGGTCGACGCGAGCCTGCTCGTCCTGCCGCAGATCGGCTACGTCAAGGCCGACGACGCACGGATGACCGGGACCGTCCGGGCGATCGAGCAGGACCTGCGCACCGGATCGGACGGCCTCGTCCTCCGCTACCGGACGTCCTCCGGGTTCGACGGGCTCTCCGGCAGCGAGCACCCGTTCCTGGCGTGCTCGTTCTGGCTCGTCGAGCAGTACGCCGCCTCCGGTCGAGTCGACGACGCCGAACGACTCATGGACGTGCTCGTCGGGTACGTCAACGACGTCGGCATGCTCTCCGAGGAGATCGACGTCGCCACAGGCCACCACATCGGCAACACCCGCAAGCGCTCTCGCACCTCACGCTGGTGTCCGCCGCCGACGCGATCGCTCGGGCGCGCGGCACCGCCGCCGGGCACCGGACACGCCTGGCCGTCCACGACGGCGGCACCCGCTCGTGGACCGGCGAGGGCGAGCGCGCCGGCACCCCCGCGTAGGTGGTCGAATCGCGCGTAGGCGGTCGAATCGCGCGTTGAGAGCCGTTTCGCGCGTAGGTGGTCGAATCGCGCGTAGGAGGTCCGTTCTTCTGATCACCTACGCGCGATTCGACATCCCAGGTCGGGTGCGATGGGCAGGAACGCAACCACGAACGGACTGGAGGCGCGGTGCCAGCCGGCACCGCGCCTCCAGTCCGTCAGGTGCGCCCGTCCAGGGCGCGACCGTCGCGTCCGTCAGGAACTCAGGACGACGATTCCCAGTCCGCCGGGCCGCGCGAACCAGCGCGGTACTCCTCGAGCGGCACCTCGTTCGCCTTCCACGCCTGCACGACGGGCTCGACGATCTCCCAGCAGCGCTCCGCCACGTCACCGCGGATCGACAGCAGCGGGTCGTCGTGGAAGATCCCGTTGAGGACCTCGCCGTACGGGGTCAGCTCGCCGTCCGCGAAGGACGACGACAGCGTCACCTGACCCATCTCGAACGGGTTCCCGCCACCGTTCGCCGACACCGACAGCTCGATCTCGTCCGGGTTGAGCACGATGCGCAGCGTGTCCGTCTTCGGACGACCCGTGAGACCGGAGGGCAGCCGCGTGACCGGTTTGAACGTGATCAGGACCTCCTTGCGGCTGGCACCGAGCGCCTTGCCGGACCGGAGCGTGAACGGCACGCCCTTCCAGCGCGCGGTGTCCACCTCGACCTCGATCTCGGCCAGCGTCTCCGTCTGACGCGACGGCTCGACGCCGTCCTCGTCCTGGTACGACGGCAGGTCCTTGCCGTCGATCGTGCCGGCCGTGTAGACCGCACGACGCGACGCGGTCTTCGCGTCGTCGCCCTTCAGGCGCGTCGAGCGCAGCACCCGCGCGAGCGAGGAACGGAACTCCACGGCGTCGATCGCGGACGGAGCGTCCATCGTCACGAGGCCGAGGATCTGCAGCAGGTGCGACTGGATCATGTCGACGAGCGCGCCGGCCTCGTCGTAGTACTGCGCACGGTTCTCGAGCCCGAGGGTCTCATCGTAGAAGACGTCGACCTTCTCGATGTTGTCCGCGTTCCAGATCGGCTCGAACAGGCGGTTCGCGAACCGCAGACCGATGATGTTCAGGACCGTGGTACGGCCGAGGAAGTGGTCGGTGCGGTGCACGCGCTCCTCGGGCACGAGCTTGAGCACCGTCTCGTTGAGGGCCGCGGCACTGGCGACGTCGGTGCCGAACGGCTTCTCGAACGCGAGTGTGGTGCCCTCGGGGAGTTCGACCTGCTGCAGGGCCTCGCAGATGTCCGACGCGATCTGCGGCGGCAGCGCGAAGTACAGGATCGGCTCGGCCTCAGCGGCGGCGAGCAGCGCTCGGAGGTGCTCCGGGTCGGTGGGGTCTCCCTGGATGAACTGCGTCGAGGCGAGGGTGGCATCCACCTCCGGGCCCTTCACGTCCTGCGACGCGAACGACTTCGTCACGACCTCCTTCCACTGCTCCTCGCTGCGGGCGCTGCGGCCCGTGCCGATCAGCTGGACGGGAACCGCTCGACCGCTCTGCAGGAACGTGCCGAGGCCCGGCAGCAGCAGGCGGGAGGCGAGGTCGCCCGTCGCGCCGAAGATGATCAGAGTGCGCTTGTCGGTCACCGGAGGTGACTCCTTTCGCTGTGGTGGAGAGAGTCCGCGGGGCGGGATGTTCCGTTCGGAGCCAAGCCGCCGGCGGGCCGGTTGATTCCCGGTCGGGACCGGGGAGCTGGTGGTTCCCGGTCGGGACCGGGACCCGGTGGTCGGTGCTGTTCCGGGACGCACTTCGGGCGGCACCGGATTGGTGCCGCCCGAGTGTCAGGTGCGCTGCGGATCCAGGTCAGTGACCGAAGTTGCCGCGGTAGTACTCGTAGACCCAGCCGACGAGCGTGACCGCCACGAGGGCGAGACCGATCGGCACGAGCCAGAGGCCGGCGGCGACACCGAGGAAGCAGACCGCGACGGCACCCGCCAGCAGGATCGGCCACCACGACCACGGGCTGAAGTGCCCGAGCTCGGCGTCGCCGTCCTCGATGTTGGCGTCCGGGCGGTCCTCGGGGAGGACACCGCCCTGCGAGGACATGACCCTGCCGAGGTAGAACGCGATGAACGCGGCCATGATCCCCGTGAGGCCGATCGCCACGGTGCCGACCCACTCCACGTGCGTGTAGTACAGGAGCGACCAGATGGTGTACGCGGCGTCAGCCAGGATGAAGAACCCGAAGAGGATCCAGAACAGGTTGGTGTTGGCGCGCATCGCCTTACTTCACCTCGCCCTTCGCGGCGTCGTAGGTCGGGGCATCGGGAGCGTCCTTCACAGGACCCACACCGATCGGGACACCCGCTTCGGGGTGGTTCAGGTCGAACGCAGGCGATTCCGAACGGATGCGCGGGATCGACGTGAAGTTGTGGCGCGGCGGCGGGCAGCTGGTCGCCCACTCGAGCGAGCGACCGTAGCCCCAGGGGTCGTTCACGGCGACCTTCGGCGCGTTCCGGGCGGTCACGTAGACGTTGAAGATGAACGGCAGGAACGAGATCGCGAGGATCATCGAGCCGATCGTCGACAGCTGGTTCATCCAGGTGAAGCCGTCGTTCGGCAGGTACGTCGCGTAGCGGCGCGGCATACCGATGACGCCCAGCCAGTGCTGGATGAGGAACGTCGTGTGGAAGCCGATGAACAGGAGCCAGAAGTGGATCTTGCCGAGGCGCTCGTTGAGCATCTTGCCGGTCCACTTCGGCCACCAGAAGTAGAACCCGGCGAACATCGCGAAGACGACCGTGCCGAACACCACGTAGTGGAAGTGCGCGACGACGAAGTACGAGTCGGAAACGTGGAAGTCGAGCGGCGGCGACGCCAGGATCACGCCGGTGAGACCACCGAAGGTGAACGTGATGAGGAAGCCCACCGACCAGAGCAGCGGCGTCTCGAACGTGACCGAGCCACGCCACATCGTGCCGACCCAGTTGAAGATCTTCACGCCGGTCGGCACCGCGATGAGCATCGTCATCAGCGAGAACCACGGCAGCAGCACGCCACCGGTGACGTACATGTGGTGCGCCCACACCGTGACCGAGAGGGCCGCGATGGAGATGGTCGCGTAGATCAGCGTCTTGTACCCGAAGATCGGCTTGCGGCTGAACACCGGGAAGATCTCGGACACGATGCCGAAGAACGGCAGCGCGATGATGTACACCTCGGGGTGCCCGAAGAACCAGAACATGTGCTGCCAGAGCAGGGCGCCACCGTTGGCCGGGTTGAAGATCTGCGCGTCGAACACACGGTCGAGCCCGAGGCCGAACAGCGCCGCCGCGAGGACCGGGAAGGCCATCAGCACGAGCAGGGCGGTCACGAGGGTGTTCCACGTGAAGATCGACATGCGGAACATGGTCAGACCGGGCGCACGCATCGTGATGATCGTGGTGATGAAGTTCACCGCACCGAGGATCGTCGAGAAGCCGGTCATGCCCAGGCCGAAGACCCACAACGTGCCGCCGAGCCCTGGCGTGAACGTCGTGTCGCTGAGTGGGGCGTAGGCGAACCAACCGAAGGACGCGGCGCCCTGCGGGGTGAGGAAGCCACCGACCGCGATGAGCGAGCCGAAGAGGTACAGCCAGAACGCGAAGCCGTTCAGTCGCGGGAACGCGACGTCCGGCGCACCGATCTGCAGCGGCATGATCGCGTTGGCGAAGCCCGAGAACAGCGGCGTCGCGAACATCAGCAGCATGATCGTGCCGTGCATCGTGAACAGCTGGTTGTACTGCTCCTTCGTCGCGACCACGTGCAGGCCGGGCTCGAACAGCTGGGCGCGGATGACCAGGGCCATCACACCCGCGAGCAGGAAGAAGATGAACGAGGCTATCAGGTACATGTACCCGATGGTCTTGTGGTCCGTGGAGGTGATCCACCGGACGATGATGTTGCCCTTCCGGCCGACCTTCGACGCCTGGAAGTCCAGTGTCGTGGTCCCTGCAGCCGGCTGGCCGACGAGTGACGTGGTCATCTGACGGAGCCCCTACTTGTTCTCGCTGGACGCCGTGACGGGCGTCTTGTCGTTGGGTTCGTTCGTGTTGGTGTTGTACTCGTTGCCGAGCAGACCGACCTTGCCCTGCTTCTCGAGCGAGTCGAGGTACTTCTGGTAGTCGGCCGGCGTGACGACCTTCACCTGGAAGAGCATGAGCGAGTGGTACTCGCCGCACAGCTCGGCGCACTTGCCCTGGTAGGTACCGAGCTTCTGCGGGATGAAGTACTCGTCGTTCTGCTTGCCCGGGAGCATGTCCTTCTTGTACAGGAAGTCGATGATCCAGAACGAGTGGTCGACGTCGCGCGAGGAGAGCTCGATGTGGACCTTCTTGCCCTTGGGCAGGTAGAGGGTCGGGAGCTGCGACTCGTCGATCGCGCCGTCGGCGTTCTCTTCTTCCTGGGCCTGGATGCCCTGGTAGTAGACGCTCTTGGACTTGTCGTCCTCGTTGATGTAGTTGAAGTCCCACGCCCAGCGCTTGCCGTACACGTGGATCGTGGCGTCCGCGTTCTTGAACGGCTGCTCGATCGCGGCCTGGTCCTTCGCGGTGAAGGCGAAGAAGCCGAGGACGAGGATCAGCGGCACGATCGTGTAGAAGATCTCGAGCGGCATGTTGTACCGCATCTGCACCGGCAGGCCGGTCTGGCCCTTGCGGCGGCGGTACACGATGGCCGCCCAGATGACGAGGCCCCACACGATCAGACCGACCGCGAGCAGCACCACCCAACTGGTGGTCCACAGTCCGACGATGCGGCTCGTGTGGTTGGTGACGTCCTTCGTCTCCTCCGTGCCGGGGAGCCATCCGTTCAGCTGCTGCTGCGAGCAGCCAGCCAGTGCGATGACCAGACCGACGGCCACCGGGACGGCCGCCCAACGTATACGGCGATTCGAACGCACTGTTACCTCTCGGAAGACGTGAAACCGGGATCGACCGCGACGCGAAGGTCGCTCATGGCCCACTCCCAGCTTGGTTGGAACACTCCTAGCTTACTCGCAGCTCGAGACCGCTCGCGCACACGCGACACGCCCCGGCCGCGATGCGCACCCGCAGCGGCGGCGTTTTCCCTGGTCGTGACGGATGCCACGCCCGGGGAACGAACGAGCGGGGAGCGACCGTGTCGGTCACTCCCCGCTCGTGTCGGGTCGGCGGGCGATCAGTGGAAGCTGTCGCCGCACGCGCAGCTGCCCTGCGCGTTGGGGTTGTCGATCGTGAAGCCCTGCTTCTGGATCGTGTCCTCGAAGTCGATCGAAGCACCGTCGAGGTACGGGACGCTCATCTTGTCCACCACGACCTCGACACCGCCGTCGAACTCGACGGTGGCGTCACCGTCGAGCAGACGCTCGTCGAAGTAGAAGCTGGTAGATCAGGCCGGAGCAGCCGCCGGGCTGGACGGCGAGACGGAGACGGAGGTCGTCACGGCCCTCCTGCTCGAGGAGGCTCGCGACCTTCGCCGCTGCCGCGTCGCTCAGCAGGACCCGTGCGACGGTGCCGCGGTCTGCGGGTCGGTGATGGTGTCGCTCATCGCGCGTCTCCCTCCGGAGGCGGTGTGGATCACCGGGCCTCCGCAGCGATTGTAAGCACCGACCCCCGACGAACGCACCACGGCGGGTCGACGGGCTCGCGTCCGACGCGACCGTGGGGCGGACTGGAGGCACGGTGCGGGGCCGCCCCGCGCCTCCAGTCCGACACGACGCGGGTCTGCACACCCCACCGCCGGACCGACGCGGGACACGCGTCAGCACACCCCGCCGCCGGACCGACGGGAACGCGCGTCAGCGCGCCGCGAGGCGCGCCAGCAGGATCGTCTCGGACGCGATGGCGCGGTGCAGCACGCCGAGGTGCTGCGACTCGTTCGGGCTGTGCGCGCGGGTGTCCGGGTCCTCGACGCCGGTCACCAGGATCTGCGCCTCCGGGAACTCGGCGGCGAGGTCGGACACGAACGGGATCGACCCACCGATGCCCTGCTCGACGGCCGGGTTGCCCAGCCCTCGGCCATCGCCGTGCGTGCCTCCTGCACGGCCCAGCCCGCGGTGTCGACGAGGAAGCCGTCCCCGGTGTCCGCCTCGGTGATCTCGAGACGGGCGCCGAACGGCACGTGCGCGCGCAGGTGGCGCTCCACCGCGGCGTAGGCGTCCGTGGCGGCCTGCCCGGGCGCGACGCGGACGGAGACCCGGGCCGAGACCGTGGGCAGCAGCGTGTTCGACGCGTTCGCGACGCTCGGCACGTCCATGCCCGTGACCGTGATCGACGGCTGGAACCACATGCGGACAGGACGTCTCCCCTGCCCACCGGCCGCACACCGGGCACCAGGGCGGCGTCCGCGGCGAGCTCGTCCTCGCTCCGGGCCGGCACGTCCGCCTCGTACGAGGTGAGCCCCTCGACGGCGACCGCACCGTCGTCGTCGTGCAGCGACGCGAGCAGCCGGACCATCGGGATCATCGCGTCCGGGGCCGCTCCCCGAACATGCCGCTGTGGCTCGCGTGCTCGAGCGTCGTCAGGGTGAGCTTGAAGGTGACGTTGCCGCGCAGGGACACCGTGATCGAGGGGACCTCGGCGGACCAGTTGTCGCTGTCCGCCACGACGATGACGTCCGCCGCCAGGTGCTCCTTCTGCTCGCGGAGGAACGTGCGGAACGACCGGGAGCCGAACTCCTCCTCGCCCTCGACGAACAGCACGATCCCGAGGTCCAGGTCGTCACCGAACTGCGCGTGGACGGCCCGGAGCGAGGCGATGTGCGTCATCACGCCCGCCTTGTCGTCCGAGGCACCGCGACCGTACAGGCGGTCGCCGCGCAGCGTCGGCTCGAACGGCGGCGTCTCCCACAGCGCGTCGTCGCCCTGCGGCTGCACGTCGTGGTGGGCGTAGAGCATCACGGTGGGCTTGCCGTTGCGGGCCGGGCGCACGGCCAGCACGGCCGGCTGCCCGAGCTCGCGACCCTCGGACTCCGCCGTCGCGGTGTCCCCGTCCACCGCCGAGCGGACGATCCGGACGGCGTCGTCCGCGAACACGCCCGTCGAGCGGGCGAGGTCCGCGACGGCCTCGGCGCTGGCCCGGACGTTCGCCGGGTCGAAGGCCGACCAGGACACCGACGGCAGGCGCACCAGCGCGGAGAGGTCGGCGATCGTCGTGGGCAGGGCTCCCTGCACGTGTTCGCGCAGGGCGTCGAGGAGCGCTGGGTCGGTCGCGGAGCTGTGCTGTTCGGTGTCGGTCATGCCCGGTAATCTAGAGGACGATCCAGCACGCACACCGCCGTTAGGAACGCACCGTGGCGAAGGCAGCCCCCAAGACCAACACGACCGTGAACCCGACCGAGGCCGAGCTCCTCGAGCAGGGGAAGGGCCGGCCGACGCCGACGCGTCGCGAGCGTGAGGCAGCGAACCGCCGTCCGATCGTCGGCGGCTCCGCCGAGGACAAGAAGGCGGCGCGCGCTCGTCTCACCAACGAGCGCGAGAAGGCCCGCGTCGGCATGGCGAACGGCGAGGAGCGCTACCTCCCCGCGAAGGACAAGGGCGAGCAGCGCAGGTTCGTGCGCGACTGGATCGACGCCCGGTGGAACGTCGGCGAGATCATGATGCCGGTGCTCGTGCTGTTCCTCATCGTGGGGTTCGCCGCCTCGCAGACGGCGATCGCCTCGTACGCGCTGCTGCTGGTGTGGGCGTTCGTGGCGCTCTTCCTGCTCGACTGCCTCGTGCTCTGGCTGTCCTTCCGCAAGAAGCTGACGAACAAGTTCGGATCGATGCAGCGCGGCACGTTCTTCTACATCCTCACGCGGGCGTGGCAGCTGCGCTTCCTGCGCCTGCCGAAGCCGCAGGTCAAGCGCGGGCAGTACCCCACCGTCTGACTCGTCTCCGAAGCGCCGCCCGGCCCGCCGGGCGGCGCTTCGTCGCGTCGCGGGGTCGCGGGCCCGCGCGCCCCGCGCGGCCTCGGCCGGCTGCCGAGCGGGCACGACACGCCGTCGGCGTGCCGCCGAACGGGCGCAATACGTCACTTTCAACGCGCCGACCCGACAGACTGCGCCCACTCGGCGACCGCACACCGCGTGTCCTGCACCCCCGACGTACCCACCACCGGACGGGAGGCACGGTGCGGGCCCGCCCCGCGCCTCCAGGCCGCGCCGCAGCCCGCCGCACCCGGGTCGCCCGCCGAGGGGGCGCGACACGCCGTGGGCACGCACGCCGAGCTATCGCTGCCCCGTCGAGCGGGCACGACACGCCGTCGGCGTGCCGCCGAACGGGCCCGATACGTCCCTCTCGGCCCGCCGAGCCGACAGACTGTGCCCGCTCGACGACCGGCGGCACCGACGGCCGACGGCCGGCGCGCGTCAGCGCGAGGACGCGGGCGCGCGCCGCAGGCGCCGCCGACGCAGCCGGTTGATCCGGGTGGCCCAGGTCGGGCCCTCGTAGAGGAACGCCGTGTACCCCTGCACGAGCGTGGCCCCCGCGTCGATGCGGTCCTGCACGTCCTGCTCACTCGTCACACCGCCGACGGCGATGACGCAGAAGTCCGACGGTACCGCGGCGCGCACACGACGCAACACCTCGAGGGACCGCGCCGCGACCGGTGCGCCCGAGAGTCCCCGGCACCCATGGCGGCCACGTCAGCGGCGGGCGTGACGAGCCCGTCCCGCGAGATCGTGGTGTTGTTCGCGATGACGCCGGACAGCCCGAGCGACACCGCGAGCGAGGCGATCGCATCGATCTGCTCGTCGGTGAGGTCCGGCGCGATCTTCACCAGCACCGGCACCTTCCCGGCGGCATCGCGCACGGCGGACAGCAGCGGCCTGAGCTGGTCGAGCTCCTGCAGACCGCGCAGCCCCGGGGTGTTCGGCGAGCTGACGTTCACCGCGAGGTAGTCCGCGAACGGCGCGAGCCGGTGCGTCGACTCGAGGTAGTCGTCCACCGCGTCCGCGACGTCGACGACCCGGCTCTTGCCGATGTTGACGCCGATGACCGGGCGCCCGGGGTTCCGGCGCGCGCGTTCCAGCCGACGTGCGGCAGCGGCGGCACCGTGGTTGTTGAAGCCCATGCGGTTGACGAGGGCCCGGTCCGGGATGAGCCGGAACAGCCGGGGTCGCTCGTTGCCGGGCTGTGGCTTGGCGGTGATGGTGCCGACCTCGACGTGCCCGAAGCCCAGGAGCCCGAGGCCGCTGATCCCCGGGCGTCCTTGTCGAACCCGGCGGCGAGCCCGAACCGCGACGGGAAGTGGATGCCCATGGTGGTGACGCCGTCCATCGCCGACGGACGGGAGTACCGCTCGACGAGCCGGCCGACGATCGGGACGTGCGGCAGTGCCTTGATCACGGCGAACGCGATGTGGTGGGCGCGCTCGGGTCCATGTTGGCGAACACCGAGCGGAAGACGACGGCGTAGGCACCGCGGACGAGCCGCTCGGCGATCCCGCTCACGCGTCGGCCCTGCCCGAGCCGTCCGACCTGCCCGAGCCGTCGGCCCTGGCCGAACCGTCGTCGCCGGCCGTCGCAGCGGCACCCGCGCCGCCAACCCCGTGGTGGTCGATGCGCAGCTGGGCGATCGCGTCCTCGAAGTCCTCGAGGGAGTCGAACGCCTGGTAGACGCTGGCGAACCGGAGGTAGGCGACCTCGTCGAGCTCCCGGAGCGGCGCGAGGATGGCGAGGCCGATGTCGTTCGCGTCGATCTGGCTGGACCCCGACGACCGCACGGTCTCCTCGACGCGCTGCGCGAGGACCGCGAGGTCGCCGTCGGTGACCGGGCGCCCCTGGCACGCCTTGCGCACACCGGACACGATCTTGTCGCGGCTGAACGGCTCGGTGACCCCGTTCCGCTTCACCACGTTCAACGACGCGGTCTCGGTGGTCGAGAAACGGCGCCCGCAGTTCGGACACTGGCGACGGCGACGGATGGAGGTGCCGTCGTCGCTCGTCCGGGAGTCGACGACACGGGAGTCCGGGTGGCGGCAGAAGGGGCAGAACATGGCGTCCCCAGGCTATCGGTTCGTGCGCTCCGTCACGGCGGCGCCGTGCGCGGGGAGCTGTTCCTCGGTCGAGAGCGCCACGATGTGCCCGGCGACCTCGGACAACGCCGAGGCCGTGTACCGGATGACCTGCTGCGGCCGCAGGAACGTCGACGCGGACAGCCCGGAGCCGAACCGTGCCTGACCACCGGTCGGCAGCACGTGGTTCGACCCGGCGAGGTAGTCCCCAGGCTGACCGGCGTGCTCGGCCCGACGAACACCGCACCGGCGGCGTCGACCTGCGCGAGCACGGCGTCGTCGTCCGCCGTCTGGATCTCGAGGTGCTCCGGCCCGTACGCGTTGCTCACGGTCGCGGCGTCGGCGAGCGAGTCCACGAGCACGATCGCGGACTGCGGTCCGTCGAGGGCGGTCTGGAGGCGCGCAGCAGTCCCCAGCTCCGCCACCCGTGACGGGATGGCGGCTTCCACCGCATCGGCGAACGTCGCCGACGTCGTCACCAGCACACTGCCGGCCTGTTCGTCGTGCTCGGCCTGACTGATGAGGTCGGCGGCCACGAACCCGGCGTCGGCGGTGTCGTCGGCGATCACGAGGATCTCGGTCGCCCCGGCCTCGGCGTCGATGCCGACGACCCCGCGCACCAGGCGCTTCGCCGCGGCGACGTAGTTGTTGCCCGGACCCGTGACGAGGTCGACCGGCTCGAGGCCGATCGACGGCACGCCGTACGCCAGCGCACCGATCGCCCCGGCGCCGCCCATCGCGTAGACCTCGTCGATCCCGAGGAGCCCGGCGGCCGCGAGGATCGTCGGGTGCACCGCGCCCCGTGGTCGCGCTGCGGCGGCGACACGAGCGCGATCGACCCGACGCCGGCGACCTGGGCGGGGACGACGTTCATGACGACGCTCGACGGGTACACGGCCTTGCCGCCGGGGACGTAGAGGCCGACGCGGCGCATCGGCTGCCAGCGCTGGTGCACCTCGGCGCCGTCGGCCAGCGTCGTGACCGAAGGGGCGGGCACCTGCGCGGCGCTGGCTGCCCGGACCCGGCGGATCGCCTCGTCGAGGGCGTCCCGCAGCGCCGGCGTGAGGCCGGCGACGGCGGCGGCGATCTCGGCAGCGGGGACCCGGACGTGCGCAGGCGCTCCGCCGTCGAACCGTTCGGCCTGCTCGCGCAGCGCCGGCTCGCCGTGCTCCCGGACCGCGTCCACGAGCTCGCGTGCGGCGTCGACGGCGTGCGAGACGTCCCCGGCGGCGCGCGGCATGAGTCGGAGGAGTTCGGCACGGGCGGGCAGGCCACCGCGGAGGTCGATTCGCTGCATCATCAGGGGCCCAAGCCTACCGAGGGGGTCGGACGGAACGCGCCCCGCGCCCAGTAACGTGAGCGTCGATGAACTTCGAGAAGGCACGACGCCTCGTCGGCGACCTCGTCCGTGTGAACGAGCGGTACGCACGCGACGGCCACTACCGGAACGACGTCCGCGAACGCCTCGGGCGCACGGTGTCCCGCGTGGACGTCGGGGTCGCCCGACGCGAACGCGACCGGGCACCGCTCACCGCCCGCCCGTTCGAGGGCCTGGTCGAGACGAGCCTGGCGCTCGCCGGCATCCGCACCGTGGACCGTGCGCCCGAGGTCGTCCTCGTGGTCGACGAGCTCCGCGAGGGTGCCGCCTTCGCCGGTGTCCAGACCGCCCTGGCCGTGGCCCTGGCGCTCGGCGAACGGCTCGGTCGCCCGGTGCGGGTCGTCATGGTGCGGTGGACGACCCCGGCAACAGCGCCGCCGCGGCCGAGGCCCTGGTCGCCGACCGCTTCCCGGAGTCCCGCGTGGACGGGCGCCCGGGCGTCCGGGTGGTCCGCCGCGAGGACCTCCTCGACACCGAGTTCGGCCGCGACGACGTGTGGATCGCCACGCACTGGAAGACCGCGCACCCGATCGACGTCGCCGTGACCGCGGGCGTCGTCCCCGCGACCGTGTCGTGTACCTGGTGCAGGACTACGAGCCCGGGTTCAGCCCGTGGTCGACCGAGTACGCCGTCGCGGCGTCGACCTACCGCGCCGGCTTCCGGATGCTCGTCAACTCCGAGCCGCTGCGGAAGTACCTGGCCGAGGTCGAGGCCCTCGACGTCCCCCGGGAACGCACGTTCGCACCGCACCTCGACCTCGAGCTGCTGGAACGCGTCGCCGCGGCCCGCCGGCACGAGACGACCGTCCGGGTCCTGTTCTACGGACGTCCGAGCAAGCACCGCAACCTGTTCCGGCTCGGCGTCGCGGCGCTGCGGGTCGCCGTCCAGGAGCTCGCCGACGACGGCATCCGGGTGGAGTTCCACTCCGCCGGCGAGCAGCACGGCGACGTCGAGCTCGACGGGGGCCGCGGCGACGTCAAGCTCGTGAGCCACGGCACGATGCCGTGGGACGACTACTTCCGGTTCATCGCGTCGACCAACGTGGTCCTGTCGCTCCAGCACAGCCCGCACCCGAGCCACCCGCCGTTCGACGGTGCGATCTCGGGCGCCCGCGTGGTCACGAACGAGTTCCGCGACACCCGCGCGCACCTGCACCCGAACCTCGCCGCCGTCCCCGCCGACGCCCGGTCCCTCGGGCTGGCCGTCGCCAACGCGGTCCGGGCGGCCGCGGCCGACGGCCCGACGGGCTTCGTGCCGCTCGCCGACGGCGCCCTCGGCGGCCCGCTGGACGCCACCGTCGACGCCCTCGCCGGTCGAGCTCGAGACCGAACCGGTCACCGAGACCGAACCGGTGACCGAGACGGTGACCGAGACGGTGACCGACCCGAACCAGGAGTCCACCCGATGACCCGCACCACCCTCGTCGTCGTCCCCGTGTACGGCGACCTCGAGTCCCTGCTCCGCTGCGTGGACGGCCTGATCGAGCACCTCGACACGGACCGGCACCGCGTGCTGCTCGTGAACGACTGCGGCCCCGACGCCGACGCGATCGGGGCAGCCCTCCGGGCGCGGATCGCCGACCGGCCGGGCTTCCGGTACGAGCGCAACGACCACAACCTCGGCTTCGTCGGCACCTGCAACCGCGCCGTGGTCGAGGCTCGACCCGGGCGCGGACGGCGAGGCGGTCCTGCTGCTCAACAGCGACGCGGTCCCCGCCGCCGGCTTCCTCGACGCCATGCTCGACGTCCTCGACGAGGACCGCACCGGCGTCGTCACCGCGCGGAGCGACAACGCGACGATCGCGAGCATCCCCTACCGCCTGACGAACCGCGGCGCTTCCCGCACCGAGGACCGCACCCGCCAGGTGTGGGGCGAGCTCGCACCACTGCTGCCGGTCTCGCAGGTCCTGCCCGTCGCGATGGGCTTCTGCTTCCTCACCCGCCGCGAGCTCATCACCGAGCACGGACTGTTCGACGAGGCGTTCGCCCCGGGCTACGGCGAGGAGAACGACTACTGCCTGCGCCTGGCCGCGCACGGCTGGCTCGCGAAGATCGCGAACCGGGCGCTCGTGCTGCACGCCGGCGGCAAGGCTTCTCCGGCAACCGCAACGCGCTGCGCGCCGCGCACCAGCGCGAGCTCGAGCGCCGCTACCCCTTCCTGCCTGACGCGGTCGCCGCCTACCAGCGGCACGGCATGACCGCGACCGAGCGCTTCGCCGACGCGCTGGTGCCCGCCGGTCCCGTGGCCCGCCTGGCCGTCGACCTGCGGCACGTCCCGGACGCCGGCCCCTGGCCCGCGAGATCGACGCCGCCTTCGGCGACGGGTTCGCCCTGGAGGCACGGCTCCCCTCCGGCACACCGGCTCCGGCCGGGTGGACCGTCACCTCCGACGCCCCGAACCCGGACGACCTCGTCACCGTCGCGGTGCTCGTGGACCCGACCCCCGCCGAGGTGGTCGCCGCCAACCGACGTGCCCTGCACCTGGTGGTCGTCCGGACGCCGCCGGTCGAGGTCCCGTGGTCGTCGCGCGCCCACCGGACCGGCGCCGACGCGATCGCCACGCTGGTCGACTCCGCGGTCGACGTCGTCACTGAGCGGGGCGCGCTCGAGGACGCGGCGGACCAGCTCGAGCGGTGCCTCCTCACCCCGACCGAGGCCCGGAGCGCCGTGCTCGAACGCCGCTGGGCAGCGCTGCTCCCCCTCGACCTCACCGCCGCCGAGGTCGCCTCCGACAGCGCCGCCGACGAGGTCACGCGGCTCCGCCGGGAGCTCGACGACCTCCGCGCGAGCAGGTCGTTCCGCACCGGCCAGGCGATCGCCAAGGTCGCCGCACGGCTGCCGGGTCGCCGCTGATGGCCGACCGCACCGGGCTCGGCCGGGTCGCACGTCGGCTCGCGCGTGGACTGCGCGGCCCCGAGAAGCCGTTGACCGTCGCCGACCGGCTCGACCGCTGGGCGAGGCGGATCGCGGAGTTCGGCGTGCTCGACCGTCCGTACCTCGAGGCGCAGACCGGCCGGACGTTCGCCACCGACGACGAGGCGATCTCGTTCTACGTCCACCACGACGGACAGCGCGGCCTCTCGCTCAACCCGCTGATCGAGCACGAGTGGATGCGCGAGCACCAGCCCGATCCCGCGATGTCCTGGTACGACGCACTGCACCAGGAGGGACCCGAGCTCTTCCAGACGGGACCGCTCTTCGACGCCGGCGTCCACGCGTCCTCGCTGCCGACGCCCGACCGTCCGGCGTCCACCCTGGACGCGCTCCGGCACTTCCTGCGGAACGCGACGGACGCGACTGCGCTCCCCGTGCCTCCAGGCCGACACGGCGACGCACCCACCTGGGGCGCGGCGCACGAGGCGGCCATGCTGCAGGCGCGCGCCTTCGCCGAGGCGCAGCGCCGGACCCGGCGACGCTACCGCTCGACGTGGGACGGACCGGACACGGCCGAGGTGCTCGCGCGGTACGCGCGCGGTGCCGCTCGCCGCGACGCCGAGCAGCCGCTCGTCTCCGTCGTGATGCCCGTGCACCGTCGCGCGGACGTCGTGGGTGCGGCGATCGACTCGGTGCGCGCGCAGCAGTACGGCGCGTGGGAGCTCGTCGTCGTCGACGACGGATCCGGCGACGACACCGTCGACGTCGTACGGCGCGCAGCGGCGGACGAACCGCGGATCCGCCTGATCGAACGCGAGAACGGCGGCGCCGGTGCCGCGCGGAACACCGGGCTCGCCGCGGTCCGGGTGACTTCGTGGCGTTCCTCGACGCTGACAACACGTGGCGGCCGGAGCACCTCTCCGCCGCCGTGGCTGCACTGCTCGAGACCGACGGTCCCGGCGTGCACACGGGCGTCCGGATGGTCGGCGCGAACAACGCCGACGACTCCACGGCACCCGTCGAGACGTACCGCGGCGAGGACGGCACCCTCGACGACCTGTTCGCCGGCAACTTCATCGACCTCAACGCCCTCGTCGTCCGACGCGACGTCGCCGCGGGCGTGGGACCCTTCGACGAGACACTGCGGCGCTGGATCGACTGGGAGTGGCTGCTCCGGATCGGGAAGCGCTTCGGTGTCCCCGCCTCCGTACCGGTCGTCGGTGTGGACTACGACAACGTGCGCGATCCCCGGCGGGTGTCGTCCGCGCAGCCCGCGTCCTGGCAGGAGGTCGCGCTCGCCCGGCACCGGATCGACTGGGACGCCCTCGCCGCCGCGGCACCGACGCGCGACGCGGCCCTGGTGTCCGTCGTCGTCCCGGTGTACCGCGACTGGACCATGACGCGCCGTGCCGTCGACGCCGTCCTCGGCGCTGCGGACCACGACGGCGACCGCGTCGAGGTCGTGCTCGTCGACAACGGATCACCGCGCTCGGTGTCCGCGATCCTCGGCGCGTGGTTCCGCGACGAGCCACGGGTGGTCCTGCAGCGGGAGGACCGCAACCGGAACTTCGGCCTCGGCAGCGACCTCGGCCTCGCACGCTCGTCGGGCGGGATCGTCGTCATGCTGAACAACGACACCGAGGTCACCGCGGGGTGGCTCCGGCCGCTCGTCGCGGCGTTGGACGACCGCGCCGTGCTCGGAGCCCAGCCCCTCCTGGTGTACCCGGACGGCGTCGTCCAGACCGCCGGCACCGTGTTCGGCGGTGACAAGGTGCTGCCGTGGCACTTCCTCGGCGACCACCCGCGGCACGACGCGTCGCGGTACTTCGGCTCGGCCGGGTCGGTGCCCGCACTCCTCCGGTTCTCGGCCATCACCGCTGCCACCGCCGCGTTCCGGGCGGCCGACCTGATCCGCTGGCACGGGTTCGACCCGGTGTACGCCAACGGCCTCGAGGACGTCGACCTCTGCCTCCGTGCACTCGGGTCGTCGCCCGCCGGCTCGCACTTCGTCGTGGTGCCGTCGTCCGTCGTCGTGCACCACGAGAGCCGCACCCCCGGCCGTGACGACGCACGCGTCGACAACCGCCGGATCTTCGACGAGCGGTGGCGCGGGCGCTACCCGCAGTCCGACGCGATCGACCGGTACGACGCCGCAGGCCTGCGCTACCTCGGCGTCGAACCGGGGCTGCCGAAGGGGCACGCCGTCATGGTGCGGTCCTCAAGGCCGGTCCTCGCCCGTGAGGAGGGCGCCGCGGGCTTCCGGGTCGCCCTGAAGCACGACGGCACCCGCGTCGCGGACGTGACCGCGCTGGTGGCCGCGCTCGAGGGGGCCGGGCACGTCGTGCAGGTCGACGTGCCGACGTCCTGGTACCGGGCGTCCAGCGGACTCGACGAGGTCACCGTGCTCGTGGCCGGGGTGTCGGCGGCTGGTTCGCCGTGGGTGCCGCAGCCGGGCGCGCGGAACGTCGTGTGGCTCGCGCCGGGGCAGGTCGTGGCAGACGGAGACTTCGCGGCGGTCGTGGACGCGGAGGGTGGGGCCGAGCAGGTGGTGCGGGCGCTCTGAGGTCAGCCCGGAGCGCCAGCGACTGAGGCAGCGCCAGCGGCTGAGGCTTCGTCGTCTCTGAGGCTGATTCTGCGGGCTCGTTCACCGCTTTCCAAGTCCGGCGCTGCCCTCCGTTCATCTTCGGCGGGAACATGTCCGTATGTCGCTCCTCTCCGATGCCATGCGGTCGACCTTCACGACCAAGTGCTCCGTGTGCGGTGCCGTCATCCGGAAGCGCGATGCGCTCGACTGGGAGGGGCTGGCGTTCTGCTCGGTCCTCCACGAAGCCGAGTACATCGTCGCCACTGCCGACTGACGACTCCCCGTAGGATCGGGCAGTGCCCGATCGCTCCCTCGCGGTGTTCCCGGCCTACCGGGACAACCCGTACCTCAACCTGATGTTGCTGGCCCCCGGGCCCGAGGCTGGAACGTCCTCGAGAGCCTCCGCCTGGAGCAGCTCGAACAGCACCTCGGCCACCTCGGCACCGGTGACGTGTTCCACATGCACTGGACCGCGCCGATCGTGCAGCGCACCGACGACGACCTCGCGTCGGCGGCGGCGCGTCTCGACCGCTTCCGCAGCGCCGTCGACGCGGCACGCTCGCGCGGCGCACGCCTCGTGTGGACGATCCACAACGTCCTGCCGCACGACGCCCGGCACCTCGAGCTCGAACTCGAACTCAACCGGTACCTTGCCGCGACCGCCGACGCCGTGCACGTGATGAACAGCGCCACTGCCTCAGCCGTGTCGCCGTACTACTCGCTCGACACATCCCGTGTGGTGCACATCCCGCACCCGAGCTACCAGGGCGTGTACCCGGGTTCTGTCACCCACTCGGAAGCACGCGCTTCCCTCGGACTCCGTGACGACGACCGGACCGTGCTCGCGTTCGGACAGATGCGGCCGTACAAGGGCCTCGACGTGCTCGTCGACGCGGTCCGGCGTCTCGCACCTGCGGACCGTCCCGTCCTGCTGCTCGCGGGCCGGACGACGGACGAGGACCGGGCTTCGATCGACGCGCTGCTGGGCGACGACGTCCGCGCCGTTCGCGAGCACGACCACGTCGACGACATCGACGTGCAGCGGTGGTTCCGGGCCGCCGACGTCGCGGTGTTCCCCTACCGGCGCGTGCTGAACTCGGGCAGCCTGCACCTCGCCGCGTCGTTCGGGGTGCCGTCGGTGTTGCCGGACGAGCCACACCTGCGGGCGGAGTTCGGGACGAGGGGTGGATCCAGTGGTTCGACACTGGCGATGCGCCGGAGTCGTTGGCGGCGCTGCTCGCCGAGCCCGCACAGGGTGCGCCCGAGGCTGAGGAGTTCAGCCGGCGGCTGGCGCCGTTCGCGCGGTCGAGGGAGTACGCGGAGCTGTTGGACGACGTCATCGCCTGATTTCTGCGGGCTCAAAGAAGTAGCGCAGTCACCGAAGCTTTCGTGCCAGCTTCATCAGGACTCTGCCGACGCCCCGGCGTCGGGGTGAGCGACGATCAACGAGGAAGCGCCAGCCGTGCTTCCGATCCGCAAGAGGCTGCATCGGGAACTCCTCATCGAGCGGTGGAAGTGGCATCCGCGCGGTGACGATCGGGAACCGTCCGACGACCCCTGCGAAAACAACCGCCGCCGCGTACCGCCCAGGAGCGAGGGACTCCGCCACCAGCGCGCATCGCCAGCCCCTGGCTCCGTCGTGCGCTGAGACGAACGCGTTCTCGATTCCCGGTCCAGTCAGTTCTATGGTGGCGTCGAGGCCGCGAAGGTCCGCCGGGCCTCCGATCGCGAGCCCATCAGCTGAGGCGTCGACTCTGTCCACCATGAGCGGGACGACGCGTCGCAGAGCGGCGATTCTCGGGATGGCGACCACGTCCTCGGAACCGAGCGCCGCGATCATGGCGTCGGAGAGTGTCGAGCCCGATTGCGCCATGTCGATGCCCTGAATCGCATGCAATCGCTCCGCGAACCATCCTGGAGCAAGCGCTTCGGCTCCGTTCACGAGCGCCGGCACGAGCCCGTCACGCGCGAGCGCGCTCGCAGCCGCCTTGTTTCTCGGGAGGAGCAAGGCGACCGTATCAATCCAGGCTTCCAGCCGGTCAGCCGCGGATTCGCTCGCGCTCCCCCGTGCGAACGCTCGCGCCGCGTCCCACTCCCCTTCGAGGACGAGCATCCAGAGAGCCCGGCGAGGGGGTCCACCCGGTCCAAGCCCTCGAGCGGGATCTCATCCAGCAACGCTGCGGCCGCGCGTGCGACCTCAATCGACTTCTGGTCGTCCACGCCGATCACGAGGAAGCGGTGTAGATGTGCCCAGCCGTCGGCGTCGAGGACGATCTCAGCATGTTGACCGCGGAGCACCGGGTCGTCTCGCACCAGGGCAGCGCACGCCAACTCCTGCTCGAGGTACCGCACTGTGGTGTCGGTGTCTGCTCGGAGAGACAGGGAGGATCTATCGCCCCGGTCGCGATAGAGGTACACGCAGTTCGGCACGACGTCGACTGACTCCGCCAAGACGAACGCTCGGGTCATCGGTTCGATGTCTTCGACGCTGGGGATCTCGGGGAAGCGCAGGTCAACGCGGTCCCAGAACGACCGCCGGAACATGCGGTTCCAACATGCACGTCCCGAAAGCAACTCGGGTATCTCCGCCGGTGCCACGCCACTCCGAGCGGAATGGAACGTGTACCAGCGATGGGTAGGACTCCAGGTACGGTTCGCGGAAAACTTGAGGTGGTCCCGACCACCATTTCAGATCCGCTTGCTTCCAGAGCATCGACCATCGACCGGTAGGCCCCGTCGGGAACGAGATCGTCGCCGTCGGCGAACGCAAGATACGTTCCGGTCGCTGCCCTGACGCCATCGTTCCGCGCCGCCGCTGCCGACCGAGCCGCGGACCGGATGACCCTGATTCGCTCGTCACCCGCAGTCAGCGAGATCGCGTGCTCACGAGTTCCGTCGGTCGAACCGTTCTCAACCAGGATCACCTCAATCCCGTCGATCATCTGGCTCGTGATGCTCTCGAGAAGTTCCGCGATCCAGGGCTTCGAATTACGGATCGGGACCACGATCGAGAGTGTCACGTCGCCGCCGGTCAACGGTCGATCATCACAAGTCGTTGGACAGCTCGGCGGACGCGAGTTCGGCTCCGCCGTCGCCCGTCTCGCGAACGGCCACGACTCCCGGGGCAGCACGGCCTTCCCGTTCATCTTTGTCGAGGGCGATCATCGCGCGGTAGACACGTTCGGACGAACCACCGTCACGAGTGTGGAACGTGTCCGCCGTTCGCCGACGGTACTCAGCAGGTGACGTCCAGTCGTCCGCCGCGACTGCGCGGATGGAAGCAATAACCGACGGCACGTCGCGAACGACCGGGCCAAACCCATCGGACTCGTAGTCGAAGTATCCCGACGCCCGACGTGCGTCCCATCGAAGAACCGCTCTGCATCGAACTGGAAGTAGGTCAACGGAGCGTCGACGAACGCGGCTTCGAAACCGAGCGACGAATAGTCCGTCACAAACGCCGCCGCGCGCGCAATCACATCTTGGACGTCATGGTCGGCGAAGCTGTAAAGCTTGACGTGCGACGGCATCCGGAAATCGGTCAGGTACGGGCGCACATTGGGGTGGGGCATGAACACGATCGTCTTGCCGTGCTCCAAGGCGAGTTTCTCGAGTTCAGGGGAGGCGAGCAGAGCCTGGTACATCTGGGCGTACTCGGTGCGCTTGAAGTCCTTGATCTCCTCTCGGGTGTTCGACGTGCCGACTCGCTCGCCGAGCAGCCATTGACGCCAGGTCGGCATGACGACGATCAAGTCCTTCGTCGTTGCATCTTCGCTCTTCCGCTGCAGCGCATCGTGACGAGGAAGCCCCGTGAGGACGACCTCGTGGGACGAGAACGAGTACGGGCCGTGCCCCGCGATCGCGTCGTACTCCGCTCGTGTGGTCGTAACGAAGCGATCGAACGCCTTCCAACTGAGCCAGCGCGACATGTCGTTGTGGATGACACCGTGCTGGAGGAACGTGAATCGAATCGCGGGACGACCGTACCGACGTCGATTGAGCGGATCGGTCACGTAATGATCGGCGTGGGAAGAGGCCAGGTGATCAGCATGGAACAGAAGGGTCTTCCAACGGAGTGTTCCGTGTTCAACCAGCCGGAACCCTTCGTCAGCGAGCCTCTGCCAGTCTGCGGAGTCTCGTCGAAGCACGAACCAAGCATTCACCTCAGGGCGGTTCTGCCGAATCCAACGGTAGAGGTGCTCGGCGTTGTCGTTCGCGTCCGTGTCACGATCCATGAAGACCCAGGCGTGCGCGAATTCGCGGCGCGTCCTGGGGCTTCGCACGAGCCATTCGAAGCTTCGTCCTCCACTCCCGCCTTCGACCACTTCCGCCGGAGCTCGCGGTAGACCTTGGCACCGCGCAGTCGAGCGTGCTCGAGGAGGGTGTCAGTCGGGGCGAAACGCTGCTGCACCCTTCTCCGAATGCCGACGATGGTCGGATCGATGAGGCTCGGGGTCAGGGCGTCTGAATTCCCACTTTGGTTCCATCGCGTGAACTGCTTCTTCGCCCCGTCCAACCAGAAGCTCGAGACGCCGGCCGCGGGGAACCAGAGATGACGCTCTCTCATCAGGACACGTCCGAAGAACGTGTAGTCACGGACAGTCTCGTGCACGGGAGAAGCTTCGACTGCATCCAGTAGGAAGCGTTCGTTCGGAATATCACCGGTGAACCAGTACGAGACCTTCAGCTGCTGCCGACGCTCGTCGACGTCGCTCAGCCTCACCCAGTAGTGCCGTAGCGGCAGGGAGCTGTACCCATGGAGGAGCGCGTGCCGGACCGCGAATTCCATGCCGGTGATGTCGAAGCTCCTGATGGCATCGTCCGAGAGCAATGCGCGGATCTCCGCGACGAGCTGATGGAAGCGCTCGAAGACCTCGGCTGGGGCGCCTCCAGTGGTCGAATGAACCGACTGCTCCGCTTTGAAATACCACGACAAGTCGTAGATGACGACGTTTTCCAGCCACCGGGGCGCCTGTCCGTACTTAGCCGTTCCACGCCTGAGTAGGTCGAGGTACCCGTACTCAACCTGATCGGTGTACTTCTCGCGCTTCCTGAAGCCACCCTCCACGAGTGACGTGCCGTCGCCGCGCAGTCGGTATCGATACTTCGCGGAAGCCATCAGGCCGAGGCGATGGCTCTCGGTCTCGAGGAGGTACCGCGCCGTGAGGTGGCCGTCTTCGAAGGTCGGGCGGACTCGACCGTCGAACGTGATTCCGTGTTCGCGGAGCAGATCGATGCGGAGGAACGACGAGTTCACCGACAACTGGATGATCGGCTCGACGGTCATGTCCACGATGCGCGAACCGAGTTTGAACCGGGTGCGTTGCGGGTGGTTGTCGACTACCTCTCCGGCAGGAGTGAGTCGAAGCTGATGTGCTGCGGCGATTGTCAGCGGCGGCTCGACGGTCTGGGATCCATGCAATCGGAGGAACTTCTCGACCTCGTCGAAGTAGTGCGGGTCGAGCTCGTCGTCGGGATCAGGGAAGGTGACCCACTCCCCGAGTGACGCTTCAAGACCGGTGTTCCTCGCTCCCGAGAGCCCTTGGTTGTCCTGCTCGATGATGCGAACGGAAAGCTCGCGATCCTCCGCCCACGCACGCACGATGCTCGCGCTCTCGTCTGGCGACCCGTCGATCACCACCACGAATTCGACCGCCGAGAGGTCAGAGGTCTGGTCGTCGATCGACCGGAGGAACGCGGGCAGATACTCTGCGACGTTGTAGGTCGGAACAACGGCGCTGATCAGCGGTCGTCGGCTGTCGGACACTGGGATCCCCCATCGAGATGTGCTTTCGGGCCTTGGCACTCTACCGACTATCGCGAGAAGTGAGGACAACCCGGCCGTAGCTGTGCCGTACGATTCGATGCGGCCCGAAGCCCGCGCGGCTTCGCCTCCCCACCAGCGCCTTGTCCCAGCCCGCGAGGTCAGGGAGCCGAACGCCCTGTATCAGTGACCGAAAGAGCAGTGCATGGTCGAGACCCCCCTCCACCGATCACCTTGCGAGAGCGACTCCAACCGATCCGTGAGCGGTTCGCGCTGCTCGACGGTGTGCGGCTGGTTGCGGCACTCCTGGTCGTCGCGTTCCACTTCACAGCGCGAAAGACGGATGCATGGACCGTTCCAGTCTCGGAGCGTGCCCACGCGATTTTCGACGCCACGAAGTACGGCGTGTTCGGCGTCGGCCTCTTCTTCGTGCTGAGCGGCTTCGCCATCCTGACGACCGCTTGGAACCGGCCGCTTCGAGACTTCGTTGCCTCCCGGGCGGTGCGAGCGTGAGCAGCGCAGTACTGATGGGCGACATTGCATGGCCCCACCTGTACCACGTCGGCGATGAAGCGATGACTGAGTCCGCTCTCGCGCAGCTCCGGTCACGCGGTGTTACCAGCGTTACGGTGGTCGGGGCTGACCCTGAAGTAGCGACAGCGCTTCACGAAGTCCCCGCTGTCCCGCGATTCCACTTCAAGCTGAAGTGGCCGCGCGCCTGGCACGACAGCCACTTGAGGAAAGTGCTGCAGCCACTTGTTGACTACTCGCGTGGTGACGGGCCGGCTGAAACCGTCCTCGACGCCGTACACGACAGCGACTTCGTCGTCATCGCTGGCGGTGGGAACATGACGAGCAACTACGTCCATCAGCTTTACGAGAGACTGGCCCTCGTACGCGTCGCGAGGCATTTCGATCGCCCGGTGTACATCACGAGCCAGACAATCGGTACCGTATGGCGTGACGAGGATGTCGCGGTCATCAGCGAGATCCTCGATGGCGCCCGGCTATTCGGTGCGAGGGAACGAACGTCTTTCGAAGTGGCGCGCGCGCTCACCTCGTCGCCCGGCCGAGTGCACTACACGGGCGACGACGCCCTGCTCGCACCGTCGTCTGAAGTCCCGTCATCACTCGGGAACCACGTACCGGAGAGGTACTTCGTCGCGAGCTTCGAGCGTCCGGCCGGGGTCGAAGATGCTCACATCGAGGAGTACTACGCCCGGGTCGCAAGGGCTCTTGACGCATGCGCATCGGCCTTGGGCTGCACGGCTCTGTTGATCCCCACGCGGGCTCCTTCGACGAGGCGACGCCGAAGGATGATGTCGTGTCGCACGCACGGATAGCGGCTCTCGGCGCTCGGATCGTCGAGCTTCCCCTGCTTCGCACCGACGAAGTTCTGGGGGTCACGAAGAGAGCGATCGGTTCGATTTCGACTCGTTACCACCCCCTGGTCTTCGCCGCCGCGTCGGCTCTACCCATGGTGGGGCTCGCGCACAGCGCCTACACCTGGCAACGGATGCGCGGAGCCTCGCGGCAGTTCGGCGCCGAGCGATTCGTCCTTCCTCTGGAAGCCATCGCTCAACCGGAGGTCTTCGCGACGATCGTCGCTGAGATCTTCAACTCCGGCGACATCGGGGCCGCGGTACGGGCAACGGTCGCCGCCGGGCAGCAAACCTCGTCAGTTGGTGGGACGCGCTGATCGCAGACGCGACCACCAATCGGGCCGTGCGTTCCCCGGAGAGCCTCGCGAGTTTCGAGGAGCTGAAGGATCCTGATCAACTCCTGCCGGTGCACGGAATGATGCACCTTGTCGGCCTCGTCGGGGACGAAGCGATGGCCAGAGGGGAAGCCGAGGAACAGCTGCGCTGGGCTGTCGAGGCGCAGGCCAGCGCGGAGCGGCGCTGGAACGACGAGATGAAGTCGTCCAAGCAGCGAGTCACGGAGCTCGAACGCGACCGATCCCGGCTGTCTGCCGACGTTGACAACCGGGACGCTCGGCTCGAACAGCAGGCCCGCGAGATCCACCGGATCAAAGAGGCGCTTCGCGACGTTGAGGCAGAGAAGGCTGAATGGCGTACAGCCGCGAGGAAGTTCCGTGCGGAAGTTCAACGCTTCCGCGATCGGCGCACCACGAAGATCTTGGACGTCTTCGAGCGCTTGCGCGGCAGATGATCCTCGCCCTTCTCGCACATCTCGGGTCCTGCCGCACTCGGTCTCTACGAGTGCTCAGGTTCCGATAGCCTCGGCGTATGACTGCACTGTGGGCCCCGAAGAGCCGACGACGACGTCACGAGTCGGCGCCGAATCGCTCGCTGGAAGGGTACGTCGATTCCTGGCGAGAACAGCATCGTCCCGTGGTGCTGATCGCCGGTCAGGGCACCCGGACACGCTTCCGCAGTGGCGTGCGGCGTTCCAGTACCGCCTGCACGTCATCACCACTGACGAGAGCTCCCTGGGATTGGAGGGAGTAAACACCGTCCGGGCGACCACGAACGATGCCATGACGGCCTTCATCTCGCGGATCGGACCGGTCGCTGCCGTCATCGACGAGCAAGCGCAAGATCTCATCGACCGACTCCAGCGGTGGCAGCGCTTCTCTTCCACGTCTCGGAAGGGGGCGCGTTCGTCGCTCCGGCCTCGCCCGCTTCAAACCCGTGGGTGGTGGCCACCGACTCACTCAGGTCTCGGCGCATCGGTGCGTCCGAGATCGCAGAACTACAATCGAGCGTCAGTCACGTCGTCGACACAGGCGGCTACACGGTGACCGTCAAGAACCGTGACCATCTCTTCAAAGTCAAGGACGAGGACGCCATCGAGATCATCCCGACCCGACTGGGCGCGGACAAAGCTCGCGTCCTCGGGTCACGCGCTTCGGGCACAGTCGGAGAGCGGCTCGCCGTACATTCTCATGGAACGCGCGCAGATCACCGAATCCCAGCCCGGTCGATGCGGTATCCGGAACTGACTCTTCGTGAATTCACTGGACGCACCGACGTGCGTGACGCAATGCTCGCGGTGAATGGGTCCACCGTCTTGCCGGGATCGTTCAAACACCCATGGCGAGCTTGGAACGATCAGCTGCGGAACCTCAACGATGAGGTCGCTGCACTCCGCGACGGAGCGGTGAGCGCCGAATCGTTACCGGGAGCGTATTACGATCTCACGGCTGCGGTCCCGGGAGACCCTGGCCACTTTCTCACTGAGTCGCTACCCAAGATCTGGGGATGGTTTGACGCCAAGAAACGGCATCCTGAGCTCCGAGCTCTGTACCGCGTCACGAGCGAAGACAAAGAGCCGGCGTTCCAACGGGACGTGATGGAGGCATTCGGCATCGCACGCGAGGACATCCAGTTCGAGCATCGAGACGTCACGGTCGATCGATTCGTCAGCGCTTCGCAGGGGTGGCAGAACGGTGGGCGGCACTACGTTCACCCCTCGAACGCCGACGCCTGGGCAAGGATACGTTCAGCATTAATGAAGCGAGATGAGACGCGCCCGCAGAAGGTGTTCGTCACACGCGGCTCGGAACCTGAGACTCCTGGCCCGCGCAACCGTGCGCTCGTCGAGCAAGTGTTCATCGACAGCGGTTTCGTCGTCGTCGACGTGAACGGTATGACAGCCGCAGAGCAAGCGGCGATCTTCGGTAATGCCACGGCGGTCGCGGGGTTCGCCGGAAGCGGCATGTACAGCATGTTCCTCGCCGAGCATCTCGAGAAGGTGCTCGTGCTCACGCACGAAGCCAACACCGGCCGGAACGAGCACTTGTTTGCATCGCTTCTTTCCGACGAGATTCACTACTTCTGGTCCAAACCGGACGTTGAACAACCAAGCGGCAAGTTCTCTTCGGACGCGTTCAACTCCGCTTGGGACTTCGATTTCGACGCAAATCACGATGCCTTGATGCGCGTACTCGGCTGACCGGTGCCCCAGCGGCCTACCAACGCTCAGACAGTTGCGTTGTACGCCTTGACGACCTCGTCGGTCTTGCCGATCATCTTCAGCTCCCCTCGTTCAGCCAGGCCACCTCGTCGCACATGTCCTTGACCGTGCTCATCGAGTGGGAGACGAGGATGACCGTGCGGCCCTCCTCCTTCATCTCCTTGAACTTGGTCCGGCAGCGCTTCTGGAACGTGGCGTCACCGACGGCCAGGACCTCGTCGACGACGAGGATGTCCGGCGTCACTGCGACCGCGACAGAGAACCCGAGTCGCACGTACATGCCCGACGAGTAGTTCTTCACCGGCTGGTCGATGAAGTGCCCGACGCCGGAGAACGACACGATCTCGTCGAACTTCCGCGCCACCTCCTTGCGGCTCATGCCGAGGATGGACCCGTTGAGGAACACGTTCTCACGACCGGAGAGCTCGGGGTGGAACCCGGACCCGACCTCGAGCAGCGACGCCTGCTTGCCACGCGCGGTGATCGAGCCTTCTTCGGGCCACAGGATCTTCGCGAGGCACTTGAGCAACGTGGACTTCCCGGACCCGTTCTTCCCGATCAACCCGAATGTCGTGCCGTGCGGCACCTCGAACGAAACGTCCTTGAGCGCCCAGAAGTCCTCGTGCACGGACTTCTTCCCGCGCATGACCATGCTCTTCAGCGAGTCGTTCCGCTCCTTGTACATGCGGAAGCGCTTCGAGACGTGTTCGACGGACACAGCAGCATCGGTCACAGGAGTTCAGCCAGCTTCTTCTCGTTGCGGGAGAACACGAAGTAGCCGAGTGCGAGCGAGGCGCATCCAGCGATGGCGCACGCGACCAGGTCGGTCCAGTTCGGGAGTCGGTTGTCGTACATGAGGTTCCGGAAGACCTCGGAGAACCGCTCGATGGGGTTGAGCTTGTAGACGTGGATGATCCACGGGTGCCCGGCCTTGGTCGCGGCGTCCTCGACGAGCGACAGCGGGTAGATGATCGGCGACAGGTACATCCACATCTGCAGGGCGATGCCGACGAGGTGCTGCATGTCGCGGAAGTGCACGTTGACGATGGAGAGCACCAGTCCGAGGCCTGCGGCGAACATCGCGAGGAACACCATCGTGAGCGCGATGACCGGCAGGTAGACCCAGAAGTTGGATCCGGCGATGGCGAGGACGATGAGCAGCACGCCCATCTCCACGAGCCAGGTGAACCCGAACGAGCCGACCGCGGCGAGCGGCAGCGTCATCCGGGGAAGTACACCTTCTTGATCAACGACCCGTTGGACACGATCGAGGTCATGCCGGAGTTGATCACGTTCCGGGCGAAGATCCACGGCAGGAGACCGCACATGAGCCACAGCGGGTAGATGTTCAGCCCGCTCGGATCGCCGACCTCGAGCCTCGCCCGGAAGATGAACGAGTACACGATGGTGTAGATCAGCATCGTGGCGAGCGGGTTGATGAGGGACCACAACTGTCCGAAAACCGTGCGGCGGTACTTGCCCTTGACCTCTCGCGCGGTGAGGTTCGCCAGCAGCTTGCGCGAGGACATGAGCTCGTTCAGGTACGTCATGCTTCGGGTGCTGGCTCCTCCGGGGCGCGGTCAGGCGCTCCTGATCGGATCGGTGACGAAGAGATTCGGGACGAGACATTCTCGCACAACCGTTGCATGATGCATGATCGCCACGGTGACCAATGCCCCGACAGTGTGTCGAGGTGACGAAGCCTCGGCGAAACCTTTGTAGAGTGACAAAGTGATCGTCAGCTTCGCCAACCACTCCACAGCGCCCGTGAGTCTGGGTGGCGCGGAGCGGTCCCTCCTCCGGTTCGTGGAGGACTGGCAGGCGATCGACCCCTCGATGACCCCGACCTTCATCACGAAGGCACCCCGCGGCAAGTTCATCGAAGCGCTCGACGAGCGCGGCTGGTCGTACGACGCACTGCGCTTCCGGGGGTGGGCCCTGCCGAGCCCGCAGCCGGCCCCGGCCGCCGAGCGCGCCGCCTTCGCGACCGTCGACTACGCCGCGGTGAACGCGATCATCCGCCGGTACGAACGCGCGCGCCCCGACCTCGTGGTCACGAACACCCTGGTGGCCCCGTGGGCGTCGTTCGCGGCGGCGGTGCTCGGCATCCCGCAGGCGTGGTTCGTCCGCGAGTACGGCGACCTCGACCACGGTTTGCAGTTCCAGACCGGCCGGGCGGGCGTGCTCGGCGACATCGGGCTCATGGCGGGCGCCGTGGTCACCAACTCCGAGGCGATGCGTGCGCACCTCGCGCAGTACATCCCGGCCGACAAGCTTCTCGATCGCGTACCCGACGGTGGACACGGAACGGCTCCTGGCGACCCGGGGCGACACGCCTGCGGTCGCTCCCTTCCCACAGGACGGCCCCGGGCTCCGGATCACCGTCGTGGGTCGCGTCGAGGAGTCCAAGGGCCAGCACCGCGTCATCGACGCGCTGGGTGCGCTCCACGCGCGGGGCGTCACCGCGAGCGTCTGCTTCGTCGGCGGCTGGAAGCACCCGGGCGAGGACCAGCGACTGACCGACCGCGCGCGCGCCCTCGGTGTCGCCGAGCACGTGGTGTTCGCCGGCGAGCAGCGCGCGCCGGCTCCCTACATCGAGGCCGCGGACGTCTGCATCACACCCTCCACGATCGAGGCGTTCGGCCGCACCACGGCCGAGTACATGACGCTCGGCAAGCCGGTCGTCGCCACCCGCCAGGGCGGCAGCGCCGAACTCGTCGAGCCCGGCGTCACCGGCGCGCTGGTGGACGCCGACGACACGTCGGCCCTCGTGGACGCGCTCGCCTCGTACGCGGCGGACCCGGATTCGGCCAGGAGGCACGGCTCGGCCGCCCGGGACGTCTCACCGCCGTCATGGGCGCGGGTCACGACAACGCGGCCGCCGTCGAGCGGCTGGTCGCGCTGGTCGGTACCGGGGGCTACCGGCTCCCCCAGGCCGCGCGGTACTGGTTCGAGCTCCCCGGCGCCTACGCGTCGTTGGGAGCGACGAGCGCGCGCGCCGCAGTCGGCCTGCTCGCGAACCGTGTGCGCTCGCGGTCCGGGGCGGTCGGGCGCTTGCTCGCGCGCCCGGGGGTCGCCGTCCGGAAGCTGGCACGCCGGTGACCCGCGACCGCCGGCCGGTCACCATCGTCGTCCCGATCTACGACGACCTGCCGGGGCTCGAACGCTGCATCAAGGCTCTGCTCGAGACCGTCGACTTCTCGGTCGACCGCGTGCTGCTCGCCAACGACGTGGGCCCGCGCGTCGACCTGATCGAGCAGCGCGTCCTCGAGCTCGTCGGCGACCACGACGGCTTCGAGTACACGCGGAACGCGCGGAACCTCGGCTTCGTCGGCAACTGCAACCGCGCCGTCCTCGAGCTCGACACGACCGGCAACGACGTGCTGCTGCTGAACAGCGACACGGTGCCGATGCCCGGGTTCCTCGACGAGATGACGGCGGTCCTCGCCTCGGACGACTCGATCGGCGTCGTCTGCGCTCGGAGCGACAACGCGACGATCGCGTCGTTCCCGTACGCCCGTCGGAACCCGCGGGCGAACCTCGCCCCGCGGCGCACGCGCGAGCTGCACGGCCGGACGAAGTACCTGCTCCCCCGCTACACCGTCTCACCGGTGGCGATGGGCTTCTGCTTCCTCATCCGCCGCGAGATGGTCGACCGGTTCGGCCTGTTCGACCCGGTGTTCTCCCCCGGCTACGGCGAGGAGAACGACTTCTGTCTGCGGATCAACGAGCAGGGCTTCACGTCGGTCCTGGCCAACCGTGCCCTCGTCCTGCACACCGGCTCGACGAGCTTCAGCGGCGACCGTGGCCCGTCGCTCCGCCTGGAGCACGAGCGCATCCTGCTCGAGCGCTACCCGTTCTACGGCGGCGCCGTCGCCCTCTTCCTCGCCCGCTACCGTGACGCCGTGGACGTGTTCGCGGACGCGTTCCTGCCCGACGACGACGTGATCCGCGTCGCGCTGCACATCCCGGCGGAGATCACCGACGAGGTCGTCGCGCGGGTCCGCGCCGTCCTCGAAGCATCGCCCGACGACGTGGTCGTGACGATCATCGTGCCCAAGGCCCAGGTCCGCGTGGCACGGCAGGCGTTCCCCGGCGCGGCCATCGCGGTCGGCGGGCGTCCTCGTCAGATCTTCGACGTGGCGGTCGCGCTCGGCGCGCTGACGACGTTCGCGCAGGCTGTCCGCGCTGAACGCCAACGCCCCCAGGTGGATCCTCGTCGATCCCGTGTCCAACGACCTCCGCTGGTCGCACGCCGTGGCGAACCACCGCGCATCCGCCATCGACCGCATCCTGCGCCGCTTCGAGAACCAGAGCACCGCCTGGCACGACGGCGAGGACCTCGTCCGGCTCATCCGGATGGCTGCGGGGAGCGACATCGATCCCGCCGCGCTCCGCGCCCGCTGGCACGCCGTGTCCGACATCGCCGAGGCGACCGGTCTGCTCGTCCACCGCGCGACGGTCTCGATCCGTCGTCTGACCGCGCTGACGTTCGGTGCGCGGAGCCCGAGGCTCGTCGCGCGGATCCGCGCGATCACCGGCCGCGGCGCGTGACGGGTGTGCGGTGGTTGCCGGAGACCCTCGTGACGTCTCGGCCGCTGCGGCTCGGCGCCCTGGTGGCGATCGCGCTCTGGGGCATGTACCAGTGCTTCTGGAACCTCCTCGGGCAGAACGTGCACGGCGACGAGTCGATCTACGTCCGCGCGGGCTGGTCGTACCTGCACGGCGACTTCTCCGCCAACCGGGAGCACCCGCCGACGGCCAAGTACCTGTTCGGCGCCGCGCAGGTCGTCTTCGGCCAGGGTGTGCTCGGGCCGCGCATCGTCGTGGGCCTGCTCGTCCTCGCGGTCGGCGCCACCCTGTTCTGGTGGTTCCGGAAGGAGATCGGCTTCTGGTCGGGAGTCCTGGTCGCGGGCGTGTGGCTCCTCACCCCACGGGACTTCCTCGGTACCCGGGTCGATCGGTACGCGTTGCTCGACCCCGTCATGATCGCCTTCGCGGTGCTCGCCCTCGCTGCCGCATGGGCGTGGATCCGAACCGGCCGCGCCTGGCTCGCTCCGGCGTCCGGGGTCCTCTTCGCACTGTCGGTGACGTCCAAGGTCTCGACGATGGTGCTGCTGCCCGCGTTCCTGCTCCTCCCGCTGCTGTTCCGGCAGCCTCGGCGCCTCCTGACCGGTGGTGTCACCTGGTTGATCGCGTTCCTGCTCGTCTCGATCGCCCTCTACGCCCGATGGGCATCCGGTCGGCGATCGTCTACATGGTCAGCTTCCAGAACGGGCAGAACGAGCACGGCCACCCGCTCAGCATCGCGGGCCAGGTCCACACCTTCGCTCCGTGGTGGGCGAACGCGTACTTCCTCTGGCAGGGCGTGGGAGCGGTGACCACCGTCGTCCTCCTCGCCGGCTTGCTCGCCGCGCTGGTCGTCCGACCGGACCGTCTCGTGGCCTACCTGGGCACCGCGCTCGGCCTGCTCGTCGTGTTCTACACGTTCGTGGCGCACATCGCCCTGGCGAACTACTACGCGGCGTGGATGCCGTTGCTCATCGCCCTCGCGGCGGTGGGCCTGACCCGCCTGGCCACCGTCGTGCGGCCTCCGATCGGCGGCATCGCGGCCGGGCTGCTCGTCCTCGCGCTCGTGGTCCCGGCGGTCGGCGACAGCGTCACGGCGGCCAGCACCCACCCGAGCGGCATCGCGCTGGTCGACCGGTGGCTCGACGCACACGGCCACTCGGACGGCAGCGTCCTGTTCGCTGCCGCGACACCGACCCTGACCGATCCGTACTTCGGCGGCCGCGGCTCGATGGAACCGGACGACGGACCGTTCGTCGCGATCGTCGTGGGCGACGATCGCCGCTTCCCGCCGACCGACGACGTGACGTCGTTCCTCGACGACCACCGCGCCGATCTCGAGCGAGCCGAGGTGGACGGCTTCACCGTCTGGACCCGCGTGCCGGCGAGGTCGTGGAGCAGCACGGACGGCTCACCCTCTCGCGCTGACCGCGCGCTCCGGCGACCTGCAGCGGCCAGGAGGCGCGGTGCGGGCCGGTACCGCGCGTGCTGATCGGGGTCCGACGCGACCGGACGTCGGCCTGGAGGCCCGTGGCGGCCCCGCGCCACGCCTCCAGGCCGACCGCCGTGTCCGCACACGTCCCGCGCCGCTCCCGGTGACTGAGCGCCCGCCTGCGGGCGGTCAGACGAGCGCGTCGACGACGGGCCGGTGACGGTCCTCACCGGCCGCGTCCCACCCGCCGACGAGTTGCAGCGTCGCGATGCGGAACGCGAGCGCGCGCACGAGCAGCTGGGTCCACTCGGCGACGCCGTCGCCGAGGACGTCGAGTCGGTCGAGCGGCACGCCGTGCCAGCAGACCGCGTCCACTGCCGCGATCGCCGTGCCGAGGCCCACGGGCCGCCAGTAGGGCGGCCAGTCGATCACGGCGGGCGGCTGCCCGTCCGCGAAGAGGACGTTGCCGAGCAGGTCGCCGTGGACGAGCTGGGAAGGGGACCGCACCCGCCGGAACGCGCGCGAGAGCCGGTCGAGCGACTGCCCCCGAGCAAGCGGCGCTTCCTCCCACGCCATGCGGTCGGCACGGCTCCAGGCGTCGTCCGTGTGGTCGAGGAAGGCAGGACGGGCGAGGTGCGCGACCGCCTCGTGGAAGGCGCGGCCGGCACGGATCACGTCGACGACGCGTCCCTCGTCGGCACGGCCCGGAAGCCACTCCCACGCCTCCCAGTGCCCCGCCCGCCAGCCGCCGTCGCGTGCGGGGACCGGCCTCGGCGTGCGGAACGCCGCGGTGTGTTCCAGTCCGATGAGCACTCCGGCACGCCAGTCCGTCACGGCGGCGCCGTCGTGTGGGCGGAGTACGACGTCACCTGCCCGCCAGGTCAGGCCACGGCCGCCGGCGAGACGTTCGGGCCGCCGGCCGTCCACCCCGAACGCCCGGAGGACGGCCAGGGTGGGAGCGCTGCTCGTCACGCGCTCCGGAGGACCTTCGTCATGGGGCGCCCCTTGGCGACCTCGTCGACGAGCTTGTCGAGGTACCGGATGCGCTGCATGAGGGGATCGTCGAGCTCCTCGACGCAGACGCCGCACACCACCCCGGTGATGCGCGACGCGTCCGGGTTGAGGTGCGCCGCCGCGAAGAACTCCTCGAACGTGGTCCTGTCGGCGAGGTGCCGGCCGAGCGCCGTCTCGTCGAACCCGGTGAGCCACTCGATGACGGTGTCGAGCTCGGCCTTCGTCCTGCCCTTCCGCTCCACCTTCGCCAGGTAGAGCGGGTAGACGTCCGCGAACGGGGTGCCGAAGATCCGGTGCGCCATCGTCAGACCAGACAGCGTGGGCCGAGCAGGCTCTTCAGCTCGCCGAACAGGTCCGGGGTCAGGTTCACCGGGAAGGGCAGCTCGAAGGTCCGCGCGACGTCGTCCTTGAGGAGCTTCAACCGGACCTCGGTCTCGCCGTGGTGCCGGCCGAGGACGGCGGCGAGCTCGGTCACCGTCGTGGTCGTCGCCTGCCGTTCCGGCAGACTCAGGGTGAGCGGGCCGGACCCCATCGCGTCGCCGACGTTCGGCTGGAACATGCTCACCGCGTGCAGGGCCTTGCCGTCGTCGCGGACGTTGACCCGGCCGCGGAGCACGACGATCGAGTCCGCCACGAGCGACGGCCCGAACTCCTGGTACGTCTTGCCGAGGAACATGACCCCGATCTCGCCGCCGAAGTCCTCGATCTGGACGATCCCGTACGGGTTGCCGCTCGTCTTCGCGACGCGGTGCTGCACGCTCGTGAGGAGCCCCGCGACCGTGACCGTCTCGCCCTCCACCGAGTCGTCGGCGCCGATCAGGTCGGCGATGGTGATCGACTGGTGCTTCGCGAGCTTCGATCTCGAGCCCGGCCAACGGGTGGTCGGACACGTACAGGCCGAGCATGTCGCGCTCGAACGCGAGCTTGTCGCGCTTCGACCACTCCGGCCGGTCGGGCACCTGGGACACCGGGGCGGCCGCGGGCTGTTCCTCGGCCGCGGCGGCGAAGAGCGAGTCGAAGTCGAAGCCGACGTTGCCGTGGGCCTCGTCGCGCTTGACCTTCACCGCACCTTCGACCGCGCCCTCGTGGATCTCGACGAGCGCGCGCCGGGTGTCGCCGAACTCGTCGAACGCGCCGGCCTTGATGAGCGACTCGACCGTGCGCTTGTTCGCGGACGAGATCGGGATCTTGCGCAGGAAGTCGTGGAACGACTCGAACGCGCCCTTCTCCGTACGGGCCTGCACGATGTCGTCGACGACGTTGAACCCGACGTTCCGGATCGCGCCCATGCCGAAGCGGATGTCGTCGCCGACGGCGGCGAAGAAGCCGATCGACTCGTTGACGTCCGGCGGCATGACCCTGATGCCCATGCGGCGGCACTCGTTGAGGTACAGCGCGAGCTTGTCACGGGCGTCCCCGACGGACGTCAGGAGCGCCGCCATGTACTCGGCCGGGTAGTGCGCCTTGAGGTACGCGGTCCAGAACGACACCACGCCGTACGCGGCCGAGTGCGCCTTGTTGAACGCGTAGTCCGAGAACGGCAGCAGGATGTCCCACAGCGTCTTGATCGCCGCGTCGGAGTACCCGTTGTCCTTCATGCCCTGCTCGAAGCCGGCGTACTGCTTGTCGAGCTCGGACTTCTTCTCTTGCCCATCGCGCGGCGGAGGATGTCCGCTTGGCCGAGGGAGAACCCGGCGACCTTCTGCGCGATGGCCATGACCTGCTCCTGGTAGATGATCAGACCGTAGGTCTGGTCCAGGATGTCCGCCAGCGGCTCGGCCAGCTCCGGGTGGATCGGCGTGATCGCCTGCTCGCCGTTCTTGCGGAGCGCGTAGTTCGTGTGCGAGTTCGCACCCATCGGCCCCGGACGGTACAGAGCGATGAGCGCGGAGATGTCCTCGAAGTTGTCCGGCTTCATCAGGCGGAGCAGCCCGCGCATCGGCCCGCCGTCGAGCTGGAACACGCCGAGGGTGTCGCCGCGCTGCAGGAGCGCGTAGGCCTCGGGTCCTCGAGCCCCATGGTCTCGAGGTCGAGCTCGATCCCACGGTTCGTCTTGATGTTGTCGAGGGCGTCACTGATGATCGTGAGGTTCCGGAGGCCCAGGAAGTCCATCTTGATCAGGCCGAGCGACTCCGCTGCCGGGTAGTCGAACTGCGTGACGATCTGGCCGTCCTGCTCCCGCTTCATGATCGGGATGATGTCGATCAGCGGGTCGCTCGACATGATGACGCCGGCCGCGTGCACGCCCCACTGGCGCTTGAGCCCCTCGAGCCCGAGCGCGGTGTCGAAGACCGTCTTCGCTTCGGGGTCGGTCTCGACGACCGTGCGGACGTCGACGGCTTCCTTGTAGCGCGGGTGGTCCTTGTCGAAGATCCCGGTGAGCGGGATGTCCTTGCCCATCACGGGCGGCGGCATCGCCTTCGTGAGCTTCTCGCCCATGCCGAACGGGAAGCCGAGGACGCGCGAGGAGTCCTTGAGGGCCTGCTTCGCCTTGATCGTGCCGTACGTGACGATCTGCGCGACGCGCTCCGACCCGTACTTCTCGGTGACGTACTTGATCGCCTCACCGCGGCGCCGGTCGTCGAAGTCGACGTCGAAGTCGGGCATGGAGACGCGGTCCGGGTTCAGGAACCGCTCGAAGATCAGGCCGTGCCGGATCGGGTCGAGGTCGGTGATGCGCATCGCGTACGCCACCATCGAGCCGGCGCCGGAACCACGGCCAGGGCCGACGCGGATGCCGTTGTTCTTCGACCAGTTGATGAAGTCGGCGACGACCAGGAAGTACCCGGGAAGCCCATCTGGTTGATGATGCCGACCTCGTAGTCCGCGCGCTCCTGGACTTCCGGCGTGACGCCGTCCGGGTACCGGTACTGCAGGCCCGCAGCGACCTCTTCTCGAACCAGGAGTGCTCGGTCTCGCCCTCGGGCACGGGGAACTTCGGCATGTAGTTCGCGGCGGTGTCGAACTCGACGTTGCACCGCTCGGCGATCAGCAGCGTGTTGTCGCACGCCTCGAGGTTGTCGCGGAAGACGTGCCGCATCTGCTGCGGGGTCTTCAGGTAGAACTCGTCGGCGTCGAACTTGAAGCGGTTCGGGTCGTTCAGCGTCGAGCCCGACTGGACGCAGAGGAGCGCCGCGTGCGACTTGGCGTCGTGCGAGTGCGTGTAGTGCAGGTCGTTCGTGCCGACGAGCGGGATGTCGAGGTCCTTCGCCAGGCGGATCAGGTCGCTCATGATCCGTCGCTCGATCTCGAGCCCGTGGTCCATGACCTCGGCGAAGTAGTTCTCCTTGCCGAAGATGTCGCGGTAGTCCGCCGCGGCCTTGACCGCCTCGTCGTACTGCCCGAGGCGCAGCCGCGTCTGGATCTCGCCCGAGGGGCAGCCCGTCGTCGCGATGATGCCCTCGTGGTACTCCTGCAGGAGCTCGATGTCCATGCGGGGCTTGAAGTAGTACCCCTCGATCGACGCGCGGGACGACAGACGGAACAGGTTGTGCATGCCCGTCGTGTTCTCGGCGAACATCGTCATGTGCGTGTAGGCGCCCGAACCGGAGACGTCGTCGCCGCCGCCGTCGCCCCAGCGCACACGGGTCTTGTCCGACCGGTGGGTGCGGGGCGTGATGTACGCCTCCGTCCCGATGATCGGTTTGACGCCGCCTGCCTTCGCCGCCTTCCAGAACTCGTAGGCGCCGAACATGTTGCCGTGGTCGGTCACCGCCACGGCGGGCATGCCCTGCGCGGCGGTCTCCGCCACGAGGTCGGAGAGCCTGGCGGCGCCGTCGAGCATCGAGTACTCGCTGTGCACGTGCAGGTGGACGAAGGAGTCGGAATCCGACACGGAACCTCCGGTTCGAAGGAGCTGCTGCGGGGTGTGAACAGCCTAACCGCGCCCACCCACATTCCCGGGCGCGTCGGCCGAGTCGTCGCCGAGTCGCCGCCGGGCCGCCGCCGGGTCGTCGCCACCGGGCCGCCGCCGGGCCGTCGAGTGAGCCGAAGACGTCGGGTCACGCGACGCGACCCGACGTCGTCTGCTCACTCGACGGGGTGGTCGCGACCGCACGGCGGACGGGAGGCACGGGTCGGGCCCGCGCCGGGCCTCCCGTCCGGCGTGGTGCGGCCGACGCGACGCGCGTCACGCGGCGTGGCAGGACGACGCGGCGCGCGTCACGCGGCGAGCGTCACGCGGCGCGTCAGGACGACGCGGCGGCGGCACGACCGCCGCGACGCGACGCGCGTCAGCGGACCAGGGGCAGCCAGATGTCGTCGACGATCTCGACGATCCGGCGGTCCGGCAGCGATTTGAGCGACATCACGAGGTCGTGCCGCACCAGGTCCGACGGCAACGAGGCGATCCCGTCCGGCCAGTCCCGCTCCGGGATCTCACCGCGGGCCACGGCACGCTCGAGCATCACCCGGCCGACGCTCGACCGGCCACCGAGCAGCCGTTCGCGCAGGTCCGCCGGCGACAGCCCCGTCTCGGCGTTGATGCTCGCCATGTACACGCTGATCGCCGCCATGAAGCCCGAGCGGTAGGCGTTGAAGTCGCGGAGCGCCCGCAGCACGTCACCCCGCAGCGACCCGGTGTCCACGAGCTCCCGCCGCGAGAACAGGCCGCCGTGCTGCAGTGCCGCGAGCACGAGGTCCACCTTGGCCGGCCAGCGCCGGTACAGCACCGGCTTCGAGGTCCCTGCCCGGGCAGCCACGCCCTCGAACGTGAACGCGGGGTACCCGACCTCCTGCAGCTCGGCCCAGGCGGCGTCGAGCAGCGCCTCTTCGAGTTCCGCTCCCCGACGGCGCGTCTTCGCAAGATCCACTTGCGTATCTTAACCACGAGGGCTACCGTCGTGCTCATTAAGAAACGACCGCGTATCCAAGGAGCACCGTGGACCGGAACCTCAGCAGACTCGCCATCGCCCTCGTCGTCGGCGCGATGGCACCACTGTTCGACTCGACGATCGTCAGCGTCGCCCTGCACACACTGAGTCACGACCTGCACGCCAGCGTCGACACCATCCAGTGGGTGAGCACGGGCTACCTCCTCGCGATGGGTGTCACCGTGCCGCTCATCGGCTGGTTGCAGAACCGCGTCGGCGGCCGTCGGCTGTGGATGGCGTCGCTCGTCGTGTTCCTCGTCGGCAGCGTGCTCTGCTCGCTGGCCTGGGACGTCACCAGCCTCATCGTCTTCCGGGTCGTCCAGGGCATCGGCGCCGGTGCCATGATGCCGCTGCTGACGACACTGCTCATGCAGGCCGCCGGCGGCCGGAGCGTCGGGAAGCTTATGTCGATCGTGTCGCTCCCCACCGCGCTCGGCCCGATCCTCGGCCCGATCATCGGCGGCCTCATCCTCGGGGCCGGCAGCTGGCCGTGGCTGTTCTGGGTGAACGTGCCGTTCGCCGCGGTCGGCCTGGTCCTCGCGTGGCGGTTCATCCCCGCGGACGGCCCCACCGGCCGGGCGCGGCTCGATGCCGTCGGGCTCGTGCTGCTCTCCCCGCAGTCGTCGGCGTCCTGTACGGGCTGAGCAACGCGAGCCGCACCGACGGGTTCGCGCGCTTCGACGTCTGGGCGCCGCTCGCCGCCGGGCTCGTGCTCCTCGTCGCGTTCGTCCTCTGGGCCACGCGCCGCCGCGAGTCCGCCCTCGTCGACCTGGCGCTGCTGCGGCACCGTCCCCTCGCCGCCGCGGCGACCCTGATGTTCCTGATGGGCGCCGCACTCTACGGCGGCATGCTCCTGCTCCCCTGTCCTTCCAGGAGCTCCGCGGCGCGGACGCCCTCGGTGCCGGCCTGCTGCTCATCCCGCAGGGCGTCGGCTCGCTGCTCAGCCGTTCGCTGGCCGGACGCCTCACCGACAGGATCGGCGCACGTACGGTCGCCGTCGTGGGCTTCGCGATCGTGCTCCTGGCGACGATCCCGTTCGCCTTCGCCGACGGTTCGACGAACGTGTGGTGGATCGGACTCGTCCTCGTGGTCCGCGGTCTGGGCCTCGGCGCGGTGATGATCCCGATCATGGCGGTGGGGTTCGTCGGACTCGCGCGGCCTGAGATGCCGCACGCCAGCACGATCACGCGCCTGTCGCAGCAGCTTGGCGGTGCGTTCGGGACGGCGGTGCTCGCGGTGGTGCTCGCCGGGGCCGCTGCCGGGGGCGATGCGGCGGCGGCGTTCCAGCAGGCGTTCTGGTGGGCGATCGGGGTCACCGCGTTCGCGACGGTGATGGCGGTACTCCTGCCCGGCGGCAGCCCGCGGCGCCGGCGGCTGCCCCACCCAGGCCGAGCCTGCGCGCGCGACTGCCAGCTGAATGCATCCCGGCCGGTGACGGACGGGCGGCGCGTGACGGCGCCGCCACGCGCCTCCCGTCCGCCCCGGCGCGACCAACACGCTGGACGCTCCTCGCTGGGTTCCAAGACACACCGCGAGCGTCGCGCCGGGGTTCCGCGGACGAGCGCCGAGGGCACCGAGATGCCGAGATCTTGGAACCTTGGGTTCGGCCGGCCGCCATCCGCCCAGCTATGCGCCGCGGATGCGGTCGAGCGCCTGCTGCAGGTCGGTCGGGTACTGCGTCGAGTACGACACCCACTCGCCGGTGCGCGGGTGCTCGAACCCGAGCCGTACCGCGTCCAGCCACTGGCGCGTCAGGCCGAGCTCGTTCGCGAGCACGGGGTCGGCGCCGTACATCGTGTCGCCCACGAGCGGGTGCCGGGTGGCGGCCATGTGCACGCGGATCTGGTGCGTGCGACCGGTCTCCAGGTGCACCTCGAGCAGGGTCGCGGACCGGAAGGCCTCGAGCGTCTCGTAGTGCGTGACGCTGGGCTTGCCGTCCGCGGTGACCGCGAACTTCCAGTCGCTCGAGGGATGCCGGCCGATGGGCGCGTCGATGGTGCCCGAGGTCGGGTCGGGGCGCCCCTGGGCGAGCGCGTGGTACACCTTGTCGACCGTGCGCTCCTTGAAGGCACGCTTGAGGTGCGTGTAGGCCAGTTCGGTCTTCGCGACGACCATCAGCCCCGAGGTGCCGACGTCGAGGCGGTGCACGATGCCGGCACGCTCCGCGGCGCCCGAGGTCGCGATCGTGAACCCCGCCGCCGCCAGTCCCCGGGAACGGTGGGCCCGTCCCAGCCGGGCGACGGGTGCGCGGCGACGCCGATCGGCTTGTCCACGACGACGATGTCCTCGTCGTCGTGCACGATCGTCATCCCCGGGACCTCGACCGGGACGATCCGCGGAGCTTCCTTCGGGGTCCACTCGACCTGCAGCCACGAGTCGGTGTGCAGCCGGTCGGACTTGTCGACCGTGACACCGTCGACGGTCACGCCACCCGCGGAGACGACCTCGGCCGCGAACGACCGGCTGAACCCGAGCAGCTTCGCGATGGCGGCGTCGACACGTTCGCCGGCGAGCCCGTCGGGCACCGGCAGGGAACGGCTCTCGCTCAACGGCACGGCGTCACGTCGCGTCGTGGCCGAGGCGGTCGCGACCGTCACGGGGCGCCCGCGGGTCGCTCAGCGCTTCCGGTCGGACGTCGCCGCGCAGCGCCTGCGATCGACCTTCGCCGTGCAGCGCCTGCGGTCGGGCGTCGCCGCTCGGTGGCGCCGCTCCGGCGGTCCGCGAAGACGCCGAATCAGCCTGCGAACGGGGGCTGCCTCATCCTGGCCGGCCGCCACCGCAGGCTCGCGGTCCCCGCGCTTCTTCTCGCTCACGGTGCGCGATCCGTCGAGGTTCACGCCGAAGATCACGAGCAGGACGAAGATCACCATGCTCACGCTGATGAAGGAGTCCGCGACGTTGTAGATCGCGGGCATCATCCACGGCGTCGAGATGAAGTCGACCACGTGTCCGCGACCGAAGCCGGGCTCACGGAAGAGCCGGTCGAGCAGGTTGCCGAGCGCGCCACCGAGGAGCATGCCGAGCACGAGGGCCCACCACATCGAACGGATCCGCCGCGCGAACACGACGATCGCGACCACGACGGCGGTCGAGACGATCGAGAAGACCCACGTCATGTTCACCGCGAACGAGAACGCGGCGCCCGGGTTGCGGACGTAGAAGAACTGCAGGACGTCGCCGAGCACCCGGACGGGCGTGCCGTACGGCAGGTGGGCGACGACGAGGGCCTTCGCACCCTGGTCGAGTGCCACCACGACGACAGCGGCGAAGGCCAGTGCCGCGATCGCGCGGACACTGACCTTCGCTCGTGGTGCTGGTCGTGACAACGTCAGTTGCCGAAGCCCTGCGCCGAGGCCGGCGCCGGGGTGAGACCGGACTGCTCGGGAGCCGATCCGTCCAGCTCGGCGAGCTGACCCTGGATGTAGCTCTTGAGCTGCGCGCGGTAGTCGCGCTCGAAGGTGCGGAGTTCGTCGATCTTGCCCTCGAGCTGGCGCTGCTCCTGCTCGAGCACCGCGACACGCTGACGGTTCGTGTTCTCGGTGTCGGCGATGATCTGGCGCTGCTTGGCCTCGGCCTCGGAGACGAGACGGGCGGCCTGCGCGGTGCCCTCGGCGATGAGCGCGTCGCGCTTCTCCACACCTTCCCGCACGTGCTCCTCGTGGAGACGACGGGCGAGCGTGAGGAGGTTCGTTGTGCCCTCGGTGTCCTCGTCCGCGGCGACCGTGCTGGCCGGCGCGGCGGCGGCGACCGGAGCGGGCTCCGGCTCGGCGGCCACGGGGGCGGGCTCCGGCTCGGCCTCGGGGGCCGGCGCGGACTGCTCGGCCTGTGCCGGCTCGGGCGCCGACTCGGCGGCCTGCAGGCGCTGACGGAGCTCGTCGTTCTCCGCGGTCAGGCGACGCAGCTCGACCACGACCTCGTCGAGGAAGTCGTCGACCTCGTCCTGGTCGTAGCCCTCGCGGAACTTCGTCGGCTGGAACCGCTTGTTGACTACGTCTTCCGGCGTCAAAGCCATTGCCGTCACCTCAATAGAACTGCTGAACGTGTGGAACCGTCTCCGTCGCGACCGAATGTACCAGTCGCGCCGTGCGGTGCGGATGCCACGCCGGAGCGAGCATCGATCCCGACCACCGTACACCGACGGCAGCCGCGAACCGTGACCATGACCTGGGCGTGGCGCGTGTCGCGGACCCGCGCAGCCCGATCAGGCCGCGAGGTACCGGACGAACGTCATCGCGATGATCACGACGAGCATCACGATGGTCCAGCCGAAGTCGAGCGCGACCGGGCCCATCCGCAGCGGCGGGAGCGCCCGGCGCACGGCGCGGATCGGCGGGTCCGTCACGGTGTAGACCACCTCGGACACCACGAGGAGCCCGCCGCGCGGTCGCCAGGAACGGTTGTACGCCTGGACCATGTCGAGCGCGAACCGTCCCCACATCACGAAGAAGTAGAGCAGGAGGAGGAAGTACAGGATCGTGAAGATCGCGGACACGATGGGGCTCGCTCGGCTCGGGTGGGCGTCGTCACGTGACGACGCTCACGGGGCGGGTGGGCCTGAGGGACTCAGGACTGGGCGAAGAAGGACGCCTCGATGTCGGACTCTACCTCAGGCGCCTCACCGCTCACCGCGACGTGGGCGGGCGAGAGGAGGAAGACCTTGTTCGTGACGCGCTCGATCTTGCCGTAGAGGCCGAGCGACAGCCCGGAGGCGAAGTCGATCATGCGACGTGCGTCGCCCTCGGTCATCTGCGAGAGGTTGATGATGACGGGGATGCCGTCGCGGAAGCTCTCGGCGATGGACTGGGCGTCCTTGTACTCGCGGGGGTGGACGGTGAGGATCTCGTTCATTTCCTGGACCGGTGCTGCCTTCTGTGCGGTCGTGTGCGAGCGGCGGAGCGGGGTGACCTGGGCGCCGCGCTGGTGGGTGTGCGTCTTGGGCTCGGCAGCGACCGGCGACACCGGTGCCGCGGCGGGCGCGGGCGTCTCGTGCGCGACCGGAGCGGGCGCGGGTGCGGCTGCCGGCGTCGGCTGCTGCCGCACGGGCTGCTGCTGCGGCTGCTCGTCCTCGTACTCGAGTTCCTCGTCGGCGAGGCCGAGGTAGACCATCGTCTTCTTCAGCGGGTTGGCCATGGTTCCTCCGGAGTTCGTGCTCGTGGATGCCCTTGGAACGAGGCTAGGGCGCGACCGGGCGATTTCCCGTGATTGCGGTCCCGATCCGCAGGTGTGTCGCGCCCTCGAGCACGGCATCGGCGTAGTCGCCGCTCATGCCGGCGGAGATGTCGGTCGCACCGGGCGCGAGCGAGACCACGCGCTCGGAGATCCCACGGAGCCGGGCGAACGCGGCGCGGGGTTCCTCGTCGAGTGGTGCGACGGCCATCACACCGCGGAGCCGGATCGTGCCGGCCTCCAGGACGCGCGACGCCATCGCTTCGACGTCGTCCGGGCGGACCCCGCCACGGCCGGGATCGTCGGTCAGGTTGACCTGCACGAACCCGTCGATCACGGGCGGCCCCGGCTCGGCCTCGGTCGGGGCGAGCGCGTCGACCACGGAGGCCCGGTCGAGGGACTGCACGACGTGCGCGTAGCGCCGGACCTGCCGGGCCTTCTTCGACTGCAGCTGCCCTACGAAGTGCCACGTCAGCGGCAGGTCGGCGAGCTCGGCGGCCTTCGCCTGGGCCTCCTGGTGCCGGTTCTCCCCCACGTCGGTGACTCCGAGCGCCGAGAGCGCACGGACGAGCGACGCCGGGTGGTACTTCGTGACGACGACGAGCGTCAGCTCGTCCGCCGACCGCCCTGCGGCTCGCGCCGCGTCGGAGATGCCCTGCCTGACGGACGCGAGACGCGCCTCCAGTCCGTCGTCGTGGGACGAGGCGGACGGGAGGCGCGGGTCGTCTGACAACGCTGCTTACTTCAGGAAGTCGGGGACGTCGAGTTCGTCGTCATCGTCGTCGAAGGCCGGGTCGGCGGCGCGCTGCGCCGGCGCCTCGTGCTCCTGCGAAGCCCACGACGGCGACGACGTGGTCGAGTCCTCGATGGCGCCGGTGGCGCCGGCCGACGCGATCGGCACGGTCGAGCCGCCCTCGGGGTCGACCCAGCTGGAGCGGCGCTCCTTCTGCTGCTGCGTGGGCTCGCCCCCGTCGAAGCCGGCGGCGATGACGGTCACGCGGACCTCGTCGCCCAGGGTGTCGTCGATCACGGCGCCGAAGATGATGTTGGCCTCGGGGTGGACGGCCTCCTGCACCAGACGGGCCGCGTCGTTGATCTCGAAGATGCCGAGGTTCGAGCCGCCCTGGATCGACAGGAGCACGCCGTGCGCGCCGTCGATCGAGGCCTCGAGGAGCGGCGACGCGACCGCGAGCTCCGCGGCCTTGATCGCACGGTCGGCCCCGCGGGACGACCCGATGCCCATGAGGGCCGAACCGGCACCCTGCATGACGCTCTTCACGTCGGCGAAGTCGAGGTTGATCAGCCCCGGGGTCGTGATGAGGTCGGTGATGCCCTGGACGCCGGCGAGGAGCACCTGGTCGGCGGTCGCGAAGGCCTCGACCATCGAGATGCCGCGGTCGCTGATCTCGAGCAGGCGGTCGTTCGGCACGACGATGAGCGTGTCGACCTCGTCCTTGAGCCCGGCGACGCCGTTCTCGGCCTGGGACTGACGACGCTTGCCCTCGAAGCTGAACGGCTTGGTGACGACACCGATGGTGAGCGCACCGATGGACTTCGCGATGCGGGCGACCACGGGCGCACCACCCGTACCGGTGCCGCCACCCTCGCCCGCGGTGACGAAGACCATGTCGGCGCCCGCCAGCGCTTCCTCGATCTCCTCCGCGTGGTCCTCGGCGGCACGTCGGCCGACCTCGGGGTCCGCGCCGGCGCCGAGGCCGCGGGTGATCTCGCGGCCCACGTCAAGCTTGACGTCGGCGTCGCTGAGCAGCAGTGCCTGGGCATCGGTGTTGATCGCGATGAACTCGACCCCACGGAGGCCGAGCTCGATCATGCGGTTGACGGCGTTCACGCCGCCGCCGCCGACACCGACGACCTTGATGACGGCGAGGTAGTTGTGGTTCGTGGTCACGTCAGTCAGGCCTCCGGTCGAACCCTCAACCTCTACTTGAAGTTCAGGGGCATTGCTGGTAGATGTGGTGCTCGCATCGACGCTACGGGTGCCGTCCGCACGCTGTCGCCCCGCCACGCCGCGTGTCGTCGATCATGTGCGGCAATTCTGCTCGTACACGAGCATGAACTCACTTCTTCGCGCGGACGATGCCGTTGTCCGGGGCACTGACGTCGTACTCCACGACCGTGCCGGGGTTCCGTGCCGAGTGGTCCTTGACGAGCGCCGCGAGCAGGGCCGCCTTGGCGTCGGACTGCTCCGGGTTGCCCCAGACCACGCTCGACCCGTCCTTCAGGGTGAGCGTCACGTCGTCGGCGGTGGACGCCTTCACGCTCGTCACCTGCGCGCGGACGGTCGACGGGAGCGCGAGCACGACCTCGGTCATCGTGCGGAACACCGACGATCCGAAGCTTCGCACTGCCGATGTCGGCGACGGGCATGTTGGACGGCTGCTTCGGCGAGGACTGCACCACGATGCCGGCCGGGTCGACCAGGTCGAACGACTTCCCGGACCGGACGGCGACCACCGGGGTCCGCTCGGTGACCGTCACCACCAGGGTGTGCGGCGGCGCTTCCTCCGTCACGTAGCTTCTCGATGAGCGGGAAGCCGGCGATGTCCCGCTTAATGGCGTCGAAGTCGAGCCGGGCGAGTGGCGTGCCGATCTGGTCGGAGAGCGCCTGGCGGAGCTGGGTCTCGTCGACGCGGTTCGTGCCCTTGACCTCGATCGTCTGCAGCGCCATGAGCGGCGAGAACACGGCGACGAGGATCGAGACGCCGAACACGACGACGACGCTCGCGGCGGTGATCCAGGCGGCGCGGCGGTGTCGGCTGCGCCGGGTGAAGCGGCGGACCTCGGCGCGTTCGAGCAGCCGACGGCGGCGCTTCGCGACCCGGGCCTCGCGGGCGGTCTCGGCGGCGCGGACGCCCGCGCCGATCGGGCTGGTGTGGTCGGTACCGTCATGCTCGGCGCCGTCATGACCGGAGGCGCGGTGCGGGTCGATGACGTCGGTGACGGTGGCGTCGTGGTCGCCGCTGGCGGTGGCGTCGCGGTCGACCTCGTGCGGGGTCGCGCCCCGTCCGGTCCGTGCGCCCCCGCACTCCGGGGCGCGGTGTCGGTGGCGGGGCGCGCTGCCTCGGCGTCACGGTGGTCCTCGTCGGGGGTGTACTCGCGGAGGCGATCGGCCACCGAGGAGAACCCGGCGCCGAAGCGGCGACCGGCGGCGCCGGCCAGGGTGCCGACGCGGTCGCGGGCCGACGGGGCGGCCGGTGCCGCGGAGGTGGAAGCGTCCGCCTCGTCGACGGGGTCCTGCGGGGCGGAGGCGGGTCGCGCCTCCCGGCCGTCCGACGACCCCGCGCGCGACGGACGACGCGGGATCAGCGGGGCACGGCGCTGCCGGGGCGTCGGAGCGTCCTCGGCCGACGCGTCCGGCTGAGCCGGACGCTCGTCGAACCCCTCGGGACGCTTCACCGGGACTGCGTCCCGTCGTCCTGGAGGGCGCTCTCGTCACGGAGCGCGTCGATGATCTGCGGGATGATGCGGTACACGTCGCCGCAGCTGAGGGTCATGATGATGTCGCCCTCACGGGCCACGGCGGCGGCCCGTGCCGCTGCCTCGTCCCAGTCGGGCAGGAACTCCACGCGCGACTGGTCGGCGAAGCGCTCCTGCACGAGGGCGCCGGTGACGCCGGGCTCCGGATCCTCACGGGCGCCGTAGACGTCGAGGACGACCGTGTGGTCGGCGAGCTCCTCGTACACCTTCGCGAAGTCCCGGCCATCAGGCGGGTCCGGGAGTACAGGTGCGGCTGGTGGACCGCGATGATGCGACCGTCGCCGACGACGTTGCGCGCGGCCTTGAGCGCCGCAGCGACCTCGGTCGGGTGGTGCGCGTAGTCGTCGTACACCGAGACGCCGCGTTCGACGCCGTGCAGCTCGAAGCGGCGCTGCGTGCCGCCGAACGCCTCGATGGCGCGGACGGCGTCCTCCGGGGAGACGCCGAGCCCGGTCAGGACCGCGAAGGCGCCGACGGCGTTGATCGCGTTGTGGCGGCCGGGGACGCGGAGGGTCAGGTGGTGCGCAGCTGCCCCGGCACGGAAGTCCACCTCGACACCGGCGGACTCGGTGATGGCCTCGATCCGGACGTCGGCGTCGACGGCCTCGCCGAAGGTGACGACCTCGGGGGCGTCCGTCCGCGCCCGGACGCCCGCGGTGACGCGCTTCGCACCGGCGTCGTCGCTCGAGATGACGATCCGCTCGGACGCCTTCGCGGCGAACTCGACGAAGGCGTCGATGAACGCCTCCTCGCTGCCGTAGTGGTCGAGGTGGTCGGCGTCGACGTTCGTGACGAGCGCGACCGCGACGTCGTAGAGCAGGAAGGAGCCGTCGGACTCGTCGGCCTCGACCACGAACAGGCTCGCTCGTCCCGGGGGCCGAGCTCGTGCCGAGCGACTGGATGACCCCGCCGTTCACGAAGCTCGGGTCGAGTCCGAGCTCGACGAGGGCGGTGACGATCATGCCGGTCGAGGTGGTCTTGCCGTGCGCGCCGGCGACCGCGACGAGACGGTGCTCGGCGATGAGCGCGGCGAGGGCCTGCGAACGGTGCAGGACCGGCAGGCCGCGGCGCTGCGCCTCGAGCAGTTCGGGGTTGTCCGGCCAGAGTGCGCTCGTCACGACGACGGTGTCCGCGTCGCCGAGGTTCGCGGCGTCGTGGCCGATGTGCACCTCGGCACCGAGGTCGCGCATCGTGCCGGTGGTGGCGGTCTCGCGGGAGTCGCTGCCCGAGACGCGGTGCCCGGCGGCGAGGAACATCCGGGCGATGCCGCTCATGCCGGAGCCGCCGATGCCCACGAAGTGCACCGTGCCGAGGTCGTCCGGGATCGGCTGCGTCAGGTCCGGCTTGATGGTCATGGTTCCTCCGTGGTGCTGTCGCCGGCCGGGCCGGTCGTGCCGGTCGTGCCGCTCGTGCCGGCCGGCTTGGCCGCTCGTGCTGCGTCCAGCACGAGGTCGGTCATCCGGTCCGCCCCGTCACGGTGTCCCACGCTTCCGGCCCGCACGGTCATGTCGGCGATCCGGGCACGGTCCTGCAGGATGTTCAGGAAGCTGGAACGTCACCCAGTCCTCGTCGAATTCCGCGTCCGTCACGAGGAGTGCTCCCCCGCGCCGACGACGTCCTTCGCGTTGTGACGCTGCTCGCCGTTGCCGACAGGGTACGGCACCAGCACGCTCGGCAGCCCGACGGCGGTGAGCTCGCAGACCATGCCGGCGCCGGCACGCGAGACCACGAAGTCGCTGGCCGCGTACGCGAGGTCCATCCGGTCGCAGTACGCCAGCACGTGGTAGCCGTCGAGGTCGCTCGGACCGATGTCCGACGCACCGCCCACGACGTGCAGGACCTGCCAGCCCGCACCGACGATCGTCGAGGCAGAGCGGTTCACCGTCCGGTTGACGCTCCGGGCCCCGGAGGAGCCCCGGTGACGAGCAGCACCGGACGGTCGGGGTCGAGCCCGAACTCGGCGAGGGCATCGGCGCGGCTCGCGCGGCGGTCGAGCGACTCGATCTCGCGGCGGAGCGGCATGCCGACGACGCGCCCGTGGCGCAGCCGGGTGTTCGAGAAGGTCACGCCGACGTGGTCGGTGAGGAACGCTGCGAGCCGGTTCGCGAGCCCGGGCTTGGCGTTCTGCTCGTGCACGACGATCGGGGTGCCGGTGCGCCGCGCGGCGATGTAGGCGGGCGCCGCCGCGTACCCGCCGACACCGAGGACGACCTCGATGTCGTGCTCGCGGATGAGCTGTTCGGTGCGCTTGACGGCGCCCCGGAAGGCACCGGGGAACCGCAGTGCCGCCGCGTTCGGCTTGCGTGGGAAGGGCAGCCGCGGGATGGTGAGCAGCTCGTAGCCGCGCATCGGGACGAGTCGTGACTCCAGACCTTCCGCGGTGCCGAGGACGAGCACTTCGGCCTCCGGGTCGCGCTCGGTCAGCCGGTCGGCGACCGCCAGCAGCGGGTTGACGTGGCCGGCGGTGCCGCCACCGGCGAAGAGGTACTTGCTCACCGGAGTGTTCCGTTCAGGGTGGTCCGACCGGTCGGGCCGGTCGTGCTCGGGAAGTCGTGCCGCTTGCCGGGCAGCTCGCGCGCGAAGGAGAGGACGACGCCGATCGCGACGAGGGTCATGATGAGCGCGGAGCCACCGGCGGAGATGAGTGGGAGTGGGACGCCGAGGACCGGCAGCAGGCCGAGGACCACAGCGATGTTGACGAGCGCCTGGCCGATGATCCAGGCGAGGACGCCACCGGTGACGGTCTTCGCGAAGGGATCATCGGACTGCCGGATGATCTTCACCATGCCGATCGCGAGCACCACGAAGAGGGCGAGCACGACGACCGCGCCGACCAGCCCGAGCTCCTCGCCGATGATCGCGAAGATGTAGTCGTTGTCGGCTTCCGGCAGCCAGGACCACTTCGCCTTCGAGTTGCCGAGCCCGACGCCGAAGACGCCCCCGGAGGCGAGCGCCCACATGCCGTGGACGGGCTGCCAGCAGAGGTCCTGGTACTGACTGGTGTCGGTGCAGCCGGACAGCCAGGCGCTGATGCGGGACTGGCGAGAAGCTCGACGCCATGGTCACGAACGGCAGCATCACGGCGAGGGCCACGAGACCGACGAGCAGGTGCCGCGCTCTGGCGCCGCCGACGAACAGCGCGCCGAACACCAGGATGAGCATGATCATCGCGGTGCCCTGGTCGCCGCCGACGAGGACGAGACCGATCGACCCGAGCGAGGCGATCCCGATCGGGATGAAGACCTCTTTCCAGTCGTCAAGCTTGTCGCGCTTGACGTACATGATCGCCCCGATGCCGAGCACGAGCGCGAAGCTTGAGGATCTCGGACGGCTGCGCGGTGAAGGACCCGATGCGGATCCAGTTCCGGTTGCCCTGGATCGAGTACCCGAGCGGGGTCAGGACCACGAGGGCCTGCACGACGAGGCCCACGCCGACGATCCACATCGCCCACTTCCGCCAGAACCGGGCGGGCAGCCTGGACGCGATGAGCATGAGCGGGACCCCGAGCACGGCGTACAGGCCCTGCCGGGACGCGGCGCCGAAGAAGTCGTGGGTCGCGGCGTACTGCTCGACGCTCGACGACGACAGCACCATGACGACGCCGAACACGACGAGGAAGAGCGTCACGCCGAGGATCGTGTAGAAGGTGCTCGACTCGGCGACGAAGACGTTCTTCACGGCGACGACCGCGCCGTTCGTCCGGCGGGCCGTTCCCGTGTCCTGCTGCCGAGCGGCAGCAGGGGCGCCGCTACGGCCGTTCGCCGGGAAGTCCGTCGGTGTCGCCATCGGCGTTGCCTCCCAGGTGCTCGTGGACCGCCGCCGCGAATCGACGCCCCCGGTCAGCGTAGGAGCCGAACTGGTCGAACGACGCCGCGGCCGGGGCGAGGAGGACCGTGTCGCCCGGCCTCGCGACCGATGCGGCATGCCGGACCGCCTCGGGCATGACCAGATCAGTGTCCGCTGCTTCGACCTGCAGGACGGGCACCCCGGGCGCGTGTCGCGCGAATGCCTCCAGCACGGGCGCGCGATCCGTCCCGATCACCACGACGCCGCGGACGTCGGGGCCGAACCGCTCCACGAGTCCGTCGATGTCGACGCCCTTGAAGAGCCCTCCGACGATCCACACGACCTTCGGGAACGATGCGAGCGACGCGGTGGCCGCGTGCGGGTTCGTCGCCTTGGAGTCGTCGACCCAGGTCACGCCGTCGGCGGTCGCGACGAGCTCGGTGCGGTGGTGGTCGGCGCGGAACCCCTGCACGGCGGCCTGGATCGCGCTGGGCTGCACCGAGGCGGCACGGGCGAGGGCCGCGGCGGCGAGCACGTTCATCGTCATGTGCGGGCTGGCGAGCCCGGAGCGCTCGAGGTCGGCGACGGTCGCGAGCTCGAGCGCGCTGTTCCGCCGGTCGTCCGTGAACGCGCGGTCGCAGAGGACGTCCTCGACGACGCCGACGTCGCCGGGGGTGGGGACGCCCGGCGTGAAGCCGACCGCGCGACACCCCTCGACGACGTCCGCGTCCTCGACCATGTGCCGGGTGACGTCGTCGGTGGCGTTGTACACGCACGCGAGCACCGTCCGCTCGTAGACCTTCGCCTTCGCCGCGCGGTACGCCTCGGCCGAGCCGTGCCACTCGAGGTGGTCGTCGGCGATGTTCAGGCAGGTGCTGGCGAGCGGGACCACGGCACCGTCGCCCGTCGTCGGCATGTAGTGCAGCTGGTGGCTGGAGAGCTCGACGACGAGCACGTCGTAGCCGTCCGGGTCACGCACGACGTCGAGCACGGGCACCCCGATGTTGCCGCAGGCCACGGCGCGCAGGCCGCCGGCCTCGAACATCGCGGTGGTGAGCTGCGTGGTCGTGGTCTTGCCGTTCGTGCCGGTGATGGTCACCCAGGGGGCGGCGACCGGGCCGCGCACGACCTTGTCGCGCACCCGCCAGGCGAGCTCGATGTCGCCCCAGACGGTGCTGTTGGCGACCGACCACTGCACGGTGGCGTTGTGCGGCGGCAGGCCCGGCGACACGATGACGACGTCGGGCGCCTGCGTCTGCAGGGCGTCGGGCACCGAGTCCAGCGGCGTCTGCACGAACTGCGCGCCGATCACGTCGAGCAGCTCGACGCTGTCCGACGGGGCGTCGGTCGAGTAGACCGTCACCGCGCTGCCGAGCTCCACGAGGGTGTCGGCGACCGAGAACCCGGTGGCGCCGAGGCCCAGGACGGCGACGTTCAGCCCCTTCCAGCCCTCGGCGTACCAGCTGTCCAGACCTTCCAGGCGGGCGTCAACCAACTCGTGCGATCCATTCGAGGTCAAGAGTCCGACACCCGCGGCCACGCAGAGTCCCGCGATGATCCAGAACCGGACGACGACCGTCACCTCGGCCCACCCCTTCAGCTCGAAGTGGTGGTGCAGCGGACTCATCCGGAAGATGCGCTTGCCGTGGGTGATCTTGAAGTACGCCCGCTGCAGGATGACCGAGCCGGTGACGATGAAGAACAGGCCGCCGATGAGGACGAGCAGGAGCTCCGTCCGGCTGAGGATCGCGAGACCGGCCAGGGCACCGCCGAGGCCGAGCGAGCCGGTGTCGCCGAGGAAGATCTGCGCCGGCGAGGTGTTGTACCAGAGGAAGCCGATCAGACCGCCGCAGACGGCCGCCGCGACGACCGCGAGGTCGAGCGGGTTCGTGACGCTGTAGCAGGCGTGCTCCGTGCTCTGGTCGAGCCGGGCGCTGCCGCACAGCTGGTTCGACTGCCAGAACCCGATGATGACGTACGAGCCGATGGCCAGGATGCTGGAGCCGGTCGCGAGACCGTCGAGGCCGTCCGCCACGTTCACGCCGTTCGAGGTGGACACGGTGAGCAGGACGATCCACGCCAGGAACAGGATGGTGCCGATCACGGTGCCGAGCGCCATGAAGTCGAGCCACGGGACGTCTCGGATCGCCGACACCATGGTCGACGCCGGCGGCTTGCCGTTCGCGGTCGGCACCACGAGTGCGACCGTCGCGAAGATCACGCCGACGATGACCTGCCCGAGGACCTTCGCCCACCCGCCGAGCCCGAGGCTGCGCTGACGCCGGACCTTGAGGAAGTCGTCGATGAAACCGACGAACCCGAGACCGACCATCAGGAACAGGACGAGCAGGCCGGACAGCGTGATCGAGTCACGGCCGACCAGGTGCCCGACGAAGTAGCCGAGGACCGCGCCGATGATGAGGACGATGCCGCCCATCGTCGCCGTGCCGCGCTTGGTGTGGTGCGACTGCGGGCCGTCGTCGCGGATGAACTGTCCCAGCCGAGCCGGTGGAACAGCTTGATGAACAGCGGCGTGAGCAGCAGTGTGAACACCAGCGACACGGCGCCGGCGATCAGGAGGGCGATCATTCGGTGACACCTCCGAGGCGGTCGCCGAGGAATCGCAGTTCGGCGGACTTCGAGGACTTGACGAGGACCACGTCGCCGGGGCGGAGCATGTCCTGCAGGGCGTGGACGGCGTCGTCGGCGTCCTCGATGAACACGGACTCGCCGTCCCACGATCCCTCGAGGGTGGCGGCCTGGTGGATCGGCAGGGCGGCGCGGCCGACGACCACGAGCTGCCCGATGCCGAGACGGACGACGAGCCGGCCGATGCGGTCGTGCTCCTCCGTCGAGAACTCGCCGAGCTCGGCCATCTCGCCGAGCACCGCGACGGTCCGCTCCCCGGACGCACGATCTGCGCCAGGGTCCGCAGCGCCGCCGCGGTGGAGTCGGGGACGCGTTGTACGCGTCGTTGATGATCGTGACGCCGTCGGGCCCGCCCTGGAGGAGCTCCATGCGCCAGCGCTCGGCGCGCGTCATCGACGCGAGCGCCGCGGCGCCGGAGGCGAGGGGCACGCCCCACAGGTGGGCCACCGTGAGCGCCGCGGACGCGTTCATGGCGTGGTGCTCACCGAGGATCGCGAGGCGGACGTCGACGGTCTCGGGAAGGCGATCCGTGGGCCCAGGCTGGGTCGCGTCCGTCGGACGGTCGCCTTCCTGGCGGACGGGAGGCGCGGTGAGGGTGAAGCGGGTGCCGCTGCGGTCCGTCTCGATGCCGGTGATGCGGTAGTCGGCGTCCGCCGACGTGCCGAAGCCGACCACCTGGGCGGTCGTCAGGTCGCGCATGGACGCGACACGGTCGTCGTCCACGTTGAGGAGCGCCGTCGCGGTCGCCGGCAGGTCCGTGACCATCTCCGACTTCGCGCGCTGCGTCGCCTCGATGCCGCCGAACTCGCCGGCGTGCGCGAGGCCGACCTTCAGGACGACGCCCGTGTCGGGCTCGGCGATCGAGACGAGCTTCGCGATGTGGCCGACGCCGCTCGCACCCATCTCGACGACCAGGTACCGGGTGTCGTGCGTGATCCGCAGCATCGAGATCGGCGCGCCGACGTGGTTGTTGAACGACCCCTGGGGCGCGACGGTCTCGCCGTGCTGCTCGAGGATCGTGCGGAGCATGTTCTTCGTGCTCGTCTTGCCGTTCGAGCCGGTGATGCCGACGACCCTGAGCGGCGCCGGGTGCCCCTGTGCGTCGATGCGGTCGGCGCTGGACATCCGGACACGCGTGACGACCTCGTGCGCGAGCGCGGCGAGGGCCTCGTAGCCGTCCTGCACGACGATCTGTGGGGCGGTGGTCTCCACGCGTTCGGGCGTGACGACGAGCGCGGCGCCGGCCTCGGTCGCGGCGGGCACGAACCGGCGACCGTCGGTGACCTCGCCCGGGAGGGCGAAGAACACGCTGCCGGGGCGGACCAGCCGCGAGTCGGTCTCGACGGAGCCGTCGACGACCAGGTCGCCCTGGTCGGCCACGTCGGTCGCCTGGGCGCCGGCCAGCAGCTCGCCGCCGACCGCGGTGGCGATCTCGGCGAGGGTCAGGGCGATCATCGGGCCCCCTCGGCCGGACCGGAGTTCGGCTCCCAGCCGGCTTCGCGGAGCGCCTGGCGGGCCTCGTCGCGTGCCGAGTAGGGCGTGCGGACGCCCCGGATGTCGCGGTAGTCCTGGTGCCCGGGCCGGCCCAGAGGATCGAGTCGCCGTCGCCGAGCAGGCTCACGGCCTTGCGGATGGCGGCCTCGGGCGGGCTGACCTCGTAGAAGCTCGTGCTCGGGGAAGGCCTGGCGCGCGGCGTCGACGAGGGTCTTCCGGATCGACGCGGCGTCCTCGAAGCGGGGGTGGTGGTCGGTGACCACGAGGATGTCCGACCCTGCGGCGGCCACCCGGGCCATGTCGCCGCGCTTGGTCTTGTCGCGGTCGCCGTCGGCGCCGAACAGCATCAGGACCTTGCCCGGCGTGAACTGCCGCACGGCCGCGAGCGTGTTCTCGAACGCGTCGGCGCTGTGGCCGAAGTCGACGTACACGCTCGGACCGCGGTCGCCCGAGACACGCTCGGTGCGGCCGGGCAGGTAGCACTCGATGGCGCTCACCGGCGTGCCCTGCTCATCCCGCTCGTCTTCGTCGGGGTACCGGCGGTGGTTCGTCTCGAGCGCGTGCGCGATGGCGCCGAGCTCGAACCCGCCCTCGACGAGCATGACGATCGCGAGCGCGGCGTTCGCGGCCATGTGCCAGCCGATCAGGGGCGCACGGGTGGTGAGCTCGCGGCCCTCGGGTCCGGTCAGCCGGAACTCGGTGTACGCGGCGTGGGCCTCGACGATGTCGACGTGCCACTCGGCCTCGACGTCCGGGTGCACCGTGATGGTCGTCACCGGGATGCGGGAGTCCTGCACCACGCGGTGGCCCCAGTCCGTGTCCAGCGAGACGACGCCGCGGCGGGCGTGCTCCGGCTCGAACAGCGGGAGCTTCGCGTGGTAGTACTCCTCCATGTCGGCGTAGTCGTCGAGGTGGTCGTGCGACAGGTTCGTGAAGCCAGCGACGTCGAAGACGATGCCGTCCACGCGGTGGCGGCTGAGTGCCTGCGCGCTCACCTCGACGGCGACCGCGCGCACCTCGCTCTCGCGCATCCGGGCCAGGAGCGCGTGCATCTCGCTCGCCTCGGGCGTGGTGAGGCGGCTCGTCACGCTGAGCGTGCCGATGTGGCGCTCCGCGGTGGAGCTGAGGCCCGTGACGAGGCCGAGCTGCTTGAGGATGCCCTCGAGGATGTACGACGTGCTGGTCTTGCCGTTCGTTCCGGTGACGGCGAACAGCTGCGGCAGGTCGGCGGCCTCGTCCGGGTGGGTGCGGTAGACCCACGCCGAGACGTCGCCGAGGGCCGCACGGGGGTCGTCGACGACGAGCACCGGCAGACCCGCGGCCTGGGCGTGCTCCACGCCCGCGTCGTCGGTGAGGACCGCGACCGCGCCGCGCTCGGCCGCCTCGGCGGAGAACTCCGCGCCGTGCCGGTTCGCACCGCGCACGCCGACGAAGAGGTCACCCGGCTGCACCTCGGCGGCGCTCAGGGTGACACCGGTCGTCTCGACGACGTCGACCGAGCCGACGACTCGCAGACCGAACGCGTTCGCGAGTTCGGCCACGGCCCTCGGGGTCGGGTGTTCGGGCGGAGGACCGGGGGATCCGTGCGGACAAGTGCTCCTTCTTCCTCACCACGTGGACGGGTAGGTCTTCGCCTGCGTCGTGGAGGGGGCTACTCGGTACTTCTCGAGCACCTGGGACATGAGAGTGCGGAACGCCGGAGCCGCTCCACTGGACCACTTGTTGGCCTGCGGCTTCGTGAACGTCACCGTGACAACATACTGGGGGTCCTCGGCGGGTGCCATTCCGGCCACCGAGGTGATGCGCTGCGAGCCGTAGCCCTTCGACCCCTCGGCAACCTCGGCCGTTCCGGTCTTCGCTGCGATGTTGTAGCCGGAGATGGGCTTCATGCCCACGAGCGTCCCGCCCGTGACCACGCTCTGCAGCATGTCCGTGACCTGCGTCGCCGCGCTCGCGGACACGACACGCGTCCCCTGCACGTCGGGCGCGTCGATGGTCTTGCCGTCAGCCGTCTCGCACCCCTTCACGAGGTGCAGCGGAATCCGGACACCGTCGTTCGCAAGGGTCTGGTAGATGCTCGCGATCTGGATGGCCGTCGTCGAGATGCCCTGGCCGAACATCGAGTTGATGTTCGTCTGCTGGTCCCAGTTCGGGCTCGAGCCGTAGTCCATCGACGGCTGGCCCGGGTAGTCGATCGCCGACTCGGGTTCGAACAGCCCGAACTTCTGCATGTAGTCGTACCGCTGCTGCGCGGTCAGCCGGGAGCCGAGCTCCGTGATGCCGACGTTCGACGAGTCGCGGAGGATGCCGGTCAGCGTGAGGTTCTCGGTGGGGTGGAACTCCGAGTCGTGGATCGTGCCGCCCCACGGGAACGAACGCGAGTACGGGACGACGGCCTGGTCCGTCGGGCTGGACTTGCCCTGGTCGATCAGCGCGGCGGCGATCGCCGCCTTGATTGTCGATCCCGGCTCGTACGTGGCCGTGAGGGCACGCGAGCCGAAGGCGCCCTTGTCCTTCGTGGCGTCGACGTCGTTCGGGTCCACGGTCGGGTAGTCCGCCACGGCGAGGATCTCGCCGGTCTTCGCGTTCGTCACCGTCGCCGTGGCGGACTCCGCCTGCAGGTCCTTCGCCGCGGAGGCGATGGTCTGCTGCGCCATGTACTGCAGGTCGCCGTCGATCGTCGTCTCGAGCGTGCCGCCGTCCTTGGCTTCCTTGGTGGTCACCGTGCTGCCGGGGAGCTGCACGCCGTCCTCACCGCGCTCGTAGGTCTCCGAGCCGTTCGAGCCGGCCAGGCACTGGTCGTACGCGTACTCCAGGCCGGCCTGGGCGCCGTCCGTGCCCATGAACCCGGTGACGTTGCCCGTGGTGGCACCCGTCGGGTACACCCGGGAGGCCTGCTGCTCCTTGTAGATCCACGGGATGCCGAGCGCCGTCACCGCCTCGTAGTGCTTCACGTCGAGACCCTTCACCAAGTAGGCGAAGTCGGACTTCGGGTTCGCGGCGATGTTCTTCTTCATGGTCGCGACGTCGCCGCCCGACGCCTTGGCGAGCGCGGTCAGGGCCTGGTCGACCGTGACGTCCTTCACGCGGGTGCCGCCGAGCTTGCCCTCGAAGTCCTTGACCAGGCGTGGCGCGGTCGTGATGTTGTACCGCGTCACGCTGTCCGCGAGTTCGGTGCCGTTGCGGTCCACGATCGAGCCGCGGGTCCCGTAGATCGTGACCGGGATGCTCCGCTTCTCCTTCGACTGCTCGTTGAGCGCGGCGGCCTGGACCACCTGGATGTCGACGAGGCGGATCACGAAGACCGCCACGAGGGCGATCACGGCGATCATCACGACGCTGTAGCGCAGTCGTCGGTTGCGGATCGTCTTCGTCACGCGGTGCGGTCCTTCCCGGGTGGTGCGTCAGGGGTGTCCCGACCCGCAGGTCACCGGGTGGACGGGGCCTGGAGCTGGTTCGGGTCGGACTCTACGTCGGGCTTCGAGGAAGCCCCGTCCGACGCGCTGGCGCCTGTGGTCTTCCCAGCGTCGGCCGTCGCATCCTCCGTGCCGGCCTTCGCGTCGCTGCCCGTGGTCTTCGCGTCCTTCGCGTCGCTCCCCGTCGTCGAGCCGCTCTCCTTGCTCGTCGACGTGTCACCCTGCCGCGCCGCGAGCGGGACGTCGTCCAGCAGCGAGTTCGGCACCTGGTTCTCGGTGCTCGCCGTGGCCTGGTCGGCGACCGCCGGGGTCGGCGTGCCGTACACCCGGCCGGTCTTCGGGTCGAGGTACACCGGCGTGGAGTTCGCGATCATGCCGAGCGCCTGGGCGTTGCGGGCGAGGTTCTGCGGCGAGTCGAGCACACGGAGCTCCTCGGACAGCGACTGCTGCTTGCGGGAGAGGTTCGTCTGCTCCGCGCTCAGCGAGTTGAGCGTGTACGCCCCCTGGCTGAGCACCATGCTGATGCCGAGCTGCGCGAGGAGCAGGAGAGCGAGCGCCGCCACCGCGACCGCCGCGTAGGCGATGCGGGGACGGGCGCGACGCTGGGCCTTGGTCGGCGTGACCTCGACGAGCTCCGGTCGGTTCTGGCGACTCGGGCGCGGGGCACGGGACGGGACGACGGCGGGGTCGACGAGTGCGAGGTTCGTGCTCATGTCACTTCCGGATCCGCTCGGCCGCGCGCAGGCGCACGGGGGTTGCTCGGGGGTTGGCGGCGCGTTCGGCCTCGTCGGCCAGTTCCGCGCCCTTGACGATCAGGGAGAAGGTGGGGCGGTGCTCGGGCAGCTCGACCGGCAGCCCTGCCGGCGCGCTCGACTTCGTGCGGGCCGCGAGCTCGCGCTTGACGATGCGGTCCTCCAGCGACTGGTACGACTCGACGACGATCCGGCCGCCGACCGCGATCGCGTCGAGCGCGGCCGGGATCGCCCGCTCGAGCACGCTCAGCTCGGCGTTGACCTCGATGCGGAGCGCCTGGAACACCCGCTTGGCGGGGTGCCCCTGGCGTTGGATCGCCACGGGCGTCGCGTCGTGCAGGACCTGCACCAGGTCCCGGACATCTCGAACGGCTTGCTCGCCCGACGCTCGACGATCGCGCGGGCGTACCGACCCGCGAGCTTCTCCTCGCCGTAGCGCTGGAAGATCCGGCTCAGCTCGGCTTCGTCGTACGACGCGAGGACGTCGGCCGCGGTCTGCCCCTCGGTGCGGTCCATGCGCATGTCGAGCGGGGCGTCCTGGCTGTAGGCGAAGCCGCGCTCGGCCCGATCGAGCTGCAGCGAGCTCACCCCGAGGTCGAACAGCACGCCGTGGACCTCGTCGAACCCTTCGTCCTCGATCGCCTCGGCGATGCCGTCGTACACGGTGTGCACCAGGCGGACGCGGTCACCGAACCGGGCGAGCCGCTCCCCGCGATGCCGAGCGCATCGGTGTCGCGGTCGAGACCGATGAGGGTCAGCTCCGGGAAACGCTCGAGCAGCCCCGCGGAGTGGCCGCCCATGCCGAGCGTCGCGTCGACGACGACCTTGCCAGGCCCCTCGAGCGTCGGCGTGAAGAGGTCGACGGTGCGCTCGAGCATCACCGGCGTGTGCGGGAAGCGCCCGGGTTCGGTCTGTTCTGCCATGTGCAGCCCCTCTGCCCTCCTGGGCCGTGGGTCCGGATCCCCATCCATGCGACCTGACACCGGGGAAGGTGTGTCAGGGCTTCACGGCTGGGAGTCCCGATCCGCGGATCAGAAGATGCCCGGGATCACCTCCTCGTCGTTGTCGGCGAAGCCCTCTTCGACCTCGGCGTAGTAGGCCTCCCACGCGGGGGTGGACCAGATCTCGGCACGGTCACCGCTGCCGATGACCGTCAGGTCCCGCTCGAGCCCCGCGTACTCGCGGAGGTTCTGCGGGATCGTGACGCGGTTCTGCTTGTCGGGCTGCTCCGCGCTCGCTCCGGAGAGGAACAGGCGCATGTAGTCCCGGGTGCGCTTCGACGTCATCGGTGCGGTGCGGATGCGCTCGTGCAGTTGCTCGAACGTGTCCGCGCTGAAGACGACGACGCAGCGCTCCTGCCCGCGGGTCATCACGAGACCCCGGACAGTTCGTCCCGGAACTTGGCGGGGAGGATCACGCGACCCTTCTCGTCAAGCTTCGGGGCATGGGTACCGAGCAGCATGTCGGGCCTCCCCTCCGCTCCACCGGACCGTTGTGCGCCCCACTTTACTCCACTCCGCTCCCCTCGCCCAGGATTTCACTCCCGAAACCATCCTCGTGACCCGAATTGGGGTCGAATCGCGCTTGACCACGGCGTCGAGGCGCCCGGATTCCCGCGGAATACGGGTCAGTGGAGCGCTGTGGAGGGCGTGGAGGAAAGTGGAGGACTTTCGCAGCGTCGGCGCTCGTCCGGCGGCGCGGCGGCGCGGCCAGCGGGCGGCGAGCGGTCGATACGCGCCGCGTGTGGTTCGCCGAGCGGGCGGGATCGGTCGCCCGGCGGCGCCGAGCGTGACGTACTTCGCCCGCTCGACGGGCAGGTCACACCCGTCACGCCCTCACAACGCCGCGCTTCGGGACGGGAGGCGCGGGGCGGCGCCGACCCGCGCCTCCCGTCCGACGGCGGGTCGCGTCTCACCGCGCCGAGACGCCGCTGCGGACGCCAGACACCGCGCGAGGCGCGAGACACCGCCGGAACCGGCGGTGTCTCGCCGCCGACGCGGTGTCTCGCCGCCGACGCGGCGCCTCGCCGCCGACGCGGCGCCTCGCGACCCGCCCCGGACACACGAAACGGGGCCGGCCCGCGTGCCCGCTCGACGAACGCCGCCACCGCGCCGCCGCCCCGGAGACGCGAAACGGGGCCGGCCCCGAAGGACCGACCCCGTGGAGGAGTGTGGAGAGCCGGTTAGCTCTGGTCGTTCCGCTTGTCCCAGCGGTCGTTCATCCGGTCCATGAAGGAACCGTTGCCGCCCTGGCTGGGCGCGGTGCTCCGCCCGTCGTCGGCTTGTTGGCCCGAGGCGCCTTCGCCTTGGGGGCGCGCATGCCGGGACGCAGCGCGAACAGTACACCGGCGAGCATCACGACGAAGCCGAGGATGCCGATGAGCGGCTGACGCAGTACCAACCCCACGATGACGATGGCGACGCCCGCGAGGGCACCGAGCACCCCGAGCGTGATCGAGGTGTACGTCGGACGGCCCTGACGCCGCGTGACGCGCGCCACGAAGTCGGAGTCGTTCTGGTAGAGGCTCCGCTCCATCTCTTCGAGGAGTCGCTGCTCTTGCTCCGAGAGTGGCATCTTTGTTCCCTCTGTTCCTGGGATCGACGCGTGGTTGAGGTGGACCGAGTCTACGACTCAGCCGCTCCACTAGGGTAGGGAGTGTGGCTGAGAGTACGCGATTAGTGGACCTCGTGTCAGCGCGGATCGATCGGGCGCTGGACGACCAACGCGAACGTCTCGCCGCGATCAGCCCCGACCTTGCTCCGTTCGACGAGTACGCCCGCGATCTGCTGTCGGGCGGCAAGCGGTTCCGCGCCCTGTTCTGCTACTGGGGATGGCAGTCCGTGGCCGGCCGGTCCGGTTCGTTCGACCCGCTCGGCGAAGGATCCCGGCAGACCACGGCCGAGGCGGTCGTCACGGTCGCGGCCGCACTCGAGATCTTCCACGCCGCGGCGCTCGTGCACGACGACATCATGGACCGTTCGGACACCCGTCGCGGGCGGCCGGCAGCGCACCGCCGGTTCGAGTCCCTCCACGAGCGGTCCGGCTGGGCCGGCGACCGTGCGCTCTACGGCACGAACTCGGCGCTGCTGCTCGGCGACCTCCTGCTCTCCCTGAGCGACGCGGTGTTCGACGAGGGCCTCGCCCACCTCGACCCGGCCCGTGGCCGGATCGTGCGGCAGGAGTTCCACACGATGCGCCTCGACGTGACGGCGGGCCAGTACCTCGACGTGCACGAGGAGACCGCCTGGCCCTCGATCGACGAGGCCGAGCACCTCGTCCGCGCCCAGCGCGTCATCGTCTTCAAGTCGGCGAAGTACTCGGTCGAGGCGCCGCTCGTCATCGGTGCCCTCGTCGCTGGGGCCTCCGACGCGCAGCTCGAGGGGCTCCGCGCGTTCGGGCTCCCCCTCGGTGTGGCCTACCAGCTCCGCGACGACATGCTCGGTGTCTTCGGCGATCCCGAGGTCACCGGCAAGCCCGCGGGAGACGACCTGCGCGAGGGCAAGCGCACCGTCCTGATCGCCTCGGCACGGAAGGCGCTCCCGAGCGGCCCCCGGCAGCTCCTCGACGAGCTCCTGGGCGACCCGGAACTCGACGACGCGCAGGTGCGGATGCTCCGCGCGACCCTCACCGAGTCCGGCGCGGTCGCGGCCGTCGAGCGGTCGATCGACCGGCACGTGCAGCGTGCCAAGGCGGCGATCGAGGCCGCCCCGCTGACGCCGTCGGCGCGCGAGCAGCTCGTGGCGCTGGCCGACACAGTCAGCCGCCGGGTCGCGTAGCCGCGGCCACCGGTCGCGTTCCGACGACGTCGCTGGTTCCGCCGGCACGCTCCGCCACCGGTCCGGCCGTGTGACGGGCTGGAGGCACGGGTACGGGGCGCGGAGGCACGGGTACGGGGCCCGGGGCGCGAGTACGGGGCCCGGAGGCGCGAGTACGGGGCCTGGAGGCGCGGGACGGGGCCGCCACGCGCCTCCAGTCCGCCACGTGTCCGGGGTACGGAACGTCCACGGTTGCGCGAGCGGGCGGCTGCTGCGCGCGAGCGGCGACGGGGCCATCGGACCGGGCGCGCGCAAGCGCAGCCCCGGGATCTGGAGACGCAGCCCCCGGCCGCTAGAGCAGCGACTGGGCGATGCGGCGCACCTCGGCCTTGCGCCCGGCGCGGAGCGCGGCGATCGGCGACGTCCCGATCGCGTCGTCGACGGTGAGCATCCAGCGCACGGCCTCGTCGTCCGAGAAGCCGTTGTCGGACAGGACGATCAGGGTCCCGCGCAGTTCGGGCAGCGGTTCGGTGCCGTCGAGGAATTCGCTCGGGACACGGAGCACACCGCCCACACGTGCGGGCAGCAGCGTCTTCTGCTCGAAGAGGCGGTGGATGCGCCCGGGGGTCACCCCGAACAGGTCCACCAGGTCGGGGACGGTCAGCCATCGCTCGGAAAGGGTCGTGTCGTCGGTGGGTGCAGCACTCACGGGCCCCATGTTGCCAGAGTCACCCGAGGAGGTCGTGCCGCCTCGTTCGTCACATTCGTCACACACACAACATGCGACTCTCTGGTTGACTTGGGAATCACGCCATGCCAGCGTTGCAGCACCTGTGAGTGCGCACGCACGCGCGCGGCTCACCGCAAGGACAGGAGACACCCGTGGACAACGCTGCAGACGAAGACGCCCGGCGCGCACGATCCGCCAGGTTCGCCACCATGCCCATCGTCCTCGCCGGGACGATCGCGGTGACCGCCGGCCTCACCGGCCCGGTCGCCCACGCCGAGACCCACCACGACGACGACAACGCGAACAAGCGGCACGTCGACCAGGACCGCAACGTCGGCGACCGCCCGGTCTTCGGCACCGCGGTCGCGCGCCCGTCGCAGACCACCGTGACCACGGTCGCCGCGACCACCAAGGCCCCCACCACGTACACCGTGCGTCAGGGCGACACCGTGTCGGGCATCGCCGCGCGCTACGGCCTCTCGGCGCAGGAGGTGCTCGTCCGCAACGGGCTCGGCTGGAACACGATCATCCACCCGGGGCAGACGCTCCACCTCGCGTCGACGCCGGCCGTGACCACGGCTTCGACGACGACGACGTCGAGCACCGGGAGCTACCACGTCAAGCAGGGCGACACCGTGTCCGGCATCGCGTCACGGGTGGGGGTGTCCACCACGGCGCTCCTCAGTGCGAACAAGCTGTCGCAGCGCTCGGTCATCTACCCGGGCAGACGCTGCGCGTGCCGTCGGCGGGGTCGTCGGCCGCTGCGGCGTCGTCGGTGTCGTCGACGAACGTGTCGACGTCGTCCGCCCGCGCCGGCAGCGTGAAGATCGGTACCGGTGACACGATCGCCTCCATCGCGGCGTCGCACGGCGTGTCGGTGTCAGCGCTCCTCTCGGCGAACGGGCTCACGTACACGAGCACGATCTACGCCGGCAAGACGCTCGTCCTGCCGGCCTCCGGTCCCTCGCTCTCCGCCGAACAGCGCGGCAACGCCGCGACCATCGTGTCCGTCGGCCGGTCCCTCGGGGTGCCCGACCACGGCATCGTCATCGCCCTGGCGGCGGCGATGCAGGAGTCGAGCCTGCGCAACCTGTCGCACGGGGACCGGGACTCCGTCGGGCTGTTCCAGCAGCGACCGAGCCAGGGCTGGGGCTCCGCCGCGGCGCTGCAGGACACGGCGACGGCCGCGAAGCTGTTCTTCACCGGCAACCCCGGCCACACCCGCGGCCTGCTCGACGTCCCGGGGTGGTCCTCCATGAACGTGACCACAGCGGCGCAGGCCGTGCAGGTGTCGGCGTACCCGAAGGCGTACGCGCAGTGGGAGAGCACGGCGAAGAGCCTGCTGGCGTCGCTCTGACCCGGACGGCACCGCACGACGCCGGGCGCACGCCCGAGGGATCGCCCCCGGGCACGGGCGGGCCCACGCTGTCAGTCGCGCACGCACGCGCTCGGGCAGTCGCGCACGCGACCGCTCCGGCAGTCGCGCACGCGCCCGCTCCGGCAGTCACGCACGCGCCCTCTCCGGCTGTCGGGCCCACCCGCGCCGCACGTGCGCCCGGCCGGCTGTCGCGCCCACGCCGAGGGCAGCGGGTACGCCCGCCCGTCTGGCCGCTCGACGGAAGCGAGTCATCCGCAAGATCGAAGATTCGGTCACGACCGGAGCGTCAGTGCGGGTCCGTGCAGCCCGGATTCGTAGAATGCCGCCGATGACCACGAACGCCGCCACGGACCCGATGATCGGTCGCATGATCGATCACCGGTACCGCGTACGCTCGCGCATCGCGCGCGGGGGCATGGCGACGGTGTACCTCGCGACCGACGTCCGACTCGAGCGCCGCGTCGCGATCAAGATCATGCACGGGCACCTGGCCGACGACCAGGCGTTCCGGGAGCGCTTCATCCAAGAGGCCCGATCGGCCGCCCGGCTGTCCCACCCGAACCTCGTCGGCGTGTACGACCAGGGCGCCGAGGACGACACGGCCTACATCGTCATGGAGTACATCCCCGGCATCACGCTGCGGGACCTCCTGCAGGAGCACCACGCGCTGACCCCCGAGCAGGCGACCGACATCCTCCGCGCGGTCCTCGCCGGTCTCGCCTCGGCCCACCGCGCCGGATCGTGCACCGGGACCTCAAGCCCGAGAACGTCCTGCTCGCCGACGACGGGCGCATCAAGCTGGGCGACTTCGGCCTGGCGCGGGCCACCACCGCGAACACCGCGACCGGGGCTGCGCTCCTGGGCACGATCGCCTACCTCTCCCCCGAACTCGTCACCCGCGGGGCGGCGGACTCCCGCAGCGACATCTACGCGCTCGGCATCATGCTCTACGAGATGCTCACCGGTGAGCAGCCGTACAAGGGCGAGCAGCCGATGCAGATCGCGTACCAGCACGCGAACGACTCCGTGCCCGCGCCGAGCGCCGCGGTGCCCGGGGTCCCGCCCGAGCTCGACGACCTCGTCGCCTGGGCCACCGCGCGCAACCCGGACGACCGGCCGCGTGATGCCCGCGAGATGCTCGACCACATGGCGGGCAACCAGCAGCGTGCCACCGGCCAGTACCGGACGGCCGTCCTGCGCCCGGAGAACGCGACCGCGATCCTGCCGGCGGGGGCCTCCGCACCGTCCTCGGCGGACTCGGGCGACGCGACCACCATCCTCGAACCCGCCGGCGGGCAGCAGGCCGCGGGCCGTGCGGGCCGGAACGTCCCCGGTCCCCGGCGCACCGGCTCGCAGCCGGGCGCGCTCTCACCCGCCGGACAGCGACTGGCGGACAAGTCGACGAAGCGACGGAAGCGCGGCTGGATCATCCTCGTCGTCGTCCTCGTCCTGATGACCATCGGCGCGACCCTCGGCTGGGCGCTGGGTCCCGGCCCGTGGGGCAACGTCCGCATCCCCGAGGTCACCGGCAAGTCGGTCTCGCAGGCACGGCAGCTGCTCGAGGCCCAGGGCCTGCAGACCGCGTCGTCGACCGCGAACCGGTTCGACGCCGTCGTCGCCAAGGGGCAGGTCTCCACGACGAAGCCGGCACCGAAGCGTGAGGTCCGCAAGGGCACCTCGGTGCAGATCGTCGTGTCGAACGGCCCGAAGATGATCACCCTGCCCGCCATCGTCGGGCAGCCGGTCTCCACCGTGACGGCGGCGCTCGACGACGACTTCGCGCTGCAGGACGACCAGTACCAGTTCTCCGCCGACGCTGCGAAGGACACCGTCATCGCCGCCACGGGCCTCGGTACCGACGGCGCGAGCATCGACCTCTCGAAGGTGAAGACCTACGGCGAACGCGGCCCGGTGACCCTCACAGTGTCGCTCGGCCCGGTCCCGGACGTCGTGGGCAAGACCGTCGACCAGGCGAAGTCGACGCTCGACGGAGTCGGCCTGACCATCGGTGCGCAGGACGGGCAGTACAGCGACGACGTGCCCGAGGGGCAGATCATCTCGGCGAAGGCCCAGGACGATCCAGCGGTCAAGGGCACCGCGATCGACCTCGTCGTGTCGAAGGGCCCGGCGCCGATCACCCTGCCCGACGTCCACGGGAAGACGATCAACGACGCGACCTCGACTCTCGAGGCGCTCGGGCTGAAGGTGTCCGTCCCGGACTGCACCAACGTCCTGTGCGGCTTCTACGACTGGAAGGCCTCGCTGCCCGTCGACTCCACCGACCCGGGCGCGGGCACGACCGTGCACCGCGGCGACACGATCACCCTGGCCTACAAGCAGTAGGTGCCGGTCGCCGGGCCGATGGTGCGCGCGTCGCGGACGCGAGTCTCGCGGTGGACGACAAGTCTCGCGCGCAGGGCCGCGAGTCCGTCGCCCACCGCGAGACGCGTGGCCGGACCGACATGCGGACTGGAGGCGCGGGGCCAGCCGGCACCGCGCCTCCAGTCGGATGGATGGTGCGCGCGTCGCGGACGCGAGTCTCGGGGTGAGCGACACGTCTCGCGCGCGAAGACGCGAGAAGTGTCACTCACCCCGAGACTCGGATGCCGCGGGCGGGCCCGGCCGGGCCCGGCCGGGCCCGGCCGGGCCCGGCCGCGCTACGCGCGCACGTGCGGGTGCGCGCTGAGCTCCTCGGCGACGAGGAAGGCGAGCTCGAGCGACTGCATGTGGTTCAGCCGCGGGTCGCACAGCGACTCGTAGCGGGTCGCGAGGGTGGCCTCGTCGATCTGCTCCGACCCACCGAGGCACTCCGTGACGTCGTCACCGGTGAGCTCGACGTGCATGCCGCCCGGGTACGTGCCGACCTCGCGGTGGGCCTCGAAGAAGCCGAGGACCTCGTCCACGACGTCGTCGAAGCGGCGGGTCTTGTACCCGGTCGGGGTCGTCAGGCCGTTGCCGTGCATCGGGTCCGTGACCCACAGCGGGTTCGCGTCCATGCCCTTGATCGCCTCGAGCAGCTTCGGCAGCTCGTCACGGATCTTGCCGGCGCCCATGCGGGTGATGAACGTCAGGCGGCCGGGCTCCCGCTCCGGGTCGAGCTTGTCGACCAGCGCCTTCATGTCGTCGACGCTCGTGGTCGGGCCGAGCTTCACGCCGATCGGGTTCCGGACGCGGGACAGGAAGTCCACGTGGGCCCCGTCGATGTCGCGCGTTCGCTCACCGATCCAGATGAAGTGGCCCGACGTGTCGTACGCCAGTCCGGAGCGCGAGTCGATGCGGGTCATCGGGCGCTCGTAGTCCATCAGCAGCCCCTCGTGCGAGGCGTAGAACTCGACGTGCTTCAGCTCGTCGAAGTCCGCGCCGCAGGCGTCCATGAACCGGATGGCGCGGTCGATCTCCTTCGCGAGGTGCTCGTACCGGGCGTTGGCAGGGTTCGACGCGAAGCCCTTGTTCCACGAGTGCACCTGGCGCAGGTCGGCGAAGCCCCCCTGCGTGAAGGCGCGGACGAGGTTCAGGGTCGACGCGGCCGTGTGGTACCCCTGCACGAGGCGACGCGGATCGGCCTGGCGGCTCTCCGGCGTGAAGTCGTAGCCGTTCACGATGTCGCCGCGGTAGGCGGGCAGCGTGACGTCGCCGCGCGTCTCGAAGTCGCTCGAGCGCGGCTTGGCGAACTGCCCCGCCATGCGGCCCATCTTGATGACGGGCATCGAGGCGCCGTAGGTCAGCACGACGGCCATCTGCAGGATGGTCTTCACGCGATCGCGGATCGAGTCCGCGGTGGCACCGGCGAAGGTCTCGGCGCAGTCACCGCCCTGCAGCAGGAACGCCTTGCCCTGGGCTGCGGAGGCGAGTCGCTCGCGGAGTTTGTCGACCTCGCCCGCGAAGACGAGCGGGGGCAGCGTGGCGATCTCCGCCGATGCCGCCTCGGCCGCTGCGGCGTCCGGCCAGGTGGGCTGCTGCTTGATCGGGAGCGTCCGCCAGTAGTCGAGCCCCTCGATCACGTCCGGATCCTGCAGGGCGACGAAGTCGGTCGACTCGAACAAGGGTGGTACCTCGGTGTTCTCGAAGGGGTGACGCTCCACCGGTCGGCGGGGCCTTCGAATCCTAACGTGCCGAGGCGTCCCGACCATTCCGCGTGACCTTGCCCCGGAGGACCTGCTCGCGCGCGGTGCTCGCCCGTTCCTTGACACTCGTCGCGTAGACGTCGACGTACTCCTGGCGGCTCAAGCCGGCGAGCTCGTGCATGACCTCGTCGGTGACGCTGCGGAGGATGAAGCGGTCGGTCTCGAAGCCCTCGAAGCGGGAGAAGTCGAGCGGCCGGCCGAACACGACGCCGACCCGCTTGAACTTCGGGATGCGCTGCCCGATCTGCTGCACCTCGCGCGTGCCGACCATGGCGACGGGGACGACGGTGACGCGCCCCTCGAGGATCATCCGGGCGATGCCGGTCCGGCCGCGGTAAAGCTTGCCGTCCGGGCTGCGGGTGCCCTCGGGGTAGATGCCGAGCTGTTCGCCGCGGGCCAGGACCTGCAGCCCCGCACGGAGCGAGGCCTCGGATGCCTTGCCGCCGGAACGGTCGATCGGGAGCTGGCCGATGGCGTTGAAGAACGTCTTGGTCAGCCAGCCCTTGAGGCCGCGCCCGGTGAAGTAGTCGCTCTTCGCCAGGAACGACACGCGACGGTCGAGCACCGCCGGCAGGATCACCGAGTCGATGAACGAGATGTGGTTCGACGCGAAGATCACCGGCCCCTTCGTGGGGACGTGTTCGCGTCCGACCACCCACGGCCGGAAGAGCGTGAGGATGAGCGGCCCGAGCAGGAAGTTCTTCAGCAGCCAGTAGGTCATCGACGACTCCGAGGGGGTGGGGGCCCGACCCTACGCCGTGCGGGCGTGGATCCGTGCGAGGTCGGCCGCGCCGACGACGCCGGCGTCGTTGACGAGCTCGGCGATCACGAAGTCCGGCTCCGGGTGGTAGCCCCGCGCCGGCAGGTTGTTGAGGTACGCCTGCTTGATCGGGTCGAGCAGCCGGTCCCCCGCGCTCGCGACCCCGCCGCCGAACACGAAGAAGCTGCGGGTCGAGCACCGCGGACAGCGAGGCGCACGCCTCGCCCAGGTGCCGACCGAGCCGGCGGAGGGCAGCGAGCGCGCCGGGTCGTCGGCCAGGATGAGGTCGCCGACGATGTGACCGTCGAGCTCGCCGCCGTTGGCCTGGCGTGCGTCGGCGAGGGCCTGGCCGATGCCGCCGGCGTCCGCGACGTCGTTCGCCATGCGTTGCAGGGCACGGCCGGAGCCGTACTGCTCGATGCAGCCGCGTGCGCCGCAGCCGCACGGCAGGCCGTTCGGGACGATGCGGAGGTGGCCGATCTCGCCACCGGTGCCGAAGCCGCCGCGGAACAGGCGGTCCTCGGTGACGATCGCGCCGCCGACGCCGGTGCCGATCGTGAGCATGGTCATGTCGGACACGAGCCGTCCGGCACCGAAGCGGAACTCCGCCCAGCCCGCCGCGTTGGCGTCGTTGTCGACCGTGATGTGCAGGTCGCCGATGCGCTGCTGCAGCTTCTGCCGCAGCGGCTCGTTCCGCCACCGGATGTTCGGCGTGTAGTAGACGATCGACTGCGAGGCGTCGATGAAGCCGGGCGCGGCCACGCCGACGGCGCTGACCTCGTTGGAGGCCCGCAGCCGCGAGACCATCGCGACGACGTCGTCGAGCATGGCGTCCGGGTCCGCAGCGTTGGTGGCCACCCGGTCCTCCGCGACGATCTCGCCGAGTTCCGTGACGACCGCCCCCGCGATCTTGGTGCCCCCGATGTCGATTCCGATGGCGTGCACGAGGAACGAGCCTACCGGTTCGATGCGTGCTCACGGAACGCGAGGGAAGTGGCCATATGCTGGCGGTGCCGCCTCGACGAAGAGGCGCACTCGAATCGAACCGGCCGACAAGGGAGTCACCGTGAACGATCAGCGGCACCCAGCCCCCATCACCGCACCCGACCACGGCTCAGCCGCTCGTCTGCTCTCCGAGCGGGCCCGGAAGACGCCGGACCGGCCGATCCTGGCCGAGCGCCACGGCGACACGTGGACCACGATCAGCGCGGCCGACGTCGAGCGTCGGGTGCGCGGCATCGCGAAGGGCTTCGTCGCAGCCGGCCTCGAGCCCGGGGCGCACGTGGCGATCCTGTCCCGCACCCGCCTCGAGTGGACGCTGGTCGACTTCGCCGTGTGGACGGCGGGCCTCGTGTCGATCCCGGTCTACGAGACGAGCTCCCCGACCAGGTGCGCTGGATCCTGTCGGACTCCGAGGCGGTCGCCATCGTCGTCGAGCAGGAGGAGCACGCACGCCGCGTGGCCTCGATCGCCCCGGACCTGCCGCACCTCGGCCAGCACTGGACGATCGACGGCGGCGGGCTCGACGACCTCACCCGGCTCGGCGAGGACGTCACGGACGCCGAGCTCGACGCCCGGACCGCCGACGTGCACGGGCACGACGACGCGACGATCATCTACACCTCGGGCACCACCGGACGGCCGAAGGGGTGCGTGCTCCGGCACGACAACTTCACCGCCACGGTCGAGGGCGCCTCCGAGGCGATGCCCGAGGTCGTCGCCGACGACGCGTCGACGCTGCTGTTCATCCCGCTGGCCCACGTCTTCGCCCGCTTCATCGCGGCGATGTCCGTCTCCGCCGGTGTCCTCGTCGGCCACGAGCCGGACACGAAGGACCTGATGCACGCGGTCTCGACGTTCAAGCCCTCGTTCCTGCTCGCGGTCCCCGGGTGTTCGAGAAGATCTACAACTCGGCCGAGCAGAAGGCGGACCTCGGCGGCCGCGGGCGCATCTTCCGCGCTGCCGCCCGCACCGCCGTCGCCCACTCCGAGGCGCTCGCTGCGGGCCGGGTGCCGCTGGGGCTCGCGCTGCGCTTCAAGCTGTTCGACCGGCTCGTGTACGCCAAGCTCCGCGACGCGATGGGCGGACGGGTCCGCTACGCGGTCAGCGGGTCCGCGCCCCTGTCGCCGCGCCTGTCGCACTTCTTCCGGTCGATCGGCGCGCTCATCCTCGAGGGCTACGGCCTCGCCGAGACGACCGCGCCCGCCACCGTGAACCGTGCCGCCGAGCTCCGCATCGGCACCGTCGGCCGGGCCCTCCCGGGGGTCGAGATCCGGATCGCCGACGACGACGAGATCCTCATCCGCGGCGTCGACGTCTTCGACCGGTACTGGCACAACGACGAGGCGACCGCGAAGGCGAAGCCCGACGGCTGGTTCCACACCGGCGACCTCGGCCGGCTCGACCCCGACGGGATCCTCACCGTGACCGGTCGCGCGAAGGAGCTCATCGTCACCGCGAGCGGCAAGAACGTCGCGCCGGCACCGCTCGAGGACGGCATCCGCGAGCACCCGATCGTCGGCCAGGTCGTCGTCGTCGGCGAGGGCAAGCCGTTCGTCGCCGCCCTCGTCACGCTCGACCGCGAGATGCTTCCCGGCTGGTGCGAGGCGCGCGGCATCACACCAGCGCTGTCCGCCCACGAGGCCGCCTACGACGAGCGGGTCCACCAGGCCGTCCAGGAGGCCATCGACGCCGCCAACCAGCACGTCTCACGGGCCGAGTCGGTGCGGTCGTTCACGATCCTCGACACCGAGCTCACCGAGGCGTCGGGACACCTCACGCCGAAGCTGACGATCAAGCGCCCGGTGATCCTCCGGGACTTCGCCGCCGACGTCGAGCACATCTACTCCGGGTCGAAGGTGCAGACGACCGCGACGCCCGTGGTCGAGGGCCGCCGCCGGAACCGCGCGTAGGAGGCCGAACGGCCCGTAGGCAGCCGAATCGCGCGGAGGAGGTCGAACCGCGCGTCGGCAGCGGATTCGCGCGTAGGGGGTCGTTTCTTCGACCCGCTACGCGCGATTCTGCATCCCCGGGCGGGCGCGATGGGTCGCAACGCAACCGCCTGGAGGCCCGGTGCCGGTCCACGGGACCGGCACCGGGCCTCCAGTGCGTGCTGCTGCGCGCGGGGCGCGACCCGCTGTCGGGTCAGTCCGCCTGCGTCTGCTGCTGCGCGTCGGGGGCGTCGAGCACGGCGGTCGAGGAGGTGGTGGTGGGGACCTCGGGACGGAGGTTCGTGCGGGTGCGGTGCGAGCTGAGCTCGTCGTTCTGAGGGGTCATGCCGGGTGTCCTGGGGTGTGGGAAACGGTGCCGGTTGGGTGACCGACGCCGATACGGTACCTCTTCGTCAGGACAAATCGACAATCCCCGTGGGGGTGTCACCCGCACGCGGGACCGATCAGTGGAACCAGTCCTGCGCGCGGATGTCGCGGAGCGCCTGCCGGCGGACCTCCGGGTCCAGCGTCATGACGTAGACCGTGCCGTCGAGGTGGTCCACCTCGTGCTGCAGCGCCTCGGCCATGAGCCCGGTGCCCTCGAGCACGACCTCGGCCCCGTCGACGTCCACCCCGCGGACCTTGGCGTACGGGTACCGGCGCGTCGGGTACCCGAGCCCCGGGACCGAGAGGCAGCCCTCGTCCATGAGCTTCCGGTTCCCCCGAGACCTCGACGATCTCGGGGTTGAGCACGTACCCGACCTCGCCGTCGACGTTGTAGGAGAACGCGCGGACACCGACGCCGATCTGGGGTGCGGCGACGCCGGCACGCCCGGGCTCCCGGACGGTGTCGACCAGGTCGCGCGCGAGGTCCCGGATCCCGCTCGACCCGAGGGCCTCCGGGGCGATCGGGTCGGCGACGGAACGGAGGACGGGGTCGCCGAACAGGCGGATGGGTCGGACGGTCACGTTACTGCAGCACCACCAGGAGGTCGCCGGCGTCCACCTGCTGGGTCGCCGGGATCGCGAGACGGCCGACGGTACCCGCGACGGGTGCCGTGATGGCCGCTTCCATCTTCATCGCCTCGATGCTCGCCACGGCCTGGCCGGCCTCGACGACGTCACCGACGGCGACCTTGAGCGTCACGACGCCGGAGAACGGCGCCGCGACGTGCTTCGGGTCGGACGTGTCCGCCTTCTCGGCGGCCTTCGTCTCCACCTCGATCGAGCGGTCACGGACGGACACCGGACGGAGCTGCCCGTTCAACGTCGCCATGACCGTCCGGAGGCCGCGCTCGTCGGCCTCGCCGATCGCCTCGAGCCCCACGAAGAGGTTGACGCCCTTGCCGAGCGGCACGATGTGCTCCTGGCCGGGACGCAGGCCGTAGAGGTAGTCGACGGTCGGCACGACGGACAGGTCGCCGTACTGCTCGCGGACGCTCTCGAACTGCTGTGTGGGCTGCGGGAAGAGCAGGCGGTTCAGGGCCCGCCGGCGCTCCGGCCCCGGCGTCTCCAGGTGTGCGCGCTCGGCGTCGGGCACCGGCGTGATCGTCGGCGTGACGTCACGGCCCTCGAGCACCTTCGAGCGGAACGGCTCGGGCCAGCCGCCCGGGAGGTCGCCGAGCTCGCCGGCCATGAAGCCGACGACGGAGTCCGGGATGTCGTACTTCTGCGGGTTCTGCTCGAAGTCCACCGGGTCGGCGTCCACCGCGGCGAGCTGCAGCGCGAGGTCGCCGACGACCTTCGACGAGGGCGTCACCTTCGTCGGGCGGCCGAGGATCCGGTTCGCCTCGGCGTACCAGTCCTCCACCTGCTCGAATCGGTCGCCGAGGCCGAGCGCGATGGCCTGCTGCCGGAGGTTCGAGAGCTGGCCGCCCGGGATCTCGTGCTGGTACACCCGGCCGGTCGGCCCCGGCAACCCGGACTCGAACGGGGCGTAGGCGCGGCGGACGGCCTCCCAGTAGGGCTCGAGATCGCCGACCGCGGTCAGCGAGATGCCGGTGTCGCGCTCGGTGTGGGCCAGGGCCGCGACGAGCGCTGACATGCTCGGCTGGCTCGTCGTGCCGGCCATCGGTGCGGCGGCGACGTCGACGGCGTCCGCGCCGGCCCGGGCCGCTGCGAGGAGCGTGGCGAGCTGGCCGCCCGCGGTGTCGTGGGTGTGCACGTGCACGGGCTGGTCGAAGCGCTCGCGCAGCGCCGTCACGAGCTTCTCGGCCGCGCCGGCGCGCAGGAGCCCGGCCATGTCCTTGATGCCGATGACGTGCGCGCCGGCCTCGACCATCTGCTCCGCGAGGCGGAGGTAGTAGTCGAGGGTGTAGAGGTCCTCCGACGGGTCGAGGAGGTCGGCGGTGTAGCAGAGCGCCGCTTCGGCGACGGCCGTGTCGGTCGCGAGCACTGCCTCCAGGGCGGGACGCAGCTGGCCGACGTCGTTGAGCGCGTCGAACACGCGGAAGACGTCGACGCCCGTGGCGGCGGCCTCCGCGACGAACGCGTCCGTGACCTCGGTCGGGTACGGGGTGTAGCCGACCGTGTTGCGGCCGCGCAGCAGCATCTGGATCGGGATGTTCGGCATGGCCTCGCGGAGCGCCGCCAAGCGCTCCCACGGGTCCTCGCCGAGGAACCGGAGCGCGACGTCGTAGGTCGCGCCGCCCCAGGCCTCCATGCTGAGCAGCTGCGGGGTGAGCCGGGCGACGTGCGGGGCGACGGCGACCAGGTCCTTCGTCCGCACGCGGGTGGCGAGCAGCGACTGGTGGGCGTCGCGCATCGTGGTCTCGGTGACCGCGAGCTCGGTCTGCTCGCGGAGCGCCTTGGCCCAGTCGGACGGACCGAGCAGACGCAGTCGGTCACGCTGCCCCTCGGGCACCGGCGCGCTCAGGTCGACCGTGGGGAGCTTCTCGCTCGGCTCGACCGTCTGCGGCCGACGATCACCGTTCGGCTTGTTGACCGTGACGTCGGCGAGCCAGTTGAGCACCTTCGTGCCGCGGTCCTTCGAGACGTGCCCGCTGAACAGCTGCGGCCGTTCCTCGATGAACTTCGTCGAGATGTCGCCCCGGTCGAAGTCCGGGTCCTCGAGCACGGCCTGGAGGAACGGGATGTTCGTGCTCACACCACGGATGCGGAACTCGGCGAGGGCACGCTTCGCACGGGCCACGGCCGCCGGGAAGTCCCGCCCGCGGCAGGTCATCTTCGCGAGCATCGAGTCGAAGTGCGGGCTGATCTGCGCGCCCGTGGCGACCGTGCCGCCGTCGAGGCGGACGCCCGCACCGCCGGGGCTGCGGTACGTCGTGATGCGGCCGGTGTCGGGCGGAAGCCCTGGGTCGGGTCCTCCGTCGTGATGCGGGTCTGCAGCGCGGCGCCGTGCACGCTCACGGTGTCCTGCGACAGGCCGAGGTCGCCGAGGGTCTGCCCGGCGGCGATGCGCATCTGCGACTGGACGAGGTCGACGTCCGTCACCTCCTCGGTCACGGTGTGCTCGACCTGGATGCGCGGGTTCATCTCGATGAAGACGTGCTGACCCGCGCGCTCGCCCTCGGTGTCGAGCAGGAACTCCACGGTGCCGGCGTTCACGTAGCCGATCGACCGGGCGAAGGCGACGGCGTCGCGGTGGAGCGCTGCGGCGATCGACGGGTCGAGGTTCGGCGCGGGAGCGATCTCGACGACCTTCTGGTTCCGCCGCTGCACGGAGCAGTCGCGCTCGAACAGGTGGATCGTGCCCGCGTCGGTGCCCGTGGCGTCGGCGAGGATCTGCACCTCGATGTGCCGCGGCCGGATGACGGCCTGCTCGAGGAACATCGTCGGGTCCCCGAAGGCGCTGTCGGCCTCGCGCATCGCCGCTTCGAGCGCTTCCCGCAGGAGGTCCTTCGTCTCCACCCGGCGCATGCCACGCCCGCCACCACCGGCCACCGCCTTCGCGAACACCGGGAAGCCGAGAGCGTCCGCGCCGGCCAGGAGCTCGTCGATGTCGCGGCTCGCCGGGGTGCTCGCGAGGACCGGGACACCGGCCGCGATCGCGTGCTCCTTCGCGGTGACCTTGTTGCCCGCCATCTCGAGCACGTGCTCGCCGGGGCCGATGAACGTGATGCCCGCGGCGGCCGCAGCGGCGGCGAGCTCCGGGTTCTCGGAGAGGAAGCCGTACCCCGGGTAGATGGCGTCGGCGCCGGACTCCTTCGCCACGCGGACGATCTCGGAGACGTCGAGGTACGCGCGCACGGGGTGGCCGCGCTCCCCGATCAGGTACGCCTCGTCCGCCTTGAGGCGGTGCAGGGAGTTGCGGTCCTCGTACGGGTAGACGGCGACGGTCTTCGCCCCCAGCTCGTACGCGGCACGGAATGCACGGATGGCGATCTCGCCACGGTTCGCGACCAGGATCTTGCTGAACACGAGGTCCCTTTCAGCCCGGGTTGAGGTGAGACAACCCTACTGGCGGTAACGTTGCTCACCGTGCATGTACTCAGCGTGAGCTCCCTCAAGGGCGGTGTCGGCAAGACGACGGTGACGCTCGGCCTGACTTCGGCCGCGTTCGCCAAGGGATTGCGCACGCTGGTGGTGGATCTCGACCCGCAGTCGGACGTCTCGACCGGGCTCGACATCAACCTCTCCGGACACCTCAACGTGGCCGACGTGCTCGAGAACCCGAAGGAGAAGATCGTCCGCCAGGCGATCGCGCCGTCGGGCTGGACGAAGGGCGCGCAGGGCAAGATCGACGTCATGGTCGGGTCACCCTCGGCCATCAACTTCGACGGGCCGCACCCCTCGATCCGCGACATCTGGAAGCTCGAAGAGGCCCTCGCGAACGTCGAGCAGGACTACGAGCTGGTCCTCATCGACTGCGCCCCCTCGCTCAACGCCCTCACCCGGACCGCCTGGGCGGCATCGGACCGCGTGACCGTCGTCACCGAACCGGGGCTGTTCTCCGTGGCGGCCGCCGACCGCGCGCTCCGTGCGATCGAGGAGATCCGCCGCGGACTCTCCCCGTCTGCAGCCGCTCGGCATCATCGTGAACCGGGCCCGTGTGCAGTCGCTCGAGCACCAGTTCCGCATCAAGGAGCTGCGGGACATGTTCGGCCCGCTCGTGCTGTCACCGCAGCTGCCGGAGCGCACGTCGCTGCAGCAGGCGCAGGGCGCGGCGAAGCCCCTGCACGTGTGGCCGGGCGAGTCCGCGCAGGAGATGGCGCGGAACTTCGACCAGCTGCTCGAGCGCATCATGCGCACGGGCAAGGTCGGCCCCTACGCCGAGGGCGGCGCCGCGTAGGGCCGGCGCCCGCGGCCGTCGCGCCTCGGGTTCCGATTTCTCGGCATCTCGCGCACGCCCGGCCCAGTTCGTGGAACTCCGGCGCCCCGCGCGCGGGGAGTCCTGGAACCTCGCGCAACGCCGAACCGCCCGGCCGCTCGACCTCCGTTCAGACGGCGATGGGCGGCGGAAGGGGCGACGCCTCACGACCGACAGGTCGCGGCGTCGGCCTGGAGGCGCGACCCGCCTCCGTCAGACCGCCCTCCGAGCGACGCTCGGGTTCACACAGCGCGGTCGCGCAACGCACCACGGTCGCGAAACACCGTGCAGCCGCGCGACTGCTGCGGTCGTCTGACACACCGCGCGTGTCCCGTCGAGGGTGCACGAACAGCGCTGAGAGACGTTGAGGTTCCGAGATTTTGGAACCTCGGCGCCGCGGGACGCGCTGGCGTCAGGAGGCGCGGGACGCCCGGCGGGCCGCGAGCTCGTCGGCGGGGTCGGCCGCGGGGGTCGCGTCGAGTTCGACGAGCGACGACTCGACCTCGCGCAGGACCTTGCCCACGGCGATGCCGAACACGCCCTGCCCGCGGGACACCAGGTCGATGACCTCGTCGTCGGAGGTGCACAGGTACACCGAGGCGCCGTCGGACATCAGGGTCGTCTGGGCGAGGTCCGACACACCCGACTCACGGAGCTGGTTCACGGCCGTGCGGATCTGCTGGAGGGAGATGCCCGTGTCGAGCAGTCGCTTCACGAGCTTGAGCACGAGGATGTCGCGGAAGCCGTAGAGCCGTTGTGACCCGGAGCCGGCGGCACCGCGGATCGTCGGCTCGACGAGCTCGGTCCGGGCCCAGTAGTCGAGCTGCCGGTACGAGATGCCGGCTGCACGGGCAGCGACGGTGCCGCGGTACCCGTTCTGCTCGTCGTGCTCGGGCAGTCCGTCGGTGAAGAGCAGCCCGAGGTCGTACCGGGTCATCTCCGACTCGGTGCCGGGGGTGTCGTTCCCACTCATCAGGCTGCCTTCCACGACGATCGAGCTTCTCATCCGAACATTCAATTACGGGTTGAGAGTTGTTCCGAGGTCCACGGTAGCGACTCGGACCGCTCCGGCGCGGGACATCCGACTCGGCGCGTCCGGCGTGTCGAGGATACGCCCAGCGACCGACGCCCCACCAGCCCTCTGGACCGCCACGACCGTCATGCGTCGAGACGCCCGATCGCCGTCCGGATGAGGTTCGACCGGATCACCTCGAGGTGCCCCGCGATCTCCCGCGCGAGCTCGGTCGCCTTCGCCCGCGACGTGGCGTCACCGCGCCGCGACACCGGCATGAGGGCCGACTCGATGAGCCCGACCTCTCGCTCGGCGACGCTGCGCATGGTGCGGAGGTGCCGGGGTTCGATGCCGGTACGCTGCAGTTCCACGAGCGCCCTCAGCACCGCGACGCCGTCGTCGCCGTACGTCTCGGCGGCGGGCAGCAGCGAGGCGGAGACGGCATCGGCGAGCAGCATCGGTGTCGCGCCGGCGGCCCGCACGGTCTCGTCACGCGTGTACCGACGTTCACGACCGAGGATCGAGGGCTTCGGCGCGTCCCCACCCCCGGGCAGCACCGGGTCGCGCCCGGCGTCGAGGTCCGCCAGGTAGTCCTTGATGACCTTGAGCGGCAGGTAGTGGTCGCGCTGCAGCCCGAGCACGACCCGGAGACGGTCGACGTCCGCCGCGGAGAACTTTCGGTACCCGCTGGCCGTGCGGACCGGGGTCACCAGCTCGCGCTCCTCGAGGAAGCGCAGCTTCGAACTGGACAGGTCCGGGAACTCTGGCTTGAGGCGTGCGAGGACCTGCCCGATCGTGAGCAGGTCCGGGACCGCGGACCCCGCCCGGGCCGCGGCGGACCGTGCGGCCACTACGCGTTCGCCAGGCGCGCCAGGTCGACCCGGGAGGCGTAGAAGGTCAGGCGGAACTTGCCGACCTGCACCTCGGACCCGTCGGTGAGCAGGGCTTCGTCGATGCGCACACCGTCGAAGTACGTGCCGTTGAGCGACCCGTTGTCCTTCACGCTGAAGCTCGTGCCGTGACGGAGGAACTGGGCGTGCTTGCGAGACACCGTGACGTCGTCGAGGAAGATGTCGGCGTCGGGGTGGCGTCCCGCCGTCGTGACGTCCGAGTCGAGGAGGAACCGCGCACCGACGTTCGGGCCGCGACGGACCACGAGCAGCGCCGACCCGGAGGGCAGGGCGTTGATCGCCTCACGCTCCTCGGCGGACACGCCCGACTCGGCGGTGAGCGCCGCGCCCATGTCCATGCTGAAGGTCAGCGTGGTGTCGACCAGCCGCTGCTCAGGGGTCTTCTGACCGTCCGGCTGCGGGACCACTGGATCTGGCATCGTGGACCTCCTCCTCTTGGCGCACCAGCGTATCGGAAACGAGTGACTCAGCGGGAGCCCCGAACGGGGCTGGGGACAACTCGGCAGAACGCGCACAGCGAACGTACCGCGGACGCACCGCTGACGGACTGGAGGCACGGGGCGGGCGCACACCGTGCCTCCAGGCCGTCAGGTGGCGACCACCCGCCGGGGGCGACTCAGGACGACGGGGTCGCCTCGGCGGACGGCGCGGCCTTGCCGGACTCCACGTCCTGCAGGATCTGCCTGATCTCGGAGTCCTTGAGCTTCACCCAGGGCGAGCCGTCCGGATCGCTCGTGGAGGCCTCCGGGCTCTCCCCGTGTTCCACCACTTCGACTGGTAGGGGATCCCGTCGAACAGCACCCGTGCGCCCGTGTCGTACTGCTTCGTGCCGGACCAGGCGTCGTACGTCCCGGCCGGCAGGGTCACCGGCTTCACCGGCTTCTCGCCCTTCAGCACGGGCCCGACGAGCTGCCACGGCGTCTCGTAGGCGCTCAGCACCGGGTCGTCGGGCAGGTCACCGGACGTCCACCACTTCGCCTCGTAGACGTTGTGGTGCCAGACGACCTTCGTGCCCTCGAGGTACGAGGCATCCGCGTTCCACACCGGGTACGGGCTCGTCGAGGGGTCGTCCGTCGGCTGCACGGTCGCGGACGGCTCGGCCTTCGTGACGTTCGAGGCCGCGGCGACGATCCCGCCGGTGAAGCCCTTGCCGAGCACGTCGGCGTAGAGCACGCCGCCCTGGTCCACGCCGGAGCAGGAGTCGGACACCGTCGACAGGTTCACGTAGTTCGTGCCACAGGTGGTGTCGCGGTTGAGCGACCACATCGACATCCGACCGAGCCCCCGCTCCCGGGACCAGGCGTTCAGCTTCTTCGCGTCGGCGAGCGTGAACACCTCGTCCTGGACGTCGTTCTGGCCGATCATCGGCGTCGCGCCGACCTTGCGCCAGAGCGTCGCGTCGGAGAGCGCGGTGCCGGCCCGCTCGTACAGGACGCCGAGCTGGCGGTGGACCTCCTGCAGGGTCTGGACCGAGGCGGAGTACATGCTCTGGCTCGCGCCCTTGCCCTGGCCGTAGTCCATCGTCATGGCGTTCACCCCCGCGAGGTCGACCCCGGCCTTCAGGAACTGCGCGACCGCGGTCGTGCCGTCGCTCGTCAGCCCGCTCGGGGCGGCGGGCAGCGTCAGCCACACGGCGAGCGGGTGCCCCGCGGCTCGGCGCTCCTCCTGCAGCTTCGCGACCGCGGCGGCACGGCGCTTGCCGGCGTCGTGGTTCGCGAGGTCGTCACCCTCGACGTCGTAGTCGACCGTGCTGACGTCGTAGCGCTCCACGACCGACTCGTACGCGCTCACCAGATCCGATCGGTCCGTGCACGTCGTGGCGAGCTCGTCGTTCGTCAGGCCGCCGAAGGACACGCCGACCTCGCCCTTCTGCTGCTGCAGTCGAGCGATGCGGCGGTCGAGGTCGAGCGTGTCCGACGCACCCTGCAGCGAGTACGCCGAACCCCACGTCGGGGTGCAGGCGTCGTCGTGGTCGGCGACGACGAAGGACAGCATGACGTCGCGGCCCTTGGCGGACTTGACGTCCTCGAACGCGAACGTCGGGGTGGCGGTGACGTCCGTGTACGCGGCGAACCAGGACTTCTGGGTCTCGGCGGCCTGGGCGGACTGCCAACGGTCGAAGCCGGCGTACCCGGCGACCGCGACGGCGGCGGTCAGCACGACCGCGATGCCGACCCGGATCGGGACAGTCGTCTGGTGGCGGCCATCAGGCGGCGCTCCGTTCATCCGTGCTGGTCATCCGCTGGTCGCCGCGGTCGGCGGCCCCGCCCGTGGTCCCGGCTCCGACGACGTCGGCGCCGTGCCGGACCGGCATGGACGTTCCGCGGTGTCCGAAGTACAGGACCGCGCGCCAGTCCTCGGTCACGGGCTCCGGTTCGGGCAGCAGGCCCTCGCGCGCCCGCTGCTTCTCGTGGCGGGCGGTGCGTGCCGCTTCGCGACGGGCGGCTCGCGCGGCCGGGTCGTAGTACATCCACTTCGTGGCCCAGAGCCACACGTCGACGACCGAGTTCCAGATGCCGATGTACGCGACGATCGCGTACAGGGCGAGCAGGGCGTTGAAGGCGGCGAACACGGCGTTGCCCCAGTTCTGCGCCCCGTAGTCACGCACGAAGGTGAACACCGAGAAGACGACCATCGCGTAGGGCGCGAGCACGTACAGCGCCGGAGACGCCGTGCGGTTCCGGACCTTCGGCGTGCGGGCGAACGGGATCTTCTTCGCGGTGAGCGCCTGCTGGACGCTCTTCAGGACGCCGGCGACGTTCACCGGCATGAGGATGAGGTTGAAGCCGTAGATGCGGAACACGTCGGTGCGCTTGTACCCGCAGTACTCGAGGTCGCTGCCGAGCAGCCAGAAGTAGGGCAGCGCGGCGAACAGCACCATGGGGCTGAGCAGCCGGGAGTCGTAGGGGTAGGCCAGCAGGAAGATCAGGCCGAACGATGCCCAGGCGATTGACGCCATGTAGTTGACGCGGAGGGCGATCTCGACGAGGCCGACCCGTTCGCCGCGGGCGCGACGCTCGCGGACCTGGCGGATGTACTTCGGCAGGATGAGCAGCCCGCCGTTGGCCCAGCGGCGACGCTGGACGATGAGCGAGCCGAAGTCCGGCGGGGTCGCGCTGTAGGACAGGCGCTCGGGGTAGTTCACGAGCGTCCAGCCGTGCATGCCGAGGTCGACGCTCGACTCGGTGTCCTCGATGACCGTGCGGTCCTGCACGTAGCGCTTCACCTCGAAGCCGCCGACGGTCTCGACCTCCTCGATGTCGCGGAGCGCCCGGGTGCGGATGACCGCGTTCGCGCCCACCCAGAACGTCGCGTCGTGGCGGGACATGCCCTGGTGGAGGATGTGCTGGATGTCCGTGGTGGCACCGGCGAGCCGCTCGATGCGGGTGGCCGCGCCGCGGAACGACGAGTACGGAGTCTGCGTCACGGCGACCCGGGCGTTCTCGGGCTGCTCGAGGAAGTACACCAGGCGCAGGCAGTAGTCGCGCAGCAGCACGGAGTCGGCGTCGAGCGTCAGGACGTAGTCCGACGCGGGGACGACGAGGTCCGCGGCCGCCGGGTCCGACACCGTCCGGAGGATCGTGCCGGATGCGGTCTCCTCGAACGCGTACGAGCCGCCGAGCAGACCGATGTACGCGTTGAGGTTCATCGCCTTGTTCGCCTCGTCCGAGAGGTTCGCGTACCGCTTCCGCTCGAAGGTCGTGATCTCGGCCGTGAACGTCCACGCCAGCCGACGCTGGAGCTCGAGCGCACGGGTGCTCGTCACCTCGGTGAACGGGTTCCCGGCGTCCACGGCGTCCACGATCGCGGCCTCGAGCGCCTCGGAGGCCAGGCGGAACTCGTCCGCGAGCCCGATGAGCACCTGGTCGTTGAAGAAGCGGTCGACGTGGTCGAGGACCTCGTGCTCACGGGCGTGACGGCGCAGCCAGGCGTCGGCCCAGCGGTGGTGCTCGACGAGGTTGCGGAGGCCGTCGACGCTCGCGAACGGGGCGGCGGCCGCCTCGACCTCGGCGGAGAGCAGGGCCTCCTGGAACCGCTGCGACGGCGCCGCGAGCTGGTTCTGGATCGTCGTCGCGACCGCACGCGTCCGCTCGAGCTTGTCGAGGGTCTCGGGGTCCGTCGGGAACGGGTCGTCGTCGACGAGCAGCACGATGCGCAGCGAGGGGTACTCCTGCAGCGCGGCCGACCACAGCGTGGTCGCGACGACGTCGGGCTCCTCGGCGTAGCTCGGCACGAGGACGGTCATCGGAGCCTCGTGGCCCTCGGCGAAGTGCCGGTCGAGTTCGGCGCGCGGCACCCGGACGTGGGTCGCGAAGCGCTCCATGGCGCCTGACGGGCGACGAGGTGCATGAGCGCCGAGAACGTCAGGAAGGTGACGACGACGAGGTAGGAGATCGCCTCCGTGGTGAACCGGAAGCCCTCGGCTCCGGAGTCCAGGAACTGGCGGATCACGGTGTAGACGACGTACGCCAGCCAGAAGGCGATCGTCAGGATGATCGCGACGCGACCGGAGACGAGCTTCCGGTCGGAGGGGCGGGCGTGCAGGGTGTCGAGCGGCCGGGTGCGCCGCTCGGAACCCCACTGGCGACGGCGCGCGGGAGCGCCGTCATGCAGTTCGGGCATGACAGTCCTTCGTTCCGCTGGACCAGCGCGCCATCGGGTCGGCGCGCTGTCGGGGAGTCCGTGCGGTCACCACTCACCGTATGGGGACAGAACGACCGGTGCAGACACCCGGACGGGGGCCTTTTTCGCGGGTTTGCGGAAAACCGCACGATGTCACTCGACGCACCATTCGCGGCGTGTCGCTCCGGGCTTTGCGGGCGCACGCATGCGGGTGGTCCGGGCTGTCTGCCTGGAGGCGCGGCCCGCGTCCGCCCGCGAGTCGCGTCGTGCGCCACGCACGTCCACCGCCGGGCCTGCGTCGAGCGGGACGGCCCGCCGAGCGGGACGGCGCGCCGACGGGACGGCGCGCCGACGGGACGGCACGCCGAGCGGGCACGACATGCCGCTCACGTCCGCCGAGCGGGCGGAACCGGGCGCCCGGGCGCGCCGAACGTGACGGATGGTGCCCGCTCGCGGGAGCGCGGGAGCGCGGGAGCGCGGGAGCGCGGGACCGCGGGACCGCGGGACCGCGTGGGGCGCGTCAGCGGCCGCGGGCGAGCAGCCAGAGCAGGTACGGCGCGCCGATGACCCCGGTCACGACGCCGACCGGCAGCGCGTTCCCCGGCAGGGCGAACTGCGCGATGAGGTCGCTCGCGAGCGTGATCGCCGCGCCGACGGCCGCGCTGGGACCGAGTGCGACGCGCCCTCCCCGACGAGCCGACGGGCGATCGGCGCCGCCATGAGCGCCACGAACGACACGGGCCCCGCGGTCGCCACGGCCGCCGCGGTCAGGCACACCGCGGTGAGGAGCAGCAGCACCTTCGCCCGGTTCGGCCGGAGCCCGAGGGCCGAGGCGACGTCGTCCCCAGCGTCAGGACCGTCAACCGCGGTGACTGCACCAGTGCGAGCACCATGAGCACGACGAACGTGATCGCGAGAACGCCGACCAGGTTCCGGTCGACCGCGTTGAGGCTGCCGGAGAGCCAGAGCAGCGCCGTACCGGCCTGCGTGACGGTGCCGCTCGTGAGCATCCAGCCGGTGATGCTCAGGCAGATCGCCGCGACGCCGATGCCCACGAGGACCACCCGGTTGCCGGTGATCCCCCGACGCCAGGCGAGCCCCGCGATGACGAGCGACACGACCACGGCACCGACGAGCACCACCGAGAACAGGGTGCCGCCGCTGACGCCGAACAGCACGATGGCGGTGAGACCCGAGGCGCTCGCCCCCGAGGTGATGCCGATCACGTCGGGGCTCGCGATCGGGTTCCGGACCACGCTCTGCACGATGCCGCCGGCCACCCCGAGGGAGGCCCCGACGAGGATCGCTCCGAACACCCGTGGGCCGCGGAGTTGCCCGATGACGAAGTCCGAGACCGTGTCGCCGTGTCCGACGAGCGCTCCGGCGACCTGCAGCGGCGAGAGCGGGATCTCACCGACGCCGAGCCCGACGAGCACGAGGACGACGAGCAGCACGAGCACGGACCCGAGGACCACGAACTCCCGACGCACCGCGGCCGGGCGGACGGCGCTCACAGCCCCCTCACCGCCCGGGAGCGCACGAGCCAGATGAACACCGGGGCGCCGATGAGCGCGGTCACGATGCCCACCTGCATCTCGCCGGGGTACGCGACGACGCGTCCGATCACGTCGGCGACGAGCAACAGCGCGGGCGCGACGATGGCGGAGAGCAGGATCGTCCAGCGGTGGTCCGGTCCGCTCAGCCGACGGACGGCGTGCGGCACGGCGAGCCCGACGAACGCGATCGGCCCCGCCGCGGCGACGGCCGATCCCGCCAACAGCACCGTGACGAGTCCCCGACCGCCCGGACGAGCACGACCCGCTGCCCGAGCGAGGCGGCGAGCTCGTCGCCGAGGGCCAGGGTGTTGAGCGAGCGGCCGAGCCCGAACGCGATGGCGAGACCGATCAGCACCGGCACCGTGATCACCCCGGCGGTACCGAGGTCCTTGCCGGCGAGGGCGCCGACCTGCCAGAACCGCAGCTGGTCGAGCAGGCTCTGGCTCGTCACGAGCACCGCCGTGGTGATCGAGGAGAGCGCCGCGGCGACGACGGCCCCGGCCAGGGCGAGCCCGACGGGCGACAGGCCGCGACGGGCGACGGCCGCGATGCCGTACACGAGGAGTGCGGCGAGCGCCGCCCCGACGAACGCGAACGGCAGGTACGACGCGGTGCCGCTCACCCCGAACAGGGCGATCCCGGCGACGACGGCGAGCGCGGCACCCGAGTTGATGCCGAGCACGCTGGGGTCGGCGAGCGGGTTTCGCGTGACGCCCTGCATGACCGCTCCGGCGACGCCGAGTGCGGACCCTGCCAGGAGTCCGACGACCGTCCGGGGCACGCGGTTCCCGAGCACGATGAGGCCGATCTCGTCGCTCCGTCCCGGGTGCAGGACGGTGTCGAGCACGGTGCCGAGCGGGATCGGACGCGACCCGAAGGCGACGGAGAGCGCGACCGCGACCGCGAGGACGACCACGGCCAGCACGGTGGCGCCGACGAGGCGGGACACGGAGCTGGGCGCTGGGGGTGTGGGCGACGGGGAACGCATGAGAGGTAAGGCAACCCTAACGGACGCCCCTTCCCGGCGACCCCCGAGCGAGCCGTGAGCGGGCGCAGGGTCTGTTCATAGGTTCGTCATGGGAACCGGCCTGTACTCGTAGCCATCGACACCCGACCGGGTCGTCGAGGGACGACCGGAGAGCACCGATGAACGAGACCCCGAACCCCGCTGCCGACGAGAACGGCACCGCCCGCACCGACGCTGCGCAGCCGCAGGGCGGGGCGACGTGGGAGGCGCCGCACGCCGACCCGTCGACCCTCCGCTCGGCGTACGCGTTCGACGGCAGCGGCCCGTACCTCTACGGTCCCGACGGGTCCGGCCCGTACGGGTACACGCCGGACGGCCGCGGACCGTTCCTGATCGGCAGCTCGGCGCTCCCCGGCTTCCAGCACGGCTGGGCGCACGGCGCCGCGACCGCGAACCACGCCGCGGCGAACCACGGCACGAAGCGCCCGCGGCGCCTCGGCCTGATGATCGGCTCGGGCATCGCCGCCCTCGCGATCGTCGGTGCGGCGGGCGGGACCGCGCTCGGACTCTCCACGCAGAGCACCACCACCACCTCGAGCCAGTCGCAGGGCTCCACGACGCTCCCGGACACCGGATCGGGCACGGACAGCGGCAGCGGCACGAACGGCTTCACGGTGCCGGGCGACGGCAGCGGGAGCGGCAGCAGCGACGGCAGCAGCGGCTCGAGCACCGAGTCGGCGGCGACCGCGGCGACGAGCGCCCAGAAGAAGGGCGTCGTGACGATCAACACCGTCCTGAACTACGACGAGTCCTCGCAGGCAGCGGGTACCGGCATGATCATCAACTCGAACGGCACCGTCCTCACGAACAACCACGTGATCCAGGGCGCGACGAGCATCACCGTCACCGACGAGACCACCGGCAAGGAGTACAAGGCGGACGTCGTCGGGACGGACGCCACGAACGACGTCGCCGTGCTGAAGCTCGAGGGCGCGTCGGTCTGTCCACCGTGACGCTCGACGACGACGGCGAGCCCAGCACCGGCGACACGGTGACCGACGTCGGTAACGCGGAGGGCACGGGCAACCTGGTCGCCGCCGAGGGTTCCGTGACCGCGACCGACCAGGACATCCAGGTGCAGAGCGAGTCCGGCACCGGCACCGAGTCGCTGACCGGCCTCATCGAGATCGCGGCCAACATCGTCTCCGGCGACTCCGGCGGTCCGGTCCTGGACAGCGAGGGCGAGGTCGTCGGCATGGCGACCGCGGCGTCCTCGGGCTCGGCGAACGTCACCGGGTACGCGATCCCGATCACCACGGCGAAGTCGATCGCGGACAAGATCCTCGCGGGCGAGTCCTCGTCGACGATCACCATCGGCCTGCCGGCGTTCCTCGGGGTCGAGGTCAGCGGCACGGCCACCACGGGCGGCGTCGCGGTCGCCGGCACCGTCGAGGGTTCCGGTGCCGCGAGCGCCGGGCTCGCCGCCGGCGACACGATCACGAGCATCGACGGCACCGCCGTGACGAGCTCGGACGCCCTCACCTCGGCGATCCAGGCGCACTCCGTCGGCGACAAGGTGACGGTCGGCTACACCGACAGCACCGGAGCCGCGAAGACCGTGACGGTCACCCTGACCGCCGGACCGGCCGCCTAACCCAGGAGCGCCCGCACCACCGAGCGGTACACGTTGGCTGGGGAGTCCGTCGAGAAGGCGGTCTCCCCGGCTTCCGTGCGTCCGACGCGCGCGAAGCCCTGCCCCTCGGCGTGCACCACGACGATCGGGTTCGGCTTGCCGGGCCGCCGCAGCGACGACACCGTCCACGGCGCAGCCCAGAAGCGCGCGAGCCGCGGGTCCGCCTCGGCGATCGCCGCCGGCAGGTCCGGAGCGTCCTCCGCTCCGCCGGTGCGCCGCCCGAGCAGGTCCGCCCGGAGCGACCCCGTGCGGAACGGGAAGGTCCATGCCGGACCGATGCCGAGCCTCCCGGCCATCACCGCGACCACGCGCTCGACCGGCAGCCCGGTGACCACCGCGCCGTCCTCGTCCGTCCCGTCGACGACGGTCTCCGACCAGGCCTGGAGGCGCGTGGTGCGACCGTCGGGCAGCCGCTGTTCCAGCGTGACGGGTCGGGCATCGCCCTCCCAGGGGCCGAGGAGCGTCTGGGTGGACTCGGGCAGCGTGCCGAGGCGGCCAACGAGGCCGGTCTCGATGAGCTCCCGGCCCGCGGGGCTGCGGAGGAGGGCGGGGTTCCAGCGGCGGCCGGCGAGGCTGCGGAGGGTCGTGAGCGCCTCCGGACCGAGGTGCGGGCCGTCGATCGTCGGGGCGGGAGCGGCGACCGGCAGGTCCTCGAGCTCGCGCTGCACCCGTGACGGTGCGGGCTCGGTCGCCCGGACCGTATCGAGGACGGCGAACACGAGGTCGTCGGAGGCGAGCATGCGCGCCAGCGGCCGCTCGACGGTCAGGTCCACGCGGTGCCTGCCGGTGACGAACAGCAGGTGGGCGCCCACGACGTCACCGCCCTCGTCGGGCGGACGTACTCGACCAGGCGCGCCGGGGCTCCCGTGGCGGTCCACGGGTCGGAGCCGATGAGCCGCAGTCCCTCGACCGAGCCGGGGAGGCGTTCGAGCAGGCTCGTGTGCTCCTCGGCGATGGTCCGGTCGCTCGGACGGGAGCGGACGGTGAGCACGACGTCGTCGCCGGTGACGCGCAGGTCCGCCTGGGCCGAGTCCTCGCGGCGCCACGCGTCGGGGCGGCGGAGGGTCAGGCGGGCGGTGCGGTCCTCGGTGCCGAGCGGGACGGGGACTGCCATGGCACGAGGCTACGTCGGGGGTGGGGCGGGCGAGGCGGCGGCTCGCCGGGCGCGGGCGGACGGGCGCGGCACGCGCGGCGGGCGGCGCGGCAGTGTGCGAGGTTCCGCGCACCGTGGGACCCGCGCGGCCTCGCACAGCGCGCGGGACCTCGCACGGTGTCGGCGCCGGGTCGCACGGTGCGAGGTCGCGGCGCGGTCTCGGTCAGGGGCGGCGTGGGCGTGGCGCGGGCGGCGGCGGGACGGGCTTCGCGGCGACGACGTCGGCCAGCGGGACCTCGACGGGCCCGCGGCGGGTGTCGATCGTCACGGACGACGCAGTCCGGACGACGAGGACCCGAGGGCGTCCCGCGCTCCCTCGCCGTGGTGGGCTCGGACGACCAGGCGATCCCCGACCGCGGCGTCCCGCAGCACCCCGAGGGCGAGCGCGCGGGCCAACGCGTCCTGCCCGCTCTCTGTCACGTCCCCAGCGTAGGGCGCGCCTAGAGTGAGGGGATGGCCAAGGCGCGCGTGGACAGCTGGATCTGGGCGGTGCGGATCACGAAGACCCGCTCCGCCGCGACCGCCGCGTGCAAGGCCGGCCATGTCCGGGTGAACGGGGAGCGCGCGAAACCCGCGCAGCCGATCGGCCCCGGGGACGAGGTCCGGGTCCGGCAGAACGGCTTCGACCGGATCGTCGTCGTCACCGGGATCATCCTCAAGCGGACGAGTGCGCCGGAGGCGGCCAAGCACTTCGAGGACAAGACCCCGCCACGGCTCCCGAAGGAGGAAGCCGGGTTCGTACCGATGCGCGACCGAGGTGCCGGCCGCCCGAGCAAGCGGGAGCGCCGCGACCTCGAGAAGCTCCGCGGCTACTGACGTCCGTCCGGGGCTGCTGCGGACGGGTCGTCAGACGAAGCGGACGGTCTGCTGCAGCCGATCGCGGACCTCGAACACGTCGACGTTGCCCTCCGGCGACCACACGCCGTTCAGCACCTGGCCGAGCGCACTGCGCCGGACGACGAGCGCGGTCGGCTTCCGGGGCGAGCCGACGAGCTGCACGTCCTCGTCGACAGCGGTGTCCGGTACGACGAGCGACCGGCCGGTGAACCGGACGCGCGTCTGCTTCTGCACGGCGCGGGCGGCCCGCACGAGCTCCTTCACGGGACGCTCACCCGGTGCGAGGGTCTCCCCACGATCTCGCCGTGCTCGATCCGCACCGGAGCTCCCCAGTCGATCGACTCGATCGCCCACAGCCCGCTCGGGGTGAGGACGGCATGGTCGAGCTTGCCCTCGGCGCCGGCATCGAGGTCGTGCCAGACGGTCACCCCGATGCCCATCTCGGCGACGATCAACGCGGTCGCCTCCTCGGCGAGGGCCTCGGCCAGCAGCCGGCGGATGTGTCGCGGCGCGGACCGGATGAGCGTGGGGTCGTACGGGTCCTCGATCGGGTCGCCCAGGCCGACCCACTCGCGTTCGGCGTGCAGGAAGACCTCGCGCGACCGACCGCCGGGGTGTCCGTGGGACCGGGCCCGGGGCCGTGAATCGCGACGCGCTGCCGGAGGTGCGTAGGCGTCTCGCCCGGCGGCGCGGGCCCAGGCCGAGGAACCGGACGGACCGGACGCGCTCTGCCCGCTCGGTCCCCGGGAACCCGCGTCGTAGGCGCGGCGCGCGGCGGGGGTGCCGACGCGTTCCCAGGCGATCTGCACCAGACGGAAGCGGCGGGCGTCGCCACCGAGGTCCGGGTGGGATTCGCGGGCCGCCCGGCGGTAGGCACGGCGCAGTTCGTCGTCGTCCGCGGTGGCGGGGACGCCGAGGACTTCGTACGGGGTGGCGTCGGCCGGGCTGTCGGTCATGGCGCTGCGACACTACCCGAGGGAGCGTCGGAGTCCGCCGCGCGGGGGCTGCGTGATGCCTGGGCGGCGGCTGGTGCCACACCGCGCTGGTGCCGAGACAGCGCAGGTCCGGCGAGACACCGCGGGATCGGGCGGCGTCCCGCGATCGGGGCAGCGTCCCGCGATCGGGCAGCGTCCCGCGATCGGGGCAGCGTCCCGCGATCGGGGCAGCGTCCCGCGATCGGGGCAGCGTCCCGCGATCGGGGCGGCGTCTCGCGGCGTGAGCGGGGTCTCGCGCCGGTCAGGCCACGGAGAACGTCACGGGTGCGGCGAGGAACGCGCCGTAGCGCGCGGCCGCCGTCTCGAGGGCGCGGGTCGCAGCGGGGTCGAGCGGTGCGAACGGCGTCACCGTGACCCGGACGTCCCGGGAGCGCTCCGATCGTGCCCAGGTGCCGACCACCCGTCCACGGACCACGGCCATCGGGAGGAACATGCCGTTGCCGCCGGGCACGACACGATCCGCGTGGGCGGGGTCGAGCTGGGCGGAGCGGTCGGCGTACCCGAGCAGGTACTCGTCGAACCCCGGCAGCAGGTGCCCGATCGGTGTACCCCCGGTGGCCGGACGGTCGGCGAGCGCCAGGAGTCCCTCGCCGAGCCCCTCCACGGCGTCCCCGGCGGCGGCCCGGGCCCGGCGGACGTCGGCGAGCGGGAGTTTCGTCCACGCCGCGGCGTCGGTCTCGGTCGCCGGACCGCGTCCGCGCAGGTACCCCACGAGCACCCGGCCCAGGGCGTCGTCGCGGTCCGGTGGCTCCGCCCGCGCCGGAGCCCACTCGTCGAGCAGCACGACCCCTGCCCGACCCTGGCGGTGGGACCCCAGGCGATCATCCCCTCCTGCGCCAGACGGAGCAGCACGTGGTACCCGCGGCCGCCCGCCGGGTCGAGGCCCGCACCCCGGTACGCAGCGAACAGCTCGTCGCGGACGAGGGACCGGCCGCCGGACAGCGTCCCGACCGTGACGTCCCGGGCGCGGGCGAGCACGGCGTCGTCGACGCCGAGGTCCGCCGCGCGACGGGCGATGGCGCGGATGGTCCGCTCGGCGGTCAGGGAGAGCAGCAGCCGCAGGTCGTCGGGCCGCATCGCGTGCAGGGTGCCGCGCATCGGCCACGAGCGGACGAGCTCACCTCGGTCGAATGCGGCGCGGACATCGGCGCGCGTCGACCCTGGAGACCGGACCCCGATGGCCCAGAGCACCTGCCCGAGGTCCTGCCCCTGGACGGCGAGCATGTGCTCGACGGCCGCGGTGGGACGGAGCCCCGGCACGGCGATGCCCTGCGCGGCGAGGCGCATCGCGCGGACCCGCGCCGGCGTGGTCGTCATGCCGTCACCCGTCCTGCGTGGTCAGGCGACGGCGGCCGTGATGTCCTCGGCGTGCTGCTCGATGTACGCGACGTCGGCGCGGTAGAGCTCGGCGTGCCCGTGCGCGAGGTCGCTCACGAACTTCGGGTTGCCGGCGGCGGCCTCGGTCTCGATCGTGGTCACGAGGGCGACCAGCGATGCGGTCATGGTCTCGGCGAGCAGCCCGCGCGACCGGGCGTCGAGCTCGTAGGCGCGGCAGAACTCCGCCGCACGGTCGAGCCGTTCGTCGAGGGACGGCGCGGTCGACCCCTCGACGGCGCCGGTCGTGAACGGCGCGAACCGGTACACGGCGCTGGCGACGTCCCAGACCCGCGGCCCGGGGTGGGCGGTGTCGAAGTCGATCAGCCCGACGGCGGCGACACCGTCGTAGACGCAGTTGTAGGGAGCGAAGTCGCCGTGCACGATCGTCTCGACGGGCAGGCGGTCGGCCTGGGACCACACGTCGCGAGCCTCGTCGCGCGGGAAGGTGGCGGCGGCGTCGTGGTAGTGCCGCAGCAGGCGAGCACTGGTGACGAGGGCGGCCTCGCTCGCGACGTCGGCGCTCCACGGGTACTCCCCGCGGTCCCCGGCACGAAGGACACCGTCTCGAGCGTGTCCCGTGCTCGATCGGCTCCGGCGCCGCGACGAACCCCTGTTCGTGCAGGTGGGCGAGCAGCCGGTGCACGGTCGGCGTCCACGGCCCTGCCGGGCGGTGCACGCGATCGTCGGCCCTGGTGATCCGCTCCATCGGAACCTCCTGTTGGTACGTCTCCGTTGACGTGGTGGCCAGCGTATCCGTGACGACCGCGCATGTCCTCACTTGCACGGGTTGCGCACAGCAACATGACGTCACCGACTCTGCATGCACCCTTGCATGCAAGGAGTAGTCTCGGCTCCCGTGAGCATCCCGGGCACCCGACGACCGTCCCAGCCGCGTCCGACCGCGCGTACGAACACGTGAAGCGCGCGATCATCCGAGGGGACCTCCCGGGCGGAACCGCGATCAGCGAGAACGCCCTCTGCCAGGAGATCGGCGTGTCCCGGACACCCGTGCACGAGGCGTTCCTGCGCCTGGCCGCCGAGGACCTGCTCACCCTCGAGTCCCGGAAGGGCGCCGTCGTCCGGCCGATGTCCCGAACGAGGCCGCCGACGTGCTCGAGATGCGGGAGGCCATCGAGTCGACGGCCGCGACCCGCGTCGTCACGGACGGCCGCGTGGCGGACGTCACCCCGAGCCTCCAGGCCATGCTCGCGGAGCAGGCGCAGGCGGTCGCGACCGGCGACGTCGACCGGTTCGTCGAGGTGGACGCGGAGTTCCACGGCGCCGTCATCGGCGCGTCGCGGAACGCGATCGCCGTCATGTTCGCCCGCACCCTGCGCGACCGGCAGCAACGACTGCGACACCAGCTCATGCGACTCCAGCCCACAGGCTGCAGGCGTCGCTCGAGGACCACCGGGCCCTCGCCGCCGCACTCGAGGCCGGCGACGCGGCCCGCTACGCCGAGGTCCTCCGCGCCCACGTCGCCTCGCACCGGGGTGCCCTGTGAGCGCGGGACCGACTCGATCGCGGTCCCCAGCGTCCGCGCCCTGCCGTGGGTGGCCGTCTGGGCGCGGTGTTCGTGTGCTCGTGGGGTGGCAACCAGTTCTCGCCGCTGCTCCTCATGTACGAGGAGCGCGCCCACTACTCGTCGCTCCTCGTGAACGTCTTCCTCGGTGTCTACGTGCTCGGGCTCGCGCCGGCGCTCCTCGTCGCCGGGTCGCTGTCCGACCGGCACGGACGCCGACCGCTCATGCTCGCCGGGATCGTCTCCGCCGTGGTCGGGAGCGGTCTGCTGGCGTTCGGGCCGCTCGGCGCCGGGTTCCTGATGGCGGGCCGGCTGTTCTCCGGCATCACCGTGGGCATCGCCATGGCGGTCGGCAACAGCTGGGTGAAGGAGGCTCTCGCAGGGCCGCTTCGACCCGTCGGCGGACGCCGGGTCAGGAGCACGCCGGGCCTCACTCGCCTTCACGCTCGGGTCGGCGTCGGGTGCGCTCGTCGCCGGGCTCATCGCGCAGTGGGGGCCGATCCCGAGGTCCTGCCGTTCCTGGTGCACGTCTGCGTCGCGATCCCGTTCGCCGTGATCGTCTGGCGCACGCCGGAGACGAACCGCAACGGAGGACTTCCCGGTCCGTGGTGGAAGCAGCTCGCGGTGCCGAGCGCCGGACACCGGCGGTTCACCCGCGTGGTGCTCGTCGCCGCGCCCTGGATCTTCGGGTCGGCCGCGATCGGGTACGGCTACCTGCCCACGAAGCTCGCCGGGGCGACGGGCACGTGGGGGCTCGTGTTCGCCACCGCCGCGACCGTCGTCGCGCTCGGGGTGTCGAGCGCCGTGCAACCCCTCGCCGCGCGGGTGAACTCCCTCGTGTCGGCGCGCGGGCTCCTGACGGCCGTGGCGCTCATGACCACGGGCATCGCCGTGGTCGTCGTCGCGATCCAGCTGCAGTCGGTGGCGATCGGACTCGTCGCGAACGTGGTGATCGGCCTGGGCATCGGGCTCGCGCTCGTGTCCTCGCTGCTCGAGGTCCAGCGGATCGCCGGGCCCCGCGACCTCGCCGGGCTGACCGGGGTGTCTACGCGGCGGCGTACGCCGGGTTCCTGGCGCCCGCCGTGATCGCCGCTGTGGCGAACGTCGTCGCGGTGCCGCTCGTCCTGGAGGTCGTCGTCGCGCTCGGGGTGCTGTCGTGGGTGGCGATCCTGGTGTCCTCGCGGAAGCACATCCCGGCGTCGGCGGGCTAGAACTGCTCGCGCAGCCAGATCGGCCCCCGCACCGCGGCGCCGATCGCCTCGACGCGGCCGCGGAGCGCACGATCGGCCGTCACGACGACGACCGGCCCGTGCCCGGCGTCCACGGCGGCGCGTGCTGCCTCGACGATCGCGTCGTCCCCGATCCGGGCGCGCGGACGACATCGGGTGAGAAGAAGTGGTCGGGTCGGGTGCGGACGCCCGAGGTCTTCTGCCCACTCAACGGGCCCGAACCGGCGCCGGGCGCGGGCGCGGCGTCCCCGGCACCCGATGCGGGCGCGGCACCCGATGCGGGCGCGGCGCCCGGCGCGGGCACGGGCACCGCGCCGCGCGCCTCGCCCTCGAGCACCACGGTCCACCGCGGCCACCACCGGTCGAACGGCAGCTCCAGCTCCGCAGCGGGGACGCCGGCCGCGGCGAGCGCCCCGACCGACGACAGCAGCCGCGACGCAGCCCGGCCCGGTCCCGCCACCAGCCGTCCGGCACACTGCCGACCACGTTCGCCGCGTCCACGACGATGTGCGGCGTCGTCTCGAGCTGCGCCCGGAGCGCGGGCCACGACGCCCCGAAGCCCGGGTGCAGCGGCAGCTCGTCGATGGCACCGACCGGCACCCACGCCAGTTCCAGGCTCTCGTGGTCCGCGATCACCGGCTCGAAGGGCCTGGAGGCGCGCCCCACCACCGTCGTGTAAGTCCAGAACCCCAGGTCCAGCACCGCGGTGTGCCGCAGTCCGATGCCGTCCTCCGGGACACCCGCTTCCTCCGCCGACTCGCGGAGCGCACCCGTGACCGCGTCTTCGCCCTGGTGCCGGGCTCCGCCCGGGATGCCCCACGTCCCGCCGTGGTGGCTCCACTCGACGCGGTGCTGCAGGAGCACCCGCCCGGCGCCGTCGTCGACGAGGAGCCCGGCGGCCCCGAAGCGCCCCCACGCCCGGGTGCCGTCCGGTCCGACCGCCCAGGCATCGCCGGGGTCGCGGGGGCCGGGTGGGGGTCCGGGAGGGGTTTCGTGCGGCACGGGATCACCCTTTCACACGGCGTTCGTCATGTGACCCGGGAGGTCGGAGCGCGTCGTGTACGGTGTCGTCCGAGACACGGGTGCCGCAACCGGCGGCTGAGATCACACCCGTCGAACCTGCTCGAGCTCGTACTCGCGAAGGGATCGTCCATGCACACTGCTGCGCCCGCACCCACTGCGCCCTCCGGAGGCGCGGACCCGGCCTGGGTCGACCGGACCGCCACGCTCCTCGAGGCCGTCCGTTCCCGCGGCCCCCTGGTGCACTGCATCACGAACACGGTGGTGCAGAACGTCACCGCGAACGTGCTGCTCGCGCTCGGGGCCTCGGCGGCGATGGTCGACGTCGTCACCGAGGCCGGACCGTTCGCCCGCGTCGCGGACGCCCTGCTGGTGAACACCGGCACCCCGCACGCCGAGCCCCGCGCCGCCGCGCTCGAAGCCGCTGCCGCCGCGGCCGAGGCCGGTACCCGTGGGTGCTCGACCCGGTCGCCGTCGGCTCCCTCCCGTCCGCACCGCGCTGGCGCGCGACCTCCTCGCGCTCGGCCCGACGGTCCTGCGCGGCAACGCCTCCGAGGTGCTCGCCGTGCTCGGCGCGTCCGCCGGCGGGCGCGGGGTGGACAGCACGGCCGGCCCCGACGACGCGCGTCACGCCGCGCAGGAGGCGTCGGCCGGGAGGCGCGTGGCCGCGGTGGCCGTGTCCGGTCCGGTCGACCTGCTGGTCGCGCCCGGCATCGGGACGGTGCGGGTCGCGAACGGCACCGAGCTGCTGACGCGCATCACCGGAGGCGGGTGCGCACTGGGCGCCGTCGTCGCCGCGTTCACCGCCGTGTCGCCCGGGGACGCCGGGGCGGCTGCCGTCGCGGCGACCGCGGTGCACACGATCGCCGCCGAGCTCGCCGCACGGGACGCGAGCGGCCCGGGCACCTTCCAGCCGCTGTTCCTCGACCGGTTGGCCTCGCTCTCCCCCGAGGACGTCGAGCGCGAAGCGCAGATCAGCGTCGAGGCACCGGCGGTCGAGATTCCGGCGGTGGACGCGTGAGCGCGCCGTCGGACGTCGGCGTCTACCTGGTCACCGACGGGACCCTCGCCGATCGGCACGGCATCGGCGTGCTCGGCGTCGTCCGGGCGGCGGTGCACGGCGGCGTCCGGATCGTGCAGGTGCGCGACAAGGACGCCTCGGCGCGGGACCTGCTGGCGCTGACCGCCGCGGTGGCCGAGGCGGTCGGCGACCGTGCGACGGTGGTGGTCGACGACCGGCTCGACGTGGCGCTCGCCGCACGGCACGACGGACACCCGGTCGCCGGGGTGCACCTCGGTCAGTCCGACGTCCCCGTGGAGGTCGCCCGGGCGCTGCTCGGCCCGGAGGCCCACGTCGGACTCACCGCGAACACGCCGGAGCACCTCGCCGCCGTCACCCGGCTCCCCCGCGGGACGGTCGACCTGCTCGGGGTCGGCGTCGTCCACCCGACGGCGACGAAGACGGACCACCCACCGGCTCTCGGCCACGAGGGGTTCGCGCGGCTGGCACGCGCGACCGACGTGCCCTGCGTGGCGATCGGCGGGGTGACGCTCGACGACGTCGCTCCGCTGCGTGCCCGGGCGCGGCCGGCGTGGCGGTGGTCTCCGGGATCTGCGCGGCCCACGATCCGGGTTCCGCCGCGGTCGCGTACGTCACGGCGTGGACGGGCGCGTCGGCGGGCGCGTGGTCGGCCGCATCCCCGGGCGTGGACCACGAGGCACGCGCATGACCGCACACGCGCCCGACGTCCCCAGGGTCCCCAAGGTCCCCAGGGTCCCCAGGGCCCCCAGGGTCCTGAGCATCGCCGGGACGGACCCAACCGGCGGAGCCGGGCTGCAGGCGGACCTGAAGTCGATCGCAGCCCACGACGGGTACGGGATGGGGGTCGTGACGGCGCTCGTCGCGCAGAACACCCACGGCGTCCGCTCCGTGCACGTTCCGGACGCCGGGTTCCTCCGGGAGCAGCTCGACGCGGTGTCCGACGACGTGACGATCGACGCCGTGAAGATCGGGATGCTCGGCACGGTCGAAGTCGTCGGGACGGTGACCTCGTGGCTGCGGCAACACCGGCCGCCCGTCGTCGTGGTCGACCCGGTCATGGTCGCCACGAGCGGGGACCGGCTGCTCGACGAGGACGCCTCGCGGGCCATGGCCTCGCTGTTCGAGCTGGCCGACCTGGTGACGCCGAACCGGGCCGAGCTGACGGAGCTCGCCGCACTGGCCGGCGGGTCGCCGTCGTCGCCCCTCGACGCGGCGCTGCTCGTCGCCCGGACCTGGGACGTGCTCGTCCTGGCGAAGGGCGGACACGACGACGGCGCGACCTCGGACGACGTGCTCGTGTCGGCGTCCGGCGTCGTCCGAACGTTCTCGGCACCGCGGGTCGCGACGACGAACACCCACGGCACCGGCTGCTCGCTGTCGAGCGCGATCGCGACGCTCGTGGCGCGCGACCACGACTGGGAGCTCGCGATCGGGAGCGCGAAGACGTGGCTGACCGCGGCGCTGCTGGGTGCCGACGACCTCGGGGTCGGGAGCGGCAACGGCCCGATCGACCACGGTGCCGTCGTACGCGCCGCGCTGCCCGAGCCGTCGTGGACGGACCGGTGGTGGGAGGACGTCGCCGACGTGCTCCGAGAGACGATCGGGTGCGCGTTCCTCGTCCGGATGCGCGACGGGTCGCTCGACCCCGACGTCTTCGCGGCCTACCTCGCGCAGGACGTGCACTACCTCCGGGCGTACGAGCGGCACCTGGCCCGGCTCGGGTCGTGGTCGACCGGAGACGATGCCGCGTTCTGGGCGGCCGCGGCGCAGGGCTGTGCCGACGAGGCGCGGGACCTGCACCACCGGCGCCTGGCCGGCACCCACGCGGACGATCCCGTGCACCCGACCTGCGCCGGGTACCTCGAGCACCTGCAGGAGGCGTCGGACTCCAGATCCGCCGCGGTCCTCGCGGCGGCGGTGCTGCCGTGCTTCCAGGTGTACGCCTGGGTCGGGACGCAAATCGGTCCGGTGCCCGCGGAGCACCCGTTCGCGGACTGGATCGCGGCGTACGGGGACCCGGCGTTCGCTGAGTCGTCAGCGGCCGCGACCGCTCGGGTTGAGCGGCTGGCGGCCGCGGCGACGCCCGCGGAGCGCGGCGTCATGACGCGCGCGTTCCGCCGCTCGACCGCGTGGGAGCTCGCGTTCTTCCGCATGCCGACGTCCGCGCCGACCGCGCCGACCGCGCCGGCCGCGCCGGCCGCGCCGGCCGCGGCCGAGTCTCGCCCTGAGCGACCGTTCTCGGGCGCGCCGCCGCGAGACTTGTCGCTGACCACGAGTCTCGCGGCGACCGCGACCGCGACCGCGACCACGGCCACGACCACGACCACGAACGGGAGGCACGGGGCGGGCCCGCACCGCGCCTCCCGTCCGTCAGGGGGTCGGCGGCGGCAGCCGCACCAGCTCGACGGCGAGCGCACGGCCGTCGACCTCGCCACGCATCCAGGTGTGGTCGGGCTGCCGGCGGCGATCGGTCGGCGAGCCGGGTTGAGGAGCCGCAGCCCCGTCGGCGCCACGGCGTCCCACGGGATGTGCGAGTGCCCGAACACGAGCACGTCGACGTCCGGGTACTCGGCGGCCATGCGACGTTCCCGGCCGGTCGCCGACCCGGTCTCGTGCACGAGCGCGAACCGGAGGTCCTCGACCGCGAAGCGTGCCACGAGGGGCAGCCGCTCCTCGAACTCCGGGCCGTCGTTGTTCCCGCGGACGCCCTCGAACCGGCGTGCACGGGCCTCGACGGCGTCGAGCGTCGCGAGGTCCACCCAGTCGCCGGCGTGCACGACCAGGTCGGCGGCGTCGATGTCGGCCCAGAGCCCCGCCGGCAGCCCCTTCGCCCGCTTCGGCAGGTGGGTGTCGGAGAGCACGACCAACGAGGTCGTCACGGGACGCTGCGCCCCGGCATCGGGAGCCCGGCCTCGTCGGCGGCGCCGAGCCGTTCGAGCAGTCCGGCGAGGAGTGCGATGTCGTCGTCCGACCAGCTCGCCAGGCGTTCGTCGAGCGCGTCGCGGTGCAGCCTGGACCGACCGGTGGAGCGCGGCACGTCCGGCGTCGGTGGCCTCGAGGGGCTTGGCGTTCCCCGTGCCGCCGTCGGTCGTCCGGATGAGTCCGGTGGCGAGGAGCCCGGAGAAGCTGCCGGGAGATCGTCGATCGGTTGAGCCGCAGGTACCGCGCGATGTCGATGGCCATGCAGCCAGGGTGCTGCACGACGAAGTCGACGAGGGACTGGTCGACGACGCTCAGGATCGACTCCGAGCCGCGGGCGCGGATGCTCGCGCGTCGGGTGATCCGGGCGAGTTCGGTGTAGGCACGTCCGATGTCGCTGTTGCGGACATCGGGCCTCGACTCGCTCATCGGGTGCACTCCAGCCTGTCGATGCCGGCACCGGCCGGCGGTGTTCGGTCCCGCCACCATACCGGCCGGTACGGCGCGCGGCGCGGCGGTGCGGTTCAGCTCCCCGCCGCCGCGGCCTGCAGCGTCGGGATGTCCAGCTTGACCATCTGCATCATGGCCTCGAAGACGCGGGCGTTCGCCTCCGGATCACCCGCCCCGGTCATGAGGTCGCCCATCATCGAGGGGGTCACCTGCCACGCCACGCCCCAGCGGTCGAAGAGCCAACCGCAGGCCGTCGCGCGCCCGCCGTCCGCGAGGAGGGCATCCCAGACACGGTCGAGCTCGTCCTGCGTGTCGACGTCGACCTGGAACGACACCGCGTCGGTGTGCTCGTGACCCGGTCCGCCGTTCATCGCCCGGTACGGCTTGCCGAGCAGCGTGAACTCCACGACGAGCGTCTTCCGTCCGGGGTCCTGCTGACGCTGTCGATGCGGCTGTGGGGGAACAGGTCGACGTAGTACTCGGCCGCCGCTTCGGCCTGGTCGTCGTACCAGAGGAACGGGGTGATCGTCGGCATGGGCGCCGCCTTCCGGTTCGGCTCAGTCCGCAGCGCCGCGGAGGAGCAGATCTGCCTTCTCGGGGTGTTCGTCGAACCACTTGCCGACGAACCAGCACATCGGGACGACGCGCTTGGTGGAGTTCGCCTCGACGTCAGCGACCGCGAAGTCGACGAGCTCGGCGGCGTAGCCGTGCCCGCGGTGCTTGGGCACGGTGTACGTGTGCGGGAACGCGATCGCGTCGCCGTTCTCGCGGTAGTCGAGGACGCTCACGAGCTTCTCCGCCGACGTACATCGCGTAGCGGTCCTGGTCGGTCTCGTTCCGGAACTCGTGGTCCATGCCGCCATCATGCACCCCGGCGCTCCGCGGTGCCGGGACGGGAATAGCGGGCGCCGTGGCGAGCGTTGCGGGGCACCATGACGACCATCGGCATCATCGGCGCAGGCAACATCGGTTCCCAGCTCGCACGGCTCGCCGTGCGGCACGGCCACCAGGTGGTGATCGCGAACTCCCGCGGACCGGAGACCCTCGGCGACCTGGTGCGCGAGCTGAACGCCACGGCCGCCGACAGCGCCCGGGCCGCCACGCGCGACGAGGCGGCCGCGGCCGGGGACATCGTGGTCGTGACGACGCCGCTCGCCGCCATCGAGACGATCCCCGTGGAACCCCTCGTGGGCAAGGTCGTGATCGACACCAACAACTACTACCCGCAGCGCGACGGGCACATCGACGCACTCGACGACGAGACCACGACGACGGCCGAGCTGCCTGCAGGACCACCTGCCCGGGGCCCGCGTCGTCAAGGCGTTCAACCACATCGGGGCGCCGGACCTCACGCGGCACGCCTCGCCGGCCGGCACCCGGACCGTCGCGCGCTCGTCGTGGCGGGTGACGACGCGGCTGCGAAGCGGGTGGTGTCGGACCTCATCGACCAGTTCGGGTTCGACGTCGTCGATGCCGGTCCGCTCGCCGAGGGCTGGCGGATCCAGCGGGACACGCCGGGTACGTCACCCGGTTCACGGCGGACGAGCTGCGCGGCAAGCTCGCCGAGGCGACGCGCTACCGCGACCAGTAGGCGCCGGCGCGGCGCGCGCTCGCTCAGCCGTGGCCGGCTCGCGCTCCCTCAGGAGCTCGCGTGGCTCGCGCTCGCGCCCGAGCCGGCGCGCGCGGCCTACGCCGTCGGCGCTCAGGCACCGTCGAAGATGACCGTCATCTCGGCGATGTCGTCCTCCGACGGCGCCCAGGCCGTGCCGGCCTCGGCGTTCTGCCGGATCTGCTCCGGCTTCGTCGCCCCGCGATGACGCTCGACAGCCCGGGCTGCGCCAGCAACCACGCGAAGGTGGCCTGCAGCATCGTGACCCCGCGCTCGTCGCAGAACCGCTGGAACTCCTCGATGACGGCCCAGGGTGCGTCTTCGAGCAGCTGCGGCTTCGACGTGGTGAGCCGCCCGTCGGACGGTCCGCCGGACTTCGTGTACTTGCCCGTGAGCAGGCCGTTGTAGAGCGGGAAGTACGGCAGGAACCCGAGAGCGTACGCGCGGACGGCCGGCAGGACCTCGTCCTCGACGCCGCGGGCGAGCGGGCTGTACTCGTTCTGCGCGGACACGAACGCCGTGGTGCCGGCGATCGACGCCGTCAGCTCGGCTTCGGCGATCTGCCACCCGGCGAAGTTGGAGTGGCCGATGTAGCGGATCTTGCCCTCGCGGACGAGGTCGTCGAGCACCGACAGGGTCTCCTCGATCGAGGTCACGTCGTCGGGACGGTGCATCTGGTACAGGTCGATCCAGTCGGTGCCGAGGCGCTGCAGCGAGGACTCGACCGCGAGCCGCACGTACCGACGGGAGCCGCGGACGCCCCAGTCCGGACCGTTCGCGCCCTGCATGTCCATCCCGAACTTCGTGGCGAGGACGATCTCGTCCCGGCGTCCGGCGATGGCCTTGCCGAGCATCTCCTCGGACAGCCCCGGTCGGCCGCCGTAGACGTCCGCCGTGTCGAAGAGGGTGACGCCGGCGTCGAGGGCGGCCTGGACGACGGCGTCCGTGCCCTCCTGCGTTTCGGTGAACGTGCCGGGCGGCCGAAGTTGTTGCAGCCGATGCCGACGGTGGAGACGACGAGCCCCGAGGGCCGAGCGGACGATGTTCGATTCCGGTCATGTGTCGACCGTACCGGCCACCCCGGAACTGGGGCTGCGCCGACCGCATCGGTTGCCGTTACAACTGACCATGGATCAGCCTACGGAGGGAGCACCGCAGTGGCATCGCATCGCATGCCGGACGAGGACCGGCCGCGCCGCGCGGTCCCCGCGTGGGTGACGGCACCGCCCGAGAGCGCGGTCGACGGCCCTCCGGCCCCCGTTCGGTCCGTGGCAGCGGCCGGCCTGGAGGCGCGCCCCGCCTCCGCCTCCTCGGCCTCCGCACCGGAGACGGTCGACCCTGGCACGACGTTCCCCGGACCGCAGTCGCCGTCCGGACTCGGCGAGGGTGACATCGTGGTGCCGACTACCCGCCGCAGGAGCGCCTCCTCCCGCCGGCCCCGACGTCTCCCGCGGTGGACACCGTGCCGTTCGTCGCGGCCCCGGTCGACCCGACCCCGGCCCCGGTCTCGCCGGCCGACGCCGTCTCCCGGACGTCGATCGTTCCCCGGACACCCGCCCCCGTGTCGATCACCCCCGCGGCACCCGCCACCCCGGTGTCCGTCGCTCCCCCGATGCCCGCCGCCCCGGCCTCCGTCGCTCCCCCGGCGGCGCCCGGCGCTCCGGCGGCGCCCGTCGCTCCCGCGGTCGGACAGCCGCGGTTCTCGGTGCCCGGCCTCGAACACGTCGTCGTCGAGGGCGTCGAGCCCGAGCCCGTCGGTCCGATCGGCTACCGGACGCCCGCCCGCTTCGCACGCCAGCAGGCTCCGCTGCCCGCGCCCGCTCCGACGCCGACCCGGTCCTTCGACGCCGTGATCGCAGCGCCGGAACCGACCGCAGCTCCCAGGTCCGACGCCCCGGCCACGCGGCCGAACGACACCGTTGTCCCGGAACGGCCGTCTCGCCCTCGACACCAGCCGCGCTCCCCAGTGCGCCCTTCGCCGCACTCCCCGCCACCGCGGCGCTCCCCACTGCGGCGCTCCCCACTGCTGCCCTCCCCACCGCCGCCCGACTCACTGCAGCTCACGCCACGGCGGCCAACTCCACGGCGGCCCGCTCGACGGCGACCACCAAGACCGCGGACGGCGAGCCGCGCCGTTCCCCGCGGGCTCGGCAGGGCTGGCGCTGGCGAGCCGCGAAACCGGCTCCATCGGAACCGGCGACCTCGGAACCGGCGTCCTCGACGCAGGCGGACGAGCAGGCTGACCGGGCGCCCTTCGTCCGGCCCACTCCGGGAGCCGCCCTCGGCGCCGTCGCAGGTCTGGCGACCCTCGGGTTGGCGGCCTGGTGGTTCCTGCAGCCGGCGACCGTGCACGGCATCGGGCTGCTGCTCGGCGTCGTCGCGCTCCTGGTGTCGGTGGTCACGCTCCGGAACCGCGCGGCGACGTGGCAGCGGCCGATCGCGCTCCTCGGGGCCGTGCTCGGCGGCGTCGGCGCCCTCGTGCTGCTCTGGGCGGTCGCCTCGGCGGTGCTGCCCGCGGCCGGTGTGACGCTCCCGGACCTGACCGGCGCCGGCATCACGCCCACGCTCGCGCCGTAGCCCCTCTCGCACGCCGACGCCCGACGAACGAGACGCCGCCGCACGCACGAGACACCGCACGGACGAGGCAACGTCGCACGCACGAGACACCGCCCGTGCGCCAGACACCTCCCTATCCGACGGTGTTTCGCGCACGACGCGGCGTCCCGCCGGTCCGGCGGCGTCTCGTCTCATCGAAACGAGACGCGGACAGCGCCGACGCCGACGCACGCGTGCGTGCGTGCGCACGCGCACGCGCACGTCGGACGCCGCTGCGTCACACCGCGCGGATGACCCCTCGGGACAGGATCGCGTTCGTCAGGGCGTCGATCGGCTCCCGCTGCACCGTCGGGTTCGCGATGAGGACGTAGTCGACCGCCGGCAGGTCCGGCAGCGACAGCCGCTGCGAGACCTTCACGAGGTCCGCCGGGATGAGCGAGTGCGGGAACACCGCGACCCCGATCCCCGCCCGTACCGCCGCGAGCACACCGTTCACGTCGCGCGTGTTGCACGTGATCCGCCACGTGCGGCCCGCGGCCTCGAGCGCGTCGATCGCCATCTGCCGACTGATGCTCGGCGCCTGGTACGCGATGAGCGGCACCGGCTCCCCGGGTTCGAGCGCGATGCCGTCCTGCGCCATCCACACCATCTGGTCGGTGGCGACGCGGGTGCCCTCGGCCGACTCGCCCGCGGTCTGCTTGATGAACACGAGGTCGAGCTGTCCGGCGTGGACCCGTCGGAGCAGCGGGGACGACTGGTTCACCGTCAGCTCGAGGTTCACCTGGGGGTGGAGCCGCCGGAAGTCCCGGAGGATCCGGGGCAGCTGCGTGATCGCGAGGTCGTCCGCCGCCCCGAACCGGAGCCGCCCCGAGTCGCCGCTCCCGAGAAGTAGGCGTCGGCGGTGGCGTGTGCCGCGAGGATCGTCCGCGCGAACCCGGCCATCGCGTCGCCGTTGTCGGTGAGCGTCACGCCCCGGGTGTCCCGCGCGACCAGGGTCCGGGACACCGCGGTCTCGAGCCGCCGCACGTGCTGGGACACCGTGGGCTGGCTGATGCCGAGCCGAGTCCCGGCCTGGGTGAAGCTCCCGGTCTCGGCGACCGCGAGGAAGGTCTGCAGCAGGACCGGATCGAGCACGGTGCACCCCGTTCATTCGACATCGCAATGGACTGATAGCCACCATAGGGGTATCGAATGACGTTGCACCACGTACTTTCGTAGGGGTACCAGTTCCGCAGCCGACGTCCGGAGATCCCCAACCGTGAGCGCGTCATCGACGACCCTCCCCCACCCACCGAACCGCTCCCGATCCAGGCAACCCGACCACCCTGGCGCCACACCCTCATCGCGCTGTCGGTACCGAACTTCCGGCTGTTCACCGCGACCAACCTCGTCGCCATGACCGCCGGCTGGATGCAGCGGATCGCGCAGGACTGGCTCGTCCTGCAGCTCACCGGGTCGGTCGCGCAGGTCGGCATCACGGTGGCGTGCCAGTTCGCGCCGATGCTGTTCTTCGGGCTGCTCGGCGGAGTGCTCGTGGACCGTTTCTCGAAGCGCGCGCTGATGATGATCACGCAGGGGTCGTTCGCCGTCCTCTCCGCACTGCTCGCCGTGCTGACCCTCGCCGGCGTCGTGCAGGCGTGGCACATCTGGGCGATCGCGTTCCTCGTCGGCATGGTCACCGTGATCGACAACCCGGCGCGCCAGGTGTTCGTGACCGAGATCGTGGGCCACGAGCACCTGCGGAACGCCATCAGCGTGAACTCGTCGGTGTTCCAGCTCGGCGGCATGATCGGCCCGGCGCTCTCCGGGGCGCTGCTCGTCGCCGTCGGGGCCGGGTGGTCGTTCGGCATCAACGCCATCGCCTGCGTCGCCGTCGTCGTCACGCTCGGGTTCCTGCGCGTCTCCGAACTGCACCGCACCCGCCCGCGCCGCGCGGAAAGGGCCAGCTCGTCGAGGGCCTGCGCTACGCCGTCCGCAAGCCGACCATCATCGTGCCGGTGGTCCTCGTGGCGTTCTTCTCGGTGTTCGCCCTGACGATGCCCGTGCTGCTCTCGGCGTTCGCGTCCCAGGTGTACGACGTCGGCGCGGGCGGCTACGGTGTGTTCAACTCCGCCGTCGCGATCGGCGCCCTCACCGGCGCCCTGCTCTCCACCCGTCGCGCCACCGTCCGGCTCCGCACCATCGTCGGAGGCGTGTTCTGGACGGGTGTGCTCCTCGTCGTCACGGGCGCCATCCCGGTCATCGCACCCTTCACCGTGGCGCTCGTCGCGGTCGGGATGTCGCAGCTCCTGTTCCAGACGGCATCGAACTCCCTCGTGCAGCTGTCCTCGAACGTGGCGATCCGCGGACGCGTGATGTCGCTCTACGTCCTCGTACTGCTCGGCGGGCAAGCGATCGGCGGCCCGCTCATGGGCCAGATCGTCGACCACTTCGGTGCCCACGTGGGCATGGTCGTCGCGGGCGGCGTGCCCGCCGCCGCCGCCGCGGTCGTCGGTCTGCTGCTCGCCCGCCGCGGAGGCCTCCACCTGGCGGTCCGGATGCGGCACCACATGCCGGTCCCGTCGATCGTCGGCCACCGCTGACGCGGCGCCGCCGACCCCGGGAACCAGGTTCCGGACACAGCACCACGCTCCTCCGCGGTGCTGTGTCCGGAACCTGGTTCCGCGCGGTGGACGTCACCGCTGGCAGACGGGAGGCGCGGGTCAGTAGGCGACGCCGAAGCGCGCGCGGTGGTGCGCCGGCGATGCGATCTCGTCGACGAAGGCGAGTGCGTAGTCCTCACCGGAGATGTCCGAGTTGCCGTCGGCGTCGGTGAGCAGGACGTCGTCGGTGGTGCGGTAGGTGCCGCGACGCTCGCCGGGTTGTAGCCGCCGAAGGCCGCGGCCGGGCTCACGTAGAACCAGTCGACCTCGGTGTCCGCGGCGCGGAGGGCGTCGAGGATCTGGGCGTGGCTCTTCGCCTCGCCCTTGAAGGCGTCCGGGAACGCGTCGGTGTCGAACAGACGCGGGCCGCCCTCGGCGGCGAGCAGCGAACCGGCACCGCCGACGATGCCGAGCCGGGCACCGGTGGCCGCCGCCGCGTCGACGAAGGGCTGGAAGCGGTCCTTAAGCTCGCTGCCGTCCGCCTGGACCGCGTGGAGGGCGACGACGATGACGTCGGCACCCTTCGTGACCTCGGCGACGAAGTCGGCGTCGAAGGCGTCGCCCCGTGCGAGCGTGAGCCCCTCGGCAGCCTCGAGCTTGGAGGTGTCGCGGGCGACGGCGGTGACGGCGATGCCGCGGGAGAGGGCCTCGCGGGTGATGGCGGAGCCGGCGTAGCCGGTGCCACCGAAGACGACGATGCTGGTCATGGAGCTTCCTTTCGTGGAACGTCGACACTCACCGTACAAGCGTTACTCTCTTTGAGTAAGTAGGCACCTCACGGTGCGTAACGGAGGTCGTCGTGTCAGCACTCGAGTACAGCCCCTACGCCGCCGAGTGCCCGTCGCGGCAACTGCTCGACCGCATCGGCGACCGGTGGAGCGTCCTGACCATCGGCGCGCTCGCCGACGGTCCGGCACGCTACTCGGCGATCGCCACCCGGGTGCAGGGCGTGTCGCAGAAGATGCTCACCCAGACGCTCCGCGCACTCGAACGCGACGGACTCGTCACGCGCACGGTCTTCCCCGAGATCCCGCCGCACGTCGAGTACGAGCTGACCGATCGCGGCAGGTCGCTGCGCGAGGTGCTCAAGCCACTGGAGGACTGGGCGACCGGGCACATGGACGACGTCGCGGTCTCGCGCGAGGAGTACGACGCGCGCTGATCGCCCGCTCGCGCTCGCACGGGCGCGCGCTCGGAATCCGCACGTGGTGGTCGTGGTTGCCTGGGGACATGCGATCAGTCGTCTACACGAAGCCCGGTGGCAGCAGCGTCCTCGAACTCGTCCACCGTGAGACCCCGGAGCCCGGCCGAGGCGAGGTGCGCGTCCGCGTCGTCGTGTCGGGTGTGAACCCGACCGACTGGAAGGCCGGAAGGGCGGGACCTACGGCGATGACCTGCCGTTCCCGGAGGTCACCCCGAACCAGGACGGCGCCGGAGTCGTCGATGCCGTCGGCGAGGGCGTCGATGACCTGCACGTCGGCGACCGCGTCTGGCTGTACATGTCCGCGGCCGGCCGGCCGACCGGGACCGCGCAGGAGTACACCGTCGTCCCGGCCACCCGCGCGGTGCCGCTGCCCGAGGGCACCTCGTTCGACGTCGGTGCGTCGCTCGGAGTCCCGGCCATGACCGCGCACCGAGCCCTGACCACGCACGAGGACGGCCCGTCGCGCCTCGCACCAGGCGCCCTCGACGGGAGGACCGTGCTCGTCGCTGGCGGCGCCGGGGCGGTCGGCCACGCCGCGATCCAGCTCGCCCGCTGGGCCGGTGCGACGGTCGTCGCGACGATCAGCTCGGACGCGAAGGCCGCGCTTGCCAGCGCCGCGGGAGCGCACCACACGGTCGACTACCACGACGACGATGCGGCCGAGCAGATCCGCGGGATCGCCCGGGACGGCATCGACATCGTCGTCGAGGTGTCCATCCCGCAGAACGCCGCGCTCGTGGCCGACGTGCTGGCGAACCACGGCGTCGTGTCGATCTACGCGAACAACGGCGGTGACGAGGCCACCCTGCCGATCCGGCCGAACATGAGCGTGAACGCCCGGTACCAGTTCCTGCTGCTCTACACGATCGGGGACGACGCGCTGACCGCAGCCGCGGAGGACGTCACCGCGGCACTCGGGGACGGTGTCCTGCCCGTCGGTGAGGACGCCGGCCTACCGCTCACACGCTTCCGACTCGACGAGACGCCCGCAGCGCACGACGCGGTCGAGGGCGACACGGTCGGAAAGGTGCTCATCGACGTGTCCGACGAGTGAGGAGCCCTCGGCCCGTGACGAACGGTCAGCGAGCGAGTCGGGCCGCGATCTGCGCTTCGACGCGCCGGCGCGCCGCCGTTTCCTCACGTTCGAGGTTCGCGGCAATGACGTCGAGGTCTTCGTAATCGGCGTCGGTGGTGTCGTCGGTCCAGTTCGGGGTGTACACCCGTGAACGTCCGAAGGGCCTCGGTTCGGGGGTCACGATGGTCATGGTGGGATGGTACGTCGAGCGTCCGACAAATCGTGTGAGCATCACGGGCCTTTCCGAGGGTTGCGATCCCGTTCCGGGGACGAGTAGGTGAGCGAGAACGCCACGGCCATGAACGCCGCGACCACGGCGACGTTCTTGGCGTCGAGGTCGGTGAACGCATCGGGAGCCGGAGAGTCGACCGTGAGCATGCCGAAGGAGTACTCGTTCGAACGGATCACGACGGAGACGTACGACGTGTAGCGGGGCTCGAAGCCCGGCAGGTCCTGGTCGACGTCGACATCCGCCGCACGGTCCCCGACGACCCTGGGCGCACCGCCGACGAGGACCCACTCGAGGTTCCGGTCACCGTACGGCGTGCCCGCGCGGAACGTCCCGGCGGTGTCGCCCGCCCCTCCGTGCCCGATCGGCTCGAGCGCGCGGAGGTCCGCCGAGAAGCTGGTACACGTTGGCGCGGACGTCGGGGACCTTCGGCAGCAGGTAGAAGGCGAGCGCGACGGCGACACGGTCCGCGAACGCCGGCAGTTCGCTCCGCCGGTCGTGTCGCCGGAGCTCGGTGAACCGCACGAGCCGGGTGGCGAGCTGCCCGAACGCGTACCGGACCGCGGTCGACTGCTCTCGCTCGAGGCGCGCCGCCGAGTCCTCGACGGCGCCCCGTGTGGACTCGGCCCGCCGAGCGCGCACGACCTGGACGAGCACCGCCGCGACGAGGACGACGAGCCCGAACACGACCAGACCCACCCGGAGCGCCGAGGTCGCGACGAGGTTCGGCAGCTGGAACGCCGCGGTGGGCGCAGCGGCCACCACGATCGGCCACACCACTGCACCGACCCGCCCGGCACGCGTCCGGCGTCGTTCCTGTTCCTGCCGCATACCCCGACGGTAGGGCGTCCCACCGACGCGGACGGAGTTGTCCACAGGCTCCGGCGCAGGGTGACGGCTGTTGTCCTCCGCAACGCCGACTTGACCCCCGTTCGGGGGCGCGCACGATCAGGCCATGAACCAGCGACAGAACCTCAAGGGTCTCGCCCTCGCCGCCACGGCGGCCCTCGCCCTCCTCGGCGGATCGCTCGGCGCGACCGCAGCGAACGCCGCCACCGCCTCACCGCAGGTCATCGGCGGCGAGCCGGCGCCGAGCACTCCGTGGGAGGTGCAGCTCGTCTTCCAGCAGGGCGGCACCGACACGTTCGGCTGCACCGGCGAACAGCTCAACGCCTCGTGGGTGCTCACCGCGGAGCACTGCGTCGACGGCACCACCGCGATGAACGTCTACCACTCGAACAGCACGACGAACCGCGGCCCCGCGACCGCGGCGGACCGGCTGTACTCCGCCCCGTCCGGCGACATCGCGCTCGTGCACCTGCGCACGCCGAAGACGCTCGCCTCGTACGCGCAGCTCGACCTCGGTTTCAGCCCGAGGTCCACCGGGACGGGCACGATCCTCGGCTACGGCAACCGGGCGAACAGCGTCCCGACGACCGGGCTGTACCAGGCGTCGGTGAACCTCACCGGCAGCTCGACGGACGCGTACCGCGGGGTCGCCCAGCACGTCACGGGCGTCTCGGGAGCCTCGAACCACGGCGACTCCGGCGGAGCGCTCGTCGTGAACGGCAAGGTCGTGGGCGTCTGCTCGACGGGTGACGTGGCCGACCCGGGCGCGAACACGCACGCCGGTTCGAACTACGCCGTCCTCACCCAGTCCGCCAGCTGGATCCGTTCCACGGCGGGCGTCTGACCCAGCCGCCCCGGCGCGGGGTGCCGAATCGCGCGTAGGGTGCCGAATCGCGGGTAGCGAGTCGGAGCTTCCGACCTCCTCCGCGCGATCCGGCTTTCCAGGCCACGTGTTGTGGGCTGAACCGATCGACGGACTGGAGGCGCGTGGCGGCGCCGCCACGCGCCTCCAGTCGGTCCGCACCTGGTAAGCAGGACGCATGACCGACGTCTCCACGCCTGCCCCCGGAACCAGAGCACTCGTCCTCGGCGGCGGTGGCGTCGCCGGGATCGCCTGGGAACTCGGGGTGCTGTCCGCCCTGCAGGATGCCGGAGTGGACCTCGACGCGGCCGACCTGGTCGTCGGCACCAGCGCCGGCAGCGTCGTCGGGACGTTCGTCCGGTACGGCGGCGTGCAGCAGGCGTACGACCAGCAGCACGCACCCGTGCCGACCACGTACGAGGAACCCGTCCCGATCGACGCCGAGGACTTCCAGCAGCGGATCGGTGCCGTCCTCGAGGGCGCGACCTCGGACCAGGACGCCCGCGCGCGCCTGGGTCTGCTCGCGCAGCGGACCACCACCGGCCAGACCGACGACGAGCGCGCCGCGACCTTCGCCGAGACCCTGCCGTCCACCGAGTGGCCGGCACGACCGCTCGCCCTCACCGCGATCGACGCCACCGACGGCACGTTCCGGGTCATCACCGCCGCCGACGACGTCCCGCTCCCCCGCGCCGTGGCAGCGAGCTGCTCGGTGCCGCTCGTCTGGTCGCCCGTCGGGATCGAGGGACGCCCCTACGTCGACGGCGGCATGCGCTCGGCCACCAACGCCGACATCGCCGCCGGGTACGAGCGCGTGCTCGTCGTCGCCTGCGGGCCCGAGGGGCCGTCGCCGCTCGGGCCGTGGCTGGACGTGGCGGTCGAGGGGCTCCGCGCTGCGGGGACCTCCGTCGAGGTCGTGATCGCGGACAGCACCTCCCAGCAGGCGTTCGGCGCGGACTCGCTGTCCCTGTCGACGCAGGCCCCCGCCGCCGACGCCGGTCGGACGCAGGGCGCGGCGGTCGCGGAGGGCATCGCCGCGTTCTGGGCCTGAGTTCTCCACAGACCGCGGTCCCGCGGCCGCGCGAGTCGGTGCCGCCGATAGCGTGGGGGCATGACGACGCCGTTCTCGGACCTCGACCAGTACACCGCTCTCCCACGCGTGGACGGGATCGCGGTGAGCCCGGACGGCTCCCGCGTCGCGCTGACCGTCAGCGTGCTCGACTCGGACGGCACCGGGTACCGCCGTTCGATCTGGTCCGTCCCGACGTCGGACGACGACGCCTCGACGACGCCGGTCCGCCTGACCCGGTCGACGAAGAGCGAGGGCGGGGTGGTGTTCACCCGCACCGGCGACCTGCTCTTCGTCTCCGCGCGCCCCGACGGCGAAGGCGACAAGGACACCGACGCGCCGCAGCTTCTGGGTCCTGCCGGCGGCCGGGGCGAGGCACGACCGGTCACCAAGCTCGCGGGCGGTGTCGGCGGTGTGCTCGGCGTCGCCTCCGGTACCGACACGGTCGCGGTCACGGCCGCTCTGCTCCCGGGCACCGGTGACGACCCGACGGGAGTGGTCCAGGCCGATGCCGACCTCCGCGCGCGCCGTAAGGACCGGAAGGTCCAGGCGATCCTGCACGAGACCTACCCGTGCGGTTCTGGGACCACGACCTCGGTCCCGACGAGACGCACGTGCTGACGCTCGACCTCGCGACGCTGTCCGAAGCCGCTACGAGCACGGCTCACGACGACGCGGCGAAGCCGTCCTACCCGTCGCACCTCCCGGCGCTCAGGGACCTCACTCCGGCACCGGCCCGCTCCCTCGAACACGTCGACGGGGCGGTCACCCCCGACGGTTCGGTGGTCGTCGCCACTGTCGCCGTCCAGGAGGCACGTGGTTCGCACTCGACGCTCGTCGCGTTCGACGTCGCCTCGGGTTCGCGGTCCGTGCTGTTCGACGAGGCCGACGTCGACCACGAGATGCCCACGATCAGCCACGACGGCCGCAGGGTCGCGTGGGTGCGCACGCCCCGCTTCACGCCGGCGGGAGCCACCCAGCAGGAGGTGTGGGTCGCCGAGCTCGATGGTACGAGCGTCTCGGGAGCGCGGCGGATCGCGGCAGCGTGGGACCGCTGGCCGAACGAGCTCGTGTTCGCGCACGGCGACGATGCGCTCCTGGCGACGGCGGACCAGGGCGGCCGCGCGCCGGTGTTCCGGCTCCCCTCGACGGCGGTGCCGTCGAGCAGCTGACCCACGACGACTGGGCGTACTCGAGCCTGCGCGTGGCGGCGGAGAGCGGCGCGGTCGTGGCGCTCCGTGCCTCGTGGGCGGCCCCACTGCACCCGGTGCGGATCGCGACGGACGGCACGGCGACCGCGCTCGCGACACCAGCACCGCTGCCGCAGGTCCCGGCCGACTGGAAGAGGTGTCGACGGCGGCAGCGGACGGCACGGCCGTCCGCGGGTGGCTGGTCCTGCCGGCCGGCGACGGGCCGCACCCGCTGCTGCTCTGGATCCACGGCGGTCCGTTGAACTCGTGGAACCAGTGGTCGTGGCGGTGGAACCCGCAGCTCGCGGCGGCCCGCGGCTACGCGGTGCTCCTGCCCGACCCGGCGCTGTCGACCGGCTACGGCCTCGACTTCATCAACCGCGGATGGAACGCCTGGGGCAGGCGCCGTTCACCGACCTCATGGCCATCACGGACGCGGTCGTCGCGCGGGGCGACATCGACGAGACCCGGACGGCCGCGATGGGCGGGTCCTTCGGTGGCTACATGTCGAACTGGGTCGCCGGCCACACCGACCGCTTCCGGGCGATCGTCACCCACGCCAGTCTCTGGCGCTGGACCAGTTCAACGGGACGACGGACATGTCGCAGTACTGGCAGTCGATCTTCGACGAGACCGGGATCCACGAGAACGACCCGCACCGGTTCGTCGCCGAGATCACGTCCCCGATGCTCGTCATCCACGGCGACAAGGACTACCGGGTGCCGATCGGCGAGGGACTGCGGCTGTGGTCCGAGCTCGCCGAGCACCATGCGGCCGCCGACGGGACGATGCCGCACCGGTTCCTGTACTTCCCGGACGAGAACCACTGGGTGCTGAAGCCGCAGCACGCCGCGATCTGGTACGAGACGGTGTTCGCGTTCCTCGAGGAGCACGTGCTCGGCGGCGAGTGGAGGCGCCCCAGCTCCTCGGGTAGTGTCCCGGCCGCGGGCGGCGCGCGGGGCCGACCCGGAGCGACAGCGTCGACGTCGTACGACATCGACGCTGTCGTTCGGGGTCTGACCGATCTGACCCGACCTACACGAACGCGCCCCGACCGGTGATCGCCCGCCCGACGATGAGCGTGTTCACCTCGCGCGTGCCCTCGTACGAGTAGATCGCCTCGGCGTCCGCGAAGAACCGCGCGACGCCCTTGTCCAGCACGATGCCGTTGCCGCCCTGCACCTCGCGGCACCAGGCCACGGTCTCGCGCATCTTCGCCGTCGCGAACGCCTTCGCCATCGCCGAGTGCTCGTCGCCTCCGATGCCGGCGTCCTGCATCTCAGAGGCCCGGGTGCACAGCGCGATCGATGCCGTGATGTTCCCGAGCGACTGCACCAGTCGGTCCTGCACGAGCTGGTGCGCAGCGATCGGCTTGCCGAACTGGACGCGGTTCCGGGCGTAGTCGAGCGCCGCCTCGTACGCCCCGATCGCGATGCCGATGGCCTGCCATGCCACCTCGGTCCGGGTGAGGCGGAGCACCTCGGCCGTGGCCCGGAACGAATCGGCCCGTTGGAGTCGGCGCTGCTCCGGCACCCGCACGCCGGTCATCACGATGTCGGCGTTCTGCACGCCGCGCAGCGCGATCTTGTCCTCGATCTTCGTCGCGGTGAAGCCCGGGGTGTCGGTCGTGACGAGGAAGCCCTTCACCTGGCCGTCGGCCACGTCCTTCGCCCAGATGACGACGACGTCGGCGAAGGTCGCGTTGCCGATCCAGCGCTTCTCCCCGTCGAGCACCCACGTGTCGCCCTCGCGACGTGCCGTCGTGCGGAGTCCCCGCGCGGAGTCGCTGCCGGACAGCGGCTCGGTCAGCCCGAACGCCCCGATCAGTTCGCCGGACGCCATGCGCGGCAGCCACTCCCGCTGCTGCTCCTCGCTACCGGTCACGGCGATGGAGTTCATCGCGAGGCCGGACTGCACGCCGATGAACGTCGCCACGCTCGCGTCCACGCGTCCGAGCTCGAGCGCCGCCCAGCCGCGGTACACGGCCGAGTTCTCGAACTGCCGGACGAGCGGGATGCCCGGGCCGTACATGCCGAGCGCCGCCAGCGGCTCGACGACCTGCACCGGGAACTCGGCGCGCGCCCAGTACTCGTCGGCGATCGGGCGCACCTCGGATGCAAGGTACGTGCGCAGCCGTCCGAGCGACTCGCGCTCCTGATCGGTCAGTTCCTCTTGGAAGCGGTAGAAGTCGGACTCGAGCAGCGCGGTGGTGGACGTCGTCATTGACATGGGAACCACGATGCATCATTCTCGGAAACGTTGCAAGGGAGGAACGCGTGTACACATCGGATGCAGCGCTGCGCGCCTTCCTGGAGGCACGGCGCACCTTCATCGCCGGCTCACGCATCGACATGGGCGCGTTGGCCGCCTCACTCGGCATCGACCGCACGTCCCTGTTCCGGTGGGTGGGCAACCGTGACCGGCTGCTGTCCGAGGTGCTGTGGTCGCTCGCCGTCCCGACGCTCGACGCGGCGGCTGCCGCCGCCGCTCCCTCCGGGGCGGCGCGGATCGTCGACGTGCTCGACCGCTTCACGGCGGACTTGATCGAAGCGCCCTACTTCCGGGCGTTCCTCACCCGCGAGCCCGCTCGAGCGCTCCGTCTGCTGACCACCACCGAGAGCGACGTGCAGAGCCGGTTCGTCGGGCGGGTCGCCGCGCTCGTCGAGGAACAGCGAGCAGCGGGCGCGTTCGACCCCGCGCCGCTGTCCCCGAGGAGCTCGCCCGGCTGCTCGTCCGGATCTCCGAGTCCTTCACGTACGCGGACCTGATCTCGGGCGAGACACCGGACCCGGTCCGAGCCCGTGCGACGTTCGAGTACGTGCTCCGCCCCACCTCCACGACGGGAGTCCCATGACCATCGACGAGTACCCGTTCCACCGCACCTTCCCCACGCGCTGGAACGACAACGACATGTTCGGCCACGTGAACAACACGATCTACTACGCCGCGATGGACACCACGGCGACGTACTGGTTCGGTCAGCACGCCGGCCTCGACCCGTTCTCGTCACACTGGATCGCCGTGGTCGTCTCGTCGAACTGCCGCTTCGTCGAGTCGGCCGTCTACCCGGACGTCATCGAGGTCGGGATGCGCTCGAAGCACCTCGGGAACACGAGCCTGTCGTGGGAGTTCGGCCTGTTCCGGCAGTCCGACGGCGCACTGCTCGCGACGGGCGAGTTCGTGCACGTCATCATCGACCGTGCGGGCGCGCGGCGGCCGATCCCCCTTCCGGAGTCGTTGCGCGACCTCGTCACCTCGACGATGCTCGCACCCGCCGCCGTCCCGGAGTGATCCCGCGCCACGGTTCGCGCCCGAGCCGCAGCCGGGAGGTGCCGGCGGGAGGTGCCGCCGGGAGACGTAACGAACCACGAATCGGACAGGAACCACGGTTCGCCGTGGTTCCCGTCCGATTCGTGGTTCGACAGGACGGGCCCGCCGGCTTGGCGTCGATCAGCGCGTGACCCCTGTCCACGCCGGCTAGATCAACGCGTCAGTGAGGTGGTTCGGCGTGCCGAAGCGGTGCGCGGTGATGGACACCGCCTGCTCGCGCAGGAACGGCAGCATCTCGATGCGGCCGGCCTCGGTCACCGGGCCGCCGTAGACCGCGACGTCCGGACGTCCGCCGATCGCCGTGTACAGCGCCGAGGCGTCTCCGCCGACGAGTCGGACGCGTGTGGAGGGACCGCTCCGCACCGCCGAGGCGAAGGCTGCGTCGGAGTGGGACTGCGTCAGCGACCGGACGTTCGGCAGCGCTCGCACGGCCGATGCGACCGAGGACGGCAGGGCCGACGAGGTCGAGACGTCGATCGTGGTCCCGGCGCGCACGGACGCAGCGACGACCCGCACGAGGTCGGCGACCGCGTCCTCCACCGGCGAAGCCTGCGAAGCCGACGAAGCCGACCACGCGGGCGAAGCGGACGAAGCCGATGCCGACGCCGACGCCGACGCCGACCCGGACGGAACCGAAGCCGACGGCGACGGCGACGCTGGAGCGGGCGAGACCGGGGCCAGCCGGACGTGCACGGCCGGGAAGGGCAGGTACCGCGCGATGTTCCGTTCCGCGCTCAGCGCCGAGACATCGGTGGCCGTGCCGACAGGGTCGCCCACGCATGCTCGTCGGAGGCGACGGCGCGGTCGAGCGACGGCGACGAGACACCTGCGGCGCGCACGAACGCCGACACCGCGGACGACGGCGCTGACCCGGCACTGGCCTCGGCGCGCGACCACGACCCGAGGCCGAGCAGGTAGTTCAGCCCGCCCGCCTTCGTGCCCGCGCCCACGGCCGACTTCTTCCAACCGCCGAACGGCTGGCGCCGGACGATCGCGCCCGTGATCCCGCGGTTGACGTACAGGTTGCCCGCCTCGATCCGCGACAGCCACGTGCCGATCTCAGCGGAGTCGAGGGAGTGCAGACCCGAGGTCAGGCCGTAGTCGACCTCGTTCACGATGTCGATCGCCTCGTCGAGGGTCTTCGCCGTCATGACGCCGAGGATCGGACCGAAGTACTCCGTCCGGTGGAACGCCGAGCCGCGACGGACGCCCAGTCGGACCCCCGGCTCCAAAGCTTGCCGGACTCGTCGAGCTGCTTCGGCTCGACCGCCCAGGACTCACCGGCACCGAGCATCGTCAGCCCCTCGAGCAGCTTGCCCGCCGCGGGCTCGATGACCGGACCCATCTGCGTGGTGGGGTCGGTGGGGTACCCGATCGTGAGCGACGACACGGCGTCGACGAGCTGCGACCGGAAGCGACGCGAGGTGGCGACGGAGCCGACGAGCACGACGAGCGACGCCGCGGAGCACTTCTGCCCGGCGTGGCCGAAGGCCGAGGCGACGACGTCCTTCACGGCGAGGTCGAGGTCCGCCGACGGCGTGACGATGATGGCGTTCTTCCCCGAGGTCTCGGCGAGCAGGGGCAGGTCGGGCCGGAACGAGCGGAAGCGCTCGGCAGTCTCGTACGCCCCGGTGAGGATGACCCGGTCGACCAGCGGCGAGGCGACGAGCTGCTGCCCGCGGTCGCTCTCCGACACCTGCAGGAAGGCGAGCACGTCGGCCGGCGCACCCATGGCGTCGAGGGCGGTGTCGATGATCGATGCGAGGACCGCGCCGCAGCGCTCGGCCGGCGGCGCGGGCTTCAGCACGACCGCGGACCCGGCGGCGAGCGCCGCGAGGGTCGACCCCGCGGGGATCGCGACGGGGAAGTTCCACGGCGGCGCGACGAGCGTCAGCGCGGCGGGCGTGAAGGACGCACCGTCGACGTCGTCGAGCGACGCGGCCAGCGAGCCGTAGAAGTGCGCGAAGTCGATCGCCTCGGAGACCTCGGGGTCGGCCTGGTCGATGGTCTTGCCGGTCTCGGACGCCATCACCTCGACGAGGGCGGCGCGGTTCGCCTCGAGCGCGTCACCGACGGCGTGCAGGACCGCGCCGCGCGCGGCACCGGACCAGGTCCCCCAGGCGGCACCGGCGTCCCGGACGCGGGCGAGCGCTGAGTCGAGCGTCGTGGCGGAGTCGACCCGTGCCTCCTGGACGGCGGCGACCCCCAGCGTCGACGACGCGACCCGCGCGGTGATGGCTGCTCCCCACTCGCGAAGGACGACACCGACGGGTCGGTGTCCGGGTGTTCTCGAAGTGCCCGGTGCCGGGGCGTTGCACGGCGGCGTAGCGGTCGGCCACACGGTGCGAGGCCGGGCGTCCAGACCGCCCGGCTCCGACAGCGGCGCGAGCGAGGCGCGGAACCGCTCTTCCTCCCGCGCGAAGAGCGGCGGCGACGAGACGAGCGAGAACACGGCCGACATGAAGTTCTCCTGCGACGCCCCTTCCTCGAGGCGGCGGATCAGGTACGCGATCGCGACGTCGAACTCCTGCGGGTGCACGACCGGCGTGTAGAGCAGGAGCGACCCGACGGTGTTCTTCACCGCCGAGGCCTGCCCCTGCGCCATGCCGAGCAGCATCTCGAACTCGATGCCGTCTCGGACGCCGCGCTCCCCGGCGAGCAGCCAGGCGTGGGCGACGTCGAACAGGTTGTGGCCGGCGACGCCGACGCGGACGTTCTCGATGCGGGACGGGGTGAGCGCCCAGTCGAGCACGCGCTTGTAGTTGGTGTCCGAGTCCTGCTTGGTGTGCCAGGTGGCGAGCGGCCAACCGTGCACCGAGGCCTCGACCTGCTCCATGGGCAGGTTCGCACCCTTCACCAGACGGACCTTGATGCCAGCACCGCCGCGGGCACGGCGGGCGGCGGACCACTCCTGCAGGTGCTCCATCGCGGCGAGCGCGTCGGGCAGGTACGCCTGGAGCACGATGCCGGCTTCGAGGCCGAGGAACTCCGGCTCGTCGAGGAGCTTCGTGAAGACCGCGATGGTGAGGTCGAGGTCCTTGTACTCCTCCATGTCGAGGTTGATGAACTTGGCCGGCGACGCCGACGCGGCGCGGCGGAAGAGCGGCCGGAGCTTCTCGATGATGTCCTCGACCGCGTGGTCGAACGCCCACGGGGAGTGCGGGTGCACCGTCGAGGAGACCTTGATCGACACGTAGTCGACGTCGTCGCGGGCGAGGAGTTTGTGCGTGCCCTCGAGTCGGCGGGCTGCCTCGCCTTCGCCGAGCACGGCCTCGCCGAGCAGGTTGACGTTCAGCCGCACGCCGTCGCGCTTGATCTTCGCGATGGCGGGGCCGAGCTTGGCGTCGGTCGCGTCGACGATGAGGTGGCCGACCATGTTCCGGAGCACGCGACGCGCGATCGGCACGACGACGCCGGGCAGCGCCGGCGCCATCCCGCCACCGAGGCGGACGAGCCCGCGGAGCGCGGCGGGCAGGAAGTCGGGTGCAGCGGGGGCGATCGCGCGGAGTTTGCGGGCGGCGACCCCGAGGTCCTCGGGCCGGACGACGCCGTCGACGAACCCGACGGCGAAGTCGAGTCCGGACGGGTCGGCGAGGACCCGGCGAGCTGTTTCGCCGAGCCGTCGACCGGGTAGGTCTCGGCTTCGGCGAGCCACTGGCGCACGAGCGCGACGGACTGGTCCGCGAGGGCGTCGTGGTCGGTGGCGGGGTGCTCGTGGAGGGTCGTCATGGGATCAGTGTGGAGCGCCCGACCCATCAGCGGAAGCAACGGTTCGTGACGGGTACTGTTCAGCAGAGCTACAGTGTCAGCGTGCTCGATGTCCGCCGCCTCGTCCTGCTCCGGGAGCTCTCGATCCGTGGCACGATCGCCGCCGTCGCCGAGGCCGTGAACTTCACCCCGTCGGCCGTCTCGCAGCAGCTTCAGCGCGCTCGAACGCGAGGCCGGCGTCCCGCTGCTCCGGAAGGCCGGACGGCGGCTGCAGCTCACCCCGCAGGCCGAGGTGCTCGTCCAGGCGGCCGGTCACGTGCTCGACGTGCTCGAGCAGGCACAGTCCCTGGTCGAGGACTCCATGCCCACGGTGCAGGGCCGCGTCCGGGTCGCCGTGTTCCAGTCGGCGGCGCTCGCCCTGATGCCGAACGCTCTGCACGCCATGGCGACCGAGCACCCGGACGTCCGGATCGAGATGGTCCAGCGCGAGCCGGAGACCGCGCTCCACGAGACCTGGGTGCGCGACTTCGACATGGTCATCGCCGAGCAGTACCCGGCGCACGCCGCCCCACGACTGCCGGGCCTGCACCGCGAGGACCTGACGACGGATGCCGTCCGGCTGGCCCTGCCCCCGGTCGACACCGCGCTCGCGCCCGTCTCCTCCATCGAGGACGCCGAGGCGCTCCCCTGGGTGATGGAGCCGCGCGGCACGGCGTCGCGGCACTTCGCCGAGCAGGTCTGCCGTCGCTGGGGCTTCGAGCCCGACGTCCGCTACGAGACCGCCGACCTGCAGACGCAGATCCGCCTGGTGGAGTCCGGGAACGCCGTGAGCCTGATGCCGGACCTGATGTGGACGGGTCGGACGACGACGTGTCGGCTGGTCGAGCTACCGGAGCACCCACGGCGGACCATCTTCACCGTGGTCCGGACCGCCGGCTCGTCGTCGCCCGCGGTACGCGCGTTGCGCGACGCCCTGGAACGCGCCGCCGCCGTGGTCGGCGACTGACGCGGGTGCCGACCTGGGCCCACGCCGCCGGTTCCGGCGCGACGCGCCAGCGGCGGGACGGCCGTGCCGGTGGGGAGAGGCGCGGTGCGGCTCCGCCACGACCAGCACCCGACCCGCGACACAGGTCCTGACCCGCGCACACCCCGCACCAGTCGTGACCGTTCCGTGACCGACAGGGCGTCAGGACCGGTCCCCATCGGACATTCCCCGGTAGAGGACGCCGCACCGGCGTCCCGCCACGCATCCGAGGGGATCCCGTGAAGCAGTCCACACCGCCGGCACTCCGGCGCACCGCAGCGGTCGGCGCCACCGTCGCGCTCGTCGCCGTCTCGACCATGATCGGATTCGGTACCAGTGCCGCCGTCGCCGACACGTCGGACACCACCGGCACCTCCGGCACGGCGACCTCCGTCCGCACCGGGGCCGACACGGCCGCACCGCAGCCGACCGAACCGGCCGCGGACAGCTCCGCCGCGGACAGTCGGATCACGACGTCCAGCGCGACGCCGAGCGACGGGACGCCCGCGGACGAGGCGACGGTCGACGAGACGCCGGCATCGGACTCGGCGACGGACGAGACGGCCGACGACGAGGGCACCGAACAGGACGCCGAACCGGCGGACGGGACCGCGCCGGACGACGCCGTCCCCTCCACCGGCACGCAGGCCGTCGACCCGAGCGAGGACCCGGAGGCCGCCGACGACGAGACCCCTGCAGCCGTCACACCGATCACCTGGGCCGAGGCGACGACTCCCGACGAGCCGCTGTCGCTCGAAGCCCCTTCCGGCGAGGCGTTCTCCCACACCTTCCGGGCCACCGGCGGGGACGGCCCCCTCGAGTACCTGTTCAACCCGCTGTCCGGCGTCCCCGGTGACGTCACGTGGAACGAGCAGACCGGGGTGCTGAGCGGCACACCGACCACCTCGGCCCTGTTCCCGTTCGAGGTCACGGCCACCGACGGTCACCACAGCGCCGTCCAGTACGTGAACATCTGGGTCCCGCACGGAACGCCGACGAAGGTCATGGCCGACGTCGCCACCGGCCAGTCCGGGCTGGGACTGAGCTGGGTCATCGCGGACGGCACCATCCAGTCCTTCAAGGACGGTTCGACGGTCGCCGCGATCCCCGCCCGGCAGGGAGACTCGTTCTTCATCCACGCCTACCGGCAGGACGCGGCCGGCAACGCCGCGGACGGCCCGAACGGCCCGGAAGATCCGCGCCCCGTGGTCACCAGCAGCGTGGCCGGCGACCTGATCGAGTGGGTACCGGGTGACCACAGCTGGAAGATCACGTTCACGCACGCGTCCCCCACGACGTCGCGGTCGCGGTCGGGAACCTGTCGACCGGGTTCCGCTTCGACGTCAGCCCCGTCGCGTCCCCGCTCCGGTGCGCACCACCGACACGACCACCATCAGCACCGGCACCGGCACCGGCACCGACACCGACACCGGCACGCTCGCCTACACCGGTGCGGACGAGTCCGGTGCGGTCGGATGGGCGCTCGGGCTGCTCGCGACCGGCGCGGGTCTCCTCACCTGGCGCCTGCGCCGACGGCTCCGGTGACCACCTGACGGGCTGGAGGCGCGTGGCGGGACCGCACCGCGCCTCCAGTCTGCCGTCACGCACCCCCAACCCTGGTCACATTCCGGACGGCGCTCTCGTCCCCGCGCGCCCGCCGCTCTACGATCCGAGCAGGGCCGAGAATTCTCGGCAGATTCTTACGATCCGGCACCCGACCGGACCTGGACCACCTGGGGGAACCCGTGCGCCGAAGCACTTCCGCCGTCCGCCGCGCCTGCGCGGCCGGCACCACCATCGCGCTCGTCGGTCTGACGACCGGCCTCGGCATCATGACCGCGACCGCCGCGTCCGCCGCGCCCATCGCGGAGACCGTCCCGACCGTCACCGCCCCGGCGACGACGGGATCGGCCGGCACGACGTCGGACGACACGACCTCGAACGGCACGGCGTCGAACGGCACCACCACGACCGGCTCCGGCGCTGCCGACGGCGCACCCGCTGCGGACGGCGTCACCAGTGACGCCGGCGACGAGGCACCCACCGGGGGCACCGACGTCGAGCCCCAGCCGAACGCGGGCACCCCGACTGTCGGTGGTACGGACACCGAGGCGCCCGGCACCGGGCACCCCGGCGACGCGACGACCGCGCCCGCCACCGGCACGGACGACGAGCAGCCCCGGAAGTCCGTCCGGCTGGCCGCCGTCCAGTCGGTCGTCATCACGGGCGACCTGCTCGTCGGCTCGCAGCTCGTCGCGGAGCCGACGGGCTTCACCTCCGGCAGCAAGATCTCGTACCTCTGGACCGACGAGGCCGGCAGGACGCTCTCCGAGAGCGCCGCCTACACGATCGAGCCGGCCCTCGCCGGTCAGCGCATCACGGTGACGCTCGAGGGCTCCGTCGTGGGCGAGACCGCGAGGGACACCACGGACACCGCGGTGGCTCCCGTCTTCGTCGACGAGGACGGCCAGCCGCTCTCCGACGACGACAGCGACCCGTTCATCGACGCGACCGCCGGCGAGGCGTTCTCGTACACCTTCCGCGCCCTGAGCACCCCCGCCCCGACCCTCTCGATCACCTGGTTCGACGAGGAGGACGGCGACCCGACCTCGGCACCAGCCGGGTCCGGTTCGACCCGAGGACCGGCGTCCTGTCCGGCACGCTGACCGACGCGGAGCGCTCCTACTCGTTCGACGTCACCGCGACGACGACGACCACGTCGGGCGACGTCACGAGCGACCAGTACGGCTGGATCGGCGTCGAGGCCGGGGCGCCCTCCGGCATCGAGGTGGTCTCCGTCGACAAGGACGCGCTGCTCGCGGGGACCGCGACCAGCGCGTGGATCATCCACCCGAACGGCGACGTCTACACCGAGGACCTCCTCGGCGACGACGAACCCGTCAAGGGCGGACAGGTGACCGTGGCGCAGGGCGGCACCCTCCTGGTCGGCGGATCCAAGGTGGACCGCTTCGGGAACACGATCTTCCCGGACTTCGACGAGGACACGGACGAGCCGATCGTCTTCACGCCGACCGTCACCTCGGACGTCGCGTCGGACGTGATCGAACCAGACTCCGACCTCGGTGAGCTCGGTGTCGTGAGCGTCACGTTCCCGCACGCGTCGACGCACACCCTGACCGTGTCCGGCGCCGGACTGCCGAGCACGAGCTTCGCCGTGGACGTCCGACCGACCGCGGTGCCTGCCGTCGTCACGCCGGTCGAGCCCGCAGCCGTCGCCGTGCACCACACCGGCGCGGGCCGCCTCGCCTACACCGGCACCGATGCGACGGGTGCCCTTCCCTGGGCCCTCGGCCTCGTCCTCGCCGGCGTCGGCCTGATCGGCGCACGCACGCTGCGCCGCCGTCGCGCACAGCGCTGACGCCCGGCAGGTCTGCCGTCGCGCGCAGCGCCGTGCGTGCAGTCCCCGCCTCCCCGAACGTCTCCCGTCAGTCGCGTGCCCGCGCGGCTGATGGGAGGCCCTCCTCGGCCCCGCCCCGCCGCCCACCTCAGCGGCGCGGCGGGGCCGTTCACGTCATCGGACCTCCGTGCATCGGTAGCGTGGTGGCATGCCCACGCTCCTGCACATCGACTCCTCGGCCGACCTCGCCCACTCCCGCTCGCGCGCCCTGACCGCCGCCTTCGCCGACGCCTGGCGCGCCCGTGGCCCGGAGTACACGGTGGTGCGCCGCGACCTGCACGTGGACCAGCTTCCGCACCTGGAGACGTCAGCGCTGCACTGGGCAGCGGCCGACCGCACGGGCGACGAGGTCGTGGCGCCGACGCCGAGGCGCTCCGGCAGGAGGTCATCGACGAGCTCCTGGCCGCCGACGTCGTCGTGGTCGGGCGCCGCTCTACAACTACACGGTGCCGTCCACGCTCAAGGCCTGGATCGACCGCATCCACATCCCCGGCGTACTCGCCGGTGACGTGCAGCCCCTTGCCGGCCGCCCGGTCGTGACCGTGGTCAGCCGGGGCGCGACCTACGACGCCGGCACCCCGACGGAGAAGCTGGGACCACGGCTCCCCCGTCCTGCACCTCATCCTCGGCACGGCACTCGGGATGAAGCTTACCCGGTGACGGTGAGCGCCACCCTCGCCGACCGGCTGCCGGAACTGGCACCGCTCGCCGACCACGCCGCGGCCGAGGTCGCCGACGCGAAGACGACCCTGGAGCGCCTCGCGACGACCCTCGCCTGACCGCGGTCATCCCGGCGGATCTCGCCGGCGCGGCCGAGCAGTGCGGCGTGGTAGGCGGTCTGCGTCAGCGCGCTGGCCAGCAGGAAGCCCGACATGGACTCGATCCCGCCGCTGAACGGCACGCGTGCCGCGACCTCGAAGAGCGTGGGACCCGCCAGCGCGTCGAGGGCCTCGGCCACGTGCCGTGACCGTTCCTCGCGGTGCCGTACCAGGGTCCGGGCGCGCGCGACGACGTCCCGGAAGCGGTACTCGTGACCGGACACACCTCGAGGTCGGCGTACCGGTCCAGGCGCCCGAGCGAGGCCAGGTAGTCCTCGAGCGGGTTCGTCGACGTCCGACCGCCGAGTCCGATCCCGGAGTTGATCCGGGCAGGACGTGGTCGCCGGTGAAGAGGAGCCCCCGGCCTCGTCGACGAAGCAGCAGTGCCCCGTGGCGTGCCCGGGGTCCACAGCGTCCTGAGCCTGCGCCCCGCGACGGGGAGCAGGTCCCGTCCTCGAGGAGCACGTCCGCGAAGGGCTCGGCGGTCCGACCGAGCCCGATGCGCCGACCGCTCCCCCAGGCCTCGACCACGCCGGAGCGCAGGTCATCCGGCAGCCCCCACGTCGCGATGTCGGCGTCGTTCGCCACGGCGTCCTCGCGCTCCCGGTGGAGCGCCTCGACCTCGAGGCGGTGCATCGCGACCCGGGCACCGGTCGCGCGACGGACGGCGGCGGCGGCGCCGAGGTGGTCCGCGTGCAGGTGCGTGACGACCACGAGCCCGACGTCCTCGAGGGACCGGCCGATCGCGGTCAACCCATCCCGGAGCGCCTCGAGTCCGTCGTCCGACGCCCAGCCCGGGTCGATCAGGGCGAGGGAGCCGTCGGAGCCCTCGAGCACGTAGACGAGGGTCGCGTCCGGCACGCCGAACCGGAAGGGCACCGCGAGGGTCCAGACCCGGACCGGACCCGCTCGACGGGCGGCAGGACGCCGTCGCGGAGCGCGGCGGCCTGCACGGGGCTGATCGGTTCCGGTGCCGGCGCTGCCGGCGGGGGCACGGTCGTCACGCGACCACCCTACTGACGCGACCGGCCGAGCCGAGCCGAACCGCGCCTCCAGGTCGGCGATCGCCACCCGTCAGGTCGATGCCCTCGGAACGAGCCTCGGGGCGGGGTCGCTGACGAGCGTCGTGCCCGGGCCGCCGTCGAGCAGGAGGGTGACCGCACGCGATCCGACCTCGCGCAGGGGCAACGCCACGGTCGTGAGCGACGGGACCAGCACGTCAGCGATCCAGGCATCGTGGATCGCGGCGACCGCGACGTCGTCGGGGACGCGGAGTCCGTTCGCCGCTGCTGAGGCGATTGCTCCCGCACCGATCAGGGTGTTCGCGGCGACGATGGCCGTCGGCGGCTCCGGAGCGAGGAGCAGCGCGTCCGCCTCCGCTCGACCCGACATGGCCGTCCAGTCGCCGAAGCGGCAGACGACGTCGGTGGACACCCCCGCGGCGGCGAGCGCTGCGTGGACGCCGTCGAGGCGGAGCCGGGTCGTGACCGAGTCCGCCGGCCCGGACACGAACCCGATGCGGCGGTGCCCGCGCGCGAGCAGGTGTTCCGTGAGCAGTTCGGCGGCGGCCACCTCGTCGGGGTAGACGGACGGCACGCTCGGGGCCGTCGGACCGCCGTCGGTGGCATCGACCGGCGCGTTGAAGACGACGATCGGGATCTGCTCGGCGATCTCCGGCACACGTGCGTCGAACGTGCTGTGCCCGGCCTGCACCACGAGTCCGTCGACGCGTCGCTCGGACACGAAGGCACGGAACGTCGCGGGACTGGTGAGCAGTTCGTCCGCGTCACCGAGCACGGTCAGGTAGTCACGGCGTTCGGCCGCTTCACGGGCGCCGGCGAACACCTGGGTGTAGATCGGGCTGCTCAGGTCGTGGACCACCACACCGATCAAGCCCGTCCGCCGGGTCCGGAGGTGCCGTGCGGCCGCGTTGGGCACGTACCCGAGCTCGTCCGCGACACGGCGGACGCGGGCGCGGGTGTCCTCCGCGACCCGGACCGTGTCATCGCCTCGGAGCACGCGGGATGCCAGGGCGGGCGAGACCCGGGCGGCGGACGCGACGTCCACGAGACGTGGTCGGGATCGCTGCCCGTGCTCGCCCGCCATGGTCCTACTCTGCCAGGGTGCCCCGCCGCGTCCCTGACTCACCCGGAGTGTCTCGGGCAGGAGCGCCATGCCCGCAGCCGCCGCGGCGGCGAGCACCAGGGTGTAGAGCGACACGAGCCACGTCCCGCCGGCGAGGGTGGTCAACGCGGCGGCGACGAACGGCAGCGTGCCCCCGATCACCGCGCCGGGGATCTCACGCGTGAACGTGACACCGGTGTAGCGCAGCCGGACGTCGAACAGCTCCGACATGAACGCCGACTGCGCTGCGAGCATCGCGTCGTTGCACAGCGTGAAGACCAGCACGATCGCGAGCCAGATCAGGATCGGGGTCCCGCTGTCGAGGAGGAAGAAGAACGGGAAGGCGAGCACCCCGGTACCGATCGCCCCGGCGAGGAACACCGGCCGTCGTCCGATCCGGTCGGCGATCCGCCCCGCCGTCGGGATCGTGATGAACTTCAACGCGTTGCCGATGATGATGCCGGTGAGTCCGACCCAGGTCGGCGCGCCGACGGTGGTCGTCAGGTAGGACAGCGCGTACACGTTCGGCAGGTAGCTCGCCACGTTCGGACCGATGCTGGCGAGCATCGCGAACGGGATCCGCGATCGCGCCGAGCGGAACAGCTCCCGGATGGGCACCCTGGGGGTCGGACCGTGTTCCTCGGACCGGGTGAACTCCGGGCTCTCGGCGACCGAGAACCGGATGATGAACCCGGCGACACCGACCGCGATGCTGATGAGGAACGGGATGCGCCAGCCCCACTCCGTGAACGCACTGCCGGTGAGCGCGGCGGTGAGGGCGAAGACGCCGGTGGCAAGCAGCGAGCCGGCGGCGTTCCCGACGGCGGGGATGCTCGCGTTGAGACCACGGACCTCGGTGTCCGCGTGCTCAGCGGCGAGGAGTGTCGCGCCGGCGTACTCGCCGCCGGCACCGAATCCCTGGACCACCCGGAGCACGACCAGCAGCAGGGGCGCGACGACACCGGCGGCAGCGTAGGACGGGAGCAGTCCGATCGCGGTCGAGCTGCCCGCCATCAGGAGCAGGGTGAGGAACAACATCCCCCGACGGCCGAACCGGTCGCCGAGGTTGCCGATGATGACACCGCCGATGGGGCGTGCGACGAACCCGACGGCGAAGGTCGCGAACGAGGCCAGCAGTCCGCTCGCGGTGTTGCCGGAGGGGAAGAACACCGCGGGCAGCACGAGCGCGGCAGCCGTGGAGTACAGGGTGAAGTCGTACCACTCGAGGGCGGTCCCGACAGTGGAGGCGATGGTGGCTCGGGTGATGGTCTTGGGCACGGGCGTCATCCCTTCAGTGCGACGCGGACGGTGAGGACGGCTTCGTGACCCGCGACACCGTCGATGGTGCCGACGAGCCGCAGGAAGCCGCCGAAGTGGCGGACGCGCGCGAAGCCGGCGGGCGTGCCGTCGAGGTGGAGCACGGTGCCCTCGTCGAGCCAGCGCAGGCCGTCGGGGCTGATCTGGACGCGGAGCGAGATCCTCGCGGCGGTGTCCTGTTCGACGGCGACGAAGAACACGGCTTCGTCGGCCCAGCCGCACTCGGTCGGGAACGTCTCGATCGTGTCCGTGAAACGCTGGCGCAGATCCGTCACGACGGTGTGGAAGGCTCTCATCGGGCTCCCCGGCGTGCTCGAGCTCGTCAGCTCCGGTCGTGTACGACACCACGACGGAGTCGACGAACAGCGAGACCCGGCGGTCTCCGTCGGCTTCGACGAAGAACACGGGGTTCAGCAACCGGTCGATGTTCCGGTAGGTGGACGCCTGGGTCGGACCCGCTCCCGCGGGGAACGTGAACGCGCGACCGTTCGCCTCGAACGCCACGTAGGTTCGGGTCCGGAGGTCGATCTCGAGTGCGACGGGCATCCAGTTGACCTTGTCGTCCGTCTCGTTGTAGATGAGGCCCTGCGCACCATCGCCGAACCACGCCGTGCCCGAGGTGGAACCGTCGGGCCGCCGCTCGCCGTACCACTGCGGGTCGATGCCGGCCCGGTGCCAGCCGTCCACCCCGTAGCTCCACTCGGCGTCGGTGGACGTCGTCCGGTCGAAGTACTGCCACCGACGGACGGGTTCACCTCCGGCCGTGTTGACGTAGCGCACACCGGGCATGTACCGGCACTCGTCGTCCTGCAGGTCGACGAACATGCCGAACGCCCGCATGGCGTCGACGCCGAGCCCGGGCCGGTCCTGCTCGGTGGTGTACGCGACGACGGCCTCGACGCGGATCCGGACGGCGTCGCGCGGGACCGCGAGCCGCTTGATGGCGAGGCTCATCGACCCGCTCGCCGGAGGTTGCTCCGGCGGGGCGGCAGGACTCCGCGAGGTCAGCTTCAGCGAGTACGTGCCGGATGCGGAACCGTGGGTCCCCGAGAACGCGAAGGTAGCCGAGCTGAGCATGACCGGCCCCCAGTGCTCGAGGTCGATCTCGTGCGAGTGCGCGGCGAAGTCGGGGCCCACGAAGTTCGGGCGCAGGTCGAGCCACCCGTTCATCCCGGTGTCGAAGTCGTCGGCCGTGAGCACGGAACCGAGCGGTCGGTAGCTCCCGGGCAGGCTGGTGGGTTGGGACGGAATCATCGTCGATCCTCCTGGTAAATCGGTTTACCAGTATCCGACGTCTCGAGCCGATCGGCAAGGGGCACTTCCGAGACCGGGCAGACGAGCGCGACGGCGCGAGTAGACAGGCCGTATGGAGATCGCACCGATGCTCGCCAAGGCCGTCGCCACCGTCCCCGAACCGGACAGCGTGCGTGGTGGCCTCCGGTACGAGCCGAAGTGGGACGGCTTCCGCGGGATCGTGACGATCGACGGCGACGACATCGAGATCGGCAGCCGCGGCGCGAAGCCGCTCACCCGTTACTTCCCGGAGCTCGTCGCGGCATTCCGCGCGCAGTTCGCGGGCCGCGACCACCCGGTCGTCCTCGACGGCGAGGTCGTCCTGCGCTCGGGTGAGCCCGGGGCGGAACGACTCGACTGGGACGCACTGTCGCAACGGATCCACCCGGCGGCGTCCCGGATCGCGAAGCTTAGCGAGGAGACCCCCGCGCAGTTCGTCGCGTTCGACCTGCTCGCCGCCGACGGGACCGAGTTGCTCGACCAGCCGTTCGACGAGCGGCGCGCACGACTCGAGGAGCTGGCGTCCGACCTCGCCGACCCGCTCTTCGTCACCCGCACCACCCTCGACGTCGACCTCGCCCGCGACTGGCTCACCACCTTCGAGGGAGCAGGTCTCGACGGCATCGTCGCGAAACCCCGGGCGAAGCCGTACGAGCCGAACAAGCGCTCGATGCTGAAGGTGAAACACCATCGGACGGCCGACGTCGTCGCGATCGGCTACCGCGTGCACAAGAGCGGCACCGGAGTCGGATCCCTGCTCGTCGGTTTGTACGGCGAGGACGGCGAGCTCCGTCAGGTCGGCGGCGTCTCCGCCTTCTCCGACAGACGACGGGTCGAGCTGGTGGACGAGCTCGACCGGGTGGCCCTCCGGGACGCGGACGGGAGGCACGTCACCGGCGAAGGGGAACGGTCGCGGTTCTCGTCGGGTCGGGACACGTCGTTCGTCCGGCTGGATCCGTCGCGCGTGCTCGAAGTGCGGTACGACCAGATGGAGGGCGACCGGTTCCGGCACACGGTCCAGTTCGAACGGTGGCGGCCGGACCGCGAGGCGCGGTCGTGCGGTTTCGAGCAGCTCGAGGTCCCGGCGGCGTACGACCTGCGGGGCGTGCTCCTGTCCGATTGACGCGCGGCGCTGGAAGTAGTTAGTTTGACTAGTAGTTTAGTGATGCGGCCAACGGCCGCTGACGAGCGACGGGAGCGGGACATGATCATCGACGGCATCAGCGACGCGCACCGCGGGACCTGGACCCGGCTCACGCGTCTGCGCTCGGCGAGCATCACCATCCCGACGCAGACCACGCGCGTCGTCGAGCCGAAGCTTGTCCGCGAGGACACCAGCGCCGCCTGAGCCCTCGGTGCTTCCCGACCCCTCGGTGCTTCTTGGCGCGTCAGTGCTTCTTGGCGCGTGAGGGCTGCACGCGCGGGGGCTCCCCGGGCATCTTCGGGAAGTCCGGCGGGAACGGCAGTTCGCCCTCACCGCGCTCCAGGTCACGCTCCCACCACTCGAGCAAGGGGGCGATGCTCGCGTGCTCGTCGTGCATCCCCTCCCACGGGTCGCCGGTGGTCCGCAGCCGATCCGGGACCGTCCGGACCGTGAACGACACCGGGTCGACCCCGTCGAGCTCGTCCCACCTGATCGGCGTCGACACCGCGGCGTGCGCCAGGGCACGCGGACTGTAGGCCCCTGCCATCGTCCGGTCCCGGTTCGCCTGGTTGAAGTCGACGAACACCCGCTGCCCGCGCTCCTCCTTCCACCACGCGGTCGTCACCCGGTCCGGCATGCGCCGTTCCAGCTTCGCGCGCAGCCGCGATCACCGCGTGCCGCACGTCGAGGAACTCGTGCTCCGGCCGGATCGGCGCGAACACGTGCAGGCCCCGGTTGCCGCTCGTCTTGATCCACGCCGTCAGCCCGACCTCGTCGAGCACCGTCCGCAGCTCGCGGGCGATCGGCACGGTGTCGCGGAAGCCGGTGCCGGGTTGCGGGTCGAGGTCGATGCGGAGCTGGTCGGGTGGTCGGAGTCCTCAGCGCGAGAGGCCCACGGGTGGAACACCACCGTGTTCATCTGCGCCGCCCACACCGCGACGGCCGGCTCGTCGATGACCAGCTGCGGGTGCGACCGCGCGCTCGGGTACGTGACGACGACGGAACGGACGTAGTCGGGCGCACCCTTCGGCGGGTTCTTCGAGAAGAACTGCTCGCCGTCGATCCCATCGGGGAAGCGTTGCAGCGAGACCGGACGGTCCCCGTTCGCCCGCACGAACGCGTCGCCGACGGCCACGAGGTACTCCGCGAGGTCGAGCTTCGTGATGCCGGGCTCCGGCCAGAGCACGCGTGACGGGCTGCTGATCCGGACCTCCCGGTCGCCGTCCGGCCCGGGCACGGTCAGCGTCGTCGCTTCGCTCGCCATGGTGCGGAACCTACACGGCCGCTGCGCCACGCGACCGTGTCCGCACGTCGTGGTGACGCCCACGCCCGTCCCGGCCGCGAACCCGCGGATAGGCTGGGCCGGTGAGCACCACCACCGAACCCCTGCGCATCGGGTTGGTGTCGCTGCACACCTCCCCGGCGACGAACCGGGCTCCGGCGAGGTCGGCGGTATGAACGTCGTCGTCCGCCACCAGGCCGAGGCGCTCGCGGACCGGGGCCACCACGTCGACATCGTCACGCGCCGTTCGGCTCCGTCGCAGCCGGACTCGGTGTCGCTCGTCCCGGGCGTCTGCCTGCGGTTCCTGTCCGCGGGGCCCGCCGAGCCGGTGCCGAAGGGCGAGCACGACGCGTTCATCGAACCGTTCCGGCACGAACTGGAGCACCTCGGCCCGTTCGACGTCCTGCACTCGCACCACTGGTTCTCCGGTGCCGCAGCGCTGCCCGTCGCCCGCGAGCGGGGCATCCCGCACGTGCAGTCCTTCCACTCGATCGCCGCCGACACCGACGCCCCGCTGTCGGAGGGCGAGCGGCCCGAGTCCGCCGGACGGATGGCCGGCGAACGGCTCCTCGCCCGGGAGTCCGACGCGGTCGTGGTCGTCTCCGAGGCCGAGGCCTCGACCGTGCGCACGCGACTCGGCGGCGACGACGCCCGCATCTGGATCGTCCTGCCGGGCGTCGACGGCTCCGTCTTCCGCCCCGCCACGGCCGGGTCCCGCCGCGCCGCCGTCCCGTACGTGGTCGCCGCGGCACGCGTGCAGCCGCTCAAGGGCCTGGACCTGGCGATCGAGGCGATCGCCGGCATCGGCCAGGAGGCACGCCCCACCCTCGTCATCGCGGGAGACGCCTCGAGCGAGGCGGGCGACTACGTGGACGAACTGCGCCGGCTCGCCGCCGCGCACGGCATCGCCGACCGCGTGACCTTCGTCGGTCCGCAGTCCCGGGCCGACCTGGCCTTCCTGTTCCGCGGCGCGGCGGCCGTGCTCGTGCCGTCCCACTCCGAGACGTACGGACTCGTGGCACTCGAGGGCTCCGCCTCCGGGGTGCCCGTGGTGGCCGCCGCTGCCGGTGGCCTGCGGGAAGCCGTCGTCCACGGTGAGACCGGGGCGGTGCTGGAATCCCGCGACCCGGCCGTCTGGGCGGCCGAGATCGAGCGGATCCTGACCGACGCGTCCTACGCGGCGTCGCTGGCCGCCGCGGGCCGCGAGCACGCGGAACGCCTGAGCTGGGAGCGCTCCGCGGCCGGACTCGAGGACGTCTACCGCCGGGTGCTCGGCCGCTCGTGACCGACACGTGCAAGGTGGACGAGATGGGCGACGTGGGCGAGGTGGGCGAGGTGCGCGAGGTGGGCGCAGTGTGCGAGGTTTCGCGCACGGTGGGAGGCCGCGCTCCTCGCACGCTGGGCGGCACCTCGCACACTGGTCACGCCACCTCGGCGTACTCGCACGGTGCGAGGGGGCGATGACCTCGTTCGACGGGTTCTGGGCGGCGCTGGACGCCGTGCCGGTCGCGGACGACGCCGAGGCGCTCTACGACGTCTCGTCCGACGCGGGGCGGCTGCGGCGGACCAACCTCGACCGCTACCTCTCGCGCATCGGACCGGGCGCCGACACGTTGCTCGTCGCCGAGGCCCCCGGTTGGCGCGGCATGACGAACACGGGCGTGCCGTTCACGAGCATGCGCGAACTCGGGCCGGAGTACCTCGTGCCGCCCCGGCCGACCGCGGCGTGGGAGGCGTCCTCGCGCGTGGTGCAGGCGGCGCTGGCGTCCTGGCGGGGTGCGCTCCCATTGACGTGGGCGATCTTCCCGCACCACCCGTTCGCAGCGCCCGACCGGCTGACGAACCGGACGCCGCGGCCGGCCGAGGTGCGGGACGGAGCACCCGTCGCGCTCGCGCTGCTCGAGGCCCTGGGCGGTGCGTCCGCCGTCCGGGTGGTGGCGGTGGGGCGGAAGGCCCAGGGCGCGCTGGCGCTGGCGGGCATCGAGGCCGTCGCCGTGCGGCATCCGGCGCAGGGCGGCGCCGCACAGTTCACCGAGCAGCTGCTGGCGCTCGACCGCTAGCAGCGTCGTCAGCGGGTCAGGCGGAGTGCACCTCGACGCCCTTCGCGGCGAGGCGTTCCACGACGTGCGCGGGCAGCGGCGCTGCGGCGTACACGATCGTCAGCGCCGGCAGGTCGAGGACGTCGTCCCAGTTCTGCGGGTCGTAGCGGTCGTCGGCCCCGTCCCAGCCGGGGTGCACGTCCTGCAGGACCTCGAGGTCGGAGTCCACGGTGAGCTCCGTCACGAGCGACAGGTGCGACGGCAGCAGTTCGAGGTCGTCGTAGTACTCGCGGGCGCGGTCGTCCTGCCCCTCGACGTCGAGGTCCTCGTCGCTCTCGTCCTCGTCCTCGCCGTCGTACGGCTCGAGGACGTCGAGGTCGTAGCAGAGCACGTCGAGCACGAGGAGCTTCGCGTTGAAGTCCGCGAACTCGACGGGCTCTTCGGTCGTGTTCGACTCGTCGTACATGGCTCGGAGCGTAGCGGTCGTCCCTCGAGCGCGTCCGGGGGTGCGCGTGTCGGCAGGACACGAGCGTGTTGCGATCAGCGGGGAGGTTCCTGTGAAGCCGGACAGGATGGTGTCCCCGGAAGAGGCTGACGCATGGCCACCACCAACACAGAGCACCCGCCGCAGGAGCAGACCGAGCTCCGGCGGGTCATCGGTCCCAAGCTTCCTGCTGCTGTTCATCGTCGGGGACATCCTCGGCACCGGCGTCTACGCCCTCACGGGTCAGGTCGCGGCCGAGGTCGGCGGAGCAGCGTGGCTCCCCTTCCTCATCGCGTTCGCCGTGGCGCTGCTGACGGCGTTCTCGTACCTCGAGCTCGTCACGAAGTACCCGCAGACGGCCGGGGCGGCGCTCTACGTCCACAAGGCGTTCGGCATCCACTTCGTGACGTTCATCGTCACCTTCATCGTCATGTGCTCGGGCATCACGTCGGCGTCGACCGCGTCCCGCGCCTTCGCGGCGAACCTGGGCGCCGGCTTCGGCCTCGAGTTGCCGAACGCCGTCGTGATGCTGATCGCGATGGGCTTCATGCTCGCTGTGATGGCGATCAACTTCCGGGGTGTCAGCGAGAGTGTGAAGACGAACGTCGTGCTCACCCTGGTCGAGCTGTCCGGTCTCGTCATGGTGATCCTCATCGGCTTCTGGGCGATCGCGGGCGGCGACGCGGACTTCTCCCGCGTCGTGATGTTCGAGACACCGGAGGACAAGACGCTCCTGCTCTCCGTCTCGACCGCCACGTCGCTGGCGTTCTTCGCGATGGTCGGCTTCGAGGACTCGGTGAACATGGCGGAGGAGACGAAGGACCCGTCGCGCATCTTCCCGAAGGTCATGCTCACCGGGCTCGGCATCACCGCGCTGATCTACGTGCTCGTGTCGATCTGCGCCGTCGCCGTCGTGCCGATCGGCGAGCTGGCCGGCAACGAGACGCCGCTGGTCACGGTCGTGCAGACCGCCGCGCCGGACTTCCCGATCGCCGACCTGCTGCCGTTCATCTCGATGTTCGCCGTCGCGAACACGGCCCTGATCAACATGATGATGGCGTCACGACTGCTGTACGGCATGAGCAAGCAGGGCGTGCTGCCGGGGTTCCTGTCGCGGGTTTCCCCCACCCGTCGGACGCCGTCCACGTCGATCGTCTTCACGACGCTCATCTCGCTCGCCCTGATCGGCTGGGTGTCGCTCGACCCGGAGTCCCCATCGTCGTCGTCCTCGGCGGCACGACCTCGCTCCTGCTGCTGTCGGTGTTCGCGGTCGTGAACGCCGCGGTGCTCGTCCTGCGGCGCGACCGGGTCGAGCACCGGCACTTCCGCGCCGGGGTGGTCGTGCCGATCATCGGGGTCGTGACCTGCCTGTGGCTCGTGCTGCCGTTCTCGTCCGGGCGCGACCCGCAGCAGTACCAGATCGCGGGTGCCCTGCTGGCGCTCGGCATCCTGCTCTGGATCGTCACGTGGTTCACGCACGGCCGCAAGCAGGCCGAGAAGGCGCCGACGGGGCTCGTCACCGAGCCGACGCAGGTGCAGCGTCCGCACGAGCACCAGCACGAGCACCGGGACGTCTGAGCGCGCCCGGTGCCGGCTCGGGTGACGGCACCCCCGATCGGGCGGGTGCGGTTCCCAGGCGGCGCACGTAGCCTCTTCGTGCTCCGCCTGACCCGCCCCGCCCGAGAGGACCCGCCATGCGCCGCGTCGGCATCACGCTCGCGTCGGTGTTCGGCGCGGGCGTCGTCGCGATCGGCATCGGCGTCGTCGTGGTGATCGTCATCGCCGTGAACTCCCTCGCCGGAGCGGCGAACTCGGCCACCGCGGACCCGACCCGACGTGCCCGGACGTCGCGACGAAGACGATCGGCGGCATCGTCGTCCCCGCAGGACCGGTCGCCGGCTTCTGCCAGGACCGCCTGGTGAACGCCGCCGCCGTCATCGAGGCCGCACAGGCGCTCGGCATCGGGCCGCACACGCAGGCCGTCGGCGTGATGACCGCGATCGGCGAGTCCAGCCTGGTGAACCTCGACCACGGTGACGCCGCCGGCCCCGACAGCCGCGGGCTGTTCCAGCAGCGGGACAACGGCGCGTGGGGCACGTACGAGCAGCGGATGGACCCGTACACCGCGGCGTCGATGTTCTACGCGAAGCTCGTGAAGGTCCCCGGCTGGAAGACGATGACGCCGACGCAGCTGGCGCACGCCGTCCAGATCAACTCGGACCCGACCACTACGCGAAGTTCTGGCCGGAGGCGAAGGCCGTCGTCGAGGAGCTCACCGGGCAGACCGTCCCGGACGCGGCGCCGCAGGGCTGAGCGGGGCCTCACGACGCCAGGGCGAACGGCCGGTCGTCGTATCGACCGGGCTCGTCGTACGGACCGGGCTCGTCGTGCTGGTCGACGCTGTCGACGTCGTCGACGTCGTCGAGCGACACGATGGCGACGCCACCGGTGTGCACGGCGACCTGCGCTCGCAGCCGCACCCCGTGGTCCTCGAACGCACAGGCGCAGGCATCGACCCACTCCCAGTCGACCGGAAACAGCCGCGGCTCCCCGGGCGCTCCCACACGAGCACGACCTCGGCCGCAGCGAGGTGCACGACGACGTCCGCCACCAATGCCGCGAAGTCGTCGACGCGCTCGTCCGGCTGCCACGGAAGGTCGGAGATCGGCATGATGAACGACACCGGCACGGCGCGTTCGTCGAGGAACAGCACCCAGCACTGGCGGGTCATCGGGCGTTCGACGAGGGCGGTGACGAGATCGATCACGTCGTCGTCGGTACGGACTGCGGTGCGGATGAGGCGGTCGAGCTTGTCGGTGTCTGGCATGCCCCCAGCGTCCCGGACCGAGAAGCGCCCCGAGCGACCCTGACCCCGATCTGTGGATCGAGGCCCGTCGACCGCCGCCTGTGGAGGGGTGCCCTCAGATGCCGCGCGTGATCGCGCTGTCCACCAGCAGGATCGCACCGAAGAACACCGCCACGACCGCCGCGATGCCCACCAGCGCGAACGGCCACGACAGCCGACGCCGCACCAGCCGCAGCACGCAGACGACCAGCGTCGTGACGAGGACGAGCGCGACGAGCACCGGTCCGACGTACACGACCGCTCCGCCGAGCGTCTCGTTGCAGGTGTTGCCGGGAACGTCGCACGAACTGAACGCGAGCGAGAGGAACACGATCCCGCCACCGGCGACCACCGACTCGGTGGCCAGCACGACCAGCAGCGCGATCGTGGCGACCACGTCGGCGACGCGACGGCCACCTGCCAGGGGGTGTCGTGCCTCCCGTCCGAACGCCGCCGGACCGGACCCGAGTGGATCCGCAGCGACCGGCGCGTCCTTCACCGTCGCCGCCCGCGGGTGGACCAGAGCGCCGCGGCGACCAGCACGGGCTGCCCGAAGAGCCGGCCGATGCGCTTGACGTCCGAGTCGAGACCGAACGCGTCGCGACGGTTCAGCCACTGCGACACGTTGCCGGGGAAGACCGCCACGAAGAAGAGCGCCGCCACGTTCCCCACGAACCGGCGGGTGCGGCGGGGCGCGAGCACGAGCGCGCTGCCGAGGCCGATCTCCGCGACGCCCGAGGCCAGGACCGTCGTGTCCTCGTCGATCGGGACGAACTCGGGCACCTGCGCGCGGAACTCGTGTCGGGCGAACGTGAGGTGGCTCGTGCCGGCGAAGACGAGTGCGAGGCCGAGGAGGACGCGGAGGAAAGAGCGCATGCCACCATCGTGCTCGTCCGGCGCCGCCGAGGTCCGCGCCTGCACCGATCGGACATCCGCCGGACCGCGACTGCACCGATCGGACACCCGCCGGACCGCTCCGGAGATGTAGGTTCGGACGCATGGGAGCAGCGTCGCGGGACCACGAGCCGCCCGCCGCTCCCGCAGCCATCGCGGTGCTCCTCGGCCCGGTGGCGTTCTTCATGGGGATCGTCGTGCCGGCCGCGTCGATGGGGAAGCACGTCGCGCTGGGCGCGGTGTTCGGCGTCGTGTGCGTGGCGAGCGGTTGGCGCGCGCTCGCGATCGCCCGACGTCGGCAACGGGCCGTTCGGGTGTGGTCCTGGGTCGGGATCGTCCTGGGCGCGCTGGGTCTCGTCATGCTGGTGTGGCAGCTGCTCGTCATCGTGACCGGTGGCGCGTTCCCGCCGCCGTTCTGGTCGCCGTACGCGCACCGCTGACCCGGAAGCAGGCAGCCCGCTGACCCGGAAGCAGGCAGCCCGCTGGCCCGGACGCAGGCAGCCGCCCGTCCACCCGCCGGGCACCCGGCGCCCGCAGGGTGCAGAGTGGGCGCGTGACGATGACGACACGCACCCTGTTCCGACGGAAGCCGATCGACACGATCGACGACGAGACCGGGGGCGAGGGCGGCCTGCGGCGGCACCTCGGCCTCTGGCAGCTCACCGCGATCGGCATCGGCGGGATCATCGGTGCGGGCATCTTCACCCTCGCTGGCACGGTCGCGCACGGCGTCGCCGGCCCCGCCGTCCTCATCAGCTTCCTCGTCGCCGGTGTCGCGAGCGCCGCCGCCGCCCTGTCGTACGCGGAGTTCGCCGGCCTCATCCCGAAGGCCGGCAGCGCGTACACGTACGGCTACGCGGTCCTCGGCGAGATCGTCGGGTGGTTCATCGGCTGGGACCTGCTCCTCGAGTACACCGCGATCGTGGCGGTGGTCGCCATCGGGATCTCCGGCTACGTCGGGTTCCTCGTCGGCCAGTTCGGCGTCGACCTGCCCGCCTGGATGCTCGGCGCCGCCGGGACGGGCAAGGGCCACGTGATCGACGTGTTCGCGATCATCCTCTGCCTGCTCACCGCCTTCGTCCTCACCCGAGGGATCCGCAGCACCGCCAGGTTCGAGTTCGTCGCCGTCGGCATCAAGGTCGGCCTCGTCGTGCTCATCGTGGTGCTCGGCGTGTTCCACATCAACAGCGCGAACTACTCGCCGTACTTCCCGTTCGGCTTCGGCGGCGTGATGACGGGCGCCGCGACGGTGTTCTTCGCGGTGTTCGGCTACGACGCGATGTCGACGGCGGCCGAGGAGTCGACCGACGCCCGCAAGCACATGCCGAAGGCGATCCTGCTGTCCCTCGGCATCTCGATGATCCTCTACGTGCTGGCGACGCTGGTCCTGACCGGGATGCAGGAGTACACCGACATCGACCCCGCCTCGGGGTTCTCCTCGGCGTTCGCGTCGGTCGGCCTCGGCGGCGTCGCGAACGTCATCGCGATCGGGGCGATCGTCGGCATCATCACCGTGCTCGTGACGTTCATGCTCGGTGCGAGCCGCGTGTGGTTCTCGATGAGCCGCGACGGCCTCATGCCGAAGTGGTTCGCGAGGACGGACCCGAAGCGTCACGTCCCGACCCGGGTGACGTGGATCCTGGGCATCGCGTCGGCGGTGCTCGCGGGCCTGCTGCCGATCGGGGTGGTCGCCGAGCTGACGAACATCGGCATCCTGCTCGCGTTCGTGGTGGTCTGCTCGGCGGTCATCGTGCTTCGCTACCGGCAGCCCGACCTCGACCGCCAGTTCCGGCTGCCGTTCATGCCGGTGGTCCCCATCATCGGCGTCATCGCGTCGCTGTGGCTCGTGACGTTCCTGCAGTGGGAGACCTGGGTGCGGTTCGCGGTCTGGTTCGCGATCGGCCTCGGCGTGTACTTCGGGTACTCGCGTCGCCACAGCAAGCTGGCCACCGCCGAGACGACCGGCAAGCCCGTCGGCCGCTGATCGCCGCGGCACCGGCTACGCCTCGGGCCGGTGCGCGCCCGGCGTCGGACCCCGCCTCCGGACCGGAGGCACGACCTCGCCCGCCTCGCCGGTGACGACCAGCAGGCGGTCACCCCGCAGGGCACCCCCGTGGTCCGCAGTTCGAGTCGCGTGACGCGGTCTCCGCCCGCCTTGCGTGAGACCGCAGGGACCGCAACGGGCCGCAACGGGCGTGCGGGTGACCGCACCGGCGTCGTGGCGGAACCGCACGTGTCCCGCAGGGTCCGACCGCACTTCCCAGTACTGACGCGGACGCCCCCGTCCAGGGGCAGAAGCACGGCCTCCGGCTGCCTAGCCTCGTGACACTCCCACGCACGAGAAGGACGGCCGGCGGTCCCCATGGTCAAACGGATGCTCATGATCGCGACGATCGCGGCGCTCTCCGCAGCGCTGACCCTGACCGCCGTGAGCACCGCCGAGTCCGGCGAACCCGACCCCACCGGGAGTGCCGTGCCGACCCCGTCAGCGAGCCCTGTCCCGACCCTGCCCGACCTCGGCACCCCGACGTTCTCGGAGGACTTCGACACGCCCGCCGCCGCGGGAGGCCCGTTCGCCGCGACCTACGCGCAGTCCTGGCAGCCCTACCCCGACGGCATGGGCGGGAAGTACTGGTCGGGGAAGCTGATCAGCGCCCACGACGGCTCCATGGACGTCGCGATGGACGGCGAGCACGGCGCCGCCGGCACGTTCGGCACACCGACGGGCGCGTGGTCGCACGTCGGGGGCACGTTCAGCATCCGTGCCCGGGCCACGGGCGGCGGCGACAACGGACTCGCCGTGATGCTCTGGCCGACGTCGGACGACTGGTCCGAGGGCGAGCTCAACTTCCCCGAGGGGAACTTCGACGGCCCGGTCCACGCCTTCCACCACCTGATGACGCCAGGGCACGAGCAGGACAAGGTGTCGTACACCGCGGACGTGTCCTGGAGCGATTGGCACACGTACACCACGCAGTGGGTGCCGGGGAAGTACGTGCGGTACTACCTCGACGGCGAGCTGGTCCTGTCGGTGACCCACGACGTGCCCACGACACCGCACCGGTACATGTTCCAGATCGGCGACTGGGGCTCGAGCGGGCACCTGATGATCGACTGGGTCAGGACCTGGGACGCGACCTGAGGGGTCAACCGTCTCGCACCGACGACGCGTCGCGCCGGTGCTTCCCCTTCGCCGCGGTCGGGTCCGCCATCGGGTGGTTCCGGAACCAGCGCAGCAGCTCGCGTGCCCGGCTCAGGTCCGCGCTCCGGTCCCCCGCCTCGAGGAAGTCGCTGAAGCCGGTCGGCACCGAGGCACCGTCGGCGTCCCGGTCGTACGCCATCGACCACTCCGGGAAGCGTCGCGTGTGGATGGACTCCTCGGCGAGCAGGCGGACCCCCTCGTGCCGGTCGTCCCCGAGGATCCGCCGGTACGTCGAGAGCACCGCGTCGTACGGCCCCTCGAGCAGCTGCATGAACCGACCGTTGCGGTGGACGAGGAGTCCGGTGAGCCCGTCGGCGGTGTTCCGCTCGCGCGCGTGCGCCAACACCGCTTCGAGGGCGTCGTCGTCGAACTGCTCGGTGGCCGAACTCATGTAGACGAGTGACTGCAGCATGCCGTCGATCCTGCACGGTCGCGTCCGTCCGCGACGCCCCAGAACGGGACGGAGCGCTCGGCCCTACCGCTCGCGGACCTCGCGCATGTTCTGCGCCTGCCACCCGTCGGGCACCGACTCGCGGAACGCCCGGAGCGCGTCCTCGTAGCTGCTGCCGGTCGCCTCGTGCGGCTTCGTGTCGCGCGCCCGGGCGACCGCGCGGACGGTGGTCTCGCCGGTCGCCTTGCTCGTGACCGCGTTGATCTGCTGCAGCTCGAAGCCGTCCAGGTCGAGCGCAGCGATCGCTGCCTGCCGGGCCGCTTCGATGTCGTCCCGCTGCCCTCGGCCTCCCGGGTGGCGGTCGATCGGAGTTCGCCTCGCATGGTCGTCACCGTCCCAGTATGGCTCGGGCTCCGACCGGTGGAGGTCGGTGGCACCTGGCAGACTCGACCCGTGCCAGCCGCCCCGATGATCGACGCCGTCGACGTCATCCGCTTCGTCGGGCCGCAGACCTTCGGCCGTGCCCGCGACCTCGTCCGCGCCGGCCTGGTCGACGACGCCGTCTGGCACGAGGACGACGGCACCGTCACCGCGACGGTCACCGGCTCCGCCGCCGACCCGTACGAGCTCCGTGTCGAGACCACGCACGCCCGCGGTGACTTCGTCCGCCCCGTCCGCAGCACGTGCAGCTGCCCCATCGGCGGCGAGTGCAAGCACGTCGCCGCCGCACTCCTCACGATCAACGCGCGCGCCCTCGCCGCGGCGGCCGGCCCACGTCCCGACACTCCGGCTCCGCCACCTCCGGACTGGAGGCACGACCTCGCCCGCCTCGCCGGTGACGACGAGCAGACGGTCACTCCGCAGGGCACCCCCATGGGTCTGCAGTTCGAGTTGCGTGACGCGGTCTCCGCCCGGCTCGCGTCCCGCGCGCGGGCGGCCGGGCGACCGCTGCCCACGGCCTCGCGGTCCGTCCGGATCGGCGTCCGCCCGGTGACCCGCAGCGACGCCGGCAACTGGGTGCGCGGCCAGCTGACGTGGGGCACGCTCCCGTACTCGCTGAACCGGCTCGGGCTCTCGCCCGAGCAGCACGGCTGGTTCCTGCAGTTCGCCGCGCTCCACCGCGCGGGGCAGCTCGCGGGGCTGCCGGGCGAGGCCGACTGGATCCACCTCGACGACTTCGGCAGCCCGCTGCTGTGGCCGCTGCTCGCACAGGCCCACGGGCTCGGGATCGCGTTCGTCACCGGGAAGCGCGCGGGCGGCGCGGTGCTCGGCACCGAAGCCCGCGTCCTGCTCGATGCCGCCCGACGCGACGGCGCGCTGGTGATCGGCGCGAGCGCGGTCCTCGACGGGCGCCCGGTGACCGACGGGGCTGCCCGGATGATCGGCGACCACGGCGTGTACGCCTTCCGCGAGAGCCCCGAGTTCCACGTCACGTTCGCACCCACGCCCGGGCCCGTCCCCGAGGACCAGCGCCGCATGCTCGTCGAGGGCACGCGCATCACCGTCCCGGAGGACGAGGTCGAGGAGTTCCTCGCCGACTGGACGCCGAGGCTCCGCGGGGCGCTCGGCCTCGTCAGCTCCGACGGTTCGATCGAGCTGCCCGAGCGCACCCCGCCCGAGCTCGTGCTCACGGCGACGTTCGAGCCGGCCCGAGCGCCGCGGACGGACGACCGCGTGCACCTGCAGTGGCGCTGGCACGTCGACGGCCGGAAGGACCCGGTCGCGCTGCACGGTCCGCTCCCCGACCTGTCCGGCGTCCGCGCTGCGGACGACCCCGCGCGCCCGAAGGACACCGCGGACGCGGCCTCGCCGGCGCACCACGACGCCGGACCCGGCCGCGGGGTGCAGGCGACCGATGCCGCGCCCCGGCCACGCTCGGCACGGACACCGACGGGTCCAGGGCCCCGACACCGCGGACCCGGCCACGCTCCGGGCGGACACGGGCGGGGCGGGGGCGGCCGTGCCTCCCGTCCGCTCCGACGACCACGTCGTGGCCGGACCCGGCGGTGGACTCGCCTGGTTCGAGGACGGCACCGTCGACGGCGCCGACGTCGCGGTGTTCGCCAACGAACTGCTGCCGGCGCTGCCGGCGCTCGGTGTCCGCACCGTCGTCCAGGGCGAGCGTGTCGACTACGAGCGGCTGACCGGACGACCGCACATCCGCGTGACGACCATGCCGTCGGAGAAGCACGACTGGTTCGACCTCGGCATCGTCGTCTCCGTGAACGGGAAGGAGCTGCCGTTCACACCGCTGCTCCGGGCCCTCGCGAAGCGCGACCGCCGGCTGAAGCCATCGACGGCTCGTACCTGTCGCTCGCCGACCCCGCGTTCGACCGGCTGAAGGAGCTCATCGAGGAAGCCCGCGACCTCGACGAGTGGGAACCCGACCAGCCGATGACGGTCACGCCGTTGCAGGCCGGCATCTGGTCGGAGTTCGACCAGCTCGCCGACGAGACCGCGCACGACGAGCGCTGGCAGGCGATCACCTCGGGGCTGCTGGGGCGACGCCTCCCGGGTCGGTCGCTGTGCCGTCGTCGGTGCACGCCGAGCTCCGCCCGTACCAGCACGCCGGGTACGCGTGGCTGTCGTTCCTGCTCGCGCACGGCATCGGCGGAGTGCTCGCGGACGACATGGGGCTCGGCAAGACCCTGCAGGTGCTGGCGACGATCGCGGCGGCGCGGGAGTCGACGCCGGACGGCCCGCCGTTCCTCGTCGTCGCGCCGACCTCCGTCGTCGGCAACTGGGCCGCCGAGGCCGCTCGGTTCACGCCGTCGCTGCGGGTGTCCACGGTGACCGCGACGTCGCTGAAGGACCCGGCGCGCGTGGCCCGGGCGGCAGCGGCGTCGGATGTCGTCGTCACCTCGTACGCGCTGCTCCGACTCGACGCACGCGCGTACACCGACCTGCCGTGGGCGGCCCTCGTGCTCGACGAGGCGCAGTTCGTGAAGAACCCGCAGTCGCAGACGCACCGGGCCGCGGTGGACCTGCGGGCGCCGGTGACGTTCGCGATCACCGGGACCCCGCTGGAGAACGGGCTGACGGACCTGTGGGCGCTGTTCCACATCGTCGCGCCCGGGCTGCTGTCGTCGTGGTCGCGGTTCGGCGACGACTACGTGAAGCCCCTCGCCTCCCCGGACCTGCGGGGTTCCGCCCGCAAGGAGCTGACCGAGCGGCTCCGACGGCGGATCCGGCCGCTCATGCTCCGACGGACGAAGGAGAGCGTCGCCGCCGATCTCCCGCCGAAGCAGGAGCAGGTCGTCCGGGTCACGCTCGACCCCGCGCACCGAGCGCTCTACGAGACGACGCTGAACCGGGAGCGCCTCAAGGTGCTCGACCTGATCGACGACCTGGCCCGGAACCGGATGATCGTGTTCCGGTCCCTGACGCTGCTGCGGATGCTCGCGCTGTCCCCGGCGCTGGTGGACGGCTCACGCGACGACGTGTCCTCCGCCAAGCTGGACCTGCTGCTCGACGAGCTGGAACAGCTCGCCGCCGAGGGGCGACGCGCGCTGGTGTTCAGCCAGTTCACCTCGTTCCTCCGCATGGTCGCCGGTGCACTGGACGAGCGCGGCGTCGGGTACGAGTACCTCGACGGTTCGACGCGGCGTCGCCCCGAGGTCATCGACCGCTTCCGGAACGGCACGGCTCCGGCGTTCCTCATCTCGCTCAAGGCGGGCGGCTTCGGGCTGACCCTGACCGAGGCGGACACCGTGTTCGTGCTCGACCCGTGGTGGAACCCCGCCGCCGAGAACCAGGCGATCGACCGGACGCACCGCATCGGGCAGACCCGCTCGGTGAACGTGCAGCGGTTCATCGCAGAGGACACCATCGAGGAGAAGGTCCTCGCGCTCGCGTCCAGGAAGGCCGAGCTGTTCGCGACGATGATCGACGACGACGCCCTGTTCGCCGACGACCTGACGGCTGACGACATCCGCTCACTGCTGGAGTGACGTCGTCGACCATCGGCACGCCGCCGGACGCCGTCCGACGCCGCCGGACGGCGTCGGACGCCGTCGGGCGCCGTCGGACGGTGCGAGGTTCCGTACATGGTGCGACCCGAGGGGCCTCGCACCATGTACGGAACCTCGCACCGAATGTCGACGACCTCGCACCGTGCGAGGTCAGTGGCCGAGTGCGTCGACCCGTGCCACCTCATCCGGGCTCAGTTCGATGCGTGCGCCAGCGGCGTTCGACCGGATGCGCTCCGGGTTCGACGACTTCGGGATGACCACGAAGCCGTGCGCGACGTGCCACGCGACGATCACCTGCGCGCTGTCGGCGTCGTGCGCCTTCGCGATGTCGAGCAGCGTCGGGTCCTGCAGGTTGCTCGCCTTGAACGGGCTGTACCCCTCGAGGACCACACCGCGGTCGCGGAGCCCGTCGGCGGTCGACGAGTCGTACTCCGCCGGGCTCCACTTGATCTGGTTCACGGCCGGGCTCGTCCCGGTCGCCTGCGCCAGCTCGTCGATCTGCGCGAGCGAGTAGTTGCTCACGCCCACGGCTCGGGTGAGACCGTCGGCCTGCGCCTGCACGACCTGCTCCCACACGTCCGGCCGTGCTTCGCCGTTCGGCGGCCAGTGCACGAGCCAGAGGTCGAGGTGGTCGAGGCCCAGCTGGTCGAGGCTCTCCTCGATCGTCTCGCGGACACGGTCGGCGTGCTCCGGCGGGAGCTTCGTCGTCACGAAGACCTCGTCACGGCCGAGCCCCGAGTCGGCGATCGCCCGGCCCACGCCGCGCTGGTTGCGGTAGCCGGTGGCGGTGTCGATGTGGCGGTAGCCGGCCGCCAGGGCCTCGCCGACGGCGGCGGGAGCCTCGGCGTCGGGGATCTGCCAGGTGCCGAAGCCCAGGAGCGGCATCGACCCACCGGTGACGGACACGGACGGGTTCGCGTAATCGGTCATGCACTCGTGTCTACGCCATGCCCACGGACCGGCTCAGAGTTCGCGGTCGGCCCGACGCTCGAAGTGGCTCGGTGCGAAATGGCAGTGCGAAGCGGCCGACGCCAGTACTCGACCCTCCGTCGGGCTCCCCCGTCATGTCCGAGGTCTCGGGCATGATCGTCGAGGCCATCCGGCTCGCACCACCGCACCACCAGGAGCTCCACCCCAGCATGACGTCCCGTCGACGCCGCACCAGTCTCACGTCCGTCCTCGTCGTCCTCGCGCTCGCCGTCGGCGGGTACGCGCTGCACACCGCCGGGATCCTGGCGCCCGACGCCGAAGCGGCCGCGGACCGGTCCAGCCTGCCGGCGGCATCGGACGCGCCCACCATCACGACGGAACCCGCCGCGCCGGGGACGACCCGCGCCTCCAGTCCGACCGCTTCGGTCAGCGGGACGGACACGGACCGCGAGGACGCGGCGACCGCGAGGGCGCGTCTCGCGGCGCTGCCCGTCAAGGGCAAGGCGGCGGCGACCGGGTACGACCGGGTCGAGGACTTCGGGACGGCGTGGCTCGACGTCGACCGCAACGGGTGCGACACCCGGAACGACGTCCTGGCGCGGGACCTCACCGCCATCACGCGCCAGGGTCCGTGCAAGGTCCTCACGGGGACGCTCGTGTCGCCGTACACCGGTGCGACGATCGACTTCGTTCGGGCAACACGACCTCCACGCTCGTGCAGATCGACCACGTCGTCGCGCTGGAGAACGCCTGGCGGACCGGGGCGCAGCAGCTTCCCCAGGCCCAACGCGAGGCGCTCGCGAACGACCCCGAGAACCTGTTCGCTGTCGACGGGCACTCGAACGCCCAGAAGCGCTCCGGCGACGCGGCGACCTGGCTGCCCGCCGACGACTCCTTCCGCTGCACGTACATCGAGCACCAGGTGGCGGTGAAGACGAAGTACCGGCTGTGGGTGGCGCCCGCGGAGCACGACGCGATGGCCAGGATCCTGAGCGGCTGCTGACGAGACGGCTGGGTGTCGGCCTGGAGGCGTGGCGCACCCCCGACACGCATGGCAGGCTGCGGACATGGCTGAGCAACTCACGGTCCCGCAGGCGTTCGCGCTGCTCCAGGTCGAGTCCGACGGGCGGAAGTCCACGGACGCCCAGACCCTCGACGCCGGGCTCGCCGGCGCCGTCCTGGCCGACCTCGCCCTGCGCGGCGTCGTCTCGTTGCAGGACGGGTTCGTCACCGTCGTGAACGTGGCCGCGACCGGGGACCCGGTGCTCGACGGTGTCGTGGGCACCATCGCCGCCGCCGACAAGCCCCGCAAGGCGAAGTGGTGGGTCACCCGACTCGCCAAGCGCCCGCTCCGCGACGACGTCTTCGCGGGCCTGATCGCGCGGGGTGTCATCACGCTCGAACAGGGGAAGGCGCTCGGCATCTTCCCGACGACGAAGTACCCGGAGCGCGACGGCGGCCCGGAAACGCTGCTCCGATCCGCGATCGCCGACGTCCTCGCGCAGCGGTCGGCGCCGACGCCGTTCTCCGCAGCCGTGATCGGGCTCCTCGACGCGACGAACACCCTGCGCAAGCAGTTCGGCAAGGTCGACCGTGGGCTCGTCAAGGAGATCACCTCGGGCAGCTGGGCGACCCCGGCGGTGAAGGCCGTGCTCGAGGAGATCCAGACGGCCGCGATCATGGCCACCGTCGCAGCGACCACCGCGGCGACGACGGCGACGATCTCGGCGAGCTGAGGCGTTGACTCAGGCGCCGAGTGCAGTGGTCGCGGCTGCCCACCAGTAGCCGAGCAGGGCACCCGCCGGGACGGCGAGCACTGCCACCACCCGCGCTTTCCGCATCAGGGTGCGGCGTGCTTCGGCCTGCTGCCGGTCCCGCTCGAGACGCTCGAACCGGTGGACGTGCCGGAGCGTGTCGTTGATGACGACAGCGTCGACGTGCCAGGTGCCGCGCTCTTCGGCGAGCATCGAGAGGAAACGCACGGCTTCGTCGGAGTGCGCGCGCGGCAGTTCCGTGATCCACTGCCCGATCTCCTGGGGCCGCAGGGTCACGACCGCCGGTACCTTGTCACCGAACCGGAGCTTCGCCGCGGCCACCACGAGGATCGGCTGCACCGGGATCGGTCCACCGGCCGCCGCCGAGAGCAGCCTGGTTGCTCGCTCGCCCTCAGTGAGGGCACTGTGCATGTGCCGGGTCCGCTGCCCGCTCACCATGAGCGTCCGCCCGCCGACCCAGACGTCTTGCCCGAGTGGTTCTTCGTGTTGATCGAGAACACCCGGTCGGGCCGATGACCACGTGGTCGATGTCGGTCTCGTGCTTCCCGATCGGGACGGCGTGGAGCACGGTGAAGTCCGGACCGAGCGACTCGAGGGCCTTCGCGACCTCCCGCTCGCCGATCGCGCCCTTGAACCACGACCGTGCGTCCGGGTGGAGCGGGTCGTGGCCCCAGAACCGCTGCCACCTGGACCGTGCCGGAGCGCCGGCCTGGATCGCCAGGCACTCCCGCATGACCGCGTAGCCGGGCTTCCGGGCGCGCAGCGTGAGCGGCGCGGTCCCTCGTGTCTCCCCATGCGTCCACCGTCCCACGGCGACAGGTGTCCGACGAGCCCTCGTTCAGGCGTCACGGTTGGTTGCTGGACTGCTGCCGCGCGGCGTTCGGCATCGGGTTCGCGGCGGACGGGGCGGTTCCGTTCGGCGGTTGACCGTTGCGGTTCGCGATCGACGGAGTTCGTGAACCGGAACGATCAAACGTGAAAGGGAACACGGCCGTCCCGCGGCGACCGCCGGTTCAGCGTCAGCAGCTTAGGGGCGCGGCTCGACGAGCTCGATGAAGCGGGACAGCAGGGACAGCCCGGCGATCGACGGTGGCAGCCCCGTGGTGAGCGCGGGCGAGTACACGAGGTACGCCGCCCACTTCGCCCGGGACAGCGCCACGTTCAAGCGGTTCGGCATGAGCAGGAAGTCGAGTCCTCGCGGGATGTCGGCAGCGCTCGACGCCGCCAGGGACACGATCGACACGACGGCCTCGCGCCCCTGGAAGATGTCGACGGTGCCGACCTGGGTGCCTCGGAGCCCGGCACGGTCCAGGGCGTCGCGGATCGCGGCACCCTGGGCGTTGTAGGGCGCGACGACGATGACGTCCTCGTCGGTCAGCGTCCGGGTGACGTCGCCGTCCACCCATCGCCGGCCGACCACGTCCTGCGCGAGCGCCACGACCCGATGGGCTTCCTCCACCGAGGACGTCGTGTTCCCGGAGTGCACGACCGGCACGGGATGCACGCCCGGGTCGATGTCGTCGAGGTGCCGGCCGGAGACCATCGAGGTGAGCTGCCCGTCGTAGGACAGGGCCGAGACCGAGGCCGTCAGTGCCGGCTCCATGCGCCGGGTACGCGCCAGGAAGTAGCCGAACTCGGACGGCAACACGTGCGCCTCGTCCGTGAGCCAGCCGAGCGCCGACTGGTCGACGGGTTCGGGGTGCGACCCCTGCGACACCTGGGGCAGCTGCTGCGGGTCGCCGAGCAGGAGCAGGCGGGTCGCGGCGACCGAGGAGGCGATCGTCGGCGCGAGCGAGAACTGTCCGGCCTCGTCGACGACGAGCAGGTCGAGGGAACCGCGGGCGATCGTCGCCTCGTTCGCGAAGGTCCACGCGGTGCCGCCCACGACGCCGCCGGTACCCGAGGCCTCGCACGACGAGAGGAACGCGGCGATCGCGGCGCCGTTCTTCACGGGCGTCCACGCGGCAGCCTCGACGTCCTCCGGGTCGGCACCGGCTCGGGCACCTTCACGACGCGGTCTACCGGCACGCCCGCCCGCACCACCGAGGCCAGGAAGTTCTCCGAGGTGGCGTGCGACTGCCCGACGACGCCGACGCGCCAGCCGTACTCGCGGACGAGCCGCGCGACGACGTTCGACCCGACGTAGGTCTTGCCGGTGCCGGGAGGGCCCTGGATCGCGAGGTACGACCGGTCGAGACCGAGCAGCGTGGCGACCACCGCGGACACGGTGTCGTCGCCCTGCACGGGGACGATCGGCCCGCGCGGCGGAACCCGGCGGAGCAGGTCGAACGCCGGGTCGGGCAGCATCGACGGCAGTGCGTCGAGTACGGATTGACCCCACTCGGCGATCGCCTCGGGCTGGGGCTTCGCGCGGGGCGGTGCCGCCGGTGCGATGGCGACCGGCAGGTCTCCGTGCGGCGACCCGCCGACCGGCAGGTTCTCCTTCACCAGGACCTCGACGGCATCGCCGTCGTCGTTGACGTCCACGACGACCGCGCGGGTCGACGCGCCCTTCGACCCGGGGCCCGGGAGACGACCGATGGCGGGAGCGGGTCGTCGTAGACGAGGTGGGGCGTGCCTCCAGGCCGGAGCCGCGAACCGGGCGCGAGCGTCCCCGACAACCGGATCTCACGCGACTGCGACCGCGCACGCGGCAGCGTGTCCCAGTCGCGCTCGACGGAAGCGCGCTCGACGACGAGGACGTCGCGGGTGTCGGCCCAATCGTCCACGGGGTTCCGGAGGCGGTCGAAGTGGTCCTGCCAGAACGTCTTCGCCTCGCGCCGGTGGTAGTCGATCGCAGCGGCGGCGAGCGCCAGGGCGGTCTGGTCTGGGGTGCGGTCGAGGGCGTCGACGTCCTTGAGTTCGGCGGCGAGCGCGAGGTACACCGGGTTCGGTTCGCGGTCGACCGGGATCGGCGGGAGGAGTTCGTCCGGCTCGGGCGTGACCGGCGCGGGCGTCCGCAGGGACAGGAGCCAGTCGCGCAACCGCAGCGTCGAACGGCAGTCGTAGGCGTTGTAGTCGGCGACCTCGTCGAGCATGTGCTGCCCGCGGGTCGCGTCGCCCGTGCGGATCTCGGTGATCGCGTCGACGTAGGCGGTGATGCTGTCCGCGGCGTTCGTGACGTCGCTCAGCCGGAGATCCTCGCCCATGTACAGCGGCTCGAAGCTTCTTGATCGAGTAGCTGCGGCTGCCGACCACGAGCGCCTTCCGCACGACCGGGTACAGGTCGACGAGGACGCCCGCGCGCAGGAGGTCGTCGACGGCCTCTTCGCCGACGCCGTGCCGAGCCGCGATCGACAGCAGGTGCGTCCGCTCGTACGCCGCGTAGTGGTAGATGTGCATGCCGGGGTACTGCTCGCGCCGCTGCTGCAACCAGGCGAGGAAGTCGACCAACGCCTGCCGCTCGTCGCGGAGCGTGTGCGCCCAGAACGCCGTGAACTCGGCCTGGTCGTCCACCAGCCCGAACAGGTAGTCGATGCCCCAGTGCACGCCGTCCTCGGTGTACAGCGGGTCGCCCTCGAAGTCGAAGAACACGTCGCCCGGGTCCGGCGCGGGGATCGCGTCGAGGGCTCGGGGGTCCAGGACCTCGTACGGCGGCTTGCGTCCGCCGATGTGCTGGCCGTCGACCTGGAGGCGCGCCTGCCGGACCAGCCGCTCTCGCGTCGTGTTCGACATGCCCGGCACGGCCGTGGTCCGGTCCGCCAGGTCGTCGATCGTCCGCACCCCGGAGCGGATCAGCTTCGTGCGCTGGTCGAGGCGCATGCCCGCGACGAGGACCAGGTCGCGGTGCTGCTCGACCTGCGTGCTGCAGACGTCGCACCGGCCGCAGGACGAGTACCGCGGGTCACCCCACTCCAGTGGCTCGTCCGCCGCGAGCCGCTCGGCGATCACGCGCTTGAGCTCCGCGCGCTGCGTTCGGTACACGGGGGCGATGTCGGCGAGGTCGTGCGTGGTGGTGGTCCGGTCGCCGAGCACGAGGTGGACCTGTTCGCCGGTGGGGATGCCGTGCGCCTGCATCTGCTCGGCGTAGGCGGCGAGCTGCAGGAGAGCGCTGATCTTGGCGTGTCGGGCGAGCTTGGTGTCGTAGACCTCGTACTCGCCGTGGTCGTTGCGGATGATGAAGTCCGCGAAGCCGATGAAGCCCGCGTCGTCCGCGGTCGGAGGTGCGTGGAAGGTCGGCTGGTACAGGACGTCGGCGCCGTTGCGCATGGCGCTTCGCGCTTGTTCGGCTGCCTCGGCGTACTGCGGGGGTTCGGGGCGATCGAACTCGACCACGTCCCGCGTCCGCTTGAGGATTGCGAGGTAGTCCAGCTCGTGCTGGTCGCCGAGCCGGGCCGTGCGCTCGAGCATGTCGTCGTGCGTCTCGGGGAGGGGTTCGCCGCGGCCAAGCTTGGCGTCCATCCGGCGGAGGAACGCCCACTCGCATGAGGCCCACGTGGACAGGTCGCTCGGGCTGAGCAGGACGTGCCCGTCGGTGCCGATCTGCATGTGCTCCCCGTCTCGTCTGGTGCCCTGCGAGCCTAGGGGCGGCCGCCGACAGCCGCGCTGCCAAGGCGGGTCGCGCCTCCAGGCCTCCGCCGTCGCGGTGACCCGCGTGAACCGCCACGGCATCCCTAGACTCGGGCCATGACCGAGCAGGCACGGACCGAACGCGGCCTCGACCGCCTCGTGAACTTCTCCGACGCGACCGTCGCCATCGCGATCACGCTCCTCGTCCTGCCGCTGGTCGACCTGGCCGGCGAGCTCACCCGCGGCGAGGGCGCGGGCGACCTCGTCCGGGAGCACTGGCCGTCGATCATCGAGTTCCTCGTCACCTTCTGGGTGATCGCACGGTTCTGGACGCTGCACCACCAGGTGTTCGAGCACGTCCGCTCCTACAACCCGCGCGTGATGCGGCTGAACTTCGTTTGGCTCCTGAGCATCGTGTTCCTGCCGTTCGCGGCGAACCTGCTCGACAGCGGCGAGGACGGCGACCGCGTGGCGTACGCGCTGTACCTCGGGAGCATGGTCATCACGAGCCTCGCGCTCACCGCCATCGATCGGGAGCTCCGGCGATCCCCGGAGCTGCTGTCCGCTCCGCTCGGGGACTGGCGCAAGGGCCCGATCGCTGTGGGACTGCTCGCCCTCGCGCTCGTGCTGGCCCTGGTGTTCCCGTCAGTCGGGCTGTACTGGGTGCTGCTCCTCGTGCTGCAAGGGACGATCGCCCGGCTGCTCCCGGAGCCACGAGCCTGATCCAGGCCCCGATCAGCGGCCCGGCGGGCCCGCTCGCTGGCTTGCTAGCTCGCAGCCCGGGACCGGTGCCGGAAGAACGCCAATATGCCCAGTACCCCTCCGATACCCGAGATCGCCGTCGTCGAACGGCCGGCCGCCGAATCCCACCATGTCCACACCGACGCGAGATCGAGCGTCCCATCGGCGAACGCGGTCAGCACCAGGCCGAAGGTGGCGAAGAGGCAGCAGATGACGATGAGCCAAGTGAAACCCTGCGAGTCGACATCGCGCCGCTCGATCCCGTCGATCGGCTGATCCTCCGGAAAACGGCGCCCGACGATGCTGGGATCGAACGACTGCGCCACCAAGTCCGTCCACGACGCGACCCACCCGTCCCACCGCCGCGTCTCGGTGCGGTCCGCCGTGACCAGCTCCGCGCGCATCGCAACCGTCGGCCGGAGAGCAGACGCCCACCGACGACGTTCCTCGAGGGTCACGCTGCCATGTCCAGCCGGAAGACGTCGGGCCAGTGCGGAGAGCACCCGCCCGGTCCGGCGAGCGACGAAGTCCTGGTCGATCTCCGCCTCGGCATCGGAGACGAGACGATCGCAGAGCAGGACCACCTGCCATTCGGTGCGAGCGCGCCACATCCACATGCGACGACGGAGGAGCACGGTCGCGAGGGACGGCACCGCTGCGACGAACCCGAGCGCCATCGAGAGCCCACCGGCACCCCGTGCGCTTTCGTCCACGATCGATGACCACGCAAAGAAGCCGGCGAGCGCGAGGCAGCTGAGGCCGCAGAAGGTTCCGAACCATAGTGGCGCGATGAACAACGCGGCGTGCGAACGTTCTACTGCCCGGGCTGTACGTAGGTGCTTCGCCCGCAAGCGCGTCCAGGCCCGATGCGACGACCGCTCCGCCCGCGGCTCGGGGCCGAGCCGTCGACGCTCCGACCGGCTGAGCAGCAACGTTCCACGCCGAGGGCCCTGGCTGAGGAACAAGACGTACAACCAGATCGCCCACACCATCAGGCAGAGTGGGGCGATCCAGGTCACGGAAGCGAACACGGCGTACCAGCCGCCAACCAGCAGGTCTGTCATGCGGCGAGGCTGCCGGACACCCCTGACAGGACCGCCGAAGACCGCGGCCGAAAGTATCTTGCAGCACTAGCAACTCATCCTGCAATGCGCTTTTATGGAGCGCGTGACGATCACCGACCGGACGGATCGCACCGACCGTGCCGACGCGTTCGCGCTCGTCCGGACCCAGTTCCGCACCATGCCGACGAGCATGCGCGCCATTGCCGACGCCGTCCTCGACGAGCCCGCGATGGCAGCGACGACGAGGGCCGCCGAGCTCGCCGGACGCGCCGGAGTCTCCCCGCCACGGTCTCCCGCTTCGCGCAGCACCTCGGGTTCGCGAACTTCGCCGCACTCCAGCGCAGCATGACCCGAGCCGTCGAGCGGGGCATCCACGAGCGGCACGAGACGGAGATCCACGCCGGCGTGAGTGTCGACGACGACGTCGCCACCGTGATCGCGAAGGTCACCGAGGACGTCCGCGCCGTGATGAGCGACACCCGCGCGACCCTCGACCCGCACGCCCTCGAGGCCGCCGCCGTCCGCATCAGCGACGCCCGCCGGGTGGTCCTGTACGGCGTCGGCGCGAGCGGCATCGTCGCTCGTGACCTGCACCTCAAGCTCGAGCGCATCGGCATCGCGAGCTCGATCGCCGACGACCCGCACAACGCCCTCACCCTCGCGAGCGTCCTCGGCCCCGAGGACGTCCTCGTGATCACGAGCCACTCCGGCACGACGACCGAGGCGCTCGAAGTCGCCGCGCTCGCCCACGAGAACCGTGCCACCGTCGTCTCCATCACCGGCCACGCGACCTCGCCGCTCGTCCACCACACCGACCACGTCCTCCTCGGGGTCGCCGGCGCCGAGAGCGACCTCCGCCCCGCCGCGATGGGCAGCCGGATGAGCCAGCTCGCCATCGTCGACGCCCTGTTCATCGTCGTCGCCCAGCGCACCGACGAACGCTCCCGCCCGCTCCTCGCCCGCAGCCGCCACGCGGTCCGCACGCACCACCGTTCCTGAATCGAGCACCATGCACCACGACCAGCTGCACCACGACGACCTGCGCGACGAACTCGCGGGCCTCACCACCGAGATGACCGACCCGAGCCTGGACGACATCGACCTGGTCTCCACCCTCGAGGCTGCCCAGCGCATGAACGCGCTCGACCGCAGCGTGCCTGCGGCACTGGAGCCGTGCCTCCCGGCCATCGCGCTCGCCGCCGACCAGATCGCAGCCGCCTTCGCACGCGGCGGCAGACTCGTCTACGTCGGCGCCGGCACGCCGGGCCGGCTCGGCGTCCTCGACGCCAGCGAGTGCCCACCCACCTTCGGCACCGACCCCTCGCAGGTGGTCGGCCTGATCGCCGGCGGCCAGGTCGCGCTCACCACCGCCGTCGAGGGCGCCGAGGACGACGAGGAAGCCGCCGTCCGCGACCTCGACGCGCTCGGCCTGACGGCCGACGACGTGGTCGTCGGGATCAGCGCGTCCGGCAGGACGCCCTACGTGGTCGCAGCCATCCTGGAGGCGCGGCGCAGGTCCGCCCTGTCGGTCTCCGTCGCGTGCAACGCCGACTCGGCCGCGGGGCGGGAGGCGGACATCGCCATCGACGTCGTCGTCGGTCCGAGTTCATCGCCGGGTCCACCCGCCTGAAGGCGGGGACCGCGCAGAAGCTCGTGCTCAACATGCTCACCACGCTGGCCATGGTGCGCAGCAACAAGACGTACGGCAACCGGATGGTCGACGTGCGCGCGACGAACGCGAAGCTCGTGGCGCGGGCGTTCTCGCTCGTGCAGGACGTCACCGGTGCCGCCGACTCCGTTGTGACCGCTGCTCTCGCCGACGCCGACGGCGAGGTGAAGACCGCCATCGCGGTGATCCTCACCGGGGCGTCCGCCTCTGACGTCCGGGCCCGCCTGGACGCCGCTGGCGGCTCCCTGAGAGCCGTGCTCTGACTCCCTTCCCCTGCAAACCCGATTCCTTTCCCCGAGGAGCACCATCAATGACCGATGCACAGCAACTCGCACAACGGATCCTCGACACCGTCGGCGGATCCTCGAACATCGCCGACGTCGAGAACTGCATGACCCGACTGCGGGTCGAGGTCGGTTCCCCTGACTCCGTCGACCTGCCGGCGCTCCAGGCCACCGACGGCGTCATGGCCGCGATCGCCGCCGGGTCGAACCTGCAGATCGTGCTCGGGCCGGGTCTCGTCGACCGAGTCGCGGTCGACCTGGAGGCTCTGCGTTCGGGTCCGGCCGCTCCTGCTGGTGCGCTTTCGTCGGTGTCGCCCGAGGAGCTCGCGGCGCGCGGTGCCGCGATGAAGGCGTCCGCTCGGTCCCGTTCCGACGGGCGGACCATGCGCGCCATCCGTCGCATCTCGGCGATCTTCATCCCGCTCATCCCCGCGCTGATCGCCTGTGGTCTCATCGCCGGCATCAACGGCATCCTGACGAACCTCGGCTGGCTGCCGAGCATCACGCCGTTCCTCGCCGTGCTCTCCAGCGGCTTCCTGTCGCTGCTCGCCGTGTTCGTCGGAATGAACGCCGCGAAGGAGTTCGGCGGCACGCCCATCCTCGGCGGAGCGGTCGGCGGCATCATCGTCGCGGCCGGCGTTGCGAACGTCACCGTGTTCGGCGAGACCCTGGCACCCGGACAGGCGGTGTCCTCGGCGCGATGGCCGGCGGCATCCTCGCCGCGTACGTCGAACGCTTCATGCGGAAGGTGACGCCGGACGTCATCGCGCTCATCGTCGTGCCGACCGTCACCGTGCTCGTCGCCGGCTCGATCACCCTGGGCGTCCTGATGTCCGTCGCCGGAGTCGTCTCCGTCGCGATCGGCACCGCGGCCACCTGGCTCCTCGCGAACGGTGGGGCGTTCGCCGGGTTCATCCTCGGTGGGTTCTTCCTGCCGCTCGTGATGACCGGTATGCACCAGGCGCTCACGCCGATCCACACCACGCTGATCGACCAGACGGGGTGGACCGTGTTGCTGCCCGTGCTGGCGATGGGCGGGGCGGGGCAGATCGGTGCCGCGATCGCGCTGTGGATGCGGTTCCGTCGCAACGAGGCCCTCTCCCGCACGATCCGCGGTGCACTGCCCGCCGGATTCCTCGGCGTCGGCGAGCCGCTCATCTACGGCGTGACGCTCCCCCTCGGCCGCCCGTTCATCACCGCCTGCATCGGTGGTGCGTTCGGCGGCGGGGTCGTCGGGCTGTTCGACCAGCTCGGGCACTCCGTCGGGGCGATCGCCATCGGAGCGTCCGACCTGTCGCTCATCCCGCTGCTGAACGGGTCGTCCGGCTACGGGTGGGCACTGCTCGGGTACGGGTCGGGGCTCGTCGCGGCGTACGTCGTCGGGTTCGTGGCGACGCTGCTGTTCGGGGTGTCCGCGTCGGTGAAGGCGGACCTCGAGGCGCAGTCGACAGCGTCGCCCGGTGACCCGGTTGCTCCCGCGGCGCCGCTCGACGTCGAGGTCACGCCCGTCGATTCCGTCGGGGCTGCCCACTGATGCGGTTGGGCGCGAGCGCGTACTTGTCGCATGCACCGCTGGCGTGTTCGACGTTCTCGGCCGCGGCGGAGGCAGGTGCGACGCTCGCGTTCACCTCGTTGCACATTCCGGAAGACTCACCTTCAGGTGCCCGAGCTGCGGCGACCGCGATCGTGTCGGACGCCACCGCTTCGGGCTTGGCGGTCGTTGCCGACGTCTCCCCAACACGGCTCTACTGCTCGGCGATTCGCCGTGGGAGTTCCTCCGGTCGATCGGGGTGGCGCGGGTCCGAATCGACTTCGGGTTCTCGGAACCCGAGATCAGCTCGATCGCCTCGGTGCTGCCGATCGCGCTCAACGCAAGCACGCTGCGGGCCGCCGACCTGGCTCCTTTCGCCGACCTGGACGTCGAGCTGATCCACAACTTCTACCCGCGGGAGTGGACCGGGCTGGCGTTGGCGTCCGTCGCTTCTTCGGTCGAGGTTGCCCGTTCGTTCGGGTGGCGAGTCGGGGCGTTCATCGCGGGCGACAATGTGCTGCGTGGGCCGCTCGGCGAGGGGTTGCCGACCGTCGAGGAGCACCGAACCATGCCGCCGCTGTTCCAGGCGCTGGCGCTCGTCGACGCTGGTGTGGACGACGTGTACGCCGGGGATCCGGCGCTGACGGATCATTCGTGGGCGGCTGGGGTCGTTCGTCCGGGATGACGTCGTCGTGCTCGACGGGACCGCGGCGCCGGGCGTACACCCGGCGGTGATCGAGGCGCTGGCGGTTCCCGATCGGAACCGTCCCGATGCTGCCGAGGCGATGATCCGGCTGGAGCACTCGCGGGAGCGGTTCGCGGGGTTGCCGCTGCCCGAGGTGGGTGGGCAGCCGAGGCCGGCGGGGTCGGTGACCGTGCAGTTGCCCGCGGCGGGGAGGTACTGCGGGGAAGTTGCGATCACGCTGCGCGATCTGCCTACCGACAATCGAGTCGCAGTTCTCGGCTCGACCGTCGTGCCGACCCCCGCTGTCGGGAGCGGAGAACTGCTCCTGGCGCTCGACTGCGCCGCGGCGCGACCCGCTTCCCGGCGCTGAGGTGCGCGCTCTGCACCTACATCCGGCTCGCGCTCGACGCCCTCGCCGAGCACCCGGGAGGGGACCCAACTCGGGGCATCCAATGTCTGCGTTGGCTGCATGCTGGACGCGCGCCTCGGCTCAAGCGCACTCCGACCACGAGGCGCAACACCCGATGACGAAATCGCACCAGCGAAGCACGCCCAGCGCCGCAGTGCCACACCTCGGCCGTGTCCCAGCGGAGACGACTCGCCCCGCCTAATGACCGCGCGCAAGATGAGCTCCAGGAGGTCGCTGTATGGCGTACGCGACATCGGCACCTGAACACCGCTACATAGGAACGAGCAGTCTCCTGACGGGCCCACGAAGTTGGTCATCGCCGTTCGTGAAGCAGTGTCGACACGAGTACTCGGTTCTTCCTCGGACTCTCAGTATGCTTCACACGAGGACGAGAAGAGGGTGCATGCACGCCGCAGAGATCAACGTGGAAGAGCTGTTCAAGAGCGATAATCAGTTGTCGGTCCCCTTATGGCAACGCAGATACGCCTGGCAACGCGATCAGTGGCAAGCGCTGTGGAACGATCTCATGCGCGTAGAAGAAGCCAGTTCGGGAGACAAAGCCATAAGCCACTTCGTCGGTAGCGTCGTGTTGCACGCCCAGGAAGGGACTGGCCTCCCGTCTGAGGCACATCGGTACCTGATTGTCGACGGCCAGCAACGCATAACCACTCTTACGATCGTGATCTGTGCTATACGCGACCAAGTTGCTCGTCGAGAAACAGATTCGGCGGCCCGAGATCGGGTCAAGGAGCTGTACACATCGAGGTACCTCCGCAACACGAACCTTGCACCCGATTATCAAGAACGTCTTGTGCTGCAGCAGCCGGACCGCTCGGCCTTGACACTACTTATTGATGGCGAGGAAAGAAGTGGTGGCGCTCGTGTCGAGCAAGCCTATGAATACTTCTCGCAAGCGCTGGCAAGATTGTCGAACGATCGCGTTGAATCTCTGATCAAAGTGATTGCCAAACGACTGAACGCCGTCTGGGTTGTGCTGGAGCCAGGCGACAATGCACACAGAGTGTTCCAAACGCTGAACTCCGGCGGGAAGCAGCTCGACCAAGCCGATTTGGTCCGCAATTACTTCTTTCTCTTGCTCGGCGACAAGGGTGACGAGTTCTATCGCCAACACTGGAAGCACCTCGAAGCGGACATCCCACAAGGTCGGTTGGAGGCTTACCTCGCGGCCTGGACCATCAGCCAAGGCTTCACCGGTGGGAAGTCAAGGCTCTTCAGCTACTTCCAGGAAGACTTAGGTCCGAAAGAACACGATACGGCAGCGGTCCTCACTTATGGAAAGGCCTTAGTAGAGGCCGCAAAGCTGTTCCGCCACGCCCAATATCCTGTAGAGTGGCAGGGCATTCCAGCTGCAACAATGCAAACATTTGAAACACTCTCGCGCTGGGGCACCGAGCCTGCAGAGGGGCTGATACTGCATCTCCTCCGACTGCATCAAGATGAGGTGATCGACGCAGTCCAATTGCGCGATGCGGGCGAGATTATCCTGAGCTTCCTTGCACGTCGCTTCCTGGTGGGTTTTGCTCCTAATCGTCACCGATCTATATTCGTGAGAGTAGCCCAGCGATTGCGGGAGCGCGCGGATCTCCGAGGGGAGCAGCTTGTACTCTTACTACGCGCCCTTCTCTCCGAACTAGACGGCGACAATGCATGGCCCAATGACACCTATCTCGCCGAGCGAGCGATCGGAACCCCGCTATACACTGCCCCGCGTAGAAAGTGGGTATTCATAGTACTTGAGTTAATCAACAAAGAATACTTCAAGTATGAAGCAAATGCTCCGAAGGCCCTGGACGAATCTACTTATACAATAGAACACATTCTTCCCCAGCGACCTTCCGCCGAGTGGGAGAGTGACCTGCAGGGTTGGGGGTTGCAAGCGTTCCAAACCTCCTCGAAAGCCACCGAGACGTCCTCGGTAACCTGACGCTTTCGGCAACCAACTCACAGTTGAGCAACAAGGCCTTGGCCAAGAAGCAAGAGATTTACAAAGATGATACGCTTCGAATCAATAACGGCTTGCTAACCGTCGACCGTTGGGACAGCGCCCGTATCAATCAGCGAACTCAGGAGCTAATCCTCCGAGCCGCCAGCGCCTTCATATCTCCTTTCACTAAACAAGAGGTGAGCGCGCTAGGCTTCTTCGATTCAAGCAAAGACGCACTGGACGATGTCGCCAACGACGATCTCGACGACGACGCGGCGAACTAGGCAAGAAGTTCAACTACAACTCACGGCAGCAAGGGAAGTATGACACGATGACTAACGATGATCTCCAGCAAAAGAAGCAAGACGTCTTAGACGAGATTACCGATCTGCTAGGGCTGCCGCGCCGCAAGGTGTCTCGCGGCTCCAGCCTGCCTAGCGATGTCTTCCAAGTCGCCGCAGACCGAGTGGGGGCAGCAGGCCGATCGATGCCCGCTCGGACCGAGTCCATCATCACCAAAGCTGGGCTGGCCTATCACTCACACTTCGACTCGCGAAACACTGCGTCAGGCGGCGGCTCCACCGTTACCCTGGAAGGTGCACAGGCATTGCGCGACGCGCTCAAGATCTTGCTAGCCTGACCATATCGGCGTGCGCTGCGGCAACAGTTTCGCCCGATAGCGGGTGCCGCGACCGAATCTACATACTCCGCTGAACTCGTATAATTACCACTGGACTTGACGTCCGTCCGAATCACCTAACAGTGCACTCTTTGGGATGCTCTGGACACTTTGGGATACTTTGGACACTCCTGCTAATGAAGGACGGTGGCGCGACTGCTGTAAGGGTTGTTGCCCGTCGGTTCTAACACGAGATTACGGATGCTTCGCTCGGTGCCCGTAGCGGCTGAATGCGCCGATCGAGATTGTCGTATCTCACCGTCGGGGCGAGGAGTGCTCCTTACCCACGCATCAAGTCAGTCACCGTGGATCTGTGGTGCTTTCCATGGTTTATGGGAAACACGGTCATAAGTCCTGTAAATGCGCGGCAAAGCAACGCGGGCTCGCGCCAGGTGCCGGCGCGCGGCCGTTGCGCAAGTTGTTAAGGGAATAGATTTGGCCGTCTTGACTACCCTTTACCTCGGCACGGGAGTCGATCCGACTTCATCCATGGACCGAATTTGCCACCCCCGGGTCGTTGCGCTTGACGCAACAAATAATATAGTGTCTATTCCCGAGAATCACGCCGGGTCGGCTGAGTCCTCACTCGTCTTCGTATGGCTTGCGAGCTACAAGATCCGTGTTGGATTCAAGGCCACTCTCGAAGGCGTCCAGCAAGGAGATCGGCGGTTCTGATCTGTTCCGATCTGACTTAACGAGTGAGCATATCGACTGCCTTCTTGAAGGACTCGTCATCCAGTACGCCCTGATCGCGGAGGTCTGCCAGCTTCTTGATCTCCTCGACGAGGTTGCCGGTGGCGACAGGGGCGGCGGCCAGGAACGGCTTCGAGAGGACAGGGAAGTGCTCTGGCGTGATGACCGACTTTACGAACGCATATGGATCGTTGGCCCCGCCACCCTGGTTGATGGCCACATCGAACGTGACGTAGTTCTCCGGATTTTCCTGAGCGAAGCGCTTGACCACGCCCCCACCGAGCAGCAGCGCGTCACTGCTGTGGCGCATCCTATCCTTGACCTCCCGATGGATGGTCGGATCGACAAGTACTGCACCTTTGAGATACGCACCCACGAAGAGCGTTGGCTCTGTCCAGTCCGCGTTCGCGCCGTCTCCCATGAAGTTCTTAAGTCGGATGTCGCCTGCTGAGGAACTCGCGCTGGCCTTCACACTCCAGAGCCCCTTGGCCCGGTTGAGCAGGTCGCCGAGGTCGAATCCGTTTGCGTTGTGGCCCGCTGGGGCGGTGAGCACACCTGCCGACCAAGCTGCCGTGGCCATGATCCACTCGGCACCGTTGCCGAACAGAAACCGCAGTCCGCGGTCCGATGGGTTAGCAGCGGTCAGGAGGGAGGAGAACGCGAACTCTACTTCGCGCTTGACCTCCCTGTTCGACAGAAGGTGGTTGCGCACAGCATCGAACTCCGCAGATCCGGAACCGTTCGTCATGGGACATAGCCTTTCGCATAGTCATCGCTCTTCGCGAATACTATCTCGCGAGCGGGAACATGCTGTTCGCGTACAGGAGACGGAGGTCTCCTCCGCCAGGCAGAACGAGGTCGTTAAGCGCCCGGACCAGTTCTTCGGGGTGCTTCACGTTCTCGTTCGCGCGGCCGGCATTGATCTTGATCACCAAGTTCTCTTCTTCTGAAGCGTGGAGACGCTCAATGAGACTCGGGTCCAAGTCTTCGATGGGCGGTACGGGCACGGACATCAAGACCCGGCTTGGCAGGGTCACGCCGCCGTCGAGAGCCCGCCACCACAGGTACGGGACACTTGAGTTGAGAACTACAGCTGCTCTGTCACGATCCTCCTTCGACCCGAAGAAGAGAGTCGCCTTCGAGCCTCGATCGAGCTTCCGGTGAGTAGCCGATATGTAGTATCTAGGAGTTAGACCAACGTCGAGCCTGTACTTAGTCACCTCCGGCGTTACCAAGTCCTTGATCGTCGTCGACTCCAACAGAAGTGCATCCCAAATTCGTTCGAGACCTGGTCCAAGCTTGGCCCACTCCCCGTGCGGACCGATTCGTCGTGGCACGAGGAGTGAACCGCACTCGTCAAACATCGTTGCCCGTGCCGACGCCTGCCACCTGATGATCGGCGTCACCTTCCACTCATCGGCCTCTGGCTTGCATACCGTCACGGCGGCACGAACGAAGTTTGTCTTCGAGGTGTTGTTCGACCCGAACTTGTACCCTCGGAACAATGTGTCGGGGACGTTGTCGAACACGTAGATGTCGCCCCCACCACTTTCGCGGTCGATGACATCGCGAAGGGGCTGGAACTTCGGAGCCGACAGGTAGGAAGCTGGAGTGACAGCAATGTAGCCATGTGAGGTCTTCGCCACTCGCTCCATGAAGTACGCGTAGAGGTCTCGGCAGCGCGCCGTTTCGTAGCCCACCTTCTCGTCTGCGCGGGCATACGGAGGATTAACGATCATGAAGTCGTGTACGGGCAGCGCCGGACGGCTCAGGAAGTCGCGCAGCACCGCGTTCTTCGCCAGCATTCGGACCCGTCCTGGTCGCCATCGGCCGCGTAGTCAGCGGCGATCAGGGCGATTGCGCTCTTCAGCGCGGTCTCGTCGCGGTCTATAAGAACCAAGTTATCGCGCACGAACGCGTCGGGCTCGTTCTGCACGCCGGCGAGATGCCAAGCGAGGTTGCCGACGCCGCAGCAGGGGTCGAGCCAGACGCCATCTCCGAATGATGCGGACTGCTGCGCCATGTAATCGGCGGCGTCGTCTGGCGTAAAAAATTGCCCCGAACTCTTCCGGTGGTCACGGTCGAGCTCCGACAGCAACGCCTCGTAGCAGACGCTCACTTCACCAATTGAGAGGCCCTCGAGATGGTCGTGTTCAAAGAGGCCGACTCCGAGCACGTCTAGCAAAGCAGGCGCGATGTCGGGACGAGCCGCGACAACGCGGGTAGCAACCGCTGAAAGCCAGCTTCGGCGAACCTCGGCCTTCGTGGCGCTTGGCCTCGCAAGGGCGCTAATGACTCGGTTCACCTTGGACGCTGAGAAAGCCTTGCGGCGCACCTCAGGCACGTGTAGGACGTCCCGCCCGGTCAGGTCAGCAAGTGTCAAGAGTACCCCTGGCTCTGCGATTTTAGCTATCAGCTGCATCAACGTAGCACGGCGCAAGTCATGCGCTCGCCAACACGTCGGTGGCGCACTTGTACCTCCAGCGAAGTTCATCCGCCGCAGCTTCAAGCGCCCGGCACGCATCCGCGGCGCCGCCGGCACCGGGAAGACCGTCGTCGGCCTGCACCGCGCCGCCTACCTCGCACGCTCGACCGGCGGCCGCGTCCTCTTCACCAGGTACATCAAGACCCTCCGGCGAGTCCTCGAGGCGCTCCTCGAGCGCCTCGCGCCCGACATGGTCGGCCGCGTCGACTTCATGGGCGTCCACGCGTTCGCCACGCGCCTCCTGAAGGAACGTGGGATCGCGTTCCGCACACCCGGACTGGAGGCGCGACTCGCGTTCGACGACGCGTGGAACGCGATCCGCGCCTCCAGTCCATTGCGGTCCTCACGTTTCTCCCGCCCCTACTGGGAGGACGAGATCAAGCACGTCATCAAGGGGCGCGGCCTGACGCGCTTCGAGCAGTACGCGGACCTGGCGCGGGTCGGGCGCAAGCACGCGCTCCCGCTGGAGACGCGGCAGGCGTTGTGGGACCTGTACGAGGCGTACTCGCGCGGGCTGCGCGACCGGCGCGCGCACGACTGGGAGGACATCGTCCTGCTCGCGCGCGACGCCGTCGCGGCGACGCCCCTCGAGCAGTACGACGCGGTCATCGTCGACGAGGCGCAGGACCTGTCGTGCGCGATGGTCTCGCTGATGCACCACCTGGTGGGCGACCGTGCGGACGGGCTGACGCTCATCGGAGACGGCCAGCAGACGGTCTCCCCGGGCGGGTACACGCTCGGCGAGGTCGGCATGAGCCTCTCCGGGCGCGGTGTCGTGCTCGACGTGAACCACCGGAACACCGCCGAGATCCTCGAGTTCGCGAAGGAGATGGTGGCGGACGACCAGTTCGTCGACATCGAGGGCGTGGACGGCGTCGGCGACACGGTCTCCGCGATCTCCCGCTCGGGGCCGCGGCCGGCGTTCCACCGATTCTCGAGCCGCGCCGAGCACGATCGTTCCATGATCGATCGGTTGGGCGAGGTCCTGCGGCTGATCGGCACCGGGCACGGCGACGTGGGCATCCTGGCCGCGACGAACCGGCAGGCGGACGACGTCCGAGCCGTCCTGCGCGAAGGCGGTGTTCCGGTGGTCATGCTCGACGAGTACACGGGCCGGACGACCGACGCGGTGCGGGTCGGCACCGTGAAGCGGGCAAAGGGCCTCGAGTTCAAGCAGGTGCTGCTCGCGCACGTCGACGGCGGGATGGTCGACGCTGCACCTGCCGAGTCGTCGGAGTCGGACAGGGAGCGGCGGGAGCGCGGGCGGCGCGAGCTTCTACGTGGGCATGACGCGGGCACGGGACGGGCTCTGGGTGGGGTCCGCGGCGGAGTGGCGCGGAGTCGCTGACCGCGGTGTGGGCGCGGGCCGCGCGCATAGGCTTCGAGGATGATCGCTGAGTCCGTGGAGGAGCTCGCCACCCAGGCCATGCGCGCGCTCGAGGCCGAGCGGTCCGTGATCTCGGAGATCGACGTGCCGAGCCGACCCGGGCTCTACGCCGTCTGGGCTGACGAACGGACGTGGACTTATCTCGGCCTGGAGCGCAGCGGATCGAGAAGGCCGCTGTACGTCGGGAAGGCCGAGCGCAGTCTCCAGGCACGCGAGTTCGGCACCCACTTCAACGCGATCGAGGGCTCCGCGGCGCGGACCGGCTCGTCGACGGTGCGGCGCTCGTTCGTGGCGCTCTTGGCTCCGTCGATGGGACTCCGCGCGGTCCCCCGGAACCCGGCCAAGCCCGGGCACTTCTCCAACTTCGCGTTGCGCCCCGAGGACGAGGTACGGCTCACGGCGTGGATGCACGAGGCACTTCGACTGTCCGTCTGGCCGAAGCCGGACACCGTGACCGTTCCCTGCGGGCGGTCGAGGGCACGATCATCGATCGGTGGGACCCGCCGATCAACATCGCCGGGGTGCGCACATCACGAAGGGAGCTGACGGCCGCGCGCTCGGTGCTGAGCGCGCAAGCGGCAGCCTGGCGCCCCTGACTGCTCGCTGGAGCTGCTACCGCCGGTCCTTGGCTCGGGGCTCGTCGAGTCGGTCATAGGCGTCCGCCAGCCGTTCGGTGACGTCGGCTCCTGCGCCCTCGACCTGGCGCACAAGGACCGCCCACGAGTTCGTGTGCTCCACTCGTCTGCCGAGCAGCTCGGTTTCTTCGCGGGTGAGTTCCCGAGCCCACGTGAGGTCGTACGTCCGGCGTCGAACAGCAAGAACAGCGCGACATCAAAGTGCCATGACCGAATCGCCGAGAACGCTTGCGAGCGCGCGTCGCTCGGCTGCACCATCCGGGCTTTCACCTGGATGCGCGTCCCGTCCGGGGTGAGCAGGTCGTAGCTTTTCTCCGAGTTCGGCGCGAGCGTTCCGCCGTACGCACGCAGTGCGAGCGACTCCGCGAGGTCGCCGAGCGGGGCGTTCCTGGTCCGGATGAGTTCTCGACGGAGGAGTTCGTCGATGACCGCGACGGACGATGCCAGGAGTTGCCGAACGGTCAGCTCCGCGGGGTCGAACGGCGGCGAGGTCTGTGCCATGGCGGCAGCCTAGGGCTCCGCAGTCCCCACTGCGTGCAGGCATCACGATGTCCGAGGTTGATGCGTCCGTGATCATCTCAGCGACAGAAGTCGCACTCCCCGCTCAGCGGCAGCTCCGCACCGCAGGCGGTGCACCGAGCGCGCTCCCGCTCGGATCGGCCGCCGCCCTCGGTCTCCCGCAGGCTGTTCACCGGGTGCGACACGCCCCACTGACTGGAGCCCAGGGCGCTCGGCCACCGCTCGACATCGCCGACTGCCCGGACGATCTCGTCCTCGGACCGGAACCCGTTGGTGTACCCGGAGGCGATCTGCAGTGCTGGTCCGCCGTCGACGCGGACGACCTTGATGTACGTCGAGGTGTCGTAGTACCCCTCGACGTCGATCCACGCGAGCAGGTCTGCAATGAAGCGGTGGTTCTCGATCGGGATTCGGCGAGCGCGGAGTGCGGCGTCGAGCGAGTCGAATGGAGTTGAGGTGTCGCTCATCGGGTCGCCCCTTCGGCCTCGGCCCGGGCCTTGCCGACGAGCGCGGCGTACTCGACGTCCTCGATGCCGTACAGCGGCTCGTTGGTGACGGCGTCGTACGTGAAGCGCCAGTCGACCGCGTGTCCGACCTTGTCACCCTTGCGCTTCGACCAGGACAGCGTGCCGGGGATGTCGCGCGGGCCGCGGAGCCCGAGCTGCGCGACGATCGCGCCAGCGGTCACGAGTGCGGGCGCCGCGTCGATCCACATGCCCCAGATCTTGCGTTCGGCCAACTTCAAGGAGTTCCACCAGGCGACGGCTGCGGCGAGGGTGTCCGCACCCGAAGTGGGCACCTCGGTCGGCTGAGCACCCCGCGTGTGCTGTGTCAGGACCCCATCGGACCAGTCCGCGAACCAGCGGTAGAACTCGGACAGTCGTTCGGCGGGCACCAGGACCCGCACTTCTTCCATCGCCATCGTGACTCCTTGCGGTCAGCATCGCCGATTGGCGACGTCCGCGACACTATAGATATTGAAGCAATATTGCAATGCGGACAAGAAAGGATCCATCAGGCCGGACGGGAGGCGCGAGGCCAGCCCGCACCGCGCCTCCCGTCCGTCGGCGGCGCCGGCACCGCGGACTGAGCAGACATTCCGGCGTCGCCCCGTACAGATCTCCTGTACTTGACCGTTCCGGTTCTCGGTCCACGGAGATCGTGACCCGTTCGGTCGCTTCACAAGGGAAGCAGAGAAACACCAATATCGGAAGTTTCAGATATACCACATGCTCTGCGCGAAGCAGCGAGGGACCTCCAAGATGATCCCGATGAACTCTGACCCGGATTGCGACTGCGCTGCGACGCGAACGGCCCCGCACCGACCAGAGGTCGGAAGTCCTTCCACTAGCCTCGAGCATGACACGCACCGGGGATCACATGCGCCGCGCGTTCGACCGACCACCACAGCGCTGGCCGTGGGCGGTGGTGCTGATCCTCGGCGGTGCGATCGGCGCGCTCGAGGCGTTCGGCATCGTCGGGCTCGCCTGGGTCGCCGACCCCACCGTCACCGAGCCGATCGTCACCCAGCACGACTGATACCCGCCGGACTCGGCGCTCCTGGCGGTGGTGACGGTCGCCGCTGGCCTCGCGGGCGCGCTCTTCTCGGTGCTCGCACTCGGTCTCGTGGGACGCTCACCCGAGACCGCCTGAGGGATCCGACTTCACCGTGTGACGGCGGCGGGGGCGATCACGAGCACCTTCCCAGCCGCGCTCACCGACCTTCGACGCCTCCGTGTCGCGACGCCACGTAGTGTGGCGCCCGGAGCCGGCCGTGGCTCCGAGCTCGGCACGCGATGCGCAGCGGTCGAGCAGACAGGAACTCGATGCCCATTCCGACCCGAACCCGACGGTGGTCGAGCCCTCGCGTCCGACGCGCCGCCTCCGCGCTCGCAGCGTCCGTCGCCGCACTCGCCCTCGTCGCCGGATGCTCGGACACGAACTCGACCTCGACCTCCACGCCCTCGCCGACGAAGACCGGCTACGAGGGCGCCGCGATCACCGGCGCGGCCGAGCCCGGCACCGCGCCGGAGCCCACCACGAAGCCGGCCGGCGAGGTGGTCGACCCGCCCGAGGGAACCCGCCCCTGGGGCGTCGCGGTGGCCCACTCCGTGGACAGGGTCTACCTCGCGGCCCGTAAGCAGAACCGGTTCGCCGTGTACGACCTGGAGAGCGGGAAGGTCACCTCTGCGGACGTCCCGGGTTCGGCGCGGATGATCGACCTCGCCTCCCCGGGCGGCCCCTGCTCCTGCCGGCCGAGAACAAGGACGAGCTCTTCACGGTCGCGCTGCCCTCACTCGAGGTCACCGGATCAGCACCGGCAGGACGGCACCCGCACCAGGCCGTGCAGGTCGGCGACACCCAGTTCGTGACCGAGGAGTTCGGCCACGCGGTCCGGGCGATCCGCGACGGCAAGGTCGTCAAGCGGCTCACCGAGCCCGTCCAGCCCGGCGGCATCACCGCCGTCGGTGACCGGGTCGTCGCGGTGGACGTCGCCGCGAACCTGCTGTTCGTGTTCGACGCGAAGACCCTGGAACTCGTCGACGCGCTCCCGGCCGGCAAGGGACCGAGTCACGTGGTCCCGATCGGTGGGAACCGGGTCGCCGTCTGCGACGTCCGCGGCAACGCCGTCCTCACCTACGACGTGAGCGGGCAGCCGAGGGAGCTCGGACGTGCCGCTGTTCCGGGCCGGGCGTTCTGGATCCGCGCCGACCCGGAGACCGGCACGATCTACACGGCGCTCTCGAACACGAACCGGATCGCGAAGCTCAGCGTGCGCTCCGACGGCAGCCCCGAGCTCGACTCGACCGTCCCGACCGTGCGGAACCCGGTCTCGTTCGATCGCGATCCGAGCAGCGGTGCCCTCTACGTCGGCGGCTACGCCGACTCCGACCTCCAGATCATCCCGGCCGACGCCTTCGACTGAGCGCGCCACCGTGGTCGAGGTCGCGTCCCGACGCGACCAGCAGACGGCCTGGAGGCACGCCACCAGCTGATGACGCGCCTCCAGACGGTCCTTGGTCGCGATCGCGACCCGCACACACCGCGGTGCTCACGCACCACGCTCGCTCATCCCCGTGCTCACGCACCCCAGGTGAGCACGAAGCGACCGCGCGTCCCGCCCGCCTCGAGCCGCTCGTGCGCCTCGCTCGCCCGCGCCGCAGGCAGCACCTCGGCGACCCGGGTGTGATCGTCCCGCTCTCCACCGCGTGCCGCAGCTGCTCCAGCTTGTCGAACGACCGGTACTCCGAGAACACCATGACCTGCTCGAACCGGATGCCCGCGAGCCGTCCCGGACCACCCCCGCACGTCGAGGAACACTCCCCGTCCTGCACGGCGTCCACGACCTCCGAGCGCTGCACCGCGGCATCGGCGAGCGCATCGACCCCCTCCGGCACCAGGGCACGCACAGCGGCAGCGAACCCGGACCCCCGCGGCACGACGTGGTCCGGCCCGAGCGACCGCACGAGCGCCTCGTCCGCCGGAGCCGCATCCGCGATAACGGTCAGGCCCTCGGCTCGGGCGAGCTGCACCACGTAGTTCCCGAGCAGCCCGGCAGCACCCGTCACGGCGAGCGTCCGTCCGGGAGTGAGCCCCGCCCGTGACAGGATCTGCAACGCCGTGAGCCCGTTCATCGGCACCGTCGAGGCGGCCTCGAGCGACACGCCTCGAGGCACGCGCGTGAACGACCCCACCGGCGCGACGAGCTCCTGCACGTACGCGCCGCCGTGCGTGCTCAGCGGCAGCGCGATCGCCATGACCTCGTCGCCGACGGACCACCCGGACACGTCCGGCCCGACCTCGTCGATGACGCCGGCGGCGTCCATCCCGGGCACGTACGGCGGCGACGCCTCCGACGAGTCCCGCTGCCCCGCGCGCACCCCGGTGTCCGTCGGGTTCACGGCGAACGCCGCCACCCGGATGCGTACCGACCCCGATCCGGCGTGCGGCTCCGGGACCTCGTGGACGGCGAGGGCCTCCGGCCCTCCGAACTGTTCGACTCCGACGACCTGCATCCTCCCGGTCTACGCGGACGTTGCTCGACGCAACCAGGTTCGGACTCGACCCACGCCGCCGGATCCGGGCCGACGAACCAGCGACGGTCGGTCGTGCGGACTGGAGGCGCGGCACCAGCCCGCACCGCGCCTCCAGTCCGATCCGTCCCGACCCTCCTGCTACACGGCCGTCGCCAGGGCGAGTTGCGCCCGTGCCGCGACAGCGTCCGCCGCCGGCGGACGCCCGTACGCCTCCCGGTAGTCCCGTGAGAAGTGCGAGGCGCTGCGGAAGCCGACGACCGAGGCCGCGCGGGCGGCGGTGTCGCCGTGCACGACCATCAGCCGACGCGCCTCGCCGAGCCGCGTCCGCTTGAGGTACTGGGCGGGCGTCATGCCGGTCGCCTCCTTGAAGCGGGCGAACAGGGTGGACTCGCTGACCCGGAGCTCGCGGGCGAGGCGCTCCATGGACCACGGCTCGGCCATGCGCCCGTTCAGAAGCGCGGTCGCGGCGGCGACGACGGAGGTGCCGGAGCCGTCCAGCGCGGCGGTGATGCGCGGTGCCTGTTCGGTCTGGAGCAGGCGGAGGACGACTTCGCGGGCGACGAGGGGGAACAGCACGGGACGTCCTCGGGGGCGTCGAGCAGGGCGAGCATGCGCGCGAAGGCGTCGGCGAGCGGCGCGGTCCAGGTGCCGAGTCGTGGCAGCTTACCACGGGCCGGAGCGGTGGGCGCGGACATCGTCGACACGACCTCGCCGACGATCGCCGGGTCGAGGCGCCAGACGGCGGAGACGAAACCGTCGGCCCCGGCGGTGTCCACGACGCCGGCCACGACGGGCAGGTCGACCGGGGTGATGATGAACCGTTCGCGACCCCACACCTGGTCGTCGTCGCCGACGATCGAGCGCTTCCGGCCGCGGAGGACGACGGACAGCGATGGCACGTACCGACGGTCGAACAGGCCGGTCGGCGCGTGGACGCGGGAGACCGTGAGCCCGAGGGCGTCGGCTCGGTGCGCGGATCCGGCGCGTGCGGCGGCGGCGTGGTGGTCGGAGCCCAGGACCGCAGCGTGTGCGGACGCGATCGCCGCGGCGCGGTCGAGGTGCTGCGCGGTGAGGTCGTCCACGGCCCCAACCTACCCAGGCACCGTGCCGGGCTCCGGCGCTCGCAACGGTCTCGTGCGGAATCCGGCAAGGTCCTCGTGGATCCGGGCAAGGGCTCGAGTGCCGGGCGGGCCGAGCATCGAGTCATGACCGAAGCAACAGCCTCCGCCCCTCGTACCGCCCTCGTGACCGGAGCCTCCAGCGGCATCGGCGAGGCCATTGCCCGCGAGCTCGCCGCCTCGGGCGTGTTCGTCGCCGTGCACGGCCGCGACGTCGAGCGCACGAACGCCGTCGCCACGTCCATCGAGGAGCACGGCGGCCGTGCGGTCGCGCTGGTCGCCGACCTGTCCGCCGGGCCGGACCAGGTGCGGGCTCTCGCCACGGCGGCCACCGAACGGCTCGGCGGGCACGTCGACGTCCTCGTGAACAACGCCGGCGTCTACCCCGGTGGCCCGACGGAGTCACTGTCGGACGACACGGTCGACGCCCTGCTCGCCACGAACATCCGGGCACCGCATGTCCTGGTCGCCGCCCTCGCCCCGTCGATGGTCTCGCGCGGCGGAGGGCACATCGTGAACATCGGCTCGTGGATGGCCCGCGTCGGAGTGCCCTTCATGGCGCTCTACCCGGCGACGAAGGCCGCGGTCGAGCAGCTGACCCGTGCCTGGGCAGCGGAGTACGGGCACCGGGGCATCCGCGTGGTGACCGTCGCGCCCGGGGCGACGGCGACGCCGGGCAACGCGGACTCGGCGGAGGTCCTCGCGGCGATGACGGCGGGGACGCCGGCCGGTCGGGCCGTGCAGCCGTCGGACGTCGCGCGCGCCGTGGGTTGGGTGGTGTCGGACCAGGCCGGCTTCGTCACGGGCGGCACGATCGACGTCGATGGCGGGATCGCGTCCACGCGGATGCGCTGACCTCCGGTCCTCCGGTCCTCCGGTCCTCCGGTCGAACCCGTCCGGCGTGCAGGAGTTGACCGTTCCGGTGCGCGATCCCCGAGGATCCTGCACCGGAACGGTCAGATGCGAGATCGTGTGCGGGTCCCCGGCGCGAGGGTGTTCGCGGCTTCGACGACACTCCGCACGATCGTCGCCGTCCTGGCCGGGGACAGCGTGATCTCCTCGTCCCCACGGGACCAGTCGAGTACACCGACGCCCGGAACGACGAGCACGCCGAACCCGACCCGCGCCTCGTTGCTCCAGCCGTTGACGGACCGCCACACCGGCGCCGCCCAGGCCCTCCGGAACCACTCGACGGCGCTCGGGCACGGGCCGGAACGGTCCTCGTACTGTGCGGTGGAGATCGTGACCGCCTCCCCCACACCGACGGAACCGACCGGGTCGAGGTGGAGCCAGCCGAGCAGGTGCGCCGCGACCGAGCCGACGTCGACGATGCCGAGCGTGTCCGTCCCGTCGTCCCGGGACGCCCGGACCACACAGCGCCGTCCGTGCACCCAGCACGTCCACCGATCGACGACGCCGGGACAGCGGGATCGGACGCCTCCACGGCGAGCACCGCGTCGTGGTCGAACACCGGCCGATCACCTCGTCACCCTTGTCGGTGACGCCGCCGAACCGACCGACGAACCCGAGCTCGCGGGCGGAGGCGCCAGCTTCCGAGCGGCGGGAACTGCCCGGGACCAGGCCGCGGTCCCGGAACCGTGCGAGGTGGTCCAGCACCGCGGGGTGCGCGACCCACCGCAGCGAAGGCCCGGAACGATCGACTTCGGCGGCATCGGGCATCGCGACCACCGGCCGGTCGACCGCCTGGTGCCACCGGGACTCCAGGAACCCGTCGACGATCTGCGACGTTGCCGGCCAGTCGTCCGCCGAGCACTCGAGACCGATGCGGACCTGCACACCTCGGTCGGCCACGAGTCGCTCGTCCCAGATCACCACGTCGTCGACCGACAGCAGTGCGACGAGCAGCCGGTCCGTGCTCGCCTCGAGGAGGACTGCGTCGATCGGCACGCGCCTCAGATCATCGACGAGGGGCACGTCTGACGCTCGGAGCACGATCGAGACGGCGCCGTCAGCACGGTCGAGCACGACGGTGCCGACCGTGTCCGCGCGCGCCGCCCATCCTTCGGGGACCTCGGCGACGAGTCCGCCCACGATCACGAGCGACCCCCACCGCACGTCCGGCCACGGGTCCCACGGCACGTGCAGGGTCATCGTCGCATCGACCGTCGGTACCAGCCCGGCGTCGCCCACTGCGCGCCGTCGAACACCATCCAGAAGCCGAGTGCGCCGCACAGCACGAACGCCAGCATCAGTACGAAGAACAGCGGGACGAACGGGCCGTTCGTGAACAGCAGCGCGGTACCGAAGCACACGATCGCCACCCCGAGCCAGAAGAGTCCGAACCACCGCACCGGGTACCTCGCCCGCGACCACGACCGCCAGCACCCCGCGTACGCGAGCGCCCCCGGGAGCGCGAACGCTGCGCCGATCACGATCACCCAGACCAGTGTCCCCAATGCATCCCCCGTCGCGCGCCCGTCCCTCCCATCGTAATCGGGCTCACCCCACCGGGCTGGAGGCACGGCGCCTGCCCGCACCGCACCTCCAGTCCCAGAACCGGCTCCGTCTGCAATCCGACGCCCGCCCTGCTCAGCGCCCCGCGTCCGACCGATCCGGCGCGATGCCCGGCTTGCGCCGGACGCGGAGCAGGGGTCACACGAACGCCCTCTTCCACCCGCTCCGGCGAGGTCCCCGTGGTCAACGATCGTCGCGAGTCACCGCGCCGACGACCTGTCGAACCACCGCCTCGGTACGGATCGGCCGGAGCGAGACAGCACCGTCGGTCTGCGTGTACCGCTCGAGCCAACCGAACCCAGGAACATCGATCGCGAAGATCCCGTAGCCGGTCTCTTCAGACCAGCCGAACACGGACCGCCAACCGGGAGTCGCCCAGGCCCGGCGGAACCACTCCGGCTCGTCAGGTGATGACACGTCAGGCGTCGGAGCCTCGATGGACTCTGCATACCGTGCCTGCAGCGTCGTGAGGGGACGGTCACGGCTTCCTGCTCACCGACGAACCACGTCGGGTCGATGGCGACCCAGTCGAGGAGGTGTCCGACCGCGCCGGCGATCGACGTGACGCCGAGGCCGACCCGTCCAGCACCGAGCTCGACGCGCATGGCCGCCCGACTCCCGTCCACCCAGATCGCGGCGTGACGAGTCCCTTCCCCGGATTCGATCCGCGTCCGGAGCGAGCGGTCGGCGCTCGCGATGATCCCGACGAACTCCTGGCCGCTCTCCGACAATGCTCCGAAACGGTTGACCAGCCCGAACTCACGTGCGGCCCGGCCTTCCTCCGAACGACGAGTACCGGCCGACACCAGACCGCGACTCCGGACGTGCCACAGGTGGTCGAAGAGGGCTTCCGAGCCCTGCCACTCGAGACGACATCCAGGCTGGTAGTCGCGTACACGGTCGAGCGCTTCGAGTTCGACGCCGGCACGCTCGCTCGCAGCGCGATCGATCCGCGGCATCATGCGCTCGTTCCCTCCTGCACGTCGACCAGACGCACGGAATCCATCACCTGTGCGAGCAGCGGTTCGACAGCGGTCCATTCGAGCACGGAAGCACTGGCTGTCAGGTGGACGGCCGTGTCGCCCGTGGTGATGACACGTTGCTCGACGACGATCCAGTCGTCAACGAGCGGGTAGCCGAAGAGCAGTCGAGCACTGGGCCCGAGCGCGTGCTCCTGGCGACGGACCTCGAGGACTCGCGTTCCCGGGTGTGCGGCGATGGCAGCGGCCAGCATGCCGGAGGATGCCTCGACCAGCGACACCGTCGTCGATTCCTGCGCCACGACCACGTTGGGCCGGAACCCGTTGGGCGTCGGACGTTCGATCACGGTGCCGAAAATGGCTTCGGTGAGGACCCAGCCGTTGGGTAGGTCGGCCGCGATCACGCGCCGCTCCGATTCCGGTACCAGCGCGGTGTCAGCCACGCGGGCACACCGAACACGAACAGGCCGACAGCGACGAGGATCAGCACGAAGGCCGCGATCATCATGACCGCTGTGAGCATGAACGCGTGCGTCGACAGGAGCGCCGCGAAGACGCCCAGGCAGATGCCGCCGAACCCGAGAAACGCGGTCGGGAAGATGCGGTCGGCGCTCCACGAACGCGTCCAGCTCCGCCAGAACCCGGTGTAGGCGGTCAGTCCCACGACCGCGAAAGCGCACGACACCGCGATGATCGCCCAGATCATCCGAAGATCCCCTTCCACACGTCGTGCACACCCTTCGCGAAGTCCGACCCTTGGTATATGTCGTTCAGCTTGTCGCCGAGCATCTCGCCACCTGTCCCGCCGAGCCAACCTCCGATGGCGCTCCCGACGATACCGCCCACGACAGTCCCTACCCCTGGGAACAGCGCAGTCCCGATGGCGCCACCGATCCACGCACCGGCCGCCGCGGCGCCGACCGTGGTCCCTCCCTTGATCACCGTGGTGGTGACCGCGCTCTCGGTGCGTCGCGAGTCGGACCAGTCGGGGTGATCGACTTCGTCCTCGTGCCATTGATCGTTCCAGGTCGAGCCGAGCGTGAGGACCGTTCCGGCGACGCCCAAGACCTTGGTCGCGCCCTTGGCTGCGTCGGGCATGGCCTCGAGCAGGGCGTTCTTGTCCTTCACCAGCAGATTGTGCGAGCCGTACCGAGGATCGTCGAGGGGATGTCGGGCCCCTTCGGGGGTACGGAACTTCGAGCCCGCTCGGTGAACGCCACCACTGCTTGCCGTTCGCGTCGATGAACGCGGGTGGCGGGGTGCGCAGCGTCGCCTCCGGGATGACTCCGGCAGGCACGGTGGTGAGCTGACGCCACCGTTCGAGTGTCTCCTGCGAGACCGACATCCCGCCACCGATGATGGCTCCGGAAGTCCCACCGCCGACGAAGCTCAGGAACTTCGAGGCCGCTGACTGCTCGTACGCCTTGAGCGCGTTGATCGCGCCGGCGCACTCCTGGTCTGCCTGCAGTGCCGCTGCGTTGAACTGGTCGACCCGTCGCTGCAGGGCCCGCTGCTGGTCATCCCGTGCTTGCTCCGCTGCCGCGACTTCTTCGTCGGTTGCGCCGGCTGGAGTCGATGTGTCGGCCCCGGCGAAGGCCTTGATGTCAGAGAGCAGAGTCGCCCGCTGGGTCTGAAGCGCCTGCACCGTCCTCGAGTACGTGTCGAGCGCGCTCTTCGCCTTGGAAGCTGCGTCGACCAGCCCGACCACGTCCGCATCGATCGGGGACAAGGCATTCCGGAGCGTGGCCGCTTCAGGAGCGTCGTAGACGTCGGACGACCCGAACGCCTTCCACGCGGCTTCGATCGCATCGGCCTGGGTCTGCGCCGTACTTGCCGCCGAGACCAGATCCGAACCGATCGACTCGAGCGTCGCAGGGTCGGGCAGCTCGTTGACGGTGGGAGCGAAGGTCACTACTCGATCCCCTTGTTCGCGTTCGACGCCATCTCCTCGTCGCCGGATGCGTACGCGTTCGCGATCGACCGCGCTGCCGCAACGGACGCGGTCACGCGGCTACCGATCGAGGCGAGCCGGATCTCCCCTGGGTTCTGCTTGAACGCACTGAGCGCCGTCGCCGTGTTCATTGCTCGGGCCGCGAGTGACTCCGCTGAGCCGGCGGCGTTCTGCAACGACTGCTCTGCCGTCGCCATGTCTTCGAGTGCGGTCTCAGCCTCCGAGATCGCTCGGTCAAAGGCGGCCGGATCGAGCCGCCATCCGTTGATCGCCATGCTGCATCCCCCTCGACCTGCTGCAGTGTGTCGGAACCCATCGAGGATAGCGACACTTGCGGGCGAGGGGAATCGGCGGCCTGCCGTCCTCGATCGATCCGCTACCGTCGAGTGCGACGAGAGAGGGACCGTGTGATCTGGATCATCGGCGCCGCCTGCATGCTCGTCGGCGTGCTCGGCTACACCGGCCTCTGGCGCTCCTGGGCGAAGGGCGGCCTGTCCTACTGGGTCTTCGGCCTGTTCTGGTTCGGCCTCGGCATCGTCCTGGTGAGCATCGTCCTCGCCACACCGGCCCCGACCTGGCTCTTCTGGGTCCCCGCGGTCGTCGCCCTGCTCGGCGCGGCCTCGACGTGGTACCTGCCCCCGGCGCTCACCCCACGCTGGTTCCGCGCGCTGCGCCGCAGCTGGCGCTGACGGCCTCGCCGCGGACCCAGAACGACTTCTCCGACGTCGTACGACATCGGACTCGTCGTTCCGAGTCGGCCGGCACCACCGCCGGCCCCACCCCGCCCGACCCGCCGAGAGCCCACGCACACCCCACCGGACTGGAGGCGCGGCACCTGCCCGCACCGCGCCTCCAGTCCCAGGACGGGCCCCGTCTGCCATCCGACGCCCGCCCTGGTCAGCGCCCCGCGTCCGCCCCTGCGTCCGGACGCGGAGCACCCGCGCCGTCGGCGCTGCCCCGCCGTTGTCGACGTGCAGCACCCCGGCGGACGCGTCCCACGAGACCGCCCACGTTCCGAGGCCCGTCGGGAACAGCGGCTCCACGGACACCGGACACCCTGCGAACCCGGGCAGCGGCAACGACACCGCCGACGGAGCCCCGGCAGGGCCCACACCGACAGGTACAGGTCGCCCGACGCAGCGCGCAATCCGAGTGCCACCCAGGTGTCCTCCCACCCGGGCAGCCCGAGCGGCCACACCGGCAGCGCGGTGTCGACCACGTCGAGGACCTCGCGGTGCGCGGCGATCGCGGACCCGACGACCGCCCGCTGCGCATCGGACATCGAACTGAGGTACCCCGACAGGTACATCCGCCCGAGCACCCCGTTCACCAACGACAGCGTGAACAGGTCCTCTGACATCGACGGCGCCGGGTACGCCCAGTTCCCCGCCTGCTCCGGCAGCATCGCCGCGGGAGCAGCAGCAGCGATGCTGGCGTACAGCACCGGGTCCTGCTGGTCCGAGGTCGACTGCAGGTGCAACCGGGAGAGCATGGCGGCGTCGGCCCGCATCGCTCCCGAGGCGCAGTTCTCGATGAGCAGCGCCGGGTACCGCGCCTGCACGTCGTCGAGCCAGTCGAGCAGGGCACGCGAGTGCTCGAGCGACCCGGAGAACGGCCCGGTCATCGTGTTGTAGTCCATCTTGAAGAAGCTGACCCCGAGGGAACCCACGAGCCGGTCGACCACGGCGTCGAGGTGCGCCCGGGCCTCTGCCGAGCACAGGTCGAGCAGGTGCCGCCCGTGCTCGGCGACCCGCACCCCGTGGTGGTGCACGAACGCGGAGGACGGCAACGACGACGCCAGCGGCGAGTGGATCCCGATGACCTCGGGCTCGAGCCACAGCCCCGCCTGCATGCCACGCGACCGGATGTGGCCGATGACGAACTCGAGCCCGGTCGAGAACCGCGACGCCGCCGGCTCCCACGCCCCGACGGTGTCCCACCAGTGCCCCTCGGCGTACCAGCCGGCGTCGATGCAGAACAGGTCCGCCCCGGCGTCGGAGGCCGCGTCGATGAGCGGCAGGAGCTTCTCGGTCGTCGGGTCGCCCATGAGCGTGTTCATGTAGTCGTTGAACACCAGCGGCATCGAGGCATCGACGGGCCGCAGCGACCGCCGTGCCCGGCGCTGCGCCGTGAGCACCTCGAACGCCCCACCCACCGACGACGCGATCCCGACGGACACCGGCACCGACACGAACGGCCGGTCGGGTGCGACGACGGTGGTCCACTGGTGTTCCTGGTCGGTCGGTCCGCTCAGCAGCAGGTACGCGTGCCGGCGGGTCTCCCCCAGCTCGGACAGCCACGGCCCGTTGTGCTCGACCTGCCAGACGAGCGAGTACGCAGTGGACGCCGCGTCCAGCACCCCGATCGGCAGCGCCTCGCCGGTCGACCACGACCCCCGGTTCTGCACGACGGCACGGCTGCGGGGCGGGTGGTGCTGGGCCTCGCGGTCGATGCGCGCGAGGCCGATCGAGCGCAGCGGATCGGTGCGCCACCGGCTCTCGGCCGCCCAGTCGTTGTCGGCGTGCAGCAGCGACAGCTCGTCGACGGTCACGCCCGAGTCCGTCAGGAACGCTCCGGTCGCGAACGACGACACGAAGTCGACGACGTGCTCGCCGCGCTCCGCGCGCACCTCGGTCCGCGTCTGGAACCCCGGCACACCGGCTTCCGCCGGAAGACGGACTCGGCCTGGAGGCCCGTGGCCGCGTCCTCCTGCAGGATGCGGAACCACAGATCGGTCCCGTCTTCGTGCTCGCGGTGCGACACGGGCGCAGTCGCGCCCCGATCGTGGAGTCGACGTGCCGGAACCCGCCGGGGAACCGACCGTGCCCGACGGTCGTCAGCTCGACGAGCGGCTGCGGGTCGGCGGGTCCGTCGACGAGCGGCTGCGGATCGGCCGGTCCGTCGGAGAGCGCTCCGTCGGCGAGCGCGCCGTTGGTGATCGCACCGCCGGCCGGCACGAAGGACACGAGCGCGGCGGGCTGGTCGTCGCCGACCCGGAAGCGTGCGGAGAACCCCGGCGTGACCCAGTCCGCGAAGACCCCGCTCACCGTGCCCCGACCGGCGCGGGCGAACTCGTCACCCAGTCGCCCACGGCGTGGTCGTAGCAGGTGGTGTTGTCGATCTTCGACCGGTCGAGGGCCGATCCGGAGGTCACCCGCCGGTCGGTGCGCTCCGGGTCCGGAGCGGCCTCGGCGAGCAGCCGGGTGTAGTCGTGCTGCGGGTTGAGGATGACCGCATCCGAGGGCCCGCGTTCGACGACCCGGCCGCGGTACAGCACCAGGATCTCGTCCGAGAAGTGCCGTGCGGTTGCGAGGTCGTGCGTGATGTACAGCACGGCGAGGTGGTCCTCGCGCTGCAGTCGTCCCATCAGGTTGAGGACGCTCAGGCGGATCGACACGTCGAGCATCGAGACGGGTTCGTCGGCGACGAGCACCTGCGCGCCGGGTGCCAGCGCCCGGGCGATCGCGGCGCGCTGCCGCTGCCCGCCGGAGAAGCTCGTGCGGCCGACGCGAGGCGAAGTCCTCGTCGAGGTTGACGCGGCCGAGCAGTTCGCGGACCCGCTCGGCGGTCTCCGAGGCGCCGCGCGCACGGTGGTGGAGCTGCAGCGGCCGGGCGATGTGGTGCTCGATGGAGTGGAACGGGTTGAGCGACGCGAACGGGTCCTGGAACACCATCTGCACGTGCCGCCGGTACATGCTGCCGAGGACGGGGTGCCGTCCTCCAACCGGACGTCGATCGAGCCGCGCGTGGTGCTCTCGAGCTTCGCGAGCATCCGGGCGATCGTGGACTTGCCCGACCCGGACTCCCCACGAGCGCGACGGTCCGGCCGGGCAGGAGCTCGAACGACACGTCGTCGACGGCGCGCAGGGTGGTGCGGCGGAGGCCCTTCCGGGTGTGGAAGTCCTTGCCGAGGTGGCTGACGGTCACACTGGTCACGACGCGACCTCCTCATCGATGCCGGAACGGATGAACCCGCCGCGGACCCGGACAGGCTCGGGAACGACTGCAGCAGCCGGCGGGTGTAGGGGTGCTGCGGATCGTGCTGGATCGCGTCGGCGGTGGCGCACTCGACGACCTCGCCGCGGAGCATGATCGCGATCCGGTCGCTGATCTCGAGCAGCAGGGGCAGATCGTGCGTGATGAACACGACCGCGAAGCCAAGCTCGTCGCGCAGCCGGACGATCTCGCGCAGGATCTCCCGCTGCACGACGACGTCGAGCGCGGTGGTCGGCTCGTCCATGATCATGACCTGCGGTTCGAGCAGCATCGCCATCGCGATCATCACGCGCTGCCGCATCCCGCCGGAGAAGCTCGTGCGGGTACGCCGTGATGCGGGACGGGTCGACGCCGACGCGGCGGAGGGCGTCCTCCGCGATCGCTCGTCGTTCCTTTCGTGGCATGCCGCGGCGGTGCTCGACGAGGGCGTCGTCGAGCTGCGCCCGGATGGTGGTGACCGGATTGAGTGCGTTCATCGCACCCTGGAACACCATCGACAGCTTCGACCAGCGCACGGCCCGGAGTTGCTCGTCGCCGAGGCCGAGCAGGTCGACGTCGCTGCCGTCCCGGTCGTGGAAGGTGATGCTGCCGGACGCGACCTTCGCCGGTGGCTTGTGCAGCCGGGTGATGGCGTAGGCGAGGGTCGTCTTGCCGCAGCCGGACTCCCCGCGAGCCCGAGGATCTCGCCGGGCGCGAGCGTCAGCGAGACGTCCTTGACGGCGTGCACCGGGGTCTCGGTCTCGTAGACGACGTCGAGGTGGTCGATGGTGAGGACGGCGTCCCGGGTCATCGGGTGACCCCCTTCCGCTCGGTGGCGGTCTCGGGGAGGCGAGTCGTGCCTCCAGTCCGGGCGGCGCGACGCGCACGACGGTCACGCCGTCGCTGCGCCCGCACGTTCGCGAGCCGCGGGTTGATCACCTCGTCGATGGAGAAGTTGACGAGGGAGAGCCCCATGCCGAGCAGCGCGATGAGGAGCCCCGGTGGGACGAACCACCACCAGGCGCCCTGGGCGAGCGCGAAGCCGTTCTGCGCGTAGAAAAGCATCGTGCCGAGGGTGGACGAGTTCGAGGCGCCGAGCCCGAGGAAGGACAGGCCGGCCTCGCCGAGGATCGCGGCGATCACGGCGAACACGAACTGCGACGCGAGCACCGGCAGCAGGTTCGGCAGGATCTCCACCGCGATGACCCGCCAGGGCCGCTCGCCGGCCACCCGGGCGGCGGAGACGTAGTCGCGGTTCCGGATCGACATCGTCTGCGCTCGGAGGACCCGGGCGGACCCGGCCCACGACGTGATCGCGAGGACGACCGCGATGGTCCAGAGCCCGCGTGCCTCCTGCGGGACGAGGCCCGAGATGACGATGACGAGCGGCAGGCCCGGGATCACCAGGAAGACGTTCGAGAAGAGCGAGAACGCCTCGTCCATGATCCCGCCGAGGTACGCGCCGAGGATGCCGAAGAACGCGGACAGCACCGTGGCGAGCACGCCGACGATCAGGCCGATCTGCAGGCTGCCGCGGGTGGCGTAGGCGAGCTGCGCGAGGACGTCCTGCCCGGTCTGCGTCGTGCCGAGCAGGTTGTCGGCGCTCGGCGGCTGCATCCCCGAGTCGCGGATGGTGGTCGGGTCGCCGACCAGGAACGGGCCGAGCAGCCCGAACAGGGCGACGCCGACGATCAGCACGATGCCGGTGACGAGCCACGGGGTGAGCGTGGGGAGGAACCGTCGCAGTCCGCTCCCCGGGCGGGCGGCACGCGCGGTGGCGATGCTGCGGGTCGAGCCGGCGTCGGCCTCCTCGACGAGCTGCCCGATGGTGGGTTCGGTCTCTTCTTGGATGTTGGTCACGGTCGTGTCCTCCTCTAGCTCCGGGCCCGGGTGCGCGGGTCGATGAGCCCGTAGAGCAGGTCGACGACGAGGTTCGCGCCGAGGACCGCCAGGGTGATGAACAGGAAGATGCCCTGCATGAGCGCGTAGTCGTTGTTCGTCACCGCGGACAGGAGCTTCGAGCCGATGCCCGGGTACGAGAACACCTGCTCGGTGACGACCGACCCGGAGACGATGAACCCGAGGGAGATCGCGAACCCGGCGACGGACGGCAGCACGGCGTTGCGGGCGGCGTAGCTGCGGAGGACCTTGCCGTGCGGCAGGCCCTTCGCCAGCGCCGTGGTGATGTAGTCCTCGGACAGGGTGGACACCATCATGTTCCGCATGCCGAGCAGCCACCCGCCGAGCGAGGCGAGCACGATCGTCGCCGCCGGGAGGACCCCGTACTTGAGCGCCGACATGAGGAAGTCGCCGGTGAACCCCGGGGTGAGGGTGACGTCGTAGCCGCCCTGCGCCGGGAACAGGTGGATCCCGGTGGCGAAGAAGTACACCAGGATGAGCGCGAGCCAGAAGTACGGCACCGCGGCGAGCAGGGTGGTGGCCGGCACGAACGAGTCGAGCCAGGTGCCCGGCCGCCAGCCGACGAAGGCGCCGAGGGCGACCCCGATGACGGCGGCGAGCACGGTGGCGATGCCGACGAGGGCGATCGTCCACGGCAGTGAGCTCCCGATGACCTCGGTGACCGGGGCCGGGAAGTAGCTCACCGACACCCCGAGGTCGCCGCGGAACACGTTGCCCAGGTACGCCCAGTACTGGGCGAGGACCGGCTGTGACGAATCGCCACCGAGGAGCAGCTTCGTACGCCTGCCGGGTCGCCGGGGTCACCTGTCCGCCGCGCTGCTGGAGCTTGGCGAGCAGGATGTCCACCGGGTTCCCGGGCAGGAGCCTGGGGATGATGAAGTTCAGCGTCAACGCCGCCCAGAGTGCCACGATGTAGAAGCCGATCTTTCGCAGGAAGTAGTGCATACGAGCGCTCCTCGGTCGCAGTCCGCCGTCAGCCCTTGGCGGGCTCGAGCGCCTTGAAGATCTCGGCGTTGTCCGGGCTCGCCCAGACCGCCGGGAAGGCGTACAGGTCGTCCTTCGTCGGCCAGCCGGTGAACTTCGCCGCGTGGAACTCGCTCGTCGTGCCACCGGTCATGATCGGGATGTACGGCATGTCCTCGACGACGTGCTGCTGGATGACGTCGAGCTCGGGCTGGGTCGCGGCGGTGTCGTCCGGATTGATCGTCGCGAGCTTCGTGAGCGCGGCGTCGACCTCGGGGTTGCTGTACCGGGCGATGTTCATCGGGCTGCTTCGCCGACCTTGGCGGTGTTCGCGGTCGAGAAGTAGTTGTTGTACAGGTAGTACGGGTTCGCGGTCGGGCCCTGGCCGAGCGAGTCGATCGCGAGTTGGTAGGTCCCCTTGGTCTTCTTGTCGGTCCACTCGTTCCAGGACGACTGCTGCGCCTTCAGCTCGATCCCAGCGGCCTTAAGCTGCTGCGTCATCGTGTCGATCGCGGTGATGTAGTCGGTCCAGCCGGTGACGACCTCGACCGTCAGGGACAGCTTCTTCCCGTCCTTGGCGTAGATGCCGTCGGCACCCTTCTTCCACCCGGCACCCTCGAGCGTCGAGGCGGCCGCATCGGTGTCCGCGCCGCTCGGCATGACGGCCGGCGAGACGTCCTTCGAGATGGTGTCCTTCTGCGTCGTGGTGAGCGCGAAGGTCGGCGAGATCTCGCTCGCCGTGTTCGAGAACGCCAGCGAGTTGAGCTGCTTGCGGTTGATGGCGTCGGCGATCGCGTGGCGGACGGCGGGGTCGGTCTGCGGGCCGGTGCAGCCGAGCGCGGTCGACGAGCAGGTGAGCAGCGCCATCTGGTTCTGCCCGACGGTGATGCCGTCGTAGCCCTGGTAGTGGCCGGCGATGTCGTCCATGTTCGGGACCGGGCCGGTCTGCCAGTCGATCGAGCCCTGCGACAGGGCGTCCGCGCCGGCGGTGTTGCCGGAGAGCGACAGGTAGCGCACGGTCTTCACGGCGGGCGCCGCCCCAGTACTTCTTGTTGGCCTCCAGCGTGAACGCCTGCGCCTTGAAAGTGCCGAGCGTGTACGGCCCGGTGCCGACCGGCTTCCGCACGACGTCGGTCGTCGGGTCGATGTCCTTCCACAGGTGCTCGGGCACGATCCACGTCTTGCCGAGCAGGTTCGGGCCGAGCACGAACGACGGCTTGGCGAAGGTGACGACGACCTTGCTGTCGCCCTCGGCCTTCGCGGTACCGTCGTAGCCGATCGAGTTGAGGGCCTTCTGCTTCTTGAGCATGTCGAGCGTGAACACGACGTCCTTCGAGGTGAAGGGCTGTCCGTCGCTCCAGGTGGCGCCGTCGCGCAGCGTGATCGTCAGCTGCGTGCCGTCGCCGTTCCACTCGTACGACTTGCCGAGGAGCGGCTTCGGGTCGTTGTTGTTCACGTTCGTGATGAAGAACAGCGACTCGTAGATCGTCCCGACGCCGCCGATGTTCGACGGCGACCACGGGTTGAAGTTGATCTGGTAGTCGCCGGACTGTCCGGTGTAGGCGATGAGGGTCGAGTCCGAGGCGCCGGTGCTGGCGGTGCCGCTGGAGCTGCAGCCGCTCAGCGCGAGGCCGGCGGCGAGGAGAACGGCCGCGCCGATGGCGAGCCGTGAACGGGTTGGGTTGAACATCCTTGTCCTCTCGGTCTGCGTCGTCGCAGGATCCACGTTGTGAGCGTGATTGTTACACGCCTAAACTAAGTCGGTCAAGGGGTCGCGTCACGACCCCGCGGACAGACCCTGACGATGAGGAGACGCGATGGAGCGGACCACCCTGGACGGCACCTGGACGGTCGAGGCGGTGACCGGGCCGGACGAATCCGAGCGGCACCGCCACCCGGTCGAGGCGGTGGTCCCCGGCTGCGTGCACACCGACCTGCTCCGGGCGGGGCGGGTCCCGACCCGTTCGACGGCGACAACGAGGCCGCGACGCAGTGGATCGGCGACACCGTCTGGCGCTACCGCCGCACCTTCGAGTGGCGTGCCCGGACGAGACCCGCCACGACCTCGTCGCCGACGGACTCGACACCCTGGCCACCATCGAGGTGAACGGCATCGTCGTCGCGACGACGGCGAACCAGCACCGCGCGTACCGGTTCCCCGTCGGGCACCTGCTCCGGCCGGGCACGAACGAGGTCGTCGTCACCTTCGACGCCCCGGTCCCCGCCGCCGAGCGCCTGTCCGCCCTGCACGGCGGCGAGCTCCCCACGTCAACCACCACCCGTACAACGCGCTCCGCAAGAACGCGTCGAACTTCGGGTGGGACTGGGGCATCGACGTCGCCACGAGCGGCATCTGGAGGTCGATCGGCATCGAGTCGTGGAGCGGCGTCCGCATCGCGGCCGTCCGCCCCCTCGTCGACCTGGACGGCACGACCGGCGTCCTCACGGCGCACGTCGACGTCGAGCACGCCGGTTCCACCGGCGCCTTCGCGCAGGCCATCGGCAGCGCACCCGTCACGTCCGCGGGTGGTGACGGCACGGTCGGACTGGAGGCGCGGATCACCGTGGCCCCGCACCGCGCGTCCGCAGCGTCGGCCGGTTCCGACACCGTGCCTCCAGGCCGGACCGCGTCACGACCGGTTGTCGACGGCTCGGTGCTCGACCAATCGGTGACCGTGCGCCTGGAGGTCCCCGACGTCGCGGTCTGGTGGCCGCGCGGCGAGGGCGACCAGCCGCTGTACGACGTCCGCGTCGCGGTCGGCGACGACGTCTGGACCGGCCGCGTCGGGTTCCGCACCGTGACCCTGGACACCGCGGCCGACGCCGGCGGCGCCCCTTCCTGCTCCGGGTGAACGAGCCGCCCGGTGATCGTCCGCGGGGCGAACTGGATCCCGGACCACGCGTTCCTGACCGAGATGACGCCGGCTCGGTACGCGGCGCGGATCGACGACGCCGTCGAGGCGAACGTGAACCTGCTCCGGATCTGGGGTGGCGGGATCTACGAGTCCGACGACCTGTACGACCGGTGCGACGAGCTCGGGATCCTGGTGTGGCAGGACTTCCTGTTCGCGTGCGCCGCCTACGCCGAGGAGCCCTGGCTCGCCGACGAGGTCGAACCCGAGGTGCGCGAGGCCGTCACCCGCCTCAGCCCGCACCCGTCGCTCGTGGTGTGGAACGGGAACAACGAGAACCTCGTGGCGTACGCCGAGTGGGGTTGGCGGCCGTCGCTCGTCGGCCGGACCTGGGCAACGGGTACTACCGGTCACTGCTGCCGTCCATCGTCGCGGAGCTCGACCCGACCCGGCCGTACACGCCCGGGAGCCCGTTCTCGTTCGACGAATACCTGACGCCGAACGACGAGCGCAACGGCAGCGTGCACATCTGGGACGTCTGGAACCGGCTCGACTACCGCGCCTACGCCGACTGGAACCCGCGGTTCGTCGCGGAGTTCGGGTTCCAGGGGCCGCCGGCGTGGTCGACGCTGGCCGCCGTGGTGCACGACGAGCCGCTCGACCCGGACGGCCACGAGATGCTCGTGCACCAGAAGGCCGACCAGGGCAACCGGAAGCTCGCCGACGGGATGCGCGGGCACCTGCCGACGCCCGCTCCGGACTCGGCGTGGCGCATCGAGGACTGGCACTTCGCCGCGCAGCTTAACCAGGCGCACGCGATCCGGTTCGGGATGGAGTGGTTCCGCTCCCGGACGCCGGACAACACCGGGATGATCGTGTGGCAGCTTCAACGACGACTGGCCGGTGGTGTCCTGGGCGCTCGTCGACCACGCGGGCATCCGGAAGCCGGTCTGGTACGCGGTGCGGCACGCCTACCAGCCGGTGCTGCTGACGGTGCAGCCGGGTTCCACCGGCGCGTCGTCGCTCGACGTCGTCCTGGTGAACGCCTCGGGTGCGCCGGTGTCCGACCAGGTCACGGTGGCCAGGGTCGCGTTCGACGGCACCGTCCTCGAATCGTCGTCGTTCCCGCTCGCCGCCGGCCCCGCGTCCTCCGATCGTGCGACGCTGCCGGACGCGCTCGCGGTCCCCAGCGACGCCGCGTCCGAGGTGCTCGTCGTCACGGGTGCCGGCACCCGCACGGTGTTCGACTTCGCCGAGGTCGTCGACCAGGTGTTCGCGCCGTCCCCGCTCGTCGCGTCGGTGGAGTCCACCGCGGACGGCGCACGGGTGACCGTCACGGCGACGTCGTACGCCCGCGACGTGTCACTCTTCCCGGACCGGGTCGACGCCCGGGCTCGGGTGGACGAGGGGCTCGTGTCGTTGCTCGCCGGGGAGTCGATCGTGTTCACGGTGTCGGGCGCCCCCGGCATCGCCCCCGAGGCGCTCGTCGACCCGCTCGTGCTCCGCCACGCCGGACAGCTCCACGCCTGAGCCCGGCCGAGTCTCGGCCCGGCGGGCCCGAGTCTCGCACTGGGCGACCAATCTCGTGGCCACGCCCGCGAGATCGGTCGCCCAGGCCGAGTTTCGCGGCCGGCGCACGGCGCGCCGACGCCCGGGTACGGCAGCAGCTCAGAGCGCCTGGACCTCGAGCACGAGGGCCGTGCCCGGCGCGAGCGCGAGCATCCGCACGCCCACGTCCTCGAGCACGGCGCCGGGGAGTTCCACACTCCCGCGCTCGAGCCACGGCGTCCGGGTCACGTCGACGCCCGTCGGCACCCGCAGCCCGGTCACCGGCGCGATCCGGTAGCGCCGCGCCCGGTCGAGCCCGCGCAGCCGGAGCGGCACGGCGAGCGAGCGCGGACCGGTGACGATCCGGGCGACCCGCACGAGCGCACGGTCCCGGTCCGCCCCGACGACCAGGGTGGCGTCGAGCCCGGGGTCCCCGAGGTCCAGGTGGTGCACCCGTCCGGAGTGCAGCAGCCCGCGCTCCGCTTGTAGAGCGCGGTCCACTCCCGCAGCCGGTCGAGCTCCGCGGGGCTGCAGCGTGTGACGTCGGTCTCGATGCCGGCGCTGCCGAACAGCGACACCGCCATCCGGAAGTCCAGGTCCAGGTGCCGCCCGGTGGTGTGCGAGACCTCCGGCCCGACGTGCGAGCCGATGAGCTCCAGCGGCAGCAGGAGCTCCGTCCACCGCTGGATCGGCAGGCGTTCCATCGCGTCGTTCGAGTCGGAGGCCCACACCCGGTCGGTGCGTTCGAGCACGCCGAGGTCGACCCGGGCCCCTCCCGAGGCGCACGCCTCGATCTCCAACCAGGGGTGTCGGCGCCGGAGCTCGTCCATCACGGCGTACACGCCCCGGGTGTGGGCGTCGAGACCGACCCGCCCGGCGTGCACGGTCTGCACGACGTCCCGGTTCTGGTCCCACTTCACGTAGTCGACGTGGTGCTCGCCGATCACGGCGGACATCCGGTCGAGCACGTGTTCGCGGACGTCCGCGCGGGCGAAGTCGAGCACGTACTGGTGCCGCCACGTCCGGGTCCGGTCGGGGCCTGCAGGAACCAGTCCGGGTGCACCTCCGCCAAGGCGGACACCGGGCTGACCATCTCCGGTTCGAACCAGAGCCCGAACTCCATGCCGGACGCCCGGACGCCGGCGACGAGCGGACCGAGTCCGTCCGGCCAGACCTCGGCGTCGACCGTCCAGTCCCCGAGCGCGGTCGTGTCCGAGCGACGGCCGGTGAACCAGCCGTCGTCGAGCACGAACCGTTCGACCCCGACGTCGGCCGCGACCCGCGCCAGGGCGAGCAGCGGTTCGAGCCCCTGCCGGTAGTAGACCGCCTCCCACGTGTTGAGCACGACCGGACGCGGCGTGCGCGGGTGTCCTGGTCGGGCGCGGAGCGAGTCGTGCGACCGGGCGGCCAGGCCGTCGAGCCCCGCGTCACTCCACAGGAACACGGTGTCCGGAGTGCCGAACGCATCGCCCGGCCCGAGGACGATCTCGCCCGCGCGCAGGAGCTCGCCGGCCCCGAGCACCGGCCGGGCCTCGGCGAGCCGGTCGTACCGGTGCACCGAATCGGCACTCCACGCCGGGTGCACCGCCCAGAGCTCGCCCGTGGTGTCGTCGAAGCCCGCGGTCCCCAGCACCGTGAGCGTGGGGGCGTCGTGCCCGGTACGTCCGCGGCGACTCTCCCGCACGTGCACACCGTCGGTCATCGCCCGACGCTGCGGGGTCCGCTCACGCGTCCACCGTCCGGCCAGGTCGAGGACCTCCGCCGCCCGCTCGCCCACCGGCAGCACCGCCTCGAGCGCCTGTACCTCGACGGCCGTGTCGCCGGTGTTCGTCACCGTGTGCCGGACGCGCAGGACCCCGGCGTCGTCGAGCACGAACTCGCTGCGCAGCGACACGTCGTCGGACTCCGCGTCGACCACCAGGGTCCGCTGCTCGGCGGTCACGACGACGTTCCGCCACACCGGCACGAGCGGACGGCCGCCGACCTGTCCGCCGAGGGCCGGTCGCCCCTCCCAGCCGTCGTGCTCGGTCGGCAGAACGGTGAGCGGCCACGCGGCGTCGACCGCGCTCGGCGAGACGGCCCGCGCGAGCGCCAGGACGAGGTCGTCGGCGTCCTCGGGCGCCACGTCGCCGACGTCACGGCCCCAGTGCAGAACCTCGGGAAGCCCGTCGGCCCGGGCGGCGAGCACGAGACTCGTCCCGCGGCGCGCAACACGTGCACGCGTGCGGCCGACGCCGCGACCACAGCGGTCGCCTCGTCGCCGTCCAGAACGGTCATGCCGCCGCCTCGAGCAGGACGCGCACGCCGCCGGCGGGCACGACGGTCTCCGGGCCGTGCCCGGAGCCGTCGAGCAGGTCGGTCCCGGCAGCCGACAGGATGACGTCGTCGGTGCGGTGGTTCAGGAGGAACAGGATCCCGGTACCGTCCTGTCGGAGGCGGCGCACTGCCTCCAGGCCGGGAGGCGCGGTGACGGTCCGCGCTATCGCTCGCTCCTCGACGATCCGGTCCACGATCCGCTGCACGCCGTCCGCGTCGAGCATCACGGAGACGTACCAGGCGCCGCCGCCCACGGCGCGGCGCGTGACGGCCGGCCGGCCAGCCAGCGGGCCGTCGACGTGCCGGAGGACGACCTCGGCGTCCTCGACGACGAGGTCCTCGGCCCAGTCCGTGACGACGGTACCGTCGTCGAGCCGGACCCGGTCGTCGCGCTGCAGCGGGGTGAACTCCTCCGCCCAGACGCGGAGCACGTCCCGGAACGCGCCGGGGTACCCGCCGGTGCGGACGCGGGCGGTCTCGTCGACGATGCCGGAGGCGTAGGTCACGAGGAGTGTCGCGCCCCGGTCGACCACGGCGCTGATGCGCGCGGCGGCCGCGTCGTCGACGACGAAGAGCGTCGGGAGGACGACCACGTCGTACCCGGACAGGTCGGCGTCGACCGGGACCACGTCGGTGAGCACCTGTCGACGCCAGAACGCGGTGTGCCACGCGCGGAGTTCGTGCCCGTACCGCAGCCCGCGGTGCGGCTTCAGCCCGGACTGCAGGGCCCAGCCGGACGGTTCGTCCACGACGATCGCGACCCGCGCGGGTTCGACGGGCGCACCCTTGACGGGGTCGAGCGCCCGGAGTGCCCGGCCGAGAGCACAGACCTCGCGCCAGACTCGACTGCGCGTGCCGGCGTGCGGGAGCATCGCGGAGTGGAACTGCTCGGCGCCGGCGGTGGACGCGCGCCACTGGAAGAAGAGCGCCCCGTCCGAGCCGCGCGCGACGTGCGCGAGCGAGTTGCGCAGGATCTCACCGGGCTCCTTCGCACGGTTCCGCTGCTGCCAGCTCGGTCCACCGGTCGAGTGCTCCATGAGCAGCCACGGCGTCCGGTCGCGGGTGATGCCGCGCATCCGGTCGGCCGAGGCGGCGAGGTCCTCGGCTCGGTCCGGGTCGTCGACGAGCGTGTAGTGGTCGTTCGCCGGGATCGCGACGTGCTTCGCCCACTCGGCGTAGTCGACGACCTGCGAGCCGGCACCGACCATGAAGTTCGTCGTGACGGGCACCTCGGAGTGTTGCTCGATGACGGCGCGCTCGGCCTCGTAGTGGGCGAGCAGGGCGTCGGAGGAGTACCGCTCGAAGTCCAGCGCGAGGCCGGGGTTCGGGCGCCGCCGACCCCGCGGGGCGGGGAGACCTCGTCGAAGGACGTGTAGGTGTGCCCCAGAAGGCCGTGCCCCACGCGGCGTTCGCGTCGTCGACCGTGTGGTACTTCCGGGTGAGCCACTGCCGGAAGTCCGCCGCCGACACCTCGCAGTGGCAGCGGCCGTTGCCGCCGCCGAGCTCGTTGCTCACGTGCCAGAGCCGCACGGCGGGGTGGTGCCCGTACCGGGCGGCGAGGGCGCCGACGAACCGGAGCGCGTGCTCGCGGAACACCGGGGACGCCGGGCACCAGCCGAGCCGGCCGCCCGGGCGTTCGCGGCGCTCGGTCGCGTCGACCGGCAGGACTTCCGGGTGGGCGGTCAGCAGCCAGTTCGGCGGCGCCGCGGTCGGCGTTGCGAGGTCCACCGCGATGCCGTTCGCGTGCAGCAGCTCGAGGACCTCGTCGAGCCATTCCCACGTGTACTCCCCGGGGCGCGCTCGAGCAGCCCCCAGGAGAAGACCCGACCGTGACGAGGTTCACGCCGGCCTCCCGCATGAGCCGGACGTCCTCGTGCCAGACCTCGCGGGACCACTGCTCGGGGCTGTAGTCACCGCCGAACGACAGGTCCTCGGTGGGCCAGAGCACGGTTCGGGCAGGGGTCACGACATCTCCTTCGACGGTGGACTGGAACAGCATCCCGCGCTCCGCCGACGTTTGTCAATCTGTGTAACTAAGTCAGAACTGCAAGAGCCGTCGAAGGGCGAACACCGCGGCAGCCCGCGCCCACTCCGAGAACTCGAACGGTTGCACCACGACCGTCACCGCGGGCTCGTAGGGACGCAGCCCCTTCCGGAACGCTGCGTCGACCTCGGCTCGCGCGACGTCGTACACCGGCAGGCCGTCGCCGGTCAGGACGATCGTCTCCGGGTCCACGAGCGTGACGACCGTGGACAGGAGCACACCGAGCGCCGTGCCCGCGTCGCGGAAGGCGCGGAGCGCCGCGTCGTCCCCGGCACGTGCCAGGTCCACGACCGCGCCGTACGCCGTGTCGTCGTGACCGGCGTTGCGGGCGATGATCGAGCTCGGTAGGTACCCGGAAACGCATCCCTCGTGACCGACACCGCAGTCCGGGCCGCCGCCGTACACCGGTAGGTGCCCGACCCGACCGAACCGCCCGTGCGCGCCCTCCGACACCTCGCCGTTGGTGACCAACCCGAAGCCGACACCAGCGCCCACCGTGACGAGGGCCATCGACCCGACACCGGTGCCGGCACCGATCCAGTGCTCCTTGGCCGTCAACGCATCGACGTCGTTCACGATGAACGTCGACACGCCGGTGCGGTCCTCGAGCATCTCCGACAGGGGACGTCACGCCAACCGAGGAACTGCGACACCTCGACCACGCTCACGCCGTCACGCGTGACCACGTCACCGGGGACCGAGACACCGAGGGAGCAGATCGCCGACGACGCACCGCGGAGCCGCTCCGTCACCTCGGCGATCTGCTCGACCAGGGCTCCCGGCGCAGTGTCGCGCAGGGGCTCCTCGTGGAGGGCCAGCACCCGTCCTGTGAGGTCCGTCACAGCCGCGTACAAGCGCTCCTGGGTCAGCTTCACCCCGAGGAACTCCCACACGCCCTCGCTCGTCCGCAGGAGCTCGGAGGGACGACCTGTGGCACCGCGCACGTCCGTGCCGACCTCGATGACGAACCTGTGCTCCTGGAGTGTCCGGACCGCCCTCGTGAGGCTCGCACGCGACAGTCCGAGCGCCCGCGCGATCTCGGCGCGGGAGAGCACACCGTGCACGAGGATCTGGCGCAGTGCCGCGCGGGTGGCATCGGTCAGCACCGGCCACGCGGGTGCAGGCTCGAAGCTGCGGAGTCATCGCTCTCCTTCCTCTCGGCTGATCCTATTGCCGAGCCGAGCGATTGCCGAGCCGAGCGATGTGCTGCGCCCTCAAACGCAAGAAACCCCTGACCAGTGCTGGTCAGGGGTTCCCGGCGTTGCAAGTTGAGTCCGGCGGCGTCCTACTCTCCCACAAGGTCCCCCTTGCAGTACCATCGGCGCTGAGAGGCTTAGCTTCCGGGTTCGGAATGTGACCGGGCGTTTCCCTCTCGCTATGACCACCGGAACACTGTCGACCATGATCTGGTCTCAAACATGCTCCGCCGTAGCGGGTATTCAGTTTGATTCCCGATCGTCTGTCGGGAACCACAAAGTGGACGCGAGCCCGTGACCCGAAGGCCACGGAAATAGTTGTGTGTCAAGTCTTCGGCTTATTAGTACCGGTCAGCTCCACGGGTCGTTAGTCCCCGCTTCCACATCCGGCCTATCAACCCAGTAGTCTGCTGGGAGCCTCTCACACGCAAGGTGCATGGAAATCTCATCTCGAAGACGGCTTCCCGCTTAGATGCTTTCAGCGGTTATCCGGTCCGAACGTAGCTAATCAGCGGTGCCCTTGGCAGAACAACTGACACACCAGAGGTTCGTCCATCCCGGTCCTCTCGTACTAGGGATAGATCTTCTCAAATTTCCAACGCGCGCAGCGGATAGGGACCGAACTGTCTCACGACGTTCTAAACCCAGCTCGCGTACCGCTTTAATGGGCGAACAGCCCAACCCTTGGGACCTACTCCAGCCCCAGGATGCGACGAGCCGACATCGAGGTGCCAAACCATGCCGTCGATATGGACTCTTGGGCAAGATCAGCCTGTTATCCCCGAGGTACCTTTTATCCGTTGAGCGACAGCGCTTCCACAAGCCACTGCCGGATCACTAGTCCCGACTTTCGTCCCTGCTCGACCTGTCAGTCTCACAGTCAAGCTCCCTTGTGCACTTACACTCGCCACCTGATTGCCAACCAGGTTGAGGGAACCTTTGGGCGCCTCCGTTACTCTTTGGGAGGCAACCGCCCCAGTTAAACTACCCACCAGGCACTGTCCATGAACCCGATCAGGGTCCTACGTTAGACATCCAGAGTGACCAGAGTGGTATTTCAACAATGACTCCACGAACACTAGCGTGCCCGCTTCACAGTCTCCCACCTATCCTACACAAGCCACACCGAACACCAATACCAAGCTGTAGTAAAGGTCACGGGGTCTTTCCGTCCTGCTGCGCGTAACGAGCATCTTTACTCGTAGTGCAATTTCGCCGAGTTCGCGGTTGAGACAGCTGGGAAGTCGTTACGCCATTCGTGCAGGTCGGAACTTACCCGACAAGGAATTTCGCTACCTTAGGATGGTTATAGTTACCACCGCCGTTTACTGGGGCTTAAATTCAGAGCTTCGCCCAAAGGCTAACCCTTCCTCGTAACCTTCCAGCACCGGGCAGGCGTCAGTCCGTATACATCGTCTTGCGACTTCGCACGGACCTGTGTTTTTAGTAAACAGTCGCTTCCCACTGGTCTCTGCGGCCTTCAACGCTCACGGAGCAAGTCCGGTCACGTGTCCGGCCCCCTTCTCCCGAAGTTACGGGGGCATTTTGCCGAGTTCCTTAACCACGATTCTCTCGATCTCCTTGGTATTCTCTACCTGACCACCTGAGTCGGTTTCGGGTACGGGCGGCTGCAACCTCGCGTCGATGCTTTTCTCGGCAGCATAGGATCACTGATTTCCCCTAAACGGGTACGCGTCGGATCTCAGGCACACAGACGACGGATTTGCCTATCGTCAGCCCTACATCCTTACACCAGGTTCACCTCACGGATACCATCGCCTGGCTCAGCTACCTTCCTGCGTCACACCTGTTCATACGCTAGCCGCACCAGCATGGGGTCGAGCGTTAGACCGCACGCCATCACCCCGAAGGGATCCGGTCGACACGGGTTAGGACTCTTAGCACCACTGGATTAGCTTGGGCGGTTGTTCGCCGGTACGGGAATATCAACCCGTTGTCCATCGACTACGCCTGTCGGCCTCGCCTTAGGTCCCGACTTACCCAGGGCGGATTAACCTGGCCCTGGAACCCTTGGTCTTTCGGAGGACGGGTTTCTCACCCGTCTTTCGCTACTCATGCCTGCATTCTCACTCGTGTAGCGTCCACGGCTGGATCACTCCGCCGCTTCACTCGCCACACGACGCTCTCCTACCACTCCGCACGACTGAACCACGAAGGCTTATCGAGTGTGCGAAATCTACAACTTCGGCGGTGTGCTTGAGCCCCGTTACATTGTCGGCGCGGAATCACTTGACCAGTGAGCTATTACGCACTCTTTCAAGGGTGGCTGCTTCTAAGCCAACCTCCTGGTTGTCTATGCAACTCCACATCCTTTCCCACTTAGCACACGCTTAGGGGCCTTAGTTGGTAGTCTGGGTTGTTTCCCTCTCGACGATGAAGCTTATCCCCACCGTCTCACTGCTGCGCTCTCACTCACCGGCATTCGGAGTTTGGCTGACGTCAGTAACCTGTTGAGGCCCATCGGCCATCCAGTAGCTTCTACCTCCGGCGAGAAACACGCAACGCTGCACCTAAATGCATTTCGGAGAGAACCAGCTATCACGAAGTTTGATTGGCCTTTCACCCCTATCCACAGCTCATCCCCTCCATTTTCAACTGAAGTGGGTTCGGTCCTCCACGACGTCTTACCGTCGCTTCAACCTGGCCATGGATAGATCACTTCGCTTCGGGTCTAGGACATGCGACTGGATCGCCCTATTCAGACTCGCTTTCGCTACGGCTACCCCACACGGGTTAACCTCGCCACATATCGCTAACTCGCAGGCTCATTCTTCAAAGGCACGCCGTCACCCCAACAAAGGGAGCTCCGACGGTTTGTAAGCAAACGGTTTCAGGTACTATTTCACTCCCCTCCCGGGGTACTTTTCACCTTTCCCTCACGGTACTTGTCCGCTATCGGTCATCTGGGAGTATTTAGGCTTATCAGGTGGTCCTGACAGATTCACACGGGATTTCTCGGGCCCCGTGCTACTTGGGATACACATCCGGCCATAACACCATTTCGTCTACGGGGCTGGCACCCACTACGGCCCGGCTTTCAAACCAGTTCGACTATGATGCGCTGTAACCGCCCCAGTCCGGCAGAACTGAGCGACGTGTCCCACAACCCCGACCATGCAACGCCCGCCGGCTATCACACATGATCGGTTTAGCCTCATCCGCTTTCGCTCGCCACTACTCACGGAATCACATGTTGTTTTCTCTTCCTGTGGGTACTGAGATGTTTCACTTCCCCACGTTCCCTCTACCCGCCCTATATATTCAGGCGGGAGTCACCAGGTCGACAAGTCGCCCGGCGGGGTTTCCCCATTCGGAAATCCTCGGCTCACAGCTCGATTATCAGCTCCCCGAGGCTTATCGCAGATTTCTACGTCCTTCTTCGGCTCCAGATGCCAAGGCATCCACCGTTTGCTCTTAGAAACTTGACCACAAAGATTAAAATTGCGATCGACTCGAACAATCACCAACCCGAAAGCTGATCAATTGTCACGAGCGATCTAAGATGCTCGCGTCCACTGTGTAGTTCTCAACATACGATCGGCACCACGCTCCCCGGGAGCAACCGCTCCCAGCTTCACGTGGCCCACCGAAGAACCATACGGAATCGCTCCGCCGGCCCAACCCCCAGTCACACAGACCGGGAAGCCTGGTCCCTCAGGACCCAACAACGTGCACCAGCCAACCCGCTCACCCCCAACCCGTTCCCACCCGAACCCAAAGGCACCGGCGTACTAGGGTCGGCAGCTGGCGCTCCCGACTGCACTGTCAATGTTCCACCCATGAGCTACCGGCGAGAACGTTCGTCTCGATCCGGCGCCTGGACACCACCACACACCCAAACAGGGCCTGCAGGACGCCAGATGCTCCTTAGAAAGGAGGTGATCCAGCCGCACCTTCCGGTACGGCTACCTTGTTACGACTTAGTCCTAATCACCGATCCCACCTTCGACGGCTCCTCCCACAAGGGTTAGGCCACCGGCTTCGGGTGTTACCGACTTTCATGACTTGACGGGCGGTGTGTACAAGGCCCGGGAACGTATTCACCGCAGCGTTGCTGATCTGCGATTACTAGCGACTCCGACTTCATGAGGTCGAGTTGCAGACCTCAATCCGAACTGAGACCGGCTTTTTGGGATTCGCTCCACCTTACGGTATCGCAGCCCTTTGTACCGGCCATTGTAGCATGCGTGAAGCCCAAGACATAAGGGGCATGATGATTTGACGTCATCCCCACCTTCCTCCGAGTTGACCCCGGCAGTCTCCTATGAGTCCCCGCCATCACGCGCTGGCAACATAGAACGAGGGTTGCGCTCGTTGCGGGACTTAACCCAACATCTCACGACACGAGCTGACGACAACCATGCACCACCTGTACACCGACCACAAGGGGGCGACCATCTCTGGCCGTTACCGGTGTATGTCAAGCCTTGGTAAGGTTCTTCGCGTTGCATCGAATTAATCCGCATGCTCCGCCGCTTGTGCGGGCCCCCGTCAATTCCTTTGAGTTTTAGCCTTGCGGCCGTACTCCCCAGGCGGGGCGCTTAATGCGTTAGCTACGACACAGAAACCGTGGAAAGGCCCCTACATCTAGCGCCCAACGTTTACGGCGTGGACTACCAGGGTATCTAATCCTGTTCGCTCCCCACGCTTTCGCTCCTCAGCGTCAGTTACGGCCCAGAGATCTGCCTTCGCCATCGGTGTTCCTCCTGATATCTGCGCATTCCACCGCTACACCAGGAATTCCAATCTCCCCTACCGCACTCTAGTCTGCCCGTACCCACTGCAAGCCCGAGGTTGAGCCTCGGGATTTCACAGCAGACGCGACAAACCGCCTACGAGCTCTTTACGCCCAATAATTCCGGACAACGCTTGCACCCTACGTATTACCGCGGCTGCTGGCACGTAGTTAGCCGGTGCTTTTTCTGCAGGTACCGTCACTTGCGCTTCTTCCCTACTAAAAGAGGTTTACAACCCGAAGGCCGTCATCCCTCACGCGGCGTTGCTGCATCAGGCTTTCGCCCATTGTGCAATATTCCCCACTGCTGCCTCCCGTAGGAGTCTGGGCCGTGTCTCAGTCCCAGTGTGGCCGGTCACCCTCTCAGGCCGGCTACCCGTCGTCGCCTTGGTGAGCCATTACCTCACCAACAAGCTGATAGGCCGCGAGTCCATCCCCAACCAAAAAATCTTTCCACCACCAGACCATGCGGCCAGTAGTCATATCCAGTATTAGACGTCGTTTCCAACGCTTATCCCAGAGTCAGGGGCAGGTTACTCACGTGTTACTCACCCGTTCGCCACTAATCCACCCAGCAAGCTGGGCATCATCGTTCGACTTGCATGTGTTAAGCACGCCGCCAGCGTTCGTCCTGAGCCAGGATCAAACTCTCCGTAAAAAAATTACCAACCACTACCCGAAAGCAGTAGCCGAGTTGAAACTGACTGTAAAGACCATCATTACTGACAATCAATTCAATCCAAAAGGAATTGCTCCCGAACCCACCAGCAAACTGATGAGTCACGAGGACAAAATAATTGGCATTGACAATGTGCACGCTGTTGAGTTCTCAAGGACCAGACGCACCCCCCACTCCGACCGCGACCAGCGGACATCATCAGAGGGGCTTTGGCTTCGTCACCCGGGCGAGACTCGGACCCAACCGAACCGGCCGTTCCGTTCTCCGCCGCAGCGGCAACGAGTGATTACTCTACACACGCCCCGGAAGGCCCGCCAACCCGCCCACACCCCGGGCGTGTCGTGGTCCGAATGCCCGCAAGGACGCCGATCGTGCGAGGTTCCGACCGGCGTGCGACCCGCCGGACGTCCCACCGTGCGCGGTACCTCGCACCATGCGGCCGACCCGCGCACGCGCCTCGCACGGTGCGAGTCGCGTGACGCCGGGGACCTGGCACCATGCGGCCGAGCCGCGCACGCGCCTCACGCGGTGCGGGCGCGTGACCCCGCGGGACCGGGAACGACGTACCACCTTCCCGGCGCTGGCCAGACGCGAGGGGATACCCGAGCGGGCACGGGGACGACGGGAGACTCGCCGCCGCCGCGGCCGGTCAGATGCCGCGGCAGACGGACGACGAGAGGCTCCCGCCGGCGCTGCTGACCCGACGCTGACGCGACACTCCGCGAACGACGGGCGGGAATTCACCGATGCGGCCGGACGTGTTGGCCCAGGTGCGGACCCGCACCGTGCCTCCAGGTAGGACCAGACCAGCCGTCTACTCGGCCGCGGCCAACTGACCGCACGCCCCGTCGATCTCCTTGCCGCGGGTGTCGCGCAGGGTCGTCGGGATGCCGGCGGCGTTGAGCCGGCGGACGAACTCGTCCTGCACGTGCACCTCGGACGACGTCCACACCGAGCCGGGCGTCGGGTTGAGCGGGATCGGGTTGACGTGCACCCAGCCCTTGCCGCGGGCGTTGAGCTTCGAAGCGAGCAGGTCGGCGCGCCACGCGTGGTCGTTCATGTCCTTGATGAGTGCGTACTCGATGGACACACGTCGACCGGTCTTGACGAAGTAGTTGTGGGCGGCGTCGATCGCCTCGTCGGCCTTCCACCGGGAGTTCACCGGGATGAGCTCGTCGCGGAGCTCGTCGTCCGGAGCGTGCAGGGAGAGCGCGAAGGTGATCGGGATGTCCTCGTCCGCGAGCTTGTTGATCGCGGGCACGAGACCGACGGTCGAGACGGTGATGCCACGGGCGCTCATGCCGAGACCGTTCGGCTGCGGAGCGACCATGGTGCGCACTGCGTCCATGACCCGCTTGTAGTTCGCGAGCGGCTCCCCCATGCCCATGAACACGATGTTCGTCACGCGCTCTGCATCGACGCGGTCCTGCCCGCCCTTGCGCGGGTCCCCGCCGAGCTCCCCCGCGGCGATGGCGGCGTTGGCGCGGACGATCTGCTCGATGATCTCGGCGGTCGACATGTTCCGGGTGAGTCCCTGCTGCCCGGTGGCGCAGAACGGGCAGTTCATGCCGCAGCCGGCCTGGGACGAGACGCAGAGCGTGATGCGCCCGGGGTACCGCATGAGCACGGACTCGACGAGCGCGCCGTCGTGCAGCTTCCAGAGGAACTTGATCGTGTCGCCCTTGTCCGTCTCGAGACGACGGGTCTCGGTGAGGAGCGGCGGCAGCAGCCCGGCGACGAGTTGCTCGCGCTGGGCCGCCGGCAGGTCCGTCATCTTCGCGGGGTCGGACGTGTAGTGCGTGAAGTAGTGCGTCGCGAGTTGCTTCGCGCGGAACTTCGGCAGACCGAGGGCGACGACGGCTGCCTCGCGTTCGGGCACGGTCATGTCGGCGAGGTGCACGGGCGGCTTGCCGCGTTTCGGGGAGGCGAACTGCAGCAGCGGCCGGCCGTCGGACCCGTCGCCTGCGTCCATCCCTCGGTCCGTGGGCGCACCTGTGGACGAGCAGAGCGCTGCTCTTCGAACGGGGTGCGGGTCTCGGTGGCCATCACTCCAGCTTACGGGACGACGCGGACGCCGCCGCGCCCGGACGAAGCGGACGCGGTCGCGTCCGGATGAAGCGGAGACAGCCGCGCCGGGACGAAGCGGACACAGCCGCGCCGGCGCGATGCGGACGCCGCCGCACCGGGACGAAGCGAGCGCCGACGTGACGCAGGCGCCGCAGCGCCCTCAGCTGCCGGCCGGGAGCACCCGCGCGAAGTGGTGGGCCGCCGAGTACATCGGGACGATGTCGACGGGGTCACCCGGGTGCGGAGCCTGCAGCACGAGGTCGTCGCCGAGGAAGATGCCGACGTGGTCCTCGTTGTCGTACACGACGAGGTCGCCGGGCTTCGCCTCGGACTCCGGGATCGTCGTCGCGGCCGCGTCCTGCGTGGGGACGTGGTGCACGAGCGGGATGCCCACGGCGGCGTACGCCACCATCGTCAGGCCCGAGCAGTCGATGCCCTCGTGGCTCGCACCGCCCTCGACGTACGGGTCGCCCATGTACTGCAGCGCGGTGGACACGACGGTCGCACGGTCGCCCCGGCCGAGAGGACCTTCGAGATGGCGTCCTCGGCCTGCTGCGTGCTCACGCCGAACTTCGTCACGATCGTCGGGTAGGACACGATCGTCGTCGTGGTGGTCATTCCGTCGGTCGAGACGACCGGCACCTGGACGTCGCGGGCCACCGTGTAGGTCTGCGCCAGCTGCGAGGTGGTCGTCCCGTGGTGCGCTTCGGTGGACGGAGTCGCGGCGTTCGCGGGGACGGCGAGCGTCAGGCTCGAGGTGACCGCGAGGGCCGGCGCGAGCAGGATCGCCGCGCGCTTGGCGTTCGCAGCCCGGCGGACGTGGCGGGGATCGACGGCGCGTTCGGCCCGGAGCGCGGCCGAGCGGCTCAGCACCGCGGAACCGGCGACCGCCGTCGACGCGACCGGCCGTGCCGGGGAGAGCGACACGCTCCGGGCCGGCTTGGCGTGCTCCACGAAGGTCGAGCGGGCGACGGCGGGGCCGAACGCGGACCGGCGTCCCCGGGGGCGGCGCAGCTCGACGGCGGTGTCGTCCCCGGCGGCGGGCGCGGTGGTCGCGGTCGTGGCGGCGCGCTCGGACTCGTGGCCGTCGGGTGCTGCGGGGAGTGCGTGGCGTCCCATGGTTCCTTCCGGGTCGGACGAGCCGACCGAGCGGGTGAGGAGGCGACTCGGGAAGATAACGTATTGGTCACGAACCTGAACTCCGCTGGACAGCACCGGCGCGTTCCTGCGGTTCGTCACAGGAACGCGGATTCCTCGCAGCCCGCTCCGATCCGACGACGGCCCGCTCCGATCCGATGACAGCCCGCGCCGATCCGACGGCGGGCCGCTCGACGGCCCACGGTGCGCCCTGGAGCCGTCCGTCAGGCGGGCGTGGGCCGCATGACGGCGGCGATCCGTGCCTCCCGGCCCCGCGCCGCGTCGTCGAGGCGGGCCGCCAGGGCGCGCACCGAACCGTCGACCGGCGCGTCCCCGAGACGTCCCCGCGATCGGCGCCCCGGCGCGCACGGCGAGGGGCAGGACACCCGCCCACACGGTGTGGTCCTCGCCGTCGTCGCGGGCCTCGCCGACACCGGCGGCGCGGATCTTCACGCTCGCACGGTCGAGCGGGAGCTGGAGGACCTGGGTGGCGCGGACCTCCTTGGCGGTCATCTCGCGGACCTCCGCGCGACGGCCCGGCATCAGGTGGTCGGCGACCTGCCGGAGCGCGTCGGCCCGGCGTTCGTCGGGCACGACGGTCGCGGTGCCGAGGACCACGGCGCTGCGGTAGTTCGCGGAGCTGTCGAAGGTCGAACGCGCGAACACGAGTCCATCGACGTGGGTGACGGTCGCGGACACCGGCACGCCGTCAGCCCCGGCGTCGAGGAAGAGTCCGCCACCGGTGGAGCCGTGCAGGAGCAGCACCGGGCCAGCACCGAGATCGCCGACGCCGCAGAGGAACGGCAGGACGATCGGGTGCCCGCCGCGGACGAAGCCGACGTGCGCGACGATCGCCTCGGCGAGGATCGCGTGGAGGTCGACGGGATCGTGCGACTGACGGTCGCGCAGGCGGCGGACGGTGAGCGACGGTTCTGCCTGGAGGCTCGTGGTGCGCATGCGGGCAACGCTAGGGTCGCGGGTGGTCCGGTCCGTGGACCAGATGGGCGGTTCTCCAGTGGACCAGTCGGGTGGCGTCGGCAAGACGGCTGGCGTGGTCGCGCGGGTGCGCGCCATGGTGCGGGACGGGACGCTCCGACCGGGCGACGCGCTGCCCTCGACCCGTGCCCTCGCGGCGGAGCTGGGGGTCGCACGGGGCACGGTGGTGGCCGCGTACGAGCAGCTCGACGGCGAGGGGTGGATCCGGACGCGGCAGGGCACGGCGGCGCGGGTGCCCGAGGGCGTTCCGACGGGCGGCGCCGCTGACGGCGGCGTGCCCGCGGGCGGTGCCCCGCTGCCGACGCCCGCGCGGCCTTCCACCCGGACGCAAGCGGCTGGGGCTGCAGCCAGCAGCTGACCGGCTCCTCGACTGCCGCCCCGGCATCCCCGCCGTCACCGCGATCGTCCGACGGGACTGGCGCGCCGCCTGGCGCGCGGCCGCCGACGCCCCGCTCCGCAACGGCCTGTCGGACCCGCTCGGCCTCCCTGGACTCCGCGTCGGGATCGCTGCACAGCTCGGCCTGAACCGCGGCTTCGCTCCCGACGTCGACCGGGTGCTCGTGACGGGCGGGACCTCCGAGGCGCTGTCACTCGTCGTCGAGGGGCTCCGGAACCACCTCGGCCGGCGCCCACGGCTCGCGGTCGAGGACCCGGGCTACCGCTCCGGACGTCGGGCGATGACGAGCGCCGGGGCGGTGCTCATCGGCGTGCCGGTGGACGACGACGGGCTCGACGTCGATGCGCTCGCCGCTGCCGGCCCCGTCGACGCCGTGGTGGTCACCCCGACGCACCAGTACCCGCTCGGTTCGGCGATGCCGGTCGCGCGTCGACGCCGGCTGCTCGACTGGGCGGCCCGCGCCGGGACGACCGTCGTCGAGGACGACTACGACTCGGAGTTCCGGCACCGCGGCACGCCGGTCCCGGCCCTCGCCGCGCTCGACACCGCCGGGGTCGTGCTGCACGTCGGCGGGTTCTCGAAGACCCTCGACCCGCGGCTGCGCTGCAGCTGGGTCGTGCTCCCGCCCGGAGCGGCGCCGGACGCGGTGGCGGGCGCGGTGGCGGCGGCTCGCGTGGCGCGCGGGCCGGTCGTCGCCGAACCCGTCCAGGTCGCATTGGCGCACCTCCTCCGGAGCGGCGCGCTGCGGCGTCACCTCGGGCGGGTCCGGCGGGACTACACGCATCGGCGGGAGCGGATCGCCGCACGTCTCGGCGGTGTGGCCGGCCTGGAGGCGCGGGCCCTGAACGGCGGTCTGCACGCGGTGGTCACGTGGTCCGGCCCGGCGACCGCGCGGACGGTGGTGTCGCGTGCGGCGCGGGCTGGTGTCCTCGTCAGCGCGCTCGAGGAGTACGAGGTCGTCCCCGGCGCGGCACCCCCGGGCGTCGTGCTCGGCTACGGCGCGCTGACGCTGCCCGAACTCGACCGGGCGTTGGACGCGTTGCTCGGAGTTCTGAACCAGGTGTGACTGCCTGAGGAATCGGTCTCGGTCGGTTTCCGCGGTGTTTCGCGATCGTGAAGAAAGTAACGTCACGATCATTCTTCTGGCGCTGTTTGTCACTTCTCGAACATGATTCGTGAACGTTCGACGCAGCGACAGGAGACACGGTGCCCCACACCCCCGAACAACGCGAGGTGCTCGACCTCGTCGACGCCCAGTTCGACGACGCCGTGCATCTCGTCCGCGACCTCATCGACATCCCGAGCGTCGGACCGTGGTTCGGCGACGAGGCAGCCGTGAGCGGCGAAGGTGCCGTGCAGGCCTTCCTCCGCCGCCACCTCGAGGAACTCGGCGCCGGCATCGACGAGTGGGAGCCCTCCGCCGAGGAACTCGCCGTGCACGCCGACGGCCCCGGGTACTTCGCCGACCGCGACTTCACCGGGCGCCCGAACCTGGTCGGACGCTTCCGCTCCGCCGCGGACGGCTCGGACTCCCCTGCGCTGATGTTCCTCGGCCACTGCGACGTCGTGCCCGGTGGCCCCGGCTGGACCGACGGCCCGTTCACGAGCACGGTGCGCGACGGCCGGGTCATCGGCCGCGGTGCCTGCGACATGAAGGGCGGCATGGCTGCTGCGCTCGCGGCGATCCGCGCGGTGCGCTCGAGCGGCGTGCAGCTCGCCGGCGATGTCGCCTTCGCCTCGGTCACGGAAGAGGAGACCGGCGGCATGGGCACCCTCGCCCTGGTGCACCGCGGGTACCGCCCGGAGCTCGGCATCGTCATCCCGGAACCGACCAGCCTGCAGGTCGCGCCCCTCTGCCGCGGCATCGTCTGGGCGAGATCACGATCCCCGGCAAGAGCGGGCACATCGAGATCGAGCAGCCCGACTGGCAGGACGGCGGCGCCGTGGACGCGATCGCGTACGGCCGTCGGCTCCTCGACGCCGTCGACGCACTGAACGCCCGCTGGCGGGAACTGCCGGAGAAGAACCACCGCCACGTGCCGCTGCCCTGCCAGCTCAACGTCGCCGAGATCGACGCCGGCACGTACCCGTCGTCCTGGGCCGGGTCGTTCACGATCCGCTTCGACGTGCAGTACCTTCCCGCCGAGCTCGACGAGCACGGTGGCGGCGGGCTGATCCGCGCCCAGATCGAGGACATGGTCCGCGAGTTCGCCGGCGACGACGCCTGGCTCGCCGAGCACCCGCCCGTCGTGACCTGGCTCGTCGACGCGGACTGCGGCGAGACCGACGACACGCACCCCCTGGTCGTCGCACCGCAGACCGCTCTCGATGCGCTCGGCACCACCCCGGTCGTGCAGGGCGTCACGTGCCACACCGACATGGGCCTGCCCATCAAGGCGGGCGTCCCGACCATCACGTTCGGGCCAGGCCAGCTGAGCGTGGCCCACCAGCCGGACGAGTACCTCGACCTCGCCGAGTACCGCACGTGCATCGAGGCGATGGCGCTCGTGATCCTGGACCTCTGCGGCGACGACGCGGCCGCCGGTCCGACGACCGCCGACGCACGGGCGAGCGAGGCGGACGCCCGTGTCTGACCTCCTCCCGCACCTCACCGCCCGCGGCGTCACCGGCGTCACGGCGCTCCGCGACACCGGCTCCGAGACCGACCGCACCATCCTCGTCGCGGCGGCGAGCGGCCCCGTCGTGCTGAAGCTGTCGTCCAGCTCCCGGATGCAGGCGGCACTGCTCGAGGCCGTCGCCGCGAGCGACCCCTCGCTCCCCGTGCCCCGCGTGCTGCACGCGTCCGACTGCAGCGCCGTCACGCCGACGGACGCCGGGGACCTGTTCGTGATGACCGCACTCGAGGGCGTCCCGCTCGAGGACGTCGACCTCTGGCCATCCCTGGTCGACGACCTCGCCGACGTCCAGGCCGCCCTCGTCACGGCGCTGCGCGACGCCGACGCCAGGGCTGCCCACGTGCCCACCGCGAACGACTGGTCGATCGAGACGATCGAGCGGCACGAGCCGCTCGTCGACAGCGTCGCGGACGTCCGGCACCGCGCCGCCATGCACGCCGCCGTCGCGACCTACCGCAGCGACCTCGGACCCGCGCTCGCCACGATGCCCCGGCAAGTCCTGCACGCCGACGCGAACCTGTCGAACGTCCTCGTCGCCGACGGACGGATCAGCGGCGTGATCGACTTCGGCGACGCCGTCGAGGCACCCCGGGTGCTCGACGTCGCCGTCACCGTCTGCTACCTCGCCATCGCGCTCGGCGACTTCGCGCACCCGCTCGTCGTCCGCTACACGGACCGCATCGCCACCGCCCTCGACCTGACGGCGGCAGAGCAGGCCCTCGTCCTGCCCCTCGCGGCGTGCCGACTCGTGCAGGCCGTGGTGCTCGCCCGCGACACCGCCCGTCGGGAGCCCGCCCGCGCCGCCTACGTGCTCCGGTACGACCGCGCCGCCGTCGAACTCCTCGACCGAACCGGGGCGCTGCCCTCGGTCCCCGTCCACCTCACCTCGAAAGGCGCGTGACCACGTGCAGCAGATCGACGTCCCCACGGTGCCGGCGGCGACCGCCATGGTGAACCGCTTCGACCCCGCCGACGCCGGGCTCCTGCCGGCGGCCGACCAGGCCCTCCTCGCCCGCCGTCGCGAGGTCCTCGGCGACATCTACCCGCTCTTCTACGCCCGACCGATCCACGTGGTCCGCGGTGCCGGCGCGCGGCTCTGGGACGCCGACGGCACCGAGTACCTCGACGCGTACAACAACGTGCCGGCGGTCGGCCACGCGAACCCGCGCATCGCCACCGCGGTACACGAGCAGCTCACACGGATGAACACGCACACCCGGTACCTGCAGGACGGCATCGTCGCGTTCGCCGAACGGTTCCTGCAGACCCACCCGGAGCACCTCGACCGCGTGATCTTCTCGAACTCGGGGTCCGAGGCGAACGACCTCGCGATCACCATCGCGCAGTGGCGGACCGGCAACCAGGGCGTCATCGTGACCGAGAACGCCTACCACGGCACGACCCGGCTGCTGGCGGGACTCTCGCCGGAGAACGGCCGACGATGCCGCTGCACCCCTGGGTGCGGACGGTCCCGGCGCCGGACACGCACCGGGACGGCGACCGCGCCGGCGAGCTGTTCGCCGACGCGATCACCGCCGCGGCCGCGGACCTGGACCGGCACGGCTTCGGACTCGCCGCCCTGCTGCTCGACTCGATCATGTCGACGGACGGCATCTTCCCGGTGCGCCGGGGATGCTCGTGCCGGCGTACCGCGCGACGCACGCCGCCGGCGGTCTCGTCATCGCGGACGAGGTGCAGCCGGGCGTCGGCCGGACCGGCGACGCGATGTGGGGGTTCCAACGCCACACCGCGACCGAGCCGCCGCGTCCAGTGGGAGCCGACCCGCGCCTCCAGGCCGACGGCCACGTCGACATGGTGACCTGCGGCAAGCCGCTCGCCGGCGGACTCCCGATCGGCACGCTCGTGCTCGGGTCGGCGCTCAGCGACGGCTACGCCGAGGGCCACCGCTACTTCAACACGTTCGGTGGGAACCCGGCGTCGATCGCCGCGGCCACCGCGGTGCTCGACGAGGTGCAGGAGCGCGGGCTCGTCGAGCACGCCCGCGACCTCGGCGCATCGCTGATGCAGGGCATCGCGGAGCGGTCCGCCGGCTCAGGGCTCGTCGCGGACGTCCGCGGCGCCGGGCTGTTCATCGGCGTCGAGATGGCCGGCCCAGCGGCCGGCGCGCTCGCGAGCCGCGTCGTCAACGGGCTCCGCGCCAGGAACGTGCTCATCTCGGCGGTCGGCTCGGACGGACGCGTGCTCAAGGTCCGTCCGCCGCTCGTCTTCACCCACGAGGACGCCGACGCGTTCCTCGACGTCTACGACTCCGTGCTCACCACGCTCCAGCAGGAAGGACCCCTCCATGAGCGACGCACCCACCGCACCCCGCGAGGTGCTCGGCATCTCCGGCGTCGGCAAGAACTTCGGAGCCGTCCGAGCCCTCCGCGACATCGACCTCAGCGTGCAGGCGGGCGAGATCGTCGCCCTGCTCGGCGACAACGGTGCCGGCAAGTCGACCCTGATGAACATCATCTGCGGCTCGAACACCCCCGACGAGGGCGAGATCCGCGTCAGCGGGCAGCCGATGTCCGGCCTCGCCGATGCGAAGCGCCTCGGCGTCGGTGTCGTCTACCAGGACCTCGCACTGGCTCCGCACCTGTCCCTGACCGAGAACCTGTTCCTCGGCAACGAGCTCCGCCGCGGCCCCTGGCTCGACCGGAAGCGCATGCACGCCGAAGCCCGGGCCGCGATCGAGAAGCTCGGCATCTCGACGCTCCGCGACGTCCGGCTGCCGGTCGGGTCGTTGTCGGGCGGGCAGCGTCAGGTGCTCGCCGTCGCCCGCGCCATGAAGTGGGCGTCGGACCTCATCCTGCTCGACGAGCCGACGGCCGCCCTCGGCCCGAAGCAGGTCGGCATCGTGCTCGACTCGATCCGCGTCGCCGCCGACCACGGCCTCGGCGTGATCCTCGTGTCGCACGACATCCCCAACGTCCTGAAGCTGGCCGACCGCATCGTGATCCTCCGCCACGGCACGATCATCGCGGACATGCGCCCAGCCGGACTCTCCGTGGCCGACGTGATGACCGTGATGGTCGGAGACGAGGAAGCAGCATGACCGCAGCAGCCCCCAACGCAAGCACCTCCATGGGCTCGGCTCCCGCCCTGAAGCACGGCGTCGCCCGTGTGTTCGGGAACCGTGCCGTCCAGATCATCGCCGTCGAGATCGTCCTCATCGCGGTGTTCCAGACGCTCTCCCCCAGCGGCGCGTTCCTCAGCGAGGCGAACCTCCGCGGCATCCTGCTCACGGCCTCGCAGGTGCTCCTGCTCGCTGCCGGTCAGGCGGTGCTGATGTCCGCCGGGCAGATCGACATCTCGCAGGGTGCCGTGCTCATCCTGTCGTCGGTCGTGTCCGGGCAGGTGATGATCGCGATGGGGACGTCCTCGCCCGTCGGCGTGGTGATCCTCGTCGGACTGGTCGTCGCGATCGGCACCGGCGCGGTGCTCGGCGCGGTCAACGCCCTGTTCGTCGGGGTGGTCGGGATCAACTCGCTCGTCACCACCCTCGGCATGCTGTCGCTCGCCACGGGCATCGCACAGGTCGCCACGAAGGGCGTCAACCTCGTCGGGATCCCCGCGGAGCTGGCCTCCGGGTTCGGATCGGCCACGGTCGGCGCCTTCCCGGTCCCGACCGTCGTCGGACTCGTGATCCTCGCGGTCATCTGGGCGCTCTACCGGTACACGGCGTGGGGCACCCACACCCTGGCGATGGGCTCGAACTTCCTGGCGGCCCGTCGGGTCGGCATCAAGACCCTGGTGAACACGATCGGCATCTTCGTCCTGTCGGCCGGGCTCGCCGGACTCGCCGGGTTCATCGACCTGGCGCGCTACTCGACCACGAACATCTCCGGGCACACGAACGACTCGATGGCCGCGATCGCCGCCGCCCTGATCGGTGGGACCGCGCTGACCGGCGGTCGGATCAACTTCCTCGGCGTGATCGTCGGCGCGTTCCTGGCGATCATCCTGCAGTCCGGCCTCGTGATCATCAACCTGTCGCCCTTCTACCAGACCATCGCGATCGGAGCCATGCTCCTGGTCGCCGTCAGCTTGGACCGCAGCAGCCGCAACCGGCGGACGACCTAGCGGTCGCGCCGGTCCGGCCGGGAGGCACGGCGCACCCTGCGTCGAGCCGCCCGGGTCCAGGAACCCACCGTTCCACCCCGCCCCGCCCCGCCCCAACCCGCTCCACGGCACCACCTCCTGTCCACCCCCTCCCTGCTAGGAGACCCCCGTGTTCCGTTCCAAGACCACCTCCGTCCTCGCCGCGGCGTCGGCGATCGGCATCGCCGTCGTCCTCGCCGGCTGCTCCACCGGCTCGAGCGCCGCGTCCGGCGACTCGTCGTCCTCGTCGGCGAAGAAGACCATCGCGATGGTCACCCCCGAGTCCACCGGCGAGTTCTACGGCACCATGTACTGCGGTGCGAAGGCCGCCGCCGACAAGGAGGGCGTGACCCTCAAGATCCAGGGCACCCCCGAGACCACCACCGACGCCGAGATGCAGGTCCTGCAGTCGGTGCTCGCGACGAACCCCGACGGCCTGCTGCTCACCGTGTGGGACAACACCGCGTTCAACTCGACCCTGAAGTCGTACACCGACTCCGGCAAGCCGCTCGTGATGCCCGACTCGTTCCTGTCCAACAAGGAGTACGTGCAGTCGATCCGCACCGACAACTACCAGTCGTCGTACGACGCGGCGGTCCAGGCGATCAAGGACTTCAAGCTGACCACCGGCAAGGTCGTCATCGTCACGGACTCCCCCGGCAACCAGGTGCAGTCCGACCGCGCCAAGGGCTTCAAGGACGCCATCGAGAAGGAGAGCAAGCTCACCGCACTCGACATCCAGTACGTCGGCGGCGACTCGGCGAAGGCCTCGCAGACCGTCTCGTCCCAGCTGTCGGCGAACTCCGATGTGAAGCTCGTCTTCTCGACGAACATCGGCGCCGGTACCGGTGCGGCGAACGCCATCTCGGCCTCGGGCGACGACGACATCGTGCACGTCGGCTACGACACCGCGTCGAACCAGGTCGCGTCGCTCAAGAAGGGCGAGTACGACGCCCTCGTCGCGCAGGACCCGTACACCGAGGGCTACGACGCCACCGAGCTGATGGCGAAGCTCGTCAAGGGCGACACGAAGGCCGCTGACGTGAAGGACCAGACGGTGTACTCGCCGTGGAAGCTCGTCACGAAGGACAACGTCGACGACGCCGACGTGCAGAAGTACCTCTACACCTCGGACTGCTCGAAGCTCGGCTGATCCGTCCCACCCCGGGTGCGGAGCGGTCCGCCCGCTCCGCACCCTCCCTCTCTTCCCACACCGCACCTGGAGGCCCGCGATGCTGGACACCGACATCGCCACCCTGCGGGAACGGCTCGAGCGTGGCGACACCACGGCACTCGCCCTCGCGCAGCACGCGCTCCGACGGGTGGCCCGCCTGGACCGGGACGGCCCCCGCCTCGGCGCGGTCCCGGTGCTCGACCCACGGCTGCTCGAGCGAGCGGCGGCGAGCGACGCCGCACGCGCCGCGGCCGACGCCGGTGCCGGTCCCGACGCCGGTTCCGCGCCCGTGCTCGGTCCGCTGCACGGGATCCCCTTCACCGTGAAGGACAGCTTCGCCGTCGCCGGTCTGACCGCCGCCGCCGGGTCCCCCGCGTTCGCGAACACCGTCGCCCGTACCGACGCCGTCGTCGTCGAGCGTCTGCTCGCCGCCGGGGCCCTACTCGTCGGCAAGACGAACATGCCGCCGATGGCGATCGGCGGCGGCCAGGCCGGACTGTACGGCCGGACCCGAAGCCCGTACTCGCCCGAGTGGCTCGCGGCCGCGTGGCACTCCGGTCCTCGATCGGCAGCGGCGTCGCCGTCGCCGCCGGCTTCTGCGCGTTCGGCCTCGGTGAGGAGACCGTGTCCTCCGGCAGGTCCCCTGCCTCGAACAACGCACTGGTGGCGTACACGCCGTCGTGGGGCGTGGTGCCGAGTACGGGCAACTGGCCGCTGCACCCGTACCGCGACGTCGTCGTGCCGCACACCCGCACCGTCGCCGACCTGCGCGAGGTGCTCGCGGTGATCGCCGGAGCGGACGACCGGGACGTCTGGCGGCAGCAGGACACGGTCGACGTGTCCGCCGCCGACGCCGTCGCGGCCCGGTTCCGCACCCGCACGCCCGGCGCCGATCCGACCCCCCTCGATGGACTGGTCGTCGGCGTCCCGACGCTGTACGTCCCGGCGCCCGGGGTCAGTGCCACCGACGACGCTCCCTCCCGATCCCGCTCCGGCCGAGCATCCGTGCACGCTGGGACGCCCTGGAGCGCGAGCTCACCGCTGCCGGAGCCCGCGTCGTCCGCGTCCGGTTCCCGCTCGTCGAGGCGTACGAGGGCCGGGGCACCGCCCCCTCGCTCGAGGAGACCGGCCACCTCGACCCCGACTGGACCGCGTTCGAACTGCGGGAGCTCGTGACGTGGTCGTGGCAGCGCTTCCTCGACGACCACGCAGCCGAACCCGTCGCGCTGTCCGCCCTCGCCCCCGGCGCGATCCGACCCGACCCGCCGTACGCCGTGGACGCGGTCGAGAACGGCCGGCTCCACCCCGGTCGCGACGTCTTCGACTTCGCGGCGATCACCCGCGACGCCGCTCTGCCCGACGACGCGGTCCGCGCGGTCGTCGGGCCCGCGGTGGCCGGACTCGACCGCGCACGACGCGAGCTCTTCGAGGCGTGGCTCCGTCGGGAGGGCATCGACGTCCTCGCCTTCCCCGCGAACTCCGACATCGGCCCGTACGACGCCGACGTCGACCCCGCGGCCGCCCGTGCGGCCTGGGCGGACGGCGCCGTCTTCTCGACGACGAACCACGTGCTCCGCCGCGTCGGGATCCCGAGCGTCACGATCCCGATGGGCACCATGGCCGACACCGGCATGCCGGTCGGCGCCACCGTCTGCGGCCCGGCCTGGTCGGACGCGCACCTGGTCGACGTGGCGGACGCCCTGGAGGCACGGCTCGCTCCGCGCACGCGCCCGCAGCTGCCCGAGGTGGTCGCCCTGGGCGCGGTGCGCGCCCCCGGCGCGGCCCCGGCCGCCGGCCGCGAGCCCGGCGGCCGCGCGCACGGCAGCGCCGTGCTCGACGGGGTCGCGACGATCGCCGACGACGGCGGGGTGCTCGTCGAACTGCACGCCACGATCACCGGCGACGGTGACGCGGCGACCGCGTGGGTGGAGGTCGGTTCCCAGTCGGTGACCGTCCCCACCTCCGGCACCACCGCCGTCCGCTTCCACCTGGGTCCCGAGACCCGACGCGTGCACCGGAGCACCCGCGTCCTCGCCCTGCTCACCGTCGTCGGACGGGACGGCCTCGTCGCCGCCGCCGACGTCCTCGACCTCCCCTTCCACCGCCCGACCCCCGGACGCCGTCCCACCGAACCGATCAGGAGCACTCCGTGACGACCATCCCCGCCACCGACCCGACCGCCACCGCCACACCGCTGCACTGGCGGACCGCGACGGACCTCCGCGACCAGATCGCCGACGGCTCGCTGACCGCGGTCGAGGTGATGACGGCCTTCTACGACCGGATCGACGCGACGAACGACGCCGTGAACGTGATCGTGTACCGACTGCCGCGCGACGAGGCACTCGCCCTGGCCGCCGAGGCCGACGCGCACCGTGCGTCGGGCGCCGCGCTCGGGTCGCTGCACGGCCTGCCGATCGCGATCAAGGACCTGGTCGACGTCGCCGGGATGCCGACCTCCCGCGGCTCCCGCGCCTTCGCCGACCGCGGTCCGATGCCGACCGACGCGCCGCACGTCGCGAAGCTCCGCGCCGCCGGCGCGCTCGTCATCGGCAAGACCAACTCGCCGGAGTTCGGCGTCGGCACCGTCACCTGGAACGACGTCTTCGGCGTCACCCGGAACCCGTTCGACCTGTCCCGGCACGCTGGTGGCTCGACCGGCGGCGTCGCTGCCGTCGCGGCGGGCATGCTCCCGTTCGCCGACGGGTCCGACTCCGGCGGCAGCCTCCGCTACCCGGCGTCGTTCTGCAACGCCGTCGGGCTGCGCACGACCCCCGGTCTGGTGCCCGCCGCGCAGGGAGCGACCTCGTGGGAGCCGCACTCGGTGAACGGCCCGGTCGCCCGGAACTGCCGCGACGTCGCGCTGCTGCTCACCGGGATGTCCGGCACGGACCAGCTTCGCGCCGCTCTCCGCCGGTCGCGCCGTGGCGACCGAGCTCGGCGAGGTCACGACCGCTCCGATCCGGATCGCGTGGAGCGACGACCTCGGCGGCCTGCCGATCTCAGCCGAGGTCCGTGCCGCCCACGCCGCCACGCGCGCCACGCTCGAGGCCGCCGGGGTGGAGGTCGTCGACGTGGAGATCGACACCGAGGGACTCGACGAGGCCTGGCAGACCATCGAGCTTTTCGGCTGGTTCGCCCTGCTCGGCACCGACCCGATCGAGCACCCCGAGGCGTACCGTGACGACTTCGTCCGGAACGTCACCGAGGCGTCGGGCTACCCGTCCGGACAGGTCATCGCCGCGCTCGACCGCCGGTACCGCGCGTACACCGAGATGGCGACGTTGCTCGAGGGCTTCGACGCCTTCGTCGTCCCCGGCGCACCGGTGGTCGCTCCCGATGCGGGCGACAAGTGGGTCACCGAGGTCGACGGCACCGCGTTCGACCGGTACTTCCTCTGGCAGCGCCTGGCCTGCCGGCTCGTCCCGTCCGCGCACCCGGTCCTCGCGATGGCGGCCGGGTTCGGCCCGGAGACCGGCCTGCCCGTCGGCATCCAGGTCGTCGGCCGCTACGGCGCCGACGACGAGCTGCTGGCGCTCGGGGACCGCCTCGAACGCATCCTCGGCGTGTCCGACGTGCACCCCGAGCTCGGCTGATGGCGGCCGGTACAGTGATCGGCGACGGAGGGGCGGCACGACGTGGGTGACAAGCGCGACCAGCGGCTGCTGCGCATCGTCGAGATGCTCGAGGAGGGCGGCAAGGTCGAGACCGCCACGCTGAGCCACGAGCTCGGCGTCACCGAGCTCACGATCCGCCGCGACATCGACCACCTCGACACGCAGGGCATCGCGCGCCGGGTGTACGGCGGTGCCGTGCTCGCCGCCGGGCGGAGCTTCGAACCGCCGTTCAGCCTGCGGGTGCGCACGAACGTCGCCGAGAAGCAGGCCATGGCCCGCGCGGTCGTCGACCTGATCCCGCGCAAGGCGAACGTGGCGATGGACTTCGGCACCAAGGCGTACCACGTCGCGATGGAGATGCGCGGCCGGCACCTGCAGGCCCTCGTCGCACCGACGAGCGTGCAGGTGATGGAGGTCCTCGGACAGGAGGAGGACATCCACCTGCTCGTCCCCGGCGGCGAACTGAAGGCCGGCGAGCTGAGCCTGCACGGTTCGGCCACGGAGCAGTTCTTCCGCGCCCACCGCTGGGACGTCGCGGTCGTGAGCGTCGCCGGCATCAGCGCCGAGAGCGACTCGGTGACCGACTTCGACGAGACCGACGCCCGGCTGAAGGCCACCATGATCGGCAGCGCGGACCACGTCATCGTGCTCTGCGAGGGCCGGCACCTCGGTCAGGTCTCCTTCGCCCCGGTCGCCACGCTCGACGGCGTCACCACCGTCGTCACCGACGCCGTCGGGCCGAACGACACCGCCGATGCGCTCGAGCAGCGGGGCATCCAGGTCATCCGTGCGCTGGAGACGCACCGTGTCGACTGACGTCGTCGACCTCACCCGCCGTCTCGTCCGCATCCCCTCGGTCTCCGGTTCGCCCGGCGAGTCCGACGTGCTCGAGCTGCTGGTCGGGGGTTCGACGACCGGTACCGGATCCGGACGCTGCGGACGCCGGACGGTGGGCTGCGGGCGGTCGCCGTCGTGCCCGCGGCCCCGACCGGCCCGCTGATGGTGTTCACCGGTCACGTCGACGTCGTCCCGACCGGTGTTCCCGACGCCTGGGCGCGGCCGCCGTTCTCCGGCGACCTCGCCGACGGACGCGTCTGGGGTCGGGGCACCACCGACATGAAGGGCGGCGTCGCAGCGATCGTCGCAGCGCTCGACGTCGCGCCGGTCGGCAGTGACGTGGCCGCACTGTTCACCGTCGAGGAGGAGACCGGCAGCCGCGGCGCCGCCGACGCGGCGACGCTGCTCGACGGACTCGACACGGGCCTGCTGGTCGTCGCGGAACCGACCGACGGACGCGTGGTCCGCGGCCACCGCGGCGTGACGTGGCTCCGGGTCGTCACCGACGGCGTGGCGGCGCACGGCAGCGCCCCGCACCTCGGTCGGAACGCGATCTCGGGGCTCACGCGGGTGCTCGACCGCGCCACAGCCGAGGGCACCGGGTGGGACACGCTCAACGTCGGGACGATCGGCGGTGGGACGGCCGTCAACATCGTGCCCGACCACGCGTGGGCCCGGGTCGACCTCCGCACGACCGACCCGCTCGCCGACCCCGCGGCGTGGTGGCGGGAGCAACCGGACCTGGCCGCGGTCGAGTCCGAACTCGACCTGCCCGCCGTGCTCCTCGACCCGGACGACCCCGAGGTCGTCCGGCTCGGGATCGAACCCGACGACCGCGTCGTCGGGTACTTCACCGACGCAGCCGTGCTCACCGGTGCGCTCGGCTGCGACCGCGTGGTGCTGCTCGGCCCGGGTCAGACCGACCTGGCGCACCGCCGTGACGAGTCCGTCGCGGTCGACGCCCTGCACCGGGCCGTCGCCGACTACACCGACCTGATCACCCGATGGGACCACCGATGACGACCACCACACCCACCACCGGGGCCGCGACCGCCGCGGTCGAGCACGCGCTGACCCGACTCGCCGAGGTCGACCAGCCGGAGATCTGGATCACGCTCCGCACCGAAGTCGAACTGCGCGAGCTCGCCGCCGGGATCGACGGACGCCGCGCGGCGGGCGAGGACCTGCCGCTCGCCGGGTGGACCGTCGCCGTGAAGGACAACATCGACGTGGCGGGGCTCCCCACGACCGCGGCGTCCCCTGCGGCGTTGCACACACCGGACGTCAGCGCACCGACCGTCGCCCGGCTCGAAGCCGCCGGCGCGGTGGTGGTCGGCAAGACCAACCTCGACCAGTTCGCCACCGGACTCGTCGGCGCCCGCTCGCCCTACGGGGTGCCGCACGCCGCCGGCGACGCCACCCGGGTCTCCGGCGGGTCGAGCGCCGGATCCGGCCTGGCCGTCGCACACGGCATCGTCGACGTGGCCCTCGGCACCGACACCGCCGGCTCCGGCGGGTGCCGGCAGCCTTCAACCACGTCGTGGGGATCAAACCCACGCTCGGGTGTTCCCCGTCGAGGGTGTCGTCCCGGCATCGCCGAGCTACGACACCGTCTCGGTGTTCGCCGCCGACCTCGCGACGGCCGTCGTCGCGGCCGACGTCATCGCCGCCCCTGGCTCTCCGCGGTCGTGGCCGGCCGACGCACCGCTCGCCGCCCGGATGACCGGCGCGGCGCCGCGCATCGGCGTCGCCCGTCAGCAGGACCTCGCGCCGATGTCCCCGTCCTGGCGCACGGCGTACGACGACACCGTCGCGGCCGTCCGGGCGAGCGGCGCCGAGGTCGTGGAGCTGGACGTCTCCCCGCTCGTCGACGTCGCGGTCCTGCTCTACGGCGGCGCACTGCTGGCCGAGCGTGCCCAGGCGTTCGGGGACCGGCTCGCCGACCTCGGCGACCGCGCGGACTCCACCGTCGCCCGGATCGTCCTGCCGGCTCGGGAGTTCGCCGCGGTCGACCTCGTCCGTGACCAGCAGGCGCTCGTCGCGGTCCGGGCCAGCACCGAGGCGCTGTGGGACACCGTCGACGCCCTGCTGCTCCCGACCGCTCCCGGGCACCCCACCCTCGCGGAGCTCGCGGCCGACCCGGTCGGGGTGAACGCCTGGGTCGGCACGTACACGAACTTCGTGAACCTGCTCGACCTCAGCGCCCTGGCGGTGCCCGCCGTCGGGTCGACCCGGGAATCGCCGGTCGGGGTGAGCCTGATCGGCCCGGCCTTCGCCGACCTCGCGCTCGCCGACCTCGCCGTGCGGACCGGACTCGCCGAGGACACCGGCCCCACCGAGGCGTTCTGGGGCGCGGACCACGTCGACCTCGTCGTGTTCGGGCACACCGCACCGGGCAGCCCCTGCACCACGAGGTCGCGCGGACGGGTGCGCGGCTGCTCGGCACGGTGTCGACCGCCCCGGCGTACCGGATGGCGCGGCTCGCGACGACCCCACCGAAGCCGGGCGTGTGGCGGTCGGACGCCGACGGCGCGTCGATCGTCGGCGAGCGCTGGGCGTTCCCGCGCGTCGGGTTCGCGGACTTCGTGTCGGGACTGGCGGCGCCGATGGCGATCGGCGTGGTCGAGCTCGCCGACGGGTCGAGCGTGCTCGGGTTCCTGTGCGAGCCTCGGGCACTCGAAGACGCGGAGGACGTCACCCAGTTCGGCGACTGGCTCGCCGTGCCACGTCCTCCGGTCGTCGATTCTCAACCGTGAGACGCGGACTGCCCCGGAACACCGCACTGCCAGGAACACGTAGAGCCCCGAAGGACCTCAGAGCAGACCGGGCGCCGGCGCGCGCTCGGGTCGCGGCATCGTCTCGGCGAGCGACCGTGCGAGCGGCACCGTCCACGCGATGTTCCGCGCGATGGCCGGGTCCGGGACGTCCTCGGGCTGGTGCAGCCGGTGCAGGTCGTTGAACGTGCAGAACACCGACGGGATCCCGGCGGCGTGGAACGAGGCGTCGTCGGTGCCGCGGGTCGGCGGGAACCGGTCGACCGTGGTCAGCGTGCGTGCGGTGGCGCGGGCGTGCTCGCGGATCGCGTCGCGCACGGCGAACCCGAAGCGCTCCGGGCCGACGAACGTCTCGAGGTGGTCCCCGCGGCCGAGTCCGTCGATGTTCAGCACGAAGTCGATCGCGTCGCGCGCTGCCGGGTCGAGCTGCTCGACGTGGTGGCGGGAGCCGAGCAGGCGCCACTCCTCGGCCGTGAACCAGACGATGCGCACCGGACGTGGCGGCGGCGAGGTCGCCCAGAGCCGTGCGAGTTCGAGGAGCGCGATCGAACCGCTCCCGTTGTCGTACGCCCCGACGGTGTTGTAGAAGGTGTCCAGGTGACCGCAGACCACGACGACCCCGGACGTCCCGGGTCGGATGCCGCGATCTCGACGATCAGGTTGTCGGACACCGATCGTTCGCGCGGCCCGGAGTCGAGCGACACCTCGACCGCCACCCGCTCGTGGTCGTCGATCCACTCGGCGAGCTGCAGCCCGTCGAGCCGCCCGATCGCCAGGTGCGCGACAGCGTCGTCGGAGCCGGCGGGCAGCGGCTGTGGCGCCGCGGGCCCGTCGTCCCGGGCGTGCACGACCGCGGCGATCCGGCCGTCGGCATCTCGCACGCCGAACCGCTGCCACACGATCGAGTCGCCCCAGATCCCCTCGGGGCCGAGCACCTCGAGGTGGCCGCGGACGATCCCTCCGGTGCCCGCGCTCCAGAGCATCGGCCACGCCGGGAGCTCCCGTTGCACGGGTGTGGTGACGAGGACGCGACGGACCGTGCCGGGATGCCATCCGGGCAGCGAGACGGGTTCGCGGCGGACGGTGTGGCCCATCGCGACGAGTTCGGACTCGATCCAGGCGCTCGCGGCCCGCATCGTCTCGCTGCCGTGGAACCGCGGTCCGTGGGCGACCAGCGCCTCGAGCTGGACAGGGCGTGGGCTTCAGTGGTCATCGGGTCCTCGCAGGGTCGGCGTAGACAGCGTCGTGGAAGGCGTCCTCGGCGAGGAGCGTCTGCTGGAACCAGCCGATGACGGTGTCGTCGTCGATCGACTCGGGGATGGCGTCGACCGCGGCGGCGAGTGCCCGGACCCCGGCGGCGAAGGGCCGTGCGGCGTGCAGGGCGATCCAGGCCTCGAGGTCGGTGAACCGCTCGACGGGCAGGGCCGCCGCGCGGCCGCACCACCCGGCGTAGAGCGTCTCGGCCGCGAACATCGCGGTGACGGCTGCGGGCGCACCGTGCTCGGTGGTGAGCCGGAGGACGTGGGAGGCGAGCACCTCGGACCGCGCGACGGCGTCGGCGAGGTGATCCGCGCCTCCCGGCCAGCGGACGCGCGTCGCGCGGAACCACCCGAGCTGCTCGCCGACCAGCGCACCGACGGTGCGGGCGTGGGCGGCGGACTCCGCCCAGTCGGGTGCTGCCCACGTGAGGTACCCCGTGACGCGGGTCGCGGTCCGGACAAAGCGCTCCTCGATCGCCAGGTAGGCGGCGAAGGCGTCGTCGTCGAGGCTGCCGTCGGTCGCCTCGCGGACGAAGCGGACCTCGGCGGAGCGGGCGAGCGCACCGGCGCACGCGGCGACCACCCGCCCGCTGCGTCCGTCCGGCACGGGGATCATCGCGCTGTCAGCCACCGGACGAGCCCGTCGAACAGCGCCGGGTACCCGGCCCACGTCTCGCAGAACGCCGGCGGCGCCCAGTGCGGCGAGCAGTCGCTCGTGAAGACGGCGGTGCGTCCGGCGCCCTCGGTGCGGACCGCGACGAGGGGGTCGCCGTCGATCGTGACCGGGACCTCGGCGTCGGCCTTCGCGGCGAGGCGGTTGTACCCGAGGAGCGCCGGCCAGGTGCCGTCGACGCCCGACAGCACGGGGTGGGCGGATCGTGCACGACGGCGACGGAACCGGCGGGTCGCTCGACACGGTCGTCGTGGGGGCGATGTCCACCGGGAGGACGTCGGCGATCCGGGTGCCGGCGTACGCGCCGCGCGCCTGCCAGCCGGAGAACGACAGGTAGCCGCCGATCATGAGGAGTGCACCGCCGGCGGTGACCCAGTCGGCGAGGGTCGCGATGCGGTCGGCGCCGGCGACCGAGTGCTCGAACACCCCGGGGCGAGCTGCAGAGAGTTCGCGCCGATGTCGGAGAGCACGACCACGTCGTACTCGGCCAGTGTCTCCGGGGACTCCGGGAAGTCGGTCGGCACGAGGTGGCCGGGAAGGTGCACGACTTCGTGGCCGGTGGCGGTGAGGGCGGTCCGGAGCTGGGCGACGCCCTCGGCGTAGGAGTGGACGGTGAACTCGTCGACGCCCTTCGCGTGGGTGGTGGTCGTGATCCAGCTCTCGCCGGCGATGAGGATGCGGGCCATGGGGTGTCCTGTGGTTCTCGTTCGTGTCGGGAGGATCGCGTTGGCAATCGATTGCCCTGGAACGCTATCCGCCGCGGCGCGCGTATGGGTTACGGTTGCGTTACACCGGGCCTGGAGGCTCGGCAAACGTTCCCCAGAAACCCTCCGGAGACCGCATGGCCGTCACCCTCGCCGACGTCGCCGCCCGCGCGGGCGTCTCGACCACGACGGCGTCGCGTGTCCTGGCGCGCTCACGCGCGGTCTCCCCCGGCGTCCAGGCCGCCGTCGAACGGGCGGCGTCGGAGCTCGGCTACGCCGGCAACGGTGTCGCCCGTGCGCTCCGGCGGCAGCGGACGGACGCCGTCGGCATGGTGGTCCCGAGCATTCGGAACCCGTTCTTCACCGCGCTCGTCGATGCGGTCGAACGGACCCTGCAGACCACCGGCCGGGTGCTGTACCTGTGCGATGCCCGCGACGACGTCACGGTCGAGGCGCAGCACCTCCGATCACTCGTCGCGCGCGGCGTGGACGGCATCGTCGTGAGCCCCTGCGCCGACGGCCGGAGCACCGCCGCCGTCGTCGAGGCCGCGGCACGCGTCCCGCTCGTGCAGCTCGACCGGCACGTCCCAGAGCCCGTGGCGGACTGGGTGGGGCTCGACGACCGCGCGGCGATGGACCTGGTGGTCGACCGGCTCGCAGCGCGTGGCGCCCGTACCGCCGGGTTCGTGACGGCCACGGTGGCGAACTCGTCCACCCGCGAGCGCGCAGCCGGGTTCGCCGACGCCTGCGCGCGCGTCAGCATCCGGACCGACCCCCGCTGGACCGTGACCGGGGCGTTCACGATCGCGGACGGCATCGCGGCAGGCGGACGGTTCGTCGAGCTCGGCGCAGCGCGGCCCGATGCCGTCGTGTGCGCGGACGACCTGCTCGCCATCGGCGTGTCAGACGCACTCCGGCGCGCCGGGATCGACATCCCGACCGACGTCGCGGTCACGGGCATCGACGACCTCGAGTTCGCCCGTACGTCACGCCGCCGCTCACGACCGTCCGCCAGCCGACCGACCGGATGGCAGAGGAGGTGCTGCGGCTGCTCGATCGTCCACCCGGGATGACACGGACGCCCGGCACCCGCGTCGCACTGCCACCGACGCTCGTCGTGCGCGCGTCCGCCTGACGTCCCGCGGGCTCCGCCCCGTGGTGGTCCACTCAGACGTGACGGAGGTGTGCGCGCACGCGGGCCTGCACGGCCTCCGCCTCCGGGTGCTCCCAGAGCGCGAAGTGGGTGCCGCCGGGCAGGACGACGAGTTCGGCACCGGGGATCTCTGCCGCCGCCCGCGCACTGTGAGACGGGAGCACATCAGTGTCCGCATCGCCGTGCACGAGCAGCGTCGGTGCACGGACCGCGGCGAGCTCGAGGTCGTCGATCGCCCCGAGGTTCCGTACGTCGGTGTCCCAGCCGTCGCGGTGCGGGCCCGAGGTGTTGCCCGTCCGGGCGAGGTCGAGCACGAACGCCCGACGGACGGGGTCGTGCAGGACGCCGGCGACGTGCTGACGCAGCGCCGACCCGCGCAGTGAGCTCACCCTGCCCACTGCCAGGCGCACGACAACGCCGGGGAGGAGTCGCGCGGCGACCGTGGCCAGGGACGCCCCGAACGCGGTGCCGCCGACGAGCCGCTCGGGCACGGAGACCTCCGGCGGCGCCCAGGGGCCGGTCAGTCCAGCCGCCACCACGAGGGAACCCACACGGTCGGGGTGACGCACGGCGAACCGGTACGCGGCCGGCCCGCCACCCGACCAAGCGAGCACGCCGACCCGGTCGATGCCGAGGCCATCGAGCACGGCCGTGTACGAGTCTGCCTCGTCGTCGAGTGACGGAGCGTCCGTCCTCGGCAGGGTACCGAGGTACCCGGGTCGCGAGAACGTGACGACTCGGAAGTCGGATGACGACAGGAACCGCGCCATGATCTCCGCCACGTCGATGCCACCCGGCGTCCCGTGCACGACGAGGACCGGCGCGCCGACGCCGCGGGTCGCGACCTCGACACCGGCCACGGTCGCGGCCGGACGTGTACCGGGCTGCATCACCCGACGCTATCCACGCGACCGTGGGACAGGCTGCGTGGGACCACGGAACGAACACCTGTTTCCGAGCTGTCGCGAGGGTCGGCCGAGCGCGAGTGATCGCCGTTGCACTGGGCCGGCCCGTCGACTCGGTCGCGGTCGTCGGGAACCGCGATGCCACAGGCCGCTGCGAGCAGGACGATGACCCGCGTCCCGTCCAGGCGCCGCGTCAGGAGCGTTTCGGCCCCGGACCGCTGCGGTCGCTCACGAGGTCGGCGAGCGACGGTTCGACCTCGACGGGGACCGCCCAGCCGCGTCGCTTCGCCCGTGTGAGGTGCCGGTAGGTGATCACCCGGACCGGTTGGACGTCGTCGTTCGACTCGTACGTGCTCATGTCGTGCTCCCTGGTCGACCCCCGGATCGATGTGGCCCTTCGACGGGACCGGCGCACCCCGGACGGTTCTCGGAGTCACGGGACGCGGAACGAGATCGTCGTCGTCCGAGACGGTACGCGCGGGACGGGAGGACGACGCAGACCGCGTGCTCCGGACGCGCGATCCGGATGAACGAGTCCGTCTCCACGATGGTGCGCCAAGAGGATTGTTCGCATACAATGCGAACATGTTGATCACGGTCGACCCGGCGGCCCGGACCTCGCTCGCCGAGCAGGTCGCCGCCCAGATCCGGCACGCCATCGCGCGTGGCGAGCTGCGGAGCGGCGAACGACTGCCGTCCGCGCGGGAGCTCGCGGCCGCGGTCGACGTCAACATGCACACCGTGCTCCGCGCCTACGCGCAGCTGCAGGACGACGGGCTCATCGAGCTCCGCCGGGGCCGCGGGGCCACGGTGCTCCGTTCGGGCAACGCGTCGTTCGACCGGTTGCGTGCGCTGGTGTCGGAGCTCCGCGACCAGGCGGAGACCCTCGGGTCCCGCTCGACGACCTGTACGCGATGATCAAGGGGGCACGATGACGACTCGGACCATGGGGACCGGAACACGACTGGCGGTGGTGACGCCCGGGGTGGTCCTGGCGATCGCACTCGGGCTCGTGGCGCTGACCGTCGGGCCGACGCTGCCCGATCGGGTCGCGACGCACTTCGGCGCCGACGGCTCGCCGAACGGCTGGAGCTTACCGTGGGCGTTCTTCTGGATCACGGCGATCGTCGCCGTCGGCGCTGTCGGCCTCGCGGCGAGCGCGCTCCGCTTCCGCGACCGTCGCACCGCCGCGATGCTGACCCTGGTCGCCAACCTGCTCACCGGTGTCTTCGTCTGCGTGTGGATCGTGATCGCGCTGTCGAACGCCGCCGGCGAGCCGACGATGCCGTGGTGGTGGACGCTGGTGTTCCTCGTGGTGGCCGTCGCCGCCGCCCTGCCGCCGACCCTCGCGCTCGTCCGCGCCGCTCCCCGGTGCCCGCGCACGACGTCGAGCCGCTCCCGGTCGGGCCGGACACCCGGGTGGCCTGGCGGGCGGCGATCGGCGTCCGGTGGTTCACAGCGCTCGGGGTGGCGGTCGTGGCACTCGGCGTCGTGTGCGCGCTCCTCACCGCGCCGGAGAGCGTCGGGGCGCCGTGGTCGCCGGGGTCCTGCTGGTGGCCGCCGGCCTGTCGGCGCTGGTCCTGGCCCGGGTCGAGGTCACCGTCGACCGGCGCGGGCTCCGGCTCACCTCGACCTGGACGCGGATCCCGCTCATGCGTGTGCCGCTCGACCGCATCGAGTCGTGCGGATGGGAGCAGGTGTCGCCCGGGCAGTGGGGCGGCTGGGGCTACCGGATCTCCGGACGTGGTGTGGCGTACGTGGTGCGCTCCGGCCCGGGGCTCGTCGCCCGGCTCCGAGGCGGCGGAGCCCGGATGGTGACCGTCGCCGATGCCGAGCGCGGCGCCGCGGCGCTCGGCGCCCTGCTCGCGGCACGTGAGTCCGCCTGACGCGGGACGAGCCGTCGCGCGGAGCGCGGGCCTCGCGCAGTGAGCAGAAGCGGCCCGGGTCCGCTTGCTGGACCCGACCGCTCCTGCTCACCATCTGCCGGCCTGGAGGCGCGTGGCGGGCCCACACCGTGCCTCCAGGCCGGTGGGCATCGGCGTCTACAGGCTGGTCATGCCGCCGTCGACCCGGAAGATCGCACCCGTCGCGTAGGACGACTCGTCGCTCGCCAGGTACACCATGATCCCGGTCACGTCGTCCGGTGCCCCGGACGATCGAGCGGGGTGCGCGACACGATCGCCGCGCGCGACGCCGGGTCCCCCGAGATCGTGGAGACCAGGGACGTCTCGGTGTAGCCGGGCACCACGGTGTTCACACGGATGCCGTCGCGCGCGTACGCCATCGCGGTCGCCCGGACGAGCGCGTGGATGCCGCCCTTCGTCGACGAGTACGCCGCGAAGTCCGCACCCTCGCCGTTCAGTCCGGTCGGGACCCCGTCGCGATGATCGACCCGCCGCCCGCTGGGAGCATCGCCCGGACCGCGTGCTTCACGGTCAGGAAGGTCCCGGTGAGGTTGACCGCGACCGTGCGCTCCCAGGTCTCGAGCGACACGTCCGCGACCTTCGCGTCGTGACCGAACAGCTGGACCCCGGCGTTCGCGACGACGACGTCCGGAGTGGCTCGCTGATCGGCGAGTGCGGCGTACCCGGCCTCGACGTTCCCCTCGTCGGCGATGTCCATCGTCAGCGCGATCGCACGCGCTCCCGCTGCCTCGGCAGCGACGGCAGCAGCGGCCTCGTCGCGGTCCGCGTACACGACGCGTGCGCCCTCGTCCACGAAGCGGTCCGCGATCGCGCGGCCGATCCCCGAACCGGCGCCGGTCACCAGAGCGGTCCTGCCGGTCAGTCGTGCGGTCATGTGGGCACTCCGTCCTCGGAGCACCAGCGCTCCGTGTCGTCGGAGCACCAGCGCGCCGTGTCGTCGGAGCACCACTGTTCGGCGCCCCTCGTGGTCATCCATCATTGCGCAACCGGTTGACCGACTGGTAGCAAGGATCCGTGACCGACGACGCCGTGTGGGAACGAACGACCGACGGACCCGAGGACGAGACGATCGTCGTGGGTCCCTGGCGGCTCACCCTGCGCGGCGCCGAACTCGCCGACCTCGTCCACCGCGACGTCACGGTCCTGCGCGGCATCCGGTTCGTCACGCGCGACCACGACTGGCGGACCGCCGACGACACGGTCCGCAGGCGCTCCGTCGAGGTGGACGAGGGCGTCCCGGTCGCCCGCATCCGCGTCGAGGCGTCGAGCACCCTCGACGGCACCGAGGTGCTGCGGTACGTCCTGGACGTCACGCTCGACGGGGGCACCGTCCTCGTCCACGCGGTCGGGACGACGACCACCGCGTTCCGGCGCAACCGCATCGGCCTCGTCGTGCTGCACCCGCCCACCCTCGCCGGGCTGCCCTTCACCGTCCGGCACGCGTCGGCGGCGCCGACCGACCACGTCTTCCCCACCTGGATCGCCCCGCACCAGCCCGCCACCGACGTCGTCGGCTACGAGTGGACGGCCGCCGGGATCGACGTCGACGTCTCCCTGAGCGGCGACGTCTTCGAGATGGAGGACCAGCGCAACTGGACCGACGCCTCCTTCAAGACGTACTCGACGCCGCTGTCGGAGCCGTTCCCGGTCGCGCTCGACGCCGGGACCGCGATCCGGCAGACGGTGGCGGTGCAGTGCGGTCCCAGCGGGACGGGAGGCACGGCCTCCCCCGCCCCGGACCTCGCGCTGCTCGACGGGCCGGCCACGCCATCCGTGGTCACCCGTCCGCCGACGCTCCAGCTCCTCGCCGCCTCGGCCCCGGCCGCGGCGCGTCCCGACGGCACCGCACCGCTGCCGGGTGCGCCGATCCTGGTCGAACCGGTGCTCGGCGACCCCGACGTCGCCGCCGTGCTCGCCTCGGCACGACGGGACGCGGCCGGCGCCCCGCTCGACGTCCGGTTCGTCACCGACGACCCGACCTGCTGCGCGCCGCGATCGACGACGCGCTCGGGGCCGGACCCGTCGTGCGCGTCGGCGCCTTCGACCCGGCCACGCACGTCACCACGCCGGAGCTGCAGCGGGCGCTCCGCGACGCCGCCCGGGCGCACGCCGCGCTCGAGGTCGTCGCCGGCACCCGCGCACACTTCACCGAGCTGAACCGTACGATCGACCTCTCCCGCGACTGGGACGGGCCGCTGACGTTCAGCGTGACGCCGCAGATGCACGACCGGTCCCGTGCCCAGGTGACCGAGTCGCTGCGGATGCAGCGCTGGGTGGTGAGCAGTGCCTCCAGGCTGGCCGCCGGCAGGCCGCTCCACGTCGGACCGGTGACGCTCCGTCCGCGGTTCAACGCGGTCGCGACCTCACCACCCCGAGTCGTGACGGACCCGTCCGTCGAGGCCGGCTACGGACCGGAGTTCGTACCGGACGCGACGGATCCGGAGCAGCGCTCGGCGGCGGCAGCGGCCTGGTTCGCCGCCGCGGTGGAGGCGCTCACGGTGCCCGGCGTCGCCACGATCACGCTCGCCGAGGCATGGGGTCCACGAGGAACGCCCCGCCGGAAGGGGGTCGGCGGGGCGTTCCGGTCTGTGGGGCCGATCAGCGCTTGACGGCGTCGATCTTCAGCATCTTGGCGATGACCGAGTCGAGCTCGCTGTCGTCGAAGACCTGCTTCCAGTCCTCCTTGATCAGCTTCTCGCGGCCGTAGCCCATCGCGATGTGGCAGGCGTCCGAGAACGGGTTCGAGCCGCGCAGACCGTTCGTCAGGGCGATCCACGTGTGGCCGTAGAGCATGGCGCGGGCGGCCTCACGGGGCACGCCGACACCGGTGACGGTCTCCTCGAGGGCGTCGTTGAGGAAGTCGCCGATCATGCACGCGATCGTCTCGACGAGGGTCGGCTCGAGCACGGCGAGCTGCTTCACCGTGACCCAGTGCACCTGGATGACCGGTGCGTACATGGTCGTGATGACGGCCTCGGCGACGGCCTTGGCGCTGTCGTCCTGGTCGCCGAGCGACTCGGACGCGTCGAAGGCCGCGATGACCTCCTGCGGGGCGGCGATGCCACCGAAGGTGTCGTCCCACTCCTCCTTGGTGGTGCGCTCGAGGAACACCGACGGGTGGCACGGGTGCGCCACGGCGTAGTGGATGTCCTCGCGCTTGGCGAGCAGGCCGGCGTAGGCGGCGGCCGGGTCGAGGGTCAGGATGCTGGCACCCGACTTCATGACGGGGACGAGCTGCTCGGAGATGCTGCCGAGCAGGACGTCCGGCACGGCGAGGATCACGACGTCGGCGACCTTGGCGGCCTCGACGCTGTCGGTGAGCGACCGGCCGAGGGCCTCGATGCGCTCCTGACCGGCGGGCGAGGCCTCGCTGTACAGCGTCGTGTACTCGCTCTTCGCGAAGTTGTTCGAGACGCGGGTGCCCATCTTGCCGCCGGCACCGATCACGGCGACGGTGACGTCGGCGGTGCCGGATCCGGCAGCGACGGTGTGGGTGGTGGTGACGGTGTCGGTCATGATTCCTTGCTCCTGATGTACTCGATGGTGTGTTCGGTCCACTCCGCCTCGATGCGGGTGGTGGTCTGTGCGGGGTCGTCGGTGTTGCCGACGGACGTGTCCTGCCAGGGCAGCCAGAACTCGATCACGCGGTTGATGCCCCGTGTGTCGGGGTCGATCGCGGTCCGGACGGCGTCGTAGTCGAGCACCCCGGTGCCGGTGCGGACGCCGGTGTACTGGAACCCGACCCAGCCGGGCGAACGGGTGAACCCGGAGTCCTTGACGTGCCAGTTGACGACGTGCGGAGCCGTCATCGCGACGACGTCGGCGGGCTGCTCGAGCCGCGCGACGGTGTTCGCCGGGTCGAGGCAGACGCCGAGGTGGTCGGACCCGATCGCACGGACCACGGCCACGAGGTCGGCGGTCGCCACCACCTCGTAGGTCTCCAGCGCGAGCGTGACCCCGGCGGCCTCGTAGGCGGGCAGTGCCTGGCGCAGGCGACGTTCGGTCTCCGTGGCGTCGGGCTGGTCGTCGCCGCTCGTCCACATCGACCGGACGAGGGTCGCGCCGAGCGCCTGCGCGATGTGCAGGTACCGCGCGAGGTGCGCCGGATCCGTGCCGCGGGTGCCGACCTCGAGCGCGAGCCCGAGCTCGTCGGCGAGTGCCCGGATCGCGGCCAGCCGGTCGTCCGACGCGGTGTCGAGCGGCGGGTGGTCGCAGATCTGGAAGAGGCCGACGCCGTCGTGCGTCGCCGCGTCGCGGAGCGCGTCGTCGAGGGACATCGGTGCCGGCACGCGGTCGGACATCCGCCAGAAGTAGGCGTAGGTGGACAGGCCGAGCAGGGAGGTCACGCGGTCGCCCCCAGCTGTGCCGCTTCGTCGAGGATCGTGCGGATCGCCTCGGGGTCGTGCGCGAAGCGGCCGAGGAACAGTCCGCCGATGCGCCCCTGCCCGCGGGTGAGCAGCCCGGGCCCGGCACTGCCGCCGTAGATGACGGTGCTGCCCTGCAGCTCGGGTCGCGTGGCGAGGTACTGCTCGATGCCGGCGAGCACCGCGACGATGTGGTCGTCGGGCGCGGGCGCCGGAGCGCCGATGGCCCAGACGGGCTCGTAGGCGGCGACGATCGGACCGGCGAGGCCGTCCGCGGTCGCGGTCGCCAGGAACCGGTCGAGCTGCGCGGTCACCTCGTCGACGGCGGTCTGACTGGAGGCGGGGCCCACGCCGGCCGGTTCCGACGCGTCGCGGAGCCTGCGGAGCGACGTGGCGGCCGAGCCGGTGGGGAGACTCGCCTCGCCGACGCAGAGCAACGGACGCAGGTGGTTGCGGAAGGCGGCGTGCACCTTCCCCGCGACGTCGTCGTCCGTCTCGTGGAACAGGGAGCGACGTTCCGCATGGGCGATCTCGACGAGGTCGACCCCGATCTCACGGAGCTCGGCGCCGGACACCTCGCCGGTGTAGGCACCGCTGTCCGCCCAGGCCAGGTCCTGCGCGCCGAGCGTCACGGGGGCGTCGCCGATCACGTCGCGCACCGGGACGAGCGCGGGGAACGTCGGGATGACGAAGAGCTCGACGGCACCGGACCGCACCGCGGGGTGGATCCGGGCGATGTCGGCCACGGCGGCCGCCCACTCGAGCGTCCGGGCGTGGGAGAAGTACATCTTCAGCGACACCCCGATCGTGATCGGGGCGACTGCCGTGGTACCGGTCATCGAGCGTCGGTCCCCACCGGGGCGGAGCCGTCGTAGGTGCAGATCGCGTTGACCTTCTCGGCGCTGGCGCTCGTCGGGTCGAAGGTGTAGCCGAGCCACTCCTTCGCCATGCGCCGGGCGACCTCGACCCCGACGACGCGCTGGCCCATGCAGAGCACCTGGGCGTCGTTGCTGAGGATCGAGCGCTCGACGCTGAACGAGTCGTGCGCGGTGACGGCACGGATGCCCGGGACCTTGTTCGCGGCGATCGCGACGCCGAGTCCGGTGCCGCAGATCAGGATCGCCCGGTCCGCCTCGCCGTTCGCGACGAGTCGTGCGGCATCGACGGCCACGTGCGGGTAGGCGGTGTGCCCGTCCGCGTCGACGCCCACGTCGGTGACGCTGACCACGCGCGGGTCCTTCGCGAGGTCGGCCTTGATGACCTCCTTGTAGTCGAACCCGGCGTCGTCCGAGCCGACGACGATGCGGAACTGCTGCTCAGTCATGGGGGCTTCCTTACTTCTCGGGCTTGTCGGACGTCGCTGCGAGCGTCGCGAGGACCGCGGCGGTGATGAGGGCGAACGAGATCGCGCCGGCGTCCGGGGTGCCGACCGCGTCCTCGCCGTGGGTGCGGGCACGGCCCATCCGCGGCAGCAGGTCGGCGGTGGCATCGGCCGCGGTCGTGGCGGCGGCCGAGGCGGCGGACCACGCGGTGACGAGGTCGTCACCGGCCGCGGTGCGGGTGGTGAGCACCTCGTCGAACGGGACGAGCGCGTCGACCATGGTCTTGTCACCGGGCACGGCCCCGAAGGCGAGGACGGCCTCGGCAGCCGCGTGCACGGCCTGCGCGACGGTGGCAGCCGACGGACGCTGGTCGTCCCCGAGGACGCGACCCAGTGCCTCCAGGGCGGCTCCCCAGATCGCACCGGACGTGCCGCCGGCCTTGTCGGACCACGCGTCGCCGGCGGCGGCGAGGACGGAGCCCGCACCGGCGCCGCGTGCGGCGGCGTCCTGCGCGGCCGCGTCAGCGGCGGTGGACCCGCGCTGCATGCCGATGCCGTGGTCGCCGTCACCGGCGACCGCGTCGATCCGGCCGAGCTCGTCGGCGTGGGCGTCGATGGTGGCTCGGACGGCGCTGATCGCCTCGGCGACGCGGACGGCGCTCGCCTGCGATTCCTCGGACCCGGCGTGATCGGAGCCTGCTCGTCGGCGGCGAGCGTCTCGGCGGCGACGCGCTCCTGCGGGACGGCACCGCCCTTGCGGTAGGCGGGGCTGTCGGCGGGCGCTGCCCAGAGCTGCTCGAGTTCGTCGTCGAGCCAGAACAGGGTGAGGGAGACCCCGGCCATGTCGAAGCTCGTGACGAGCTCCCCGACCTCGGGCTCGACGACGACGGTGCCGGCCGCGGTCAGTCTGCGCTGCACGGCGTCGAAGACGACGAAGAGCTCCTCGTACTTGACCGAACCGAGGCCGTTGAGGATCGGGACGACGCGTGCCCCGTCGACTGCGACACCGGACGGGAGCTCCGTGAGCAGCTTCTCGACGAGCAGCTCGGCGAGTCCGTCGGCGGTCGGCACGTCGGCCTCGTCGATGCCCCGCTCGCCGTGGATGCCCATGCCGATCGCCATCCGGCCCTCGGGGACGGTGAAGAGGGGTTCGTCCGCACCGGGGAGCGAGCACCCGGAGAAGGCGACGCCGAAGCTGCGGGTGCGGTCGTTCGCACGGGTGGCGACGGCCGTGACCTCGTCGAGGCCGCGGCCCTGCTCGGCGGCGGCACCGGCGACCTTGAAGACGCAGAGGTCCCCGCGATCCCGCGGCGCTTGTGGACCTCGGCGCTCGGGGCACTCGCGACGTCGTCGGTCACGCGGACCGTGCGGACGTCGATGCCCGCGTCGGTCAGGGAGCGCGCCGCGGCGTCGAAGTTGAGCACGTCGCCGGCGTAGTTCCCGTAGCTCAGCAGGACCCCGCCGCCGTGCTCGGACGCCTTCGCGACCGCGGTGACCTGCTGCGCACTCGGGCTGGCGAAGAGGTTGCCCATCGCGGCACCAGCGGCGAGGCCGTGCCCGACGAGTCCGCCGAACGCCGGGTAGTGGCCGGACCCACCACCGACGACGAGTGCGACGGTGCCCTCGGGGCTGGTCGTGGCGCGGGCGACACCGCCGTGCACCTTGCGCACCCGGGCCCGGTTCGCCGAGACGAACCCGTCCACCATCTCGTCCGCGAAGTCGGCGGGGTCGTTGAACAGGCGGGTCATGCGCGGGTCTCCTGGGTCGGTGCGGCATCCGCGGCCGGGCTCGTCGCGGCTGCCGTGGCGGCGTCGTGCCGCTTGGTGTTCCGGGCGAGGGTGAACATCAGGACGCTCGACAGCACCATGAAGAACCCGACGATGAACATCGGCACCTGGTAGCCGCCGGTCCACTCGCTGACCGCACCCGTGATGTACGGAGCCGCGAAGCCGCCGAGGTTGCCGATCGTGTTGATGAGGGCGACGCCCGCTGCCGCTGCGGCACCGGTGAGGAACTGCGTCGGCACGGTCCAGAAGTTGGGCAGCGCGGCGAAGATCGAGCACGCCGTGACCGCGATCACCGCGACGGTCGCCGCGGGGCTGTTCATGTACAGCGCGACGGGGATGCTGAGGCCGCCGACGAGCGCGGGGACCGCGATGTGCCAGACCCGCACGCCGCGGCGGAACGCGTCCCGCGACCAAAAGTACAGGACGACGGCGGCCGGCACGTACGGGATGGCCGTGATGAGGCCCTTCTGGAACAGGTCGAACGTGGTGCCGAACTGCTCCTGGAAGCCGTCGATGATCGTCGGCAGGAAGAAGCTTAGGGCGTACAGGCCGTAGATGAAGCCGAAGTACACGAGCGAGAGCATCCAGACGCGGCCGGACCCGAACGCGGCGCGCAGCCCGCCCCTGCCGTGCGCGTTGCTGCTCTTCGCCTCGTTCTCGCTGGCGAGGGCGCCTTCGAGCCAAAGCTTCTCGTCCTCGTCGAGCCACTTCGCCTGCGACGGCTTGTCCCGCAGGACGAAGAGGCACAGGATGCCGACGATGATCGCCGGGATCGAGACGCACAGGAACATGAAGCGCCAGCCGGCCAGGCCGCCGAGCAGCCCCTCGTGGGTCATCAGCCAGCCGGCGAGCGGCGAGCCGATCACGCTGGTCAGGGGCTGCGCCAGGTAGAACAGCGCGAGCATCTTGCCGCGGTGGCGTGCGGGGACCCAGGTCGACAGGAACAGGATCGCGCCCGGGAAGAAGCCCGCCTCGGCGATGCCGAGCAGGAAGCGCAGGCCGACGAGCTGCGGGTAGTTCTGGACCCACGTGAAGAGCAGGGACACGATGCCCCACGTGATCATGATGCGGGCGAGCCACACGCGCGCGCCGAACTTGTGGAGCGCCAGGTTCGATGGCACCTCGAGCACGAGGTAGCCGATGAAGAACACGCCCGAGGCGAACCCGAACTGGGCGGCGGTGAGCCCGAGGTCGGTCTCCATGCCGTTCGGGGCGGCGAAGGAGATCGCGGTGCGGTCCAGGAAGTTGATGAAGAACATCAGCGCCACGAAGGGCACGATGCGGATCGCGATCTTGCGGATGGCCGTCTTCTCGACGACCGAGGTGGGGATGCCTCGCGTGGCGGGGATGTCCACGATGACTCCTGCTCGGTGGGGGTGGGGCCTCCGGCCGGCTGCTGCGCCGGGCACGGAGTGGACGCATCGGTGCGTACGACCAGTGTGGGCGTCGTGCGCCAACTTGTCAACCGGTTGACCACACGGACGATCCCCGCCCGCCATGAACCGGTTGACCGGACGGTACGCTCGCTGCATGCCCGCGTTCAGCGAGAACGACCCCTCAACATCCGCCTCGAGCTCGAGTCGGTCCCGGCCGGCTCCCCCGCGTCCGAGGTCGCCCGCCAGCTCGTGTCCCTGCTGACCGCCGGCGACCTGACGCCGGGGTCGCGCCTGCCGTCCGAGCGCGTGTTGGCCGAGCGGCTGGGCGTCGGTCGGTCCGCCGTGCGCGAGGCCCTCGCCGCGTTGGAGATCCTCGGGATCGTGCAGGTCCGACCGGGCTCCGGCACCTACCTGCGCGGCGGGACCTCGGACCTCCTGCCGACGACGCTCTCCTGGGGGCTGATGCTCGCGTCGAACCGGACGCGGGAGCTCCTGGAAGTCCGGTCCTCGCTCGAGCGGACGGCCGCGATCCTCGCCGCCCAGCGCGCGACCGACGACGAGCTCGACGCCCTCGGTGCGACCCTCGACCAGCAGGCGGCCGCACTCGACGACCCCGCGGCGTTCATCGAGTCGGACGTCCGCTTCCACGTCCTGCTCGCCCGGGCGGGCGGCAACGACGTCCTCGCCGACCTGTTGCAGAGCCTCCGTTCGATGCTCAGCGTGTGGGTCGGCCGCCGGGTGACGACGCGCGAGGCAACCGAGGCCGCGTACCGCGAGCACCGTGCGGTCCACGACGCGATGCGCGCCCGCGACGTCCTCGCGACGCAGCGCGCGATGGACGAGCACATGGCCACGGCGAGCGCCCGCATCGAGAACGCCGCGCCCGTCCCCGAGTCGTGACGCGGCCGCGCACCTCCTGAGCAGGAACGGTCGGGTCCGCGCACCGGAGCCGACCGCTTCTGCTCACGATCGAGCGGCCGGGAGTCACGGCGCGTGTCCGCCACGTCCGCCACGGTGTTGCCGGGTCGGCAACACCGCTTGGGTCCGGCCCGGCACGTCGGGTCGACTTGCCCCCATGCACGCACACCACGGCGCCGCCGCCGAGTCCACATCCGCTCGGGACTGGTGGGAGGAACGCTACGCCGAGCGTGACGGGATCTGGTCGGGACGGGCGAACGCGGTGCTCGCCGACATCGTGTCCGCGCTGCCGGTGGGACGAGCGCTCGACCTCGGGTGCGGTGAGGGCGGCGACGTGGTGTGGCTCGCGCGCCAGGGCTGGGACGCCACCGGGGTGGATCTCTCGGTGACGGCGATCGGGCGGGGTTCCCGGGCAGCCGTCACGGCGGGCGTCGAGGAACGGACGGCGTTCGTCGCGGCCGACCTCGACAGGTGGGAGACCGCGGCACGGTTCGACCTGGTCACGGCGTCGTTCCTGCAGTCGTGGCCGGTACCGATCCCCCGCGCGGCGATCCTGCGTCGTGCGACGGGGTTCGTGGCCCCGGGCGGCCACCTGCTCGTGACCGCGCACGCCGCACCGCCGCACGGGGACCTGCCCGAAGAGCTGCGGGCCTACCGGTTCCCGACGCCGGCGGAGGACCTGTCGGCGCTCGACCTCGACGACACCTGGCAGGTCGTGACCGCCGAGCTCCGCCCACGGATCGCGACCACTCCCGAGGGCACGCCCCACGAGGTCGTCGACAGCGTGGTGCTCGTCCGCCGGGGCTGAGCTCGCACGGTGCGAGGTACCGAAGTGTGCGAGGCGTCGAAGTGTGCGAGGTACCGCGCATGGTGCGAGGCCACGAAGGTCGCACCAAGTGCGGCACCTCGCACCGTGCGGTGTGCGAGGCGCAGTTGCTCAGCGCGGCAGCGGCACCTCCGACGCGAACGCGCGGACGACCCGGTCGACGACGGTCGCTGCCGGGGTGTCCCACACCGCCTGGTTGAAGATCTCCACCTCGACGTCGCCCGTGTAGCCCGCCGCCTCGACGGCGGCCGTCACCGGACCGAAGTCCACGTGCCCGTCCCCCATGACCCCGCGGGACAGCAGCGGATCGGCGGCGATCGGGGTCAGCCAGTCGCACACCTGGAACGACGCGATCCGTCCGGTGGCCCCGCCCGTGCCACGGACGCCGCGAGCGCCGGGTCCCACCAGACGTGGAACGTGTCCACGACGACACCCACCGCAGCGGCCGGGAACGGCGCCGCGAGGTCGATCGCCTGCGCGAGCGTCGACACGACCGCCCGGTCGGCGGCGTACATCGGGTGCAGGGGCTCGACGGCGAGCCGGACGCCGGTGTCGAGCGCGTGCGGCACGAGGTCGGCGAGGGCGTCGGTGACGCGACCGCGGGCGGACACCAGGTCGCGGGACCCGGGCGGCAGGCCGCCGGCGACGAGCACGAGGACGGGTGCGGAGCCGGGAGCGCCGGCCGCTGCCAGGGCCGCCGTCTCGTCGATCGCCCGGCGGTTGTCGTCGAGGGCCTGCTGTCGCGCGGGTCCCGGCGGCAGGGTGAAGAACCCGCCGCGGCAGTGCGACGACACCCGGAGCCCGGAGTCGGCGACCATCCGCACGGCCTCGGCGAGCCCGACCTCGGCGACGGGCTCCCGCCACGTGCCGATCGCCTGGACGCCGGCGCCGCGCACGGTGTCGAGGGCGTCGCGGAGGGAGGCGTGCTTGATCGTCGCCTGGTTGATCGCCAGTCGAGGGTGCGGCCCGGCCGCGTCCGCGGCGGCGCTCAAGCGACCACCTGCGTGACCGGGCAGTCGCCGGGAGGTGGTCCGGGCCTCCCGTCCGACACCGCCACCCCGGCCAGCGCGAGCAGGTCGTGCCAGCGGGACGCGGCGAGCGACGGGTCCTCGAGGGCGCCGCAGGCGTTCGCGAGCCGGACGGTCTCGGACAGGTGCGGCAGGGAGCGGCCGGCGTGCTGACCACCGACCATGGCGAAGGCGGGCTGGTGGCCGTTCAGCCAGGCGAGGAAGGCGATGCCGGTCTTGTAGTGCCAGGTGGGGCGCTGAAGACGTGGCGGGCGAGCGCCTCGGTCGGGGCGAGGAGCGCACGGTAGGCGGCCTGGTCGGGCAGGGCACGGACCGCGGCGGAGGCCACCGGGGCCATCGCGGCGAACGCGCCCAGGAGGGCGTCGGAGTGCCGACGGCCCCGGGACCCGTCGCGTCGCTCGCACCGGTCCCGTCCGTCGCACCCGGCCCGTCCGTCGCGTCCGTCGCACCCGCGATGAGGTCCACGTAGTGGAAGTCGTCGCCGGTGAACATGCGGACGCCCTCGGGGAGCCGGGCGCGGAGCGCGACCTCGGCCCCGGCGTCGAGCAGGCTCATCTTGATGCCGGAGACCTTCTGGCCGGCGTCGGCCATGATGTCGAGGACGGTGTCCGCGCCCGTGCCGCCGCGCACACCGGCGGCACCGGCGGTCCCGCCGCACGCACCGGCGGCACCGGCGAAGTACCCGGCGAGCGCGGGGTCGAACGCCTCCCCCAGCCAGTGCAGCACGACGGGTGCGCTCGCCCGCTCGATCACCCGGGCGTACACCCGGCGGTAGTCGTCGGGCGTCGTCGCCAGCCGCGCGAGGTGCCGGCTCGCCATGAGGACGGCCCCGGCTCCGGCGTCCTCGGCGTGGTGCAGCTGGCGCACGTAGGCGTCGACGACCTGCTGCTCCGTGGCGGCCTCGTCCGCGAGGTCGTCGGTGTTCACCCCGACGACGATGCGACCGCCGACGGACTGCGCCTCCCGGGCGCTGCGGGCGATCAGTTCGCGGGTGGCCGCCGGGTCGAGGCCCACGTTCCGCTGCGCGGTGTCCATGGCGTCCGCCACGCCGAGCCCCCACGACCACAGGTGGTGGCGGAAGGCGAGGGTCGCGTCCCAGTCGAGGTCCGCCGGGGCCCCCGGCGTGTTGTCGGCGGCGGCCCGGGGACGACGTGCGCCGCCGCGTAGACGACGCGCTCGGTGAGCGGCGCGATCGGCTTCGCCGCGCTCGTCACGGCCGGGGGTTCAGCGCGACGCGGCTGGTGGTCCCGTCCGGAGCGAGGAGGGCGAGGTGGTCGGTCATGCCGGTGCCCCGGCCGCGGCTGCCTGGAGGCCCGGCTCGGCCCCGGCGGGCAGCCGCAGCTCCGGCAGGTCGACGCGTCGCCCCTCGGCGCTCGACCGCAGGCCGGCCTCCGCGAGCGCCACCCCGCGCGCCCCGGACAGCAGGTCGTACGGGTGCGGGCGTCCGACGGCGAGGTCGCGCAGGAAGTCCTCCCACTGGGCACGGAACCCGTTGCCGAACTCCTCGTTGTCGGGCACCTCGAGCCACTGCCCGCGGTAGTCCCGCTCGTCCTTGAGGTCCGGGTTCCACACCGGCTTCGGCGTCGCGGTCCGCGGCTGGACGCGGCAGCCGAACAGCCCCGCGACGGCGCTTCCCTCGGTGCCGTCCACCTGGAACTCGACGAGCTCGTCGCGGTCCACCCGGACGGCCCAGCTCGAGTTGATCTGCGCCGTGATGCCCCGGCGAGGTCGAACACCCCGTACGCGGCGTCGTCGGCGGTCGCGGCGTAGGCGTCGCCCCGCTCGTCGGTGCGTTCGCCGATGTGGGTGACCGCCCGCGCGTACACCGACTCGACCCGGCCGAACAGCTGCTCGAGGACGTAGTTCCAGTGCGGGAACATGTCCACGACGATGCCGCCGCCGTCCTCGCGCCGGTAGTTCCAGCTCGGACGCTGCGCGGTCTGCCAGTCACCCTCGAACACCCAGTAGCCGAACTCGCCGCGGACGCTGAGGACCGTGCCGAAGAAGCCGGAGTCGATGAGCCGTCGCAGCTTCCGGAGGCCCGGCAGGTAAAGCTTGTCGTGCACGACGCCGTTCGGGGTGCCCGCCTCGGCGGCGAGCCGGGCGAGCTCGAGCGCCTCGGCAGAGGTCTCGGCCGTTGGCTTCTCGGTGTAGATCGCCTTGCCGGCGGCGATCGCCCTGCGGAGCGCGCCGGCCCGGGCGCTGGTCACGGCGAAGTCGGCGAACACGTCCCAACGGGGGTCGGCGAGTGCGCCGTCGAGGTCCGTCGTCCAGTGCTCGATGTCGTGCCGCGAGGCGATCTCCTGAAGCTTGGCGGCGCTCCGGCCGACCAGGAGCGGTTCCACCTGCAGGCGCGTGCCGTCCGGCAGCGGGAGGCCACCGTCGTCGCGGATGGCGAGGATCGACCGCACGAGGTGCTGGCGGTAGCCCATGCGTCCGGTGACGCCGTTCATGATGATGCCGACCGTTCGCGTGGTCACCGCGTGCTCCCTTGCTCGCCAGCCCCTCCGGTTTGGAAAGCGCTTGCCAGAAACGGTACACCACCACTCCGGCTCGGCGCACCCCGTCGCGCCTACCGGCCGGTGCTCGCGCGGAGGACTACCTCGCCGTCGACGGCCTCGTCCGCCTCGGTCCCGAGCGCGCGTCGCACCGCCCGCGCGCCGATCTCCTCGAGCGGCAGCCGTACCGTGCTGAGCGCCGGCACGATGTCCGCGAGCATCCGCACGTCGTCGAACCCCGCCACGCCGATGTCCTCCCCCGGACGAGCCCCCGCTCCCGGATCGCCGTGATGGCACCGAGGGCCATCAGGTCCGTCACCGCGAACACGCACCGCGGCAGGGCGGAGGGCGCTCCGCCGGCCGCTCCGGGCGCCACCCGGCCGTGTCGAGCAGCGCGGACATCGCCCGGTAGCCGCCGTCCCGCGAGAACTCCGACTCGACGACCCGTTCCTCGGGCACCCGGATGTCGCGACCGGCCAACCCGGCCAGGAACCCGTCGACCCGCGCCCGGGCGGTGACGAGGTCGGGGTCGCCCGCGAGCACCGCGAACGACCCGTGCCCCTGCTCGACGAGGGCCTCGGCGAGGGCCTCCGCACCGCCGCGGTTCCGGATCACCAGCGGCTGCGCCCCGCCGTCGCCCGTGGCACCGGCGTCGAGGTCGGACACGAGGACGGACACCCCGCCCCCGCCGCGATCAGGCCAGAGACCTCCGCGCCGAGCGATGCGCTCCGACGACGACTGCCGGCGAGCACGACCGCGCGCGGCCGGAGTCCGGCGACGACACCGAGCACGGAGGCCTCCCGCGCAGGGTCGCCCCCGTCGAGGTGATGGTCACGACGAGGCCGGCGTCGTCCGCGGCTCGGATCGCCCCGGCTGCGATGCCAGAAAAGTACGGGTCGGCGATGTCCCCGACGACGAGCGCCAGCGTGGTCGTCGTCCCGCGGGCGACCGCCTGGGCCTGCACGTTGGCGGTGTAGCGGAGCTCCTGCGCGGCGGCGTACACCCGGTCGAGCGAGTCCTGCCGGACCTTCCGCGTGCTGCCGTTGAGCGCCCGTGAGGCGGTCGCGAGCGAGACGCCCGCCCGCGCGGCCACGTCCGCCAGGGTGACCGTGCCTCGCTCCGGCATGTCGTGCCTCCAGTCCGGTCCGCGCGTCGCGCGGTCTGTGGCGAGGATACCGATCAGTGCGGCGATCCAGACTGGGAAAGCGCTTGCTACCGTTGCCGACCATGGACCGAACGACGACCCTGCCCGGCGTGGTGCTCGTCGGTGCACGAGGCTTCGGCCTGCACCACCGCGCGAACATCGACCGACTCGTCGCCGCGGGTGCGTGCACGCTGACCGCGGTCGTCGACCCGACCCTCGGCACGGAGACGGACGGCGGCGTCCCCGTCGTCCCCGACGTGGACGTTGCGAAGGAACGCGGACCCGTCGACGTCGTCGTGGTCGCCGCCCCGATCGGCGCGCACCTCCCGCTCGCCCTGGCGGCGCTCGAGGCGGGCGCGGACGTCCTCCTCGAGAAGCCGCCGGTGACGACCCGCGACGCGTTCGCCACGTTGCTCGACGCCTCGCGCCGGAGCGGCCGGGCGGTCCAGGTCGGCTTCCAGAGCCTCGGATCGGACGCCATGCCGGCGTTCCGCACGGGAGCCGTCGTCGGCACCGTGCGGGATGCCGCGGCCGCCGGGACGTGGACCCGGAACCAGGCCTACTGGGACCGTTCCGCCTGGGCCGGACGACGTCGGGTCGACGGCGTCGACGTCCTGGACGGCGTGGTCACGAACCCGCTCGCGCACGCGGTCGCGACCGCACTGGCGCTCGTCGGCTGCCGGCGTGCGGACGAGGTCGCCCGCGTCGAGGTCGAGCTCTACCGGGCGAACGACATCGAGGGCGACGACACCTCGGCCGTCCGCGTCACCACGACCGCGGGCCTCGAGGCGACCGCGGCCCTCACCCTGTGCGCCGCCGACGAGACGCCGCCGACCGTGCGCGTGAGCGGTACCACCGGCGATGCGGTCCTCGGGTACACCACGGACGAGGTCACCGTCGACGGCGCCACGCGGCGCCTCGGCCGGACCGACCTGCTCGAGAACCTCCTCGCGCACCGCGCCCACGGCGAGCCGCTCCTCGTCCCGCTCGAGTCCACCGGCGCCTTCGTGGAGGTCCTCGAGGCCGTGCGAGCGGCGGAGCCCGTGCGGATCGACCACCCGTGGGTGACCTGGCAGGGCGAGGGCCCGGAGCGACGACCGCTCGTCGCCGACGTCGACGCGATCGTCGACCGCGCGGCCGACCGACGCGCACTGTTCTCCGAGGTCGACGCGCCGTGGGCGCACACCGCCCGCGACGAGGTGCTGCAGGAGCTCGTGGTCGACGACGTCCAGGTGGCCGCGGCCCTGGACGGCGCCGGGACGATCCCCACCTCGTCACCACGGCCGTACGTGCACCCGGTCCGGACCCTCGCCGGCACCGTCGTGAGCGCCCACCACCCGCCGGACCACGACTGGCACTGCGGGGTCGGCTTCGCGATCCCGGACCTCGACGGCGCGAACTGCTGGGGCGGCCGCTCCTACGTGCGCGACGAGGGGTACGTCTGGCGCGACGACCACGGCCGCGCGACGGTGACGCACGCCGAGTCGCACGGTCCGACGCTGCGGCAGGAGGTCGCCTGGCACGGGCCCGACGGCGCGGTGGTCCTGCGCGAGGACCGATCGCTCGCCTGGCGGGCGCTCGGCCGTGGGTGGGAACTGAGCTGGTCGTCGTCGTTCCGCACCCCGGGCGACGGCATAGTCCGCCTCGGCGGCCCGGGCAGCAACGGCCGCGTCGGTGCCGGGTACGGCGGCTTCTTCTGGCGTTTCCCGCCCTGCTCCGGGATCGTCGTGCGGACCGCGGACGCGCAGGGCGAGGCCGCCGTGCACGGCGCCGTCGCACGGTGGATCGAGTGGTCCGCGGTGTTCGACGGTCGTCCCGCCACCGTCCGCCTCGAGGCGCTCGACCACCACGACCCGTGGTTCGTCCGAGCCGCCGACTACCCGGCCGTCGGCTCGGCCCTGGCATGGCGCGAGCCGGCGGTGGTCCGACCGGGCTCCCCGCTCGTCCGGTCGTTCCGCGCGACGATCACGGACTGACCGGGGCTCCCGGGAGCCCCTCACGACGGAACGCCGGCAGCGCGACAGGACGTCGACGAACGTCCTGCCGCGCTGCTGCCGGAGACTCAACCGGCGTCGCTGAGCGCCTTCTTCAGCTGGGAGATGTACTGCGCGGCGCCGGCTTCCGGCGTGGTCTTGCCGAACTGCACGTTCTGCCAGATCTGCGCCAGCAGCGTGTCGGCGTCCTGACCGCCGACCGGGGTGATCGGCGCGGGCTCCCCGGACTCGGCCGTGACCTTCTTGATGTAGTCCATGACGATCGTGTCGGACGGGCTCAGGTCCGGCGCGATGGCCTTCTGGAACGCCGGGTTGGCGGGGAGCCCGCGCTCCGCACCGAACAGCTTGCCGGCCTTCGTGTTCGTCGTCAGGAAGTCGACGAGCTCGGCGGCCTCGGCCGGGTGCTTCGACTTGCTGGAGATCGACCAGTACATCGACGACTTCAGGTACTGCCAGCCCTGCTTCGCGTCCTTCGCCGCCGGGTAGGGCAGCATGTCGAGCTTCTGGGACGGCGCGGCGACCTGGTAGGCGCTCAGGTTGGAGGGGATGAAGGTCATCCCGACCTTCCCGGTGGCGATGTCCGACTGGTCGAGCGCGGAGTTCGTGCCCTCGGCGAGCTGCGATGCGCTCGGGGTCACGCCGTCCTTGATCTGGTCGAGCGCGTACTTCCAGTAGCTCGCGAGCACGGACTGCTTCAGGACGACCTTGCCCTGCTTGTCGAACAGCTGGTTGCCGTGCTGCCGGGCCCAGAGCGTCAGGGACGGCGTGTCGCCACCGAACGGATCGAGGCCCTTGACCTTGCCGCCCGACTTCTCGGTGAGCTCCTTCGCCGTCGCGTTCAGGTCGTCCCACGTCCAGGAATCGTCCGGTACCTGGACGCCGTACTTCTCGAACACGCTCTTGTTGACCGCGACGCCCATCGAGTTGAGGCCGATCGGCACCGCGTAAAGCTTGCCCTGGTACTCGCCCGTGGCGCGGACGTTCTTGGTGAGGTCCGTGGTCGTGAGGAACTTGCTGTACTGGCCGAGGTCGGCGATCGCGCCGCGCTGTGCGTACGAGGCCACGTAGACCTGGTCGAACTGCATGACGTCCGGCGGGTTGCCGCCGGCCACGGTCGTCGCGAGCTTGCCCAGTAGCTCCCCCAGTCCGTGGACTGCATCTTGACCGTGATGTTCGGGTGCTCCTTCTCGAACAGCTTCACCGCGGCCTCGGTGGACTCCACCCGGGCGCCGGCGCCCCACCAGTTGAGGGAGATGGTGACCGGGTCCTTGCTCAGTTCGGCGTTCCCGCCGCCGTTGCCGGTGGCGCAGCCGCTGACCACGAGGACGGACGCCGCGGCGACCGCGACGGCGCCGATGACCTTGGCTCGCAGCCGTGCTGGTGCATGGTGCTTCATGAGATTCCTTTGTGTGTGCGTGGTGGTGGTGTGGGCGTCGGGCCGGCGTCGTCGCTGACGCCCGGTCACTTCCCGCCCGTGGTGGCGATGCCCCTGAGCAGGAACCGCTGGCCGAAGAGGAACGCGAGGAACACCGGGACGAGGGTCACGACGCTCATCGCGAAGAGCGCCCCGAAGTCGGATTGCCCGGTCGGGTCGATGAACTGCCGCAGGGCGACGGAGGCCGTGTACTTGTCCGGCTCCGTGACGAACACGAGCTGGCCGAAGAAGTCGTTCCAGGTCCAGATGAAGGTGAAGATCGCGGCGGTCGCGAGCGCCGGCTTCATCAGCGGGAGGATCAGCTGGAAGAAGATGCGCGCGTGTCCGGCGCCGTCGATGCGGGCCGCTTCGTCCAGCTCCCGCGGGATGCCGCGGATGAACTGCACCATGAGGAACACGAAGAACCCGTCGGTGGCGAGGAACTTCGGCACGATCAGCGGCAGGAAGGTGTTGATCCAGCCGAGCTGCGAGTAGATGACGTACTGCGGGATGATCAGCACCTGGATGGGGAGCATCATCGTCACGAGCATCGCGGCGAAGGCGATCCGCTTGTACCGGAAGCTCAGCCGGGCGAACGCGTAGGCGGCGAGGGAGCAGCTGATCAGGTTGCCGATGATCGCTCCCACGACGATGATCGCCGAGTTCAGCAGGTACACGCCGAAGGGGCGTTGCAACGCGCTCCAGCCGTTCGTGTAGTTCTTCGTGGCGAACGTGTCGAGCACGAGGCCGGGGTTGTCGAAGATGTGCCCGTCCGGACGGAGCGAGCTGACGACCATCCAGAGCACGGGGTAGAGCATCACGAGGGCCAGCCCGATGAGGAGCACGTGCTTGCCGACGCTCACCAGTCGCTGGCGACCAGTGCGGCCGGAGCCGGTGGGCCGGGGCGCGACGGGGCGGGCCGATCGTCGGACGCCGGGGTCGTGGCGGGGCGGAGTGCGGTCGTGGAATCAGTCATCGTAGAAGACCCAGTACTTGGAGACCCAGAAGTTGAGCGCGGTGGCGGCGCCGACGATGAGCAGCAGCAGCCACGCGATGGCCGACGCGTAACCCATCTGCAGGCTGCCGAACGCCTTTTGGTAGAGGTAGAGCGTGATGAAGAGCGTGGAGTTCGTCGGGCCTCCGGAACCGTTCGAGATCACGTACGCCTGCGTGAAGGACTGGAACGCGCCGATGATCCCGAGGACGAGGTTGAAGAAGACGATCGGGCTGAGCAGCGGCATCGTGATCGAACGGAACTGCCGCCAGGCGCCCGCGCCGTCGGTCGAGGCCGCCTCGTAGTACATGCGCGGGATCTGACGGAGGCCGGCGAGGAAGATCACCATCGGTGCCCCGAACGTCCAGACGTGCAGCAGGATGAGCGTCCCGAGCGCGGTGTTCGGCGAACCGATCCACGACGGGCCGTGGATCCCGAACATCGCCAGGAACGCGTTGAGCAGCCCGTCCCCACCGAACACGAGCCGCCACAGCACCGCGATCGCCACGCTGCTGCCGAGCAGCGACGGCAGGTACAGCACGGACCGGTAGAAGGACAGGCCGCGCAGGCCCCGGTCGAGCAGCACGGCGATCGCCAGCGCCACGGCCAGCTGCAACGGCACCGAGATCACGGTGTACACGAGCGTGACGGTCAGCGAGCTGCCGAGGTTCGCGTCCTGCGTCATCCGTTCGATGTTCGCCATCCCGGTGAACGTCGGGGTCTGCAGCAGGTTGTAGTTCGTGAAGGCCAGGTAGAGCGACGCCAGCACCGGCCCGAGCGTGATCGCCACGAGGCCGATCATCCACGGAGCCAGGAAGAGCGCCGCCGCCCTGTTGTCCTTGTTCTTCGTCCGGCTGCTCTGCGTACCGCGGAGCGCCCGGAGCTCGCTCAGGGCACTCATGCGGGCTCCCGAGCGGCTGTGGTCGTCTCGTTCACGATCTCCATCTCCCTTGACGGTCGTGCGGGCTGAACTGGGCCACCGTAACCGCTATTACGACGTTGTACAAGAGTTTGCCGCAAGCGCTTTCCAACCCGTCGTTGCAGGGAAGAAGCGCTTTCCGTCCTCTGCCGCATCGCCTCGCCGCGACGGCCTGCGGTGGCCTGGCGGTAGCCTCCTGGGATGACCACGATCCCCCGGACGTTCCCGACGACGGCGCCACTCCGACGAGACCAGGAGACGGACTGGAGGCACGGCGCGACCCCGCCACGCGCCTCCAGGCCGACGAGTGGGAACGTCAGGTCGGCGCGCTCTGGGCGGACGACGCTGTGGACGACGAGTCGCGGACCGCGCGCATGCGCGACCTCGCCACCGTCGCGCCGCACCCCGCGCTCGGCGCCTTCGAACTCGGCGGCAGCCTCGACTCAGCCGGCCGCGAGGCGGAGGCGGACGTCCACTACGCGGCGGCGACAGCCGCCGGTCTGGCCGACGTCGACCCGGACCGCGCCGCACAGCTGGTCGTCCAGCACGCTTCGACGCTGCGGAACCTGGGTCGTGTGGACGAGGCGATCACGATGCTCCGCGACGCGCCGGCCCACCCGACGACGGGAGCGGCCCCGCGGGTGTTCCTCGCGCTCGCCCTGCACAGCGCCGGGCGCGTCGACGAGGCCCTGCGCGTCGCGATCGAGGCCGTCGAGCCGACGCTGCCCCGATACAACCGGTCGGTCCGCGCCTACGCCGCCGCCCTCACCGGGGACTGATGCCGGACGCCCGGTCCTCGGTCGCGAGCGGGAGCGCATCGCTCGTCGTCCGGAGCGACTCCCGCCGGAGCTCGAGCTGCGTCACGGCGAGCGCCGCCAGGTCGTGCAGGTTCGCCAGGTCCGCCTCGGTGGCCTGTCTCGGCGGGCGTCGAGCACCGCGAGCGTGCCGATGGGGGCACCGTCGTGCGTGACGATCGGGACGCTCACGTAGAACCGGATGCCGAGCGGCCCCGTCACGAGCGGGCTGTCCTGCATCTCCGGGTGCACCGAGCCGTCCGGGATCACCACGGGGACCGGCACGGGCGAGAACCCGGTGCGGAAGCTGATGCTCCGGGCGGACTCGTCGACGCCCTCGGCGATGTAGGACTGGGACCACTCCCGGTCGTCGTCGAGGACCTCGACCAGGGCGATCGGTGCGTCGAAGAGCCGCGCGGCCATCGCGGTCGTGCGCTGCAACGCTTCCTCGGGCAGTTCGTCGAGGGTGGCCGGGCGCTCGGTGTCGGACGGCACGGGCGACGCCGGCGGCGCGTCGGTGCCGGCCGCATCGGTGCCGGCCGCATCGGTGCCGGCCGCGTCGGTGCCGGCCGTGTCCACGACGTGGTCCGCGACGGACGTCTCCGCGATCATGACGTCCCGGAGCAGGGTCACGAGGTCGGCACCGAGGGGGCGGTCCCGAGGGTCCTGGGCCGTCATCGACCGGAGGACGGCCTTCCAGTGCTCGGGCAGGGGCTCGGGACCACGGGGTCGCGCGACAGTCGCGCGACGGCCGATTCGACGAGCGAGCCGGGGAACTCCCGACGGCGCGTGAAGCACTGCAGGAGTACGAGGCCGAGGGAGTACACGTCGCTCGCCGGGCCGACGTCCCCGCCCCGAGCTTGTTCCGGACTGAGGTACGCCGCGGTGCCCGTCGTCACGCCGTCGGCGGTGAGCCGCTCCACGCCGGTGGCGAGTGCGATGCCGAAGTCGGTCAGTCGTGCCCGCGCCCGGTCGGAGTCGTTCCCGTAGTCGACGAGCAGGATGTTGGACGGCTTGATGTCGCGGTGGACGACACCGCGCGCCTGGATGTAGTGCAGTGCCTCGGCCATGTCGTAGCCGATCTCGGCGATGTGCCGGGCGGCGAGCGGACCGACCGCGAGCCGCGCCTCGAGGTCCTGCCCGACGACGAGCGTCATCACGATGTACCGCTGTCGGGCACCGTCCGGTCCGGCGACCACGCCCGCGTCGAGCAGGCTGACGAGGTTGTGGTGCTCGAGCGCCGCAAGGACGCCGAGCTCGGCCTCCTGCCGAGCGATGTCGACGGTGCCGGGTGGAAGACCTTCACGGCGACCGGGCGTCCCAGGCTCTCGTCGACGGCGCGGTACACGACGGACATGCCGCCCTGGCCGATCGCCTGCTCCAGGCGGTACCGCCCGTCGAGCAGCGGGAGTCCCGCGTCCTCGGCCTCTGTCGGACCCATGCAACCCTCGTTCTCGAATCCGGCACGCAACGATGCATCTTCGCATCCGCGAGCGGTCCTCGTTGACCGATCCACGTTCTTCGGCTCAACCGGCGCCCGGTCGATCGGCGGCGTACCGTGGCGCCACCGGCCGGTTCGACGAAGGAGTCCGACGTGCCCGCTCGATTCGTGTACTGGATGAACGTGTCGCTCGACGGCTTCATCGAAGCCCGGTCCGGCGGGAACGGTGACCTCGGCGGCCCCGAGTGGATCCGCATCGACGAGCAGCTCCACCGGTTCTTCAACGAGCGGGCGAAGGCGATGACGATGGGCGTCGAGGGCCGGGTGATCCACGACATGATGGACCCGTTGTGGCCGGACGCCCGGTTCGACGAGTCCCTGCCGGACTACCTCCGGGAGTACGGCGAGATCTGGACCGCGCAGCGGAAGGTCCTCGTCTCACGCTCCCGCACGGCGGCCGACCACGACACGACGATCATCAACGACGACGCGATCGCCCGGCTCGCCGAGCTCCGTGCGTCGTCCGAGGGCGACATCGGCGTCGGCGGTGCGAACCTCGCCACGCAGCTGCTCGCCGCGGGACTGCTCGACGAGCTGATGCTCTTCACGCACCCGGCCGTCCTCGGCGCCGGACGACCGCTGTTCGACTCCCCCGCCGACACGATCCGCGAGCCCCTGCAGCTGGAGCTGCTGGAGCAGCGGTCGTTCGACAGCGGCGTCACCATGCACCGGTACGCGATCCGGCGGGATGCGACCCCGTGACGGATCACCCGACGATTGCTGCGCACTCAAGGCGACGGACGCTCGCAGGGACGGACTGGAGGCGCGGTGCCAGCCGGCACCGCGCCTCCAGTCCGTCACCTGGTCGCGTCAGACGTCGCGTCGGCGCGCGACCGTGAGTGCGAGCGCGCCCACGACGACGACCTCCGCCAGGAGGACGCCGAAGCCGCCCCAGCCGTTCAGGACGACACCCGTCTGCTGCGGGGCGTCGGCCCCCGTCGAGTAGGCGTACAGCTGCCCACCCGCCTGGTCCGGCAGGAACGTCGCGACGTCCGAGATCCACTGCGCGTGGACCACCGCGGCGACCAGCGACAGCACGATCGGCAGCACCAGCAGGATCCCGAGCGTGATCGCGATCCCGCCCGCACTCGAGCGCACGATGAGGCCGATGCCGTACGCCAGCAGGGTGAGGAGCGTGACGTACACCGATGCGCCGAGGAGCGGCATGAACACCGACGGGTCGGCGAGGTCGGCGTGGAGCCCCTTGCCGGCCTGCAGCGCGGCGGAGGCGAACACGCCGATCCAGAGCGCGACCGCGCTCACGACGAAGGTCGTGACGGCGAGGACCGCCGCCTTGGCGAGGACCACGCCGGTGCGCCGGGGATCGGCGGTGAACGTGGACCGGATCTGACCGGTGCCGTACTCCCCGGTGATGATCAGCACGCCGAGGACGGCGACGACGAGTGCCGTCAGCGAGACGCTCGCGGTGTTGATCGTGACGAGCGTGCCGTTCGCGGCGTCCGTGGTGAGCGGACCACCCGGCTCCAGCGCGCTGCCGACGAGCACCGCCATCGCGATGGTCACGACGACGAGGATGGCGTAGCACCACACGGTGGACCGGATGCTGCGGAGCTTGATCCACTCGCTGCGGATCAGACGGCCGAAGCCGAGGCGGACGGTGTCCGGCAGGGTGGTGGCGGTCATCGGACGCCCTCCGATCGGTACTCGACGTCGTCCCGGGTGAGGGCCATGTACGCCTCCTCGAGGCTCGCGCCGACCGGGGTGAGCTCGTGCAGCGGGACACCGACCTGGGCGGCGATGTTCCCGACCGTGGTCGCGTCGGGGCCGACGACGAGGAACGAGCCGTCGTCGCGCGGGGTCACCGAGGCGTTCGGGCCGATCGCCTGGAACAGTGGTCGGGGCCGGGCGTGCGGACGACCACGCGGCTGCCGCCACCGTTCGCCCCGCCGGCGGCGACGAACTCCTGGATCGGGGCGTCGGCGAGGACCTTCCCGCGGCCGAGGACCACCACACGGTCGGCCGTCTGCGCCATCTCGCTCATGAGGTGGCTCGACAGGAACACCGTCCGGCCGTCCGCCGCCATGCGCCGGGCGAGCTGCCGGACCCAGAGCACACCGTCCGGGTCGAGGCCGTTCACCGGCTCATCGAGGATCAGGGTCTTCGGGTCGCCGAGGAGCGCCGCCGCGATGCCGAGCCGCTGCCCCATCCCGAGGGAGAACCCGCCGACGCGCTTCTTCGCGACCGAGTCCAGGCCGGTCATGTCGATGACCTCGTGCACGCGCGACTTCGGGATGCCGTGCGTCGCGGCGAGCGACAGGAGATGGTTGTAGGCACTGCGCCCAGAGTGCACGGCCTTCGCCTCGAGCAGCGCCCCGACCTGCCGGAGCGGGTCGCGGAAGGTCCGGTACGGCTGCCCGTTCACCGTCGCCCTGCCCGCGGTGGGGCGGTCGAGCCCCATGATCATGCGCATCGTCGTGGACTTCCCGGCGCCGTTGGGGCCGAGGAAGCCGGTCACGCTTCCCGGTCGCACGACGAACGAGACGTCGTCGACGGCGGTCTTCGGACCGTACTGTTTGGTGAGGTGCTCGACTTCGATCACGGCGGCCACGCTACGGGAGGGGCGGCGCCAGGCGCGTCCACCCTGAGGCGGAGATGACGTGCACCGTCCGACGGAGTGTGAGAGCGCGGCGTGTGCCCTCCCCGCAGGCGCCCGGCGCTACCCTGACGCGGTGAGCGATGCACTGGACGACGGGCCGTTCTTCCACGGGACGAAGGCCGACCTGCGCGTCGGCGACCTGCTCACGGCGGGCTTCCGGTCGAACTACCGGCCCGAGGTCGTCATGAACCACGTCTACTTCACCGCGCTCCGGGACGGCGCCGGCCTGGCGGCGGAACTCGCCGCCGGCGACGGACTCCCCCGGGTGTACGAGGTCGAGCCGACCGGCGCGTACGAGGACGACCCGAACGTCACCGACAAGAAGTTCCCCGGCAACCCCACGCGCTCCTACCGGAGCGCCGAACCCCTCCGGGTCACTCGGGAGGTCACCGACTGGCCGCGGTTGACACCCGAGGCGCTCCAGGCGTGGCGGGACCGGCTGGCCGCGCTCCGTGCCGACGAACGCGGCGCGATCATCAACTGACCCGGCCGCGGTCACCGGAGCAGTGGCGTGGCGGCCCACGACGAGGAGCAGGTCGAGCACGGTGCGGCGGTCGTCTCGGCGTGGCAGCACCTCGGGACAAGCCGGTTCTGGTTCGAGTCGATGCGGAACTGGCAGTCGGAGTTCCTCGTGATCTCGGTGATGGTCGTCGCGACGGTGTGGCTCCGGCAGCGGGCCTCCAGCCAGTCGAAGCCCGTGGCGGCGCCGCACGCCGAGACGGGCGACTGAGGCGCCCGCCGGACGCGGTCGAGCGGGTCCGGGCGGGCCGCTGAGCAACCCCGGTGTGCGGGTGTCCTGAGGCCGCACTGTCCCGGTCAGAGCGCGCGGAGCGCCGCACCCGCCACCCGCGCCGGCTCGGGCAGTCGGGCGTTCACCTCCGAGGCACGGAACGAATCGAGCGCGAGCGCGGCGAACCGCCGCGCCGCGACGAGTCGCTCCGCGGGATCGTCGCCACGCAGACCCCGCGCGGCGAGCAGCACGAGCAGCAGGTCGTCGACGACGAAGTCCGGCCGGAGCGCACCCGTGGCCTTCGCGCGGACGGAGAGCCCCGCAAGGGCGTGCAACAGCTCCCTCCGATGCCGCACGAGCCGATCGGACACCTGTCCCTCGACGACGAGCGCATCGACGAACCCCTGGTTGCGTGCGTTCAGCTCGACGATCCGCTCGACCACGGAGCGGAACCCCTGCCACGGGTCCGGCTCCCCCGCCCCGTCGAGGACGATCGACCGGCACAACTCGAGCTCGTCGTCGAACGCCGCGTCGACCAGGTCCTGCCGGGTCGGGAACCGCCGGTAGACCGTCGCCGGCCCGACACCCGCGTGCCGGGCCACGTCACGCATCGTGACGTCGAGACCACGGGAACCGAACAGGTCCCGAGCAGCGCGGAGCACGCGGTCGCGGTTCTCGCGGGCGTCGGCGCGCAGGTGAGGCATCTCGTCGGTCATCGCTCCCACTTTAGCCAAGTGGACGCAGGCGTCCGTTAGCGTCGCAGCGGCTCCGGAACGACCCCCGGCAGCCAGGAGGAGCACCATGCGCGGCGTCACCATCCAGTCGTTCGGATCACCGGACGGGCTGGTCCCCACCGAGTTGCCGGATCCCGTGCCCGGCCCCGGCCAGGTCCTCGTCGAGACCGAGGCGATCGGTGTCGGCGGAGTCGACGCGGTCATCCGCCGCGGCACCATCGGTCGTGCGGGCATCGAGCCGGGACACGTGCCCGGCAGCGAGGTCGCCGGCACGGTGACGTTGGTCGGCGCGGGCGTCGATCCGTCCTGGACGGGGCGGCGCGTGTGGGCGTTCACCGGTATCGGCGGAGCGTACGCCGAGCGTGCCGTCGCCCGGGTCGCCGACGTGACACAGTTGCAGGACGAGCTCGGTGCGATCGACGCCGTCACGCTGGGGTCGGCCGCTCCGGTCGCGCACTTCGCCCTCGGCCACGCTCGCCTGGGCGCCGGCGAGCGCGTCCTCGTGCGCGGTGCCGCCGGCAGCATCGGCATCGCCGCCGTCGAGCTCGCCGCGCGCGCGGGGGCATCGGCGGTCGCGGTGACGACCGACTCGGCGGCACGCGGTGAGCGGTTGCTCGGACTCGGGGCCACGCACGTGCTCGATCGCCGCGGCTCCGGCGACGGCCCGGAGTCCTACGACGTCGTGATCGACATCGTCGGCGGCCTCGATCTACCGGACTTCCTGGACCGGCTCGCCCCGAACGGTCGGCTCGTGCTCGTCGGTGCGGTCGCCGGGATGCCCGCCGCGGACTTCGGCGGACGGCTGCTGACCGCGTTCCAGCAGTCGCGGTCGTTCGCGACCTTCAGCCTCGACACGGTGCCGCGCGACGCGCTGGCCACGGCCCGCGCCGAGCTCTTCCGGGACGCCGTGGCCGGCGCGCTCACCCCCGTCGTCGACGACGTGCTCCCGCTCGCCGACGCGGCGGAGGCGCACCGCCGCATGGACGCCGGTGCGGTGTTCGGCAGGGTCGTGCTGACGCCCTGACGGCGACCGGATGACGGACTGGAGGCACGGTGCGGGCTGGCGCCGTGCCTCCAGTCCGTCACCGCTCGCTCAGAAGCTCGCGCCGCTGGTACACCCGGACCGCGACGACCGCGGAGGCGGCGAGCAGGACCGCTCCGCCGACGAGGACGACGGTGGCGAGGAGCACGGACGGTGCACGCACCTCGAGCGGACCGGCCTGGCCGAGCCATCCCGCCTGACCGGCGACGAACCCGATGACCGCGATGATGCCGACCGGGATGTAGATCATCGGCCGGCCGCGGGTGAAGCCGAGCGCGAAGAACCACGGGAGCTGCACGGCGAACGCGACGCACACGCAGCCGAAGGCGACGAGCAGCATGGTGGCGACGAGCGGCCAGCCGGGTCCTGGTGCCGGAGGACGCCCGTCACGAGCGTGGTCGCGGTCCCGAGACCGACCGCGACCGCCGCGAACAGCACCATCGAGACGTACCGGCCGATGACCACGCTGCCGCGCCCCACCGGCGCGATGCCGTACAGCGTGTCGAGCCGGCCGCGCTCGTCCCCTGGAACGGCACCGACGCGGAGACGGACGCCACGATCGCACCGATCGCGATCCCGAGGCCCGGCACCGGCAGGGTGACGCAGAACACCACGGTGAACAGCAGCGGGAGCAGGACCCGCAGCGGTTGCGTCAGGGCGATCGTGACGAGGTCGAACCGGGTGAAGCGGACGAGGGCGTTCATGCGGCGATCTCCTTCCGCGCGGTGCGGGCGTGTTCCGCGAAGTGGACGACCACGTCGTCCGTGGTGGCCTGGTCGATCACGACGTCGGGTCCGAAGCGAGCGGTGTCGTCGATGCGGATCAGCCCCTCCCACCGCCCCGTGGTGTCGTGCCGCAGACCGATCGTCGAGGGGCCTGCCGTCGTCGGGAAGGTGCCGGCGCCGCGGACGACGGCGAACTGCTCGTGCAGGTCCTCCACCCCGCCCTCGTACACGACGGCACCGGCGTTCAGGACGACGAGGTGGTCCGCCAAGTCGTCGAGTTCCGCCGTGATGTGCGTCGAGAACAGCACGGTGTGCCCGGGTCGAGCACGAACTCCCGGACGGTGTCGGCGAGCTCCCGCCGGGACACCGGATCGAGTCCGCTCGACGGTTCGTCGAGCACGAGCAGCTCGGGGTCGTGCGCCAGGGCCGTCGCGAGCGACAGCTTCACGGTCTGTCCCGGGACAGGTCGCCGACCCGGTTGCCCGGCGGGACCTCGAAGCGGTCCAACAGCGCACGGAAGCGGCGTTCGTCCCACCGCGCGTACAGCTGTCCGACGTGGCGGCCGACCGAGCGGACCCGCCACTCGGGCGCGGCCGTCGCCTGGTCGAGCACGACGCCGATGCGCTCGTGGGCCCCGCGGTCACGCGGAGCGCGATCGCCGAACAGCGCGATCGCGCCGCCGTCGATCCGGGCGAGCCCGAGGACGGCCTTGATCAGCGTGGTCTTGCCGGCGCCGTTCGGGCCGACCAGTCCGGTGACCAGACCGGTCGGGATCGTCAGGTCGACGTCGCGCAACGCGAACGTCCCCTGCTGTTTGCGGACGGACCGGATCGCGATCGCGTCCGGGGTCAGTGTCGGTTCCATGCGTCTTCGATCCTCCGTCGGATGTCGTCGATGGTCAGGCGGGCCGCGCGAGCGGCTGCGACGAGCTCGTCGATCGCGCCGTCGACCCGGGTGGCCAGCGCGGAGCCGGCGGCGTCGGGGTCCACCGCGCGCACCACGAAGCCACGCCCGTGTTCGTTCTGGACGAGCCCCTCGGCCACGAGGTCGTTGTAGGCGCGGGTCACCGTGATCACGCTGACCCGCAGTTCCAGCGCGAGCTGCCGGAGCGACGGGAGCAGCGCGCCCTCGGCGAGCTCCCCGCGTGGACGGCGTTGCGGACCTGGGTCTTGATCTGCTCGTACATCGGCACCGAGCTGGTGGTCGACAGGATGATCCGCACGTGTCACTCCGGAAACTGTGTATGTACACCAGCACAGTAGCCCGGCGACCGCCGAGCGGTCAACCGTCGCGACGAACGAGGCGCGTCACGCTGGTCGGCGACCGCTTGACGGACTGGAGGCGCGGTGCCGGCTGGCACCGCGCCTCCAGTCCGTCGCCGCGTCGCGTCAGTGGATGCGCAACTGCGCGACCATCGGACAGGCGAACGGGTCGCGGGCGGCGAGCCCGACCCGGTTGAGGTACCGGACCACGATGCCGTACGAGCGCACCAGCGTGGTCTCGGTGTACGGCACGTCGAGCGTGTCGCAGTGGGCGCGGACCAGCAGACGCGCCTGCTTCAGCGCCGGACGCGGCATGGACGGGAACAGGTGGTGCTCGACCTGGTGGTTCAGGCCACCCATGAGGAACGACACCCACCAGCCGCCGCGGAGGTTGCGGGAGGTGCGGACCTGGCGGGAGAAGAAGTCGACCTTGGCGCTGTGCGCGATCGTCGGCATGCCCTTGTGGTTCGGGGCGAACGAGGCACCCATCGTCACGCCGAAGACCGCGAGCTGCACGCCCAGGAACGCACAGGCCATCCCGAACGGCAAGAACCAGAACACGATCGTCAGGTAGATGCCGAAGCGCGCGACGAGCAGTGCGCCCTCGAGCCAGCGGTGCTTGACGTCCGCCTTCGTGCCGTTGCCGGTGACGATGGACATCACGGCGTACCGGTGCAGGTTGAGACCCTCGAGCGTGAGCAGGGGAAGAACAGCCAGCCCTGGAAGCGCATGAACGTCGTCATGAGCGGGCCGCGCACGGCCGCGGCGTCCTCCGGCAGGAAGCGGACGCCGTCCGGAGCGATGTCCGGGTCCTTCCCGACCGTGTTCGGGTTGCCGTGGTGGCGCGTGTGCTTGTTCATCCACCACGAGTGGCTCAGCCCCACCAGGAACGTGCCGACGTAGCGGCCGGCGTGGTCGTTCCACCGCTGCGAGGCGAACACCTGGCGGTGCGCGGCCTCGTGCGACAGGAACGCGAACTGCGTGAACAGGACACCGAGCGCGCCGGCGACGATGAGCTGGAACCAGGAGTCGCCGAGGAACGCGAACGCCACCCAGGCGAGGGCGAGGGTGCCGGCCAGCGAGCCGAACAGCGACCAGTAGAACCCGGTGCGGCGGCGCAGCAGGCCGTCCTCCTTCACCTGCGCCAGCAGCACGGAGTAGGTCGAGGTGCCGTTGCGGCTCCCCGGTCCAGGGCGGGTGCGGGTGTAACCCGGCGCGAGCGGAGTGGTGGTCATGCGACCGACCTTCCGTGACGGATCGGTCCTTCAACCGGGTACGAGGGAGTTCACGCGTCTGCGCATGGCGCGACCCTACGGGCCGAAGATGCGTGTTCGCCTGCGTGCCGTTCGTCGTCTGCGACGATGGTCGGGTGCGGGTGGATCGCGTGGTTCCGAACCTCACCGTGACCGACCTGGCCCAGGCGGTCACGGAGCACTCGAACGTGCTCGGGCTCCGTGTGCTCATGGACCACGGTTGGATCGTCACGCTGGGCGACGACGAGGGGCACCAGCTCAGCGTGATGACGCGGGATGCCTCGGCGCCGGTGAACCCCGACGTGTCCGTCTTCGTCGACGACGTGCGGACCGCGCTGTCCCGGGTTCAGGCGTCCGGACTCGACATCGTGCACCCGCTGACGGACGAGCCCTGGGCGTCACGCGGTTCTTCTACCGCGCGTCGGACGGTCGCGTGGTCAACGTCGGCACGCACACGACGAGCACGAGCGAACCCGGTCCCACGACGATCCCGTGATCCGCGAACGGCGCGGCATCCGAGATCCGGGCTCAGCCGCTGCTCGTGGTGGAGTCGCGCAGCGCCCGGGCGAGGCGCCTGGAAGCGTGGGCCAGGAGGTCGATGTGCTCGACGGGCACCGACCGCTGCGCTGCCTCGCGGTACCGGGTCGTGAGCGAGCGGACCACGTCGAGGCCCTCGTCCGTGAGGCCGATCCGTACGCTCCTGCGGTCGTCCGCGTTCCGGACGCGTTCGAGCAGGCCGCGGTCGGCGAGCCGGTCGATGAGCGCTGTGATCGCACCTGTTCCCCTGGCGAGGTGCTCACCGAGCTCCTTCGGCGTCGGGTTCCGGGCACACCCGCCGAGGAACTGCACCGCCTGGAGGTCGATCGGGTTGAGTCCGTGGCTCGCTGCGAGGTGGTGCACCAGACGGGCATGCTCCACCTGTGCGTCGAAGAACGCGGCGACCGCGGTGTCCAGCCGGCGGTCACGCTCACCCGCGCTCACCGACGTCTCCCCGTGCCTCGTCGGCGTCGACGTGGCCCGACGGGTCGGGGCACCCGTGGTCTCATCCGCCACGTGCATGCCTCGTCAGGAACCGCAGCAACCGGCGCCGACGGCGGGACCCTCGTGCCACCGGCGCATCGGGGATCAACTCGTCGAGCGTGAAGAACCCGGCCTGTCCGCAGTGGCCGCACACGTACAACCACTCGTGGACGGCCAGTCCCACCCCGAAGTACTGGTTGCGGTGGCACGAGACGGTCTCCGAGCACACGGGGCAGCGAGCTTCCCGCGGGGAGACGCCACGACACCGCCCTCGACCTGTACCACTCGCGCCGGCGACGCTTCTGCCCCGGTCACGGTGCACCGCGGTACGGATCGATCGACCGCATCGCGGCGCACTGCTGGCCCAGCCGGGACACTCCACGTCGCCAGAAGCTGTGCGGTCGCTTCGACGCCCAGGCCGCCGGCGCCCTGGTTCTCGAGCGTCACGAAGAAGCTTGACGAGCGCAGGAACGTGGCGGTCGACGTCGGCCGTCTCGGCGTCTCCTCGGGAGCCGAGGTCTCGACGAAGGCTGGCCGAGACCTCGTCGCGGAACCGTCTCCAGCTTCTGCTGCAGCGTCCACGCCCAACCGCTCGAGTCGTCGATCGGGCCGGGAGCGTCCGCCGTCGTGAACTCGAGCAGGGGCATCCGCCTGTCGGGGTCTCGGAGCGCACGCTCGAGACCCAGGACCGTGCCGTGGTCACGAAGCGCTGTGCCGAGACACTCGTTCCACCGGGCGTCCCGTGAGTCGAAGACCGTGAGGACGTACCCACGGCGGGTCGGGAAGTGCGCTCCGATGACGCGCCGAGGGACGCCGAGCAGGTCCGCCAGGTCCTCGAGGTTCGTCGTCCGCAGCAGGGACGTCACGTCGAGACCGTCCATGCGGCGGACGAGACCGCGGCGCGTCACGATCGTGGAGATGTGTGGCATCGGATCGCCGCGCCTACCGCGTCGTCTCGGACGTCGTTCGGCCCCTGCGCCGGCGCCGGATCAACACCGTCACCGTGACGGCCACCACCAGGGCGACACCGATGGCCGCCGCGATCCGGACCGTGGCGCCCGACCCGCCTGCGGTGCCGGCGGACTCGATGACGACCTTCGCCGTCGCTGTTCGTGTGACCGTTCCGCTCTGCGCCGTCACGGTGGCGGTCCACGATCCCTGCGGCAGCGCGTCGGAGGTCCGGAACCGCAGCGTGCTCGTCTGCCCCGCCGCGAGCGTCGTCGTCCGGGCCGCTGAGAACGGGCCGGCGGTCGTCATGCCGGGTCCGTCGCTCAGGGTGAGGCGCCCCGTCAGATCGACGGCGAGCGAACCCGTGTTCCTGACCTTCGCGACCACGATCGGCACGCCGGACCCGTCACGTCTGCTCTCGACCGTGCCGATGGCGAAGTCCGGACTCGCGCGCTGGCCGGCGGTGACGTCGATGTACTCACGGACACCGACACGGTTGACGAGCCTGACCGCCCCCGCGTCGCCGGAGCGCATCTCCGCCCAGATCACCGCGAAGCGCTCGCCACCCGAGGCGTCTCGTGGGATCACGACGTCGACCCCCACGTCGACGGAGTCGTCGTCGTGCACGACCGCGTCCGCACGGTCCAGGGTCGTCCAGCGCGACAGCTCGTTCTGGTCGGTCCGGCTCACATCGAACGCGCCACCCGAGATCGTTGCTGCGGTTGTGTACAGGCGGACGTCCTGCGCGCTGCCGGTGGTGTTGGTGATGCGGAGCCGGCGGTGGACCACCGTCCCCGGCTCCGCGCTCTCCGTGATGTACTCGCGCGCTCGCGGGTCGTGTGCTTGCTCACGGGGCACGTCGAGCAGACGGATGCCGAGGCCCGCCTCGGCGGAGGCCGAGGCGGTCGGCTCCCCGTCCACGGCGTGAGCCGGGCCGGCCACCGCGAGGGTCGCCAGCCCGACCAGGAGCCCCGCGGCGCACAGGACGGCCGTGCTGCGCAAGCCTCAGGCCACCGAGTGGGTGATGGTCGCGACGTAGTCGTCCGAGGCCAGCGCGTCGGACGGGACCGCGAGCGCGACCTCGGCGTCCCACGACGCGGAGTTGTTCCCGGTCACGTCGGTCGCCGTCTGGACCGCGCCGCCGTCCGCCCCACCGACTCCGGCGCTCTTCACGACGGTCGCGGAACCGCTGGTGGTCGCCTCCGTGGGTGTGTAGGTGGCGTTGCCACCCGCGATCGTCGTCCCCAGCGTCTCGGAGGTGAAGTCGCTGACCGTGGCGCTCACCGCCCAACCGGCGGTCCCCGCGCGGAGGTCCGTGACGGTGACACCTTCGAGCGTGGCGTGGCCGGTCTGGCCCGGGTGATCGCGCCGAAGTCGAGCGCTTCCGGGGCGCTGATGGACAGTGCTCCCGAGGCGACCTCGGCGGTCACGGACGTGTCCGCGGTGTCTGCGGACGCCGGCGGCGCGGCGACGACGGCACCGCCGACGGTGAGCGCGAGTGCGAGCGTGCTGATGGTGATGGTCTTCCTGGACATGGCATTCCTTGGGGTTCGATGACGCGGGCTGCGGGTCGACGTCGATCGCGTCGCCGAGCGGCGGAACGCCGGTCCTCGGGACACGAGACGGGGGCACGACCGCCCCGGGCGCTGCCTCTGCACTGACCCGAACAGGCAGGACGCAGCGTTCGCCCGGGGCGGGCGGGGACCGGCGCGCGGTACGCGACGGTGACCGCGACCGTTCTTGATCCGGTCGCAATACGATCGTATGGCGAAACTCGCGAGAGGCACATCCCCCGTTGAGGGGCAGTACGACACGTGCTGCCCAAGTTCTCGATACATGTCGAACTCACAGGGAACGCGGCCGCGGTACCCCTACCGTGATCGCGTGGTCAACCAACGCCAGGAACACAAGGCGGAAACACGGAGAGCGATCCTGGTCGCGGCTGCGAACGAGTTCGCGACGCGCGGCTACGACGGGACGAGCATCGCAACGATCGCCGCGGCGATGGGTCGCCCGAAGTCCGCGGTCGGGCACCACCAGTTCGCGTCCAAGCAGGAGATCGCCCTCGCCGTCACGGAGCAGCAGTACGACGACTGGCGGAAGCTGCTGCAGCGGGCGGAGCAGGTTCCGGCTGGTCTCCAGCGGCTCCTCAGCGTGATGCTGACCATGGTGCTCGACGCCGAGGTCAACCCGTTCGCTGCCGCTACCGTCCGTCTGCTCACCGACGCCGAGGTCGTGAACCTCGCACTTCCGCGATCGGTGTTCTCGTGGCGGACCTACGGTGCCGCGCAGATCCAGCGCACCCTCGACAGCTCGGACGGCGTGACTGCGGACCCGGACGAGATCATGGACCGCATCCTCGTGACCACCCTCGGCGTGTGGACCGCCGAGGTCCACGGCATCAAGGAGGTCACCACGAGACGGCGGCTCATGAGCGCATGGCGGGACATGGTCGCCGGGCTCGGGCTTCCTGCGGATTCGATCCTCGGCGAGGTCATCGAGATCCCCACGGCGTAGTCAGGTCTGGCATCAGCGACCGCAAGAGGGCTCGTCATCACCATGTCGGTGCTGGTCGGTCGCGGGTGGGGAACGAACCGAGCATCTCCACGAGTTCGTTCATCTCCACGTCGTCCTGCATCCCTGCCATCCACACGCTGATCACCGCCTCGAGCACGCGGCCCTCTTCGCGGCCGATCGCTCCGCCGATCCTCGAGAAGGCCCGATGGTGGTCCCCTACTGATGCTCCCGCCAGCGCCATCGCCAGACTCGACTGCTCCACACCGAGCGCCGCTGCGACCTCGTCCGTCCGGGAGCGAAGAGCCTCGAGCAGTTCGACTTCCGGCGCCGAGCGCCCGGGAAGGAAGGAGACCCCGCGCGGATCTGCCTTGTCCCGTAGGTCCCCGTCGAGAACCACGGCGATGCGCAGCCGCGACGCTCTCGACACGACCCGTGCCGCTGCTCGCGCCTCGGCCTCCCCGCCGGACGGGATCACCTCCACGGTCGTCGACAGGTGTGGGACGCGACGGTCCAGGATCGAACGGACGATCCGCGAGGCGAGCTCGTCCTCAACGAAGACGATGGACGAGACACCCGTCGCCGGTCGTGCGAGCGTTCGAAGCACCGTTTCCGCATCGACGTCATCGAACACGACGCTTCCTCCGGGGGCTCCGTGGACGAGCCGCAGAGCCGTGGCCGGCACATGTTCGATGATGGGTGTCGAGTGCGTGGCGAGGATCACCTGGCAACCGTTCGAACTCGAGATCCTGGCGATCTCGTCGACGAGTGGGGCGTGAGCGGGGCCGGCAAGGAACGTCTCCGGTTCATCGATCAGCACCACTTCATCGCGACTCGCCTCTCGGAGTGCCCAGAGCATGTACGCGGCCCAGTACTCACCCCGACTCATGGTGAACGTCGTGAACGGCCGTCCACCGCGCTTCCCGTGGAAGAGCGGCAAGTACTCGCGATCCGTGTTGACGAGCGTCGTCACGAACTCCTCGTACCGATGCCCTGTTACGCGACCGAACGCTTGGAGTTCCCGAGGGCTCAACGCAGACGACTCGTACTCGTCTCCGAGAGACTCCACATCGCCCGGATCGAAGAAGTGGTCCTGGGTCGCTGTGATCAACGAACCGATGACGACATCGGAGCTGATCTCCGTGACGGTGAGCGCTCGCAGTTCCTCGGGTACTGGGGCGCGTACTCGATCCGTTCGAGGGGGAACTCGATCGCCGCGACGGACGTCCCGCCGCTGCTCGCGGGTCGCACAGCGAGCGAGTACACACCGGAGAAGTCGGTGCGATCCCAGCGGCTCACCGGTGGAAGCGACCATCCGGACTGCCAGCCAGGCAGGGCTTCACGGAGCACGGCGAGGAAGTACGACTTCCCGGCCCCGTGCATGCCTGTCAACACGGTGAAGCGCCCCAGCGCGATCTCACCGGCGGCGAAGACCGGGGATTCCCGCACCGTTACGGAGTGCACCGGTCGCGCTCGGATCACGAGATCGTCGAGCAAACCGCCGCTTCGTGGTTCCGAACCGTTCCCGCTCACCAGGTCCCAGGCCTTTTCACATTTCGGTCGGGCTGACAGGATTTGAACCTGCGACTCCTTGACCCCCAGGTAGACGGTTCGGCCGAACTCATTGATTTCCGGTCATCTCTACCTCTCAGACGGCGCTAATTCACGTCACGACTTGCATGAATTGCATGCATCAGGTCCCGGGCAGGTCCCGGCGCGTGGCGGATGCACTGGCCTCGAGTCGACTACGTGGAAGGCGCAGCTCTCCCGCTCACGCGACAAGAGTACGCTGCGGCGCCAGCAGCGTCGTATTCACTGCAAGCCCTTCGTCCTGGTGAACGATTCGCCGACTTGATCCGAGCTTCACATCTCGGCGTGACCTGCCTCTCCGACGAGGCCTCGAAAGCGCGTGACCGAATGACGCTGAGGCTCCGACCCTCGACTCAGGGACGCTGTAGGCACCGGCGTGCGCTGCGCTGGCTGTGGCTAGTGGAGGTCACGAACGACCGACACGAATCCGTCGCAGCTAGCCATCGCGGGGCAGGACCGTCAATGCGCGAGAATGACGAGGCACCTCATCGCTGTCCACGTACGCAGCGGTCAATCAGGACTCTGGAGGCAACGTGTGGATCACAGGAGACGTAAATCTGCCTGCCGAGCTTCTCGAATCCCATGCGGACGGCAAGCTCGTGTTGTTCGTTGGGGCGGGAGCCTCAATGGGAGATCCCTCAAATCTGCCTTCGTTTAGGGAGCTGGCTCGTCAACTCGCGGACGCAGCGCGCGTACCGTTCGACGAAGACATGGCGCTCGACTTGTTCCTCGGCTCGATGCCTGCGAACTTCGAAACCCACGTCCACGCTCGACGCATCATCGCGCGACCAGACTCAAGTTTCAACCCGACCCATTCTGCGCTGGTCAGACTCGCGTCTGCACCCGGCCGCCCGCGGATCGTGACGACCAACTTTGATGATCACCTCACGACAGCCTCGACGGCTGCCCTGCTGCCGGACGGTGACGTCTGGGTCGGACCGGCACTGCCGCTCGGAGATGACTTTTCCGGCATCGTGCACCTACACGGCTCGGTCCTCCGCCCGCCCGCGCAGCTGGTTCTTACCGACCGTGACTTCGGCCGCGCCTATCTCACCGACGCATGGGCGACCAGGTTCCTACAGAAGATGTTCGACGAGTTCACGGTCCTATTCGTGGGCTACAGTCACGACGACCCCATCATGCGATACCTCGCCCTGGGCCTGCCCTCAAAGACTCGCCGCTACGTTCTGACGCACTTGCCCGATGATGACAAGTGGAACCACCTGGGCATCGTCCCGGTGCCGTACCCCGCGGTTGAGCATGACCATTCAGCCCTCCTCGCCGCGCTCGAGGAATGGGATCGGCGAGCCCGGATGGGGCGGCTGGATCACCAGACGAGCATGAGCGAGATCGTCAATGCTGGGCCCCCGCTCAATCCCGTTGACGAGGACTATGTGCGCCAACGGCTTGAGCGTGCTGATGGCGCGCTGGAGTTCGCCCAGTTCGCGAGGAGCGTCGACTGGCTCCGCTGGGCGGAAAGCGTAGAGAGCTTTCAACGTCTCTTCACCGGCGGGGCGGATACGGAGGCGTCATCCGTGCTGGGCAACTGGTTCGGACAGGTCTATGTCGCCGATCCGGCACTCCACGGTGCCGCCCTCCAGACGGTGCAGCGGCTGGGGCAACGTTTTTCGCCGGGCCTCTATCAGTCATTGAGCTGGGCGACCGAGTCTCTGACAGCGGCCGATACGGAAGCGGGGCGCCGTTGGACGGTGGTACTTGCGACCTCCATCGGTGGCATCTCCGCTCCCCCGGACCTTGGCATGCTGCTGCCTTATGAGACCCGCGACAAGGGGGAGGAACTGGCTCTGCTCCGGCCGGCTCTGAGACCATTCCTCGTCCTCAAGGCACGTTGGACGCTCGGCGATAACCCGCCGACGCTGCCACGTGCGGAGGCAACCTGGCACGCCGCCGACGAGGTCCTAACCCGACATGTGCTGAAGCTCGTCGAGGACCGTCCAGCCGGTGATCCAGCGCTTGGTACTCTCCTCGAAGATGCAATGGGCAGCGCATACGAGTTGCTGACGGGCTACCACGTTGAGGACGGTTACGACAGTCTCAGCTCGCATCGCTCAGCCATCGAACCGCATCCGCAGGACGAGTTCCGTGAGCCCGTCGATGCGCTCATCGACGGGCTACGCGGCTACGGTGCCAAGGCGCTCTCGGAGTGCCCGGAGCTTCCCGATCGCTGGTGGACGCGCGGGTCCACGTTATTTCGCCGACTCGCAGTGCACTTGATGCAAGTCAGCTCGACAGCAAGCACCGATGAGAAGCTCGAGTGGATTCTCGACAGAGAGGTGCTGTTCGAGTCGCCGCTGAAGCATGAGGTGTTCCGCCTGGTCGCTTCCGCCGTTCCGCAGGCGAGTCCGGATCGACTATCTCGACTCCTGATGGCCGCGATCGAGGGGCCGAACCTCCCAGACGACATTCCCGACGTCGAGCGCCACCGGGCGTACGCCGTGTACAACTTGCTGGTCTGGCTTACTCAGTCCGACCCGTCTTGGGTAGAAGCGCAGCGCGAGCGGGAGCGGCTCGAGGAGGAGAACCCGATGTTTGGTCCGCGGGAGTTCCCGGACCTCGACAGTTGGTCTAGCGGGGTCACCTGGGCGAGACACTGCCGATGGAGGTCGAGCGTTTCGTGCAGGATCTCGGCGCCGATGCCGAGACGGCCCTCACCACACTGCTGAACATCGACTATTCCGAACGGCGGATCGACGGCCCGACATGGGAGAGTGCGCTCACGCTGGTACAACAAGCGGTCGCGCGGCGCCCGGATCTCGGCCAACGGCTCTGGGACGCCATCGAGTCCCGGTCAACGCTGGCAGAGAAGAAGGATGACTTGCAGGACGCGATCATCGGCGGATGGGAGCAAGCCGACCTCGGCGAACTTCTCGACGATGCTATTGGGCTGGTTGCCGGCCGGGCCGGCGACCAGCGTTCGATCCGCGCGATCGCAAGGTTGCTCGTGACGCAGATCGAGAAGCACCTTGACACTCCGGAGTCCGAACCGATCGCCTCGATGCGCAACCTCGCTCGCACCATCTGGGACCGACACAAGGGGACGTTCGAGTCTCCATCCGAGTCTGAGTCGAGCTTTCTCGCTCTGAACTCTTGGCCCGGAGATCTCACCCGATATTGGATCCTTGAGGTGAACCGACGATGGCGCGAACTGGGTGAAGCCTGGACCGGTCTGAACAACCTGGAAAGAGATACGCTCGAGGCGATGCTCGCCGGTCCCGCTGCGGAACTTGACGCGATCCGACCTGCGCTCGGTGGGCAGGCACACTTCCTCTTCGCCGCTGACCCGGCGTTTGCACAGCAGCATATCTTGACGCTGTTCGAGGGACCCCATGCCGCACAGGCTTGGGAAGCCTATCTCTACAATCCCCGGTACAACGATCGAATGCTGTCCGCCGGCTTCCTCCAGAGCGTGATCGCCGAGTGGGAACACCTGGGTGATCTTGGTAAGCGAGGACTGCAAAGCCAGTTCTATGGGCTCGTCGGATCCATAGTGAGCGTGGCCGGCATCACCCCAGAGCAACGTCAGGAGCTCCTCGACCAGTCGGTCTTGGCCGACAACGGCGATCACGCCGCCGATTTCGCGCGTACGGTTCTGAGGTTCTTCCAGGACGACACGGTCGACAGTGCCGCGTTATGGAAGCTATGGGCGCGAGACCATCTTGCAGCGCGCCTCCAGGGACTTCCTCGAAACGCGCGGCACGAAGAACTCGAGCGCTGGGCGGACATCGCGCCCTTCGTCGGCGAACATGCAGATGAAGCGTTCTCGATGCTCAGCGGACTCGGGATCGCACTCGGGGACGGATACCACGCCCCCGAGTGGCCCACGGACCTGCTCGCCACCAAGGGGCCGCCCTTGTCACCCACCTAGCGGAGCGAATCCGTAACTCTAGCCCCACCGGTTGGGCCACACCGTTCGCAGTGCGAAAACTCATCACCGATCTGACCGCATCACTCGGCGAAGCGCTATGCGCACCACTGACGGAAGCAGCCATCGACGCCGGATTCCGCCCTCCTGGCCCAGGATCACGGTAAGAGCCCGGCAACACCAGTCACGCGCCACGAGCGGAAGAGACCTACACGCTCGCACGGTGGATCTAGTCCGATTCCCTTCCGGAGCGGCCGGCTCGCGCGCTTCAGCCGCCTCTGGATCATGCAGCGCGTTCCAGTAGGGCATGAAACGAGCTTGAGTGTGAGCCACCAAAGGTAGACGCTGACGCTTGAGGAGAACACCGCGTCGCCGATCAGTCCGTGTGCGACCTCGTTGCGAAGGTTCGGCCAATAGGCCCGCACAGCAATGCACGAAGCTCAAACGCAACGTCCTCTCCGAAGATGCCAACGGCTCGCTCGTTTTCCATAAGCGCGGAGAGGCCGATCTCGTTCTCATTACCGTCGACACTGATCGCGCTCGTCCGCTCACCAGCATTGGCAAGATGCAACCGCACTAATGCTTCGATCGCAGGCACGAGGAGGTGCACCGCTGCACCGAAGTCCCCACTGTATCCGTAATGCAACCCGCGAGCAAAGACCCCCTCGTGCGAGCTAGGCACGATGGCACTACCCGCAACGAGGGTCTGGAAGTCGCCGATGTGAAGCCGATGATCGGTGGACAGTTGCCTCCAGGCCCTCGGCAAAACGATGCCGCCGATGAGATTGATCCGCAGCTGGTAGTGCTGGATCATCCCTTCCCAGATCGATGCCTTCTCGCCATAGATCGTGGCGTCGCTACTCGCAGGCGAGCGATACACGGTGCGTCCATCAGGGCTGAGAGTCCGCCTGCCAAAAAGTGATGCGAGAGGGAACTGCCTTTCCCGTTGCTCCGCTTCGGTCCGAGCCGTCGAAAGACTTGCGAAGGACTGTATGTTCGCGAAGCGCCGGACCGATTCAACTGGATCGTCGCTACGAACTGCGGCAAGCAAGTCGGCGATATGGTCGCCAAGGTCACCGCTCTCCGTGGCGAACACCTTCATCTGACCGATCGCCGCAGCGCCGCTTTCTCGGATCCGACGAGCAAGCTCGCTCGGCAGGTCGGAAGCACCCAGGCGTTCGCGGGCCGCCCGCGGCAGTGTGCGGAGAATCTTGAGCGCCATCTCCAAGTGGATGGATGCACGGAACGCCTCGGTAGCTTCGGCTTCAGCGATCAGTCGCTGAACGATTGCGAATATCGCGTCCTCGGCCGCCTCCGAATCGCTCGCACGCCGGTACCACTCCGCTGCGACCTCCAGGGTGTGCTGAGCCGCGATGGATTCGATGCCTTCAGCGTGCCCGGCCAAGTGTGCCGCGATGGCCGCCGCATGTTGACCTCCAAGCCGATGGTTCCCGAGCATTCTCGCCGCGCTCACTGCAAGCCCACCGTCGGCAGACGTTGCCGCGGCCTCAACGAGCTGACGCTCGATCTCCTCGAGCTGCACCGACGCAACACCACGGAAACGAACCCCGACCGCAAGCCCGCGATCCCACTGCTCGGCGGCATGCGTCATGGCCCCGCTTGTCACCCCGTGATCAGCGAGCGCCTGCAACTGCGCGGCATGTCGCGTCGGGCGAAGCGCAGCGTCTCCCACGATAGCGACGACGTCGAGGACGCGACTGCGAAGGATGAGGCTGGGAATGAGCTCGGCAATCTCTACCAGTACCGCGATGTCCGCATCCGCGAAGTCCGCCGGAATCGGACTCCGCCGATCGCCGAACGTCGCGAAAGGACCGTAGGGATTGGTCCAGTCGTCACCGTTCGGCATGAACCAGGCAACGGTCGCAAGCAGACCAGAGACGTAACGAACATCCTCGTCGACGTCGACATCATCTGCGATTGCCCGGAGAGGACCGCCCATAAGGAGCGTCCCAGTCTCATCCTCAGCGATCGCGGCCTGCAAGCCAGGGTCACGCGCAGCAGCCTTCCAACGGGAGTCGGGTGCCGTGGTCATGAGTCCAGGGTACTGGTGACATCTGACATCAATCCGGCGACCTGCGACAGATCAACCACCATGTACCGAACTCGCGCCGATCATCGAATCCGGGCACCCGGGTCACGCATTGGCCGGGTATTCACCCATGCGTTTGGGTTTTCGCCGCGACCACGAGCTGGGGACGGGCATGTTGCCGTTAACAACGACCACTGCGACCAGAGAGGGGGCCTCCGGGCTGTCGAGACCGTGCAGCGCGGGCACGAGGGTGAACACATAGTTTTCAGGTGTCCCGACTGTTAGTTCTTTCGGGCTCATATCTAGGATCGCGAGGATCGACAGGTGCCGACCATCCGCCGAGGCATACTGGGTGGCTTGGCCCATGTACTTGGGGGCAGAGGTCTCGGTCACGGGGACGCGGCGTTCGACTTTGAGTTCGGCGGTAATGCGGTCGTGGCGAATATCGAGGTAGCCGAGCGCCAAGGGGTTGCCACGCTCGACACGCCCCTCCAGCTCCGGGTCTGTAAGCAGATCGGCGAAGAGATCGTCATGGAATTGCCGCTCCGTGACGCGCGCGCCGCGACGATACTTCTTCTCCACGTGAATCGGAACCCGGACCGGCACACCGCGGTGAACAGCCGACAGAACGCTTGCACCTCGTCATCCGGAAAGTCACCGGCAAGCGATGAGTAGAGGGCAAGCAGATGCTCATCGACGATGTCGTAGGTCGTCAGCGCGTCTCGTGACGCGTCGAAGGGACGAAGCCGGATCTGTGCGTGGCCCGCGATGTCTAGCCGTTCTATCCGCGGCTTACCCTTTACGCAGCCCGACCAGCTAGCGGCAATGACGAACGGAGGCGCAGGACGACCTGCAGGCAGAGCGAACCGTAAGACTAAGGTTCCTTCCCCTGTCAGGACACCGTCGAAGCCGTCGCTCCTCTTCCAGGTCATCGCCGGAAGCTGGATGTCCTTCGCTGACAAACCGCCAACAAGTTCCAGGTCGAGGCGGTCGGCCCATACGGGCCACTCGTCGACCTGAAGCTTCACGCCTAAGGAGTACACCGTGTCCCGCTGGAGCACCGCGGGTCCTGTTAGCTGTCGGTCGTCAACGGAGATCATCGCGACCGCGACCGCCTCGGGCACGAGGACTTCATCTCGCTCGGTTGGTCGTTCCGCTTCAAGCGGAGCACCCTCGATGATGATGAGAGGGAGCGGCAGCGACGCCCACTCACCAACTAGCGCGATGGGGTCTACGTCCCTTCTTCCTGCAGCACGCGGATTAGCTCAGCTGATAGCAATGCTCCTAACGGATCATCGGCGCCCAGTTCGCTTTCGACGCGCTGGGCGAGGGAGCTGGCGGATCGTTTCACCGTTCGCCGCCGGGCTCGAGCTGCAGGGTCGTCGCGGTCCATCTCCGCCGCTTCGAGCCTCAAAAGATGTGCGGCGACGACGCACAGCTTCTGCGAACAACCTGAGATAAGCGGCGGTGGGCGTCGCACGCTGCGACCACTCCGTTAACTTCGTCGCTTCTTCTTCGAGCGCCAAGGCAGCGGCGTCAATGCTGCTGACGGACGACAGGCCCGCGGTCCCGGTCAACAGCCTGCGGATTGATAACCGCAGCGCACTCTGCGCATGCAGGTTGAATGCCAACGACGGGAAGCCGTTCTCGTCGGTCGGCTCCTCGTCGACGTGGGGTGGCTCGTCTCCCGAAATGGCCGCGTTGACGAGCGTGGTCAGAGTGCGCTGCCGGTCAAATGCCGGCGTCTTTGGGATCGACGCCTCAAGCCGCTCGCAGATTGCGCGAGCGTCATCTGCTCGGTTGGCGCGCCAAGCCACTTCGACGATGTGCAAGCCTGCGGGGATTCGCTGGGGCCGGGTGCCTGCGCGGCGGCGTCCAGATCCGCTACTCCCAGTCCAACCAGACCCTGCCCACACTCGAGGAGTGCGACCTCTTCCGTGTCGTGTCGCCGGTTGAACGGTGAGTTGTAAGTTGGGTCGCCCACTCGACCAAGTCGGATCTGGGCGTACTCAACACTCTTCCGTGCTCTAGAAGACCAGTTCACCCGGAGAACGTCGTTGATCTCGTGGGCCGGCAGCGCCGCAGAGACCTTCAGTAGCGTTCGCTCCAGCGCGACGTTGTCTTCGGGAAGCCGCTGCAGGAGACGGCCGGCGCACTCCACCGATGGTTCAACGAGGGAAGAATTCGGGCCGCCGACCTTGCTGGACGCGAACCACGTCACAGCGAATCGCAATCCCGACCGCATCGCATCCTCGGTCAGGCCGAGCCGAGGAAGGCTCTCCAGTAACGCGGTAATCACGGCGATGTACTGGTTCTCCATGAGGACCGGCAGCAAGTCCTCGAACAGGCTGGGCAGGGGATTCCTCGAAGCGACCTCGGCCCAGGCGCGGATAGCTGTAGCCACAAGGGCAGGGGACGAGCTCATGAGGTTCGTATAGAGAACGGGTACGACAGCTGTCAGCACTCCTGGCCTCTGGCCGGCATTGCGTCCGATGTTGCCTAGTACCCGCAAGAGGCGCGCGCTAACGCCCCAGTCCTTCTCCTCATCGCGTTCGTGGCTGAGGAACTTCACGACAGCATCCAGAGCGACACTTGGACCGGCCTGCGCCGCGTACTCGACCGCATCGAGGCAGCGGGAGGCGGCGGACCTCAGGACCGTCTGCCGTGTCGCCCACTCCATCTGCGCAAGCGAGTCGGGTAGGTCGTTTGTTGGTACGAGCACCTGCGATCTGGGCTGGTCGGCCGCGCTGTTTGCGGTGATGAACCCTCCCAGGAGCACGTCGATCTGGCTTGCGGCCCAATCGGGGCATCCCTGGCGAGATCGAGAATGATGTCCGCGGCCTGCCCCGCCACGTCGTATCCCCACCCTCCGGCAAGTCGCAGCATCGACGTTTCGAAGATCCGCGCGCGCAACTGCTGACGGTCCTCATCGGACAGTTTGGGTTCCTCGCCCTGCCAACCACGGTCGGGGTCGACAAGCTGCGAGAGAAACCACCACACCTTGAAAAGGGTTCCCCGTTGCTCATCTGAAGCACTCTCGCCCGCTGCAGCCCAAGCCTCCTCCGCGCCATCCACACCACGCACGATGAACAGGCCCAGCGCCCGCTGGACGGCTGCATGAGAATGCCCCTCCATCTCGTCATCAGCTGTGAGCAGATTGCGGACGAGAGCAGGAACGAATCGTGGAGCGATGGGCTCATCCATGATCAGCAGTGGGCAATCGCGCCTGCCGCGGTGGCACGACTACGGCTCGAGTGAACGGTCGCCGTTGGCGACCTGTTGCCAGGCGGAAGCTCCAGACCAGACAAGGAAGGCGGGCCAGGCAGCATATCTTCAAGAAGTTCCATCAGCGTGTCGCTCGCCCGGTCTGCAAGGAGCTTCAGCGTGGCGGGATCGGTGGAGCGGCTCTCGCCCGAATACCCGAAATCGTCCTCTAAAGGACCGTATGCAACGTACAGGAGGGACCGGACAACGGACGCCGTGAAATCATCCGGTCGCGTGACGTTCTGAAACTGCACAAGCACCCGCGCGGCATCCTCTGCTGCCCAGGTCTCGAGCACGGTGAGCGCGGCATCCACGACGTCTCGCTGCCAGCGCATCTGGGTGCGAGCGAGGATTCGCAGTGGCTTGAGCATGGTGGGTCGACCAAGGCCCACGAGTATCAGCATCTCTGCCACCACGACTTCAGAGAATGTGTCAGGCGCCTTCTGTGCGAGAGCGGTCAGCCGTCGCAGCGCTGCGGCGGCGCTCTCGTCATCGGTTGCATCCAGGACATCTAGGTCCCGCAGAGCGCGTTCCATGGCTGGATCAGCCGACACGCGGAGAGCACCACGCCTGCGGACACGCTGTTCGCGAAGTGCTTCTGCTTCGGCCTTCTCGGCATCAGCGATAAGCGCGGCCTCGGCCTCCTGACTTTCCTCGGCCTCCACCAGCCCAGCGAGCGTCGGCACCTGACCCGAGGGGCGGCGGAGCTCGCAGCCGACGCAGTTCTCCGTGTAGAACTGGCGGGCTATCGTGCCGAGTTGAAACCCTGCGGTCGTCCCGTGGGCTTTGATGCACCTGATCTTGCGCATGTTAATCGGGAGGCCCACGGCAGGTTCGAGCATGCCTTGCCCGCCGAACGGGACGAACTCCATGTGGAGGCAATGGTTGTGTGCGAGCTGGATCACCTGAGCGTTTTCCCTGCCCCGAGCGATGGCCTCCTCGAAGTGCGCGTCAAAACTCAAGCGCGTCCACCCCCGATCTCCCCTGCAATGCCACCGCTTCAGCGCCGGTGGCTCGTTAGCCCGACTCTACCGACGTCTCAGGCATTTGCCTCGTCGTGCGCCCGCTCTCGCGGGTAAGGTCCCCGGATCTCATCGCCAGACTGCGGCGCGCCGCACGCGAGCAGTCCCCGAACAACAGTCGCGGCTGGGACAATCGGATTGAGCTGGGAGATTGGCGCCGTCGGCACCCCTGTCCCGTTGTCGAAGAAGCGAGGGGCTGGAATTGCGGATCATTAGGCTAAGGCTGAGCCGGTTTCGAGGCTTCTCGGACCTGGACCTCTACCCGCCGGCGAACGTACTGCTCGTGGGCGAACCTCGTGCCGGCCGTTCCACGATCCTGGATGCGATCCGGCGTGTGCTCGATGCGGGGTCCACGCGCGTTCGCAGGCTTTTTCTGTCGGGATGACAGGATTTGAACCTGCGACCCCCTGACCCCCAGTCAGGTGCGCTACCAAGCTGCGCCACATCCCGTTGTTGAGTTTTCTAGGCTGTTCTCGACCGTCGAAGACAATGTGTCCCCCAGTCAAGTGCGCTACCAAGCTGCGCCACAGCCCGCGAGCCCGAGGAGCCCACGTCGCCCGCGTCCGACCGGAGCGCGGAGCAACCCGATCAGCATAGCGGAAGCCGGACCCCTCCAGCACCACGGCGAGTCGCGCCCAGCACGCGGCCGAGAACGCGCAGCGAGCGCCCGGCACGCAGCCGAAGACGCCGAGCGCACGCCACGCACGCCCTCGCACGCAACCGGAAGCGCTCAGCGCCCGCCCGGCACGACCACCGACCGCCGCCCCGCCAGCCACGGCAGCCCGAACCCGGCGAGCAGCCCGCCGAGCCCGTCCGCCGCCAGGTCCCCGATCGTGTCGCGGTACCCCACGAACACCGCCGGGTCGACGTACGTGTGCCCCGCCCACTCCCCGACCTCCCACACGGCACCGATCCCGAAGCCCGTGATCGTCGCGAGCACCACCACGACCGGCAGCCGACCGCGGTCCGGCGCGCCCACCGCGCCGAGGTCCGCCCCGATCACGTACGCCACCGCCGCGAGCAGCCCGGTGAGCAGGACGTGGACGAGCTTGTCCCACAGGAACACCGTCGTGTACCACTCGAGGACGCTCGACCACCCGGCGACGAGCACGAGCACGCACACGAGCACGTCGAACGCCGGCCGGAGCCCGAGCATCCGCGGCACGACGACCCCGAGCAGGCACAGCGACATCACCGCGAACGAGGTCCCTCCCACCCGACCACCGCGACGACGAGGCTCACGAGCGTCAGGCCGCGCACGACGTCGGCGACGAGGAACCGCGGCCGCAGGAACGTCGGCCCGAGCGTCCCGATCACGACGTCCACCGCACGACCGCGTGCACGGCTGCGTGGTCGGACGGCCAGACCCCGCCCGGCCGCCGGTTCGACACGGCGACCCGCTCGACGGCACAGTCGTCCGTCACGAGCACCCCGTCGATCCGCCGGCCCCCGACACGCGGACTCGCGTAGTGCGGGTACGTCCCGAAGGGCGCGGTCACCTGCCTGGAGGCGCGGCTCCAGCTGTCGACAACCCCCGCCTCCGCCAGTGCTCGCCAAGGGGCGGAGCCCACCGCGCAGTTCCAGTCCGCCATGACGACGGCGGGCAGGCCGCGTTCGCGGACGATCCGACCGAGCAGTTCGGCGGACCGCAGTCGGGCCCACGGCGAGACGACGTCGAGGTGCGTGGCGAGCGCGGTGAAGGACACGCCCGTGGCTCGGTCGCGGACGACCGCGCCGACGACGTGCCGCGGGAACGCGGTCCCCCAGCTCCGGGAACCGGGCCGCTGCGGGCGGCGGGACAGCGCCCACGACCGGTGCTCGACGACCTCGACCCGCGATCGCTCGAGGAACAGCCCCACCTGTTCCCCGCCGCCGCGAGCGCCGCGTCCGACGAGGACCGGTTCCCAGCGCGACCCGAGGGCGGCGGTGAGGTCCGCGGACTGGGTGGGCAGTGCCTCCTGGACGGCGAGGACGGTGGGCGCCTCGGAGGTGACGAGCGCGACCACGGCGTCCCGGCGGCGGTCCCACGAGTCCACGTGTCCGGTCGGCCGCGGCACGCGGCGGCGGACGTTGAGCGTCATGCAGTGCAGCTCGGGCGGTCGCACCGCGCCGATGAGCGGGCGGTCGTCGTCGGGCATGCCTCTCTTCTACGAGACGACACCCGTCGGATTCCCAGGGACTTCGCCGGGCGGCTCGTAGGGTGGCCCGATGCGTTCCGGTCCCACGTCCCGTGTCCTCCTCGCGCTCGCGGCCGCCGGGCTGCTGCTCGGAGCCGCCGGGTGCACCGGAGGACAGCCGGCCGCCGCGCGTCCGACGCTCGCGGAGGCGCCGGCCGACACGGTCACGGTGGCCGCGCAGTCCGATGCCGCCGAGCGCTCGGTCCGGGCGAGCCGTGCCCTGTTCGCCACCGCGCCCGGCGCGGTCGTCGCGCCGGCGGACGACGCGGACGCGGTGCGCGAGGCGGCGAGCGCTGCCGAGGCCGCGCACGTGCCGGTGCTCCTGACCGGCACGGGCGGTTCCGACGTCGCTCGTGAGCTGCACCGCCTCGGCGCGGACTGGTACCGGGCCGAGGGTGACGTCACGATCGACACCGACGTCCCGGAGCGGGATGCGCCGGACGGCGGCGACGCGCCGGAGACGAGCCGGGCCTCCAGGTCGGCCACCGTCGTCGTGGCGGACGCGCGTGCGGATGCCGCGGTCGTCGGGAGCGCGAAGGCGGCCGGTGCGCGCGTGGTGGTCATGCCGGAGGGCGTGACGGATCCCGCTGCCGCCTCCGGCGTGGTGCGCGCGCTGCACGAGGAGCGTGACCACCCGACCGTGCTCGTCGGGTCCGCGTTCGGGGCGCTCGGCGACCCCGAGTGGACGGTGCGGGCGGCGGAGAACGGGTGGCAGCTGCCGAACGGCGGGCAGCGTCCGTTCGACGGGCACCGCTACGTGGCCCTGTACGGCGCGCCGGGTACGCCGGCGCTCGGGGTCCTCGGTGAGCAGGACCCGGCCGCGACCGTGCAGCGCGCGAAGTCCGTCGCGGCTTCGTACCGCGGGTTGGGCAGCGTGCCGATCACGCCGGCGATGGAGGTCATCGCGACCGTCGCCGCGGGCGACGCCGGGTCGGACGGCGACTACTCCACGGAGCTGCCGGCGAAGACGCTCGAACCGTACGTCGACGCGGCGCACGACGCCGGCATGCCCGTGATCCTCGACCTGCAGCCGGGGCGCTCGGACTTCCTGTCGCAGGCGAAGCGGTACGAGTCGCTGCTGTCGAAGCCCGGCGTGTGGCTGGCGCTCGACCCGGAGTGGCGGCTGACGAAGGACCAGGTACCGCTGCAGCAGATCGGCAGCGTGCAGGCGTCCGAGGTGAACGAGGTGTCGTCCTGGCTCGCGTCGCTCGTGAGGTCGAAGGGTCTGCCGCCGAAGGCGCTCGTGCTGCACCAGTTCCGGCTGTCGATGATCCAGGACCGGTCGTCGATCAAGTCCCACCCCGAGCTCGACCTGCTCATCCACGCCGACGGGCAGGGGTCGCAGCCGGACAAGCAGGCGACGTGGAAGGCGCTGCACGCGGACGCGCCAGCTGGGCGCACTGGGGCTGGAAGAACTTCTACGACGAAGACGCCCGATGCTGTCGCCGCAGCAGACGATGACGGACGTCTCGCCGGCGCCGTCGCTCATCACGTACCAGTAGTTCTCCACCCCTTTCCGCGCTGGCCGCGTTTCGTCGGTCGGGGCTGACAGCATGGGGTCATGTCCGTTGCGCCGTCACCCGCTCCGCCGCCACCAGCTCCGCCGTCCGCCGAGGTCGCCGCGGAGGCGCGGGGGCGCTGCATGCCCTGACCGGGCGGGCCGACGCGGTGTTCCACCCCGGCCAGCTCGAGGCGATCTCCGCCCTCGTCGAGCACCGGCAGCGCGCGCTCGTCGTGCAGCGCACCGGGTGGGGCAAGTCCGCGGTGTACTTCCTCGCGACCCTGCTCCTGCGGCGGCGCGGTGGCGGACCGACGGTGCTCGTGTCGCCCCTGCTGGCGCTCATGCGCGACCAGGTCGCCGCGGCCGCACGGGCGGGTGTCCGAGCGGTGTCGATCAACTCCGCGAACGCGCACGAGTGGGCCGACACCCAGGCGGCGCTCGCTCGTGACGAGGTCGACGTGCTCCTCGTCTCCCCGAACGGCTCAACAACCCGCGGTTCCGCGACGAACAGCTGCCGACGCTGATCGCCCGGATGGGGATGCTCGTCGTGGACGAGGCGCACTGCATCTCGGACTGGGGCCACGACTTCCGGCCGGACTACCGGCGGCTCGCCGAACTCATCCGGTCGCTCCCCCACGGCGTGCCAGTGCTCGCCACCACCGCCACCGCGAACGAACGCGTGGTGGAGGACGTCGCCGAGCAGCTCACGGCTGGTCCGGCCGACCCCGTGTTCACGATCCGCGGCTCGCTCGCCCGTGCGTCGCTCCGCCTCGGGGTGCTCACGCTGCCGGACGCCCGGCAACGGCTCGGCTGGCTGCTCGCGCACCTCGGCGACCTTCCCGGCAGCGGCATCATCTACACGCTCACGGTCTCCGCCGCCGAGGACATCGCGCGGCTCCTGCGTGAGAACGGGTACGCCGTCCGCGCCTACACGGGACGCACCGACACCGAGGAGCGCGAGCAGCTGGAACAGCAGCTTCAAGGGCAACGAGCTGAAGGCCCTGGTGGCGACGAGCGCGCTCGGCATGGGCTTCGACAAGCCGGACCTCGGGTTCGTCGTGCACGTGGGGGCGCCGTCCTCCCCCGTCGCGTACTACCAGCAGATCGGTCGAGCCGGCCGCGCCACCGACAACGCCGACGTGCTCCTGCTGCCGGGGCGCGAGGACCAGGAGATCTGGCAGTACTTCGCGAGCGCGTCCATGCCGACGCAGGCGCGGGCGACAGCGGTGCTCGACGCCCTCGCGGCGTCGTCCGGGTCGCTGTCGACGGTGGCGCTCGAGGGCCTCGTGGACATCAAACGGTCGACGCTCGAGCTGGTGCTCAAGGTGCTCGACGTCGACGGAGCGGTGCAGCGCGTCACGGGCGGCTGGGTGGCCACCGGGCAGCCCTGGGAGTACGACGCGGCCCGCTACGAGCGCGTCGCCGCGGCCCGCGCCGCCGAGGCCGCGTCGATGCTCGACTACGAGTCCACCTCGGCGTGCCGCATGCAGCTCCTGCAGCAGGACCTCGACGACCCGTCGGCCGAGCCCTGCGGCCGGTGCGACAACTGCGCGGGTGCCTGGTACCGACGTCGGTGTCCTCTGCGGACGCCTCCGGGGCTGCGGCGGCGCTCGACAAGGTCGGTGTCGAGATCGCGCCGCGTGCCCAGTGGCCGTCGGGCATGTCGTCGCTCGGCGTCCCGGTGCGCGGCAAGATCGGACCCGATGAGCTCGTGCAGCCGGGTCGTGCCGTCGCCCGGCTGACGGACCTCGGGTGGGGCGGCCCGCTCCGGGCACTGTTCGCCCCGGGTACCGCGGACGGGCCGGTGTCGCGGGAACTCGTCGACGGGTGCGTCCGAGCGCTCAAGGACTGGCCGTGGGAGACCCGGCCGACCGGAGTGGTGGCGATGTCGTCACGTTCCCGGCCCGAGCTCGTCGGGTCGTTGGCGCAGGCGCTGTCCTCGATCGGGCGGCTGCAGTTCCTCGGGACGCTCGGGCGGAACGGCGGAACGCCGCGAGGTGACGGCGCGACGAACAGCGCCTACCGGCTGTCCGGGGTGTGGGACACCTTCGTGGTCGATCCCTCCCTGGCTGCCGCGCTGCGGTCACACGAGGGTCCGGTGCTGCTCGTGGACGACCTGGTCGACAGCCGGTGGACGACGACCGTCGCTGGGCGGAGCTCCGGCGCGCCGGGGCGACGGCCGTGCTGCCGTTCGCCCTCGCCACCGTGGCCTGAGCGGCGGCGGCCGACGGCCGTCGCGGTACCGCGGGCGCGGACCGGAGCGGTGTCGGAGCGTCGCCGTACCGGGGCGGAGCGGTACCGGGGCGGAGCGGTACCGACGCGGAGCCGTACCGACGCGGAGCCGTACCGACGCGGAGCCGTACCGACGTGCAGCGGTACCGGAGGCACGGGCGGACGTGCCCCGTGCCTCCAGACCGCCCGTGGCCACCGACTACGCGGCGGAACCGATCGCGTCGAGCTCGGCCACGGCGTCCGCCGGCAGGGCGAAGCCCGCCGAGGCGACGTTGTCGCGCAGGTGCGCCACGGACGAGGTGCCGGGGATCAGCAGCATGTTCGGGGAACGCTGCAGCAGCCACGAGAGCGCCACCGTCAGCCTCGACACCCCGAGACGCTCGGCGACGGCGTCGAGCGCACCGGACTGCAGCGGCGAGAACCCGCCGAGCGGGAAGTACGGCACGTAGGCGATGCCCTGAGCAGCCGTGCTGTCGACGAGTGCGTCGTCCTCACGGCGGGCGACGTTGTACATGTTCTGCACGCAGACGACGGGTGCGATCGACTGGGCTTCGGCCAGCTGCTCGGCGTTCACCGTGGACAGGCCGAGGTGCTTGACGAGACCCTGCTGCTGGAGTTCGGCCAGCGCCTCGAACTGCGGCGCGAGGCTCCCCGCCTCGGGCGCGTCGAAGCCGCCCACCCGCAGGTTCACCACGTCGAGCTGCTCGAGCGCGAGGTGGCGGAGGTTGTCGTGCACCTGCTCGACGAGCTCGTGGGGCTCGCGGGCGTGCGGCCAACCGCCGTCGGCGTCGCGGCGTGCGCCGACCTTCGTGACGATGTGGAGCTCCGGTGCGTAGGGGTGGAGCGCCTCGCGGATGATCTCGTTCGTGAGGTGGGGGCCGTAGAAGTCCGCGGTGTCGATGTGCGTGATGCCGAGCTCGACGACGGTGCGGAGGACGCGGATCGCCTCGTCGCGGTCGGTCGGGGTCCGAAGACGCCCGGGCCCGCGAGCTGCATGGCGCCGTACCCGACCCGGGTCAGGTCGAGGTCGTCAGCGAGGTGGAAGGTGCCGCCGGGGAGTGTCGTGTCGGTCATGGCCGCCACGATGCTCCGGGAGCCGGGCCACGGGCAGGACCCCGTCGCCCCTGGGAGCGCGGGGACCAGGATCGGAGCACGGCGGGTCCGTAGCATCGTCGGTGTGAGCGACAACACCCTCGGCGAGTACCTCCGTGCACGGCGGAGCTCGTGCGCCCCGAGGACGCGGGACTGCGGGTGACCGGGGTCCGGCGCACGCCGGGGCTGCGCCGTGAGGAGGTCGCGACGCTCGCTGGCATCAGCGCGGACTACTACCTGCGCCTCGAGCAGGGCCGGGACCGCAACCCGTCGGGGCAGGTGCTCGACGCCGTCGCGCGGGTGTTCGGTCTGGACGAGACGGCGCTCGCCTACCTTCGGAGCCTCGCGGACCGGGGCGGTGGCGGCTCCCGCGCCGCTTCGGACGCACGGGGCACCCGTACCGGACGGGTCACGCGGGGTGCACGGGCCGAGCGGGTGCCGTCGGGGACCCTCCAGCTGCTCGAGGTCGTGGGGCTGCCGGCGTTCGTGGAGAACCGGGCGTTCGACGTCCTCGCCGCGAACCCGCTCGCGACCGCGCTCGCTCCCGGGATGCGAGCGGGCGAGAACCGACTGCGGACGATGTTCCTGGACCGGTCCGAGCAGGAGCGCTACCCGGACTGGGAGGACCAGATGGCGGGCATGGTGGCCTCGTTCCGGTCCTCCATCGGGACGGACGTGGACGACCCGGCGATCACCACGCTCGTCGGCGCGCTGTCGCTCGGCAGCGAGGACTTCCGGCGGCTCTGGGCGCGGCACGACGTCCGGCCCCTCGCCGGTGCCGCCGTGCGGATGTGGCACCCGGAGGTCGGCGACCTCGAGCTCCGACGCGAGAAGCTCGGTATCGGCGGCACCGACGGGCAGCTCCTCGTGCTGCACCATGCGGAGCCGGGCTCGTCCTCGGCCCGGGCGCTCGCGCTGCTCGGCAGCCTGGCGGCGACGGCGGGCGGGACGCGGGGCGGGGGCAGTGTTGGCAGGGGCCGTGGCGGAGCTCGTGGCAGGGGCGGAGCTCGTGGCAGGGGCGGACTCGGAACGACGACTCCGACGTCGTACGACACCGACTGAGTCGTTCCCGCGCGCTCGCAACACTCCGCGCGTGCAAGGAACGACGACTCCGACGTCGTACGACACCGGCGATGTCGCACCGTGTCGCCCGCGCCGGCTCCGTCGACCCGCGCCGGGCTCGTCGTCAGCCCGCGCCGCCCCGTCGTGAGCCCGCGGCAGGCCCCGAGCGTCGCGCGGGCTTCGGGAACGTCGCCCGCATGTGGTCCGTGGTGAGCACGTCCCCGATGCCGATCATCAGCAGCGAGAACACGATCTGCTCGATCACCATCCAGAACGGGTACAGCCCGGGGATCGCCGCGACCACGAGCGTCACCACCGGGAATATTCGGCTGAACAACCGCAGCCGCTGGTACGCCCAGTAGTACCCGAGCTGCGCACGCCACGCGAACACGTAGAGCGTCAGGGTGATCAGCAGCATGACCGTCGCCCGGAACCACACCGCCCACGGGATCGTCTGACCGGCGTTGGTCAGCAGCACCGCGACCACGATCGCAGTCAGGCCGACGATCGTCTCGGCGACGAGCAGCCACCGGATCCACCGGAACGAGCGCACCGTCTCGGGTGTTCGAGCATGTCCTCCCGGATCACGTACCCCGCCTGACGGCCCCCGGCCAACCGGTCGAGCCGCAGGCGGCACCACACACGGTCGGCGAAGGCGCCGATCCCGGCGTTCTGCTGCATCACCATCTCGTGGTGTTCTGCCCGGCTCACCCCGCCCGGCCTCAGCGCTTGCGGCGCTCGCGCACCCGCATGTTGACGTTGATCGGAGTGCCCTCGAAGCCCCAGACCTCGCGGAGTCGACGGGTGATGAACCGCCGGTACTGCGGGTCGAGGAAGCCCGTCGTGAAGAGCACGAACGTCGGCGGCTGGCTCGACGCCTGCGTGCCGAACAGGATGCGGGGCTGCTTGCCGCCGCGGACCGGGTGCGGGTGCTCCTGCACGAGCTCGGCGATGAAGGCGTTGACCTTGCCGGTCGGGATGCGGGTGTCCCACGACTCGAGCGCGGTCTCGAGCGCGGGCACGAGCTTCTCGAGGTGGCGGCCGGTGCGGGCGGAGATGTTCACCCGCGGGGCCCACGCCACGTGCGCGAGGTCCTGCTCGATCTCACGCTCGAGGTACCGGCGGCGGTCGTCGTCGAGCAGGTCCCACTTGTTGTACGCCAGCACCAGGGCACGACCGGACTCGAGCACGAGGTCGATGATGCGGAGGTCCTGCACGGAGATCGGCTCGGTGACGTCGAGGACGACGACGGCGACCTCGGCCTTCTCGAGCGCGGCCGTCGTGCGGAGCGACGCGTAGAAGTCGGCACCCTGCTGCAGGTGCACGCGCTTGCGGATGCCCGCCGTGTCGACGAAGCGCCAGACCTTGCCGCCGAGCTCGACCTGCTCGTCCACCGGGTCGCGCGTGGTGCCGGAGAGCTCGTTGACGACGACGCGCTCTTCGCCGGCGGCCTTGTTGAGCAGCGAGCTTCTTGCCGACGTTCGGGCGGCCGAGGATCGCCACACGGCGAGGCCCGCCGATCTCCTGCTTCGCCACGGCCGACGTGTCCGGCAGGGTCTGCACGATGAGGTCGAGGAGGTCCGCGACGCCCCGCCCGTGCAGGGCCGACACCGGGTGCGGCTCCCCCAGGCCGAGGTTCCACAGCTCGTACGCGTCGAGGTCACGGCGGTCGTCGTCGGACTTGTTCGCGACGACGATGACCGGCCGGTCGGTGCCACGGAGCATCCGCACGACGTGTTCGTCGGTGGCCGTGATGCCGACCGTGACGTCCACGACGAAGAGCACGGCGTCGGCGAGGTCGATCGCGACCTCGGCCTGTGCCGCCACGGATGCGTTGATGCCCTTCGCGTCGGGTTCCCACCCGCCGGTGTCGACGAGGGTGAACCGCTTGTCGTTCCACTCGGCCTTGTAGGAGACGCGGTCGCGGGTGACGCCCGGGGTGTCCTGCACGACTGCCTCTCGACGGCCGAGGATGCGGTTCACGAGCTGCGACTTGCCGACGTTCGGGCGACCGACGATCGCGAGCACCGGCAGGGCGGGCAGGTAGGTGGTGCCGTCCTCGCCGAGCTGGCCGGACTCGAGCAGGGCGACGTCTTCCTCGTCGAGCTCGTAGTCGTCGAGCCCGACGCGGAGCGCGTTCGCCCGCTGCTCGGCCTCGGCCTCGTCGAGCCCGGCGAGCCGTTCGCCGAGCGCGTCGTCGTACTCGGGGAAGTCGTCGTGGTCTGGGTTGTCCAGCTGCGCCATGTGGGTGTCCTTGCCGGCGACCGTTCGGCCGCGTGTTGTCAGTGCGTGGCCGCGCGGGCCAGATCGACGACCGCCTGCACGGTCTGGTCGAAGTCGAGGTCGGTGGAGTCGAGCGTCGTGACGCCGTCGGCGGCGTTCATGAAGTCGACGACCTTCGCGTCCGCCGCGTCGCGACGAGCGAGTGCGGCGGAGGTCTCGGCGGCCGACTGGGAGGTGACCTCGGCCGCGCGCCGAGCCATTCTAACGGACTCGTCGGCCGTGAGCAGGATCCGTACCTCGGCGTCCGGAGCGACCACCGTGGTGATGTCGCGCCCCTCGGTGATGATGCCCGGGCGTCGGCCATCCGCATCACCGTGCGGAAGAGCTGCACGAGCCGCTGCCGGACCTCCGGGAGCTTGGCGATCTGGGCGACGGCGGCGGTGACCTCGGGCGTCCGGATCGCGTCCGTGACGTCCGTGCCGTTCACGCGGACGAAGTACGCGTCGGGGTCGGTGCCGATCGCGTAGTCGAACGTGTCCCAGCTCGCCAGGATCGCCGCGGCGTCGTCGAGGTCGACGCCCTTCTGGAGCGCGTGCCACGCGAGCGCACGGTAGGCGGCACCGGTGTCCTGGTAGCCGAACCCGAGCGCCCGGGCCGCGGCACGGGACACGCTGGACTTGCCGCTGCCGGCCGGACCGTCGACGGCGATGACGGTCTTCGCGACGAACGCGCCGTCCGGCAGACCGGCGGGCAGCGGATCACGGGTCGAGCCCGGCTCGCCACCGCCCTGACCGTCGAGACCACCGGCGATGTCGCCACCCTGGCCACCGGCGCCGCCGATCGGCCCCGGCTGGTCGCCGGGGGTCGGCAGACCGGTGTCGGGTCCGTCGGGGCCGCCGGTCACCCCGGAGTCGTTCGCGACTGCCTTCGTGTCGTCGTTCAGGCCCATGCTGCTGCGATCCTCCATCCGCGACCCTCGAGTTCCTCGACGAGTCGCTGTTCCTGCTCGGGCACGACCGACACCTCGACGATGCCGATCTGCGCGCCCGGTGAGTGCTCGAGGCGCATGTCCTCGAGGTTGATGCCGATCTCCCCGATGAACGTGAGGAGCGCGGCGATCTGCCGGGGGTGTCGTCGACGAGGACGACCACCTGGGCGAAGCGCTTCGTGGTGCCGTGCTTGCCCGGCAGACGTTCGACGCCGCGGTTGCCCGCCGCGATCGTCTCGGCGAGGGTCCGCGGCGAGCCGGCCGCCGTGGGGTCGTCGAGCGCCTCGAGCACACGGTCCAGGTCGTCGCGGAGGTCGGCGAGCACCGGCCGGATCCGCTGGGCGTTCGCGCCGATGATCTGCACCCACAGTCCGGGGTCGCTCGCGGCGATCCGGGTGACGTCCCGGACGCCGCCGCCGGCGAGCCCGAGCGAGCCGTCCGGGGCGTCACGCAGCCGCGCGGCCATCAGCGTCGAGACGAGCTGCGGCGCGTGCGAGACGTACGCGACCGCGAGGTCGTGCGACTCCGGCTCCATCGGCATCACGGTCGCCCCGACGTCGAGCGCCAGGTCCTCGACCACGGCGGCACGCTGGTACGTGATGTCGTCGTGTCCGGCGACCACCCACGGCTGACCGACGAACAGGTCGGCGCGCGCGGCCGTCGGACCGCTGCGCTCCCGCCCGGCCATCGGGTGGAGCCGATGTAGCGGGTGACGTCCGCACCGGCGGCCCGCAGGCTCGCCAGCGGACCGGACTTCACGCTCGCCACGTCGGTCACCACGGCGTCCGGGTACGCCGCGAGCTCCCGCTCGACCACGGTTGCCACGACGTCCGGCGGGACCGCCACGACGACGAGCTCCGGGGCGTCGCCCGCGGCCGGGCGTCGCCCGGCGCCGTAGTCCACCGCGAGCGCGAGGGCGGCGGGCGACACGTCGTCGAGGACGACGTCGACGCCCTTCTCGCGCAACGCCAACCCGATCGACGCACCGAGCAGTCCGGCACCGACGATCCGCACGGGTCCCCGGAGTCGCCGGTCGATGTCCGGGGCGGCGTGCGGGGCGGTGGCGTCGGTCACCCGGCAAGCCTACCGATCGTCAGTCCGAGGACTCGTCGCCCTCGGTGGCCTGTGGAGAACCCTTCGCGTCGCGGGCGATGCGGAGGAGTTTGCCCAGCTCCACCGTCGTCAGCTCCCGTGTCTTGCCGATCGGCAGCGTCCCGAGGTGCAGCGGCCCGAACGAGCGGCGGACGAGTTCGAGCACCGGGTGGTCGACCTCGTCGAGCATGCGGCGGACGATCCGGTTGCGTCCCGAGTGCAGCGTGATCTCGACGAGGGACTCCCCGCGCGACGACTCGAGCAGCCGCACCTTGTCGGCGGCGATCGGACCGTCCTCGAGCTCGACACCGTCGAGCAGCCGCTGCACCGTGGCCGGGTTGACGTTGCCTCGGACCTTCGCGATGTAGGTCTTCGTCACGCCGAAGGAGGGGTGCGCGAGCACGTGCGCCAGGTCGCCGTCGTTCGTCAGCACGAGCAGCCCCGAGGTCTCGGTGTCGAGCCGGCCCACGTTGAACAGGCGCTCCTCGTACCGGTCGACGAACTCGGACAGGTCGCGGCGCCCGCGTTCGTCCTGCAGGCTCGACACGATGCCCGTCGGCTTGTTGAGCACGACGTAGCGCCGCGAAGTGTCGATCTGCACCGGCACACCGTCGACCGCGATCTCGTCCGTCTCGGGATCGACCCGGCGGCCGAGCGCCTCGACCACCTCGCCGTTGACCGTCACGCGGCCCTCGACGATCAGGTTCTCCGCGACGCGTCGGGACGCCACGCCCGCAGCGGCGATCACCTTCTGCAAGCGCTCGCCATCGGCCTGGAGGCCCGCCCCGCCCCCGGCATCGGCCGTCGCGTCCGCCGCCTCCCAGTCCGGGATGATCGGGCGCTCGGGCGTGCCCTCGAGCGGCTGGCCCTGCTGGTCGCGAGCCCCTCCGGCCTCGGGGTCGTGCGCTTGTCGGTGCCGCGGGGGCGGACGCTGTTCCGGGGGCTGGTCGTGCCGCCGACGTACCGGCGGCCGTTGTGCCAGACGCGGCTCGGCTGCCCGTCCGGACCACGACGGTCGTCACGGCTGTTCTCGCGGCGGTCGTCGCGTCGGGGCGCGCTGCGGCGGTCGCGGTCGTCTCGGCCCCGGTAGCCGCCGGTGCCGCGGTCGTCCTCGCGTCGGACGAACCCGCCGCGGTTCCCGCCGCGTCGCTCGTCGTCACGGCTGACGAAGCGACCGCGATCGCCTCCCGGGCGCTCCTCGCGCCCGCCGTACCCGCCACGGTCACCACCCGGACGCTCCTCGCGCCCGCCGTACCCGCCACGGTCACCACCCGGACGCTCCTCGCGCCCGCCGTACCCGCCACGGTCACCACCGGAGCGGCCGTCGCGGGCCGGGTACCCACCGCGCTCATCGCGGGCCCGGTACCCACCACGCTCGTCGCGGCCCCGGTAGCCGCCCCGGTCCTCGGGTCCCCGGTACCCACGACGGTCGTCGCGCCCCTGGTGGCCGCCACGGTCCTCGCGCCCCTGGTGTCCACCACGGTCGTCACGGCTCCGGTGCCCATCATGGTCGTCGCGTCCCCGGTACCCACCACGCTCCTCGCGACCCTGGTACCCACCACGCTCCTCGCGACCCTGGTACCCACCACGCTCCTCGCGACCGCGGTACCCACCACGCTCCTCGCGACCGCGGTACCCACCACGCTCCTCGCGACCGGCGCCGCCGGAGCGCCCCGCGCCCGCGGACCGGCCACCCGCACGACCGGAGCCGGCCGTGCGGTCGCGGGACGGGCCTCCAGGCCGGCTGGCGCCTGAACGGCCGGAGCCCGCACGACCGCCCGAGCGGTCCCGCGGGCCGCCTCGTCCGCGTTCCTCATGAGCGGCCATCGGGGATCCCTTCGTTCTGCCCGAAGCCGTCGGCACCGTCGTCCAGCAGGAGCGAGATGAGCGGCAGCTCGTCGAGCGAGTTGATGCCGAGCTGCTGCAGGAGCAGGTCGGACGTGACGTAGTTGATGGCGCCGGTCTCGGCGTCCGTGAACGACTCCTCGATGAGCCCGCGGGCGACGAGGGTCCGGACAACGCCGTCGACGTTCACGGCGCGGATCGAGGCGATCTGCGAGCGCGTGATCGGCTGCTTGTACGCGACGACCGCGAGCGTCTCGAGTGCCGCCTGGGACAGTCGCGCGGGGCGTTCGGCCTCGACGAACTGCTCGACGACCGCGTCCAGGTCCTGTCGCACGTAGAAGCGCCAGCCGCCGCCGACCTCGCGGAGCTCGAACCCCCGGCGCGTCGTGCCGTCGACGCCGTCGAAGTCGTCGACGAGCCGCTCGACGGCCTGGCGGACGGCGGGCACGGGCGCGCCGACCGCTGCTCCGAGGGCGACGAGCGACTGCGGCTCGTCGGCGATCATGAGGATTGCCTCGAGCTGCCGGTCGATCGGGATCTCCGGGTGAGCGACGTGCGGTTCGTCCGCCTCGTCCGCGCCCTGCAGCTCGTGCTGTTCGTGCAGCTCCTGCTCGATCGCACGGGCGTCGCCGATCTCGTCGGCGCCGCCCGGTTCGGCGCTGGACCCGTCGTGCACGTCATCCGTCATAGTCGGCTCCCAGGTTGGCGAGGCTCTCGTCGGACCAGTCCTCGGCGGTCCAGCGCAGCGTCAGCTCCCGAGCGGTTCGAGCTGTTCGAACGAGATGGACGCGTTCCGGTACAGCTCCAGGATCGCGAGGAAGCGAGCCACCACGATACCCGTCTCGGCGACGCCGGCGACCAGCTCGCGGAACGAGACGTCCTCGTCGGCGCGGGTGCGGAGGATCGAGACGACGATGGCGGCCTGTTCCCGGATGCTGACGAGGGGCGCGTGCAGGTGGTCGAGGCCGACGGTGGGGAGCTCGCGCGGCGCGAACGCCAGGGTCGCCAGCGCCGCGAAGTCCTGCACCGACAGGGTCCACACGAGCTCGGGCGTCCGGGCCCGGAACCGTTCCTCGAGCCGGACGCTCCGCACGTGCCGCCGCGACTCCACCTGCCACCGTTCGCCGAACCAATCAGCTGCCTGCTTGAACGCGCGGTACTGCAGCAGTCGCGCGAACAGCAGGTCGCGGGCTTCGAGCAGGGCCACGTCCTCGGCGTCGACCAGCTCGCCCTGCGGCAGCAGTCCGGCGATCTTGAGGTCGAGCAGGGTCGCGGCGACGACGAGGAACTCGCTGGCCTCGTCGAGCTCGTCCTCGGACTCCGCCTGCCGCACGTACTCGATGAACTCGCCGGTCACCGCCCCGAGCGACACCTCGGTGATGTCGAGCTCGTGTTTGGTGATCAGCGACAGCAGCAGGTCGAACGGGCCGTCGAAGTTCGACAGCCGGACCCGGAAGCCGGGCGCGGTCTGCGCGCCCGCAGGGGCCGGTCGCGCATCGACGCCATCCGCGCCAGGTGTGTCGACGCCGTTCACGCCACGCACGTCGGCGTCGTTCAGGCCACGCACGTCGGCGTCGTTCACGCCGTCGGCGTCGGCGCCGTCGGGTACGGTCTCAGGCGACGGCGCCACGCTCGACGAGCTCCCGTGCGAGCTGCCGGTACGCGTGCGCGGCGGCGTGGTCCGGAGCGGTCTGGGTGATCGGTCGGGCCGAGACCGTGGCGTCCGGGAACTTCACGGTGCGACCGATGACGGTGTCGAGCACGCGGTCCTCGAAGGTGTCGACGACGCGCTCCATGACCTCGCGCGAGTGCAGGGTCCGCGAGTCGTACATCGTCGCGAGGATGCCGTCGAGCGTGAGCGCCGGGTTGAGCCGGTCGCGGACCTTATCGATGGTCTCGATGAGCAGGGCGACGCCGCGCAGCGCGAAGAACTCGCACTCCAGCGGGATGAGGACTCCGTGCGCAGCCGTCAGCGCGTTCACGGTGAGCAGCCCGAGCGACGGTTGGCAGTCGACGAGGATCACGTCGTAGTCGTTCGCGACCTTGCGCAGCACACTCGCGAGGATCTGCTCCCGCGCGACCTCGTTCACCAGGTGCACCTCGGCCGCGGACAGGTCGATGTTCGCCGGGATCACGTCGAGGGAGGGCATGTTCGTGGGCTGGATGACCTCGTTCGGGTCCTTGATCGACCCCATCAGCAGGTCGTAGACCGTGGGGATGTCGTGCGTCCGCACGCCGAGGCCCGCAGACAGCGCCCCTGCGGGTCGAAGTCGACGGCGAGGACCTTCCGCCCGTACTCCGCCAGCGCGGCACCGAGGTTGATCGACGTCGTGGTCTTGCCGACGCCGCCCTTCTGGTTGCACAGCGCGATGATGCGAGCGGGGCCGTGACCGTCGAGTTCCTCGGGCACCGCGAACTGCCGGACGGGCCGTCCGGTCGGACCGAAGGTGGTCTCGCCGGCTCCGGGGGTGGTCGTCGGGTTCGTGCTCACCCCGCCATCGTACCGGCGGTGCAGCCGGGGATCGGGGCGCACCGCCGTGGCGGGGCGAGGCGGCGAGACACCGCGTCGACAGCGAGACACCGCGTCGACAGCGAGACACCGCGTCGATAGCGAGACGCCGCCGGGGACGAGACACGGGCGCGTCGACGAGACACCGGCGGGGCACCGAGACACCGCTCGAAACCGAGGTGTCTCGCGGCGTGCGCGGTGTCTCGCAGCGTGCGCGGTGTCTCGCGGCGTGCGCGGTGTCTCGCAGCGTGCGCGGTGTCTCGCTCTCGCAGCGCGACGCCGACCTGCGGACGCGAGCCGCGCCTCCAGGCCGTCCGTCAGGGCGCCGACGGCCGTCGTGCGGTGATCGGACGGGAGGCGCGGGTCACGCCGGGCGCAGCGCCACCCGCATGCTGTCCACGCGTTCCGCGATGACGGCGTCCGCCGTCCAGCGCTTCTGGAGACGCCCCACGAGCTCCTGCACCTGCGCCTGGTCGAGACCGGGGTGGAGCGCGAGGCCCACCGTGAGCTCCGCACCGGCGAACCGGCCGAGCGGGTCCCCCGGCGTCAGCTTCGACCCGCGCCACCGCCCGCTCCCCCACGACGGAGTCGGCGAACGCCTGGGCGACCTCCGGGTCCTCGAAGCACGGGGTCCACGGCAGGTCCTGCCCGAGCGCCCACACCGCGGGTCGTCGCAGCACGAACTCGGTCGGCGCCGTCGGGTCGAGCACGACGAGCTGGGCGTCCTCGCTCGCCGCGGCCATCGCGACACGGCGGGACTCGACCGGTACAGGCCGGGCGTCGGCGTCCCAGCTCCGCATCGCCTCGACCGAGGTGAACGCCGGCATCACGCTGCGCCCGTCGGGGCCGGCGACCGTGACGATCGAGAAGCTCCTGGGTCTTGTCGACGAGCTTGCCCTCGTCGGTGTACCCGACGTCACCCGCCTCGGCGACGAGCGGGACGAGGAGCCGCGCGGCACGGAGCGCGTCCACGATCGCCCGCTGGGAGCCGCCGTCCGCAAGTGCCGTGATCGCGGCGACGAGGGCGGGGTCGGCGAGGCCGTCGTCGTCGTCGAAGGTGGTGTCGTGCTGCTCGAAGGTGCGGCCGGCCCAGGCGAAGCCCGCGGAGTCCGCCGCACCACCGGGGGTGTGCGCGTCGTCCGGCGCGTCCGGTCCGGTGCCGCGGCCGTTCGAGATGCCCGACACCCGGCTACTCCGAGGCGATGTCGAGGGCGGCCGGCAGCGTGAACGCCCCGGAGTAGAGCGCCTTGCCGATGATCGCGCCCTCGAGCCCGTGCGGCACGAGGTCGCGCAGCGCCCGCAGGTCGTCGAGGGTCGAGATGCCGCCCGACGCCACGACGGGCTGGTCGGTGCGGTCGCAGACCTCGCGGAGCAGGTCGACGTTCGGCCCCTGCAGCGTGCCGTCCTTCGTGACGTCGGTCACCACGTACCGGGCGCAGCCGGCGTCCTCGAGCCGGTCGAGGACCTCCCACAGGTCGCCGGCGTCCTCGGTCCATCCGCGGCTCGCGAGCGTGGTGCCGCGCACGTCGAGCCCGACGGCGATCTGGTCACCGTACGTCCGGATCACGCGGGCGGCCCACTCCGGGTGTTCGAGTGCGGCGGTACCGAGGTTCACACGAGCGGCGCCGGTCGCGAGGGCGGCTTCGAGCGAGGCGTCGTCGCGGATGCCGCCGGAGAGCTCGACCGCGACGCCGTCGACCTCGCGGATGGCGCGCGCGATGACCTTGCGGTTGTCACCCCGGCCGAACGCGGCGTCGAGGTCCACGAGGTGGATCCACTCCGCGCCCTGGTCCCGCCACGTGCGCGCCGCCGACACGGGGTCGCCGTACGAGGTCTCGCTGCCCGCCTCGCCCTGGGTGAGGCGCACCGCCTGGCCGTCGACGACGTCCACGGCGGGGAGCAGGACGAGGGGCGGGGTGGCGATGAGGTCGGTCATGGTCCTGTCTTCGTTGCGGTGCGTCTTCGTTGTGGTTGCGGCGATCGGCCGGGAGGCACGGTGCGGGTCCGTCTCGGACCCGGCCGTCCCGTGGCCGGGTTCAGAGCGAGTCCACCCAGTTGCGGAGCAGCCGGATGCCCGGCTCCCCCGACTTCTCGGGGTGGAACTGGGTGGCGGTGAGCGGACCGTTCTCGACGGCGGCGACGAACCGCTGCCCGTGCTCGGCCCACGTCAGGCGCGGCGCACGGAACGGCCCGTACGCCTCGAGCGGGAAGTCCGTCACGCCGTAGGAGTGCACGAAGTAGAAGCGCTCGTCGTGCAGGCCGTCGAAGAGGACGGAGTCCTCCGGCGCCTCGATCGTGTTCCAGCCCATGTGCGGCAGCACCTCGGCACGGATCTCCTGCACCGTCCCGGCCACTGGGCGAGCCCCTCCACGTCGGCACCGCGCTCGATGCCCCGTTCGAAGAGCACCTGCATGCCGACGCAGATGCCGAGCACCGGACGCCCGCCCGCGAGACGGTGGTCCACGATCTCACCGCCCCGCACGCTCTCGAGCTGGTCGATCACGGCGGCGAACGCCCCGACCCCGGGGACGAGCAGCCCGTCGGCGTCCAGCGCTGCCCGCTTGTCCGAGGTCAGCGTGACGTCGGCCCCCGCACGCTCCAGGGCCTTGGCCGCGGAGTGCACGTTCCCCGACCCGTAGTCGAGGACGACGACGTTCGGCCTGGCGGTCACAGGGCGCCCTTGGTCGACGGGATGCCCTCGACGCGCGGGTCGAGCTCGACCGCCTTGCGCATCGCACGGGCGAACGCCTTGAACTCGGCCTCGGCGATGTGGTGCGGGTCGCGTCCTTCGAGCAGACGGACGTGCACCGTGATGCCCGCGTTGAACGTGATCGCCTCGAAGACGTGCCGGACCATCGAGCCGGTGAAGTGTCCGCCGATGCGGTGGAACTCGAACCCCGCGGGTTCTCCGGTGTGCACGAGGAACGGCCGGCCGGACACGTCGACCACGGCCTGGGCGAGCGCCTCGTCGAGGGGACGAGGGCATCGCCGTAGCGGCCGATGCCGGAGCGGTCGCCGAGGGCCTGCCGGATCGCCTGGCCGAGCACGATGCCGGTGTCCTCGACCGTGTGGTGGACGTCGATGTGGGTGTCCCCGGTCGACCGCACGCGGAGGTCGATCAGGGAGTGCTTGCTGAACGCCGTCAGCATGTGGTCGAAGAACGGCACGCTCGTCGAGATGTCGGACGTCCCGGTGCCGTCGAGGTCGAGCTCGAGCTCGATGCTCGATTCGCTCGTGCTCCGGCTGATCGTGGCGGTGCGCGCGGTCATGCTGCAACCCTAACCGGCGGCTGTTCGGCGGCGACCCGGCGCATCGCGTCGAGGAACGCCGTGGTCTCCTCTTCGGTGCCGGCGCTCACCCGCAGGTGGTTCGGGATGCCGAGGTCGCGGACGATGACGTCCTGCGCGAGGAGCGCCTCGAACGCAGCGTGCGGATCGGCGACGCCGCCGAACAGCACGAAGTTCGACCAGGTCTCGTAGGTGCGGTACCCCATCGCCCGGAGCTCCGCGACCATGCGGTCTCGCTGCTCCTTGATGTCGTCGACCATCGCGAGCATCTCCGGCGCGTGCCGGAGCGCCGCGACCGCCGCCGCCTGGGTGAGCACGGAAAGGTGGTAGGGCAGACGGACGAGCCGGACGGCGTCGATCACGGCCGGGTGCGCGGCCATGTACCCGACCCGCGCGCCGGCGAACGCGAACGCCTTGCTCATCGTGCGCGACACGACGAGACGCTCGCGTCCGGGCAGCAGCGTGAGCGCGCTCGGCGCCTCAACGGGCATGAACTCGGCGTAGGCCTCGTCCACCATCACGATGCCGTCGGTCGCGTCGTAGGCCGCCTCGATCGTCTCGATGGGCAGAGGTGTGCCGGTCGGGTTGTTCGGCCCGCACAGGAACACGATGTCCGGCTGGTGTGCACGGATCGCAGCGACCATCGTCTCCGGGGAGATGCGGTACTCGTCATCGCGCTGCGCCGGGATCCACGTCGTGCCGGTGCCCGAGGCGAGGATCGAGTGCATGGAGTACGTGGGCGGAAGCCGAGCACCGTGCGCCCCGGGCCGCCGAACGCTTGGAGCAGCTGCTGCAGCACCTCGTTCGAGCCGTTCGCCGCCCAGATCTGCTCCGGTCCGAGCCGCTGCCCCGGACCGAGGTCGCGCTGGAGGTACTCCGCAAGGGACTGCCGGAGTTCGGTGAACTCGCGGTCGGGGTAACGGTTCACGGTCGTGAGCGCCTGCCGGATCGAGTCGACGATGTCCTCGGCGACGTCGGCGGGCACGGGATGCGTGTTCTCGTTGACGTTGAGTTGCACCCGGACGTGCTTCTGCGGGGCGCCGTACGGGCTCTGCCCGCGCAGGTCGTCTCGGATCGGGAGGTCTTCGAGCGTGAATGCCACCGATCCATCGTAGGCCGCGCGACCGGCTCGGAGACCGGCCGTCCGGACGGTGCTCAGGTCTGCTACTTCGCCGTGGCGTACTTGGCGGGGATCGCGATCTGCTCGCCGGCCTGCAGGCCGGAGCCGTCGAGGGCGTTGAGGCTGATGACGTCCTGCACGAAGTCCCGCGGGTCGGCGTTCGGCGCCGTTTCCTCCGCCAACTGCCAGAGCGTCTCGCCCGGCTGGATGGTCACGGTGTCGAAGTGGACGTTCGCCTGGGTGTTGCCGGCGGATGCCTGCCCGCCGTTCAGCACCGCGAAGGCGACGCCGAGGAGCAGCGGGATCGCGGCGAGCGTCGTGAGGACGAGCCGTCCGCGACGCGTCAGACGGAGGCGCGTACGCACGGCGGGCGCCGCGGTCCGCTGGATGTCAGCGATGGCGATGGTGCTCATGTCGTTCTTGCCTTCCCGTTCGGGTCAACCGAAGTCGTGTACCGAACATAGTTTCGAATACGAGGTTGCACAAGTCCTGTACGGGGATTTCTGCGGGATTTCCTGCCGACACGCTCGAACAGGTGTTTGTCCGGCGCGAGCCGGTCGGATACTGTTTCGATCGACTGGAGCAAGTCAAGCGGGACCACCGACATTCCCGCCGACACGGCCCCGGCACCGACGAAGGGCGAGACGACGTGGCGGACGAACTGCGGGGCCAGAAGCCGCTGACGGCGAAGCAGCAGGCCATCCTCGACGCGATCCGTGCGTCCATCGCCAGCCGCGGCTATCCACCGAGCATGCGCGAGATCGGCGACGCCGCCGGCCTGTCATCGCTGTCGAGCGTCTCCCACCAGCTCGGGCAGCTCGAGCTCGGCGGATGGATCCGCCGCGACCCCAACCGTCCGCGCGCGCTCGAGGTCCTGGTGGACGAGCCGACGCCCGACGTCGACGGACCGGACGTCGACGCCACCACGCTCGTCCCGCTCGTCGGGCGGATCGCCGCCGGTGTGCCGATCACCGCCGAGCAGCACGTCGACGAGATCGTGCCGCTCCCCCGTCAGCTCGTCGGGACGGGCGACCTCTTCATGCTCCGGGTCGTCGGCGAGTCGATGATCGACGCCGCGATCTGCGACGGCGACTGGGTGGTCGTCCGGTCGCAGCAGACCGCCGAGAACGGGGACATCGTCGCCGCCATGCTCGACGAGGAAGCGACCGTCAAGGTCTTCCGGCAGCGCGACGGCCACACGTGGCTGCTCCCGCGCAACACCGCCTTCGAGCCGATCCTCGGCGACGCGGCGACCGTGCTCGGCAAGGTCGTGGCGGTCCTGCGGTCGGTCTGACCGCCCGCATCGCCCGGCACGACGGGACGCCCCCTCGCACCGTGCAAGGGGGCGTCTCCAGTGTGAGGGGGTCTTCGTGCGAGGGGCGTCTCTTCAGTGTGCGAGCTTCCGAACTCGGTGCGGGGCGTGCCGACTCACACCGTGCACGGAACCTCGCACACTGCAGATCGTGAGCGGCGGGGCGGACGCACGCCGTGCCTCCAGGCGGCGGGCGGGCGCGAGCCCGGACGGAACCGCGTCAGGACGCGACGGGCGCGACCACGAAGGGGTCGAGTTCCGCGACCTGCCGCTGGAAGACGCGCACCTGCAGGCGGGTGCCGTCCTCGACGTAGTCGACGGACTCCACCGCCCCCGCGTCGTGGAGCGACGACACGAGGTCGCCACGGTCGTACGGGATCACGACGGTGAGGGACACGTCGGGCTCGGGCAGCCGGGCCTCGATCGCGTCGAGCAGGTCCTGGATGCCCTCGCCCGTGCGCGCCGAGACGAACACGGCGTCCGGGACGAGCCCGACGAGCACGAGCCGCTGCGTCGCGTCGATCAGGTCGGACTTGTTGAACACGACGATCTCGGGGACCTCGCGGGCGCCGACCTCGCCGATGACGTCACGCACGGTCGCGAGCTGCGCGCCCGGATCCGGGTGCGAGCCGTCGACGACGTGCACGATGACGTCCGCGTCGCCGACCTCCTCGAGGGTGGAGCGGAACGCCTCGACCAGCTGGTGCGGGAGGTTCCGGACGAAACCGACCGTGTCCGCGAACGTGTACTCCCGACCCTTCGCGGAGCTCGTCCGGCGGACCGTGGAGTCCAGCGTGGCGAACAGCTGGTTCTGCACGAGGACGCCCGCGCTCGTCAGACGGTTCAGCAGCGAGGACTTGCCGGCGTTGGTGTAGCCCGCGATCGCGACGCTGGGCACCTCGTTGCGGTTGCGCTCGGCACGCTTGGCCTCGCGTGCCGGACGGAACGAGGCGATCTGCCGACGGAGCTTCGACATCCGGGTGTGGATGCGGCGGCGGTCCAGTTCGATCTTCGTCTCGCCGGGGCCGCGCGAGCCCATGCCCGCGCCGCCGGAGACCTGTCCACCGGCCTGCCGGGACATCGACTCACCCCAACCGCGCAGTCGCGGCAGGAGGTACTCGAGCTGGGCGAGCTCGACCTGGGCCTTGCCCTCGCGGCTCTTCGCGTGCTGGCTGAAGATGTCGAGGATGACGGCCGTGCGGTCGATCACCTTGACCTTCACCACGTCCTCGAGCGCACGACGCTGGGAGGGTGCGAGCTCGGTGTCGGCGATGACCGTGTCGGCGCCGGTGGCCTTGACGACCATCGCGAGCTCTTCGGCCTTGCCCTTGCCGAGGTAGGTCGAGGGGTCCGGGTTCGGGCGGCGCTGCAGGAGCCCGTCGAGCACCACGGCGCCCGCGGTCTCGGCCAGCGCGGCGAGCTTGCGCAGGGAGTTCTCGGCGTCCGCGGCGTCCCCGTGCGGGTACACGCCGATGAGGACCACCTGCTCGAGACGGAGTTGCCGGTACTCGACCTCGGTGACGTCCTCGAGCTCGGTGGAGAGTCCGGCGACGCGGCGCAGGGCTGCACGGTCCTCGCGGTCGTACTGCTCGCCGTCGCCGGTCCAACCGCGATCGTCGACCGAACGGGTCTGGATGGCCTGAGCGGGTGCGAAGAGCGAAGAGGATGCTCGCGAGTCCGCGTTGCGCAGGACCCGCTCGACGACACCGGCAGCGCTGTCGTCAGTGGTCGTGTGGTCGTTCACGTGGGAGTCCGTCATGCTGTCCACAGGGTACCTCCGACTCGCCCGGGACACACGGGGTTCCGGGTACGGTTCATCCATGGCGAACGACCACTACTTCTCCGCGAGCCCGTCGTCGGACGCTCGCGAACGCCAGGTCCACGTCACCCTGGCCGGTCGGCCGCTCACCCTGACGACGGCCGCCGGGTGTTCAGCCCCGACGGCGTCGACCGCGGCACCCGCGTGCTGCTCGGCTCGGTGCCCCCTCCTGCCCGTGACGGCGCGCTGCTCGACGTCGGCTGCGGCTGGGGTCCGATCGCGATCACGATGGCGCTCGAGTCCCCGAGGCGCAGGTCTGGGGCGTCGACGTCAACGAGCGCGTCCTGGGCCTGGCCCGGGCGAACGCGGTGGCGGCGGGTGCGGCGAACGTCACCATCGCGCTCCCCGAGGACGTACCCGCGGACCTGCGGTTCCGGACGATCTGGTCCAACCCGCCGATCCGGGTCGGCAAGGACGAGCTGCACCAGATCCTCCTCGCGTGGCTGCCCGGCTCGAGGTGGGGGCGACGCGTGGCTGGTCGTGTCGAAGGACCTCGGCGGCGACTCGCTGCAGCGGTGGCTGCGCGACACCCTCGACGCCGGCTTCCACGTCGCACGTGCGACGACGGACAAGGGGTTCCGCGTCCTGCGCGTGCACCGCGACGCGGCGTAGCGGCGCCGGTCGCCGCGTCGCGTCGCGCGGCGTCGCGTCGCGCGGCGTCGCGTCGCGTGCTCGTCCGACGGTGTCTCGGCAGGCCGACGCGCCGGCCGCGGCTCGAGACACCGTCTCGGCGGCGAGACGCCGCCGGATCCGGCGGCGTCTCGAGCGCCCGACGGCGTCTCAAGCGAGACGCGCAGCCTCGAGCGAGACGCGGACGGGAGGCGCGGGTCGCCGAGCCGACGTCGGTCCGGCGACCCGCGCCTCCAGTCCGAGGGCCCGGTGCGGGCCGGACACGTCCGCGGCACGACTCGACGCGACGTGCCCCGTCAGACCGTCAGGTTACCCGAGAAGACGAGCTCCGCCGGTCCGGCGAGCGCGACGTGCTCACCGTCCTCCGCCGCGAACATCCGCACCGTGACCACCCCGCCCGGCACGCGTACGCGCCAGGTGTCCGGCGCGCCGTTGCCCGCCCAGTACCGCGTGGCCAGAGCGGCCGCGACGGCACCCGTGCCGCACGACAGGGTCTCACCGCTGCCGCGCTCGTGCACGCGCATCGTGATCTGCCCGACACCGTCGTGGACGAGCGGCTCGCCGGGCAGGACGAACTCGACGTTCGCGCCGGCGACGGGCGCCGGATCGAGCACGGGCACGTACGTGAGGTCGACGTCCGCGAGTTCGTCCTCGGTCGCGACAGCGACGACGACGTGCGGGTTGCCGACGTCGATCCCGAGGCCGGGCCGGGCCCGGTCGAGGTTCTTCGCCCGCACGAGCACGTCGTCGGACCCGCTGCCCTCGATCCCGAGACCCCAGCGGCCGAGGTCGGCGGAGAACCCGTTCGTGGTGCGCTGGATGTCGACGAGGCCCTTGCGGCTGCCGACGGTGAGCGTCTCCCCGGGGCCAGGTCGACGAGCCCGGACTCGGTGAGGTACCGCGCGAAGACGCGGATCCCGTTGCCGCACATCTCCGCGATCGTGCCGTCGGCGTTGTGGTAGTCCATGAACCAGGTGGCTGCGCGGTCCTCGGCGACGAGCGCCTGCCCTTCCGGCAGTGCCTCCGACCGCACCGCGCGGATGACGCCGTCGCCGCCCACGCCGAAGCGCCGGTCCGCGATCGCCCGGATCCGCTCGGGGGTCAGGTCGACCGTGGCGTCAGGGTCGGCGAACAGGACGAAGTCGTTGCCGGTCCCCTGGCCCTTGGTGAAGTGCAGCTCGGTCACGGGACGATCCTACGGGCAGCGTCGTGGAGCGCTGCCCGGTCCGCGCCGGTCACGTCGAGGAGCTCGGCCTCGGCGTAGCGCCGGAACCAGGAGACCTGCCGACGGGCGTACTTTCGCGTGGCGACGCCCGTCGCCTCCACCGCCTGCTCCACGGTGGCCTCGCCGCGGAGGACCTCGAGCGCCTGCGAGTACCCGATCGCCGCCCGCGCCGTACGACCGTGCTCGAGGCCCTGCTCGCGGAGCGCGCGGACCTCGTCCACGAGGCCCGCCGCGAACATCCGCTCCGCCCGCGCGTGCAGGCCGGCGACCAGCTGCGCGCGTTCGCGGTGCAGGTGCAAGATCCGAGCGGGTCGCCACGCACGGGGTGCGGACGGGAGGCTCGGGTGACGGCCTCGGATCGGCTCGCGATCTCGAGTGCGCGGATCAACCGCCTCGGGTTGCGTGCGTCGATGCCGGCCGCCGCCGCAGGGTCCAGTGCGCGGAGTCGCTCGAGCAGGACGCCCGGGCCGAGCTCGTGGTGCTCGCGTTCGAGTCGTGCTCGGAGCTCGGGGTCGGTGCCGGGGAACGCGAGGTCGAACAGGACGGCGGACACGTACAGGCCGCTGCCGCCCACGAGCACGGCGACACCGCCCCGCCGGTGGATCTCCTCGATGTCGCTCCGGGCGTCGCGCTGGTAGGCGGCGACACTCGCCTCGTCGGTGACGTCGAGCACGTCGAGCTGGTGGTGCGGGACGCCGCGGCGCTCGTTCACCGTGAGCTTCGCGGTGCCGATGTCCATGCCCCGGTAGAGCTGCATGGCGTCGGCGTTGACGATCTCTGCCGGTCGGCCCGACGCCCGGAGGCGTTCGGCGATCGCGATGCCGAGGTCGGACTTGCCCGTGCCCGTGGCTCCGACGACCGCGATCAGGTCAGCGGCCGACACGGAGCGTCGGCAGCCCGAGCGAGACCGGCCGCGGGCCGTCCGCAGGCGCAGCCGGGGTCGGGACACCGCAGCTCTCCGCCTGCGCGCGGTCCCAGGCGTCCCCGGCGCGGGTACGACGGATCCGCAGGGGTCCGTCGTTGTCGGCGATGAGGAAGTGCGGCGCGGAGCGCGTCACCTGGACCGTGACGACGTCTCCGGGGCGGGGCACGTCCGAACCGTCGGGCACGGCGAAGTGCACGAGCCGGGAGTCTTCCGCGCGACCGGACAGACGCCGCGTCTCGTCGTCCTTCTTGCCCTCACCGGTGGCCACGAGGACCTCGATGCTGCGGCCGACCTGCTTCGCGTTCTCCTCCGCCGTGATGCGCTCCTGCAGGGCCGTCAGACGCGCGTAGCGTTCCTGCACCACGTGCTTCGGGAGTTGCTCGTCCATCGTCGCAGCCGGCGTCCCGGGACGGATCGAGTACTGGAAGGTGAACGCCGACGCGAACCGGGACTGCTCCACGACGCGCAGGGTGTCCTCGAAGTCCTCGTCCGTCTCGCCCGGGAACCCGACGATGATGTCCGTGGAGATCGCCGCGTGCGGATCTTCGCGCGCACCCGGTCGAGGATGCCGAGGAACCGCTCGCTCCGGTAGCTGCGACGCATGGCCTTGAGGATGCGATCCGACCCGGACTGCAGCGGCATGTGCAGCTGCGGCATCACGTTCGGGGTCTCGGCCATGGCGTCGATGACGTCGTCGGTGAACGCGGCCGGGTGCGGGCTCGTGAAGCGCACGCGTTCGAGGCCCTCGATCTGACCGGCCGCACGCAGCAGCTTCCCGAACGCCTGACGGTCGCCGAACTCGACCCGTAGGAGTTCACGTTCTGACCGAGGAGGGTGACCTCGATCGCACCGTCGTCGACGAGCGCCTGGATCTCGGCGAGGACGTCGCCGGGTCGGCGGTCCTTCTCCTTGCCGCGCAGCGACGGCACGATGCAGAACGTGCAGGTGTTGTTGCACCCGACGGAGATCGACACCCAGCCGCTGTGGGTCGAGTCGCGCTTCGTCGGGAGCGTCGAGGGGAAGACGTCGAGCGACTCGAGGATCTCGATCTGCGCCTCGTCGTTGTGCCGCGCGCGCTCGAGCAGCGTCGGCAGGGAACCCATGTTGTGCGTGCCGAACACCACGTCGACCCACGGCGCCTTCTCGAGGATGACGTTCTTGTCCTTCTGTGCCAGGCAACCACCGACCGCGATCTGCATGCCGGGGTGCTCGCGCTTGATGCCCGCGAGGTGCCCGAGGTTCCCGTACAACCGGTTGTCGGCGTTCTCGCGCACAGCGCAGGTGTTGATGACGACCACGTCAGCCTGGTCGCCGTCAGCGGCCACGTACCCGGCGGCCTGGAGCGAACCGCTCAGCCGCTCGGAGTCGTGCACGTTCATCTGGCACCCGTAGGTGCGGACTTCGTAGGTGCGGGGGCGCGCTTCGACGGTGGGCATGGTCGTCCCAGTGTAAAACCGTCGCCGGCTACTCGAAGCGCACGGATCCGCGGGGGCCGCGGGACGGCCGACCACCGCCGTCGAGCGCCCGCTCCACCGCGATCCGGACGACGCCGCCGTTGTAGCCCTTGCGCATCAGGAACCCGGAGAGCCGCCGCTCAGCCGTCGCCCGGTCGAGCCCGCGGAGCTGTCCGGCGCGCTTCTGGGCGAGCTCGACGGCACGGAGGAACTCGTCGTCATCGTCGTCGGCGGCTGCTTCGAGCGCGGCGTCGATCGCGTCCTGGTCGATCCCGCGCCGCCGGAGTTCGGCGACCACGCCCTGCCGCCCCAGGCCCTTCCGGTCGTGCAGCCGATCGACGAGGTCGGTGGCGAGTGCCACGTCGTCGAGCAGCCCGACCCGGGTGAGTCGCTCGATCTCGTACTCGACCACGTCCGGGTCGAGGTCGTTCCTCGTCAGCGTCGTCCGCAGCTCGGACTCGCTCATGCCCCGGCGCCCGAGCGCCCGCATGCTGAGTCGCTCGGCGTCGGCGCGCTGCTCGTCGATCGGGCGCGGCGCATCGGCCGGATCGATCTCGGCGCCGCCGTCGATGGCGAACACGGACGCCGTCGCCGCGTCGGCAGCGCCGTCCTCGTCATACCCGTCCTGCTCGGCCCGAGCGCTCCGTCCACTGCCGTCGCCGACGACCGGGGACAGCCACTCCGCCTGCTCCCGAGCGCCCTGGACCGGCAGCGGAACGGGTGCATCGGCGTCCGCACCGAGGCCGATGCCAGCGTCGGCCTCGGAACCAGTGCCGCCATCGAGGCCGGTCTCCGCATCGGCGCCCTCGAACGCCGATGCGCCGGACACCGACGGGTGGCCGGGTGTCCTGGGCGCTCCTGGCTGCCCGAGAGTTCCGGAGCGACGACGGGACCTCGCACCGAACAGATCGGTGACCGGCGCGAGGCCCTCGTCGCCGTCGTGGTTGGTCGTCACGCGCCCTTGCGCTCCGCGATCTTCGGCGCGATGGACTCGACCGGTGCTTCAGCAGCCTCGACCGGCGCGCCACCGACACCGAGCTTCGCGAGGATCTTGCCCTCGATCTCGGCCGCGACCTCGGGGTTCTGGATGAGGAACGACCGCGAGTTCTCCTTGCCCTGCCCGAGCTGGTCGCCGTCGTAGGTGTACCAGGCGCCGGACTTCTTGACGATGCCGTGGTCGACACCGAAGTCGAGCAGCGAGCCTTCTCGCGAGATGCCCGTGCCGTACAGGATGTCGAACTCGGCCTGCTTGAAGGGCGGAGCCATCTTGTTCTTGACGACCTTGACCCGGGTGCGGTTGCCCACCGCGTCGGTACCGCTCTTGAGCGTCTCGATGCGACGGATGTCGAGGCGGACCGACGCGTAGAACTTGAGCGCCTTACCGCCGGCCGTGGTCTCCGGGCTGCCGAAGAACACGCCGATCTTCTCGCGCAGCTGGTCGATGAAGATCATCGTGGTCTGCGTCTGGTTGAGGCCACCCGCGAGCTTGCGGAGCGCCTGCGACATCAGGCGCGCCTGGAGACCGACGTGGGAGTCGCCCATCTCGCCCTCGATCTCGGCCCGGGGCACGAGCGCCGCGACGGAGTCGACCACGACGAGGTCGATGGAGCCCGAGCGGACGAGCATGTCCGCGATCTCGAGCGCCTGCTCACCGGTGTCCGGCTGGGACACGAGCAGCGCGTCGATGTCGACGCCAAGCTTCTTGGCGTACTCGGGGTCGAGCGCGTGCTCCGCGTCGATGAACGCTGCGATGCCACCGGCGCGCTGGGCGTTCGCGATGGCGTGCAGCGTCAGGGTCGTCTTACCCGAGGACTCCGGCCCGTAGATCTCGATGATGCGGCCACGCGGGAGCCCGCCGATGCCGAGCGCCACGTCGAGGGCGACGGAACCGGTCGGGATGGTGGCGACGGGCGCGCGCTCGTCCGAGCCGAGGCGCATGACCGTGCCCTTGCCGAACTGCCGGTCGATCTGTGCGAGAGCGGTCTCGAGGGCCTTCTCGCGGTCCTGGGGTGATGGCATGGGTGCTCCTTCGTGCTCGGTGTCGGCCGCCTGTAGGCTGTCGCGTCCACCCCAGCCGGTGGTGCAGGGCCGGTGCTACTGCGACAAGGCTTCGGGCTGTTCCCGATGACTCGAACCTAGGGCGGGCCACCGACATCACTGCCGATGGCCACGCGATCTGTGGACGAACCCCTTGAACAGCGCCGCTGTGGAGGAAGCTACCACCGGATCGAACACCCGTTCGAGCAACACGCCGAACAGAGTTTCGGACCAGCGCGTCAGTCCTTCGGCTCCGCCAGGCCCTTGCCGTGCCGCTTCTCGAGCGGGACGTCCTGCGAGTCGCACAGCGCTTCCCAGACCCGGCGCGCGTCGATCCCGGCATCGAGGGCGTCCGCTGCGGACCGGCCGCCGAGCTCCTCGAGCACGACGTCGCGGCTGACGACCGCGCCGTAGGCCTCGCCGAACACCTGGTCGACGGCTCGCCAGAACTCACTCACCCGCATCGCTCCAGCGTAACCAGGATCGACGGAGCGGAACCCGTCCAGCGCCCCGCTCGCACTCGACGACGTCTGCTCCATCGACGCCCCGGCCGGACACACCCAGCACGACGAAGACCCCGCACGACGAACGCCCCCGCTGGCGAACCAGCGGGGGCGTCGGTCGTTCGGTGGCGTCAGCGCACCGCGAGGTCGCTGTCGAACTCGGCGACGAGCTCGTCCGGGAGCGTGTCGGGGACCGGGGTGAGTCCCTCGACGACCGCGAGACGGTCGCCGACCTCACGCATGATGGTCGAGATGGGCGTGTCCAGCGCGTCCGCGACGGACGCGAGGATCTCCGAGCTGGCTTCCTTTGCCCACGCTCGACCTCGCTGAGGTACCCGAGAGCCACGCTGGCCTTGGACGCGACCTGACGGAGGGTCCGGCCCTTCTGCAAGCGGAAGTCCCGCAGAACGTCGCCGATTTCCTGACGAACGAGAACCATGAGAACTCCTCCTCTCTGTCGTCTCCGCGCCCGCTCGGTCTGGGTTGGCCGAGTTCGGGTTCAGCAACAGTAGCGTTGCCGGTTGCAGCATGCTAGCCACGTCGGCTGCCGTACCGCTGGAGATTGCGTGAGATGTAACCCAGTGGAAACCGGGCCTATTCCCGCGCCCGGATCGTGGACGACATCCGTGCCAGGAGTTCGGAGACGGTCGCGTGCCGGATTGCATCACGATCGCCGTCGAGGTGCAGCTCGTACGCGGTCGCCCCGTCGGCGTCCGCGATCCCCAGGAAGACGGTGCCGACCGGCCGGCCGTCCTGCGGGTCGGGTCCGGCGACCCCCGTCGTGCTGATCCCCCACGTCGCAGCTGCTCCGTCGACCGCCAGGGCCCGCCGGACGCCGGAGGCCATCTGCCGAGCGACCTCGGGGTCGACCGCGCCGTTCGTCTCGAGCAGCGAGGCCGAGACCCCCAGCAGCTCGTGCTTGATCTGGGTCGCGTACGCCACCACCCCGCCGCGGACCACGGCGCTCGCGCCCGGCACGCCGACGAGCGTCGCGACGACCAGGCCGCCGGTGAGCGACTCCGCCACGGCGACGGTCTCGCCCCGCGCCGTCAGTTCCGCGATCAGCCCGGATGCGACCGGGACGGGAGGCACGGCGTGCGCCGACGGCGCTTCCCCGGTCACGAGGCGGTCCGGTTGTGCTTCCACGCCTGCCAGAGGTAGTCGATGCCGCTCAGGATCGTCGCCAAGAAGGCTGCCGTCATGAGGATCCCGTTGACCCAGTGGGCCCAGTCGCCGACCAGGTTCCACCACGGGAACAGTGCGGTGGTCAGGGCCACGGCCTGCAGCACGGTCTTGATCTTGCCGCCGCGGCTCGCCGGGATGACGCGGTCCGAGAGCACGACGAAGCGGAACACGGTGATGCCGATCTCGCGGACCATGATGAGCACTGTCACGTACCAGGGCAGCTCGAGGAGGATCGACAGTGCCACGAGCGCGCCCCCGATGAGCACCTTGTCGGCGATCGGGTCGACGAGCTTGCCGAAGTCGGTGACGAGGTTCTGTCGGCGGGCGATGATGCCGTCGGCGCTGTCGGTCACGATCGCCACGACGAAGACCACCGCCGCCCAGATGCGGAGCGGGCCGTCGGCGCCGGCGTCCGCGAGGAGCAGCACGAAGAACAGCGGCGCCATCAGGATGCGCACGACCGTGATGATGTTCGCCACGTTCCCCGTCGAGGCGGGGCCCGGACCCTTGCGGAGGAGACGACCGCGCCACGGGAAGCGAGCGCCGTGCGTGGTGTCCGTACCGTCCGAGGCGGTCATCGCACTCACTCCCTGCCCGTCAGTCCCCACGCGTCCTCGTCGGGCTCGTCGTCCACCTCATCGTACCCGCGGGTCATGTCGCCCACCGGGTCGGCGCCGTAGCGGTCGCCGTCGTCGGACGGGGCCGAGGCCGGACCGAGCGCGCCGCCGGTGACAGCACCGCCGGCGACGGCACCGGCCGGGGCGTTGCCGGAGCGGGCGGCTCTTCGCCCGGAGCTTCGCGAGCACCGCGGGCAGCTGGTCGGCGGTGACGAGCACGTCGCGGGCCTTCGATCCCTCGGACGGTCCCACGATGTCGCGCGACTCCATGAGGTCCATGAGCCGCCCGGCCTTCGCGAACCCCACGCGGAGCTTGCGCTGGAGCATCGACGTCGACCCGAACTGCGTCGAGACGACCTGCTCGACCGCCGCGAGCAGCAGCTCGAGGTCGTCCCCGATGTCCGCGTCGATCTCCTTGCGCTCGACCACGGCCTGGACGTCCTGGCGGTACTCCGGCCGGGCCTGCCGGGTGACGTGCGCGACGACCTCGGCGACCTCGCTCTCCTGCACCCAGGCGCCCTGCACGCGAAGGGACTTCGACGACCCCATCGGCAGGAAGAGCGCGTCGCCCTGACCGATGAGCTTGTCGGCGCCCGGCTGGTCGAGGATGACCCGGGAGTCGGTGACGCTCGTCACCGCGAAGGCGATGCGCGACGGGACGTTCGCCTTGATGAGGCCCGTGATGACGTCGACCGACGGACGCTGCGTGGCGAGCACGAGGTGGATGCCCGCGGCACGGGCCAGCTGGGTGATGCGGACGATCGACTCCTCGACGTCGCGTGGGGCGACGAGCATGAGGTCGGCGAGCTCGTCGACGACGACGAGCAGGTACGGGTACGGCTTGAGCTTCCGCTCGCTGCCGGCGGGCAGCACGATCTCGTCGTTCGCGATCGCCTTGTTGAAGTCGTCGACGTGGCGGAACCCGAACGACGCGAGGTCGTCGTACCGCATGTCCATCTCCTTCACGACCCACTGCAGCGCCTCGGCCGCCTTCTTCGGGTTCGTGATGATCGGCGTGATGAGGTGCGGGACGCCCGCGTAGATCGAGAGCTCCACGCGCTTCGGGTCGACGAGGACCATGCGGACCTCCGACGGTTTCGCGCGCATCAGGAGCGAGGTGATCATCGAGTTGATGAACACCGACTTGCCGGAGCCCGTCGAACCGGCGACGAGCAGGTGCGGCATCTTCGCCAGGTTCGCGACGACGAACCCGCCCTCGACGTCCTTGCCGACGCCGATCGTCATCGGGTGCTTCGACTTCCGCGCGGCGTTCGACCGCAGGACGTCACCGAGGGACACCGTCTCGCGGTCGGTGTTCGGGATCTCGACACCGATCGCGCTCTTGCCCGGGATCGGCGACAGGATGCGGACCTCGTTCGAGGCCACCGCGTAGGACAGGTTCTTCGACAGCGCCGTGACCCGCTCGACCTTGACGCCCGGTCCGAGTTCGATCTCGTAGCGGGTGACGGTCGGTCCGCGGGAGAACCCGGTCACCTTCGCGTCGACCTTGAACTCGGTGAGGACGCTCGTGATGGCGGCGACGATGTCGTCGTTCGCCTGGCTGCGCGCGACGGACGGCGAGCCGGAGCTGAGCGTGGTCGCCGCGGGCAGGCGGTACGGCGCGGACGGGTCCTCGTCGGCGCCGGTGGTCGGCGGGAGGCCGTCGTCCGCGGCGGCGAGGTCCGAAGCCGGTTCCTCGGCAGCGGGCGGCGGCGAGACCACCGGGGACATGCTCGCGTCGGGACGGACCGCCTCGGCCGCGTCGGGGCGTTCCGGCACCGCCGTGCCGAAGTCGCGGAGCGCCCGCTCCGCCACCTCGAGGTCCTGCTCGACGGAGTCGTTGAGGTTCACCGAGCCGGGCTCCGCCGGCGTGTGGTCGATCAGGCCGGCAGCGGCTCCCGCGTTCGGGTTCGGGTGGGGCCGGGGCACCGCCGACGTCGCTCCGCTGATGACCGGGCTGTCGTACGCCGGGTCCTCTTCGCGGCCGGACTTGTTCCGACGCCACCACGGGATCGTGCCGCCCTCGGCGTCGGCCTCGGCCTTCTCGTCGTCGAACCCGAGGTCGTCGAAGAAGCTGGAAGTCGGTGTCGTCCTTCGCGCCCCGCTTCTTCGTCGCCCTCCCCCGCGCCGCCGGCGCCTCGGCGACCTCGTCATCCGGCTCGGCGGCGGGGGCTGGTGCCCGAACAGGTAGGCGTACAGCTCGTGCAGCCGACGGCCAAGCTTGTTCGGCGGGGTCTTCGTGATGATGAACAGCGAGAGGACGAGCAGGACGACGGCGACGGGCACGGCGACCCACGCCGTGGCGATGGTGACGAGCCAACCGATGACGACCCAGCCGATCACCCCGCCGGCGGCGGCGAGCGCGGGCATGCCGTCGGCGGCGCTCGGCTGCCCGCCGAAGACGTGGCAGAGCGAGGAGATCGACACGAGCAGCAGTCCGAGGCCGATCCCGATGCGGGTGTTGTCGTGCACCGAGGCCGGGTGTCGGAACAGCCAGCCGGCGAACACGACCATGATCACCGGGAGCGCGAACGCCAGCCGGCCGAACAGCCCGCCGAAGGTGTACGCGTCGAGCGCCACCGACACCGAGTTCGTCGGGTTGAGCCACTCCACGACGGCGCCGGCGATCGCGAGGACGAACAGCAGGAACGGGAAGCCGTCGCGGCGCTGGTCCTTCTCGAGGGTCTCCTGGCCGAGCAGGCGGAACATCGCCCGACGCCGTGCGCCATGGCGAGCCAGAACGTGACGAGCGGGTTCTGCTCGCGGAACACCGGCGTCGGTGCGGCCTGCGGCAGCTTCTTCGTCGTGGCCTGGGTGCGCGACGTACCGCGCGTCCCGCTCCCACGGGACGACGAGGACGCGCGCGAGCGCGTGGTCGACTTGGTGCCTCCGGCCATGGGCAGAACCCTAATCCCCACTCAGGACAAACCAAGGCAGGCCCGCCGACCGGAACAGGACTGGAGGCCCGGTGCACGTTCCTGACGGACGTGCACCGGGCCTCCTCACCGGCTGGGCGCGGCGCGCTACGCCTCGATGACCACCGGGACGATCATCGGCCGGCGACGGTGCTTCGTGTTCACCCAGCGGCCGACCGTGCGGCGGACCACCTGGCTGAACGCGTGCGAGTCACGGGTGCCGTTCGCGGCGGCCTCGGCGAGGGCCTTCGCGATCTGCGGACGGACGTCGTCGAAGACGGACTCGTCCTCCGCGAAGCCGCGCGACTGGATCTCCGGGCCGACCACGCACTGCCCGGTGGTGAAGTCCACCGCGCAGAAGATCGAGATGAAGCCCTCTTCCGCGAGGACACGACGGTCCTTGAGGTCGGCGTCGGTGATCTCACCCACGGTCGAGCCGTCGACGTACACGTAGCCGATGTCGAGCTGCCCGGCCACCGTGGCGACGCCGTCCTTCAGGTCGACGACGATGCCGTCCTGCCCGAGGATCACGTTGCGCGGCGGCACCCCGGTCTGGATCGCCAGGTCGGCGCTCGCGTACAGGTGGCGGTGCTCGCCGTGCACCGGCAGGACGTTCCGCGGCCGCAGGATGTTGTAGCAGTAGAGGAGCTCGCCGGCGGACGCGTGCCCGGAGACGTGCACCTTCGCGTTGCCCTTGTGCACGACCTTCGCGCCGAGCTTCGTCAGCCCGTCGATCACGCGGTAGACGGCGTTCTCGTTCCCGGGGATCAGCGAGGAGGCGAGGATGACGGTGTCGCCCTCGCCGATCTCGATCTGGTGCTCGAGGTTGGCCATGCGCGCCAGGACGGCCATCGGCTCGCCCTGCGACCCCGTCGACATGTAGACGATCTGGTCGTCCGGGACGTTCTTCGCCTTCTTCGTGTCGATGAGGACGTCGTCCGGCACCCGCAGGTAGCCGAGCTCGGCGGCGATGTTCATGTTCCGGATCATCGAGCGGCCCATGAACGCGACCTTGCGGTTCGCGGCGGCAGCGGCGTCGAGGACCTGCTGCACACGGTGCACGTGCGACGAGAAGCTCGCCACGACGACCTTCTTGCGGGCGCGCGTGATGATGTTCTCGAGCACCGGGCCGATGTCGCGCTCGGGCGCGGTGAAGCCCGGCACGTCGGCGTTCGTCGAGTCCGGCAGGAACAGGTCGACGCCCTGTTCCCCGAGGCGCGCGAAGGCACGGAGGTCGGTGATGCGGTCGTCCAGCGGGAGCTGGTCCATCTTGAAGTCACCGGTGTGCAGCACACGACCAGCGGGGGTCGTGATCGAGACGGCGAGCGCGTCCGGGATGGAGTGGTTGACGGCCACGAACTCGAGGTGGAACGGGCCGAGCTGCTCGGTCTGGTCCTCGGCCACGACGAGCGTGTACGGCTTGATCCGGTGTTCCTTGAGCTTCGCCTCGACGAGGGCCAGCGTCAGCGTGGAGCCGATCAGCGGGATGTCGTCGCGGAGCTTGAGGAGGTAGGGGACGGCGCCGATGTGGTCCTCGTGACCGTGCGTGAGGACGACTCCGAGGACGTCGTCGAGGCGGTCCCGGATCGGCGCGAAGTCCGGCAGGATCAGGTCGACCCCGGGCTGGTGCTCCTCGGGGAAGAGCACGCCGGCGTCCACGATGAGGAGCTTGCCCTCGTACTCGTAGACGGTCATGTTGCGACCGATCTCGCCGAGTCCCCGACGGGGATCACGCGGAGGGTGCCGGGTTCGAGCGGCTGCGGTTCGGAGATCTGTGTGGGCATTCGGTCCTACGGATTCGGGCGACGCGCGTCCTGCGCGCCGCGGTGTTCGACTAGCGGGTGGTGCCTGGCACCTTCGGCAGAGCGCCGCCGGCCGCTGCGTTGCGGTCGGGCGGAAGTTGGAGAAGTCGGCGCCCGGGATGTCCCGGACGGCCTCGAGCGAGGTCTCGATGGCGTAGGCCTCGGAGTCCTCGGGGCCGACGAGCGGCAGCCGGACACGCGGGCTGCCGATGCGGCCGAGCCCGTGCAGGACGTACTTCGCCGCGACGGTGCCAGGGACGTGCGTCATGACGGCGCGGACGAGCGGCTCGACGCGCTTGTGCTCGGCCGTGGCGGTCGCCAGGTCGCCGCGGTTCACGGCGTCGACGATCGTGCGGTACGGCGTCGACGTGATGTTCGCCGTCACGCCGATGAGCCCGGTGGCCCCGATCGACAGGTGCGGCAGCACGTTCGTGTCGTCGCCGGAGAAGTACATGAGGTCGGTGTTGTTGAGCACCCGGGACACCTCGGCGAAGTCGCCCTTGGCGTCCTTCACCGCGAGGATGTTCGGGTGGTGCGACGCCCGCACGATGGTCTCGTACGTGATCGGGATTCCGGTGCGGCCGGGATGTCGTACAGGATGACCGGCAGGTCGGTGGCGTCCGCGATCATCCGGAAGTGGGTGAGCACGCCCGCCTGGGTCGGCTTGTTGTAGTACGGCGTGACGATCATCACACCGTCGGCGCCGGCCTTCTCGCTCTGCTTGTACAGGTGGATCGCGTGCGCGGTCTCGTTCGAGCCGCCGCCGGTGATGATCTTCGCGCGTCCGGCCGCGACGGACTTGCCCACCTCGACCAGTCGGAGCTTCTCCGGGTCGGTGAGGGTCGACGTCTCGCCGGTCGTGCCGGTCACGACGATCCCGTCGGCGCCGGCCGTGATGCAGTCGTCGATGTGCTGCTCGACACCGGGCCAGTCGACCTCACCGTCAGCCGTGAACGGGGTCACGAGGGCGACGAGGACCTGGCCGAAGGGATTCTCACGCGGGGACACGCGCACCAGCGTACCGGGGTTGCGCGCGATGGCCGTCGCCGACCTCGGGAACCAGGTTCCGGACACCACACCGTGGAAAATCGCGGTGCTGTGTCCAGAACCTGGTTTCGGACGGTCAGGAACGCCGGCGCCACTCCAGGAAGCGGAAGCGGACGCCGCCGTTCCGGGACGCCTGCCACTCCCCCTCGTCGACGAGGGTCCAGGCGTCGTCGAGCGTCGGCGCGACGGTGTCGCCGGGGACCCCGACGTCGATGACCGTCTCGGACACGCGATCGGCGAAGGGCAGCGCCGCGGCGTACACCTGTCCGCCGCCGATGATCCACACCGGCTCGTCGGTGTCGAGTGCGGTGGCGAGGTCGTGCACCGCCTCGGCCCCCTCGGCCGACCACGACACGTCCCGCGTGAGCACCACGTTCCGACGCCCGGGCAGCGGACGGAAGCGCTCCGGGAGCGACTCCCAGGTCCGGCGCCCCATCACGACGGTCGCATCGCCGGTCACGTGCCGGAAGTGCGCGAGGTCCTCCGGGACGTGCCACGGCATCCCGCCGTCGGCACCGATCACGCCGTCCGTCGATCGCGCCCAGACCATGCCGAGGCCGCGGACGGGCTCGACCCATGACGACGGCATCAGACGGCGACCGCAGCCTTGATCGCCGGGTGGTGCTGGTACCCGACGACCGTGAGGTCCTCGTACTCGTAGTCGTCGATGGAGGCACGCGGTGCGAGCTCGAGCGTCGGGAGCGGGTAGGCCGTGCGGGACAGCTGCTCCCTGACCTGCTCGACGTGGTTGTCGTAGACGTGGCAGTCCCCGCCGGTCCACACGAAGTCGCCGACCCCGAGCCCGGTCTGCGCCGCGATCATGTGCGTGAGCAGCGCGTACGAGGCGATGTTGAACGGGACGCCGAGGAACATGTCCGCGCTGCGCTGGTACAGCTTGACACGAGAGCTTGCCGTCCACCACGTAGAACTGGAAGAACGCGTGGCACGGGGCGAGCGCCATCTCCGGGATGTCCGCGACGTTCCACGCCGAGACGATCAAGCGGCGGGAGTCCGGGTTGGTCTTGATCTGCTCGATGACCTGGGCGATCTGGTCGACGTGCTCCCCCGACGGCGTCGGCCACGAGCGCCACTGCACGCCGTACACCGGCCCGAGGTCGCCGGCCTCGTCCGCCCACTCGTTCCAGATCCGGACGCCGTGCTCCTGCAGCCAGCGGGCGTTGCCGTCACCGCGGAGGAACCAGAGCAGCTCGTACGCCACCGACTTGAAGTGCACGCGCTTCGTGGTGACGAGCGGGAAGCCCTTCGACAGGTCGTAGCGGAGCTGCGCGCCGAACAGGCTGCGCGTCCCGGTGCCCGTGCGGTCACCCTTCGGAGAGCCTTCGTCGAGGACCCGGCGGAGCAGGTCTTCGTACGGGGTCGGCACGGAGGCGTCGGGCTGCACGGTCTCGCTGTCGGTCACGGCAGCAGCCTAGACGCGACCACGGACGATCCGAAGCCGCCGCGGCCACGTACCCCGGGCCTCCCGGCTGCCTGAGTAGCGTTGCGGGAAGGAGGCCCACATGGCGGAACAGCCGCTCTCGATCCTGGTGGCCGGCGCGTCCGGCTTCATCGGCACGCCCCTCGTCCGCGCCCTGCGCGGAGCCGGGCACCACGTCACCACGCTCGTCCGGCGCGAGCCGCGGACGGCGACCGAGTTCCGGTGGTCACCCGGCAGCCGGCCGCTCGACCCGGCGATCGTGGACGGTGCCGACGTGGTGATCAACCTCGCGGGCGCGAACATCGGCAGACTGCCGTGGACCGAGACCTACAAGCAGGAGATCCTCCGGTCCCGGGTGTCCGCCACCGAGACCCTGGTCGAGGCGATGCGGCACGTCGCGTCGCCACCGGCGTCGTTCCTCTCCGGGTCGGCGTCGGGCGTGTACGGCGACCGACCCGCCGACGTGCTGCAGGACGACGCCGCCGCCGGCACCGGGTTCCTCGCCGAGGTCTGCACTGCGTGGGAGGGCGCTGCGAACGCCGCGCCCGAGGGCGTCCGGGTCGTCACGCTGCGCACCGGCATCGTCGTCGGGAAGGGCGGCGGCGCGCTCGCTCCCCTCGTGCCGCTGACGAAGGCCGGGTTCGGCGGACGCCTCGGCACCGGCGGGCAGCACTGGCCCTGGATCGCGCTCGACGACGAGGTCGGCGCGATCGTGCACCTGGCGACGAGCCCGGACGCGGCCGGCGTCCGCGGTCCGGTGAACCTCGCCGGGCCCGAGGCCGCCGTGGCCGATCGCCTCACGAAGCGCGTCGCCGAGGACCTGCGCAGGCCGTACCTGTTCCGGATCCCGGAGTTCGCGCTCCGTCTGCTCCTGCAGCAGGCCGCGGACGAGATGCTCCTGTCCAGCCAGCAGATGGTACCGACGAAGCTCCTCGGCTCCGGCTACCTGTTCCGGTACACGCGCGCCGAGGACGCGGTCGACGCCGCGTTCTGAGCGCGGCGCCGCGCCGCGGATCGCAGTGTGCGAGGTTCCGCACCGGGTGCGAGCCGCGAGGGGTCCCACCCAGCGCGGAACCTCGCACAGTGCAGCAGCCGTCGCGGACTGGAGGCGCGTGCCGGGTCCGCCACGGGCCTCCAGTCCGTCAGGTGCGCGCCCTGGTGAGCGCTTCGCGCATCGCGGCACGCGCCCGCTTGCGGTCGCCGGCGGCGTCGTAGACGACGCCGAGGCGGTACCAGCCGCGCCAGTCCGCAGGGTCGGCCTCGACCGCGGCCTTGTACCGGGGAACAGCTCGTCGGCGGCCTCGCGCGTCGGCCGCCCGGACGGACGCACGGGGACGACGTCGGCGGGCGCGCCGCCCTCGTGTTCGAGCCGCGCGCCGAGCCGGGTGATGCGGACGCCGAAGCGGAACTCCAGCACGAGCAGCAGCGCGCCGATCGCGGCGACGACGAAGAGCGCGACCCCGATGCCGATCCCGATCGGGATCCCGGTCGCGATGAACGCCACCGCCCGCTGCCCGACGAGCACGATGTAGAGCGCCAGCAGCACAGCCATCAGGGCGGCGCCCCAGAACGGCGAGCGGAGCGAGCGGGTCAGGCGCACGGCGGGTCAGCCGATGCCGAGGACGCTGCCGAGGCCGACCGTCAGGCCGCGCATCGACCCGACGGCGGACAGCGCCGCGCGGATGCCGGCCACGTAGGCGACGTCGTCGTTCGTGTCGTGCCGGATCGTCAGGGTCTCGCCGCGGGCGCTGAGCAGGACGTCCTGCACGGCCTTCACGCCGGGGAGCCGCAGCGAGTGGATCGGGATGCTCGCGACCTGCTGCCCGCGGGCGCGCTGGTCGACGTGCGGGGCGTCGACCGGCCCGACCTCGCGTCGGGCCTCGGCGATGAGCTCCGCGGTCCGCACGGCGGTGCCCGACGGGGAGTCGACCTTGCCGGCGTGGTGCGTCTCGACGATCTCGATCGAGGGGAACCACGGCGCAGCGATCGTCGCCAGGTGGGTGCCGAGCACCGAGCCGATCGAGAAGTTCGGCACCACGAACACGCCCTGCTCCGGGCGTGCCTCGAGCCCCGCGCGGAGTTTCGCCAGACGGTCCTGCGACCAGCCTGACGTCCCGACCAGGACGTTCGCGCCGCTGGCGAGGGCGTTGTCCACGATCGCGGGGCTCAGCGCCGGGACGGTCACGTCCACGACGAGTGCTGCTCCCCCGAACACCGAGGGACCGGCCTCGTGCGCACCGTCCTTCGACGACAGGCTCGCGACGAGCTCGAACTCCGGGAGTTCCTCGACCACGGAGGCCACGAGCCCCCGAGACGACCGGTGGCGCCGACGACGGCGACGGGAGTGACCATGGTCACCATCCTAGGATCGACGCATGACGCTCGAGGTCAGGACCGTGTCGGCAGACATCCCCGAGGTCGACGCGCTGCTCGACGCCTACCTCGACGAGCGCGAGGCCACGTTCCCGAGCGCGCAGGGGTCGTACTCCCGGAAGCGCACCCCGGCGGACGAGTTCACACCGCCGCGCGGGGTGTTCGCAGTGGCCTACGACGACGGGCGAGCGGTCGGGTGCGGCGGCGTCCGGCGCATTGCCGACGACGGCGCCGACGTCCGGTTCGAGGTCAAGCACGTCTTCGTCACACCGGCCGGCCGTGGCAAGGGTGTCGCGACGACGCTGATGGACGCGCTCGAGGCCGCTGGTGCCGAACTCGGCGCGACGGCCATCGTGCTCGACACGAACGACTCGCTCGTCGCTGCGGGCGCGATGTACCGCAGCCGGGGCTACGAGCGCGTCGAGCCGTTCAACGAGAATCCGAACGCGACGGCCTGGTACCGCAAGCCGGTCCGCTCGACGGGCTGAGGGTACCCGCGCTGCTAGACGGGCTGGTCGACGGGGAGCCCGTGCGGAGCTCGACTGGCAGGTGCGCCAGGTCGTTGAGCGCCACGACCTCGGCCGGCTTGGCCGAGCGGACGCGGATGATCGTCAGCGCGGTGTGGGCGACGTTCGTGCCCATCCACCGCCACTCGGGCGCCTGGAAGGCCTCGCGCACGAACCAGCCGATGACGGCGTTGTGCGTGATGAGGAGGTCGTGCCGGTCCTCGCGCGCCGGCGTGAACCACTCGGCCACGGCGTCACCCATCTGGGCCTGCCCGGCGATGATCTCCTCTTCCGTGATGCCGCCGTACCAGCCCTGGTACGCGTGGGGCATGTCCGGGGTCGGGCCGGAGGGGATGCAGTCGAAGAGGAGTGTCGACGGCTCCGGCTGGATCGCCGGCAACCGCTGTGCGAGGAACGAGGCGGTCTCGCTCGGGGCCTCGAGCGGCGAGTGGTACACGCCGTCGAAGGGCACGCCACCGAGCCGGTCCGCGACGAGCATCGCCTGCCGTTTGCCGCGCTCGGACAGCTTGCCGTCCCGCAGCCCGTGCTCCGCGTCCTGGTGCTCGCCGTGCCGGACGAGGTAGAGGTAGTGGGACATGTCCGTGCTCAACCGCCGATCCCGATCGCGGCCGCGAGCTCGTCCTGCCGCACCGCCCCGACCACCGAGGTGATCGTCGGGCGGGTGAGGAGGTCGCGCGCCAGGTCGAGGACGTCGTCGGTCGTGACGCGGTCCACCCGCTCGAGGGCGGTGGCGAGGTCGGTGAACTCCCCCGTGCCGAGGCTCGGACCGGCCGAGTCGGGTCATCCGGGCGTCGGAGTCCTCGAGCGAGAGCGTGAGCGCCCCCTCGATCTGTCCCTTCGCTCGGCGGAGCTCGTCGGTCGTGATGCCGTCGTCGACCATCCGGCGGAACTCGGCGTCGACGATCTCGACGACCCCGGCGACGTTGTCGGGGCGCACCCGGCGTAGACACCGAACGCGCCGTTGTCGAGGTAGGCGGGCGCGAAGGAGCTCACGGCGTAGGCGAGCCCGCGCCGCTCGCGCACCTCTTGGAAGAGCCGGGAGCTCATGCCGCCGCCGAGGACGGCGTTCAGCACGCTGAGCACCGGACGGCGCTCGTCGCGGAGGTCGAGGCCCTGCGAGCCGCGGAGCATCGAGACCTGCTCCGTCGGACGGTGCACCACCGAGAGTCTCGGGACCACCGGGTCCGCAACCGGCTGCGGTGTGCGTCGCGCGAGCGGCGAGGCCTTCGGAGCGCTCCCGAAGACGGCGCTGACCAGTTCACAGAAACGGTCGTGGTCGACGGCCCCGGCCGCGGTGACGACGATGCCGTTCGGGCGTAGTGCTCCCGGTAGTGCGCCAGGACCTCGTCGCGCTGCACCGCGCGGATGCTCTCGGGTGTGCCGCCGATCGGTCGGCCGAGGGCGTGTCCGTCGAAGGCCGCCGCGAAGAAGGCCTCGCCCGCGACGTCGGCCGGGTCGTCCGCCGCCATCGCGAGCTCCTCGAGGATGACGCCGCGCTCGACGTCGAACGCCGCGGATTCGAGCACGGAGCCGGTGACCATGTCGCCGATGACCTCGACCGCCATCGGGACGTCCGCGTCGCGGACGCGGGAGTAGTAGCACGTGTACTCCTTGGCGGTCGCCGCGTTGTGCTCGCCACCGACGGAGTCGAAGGAGATCGCGATGTCGAGCGCCGAGCGCCTCGCGGTGCCCTTGAAGAGGAGGTGCTCGAGGAAGTGCGTCGAGCCGTACTGCCCCTCGCGTTCGTCGCGGGACCCCACGCCCACCCAGAAGCCGAGGCTCGTCGAGCTCGCTCCGGGCATGGCCTCGGTCAGGACCCGCACGCCGGAAGGCAGGACGGTTCGACGGACGAAGGCACCCCCGGACGTCAGGAACGACGTGTCCGGGGCCTCGAGCGGCAACGGCACTGGGTGGTTCATCGCAGACGAGCCTACTGATCCCCGGGAGCGGGTCGCCCAGTTTCCACAGGCACGCACGCTGTCACTCGAAGTGGGGTACATTCGAGGAGGATAGAAAGACTCGTCTGTCTGTCCTCCATGTGGTACAGTGGTTGCACCGGATCGGAAGCCCCCTAGATTCCGATCCGGTGGCTCGGGACATCAGTCCTGCGCGGCACACGAGTCCCCGCTCCGCCGCGGAGCCGATGAGTCCAAGGAGCCACGCTGTGACGGTCGATTCCCCCAACCGGCCGTCCAGCGTCTCCCTGGCCCGAGCACGAACCTCGCGTCGCCGGACGGGTCGAGCGTCCCCCGGCTCCCCGCTCCGGCGGCGCGAAGGTCCGCATCCTCGAGACGGCGACACGGCTCTTCTACGAGGAGGGCATCCACAGCGTCGGCGTCGACCGCCTCATCTCCGAGGCGAGCGTCACGAAGGCGACGTTCTACAAGCACTACGGGTCCAAGGACAACCTGATCCTCGCCTACATCCGCACCCAACACGAACGCGTGCAGCAGCGGATGGAGCAGCTCATCGCCGACGCCGGCTCCCCCGCCGAGGCCGTCCGCGCCTGGGTCGCCGCCCTCACCGACGAGGTCGACGAGGCCGAGTTCCGCGGCTGCGCCTTCCTGAACGCCGCCGCCGAGTACCACGACCCGCGCGACCCCGTGCGCGAGGTCGTCGCCGTGCACCGCGACTGGTACACGGAACGACTGGCCGAGCTGCTGCAGGACGCCGGGCACGCGCTGCCGGGCGACGGCGCGGACGAGCTCATGCTCGCGCGTGACGGCGCCATGTCCGGCGCGTACGCCGGCGACGCGATCGCCGCGACGGCGGCCCTCGGCCGCGTCGTCGAGCGCGTGCTCGCCGCCTGAGGCGGGACCGTCGTCGACGCGGAACGACATCACCGCTGTCGTACGACGTCGACCTTGTCGTTCCGCCGCCGCCGCAACAGTTGCAGGTGCGAACGAACGACATCACCGCTGTCGTACGACGTCGACCTTGTCGCGTCAGCCGTCGGCGCCAGCCCGGCGCGACCACCTGAGAGACGGGAGGCCCGTGCCGGCCTGACACCGCGCCTCCCGTCCGCACGTGCGCACCCGCGCATCCCGCGCACCGAGCGCAGGCCGAGGGCGCGGGTGTTGGCTGGGCGCATGGCCAACGACCCCAACTGGAACCTCCCCGACGTCCCCGCGTTCACCCTCACCAGTCCGGACTTCGCCGACGGCGGTGAGCTCCCCACGTCCGCCCGCGGCTCCGACGCCGGTGGCGAGGACCGGTCCCCCGCGCTCGAGTGGTCCGGTGCGCCCGAGGGCACGCGAAGCTACGTGCTCACGGTGTACGACCCCGATGCCCCGACGGGCTCCGGCTTCTGGCACTGGAGCCTGACGGACGTCCCGGCGTCCGCGAGCTCGCTGCCCGCCGGTGCCGGGACGGACGACGCGCTGCTCCCCGCCGAGGCCCTGCGGCGGCGCAACGAGTTCGGCACGGACACCTACCTCGGGGCCGCGCCGCCCGCCGGGCACGGACCGCACCGGTACTTCTTCACCCTGAGCGCGCTCGACGTCCCCGTGCTCGAGGCTCCGGCGGACGCGACGCCCGCCGTCGTGGGCTTCCTGCTCCGCGAACACGTCCTCGGACGCGCGCAGCTCGTCGGCACGCAGGAGACCCCCGCCGCGTAGCCGCGCGGGCACTCGGCGGGGGTCGGCGGCCCCGAGTCTCGGTGTGAGCGACGGTTCTCGCACTCATCAGCGCACGACTTGTCGCTCAGCCCGAGTCTCGGCACACCGGCCACCACCCCGGCGCCCGCAACGCGAACGGCCGCCGCCCCGGAAGGGACGGCGGCCGTTCGTGCGTCAGGACGCGGGAGGGATCAGCCCTCGGCCGGGGCCTCGGCGTGGGACTCGTGCCCCTTGCCGCCCTCGGTGTCCACCTCGTCGGCGATGACCGGTGCGAGCGACAGCTTGCCGCGGTCGTCCACCTTGGTGACCTCGACCAGGATCTTCTGACCGACGCCGAGGACGTCCTCGACGTTCTCCACACGCTTGCCACCGGCGAGCTTGCGCACCTCGGAGACGTGGAGCAGACCGTCGCGGCCCGGGAGCAGCGACACGAAGGCACCGAACGTCGCGATCTTCACGACCGTGCCGAGGAACTGGTCCCCGATCTCCGGGTTCGTCGGGTTCGCGATCGCGTTGACCTGGGCGCGGGCGGCCTCGGCCGACGGACCGTCGACCGCGCCGATGTAGACCGTGCCGTCGTCCTCGATCGAGATGTCGGCACCGGTCTCGTCCTGGATGCCGTTGATCGTCTTGCCCTTCGGGCCGATCAGCTCGCCGATCTTGTCGACGGGGATCTGCACCGAGATCACGCGCGGGGCAGTGTCGGCCATCTCGTCGGGGGCGTCGATCGCCTCGTTCAGCACACCGAGGATCGCGGAGCGCGCTTCCTTGGCCTGCTTGAGCGCGGCGTCGAGGACCGACGAGGGGATGCCGTCGAGCTTCGTGTCGAGCTGGATGGCCGTGACGAAGTCCGAGGTGCCGGCGACCTTGAAGTCCATGTCGCCGAGCGCGTCCTCCGCGCCGAGGATGTCGGTCAGTGCCGCGTAGCGGGTCTGACCGTCGACGGTGTCGGAGACCAGGCCCATCGCGATGCCCGCGACCGGGGCGCGCAGCGGCACACCGGCGTTGAGGAGCGACAGGGTCGAGGCGCAGACGGAGCCCATCGACGTCGAGCCGTTGGAGCCGAGGGCCTCGGACACCTGACGGATGGCGTACGGGAACTGTTCGCGCGACGGGAGCACCGGCACGAGGGCGCGCTCGGCGAGGAAGCCGTGCCCGATCTCGCGACGCTTCGGCGAACCGACACGACCGGTCTCACCCGTCGAGTACGGCGGGAAGTTGTAGTGGTGCAGGTAGCGCTTCTTCGTGACGGGCGACAGCGAGTCGATCTGCTGCTCCATCTTGAGCATGTTCAGCGTGGTGACGCCCAGGATCTGGGTCTCGCCGCGCTGGAAGATCGCCGAACCGTGAACGCGCGGGATCACGGCGACCTCGGCGTCGAGCGGACGGATGTCGGCGAGGCCACGACCGTCCATGCGCACCTGCTCGGTCAGGATGCGGCCGCGGACGACCTTCTTCGTGACCGACTTGTACGCGGCGCTGACCTGGCCGTTGGCGCTCTCGGGCAGCTCGCCGGCCTCGACCTTGGCGGCGACGGCCTCCTTGACGCGGGCCTTGAGCGCGTCGTCGGCGTCCTGGCGCTCGAGCTTGCCGGCGATCTTGTAGACGTCGCCGAGCTCGGTCAGGGCCAGGGACTCGACGGCCGTGTAGACCTCCGGGGCGTACGGCGGGAACACCGGGTAGTCCTGGATCTCCTTGGCCGACTGGGCCGCCATCTTCGCCTGCGCCTCGACGAGGACCTTGAGGAACGGCTTCGCCGCCTCGAGGCCCTGCGCGACGATCGCCTCGTCCGGCTTCGTCGCACCGCCCTGGATCAGGTCCCAGCTGTGCTCGGTGGCCTCGGCCTCGACCATCATGATCGCGACGTCCTCGTTGCCGGCCTCGTCCGTGACGACACGGCCAGCGACGGTGAGGTCGAAGACGGCGTCCTCGAGCTGCGACGCCTTCGGGAACGCGACCCACTGGTCGGTGCCGTTCGCCCCCGGATCAGGGCGAGGCGCACACCGGCGATCGGGCCGGAGAACGGCAGACCGGAGATCTGCGTCGACGCGGACGCGGCGTTGATCGCCAGCGCGTCGTAGAACTCGTCCGGAGCGATGCTCAGGACGGTGATGACGATCTGCACCTCGTTGCGGAGGCCGTCGACGAACGACGGACGCAGCGGCCGGTCGATGAGCCGGCAGACGAGGATCGCCTCGGTCGAGGGACGGCCCTCTCGACGGAAGAACGAGCCGGGATCTTGCCGGCGGCGTACGAGCGCTCCTCGACGTCGACGGTCAGCGGGAAGAAGTCGAAGCCTTCACGCGGGTGCTTGCCGGCGCTGGTGGCCGAGAGGAGCATCGTGTCCTCGTCGAGGTACGCGGCGACCGCGCCCTGCGCCTGCTGTGCGAGCCGGCCGGTCTCGAACCGGACGACGCGCTTGCCGAACTTGCCGTTGTCGATGACGGCTTCGGCGAACTTGATCTCGGGACCCTCCAAAAGGGTGCCTCCTCGATGTGTGTTCGGCAGGCTGGGCGACGGCACCCGATGGTGCGTGCGCGCCGAACGGATCGGGACGCATGTCTGGCCAGCAGTAGAAGCACTCGGGAAACCGTCCGGCCCGCGAGCCACCACCGATGACCAGCTCCGTGCCCGGCCTGCGCAGTGTTTGTCTGACACCCGGGGAAACGGTCCCGGACGGGATGGACTTTACCAGTCCGCAGGGAATCGGCGGCGAGGCTCCTGGCGAACGGGCGTGTCCTCGGTAGCCTGCTGCCATGCGTCTCTCCCGTTCCCGGGGCGCGTTCGTCGCGGCCGCAGTGCTCGTCGGCGCACTCGTCACCCCCGTCGTCACCGCAGTACCGGCGAACGCGACGGAGTACCCGAGCTGGCAGGACGTCGAGCGCGCGAAGGGCAACGAGCAGACCAAGAAGGCCGAGGTCGCCCGGGTGCAGGCGGCGCTCGAGGCGGCGCAGGCCGAGGCCGCGACGAAGTCGCAGGCCGCGCTCGTCGCCTCCGAGAAGGCGGACCGGGCCGAGGCGGAGCTGGCCTCGGCCACCCAGGCCGCCACGAGCCTCCAGGCCCAGGCCGACCAGGCGGCGAAGACCGCCGAGCGCGCGCAGCAGCGGGCCGGCCAGCTCGCCGCGAACCTGTACCGCGACGGCAGCTCGAACGAGATGACCACGCGCATCGCGACGGCGAAGAACCCGGACCAGCTGCTCTACCAGCTCGGGGCGCTCGACCAGCTGTCGTCGACGTGGGCCGGCGTGATGGACGACGCGTCCGTCGCCGCGAAGACCGCGTCGTCGCTGCACGACCAGGCGACCCGTGCCGAGGACGAAAGGGCTGACCTGGCCGAAGCCGCCGAGACGAAGGCGAGCGCCGCGAAGTCGGCCGAGGCCGTCGCGAAGGCCGCCGTCGCCGACACGCAGGAGCACAGCGACGAGCTGTACGCGCAACTCGCGTCGCTGAAGAACACCACCGCGTCGACCGAGCAGCGCTACCAGCTCGGCGTGCAGGTGGCGGCGCAGAAGGCCGAGCAGCAGCGGAAGCGCCAGGCGGCGGCGGACGCGGCAGCGGCGACGAACACGGCCGTTACCGCGACGAGCGGCGGCTCGGGCTCGTCCTACCCGAGCACGAGCGGCGTGGTGGTCGACCCGGCCGCGGCACAGGCCTACGCCCGGAGCGCCATCGGCGCGTACGGCTGGGGACCCGACCAGTTCTCGTGCCTCGTGTCGCTGTGGACGCAGGAGTCCGGCTGGCGGGCGAACGCCCTGAACGCGTCGAGCGGGGCGTACGGCATCCGCAGTCACTGCCGGCGGAGAAGATGTCGGCCGCTGGAGCCGACTGGCGGACGAATGCTGCGACGCAGATCAACTGGGGCCTCGCCTACATCAAGAGCGCCTACGGTTCGCCCTGCGGAGCGTGGAACCACGAGATGAGCGTCAACCCGCACTGGTACTGAGCGGAGCATCCGGCAGGGGCGTCCCGCCCGAGCGCCCGTGCGCCCGAACTCAGCGCGACGTCAGCCGCAACGCCTGCAGCGGGCACATCGCCACCGCGTCCCGCGCCGCGTCGAGCTCGTCCGGGGCACCGGGACGTCCCGGGTCCCGCCACCGTCGCGCACGACCGGGTAGCCCCACTCGTCCCGCGCCAACCGCTCGGCGAAGAGCTCCGTGCAGAGCCCCCTCCCCCGGCACCGGGTCCAGTCGACGTGCAGCGCCTGCGCCGCGTGCGGCGCCGTCACCGGACACCTCCGGCGTGCAGGCAGCGACCGCCGAGGTGCGCCTGCACGTCGTCCCGGAACACGCGCATCGCACTCCGCACCATCCGCGCCACGCCGTCCGGGTGGTGGCACGCCCCGCGTCCGTCGACGAGGGCGGTGACGCGGCGCACCTCGCCCGTCAGGTCCTCGGCGGGTCGGCCCGACGCCAGGACCGCGACGACCTCCGCGATCCTGGGCAGCCCGTTCACGCACGGCCCGCAGCGCCCGGCCGAGGCCCCGGCGAGCGCCGCGGCGATCCGCGCCGTCACCGCGATCGGGCAGGTCTGGTCGTCGAGCACCGCGAGCACGCCCGCGCCCGGCACGGCACCCCACGGCGCGAGGCCGTCGACGTCGAGCGTCGCGTCGAACGCGGCCGTCGGCACCCACGTCCCGCCCCACCCGCCGACCAGGACGGCTCGCGTCCGTCGCGGGTCGGCGTCGGTCAGCCGGGAGGCGCGGAGCAGCTCCCCGAGCGGCGCACCCCCGGCGGTCTCCAGCACCACCGCCCGGGCCGGGTCGGTCACGTCGCTGACGGTGACGAGACGGGTCCCGGGAGCGCTCGCGCTGCCGACGCTCCGCGCCCATGCCGCCCCGTACCGCGCGACGAGCGCCGCCTGGGCCAGTGTCTCGACGTTCGACACGAGAGTGGGACGCCCGCTCGGCCCGCGCTCGGCGAGCCGGACGACGCGGTCCTCGGGGAGCCCGCGGCCACCGGCGACGGCGGAGGCGAGTGCGCCGGCCTCACCCGCGACGAACGCCGTGTGTGGCAGCGGGCGGACGTCGAGCACGACCGGGCCGGGACCGCCGGTGCGTCGCTGCCGTTCGTGGATCGCCCGCCGGACGTGCTCGGCGAGCCGGTCGCTCGTGGCCACCACGGCCTCGGACGCCGCGACCGCCTGCGCCGCGACGACCAGACCGTCCAGCACGAGGTGCGGAGCGCGTTCGAGGAGGACGGCGTCCTTGCGGCTCGCTGGCTCCCCTCGGCGGCGTTCCCGATCACGACGGGTCCGCGGTCCGTCCGACCACGCTGTGCCCGTCCGGCGGCGACCGCGAGCTTGCGGGCCAGCGGGAAGCCGGCGCCACCGCGGCCGTCGATCCCGGCGAGGCCGATCTCGTCGATGATGCCCGGGCCGGTCGGCGGCAGCGGGCCGTGCGTGCGCTCGTGGGCGTCGAGACCGGGGTCGGCGGCGGCGAGGAGCCGCTTCGTGCCGGTGGGCGGGACGACGGCGTGGGGTGCGGTGACGGTCATCGGACGACCTCCAGGGGTGCGGAGCGGAACTCGGTGACGCGGGCGGTGCAGCGCCAGATGACGGCCCCCACGACGGCGGCGGCGCAGGTCCCGGCGACGACGAGGAACCGCGCCGACGTGCCGTCGGTCCCGGTGCCGATCGCGTGGGCCATCGCCACCGGCCACATCGCGTAGGCGGTCCAGTGCAGGGCGCGGAAGGCCCGCGGGCCGATCACCCGACGGAGCAGCCCGGAGACGACGAGCACGACGAGCAGGTCGACCGCGAGCGTCCCGAGCCCCAGCCAGAACCAGCGGTAGGAACCGACGAACGGCACGACGGTGTCGACGAGCCGGAGTTCGGCCTCGGTGTCGAGCAGGAGCGTCGTGACGTGCACGACGACGAGGACGGTCGAGACCAGGGCGACGTCGCGGTGCACGAGCTGCACCGCGAACCGCGGCAGCCCGGGGAGCGGGCGTCCGCCACGTGTGACGATGCCGAGCAGCACCGTGAGGGTGAGCAGCACCACCGCTGCGACACCCATCCCCCGGCCGACCACCCAGAGCGCGGTGTCCATCAGGCGGCCGCCTCGTCCTCGTCGGGCCAGCCGCCGAGCCGCACGACCGCACCGTCGGCCGCCACGAGCCGTGCAGCACGTCCGCTCCGTCGGAGCAGCTCGACGGCGCCGTGTCCGCGGACGACGGCCGCGGTCGTCAAGGTGTTCGCCGACACGCACGACGGCGCGACGACCGTCACCGAGCGCCAGACCGGCTCGGCGGGCAATCCCCAGCGCGGGTCGAGGATGTGGTGCCGCGCGTGCCCGTCCTGGTCCCAGCGGCGCTTCTGCGTGCTCGACGTCGCGACGGACCAGCCGGAGGCGATCCGCACGTGGTCGATCGGGTCCTCGTCGCGGTCCTGCACCCGCACCTGCCAGCCACCGGACGGCTCGGGACCGGCGGTGGCGACGTCGCCGCCGAGGGAGACGAGGGCGCCGATCCCGAGCCGGGCGGTGATGCTCGCCGCTGCCGCGTCGGCCGCCGCGGCCTTGGCGACGGCGCCGAGGTCGAGCGTGACGCCCTCGGGGACGCGCAGGAACGTGCCGGAGAGGAGCACGCGTTCCCAGGCGGGCCGGGGGTCGAGCTCGCGGGCGATCGCCCCGGGTGTGGGCACGGGTGGCGCGTCCGCGAACGCGGCGTCGTACCCGAGGGAGACCATCCGCGCGCCGAGCGTCGGGTCGACGTCGCCGTCGGTGGCCCGTGCGGCGTCGAGCGCCTGGTGCACGAGGGTCGCCAGGAGCGGTGAGACCTCGGTGCCGCGGACGAGGTCGGCGGCGCGGGCGACGAGTTCGGAGTCGTCCCGGAAGCGGCTGCACGCGGCGTCCACGGCGGCGGTGACCTCGCTGACGCAGGACTCGGCGGCGGCGAGGTGGCGTCGGTCCCGGTGGTCCAGGACGACGCGGGCGGTGGTGGTCCAGAGGTCCCACTCGGCTGCGGCGCGCACGGTCACGACCCCGTCGTCGTGGCGTCGGAGCTGCCGGAACTGCCGGAGCTCCCCTGCGTCACACCCTGGTCGGTGGATGTCCCGGTGTCCGTCGACGTGCCGGAGTCGGTCGACGTCCCGGCGTCCGTGGTCGTCCCGCTCGTCGTGCTCTCGGACGTCGTGCTGCCGGACGTCGTGCTCTCGGTCGTCGTGGCCTGCTCGTGCCCGAACCAGAGCCCGACCCCGGTGACCGCAGCCACCAGGAGCCCGCCAGCACTGACGAGCGCACTCGTGATCCGGGCGGATCGCTTGCCGTTGCCCCTGGTGTCCATCGGTGGTCCTCCTCGTCGTCATGACGAGGTTCCCGAGCAGAGCGATGAACGACCCGGGCGTGGGCTGCGCTCTCGCCCGACGGGCTCTGTGGGCCGCCTAAGAGCACGGGCTCAGTGGCCGAGACCGCCCAACAGGGACGCGAAGTCCGCCGTCGCCGGGAGCGCGTCGGCTTCCTGCGGGGTCCGACGGGAGGCGCGGATCGCCCAGGCGAGGTCCGCTCCGCCCGGCGGATGCGCCCGTCCAGAGCGGCGGAGTCGCCCGCGCTCCCCAGTCGTCCGTCGCCGCGAAGACGCCGGTCGGGACCACGGCGGCACGGAGGTAGGCGAAGACCGGGCGCAGGCCGTGCTCGATCGCGAGCGAGTGCCGCGCGGTCCCGCCGGTGGCTCCGAGCAGGACGGGCATGTCAGCGAGCGCGTCCTTGTCGAGCACGTCCAGGAACGACTTCGCCAGGCCGCTCACGCCCGCGGTGAAGATCGGCGTGACGAACACGACGGCGTCGGCCTCGACCACCGTGGCCATCGCGGCGGACAGTGCCGGCGCCGCGAACCCGGTGAGCATCGCGTCGGTGATCTCGTGCGCGAGCGGACGCAGGTCGACGTGCAGCACGTGCGCCGAACCGCTCCCCGGCGCGGCGAGCGACGCGACGGCGGCCTCGGCCAGACGGTCGGCGAGCAGGCGGGTGGAGCTGGGCTCGGAGAGCCCGGCGGTGACGAGGGCGATGGTGGTCATGGTGGATCCCAACTTTCGATGCGTTTGCATGAACATGGTGCCCAACCAGATCCTCGGCGCAGACATTCCGGGCGGATCGGACCCGGACGACGAGAGAACGCCCGGCCTTCCGAAGAAGACCGGGCGTTCGGTCGAGCAGTGTCTGCGAGGCGACTACCGCCGCAGGCCGAGACGCTCGATGAGCGCACGGTAGCGGTTGATGTCGACGTCGGAGAGGTAACCGAGGAGACGGCGACGCTGACCGACCATGAGCAGCAGACCACGACGCGAGTGGTGGTCGTGCTTGTGCTCCTTGAGGTGCTCGTTCAGGTCGTTGATGCGACGAGTCAGAACGGCGACCTGGACCTCGGGGATCCGGTGTCGCCCGGGTGGGTCGCGTACTCTTCGATGATCTCCTGCTTGACCTTCGCGTCAAGTGCCATGGATGATCCCCTTCCTGTCCGTTGCGCGGTGCCCACACCGGATGCGTGAGCGCTCTTTGTCCGCGGCCGTTCGACGGCAACCGCCCAAGACTACCAGAGGTCAGGCGGTCCGAGCACGCAGCCGACGGCGACGCGGCGCGGGCAGCAGGCTGCGGAAGAGTCCGACGAGCGTCGCGCCGAGCAGGCCGCCGAGCCCGTTGGAGAGCACGTCGCGCGGGTCGGCGACACGGTAGGGCAGGTACACGGCCTGGGCGATCTCGATCCCCGCCGACAGCGCCACGCCGACGACCGCGCCGAGGATCCACCAGCGACGGGGCAGCCACAGCGCGGCGAGCATCCCGACCGGGACGAACATGGCGATGTTCGCGAGGAACTCCGTGCGCTCGTAGGTGAACCACGCACCGTGCGGCAGCTGCTGCACCCAGGCGATCGCGTGCAGGACCAGGGAGTTCTGCGCCGACGTGAACACCTGCGGTGTCAGGGTCATCCGCCAGATCACCCAGGCGTACGCCGCGGTCAGGGCGAGGAGGAGAAGCTTCCGGAACATCCCGACAGTCTGCGGCATGCTCCTGGCAGGAAGCGGCACCACGCCTGGGGGAACGCCCAGCGACCCTGGGCGGGCGCGGTCCGCACCTGCGAGCATGGGCGCATGCCGAGTCTCGAGGGAACCCGCGCACGTCGCAGCCCCGGTCGTCGCCAGTGGACGTGGATCGGGATCGCGGCGGTGGTCGTGGCGGCGCTCGTCGTCGCGCTCGTGCTGGTGCTCCCCCGCGGCGCCGACACGACCGGCAGGCACATCGTGGAGCGGAGGTCCGCCTCGGGCGCGTTCCCCGGCGGCCTCGCGCGACAGCCGTCGGACGAGAACCAGCCCGGCCGTCGCGCCGCCGAGGCCCGGGCCGACGGCGACGACTCCACGGCGGCCCGGATCTCCGTGATCGCGGACCAGCCGATCGCGACCTGGCTCACGAACTCCTCGATCAGCGAGACCCGGCAGACGATCCACGACGTCGTCCGGAGCGCCGAGCGCCAGCGGAAGACCCCGTGTTCGTCCTCTACAGCGTGCCCGACCGTGACTGTGGCAACTACTCGAAGGGCGGGACGTCCGCGGACGAGTACCTGCCGTGGGTCCGCGCGGCGGTCCGGGCGATGGCCGGGTCGAAGGCCGTCGTCCTGGTCGAGCCCGACTCCATCGCGCAGATCCAGGTGTGCAAGCGCCTCGAGCACGACCGTCTCCCGCTCCTCCGCAAGGCCGTCGCCGCGCTCGCGGGGCACGGTCTCACCGTCTACCTCGACGGTGGCAACGAGAACCGGGTGCCGACGAGCACGATGGCGAAGTGGCTGCGCGAGGCCGGCGTCGACCGGACGCAGGGCTTCTTCACGAACGTGTCGAACTTCTACCGGGTCGACCAGGAGCGTGCCTACGCCGACGGGCTGGCGGACGCGATCGGCGGCGACCCGCACTTCGTCATCGACGTCTCGCGCAACGGCCAGGGGTGGCGCGGCACCTGGTGCAACCCCGACGGGGCGGGACTCGGGCAGGCTCCGCACGTCACCCGCGGTACGACGCGGCTCGACGCCCTGCTCTGGGTGAAGACCCCGGGCCTGAGCGACGGCACCTGCAACGGCGGCCCGGCCGCCGGCCAGTGGTGGGAGTCCTACGCGCTCTCGCTCGTCGAGAACCGCAAGCGCTGACCGTCCGGGCGACGTCCGGAACCTCCTCGCGAAAGCGACGGTCCGCCTCCGACGTCCTGCAGGGATCCATCGCCGTCGCGGCACCGATGACCCGCCATCGTCGGGATCTGTCGCCTTGGCACGACGAAGCGAGCGTCCGACGGACTGGAGGCGAGGGCGGGCCCGCACCGTGCCTCCAGTCAGACAGGCGGTCACGCCACGTCGATCACCGTCAGGCGGCGCGTGGGGCGCGTCATCGCCACGTAGACCGCGGCCGCGGCGCGCGCCGCGTCGGCGCCGACGTGCTCCGGGTCGACCAGCAGCACGCCGTCGAACTCGAGGCCCTTCGCGTCCGCACCGGTCAGCACCGTGACCGATCCCGGCCGCGGCGACCCGAGCGACCGGACGTCCGCCTCGGTCCGGGCCAGCCGGTGCCGGACGGCGTCGAGGTCCGCCTCGGGCACGATGACCCCGATGGTGCCGACCCCGATGTGCGCCCGCTCGGCGTCCACGACCGAGGCGACGGTGTCGAGCACGTCGGCACGCCCGACCCGCACCCGCTCGACGGGGTCGCCGTCGCGGACGGCCTCGGTCCGGGTGACCGAGAGTCCCGCCGCGTCCGCGAACTCGCCGGCTGCGTCGACGATGGAGCGCGGCGTGCGGTAGTTGACGGTGAGCTCTTCGACGCGGTGCGCGATCGGCACCTGCGGCGCGCGGCCCCGGCGACGGCGGGCGAGCGCCCCGATGACGTCGTCCCACGTCCGGGCGGCTCCGGGCGAGGAGCCCTGCGCCATGTCGCCGACGATGGTGAACGAGCGGAGCGGGTTGCGGCGGGCGAGGACCCGCCACTGCATCGGCGACAGCTCCTGCGCCTCGTCGACGACGATGTGGCCGTAGGTCCACTCGCGGTCCTCGGCCGCGCGTTCGGCGGTGGTGCGCGCATCGCCGCCCTCCGCGAAGGAGCCGGCGACCTGCTCGGCCGTGACGATGCCCTCGACGCCCATGTTCTCGATCGCCTGCCGGGCGTTCTCGATGTCGCGGTTCCGGCTCGCCTTCGCGGCCCGCTTCGCCGCACCGCCGGTCGGGTCGAACGGGCCGAGGAGCTCGGCGGCCTCGTCGAGGAGCGGGACGTCCTCGACCGTGAAGCCCGCGCCACGATCGCGGAGCAGCAGCGCACGGCGTTCCGGGTCCAGTGCGGCGTCAGCGTGGCGAGCCAGTTCGGCCGGGCGTACAGGTCCTCGAGGAACTTCTCGGGCGGCAACGGCAGCCACGCCGTGTTGAGCAGCACGCGGGCGTCGTACGACGAACGGATGTCCTCGCGCAGGACCTTCTCGTCCGCCTCGTCGACCGTGGTGCCGCGCTCGCGCAGTTGGTCGGCGAGCAGGCGGGTCATCGCGTCGAGCGCGATCCTGTTGAACGTGACGCGGGCGACGTTGTGGGGCTTCCCGCGGTCCTGTGCGCGCTTCATCGCGTCGGCGACGAGCGCGGGCGGCACGACCAGCCGCTCCCCCTCGACGTCGAGCGTGACCGGCTCGGTCGGCACGACCTGGCGGGACCGCACGGCACGGCGGAGCAGCTGCGCCATCTCCGCCGCCCCCTTCACGGCGGAGACGTCCCGCCGGTCGTGCCGGGTCGCGTGGACGCCGGGGTACAGCGAGCCGAGCGAGGCCATCACGACGCCGGTCTCGCCGAGCGACGGCAGGACCTGCTCGATGTAGGTGAGGAACGCCGGGACGGGCCGACCACGAGCACGCCGGAGCCCGGAGTCGCTCGCGGTAGGAGTACAGCAGGTAGGCCGCACGGTGCAGCGCCACGGCGGTCTTGCCGGTGCCGGGGCCGCCCTGCACGACGAGGACACCCTCGAGCGGGGAGCGGATGATGCGGTCCTGCTCGGCCTGGATCGTCGCGACGATGTCGGTCATCCGGCCGGTGCGCTCGGCGGTCACGGCCGCGAGGAGTGCGCCCTCGCCCTGCAGGTGGGTGCGCTCGTCGTCGTAGAGGGCGGCGTCGAAGACCTCGTCCTCGATGCCGACGACGCTCCGGCCGTCGAGCGTCAGGTGCCGGCGGGCGCGCATCCCCATCGGGTGCGCTGCGGTCGCCTGGTAGAACGCGCTCGCGCCGGGCACGCGCCAGTCGAGCAGGAGCGGACGGTGGTCGCGGTCCCGCAGGCCGACGCGGCCGATGTACCGGAAGGCGTCCTCGTCGCCGTCCGGCTCGGACACCTCGAGCCGGCCGAACACCAGCCGGTCGCCCACGCGCTCGAGCGTCGCGATGGTGTCCTCGTAGAGCCGTGCGTACGCGTCGCGCTCGCTGCGACTCTGGTGGTTCCCGCCGACGGCCTGACGGCGGGTCTCGGCGAGACGCTGCTCGGCCTCGGCGGTCAGCTCGTCGAGCCGGGCGAAGAGCCCGTCGACGTAGCCGCGCTCGCGGTCGATCTCGGTCGGTTCGGACACACACAACCCTTCGGGAAAGAGGGGTGTCCAGTGTAGTCCGCCGGACCGACACCGCGGACGGACTGGAGGCACGCGGCAGACCCGCCACGTGCCTCCAGTCCGGAACCTGGTTCCGGACACCGCACCACGCTTCTTCGCGGTGTCGTGTCCGGAACCTGGTTCCGCACAGCGCGGTCCTACATCTCCTCGTGCGTGTCCGGGTCGCCGTCCCAGAGCCGGCCGCGCTCGAGCGCGGAGATCGCCGCGACCTCGTCGTCGGTCAGCTCGAAGCCGAAGACGTCGAGGTTCTCGCGCTGCCGTGCCGCGTCGCCCGACTTGGGCACCGGGACGGCACCGATCTGGACGTGCCAGCGGAGCACGACCTGCCCAGGGGCGACCCCGTGCGCGGCGGCCGCGTCGACGATCGGCTGCTCGGCGAGCAGCTCCGACCGCTTCGCGAGCGGGCTCCAGCTCTCGGTCACGATGCCGAGCTCCCGGTGCACCTCCCTCAGGGCGGCCTGGGGAAGTACGGGTGCAGCTCGACCTGGTTCACCGCCGGCGCGACACCGGTGGCGTCGACGATGCGGCGGAGGTGCTCGGGCGTGAAGTTCGAGACGCCGATCGAGCGGACCTTGCCGCTGTCACGGAGGTCGACGAACGCCTTCCAGGTGTCGACGAACCTGTCCACCGACGGGTTCGGCCAGTGGATGAGGTACAGGTCGACGTGGTCGAGACCGAGGTTGCCGAGGGTCTCGTCGATCGACCGGTGCGCCTCGTCGTAGCCGTGGTGACGGCCGGGCAGCTTCGAGGTGACGACGAGGTCCTCGCGGGCGACGGACGACTCGCGCACGGCCTTCCCGACGGCGTCCTCGTTGCCGTAGTTCAGCGCGGTGTCGAGGAGCCGGTACCCGCTCGTGATCGCGGTCCCGATCGCGGCCGCACCCTCGTCGCCGTCCAGGCCGTAGGTGCCCAGGCCGAGCTCGGGGAACCGGTGACCGTCGTTGAGCTCGATCGTCGGGGCGCCGACCTGCATCAGCGGACCCGAGCAGGTCGATGATGAAGATGAGGGTCTTGCCGGAGAGGAAGTGGCCGCCGCCGGCCGGGCCGTACGCGAGCTCCGGCGGGACGACGAGCTTGCGGCGGCCGCCGACCTTCATGCCGGGGATGCCCTCCTGCCAGCCGCGCACGAGCGCCGCGAGCGGGAAGTCGATCGGCTCGCCGCGGTTCCAGGAGCTGTCGAACTCCTCGCCGGTCTCGTACTCGACGCCGGCGTAGTGCACCTTGACGGTCGAGCCGGCGCTCGCGACGTCGCCGTCACCCTCGACGATGTCGGTGACGACGAGCTCGGTGGGAGCCGGGCCCTCGGGGGCGTCGAACTCGGGCTTGCTGTTCAGGTCAGTCATGCGGCCAAGTCAACCAGAGAGCGCGGTCCGGGCTCCGCAGGCCCCAGAATGGTTCCACCGTGACATCATCGACACCGACCGACGAGCGCCGACGCCGGCTCCTCGCGGACCTCACACCGCTCCGCCGCTCCCCGGCCTTCGCCCGGCTGTGGGCCGGCACCGCCATCGCCGGCATCGGCACGCAGATGACCACCGTCGCCGTCGGCCTCGAGGTCTACGAGATCACGCACTCGACGTTCGCGGTGTCGCTCGTCGGCGTGATCGCCCTCGTGCCGATGATCGCCGCGGGGTTGTACGGCGGCATGCTGTCCGACGCCTTCGACCGCCGCACGGTCGCGCTCTGGTCGGCCGTCGTGGCCTGGCTGGCGGTGGCGCTCATCGCCACCCACGCCTGGCTCGGGTTCCACAGCGTCACGCTCCTGTACGTCCTCGCCACCGTGAACGCGGTGGCCGCCACCGTGAACGGCGCGTCACGCGCGGCGATCGTCCCGCGGCTCGTCGGGGTCGACCTGCTGCCCGCGGCGAGCGCCCTCGGCGGCATCGCGGCCGGACTCCAGGTGACGGTGGGTCCGGCGGTCGCCGGTGTCCTCATCGCGGCCGTCGGCTTCGCTCCGACGTACACGATCGACGTCGTCTTGTTAGCTGCGCGTTCCTCGGCGTGTTCACGCTGCCGCGGATGGCGCCGAGCACGGTGCCCTGCGGCCCGGGCTCGGCTCGCTCGTGGAGGGCGCACGCTTCCTCCGGCGTTCCCGCAACATCACCATGACCTTCGTGCTCGACATCATCGCGATGACCTTCGGCCAGCCGCGCGTGCTCTTCCCGGCGATCGGTGCGCTCGTCATCGGCGGCGGGTCGGTCACGGTCGGGGCGCTCACCGCCGCCTACGCGATCGGCGCGCTGGTGTCGAGCGTGTTCTCCGGCCCGCTCGGGCACGTCCGGAGGCAGGGCGAGGCCGTCGGCTGGGCGATCACCGTGTACGGCGGCGCCATCGCCCTGTTCGGTGTCGTGATCGCGTTCGCGCACGCGCTCGGGGGCCGTGCCGGCGAGACCTTCGACGTCGCGATCCTGCCGGCGCTCGGCGGCGCGGCGCTCTTCCTCGCCGTTGCGGGCGGAGCGGACAACGTCAGTGCGGTGTTCCGCGGCACGATCCTGCAGGCCGCGGCGCCGGACGGGATGCGCGGGCGCCTGCAGGGCATCTTCACCGTCGTCGTCACGGGCGGTCCCCGCATCGGCGACCTCTACGCGGGGCTCGTCGTCGCTGCCGGGATCGCGTACCCACCGATCATCGGCGGCGTGCTCATCATCGGGCTCGTCGCGCTGCTCCTGCGCCTGGTCCCGAGCTTCCGTCGCTACGACGCCCGCCACCCGCACGCCAACTGATCCGGCTCGCGGCCGCCGGCGGGCCCGAGACTCGGCCTGAGCGACAGTTCTCCGGCTCGCTAGCGCGAGACTTGTCGCTGAACGCGAGTCTCGGAAGCGACCGCTGGACTCGACCACCAAGCGGACTGGAGGCGCGTGGCGGGCCCGCACCGCGCCTCCGGTCCGTCAGGTGTCGGGTACCGTACAACGCATGCCGGACAGCGCGTCGCGCGACCTCCAGCGGACGGGAGTCCGCGCCGTCGTCCGACGCACCTACCACTCGGTGATCCGGCACCGCGTCGTGGACGCGGCTGCGTCCCTGACGTTCTTCGCGCTGCTCACCGTCTTCCCCACGGCGCTCACCGTGGTCTCCGCCCTGTCGATCGTGGACCGGCACGGCGACAGCCTGTCGGACATCGTCGAGGTGCTCGGGTTCATCGTGCGACCCGAGACCGCGCAGCACCTCGAGGGGCCGCTCCGGCAGGCTGCCACGCTCGACAACCCGGGGCTGGGCTTCGCGACCGGGGTCGTCCTGACCCTGTGGTCGCTGTCCGGGTACGCGACCGCGTTCGGCCGGGCGATGAACACCGCCTACGAGGTCGAGGAGGGACGGCGGATCTGGAAGTTCCGGAGCATGATGCTCCTGGTCACGCTGCTGGTCATGGTCGGCGGCGCGATCGCGATCGTGATCCTGCTCGGCACGCCGACGATCTCCGCCGCGGTCATCCGGCAGCTCGGCTGGGCGCCGTGGATCGACGACCTGTGGAACGTGGCGAAGTGGCCGATCCTCGCGGTCGACCTCGTGGTGATGGTCGCCGTGCTCTACTACGCCACACCGAACGTGAAGACACCGCAGCTCCGGTGGGTGTCCGCCGGCGCCGGCTTCGCGATCGTGACCTGGGCGCTCGCGACGCTCGGGTTCTCGACCTACGTCGAGACCATCGGCGGCGGCAACAAGGCGTACGGGTGGCTCGGCGGGGCGATCCTGCTGCTCGTGTACCTGTACATCTCGAACTTCGTGCTCGTCGTCGGCGGTGAGCTCGACTCCGAGGTGATCCGGATGCGGCAGCTGCTCGCCGGCATCGAGGCGGACGAGTCGATCCGGCTCCCCCTGCGGGACGTGACGCGGAACTTCACGCTGGCCCGGTGGCGGGACGCGGACATCGCGGCCGCGCACCACGTCCGGACGGCGGCGGCGCAGCGGAGCGCGGACCTCGAACCGACCGCCGTCGAGGAGCACCTGCGCGAGATGTCGCAGCAGGTGCGCGTCGGCGAGCACCCGCTGCCGTAGCGCGCGGGGCGCTGGCGCCCGCGCCCGCGCGCCCGCGCGCCCGCAGTGTGCGAGGTTCCGCGCAGTGTGGGACCCGCAGGACCTCGCACCCTCCGTGGAACCTCGCACCGTAGAGCTCCCTCGCACGGTGCGCGTGACACGAGCCGGGCGCCGGACAGTCAGTCGCGCCGGGTCTCCCGTGCCGCGGCGTCGAGCATCTCCGCGGTGATCACGGGGATCGCCCCGGTCGCGAGCTCGATGCCCGAGAGGCGCGCCGGGCTGAGCACCCGCTGCACCTGGTCGGCGTCCATGAGCCCCGCCGCGGTGACGAGCGTCGCGATCGGCGTCGAGGTCGTCAGCGCCGTGTGTGCGATCGACGCCGCGGCCGCGTAGCCGATGTACGGCGTGAGTGCCGTGACGACGCCGACGTTCGTGTCGACCTGCGCCGCGAGCTTCGCCTCGTTCGCCTCGATGCCGGTGACACAGTGCTCGCGGAGCGTCGCGCAGCCGCTGGCCATCCACTGCAGGGACTGCAGGATCGCGTGGGCGATGATCGGCTCGAAGGCGTTGAGCTGGAGCTGACCGCCCTCGGCCGCCATCGTCACCGTGGTGTCCGCACCGGCGACGGCGAACGCGATCTGGTTCACCACCTCGGGGATCACCGGGTTGACCTTGCCCGGCATGATCGAGGAGCCCGCCTGCCGCGCCGGAAGCGTGATCTCCCCAGGCCGGCCTGCGGACCCGACGCCAGCAGCCGCAGGTCGTTGCAGATCTTCGAGAAGCTTCGCCGCGCTGCGCTTCACCGTGCCGGACAGGGTCATGAAGGCGCCCGCGTCGCTCGTCGCCTCGATGAGGTCCGGGGCGGTCACGACGTCGAGCCCGCTCGCTGCCTGGAGCTGTCGACGGACCTCGTCGCGGTACTGCGGATCGGCCGTGATCCCGGTGCCGATGGCCGTCGCGCCGAGGTTCGTCTCCGCGAGCAGCGGTGACACCGTGCGGAGCAGGGCGACGTCCTCCTGGACGGTGTGCGAGAAGCCGGTGAACTCCTGACCGAGGGTCATCGGGACGGCGTCCTGCAGCTGCGTGCGCCCGATCTTCAGGACGTCGGCGAACGCTCGCCCCCGCTCGGCGAACGCGTCCGAGAAGCTGCGAAGCTCGCCGGTCAGCCGCCGCACGCCGAGGATCATCGCGAGCTTCACGCTTGTGGGGTACGTGTCGTTCGTCGACTGGCTCCGGTTCACGTGGTCGATCGGGTGCAGGTACCCGTAGTCGCCCTTCTCGCGGCCGAGGAGCTCGAGGGCCCGGTTCGCCAGGACCTCGTTCGTGTTCATGTTCGTGCTCGTGCCGGCCCCGCCCTGCACGATGTCGACGACGAACTGCTCGCGGAGGGCGCCGTCGCGGACCTCCTGCGCGGCACGGTCGATCGCATCGGCGCGCTCGGCGTCGAGCACTCCGATCGCCTTGTTCGCCCGGGCGGCGGCCTGCTTCACCGTCGCGAGCGCCTCGATGAGGTCCGGGTAGACGGCGATCGGCACCGACGTGATCGGGAAGTTCTCCAGCGCGCGGAGGGTGTTGATGCCCAGTAGGCATCCGCCGGCACCTCCCTCGACCCCAGGGAGTCGCTCTCGGTGCGGGTTCTCGCTCGTTCAGGGGCCTGTGCTGCTTCGTTGCCGGTCACGCCCACGAGGGTAGCCCGTCCAGCCGGTCGGGACCTGGCCCGGCGTGGGCGGGCGCGTCACGAGCGGTGTGCCGCGCCGCACATGGTAGGCCGTTCCGCGCGTGGAAAGCAGTTCCGCGCGTACGAAGCCGGTTCGCGCGTAGGAGGCCGTTCCGCGCGAACGAAGCCGTTCCGCACATAGGAGGCCGTTCCGCACGTAGGAGGCCGGTTCTTCCGTCCTCCTACGCGCGATTCCGCTTTCCAGGGCGCGCGCGATGGGTCGGAACGCGCCCAGTGACGGCCTGGGCCCACGCCGCCGGTCCCGGCGCGACGCGCCAGTGGCGGGCCGGCCGTGCCGGTGGGGGAGGCGCGGGGCGGGCTGGCACCGTGCCTCCAGGCCGTCAGACGGTCGCGCCCAGAGCGCGCACCATCGTCAGGGGGCGATCGACGTCAGTGGAACTGCGGGACGATCAGGTAGATGCCGTAGAGGACGGCTGCGCCGGACACGACGAAGCAGGCGACGGACAGCGCCCGGAACCAGCGCTCGGCGGGCTGCACCGCGCCGGGGACCGGGAAGCCGGCCGTGGCGGGTCCGACCGTCCCGTCGTCCTTGACGGTGTACTTGCCGGCGCGGGTGTCCGCGGCGCTCCAGAGGCGGAGGCCGATCGAGTACACGGTGACCACGAAGCACGCGCCGACGAGCGACACGATCGCGACGGTCAGGAACGCGAACCAGTCGATGTCCATCAGGCGGCCCCCTCGGTCCGGAACGCGAAGCAGCGCAGGTCAGTCTCGATGCCCGTCAACGACGGCCTCCCTTGCGTCCGGCCATGCGGCGGAGCGTTCGTTCCCGGCTCAGCTTCGGCACGGCGAGCAGCCACGGTCTCGGCGCGCTTCTTCCGCTGCAGGTCACGCAGCTCCTTGCGGGTGAGCACGGCGTTCGCCGCGACGTCGACCTCGATCGCGGCGGCCTGCTCGTGCGGCTTGCGGAGCGACCAGAGGTACAGGCCCAGGATCACCGCGGCACCGATGACCACGTCGATCACGAGCCCGGTCACGCCGAGGCGGGCGATGCCGGAGGCCACCGCGCCGACCGCTGCGGACGCCGGCAGGGTGATGAACCAGGCGATGACGATCTTGCCCGCCGTCGACCACTGGATCTTCGACCCGCGGCGGCCGAGCCCCGCACCGATGATCGAGCCGGAGGACACCTGCGTGGTGGAGAGCGCGAAGCCCAGGTGGCTCGAGGCGAGGATCGTGGCGGCGGTGGACGCCTCGGCCGCGAAGCCCTGCGTCGCCCGGATCTCGGTGATGCCCGAGCCGAGCGTGCGGATGATGCGCCAGCCGCCGGTGTAGGTGCCGAGTGCGATCGCCAGGGCACACGCGATCACCACCCAGAACTGCACACCCTGCTGCGACGACTGCGCGCCCGAGGCGATGAGCGTGAGGGTGATGACGCCCATGGTCTTCTGCGCGTCGTTCGTGCCGTGCGCGAGCGACACCATCGAGCTCGTGAACACCTGCCCGATGCGGAAGCCGCCGCGCTCGTTCGGGAACACCGGCCGCTTCGTGATCCGGTACGCGATGCGCGTGGACAGGAAGGACACGAGAGCCGCCACGACCGGAGAGAGGAACGCGGGACGATGACGACCGTCAGGAGCGCGGCGTAGTTCACGGCGTCGAACCCGGCGCCGACGATCGCGGCGCCGATCAGGCCGCCGAACAGCGCGTGCGACGACGAGGACGGCAGGCCGCGCAGCCACGTGATCATGTTCCAGACCACCGCGCCGATGAGGCCCGCGAAGATCATCTCCGGCGTGATCGCCACACCGCCCGGCCCCTCGTTGATGAGCCCGTGCGAGATCGAGGTCGCGACCGCGGTGCTGAGGAACGCACCCACGAGGTTGAGCACCGCGGCGACCGAGACGGCCACCTTGGGCTTCATCGCGCCGGTGGCGATCGGTGTCGCCATCGCGTTGGCGGTGTCGTGAAAGCCGTTTGTGAAGTCGAAGAAGAGGGCCAACGCGATGACCAGGACGACTATGAGTGTGATGTCCACCGCGGGCCAGTGTTCCAGGCGGACGCCCCCAGGGCAAACCCTGCGGGCAACCTCCCGTTCACCGTTCCTGCACATGCGTACAGGGGATGTCGCATGCCTCTGGGAGAATGGACGGCATGGACACCGTGGAGCTCCTCATCCTGTTGATCGGATCGCTCGCGGTGACCGGGTTCGCTCGGGCGAAGGGGCTGCCCGCTCCGCTGCTCGTGACGGCCGTGGCGCTCGCCGCTTCGTTCCTGCCCGGGCTGCCCGCGATGGAGATCGACTCCGAGGTCATCCTCACCCTGATCCTCCCCCGCTGCTCTACTCCGCGGCGCTCGACGTGTCGTGGCAGAGCTTCCGGACCTCGATCAAGCAGATCCGGCGTCTCGGCATCTTCCTCGTCATCATCACCGCCCTCGCCGTCGGTGCGGTGGCGTACTTCCTCATCCCCGACATGACGCTGCCCGCAGCGATCCTGCTCGGCGCGATCGTGGCCCCGCCGGACGCCGTCTCCGCCGCCGCGATCGGCCGGAAGCTCGGACTGCCCCGGCGGGTGATGACGGTGCTCTCCGGCGAGAGCCTCATCAACGACGCCGCGTCGCTGACCCTGGTCCGCGTCTTCACCCTCATCATCGCGGGGACCTCGCTGACGATCTGGCAGGACCTCGGGATCTTCGGGCTGGCGATCGGCGTGGGCCTCGCGGTCGGAGGGGTGCTCGGCGTGCTCGTGCACTGGATCCGGATGCGCATCAACGATCCGGTGGTCGAGACGATCATGAGCATCCTGCTGCCGTTCGTCGCGTACATCCTCGCCGAGGACCTCTCCGGCTCCGGCGTCATCGCGGTGGTCACAGCCGGCCTCTACATCGGCTACAACTCGCCGAAGGAGGGCTACGCGACGCGGCTGCAGGAGCGCCCGCTGTGGACGAGCATCGACGTCATCCTCGAGGGGTTCGTGTTCGCCCTCATCGGTCTGCAGCTGAACACCGTCGTGCACGACCTGGTCGAGAGCGAGCGCAGTCTGACCCAGACCCTCACGGCCGCCGGGGTGGTGCTCGTCGTCGTGATCCTGGTGCGACCGCTGTTCGTCTTCGAGTCGTACGTCCGGAACCGGATCAACGGCCGGTGGCTGCGCCCCGTCCGCATCCGGGCCTCCCGCGGTCACCCGAAGCTGCGGTGGCTGCGCGGCACCGCCGAGCCGAAGCTCAACTGGCGGGAACTCACCGTGATCTCGTGGACGGGCATGCGCGGCGTGGTCACCCTCGCCGCCGCGGTGTCGGTCGTCGCGAGCCCGACGAAGATCCCGGCGCAGGACACCATCTTCGTGATCGCGTTCATCGTGACCGTCGGCACCCTGCTGCTGCAGGGCCTGACGCTCCCGCTGGTCATCCGGGCACTCAAGGTGCAGGACCCCGACGAGGACGACGAGGACCTCCGGAGCGAGATGCGTCTCAACCAGCGCACGACCGAGGCGGCGATCGAGCTGCTCGAGCAGCGTCGGCCCGCCTGGTCGCAGCAGTTCGGCGGCGAAGCCGTCGACTCGGTGGTGAACCGGCTCAAGGCACGACTCGAGCGCCAGGCGGAGACGTTCCGTCGCGACGCCGAGGAAGAAGAGGACGAGGAACGCAACGCCCCGGTCCGCCTGCGCGGCTCGCAGATCCAGGACATCCGGCGGGAGATGCTCGACCGGCGCCGCGAGATCGTGCTCGAGGAACGCGAGAAGGGCAACCTCGACGAAGAGGTCATGCGTCGCGTGCTCGTGACGCTCGACGCCGAGGAGCTGGCGATGGACTCGGCGCAGGCGTCGCGCAGCCGGTCCTGACGATCGACGGGCGGCGCGCGACCAGCACGCCGGGCGTATCCTGGCGGCCCGAGCCAGAACAGGAGCGCATCGCCGAGTGAGCACGCCGCGGAACGACGTCACCAGGAACAACGACCTCCCGGATCGTGACGGTGGGCCGCGGCAGAACCCCGCTCCGAAGCAGCGTGCCACGCGTCCGTCCACCCGGGGTGGTTCGAGGCCCCGCCGAGGCGCGCCCGTCGCCGGGACGCGTCCGCACCGCACCGGCAGCGCCTCCGCCGGCCGCCAGGCGCCCGTCCCCGAACCGCAGCGCATCAGCCGCTACCGTCGCTGGTACGGCACGCTCCACCCATCGCTGCAGCTGATCGGCCTGCAGCTTCTGGATGCCGCTGTTCTTCATCGTCGGCTTCTGCCTCTGCTACGTCTTCGCCTTCCACGCCCCGCACCCGCACGACGTGCCGATCGCGCTGGTCGGCAGCGACCCGACGCTCGTCGCCGCGACGCAGAAGGCGCTCCCCGGCGAGTACGCCTTCCACGTCTACGACTCGCTCGCGCAGGCCAAGCGCGACGTCCTGGCCGGCACGATGGCGGTGGCGTACGACCCGTCGACGAACGAGGTGTTCAAGGCGACGGCCCACCAGTTCCAGGTCGCCTCGCTCGTCCCGGTCACCCTGAGCACCGTCCTCACCGGCATCGGTGTGGCCGCACCCACCGTCACCGAGCTCGCGCCCCTTCCCGCATGGGACGAGTACGGCACCGTCGCGATGTACGTCATGCTCGCGTGGTGCATCGGCGGGTACATGGTCGCGATGTTCATCGGCATCATGGGCGGTCCGCTCCGGCACCGCACCCGGATGGCGGTCATCGTGTTCGGCGGTCTCGTCATCTCGCTCATCACGAACACGCTCGCCGGCCCCGTCGTCGGTGCGATCCACGGGCACTGGATCGAGCTCGTCCTCATCGCCTGGGGCTGGATCGTCGCGATCGGCTTGGCCGTCAACGGCCTGAGCTACTTCGTCGGACGCTTCATCGCCGCTCCGGCCATGATCTGCTTCGTCTTCCTGTCGATGCCGTCGTCCGGCGGCGCCTACCCGAAGTGGTTCATGCCGGAGCCGTTCGCGTGGCTCAACAACGTCGTCGTCGGCTCGAGCATGGTCGACATGATCAAGCACCAGATCTACGGGGTCGGCCCGTCGTACGCGCGGGGCCTCATCACGATGGCCTGCTACGCCGCGGCGGGCCTCGTGCTCATGTACTTCGGCAAGACGTGGTGGGAGCACCGTCGCATCCGAGCGATCGTCACCGGTCGCACCACGATGTTCCAGGACGCCCAGACCGCGAACCGGGAGTTCCTGGGCGCGCAGCGGGACGCCGAGCTCGAGCGCCACGGCCTCACGTCCACCGAGACCGGCACCCTCAGTGTGCTGCGCGACGACGAGTGGGAGGACCAGCGCGCGAACGGTGACGTCTTCATGGGTGGACGTGACGGACTCGAGACCGAGACGACGCCCACCGGGCGCATCCCCGTGGTGCGCGGCGGGGAACGTACCAGCCCGACGCAACGGCCTGGGCCCACGCGAGCCGGTTCCGGCGCGTCGCGGAGCCTGCGGAGCGACGTGACGGCCGAGCACGTGGGGGAGGCGCGGCGACCGGCCCACGGACCCGTCCCGTCCCGCGCGTGGACGGTTCGCGGGCCCCGGTCCGGTCCGACGCTCCGGGTCGCGACGCGGACGACGGCCGTCCGCACGGTCGTCACGCGGACCACTGACGCGCGGGTCCCGACATCGCACCCGTCGATCGACGAGCGTGACCTCGCACGATGCACGTGCATCGTCGACGGCTCGCGACCGGTGAGGGCCGGGCTGCCGAGTATCCTGGAGCACATGAACCCGCGCATCGCCTGGCACCGCGTCCTCGTCACCGTCGTCGTCGTGTTCCTCGGCCTGGCCGTGGTGTTCTACGCGCTGAGCGTGTTCCTCGCCCCGGCCGACGGCCGGAACGTCGCAGGGCTCTTCGTCGGCTGGGCCATGTTCGCCATGGTCGGCGCGATCGCCTTCGGCATCGTCGACTTCTTCGTGCGCCCGCTCGGCGGCCGCAGCGGCGACGCCGAGGTCCTGGCCGCTGCAGAGGAAGCCCGCACCGGGAGCACACGCACCACTGCCCGCTGAGCCGGCCCGTCCCGGTCAGCACTCGACGACGTTGACGGCGAGACCGCCCTCGCTCGTCTCCTTGTACCGCGCCGACATGTCGTCGCCGGTCTGCCGCATCGTCTCGATGACGGTGTCGAGGCTCACCACGTGGCGACCGTCGCCCATGAGCGCGATGCGGGCGGCCGTGAGCGCCGTCGTGGCCGCGACCGCGTTCCGTTCGATGCAGGGGATCTGGACGAGCCCGCCGACCGGGTCGCACGTGAGGCCGAGATGGTGCTCGAGGGCGATCTCCGCGGCGTTCTCCACCTGCTCCGCGGTCCCGCCCAGCACTGCCGTCGCACCGGCCGCGGCCATCGCACAGGCCGAGCCGACCTCTCCCTGGCAGCCTGCCTCGGCACCGGAGATCGAGGCTCCGGCCTTGATGAGCGAACCGATCGCCGTCGCCGTGAGCAGGAAGTCCCGCACGTCGCGCCTTCCCAGACCGAGACTCGCGGTCAGGTGCCGGAGCACCGCGGGGAGCACGCCCGCGGCACCGTTCGTCGGCGCGGTGACGATCCGGCCACCGGCGGCGTTCTCCTCGTTGACCGCGAGCGCGTAGACCGCGACCCACTCGGTCGACGAGGAGTCGGTGCCGCGTTCGACCAGGCGCGCTGCTGCCGCCGAGGCACGGCGGTGCACGCCGAGGCGGCCGGGCAGCTTCCCACGTTCCCGGAGGCCGGTGTCGATGCAGCCGTGCATCGTCGCGGCGATGGTGTCGAGTCCCGCGTCGATCGCGGCGTCGTCGCGGGTGAGCCGCTCGTGGTCGCGCGCCACCGCGGCGATGCTGCGCCCCGACGCGGCGGCGACCAGCTCCTGTCCGGAGGCGTAGGCGCTGTGCGGGGCGACCGACTCGTGGGGTGAGGCGCCCGCGGAGTCGACCCGTGCCTCCCGTCCGCTGTCCGCCAGGACCACGAACCCGCCGCCCACTGACAACCACGTCTGGGTCAGGAGGGTCCCGCCGGCGCCCTCGGCGCTGAGCGTCATCGCGTTCGGGTGCCCGTGGTGCCGGGCGAACGGCTCGAAGCCCATGTCCTGACGGTGGAACGGGACGCTGCCGCCCGGGGCTGCCACGGGTGCGCCCGACCGGACTCGATCACCGCGGCCCACACGCCCCGCACTGCAGCGGGGTCGCACGTCTCCGGTTCGGCGCCACCCAGTCCGGCGAGCACCGCGTCCGGCGTGCCGTGCCCGACCCCGGTCGCCGCGAGGGACCCGTGGAGCACGCAGGTCCAGCGCGTGACCTCCGCGAGTCGGTCCCCGAGCGCCGCGCGGAACCGAGCTGCCGCGCGCATCGGGCCGACGGTGTGCGAGCTCGACGGCCCGATGCCGACGGAGAACAGGTCGAAGACCGAGACGTGCACGGTGGACACCGGCCGGCCGTCGAGCGTCCGGCCGGGTGCCAGCAGGTCAGTCATCGCCGCGCACGATCGTCGTCGCGCCGGGCTCGCGGATGCCGGCTGCGTGCAGGAACCCCGCGGCCGCGGGCCCGGTCGCGGCTCCGACGACGGTACGGGCGAGCCCCACCGCGGCGTCGATCGCGGCGGCGTCCCCGGCCGGACCTCCGGCATCGGAGGCGAAGGCGGGCGTGTGCGGGACGCCCTCGGCACCGAGCAGCGCGATCATCGGGTGGATCGACGGCACCACCTGGGACACGTTGCCCATGTCCGTCGAGCCGCCCGTCTGCACCGTGTCACCGGCGACCGTCCGACCGAGCGCACGCAGGGCATCGTCCCAGAGCACGGCGAGGGTCGGGTCCTGGCGGAGCTCGTCGTAGCGGGGCTCGGCGCGCTCGTCGGTCCAGGTGCAGCCGGTGGCGATCGCAGCGCCCTCGAAGCAGGCGAGCACCCGGCGCTTCGCGTCCAGCATGGTGCCGAGCTCGTGCGCACGCACTTCGGCACGGATGCGGGTCATGCCCGGGACGATGTTCGTCGCGTCCCCGCCGTGCTCCACGTAGGCCGCGACGCGGATGCCGTCGGCGAGCTGCTGCCGGAGCAGCCCGATCGCGGTCAGCGCGAGCGTCGCGGCGTCCCCGGCGTTCACCGCACGGTGCGGCGCGGCGGCCGCGTGCGCGACGCGCCCGGTGAAGGTGATGTCGAAGCGGTCGACGGCCTGCGTGCCGACGAGGGAGCAGGCGACGTCCTCGGCGGCCGCGGTGCCGTGGGCCATGAGCGAGATGGTGGCACCCTCCCATGCGCCGCGCTCGAGCAGGATCGCCTTGCCGCCGCCGTGTTCCTCCGCCGGTGTGCCGAGGAGGACGACGGTCAGTCCCGCGTCGTCCGCGACCTCCGCGAGGGCGAGCGCCGCGCCGAGACCGGCGGTGGCGATGACGTTGTGGCCGCAGGCGTGGCCGATCCCCGGCAGGGCGTCGTACTCGGCGCAGACGACCACGCGGAACGGTCCGGTCCCGGTGACGGCCTCGAAGGCGGTCGGGAGGCCGTAGGCGGCGCGCTCGACGGCGAAGCCGGCACGTTCGGCCTCGGTGGCGAGGAGATCGGCGGCGCGGTGCTCCTCGAACGCGGTCTCGGGATCGGCGTGGATCGTGCGGCTGATCTCGAGGAGCCGCTCGGAACGGGCGCGGACGGCGGCACCGACGCGGGCGGACAGGTCGGTCGCGGTCGTGGTGGTCGTCGTGTCGGTCATGCTGGTTCCTTCGGTGTGCGTGGTTGGTGGGGCGTCGGTGCCGGCGTCCGCGGGTCAGCGCCAGAGCCCGAGGGCGAACTCGGCGACGACGACGGAGAGCAGGTACGACGTGACGATGGCGACGAGTCCGACCGGCACGATCTTCCAGCCGATCGAGCGCAGCTTCGGCAGGTCCTTCCCGAGGCTGAGACCGGCGATCGTGAGGACGACCGTGCAGATCGACAGGAAGTCGACGGTGTCGATGACCTCGACGAGCCAGGCACCGATCGGCGAGATCGGGCTCGTGGCGAGGGCGCCGAGTGTGGTCACCACGATGAGGCTCGCGACCCTGCCGCGGGTGAGCCGGTACACACCGAGACCGATGAGGACGAGCACCGACATGAGCGCGTAGCCGGCTGGGATCGACCACGAGAAGCCGCCGGCGGCGATCGAGGACACGGTCGTGCCGACGACGAGGATCGCCGGATCGAGACGACGAGCGGGACGGACAGCGGGCGGGCGGCCTCGGCGGGCGCCGGGGTGGAAGCCGTGCTGAGGGACACGGCGGTGGCAGCGGGTGTCGTGTCCGCCGCGACCCCGCGCCGCGTGAGCCGCTCGTAGGACTTCTGCGCCAGGGGCAGCGCCACGTACATGCCCACGTACATCCCGAGCAGCCCGGTGATGAGGTTCGACGTCGCGGCGAGCGCCAGCACCTGGTCCTGCATGCCCGGGTGCTCGGCCACCACCGTGGCCACGGCTGCGGCCATCATCGAGCCGGACCCGACGCCGGCGCCCATCGCCAGCGCCAGCGGGTCGAACACGCCGAGCGACGTGGCGAACGATGCGACGAGCGTGATGATCACGGCGCCGAGCAGCGTGCCGAACACGTACATCGACAGGGTGCCGCGGTACTCGTCGGAGTCGGGTCCGAAGCGCTCGCTCACCATCGCGAAGGACCCCTCGCGGTCGATCGAGAACGTCGCGCCGATCGTCGCCCGACCCATCCGCAGCAGCACGGCGAGCGGGAGGGCGAGGACGATCGTGCCGAACAGGTGCCCGATCTCCTGGAGGAGCAGCGCGGGCCCCGCCTCGGCGAGCAGCCCGACGTTCGGCCCGATCGTGACCGACAGCCGTGCGATGAGGACGAGGACGGCGATGCCCATCAGGGCGCTCGCGGCCCGCTGCAGGTCGACGCCGAGCGGCTTCACCCGTTGCGATGACACGACGCCCCCGGCCAGGAGGCCCCACACCATCGGGAGCACGGTGATGCTCGCGATGCCGATCGGGATCACGGCGGGACCGACGACCTGGGCGAGTGATGCGATGACGAGGAGCAGCACGAGGACGACCCAGAGGCGCTGGCGGCGGGGTGCCCGGAGCGGAGCGGTCGTGCCGCTGCGCGACCGGCCGGTGGAGACCGGCGACGACGTCGGGCCGGCAGCGGGAGCGGGGGCGGTGGTGTCGGTCATGACTTCGGTTCCTCCTGATCGGGAGATCGGCGACGGGACGGGGCCGTGGAGCGATGACCGCAACGTACGATCGATGTGTTTCGCGACCGTAACGACGCAGGATTTCGAGGATCAGGAGAGATCTCATGCAGGATCACACGCTCTCCGCGGCGGAGCGTCGACTCCTGCACGCGCTCCAGATCCAGCCGAGGGCACCGTGGTCGACGATCGCGGCGGCCCTCGGGAGTGACCCGGTGACGGTCGCCCGACGCTGGGCGCGACTGCAGGAACAGGGCGTGGCGTGGATCGCCGTCTACCGCGCGACCCACGAGGTGACCACCGCGCTCGTCGAGGTGCAGTGCCCACCGTCCGCGACGATGCGGATCGTCGAGGAGCTCACCGGCGATCCGGAGGTCCTGACCATCGACGTCACCACCGGAGGCCGAGACCTCCTGCTCACCCTGGTGTGCGACGGTCGCGACGCGCTCGCACGCTTCGTCCTCGAGCGGATGGGGACGCTGCCGGAGATCCGCGCACTCCGTACGCACATCGCGACCGCCACCATCGCCGACGCCCGCAAGTGGAGACTCCGCGAACTCGACGCGACCGAGACCGCGACGCTCGAACCGCCCGCTCCCCGGCACGACTCCCCGCGGTCCAGGCCGAGACCGCCGCGCACCTGCGGGAAGTGCTCGCCCGGGACCCCCGGATCACGATCACGGCACTCGCCGCCGAGCTCGGCGTGACCCAGCCCCGCGCCTCAGCGCTCCTCGCTGCCGCCTTGGCGTCCGGGGAGGTCGTGCTCCGGACCGAGATCGCGAGACCGTTCTCCGGGTGGCCGGTCTACGCCTGGTACTTCCTCGACGTCGATCCGTTGCAACGCACGGCTGCGGTGCAGCGTCTCACACGGCTCGGGGAGTCACGTCTCGTGGCATCGGTGGTCGGCGGGTACGACATCGCCCTCGCCGTGTGGCTGCGCTCGATCGACGACGTCGCACGGATCGAGACGTACTTCGCCGAGCACGTTCCGGGAGTCGCCGTCGTCGACCGGTCCGTCGTGCTCCGGACGCCGTACCACCTGCAGAAGCGGATCGACGTCGACGGTCGCTACCGCGCGGCGGACGCCCCTCCCGCGGCCGGCGGCTCGACTCCGGTGCCGGCGTAGCCGGCGACCGTCGCGTCGTCCTCGGCGAAGGTGAACCGGGCCACGACGCACCCGCCGGCGAGCACCCGGGCAGCCAGTACCGGGCGTCGTCCCACATCGCGTCGTACGGCACGGCGTCGACCGGGATCCAGCGGGGCTCGAGTTCGTCGCTGCCCGACGGGCTCCCGCGCCAGCGGCGGCAGACGAAGACGTCCGAGACCTGGGACCAGGACGGACGGTACGGGAACCGGTAGTCCAACGTGCCCCGTGCCTCCAGGTCGGCTGCGTCGACCCGGAGGCCGACCTCCTCGGCCACCTCGCGCACCGCGGTCTCGACCGCGGACTCCCCCGGCTCCCGCTTGCCGCCCGGACCGACGAGGCGGCCCGTGCCGAGCCCTCGTCGCTTCTCGCCGAGCAGCACCTCGGGGCCGGAGGCTCCGTCCCGCAGGAGGTAGACGACGACCACCGCCGGGTGCTGGGACTTGCTCTCGTCGCGTGGGGTCACGCGTCAAGTCTGGCCGACGTTCTGGCGTAGGCTCGTTCCATGGCAGGCGTGCTGCGGGGGCACCATGGCTGAGCCCCGCAGGACCGGGCGCAGCCTCGAAGTGCTGCGTGCCGAGGCCGCCGAGGAGATCTCGATGATCGTCGAGCACCGGAGCCGCCAGGGCGAGGACCCGTGGGAGTTCATGCCGACACTGCCGACCGTCGACGAGCAGGTCGTCCTCATCCTGCGCGCCGACGCCGTCGAGCTCGACGCCGCGATCGGACAGCGGAGTGCGCAGTGGTCGATGCACCCCGCGTCCGGGCAGGGCACGCGCCTCGGCGAGGAGTACCACCGCCTGCGCCGCATCGCCCTGCAGCACCCCGAGCTCACGCCGGCGGTCTGGAAGCTCCTGGGCGCCCTGCCCGAGGCGGGGTAGCCCGTTCGGCGCCGGGCTGCTCCTTCCGGGCCGGGCTGCGGTTGGATGGGGCCATGACCGAAACCGTCCTCGCCGTCCTGAACCAGCCCTCGCGCGACGCCGCACCGCACGACCCCGCCGCGGACGCCTTCACCTTCGCCGGGCCGCTCGAGGAGCACCTCCAGGTGCAGGACCTCGGCATCATCCGCGGCGACGGCGTCTTCGAGACCATCACCGTCGTCGACGGCCACCCGCAGGCCGTCGAACCGCACCTCGCGCGATTCGAGCGGTCCGCACGGATGCTCGACCTGCCCGTGCCGGACCTCGACGTGTGGCGTCGTGCGGTCGAGGCCGTCTGCGCGGAGCTCGACCCGGTGCGGGAGGCCTTCGTGAAGACCGTGCTCACCCGCGGCGTCGAGGGCTCCGAGCGGCCGACCGGGTGGGTGTACGCCGCTCCCTCGGGCGACTCCACCGCCGCGCGCACCGAGGGCATCTCGATCGTCACCCTCGACCGCGGGTACCGGCACGACGTCGAGCGGACCTCCCCTGGCTGTTGCAGGGCGCGAAGACGCTGTCCTACGCGGTGAACATGGCGGCGCTTCGCGAGGCCGCCCGGCGGGGTGCCGACGACGCCGTGTTCGTGTCCACCGACGGCTACGTGCTCGAGGGCACGCGCGCGAACCTGATCCTGTCGGTCGGCGGCCGGCTCGTGACCCCTCGCACGGACATCGGGATCCTCGCCGGCACCACGCAGGCGGATGTCTTCCGCTTCGCCGAGCAGGAGGGGATCGAGACGGCGTACGAGCTCGTCACGCTCGACGACTTCCACGCGGCGGACGCGGCGTGGCTGGTGTCGAGTGTGCGGCAGGCGGCGCCGATCCGCGCGGTGAACGGGAACGCGCGGCAGATCGACGCGGACCTGACCGCACGCATCAACGAGTTCCTGCTCGCGCGCGAGGTCTGAGCGAGCGGTGTCCGGATGCGGCGGAACGCCGCGTCGCGCGCGAGACACCGCGCCGGCCGCGAGACACCGCCGCATCCGGCGGTGTCTCGCCGTGGGAGCGGCGTCTCGCGATGCGACCGGCGTCTCGTCTGGACGAGACGAGACGCCGCCGGGGCCTGGAGGCGCGGGACGGGACCCGCGCGCATGTCGCGATCCGCGCCTCCAGGCCGGGCACGCGCTACCAGCGCGGGGTGGTGACGCCCGTCCCGTCGGCCCACTCGAAGACGGACACGCCCTCGATCCAGACGCGCGTCGCGCGGCTGGTCGCGTCGAGCGGGTCGCCGTCCCAGAGGACGAGGTCGGCGTCGTACCCCTCGGCGAGACGACCGACTCGGTCGCCGAACCCGAGGAACTCGGCCGGGTTCGTGGTGAGCGCCTCGAGCGCGGTCTGACGGGCAGCCCCTCCTTCACCGCGGCGGTCGCCTGGTCGACGAGCATGTTGATCGGCACGACCGGAGCGTCCGTGGTGATGGCGACGCGGACGCCGGCGGCGGCGATCGTCGCGAGGTTCGGGATGCCGCGGTCGCGGAGCTCGACCTTCGAGCGGCTCGTGAAGAGCGGGCCGTAGATCACGGGGATGTCCTTCTCGGCGAGGACGTCCGCGATCTTGTGCGCCTCGGTGCCGTGGTTGACGACGAGGCGGTACCCGAACTCCTCGGAGAGGCGGATCGCGGTCGCGATGTCGTCGTGGCGGTGGGTGTGCTGGTCCCAGGCGAGCTCGCCGTCGAGCACGCGGACGAGCGTCTCCTTCGCGAGGTCACGGGCGAACGGCTCGTCCTTCGCGGCGGCGGCGTCACGCGCGGCGCGGTAGTTCTGCGCCTCGACGAAGGCGTCGCGGATGATCTTGGCGACGCCGAGCCGGGTGGACGGCGTCTGCCCCTTCCCGCCGTAGACGCGCTTCGGGTTCTCGCCGAGGGCGCTCTTGATGCTCACCGCGTCGGAGATGAGCTGCTCGTCGATCGTGCGACCGCCCCAGGTCTTGATCGCGACGGTCTGGCCGCCGATCGGGTTGCCGGAACCGGGCTTCACGACGATGGAGGTGATGCCGCCGGCGAGCGCGTCACGGAACCCCTCGTCGTCGATGTCGATCGCGTCTATCGCGCGCACCCCGGCCATGTTCGGCCGGTCATCTCGTTCGTGTCGTTGCCGGCCTCGCCGTTCGCTTCCTCGTGGATGCCGACGTGGCCGTGGGACTCGACGAACCCGGGACGAGCCAGGCGCCCGCGGCGTCGACGACCGTCAGGCCGTCCGGCGGGGTGACGTCCGGGCCGATCGCGGTGATCCTGCCGTCCTCGACGACGACGGCACCGCCGTCGAACTCGGGGGCGGAGACCGGGACCACGTGCGCGTTCGTGACGACGAAGGAGTTGCTCATGCCACCACGCTACCGAGCGGCGGCGACATCCCCGCCATGCATACGACATTCGAACTGTTCGCGCCGCAACGTCCGCTCCACCTACCGTCGACGGACCCCGTCGACCATCCCCGGAGGAACGATGCCCCGCGCCGAGCACCCCTGGCCGTCCCACACGACGACGACACTGCCGTGGCGGAGCGCCGTCCGAGGGGCGCGACCGGACCGTGAGACCACCTCGATCACCGCGTCCGTCCCGTCGCGCATCGCCGACGCACGCTGGGCGCCGGGTGCCGACACCCAGGTCCTGCTCGACCGCGCCGCCGCCGCCCTGCGTGACCTCGACGAGCACCACGGGGGCCGGCTCACGTCGCTCGGCAGTGCGCTCGACCGGACCGAGGCGGTGGCGTCCTCCCGCATCGAGCACGAGTCGGCCACGCTCGAGGACGTCGCCCGCGCCGCCGTCGGCATCCGGGCGAACAGCAGTGCCACGGCCATGGTCCGGGCCGGCGGCGCCATCGAGGGCCTGGTCCGCGCGGCGGCCTCGGGCACGATCACCCGGGCGCGCTGCTCGCCGCCCATCGCCGGTTGATGCGCGAGGACCCGGTCGACGGCCGGTACGCCGGACGCTGGCGCGACGTCCAGAACTGGATCGATGGCGGTCCGGCCCCAGGCTCGCGCGGCACGTCCCGCCGCCTCCCGATCTCGTCCCCGAGCTCATGGAGGACCTGTTCGCGTTCCTGCAGCGCGACGACCTGCACCCGATCGCGCAGGCGGCGATCGCGCACGCGCAGTTCGAGTCGATCCACCCGTTCACCGACGGCAACGGCCGGATCGGCCGAGCGCTCATCGCCGCGGTGCTCCGCCGACGCGGGCTCACCCGCGTCGTCACCGTACCGGTCGCCACGGCACTGGTCGCCGAGCGGGACCGCTACTTCTGGCACCTGGAGCGGTACCGGAGGGGCGCCGTCGACGACTGGGTCCGCGACCTCGCGATCGCGATCGGCACGGTCTGCGACGAAGCCACGCTCACGGCGCTGCTCCTCGGCGAGACGGCCGCCGAGCGAGCTGCCGGGGCGTGCTCCCACGGCCCGCACGCCGTCGTGGGGCGAGCACTCGACGACGACCCGGTCCTGACCGAGGACCGCCTCGAGCACCTCCTCGACGGCGGCGAGCGGACGATCGACACCGTGACGGACGACCTGTGCCGGGCGGGGGTGCTCCGTCTCGTCACCGAACGACGTCGCCGCAGGGCGTGGCTGGCCGTCGCCGCTGCCGACGAGATCACCGCCTTCGGCGACCGGGTCCACGCCGCCGTCGCCCAGCGGGCGAATAGGGTGGGGTGGTGAGCAGCGAGCACGCCCAGGCCACCCCGCCCACCGCCGCCAAGCGGCCCGTGACACGGAGCCACCACGGCATCGACTTCGTCGACGACTACGAGTGGCTGCGCGACAAGGAGTCGCCGGACACCGTGGCCTACCTCGAGGCCGAGAACGCGTACACCGATGCAGCGACGGCGCACCTCGGCGGTCTGCGCGACCGGATCTTCGCCGAGGTGAAGGGCCGCGTGCAGGAGACCGACCTCTCCGTCCCGGTCCGCATGGGCGACTGGTGGTACTTCACACGCACGGCCGAGGGCAGCCAGTACGGCGTGCACTGCCGCGCGCCGATCGCCGGCCCGGACGACTGGACGCCGCCGGCCGTGGCCGAGGGGGTCGCAGTGCTCCCCGGAGAGCAGGTCGTCCTCGACGGCAACGCCCTGGCCGACGGGCACGACTTCTTCTCGCTCGGCACCTACGACATCAGCGACGACGGCACCCGCCTCGTGTACGGCGTCGACGTCGACGGCGACGAGCGGTACACCCTGCACGTGCGCGACCTGACGACCGGCGCGGACCTGGGGGACGAGATCCCGGACACCGGCGCCGGGGCGACGTTCGATCCGTCCGGGCGCTTCGTGTTCTACCCCACCGTCGACGACTCCTGGCGACCCGACCGGATCTGGCGTCACACGGTCGGCAGTCCGGCAGCGGACGACGTCGTCGTGTTCGAGGAGCCGGACGACCGGTACTGGGTGGGAGTCGGGGTCACCCGCTCGTCGCAGTACATCGTCATCGAGCTCGGGTCGAAGATCACCTCAGAGGCGCTCGTCCTCGACGCTGCCGACCCCACCGGCGAGTTCCAGGTCGTGTGGCCGCGGCGCGAGGGCGTCGAGTACGAGGTCGAGCACGCGATCGTCGGCGGCAGCGACCGGTTCCTGGTGCTGCACAACGACGGCGCTGAGAACTTCGAGCTCGTCGACGTCCCCGCGGACGACCCGACCTCCGAACGCGACCGCCGCCTCGTCGTCGCGCACCACGCCGAGCGCCGCATCGAGTCCGTCGACGCCTTCGCCGGACACCTCGCGCTCGAGTACCGCTCGGAGGCGCTGCCCCGCGTCGCCATCATCCCGATCGAGGGCGACGGCTACGGCGACGCCCACGAGGTCCCCTTCGACGAGACCCTGTTCTCCGCCGGACTCGGTGGCAACCCCGAGTGGGACCAGCCCACGCTCCGGATCGGGTTCACGTCGTTCGTCACCCCGTCCGAGGTGAGCGACCTGGACCTGGCCACCGGCGAGGTCACCGTCCTGAAGCGGCAGCCGGTCCTCGGTGGGTACGACCCCGCCGACTACGTGCAGGAGCGGGACTGGGCGACCGCGGCGGACGGCACGCGCGTGCCGATCTCGCTCGTGTGGCGCCGCGACGCCGTCGACACCGACCGGCCAGCCCGGTTGCACCTGTACGGCTACGGGTCCTACGAGCACTCCATCGACCCCGGCTTCAGCGTGATGCGCCTGAGCATGCTCGACCGAGGCGTGGTGTTCGCGGTCGCGCACGTCCGCGGCGGGGCGAGATGGGCCGGCACTGGTACGAGAACGGCAAGACCCTCACGAAGAAGAACACGTTCACCGACTTCGTCGCGGTCGCGTCGCACCTGATCGACACCGGGCGCACCGCTGCGGACCGACTGGTCGCCGAGGGCGGGAGCGCGGGCGGCCTCCTGATGGGCGCGGTCGCGAACCTCGCGCCCGAGCGGTTCGCCGGCATCCTGGCGGCCGTGCCGTTCGTGGACGCGCTGACCAGCATCCTGGACCCGACCTGCCGCTGACCGTCATCGAGTGGGACGAGTGGGGCGATCCGCTGCACGACGCCGAGGTCTACCGCTACATGAGCGAGTACACCCCGTACGAGAACGTCCGCGCCGACGTGCAGTACCCGCGCATCCTCGCGGTCACCTCGATCAACGACACCCGCGTGCTGTACGTCGAGCCCGCGAAGTGGACGGCGAAGCTGCGTGAGGTCGGGGCGCCCGTGCTGCTCAAGACCGAGATGGCAGCCGGGCACGGCGGCGTCAGCGGGCGGTACGACTCGTGGAAGGAGCGGGCGTTCGAGCTCGCATGGCTCCTCGACGTCCTCGGCCTCGCCGACGTCACCCCGGCCGCGGCGACCGCGAACTCGATCGCCGCCGGCTGATCCCCGAGGTCACACGCGGTTGAGCGCGTGCACCGCCTCGTCGTAGGACTCCTCGGCGAGACGGACCGGTCCCCGCGAGCACGCCGTACCCGAACGTGCCCTCCCCGCCGCGCTCGGCGATGCCCGAGTGCACCCGCAGGACGTCGAGCGCGTGGAGTGACCGCACACGCTCGGTGAGGACGTCCGCCGCATCCCCGATCCGCTTCCACAGCGCGTGCGGGAACGCATCGTCGCCGAGGACGTCCATCGCCATCCGGGCTCGGGTCGCCGCGCGCCAGGCGCGTTCGGTCGCCTCGCGCGCGGCGTTCTCCCGGTCGAGCACGGCGGAGGGCCCGGCCACGGCGGAGGAGTCGTCGTCCTCGCCCACGGCACCGCGCACGAGCTCGCGGACCCGTGGCTTCTCGACGGCGGAGACGTCCTGCGCGACCTGCTTCGGTGCCCGCAGTGCCCACGCGGTCGGGGCCGGGCGTTCGACCGCGTCGTCGAGCACGTCGAGCAGTTCGAGGAACGGTTCGCCGTGCAGGAACGCGACGACGTCGCGCACCGCCACGTCACGCCGCTCCCGCGTCGCAGCGAGGATGCGTTCGCGGGTCATCGCGTCGACGAGCGCGTCCTGCGCGGGCGTGGACGCGCGGGGCAGACGGTCGACGAGGTACTCCGCCAACGCCGCGCGGGCGGTGACGTCCGCGAGACCGTCGGCCGCTTCCGCGGCCCGGTCGACCACCTCGGTCGCGGCGAACGCCGGCCGGTAGGAGCCGATGACAGCGGCGATGCCGAGCGCAACCGCGGCCGTCTCGCGCAGGTCGGCCGGTCCGCCGGAGCGGAGCCGTGCCTCCTGGTCGAGGAGCGTTCCGCGCAGTTTCCGGAGTCGCTTCGTCAGCGCGCGGGCGGCGGTGCCCTTCTCCGGCTTCTCGGCGGACTGGAGGCGCGGTGCCGGTGCTCCTGCCAGCCCGCGTGCCAGCTTGGACGAGACGGCGGCGGGGGCGGCGCCGACGGCCGCGAAGCGCCCGTCGAGCGCCGCGAAGAGCTCGCGCGCGATCTGCTCGTCGAGGCCGCCGACGGTCTCCACCTCGATCTCGCGCCAGGTGCGCGGTGTCTCGGGTGCGTCGTCGTCGAGTCGCTGTGCGGTGACCTGGTCGTCGGCGAGCTCGGCGATCTGGTCGCCGTCCTCGTCGAGGAGGCGGGTGACGGTCCGCGTGGTGGCGATCCGCACGATCGGCTGGAGCCCCCGACCGCGGCGCTCGGTGAACAGTGCGGCGAGGAGCTCGTCCGGGACGGTGTCGGCGTCCTCGGTGAGGGGGAAGTGCTGCTCGTGCCGGACGGTGTCGGACGCGGCGCGCTTGATGTGCCATCCGGCGTCCGGACCCCTGTGCGCCGGCGGACGGTGACCCGGGAGGCCACGAGGTCGTACCGCGCGGTGTCCCAGTAGGTCGCGTCGAGGTCGAACGGCTCCTGGTGCTCGGTGCGGAGGATGCCGCCGACGCCGATCAGGTCCGGGAGGTCGCCACCCTCGGGCAGGTCGTAGGTGCGCTCGATCTCGAGATGCGTGTCGCTCACGCGCTCCTGTCTACCAGGGCGTCCCCGTGCTCCCCGAACCGGGCGGGTTACCCTGTGCCCATGAGCGAGACGATCACCCGCGAGGCGTTCGTGCCGGAGGCCGGCGCCGTCACGATGTTCACCACCAGCTGGTGCGGCTACTGCGCCCGTCTGAAGAACCAGATGTCCAAGGCAGGGGTGCCCTACCGCGAGGTCGACATCGAGCAGACGCCCGGCACCGCCGAGCTCGTCGCCGAGGTCAACGGCGGCAACCAGACCGTGCCGACGCTGGTGTTCCCCGACGGCAGCACCGCGACGAACCCGTCCCTCGCCGAGGTCCAGTCGCGCATCTGACGCCCGGCTCGCGGAACCTGGTTCCGAAGGTCGCAGCGCGCGCAGCGCGGTCGCAGCGCGCGCGTGCCTAGCTGTACTGCCCAGGGAGGTTGGTCAACCGTGTGATGGGTGACTGGTTCCCGATGGCGGTGTGGGGCCGGTGGTGATTGTAGTGATGCAGCCACCCGGGAAGGGCGTTCCGGCGGTCGGACTCGGTCGGGTAGTGGCGTGAGAACGCCCACCCGTTAGCGAGGGTGCGGTGGAACCGTTCGATCTTCCCGTTGGTCTGGGTCGGTAGGGTCGGGTCTTCTTCGGCGTGATGTCGAGTTCCGCACATGCGTCACGCCAGGCGTGGGACTTGTAAGCAGATCCGTTGTCGGACAGGACCCGCTCGACGCGGACCCCGCGGGCAGCGAACCAGGACACAGCGCGGCGGAGGACACCGATCGCGGTGACAGCCTTTTCGTCTTCGTGGATCTCGGCGTAAGCGACGCGAGAGTGGTCGTCGATGACGGTGTGCACGAACGCGGTCCCGACGAGAACGCCGCGATACTTGCTCCGACCGGTCCCGGGCGTCGCCGCACGATTCTTACCGCCCTGCTGGCGGCCGACGAACCGCCAGCCGCCACCGTCGGGGATGTTGCCGAGCTTCTTCACGTCGACGTGGATCATTGAGCCGGGATACTCGTGCTCGTAACGACGGACCTGCTCGCCGGTCCGGACATCGATGTGGTGCAGCCGGTTCACCCGGCACCGAGTCAGCACGGCGTGCACGGTGGACGCGGGCATCCTCAAACGTCCACCGATCGCGACCGGGCCCAACCGCTTCCGCCACCGCAGCTGGACGACTTGCTTCACGAGGGTCTGCGGGGTGCGGTTCGGGGAGCGATGCGGTCGGGAGGACCGGTCGTGCATGCCGGCTTCGCCCATCGCGGTGTATCGGTCTGCCCACCGCTTCGCGGTCGGCCACGACACGTGGAAGAACAACGCCGCGTGACGGACCGGCCAACCGTCGTCGACGATCAGACGCGCGATCCGAAGACGTGCACGCGGGGTCAGGGCAGCGTTAGCGTGGACAAGAGGACCTCCTGCGGAGAGTGTGTGAACTAAGCAGCTCCACTCCACCGCAGGAGGTCCTTCTCACGTCGTTACGACGACCGCGAGTCCTTGCACATCAACCAACGTCCCTGGGTAGTACACCTAGCGCGAGAGCGCCTCGGTCAGCAGCGCCGCCATCGCGTCGAGCTGGATGTCGCCCGAGTCGACGATCTCCTCGTCCGAACCGTCGAGCGCCCGGGCGGCGAGGGACGCCTTCGAGTCGATGAGCTCCGCGATCTTGGTGTCGATCGTCTGCGCGGCGATGATGCGCCACGCGGTGACGGGTTCCTCCTGCCCGATGCGGTGCACGCGGTCGATCGCCTGGGTCTGCTCGGCCGACGTCCACGACAACTCGGCGAGCACGACGTTCGACGCCACCTGCAGGTTGAGACCCACGCCGGCTGCGGTGAGCGAGCAGACGATGACGGCGACGTCGGGGTCGTTCACGAAGGAGTCGATCTCGGCCGTGCGCTGCGCGGGCGTCTGGTCGCCCGGACCGTCGCCGTCCGCAGGCCACGGCGTGCGAACACCTCCTCGGCCTGGTCCATCACGTCGAGGTGCTTCGCGAAGAACACGACCTTGCCGACGTTCGAGGCGAGCTGCGCGGCGTAGTCGGCGGCGAGCTGGGCCTTGGCACGGCCGATGCGTCGCACCATCGAGAACACGTTCTCGCCCGTCGACGAGGCGTCCTGGTCCTCGAGCTTCCACCGTGCGACCTGCCGGACCAGCTTGTGGTCGATGCCGACGACCGGGTCCTGCCCGGTGCGGGCGTCGAGTGCCTGGTGGTACCGCTTGACGAGCTTCGCGGTGAGCTCGCGCTCGGCGTCGCGGATGGAGCGACCGACCTCGTCGTCGAGCTCGACGGGGATGTCGGCGATCCGGCGTGCGGGGATGTCGGCCGCGACGTCGACCTTGCGGCGTCGGACGATGCCCTGGTCGATGACGGCCTTGCGTGCCTCGACGAAGAAGCCCGGGTCGGCGGGGGTGAGGCCGATCTCCTCGAGCTCGTTCATGAGCTTCGCGCGCGGCTTCTTGTCGTCGATCCAGCCGAGGTACTCCCAGATGGTGCGGAAGTCCTCGACGGAGTTGATGAGCGGCGTGCCGGTCAGCGCCATGAGCAGCGGGTGCGCCGTGCGCTGCCGGATCTTCTCGGCGAGCTGCAGGACGAACTTCGAGCGCTGCGAGTCCTTGTTCTTGATGAAGTGCGCCTCGTCGACGACCATGCCCTTGAACCCGAAGTTCCCGAGCCAGCCGGCGTGCCGGTCGAGGATCTCGTAGTTCACGATCACGATGTCGGCGAACCCGTCGAGGTCGTCGCCGTCCCCGTGGATCACCGTGGAGGTGCGGTTCGGCACCCACCGGGACGCCTCGCGCGCCCAGTTCGTCTTGACGACGTTCGGCACGACGACGAGCAGCGGGAACGCGTTCGCGGCGTCCGCGGCGAGCAGCGACTGCGCGGTCTTGCCGAGGCCCGGCTCGTCGGCGAGCAGGAACGTGCGGTGTCCCTGCGAGGCGGCCGCGATGAGCTCCGCCTGGTGCTTCATGAGCGTGGTGCCGGACTTCGAGTGCAGGGTCGCTGGCTCCGGCAGCGGCATCGTCGCCGCTCCCCCGCCCGCGCCGTACTCGAACGACTTGAAGAGCGGACCGAACAGCTCCCAGTTCGCCAGTCGCCGCGGGTGCGCGACGGGCTGGTCGGCGAGCGCGAAGTCGGGCGCGAGGAACGGGTTCGCGAGCTGACGCTGCACGACGGCCTGCGGCACCACCGCACGCACCGGGCTCTCGACGAGCGGGACGGCTCCGCTGCGATGACGAGCTCCTCCGGCTGCAGCTCCATGCCACCGGCGATCATCATGTCGCGCTTGACCGTTCGGGTCGCCTCGCTGACCGACGCCTCTTCCGTGAGGAGCTGGATGACGCTCGTGTCCCGCGCGGCGGTCTTCGCCAGGATCGTCGCGACCCCGTCGAGCCGCTTGAGCTGCTCGGCGCGCTGCGCGTCGGTGAGCTCGCTGTCCGCCTTGACCCGTGCGCGTTCCTCGCGCATGAGCAGGGCGACGGCCTGGAACTTCGACCGGTTGGACGCCTTGAGCGGTCCGCGCTGCGCTGCCGCCTCGACCTCACGCACGGCGCGGGCGAGGACGGGGATGACGCCGTCGTTGTCGAGCGGCCGGGTGCGGCGTGACGCGGTCCGCGTCCCGCCGGCTGCTCGCCGGGTGCCTGATCGAGCCAACGCTCCTCCTGTTCCGCCCGTTCGTGCCGGGCGAGCCGCCCGTCGGGCGGAAGTCCTGAACCGATGCCTGCACGGCTCCGGTGTCCGGGGGCCACCGTGGCCCGCCGCTTCGCCGGTCCCCGCCTCGGGACGTCCGGTGGAGTCCGCGGGCCGTTCCCATCGCGGCCACCGGGTGGGTTCCGGATGCGACGGCCCGCGCCGGGATCCGGCGCCGTCACACGCACGCGACGCCCCCTCGGGGCGATCACGGACCCGGTTCCCACGTCGGTCAAGCGACCGACTGCTGCGTCCGGAATCGACGCGGCACGCGGGAACGCGGTGCGTGCTCAGCCAGTTTACTCCCCGACCACCGACGGAGGCGACTCGGCGCCGCCCGCGCGAGTCGCGCCCGCCGCGAACGGACCGGGTGACGGCCTGGAGGCACGGTGCGGTCCCGCCACGCGCCTCCCGTCCGCCGCCCGCTCGCCGCGCCCGTCCCCTTCCCCGGAGTCGGCGCGCGCCGAGACTCGCGTACAGCGACAAGCCTCGCGCTCACCCGCCCGAGAACTGTCGCCGAGGCCGAGACTCGGGTGCGTCGGGCCGAGACTCGCGTGCAGCGACAAGCCTCGCGCTCGCCTGGGCGAGAACTGTCGCCCAGGCCGAGACTCGGGTGCGTCGGGCCGAGACTCGCGTGCAGCGACAAGCCTCGCGCTCACCTGCCCGAGAACTGTCGCCGAGGCCGAGACTCGGGTGCGTCGGGCCGAGACTCGGGTGCGTCGGGCCGAGACTCGGGTCGGCGCGGCCGACTCAGACCTGCGGCGCGGACCGCGGACGCACCAGCCCGTCGGAGGGGACGGCCGGCGTCGCCTCGGCCAGTGCCGCGCGGGTCGCTGCGAGCAGCTGCTCCGCCGTGTTGATGCCGTTCGCCGAGCCCGTCGTCGCCTGGCCGCCCGCGTGCGCGAGGAGCTGCGCCCCGATCGCCGGACCGATCCGGTCGGCCTGGTCGGGGTTGCGCATGACCCAGTCGCGAGCGACCGCATCCGCCAGACGTTCCGCCGCCGCACCGCGTTCCGCGTCCCCGCGGGAACGGTGCCACAGCCCCGTGACGACGAGGTGCGCGACCACGGCACCGATGTCCCGGACCGGGAACCCCACCCGGCGGTGTCGATGTCGAGCAGGCCGGAGATGCGCCACGGCTCGTCCTCGTCGACGAAGACCTGCTCGAGGTGCAGGTCGCCGTGCACGACCTGCTTCGTGGCGGTCGCCCAGCCGATCGACCGACGGCCGATCGCGTCGTAGAGCCGGTCGATCTGCTCGGCGGCCTGCGGCAGCGCGGCGACCAGGGTCCGGCGGTGCCAGTCGGCATGGTCCATGGCGTCGGCTCGGGCCTGCTGGGTCATCGGCACCGTCGCGATCCGCCCGGTGAGCGCCGCGAGCGACGCGACGAAGCGCGGGTCGTCGGCGATCTCGAGGATGCGGCTGCCCGCCGGCACGCCCCGGATGCGTTCGAGGACCAGGAGGCCGTCCCCGCGGCTCGAGAGACCCGCGGCACCGGCAGTCCGGCCGCGACGAACTGCTCGTGCGACTGCTCGATCGGGGCGACCCGGTGCGGACGCACGACCTTGAGGAACACGGTGCCCTCGGCCGCGTCGACCCGGACGACGGCGCGTTTGCCCGGCCGGTACGCGGCGACCGTGAGGGTCGGGTCGGTGACGGGCATCCCGAGGGTCGTGAGGAGCTCGGCGACGGCGTCACGGTACGTCACCTGCGGGAGCACCGGCAGACCGGGGTCGTTCGGGTAGGCCCACACCGAGACCGGCTCACCGGTGGCGGGGTCGGTGACGATGGCGCTGTTCTGGTCGTGCGCACCGCCGGTGTCGACGTACGTCAGGACCGTGGCGCGCTGACCGTTGCGGTCCACCGTGTCGACCTCGTACCCGTACAGGTACCCGTTGCCGGAGGGTTCGACCGAGTGGGCGCGTGCGGCCACGACGGACGTCCCGGAGCCGGCGAAGGCCTGCGGGATGACGCGCTCATGGTTGGGCCACACGAGACCAGTCAACCGGACGGCGTCGGTTTCGTCGCGTTCGTGCACGGCTCGGCGTGCGCACCGTGGCTACCGTGGTCGTCGTGAACCCGGTCGCGCGTCTCCGCAGCTCCAGTCGCACGCCGTTCCTGCAGGTCGTGAAGACCGCTGTCGCGGTGGTCGCGGCCGTGCTGCTCTGCCGGGTGCTCATCCAGGGTCCGTTCCCGACCTTCGCGGCGATCGCCGCACTGCTCGTCGTGCAGCCGAGCATCAACCAGTCGTTCGTGAAGGGCCTCGAGCGGAGCGCCGGGGTCGTCCTCGGGGTCGTGCTCGCCACCGGGTTCCACCTGGTCCTCGGGGACACGGTGTGGGTCGTGCTCCTCGTCATCGTGCTCGCGATCCTCATCGCGTGGGCGCTCCGGCTGACCCCCACCTCGGCGACCCAGGTGGGCATCAGCGGCATGCTCGTGCTCACGGCCGGCGTGGTCACCCCGAACTACTCGGCGGACCGCATCCTCGAGACGGTCCTCGGCGCGATCGTGGCCCTCATCGTGAACGCGGTCGTCGTGCCGCCGGTGCTGCTCGGTCCCGCGCACCTCGCCGTCGCCCGGCTCGCCCGGGACACCGCGGCGGCGTTCGAACGGATCGCGATCGGTCTGACCGAGGGATGGGACCCCGATCGATGGCACGAGGCGCTCCTGCAGGCCCGGGCACTCCGGCAGCAGCACGCCCGTGCCGAGGCATCGCTCACGGCCGCCCGGGAGTCCCTCACGATGAACCCGCGCGGCGGCCGGCACCGCACCGTCCTCGACGAGGACATCGTCGTCGCCGAGCACCTGCGCGTCCTCGTCACCCGCGTGACCGGAATGACACGGGCGATCCAGGACAACACCGCACCGGACCTCCGGGCGGACCCGGTGGTGGGCAGCATCGCCACCGAGGTCGCGCGGATCGCCGCGGACGTGCGGGCGCTGAGTGCGCGAGTGGCGGCGTCGGAGGTCCCGGCGTCCGGGTCGACACAATCCGGACCCGGACGGTCCACGCCGTCCGTGCCGGAGGCGGATCCGGGCCCCGCGCTCACGGCGCCGCTCGAGGTGATCCGCCCGAACTCACGACACTGGGTGCTCATCGGGCGCTGCTCGAGGACATCCGGCGCGTGCGCGAGGAACTCCTCGGCGAGGACGACTGACGCGCGATTCCGCCGCGTCGTCTCCCTCCCGAGCGGGCTCGGGACACCGCCGCGTGCGCGACTCACCGCTCGTCGCGCGACACACCGTCTCTTCCGGCGGCGCCTGGCGCGGCGAACGGCGCCTCGCGCGGCGAACGGCGCCTCGCGCGGCGAACGGCGCCTCGCGCGCCGAGCGGCGCCTCGCGCGCCGAGCGGCGCCTCGCGCGCCGAGCGGCGCCTCGCGCGCCGAGCGGCGCCTCGCGCGCCGAGCGGCGCCTCGCGCGGCGAGCGGCGCCTCGCACGGCGGACGCCTGCGACGTCGCGGGCAACCCCGTCTCTCGGCCTGGAGGCGCGGGTCGGGCCGGACCCGCGCCTCCAGGCCGAGAGACAGTCGCGCGTCCAGCGGCCTCGCTCAGCGTGGCCCGGCCGCGTTGCGCGTCACGGTCGCGTGGCGGTCGCGCTCAGCGCGCGGCGGACGCGGCCTCGGCCGCGGAGTGCACGATGTCGTCCCAGATGCTCGCGGTCGGCACGGCCGCATCACCCGAGACGACCTCTGCCTGCGCGAACCGATCGATCTCGGCGACGACCGCGTCCGCTCCCGCAGCGCGGGCGGCACGGCTCGCGACGTCCGGGACGGCTGCACGGAGCTCGGCGACGACGCGGTCGCGTGAGACGTCCTCCATGTCGCCGAGCACGCCGATGCCCTTCCACGCGGCGTCGAGTTCCGCGCGCAGCCGGACGAGAGCCGGGTGTTCCCACGAGTCGTTCACGGTGTCCCCCACTGCGGACAAGCGTCGGGCACGCCTCGTCCGGTGCGTGAGCCTAGCAAGGAAGCAAGAAGTCCTCATGTCCCACGAACGAGGGACAGACCGTTCTGCCCGACGCACCGCATGACTGTGACGAGATTCAGCGAGATCGGCGGAGCAAGGCCCATCCCTGGCCGGTTCGATGCAACCATGGGTCCGAGGAGGTCGCTATGCGCCTGTTGGTGGTCGAGGACGATGACGAGATGCGTGCGCTCATGGAGCGGGGTCTCGCCGCTGAGGGGTACCGCGTCACCGCGGTCGAGAACGGGGTCGAGGCGCTCATCGCTCTCGGCGACCAGGCGTTCGACCTCGCCGTCGTGGACGTCATGATGCCCGGGATGTCCGGCTTCGAGCTCGCCCGGCGCATCCGTGAGCGTGAGGACCCGTGCGGATCCTCCTCGTGACCGCGCGGGACGCCGTCGACGACCGTGTCTTCGGCCTCGACGCCGGAGCCGACGACTACCTCACGAAGCCGTTCGCGTTCGCCGAGCTCACCGCCCGCCTCCGCGCGCTCGGCCGCCGGGAGTCCGCTGGTGCGCCGCGCACGATCGAGGTGGGCGACGTCGCCATCGACTCCGAGGCCCGCCGCGTCGCCATCAAGGGCCAGCGGGTCGCCGTGAGCCCCACCGAGTTCGCGCTCCTGCGGCTGCTCGCGCGCTCCGTCGGCACCGTGGTCGACCGACCGAAGATCCTCGAGGAGGTCTGGGACGGTTCGCAGCACGTCGACCCGAACGTCGTCGAGCAGTACATCTCGTACCTCCGGAAGAAGCTGACCTCGCACGAGGCCACCGTCGCGATCTCGACCGTGCGCGGTCGCGGCTACCGGCTCGACCTGCTCGGGGCGTGACCGGTTCCGGGCGGGGCTGATCCGCCCGCTGCGGATGCTCTCGCTCCGGGCACGCATCACCATCGGCTCCACGGCGATCGCAGCGGTGGTGATCGTCCTGCTCGTGCTCGTCATGCGGTTCCAGGTCGTCAGCGTCGTCGCGAGCGCCACCCGCACGCTGCTCGACGCCGATGCGGACCCGTACGTCGCGACGCTCGAGGTCGACAGCGACCCGGACCTGTCGCCGCCCGGCAACGCGCAGCTCGTCGCCGTGGTGTCTCCGTCCGGCGACATCGCGCTGTCGACCATGCCGCCTCGGGTGGAGCGAGCCCTCGGCAGCCTGACGTCCACGAAGGCCGGCACCTCGGTCATCCGGGTCTCCGGGTCGGAGTACCGCGTCGTCGTCGAGCACCCGGTGAACCGTGCCGGACGCTGGACCGTCGTCGCAGCACGCAACTCGCAGGCCGAGGCCATCGTCGTCGACGACCTGACGTCGACGCTCTCGCTCACCGGCCTCGCCATCCTCGTCGCGTTCGGCATCGCGTCGTGGGCACTCGCGACCGCCGCACTGCGCCCCGTGAACCGGATGCGTCGCGAGGCCGAACGCCTGTCCGTCGCACCCGAACGGGCCGAGCTGCCGGTCGGGCCCGCGCAGGACGAGCTGGCCTCCCTGGCGACCACCCTCAACGCCTTCCTCGCCCGCACGCGCCAGGCGACCGAACGTGAGCGCCAGATGGTCTCGGACGCGAGCCACGAGCTCCGGACGCCCCTGGCGATCCTGACGACCCAGCTCGACCTCGCCTCGCTCGACGGGGAGGACGCCGCTGCCCTCGCCGCCCACATCGAGCGTGCGAAGCTCAGCGTCGCCCGGCTGTCCCGCTTGGCGAACGACCTCCTCGCGCTGTCCCGCATCGAGGAGTCGGAGCGACGCGAGCAGGACGGTGCCGGGCAGACCACCACCGGTTGGTCCGATCTCGGCGACGAGGTGATGGCCGCCGTCGACCGCGTCAGGCTGATCGCATCGGCGAAGGACGTCACCGTCGACTTCGACCTGGAGTCCCCGTCGCCGTCGGTGGTTCCGGACCAGGCATCGGCGGGGCACCGTGGAACCGCGGTACCGGCTCGACACCGGAGGGATGGCGCAGCTCGTCACGAACATCGCCGGCAACGCGGTGTCCGCGCTTCCCCGCGGCGGCGGCATCTTCGTCTCGTGGCGGAGCGTGGGCGACGAGGGCGTCCTGCAGATCACCGACGACGGTCCCGGCGTCCCCGAGTCCTTCATCCCCGTCGCCTTCGACCGCTTCACCCGGCCGGACGAGGCCCGGAAGTCGCGCCCGAACCCGGACCCGTCCACCGGCGGGATCCCGTTGCCCGGCGGTTCCGGGCTCGGGCTCGCCATCGTGCGGGCCGTGGCGGAGCGGGCCGGTGGCACCGCCTCGCTGCGCAACGTCCGCTCGGGTGGCCTCGAGGTCACCGTCCGCATCCCGGCTGTGGAGTAGGCAGCGCAGGAGGGCCTCACTGGAAGTCCCTCGACCGTGTGCGCACGGACAGGGACAGGTGCTCGATCCGATCGGCCACCAGGTTCACGACCCGTCCGGTGAACGCTCGAGGATCCCCGCACGATGACCGCCGGAGCCTCCCGCGCGACCCGGCGGTAGCGTCCCCACACCCCGACGCTGCAGATCACGTTCACCAGCCCGGTCTCGTCCTCGACGTTCATGAACGTGATGCCCGACGCCGTCGCCGGGCGCTGCCGGTGCGTCACGATCCCGCCGATCTCGACCCGTCGCCCGGTCTCCGCCGTCGCGGTGTCCTGCACGCTGAGCACCCCCGCGCGACCAACCCGTCACGGACGTGCCGCACGGGGTGGTCGTCGGTCGTCATCCCCGTGGACCACATGTCCGCGATGAGGACGTCGCCGCTGGTCATCTGCCCGAACAGCGGCGGCTGCACCGTCACCTGGGTGTCCGGCAGCTGGTCGGGACGCTCGGCGGCGGCCTGGGCGGCGGACCACATCCCGCCACGCCGGTCGACCCCGAGCGCGGCGAAGGCGTCGGCGGCGGCGAGCGCCTCGAGCTGCGCCGTGGTCAGGCCGACCCGTCGGGCGAGGTCGGACATGTCGGTGAACGCTCCGTGGGCGTCCCGCTCGGCGACGATCCTCTCGGCGCTCTTCCGTCCGAGCGACGAGACCTCGGCCAGGCCGAGCCGCACCCCGAAGGCGCCGTCCCGACGGTGCCGCGCAGTGTCGTCGGGAGCTTCCCTGTCGAACGGCAGCACGGCTGGTTGCTCCTCGGCCAGGCAGTCGTCGTGACCTGTCGCGCGGTGGCGCTGCGTGCCTCCAGGCCCGTGGACGTGACCGTCCGCCGGGCCGCCTGCCGGGCCGTCCGCCGGGCCGCCTGCCGGATCATCCGCCTGGGCGCCTGCCGGACCGTCCGTGTCCAGCGGTTCCAGCGTGGCGTCCACGCCGGACCGCAAGATGTCCGGACGCAGCACCCGCACCCCGTGCCGGCGCGCATCGGCGACGAGGGTCTGCGGGGAGTAGAACCCCATCGGCTGGGCGCGGAGCAGCGCCGCCAGGAACGCTCCCGGGTAGTGCAGCCGCATCCACGCACTCGCGTAGACGACGAGCGCGAAGCTGATCGAGTGGCTCTCCGCGAAGCCGAAGTTCGCGAACGCCTGGATCTTCGCGTAGATGGCGTCGGCGTCCGCACCGTGGATCCCGTTCGCCGCCATGCCCGCGTAGAAGCTTCTCGCGGAGCCGGTCGATCTTCTCGTGCCCGCGCTTCGACCCCATCGCGCGACGGAGCAGATCGGCGTCGTCCCCGAGCAACCGCCCACCGCGATCGCCATCTGCATAAGCTGCTCCTGGAACAGCGGCACGCCGAGGGTCCGCTCGAGCACCGGCTCCAGGGACGGGTGGAGGTACATGATCGGTTCCTCCCCCGTGCGCCGGCGGATGTACGGGTGGACCGCACCGCCCTGGATCGGACCGGGCCGCACCAGGGCGACCTCGATCACGAGGTCGTAGAACCGTCGTGGCAGCAGTCTGGGCAACGTGCCCATCTGCGCTCGGGACTCCACCTGGAACACCCCGATGGTGTCCGCCCGGCACAGCTGGTCGTAGACGCCCTGTTCCTCCTTCGGGATCGAGTGCATGTCCCAGCGTTCCCCGCAGTGCTCGTCGGCGAGGTCGAACGCGTACTGCAGGGCGGCGAGCATGCCCAGCCCGAGCATGTCGAACTTCACGAGCCCCATGTACGCGCAGTCGTCCTTGTCCCACTGCAGCACCGTGCGGCCGTCCATGCGGGCGTGCTCGATCGGCACGACCTCGCCGACGGGGCGGTCGGTGAGCACCATGCCGCCGGAGTGGATGCCGAGGTGCCGCGGGAACCCGAGCACCTGCTGCGCCAGGTCCACCACGGTGTCGGGGATGTCGTGGTCCTGACTCTCCGTCACCGACCCCCACCGCTCGACCTGCTTCGACCAGGCGTCCTGCTGCCCCGGGCTGTGACCGAGCGCCTTCGCCATGTCCCGCACAGCGCCCTTCGGCCGGTAGGTGATGACGTTCGCGACCTGGGCGGCGTTGAACCGACCGTACTTCTCGTAGACGTACTGGATGACCTCTTCGCGCCGGTCGGAGTCGAAGTCGACGTCGATGTCGGGCTCCTCGTCGCGCATCGCCGACAGGAACCGTTCGAACGGCAGCCCGTAGCGGATCGAGTCCACCGCCGTGATCTCGAGCAGGTAGCAGACCGCCGAGTTCGCCGCGGACCCGCGCCCCTGGCAGAGGATGCCACGACCGCGGGCGTAGTGCACCATGTCCCGCACGATGAGGAAGTAGCCGGGGAAGTCCTTGTCCTCGATCACCGAGAGCTCCCGTTCGATGCGTTCGCGCTTCTGCGGGTCCACGCCGTCGGCACTGCCCGGGTAGAACCGGCGGGCACCGCGCCAGGTGAGCTCCCGGAGCCAGGACATCGTGGTGTGCCCCGCGGGGACGTCGATGTCCGGCAGCCCGGGCTTGACCGTCCTCAGCCGGAACCCGAGCTCGTCGGCGAGTTCCACACTGTGCTCGACGGCCCCCGGGTAGCGCGCGAACCGCCGCGCCATCTCGACCCCGGACCGCAGGTGCGCGGTGGGGGCGGCCGGCAGCCACCCGTCGATCTCGTCGAGGCTCCGCCGTGCCCGGACCGCGGCGAGCGCCGTCGCCACCGGGAACCGGTCGGGGGTCGCGTAGTGCACGTTCCCCGTGGCGACGGTCGGCAGCGCGTGCTTCGCGGCGAGGGCGGCGAGGGCGTCGTTCCGCGCGGTGTCCATCGGGTCGCCGTGGTCGATGAGCTCGACGACGACGCCGGTCGTGCCGAACCGGTCGAGCAGGGCGCGCAGGGCGGTCTCGGCGGCGGGCTCGCCACCGAGCTCGAGCGCCTGCCGGACGGCGCCCTTCCGGCACCCCGTGAGGACCCGCCAGTGCCCGTCGGACCGCGCTGCGAGGTCGTCGAGGTCGTACCGAGGTCGGCCCTTCTCGGCACCGGCGGCCAAGTGGGCGTGGGTCACGGCTCCGGCGAGCCGACGGTAGCCCTCCTGTCCGTCCGCGAGCAGCAGCAGGTGCGTCCCCTCGGGGTCGGGCACGCCGTTCTGCGGTTCGGTCAGGCCGAGGGACAGTTCGGTGCCGTACACGGTGGCGATGGCCGGGTACGCCTCGGCCACCTCGGCCATCCGCGCGGCACCGTAGAAGCCGTCGTGGTCGGTGAGCGCGAGTCCGTGCAGGTGCAGCCGTGCTGCCTCTTCGAAGAGGTGCTCCGGCCCGCTCGCCCCGTCGAGGAAGCTGAACGTGGAGTGCGCGTGCAGCTCCGCGTACGGAACGACGGGCCCGTCGCCGTCCCCGTCGCCGGTCGCCGGCGGGGGCGGGGCGTCGGCGCGTAGGGCTCGCGTTTGCGCGACCACGCGGGGCTGTCGCCGCCGTCACCGTCGTGCGTGCTGCCCGGGCTCCGCTTGTCGGACAGGGCGCGTTCGAACTGCGACCACGGGATGGGTGGGTTGCTGTAGCCCATCAGCGCCCGCCCGTCCCCGCGCGCACGTCACCCGGCGGGGTGTTCACGTCGCCACCGCCTCGGCCCACCACCGGTGGTCGGCGAGCACCAGGTACCACGCGTGTCCCTCGGCGTCGACGAGCTGCAGCCGGTGGAGCCGCCGGCCGCCGGCCTCCCACCAGCGGACGACGAGCGGCCACGGGCCGGCCCACGCGGTCACGGAGCCGAACCGGCCGCCGCGCTCCCCCTCGGCCCGGAACCGCTCGGGTGCCCGGTGAGGACACCGCGGTCGTCGACGTCGACGGTGCCGCCGTCGACGGAGACGACGTCCACCGGACGTGGACGCTCGAGCACGGTCGCCGGAGGCGGCCCGGGCAGCTTGCCGGGCCACGGGCGGTCGCGGACGGTCGCCAGGGCGCGCTCGCCGCCGACCGGAGCATCGCCCAGGGCACCAGCACGACCCGTTCCGCCAGGGTGCGTCCGCCACCGATGCGGGGTGTGACCACCCCGTCGTGCCCGACGAGCCCCTGGACACGGGCGAGTCCGTGGTGGACACGCTCGTCGGGGCCGGTTCCCCAGAGCCCCCGCTCGTGGTTCGCCGTGTCGTCCACCGCGACGGGTTCGAGCACCACCTGGACGACGGGTGCCTCGAGCCCGGTCGGGTCGACCCCGCCGGCGAGTTGCCAACGCACCCGGTCGACCACGTCGGCGGCGTCGAACCACCGGGGGTGCACCCACGTGCGTTCGAGCAGGATGTCCCGTTCGTCGACGATGCCGACCCGGATCGTGGTGGCGACGAGCCCCGCTGCCCGGAGCCGTGCGGCGAAGTCGTCGGCGGAGCGTCGGAACGCGAACGCGACCTGGTCGGCACGGTCGAGCGGGGGTTCGAACGCGGCCTCGACCCGGAGCTCCGGCGGCACCGGTCGTGCGGCGACCTCGCGCGGGTCACGACCGCCGGCGAGCCGGTGCAGGAACGCGCCGCCGGGTCCGAACCGGTCGCGCACCTGCTCGTCGCTGAGCGCGGCGAACTCCCCCAGGGTCTGGATGCCGAGCCGTCCGAGCAGCATCGCGAGGTCGGGGTCGCCGAGCACCCCGACGGGCAGCCCGGACAGGAACGGCGCCGATCCGCCCACGGGCACGATCCGGACACGTTCCCCGGGCGTGCGGGACGGACGCGTGCGGCCTGCTCGGCCGCGAAGGGGGTGTCGGCGACCCCGGCCCGGACCCGGGGAGCGCCGTGGTCGGCCGCGAGCCCTGAGAGGGTGGCCGCGGCGGCACGCTCCCCGCCGTAGTACCGGGCCGGGCCCCGGGAGCGCAGCGCGAGGGTGCCCGGGCGGAGGACCTCGACCCCGGGGACGGCTGCCTCGACCGCACGGATGACCGGTTCGAACGCCCGGTGGTCGAGGGCGTCGTCGTAGGGCTGCACCACGAGCTCGGGACAGCGCGCCTGTGCCTCGCGCACGCGGAGCCCCCGGACCACCCCGTGCCGCCGGGCGCTCGCCGAGCTGGCGTACACCTGCCCCTTCACCACGAGCGCGAACGGCCGCTCAGGGGGTTCCCCGGCGGCGCGGGCGGCGGCGATCACCGGCCAGTCCGGGCACCACAGCACGATCGTCCGGGTCGGCGGCGGTTCGGGCAGCGCACCGCCGCGGGCGAGTGCGTCGGCACGGATCGACCGCGCGTCCGGCACCGATCCGACGCTCACCCCGGCCCCGGAGAGGGCTCCGGTGACACGGGACCCCGCGGTCCGGGTCCGGCCGCCACCGCGGGGACTCACGACGCCACCGCCACGGGGCCGAGCACCGGTGCCGACGCGCCGGGTCGACGATCGCTGCAGGAGCGGGCGCGGTGGCACGGACCGTACCGTCCGCCGCAGGCAGCAGCAGCTCGGCATCGACCGGACGCACCGCTCCGGCTCGCCCGACCGCCGACACCGTGGCCCGTCGTTCCGTCAGGAAGCCGTGACCGTCCCCGATGCCGCTCCACTCGGACCGCGTCACCCGCAGCGTGACGTCGGCCCCGGCCAGGACCCGAGCGCGACCAGGGCACCACCGCGCTGTCGCAGCCGTGCCGACAGCCGTGAGACGTCCCCGGGCGCCACCCGGCCGAGCGGGCGGGTGAGGACGATCTGCGCCACGTCCGCCAACGCGGCGGTCACGGTGAGCCACTGGTCCCCTGGGTCCGGGACGAGCACGAGCCGCTCGAGGTCGATGCCGGCGGCTGCCGCTGCCTCGACCCCGAAGGAAGGGACGCCCACGACGGCGCACCAGGCGCCGGCGGCCGAGGCGGCCTGCAGCATCGTCATCGCGAGGAGCACGGACTCGTGCACCGCGTAGGACCCGCCCACCCGGATCGCGCCCCCGGCAGGAGCGGTGCGAGCGCTTCGGCGGTGGGCAGCCCCTCGGTGTCGACGCGCGTGGGCTCCATCTCGGCGACCCGCGAACGCAGCGAGGTGATCCGCTCGAGCGCAACCCGGGCGTCTCCCAGGTGGTCGACCCGACGCACCGGGCGTGCAGCACCGGATCGCCCGGTCGACTCGCGCTGAGCCCCGGGCGATCGGGGTACCGATGCCGCCTGCATGCCCTCATATTCGAACATGTGTTCGATGATGTCAATCGGGTCCGACATCTGTGGACAGTCGCTTCGAACACGCGTTCGACGACGCGGTGACGGCGAGCGATCACCCCCTGTGGAGAAGCGACGGGCCGGTCACCAGCGGGCGACGGCACCCAGTCCGGCGAGCACCGAGCGCGTCTTCGTCTCGACCTCGTCCGCCTCGTCCGCCGCGACGGACGACCAGGTCACCGCACCACCGGCGCCGAGCGTCCGCGACCGGACCGAGCCGTCCTCGTCGAGGACCGTCACCAGTGTGCGGATCGCCACCGACAGATCGACCGCGCGGCTGGCCGAGAAGTACCCGACCGCGCCCGAGTACACCCCGCGAGGGCCGCCCTCGAGCCGATCGGCGATCGCCATCGCACTGATCTTGGGTGCGCCGGTCATCGACCCGGCGGGAACGCGGCACGCACGACCGCCACCCGCGAAGTCCCGGCCGGCAGCACCGCACCGATCGTCGACACCATCTGGTGCACGCTCGCGTACGTCTCGACGTCGCACAGCCGGTCGACGTGCACCGAGCCCGGTACCGCGGTCCGGAGCAGGTCGTTCCGGAGCAGGTCGACGATCATCACGTTCTCCGCGCGGTCCTTCGCACTCGCCGCCAGTTCGGCGCGGACCACTTCGTCCTCCACAGGGTCGTCGACCCGCCGTCGGGTCCCCTTGATGGGCTCCGCGGACACCGCTCCGCCGGCGTCGATGCGCAGGAACCGCTCCGGCGACCGGCTCGCCACGCGCAGCGGGCCGAGCCGCAGGTACGCGCCGAACGGGACCGGGTCCACCGCGCGGAGCCGCAGGTACTCGTCCAGGTGCGGATCCGTGCCGGGGCCGACCCGTGCCTCCCGGCCGACCGCGAAGGCGGTGGTGAGACAGACCTGGAACGCGTTGCCCTCTCGGATCTCCGCCCGACAGGCGTCGACCGCGGTCTCGTAGGCGGCGCGCGTGACGCGCCCCGTCGCCTCCGCACCGGCCGGGAGGCCCGGGGGCACGTCGTCGACGTCGTCCTGCGCCGGTGGGACGGTCACCCTCTCGAGCCATGCGCGGTTCACCGCACCGGCCGCCGGTTCCGCATCGGCCACCAGTGCGAGTGCCCACGCGTCACCGTCCTCGTCGACGACCACCGCGCGGTCGGCGAACCGCAGGTCGGCGTCCGCCTGCCCGTCCGCCGTGCGGTCGGCACCGCCGGACTCGCGACCGAGCTCGTACCCGAGGAACCCGACCCAGCCGAGCGCGAAGCCGCACCCGGGCAGCGGTTCCGCCAGCGTCGGCGTGCGCGCGAGGAGGTCGTCGAGGACGTCGAACGCCTGCCGCTCCGGTGCGCCGGCCGCGACCGGCCCGAACCACGTGCGCGACGCCGAGGTCGTCTCGACGGATGCGCGTCGTGCCTCGTGCCGGAACCGGGCGGCGAACGGTCCGTCCGTCAGGGCGAGGACGGACCACCGGGCGCGGGCACGCGCAGCGGCCGGTGCGCCGGCAGGGAGCGACGAGTCGAGCCAGACGACGTCGGCGTCGGTCGCGGCGGCCAGCGCCCCGAGGTCGGGCGTGGTGGGGAACCGCCGGACCTCGATCCGGACCGCTGCGGGTGCGGCCTCCGGCGGGCGCCCCGCTGCCGACCCGCTCACGTCCGGGGCTCCCAGGTCCGGGGCGCTCGCGTCCGGGGCACCCGCATCCGAGGTGCCCGCATCCGAGGTGCCCGGGCCCGAGGTGCCCGGTCCGGGGTGCCCGGGTCCGTCAGACCGCCGCGATCGTCCACGACGCAGCCGAGGACGCACCCGGCTCGAGCACGACGAGCCCGGCGTCGGCACCGGCGTTGAACGCGTCGGGCGCGCACGTCATCGGCTCGACGGCGAGACCGGCACGGTGGTACTCGGGCACCACGTGGTCGGCCGTGTGCACCTGGACCCAGCCGCACTCGCGGCCGAACGACACCCGCACGCCGCGACCGTCGGCAGCGGTGAGGACGATCGTCGCGCTGCCGTCGGCGTCACGGTCGAACCCGGTGTACGCGTGGTCGATGAACCGGTCGCCGATGCGCGTCGCGGAGCGCAGGTCGAACTCGTCGTGCACCGGCGCGAGGCCCGTCGGGACCAGACGGTCCTCGGTGACCTCGAGCACCTCGGCGGCGGGCAGGGTCAGGGTCCAGTCGTCGACCCGTCCCTCGCCGGCGACCAGGTACGGGTGCGGGCCGGTCCCCACGGTGCCGCGTCGCCGCCGGTGTTCGTCCCGGTGACGGTCGTGTGCAGCCCGTCGGCGTCGACGCGGTACTCGACGAGCACCTCGAGGCGGAACGGGTACCCGGTCTGCGCCGGTACCGTCGTGGCGAGGACGGCGCGGTCGGGCTCGTGCGCGACGATGCGGAAGTCGGTCCACGCGACGAGACCGTGCAGGGCGTGGTGGCGCGCCGGTTCGGTCAGCGCGAGCTCGTGCGCCGTGCCGCGGAACGTGTACGTCCCGTCGACCACCCGGTTCGGCCACGGTGCCAGGACGGCGCCCGGAAAACCGGGCGCACCTCGTCGGCCTCGACGGGACCACGAGGTCGCGCCCCTCGAACCGGAGGGCCCGCAGCGTCGCCCCCACCGAGGCGATCTCGGCCGTGTACCCGCCGGCGGTGATCGTCAGGGCGGAACCGGAGAGGGGTGCGTCGCTGCTCATGCGCTCAGCGTATCGGGATCGGCGCGCAGTACCGCTGTCGTACCGGACCCGTACGTGCAAGCTTCCCGCAGGTACGAGAAACCCCCGCGGTTCCGGAGAACCGAGGGGGTGATGGTGGATCTGAGGGGACTCGAACCCCTGACCCCCTGCATGCCATGCAGGTGCGCTACCAGCTGCGCCACAGACCCGAAGAGTGGTGTTCGTCACCCCACTTCAGTGTCCCTCCGTTCCCGGAGGCACCGTAGAAGCGTACACCATGCGAACACCGGGTGACGAAATCGCTGCCGCCACCCGGGCGAGTCGCCATTAGGCGGTGTGGTCCACCGGGAGCTCGAGCGAGATCGTCGGGCAGTCCGACCAGAGACGCTCGAGCGAGTAGTACTGGCGGTCTTCTTCGTGGAAGACGTGCACGACGATGTCGCCGAAGTCGATGAGGCCCCAGCGGCCCTCGCTCCGGCCTTCGCGACGGAGCGGCTTGGCCCCGGCCTCGAGGAGACGCTCTTCGATCTCGTCCGCGATGGCGAGCACGTTGCGCTCGTTCCGGCCGGTCGCGAGCAGGAACACGTCCGTGAGCTGCAGCGGCCCGGTCACGTCGAGGGCGACGAGGTCCTCGGCCTGCTTGGCATCGGCCGCGCGGGCGGCGATCTGCACGAGTTCCAGTGCACGTGAGGAGGCGGTCACGGATTCCTTCCGGTCGTCGACCAGGCGGGATGCCGGATCGCTTGCTGGGTCCCGATCATAAGCCACCCCGCCGACAGCGGCCAGGCTGTCGCCGACGGGCGTGGTGTCCGGGAGTCGGTGTCAGAACGTGTGGGTCGTGACGAGGGCAACGATGATCACCGCGGCTGCCGCCACACCCACGGCGCCCACCGTCACACCGAGGATGAGCGGCGTGCGCGACTCCTTCGGCTTCGCGGCGGCGAGCACCACCTGGCGGGTCGAGGTGTGACTCGACACCGCACGGCTGGCACGCACCGGGCTGGCGTCCGTCTCGGGCTGTTCGTCGTGCTGTTCGAGCAGTCGGTCGACCTCCGCTCCGTCGATCGGACGGTGCGAGCCCGTCGACGACAGCGAGGCGGGCAGGTCGATCGAACCGGTGAGGATGACCTCTCCCGTCGCGTTGAGCGCACCGGTCGGGTCGGCGAGGGCCGAGTTCGGCAGGACGATCGCGTTCGTGTTCGTCACCGCGACGCGGCGCGTGCCGGTCTCCTCGTCGTGGATCTCCGCGTCGTTGGAGTCGTGCGCCTGCTGCGACCAGTGGCCGACGGGCGGTTCGAACGCGGTCGTCACGGGCTTCGGTTCGACCGGTCGCTGGAAGGACGCGGGGACGCGGGGGCCCTGAGCACCATCCGCGCCGGGCGCAGACGTCGGTGCGGCCGAACGCGGCGCCGAGGTCGGCACGGCCGAGGGGCGCGAGGACTGCGGTGCCGCCTGGACGGGGACCTCATTCGTGTCGTCCTCGTCGAGCGAGAGCGGGAACACCGCGGGCGTGGAGGACTCGATCGGCGCGCGTTGCGGCTGCGCCGGGACGTCGGCCGTGTCCGGATCCGATGCGGAAGGGACGTCCGTTCCGTCCGCGACGTCGTGCGGCGCCCACGTCGAACGGTGTCGACGCGGCTCGTCACCGTGCGCAGCGGCTTCTTCGAGGGGCTCGATCGCGTCGGGCGACCCGTCGGCCGCAGTGGCCTGGGCGACGGCGGCCTGGTCGAGCGCCACGGTCTCCGCCGCGGGTTCCCGGCTGTCGGCCCCGGGCTCTGGGCCCTCCGCCGCAGGCTCCCGGGTGTCCGCCGCAGGCTCCCGGGTGTCGGCCGTGGACTCCTGTGCGGGGGTTTCCGTTCCGGGCCGCTCCGCCGGGGTGGAGCGCGGGTCGGCCTGCAGTGCGTCGACCGACCCGAGCACGTCCTGCACCGTACGGTCGGACGACTGCGGCGTCGGGTTCTGCAGCGGGACCGGCTGAAACGCCCGCCCCTCGGCCGCACGCATCTGCCGGATCTGCCGACGCGTCAGTCCACCGGTGCCGGGCACGATCTCGGTCGCGGAAGCCGGCGGCACCGGCGGAACGCCGGCCTGCTCTGCCTGGGACGACGCAGGCGACGAGGCAGATGACGGCACCGCGTTCTGCGCGGGGGCGCCCGGCGCGGGCGCGACGTGGCTTCCGGGCCGGCGGCGGGCCTCCGGCTGCTCGACCGGCGCCGCGACGGTCGGGGCGGCGTCACGGGCTGCGCGCCGGCCGCGGCGGCACGCTCGCGCTCGCGCGCCTGGCGCCGCGACAGGGGCGGCTGCGCGTCGGACGAACTCATGCAACGCTCCGATACAGATGGTGCTTCGAGATGTACTGGACGACACCGTCAGGGACCAAGTACCACACGGGGAAACCGCGTCTCACCCGGTCGCGGCAATCGGTCGACGATATGGCCAGCGCGGGAACTTCGAGCAAGCTTACGTCGCGTTCCGGCAATCCCGTGATGCTCAAGGCGTGTCCCGGACGTGTCACTGCGACGAAGTGCGCGAGGTCCCAGAGACCATCATGGTCCTTCCAGTCGACAATCTGCTGGACGGCGTCTGCGCCCGAGATGAAGACGAGTTGCGCGTCGGGCCGCTGGGCGTGCAGGTCTCGGAGCGTGTCGACCGTGTACGTCGGGCCGGGACGGTCGATGTCGACGCGGCTGACGGTGAACATCGGGTTGGACGCAGTCGCCACGACCGTCATCAGGTACCGGTGCTCGGCGTCCGTGACGTCGGACTTCATGTACGGCTGACCGGTCGGGACGAAGACCACCTCGTCGAGGTCGAACGCACGCGCGACCTCGGATGCGGCCACCAGGTGACCGTTGTGGATGGGGTCGAACGTGCCACCCATCACACCGATGCGTGGCCGCCCCGTGCTCTCGAGCATGGAGTGGCGGGTCAGATCTTGGTGTGACCGAACTCGTCGACACCCGTCTCGTGGTGGCGGGTGGCCTCGAACTTGTGCGAGTGACGGTAGGCCACGTCGCGGAAGCTCCAGGTCACGAACCCGAGGAACCCGAAGAAGAGGGCGCCGACGAGCGGGAACACGTACGCGGGGACCCCGGAGGCGTGCTCAGCGGCTTCTGCGAGGAAGGTCATTGGTCCGATGCTCCGTTCGGTCGGGGAAGTCGCCGTTCAGTCTAGCCGCGGATCTGGCCCTGCCCACGCACGATCCACTTCGTACTCGTGAGTTCAGGGAGCCCCATCGGCCCGCGGGCGTGCAGCTTCTGCGTGGAGATCCCGACCTCGGCCCCGAAGCCGAACTCGCCGCCGTCGGTGAACCGCGTCGAGGCGTTCGCCATCACGACCGCGGAGTCGACCTCGGCGATGAAGCGCTCGGCCGTGTCGACGTCGTTCGTGACGATGGACTCGGTGTGGTGCGTGGACCAGCGTGCGATGTGCGCCATCGCGGCGTCGACGTCCGGCACCACCCGGATCGACAGGTCGAGGTCCATCGACTCGGTCGCCCAGTCGTCGTCAGTCGCACGGAGCACGCCGGGGACGATCGCGCGCGTGGCATCGTCACCGCGCAAGGTCACGCCGGCGGCGCGGAGCCGGTCCGCGAGCACGGGCAGCAACCGGTCCGCGGAGCGTTCGTGCACCAGGAGCGTCTCGAGCGCGTTGCACACGCTCGGGCGCTGCGCCTTGCTGTTGAGGACGATGTCCACCGAACGTTCCAGCGGTGCCGACTCGTCGAGGAACACGTGCACCACACCGGCACCCGTCTCGATCACGGGCACCCGGGACTCGGTGACGACGGTCTGGATGAGTGACGCGCTCCCCGCGGGATGAGCACGTCGACGAATCCGCGTGCACGCATGAGGTCGGTCGCACCGGCACGCCCGAACTCGTCGATGGTCTGCACGAGCTCCCTCGGCAGCCCGACGGACGCCACGGCGTCCTGGATGCGGGCGACGAGCACCGCGTTGGTGCGCTGCGCGGCCGACCCCCGCGCAGGACGACCGCGTTGCCGCTCTTCAGCGCGAGGCTCGCGATGTCGACGGTGACGTTCGGGCGCGCTTCGTAGATCGCGCCGACGACGCCGAACGGGACTCGGACCTGGGTAAGCTGCAGGCCGTTCGGCAGCCGGGAGCCGCGCACGTGCTCACCAACGGGGTCGGTGAGCCCGACGACGTGCTCGACCGCGACCGCGAGGGCGTCGATCCGCGCGGCGTCGAGACGCAACCGGTCGAGGAGCCCGGACGACAGACCCGTCTCCTCGCCGGAGACCAGGTCCCGGTGGTTCGCGGCGACGATCTCGTCCGTCGCTGCGCGGACACCGGCGGCGATCGCGAGGAGCGCCGCGTCCTTGACCGCGGTGGTGGCCGTCGCGAGGACCGACGAGGTGTCGCGTGCGGCGACGAGCTTGTCGGTCAGGGTCGGTGCGGGTGCGGTCAACGACATGGCTCGATTCTAGGTGCGGGTGCCCGCCGCGTGACGGCTGTCACTCCCGTCTGTGGACACGGCCTGGAGGCACGGGTCCTGTGGAGGAGTCGGCTCGCCTCCCGCGCGTGCGAGCCCTCGATCTGCGCGCTCGCGAGCACGCACGACACGCCGCAGGCGGGTCGCCGACCGTGCGCACGGCGTCGCTCGGACGCACTGAGCGTGCCGGAACGTGCCCGCTCGGCGAACGCGAGCCGCGTGTCGGGACCGAGCCGCGCCTCCAGGCCGACACGGCGCGCGCCGGGCCGAGCCGCACCCCCAGGCCGCGACGACCGGAGCGCCTCCCTCAGCCGCGCGGTGCCGCCTCGAACCAGGTGCCCACCCGCTCGCCCGCCAACGCGCGCTCCACGAGCGCCGTCGCGGTCACGAGCACCGACGTCCCGGCCTCGGCGGCGAGCCGGGCGGCGGCCACCTTCGTCCCCGCTCCCCCGTGCCGACCCCGGCCGAGCCGATTGACCCGAACGTCACCCCGGCCAGCTCGTCACCGAACGGCACGACGTCGATTGGCACCGCCCCGGGCTGCTCCGGCGGCCGCGTGTAGAGCGACTCCACGTCGGAGAGCAGCACGAGGGCGTCCGCCCCGAGCAGACGCGCCACCAGCGCGGCGAGGCGGTCGTTGTCGCCGAACCGGATCTCGTGCGTGGCCACGGTGTCGTTCTCGTTGACGATCGGCAGCACCCGAAGGGCGAGCAGCCGGTCGATCGCCCGCTGCGCGTTGACCCGGTGGGTCGGGTTCTGCAGGTCCCCCGCGGTCAGGAGGATCTGCGCCGCGATCACCGCGTGCCGGTCGAGTTCCTTCTGGTAGCGGAACATGAGGACGTTCTGCCCCGTGGCCGCAGCCGCCTGCTGCGTGGCGAGGTCGTCCGGCGCCCCTCGAGCCCGAGGAACGGGAAGCCCGTGGCGATGGCTCCCGAGGACACCAGCACGACCTCGGTCCCGCGGCCGTGCGCCGCAGCGAGGGCGTCGACGAGCGGGGCGATCTGCCCGTGTTGTCACCACTGACCGACGACGAGCCGACCTTCACCACGATCCGCCGCGCACGGGCCAGGTCCTCGCGCCGGGCGACGGGTCCGAGTGCGGTGCGTGCGGTCGTGTCGGTCATGCTGCGGTCAGTCCCTCTCGTCGCGGTCGGTGCCGGACTCCCCGGCGTCGGATCCGTCGGCGTCGGCGACGTCGTCATCGTCCGCCCACAGGCCGGACACGCGCTCCTGCTCGAGCTCGGCGCGCGCCGCGGCCTTGGCGTCCATGCGCTCGAAGTACTCCTCGCGCCGCTCGTTGCGCGTCGGGCGGGAGCTGCCGCCGATGCGCGCGTCGGTGCCGCGAGCACTGGTGATGAGTTCGGCGGTGGAGGTCAGGGTCGGCTCCCAGTCGAACACCGTGCCGCCGTCTCCGCCGATGACCACGGTCGACCCGGCGACCGCACCGGCCTTGAACAGGCCGTCCTCGACGCCGAGCTTCGCCAGGCGGTCGGCGAGGTAGCCGATCGCCTCCTCGTTGGTGAAGTCGGTCTGCTGCACCCAGCGCTCCGGCTTGGCTCCGCGGATGCGGTAGAAGCGGTGTTCCTCGCCGCCCTCGGCGCGGACCGTGAACGGCTTGTCGTCGACGGCCTTGGGACGGAGGACGATCCGCTCCGGCGCCGGCTCGGCGGCCTCGGTCGCACGCGCGGCGGAGACGACGTCGGCCAGCGCGAACGTCAGCTCGCGCAGGCCCTTGCGGGACGCGGTGGAGATCGGGAAGACGCGGTAGCCGCGTTCCTCGAGCTCGCCGGTCACGAAGTCGGCCAGCTCCGACGCCTCGGGCACGTCGACCTTGTTGAGGGCGATCATCTGCGGACGGTCGAGCAGCGGGACCTGCCCCTCGGGGACGGGGTAGCGCTCGAGCTCGCCGAGGATGACGTCGAGGTCGGTGATCGGGTCGCGGCCCGGGTCGAGCGTGGCGCAGTCGATGACGTGCAGCAGCGCCTCGCACCGCTCGACGTGGCGCAGGAACTCGAGGCCGAGGCCCTTGCCCTCCGACGCGCCCTCGATGAGACCGGGGACGTCGGCGACGGTGAAGCGGGTGGAACCGGACTCGACGACACCGAGGTTCGGCGTGAGCGTCGTGAACGGGTAGTCCGCGATCTTCGGCTTCGCGGCGGAGATCGCGGCGATGAGCGAGGACTTGCCAGCGCTCGGGAACCCGACGAGGGCGACGTCGGCGATCGTCTTCAGCTCGAGGCTGACGTCACCCGCCCAGCCCTCGGTGCCGAGGAGCGCGAAGCCCGGTGCCTTGCGCTTCGTCGTCGCCAGCGCCGCGTTGCCGAGGCCACCCTGGCCGCCGGGGGCGATCACGACGCGCATGCCCGGCTCGGTCATGTCGGCGATCACCTCGCCGTGCTCGTCGTGCACGACGGTGCCGATCGGGATGGGCAGCTCGAGGGTCTCCCCGCTGGTACCGCTCCGCATGTCCCCATGCCGGGCTGACCGTTGCGCGACGAACGGTGCGGCGAACGGTGGTACCCGAGCAGGGTGGTCACCTGCGGGTCGGCGACGAGGACGATGTCGCCACCGTCTCCGCCGTTGCCGCCGTCCGGCCCGGCGAGGGGCTTGAACTTCTCACGGCGGACCGACACGCAGCCGTTGCCGCCGTTCCCCGCGGTGAGGTGCAGGGTCACGCGGTCGACGAAGGTCGCCATGGGTCCACTCCTATGGTGTTGCGAACAAGAACGGGAGGGGCGGGCACTCGGCCCGCCCCTCCCGTCGCTCAGTTGAGGATCGTCGCTTACGCGTTGACGATGTTGACGACCTTGCGGCCGCCCTTGGTGCCGAACTCGACCGCACCGGCCGAGAGGGCGAACAGCGTGTCGTCGCCACCGCGGCCGACGTTGGCGCCCGGGTGGAAGTGGGTGCCACGCTGGCGGAGGATGATCTCACCGGCGTTGACGACCTCGCCACCGAAGCGCTTCACGCCGAGGCGCTGCGCGTTCGAGTCGCGACCGTTGCGAGTGGAGCTCGCACCCTTCTTGTGTGCCATCTTCTACTCCCGCCTTACGCGATCGAGGTGATCTTGACACGGGTGAGGTCGGCGCGGAAACCCTGGCGCTTCTTGTACCCGGTCTTGTTCTTGAACTTCTGGATGACGACCTTCGGACCGCGGAGGTCCTCGAGCACCTCGGCGGTGACCGTCACGTTGGCGAGCTCGGAAGCCGCCGACGTGATCTTGTCACCGTCCACGAGGAGCACCGGGGCGAGGTCGATGTTGCCCTTGTCGTCGGCCTTGGCACGGTCGATCGTGATGATCGTGCCGACCTCGACCTTCTCCTGACGGCCGCCGGCGCGCACTACTGCGTAAACCACGTGGATTCCTTACGTAACTCTGCTTGAGGGAAGTCTCGGGTGCCCACTTCTGCACGAGCGGCTCCCGGAGGCCGGGCCCGATCGGCGACGCAGGCAGAACGGCCCGCTGACACCAGGGATCGAGAATACTCGATGCCCCCAGGTCCGGTCAAACGGCGACACACGTACGATTGCCGTGTGACCGTGCTGATCGACCCGCCGACGTGGCCCGCACACGAGACTCTGTGGTCGCACCTCGTCAGTGACGCATCCTACGACGAGCTGCACGCGTTCGCGGACCGCGCCGGAGTCCCCGTCGCGCGTTCGACCACGACCACTACGACGTGCCCCTCGCCCGCTACGACGAGCTCGTCGCTGCGGGCGCGACGGCGGTCACGGGCCGTGAGCTGGTGCTCCGGCTCATCGGCAGTGGGCTGCGGGTCGCGCAGCGCGACAAGCGCGCGTCCTGACGCTGCGTCGGCGTCCGGTCGCGGAAGTCGACGGCCTGGAGGCGCGGCTCGTGTCCGCCCCGCTGCGCGCCGCCCGCCGCCGGCCCACGCGCGGGTTCCGCCGCCCCACTCCCGGGTTCCGCCGCCCCGGAACGACATGACCGACGTCGGGCGACATCGGTCATGTCGCCCGTCGGCGCGTGCAACATGCGGCACGCGCAAGGAGCGACATCGTCGCTGTCGTACGACAGCGACGATGTCGCACCAGCTCGGTAGCGCTGAGCGCTCGCCTCGGTAGCGCTCAGCGCTCGCCTCGGTAGCGCTGAGCGCTCGCCTCGGTAGCGCTGAGCGCTCGCCTCGGTAGCGCTGAGCGCTCGCCTCGGGAGCGCTGACCGCGGTCAGCGCGGTGCCGGACCACCCCACGGGTTCGACGGCGGCTGCGGCGGCGCGGAAGGCGGCACCTGCGGCTGCCACCCGCCCGGCTGCTGCGCCGGCTGCGCGGCCGAGGGCTGCACGGTCGCGGGCGGCACGGCATCGGGCGGACGCACGGTGCCGGAGTCCCCAGCGCACTCGGCGCCCGGCTCCCACCACGCGGACGCCCCAACCAGAGCCAGGCCGCCGTCGACGTCGCGAGGAGCATCAGCGTGAACGGCACGCCGTTCTGCAACGGCGTCGTGACGACGTCGATGACGAGTCGTGCTCCCCGTACCGGACGGCGCCGAACGCCCCGGTGAAGACCCCGACGAGCGCGAGGGCGATCGTCCCGGCGGCACCGGCGAGCACGGCGCGGAGCAGCACCGTCGGCAGCGGGCTCCGGCGGGCGATCGGCGTGAGGAACGCGAGCGCGAGGAACGCGCCCGCGTAGAACGGGAACGGTGCGGCGAACACCCCGGTGACGAACCCGCCGACGAGGCTGTTGCCGGCCCCGTACGACGAGAACGGGTGCACGACGAGCGAGGTGCCGAGGAGTCCGATCAGCCCGGAGACGAACTCGACCAGCACGAGCGACACCACGGCGATGAGCGCCCCGGCGGTGTTCGTGACCGAGGCTCCCGGCGCGAACGCCCTCCGCGGGTCGGCCGGCGCCCGGGGCGGGACCGGCTGCCCGTACCGACCACCGGGCTGCTGCGCGCCGCCGTAGGGCCCGCCGTGCTGCCCGGGAGGATCGCCCTGCGGCGCTCCGTACGGCTGCGCGGGCGGTGCGGGCTGCGACCAGCCCGCACCGTAGTAGCCGCGGTCCTGCTGCTGCCGCTGGTGGTCGCCGGGGTTCGACATCGTCAGTTCCCCAGGATCACGGCGCCGTCGTCGGTGGCGTCGCCCTCGGCGGTCGCCGGAGCGCTGATGCTCGGTGCCGAGACCCGGCGTGAACGCGAACGGCCCTGCCCCGGCTGCTTCGGCTCGGGGAGCGCCTGCAGGACGGAGTCGAGCAGGGACTCGGCGTCGCCGGTCACCGCACGGGGCTCGCGCTTCGTCGCCGCGATCGGGATGTCGAGGATCGCGACCGAGGTCTCGGTCGGGGTGACCGGGGCGCTCGAGCTGACGCGGCGACGCGACGGAGCCTTCACGGGTGACTCCTGCGCGACCGACGCGGCTGCCGGAGCGGCCACCGGCTCGGACGCGGTGTCCGCCGACGCCGGGACGTCCGACTCGTGCGCGGCACCCGCGGAGGCAGCAGCACCGGCCGAGCCTGCAGCCGCGGCGGGGGTGTTGCCTGCGGCCTCGGTCGACGGGGTCGACTCGGGAGCACCTCCCCGCGACCGCCCCGACGACGGCGACGCTTCGAGCCCGAGGGCTGCTCGACGTGGTCCTGCGACTCCGACGAGCCGGACGGACCCGACGGGTTCGACGAGCCCGACGACCGGGACTCAGTCGGCGCTTCCAGGGCCGACGACTCCGGAGCAGACACCGGCGTCGCCGCGCTGTCGTGCCCGTCGTGCGGGAGCGTCGACGCCGCGATGCGGGAGAGCGCGTTCTTCACGTCGTCCGTGATCTGGTGCGTCTGCGAGGACGACCCGTTCGACGAACCACCGTTCGCGGAACCGTTGCCGTTCGCGTTGCCGCTGCCATTGCCGCCGTTCCCCCGCGGCCCTTGCGGCGGCCCTTCGACGGCCCCGGCTCCGCGTTGTTGTCGTTGACCTTCGCGTTGACCTCGTCGAGGGACTCGCGGAGTCCCACACCGATCTTCTTGCGGGTCATCTGCACGAGGCCGAGCGAGGTGACCTCGGCGACCTGGTGCTTCGTGCGGTCGCGGCTGAGGCACTCGACGAGCCGGCGCAGCACGAGGTCGCGGTTCGACTCGAGCACCATGTCGATGAAGTCGACGACGATGATGCCGCCGATGTCACGCAGCCGGAGCTGACGGACGATCTCCTCGGCGGCCTCGAGGTTGTTCTTCGTGACGGTCTCCTCGAGGTTGCCGCCTGACCCGACGAACTTCCCCGTGTTGACGTCGACGACCGTCATGGCCTCCGTGCGGTCGATCACGAGCGAACCGCCGGAGGGCAACCAGACCTTGCGGTCCAGGGCCTTCTCGATCTGCTCGTTGAGGCGGTACTCCTCGAAGGAGTCCGGTCCGTCGTAGATCTCGACACGGTCCTTGAGGTCCGGCGCGACCGCGGTCAGGTACTCGTCGATGGTCTCGCGCGCGGCGGAACCGTCGATGATGAGCTTCGTGAAGTCCTCGTTGAAGACGTCGCGGACGATCTTCACGAGCAGGTCGGGCTCGGAGTGGAGCATGACGGGCGCCTGCCCGTTCGCGACCTTCTTCTGGATCGACTCCCACTGGCTGGTGAGGCGCTGGACGTCACGGGTCAGGCTGCTCCTCGGTGGCACCCTCGGCCGCCGTGCGGACGATGACGCCGGCGTGCTCGGGGAGGACCTCCTTGAGGATCTTCTTGAGACGCGCGCGCTCGGTGTCCGGAAGCTTGCGGGAGATCCCGTTCATCGACCCGTTCGGCACGTACACGAGGTAGCGGCCCGGCAGGGAGACCTGCGAGGTCAGACGGGCGCCCTTGTGCCCGACCGGGTCCTTCGTCACCTGCACGAGGACCTTGTCGCCCGGCTTGAGTGCCGCCTCGATGCGGCGGCCGTGGTTGCCGGTGTCGACCGACGCCCAGTCGACCTCGCCCGCGTACAGCACGGCGTTGCGCCCGCGACCGATGTCGACGAAGGCGGCCTCCATCGAGGGCAGGACGTTCTGGACCTTTCCCAGGTACACGTTGCCGATGAGCGACACGTTGTGCGACTTCGTCACGTAGTGCTCGGCGAGGACGTTGTCCTCGAGCACGCCGATCTCGATCTTCGAGGAGCTCGACCGGACGATCATCTGCCGGTCGACGCTCTCGCGGCGGGCGAGGAACTCGTCCTCGGTGACGACCTGGCGACGCCGACCGGCGTCACGGCCGTCGCGGCGGCGCTGCTTCTTCGCCTCGAGTCGCGTCGAGCCCTTCACCTTCTGCGGCTCGGTGATGTACTCGACCTCGCGGCGACGCGGCTCCTGGTGGTCGCGCGGCTCGCGGTCGGCGCTCGTACCGCGACGACGCGAGCGCCGGCGTCCGCCGCCCTGCTCCTCGTCGTCCTCGTCGGCACGCCGTGCGTGGTACGGCAGCTCGGGCAGCACCGGCGCGTGGAAGATCAGGCTGAGCGTGCTCGTGGCCCTGGGCACGAACGACTCCTCGGCCGCCGGCGTCTCCGGCTCGGCCGACGTCCCGGCTCGGCGTGCTGCGGACTGGAGGCGCGGCTCGTCCCGCCTCGTCGGGCGCACTGGTGCCCCCGGTCGCGCTGGTGCCCTCAGTCGCCTCGGCGTCCTCGGTCGCGTCGGCACCGTGGTTCGCGTCGGCACCGTGGTTCGCGTCAGCACCGTCGGTCTCGCCGGTGCCGTCGGTCGCGTCCACAACCGGCAGGTCGCCGGTGACCGTGCTGACGTCGTGCGGCTCGGCGCCCGGGCGGCGACCGCCTCGACCTCGACCGACACCGGCGCCGATGCCGATGCCGATGCCGATGCCGATGCCGATGCCGAATCCGACACCGACTCGGATCCCGACGCGGCGACGGGGACCGGTGCGTCGGCGCCCGCGGCCGGCGCGGACGTGGCGACCGCCTCGTCCGTCAGCGCGATCGTCCCGTCGACGAGACCCGCCTGCGCGACGTCCCCCGTGCCTCCTGGCCGGTCGACCGGGCGCGACGGCCGCCGAACAGGCGGCTGCGACGCTTCGGTGCGACTTCTTCGTTGTTCGTGTTGTCGTTGTTCTGCTCCACCATGGACCTGGTGCACTCCTTGACCCCGCTCGCGCCCGTGTCGGGCGGCGGGAACTCTGTAGTTGTAGCGGGTGGCGACCACGCCCCCGCGTTCGCTGTCTTGTGACCGGTGCGTCAACTTGTCGTGTCCGCTGCCGTTCCGTCTCGGGCACCCGGCCCGTCCGGCTCGGCGTCGGAGTGACGCGCGTCCCGGTCACGGCGCGCTCTCACCGCACCTGATCGTCCGGGCTTCGCCCGGAAAGCTCTCGTCGTCGTGCGGATGGCCGCACGACCTCCAGCGATTATCGCATGCCGCACCGGGAAAGGACCGGAACCGGCGTGCGATGATGACGCCGTGAGCACGCCAGCACCTGCCTTCCGCCGCCCGATCGCCATGGCGGTCTTCCTCCTGATCACCGGCGCGGTCGGCCTGTACGGGTCGTTCTCGCTCGTCCTCGACGAGTTCGCGAAGTACGCGGACCCGAAGAAGGTGCTCTCCTGCGACGTCAACCCGTTCATCAGCTGCTCGGACGTGATGGCCAGCTGGCAGGGCCACCTGTTCGGCTTCCCGAACCCGCTGCTCGGCGTCATGGGTTTCGTGGCGCCCATCGCCGTCGGGGTGGTGCTGCTCGCGGGCTTCCGGAGCGGTTCGCGCTGGTTCTGGATCGCGTTCAACGCCGGCGTCTTCCTGGCGTGGGTGTTCGTCACGTGGCTCTTCACCCAGACCGTGTGGTTCATCGGCGCCCTCTGCCCGTGGTGCATGCTCGTCTGGTCGATGACCATCCCGATGTTCTGGGTCTTCACCATCTGGAACGCCGCGCAGGGCCGGTTCGGCGCCGGCACGCAGCGGGTCGGGCGCGCCCTGCTGCCGTTCTGCTGGGCGTTCCCCTGGCGAACTACCTGTTCATCGTCGTCACGATCCTGATCACGTTCCCGACGCTCCTCTCGGCCTTCTGAACCCCTGCTGAGCGTTACCGATGACGCGTCATCGAACTCCTGGGTGCTTCCCAGCCAGGACGCCCGATCCGCGCCACGGCACCGCTTACGCTCGATCTCGATGAGCGAGGACGAGACTCGATGAGCGAGAACGAGACGAAGAAGGCACGGCGGGAGGCAGCGCGGGAGCGCGCACGCCTCGCCCGCGCGAAGGAGCAGGCGCGGCGACGCCGCAACCGGACGCTGGGCATCAGCGGGATCATCGTCGGCGGCCTCGCGGTGATCGCGATCGTCGTCGTGGTGATCGCGAACTCCGTGCAGCCCGCGGGCCCCGGTCCGAGGAACATGGCGAGCGACGGCATCCTGTTCCATGGATCGAACGGCAAGGTCGTCCCCGTCGAGACGAAGGCCGTCCCCGAGGGCGGGAAGCCCACCGCGACGAAGCAGGACGACTCGGTGGCGAACATCACCGTGTACTCGGACTACATGTGCCCGTACTGCAACCAGTTCGAGACCAGCCAGATGTCCCAGATCGAGCAGTGGGTCGAGGACGGTTCGGCGACGCTCGAGCTGCACCCGTTCAACCTGCTCGACAGGTCGTCACTCGGCTCGAAGTACTCGACCCGCTCCGCCGCCGCGGCCGCCTGCGTGGCGAACGACGACCCGGGCGCCTTCCTCGCGTTCAACACCTCGCTCTACGAGAACCAGCCGTCCGAGAACACCCGCGGTCTCACGAACGACAAGCTCGCGTCACTGGCGAAGGCCGCGGGCGCGACGAGCCCGGCCGTCGCGTCGTGCATCACGTCGCAGAAGTTCGCCGGCTGGGTCGCCGACGCGACGAACCGGGTGCTGAACGACACCATCCCGAACTCGTCGCTCGACAAGGTCACCAGCACCCCGACCGTCATCGTCAACGGGAAGCAGTACACCGGCTCGCTCACCGACACGGACGCCTTCGCCGCGTTCGTCGAGCAGAAGGGCGCTGCCGAGTAGCCCCTGCACACGGAACGACGACGGCCCCCGCTTCCGATCCGGAAGCGGGGGCCGTCGTCGTGGCGGTGCTACTTCGCCGCGGCGTCGATCTCGGTGATGACGTCGGTCAGCGTGTCGACCTTCTTGCCGTTCACCAGGACGGTCGGCGTCCCGAACCCCTGCGTGCCCTGCAGGCTCTTGTCCGCGAGCACGGCGTTCGTCGTCTTGGTCACCCAGCCGCGGAACTGCTCGTTCGACAGGCACTCGGACACGTTCGAGCCGGTGGCTCCGCCGGCCTTCACGAGCTTGGCGATCTGAGCGTTCGTCAGCCCCTTCGTGCCTTCCTCCGGCTGGTTGTCGAAGAACTGGGTCTGGACGTCGAGGAACTTGTCCGGGGCGTAGTTCGCGACGCACATCGCAGCGTTCGCGGCACGGCTGGCGTACCGGGAGTTCTGGTAGTTGCGGTCGAGGATCGACACCGGGTGGATCGCCAGCGTGGCGTCGCCGGACTTCACCTTGTCGAGGATCTGGTCGGCGTACGCCGCCTCGAACTGCTTGCAGACCGGGCAGGCCCAGTCGACGTACTCGGTCACCGCGACGGCACCGTCGGCGTTCGAGGTCGGCACCGGCGAGGCGGTGCCCTTCGCGCTCACCGCTCCGGTGGTCACCGGGGTGACCTTGCCGTCGCCGCCGGTGAACTGGATCGCGCCGGTGGCCATGTTCTTCGGTCCGGCCGCGGACACGGTGGGCTGGTTGTTGATGTTCACCACGACGAGGGTGATGATCGCCGCGATGGCGACGATCCCCAGGCCGATGCCGCCCTGCAGGAACCAGCGGTTGCGGCGCTTGCGGCGCTTCTCGGCCTCGGCGCGCTGCCGGGCGACGTCACGAGCGTGCTGACGACGCTCGTTCTTGGTCGGACGGTCGTTGTTCGTCACGGATCGCTCCCCGCGGTCTCAGGCGAACCAGAGCGCGAGCTCGCGCGCCGCCGACTCGGGGCTGTCCGAACCGTGCACCAGGTTCTGCTGCACCTTGAGGCCCCAGTCGCGGCCGAGGTCACCACGGATGGTGCCGGGCGCGGCCGAGGTCGGGTCGGTGGTGCCGGCGAGGGACCGGAAGCCGGCGATGACGCCGTTGCCCGCGACGCGCACGGCGACGACCGGACCGGACTGCATGAACTCGACGAGCGGCTCGAAGAACGGCTTGCCCTGGTGCTCCTCGTAGTGGGCGTCGAGCAGGTCGCGGGGGCCGTCAGCATCTTCAGGTCGACGATCTCGTAGCCCTTCGCCTCGATCCGGCGGAGGATCTCACCGGTGAGCTGGCGGGCGACGCCGTCGGGCTTGACGAGGACGAGGGTCTCTTCGAGGTCGGGCACGCAGAACTCCTGGTGTTTCGGGGTCGAACGGGGTGGTCAGTCCTCGCCCAGCGCGGCCCGTCGCGCGGCGTTCTGGCGGTCGAGCTGACCGCCCTTGGCGAAGCAGAAGACCCACAACGCCAGGAACACCACCGCGACCGCGAACATGAACGGCTCGATGAACCCGGTGGCGAGGATGGCCGCCTGCAGCAGCCACCCGAACCATACACCGGCCCGGTTGCCCGTCAGGCGTGAGGCGAGCGCCAGCACGATCATCGCGCCGATGCCACCGCCGAACGCCGCGGCCGGCGGCAGGGTCCCCTTGCCGAAGACGACGAGCATCGGGAAGAAGAACATCACCGCCTCGAGGATGAGGGTGATCGACAGCAGGCTCTCCTGCGCCCCGCGTTCGCGTCGCGGCTTCCGGGCCCGCGGGTCACGCTCCGGCCTGGAGGCCCGTGGTGCGTCCGTCACTTCGTGTCACCTTCCGCGTGGACCAGGTCCATGACCTTGCCCACCATCACGATGGAGCCCGCGACGAGCACGAGGGCGTCCTCGGCGTCCGCCTCGTCCGCGAGGTCGCGCGCTTCCTGCAGGGCAGCGGCGAGGGAGGGCTCGACCACCACACGGTCCTCGCCGACCTCGTCGACGACGATGCGGGCGAACTCGTCCGCATCGAGCGCGCGGTCGCCCGGCGGCTGGGTCACGACGAAGGTGGCGACGGTGTCCTTGAGCGCGCGGACGAACCCTCGCGCGTCCTTGTCGCCGAGGATGCCGACGACGCCGACCACGTGCTCGGAGGGGAACGCGACGGGCAGCGCCTCGGCGAGGGCGCGGGCGCCGTGCGGGTTGTGTGCGGCGTCGACGACCACGGTCGGGTCCTGGGCGATCGGCTGGAGGCGGCCGGGACTGGTGGCGCCGGCGAGTCCCTCGGAGAGCACGTCCTCGTCGAGGGGCTGCGACCCGCGGCCGAGGAACGACTCGACCGCGGCGATCGCGACGGCGGCGTTGTCGGCCTGGTGCCGTCCGAAGAGCGGGAGGAACAGGTCGTCGTAGCGTCCGGCGACGCCCTGCACGGTGATCAGCTGCCCGCCGACGGCCGGCGTCACGTCGACCACCCGGAATCCTTCACCCTCGACCGCGAGGGTCGACTCGGTGAGCTCGGCGCCGCGCCGGAGCTCGGCGAGCGCCTCGGGCGTCTGCCGGCTCGACACGACCGACGATGACGGCTTGATGATCCGGACTTCGTGCGGGCGATCTCGGCGACGGTGTTGCCGAGCTGCTTGGCGTGGTCGATCGCGATCGGGGTGAACACGGCGACCTGGCTCTGGACGACGTTGGTGGAGTCCCACTCGCCGCCCATGCCGACCTCGATCACGGCGACGTCGACGGGGGCCTCGGCGAAGCACGCCAGGGCGAGGACGGTGAGCGCCTCGAAGAACGTCAACGGGAGTTCGCCCTTGGCGGTGAGCTCGCGGTCGGTCATCTCGAGGATGGGGACGATGTCGTCCCAGTTCTCCACGAAGCGGCTCGGCTCGATCGGGGCGCCGTCGATCACGATGCGCTCCCGGATCGACACCAGGTGCGGGCTGGTCATCAGGCCGGTCCGGAGGCCGTGCGCCCGGACGATGCTCTCGGTCATCCGCGCGGTCGAGGTCTTGCCGTTCGTCCCCGTGAGGTGGATCACGGGGTACGACAGGTGCGGGTCGCCGAGGAGCTCGACGGCGCGCCGGGTCGCCGAGAGCCGGTGCTCGGGCGACTGCTCGCCGATGCGGGCGTACAGGGCGGCCTCGACACGCCTGACCTCGTCGTCGTCCGCGCCGTACGGCACGGCCTCGACCGGGCTCGCGTCCCCGGCGGGACCGACCGGGATCTCGATGCCGTCAGCGACGGCGTCGTCCTCGTCGTCGTGCTCGTTCCTGTAGTCGCTCATGCGCGTGCCACCTCCACGGACACCCTCGCACCGTCGCCGACGTCGGTGCCCTCGCCCTGCGCGAACTCGGCCGCGTCGATCGAGGTGCTCGTCGACAGGGTCTCCCCCGCGATGAGCTGTTCGTGCGTGCGGACCGCTTCCACGGCGCCGGCGGAGACCCGGAGCGTCAGGACGATCCGGTCGCTGACGTCGAGGTCGGCGTCGCGACGGGCCTGCTGCACGGCGCGGACGACGTCACGGGCGAGCCCCTCGGCCTCGAGCTCGGGCGTGGTCACGGTGTCGAGCACCACGAAGCCGCCGCCCTCGAGGAACGCCACCGCCACGGAGTCGTCGGCGACGGTGAGGTCGAGCGTGTACTCGCCCTCGACCAGGTCGACGCCGCCGACGGTCACGCCGGTCTCGGTCGCGGCCCAGTCGCCCTTCTTGGCGGCCGGGATCACCTGCTGGACCTGCTTGCCGATGCGAGGACCGGCGGCGCGGGCGTTGACGGTGAGCTTCCGTTCGATGCCGTAGCGGCCGAGGGAGGACTCCTCCTGCTGTTCGAGCACGACCTGCTTGACGTTGAGCTCGTCGCGCAGGATGTCCGCGAAGGGCTCGACCGCTGCGGGGTCCGGCACGACGAGCGTCAGGGTCGCGAGCGGCAGGCGGACGCGCTTGCCGGTCGCCTTCCGGAGCGCGAGCCCCTTCGAGGCGACGTCGCGCACGCGGTCCATGGCGTCGACCAGGGCGTCGTCGGCAGGGAACTCCTCCGCCGACGGGAAGTCCTCGAGGTGCACGGAGCGGCCACCGGTCAGTCCCTTCCAGACCTCCTCGGTGACGAGCGGAGCGAGCGGCGCGGCGACGCGGGTGAGCGTCTCCAGCACGGTGTACAGCGTGTCGAACGCGGCCGTCGCTCCGGCGCTCGACGATGCCCCGGCCCAGAACTTGTCGCGCGACCGGCGGACGTACCAGTTCGTCAGCACGTCGGCGAACTCGCGCACGGCGAGGGCCGCGAGCGGGGTGTCGAGCGCGTCGAGGTGCGTCCTGACGTCCTCCACCAGCACGCGGGTCTTGGCGAGCAGGTAGCGGTCGAGCACGTCGGTGCTCGCGGTGCTGCGGGTCGCCCGGTACCCGTCGGCGTTCGCGTAGAGGGTGAAGAAGTAGTACGTCGACCACAGCGGCAGCAGGAACTCGCGGACGCCCTGGCGGATCCCTTCTTCGGTGACGACGAGGTTGCCGCCGCGGATCACCGACGACGACATCAGGAACCAGCGCATGGCGTCGGCGCCGTCGCGGTCGAACACCTCGGAGACGTCGGGTAGTTCCGGAGCGACTTCGACATCTTCTGACCGTCGGAGCCCAGGACGATGCCGTGGCTGATGACGTTCCGGAACGCGGGACGGTCGAACAGGGCGGTGGACAGCACGTGCATGACGTAGAACCAGCCGCGCGTCTGGCCGATGTACTCGACGATGAAGTCCGCCGGGTTGTGCGCCTCGAACCACTCGCGGTTCTCGAACGGGTAGTGCACCTGGGCGTACGGCATCGACCCGGAGTCGAACCACACGTCGAACACGTCGGTGATCCGGCGCATGGTCGACTTCCCGGTGGGATCGTCGGGGTTCGGCCGGGTGAGGTCGTCGATGAACGGACGGTGCAGGTCGACCTCACCGTCAGCGTTCCGGGGCAGCCGCCCGAAGTCGCGCTCGATCTCCTCGAGCGAGCCGTAGACGTCGGTCCGCGGGTGCTCGGGGTCGTCGGACTGCCACACCGGGATCGGCGTGCCGAAGTACCGGTTCCGGGACACCGACCAGTCGATCGCGTTCCCGACCCACTTGCCGAACTGGCCGTCCTTGACGTTGTCGGGCACCCAGTTGACGTCCTGGTTCAGCTTGCCCATCCGGTCGCGGAAGTCGGTGACGCGGACGAACCACGACGACACGGCCTTGTAGATGAGCGGCTTGCGGCAGCGCCAGCAGTGCGGGTAGCTGTGCTCGTAGGACGCCTGGCGGAGCAGCCGTCCGGCGTCGCGGACGGCCTTCGTCAGCGGCTTGTTCGCGTCCGACCAGAGCATGCCGGCGACTTCGCCGAACTGCGACGTGAAGACGCCGCCCTCGTCGAGGGAGAGCACGACGGGGATGCCCGCGGCGGCGCAGACCTCCTGGTCGTCCGCACCGTACGCCGGGGCCTGGTGCACGATGCCGGTGCCCTCGCCGGTCTCGACGTAGTCGGCGACCAGGATCTTCCAGGCGTTCTCCATGCCCTCGGCACCGGCGAGGAAGTCGAACAGGCGCTCGTACTCGACACCGTCGAGCTCGGCCCCCGTGAGGGTGCGGACGACCGCGGCAGCGGCGTCCTCCGCCGTCTCGTAGCCGAGGTCCTTCGCGTGGGCGGCCACGGTGTCCGACGCGAGCAGGTAGTTGGCGGGCACGGTCGAGACGGACCCAACGGGACCACCGTCAGCCGCGCCTCCAGGTCCGGCCGGCAGCACCACGTACGAGACCGCAGGACCGACGGCCAGCGCCGCGTTCGTCGGCAGTGTCCACGGGGTCGTCGTCCAGGCGAGCGCCCGCACACCGTCGAGCCCGAGCTCCGCGGCACGCGCACCCTGCAACGGGAACGACACCGTGACGGACTGGTCCTGACGCATCTGGTAGACGTCGTCGTCCATGCGCAGCTCGTGGTTCGACAGCGGCGTCTGGTCGTTCCAGCAGTACGGCAGGACCCGGAAGCCCTCGTACGCCAGGCCCTTGTCCCAGAAGCTGCTTCCACGCCCACAGCACGCTCTCCATGAAGGTCACGTCGAGGGTCTTGTAGTCGTTCTCGAAGTCGACCCAGCGCGCCTGGCGGGTGACGTACTGCTGCCACTCGTCGGTGTACTGCAGGACGCTCTTCTTCGCGGCCGCGTTGAAGACGTCGACGCCCATCTCGTCGATCTCGTGCTTCTCGGTGATGCCGAGCTGGCGCATCGCCTCGAGCTCGGCCGGCAGACCGTGGGTGTCCCAGCCGAAGCGGCGGTGGACCTGCTTGCCGCGCATGGTCTGGTAGCGGGGAAGACGTCCTTGGCGTACCCGGTCAGCAGGTGGCCGTAGTGGGGCAGGCCGTTGGCGAACGGCGGGCCGTCGTAGAAGGTCCACTCCGGGCAGCCCTCGCGCTGGTCGATCGATGCCTGGAACGTCCCGTCGCCCTTCCAGAAGGCGAGGATCCCCTGCTCGACGGCGGGGAACGACGGCGACGGGGTGACTCCGTCGTTGCTGGAGTTGAGCGGGTACGGCACCGGGGGCTCCTGTGGATCGCGGCTGTGGCTGTCCACGAGGACGGAGCACGCTCCGCGGTACCACCTCGCTTGCCGCGGGCACCTGCCCACGACCGCTCGTGTTCGGGGATCGCGCGGCCCGGTCCGCCCGGTTCTACTGACGAACCGGCGGTGACTGGCACCGTGGTCCGCGTTCTTCCGGAGGCTCCCCGGTGATGGCCGGATCGACACCTGTGGGCACGAGTCTAGCGGACGGGAGCATGCTGGAGCGATGCCGTCGTCCTCCGACCAGGACCGTCCCGAGTCCTTGCTCACCGTCGTCATCGCGTTCGCCGCGAACCTGCTCGTCGCGATCGCCAAGACCGTCGCCTCCCTGATCTCCGGATCGGCGTCGATGGTCGCCGAGGCCGCGCACTCATGGGCGGACACCGGGAACGAGGTCTTCCTGCTCGTCGCCGAACGGCGGGGAGCACGGAAGCGCGACGCTGCGCACCCGCTCGGGTACGGCCGCGAGACCTACATCTGGTCGATGTTCGCCGCGTTCGGGCTGTTCACCGCCGGCGCCATCGTGTCGATCTACCACGGCATCACCGAGCTCGGGACACCGGACCGGCGGAGGACGTGCTCCTCAACTACATCGTGCTCGCGGTGTCCTTCTGCCTCGAGGGCACGAGTTTCCTGCAGGCGTACCGGCAGGCGCACGGTGCCGCGACGAAGCGACGGGTGCCGGTGCTGCGCCACGTCCTGCAGTCGTCGAACCCGACGCTGCGTGCCGTGTTCGCCGAGGACGCCGCCGCGCTCATCGGACTGGCGGTGGCGTTCCTCGGGGTGTTCCTGCACCAGGTGACCGGCCTCGCGGTGTTCGACGCCGTCGGTTCCATCGCGATCGGTGTCCTGCTCGGCGTCGTCGCGATCGTCCTCATCGACCGGAACCGCCGGTTCCTGCTCGGCGAGAGCACGTCGCCGGAGCTCGAGAACGCGGTGCTCGTGGAGCTCCTCGGCCGGGAGCAGATCGAACGGGTGACGTACCTGCACCTGGAGTTCGTCGGGCCGTCGCGGGTCTACCTCGTCGCGGCCGTCGACCTCACCGGCGACGAGACCGAGGCGCACGTCGCGGTCCGGCTCCGCGACGTCGAGCAGTCACTCGAGGAGAGCCAGTACATCGAGGAGGCCGTCCTCACGCTGAGCTACCCGGGCGACGGCTCGCTCGTGCCCGCCGACGGCGACGTGCCCGAGGTGGTGCGGGACGGCACCGTGGAGGACGTCGCGTCGGGCGGCGCCGGCACCCTCCGGACCGACTGAGCGGCACCGGGGCGTCAGCCGACGAGCACCGCGTCGGCGCCTCGCTTCTCGATCTCGCGGCCGTCCTTCGGCACCCACACGCGCAGGTCGTCGACGCGGAACTCGTCGAACGCCTCCGGGTGCTCCCGCACGAGAGCACGCAGCTCGTCCGTGAGCGGGAAGCGTGCGTCGCGCCCCTCCACGAGCGCGCCGTAGGTCCCGACGGTGACGTACTGCATGATCCCCGGCCTCGGAACCAGACGTCGAAGGTCGGCCGCGGGACGCCCGCGAAGAGCAACCGGCCGCCGTCTGGCACGCCGTGCGCACGGAGTTCCGTGCCGAGGCGTGCCAGGCCGGCGGGTCGCGCCTCGGCGACGGCGACCGCGAGCTGTGCGCTCGAGAACGCGGTGGGGGCGACCAACACCGCCGCGAGCACGAGCGTCCACGGCGGCCGCAGGCGCGCGAGGCGGGTGTAGCCCACGGCGGCGAGCGCGACGAGGAACGGCATCCACACGATGTAGTAGTGCGACGTGCGCGACGTGCGCGACCGCCGAGAACGCCATGAGCGCCGCCGCGGCGATCCCGAGCAGCGCGACCAGCCGGTCCGGCCGGAGGACGACCGCCGCGAGCACGCCGATCACGACCACCACGAGGAACGGCCAGCCCACTCCCTGCGCCAGGTAGACACCGTTCGACCACCAGGGCGCCCGCGTGTACGTCGCGCCGAGGACGCTGATCTCGTGCCCGTCGGTGTTGTGCGCCCCCTGGAACCGCAGCATGTACTCGATCGCGCCGAGACCGCCGACGGGCAGGTACACCAGGACGAAGACGATGGCGAAGGACACCGCGGCGACGACGGCTGCGACGAGCATCCCGAGCCAACGCCGGAAGAGCAGCGGCACGGCGACGAGCGCGACGACGAGGACGGCCGTGGTGACCTTCGACGTCACGGACGCGGCGAGGGCTGCTCCGGCGAGCGCCATCCACGGCCATCCGGCAGTGGGTCCGCCGACACGTCCGGTGCCGTGGCGAGCAGGGTCCCGGGAGCGCGACCCGGCGGATGCGGCCCACTGCCAGGCAGCGGCGACCGCGATCACGCCGAAGGCCGTCATCACGGGTTCGAGCAGGCCGATCCGGTCGATCCGGGCCGCGGACCCGGACGCGACGTGCATCCACGTCGCCGAGTCGCCGCGGGGCGAGAGCCACCAGAGCGCGGCCGCGAGCTGGGCCCCCACCACCCGAGCGGACGGCGCAGCCAGAGGAGCAGCACGACACCGACGCCGAGGGAGGCCGTGCTCGCCACGATCCGCGGGCCGAGCACGCCCCGACCGACGACGTACTGCGACAGCCCGTACAGGTACTTGGCCGTGGGCGGGTGTTCGAGGTTCGCGGTCGCGATCCCGTGCAGGTACTCCCAGCCCGCACGCATGTAGGTGACCTCGTCGGTGTACGGGTTCTGCTCGCCGATCCGCCAGTACGCGAGGTACAGCGCGGCGAGCGCGACGGCGACGAAGACCACGGCCCGGACGGAGACCGTGCGGCGACCGCGCGCTCGACCGCGCTCCCGGTGGCTCGTCGCCGTGCGGGGCGCTGTCGCGGTGGTCATCCCGACGATCATCACACGCCCCCGAGGGTGCGGCCGTTCAGGCGTCGTCGAGTCCTGCGGCCACCGGGGACAGCGCCGCGGCGACGTAGTGCACGAGCGGCTCCCGCGCGACGCCGTCGAACACCCACACGCCGAACGCGGCCGCGGCGGCACCGAGCATGGCGCCCGCCACCGACTGCGGCCAGAGCGCCGTCGGCCGCTCGCCGGTCCGTCCCGCCACGAACGCCGCGACGGCCCCGTGCTGCGTCATCACCCGGGTGGCCACGCTCGCGACGAGTTCGGTCCGATGCCCATCACCTCGGCCTGCGCGATCGCCCACGGCACCCGGTCCGGGTCGTGTGCGCGGGCGGCCGCGAGCAGGGCATCTTCGACCGCGCGGACGGCCGAGGTCTCACCGGACCGTTCGAGCAGCGCGGGCAGCGAGGCGACCGCGGCGTCGAGCTCGAGCCACAGGACGTCCGACTTCGCGGTGAAGTAGTTGAAGAAGGTCGCCCGGCTCACCCCGGCCCGGGCGGCGATCTGGTCGACGGTCGTCCGGCCGTAGCCCTGCTCGAGGAACAGCTCCGCGGCGGCGTCCGCGAGGACCTCGGCGCTCGAGCGTCGGGGCCGTCCACCGCGGCGCATCGGTTCGTCCATGGGCCCCAGTAAACCGCTAGACTCGCCGAGCCATGATCTTGGACTCAGTACAGAAAACCACCGCCGTGGTCGCCGGCGCCGCCGCGCTCCTCCTCGTCCTCGCCGGGTGCACCGGCAACAGCGCGACGAGCAGCAGCACCCCGGTGAACGGCGGCACGCTCGTGTACGCCTCGGGCGACGCCGAACCCACCTGCCTCGACCCGCACGTCGGCGGCAACTACCCGCAGGCGCTGCTGTCCAGCCAGTACGTCGAGGAGCTCACGGCCCTCGACGACGGCAAGCCCGTCCCCGCGCTCGCGAAGTCCTGGACCACGAGCGACGACGGGAAGACCCTCACGTTCACGCTCCGCGACGACGTGACCTTCACCGACGGCACGCCCTTCGACGCCGCTGCGGTCGTGGCGAACATCGAGCACGTGCAGGACCCGGCGACGGCATCGAGCACGGGGTACCTCGCGCTGCAGTCGATCACGAAGGCGACCGCCACCGACGACCACACCGTCACGCTCTCGCTGAGCCGTCCGGACAGTGCCCTGCTCGAGTCGTTCTCGCAGCCCTGGGTCGGCATGGAGTCCCCGAAGGCCCTGCAGCGCTCGCAGGAGGTCAACTGCGAGTCGCCCGTCGGCACCGGTCCGTTCGAGGTCACCGCCTGGAAGCACGGCGACCGCGTCACGCTGACGAAGAACGACGACTACTGGGGAACGACCGCGCCCCGCCTCGACGGCATCACCTGGCGGTTCCTGCCCGACTCGACCTCCCGCTACGCGGCACTGCAGTCCGGCCAGGTCGACGTCATCGACAACGCCCAGCCCGACCAGCTGAAGGCGGCGTCGTCGAAGGGCTCGATCCGCGACCTCGACGCTCCGCGCCCCGGCGCGTCGAACCGCCTCGAGCTGAACTCCGGCCACGGCGTCTTCCGTGAGGAGGCCGTGCGCAAGGCGTTCATCGCCGGCGCCGAGATCGATCCAGGCATCCGGTCGCTCTTCCTCGGGACGGCGAAGCGCTCGTACTCGGTGCTCTCCAGCGTCGAGCCGTACGGCTACTCCGACAAGAGCCTGTTCGAGTACTCCCCGAAGAAGGCGAAGCAGCTCCTCGACGACGCCGGCTGGAAGGTCGGCAGCGACGGCATCCGGCAGAAGGACGGCCAGCAGCTCACCGTCACGTTCCCGGTGTCGACGAACCAGTCCGTCCCCGCCGAGCGCAGTCTGTTCCAGCAGATCCAGGCGTCCGAGAAGGCCGTCGGCTTCAAGGTCGTCCTCAAGGAGCTCGACCTGTCCAGCTGGTACGCGGCCCTCGCGGCGAACGAGTACGACGTCGTCAGCGCCCCGTACACGAAGGTCGGCGCGGACGTCCTCCGCATCCTCTACGACAGCGCGAGCATCACGCCCGCACCGTCGGGGTACTTCGCGAACCTCGCCCAGCTCGACGACCCGGAGCTCGACGACCTGCTGCAGCGGGCCGCGCAGACCTCGGACACGTCCGAGCGCGGCGACCTGTACGAGCAGGCGCAGAAGATCATCCTGTCCAGCGGGACGGTGCTCCCCCTGTACGACCAGCAGAACCACTTCCTGATCCGGTCGTCCGTCCACGGCGTGCAGACCACGGCGGTCTCGACCCCGTGGTTCGGCACGGCATGGATCGACCGCTGATCGCGACCTCGCGATCGTCGGACTGGAGGCACGGGTTGCGTCGCGGACGTCGGACCGCGCCCGCCGGGTGGTCGGCGTGGACCCTGTGGGGACTCCGCCGCCTGGCCGGCGGCATCGGTGTGCTCTGGGCCGTCGCGACGATCGTGTTCGTCGCGATCCGGCTGATCCCCGGCGACCCGGCGCTCGCGATCCTCGGCGGCCCGGGTCGCAGGCCTCGGCCGAGGCGGTCGCCCAGGTGCGACAGGAGTACGGCCTCGACCGACCGGTGCTCGTGCAGTACGTCGTGTTCCTGGGCCGGCTGGCGACCGGGCACCTCGGTGACTCGTACGCGTTCCGGACCCGGTCGCGACGCTCCTCGGGCAGCAGCTCCCGGTGACGCTGACGCTCGCGGTCCTCGGGCTCGTCGTTGCCTGGGTGCTCGCGATCGTCGCCGCGTGGTGGTCGACGCAGCGCGGCCGGTTCGCAGCCGGTCTGACGAGCGCACTGAGCGTCACCGCGAGCGTCACGCCGCACTTCTGGCTCGGCAGCGTGCTCATCGTGGTGTTCGCGAGCGCGCTGGGTGGGTCCCCGCGGTGAGCGACGGCACGGCGACGGGCTGGGTGCTGCCGGTGGTCACGGTCGCCGTCCCGGTCGCGGGGTACCTCGCCGAGACGGTCCGCGACGGCGTCGTGGACGCGCAGCGGTCGGCCTTCGCACTCGCCGCCCGGAGCCGGGGCGAGACCCGCGCCGGACTCTTCGCGCGGCATCTGCTCCGCCACGCCGCACTCCCGGGGATCGCCCTGTCGGCGTGGGCCTTCGGGTCGCTCGTCTCCGGGGCGGTCGTGGTCGAGTCCGTGTTCGCGCTCCCGGGCGTCGGGCGCGCCCTCGTGACCGCGGTGACGCAGCGGGACATGCCGCTCGTCGCGGGCATCGCGCTCGTGTCGGCCGCGGCGTACGTGGTGGTCCTCGCGGTGGCGGACCTCGTCGAACGGGCCGTCGATCCGCGCACGACCACCCCGCACACCCCGTCGGGTGAGCAGGAACCGTCGGGTCGCGGGGGCGGCACGCGACGATTCCTGCGCACTCGACGAAGCGGCGCCCGCGCCCCGCCCGACCCGAGGCGGGCGCACGGTGAGCGGCATCGCCGAGCCGGGCCTCCAGGGCGGTGCCCCGCGCGAGCCGTCCACCGGCCGGTCCGAGCGATTCCGTGGGGGACGCTCGGCCCGGCCGGAACGGTCGCGGCGGCGGTGGTGGTCCTGGCAGTCGTCGCAGCGGTCTGGCCCGCGCTCCTGGGCGGCGGCGACCCGCTGGGCGTGCACCCTGCGCGGGCGCTGCAGGCGCCCTCGTGGTCGAGTCCGTTCGGCACCGACGAGTCGGGCCGCGACGTCCTCGCCCGGGTCGTCGCCGGGACGCGCGCCTCGCTCGTCGTCGGCGTGGTCGCGACGCTCGTCGGCGGCGGGGTCGGCGTCGTCCTCGGCGTCGTGGCGGGACTCGGCAGCCGGGCCGTCGACGCCGTCGTGGGGCGCATCACCGAGGTCGCGTTCGCGCTGCCGCTGCTGCTCGTCGCGCTGGTCGTCATCGCGGTGACCGGCCCCGGGGCCGTCCCGGCGATGCTCGCGGTCGGGTTCGCCACGGCGCCCGGCTACGCCCGCATCGTGCGCGGTCTCGTGCTCCGCGCCCGGACCTCGCAGGTCGTCGAGACCGCTGTGGTGATGGGCCGCTCCCCGGCCGGATCGTCGTCCGGCACGTGCTGCCCGCGGCGCTCTGGCCCGTGGTCGCGGTCGGGACGCTCGGCGTCGGACAGGCGATCGTGTGGGCCTCGGCGCTCAGCTACCTCGGCGTGGGGACGCCACCGCCCGCCCCGGAGTGGGGCGCGATGCTCGCCGACGGCCGCACGTACCTGCAGACGGCGCCGTGGATGAGCACGTTCCCGGGGCTCGCGATCGTCGTGCTGGCGACCGCGGTCACGGTGCTCGGCCGGGCGATCCGACGAACGGGGACGACGCGGTGACCGTGCTCGACGTGCAGGGCCTGACCGTGTCGATCGGCGGGACGACGATCGTGCGCGACGTCGCCCTCCGGGTGGCCGCGGGCGAGTGCGTCGCGCTCGTCGGCGCCTCCGGTTCCGGCAAGACCGTCACCGCGCGTGCCGCGCTCGGCCTGTCGGCCGCCGGCTCGGCCGTCCGCGTCGACCGGCTCGAGGTCGCGGGGCTCGACGTGCGGGCGTTCTCCGACCGCCGGTGGCGCACCGTGCGCGGGTCGCGGGTCGGCTACGTCGGACAGGAGGCCCTGGGCGCCCTGGACCCGCTGCGTCCGGTCGGGCGCGAGATCGCGGACGCGCTGCGCCTCCACACCGAGATGACCGCCGCGTCGCGGGTCGAGGCAGTACGGAACGCCCTGGCGGCGGTCGGCCTCGACCCGGCGATCGCGAGCGACGGCCGGCTCGCCGGCACCCTGTCCGGCGGCATGCGGCAGCGTGCGCTCATCGCCGCGGCGACGGTCGGCGCGCCGGAGCTGGTCGTGGCGGACGAGCCCACCACCGCGCTCGACGCCGGGGTCGCCGTCACGGTGATGGAGCAGCTGCGCGCGGCGCAGACACGCGGATCCGGACTGCTCGTGATCACGCACAACCTCGGGCTCGTCGCGGGTTGGGCGGACCGGGTGGTCGTCATGCACGAGGGGCGGGTGGTCGAGGAAGGACCTGTGGCCTCGGTGCTCGAGGCACCGCAGCACGAGGCGACGCGGGCGCTCGTGCGCGCCGCCTCGCACGGTGCGAGATCCGGCGCTGGCGCAGTGTGCGAGGTTCCGGCCACCGTGCGGGGCTCCGCGCCTCGCACAGAGCGCGGTACCTCGCACGGTGCGGACACCGTGCTGGCGGCGCACGGGCTCGCGCGCGCGTTCGGCGAGGTTCGCGCGCTCGACGATGTGTCGTTCGGGCTCGGACGAGGACGGGTACTCGGCGTGATCGGCGCGTCGGGGTCCGGCAAGACGACGCTCGCGCGGATCCTGCTCGGGCTCGAGACGCCCGACACCGGGACCGTGACGCTCGACGGGGCGCCCTGGGCCCCGCTCGACGAGCGCGGCCGGCGCCCGCACCGACACCGGCTCAGCGCGGTCGTGCAGGACCCCGGGCGACGTTCGACGCACGGTGGAGCGTGGAGCGGGTGCTCGCGGACGCGTTCTCCGGCGGTGCCGAACGCTCGGCGCGGGGGTTCTCGGTGAGCGGGTGGACGCGGCGCTCGAGCAGGTCGGGCTCGACCCCGCGCTCCGGCGACGGTCTCCCTTGACGCTGTCCGGCGGGCAGCGGCAGCGGCTCGCGATCGCCCGGGCGCTCGCCACCGCTCCCGAGGTGATCGTCCTCGACGAGCCCGTGACCGCGCTCGACGCCACGGTGCAGGACGCCGTCCTGACGTTGCTCGAAGGGCTCCGCGACTCGACCGGGGTTGCGATGGTGTTCGTGTCGCACGACCTCCGGGCGGTGCAGCGGATGGCCGACGACGTGCTCGTCGTCCACGAGGGGCGTGTCGTGGAGCACGGCCCCGCGGCGTCGGTGTTCGAGCGGCCGACGCACGCCGTGACCGCGCGGCTGCTGCACGCGGCCGACCGGCTCGCCGCCGGGCCACGCGTGCCGCCCCGAGTCTCGTAGCGGCTGCGCCGAGTCTCGTTGTCGCTGCGGCCCCGAGACTCGTGGTCGCTGCCCGAGTCTCGTCGTGAGCGACACGATTCGCGCTCGCGGGCGCGAGACTTGTCGCCCTGCGCGAGACTCGGCGCGCCAGCCGCGCCTCGGAGCGACGACCGCGAGACTCGGGGCGCCGACGGAGCGGCAGCGACTACGAGCCGGCCGGCTCCTTCGGGGACTCGCCGGAGGACGGGACGTCGCCCGAGATGATCGGGATCTCGCTCGTCGAGAACTCCTTCGCCCAGTCGGACTGTGCGAGCTCGGACGTCGGGTCGTTGTAGTCCTTGATGACTTCGGCGACCTCGTCCTCGGAGGCGACCGTCGGCCCGAGCCCATCAGCGGCGACGACGCGGTCTCCTTGGTGAAGTACACCGCGACGAGGCCGATCACCGCCGCGGCCATCAGGTAGAACGCTGGGATGTCCTCGGCCCAGCCGAGACCGGCGTCCTTCGCCCCGGCGATCAGTGCCTCGGTCGCGAGCGGGGTGGTGCCGCCGAACAGGGACACCGACACGTTGAACGCGATCGCGAGGGCGCCGTAGCGGATGATCGTCGGGAACAGCGCCGGGAGCGTCGACGGCATGGTCGAGGTGAAGGTCACGAGGACCAGGCCGAGGATGAGCAGCCCGAAGAAGACTCCCGGGCCGGACCCGGTCTGCACGAGCTTGAGTGCCGGCCAGGACAGCAGGATGAAGCCGATGCAGCCGGCAGCGAGCACCGGACGACGGCCGAACCTGTCGGACAACCGGCCGCCGAAGGTGATGACGACCATCATGAGCACCATCACGACGACGATGAGGATGAGGCCGAACGTGGCGTTCTGCCCGAGGTTCGTCTCGAGGTAGGTCGGCATGTACGACAGGAGCATGTAGTCGGTCACGTTGAACACGAGGACCAGCCCGATGCAGATGATGAGCGAGCGCCAGTTCTCGGCGAAGAAGCTTGAGGAACGGCGTCTTCTGGGACTCACGCTCCTGCGCCTGCTCCTGCTGCTTCTGGAACGCCGGGGTCTCCTCGAGCTTGAGCCGCAGGTAGAGCCCGATGAGTCCGAGCGGACCGGCGATGATGAACGGGATGCGCCAGCCCCAGCTGAGCAGGGCGTCCTCGGGCATGCCGTACTGCAGCGCGGTGACGATCGACGCGCCGAGCACGTAGCCGGCGAGGGTGCCGAACTCGAGCCACGACCCCATGAACCCGCGGCGCTTGTCCGGGGAGTACTCGGCGATGAAGGTCGCCGCCCCGCCGTACTCACCGCCGGTCGAGAACCCTGCAGGAAGCGGGCGAGCAGCAGCAGGATCGGTGCCCAGAACCCGATCGTCGAGTACGAGGGGATGAGGCCGATGGCCAGCGTGCCCGCGGCCATCAGGATCATCGTGAGCGCGAGGACCTTCTGCCGACCGATCTTGTCGCCGATCGGACCGAACACCGCGCCACCGATGGGACGCACGATGAAGGCCGCGGCGAAGAAGCCGAAGGTGGCGACGAGGTTCGCGGCGGGGTCGCCCTCGGGCAGGAACACCTTCGAGATGGTCACCGTCAGGTAGGCGAAGATGCCGAAGTCGAACCACTCCATCGCGTTGCCGAGCGCAGCCGCGGCGACGGCGCGCTTGAGCAGCGACTCCTCGACGACGGTCACGTCGTCCTCGGTCAGTTTGCGTCGTGCGCGCTTGGCCTGCGCCTTGGTGCGCACCGGCTTGGTGTGGTGCGGTCTGCTGGGACCCGCGTGGTCGTCGTTCGTCGGCAAGTCGTTCGTCGGCAAGTCGTCCTCCGGTCGTGCTGTGGGCTTCCTTCGGGCATCCGACGGGACGGCGACGCTGCAGCACGCGAGCGCTGGGTCCGCCCGCCGAACAAACCCCGAGAGCCTACCAGACTGACGGTCACTACGGAATATCGGTTGCGATGGTACTCGGGCCGCCACGTCGAGTGAACGCCCGCGGACTGAGCCGGACCGGGTAGCCTGGGGTACACCCGTGCAGCGCGCACGGACACTCAGGCACCTCACCACGGACTCGGTGCCGCACATACCGACCGAAAGGCGCAGCCATGACGAAGCCCATCCCCGAGAAGCCGACCGTCGACGGACTCGAGGAAGCGTGGGGCCCCGTCTGGGAGGAGGACCGTACCTACCGGTTCGACCGCGAGAGCGCGACCAAGGACAGCGTCTGGTCGATCGACACCCCGCCGCCGACCGCCTCGGGCTCGCTGCACATCGGGCACGTGTTCTCGTACACGCACACCGACCTCAAGGCCCGGTACGAGCGCATGCGCGGCAAGCACGTCTTCTACCCGATGGGCTGGGACGACAACGGCCTGCCGACCGAGCGTCGCGTGCAGAACTACTACGGCGTCCGGTGCGACCCGCAGCTCCCCTACGACCCGGCGTTCGTGCCGCCGTTCGAGGGCGGCGACAACAAGTCGAGCAAGGCGGCCGACCAGGTGCCGATCTCGCGCCGCAACTTCATCGAGCTGTGCGAGCGCCTGACCGTGCAGGACGAGCAGCAGTTCGAGCACCTCTTCCGCACGCTCGGTCTGTCGGTGGACTGGACGCAGTCGTACCGCACGATCGACGACACCTCCCGCGCGAGCGCCCAGCGCGCGTTCCTCCGCAACCTCGAACGCGGCGAGGCCTACCAGGCCGACGCCCCGACGCTCTGGGACGTCACGTTCCGCACGGCGGTGGCGCAGGCTGAGCTCGAGGACAAGGAGATGCCGGGCGCCTACCACGGCATCGCGTTCCACAAGTCCGACGGCACGGGTGACGTCGTCATCCAGACCACCCGCCCGGAGCTCCTCCCCGCGTGCGTGGCCCTCGTCGCGCACCCGGACGACGAGCGATTCCAGGACCTCTTCGGCACCACCGTCCGTTCTCCCCTGTTCGACGTCGAGGTCCCGGTGCTCGCACACCACCTCGCGCAGCAGGACAAGGGCGCCGGCATCGCGATGGTCTGCACGTTCGGTGACACCACCGACGTCGTGTGGTGGCGCGAGCTGCAGCTGGCGAACCGCGCGATCATCGGGTTCGACGGCCGTGTGAAGAGCGAGACGCCCGCCTGGATCGAGTCGGAGCAGGGCCGGGAGCTCTACGCCGACATGGCCGGCAAGACCGTGTTCTCGGCGAAGAAGGTCGTCGTCGACGCGCTCACCGAGTCCGGCGACCTGGTCGGCGACGTGAAGACCATCAACCACCCGGTGAAGTTCTTCGAGAAGGGCGACAAGCCGCTCGAGATCGTCTCCACCCGCCAGTGGTACATCGTGAACGGCGCGCGCGACGAGCAGCTCAAGGCGACGCTCCGGCAGCGCGGCGAGGAGATCGCCTTCCACCCGGACTTCATGCGCGTCCGCTACGACAACTGGGTCGGCGGCCTGTCCGGCGACTGGCTCATCTCGCGCCAGCGCTTCTTCGGCGTGCCACTGCCGGTGTGGTACCCGCTCGACGGCGACGGCAACCCGGTGTTCGACCAGCCGATCGTCCCGACCGAGGCGCAGCTGCCCGTCGACCCGGCGTCCGAGGCAGCCCCCGGCTACACCGAGGACCAGCGCGGCGTCCCCGGCGGGTTCCAGGGCGAGCTCGACGTGATGGACACCTGGGCGACCTCGTCCCTCACCCCCCAGCTCGCGGGCAAGTGGGAGACCGACCCGGCCCTCTACGACCTCGTGTACCCGTACGACGTCCGCCCGCAGGCGCAGGACATCATCCGCACGTGGCTCTTCACGACGGTGCTCCGCAGCCAGCTCGAGGCCGACACGGTGCCGTGGAAGCACGCGAGCATCTCTGGCTTCATCGTGGACCCGGACCGCAAGAAGATGTCGAAGTCGAAGGGCAACGTCGTCACGCCGCTGTCGATCCTCGAGCAGCACGGCGCCGACGCGGTCCGCTACTGGGCGGCGTCGTCGAAGCTCGGCACGGACGCGGCGTTCGACCCGCAGAACCCGAAGCAGATCAAGGTCGGACGTCGTCTGGCGATCAAGGTGCTCAACGCCGCGAAGTTCGTCTACGGCTTCCCGCTGCCCGAGGGCGCGCACGCCGTGACGGAGCCGTTGGACATCGACGTGCTCGCCGAGCTCGGCGGCGTCATCGAGCAGGCGACCACGGCGTTCGACGGATTCGACCACGCCCGCGCACTCGAGGTCATCGAGCGCTTCTTCTGGACCTTCTGCGACGACTACCTCGAGCTCGTCAAGGAGCGCGCGTACGGCACCGCGACGGAGTCCACGCACGAGACGCAGGCGAGCGCGGTCCTCGCGCTCCGCGCCGCGATCGACGCACTGCTCCGCCTGCTCGCACCGTTCATCCCGTTCGCGACGGAGGAAGTGTGGGCCTGGACCCACGAGACCAGCGTGCACCGCGCCTCCTGGCCGACCGTGGCCGAGCTGCCCACCCAGGCCGAGCCGACGGGGCTGCTCACGGCGGTGGGCCAGGCGCTCATCGGCATCCGCGGGGCGAAGACGGCGGCGAAGGCGTCCCAGAAGACGCCCGTGACGCATGCCGTCGTCGCGGCCCCGGCCGAGACGCGGGCGCTCATCGAGCGCGCGGCGGTCGACCTGGCGGCCGTCGGCCGCATCGAGAACCTGTCGTTCACGGACGGCGCGGAACTCGCGGTGACCGAGATCGAGCTGGCTGAGCAGCAGGCGTAGTCGCGGTCGCGACGGGGTCGGCAGACGGACTGGAGGCACGGATGCAGTTGGGCAGACGCTGGAACGTGGGTGCGGAGGCACCCGGGCAACTCCCCGAGGCGATGGTCGTCGCCGTGCGCGAGGTCGAGGCCGAGCTTCGCGGACGAGTCCGTCGACACGGCGGGGTGGGGCTGGACCCTGACGTTCCTCGAGAGCAAGCCGATGGTCGCGCTCGACGACGGCACGTCCATCCACCTCGACGATGCCGGGCACGCCCAGGTCACGAACCCCGACGACGCCCCCGAAGAGGACTGATCCGGCCCCGTCCGAGCGCTGTCCGGGCCCCGTCCGCTGAGCAGAAATCGTCGAGTGCGTCAGATGCACTCGACGATTTCTGCTCAGTCGATCGGCGTTCGCCCTACTTCGCGAGCCAGCCCAGCAGTACCTCGTTCACCTCGGCGGTGTGCGTGGTGAGCAGGCCGTGCGGGGCGCCCTCGATCTCGACGTACTCCGCGGCCGGAAGCGCCTTGGTGAAGCGGCGACCGGTGGCGTCGATCGGCAGGATGTTGTCCGCCGTGCCGTGCACGATGAGCGCCGGGACGGTGACCTTCGGGATGTCCTGACGGAAGTCCGTCGGCCAGGTGAGCGGCGCTGCGGCGGAGGCGATCGAACCGGAGCCGGCGGCGACGTTCCAGGCGTTCCGGACGGCTTCCTCGGAGATGCGCGTGCCGAGGTTCTCCGACAGGTTGAAGAAGTCCTGGTAGAAGTTCGTGAAGTACGCGTACCGGTCCTTCTTCACGTCGGCGGCGATGCCCTCGAAGAACGACATCGGGGCGGCACCGTCCGGGTTGTCGTCGGTGACGGCGAGGTACGGCTCGAGCGAGGCCAGGAACGCGACCTTGGCGATCCGGTCCTCACCGTGGCGGGCGATGTAGCGGGCGATCTCGCCGGTGCCCATCGAGAAGCCGACCAGGATCACGTCGCGCAGGTCGAGCGTCTCGAGCACGGTGTGCAGGTCGTCGGCGAAGGTGTCGTAGTCGTACCCGGTGGACGGCTGCGAGGACTGCCCGAACCCGCGGCGGTCGTACGTGACCACGCGGTAGCCGGCCTCGAGGAGCGGCGGGACCTGCCCCTCCCACGAGTTGCCGTCGAGCGGGAACCCGTGGATCAGCACGATGGGCTGCCCGGTCCCCTTGTCCTCGTAGTGGAGTTCGATGTCGACGCTGTTCTCGGTCCCGACGGTGATGGCACCCATGATCGTTCCTCTCGTGACGACTGGCGGAGAACGTTCGTTCTCTGCTGGTGTGCCCTAGACTAGAGAACGGTCGTTCCCGGCGCAAGCCGTGGACGGTGAACACGCAGCGAACGGGGTACGTCATGACCATCACCAGCACCGTCGATCCCGACGTCCGAGCCCACATCGTCGACATCGCCGACCGGCTCTTCTACGCGCGCGGCATCCAGTCCGTCGGCATGGACGAGATCCGCACGGGTGCCGGGGTCTCCCTCAAGAAGCTTTACGCGGCGTTCCCCGGCAAGGAGCAGCTCATCGCGGCCGTGCTCGCCAGCCGACACGACGTCTGGGAGCGCGGGGTGCACGGCGCGGTCGACGCCGCCACCAGCCCACGGGACAAGCTCCTGTCGATGTACGACTTCCTGGAGTCGTGGTTCGGCGACGAGACCTTCCGCGGCTGCGGGTTCATCAACGCGTTCGGCGAGCTCGGCGCGACCTCCCCTGCGGTCGCCGAGATCGCCCGCGACCACAAGGACTCCTTCCAGCGGTTCGTCCAGGAGCTCACCGCTTCCGCCGTCGAGGACCCGGCACGCGCCGAGGAGCTCGCCGCCCAGCTCGCGCTCCTCGCCGAGGGCGCGCAGACCACCGCGGCGATCGCCGGTACGACGGCCCCGGCCATGCACGCCCGCCGCGCCGCCGAGACGCTCATCGACGCCGCCACCCACTGAGCGTCGCGGGCAGTTCCGCGCATAGGAAGCCGTTCCGCGCGTAGGGGGCAGATTCGCGCGTAGAAGGTTGCTCCGCGCGTAGGAAGCCGTTTCGCGCGTAGGAGGCCGTTTCTTCCGACCTGGTACGCGCGATTCCGCTTTCCACCGCGGTCGCGATGGGAAGGAACCCAACCCAGGGCGGACTGGGCCCACGCCGCCGGTTCCGGGGCGACTCGCCAGCGACGGGCCTGCCGTGCCTGCGCGCGGACTGGAGGCCCGTGGCGGCCCCGCCACGGGCCTCCAGTCCGCGCCGCGGTGGCGCAGCGTCCGTAGGGTGGTGAGATGGCAACCCCGTTCGACGAACCGAGCACCCTCCCTACGCCCTCCCGCCGTTCCGCGACGTGCGGCTCGAGCACTACCGTCCCGCGTTCGACGCGGGGCTCGCGGAGCAGCGCACCGAGGTCGAGGCGATCGCCGCCTCGACAGAGACCCCGACCTTCGAGAACACCCTCGTGGCACTCGAGCGGACCGGGCAGCGACTCGCCCGCGTGAGCCACGTGTTCTTCACGCTGTCGTCGGCGGACTCGACGCCGGAGCTGCACGACCTCGAGGCCGAGATCTCCCCGCTGCTCGCCGCGCACCACGACGCGATCACCCTCGACAGCCGCCTGTACGCGCGGGTCGCAGCGGTACGCGACGGCTTGGGCGACCGCACGGACCTCACCGACGAGGACCGCCGTCTGGTGGAGCGGACCCACACCGAGATGACCCTGGCCGGCGCCGGCCTCGACGACGCCGGCAAGGAACGCCTGACCGCGATCAACCAGGAGCTCTCCACCCTCACGACGACGTTCGAGCGGAACCTGCTCGAGGACACGAACGACCTCGCGGTGCACGTCACGGACGAGCACGAGCTCGCAGGGCTCGACGACGGGGCGAAGTCGGCCGCAGCCTCCGCCGCAGCGGACCGGGGCTCGAGGGGTGGCTCATCACCCTGCCGCTGTACACCGGGCACCCGTGGCTCGCGTCACTGGCGGACCGGGGACTGCGCGAGCGGATCATGCGCGCTTCGCTCTCCCGCGGCCGCCGCGGCAACGAGCACGACAACCGCGACGTGCTGCTGCGCATCGTGCGACTCCGCGCCGAGCGTGCCGAGCTCCTCGGTTTCCCGAACCACGCGGCCGTGGTCACCGCCGACGAGACCGCCAAGACGCCGGAGGCCGTCGACGGGCTGCTCTCCTCGCTGGTGCCCGCCGCGGCGGCGAACGCGGACGACGAGCGCGCCGTCCGGTCCCGCGTCGTCGGGTTCGACGTCGAGGCGTGGGACTGGGCGTACGCCACCGAGCTCCTGCGCGGCGAGCAGTTCGCCGCGGACAGCTCCGCGCTCCGCCCGTACTTCGAGGCGGACCGGGTCCTGCACGACGGCGTCTTCCACGCCGCCGGCGAGCTCTACGGCCTGACCTTCACGGAGCGCCCGGACCTGCACGGCTACAACGACGAGGTCCGCGTGTTCGAGGTCCTCTCCGAGGACGGGGAGCAGGTCGGCCTCTACCTGCTCGACCTCTACACGCGCGACGGCAAGCGCGGCGGAGCGTGGATGAACCCCGTCGTCGAGCAGTCCGCGTTGCTCGGCACACTGCCCGTCGTCGTGAACAACCTCAACGTGGCGAAGCCTGCCGCCGGGTCCCCGACGCTCCTCATCCAGGACGAGGTCGAGACGCTCTTCCACGAGTTCGGGCACGCGCTGCACGGCCTCGTCGCGCGGACGACCTACCCGCGGTTCTCCGGCACGAACGTCGAGCGCGACTTCGTGGAGTTCCCGTCGCAGGTGAACGAGATGTGGGTGTCCTGGCCGTCCGTGCTGGCGAACTACGCGAAGCACCACGAGACCGGCGCACCGCTGCCGCCGGAGCTCGTGCTCGGGCTGAGCGACGCGGAGGGTTTCAACGAGGGCTTCGCGACGACGGAGTACCTCGCCGCGGCGCTGCTCGACCAGGCGTGGCACCGGCTGTCGGCAGCGTCCGCCGCCGAAGTGACCGACGTCGAGGCGTTCGAGCAGCAGGCGTTGGAAGCCGCCGGGATCGCGGTCGAGGCCGTTCCGCCCCGGTACTCGTCGACGTACTTCGCGCACACGTTCTCGGGCGGGTACGACGCCGGCTACTACGGGTACATCTGGTCCGAGGTGCTCGACGCGGACACCGTGGAGTGGTTCCGCGAGAACGGTGGGCTCTCGCGGGCGGCGGGTCAGCGGTTCGCGGAGCGCCTGCTCGGCGTCGGCGGGGCGAAGGACCCGCTCGAGGCGTACCGCGACTTCCGCGGGCGTGACGCCGAGGTCGGGCCGCTGCTGCGCCGCCGCGGCCTGGAGTAGGGAGCCGGCCTCGGCCTCCGGAACCAGGTATCGGACACAGCACCACGGACAAGCGCGGTGTGGTGTCCGGAACCTGGTTCCGGCCGCTGCCGCGTACTACGCGGACTTCTCGACGCGCTTCGCCCGCGGCCGGGGCACGATCGTCGGCGCCGCGTTCTCGAGCACCGACTCGCGGGTGATGACCACGCGGGCCACGTCGTCGTCCGACGGCACGTCGAACATCACCGGCCCGAGCACCTCTTCGAGGATCGCCCGGAGTCCGCGAGCGCCGGTCTGCCGCAGCACCGCGAGGTCCGCGATCGCCTCGAGCGCGCCACGGTCGAACTCGAGCTCGACGCCGTCGATCGCGAACATCCGCTGGTACTGCTTCACGAGCGCGTTCTTCGGCTCCGTGAGGATCTGCATGAGCGCGGACTGGTCGAGCTGCCGACACCGTGGTCACGACGGGGAGCCGGCCGATGAACTCGGGGATGAGCCCGAACTTGTGCAGGTCCTCGGGCAGGACGTCCGCGTACAGGTCCTGCTGGTCGAGCGGGCTGTGCAGCGGTGCGCCGAAGCCGATGCCGCGCTTGCCGACGCGCGACGACACGATGTCCTCGAGCCCGGCGAACGCCCCCGCCACGATGAACAGCACGTTCGTCGTGTCGATCTGGATGAACTCCTGGTGGGGGTGCTTGCGGCCGCCCTGCGGCGGGACCGAGGCGACCGTGCCCTCGAGGATCTTGAGCAGCGCCTGCTGCACGCCCTCGCCCGACACGTCGCGCGTGATCGACGGGTTCTCGGCCTTGCGGGCGATCTTGTCGACCTCGTCGATGTAGATGATGCCCGTCTCGGCCCGCTTCACGTCGTAGTCGGCGGCCTGGATGAGCTTGAGCAGGATGTTCTCGACGTCCTCGCCCACGTACCCGGCTTCGGTGAGGGCCGTGGCGTCGGCGACGGCGAACGGCACGTTGAGGCGCTTCGCGAGCGTCTGCGCGAGGTAGGTCTTGCCGCAACCGGTCGGGCCGATCAGCAGGATGTTCGACTTCGCGATCTCGACGTCGTCGCGGTCCTCGGCAGCGGTGATCTGTCCCTGGGTGCGGATGCGCTTGTAGTGGTTGTAGACGGCCACGGCGAGGGAACGCTTCGCCGGGTCCTGCCCGATCACGTACTCCTGCAGGAAGTCGAAGATCTCGCGGGGCTTCGGAAGCTCGAACTCACCGTCGGCGGTGTCCTCGCCCGCCTCGGCCAGGCGTTCCTCGATGATCTCGTTGCACAGTTCGACGCATTCGTCGCAGATGTACACGCCCGGACCGGCGATGAGCTGCTGGACCTGCTTCTGGCTCTTGCCGCAGAAGGAGCACTTGAGCAGGTCGGCGCTCTCTCCGATGCGTGCCATGTCGGTGCCCTCCCTGGTTGACCGATGCAGGTCGACGACCTGCCCGACTTGTGGACGAGCCTAATCGCAACCGGTGACACCAGCCGTGACGCCGAGCCGGTTTCGCCCGGCGCGTTCGCCCAGGGCGTTCGATCCTGCTACCGTGTCCTCGACTCCTCTACAACTTGTAGAACTCCGCTCGGAAGGAACACCATGCCCAAGCGTCTCGCCGTCGTCGGCACCGCGACCCTCGGCGCCACCGCTGCGATCGTCCTCGGCACGGCCGGCGTCGCCAGTGCCCACGTGACGGCCACCGCCACGTCGACGGCGGCGAACTCGTACACCACGGCGACGTTCTCGGTCCCGCACGGTTGCGACGGCTCCCCCACGACGAAGATCGAGTTCCAGGTGCCCGAGTCGGTCATCGAGGTCACGCCGACCGTGAACCCGAACTGGACCATCACGAAGGCGACCGAGCCGTACACCAGTCCCTCCGCGGCCAGCGACGACGAGTCCGCCGAGGACGCCGGCGAGCGCGTGACGAGCATCACCTACACGGCGAAGACCCCCTCCCCGCCGACGAGCGCGACACCTTCGCGCTGTCCTTCTCGCTGCCCGACGGCAAGGCCGGCGACGTCGTCGAGTTCCCCGCGCTGCAGACGTGCGAGAGGGCTCGGTCGAGTGGAACCAGCAGCAGAAGGCCGGCGAGGCCGAGCCGGAGCACCCGGCACCCTCGATCACCCTGACCGCCGCGGACACCGCCACCGACGAGCACAGCCACGGCACGGCGACGGCCGAGCCCGCCGCCGCCAGCACGAGCAGCACGCCCAGCGACCCGGACCTGGTCGGACGCTTCCTCGGACTCGGTGGCCTCGTGCTCGGCGCGGTCGCCCTCGTCGTCGCGGTCGCCAACACGCGTCGCCGGGGCGCCTCCAAGTGACGAAGCGCTTCGCGCGTCCGCTGGGCGGCGGGTCGCGGGCCTGGAGGCTCGTGGCCGGTTCCGCCGCGGCCCTCGCCGTCGCCGGGGGTGCGGTCCTCGGCCTCGCCGGTCCCGCATCCGCGCACAACTACATGATCGCCTCGAGCCCGAAGGTCGACGGGACCCTGACCGAGCTGCCGCGGTCGTTCGAGATCACCACGAACGACAAGCTGCTCGACATCGGTGGGAGCGGCTCCGGGTTCGCCTACCGGATCGTCGGCCCCGACGGGAAGTACTACGAGGACGGCTGCCTCGACGTCGACGGTCCGTCGATGACCACGAAGGCCGCCCTCGGCGAATCGGGCAAGTACACGGTCGAGTGGCAGATCGTCTCCGCCGACGGCCACACCGTGTCCGACGAGTACACCTTCACCTGGGACGCCCCCGCCGGCTTCGCCCCGGCGAAGGGTTCCGCGAAGCCGCCCGCGTGCCCGACCGCCGGCAGCAGTGCGAGCACCGACGCCGGTGCCGACACCACGGGCACCGCCGCCGGCGGGACCGACTCGGCCACGTCCGACGCGCTCTGGATCGGTGCCGGCGGCGTCGTCCTGGTGGGCGTGGTCGTCGCCGTCCTGCTGCTGCTCCGCCGCCGTCCCGTCCCCGCATCCGACGACGACGCGGCCGACGACCACGACGCGATCGATCGTCCCGAGACGGACTGACGGCCACGCGTCGGACCGGCGCCGCGCCTCCAGGCCGCCGCGGACACGACGCACACCGCGCAACGGACACAGCACCGTGAAACGCACGGTGCTGTGTCCGGAACCTGGTTCCGGCGGCTCGGCGCACGAAGGCCCCGCACCGGACGGTGCGGGGCCTTCGTGGTGTGGCGCTACTTGACGAGCGCCGGCAGGTTCTTGCGGCTCGTGAGGACCTGGTCGATCAGGCCGTACTCCAGGGCTTCCTCGGCGGACATGATCTTGTCGCGCTCGATGTCGTTGTTGACCTGCTCCGGCGTCCGGTTCGAGTGCTTCGACAGCGTGTCCTCGAGCCAGGTGCGCATGCGGAGGATCTCCGCGGCCTGGATCTCGATGTCCGACGCCTGACCGCCACCCTGCTGGGTCGCCGGCTGGTGGATGAGCACCCGGGCGTTCGGCAGCGCCAGCCGCTTGCCGGGGGTACCGGCAGCGAGGAGCACCGACGCGGCCGAGGCCGCCTGGCCGAGGCACACGGTCTGGATCTGCGGACGGATGTACTGCATCGTGTCGTAGATCGCCGTCATCGCCGTGAACGAGCCACCGGGCGAGTTGATGTACATCACGATGTCGCGGTCCGGGTCCATCGACTCGAGCACGAGCAGCTGCGCCATGATGTCGTCAGCCGAGGCGTCGTCGACCTGGACGCCGAGGAACACGATGCGGTCCTCGAAGAGCTTCGCGTACGGGTCCTGCCGCTTGTAGCCGTAGGCCGTGCGCTCCTCGAAGCTCGGGAGGATGTAACGGTTCGACGGAGCCGGGACGTTCTGTGCGCCACCGAGCATGGGGAGATGCATTCTCGTTTCCTTTTCTTCGGTGGGTCGGGTCAGGACTTCGCGTCGGGCTCGGCCGCGTCGGTCGGGGTCTCGCCGTCGCCGACCGTGCCGCCGCCGCCGACGACCTCGTTCGAGGACGCACGGAGGTGGTCGACGAATCCGTACTCGAGCGCTTCCTGCGCCGTGAACCAGTTGTCCCGGTCGTTGTCCTTGAGGATCTGCTCGATCGACTTGCCGGTCTGCTCCGCCGTGAGCTCGGCCATCCGCTGCTTCATGTCGAGGATGACCTTCGCCTGCGTCTGGATGTCGGCAGCCGTGCCGCCGAAGCCGCCGGACGGCTGGTGCAGGAGCACGCGGGCGTTCGGGGTGATGTAGCGCTTGCCCGGGGTGCCCGACGAGAGCAGGAACTGCCCCATCGACGCGGCGAGCCCGATGCCGACCGTGACGATGTCGTTCGGCACGAACTGCATCGTGTCGTAGATCGCCATGCCGGCCGTGATCGAGCCACCGGGCGAGTTGATGTAGAGGTAGATGTCCTTCTCAGGGTCCTCGGCCGCGAGCATCAGCAGCTTCGCTGCGATCTCGTTCGAGTTGTCGTCGCGGACCTCGGAGCCGAGCCACACGATCCGGTCTCTCAGAAGGCGGTCAAAAACACTGGGGTTCAGTGTTGCTTCGGCCATGGAAAGCTTCCCGTTCAGTTGTCGCTTGATGTCGAACTTATCGGGTGCAACGCACCACTTCGCGTCTGTTCGCTGTGGGCGGTGCGACGGTGCGGGAACGACGCGACCAGGGTCGTGGACGGGCCCCGGAGACGGACTGGAGGCGCGGTGCCAGCTGGCACCGCGCCTCCAGTTCGAAGGGGGTTGCGACTACTCCGCATCCTCCGCGGGGGTCTGCGCGACGCCCGCCGTGAAGGCGGAGAGGTCGACGTCGTCACCGTTGGTGTCCTTGACGGTCACCTTGGAGAGGACGGTCGCGACGGCCTTCGAGCGGGCGACCTCGCCGACCATGCCCGGGATCTGCCCGTTCTGGTCGATCACCTTGATGAACTCGCCCGGCTCCATGCCGTACTGCGCAGCGGCCTGGATGAGGTACTGCGTGAGCTCCTCCTGCGAGACCTGGATCTCTTCCTTCTCGGCGATCGAGTCGAGGAGGATCTGCGAGCGGAAGGCCTTCTCGCTGGACTCGGAGACCTCCTTGCGGTGCTCGTCGTCCTCGAGACGGTTCTCCTGCTCGAGGTGACGGTGCACCTCGTCCTCGATGAGCTTCTCCGAGATCGGGATGTTCACGTCCTCGATGAGCTTCTCGACGAGCTTGTCGCGGGCCGCGGCGCCCTGACCGAACGTCTTCGACTTTGCGATCTGCTCCTTGAGGTCCGCCTTGAGCTCGTCGATCGTGTCGAACTGGCTGGCGATCTGCGCGAACTCGTCGTCGGCCTCGGGGAGCTCGCGCTCCTTGACGGCGGTGACGGTCACGGCGATCTGGGCGGTCTCGCCCTCGCGGTCGCCGCCGACGAGCGTCGACTCGAAGGTGGTGGACTCGCCCGCGGTCAGGGACTCGAGCGCCTCGTCGATGCCCTCGAGCAGGTCGCCGAGCCGATCTCGTAGGAGACACCCGTCGCCGAGTCGACTTCGTCGTCGCCGATGGTGGCGATCAGGTCGATCTGGGCGAAGTCACCCTTCGTCGCGGGACGGTCGACCGTCACGAGCGTGCCGAAGCGGGTGCGGAGGTTCTGCAGTTCCTCCTCGATCTCGTCGTCGGACACCTCGACGGCGTCGACGGTGAGCTCGTACTTCTCGTACTCCGGCAGGTCGAACTCCGGACGGACGTCCACCTCGAACGTGAGGACGAGGTCGCCCGTGAAGTCCTTGACGTTGGGGAGCTCGGCGACGTCGGCCTCGGCACGACCGAGGATCCGCAGCTCCTGCTCCTCCACCGCCTGGCGGTAGAAGTTGTCGATCGCGTCCCCGACGGCGTGGTTCAGGACCTCGCCACGGCCGACGCGCTGGTCGACGATCGCCGGCGGGACCTTGCCCTTGCGGAAGCCGGGGATGTTGATCTGCTCGGCGATGTGCTTGTAGGCGTGGTCGATGCTCGGCTTGAGATCTTCCGGCGTCACGTTCACGGTGAAGCTTGACGCGGGTGTCGCTCACCTTGTCGACGGTGCTGGTGGCCAAGGGGATGACTCCTGTTGGTTGGCGTTCTGATGGTCGGTGTTCTGGTGGACCTGGTCGGGGCGACAGGATTTGAACCTGCGACCTCCCGCTCCCAAAGCGGGCGCTCTACCAAGCTGAGCTACGCCCCGTTCGACTGGGCCAGGGGTGTCCGCCCACGCCGGCAGGCGTATGCGACGCCGACGAGTCTAGCGGTCCCCCGGTGCTCGGTTCCCGGGAGCTTCCCCGCCGTGGCGCAACGCCTTCCTCCACTGCACGCCGACGACGACCTGCACGGCGAGCGCGGCCGCCCCGAGCACGATGCCGGCGACCATGCGCCACACGTGCAGGAGCGCGTGTGCCGGCTGCGTCCCGGGTCCCCGAACAGCTCGGGACGCAGCGAGAACGCCACCGCCGCGAGCACCACGAGCACGTACGAGACGATCCGGGAGCGCTTGGTTCGTCGGGCATCGGCGTCGGTCGGCGGCAGCGTCACACGGGGTGGCATGTCGGTACTCGTTCGTCCGCTACGATGGTCGGGCTGCGACACGTGCGCAGCGCGGGGATGTAGCTCAATGGTAGAGCCCCAGTCTTCCAAACTGGCCACGCGGGTTCGATTCCCGTCATCCCCTCCACTTCCAGCTGGCACTGCGCCGACGCTCGACTCCCGTCATCCCCTCCACTTCCAGCTGGCACTGCGCCGACGCTCGATTCCCGTCATCCCCTCCACTTCCAGCTGGCACTGCGCCGACGCTCGATTCCCGTCATCTTCTCCACACCCGCGATGCGATCACGGACCGCCGAGTTCGAGGCTCATCGTCGGCGCGTCACCGAGCTCGACTCCCGCACGCTTGCGCTCCGCCGCCCGCAACGGCACGAGGTACCCGCCGTCCTTCGGGAAGAGCGACGTCGTCCACGTCACCCGGCCGATCGTCACCCGCGCCGGGATCACACCCCAGCCGTACGTGAGCATCGGCGCGAACTCGTGGATGACCTCGGCGGCGTCCGGGGGCACGACCGCGTAGAAGAACGGCGCCGGCCCGCGCCACTCGATGACCTCGCCGCTGAACTCGAGTTCCACGCCGCGATCGTACGGCCCGCGCCCCTCGCACGGTGCGAGGGGCCACGGACACTGTGCGAGGCCCCGCCCAGCGTGCGAGCCCGCGCCCCTCGCACGATGCGCGGAACCTCGCACACAGATGCCCGGCCCCGTGGACCTCGCACCGTGCGAGACGGACGCGCCCCGCGCCTCCAGGCCGATGCCGAGGAGACGCGGGGCGCGAGCCTCCGCTGCGGGCGCGACCGTCAGTGGTACGTCGCGGCCTGCCCGTACAGCTTCTGGGTCATGGCGGAGACGTACGCGGACTTGTCGCCGCCCGGCAGGTTGTACGTCATGAAGACGCCGTAGCCGTCCTGCACGGTGCGCGAAGCGAGCGACACCGCGGTGGACTGCGCCGTGTTCTGGATGTCGACCGCGGCCGGGGACAGCGCGCTCTTCCCGAGACCCGGGATCGACGGCGCCGAGTACGAGCCGTAGTACGGGTTCCACGCGTAGTTCAGCTTCGAGCCGATCGTCGAGCTCGACGACGACAACGAGGACGCCGCCGGCCCGATGTCGTAGAACGACAGCAGCTTCGAGGGCATCTGGGCCCGCAGCGCCGTGATGAGCCAGCCGATCGACTGCTGGTTCGGCTGCGGGTGCCGTTCGTGCCGTAGTCGGCGTACTCGTCGTCGAGGTCCACCCCGTCGAGCCCGTACTTCGTGACGGTCGCGGTGACCTGCGACGCGAAGTCCTGCGCCGCCGCCTGGGTCGGGAAGTTGGCGATGCCGGCACCCTGGTGGTTGCCGAGGATCGACAGCGACACCTTGATCCCCTTCGCCTGCAGGGGTCTGATCTGGGTGGCTGCGGCGTCGAGCGTCGCCTGCACCTTGTCGTTGTTGTAGAGGACGGCCTTCGACCCGTTCCAGTTGATGTTGGCGGCGAAGATGATCGCCACGTCGAACGCGTTCGCACCGTTCGCCAGTGGTAGCGGCCGACGTTGGCGAGCTGGTCGTTGTTGACCTCGACGTACGCGATGCTCGTCGGACCGGACTTCGTCGCCGCCGTGGCCGCAGCGCTGGGCGCTGCGGTCGCTGCGGACGGCACGAGCGGTGCCGCCACCATCGCGGCGATGGCCGCCACGATCCCGAACTTCATGGACTTCTTCATGACACTCCTCTTCGAGTGATGAACCGGCCGGCGGTCGCCGACCGGGACCGCCGCCGGGACACCCGAAGTCCCGGCGGCGGGGTCTCAGGCGCGCTGGTACCGGAAGGTGCGCACCTCGTACGCGTCGACGGCGAAAGCGGAGGCATCCGTGTCGGACAACGGCTCCTCGAGCAAGGTGACTTCGGCAGCAGGGCCGAACGGCCCCTCGACCGAGATCCGACCGGTCCCCCGTCGCCCGCTCGGCTCGTAGACCCGCACGATCAGGTCACCGGACCGGTCGTCCGCCAGCTTGACGCTCGACAGCACGACGTCGCCCGACACCTGCACGAGCGACTCGAACCCGTGGGCGCCCGTCACGGTGCGCGGACCGGCGTTCATGACCACACCGGCCGCCGTCGCCCCGAGCTGGTCGGTCCCGATGACGATGCCGTACCGGTGCGTCTGCACACCCTGGTCGGTCTCCGGGTCCGGGAACCGCGGCGCACGGAGCAGTGACAGCCGCACGGTGGTGGTGACGTGCCCGTCGACGGCGTCGCGGGTGGTGTCGAACCCGTGGATGGAGTCGTTCACGAGCGCGACGCCGAACCCGGGCTCGGACACGAGCACGTAGCGGTGCATCGAGGTCTCGAACTTCGCGGCCTCCCACGAGGTGTTCGTGTGCGTCACCCGCTTCTGCGCGCCGAACTGCGTCTCAGCGACGGTGTGCTCGGCGCGGACGTCGAGCGGGAACGCGACCTTGAGGAACTTCTCGGTCTCGTGCCAGTCGGTCGTCTGGTCGAACTCGAGGGTGCGGGAGTCCGGCGCGAGCGTGACCTCCTGCCGCACGGTCGACTCCCCGAAGGCCCGCTCCACGACGACGCGCGCGACACCGTCCGCGTCGACCGAACCGTGCAGCCCCGAGACCGAGACCAGGTCCTCGACGCGGTTCCGGTAGTACCGGTCGACGTCCCACGCGTCCCACATGTTCGGGAAGTCCTGGTGCAGCTGCAACAGGTTGGCCGCCTGACCCGGGGCGATCGCGTCGCGCCCGGTGGCCAGGTCCACGGCATTCCTCACGAGGCCCTGCGCGTCGACGACGACCCGCACGAGGCCGTTCGTCAGGACGAACCCGCCGTCCTGTTCGACGAGCGTCACGGCGGTCGCCTCCGGCACGTCGGTCGCCAGGATCGCGCCCTGCGCGGGTGCTCCGGCCTGGAGGAACGGGGCCGGGTTCACGACGACCGTCGCGTCACCGGGACCGGCGAGTGCCGACAGCGCGCGCTCGATGATCGCCGTCAGCGCCGCGGCCGTCTCGGCGTACTTCGCGACCGCTTCGCGGTGCACCCAGGCGATCGAGGTGCCGGGCAGGATGTCGTGGAACTGCTGCAGGAGGACCTGCTGCCACAGGGCGTCGAGCTCGTCGTACGGGTACGCGAAGTCGGTCCGGGCGGCGGCGGTCGCGGCCCACAGCTCGGCCTCGATCAGCAGCTGCTCACACCGGCGGTTGCCCTGCTTGGTGCCGTGCTGCGACGTCAGGGTCGCGCGGTGCAGCTCGAGGTAGAGCTCGCCCACCCACACGGGCGGGTCCGGCAACTCGGACTTCGCCCGGTCGAAGAACGTGTCCGGGTGCTCCCAGCGGACCTTCGCGCTGCCCTCGAGGTCGGCCAGCCGAGCAGCGGTACCGGTCATCTCGCGCGTGGTGCCGCCACCGCCGTCGCCCCATCCGACCGGGGCAATCGAGCCGGTGGCGAGACGGTTCTCGCGGAACTGCCGGGACGCCTTCGCGACCTCGCTGCCGGACAGCCGCGAGTTGTAGGTGTCCATCGACGGGAAGTGCGAGAACACCCGCGATCCGTCGATGCCCTCCCAGAGGAACGTGTGGTGCGGGAACTTGTTGACCTGGTTCCACGAGATCTTCTGCGTGAAGAACCACTCGAAGCCCGCGCGGCGCATGAGCTGCGGGAGTGCCGGCGAGTACCCGAAGCTGTCCGGCAGCCAGACGCCCTTCGGTCGGACGCCGAACTCGCGCTCGAAGAACCGCTGCCCCTGGGAGAACTGCCGCACGATGCTCTCACCGGTCGGCATCACGGTGTCCGACTCGACCCACATGCCACCGAGGGGCAGGAAGCGACCGGCCTCGACCGCGGCCTTGACCCGCGCGTAGACCTCGGGCCGGTGCTCCTTGATCCACGCGTACTGCTGCGCGCTCGACATGCCGTAGAGGAAGTCCTCGGTCTGGTCGATGAGCTCGGTCATCGTGGACGTGGTGCGGGCGACCTTCCGGATCGTCTCGCGGACCGGCCAGAGCCAGGCCGAGTCGATGTGGGCGTGCCCGACGGCGGAGATCGTGTGCGCCGAGGCCTCGGCGGGAGCGGCGAGCACGTCGGCGAGCGCCGCTCGGGCGTCGCCGGCGGTCTCGGCGATGTGCTGCAGGTCGAGCCGGTCGAGCGCGTCGTCGAGCGCCTGCAGGATCCGCATCCGACGCGGGCCCTCCGGGAGTTCGGCCTGGAGTTCGAGCAGGACGTCGATGTCGAGGGCGAGCTCGTGCACCTCGGACTCGAACACCGCCAGGTCCATCCGGCGCGACGTGTAGAGGCGCTTCGAGGACGAGGTCTGCACGTCGCCCTCCTGCGTGGGGAGGAAGGGGTGGTAGTCGAGCAGGACGGGGTTGGATGCCGCCTCGACGAAGAAGCTCGACGGTCTCCCCGCCCGCGGCCTCCTCGGCGATGAGTACCCACTGGTTCCGCGGGTTGATCGACTTCACCGGGGTGCCGTCGGCGCGGTACACGAGGCCTTCGCACTGGAACCCGGGCATGTTCTTGTCGAACCCGAGGTCGATCACGGCCTCCACCCGACGACCGGCCCACTCGCTCGGCACGGTCCCGGTGAGCCGGAACCAGGTCGTCCCCACGCGGCACCCCAGGTCGTGCCGACCTCGTACGGGGTGAAGTCGAGCGCGAGGCCCGACGCCGGCGGGACCGGTTCACCGGGCAGCTCGTGCCACGCCGTGTCGAGCGGCGTCGCCGTGGCGTGCACCGCGGGCAGGATCCGCTCGTCGAGGACGCGTCGTGCCCGTCCGGTGGTGAGGGGGATGTCGTCGTGCATGGGGACCTTCCTGTTCGGGAGGGCCGGCGTCGGAGCCGGCGGCGGTGCGGTGTGGCGGTGGCGGTGGCGGTTCAGGTCGTGCGGGTACTGCGGGGGCGTCGTCGGTGCCGCGAGCGGCGGTGGCGCGGGACGTGCAGGTCGGGGCCCGGGTCAGGGCATGGTGGCCGGGTGGGCGACGCTGAGCGCGGTGCCGTCGAGGTCCGCGGGGACGTCGACGCACCGGGTGATCCCGCGAGCGGCGAGCAGCCCCGCGTCGTCGAGCCGGGAGCGCAGGACGACCTGCGGTCCGCGTCCGTCCGGTGCGGCCTCGGCGAGGGCGAGCCACGCGGCGGCGAACCGGCCCCCGGGCGCGCAGTCGGCGCGGAGGCCGTACCGGATCGTGCCGTCCGGCAGGACGTCGTCGAGGACGAGCCCCGTCGGCGGCGGAGCGGGCGCCTCGGCGATCCCCGCACCCGCCCGCGATCCGTGTTCCCGGGCGAGTGCGGCGAACGCCTCCCCGCGGGCTTCAACCGGCCGTCGTTCGTGAAGAGGCCGAGGTCGTACTCGAGCTCCGGGAAGTCGGCGAGCGACCGGGAGACGTCGTGCGAGCACCACCACGTGACGCCGAGGACCTGCTGCGCGCCGAGCACGTGGCGGATGGTCTGCTCGGTGAACGATGCGGCGTCGGCGGGGTCGACCACGTTCGTCGGCGCCCCGACCTCCTGGAGCCAGTTCGGACGGGACGGGTCCCGGTTCCACGCGGCGGCGAGCTGGAGCAGGTACTCGCCGTGCCGGACCGATCCCGCGCCGAGCGAGCCGTGCAGGGCCGCGGCGCCGTTGAACACCCACGAGTGCGTGACGGTCGCGTCACCGTGGTCCGCCGCGTGCTCCGGGCCGAACGGCTGCGCGTCGTCGTACCAGGCCGCGTCGTACTGCGCCACGGTGACCAGGGGCCCGGGACGCGACCCGGCGCTGGCCGCGACCGGCGCGGCGGACCCGCGCCGTTCCTCCAGGCCGGGTGACGTGACCGACGGACGCGATGACAGCCCGCGCCGCGCCGCGGCGACCATCGCCGCCGCCCACGCGTGCCCCTGCTCCGCCGTGATGTCGTGCGGAGCCGGGTGCGGGGCGTGCGCGAACTGGTTCACCTCGTTGCCGACGGTGATCCCGAGCAGGTTGGGCTTGTCCGCCACCGCTCGGGCGAGCGCCTCGACGTACGCCGCCGTCGAGGCGACCACGTCGGGGTCGGTGAACATGTTCCGCCGGTGCCAGCTGTCCAGCCACGACGGCACGAAGTCGAAGCTCGACAGGTGCCCCTGCAGGGCGTCGACGTTGACGTCGAGCCCGAAGGAGCCGGCGATGTCGACGACCGTCGCGACGTCCCGCAGTGCCGACGGCCGGATGAGCGTCCGGTTCGGCTGGACGACGGGCCACAGCGGGAAGATCCGCACGTGGTCAGCCCCGAGGGACGCGATCGCCTCCAGGTCGCGGGCGGTGTCCGACGGCGAGAAGTCCAGCCACGAGTGGAACCAGCCGGTGGACGGGGTGTGATTGACGCCGAAGCGCATCAGCCCTTCACCCCGCCCTCTTCGACGCCCTTGAAGAAGAAGCGCTGCAGGACGGCGAAGATCACGGCGATCGGGATGAACGCGATCATGGTGCCCGCCGCGATCATGCGCTGGTCGGTGGCGAACGTGCCCTGCAGGTACTGCAGGCCGACGGTGAGGGTGAGGTTCTCCGGGGACTGCAGCACGATGAGCGGCCAGAGGAAGTCGTCCCACGCGCCGATGAACGAGAAGATCGCGATCACGGCGATCGTGCCCTGCACGGCCGGCAGCGAGATGTACCGGAGCCGCTGCATCGCGTTCGCGCCGTCCATCACCGCGGCCTGGTCGATCTCCTCGGGGATCTGCCGGAACGCGTTGAACATGAGCAGCACGTTGAGCGCCGCGATCATCCCGGGCAGCGCGACACCGACGAGGTTGTCGGCGAGGCCGAGGTCCTTCACGGTGACGAACTGGCTGATGATCGTCGCCTCGCCCGGCAGCACCAGGGTCGCGAGGAAGAGCCCGAGAACGAGCTTGCGGAAGCGCCACTGCAGGCGCGCGAGGGCGAACCCGGCGAGCGTCGCGAACACGATGTTGCCGAAGACGTCGATCGCGGCCACGAGCAGCGAGTTGCCGATGTAGCGCCAGACCGGGATCGCCGCGGCGACCTTGAGGTAGTTCTCGATCGTCGGCTCGGTGGGGATGAACGACGGGTTCGCCGTGTAGATGTCCTCGCCCGCGCCCTTGAGGGAGGTGGACAGCTGCCAGAGGAACGGTCCGATCGTGATGAACAGCACCACGACGAGCAGGACGTAGCGGACGACCTTCTCGCGCGTGGACATCACGCCCCAGACCTGGCGGCGCCGTTTCCGGCCGTCACCGCCCTGCCTGGAGGCGCGGCGTGCGCCCGCCGCGCCGGTCACGTCCGGCGCGGGTGCCGCTGCGCCGGCGGCGCCCCCGATGACGGGTTCCGTGGTGCTCGTCGTGTTCGTCACTTGTCGGCCTTGCTGTTCATGCGGGCGAGGGCGAGCATCGGGATGAGCGTCACGACGAAGAGCAGGAGGCTCAGGGCGGACGCGTAGCCGAGGTTGCCGGTGAAGCCGCGGGCGTACTGCTGGATGAGCATGACGAGCGAGTTGTCCTGCCCGCCCGGGCCACCCGTGCCGTTGGTGAGGATGTAGAGCTCGCTGAACACCCGGAGCGCGCTGACGCACACGAGGATGCCGACGAGGGTCAGCGTCCCGCGGACACCGGGCATGGTGACCGACCAGAACCGCCGCACGGCACCGGCGCCGTCGAGGGCGGCCGCTTCGTGCAGGTCCTTGCCGACGTTCCCGAGGGCCGCGAGGAAGATGATCATGTAGTAGCCGAGGCCCTTCCAGACGGTCAGGCTGATCGCGCTGATGAGCAGCAGCCAGCGGTCCGTGAGGAACGGGATGCCCGCGCCGCCGACGGCCTTCACGATCTCGTTGATGACGCCACGGTCGTCGAGGATCCAGGTCCAGATGAGCCCGACGACCACCGCGGAGGCGATCACCGGTGTGTAGTACGCGGTCCGGAAGAACGCGATGCCTGGGAGCTTCTGCTGCACGAGGACCGCGATGAGCAGCGGCACGACCGTCAGGAGCGGCAGGCAGATCGCCATGTAGATGACGCTGTTGAGCAGCGCCTCCCAGACCTGGGGATCCGCGAGCAGGGTCTCGAAGTTCTTGACGCCCACCCACTGGCTCACGCCCCGAGGGGGCTGGCGTTCGTGAACGACAGCCGGACGGTGTTGATCGACGGCCAGAGACTGAACGCGAGGAGCCAGACGAGTGCCGGCAGGACGAGCAGCCAGGGCGTGAACCAGCGGTTGGCGCGCATCAGCCGTTGGCCAGCAGGCTGTTCATCTTGGTCTGCGCCGTCTGGAGGGCCTTCTCCGGCGTGACCTGCCCCTTCATCGCGAGGGCGATCTGCTGGTCGAGGAAGTCCGTCATCGCGGAGTTCGCCTCGACCGGGTTGAGGACCTTCGCCTTCTTGAGGGCCTCGTTGGCGAGCACGCGCGCCTTGCCGTTCACGGTGCCGTCGTCCTTCGAGAAGTACGGGTCGGACTGCGACGACGTGGTCGACGGGAAGATGTTCACCAGGTGCGCGAACGCCTCCTGGTTCTTCGCGTTCGTCATGAACTTCGCGAACGCCTCGGCGGTGGCCAGGTGCTTCGACTTGCTCGACACGGACAGGCCCTGCACGTACAGCGGCGGCGTGTCGAGCGCTGGGCTGACAGTGACCTTGTCCTTGAGCGACGGGTTGTTCTTCACCATGTCGGAGAGCGCCGTGGCCCCACCGGTGGTCCACGCGACCTTGGCCTGCGTGAACAGGGTGGAGTTGCCGAGGTAGTCGCTGTTCAGGACGTTCGAGGGCATGTAGCCGTCCTGGTAGGCGTCCTTGTAGCGCGTGATGAGGTCGACGGCCTTGGACGAGTCCGCGAAGGTGAACTTGGTGCCGTCGCCGTTGAGCACCTTGACGCCGGCGAGGGTGAAGTCGCCGAGGCCGGGCTTCCGGCTCATCAGGTAGTCGTCGGGGCACTTCTCGTGCATCGTCTTCGCCTGCGTGAACAGCTCGTCGGTGGTCTTCGGCGGGTTGTCCGCGTCGAGGCCGCACTTCGCGAACATGTCGCTGTTCCAGTAGTCGACGTCGGTGTTGAGGTACCACGGGTAGCCGTACGTGCCGTCGAGACCCTTGTACTTGTACGAGTCGAGCGCGCCGGAGACGTAGGTGCTCGCGAGCTTCGAGTCGTCCTTCGAGACGTCTTGCAGGAAGCCGCGCTTGGCGAGCGGCAGCGCGATGTCCGGCGGCAGGTTGACGACGTCGGGCAGCGTGTTCGACGACGCCTGGCTGAGCACCTTGTCGGCGTAACCGTCGCCCGGCTGGTCCTGGAGCTTCACCTTCGCGTCGGGGTGGGCCTTCTCGAAGTCCTTGATCACCCCGTTGAGGTAGTCCGTGTAGGTCGGCGTGAGCGCCCAGGTCTGCAGCGTGATCGTGCCGCTGACGTCCCCGCTCGCTCCACCGCTCGAGCCGCTGCCGCCGCTCGAGCATCCGGTCAGGACGAGCGCGGTCGCCGCCGCGGTCGCGAGCAGCGCGACCGCGCGGCCCTTCGTCACTCGTGTCGTGGTCCTCATGGGCTCTGACTCCTTCGTCATCCGCTGAACCGGTTCAGTTCCTGTCGCCGAACCGATCGAATGCAGCGATGGTGACGAACTAAAGCGCTATAGTCAAGCCTGTGGCCAAGAACCGCCGAACGACGATCGCCGACATCGCGGCACGCGCCGGCGTGTCCATCAGCGCGGTCTCGTTCGCCCTCAACGACCGCCCCGGGGTCTCCGACGAGACCCGTTCGCGCGTGCGTGCGGTCGCTCGGGAGCTGGACTGGCAGCCGCACACCGCAGCGCGGGCGCTCGGCGGGGCGAAGGCGGGGTCGATCGGCTTCGTGCTCAACCGGCCGGCCCGGACGCTCGGCACCGAGTCGTTCTTCGGCGACCTCATCTCCGGCATCCAGCTCGGGCTCGCCGGCAGCCACGTCGGCATGAACCTGCTCGTCGCGCGCGACGCGGCGGAGGAACTCGAGACCTACCGGGACTGGTGGCGCGGGCACCGCGTCGACGGCGTGATCGTGATCGACCCCGACGCGACGACGACCGGCTCGCACTGCTCGCCGAGCTCGGCATGCCCACCGTCGTCGTGGGCTCGCACCCCTCCCCCGAGGGCGCGGCTCCGAGCGTCTGGATCGACGACTCGGACGCGACCGACACCGTGCTGCGCTACCTGCACGCGCTCGGGCACCGCCGGATCGCGCACGTCGCCGGCCGACCGGAGTTCGAGCACACGGCGATGCGGATCGACCGCGTGCGCGCGTTCGCCGCGGACGAAGGACTCGAGGCCGCCGAGTCGCTCCCGACCGACTACTCCGCCGAGGCCGGCGCGAGCGCGACCCGGACCCTGCTCTCGCGGAGCACCCGCCCCACCGCGATCGTCTACGACAACGACGTGCTGGCGGTCGCCGGACTCGGCGTGGCGAGCGAGATGGGCGTGGCGGTCCCGGGCGACGTGTCGATCGTGTCGTTCGACGACTCGGCGATGGTCCGGCTCGTCCGTCCGTCGATCACGTCCCTCACGCGCGACACGGTCGAGCTCGGACAACGGGCGGCGACCCTCCTCCGCGAGCAGATCGACGCCGACACACCCCTCGTGTCCCGGCCGGGTCCGTCCCTGACGTTGAGCGTGCGCGAGTCGACCGGCCGCGCGCGTCCCTGACGCCGCCCAGACCGCGGTGCGAGGAACCACGGCACGGTGCGAGGTTCCGTGCGTGGTGGGACGCCGCGACCCTCGCACCATGCGCGAAACCTCGCACACGGGCGCACGTCGCACGGTGCGAGGAACACACTCCCGACACGCCCATCGCGGATCGTGCGTCCGCACGACGGGCGCGGCGGACTTGACGCCGAGTTCGAACACACGTTCGAATACCCTCGTGGGACGGCGTCGCGAGGACCGGTGGCAGCCCCCGGAGCACCCGGAGGTCGAACGCCCGCGCGCCTACACACTGTCGGAGGACGCCCGCGGGCCGGACGTCTGCCACGCCGTCACCCCGGTGCCCGTGTGGGCGTGGGTGCAGTTCCCCACGTTCCACGTGCGCGTGAAGGCCTTCGCGAAGAGCTGGACGCGCGACGCCGTCCTGGTCGAGTGGGCGCAGTTCGGACAGCAGGCGGACGCCTGGGTGTGGCGCTCCGCCGTCAAGCACCGGACGCTGCGTGCCGACAGCGCGCGGCGCAGTCCGGAGAACGCACCGCGTTGACTTCCTCCGGCAGCACGAGGAAGGTTGACGGCACGCCAGTACAGCAAGGGAACTCGGTGACCGAGGCTTTCGGCCCTCCGAGCAACGTACTGGAAGGAGGCACCATGAAGAAGAGCGAGGTGCCGTCCTGGGTCGCGCACGTGCTCACCCCGCCACAGGCCATCGCGGCCTACGTCGAACGACGGGTCAACGACCCGGCGTTCCTGACGGGTGAGCAGTCCGAACCCACGTACGCGGACTTCCTCCGCGACGAGTAGGCGGGTCTTCCTGGAGGCACGGGTCGCGTTCCGTCACGACGGAACCGCATCCGTGCCTCCCGTTCCACCCCCGCGCTCGCGTCGCGCGGACAGCGTCACCCCGACGCTCGCCGCGGTCACGCAGACGAGCGCGACGACCTCGAGCGGCGCCAGGCCCTCGCGCAGGATCACCAGGCCGGCGAGGGCGGCGATCGCCGGCCCCAGGCTCTGCAGCACCCCGAAGACGCGCGTCGGCATCCGCCGGAGCGCGAGCATCTCCAGCGCGTAGGGCAGGACGCTCGACAGCACCGCGACGGCGCCGAACACCGCGAGCAGCACCGGTTCGCGGACGATCCCGTCCACGGCCGACCGGAGGCCGAAGGGCAGCGACATGAGCATCGCGACGAGCATCGACACCACGAGTCCGTCCACGCCGGGGATCGCCGCGCCCACGTGCCGGTTCATCACGATGTAGCCGGCCCAGCACGCGGCGGCGAGGACGGCGAACACGACCCCGCCGACCGCGGTCACCGCTGCCGGTCCGATCCCGAGCAGCACGACCCGGCGAGCGCCAGCACCGCCCAGAGGACGTCCCGCCACCGCCGCGTGTGCACGAGGGAGAGGGCGAGCGGCCCGAGGAACTCGATGGTGACGGCGACGCCGATCGGGATGCTCGCGAACGCCACGTAGATGAAGACGTTCATGCCCCGAGCGCCAGACCGAGGCCGATCGCGCCGAGCCACTGCGCCCGGGTCCAGTGCCGAGCACGGGGTCGGACGACGAGCGCGAGGACGAGCGCGCCGATGACGAGCCGGAGCGTGGCGGCTCCCACCGGACCGACGTCGTCGAAGCGGGTCTTCGCGATCGCGGCGCCGAGCTGGACGGACACCATCGCGGCGAGCGCGAGGACGGGTGCGGGGATCCGGTTCATCGCCGAACGTCGTTCATCCTCGGGCCCGGGTCATCCGAGGTAGGCCAGCACGGCGAGGACGCGGCGGTGGTCCTCGCCCGTGTCCTCGAGCGCGAGCTTGCCGAAGATGCTCGACACGTGCTTCTCCACCGCCCCGGTGCCGATCACGAGCGCGCGGGCGATCGCCGCGTTCGTCCGTCCCTCGGCCATGAGTCCGAGCACCTCGCGCTCCCGCGGGGTGAGCGCGGCGAGCGGGTCACGGCGGCGGCTCATCAGCTGGGTGACGACCTCGGGGTCGAGCACGGTGCCCCCGGCGGCGATGCGGCGGACCGCGTCGTCGATCTCCTCGAGCCGGGTGACGCGGTCCTTGAGCAGGTAGCCGATGCCCGTCGCGCCCGCCGCGAGGACGTCCTCGGCGTAGGTGGCCTCGACGTACTGGGAGAGCAGGAGCACGCCCGTGCGCGGTGCCAGGCGCCGGGTCTCGACGGCCGCGCGGACGCCCTCGTCGGTGAAGGTCGGCGGCATCCGGACGTCCATCACGACGACGTCCGGGCGTGCTCGGGCAGCGTGGCGAGGAACGAGTCCGCGTCGGCGTACTGCCCGATGACGTCGATGCCGGCTTCGTCCAGGACCCGCGAGAGCCCCTCGCGCAGCAGGACGGCGTCGTCGACGACGACGGCCCGGATGCGTGCTGCATCCGGGCCGTCGCTCATGCCGACCAGCCTAGCGGGAGCCCGCGGGCCCCCGCGGCGTCACGCCCGTGCGGTGGGCACGCCGTTCAGGGCGCCGAGCGGGATCCGCGCGGTGGCCTCGGTCGGACCGCCTTCCGGGCTGGACACCGTGAGCTCACCGTCGAGGGCGCGCATCCGGCCCATCAGCCCCTCGATGCCGTGGCCCTCCTGAGGACGCGCGCCGCCGCGGCCGTCGTCGGTCACGCTGACGGTGAGGTACCAGAGACCCGAGGCGTCGACGATGAGACCGAGGTAGACCCCCGCGGTCGAGGCGCCGGCGTGCTTCGTGGTGTTCGTGAGGAGCTTGCTCACGGTGAAGTACACGTTGCGCTGGATCTCCGTCGCGAGCTCGAGCCCCTCGGGCAGGCGGACGTCGAGTCCGACCGGGATCGGGGTACGGGCGACCAGGGCCTCGAGCGCGGCGACGAGCCCCCGGTCGAGCAGGATCGGCGGCGCGAACCCGCGGGACAGGGCGCGCAGCTCGTCGAGGGCGTCCTTGGCGTGCTCGGACGCCTCGCCGATGAGCTGCTTCGCCTTGGCCGGGTCCTTGTCGAAGGCGCGCTCGGCGGCGGACAGGTCCATGCGGAGTCGGACGAGGCGCTGCTGCGGGCCGTCGTGCAGGTCGCGCTCGATCTGGCGGAGCGCCTGTCCTTCGGCGGTGACGGCACCGGCACGGGAGGCCTGCAGGCCGGCGACGCGCTGTTCGAGCTGCTCCGCGCGGAAGCCGCCGAGCAGGCCGAAGTCGATCCAGTAGTGGGCCAGGACGGAGCCGCGGGCCCAGAGCGGGAGGAGCACGACCGAGGCGGCCATCGACAGGAGCCCGAGCAGGCCGAACCCGACCGCCGACGACGTGTCCCAGCCGAAGTACTCGGCGCGCACGCCGTTCAGGACCGCGATCCCGGCGAGCACGATCGGCCAGGTGAAGCCGAGGACGAGGAGCACGCCGGCGCCCACGGTGAAGAGTGCCGCGAGCGGGTACACGACCGCCGCGTGCAGCAGGTACAGCCAGTAGTGCGGGTTGGCCACGGCGGAGCCCGTGCGCGTCCACCAGTTCTGCTGCCAGCGCGGCGTCCAGTCCACGGGCCGGATCGGGCGAGCGTCGGCCCATCCGATGCGGAGCTTCTCGAACTGCCCGAGCCACCGTGCGACGAACAGCGCGATGAAGAACATCAGCAGCGTGAACGGGTTGAAGAGGTCCTGCGAGCCCCCGCCGAAGATGGCCGCGGGGAACGCGAAGTAGAGCGTGCAGAGGAGCACGGCGGTGAGCGCCATGTAGCCGAAGTCCCGCGGCAGACGCTTCCACGCCTCCCGGTAGAACGCGCCGGCGGTCATGCCCGACCCGGCCCCGGTACCACCGGTGCCGGGCGAAGGGGAGTGCGCGCCCGCGGGCGGCGTGGCGGCCCAGGTCGGCGGGGTGCGGTTCGGCTGCGCGGGCATGGGCTCAGTGGCTCCTGGTGGGACGGAGTCGTGCAACGGGACGGTCTCGGCCTGGTCGAGGCGGGCGGTGTCGGTCATGGCATCCAGCCTCGCGAACCCGGGCGCGCTCCCCATCCTGCCCCTCCCGAACTCAGGGTGGGGTTATCCCCCGCATCAGCGTATCGTGCTGTGCATGCAGAACATCAGGGGGTCCGGGCGGTTTCGGCGGCGGCGACGGTCGCGACCCTGGTGTTCGGGGTGCAGGGTCTCGTCGGCGTCCTTCCGTTCGTGTCGGGTGTGCCTCGCCCGGTGTCGCTCGCGGGCATGGTGGTCGGCGGTGTCGCCGCCGTCGTCGTGCTGATCGCCGCCGTCCGGGCACGGGACCGTCGCGCCCTCGCGATCGCGGTCTCCACGCTCGCGTTCGCAGTCGCGTGGGGCGCTCCAGGATCGGTCGGCTCAGCACTGTACTTCGTGGCCCAGGCCGCGCTCGTCGCCTTCGGGCTGCTCACCGTGTGGACCGCCCGCGGGGTGCTGCGGGCCCTCGGGTGGGTCGTCACCGTCGCGGCCGCGCTGTGGTTCGTGGTCGGCGTGCTGACCCAGACGGTCCCCCGCCGACGACGTCACAGGAGGTGCTGATCGTCGTGTACTCGATCCCCGGCGTGCTCCAGGCGATCGCGTACATCGCGGCCGCGGTCCTCGTCGCGGTTCCCCTCCTGCGCACGGTCGGTGCGGGTGCCGGACGCCTCTGGGACTCCGCCGAGGTCCGCTGACCGGTTCTCCACAGATCTCCGCGCTCCGGCAGGATCACCGCGGCGAGCGTGTCAGCGTCGGCGCATGGGCGATGCACTCCGCGCACTGGTCGACGCCGCGCAGCTCCGCGTCGGGTACGACCACGAGGTCCACTCCGACGACGAGCGGACGCTCGACCTCGGTCAATCGACCGACGGTGTCTGGATCGCGTCCTCCTCCCGCACCGACGTCTGGGTCCGACATGACACGGACGTCGCCCTCGTCCGCCGAGGCACCGCCGCACTGTTCGCACCGCACGACGCCCTGACCATCGGGACGGACCTCGACCGTGCTCCGCCTCCGCGTCCGGGCGGAGACTGCTTCAGCGCGACCGGGGTGCACGTCGGCACGGCCTCGTTCGGTCCGCTCGCCGGCGAGGTGTTCCCACTCCCCAGCGTCGCGGGGACAGAACCGCTGGATGCGCCACACGCCGACGTGATCCGTACGCTCGGGCACCTCGAGTCACTGTGCGGCGCACGGTGGCGTGCAGCGCACCGGGACGCCCTCACGTCGACGATCGTCCTGACCGTGCTCCGGGACAACCCACCGTCGTTCCTGGCGGACAACAGTATTGCCCGCTGCATCGACCGCCTCGTCGACGCCGACGCGCCCGTCTCGATCGACGACCTCCGACGCGGCACGAACGTCTCCGCGAGCACCATCCGCCGGCGCTTCCGCGCGACGACGGGCTGCTCGCCGGATCAGGTGCGGCGGTGGTTCCGGTCGCTCCCGGTCCGCACCGCGCTCGCCGAGGGCACGGCCCCCGCCGCCGTCGCCAGCCGCTTCGGGTTCAGCACGGCGGGCTCGATGTGGCGGGCCCTGGAACGGGTCCGCGCGCCGGATGCATCCGTTCCGCCCACGTTCTGACCGCCCCGGTTCACGAAGTCCGGGAACCGCGAGCCAAGACGGTCAAACGCGAAAGTGAACATGCCCGTCCGGCGCGGGTTCGGCCGATCGGGCCCGACCCAGCCAGGAACGGCCGGCCCGATCGGGCCCGACCCGACCAGGACCGGCCCGACCCGGGCGAAATCACACCGCGAACTGGCGCACGTCGCCCCGGCTCCGCGTCCCGGGCCGCTCCGGAACTCCGCTCGCCGTTCCCCGCAGCCCCGTTTTCCCCCTCCGCTGCCCGCGCCCCGCACTCGCCGTTCCCCGCCGCACCGCACCGCACAACGCGACCGCCCGGCCAGGCCGAAGTGCCGCCGCGGAACGCGCGCCGGCGACACGTGTTCGGTTCGCGTTCTGACCGTCTCGGTTCGCGAGACCCGGAGATCACGCGCCGGAACGGTCGAATGCGCGGAGGAACGGGCGGCCTGTCGCGCCCGTGGCGGGGTCAGGAGACGACGGACGCCAGGCGGGCCGATCGACGGGCGGCCTGTTCGGCCGGGTCCGGCACCGGCGCGGCCTGGATGAGCCGTCGCGTGTACGGGTCCTGCGGGGCGAGGAGGATCGCGTCGCACGTGCCCTCCTCGACGACCCGTCCGCCGTGCAGCACGACGACACGGTCGCACAGCGTGTCGACGACGGCGAGGTCGTGCGTGACGAACAGGCAGGCGAACCCGAGTCGTTCCTGGAGTTCCCGGAACACGTCGAGCACGCGGGCCTGCACGGAGACATCGAGCGCACTCGTCGGCTCGTCCGCGATGAGGAGCGCCGGGTCGAGGGCGACGGCGCGCGCGATCGCGACCCGCTGCCGCTGCCCGCCGGAGAAGCTCGTGGGGGTACCGCTCCCGGAAGTCGCCGTCGAGCCCGACGTCGTCGAGCAGCCGCTCGACCCGCGCCTCGACCTCCGCGGCGGGCAGGCGGAGGATCTGCCGGAGCGGCTCACCGACGGTCTGCCCGACCGTGTACCGCGGGTTCAGGGAGCGCAGCGGGTTCTGGAACACCACGCCGACACGCCGACGCATCGCACGCCGGTCACCGCGACGCGCGCCGGCGACGTCGGTCCCCTCGACGACGACGGTGCCGTCCGTGATCGGTGCGAGGCCGATGGCGGCCCGGCCGATGGTCGTCTTGCCGCTGCCCGACTCCCCCACCAGGCCGACGATCTCACCACGACCGACGCTGAACGACACGTCGTCAACTGCGCGGAAGCGGCCTCGGAGTGCTCCGCCGTACTCGACCACGAGGTGCCGGACGTCCAGGACGGGCGACGGTGACTCCGCGGCGGAGCCGACACGCGCCTCCAGTCCGACGCTCGTCCCCATGCGCGGGACCGCAGCGAGCAGTTCGCGCGTGTAGTCCGCCGCGGGCTGGGTGAGGACGGTGTCGGCCGTGCCGGTCTCGACGACGCGACCCCGGCGCATGACGACCACGCGGTCGGCGATGTCGGCGACGACGCCCATGTCGTGCGTGATGAGCAGGATGGCGGTGCCGGTGCGCTCGCGGAGCGCGCGGAGGACGTCGAGGACCTCGGCCTGGACGGTGACGTCGAGGGCGGTCGTCGGCTCGTCCGCGATGAGGAGGTCGGGGTCGGCGGCGAGCGCCATCGCGATCATGACGCGCTGGCACTGCCCGCCGGAGAGCTCGTGCGGGTACTGCCCGAGTCGACGCTCGGGCTCCGGGACCTCCACGGCGCGCAGCAGCTCGAGCGAGCGCTCGCGGACGGTGGCACGGTCGGCAGCGGCGTCGGCGCGGCGGACCGCCTCGGCGAGCTGGAACCCGACCGTGAACACCGGGTTCAGCGCGGCGGACGGATCCTGGAAGATCATCGAGACGCGGCGGCCGCGGACCTCGCGGAGGGTGCGCTCGTCGCTGCCGAGGACCTCGAGGTCGCCGAGCCGGATGCTGCCCGAGGCCCTGGCGCCGTCGGCGCGATGCCCATCGCGGTCATCGCCGTCATGCTCTTGCCGGAGCCGGACTCCCCGACGACCGCGACGACCTCGCCTGCGGCGACCGCGAACGAGGCGTCGTCGACCGCTCGGACCTCGTCCCCGTCGACGTCGAACGTGACGGTGAGGTGCTCGACGGTCAGGACGTCGGTCATGGGGTCTCCGATCGGTCGGTGTCGTCGCGGGCGGCCTTGAACGCCTCCCACTCCTCGAGCATCTTGCGGTGGTACCCCTGCAGCCACTGCATGTAGTCGCGGCCGTTGAGCAGGCGCTCCCGGACCTCGGCGTCGACGTCGCCCGAGCCCGTCCGGCCGGCGGCCTCGACGACGGTGAGCCCGCGGCCGATGATGTCGCGCTGGCGGTCGAGGTACTTCCGTTCGCTCGCCAGCCACGACCCCCACACGTCGGCCTCGGCGCGGAAGTAGTGGCTGCGCTCGCCCGGGACGATGTGCCGCTTCACGAACCCGGAGTCCACGAGCCGTCGCGTGGCCATCGAGACGGACCCGAGCTGGCGCCGAGCGCTGCCTGCAGGTCGGCGGAGGACGAGTGCGGCGCACGGGTCATCATGAGGTAGCCGAGCACCCGGGCGTCGGTGAGGGGCATGCCGGCGGCGTCGTTGAGCATGAGGGCGAACTCCTCGACGAACGCCTGCCGCTCGGGCTCGAGGACGACGTCGTCGACCCGCACGGCGTCGGCGCGGACACCGGTGCGGTCGGGGCGCTCACGACGCCAGCCCCGCTGCGACCTCGGGGCGCTCGGACGGGATCGTCCAGGGCTCCTCGGTCATGCCGCCGCCGGCCCGGATCGACAGCACGGTGCCGTCCGTGTCCCGCTGGTAGGTGATGTCCTCGTCGATGGACCCGAAGCGGCTGCCGTGGGTCATGCGGAGGGTGTCCGCGTCGACGACGTCGAGACGGGTGGGTATCTCGAGCGGTGCCGGCGCGGACGGGTCGACCTCGACGAGCCGGTCGCCGATGCGGGCGATGTCGCTGACGCCCCAGGGGTTCGCGAAGCGCCCGGTGAAGGTGTCGGTGTCGACGTGGTCCGGCACCGCCGTCCCGGGGCGTCGGCGTCGACCGCCGCGTCGAGGAGGGTGATGATCGCGGTGGCGATGAGGGTCGCCGGGCCGGCGGCGGCGCTCGTCATCACCGAGACGACGAGACCGGACGCCGGGTCGAACATCGACTGCGTGATGTGTCCCGGAAAGCCTCCGGAGTGGCCGCGGATCTCACGCCCGCCGATCCGGTCGACGATGAACCCGGCGCCGTACCCGCGGGCCGCCGGGTCCTCGGTGGCACTCCAGGCCTTGCGCTGGGCGAGTCGCTTCGAGTGGTCGTCGAGCAGGCTGCCCTGGCCGATGACGTGCTGCGAGAAGTACTTGACCAGGTCGCCGGCGGTGCCGTGGAAGCCGGTCGCGGCTGCCATCGCCCGCGTGTCGACGTGGTCGATGCGGCGGCGCTCCCGGGCGACGTGGAACCCGGTGTAGCCGACCACGAAGTCGTCGGCGCGCGTGGGGTCCCAGTCCGGCCGGTGTTGCGCAGGCCGAGCGGTTCGATGATCGACTCGCGCACGAAGTCGTTGTACGACTGGCCGGACACCGCGGCGATGACGAGCCCGAGCAGCGAGTAGCCGAGGTTCGAGTAGTTGAACGACGACCCGGTGGGGACCTTCTGCCCGCGGTCGAGGACGAGCTCCAGCAGCTTCTCGCTCGTCCGGGAACGGGCGGAGCAGCGACCAGTAGTCCCCGTCGTGGCCGTCGCGGATGACACCGGCGCCCATCTCCATGAGCTCCCGTATCGTGGCGTCGGCGAGGGGCGAGCCGCCGTCGACGAGCGCGGGGACGTAGGTGCCCACGGTGTCGTCCAGGCGCAGCGAACCCCGCTCGGCGAGCTGCAGGAGCGCGGTCGAGGTGAAGGTCTTCGAGTGCGAGGCGATGCGGAACAGGTCCGTCGTGGTGAGGCGGCGGCCTGCCTCGACGTCCGCGTAGCCCCACGCCTCGTCGAACAGCACCTCGCCGCCGTACCCGATCGCGACCTGCACGCCGGGGACCCGGAGTTGCCACACCTTGTACGACACCCAGTCCTGGATGTACGGCAGCGTCTTCCGGTAAGCGGCGAGGGTGTCGGTCACGGTGGTCCTTTCGAGGGGCGGTGGTTCGAGTCTGGCGCGGACGGTCGGCGACGTCCGCCGCGACGCGCAAACGTGTCGGTGCGGGTCAGCGCCGGCGCGGGTCGAGCGCCGCGCGGAGCGTGTCCCCGAGCGCGATGACGGACAGGACCGTGACGGCGAGGAACACCGCGGGCGCGATGAGCACGTGCGGGGCGCGGAGGAACTGGGACGTGGCGGCGGACAGCTGCAGCCCCCAGGAGATCGCGGGGCTCTCCAGCCCGATGCCGAGGTACGTCAGCGACGACTCCGACACGATGACCCCGCCGACCGTGATCGTGGCGAGGACGAGCAACGGGGAGATCGACGACGGCAGCACGTAGCGGGTGGTGATCCGCCACGTGGAGAGCCCCATCGTCCGTGCGGCGAGCACGAACTCGGCGTTCCGGACGCTCCGCACGCTGGAGCGGACGAGCCTGGCCATCGTCGGCCAGCCGAACAGGGCGAGCACGAGCGACACCGTCAGCACCGAGCGCTCCCCCACGCTGTTCAGCACGACCACGGCGCCGAGCAGGAACGGGAAGCCGAGGAACACGTCGGTGAGCCGGGCGAGCACCGCGTCGACCCACCCGCCGACCATGCCCGCGACCGTCCCGACGACCACGGCGACCAGACCGGCGAGCACGGTCGTGAGCAGCGCGACGGCGATCGACGACCGGGTGCCGTAGACCACGTTGGCGTACACGTCGCACCCCTGCAGGTCGAAGCCGAACGGGTGCCCGCCCGTGGGCGACGCCCCGCTCCGGCCGAGCTGGCACACGCGGGGGTCCCCGTGGCCGAAGAAGCCGGCGAAGAACGACGGGAACACCGCGACGAGGAGCACGACGACGAGGACGCCGGCCGGCAGCCAGAACCCCGGACGACGGACGGCGGCACGGAGTGGCCGGCGCTTCGTGACGACGGACGGTTCGACGGTCGCGCCGATGGCGGAGGTGGTCATGCGGAGGCTCCCGTCCGGACACGCGGGTCGAGGGCGGCGTGCAGCAGGTCGACGAGCACGCTCGTGACGAGGAACACCAGGATGAGGGCGGTGGAGATGCCGACGACGACCGCGCCCTCGTGCGACCGGATCCCCTGGAACAGCAGGTTCCCGACGCCCGGCAGGTTGAAGATGCCCTCGATGATGACGGTGCCGCCCATCAGGTAGCCGAGGTCCGTCGCCAGGTACGTCGCCGTCGGGATGAGCGAGTTGCGCATCACGTGCACGCCGACGATCCGGCCCGGCGCGAGGCCCTTCGCGCGGGCGGTCCGCACGAAGTCGGCGTCGAGCGTCTCGATCATCGAGGTCCTCGTCAGCCGCGACACCGCCGCGAGCCCGAACAGTGCGATCACGAGCGCCGGCAGGACGTACGCCGTCGGCCAGCCCGCCGTCGCCCCGGCGACCGGGAACCAGTGCAACCGCACCGAGAACACCAGCTGCAGGGCCACGCCGAGCACGAACACCGGGATCGCCCCGACGACGATCGTGCCGACGAGCACGGTCTTGTCGAGGACGGTCCCGCGGCGCAGTGCCGACACGACGCCGAGCCCGATGCCGAGCACGATCTCGAGCGCCCACGCGGTGAGCGCCAGCGTGATCGTGACCGGCCAGCGGGAGGCCATCTGCGCCCCCACCGACTGCCCGCTGAAGTCGGTGCCGAAGTCGCCGCGGAACAGCCCGCCGAGGTACTGCAGGTACTGCAGCCAGAGCGGCTGGTCGAGGTGGTACTCGGCGCGCAGCGCCCGGACCACCGAGTCGCTGAGCGGCCGGTCCCCGCCGAGCGCCTTGATCGGGTCGCCCGGCAGCGCGAACGTCATCGCGTAGATGAGGAAGGTCACGCCGAGGAACACGATGACCAGGCCGCCGACCCGCCTGCCGACGGCGAGCGCCGGACGCATCACGCGCCTCCCGTACCGCTCGTGGCGACCAGTGACGGACTGGAGGCGCGGGTCGGCGCCGACACGTGGCTCGCGCAGGCGAGGATCGCCCCGAACTGCACCCCTACCAGCTTGCTGATCGGGATCGGTTCCGCGCCCGTGGCCGCGTCCGCCTGCCAGGTCGCGTACCGCTCGGCGAGCCGGCCGCGGAGCCGCCGGAGCGGCGCGGGCGCCGTGCCGGCCCCGGTCTCCGCCTCGAGCGCCCGGAGCAGCATGCCGCCGTACCGGAGCCGGAAGCAGCGGACCAGGTCCTCGCACCCGAAGCGTTCGGCGACGGTGGCCATCCGGTCGGCCGGCTCCCGGTCGGCACGCGCGCGGTCGGTCTCCGGCATGGACACGAGCATCGGGATGAAGGCGCGGGAACCCTCGAGGAACGGTGTCTCGATGGTGAGCAGCGGCGACGCCTCGTCGAGGATCGCCTGCAGCTCGACCCCCGACGTGCCGAGGTCGTCCGCGCACCGGCGGAGCAGGTCCGCGTAGGACTCCGTCGTCGGGGTCTGGTCATCGGCGTCCGGATGGCTCCAGTACGGCAGCTCGGCGACCATGCACAGCGCGCCGTGCCGCATCGCCCAGGACGCGCTGGACGCCCCGTGGATGTGCTCGCCGGGCTCGACGCCGAGGCCCTCGAGGTAGTCGTACGCGGTCTCGATGCCGTCCATCGCGAACACCGCGGGGCGAGCTCGCGCAGGTACGGCGACTCGGGTTCCCCGGTGTCGAGCGGCAGCCCGAGTGCTGCGGGCACGGCGTGCAGGGTGTCGACGACGTCGGGCAGGTCCTCGGAGAGGTAGTAGTACACGCCGCCCATCTCGCCGTTGTGCAGCGACACGAGGAGGTCGGGCCGGGTGTCGTCGATGAGCCGCATGAACGCGAGCGTCTCCGGCAGCACCTGGTCGAAGTACACCGACCGGTACTGGTTCGGGAACGTCCACTCCACCTGGCTGTCCGGCGCCGGCCGGTAGAAGTGCCGCGAGTAGAAGACCCGGTCGTGCGGGTGGTGGAACCACGCCTCGTTGAGCCGCATGCCGTCCGGATCGATCGTCGGGACGATGTGCCAGGTGGTGTCGAGCGTGGCGGACGTCTCCGGGTCGTCGAGCAGCCACGTCGCCAGGTGCAGCGCCGTCCACGAGCCGATCGGCTCGTTCGGGTGCACGCCGCCCACGATGACGGCGGCGTGCGACCCGGACCCGATCCGGTAGGCGTGGAGCGGTTCGCCGAGCCGGCTGGTGCCGATCCGGGTGACCGTGACCCGCTCGGGGTGGGCCGCGGCGAGCGCGTCGAACCGGGCGTGCAGGTCGTCGACGAGCGGGAAGCCGTCGCGGTCGGGGACCTCGGCGACGAGGCGGAGGATGGTGCGCTGGTCCATGCGGTGGAGCCCTGTCCTCACTGCACGGCGATCTGCGACACGACCGGGCTGCCGGCGACGGCCGGGAGCTTCGCGATCTTGTCGCTCGTCACGTACGAGTACTTGTCGAAGAACGTCGGGACGATCGGGAAGTCCTCGAGCACCGCCCGCTGGGTCTGCGTGTAGAAGTCGTTCGCCTCGGACTGCGACCCCGCGGAGTCGGCCTTCGCGAGCAGCGAGTCGACCTTGTCGGACTGGTAGTACCCGGTGCACGGCGAGCACCCGCCGGCCGTGGTGAAGAGAGCGCGGAGCGTGTTCTGCTGGCTGATGTACAGCGCGCCCCAGCGTCCGAAGTGCGGGCCCTGGATCTTCTTGTCGGTGAGCTCCGAGTAGTACGACGCCCAGTCGGTGGTGGCCTTCGCCTCGGCGTCGACCCCGAGGTTCTGCCGGATCTGGTTCGCGTACGCCTGGTACAGCGAGTCCAGGCCGTTGCCGCCCGGGTACACGAGGGTAATCGTGCCGTCGAACCCGCCGGCCTTCGCGAGGAGCTGCTTGGCCGCTGCCGGGTCGAACTCGCAGGCGTCGCCGCAGATGCCCTCCTGCGTGCCGGACATCGACGGCGGGGTGAGCGCGGTCGCGGGCTCGTACAGGCCGCCGTAGATCGCCTTGTTCACCTGCTTGCGGTTGATCGACATCGAGATCGCACGACGGACGTCGGCGTTCGAGTACCGCTCGTCCCAGAGCGGGAAGCCGATGTAGTCGATGCCGGGGGCGTCGAACGAGTGCAGCTTGTCGCCGAAGTCGGCCTTGGCACTCGTCATCTTGTCCGCCGGCAGGAACAGCACGTCGGCGTTGCCGGCGAGGACGTCGGTGTAGGCGGTGTTCATGTCCGAGTAGCTGCGGAACGTGACGTCCTTCGTCGTGGGCTTCGTGCCCTGGTAGCCCTTCCACGCCGTGACGGTGAACTCCTGGTTCGCCTTCCACGCGTCCTTCATCTCGTACGGACCGTTGCCGATGGGCTTCTTGTCGTACGCCTTGAGGTCCTCGTACGCCGCCTCGGGCATGGGGTAGAACGCGGTCTGCGCCTGGCTGAGCTGGAGCGGGAACTGGCTGTCCGCGTGGGTGAGGGTGACCGTGAAGGTGTCGTCACCGGTGACCTTCAGACCCGACATCTCCTTCGTCTTCGGGGTGCCCTTCGCCGGGTTGAGGTCCGAGTACCCGACGATCGACGCGAGCTGGCCGCTGTTCTCCCACGCGTTCGGGCCGTACGCGGTCTGGTTCCAGGCCTTGACGTAGCTTCTCCGGCGTGACGGTCTCGCCGTTCTGGAACTTCCAGCCGTCGCGGAGGGTGATCGTCCACGTGACGTTGTCGCTCGACTCGACGCTCTTCGCCGCGACGTCGTGGAGCTTGCCCTTGGCATCGGTCTGCGTCAGCGGCGCGAACAGGCTCTGCACCTGGTCGAACGCGACGGTCTGACGACCCGGGGTGAGGTGGTCCGGCTCGCCGGTGGCGTAGACCAGGCTGCCGCCCGATCCGGAGGACTGGTCGGCGTTGCCGCTCGCCGAACAGCCCGCTGTCGCCAGCGCCACCGTGGCAGCCGCGGCCAGCGCGGCGATCATCCTGCGTCGCATGATTGCTCCTCGGTCCTGCGTCCGGGTCCGGCCCGGTCGTCGTTGTCGAGGAACCTAGGCCCGCGGGAATGCCCACCACAAGGGTTCTTTCAATCGACTCTGAAACTTTTACCGTTCTGAACACTCGGGTAACGACAGGTGTCGCGCCGCGCGGACGACGTGTGCCACCCTGACGGACATGCGACACACACCGCACTTCCTCATGACGGACGTCGACGAGGTGAAGCGCCTGATCGACGGCCACCCGTGGGCCACGATCGTGTCCCGCACCGACGCGGGCCTCGTCGCGTCGCACTACCCGTTCCTGCTCGACACGTCGCACACCGACGTCGACGAGATCGTCCTCGTCTCCCACGTGGGACGCCCCGACGAGGTCGCGCACGAGCTCGGACAGCACGAGGTGCTCGTCGTCTTCCAGGGTCCGCACGGCTACGTCTCCCCCGCCTGGTACCCGCCCGAGCAGTTCGTGCCGACGTGGAACCACGTCACGGCGCACTGCTGGGGCACGCCGGAGATCCTGTCCGACGAGGAGAACTTCCGCGTCCTCGGCGAGCTCGTCGACCACTTCGAACGGGTCATGCCGTCGCCCGTGTCGTTGCAGGTCGACGAGGAGACCGCCCGCAGGATGGCGAAGGGCACCGTCGGCATCCGCATCCGCGTCACCCGGTTCGACGCCCGCGCGAAGCTCTCGCAGAACAAGGCACCCGAGGTGGTGGAGCGCATCATCGCGGGCCTCCGCGGGGACGGCCCCTACGCGTCGCCGGCGCTCGCCGACGAGATGGAGCGAGCACACGCTGCGCGTGGCGACGGCCTGGAGGCGCCGGGCCCACGCCGTCGGCCCCGGGCCGACGCGCCAGCGGCGGACCGGACGTGACGGTGGGGAGGAGCGAGACCCTGCTGCGCACCGTCCGGCGGGTGGGCACGTCCGGAGCCCCGGCCGACGTCCGCATCGTCGACGGTCGCGTCGCTGAGATCGCGCCGGCCGGCACGTTGGACGCGGCCGGCCCGGACACCGACGTGCTCGAGGCAGCGGGTGCCTGGCTCGCACCCGGCCTGGTCGACCACCACGTGCACTTCGACCAGTGGGCCCTCGTCCGCCGACGCGTCGACGTCTCCGGCTGCGACTCCGCCGAGGCGACTGCCGATCTCCTCGCCGAGGTCGCGCGCACCGGCGTCGCCGACCGCGTGCTGATCGGACACGGCTACCGCGACGGGATGTGGCCCCGCCCTGCGCGACGTGAGCTGCTCGACCGGGCCGCGCCGGGCCTCCCGACCGTCGTCATCAGCGGCGACCTGCACGCCGTCTGGTGCAACGCCGCGGCCCTCGCGCACTTCTCCGGGCTCGTCGGCCGGCCGCTCGTCGCCGGCGAGGACGGGGTCCTGCGCGAGCAGGACGCCTTCGACGTCACCGGTGCGCTCTCCGTCGTGCCGGACGACGTGCTCGACGGGTACGTCGCCGACGCCGTCGAGGCGGCGAGCGCCCGAGGGCTGACCCGCATCGTCGACCTCGAGATGCGGTTCGGACTCGATCGGTGGACCCGGCGGATCCAGGCCGGACGGACGCTCTCCGGGCGTCGTCCGGCGTCTACCCGGTCGAGCTCGACGCGGTGCTCGCACGAGCGCTCCGCACCGGTGACGTCGTCCCCGGGACCCGCGGTCTCCTCGCCATGGGGCCGTTCAAGGTGATCACCGACGGGTCCCTCGGCACGCGCACCGCTGCGGTCGTCGACGCGTACGGCGAGGTCGGTGGCCGCGGTGTGCTCACCTGGCCGCTGGAAGACGTGGTTCCGATGGTCCGCCGGGCGGTCGACGCCGGACTCGTGCCCGCGGTCCACGCGATCGGGGACCGGGCGAACACCCTCGCGCTCGACGTCTTCGAGACGGTCGGGACCCGTGGCACCATCGAGCACGCACAGCTCCTGGCCGACGACGACTTCGAACGGTTCGCGCGGCTCGGCGTCGCGGCGTCCGTCCAGCCCGAGCACGCCATGGACGACCGGGACATCGCGGACCGCTACTGGGCGGGCAGCACCGACCGGGCGTTCGCGTTCGCGTCGCTCGACCGTGCCGGAGCCCGGCTGCTGCTCGGGTCGGACGCCCCGGTCGCACCGCTGGACCCGTGGGTGTCGATGGCCGCGGCCGTCGGGCGGGACCGGGACGGCCGACCGGCGTGGCATCCGTCGGAACGTCTCTCGGCGCTGAGCGCGTGGCGGGGCTCGACCGACGGTCGGGTCGGGGTCGCCGTCGGGGACGTCGCGGACCTGGTGCTGGTGTCCGACGATCCGCTCGCGTCGTCGTCGACGTCGCTGCGGTCGATGCAGGTGCTCGCGACCACGGTCGAGGGGCGGTTCACGTACCGGGAGGTGTGAGCTCCTCGGCTGTTTCTGGTCCTTCTGCCTGCGCTCGTTTCGCGAGACACAGGCCACCGCGCGACGCGCCGCCCGCCCCGCGAGACACCGCCAGATCGGGCGGCGTCTCGGCCAGGGCGCGTCGTCTCGCCGCTTCTCCGGTGTCGCACCGCGCGCCGGGCGTACGGCGTTTCGCAGCGCTCGCGGTGTCTCGTGACGCTACTGCTGGTCCTTCGGGCACCAGTAGAGCTTGCGGCCGGCCATGTCCGCCATCCGGATCTCCGTGCCGCAGACCCGGCAGGGCTCCCCTTCGCGGTGGTACACCCAGTGGCGGTCCTTCCGGGAGCGCTTCGCCTTCTTCAGCTCCGCCTCGGACAGGCCGTCCATGGTGAGCATCAGGCCGTCGCGGACGCCGTCGTGCAGGAGCTTCGACCAGTCCGCCCACAGTGCCTTCGCCTGCTTGACGGTGATCTCCTTGCCAGGCTTGTACGGGTCGATGCGCTGCCGGAACAGCAGTTCGGCGCGGTAGATGTTGCCGATCCCGGCCACCACCGACTGGTCCATCAGCAGCTGGCCGATCGCGACGTTGCGCTTCCGGACGTTGTCGACGAAGGTCTTCTCGGCCTCCGGTCCGTCGTCGTTGATCGGATCAGGGCCGAGCTTGTCGAGCGCCTGCTGCACCTCGGCCGGGGTCTCCACGACGCAGGCGGTCGGCCCGCGGAGGTCGGCGACGGTGTCCTCGGTGAGGATCCGCACCCGCACCTGGCCGACGGGGTCCGGCGGGAAGGACTCGATCGGGTCCTCGACCTTCTCCTGCTCGGCCATCCGGTACCGGGCGAGCCGCGGTGCCCCGATCGAGGTCAGGGACTCCTCACCGTCGGCGTCGGACGACAGGGCGGTGGCGGTCGAGAGGTCGCCCGCGAAGTCCCACGCCCCGTACAGGCCGAGGTGCACGCGGAGGAACAGGTCCCCTCGAACTCGAGGAACATCTGCTTCGCGACCGCGCGCGCGGCGATCATCGTCCTGCCGTCGAGCTGTGTGGCCCCGGCGGCGAAGCGCCCCTGCGGGCTGGACACCTCGCAGCGCTTGCCGACGAAGTGCCGGGAGAACTGGTTGGCGATGCGGTGGACGGAGTGACCCTCGGGCATTGCTCTTGTCTACTCGGTAACGCTGACCTACTGGTCGACCTGCTTGCCGGCGATGCGCCCGTCGTCTCGTACTCGGCGAGCTGGGCGATTCGGCGGGCGTGGCGCTCCTCGCCGGAGAACGGCTCGGCGATGAAGAGGTCCACGAAGCGGATCGCTTCTTCCTCGGCGTGCTGGCGCGCGCCGATCGAGATGACGTTGGCGTCGTTGTGCTGCCGAGCGAGGAGCGCGGTGGACTCGTTCCACACGAGCGCCGCACGGATGCCCTCGACCTTGTTCGCCGCGATCTGCTCCCCGTTGCCGGAACCACCGAACACGACGCCGAGGGCCTCGACGCCCGCGCGCTGGTCCACCACGACGGCGTGGGCGGCGTTGATGCAGAACGAGGGGTAGTCGTCGAGCGCGTCGTACTCGGTCGGACCGTGGTCCACCACCTCGTGCCCTGCTTCGGTGAGGTGCGTCGCGAGGGTCTTGTTGAACTCGAGGCCGGCGTGGTCCGTTCCGAGGTGGATGCGCATGGGACCGATCCTATTCCCGCGCGGGAGCCGGTCCGGACGCTCGCGTCACTGGCCGCGGACCACGACGACCACGTACCGCGTGGGGTCCTCACCCGGATTGCGGTACACGACGTCCGCCGGCTCGCCGAGCTCGATCCGGTCCCCCGCGGCGAGCCGCGTCGGCTCGCCGCCGACGACGATCTCGAGCACGCCGTCGACCACCCAGATGCAGTGCCGCAGGAACGCGTACGCGGACGCCGGGTAGGCCACTTCGCGGCCGGCCGGGAGGCGCACCTCGGTCACGTCCGCGGGGAACGCCGCACTCGAGACGGGACGGCGCCGGTACCCGGTGTCGGGATCGGTCCAGGAGTCGGCGGTCGCCCCGCGCTGGACGCCGCGCGCCTCGTCGGGATCGGCTCCCCGAGGCACCTCGTGGTCGAGCGCCTCGTCGAGGAGCTTTGAGATCGTGAGCCCGAACGCTCCCGACAGGCGGCCGAGGACGGTCGCCGTCGGGCTGGACACCCCGCGCTCGACGCGGTTGATCATGGCCCGGGATACGCCGGACTCCTCCGCGAGCTCGGTGAGGCTCCACTTCCGCTCGGTGCGGAGGCGCTGCAGGCGTTCGCCGAGTCGTTGCTGGTCGGCGTCGTCCTCGGGTTCCGCTCCCACCACAGGTGCGTCTACGATGTGAGACATGACGACAGCATATGCGACGAACGGCGTCGTGGTCCGCGACTGCACGCCCGCCGACCTTGACGTCGTGCACGCGCTGCACGTCGACGCTGTCCTGCACTCCACCGCCATCTGGCAGGAGGACCCACACCCGCGCTCGTACTTCGACGGTTGGCTCGCCGATCGCCAAGCCGACGGCTACCCGGTCATCGTCGCCGAGGTCGACGGGAGGGTCGCCGGGTACGCCACGTACTCGCAGTGGCGGCCGCACCAGGGGTACCGGCTGACCGTCGAGCACAGCGTCTACGTCGTCGAGGCGTTCCGCGGACGGGGCATCGCCACGACCCTGATGGGCGCCCTGGTCGAGCGTGCGACGGCCGAGGGGCGGCATGTGATGATCGCTGGGATCTGCAGCACCAACACGGGGTCGATCGCCCTGCACGAGCGGCTCGGCTTCACCACCGTGGCCGTCGTGCCCGAGGTCGGACGGAAGTTCGACCGGTGGCTCGACCTGACGCTGATGCGCCTGCCCCTCGCCTGACGCGATCGTCAGTCTGCATCCGCCATCGGGACGGCGATCGGTGGCGGTGATGGTCGGAACGGCGGTGCGGTGTCGCCGTGCGCAACGGGACGGTGGTCTGCGAACCAGGCGTACGCCACTGCCTCGTCGGGCTCGGCGGGACTCTCGTCGAGGCAGTCGTTGCACCGGGCGTGCCAACCGTCGTCGTGCCACCGGTGCGGATGGCCCTCGACGACCCAGTCCGGCGACCACCGAACGTCGAACGCGTACACGATCTCGGCAGCGATCCCCCACGCGATGTTCCTGAGCGCTTCGTCCTCGATGCCCTTGTCCCACGAGAGCCAGCCGTTGCGGAGCTCCTCGAAGACGTTGTCCGCGAGCAGCTCGTGGTTCTTGTCATCCCATTCGTCGATCGAGGAGCGCACGACGACCGCGGGCGCGCTCGGGGTCGTCGTCGGCCCGGCATCGCGCGCTTGGTCGTCCCCGTCCGGCTCGGCGCTGTGCGTCCGCGCGTACCGCTCGCCGTCCGTCGTGTTCATCAACCACACCGAGTTCGCGAGGTCGCCGTCGGACTCACCGGCCTGCGGCGCGCTGACGTAGCGGTGCCGAACGGTCGCGATCCGGTCCATGGCGCTCCGCTCGGGTTCGACGAACGCGAGCTCCGAACCGGCACGGACGAACATCCCGCTCGTCAGGAGCCCCCGACGGATGCCGACCTCGACGGTCCGCAGCGCCATCGCCCGGGCGCGGGCGCCGTCGGGCTCGTGGTCGGTCCGCGCCATGCGGTGCAGCGCGCGGAGGTCGGTCGCGCACCCGTTCCGGTTGAACTCCGTGAGTTCGAGGAGCAGCTGTTCCTCGGGAGTCCGGGGCGCTGGCTCGTTGCTCGGCGGCAACCCGCCGTTGCGACGGACGCTGCGGCGCTGCACCCTGGGATCCTCGGCGTCGACGGGAGGGATGACGTCGATGTAGGCCTCGTGGCCGGGCAGCGGCTCGCGCATCGCGGCGATGGACCCGTCCGGCATGGCGCGGACCTCTTCGGCGGGGAACAGGATGTACTCGAGGCCGGAGTCAGACAACGATCTCGTCCCGTGCTCCTCGATGACGTTGCCGTCGACGTCCCAGATCCCTTCGAAGTAATGGCCCACGTGTGCATCCGGATCGATGCCCGCTGCTCTGCGGCGGGTCCGCTCGGCCTCGTAGAGAGCCATCCCACGAGGGGTGTCGGTCGCGAAAACGTTCCAGAGGGTGCCGGTCGTGCCGTATCGTGCGTCAGCTCGCTCAAGACGCTCCGTCACCGACCCGTCCCAGTTCGACCACCTCCCGCGACCATCCTCATCGGGTTCGAGCGACCCGAGTCCCATGACGTCCTGCTCGACCGATGCCCGGATGTAGCCGAGGACACGGGAGCGCGTTGTCGCGTCGTCCTCGCCGGTGCGGGAGGCCATAGCCGTGTGCCATCCGTAGAGGTCCGTGCCCAGACCGTCCGCGACATCGGCGAGAAGTTGGTAGGTCAGTTGATTCATTGAGCGTCTTCCGATAGTTCGTGTGGTCCGATCCCCTCAGCACTGCCTGGTCCGTCCGGTTCGTCGTTCCCGACTGCGACGGTCCCCGCGAGGGTGCCGCCCCGTTTCAAGTCGCTGCCAGGATGTCGTAGGTCAGCAAGTTCATCCGTATCCTTCGGGTTTCGCATCATCGGGAAGGTCGTGGGGATCAGACCCCTTCGGCATGTGCAACTTCACCGGCTTGGCACCGTCGCGTTGCACCTCGACAACAGGGCCACCCGATCTGCTGTCCCGCCGGTACTGGATGCGTGTTCCGTCCGGAAGCACGACGGCGATGCGATCCGGCGTCGAGTCCGCAGTGGCGCGTCCACCGCGACTCAGGTCTCGCCAGGCTTGCACGACCTGCTCAGGCGTGTCGACCTCGCGATGTGGCGGGCTGTCTCCTGGCCGGCCGATCGCGCGAATTTCCTTGTCAGCTTCCGCGCCCGTCATCGGCCCGATGACATCGGTCATGATGCCAGCACCACCGGCCACCTCGCGCGGCTTCCCGGTGAGCGGGTCGTGCGTCCATGCCCAAGCGTCCTGGTCCGCCTGCGCCATCCGCTGTCGCATCGCATCGGCAGGCGTCTGCTGCTTCGTGTCGCCGCTCAGGCCGAAGAGGATGCCGAGCAGGCCGAGCGCCGACAGTCCCCGACCGCCGAACCGCTCCCCGCGGCGGTTCCGACCGCGGCGCCGAGCCACGGCCACGGGAACTGGAACGGCGTCGACGGGAACCCCGGAAGCGGCATCGGTGCCACCAGGCTCGCGGTCCGGACGTCGGTCCCGTCCGTCGCCAGCCCGGACGTCGACTCGCCACCGGAGATCGCGCGGATCCGCCCGGCCAGCTCTCGCTGCCACGACTGCCACTGCTCGTTCCAAGCGGCCACCGCGGTGCGGAGTGCGGCGTCCTCGACGGCGAGCGCGGGCACCTGCTGCCACGGCGTGGAACTGGTGGGCGGTTCGGGGAGCGCCGCATCGTGGCGGGAGACGGCAGCGTGCAGACCTCCGGCGAAGGACGAGATCTGCTCGGCGAGGGCCGCACGGCTGGTGCGGAACTCCGCGAACTCGAACGACGCACCGTCCAGCAGACGGTGGAGTCGCTCGACGCTGTCGGCGAGGTCGTCGGCGACCGTCGTCGACCGGTGGGTCATGGCCGGCATCGCCTCGCTCACCCCGGCCATCTCGAACGCCGCGGGCATCGCCGACCAGGACCGGTCACCGTCGGAAGCGGTCGCACGGACCTTCTCCGCGACGTCACGGAGCGATGCTGCGGCCGCGACGACCGACGCCATGTCCAGTCGGATCTCGTCGAGGGCGTCGGCCGCGATGATCGCGGTCACTGGCGTGCCGCCCGAGCCGTCTCGTTCGCCATCCGCGCGTCAGCCTCGTCGACGGCCGCGAGTGCGACGACTCCGACAGCGCTGACCGCCTGCAGGTGCGTCCCGACCCGCTCCGCGGTGGCCGCCCGTTCCCCGGCGAACGACGCGAGCGCCGCAGCGACCTCGGGCGATCCTCCAGCAGCGGTCGTGAGTGCGTCGAGTGCATCGCGCATCACTGCCGCGTGCTGTGCGACGTTCGCCGCGGCGACGCGCACGTCTGCGACCGTCCGTTCGGACTCCCCGCGGTCAACGCGGTACGACTCTCCCCTCGAGATCCCCAATCCCCCTGATACTTCACCGGACGGAAGTGACCATAGCAGGGACTGGAGGCGCGGTGCCAGCCCGCACCGTGCCTCCCGTCCGACAGCGACAGCTGTCTCAGGCGGTGGTGTCGAAGATCGGACCGACCGTGCGCGAGCGCTTCAGCTCGAAGAAGGCAGGGACCTTCGCGACGGCGACGACGCCGTCCCACAGGTCGAGGGCTTCCTGGCCCTTCGGGGCCGGGGAGATCACGGGGCCGAAGAACGCGGTGCCCTCGACGGCGATCACCGGGGTGCCGACGTCCTGGCCGACGCGGTCGATGCCGTCCTGGTGGCTGGCCCGGACGGCCTGGTCGACCTCATCCGTCCAGGCGTAGTCGAGCAGATCGGCGTCGAGGCCGAGCTCGGCGAGGACGGCGGGGACGACCTGCTCCGGTCCTTCTCCTGGCGGTGGTGGATGTGCTCGCCGAGCGTGTCGTAGAGCGGCTTCACGATGTCGTCGCCGTTGCGCAGGCGTGCCGCCGTCACGATCCGCGGGTAGACCTGGCCCTTCCGGTGCGTTCCCGGTAGTCGTCGGGGATGTCCTGGTCCTCGTTGAGGACGAAGAGGCTCATCACCTTCCAGCTGACGTCGAGGTCACGGTGCTTCGCGACCTCGCCGACCCACCGGCTCGTCATCCAGGCCCACGGGCAGTTCGGGTCGAACCAGAACTCCACGGTGGTCCGCTCTCCAGCGGTGCGTTCGTTCGTCTTGTCCACAGTCGTGTCCGTCACGGTGCGAGCGTACGCCCGCTCGCTAGGCTGGATCCCATCGTCCCGCCGGTGCACGACGCCGTGCCGGGACTCCCCCACGCGGACGACGACCGTCCGCGTCAACCGCGAAGATGGAGCGTCCGTGCCCGGAGAGAACCTCACCCGAATCGAAGCCCAGGAACGTGCCGCGATCGTCGACGTGCAGACGTACGACGTCGAGCTGGACCTGACCCGCGGCGCCGAGACGTTCGGCAGCACCACGCGCGTGCGCTTCTCCGCGACGCCGGGCGCCTCCACCTTCATCGATGCCATCACGAAGACGGTGCACTCGATCACGCTGAACGGCACCGCCCTCGACGTCGCGGCCGTGAACGACGGCGTGCGCATCCAGCTCGACGGACTGCAGGAGCAGAACGAGCTCGTGGTCGTCGCCGACGCCCTGTACACGAACACCGGCGAGGGCCTGCACCGCTTCGTCGACCCCGTGGACGACGAGGTGTACCTGTACTCCCAGTTCGAGGTGCCGGACTCGCGCCGCATGTTCGCGGTGTTCGAGCAGCCCGACCTCAAGGCCGAGTTCTCCTTCACCGTGACGGCGCCGTCGCGGTGGCAGGTCGTCTCGAACTCCCCCACGCCCGAGCCCCACGTCGACGGCGAGATCGCCACGTGGGCCTTCACTCCGACCGCGAAGATCTCGAGCTACATCACCGCGCTCGTCGCCGGCCCGTACGAGGTCGTCCGCGACGAGCTCACCAGCCGTGACGGCCGCACGATCCCGCTCGGCGTGTTCGCGCGCAAGTCGCTCGCCGAGTACCTCGACCCCGAGTACGTGTTCGACATCACCAAGAGGGCTTCGCCTACTACGAGGAGAAGTTCGACGTCGCGTACCCGTTCGAGAAGTACGACCACTGTTCGTCCCGGAGTTCAACGCCGGCGCGATGGAGAACGCCGGCGCGGTCACCTTCACCGAGACGTACGTGTTCCGGTCGAAGGTCACCGACGCGATCAAGGAGCGCCGGGTCGTCACGATCCTGCACGAGCTCGCGCACATGTGGTTCGGCGACCTCGTCACCATGAAGTGGTGGAACGACCTGTGGCTCAACGAGTCCTTCGCGGAGTGGGCCTCCACCATCGCGACGGCCGAGGCCACCGAGTGGACCGAGGCGTGGACGACGTTCCAGGCGATGGAGAAGTCCTGGGCCTACCGCCAGGACCAGCTCCCCTCGACGCACCCGATCGTCGCGACGATCAACGACCTCGAGGACGTGCAGGTCAACTTCGACGGCATCACGTACGCGAAGGGCGGCTCGGTCCTCAAGCAGCTCGTGGCGTGGGTCGGCATCGACGCGTTCTTCGCCGGGGTGTCGGCGTACTTCAAGAAGCACCACCACGCGAACACCGAGCTCCGCGACCTGCTCGTCGAGCTCGAGGCGACGAGCGGCCGTGACCTGTCCGGGTGGTCGGGGCTCTGGCTCGAGACCGCCGGGGTGAACACGCTGCGCCCGGAGATCGAGGTCGACGAGTCCGGCGCCATCACGTCGTTCGCGGTCCTGCAGGAAGCACCGGCCGACCACCCGACGCTGCGCCCGCACCGTCTGGCGATCGGCGTCTACGCGTTCCAGCAGGACGCGGACGCCCCGTTCGGCGCCGACACCGCGTCGGCCGGCGGCAAGCTCGAGCGCACCCACCGCGTCGAGATCGACGTCGACGGCGCCCGCACCGAGGTCCCCGAGCTCGTCGGGGTCCACCGCGGCGACCTCGTGCTCCTCAACGACGACGACCTGGCGTACGCGAAGATCCGCCTCGACGAGCAGTCCCGCAGCACCGCGATCGAGCACCTCGCGTCGATCGCGAACCCGCTCGCCCGCTCCATCGTGTGGGGTGCGATGTGGGACGCAACGCGCGACGCGGAGTCGCCCGCGAGCGACTACGTCCGGCTCGTGCTCGGCAACATCGCGACCGAGACCGAGTCGACGACGATCCGCACCACGCTCTCGCAGCTCCTCCTCACCGCGCGCAACTACGTCGCCCCGGCCAAGGTCGATGCGACCGTCCGCACCGTCGGCGACACGCTGTGGAACCTCGCGGCGAGCGCCGAGGTCGGATCGGACGCGCAGTTCCAGTTCGTGAAGTTCTTCGCGCAGATCGCGTCGACGCCCGAGCACGTCGCCACCCTCGCGGGGCTGCGTGACGGTTCGGTGACGCTGAACGGCCTCGAGATCGACACCGATCTCCGCTGGGAGCTGCTCGAGGGCCTCGTGCTCGCGGGTGCCGCCGGCAACGCAGAGGTCGACGCCGAGCTCGCCGCGGACAGGACGGCGTCGGGCGAGCAGGCGGCAGCGCGTGCCCGGGCGACGATCCCCACGGCCGAGGGCAAGCTCGCGGCGTTCTCGTCCCTGGTCGACTCGTCCGAGCTGCCCAACGCGATCGTGCGGCAGACCACGGTCGGGTTCCAGCACGTGAACAGCCCCGTCGTGCTGGAGGGCCTCGTCCCGAAGTACTTCGACGTGCTCACGCGGATCTGGGCCGAGCGGAGCTACCACATCGCCGACACGATCGTCACGGGGCTCTACCCGGCGCCGCTCGCGTCGGCCGAGCTGCGGGACGCGGCGACCGCATGGCTCGAGGCGCACCCGGAGACGCCGGCGCTGCGTCGCATCGTGTCCGAGAGCGTCGCGGGCACCGAGCGCGCGCTGCGGGTGCAGGCGGCGGACGCCTGAGTCCTTCGTGACCGTCGGCGGGGTCTTGGCGTTCCTCAGGGAAGGCCGAGGCCCCGCCCTCTAGCATCGACCGGATCATGACCTTGGCTGCAACCCCATCCCCGACCCCCACGGACGCCGCGCAGGTCGTCACGCAGACCTTCGGTGAGTTCGTCGACACCTGGCACGTCCCGATCACGATCGTCATCACCGTCATCGCCGCGATCATCCTGCGGGTCATCCTGCGGCACACGATCAAGGGTGTCGTCGACCGAGTGGTGAACGGGGTGAAGAAGCGCCAGGGCGCGACCGACACGCAGGCCCTCATCGCATCCCCGGTCCAGACGGCGCGCGTCGTGCAGCGGACCCGGACGCTCGGGAGCGTGCTCGAGAACCTGGCCACCGTGATCGTCGTCGTGCTCGCACTCGTGGTCATCATCCCGCTCGTGATCCCGAACGCGGCCGTCGGGATCGTCGGCGGCGCTTCGCTCGTCGCCGCCGGGCTCGCCGTGGGTGCGCAGAGCATCGTCCGCGACCTGTTGTCGGGCGTGTTCATGATCCTCGAGGACCAGGCCGGCGTCGGTGACGTCGTCGACACCGGCCAGGCGACCGGCGTGGTCGAGAACGTCGGTCTCCGCGTGATGCAGATCCGCGACGTGAACGGCATCCTCTGGTTCGTCCCGAACGGTCAGATCCTGCGCGTCGGCAACCTCTCGCAGGGCTGGTCGCGCGTCCTCGTCGACATCACGGTGCCGTACGACACGGACATCGACGCCGTGCAGGATGCGCTGCTCAAGGCGGCGGTGACGATGTCGCAGGAACCCCGGTGGCGCCAGCGCATCGTGGAGAAGCCGGAGATCTGGGGCCTGCAGTCGATCAGCGACGCCGGCATGGTGTTCCGCCTGGTCGTGAAGACCCGGGCCTCGGAGCTCGACGCCGTCGGCCGGGAGCTCCGCATCCGGCTCAAGCGCTCCGTCGACGAGCTCGGCGTGACACTGCCCGCGATGGCGATGATCATGCCCGAGGGCTGGGAGAACGCGACCTCGATCAACGGGCTCCGGACCGTGCGCACCCAGCCCACGCCGGTGCAGACCAAACCACGGCGTGGCCGCAAGAACGTCCTCGGCCAACCCATCCGGTCGGACGACCACGATGCCGGGAGGGACCCGCAGTGACCGAACCGACCCCTCCTGCCGCCGGCGTCCCGATGCCCGGCAGCGGCGCCGAGAACGGTGTGCCGGCGCAGCCGATCACGCTCAGGGTCGGCGAACACGGTGTCTCCGCCACGGGCTCGCTGTACGAGCGCATCGGTGGCGCCCGACGTTCGACCGGCTCGTCCGGCGCTTCTACGAGGGTGTCCAGCAGGACGAGGTGATCTGGCCGATGTACCCGGCGGACGACCTCGACGGCGCGATCTGGCGCCTGTCCGCCTTCCTCCAGCAGTACTGGGGCGGCCCCGGCACCTACAGCGAGCAGCGCGGCCACCCGCGTCTCCGCATGCGACACCACCCGTTCCGCATCACCTCCGAGGCGCGGGAACGCTGGCTCCGCCACATGCGCGCCGCGGTCGAGTCGCTCGACCTCGCGCCGCTGGACGAGGCCGAGCTCTGGGCCTACCTCGATCGTGCCGCGCACGCGATGACGAACACCTTCGACTGACGGACCGTCGGCGCACGGGTGACCAGGAGACGGCCTGGAGGCGCGTGGCGACCCCGCCACGCGCCTCCAGGCCGTCTTCCGGTCGCGTCAGCGGACGTAGGAACCGTCGGCCAGGTCCTCGACCAGCGACGGCCGGGTCGGGTTCCACCCGAACGCGGCGCGCGCGTGCGCGCCGGAGGCCTCCTGGTGGAGGAGCAGCGCATCGGCGTACTCGGTGCCCAACCGGTCACGGCTCGCGTCCACGCTCTCGGCGACGACCGGTGAGCCGTGCGCGCCCGCCTCGGCGATCTCCCGCACCGTCGGGTTGTCCCCGGTCGCGGCCACGACGTAGCCGTCCTGCTCGCCACGGTGCAGCGCGAGCACGTAGAGCTCGCCGAGGTCGTCGGTGTGCACCGTCGTCCACCGCTGCGACCCGTCCCCGACGAGGCGGACCTCGTGCTCGCCGTCTCCGACGAACATCGCCGGGATGCCGGCACCCGGCCGTACACGATGCCGGGGGCGATGATCGTCGTGCGCACGTCGCTCGCCCGGACGGCGGCCTCGTTCGGTGCGCGCCACGCGGTCATCGCCGGCGGCGAAACCGGGACTGCTCGGAGATGTCCGTCGAGTCGCCGAAGGTGAAGATGCCACCGGTGTGGACGAACGGCTTCGGGGTGCCGTGCAGCGCCTCGAGCACGGTGGCGGTGAAGTCCGCGTCGACGCCCTGCGCCGAGGCGGTGTGCACGACGGCGTCCGTCTCGTGCGCGAGCCGGCGGACGACCTCGGTGTCGGTGACGTCGCCGACCAGAGCCCGACCACCGGCGTCGCGGACCGCCTGCGCCTTCTGGTCGGTGCGCACGAGCGCGGTGACCTCGTGCTCGTGTGCCACGAGTGCGCGGAGGACCGAGGAACCGATGTAGCCGGAGGCGCCGGTGAGGAAGACGTGCATGGTTCCCAGCCAACCACGGCCGATCCGGGAGGACGCTGCCTATGGGGTCAGGGTCCACGCCCGGCGCTTGACGAGGACGTGCCCGCGGGAGGTGGTCAGCCGGCTCCACGGCCCGGTCTCGAACAGCCGCACCGGGTCGTGTCCGAGGAACCCGAGGCTCTCGCCCGCGAAACCGGCGCCGGCGGGGACGTGCTCGATGCCCGCGACCGGTCGGCCCCAGACCTCCGACCGGACCTTGCGGACGATCGCCTCGCCCGCATTGGTCGGCACGGCGTCGGCGACCTCGGCGATGCCGTCGCGGGCCGCACGACGGAGGAGCTCAGGTGAGACGTCCGGCAGCGGGACCCAGCCGCCACGAGGCGGGGAGATGGCCGCCCACGTCACCGTGTGCACCTCGTGCGGGAGCTCCACCTCGATCGGGGTGGCGCGGGTCGGATCGGCACCCTCGGCGCGTTCCGCCTCCTGCTCGTCGGCGAGGAGCCGCAGTCGCTCCTGCAGCGACGCCAGCGGGACGACCGCGTCGATCGTCGCCGGCTCCGCGAGCGAGAACGTGCGGAGGCCGAGCACCGTCGGCAGCTCGTCGAGCAGACCGATCGGGTAGAGGATCGCCGTGTAGACGGCGAGGACCCCGGAGTCGGCGATGAGGCGGACGGACCCGTCCTCGATGCGCGCGGCTCGTCCCAGGTAGGTCCGGAGGTCTCCGAGCGAGGCTGCGTCGGGAAGCGTGAACGAGGTGCCCATGTCACCACGGATCCTACCGGCCGCACCCGTGATCGCGGGGTGGCGACGTTCCCCACCGACCGCGATCGCGGGCCTCGCCCGCTCGTAGACTGCCGGTGTGAACGGCGAACCGGACTTCCTGCGGACCCTCCGACTCGAGGACACGGGTGCCAGCACCGGGGAGACGATCCTCACCGGCGCGAGCCACTGGTCCCCGGCGGCCGGGTGTTCGGCGGACAGGTGCTCGCGCAGTGCGTCGTCGCCGCGCAGGCCACCATCGAGGGCCGGGACATCCACTCGATGCACGGTTACTTCCTGCGCCCGGGCGACATCGACGTGCCGATCACCTTCGGCGTCGAGCGCATCCACGACGGGCGTTCGTTCGCGACCCGACGGGTGCAGGCGTACCAGCGGGGCGTACCGATCTTCTCGATGATCGCGTCGTTCCAGCGGCCGGACAGCGGCATCGAGCACCAGGACCCGTTCCCGCTCGACGTCCCGTCGCCGGAGTCCCTGCCGTCGGCCGCTTCGATCCTGTCCGCGATCGACCACCCGATCGCTCGGGCCTGGGCCGAGCGGTCCATCGACCTGCGGCACGTCGAAGGTCCGGTGTTCGTCGACGTCCAGGGGAACATCTCCCGCACCAGGCGGTCTGGTTCCGCGTCGACGGGGACCTGCCGGAGGACCCGGCCCTGCACCGGGCCGTGCTCGGCTACGCGAGCGACCTGTCGATCCTCGAGCCGATCATGCGACGACACGGGGTCGCCTGGGGAACGCCCGGCGTGAAGAGCGCGAGCCTCGACCACGCGATGTGGTGGCACCGTGACGGCCGGGCCGACGAATGGGTCCTGTACACGCAGGAGTCCCCGAGCGCACAGGGCGGCCGGGACTCGCGTTCGGCCGGATGTTCGCGCGGGACGGGCGGCTGCTCGCGTCCGTCGCGCAGGAGGGCATGATGCGCGTCCCGCGGTGACGAGGGTGTCGTGCGCGTCCCGCGGCGACGGAGGCGTGATGCGCGTCCCGGCTTGACGGGGAGCGTCGTGCGCGTCCCGCGTGGACGACCCGCGGACGACCGCGGGCCGACCCGCCGGACGGTCCTGTCGCGTCGCCCTACGGCCGGGAGAACTGCACCGCGGGTTCGATGTACGGCGCACAGGCATCACGCTCGGCCTCGGTGAGTCGGCGCGGACGGTTGCTCGCAGCGTCGACCATCACGAGTGCCGTCGTCGCACGGGTGTAGAGCACCGCCGGCTCGTGCCCGACGGGTGACCAGACCTCGTACGAGACGTCGATGCTCGCCCCGCCGATCCGCCCGATCCACATCTGGATGTCGAGCGGCTGCCGGAAGTACGGGATCGACGCGAGGTACTCGAGCCGCTGTGCCGCGATCACGGTCATCGTGCCCGAACCAGGTCGGCCGTCGATGATCGGCTCGGGGATCGACCCGTCGGACTCGAGCTCCTCGGGATCGGGGCCCCAGAACGCCACGATGCGCGCCTCCTCGAGGAGGCGCAGCATCGCGGAGTTGTTCACGTGGCCGTAGGCGTCGATGTCGCTCCACCGCATGCGGATGGGAGCGTGCAGTCGTGCCACGGTCAGTCGCGCGTGAGCTTGCGGTACGTCGCCCGGCCGGGCTTGGCAGCGTCGGCACCGAGCCGCTGGATCTTGTTCTCCTCGTACGCCTCGAAGTTGCCCTCGAACCAGTACCAGTTGGGCGTGCCGTCCTCGTTCAGCCCCTCCCACGCGAGGATGTGCGTGGCGATGCGGTCGAGGAACCACCGGTCGTGGGTGATGACCACGGCGCAGCCCGGGTACTCGAGCAACGCGTTCTCGAGGCTGCCGAGGGTCTCGACGTCGAGGTCGTTCGTCGGCTCGTCGAGGAGCAGCAGGTTGCCGCCCTGCTTGAGGGTCAGCGCGAGGTTGAGACGGTTCCGCTCACCACCGGAGAGGACGCCGGCCTTCTTCTGCTGGTCCGGACCCTTGAACCCGAACTGCGAGACGTAGGCCCGGGAGGGGATCTCCGTCTTGCCGACCTGGATGAAGTCGAGTCCGTCGGACACGACCTCCCACAGGTTCTTGTTCGGGTCGATGCCACCGCGGCTCTGGTCGACGTACGAGATGTCGACCGTGTCGCCGATCTTCAACGTGCCGCCGTCGAGCGGCTCGAGCCCGACGATCGTCTTGAAGAGCGTGGTCTTGCCGACGCCGTTCGGACCGATGACGCCGACGATGCCGTTCCGGGGCAGCGTGAACGAGAGGTCGTCGATGACGACGCGTTCGCCGAACTGCTTGTGGAGCTTCTCGGCGTCGATGACCTGCGAACCGAGCCGCGGGCCCACGGGGATGACGATCTCCTCGAAGTCGAGCTTGCGCGTGCGCTCGGCCTCGGTGACCATCTCCTCGTACCGGGCGAGGCGGGCCTTCGACTTCGCCTGACGCCCCTTCGTGTTGCTGCGGACCCAGTCGAGCTCCGACGACAGGCGCTTCGCGAGCTTGGCGTCCTTCTTGCCCTGGACCTCGAGCCGGGCACGCTTCTTCTCGAGGTAGGTCGAGTAGTTGCCCTCGTACGGGTAGAGACGGCCGCGGTCGACCTCCGCGATCCACTGCGCGACGTGGTCGAGGAAGTACCGGTCGTGGGTCACGGCCAGGACGGCACCGTGGTACTGCTGCAGGTGCTGCTCGAGCCAGAGCACGGACTCGGCGTCGAGGTGGTTGGTGGGCTCGTCGAGGAGGAGCAGGTCGGGCTTCTGGAGCAGGAGCTTGCAGAGCGCGACGCGACGCTTCTCACCGCCGGAGAGGTGCGTGACGAGTTCGTCCCCGGCGGGCACTGGAGCGCGGCCATCGCCTGCTCGAGCTGCGAGTCGAGGTCCCACGCGTCGGCGGCGTCGATCTCCTCCTGCAGGGTGCCCATCTCGGCCAGGAGCGCGTCGAAGTCGGCGTCCGGCTCGGCCATCAGCGCGGAGATCTCGTTGAAGCGGGTGATCTTCCCGTGGATCTCGCCGACGCCCTCCTGCACGTTCTCGAGGACGGTCTTCGACTCGTCGAGCTCCGGCTCCTGCATGAGGATGCCGACGCTGAAGCCCGGGGTGAGCTTCGCTTCGCCGTTCGACGGCTGGTCGAGGCCCGCCATGATCTTCAGGATCGTCGACTTGCCCGCGCCGTTCGGCCCGACGACGCCGATCTTGGCGCCGGGGAGGAACGACATCGTGACGTCGTCGAGGATCAGCTTGTCGCCGACCGCCTTGCGGGCGCGGACCATCTGGTAGATGTACTCAGCCATATCGCGCCAAGTCTACTGATCGCTCGCCGGAACCCGCACCGGGCCTGTTGCATGCGCGCACTTCGACGTACCGTGGCCTCGCCTTCCACCAGAGGCTCCGTCACGCCTACGCGGACCACCACCAGGATCAGGACCAGGGACATGCCCAGAACACGCCTGCACAGGATCGTTCTCTCCGTCGTCGGAGTGGTCGCGCTGGCCATCGGCCTCGTCGCCCGACGGGAGCGACCGCTTCCGCGGCGACCGTCGCCCCGCACGGCACGCCGCTCGTCGAGTACACGGCGAACATCACCGAGGGCGGCTCCGGCACGGGTACTCGTCCTACATCAACGTGCACGACGCCTACGACAACGCGTTCTCGGTCGGCATCCAGTCCGACAAGGGATCCACCGTGAGCAAGGGCGCCCCGCGGTTCATCTGGGAGCGCGTGCAGAACGGGAAGTTCTCGTACGGCTACCTCGGGGCGGCGACGCACAACGTGACCCGGTCGGGCTCCGGTTCTACCCGAACAACGTCGGGACGTTCTTCGCCAACGGCCACACGATCGCGGCCGTCGGGCTGAACCTGAAGGGGCGGCTGTTCTTCAACGTCGAGGGGAACGGCCGTCTGAACGGCGACGTCGTCCACTCCTCGATGCGCAACGTCGCGATCACCGTCCGCAACAAACCCGGGGTGAGCGGACTGCAGGGCACGTGGAACCCGAACTTCTCCTTCCACGGGCTGAAGGCGCGCCAGGTCGACGCTCCGAAGGTCCAGGGTGCGACCTTCTGGGTGGACGGCCGTGTCAGCGGACTGCCGAAGGGCGGGAACTGGGACACGACCGAGGTCGCGGGGATCGCGATGATCACGCAGCGCTGGTAGCCGGAGCACTTCGCCACGGCTCGCGCGGACCGGAGCACTCACGCCGCGTCCCGCTCCGCTGCGGGTTCGGGCTCGGCGGCGGGCTCCGCCCCGCCGAACACAGGTCCGAAGTCGCCCACGTGGACGTCCGCCGTGTGGCGCGCAGCATCGTCGTCGTCCGGGAGTTCGTCCTGATCGGGCGCCTGCGCCTCGAGCTCGGCATCGGCTCCGACCTCACCCGTGCGCGGGTCCACGTGGGCACGTTGCCCGGAGCAGCGGTGGACTCACCCGTGTGGCGCGGCACCCGGACCCAGTTGCTGATGCCCCAGGCGAGGTCGTGCCCCAGTCCCTCGGCATCGATCTCGACCGAGGTGCCGCCGCGGCCGTCGCGTTCCCAGGTCCGGATGCGCACGCGTCCGGTGACGACGACGCGGTCGCCCTTCTTCACGGAGCGGTGGACGTTGGCGGCGAGCGACCGGAACGCCGTGACCGTGAACCAGTTGGTGGCGCCGTTGGTCCAGGTCGACGTCGCACGGTCCCAGCGCCGGGACGGTGAGGCGAGGCGCATGCTCGTGATGGCGATGCCGGTGTCGGTCACGAGGTGACGCGGCTCGGTGGCGATGATCCGCAGATGGTGATGGTGTCGTTCATGCGTCGATCGTCATCGAGCCCCGGGGCGCGGAGGCACCCCGGGGCTCGATCTGTGGCTGCTCGTCTCGACCAGGTGGGCTGTGGAGGAGGAGTCCCCGTGCCTCCAGGCCGAGACGGGTCAGCACGCGGTCAGTGCGCGCGGAACTCGGGCCGGTCAGCCAACGGTCCGAGCGCGGCGTGCACCGCGCCCTTGGCGGACGCGAGCGACGGGTAGGTCCCGCCAGAGCCGTCCCGCCCGTAGAGCTCGACACGGAAACCGCCGTCGAAACGGTGGATGCTGCCCACCGCTCCCGCCGGTCCGACCGCGACCCAGGTCCCGGTGCTGTTCGTCATCGTTCGACCACCTCCTCGTGGCCCCGACGTCCGGTCGGTCAGGACGCCAGGATGTACTGACTGTAGGCCTTGCGGACCTTGTTCACCTTGGGCAGCGCCACCGCGAGGCAGTAGCCCTGGCCCGGGTTCTTCGCGAAGAAGTCCTGGTGGTACTCCTCCGCGGGGAAGAAGGTGCCCAGCGGCTCGATCGTCGTCACGATGCCGCCGTCCCAGATGTCCGAGGCGCGCTCGATCGCGCGCTCGAACAGCGCCTTCTGCTCGTCGTCCGCCGGGAACATCGCGGAGCGGTACTGCGTGCCGACGTCGGCGCCCTGACGGTTCAGCTGACGGGGGTCGTGCAGCGTGAAGAACACGTCGAGGATGACGTCGGGCGGGATCACCGTCTCGTCGAAGGTGACCGCGACGGCTTCGGCGTGGCCCGTCGTGCCGGTGCACGCCAGCTCGTACGAGGGGTTCTCCACCCGGCCGCCGACGTAACCGGACACCACGTCCTGCACCCCCTGGAGCGTGCGGTACACGGCGTCGAGACACCAGAAACATCCACCTGCGAGCACGAACGTGGTCATGGGCACAACCTACCTTCCTGGGCTCGGAACGAGCCGCGATCGGGTGATACCTCCTCCACAACGCGCAACAGCGCGAGGCTGTTCCCAGAACGACTCCGTCGATTCCGTGTGTCGGTGGTCGGCCCTACCGTCGAGACCACACCGACAACCGGAGGCCCCACGATGCAGACGACGACCGAACCCGCGCTGCGGATCCGCTCCGTCCCCGTCGCCCGTTCCCGCGGCGACCTCCGGATCCTCGACGTCCGTGACGACCTCAGTCGTGTGACGCGCGCGAACGGTGAGATCGTCGGGTACGTGGACCGCGTCGACGTCGCCGGCGGCACCGCGTACCGCGCGCGTCGGTACGTCTCGACGGAGCGCCGGTTCGTCGAGCTGCCGAACGTGTGGTCCGCCGACGACGCGGTGGACTGCCTCCGCTGGGGCTGACGGCATGCCCCGGCCCGCGGACCGGACCACCGGCACCCGGCACCCGGCACCCCGGCACCCCGGCACCCCGGCACCCCGGCACCCATGATGTTCCACATTGGAATCATGTCCGGCCGGATGCGCGGAACGCCGACCGGCCTCCCCGATGACCGACCGTTTCGTGAGTAGGGTGCGCGCATGGACTGGTGGAACGACCTGACCGACTGGATCTCGTCCGACGACGGCTGGCGCGTGCTCTCCGGCGCGGTCATCCCGTTCGTCGCGATCGTCGTGGCGGGGATCGTCGCGGCACTCATCGGACGCGGGGCGACCAGACGGGTCGTCGCGATGCAGGAACGCGAAGCCCGGAACGCAGCGGTCGCGGGCGTCGTCTCCGCCGCGCGCAAGGCAGCGACGTGGGGCACCCTCGGACACGACGAGCGGGCCTACGCGGACCACCTCGCCGAGGACGCGGACATCCGGCTGCGGCTGCTGCCGGTCACCGGCGCGCCACTCGCGGCGAACTGGACGCAGCACGAGATCGCGGACATCAAGAAGAACTCCTCGACGTTCAGCTTCCAGGCCGAGCAGTCCCTCGCTGACTTCCGCGACCGGCTCCTCGAGTGGCAGGCACGGCCGGGTCGTGCCCGCAAGCTGTTCAAGAGCGATCTCGAACGCTGGAAGTTCGACTCCCCGATCCGGATGCCGAGCTCATCACCCGGCAGCAGGAGTGGAACGCCGACCAGACCGGTTCGGCGCGCGCTGCGAACTCGGCGAACGACACCCAGGCGAACGGCACCCAGGCGAACGGCACCGCGACGACGCAGGCTCCGACGGCCGAGCGGCCCACCCCGACGACGACCTCGCTCCGCCCTGCGCCCCAGCGCTCCGGAGGCACGCCCGCTTCCGCCGCCCCTGCCACCTCCGGCACCGCGTCGGCCCCGGCAGGCGCTGCTGCACCGGCCGGCACCCGCGCTGCGCCCACCGCGGCCGGCAGCGCTACGGCTTCGTCGAACGGTTCCGGTTTCTCGGTCACGCGCGGCGCGGCTCCGTCCGACCCGAACGCCACCACTCCGATCTCGGACGCGTCGAAGTCGAACGCCACCACTCCGATCTCGGACGCGAACACGACGCGTGCGTACGGCGACGACGCGACACGGTCGTACGGCGACGCGGCCGCACCGACCCGGCCGCCGCTCGGCTCTCCCGCCTCGCCCTCACGCGGTGCCACAGCCGGAACGACGTCCGGCACGGCCACCGACCACGCCGACGAGGACAACGCCGACGCGGTCGACGATGCGCGTGGGAACGTCTCCCGGCCCGCATCGCGTGCGACCACCGGTGCGCCGGTGCCACCTCCCGTCGCCGAGCCGACCTCGGCGGACGCGCACGTGAACCGGACGCCGGATGCCGACGGCCGCACCGTCGACGCCCCCGGCACGACGAACACGACCTCCGTCCCGACCCGCCTCGCGAACGCCCCCGCCGAGCCGGCCGATGCGAACGAGACCTCGGAGGCGCCGTACACGCAGCCGATCAGCGCGAGCGAGCTTCGTCGCCGAGCCGCGGACGACGACGAGTAGGCCGGTCCCTCGACCACGAAGGCCGCCGTCCCGATGGACGGCGGCCTTCGTCATGTGCCCCGGCAGGAATCGAACCCGCGGCACGGTGGGTAGAAACCACCTGCTCTATCCACTGAGCTACGGAGGCGGACGACCTCGATTCTATCCGCGCCCTCCACGGAGGTGCTGTACGAACCGGTCGACCTCGCGTTGCGACCGCAGGTGCACGATCCGGAGGTGCGGCGCCGACGCCACGAGTCCGGGCACCCGGCGACGGGAGACGTTCCGGGTCCGGAACCCCCAGCGGAGGATGTGGCCCTCGTCCGTGAAGATCGTCCAGAGCGACGGCTCGACGTTCCCGTTCCACAGCTCGGTACGGCGCAACCGTCGCCGGAGCGTCCGTCGGAACAGCCGCCAGAGCGCCACCGGTGTCGGCAGGTCGACCCACACGAGGGTGTCCGCCCGCTCCGCCAGCAGTGCGAGGACGGGGTGTACTGCCATTCGGTGACCCATGCGGGTTCGCTCGTGTACGCCTCGACATCCGCGGTGAACGTCGCGCGCGGCTCCCAGTCCGGTCCGTGGAAGAGCGAGTCGATCTCGGTGTGCGGGACCTCGAGGACGCCGGCGATGCGGGCGGCCGTCGTGGTCTTCCCGACGCCGGACGTGCCGGCGACGAGCACCCGGCGCGGGATCGGATCGAGGGTGTCGTCGGCTCCGAGCATCCCTCGACCCTAGCCCGAGGTCAGGTCGTAGACCGTGACTCCGCCGATCGTCGTCGCGGCGAAGTTCGATTCCACCCACTCCGAGATCTTCGACGCCGCGTCGCTGCCGCCGTTCGACTGTCCGATGCTCCCGGCGATGAAGTAGTGGATCCTCCCGTCGGCCACGTACCGCTTGAACTCCGCGAGGGTCGGGGAGGGGTCCGAGCCGTTGAAGCCGCCCACCGGCATCACGGCCGCGTCCGTCGCCAGCTGGTACGTCGCGGCGCTGTTGGAGCCGATCGCCGCGGCCACCCAGGTGTAGTCGTCCGCGTCCTCGAGCAGGGCGGTCCTCAACGCGGAGGACACCTCGGTGGAGCCACCGAGCAGGTTCCCCGCTCCGCCGCCGAAGCCGCCGCGGCCGCCGGTGCCGCCCCCTCCAGGTCCGGTCCCGCCGGTCCCGCCGGGCGCACCAGTGCCACCGTTCCCGCCTGGTGCGCCGGGTCCACCGGCCGCGCCCGGCGCACCCACCCCGCCCTGCCCGCCGGTCCCGTTGGCGCCACCCGCGCCTCCACGCCCGGCGAAGCCTCCACCACCAGCACCGCCGCCGAACCCGGCACCCGCGACGCTCGGCCCGGCCGACGGCAGCGACCCCGTGTGCGCCGTCGTCACCGTGTCGATCGAGAAGGCCGCCGGTCCGAGCAGACCCGTGACGACGGCGCCCACGACCACGACGCCGCCGATCGGACGCGACCACGCGGCGGGCAGCCCGCGTCCGGCCGGAGTCGGTGCAGTTCCCTCGGTCTCCGCCGTCGCGCGCGGCACGGCCGCCCACCGGGGCGAGAGCAGCGGCACCGCCGCCCGCGAACGCACCGGCACGAGCACCGCCACCGCCGTCACCAGCCCCACGACGAGCACCGCCCAGCGGATCCACGGCTGCCACCCGGACGCCGCCGTCAGCAGGTGCCACTGCCACACCGCGGTCACGACGACCGTGAACGCCGCGGTGCCACGCCACCACCACGAACGCCGTCGCTCCCACAGCAGTCCGGCGCCGATCCCCACGAGTCCGGCGATGTCGGCGCCGGCGCGACCGTGTAGTACGGGTGGAAGATCCCGCCCATGAAGCTGAACACGAGCGCCGTGAGCAGCAGGGAACCACCGAGTGCGAGGACCGTGGCGAGTCGAGCGGAGGTCCGTCGGCGGAAGCCGATCACGACCAGCGACGCCACGAGCAGGACGAGGGCCGTCGGCAGCAGCCAGGTGATCTGGCCTGCGAACTCCGACCCGAACAGACGGAAGAGGCCGGTGGCACCCCATGAGCCGCTCCCGGCGGTACCGCCGGCGCCTCCCCCGCCGGTGACGCTGCCGGTCTCGTCGCCCGTGACCCGCCCGAGACCGTTGTAGCCGAACGTGAGCTCGAGGAACGAGTTCGTCTGCGACCCGCCGATGTACGGCCGCGACGAGGTCGGGACGAGCTCGACGACCGCCACCCACCAACCGCCGGCGACCACCACGGCGAGCGCCGCCCACAGCAGGTGCACGACGCGCTTCAGGAACGGCAGCGGGAGCAGTAGAGGAAGACACCCACGAGGACCGGCAGGATGAGGAACCCCTGCAGCTGCTCGGTGAGGAACGCCACTCCGACGGCGACGCCGGCCCACACGACCCAGCGCATCCGGCCGCTCTCGACGCCGCGCAGGACGAGCCAGAGCGACAGCACCATGAGCAGGGTGAGGAGCGCGTCCGGGTTGTTGAACCGGAACATGAGGGTCGCGACGGGCGTCACCGCGAGCGTGCCGCCGGCGACGAGCGCGGCTCCCGCCGAGAACCGGCGGCGCACGATCGCGTACAGCAGTGCGACGGAGAGGACGCCCATGAGCGCTTCGGGCACGAGGATCGCCCACGAGTTCAGTCCGAACAGCCGGACCGAGAGCTCCATCACCCAGAGGAACGCGGGCGGCTTGTCGACGGTGATCGAGTTGCCGGCGTCCGAGGATCCGTAGAAGAACGCCTCCCAGCTTCTGGCTCCCCGCCTGCACCGCGGCCGAGTAGAACGCGTTCGCGTACCCGTTCACACCGAGGTTCACGATGTACAGCGCACCGGTCGCGAGCAACAGCCCGATGAACGCCGGACGTTCCCATCGTGCTCGCTGGACGGTGATCGTGCGGGAGGTGACGCTCATGGTCCCAGCGTCCTCGGGTCGGCTTTCGGCACCCGTTGGGGCCGCTGTGCAACCGCCGGGAGGCACGGCCCGGCTCCGCGGGGCGGGTTCCGCAACGGTTCGGCGAGCGTCTGCCTCGTGTTCGCTCCCGGGTCACCGGCACTCCGTACCGTCCGGGGCATGCGCTCCACCGGTTCCGTCGTCGCGGTCGTGCCCGTGCGCGCCGGCTCGAAGGGCCTCCCGGGCAAGAACCTCCGCACGGTGGCCGGCCGCTCGCTGGTCCGTCGGGCCGTCGAGTCCGCCCGGGCAGCCGGCACGATCGACCTCGTCGTGGTCTCGACCGATGGGGACGCCATCGCCGCCGAGGCCGTCGCGGCCGGTGCACGCGTGGTGCGGCGCCCCGCCGAGCTCGCCGGGGACGCGGCGTCCTCCGAGTCGGCGGTGCTGCACGCGCTCGACGAGCTGTCGGCCACGGGCGACGAGCCCGACGTCGTGGTGTTCCTGCAGGCGACCTCGCCGTTCATCGATCCCGCCGACCTCGACGCCGCAGTCGCCCGGGTCCGGGACGGTCAGGCGGACTCGGTGTTCGCGGCAGCTCCCTCGCACGCGTTCCTGTGGCGGCTCGGTGGTGACGGCTCCGCCCGCGCGGTGAACCACGACGCCGCAGTTCGGCCCCGGCGTCAGGACCGCGAACCGGAGTTCCGCGAGACCGGAGCCTTCTACGCCTTCCGCGCCGCGGCGTTCCGGCAGCACCGGCACCGCTTCCACGGTCGCGTCGAACTCGTCGTCGTGGACGGCCGCGGAGCGATCGACGTCGACGACGCGGCCGACCTCGACCTGGCCTCGGCCCTCGCACCCCGGCTCGAGCAGCAGCTCGTCCCGCGCGGAAGCTCGCACCCGCACTGAACGGAGCACCATGACCGTCACCATCGGCACGTCCACGATCGGCGCGGGCCACCCCGCGTACCTGATCGGCGAGATCGGCCTGAACCACAACGGCGACGTCGACATCGCGAAACGGCTCATCGACGTCGCGGCCGATGTCGGACTGCAGGCCGTGAAGTTCCAGAAACGGACCCGGCGATCTCCACGCCCGAGCACATGAAAAACACTCCGCGGTCGACGCCGTGGGGAGACATGACCTACCTCGAGTACCGCTACCGTGTGGAGTTCGACCGCGAGCAGTACATCGACATCGGCGACCACGCGACCCTTCGGGGGCTCGACTGGTTCGCCTCGCCGTGGGACGAGCCGTCGGTGGCGTTCCTCGAGGACCTCAACGTCGTCGCCTACAAGATCGCGTCGGCGTCGGTGACGGACCTCGGACTCCTCGCCGAGGTGGCGGCCACCGGCAAGCCCGTGATCCTGTCGACGGGCATGTCGACGCTCGAGCAGATCGACCGCGCCGTGGAGACGCTCGGGACGGAACGACTCGTGCTCATGCACGCCACGTCGACCTACCCGCTCCCCGCCGAAGAGGCGAACCTGCGCATGATCGACACCCTCGCGAACCGCTACGCGGGCGTGCCGGTCGGGTACTCGGGCCACGAGCCCGGCCTGCAGATCTCGATCGCCGCGGTCGCACTCGGCGCCACCGCCGTGGAGCGCCACATCACGCTCGACCGCACCATGTGGGGCTCCGACCACGCGGCTTCCCTCGAGCCGCACGGCCTGCAGACGCTCGTCCGCGACGTCCGCATCATCGAGACCGCACTGGGCGACGGCGTCAAGCGCGTCTTCCCCGGCGAGCGGGCACCGCTCGCGAAGCTGCGCCGCGTCGGCGCGTGACGAGCGGTCGCCACGACGTGAGCAGCGGCGGGGCGAGCCGACGGACGGACTGGAGGCGCGCCTCCAGTCCGTCACGTCCCCACGCGTCCGACGCGTGGTCGCTCTGGTCGACACCGACTCGTTCGCGAAGTGGGGCGCCCACCTGCTGGCCGGCGCGCCGGCGCACTGGGAGCTCGAGCTGGTCACCGTCGCGACGCCCCGCTCCGCGAGCCGCGCGCAGCTGCGGTCCGCGTTCCGGGGTCTCGACCACCGGCTCGCGCACCTCGCGGCGGCGCCCCCGGAGCCGCTCGAGGTCGACGCGATCGTCGAACGGCTGCGGCAGGACCCGCCGGACGCCGTCCTCGTCTCGCTGATCGGCCCCGTCGCCGAACTCGTCATCGAGGAGGTGCACCGTCGGGTGTCCCGACGACCGGTCCTCGTGACGGGGCTGCCGGGCATCTCGTTCCCGGCGAAGTGGAAGGGCGTGTTCTTCCGCGCCCGCGCCGACCTGTTCGTGCTGCACAGCCACCGCGAGGTCCGGGCGTACGAGGAGCTCGCGGCCGGGGGCGGCGTCGTCCCGCACTTCGCGCTCGCCACGCTGCCGTTCGCGCGGCGCGGCACGGCCGTGACGACGGTGGCGGACGTCCGGGACGCCGCGACGACGGTGTCAGGCGTGCGCGACGCCGTCGTCTTCGCCGCCCAGCCGAGCGTCCCCGCGGACCGCGCCGACCGTGTACGGGTCGTGGGTTGGCTCGTCGAGACCGCTCGGCGGCACCCGGAGTGGCGCGTCGTGATCAAGGTGCGCGCGGGGGCCGGCGAACCCCAGACGCACCGTGAGCAGGACCCGTACCCGAGCCTCGTACCGGCGGGTGCTCCGGCGAACCTGGTGGTGGAGAGCGGACCCATGTCGGAACACCTCGACCGTGCCGTCGCCCTCGTGACGGTCAGCTCGACGGCCGTCCTCGAAGCGGCGGCCCGAGGTGTCCCGGCTCTCACCCTCACCGACTTCGGCATCGGCCGGCACCTCATCAACGAGGTGTTCGTGGGCAGTGGCCTCGAAGGCGACGCGATCGACCTCGTGGACGGTCGTTTCGGAGTCGTCCGCGCGGAGTGGATGCACGACAACCACTTCCACCCCGAGACCGAGAACGACTGGGCCCCGCGAGCCGAGCAGCTGATGGCGATGCGCGACGCCGGAGTCCTGGTGGACCGTCCGGCCGCACGCCGGAGTCGCGGGGCGTGCTCCGGCGGGCCTGGGAGCGGAAGAACGCTCTCGGGCAGGATGACCGGAGCGTGCTCGGCGCCGTCGCCCTGGTCATCGGCGCGCCGGTCCGGGCGCTGAAGCGGTGCGGCCGGCAGGTGCGACGCCTGGTGCGTCCGACGGAGACGCCCCTGCTCCTGGCCCCGACCAGCCAGCGAGCCGATGCCTCAGAGCGCCTTGGCGATCGCGAGCAGCAGCTGGTCACGGGTCGGGACACCCGGTGAGCGGAAGACCTCGGCGCCGTCGTCCCGCCGCACGATGATCGTGGGGGTCGACCGGATGCCGAGTCCCTCCGCCTGCTCCGGGTGGTTCGCCACGTCGCGATCGACCACGCGCAGCCCGGGGACCAGTTCCGAGGCCTGGGCCGCGACCCGGCGGGCGGCTGAGCACGGCGCGCAGAAGGCGGAGGTCCAGAGGTCGAGCTGCACGTGATCTCGCAACGCGGCGGGGTGGCGTGCTACTCCCGATGCGCGCCGTGCCGTTCTTCCGCTACTCCCGGTCGAACTCGCCGCTGCGGTCCCCGCGGTCCTGCAGGTCGTCGACGGGTTCGGACTCGGCGGGCACGTACTCGAACTCGACCGAGGTCTGGTCGAGCACCTGGCGGGACTTCGTCGCACGGTAGGTGAAGGCGGTCTGCAGCCCCTCGACGTCAGCGAACACCGTGACCTCCTCGTCCAGCGCGTCGCTCGTGGCGGTGCGGGTGTCGGTCGTGCCGTCGAAGGGTCCGCCGTGGAAGATCGCGGTGTACTCGTCGCCCTCGTGGATGCTGATGTCGCTCATGCATCCCTTGTACCAGGCGCCACCTGTTGCGGCATGCATAGCATTGCTATATAGTTCAGCTATGCAACCAAGCCGCGAGCAGACGATCGAGACACTCCTCGTCTCGGTGAACCGTCTGATCCGCACCGCCGCCCAGGCCACGGGGAACACCACCTCCTCGGCCGTGTGGCGCACCCTCGGCATCCTCGAGACCGACCAGCCGCTCCGGCTCGGCGAGCTCGCCGCCGCCTCCCGCGTCGCCCAGCCGACCATGACCCGACTCGTCGCCGGCATGCTCGCCGACGGGCTCATCTCGCGCAGCGTCGACCCGGCGACTCGCGCGGCCAGCTCATCGAGCTCACCGACCTCGGTCGCACCCGCCTCGTCGACTGGCGAGCCACCATGACCAGCACCGTCGGCCCCGTGTTCGCCGACCTCGGCGACGACGACTGGGACGTCCTGCACGAAGCGGCAGCGCTCATCGCGTCACGAACCGCCACCTCGTCGAACACCGCCACCACCAGAACGGAGATCACCGCGTGAACGCCCACGCACCGGCCGCACAGTCCGGCAGCATCCTCAAGCAGTCGTCCGCAGTCTGGGCGATCGCCTTCGCCTGCGTCGTCGCCTTCATGGGCATCGGCCTCGTCGACCCGATCCTCCCCGCGATCGCGTCGTCGCTGCATGCCACCGCCGCGCAGACGGAGCTGCTCTTCACGAGCTACCTGGCCGTCACCGGCGTCGCGATGTTCTTCACCAGCTGGGTGTCGAGCCGCATCGGCCGAAGAACACCCTGCTCATCGGGCTCGCGCTCATCGTCGTGTTCTCCGTGCTCGCCGCCACCTCGAACAGCGTGTGGACCATCATCGACTTCCGCGCCGGCTGGGGCCTCGGCAACGCGCTCTTCATCTCCACCGCGCTCGCCACCATCGTCGGTGCGGCGTCAGGCGGTACCGCGTCGGCCATCATCCTGTACGAGGCGGCCCTCGGACTCGGCATCGCGGTGGGACCGCTCGTCGGCGGCCTGCTCGGCTCGGTCAGCTGGCGGGGCCCGTTCTTCGGCGTCACGACCCTGATGGCCATCGCGTTCATCGCCATCGTCACGCTGCTCAAGACGAAGAACCTCGAGAAGCCCACCCCGACGAAGCTCTCCGCTCCGTTCCGTGCCCTCGCCCGCCCGGCGCTCGCCGCCCTCGCCGTGACCGCGCTGTTCTACAACATCGGCTTCTTCGTCCTGCTCGCCTACACGCCGTTCCCGCTCGGATTCGGCGCACTCGGCATCGGCTTCACGTTCTTCGGCTGGGGCGTCGGTCTCGCGATCACCTCGGTGTGGATCGCGCCGATGCTCACCGCCCGTCTCCGCCGGACGACCGTGCTCAAGATCGCGCTCCCGCTGCTCGCGCTCGACCTGTTCGCCGCGGCCGTGGTCGTGCGGTCGCAGGTGGGGCTCATCATCTGCGTGATCGTCGGCGGGCTCGTGCTCGGTGTCCTGAACACCGTGCTCACCGAGTGCGTCATGGAGGCCACCGACCTCCCCGCTCCGTCGCCTCGAGCGCCTACTCCGCCGTGCGCTTCATCGGTGGTGCGATCGCCCCGCCGGTCGCCACCCTGCTCGCCGACGCCTACGCTCCCTCGGCCGCGTACGTCTTCGCGGGAGCATCGGTCACGGTCGCGTTCGTGGTCGTGCTCCTCACCACGAAGGCCCTGCGCCGGGTGGACGACGGCGCCGAGCCGGAGCCCGTCGAGGCCGAGGCCATCACCGCGGGCGAGATGTCCTGACGCCGCGCGCCGTTCCAGCGCCGTCCGCCCCACCCCGCTCGCCCCTCGCGAGCGGGCGAAATGCGGCACTCTCGCTGCGCGAGCGCCACCACTTCCGCCCGCTCGCGTACTGCTCCCGCCTGCGGCCCACCACCCGCGGCCGCGCCGCGCTGCGGCGGCACCGCGCTGCGGCCGCGCCGTCTGGCCGATCGGGCGAAATGCGACACCCTCGCTGCGCGATCGGCACTGCTTCCGCCCGCTCGCATGAACCTGCGCTGTGCCGCTCACCCGGGCACCGCCGAGCAGCCCGAAGCGCCGCAGAGCGGCCGGCACCGCGCGCGGAATCCGCCCGTTCGCGGTGAAGGCGACCGCCTGGAGGCGCGGTGCCGGCCCGTCGACCGACACCGCGCCTCCAGACGGTCGCCGGTCGCCGGTCGCCGGTCGCCGGTCGCCGTGGCTGCTCCGGTCAGACCGGACGCGCGAGCGGGCGAACGCTGCCCGGGCGGAAGACGGGAACACGTGCGTTCCGCCCGCTCGCCGGAGATGCGGGCAGCACCGCCCCGGATACGAACCCACCAGGCACCGGGTGCCACGCGGCCGAGAGTCGGGCGCGAAGGCACCCTGACACCGGGCCGGGTGACGCGCAGCCGGGACGCGACCGATGAACCGGCCAGCACGCCCGACTTCGGAGCGCGCGCGACCGCGGAATAGGATCGACACCATGGCAACTGCGAACGACCGCCTCGTCTGGATCGACTGCGAGATGACCGGCCTCGACCTCGAGGTCGACGAGCTCGTCGAGGTGGCCGTGGTCGTCACCGACTTCGACCTCGTCCCCGTGCACCCCGGGTTCGACATCGTCATCAAGCCGGAGCAGTCCGCGCTCGACAACATGAACGAGTTCGTGACGAACATGCACACCGCGTCGGGCCTCATCGACGAGATCCCGGACGGCGTGTCGCTGGCGGACGCCGAGTACCAGGTGCTGGAGTACATCCTCCAGCACGTCCCGGCCGAGGGCACCGCTCCCCTGGCCGGCAACACGATCGGCACCGACCGGTCGTTCCTGTCGAAGTACATGCCGCGCGTCGACAACCACCTGCACTACCGCAGCGTCGACGTGTCGAGCATCAAGGAACTCTGCCGACGCTGGTTCCGCGGGTGTACTTCAACGCCCCGGAGAAGCACGGTGGGCACCGGGCCCTCGCGGACATCCTCGAGTCGATCCGCGAGCTCGAGTACTACCGCCGGGCGGGCTTCGTCGCCGAGCCCGGGCCGAGCACCGACGACGTCCGCGCGGTCGCCTCCGAGGTCGTCGAGAAGTGGGAGTCCCGGTTGGCGCAGCCGGCCGCCGAGTAGTGGTCCGGCCCGGCTCCGGCATGTACTACTATTGAGTGGTCGCGCCGGCCGCCCGGTGTGCACGTGGTGGGTATAGCTCAGTTGGTAGAGCGCCTGGTTGTGGTCTAGGAGGTCGCGGGTTCGAGACCCGTTACTCACCCATGTGAAGGCCCCGGTCCAGTGGATCGGGGCCTTCGTCGTCGTCGAGCACGCCAGAAATGCAACATGTGGAGAACTCGGAAGGTGCGACCCTCTCCCCTAACGTCTGACGCGTGACAGCATCGACCAAGCGCCGGCCTGACATCCAAGCCCTTCGTGCGGTCGCAGTGTCGATCGTCGTCGCAGAACACGTGCTCGGGCAGCCCGTCGGCGGGTTCGTCGGCGTCGACGTCTTCTTCGTCATCTCCGGGTTCCTCATCGTCGGGCTCCTCCTGCGCGAGTACCGCAGGACCGGCCGGATCAACCTCGTGGCGTTCCTCGGCCGACGCGTCCGCAGGCTCCTCCCGGCCGCGGCAGTCGTGGTCGGCGTCACCGTGATCGCGGCGTACGCCGTGTTCCCCTCGGGCCGGGCCATGCAGACAGGTCTCGATGCTCTCTGGGCCACCGCGCTCCTGGCGAACTGGCACTTCGCCGCCCAGCAGACCGATTACTTCACCGCGGACGGGCCGGTCTCTCCACTGCAACACCTTTGGTCGCTGTCCGTCGAGGAACAGGTCTACATCGTCCTGCCGGTCCTCCTGGTCGCCGTTCTCGCTGTGACACGGCGAACAGGCCGACCGACGACGTTCGCCGGCGTGGCGATGGCGCTGATCGCCGCGGGGTCCATCGCCTGGGCACTGTACGAAACGGCTACCGACCCGAATGCGGCGTACTTCTCCTCGGCGGCACGAGCCTGGGAGTTGGGGGCGGGCGCGATGCTCGCCTTCGGGCTCGACCTCTGGCGTCGCATTCCCGAAGCGGTCGCGACCGTGCTCCGATGCTCGGGTTTCGCGACGATCATCGTGGCAGCGACGATCATGGACGGCACGGCAGGCTTTCCTGCTCCGGCCGCGCTCGTCCCTGTCCTCGGCACCGCACTCGTCCTGGTGAGCGGGTCGAGATCTCGTCCGTTCGGCGCGCGGCTGCTCGCGTTCCCTCCGCTGGCGGGTCTCGGCGCGATCAGCTACTCCCTCTACCTCTGGCACTTCCCGTACTGGTCCTCGCGCCCGCCGTGGCGGCGGGCGCGACATGGTTCGTGATCCCGCTGTCGATCCTCCTCGCGACCGTCACGCACGGCCTGCTGGAACGTCCGTTCATGGCCTTCCCGTCGGGCGCACTCGATGCGTCCCCGGAGGCGCGACGCGCTCGGAAGCGCTGGGCGCGGACGGCGTTCCGGGGACGAGCGCGAACGGCCGTCGTCGCACTCGGCACGGTCGCCACGGTACTCGGGCTCGTCGCGATCGAGGAGTCGCGTCCGATCGAGACGAACGTGGTCGACGCTTCCCAGGTGACCGATGGCGCGACGGAAGACGCACCCTCTGACGGAGAGTCGCCACCGGACGAACTCACACTCCGCCAGCAAGCGCTCGCAGCTGCCCTCGAGAGCAGTACGTGGCCGGATGTCCGGCCCTCGGTCGACGCGGTGTCGGCACCCGGGTACCTGGACGCGCTGCCCCGTTCGGACGAATGGGCAGAGACCCTCGGCTGTTCGTCCGCCTGGACGAGCAGCTCACTCGACGATTGCAGCTTCGGAGCGCAGGACGGAAAGACTGCTCTCGTCGTCGGGGACTCGAGCGGCGCGTTCACAGCTCCTGCACTCCGCGCGATCGCCGAGCGGTCCGGCTCTGAATGGCGCATCGTGGTCGCCACGAGGTACTCGTGCCCGTGGGTGTCCGAGCGGATCTCGTTCGTCGACGACGTCGAGGCGTGCGAGGAACACAAGCGGAAGGTCCTCGACGTCGCCGCCGAGCTCCGCCCAGATGTCATCCTCGCGATCAACGTGCCGAGCACGACGGTGGAACGACCCGGAGGCGGCACGGCCAGCCACGCCACCTGGGCACGATGGACCGCGGACATGGCCGAGCGGACACCGTCGATCCGAACGGTCGCGATGGTCCCAAATCCCTACGGGCCCGACGTACGCACGTGCGCGGCACCGCAGTCGACCCCGGCACGTTGCGTCACGACGGACGCGGTGAACCGCGCACGCGCCTCCGCGATGGCAGAGGCCCTCGGTGAGGACGACGTGGTCGACAGCAGCCCCGTCTGGTGCGTCACCGGCAAGTGCCCTGCGTTCGTCGGGCACGAACTCGTGCGGGTCGATGCTCTCCACGCGAGCCCCGAAGCATCAGTGCATTCCGCTGAAGCGCTCCGAGCAGTGCTTCGCCGTCATGACGTCCTGTGATGACGCATACCGTGTGTGGGACGATCGGACCCGTGATGGAGATGTCCGCCGACGACTTCGAGCAGCTCGTGACCGATGAGCTCGACCTGCTCCCCGACGAGATGGTCGACGGCCTCGACAACGTGGTGTTCGTCGTCGAGGACGAGCCCGAGGACGGCTCCGACCTGTTCGGCGTCTACGACGGCATCGCGGCGACGGAGCGCGGGCAGTACGGCTTCGGCGAGCTCCCGGACCGCATCGTGGTGTTCCGCAAGCAGCACCTCGCCGAGTGCGACACCGTCGAGGAGCTCAAGGACGAGGTGCACACGACGCTGGTGCACGAGATCGGCCACTTCTACGGCATCGACGACGAGCGCCTGCACGAGCTCGGCTGGGCGTAGGCGGCGCCACGAGACTCGTCGCGCGCGGGCCGAGACTCGGGCTGAGCGACGGTTCGCGGCCCTCGGGACGCGAGACTTGTCGCCCACCCCGAGACTCGGGCTGAGCGACGGTTCGCGGCCCTCGGGACGCGAGACTTGTCGCCCACGCCGAGTCTCGCCGCCGTAGGCGTCCCGTAGGCGCCCCGTAGGCGTCCCGGCGGCGCCCCACGGGCGCCCGGCAGCGTCGCGCGAGCAGTCGCCCCTCAGAACCGCGTCGGCCCCACCTCGTGGTACTTCTCCCACGCGTCGACCGGCCCCGCCCGTGCAGCACGTACTCCCCCACGAGCCGTTCCTTGTACACGGCCGGGTTGTGCGACGCCACGACCCGGGCGTTCCGCCAGTGCCGGTCGAGCGCGCGGGTCCGGTCGGCCGCCGACGCTCCCCCACCTCGAACAGCTCCGAGCAGGACCGGAGGACCCGCGGCCCGATCTCGACCTGCGCCTGGTAGACCGCGTTCTCGGCGGCGTCCAGCACCCCGTGGTCCACGCCGACCCCCGGCTCGTTCGTGTCGACGACCCCGTCGAGCAGTCCTGCCGCAGCGACGACGAGCGACCTGGCGGTGAAGGCCCCCGCGGACAGCCTGCCGAGGACCGCCAGCACCTGGGGATCATCGCCGGGCGGGCGGCGTTCGCGTGGATGTACGTGCGGGTCCGTGGCCGGACGAAGGCGACCGCGTCGTCGACGACCGCCTGCCCGATGCCGGCGAGGACCGCCAGCAGGTACAGCTGGTAGAAGGCCTGGATGTGCGAGAGCGGAGCGTCCCGGTAGGCCGAGATCACGGAAGGGTCCACCGGCACGCCGTCGAACACGGTGGTACCGGACGCGGTGAGCCGCTGCCCGAACCCGTCCCAGTCGTCGATGCCGGTCACGCCCGGCGCGGTGCCCGGCACGGCGAAGGTCACGCGTTCGCCGTCCCGGTCCGCCGCCAGGTAGATCCAGTCCGCGTAGAGGGTGCCGGTCGAGTAGTACTTCGTGCCGTCGAGACGGACGGACCCAGGACCGGCCGGCGTCACGGTGGTCGAGATGTCGGCGAGCGTGGTTCCCGTCCGCTCCGACGTCGCGTTCCCCACGATCGCCCCCTCGACGATGCGCTGCAGCCACTCGTCGCGGCTGTCGGAGTCCGGCCGGAGCAGCACGAGCTCGGTGTACCCGAAGTGCCCGCGCCAGAGGTGCGCGATGTTCGAGTCGGCAGCAGCGAGGTCGGTCACCAGGTGCGCGAGCTCCACGAGGGTCACGCCGAACCCGCCGAGGCCCTCCGGAACGCGCAGCCGACCGAACCCGGCGTCGGCGAGCGCGCGCACCTCGCCGTGCGGCAGTGGTCGGTCGCCCGGCGTCCCGGACGCGAGCTCGCGCTCGACTGCCCCCTCGCGGATCCGGTCGAACAGCGGTCCGAAGTGCGCGCGCAGGTCCGCCAGTCGGCCGGCAGGTCCGGACGGGAGGGACGGCGCGGTCCCGGCGGTCGTCGTCGCGTCGGTCATGCGGTCGCCCCCACGGCCGCGGTTGCGTCGGGCGCGCCGGCCGCTCCGCCGGAGAACGCCCCGCGCCAGCGCCTGGCCGGGTGGCTCCCGGGGAGCTGCGCGTGCCCGAACAGCTTCTCGCGCAGGGTCCCCGGCCGGTACTCGGCCTGCATGAGTCCCCGTTCCTGCAGGGTCGGGGCGATGTCGTCGACGAACTCCTCGTACGACCCGGGCAGTGTCCAGTTGATGACGTTCACCCCGTCGACCCGGCGCGCTGCCAGTCGGCGAGCTTGTCGGCGATCTGCTCGGGCGTCCCGACCACGCGGGCGCGGAAGCTTGGCGGACAGCCGGGCGAGGTCGGCGATGGTCGGCTCACGGTCGCCGGCGGCCTCGCGGAGCCACTGCAGGTGCGACTGTCCGGCGTGCGTCCGGACCTCGGACAGCGGCGTCGACGGATCGAGCGGCTCGCCGGTGTCCGGGTCGAAACCGAGGTTGGAGTGCACGAGGAAGCCGTCCGCAGCGAGGTACTCGTCGATCTCCGCCTCCTTCGCCTTCGCCTCCGCCTCGGTGGAGCCGGTGACGAACGTCAGGCCGAGGAAGAACGCGATGTCGTCCCGTTGTCGGCCCGAGGCTTCCGCGAGGTCCCGGGTCTCACGGATGAGCTGCTCGGTGGCGTCCCGGTTCGACGTGAGGATGAACTGCGCCTCGGCGTTGCGAGCGGCGAACGCCCGTCCGGCCGGCGACGACCCGGCCTGGAACAGCACGGGCGTCCGCTGCGGCGAGGGTGCGGACAGGTGCGGACCCTGTACGTCGTACCGCGTGCCGTGGTGGTCGATGCGGTGCACCTTCGTCGGGTCGGCGTAGCCGAGCACCGGTCCTCGAGCACGGCGTCGTCCTCCCACGATCCCTCCCAAAGCTTCGCGCAGACGTCGAGGTACTCCTCGGCCCAGACGTAGCGTTCGTCGTGCTCCTCGAGACGGTCGTGACCGAAGTTGCGGGCGGCGCTGTCGAGCGCGCTCGTCACGACGTTCCAGCCGATCCGGCCCCGCGTGATGTGGTCGAGCGTGGAGACCTTGCGGGCGAAGTCGAACGGGTGCGACTGGATGACGCTCGAGGTGAAGGCGAGCCCGAGGTGCTCCGTCGACACCGCGAGCGCCGACAGCAGCACGGACGGGTCGTTCGAGGGGATCTGCAGTCCCTCACGGAGGTTCGTCGAGTAGTCGCCGCGCGCCGGCCCATACGTGCCGACGACGTCCGCGAAGAACATCGCGTCGAACTTCCCACGTTCGAGCGTCCTCGCGAGGTCGGTCCACAGCGTCACGTCGTCGAAGTCGGCCTGCCGGGCGTCGGGGTGACGCCAGAGTCCGTGCTGGATGTGCGACGTCGTGTTCATGACGAAGGCCGCGAAGCGCAGCGGGCGGTTCGGTCGATCGGTCATGCCCCAGGTTCCCGCGCGGCGTCACGACGCAGCGACGACGTGACCTCGCGTTACGCGGGGTGTTCCCCGCGGCGCCGGAGCCGACCATGCTCCTGAGGCATGCCGACTCCGACCACCGCAGCCGTGCCTCCCGTCCGTCGATCCGGACCGTCCACCAACGCGACCCGCCGTCGGGTCGCCCTGGCGTCGTTCGTGGGCACGACCGTCGAGTACTACGACTTCTACCTCTACGCGACGGCGTCGGCGCTCGTCTTCGCGCCGACGTTCTTCCGTCCGTGACACCGGCCGTCGGGGTGATCGCATCGTTCGCGACCTACGGTGTCGGGTTCGTCGCGCGGCCGCTCGGCGGCGTGATCGCCGGGCATCTCGGTGACCGGATCGGACGGAAGAAGCTGCTCGTCGCGTCGCTCGTCCTGATGGGGATCGCATCGACGCTCATCGGTGTGGTGCCCTCGGCGGCGACGATCGGCATCGGCGCGGTCGTGGCGCTCGTGTTCCTCCGGCTGCTGCAGGGTGTGGCCGCCGGAGCGGAGTGGGGTGGGTCGGCGCTGCTGTCGGTGGAGCACGCACCCGAGCGGCACCGCGGACTCTTCGGGGCGTTCACGCAGATGGGGTCGGCGGGCGGCATGCTCCTCGCGACCGGGGTCTTCACCCTCGTGCGGACGCTGCTCGGCAACGAGGTGTTCCTCGCCTGGGGCTGGCGGCTCCCGTTCCTGTTCTCGGCGGTGATCGTGGCCGTCGGACTCGTCATCCGGCTCGGGGTGCAGGACGCGCCGGTGTTCCAGGAGCTCCGATCGTCGGGCGGCATCGAGCGCTTCCCGGTGTGGCAGGCGCTCCGTCGGCACCCGCGGGCGATCCTCGTGACCGCCGGGCTGCGGCTCGTGCAGCCGGCGCTGTACTCGATCCTGACCACGTACTCGCTGACCTACCTCGGTGCGGTCCGGGGCCTTCCGGAGCCTCGGCCGGGCTGCAGGCCGTGCTGGTCATCTCGGCGGTGTCGCTCGTGTCGACGCCGTTCTGGGGGTGGCTGTCGGACCGGGTCGGACGGCGGGTGCTGACGATCTGGTCGGCGGTGGGGATCGCGGTGCTGATCTGGCCGTTCTTCGCGTTCCTCGACGCCGGGCCGCTCGCGCTGCTGCCGCTCGTCGCGCTCGTCGGGATGTGCGTGTTCCACGACAGCATCTACGGACCGCAGGCAGCGTGGTTCGCGGAGCAGTTCCCGACCGGTCGGCGGTACTCGGGGATGTCGCTCGGGTACCAGATCGGATCGATCTTCTCCGTGGGGCTCACGCCGTTGCTCGCGGCGGTGTTCGTCGAGCTCGGCGGGGCTCGCCGTGGATCCTGTGCGCGTACCTCGGCGTCTACGCGGTGCTCTCGATCGTGGCGGCGGTGTTCGCGGTGGACCCGCGGGCGGAGGCACGGCGGGCGGAGCGTTCGGGCGTGGTGCCCGAGTCTCGGACGACGCGGCCCGAGACTCGGACGACGCGGCCCGAGACTCGGACGACGCGGCCCGAGTCTCGCCGTGAGCGACAGGTCTCGCGCTCATCCGCCCGAGACTTGTCGCTGAACCCGAGTCTCGGCCACCAGTCTCGGCCACGGGTCTCGGCCCGGCGCGTGCACCTCACGTCCGCACCACCACGTCCGCCAGCGCCGCCGGCCGCTCGGCAGCGATGAACGCCGCCTCCTGCGCCGCCCACCGCTCCCACTCCCGGGCGAACACCTCGCCGTCGCGGCTGATCGCCCGCTCCCACCGGGTCGCGTCGTCCGCCTCCAACCACACCCGGAGCGACGCGAGCGGCGCCGACCGCCGGGACAGCGCACCGCACCCCTCGATGACGATCGGCTGCGCCGGATCCACGGCCACCCACTCCGCCGGACGCGACACCGCCCAGTCCCAGCGCCGGTACCCTGACGGCTCCCCCAGCACATCCGTCACCACGGCCTGCGCGGCGGCCGGCAACCCGTCCCACCCGGGGTAGACGTCGTCGAGGTGGACGAGCTGCGCGCCGAGCCGGTCCGCCAAGGAGCCGCCGAGGGTCGTCTTGCCCGTGCCGGATCGCCCGTCGACGAGCACCACGAGCCGTGCACACGACGCGGTCGCGACGCCGGCCGCCGCGGCGGCGAGCCCCTCGACGAGGTCGGGCGGCGTCTCACGCGCTCCCGACGCCGACGCGGACGCGAGACGCCGCCCGACCTCCGAGACGCCGCCGGCTCCGGCGGTGTCTCGGACGGAGTGCGGCGTCCCGCGATGCGCGCGGTGTCCCGCGAACCGCCCCACAGCCGGCGCGCCCGGCACCCCCGGCGCGCCTGGCACCCCCGGCGCACCCGGCACCGCCGGCCCGATCTCCTCAGGCACGCCAGGTCCCCGCGCCCACCGCGACCGCGATCGACGCGAGCCCGATCCCGACGAGGACCGCGACCATCGCCCACTCCGGACCCGCGAACCGAGCGGTGCGCGCCCACGTCCGTCGGCCGGGAGCCCCGAACCCCCGCGACTCCATCGCCACCGCGAGCGTCGTGGCCCGGCGGAGCGCGAGCACGAGCAGTGCGAACGCCATCGACGCGCCCTGCCGCAGTCGCCCGGTGTCCGCCACGCCCCGGGCACGACGGGCCATCCCGAGCTGTCGCCAGTCGTCCCCGAGCAGCGTCATCATCCGGATCGCCGCGAGCGCCCCGAGCACGAACCGGGCGGGCAGCCGCAGCAGCTGCGCGAGCCCGTCCGCGAGGTCCGTGGGGTCGACCCGGATGAACAGCGCGACGGCGGGCAGCCCGACCGCGAGCACGCGCAGCGCCGTGGCGAGCGCCAGGGTCAGCGACCCGTCGGTGACGTGGGCGAAGCCGAGGTCGAACCACTCCCGTCCGGAGGGTCGACCGTACAGCGCGATGCTCAGCGCGGTGAGCGGCACGGCGACCAGGACGGGCGACGTCCGCAGCAGCAGGGTGCGCGGCGGGATCCGCAGGAGCGGGAGGAGCAGGACCTCGAGTGCGAGGGCGACCGTTGCCGAGACGACGTCGAGGCTCAGGACGAGGCACACGCCGAGCGCGAGGACGCCGAGCAGGGAGGCCACCGGCTGCACCCCGCGGACACCGCGGACACGGTCTGGAGGCGCGGCTCGCCCCCGCACGTCGGTGGCGGCACCCGGAGCGGTCACCGCTGCACCCCCGTGCCCCAGCCGCGCCGGACCGGCTCGGCCCCGGACGCCGGCCGAGCGGCAGCATCGGCGGTCGGACGCGGGCTGGCGAGCGTCGCCGGCACCGGCGCGTCCGCGCCAGACGTGGGTCGGGTGTCCGGCATCTCGGCGGACGCCGGCTCGGCGGACGCCGGCCCGACGGACGCCGGCCCGACGGACTCCGGCCCGGCGGACTCCGCCCGACGGACTCCGCCCCGGCAGGCTCCGCCCGGGTGCCGAGCATCCCGGCCGCGACCGTGACTCCCGCGGGGCCGAGCACGACCTCGTCGGCATCGAGCGCCCGTACGAGGTCGCGGTCGTGCGTCACGGCGACGATCGCGGTGCCGACGTCGGCGAGCGCGCCGAGGCGGTCGACGACGGCCTGCCAGGTGGCCCGGTCCTGTCCGGAGGTCGGTTCGTCGAGCACGACGACGGGCGGCCGGGAGGCGATGACCGTCCCGATCGCCAGCCGCCGCTGCTCGCCGCCGGAGAGCGTGAACGGGTTGGCATCGGCGAGGCGGGCGAGGTCGAACGCGTCGAGCAGCTTCTCCCACGAGTCCGTCGACGTCGGCGAGCCCGAGTGCGCGGGACCGACGGCGAGTTCCTCACGGACGGTGCGCGCGACGAACTGGTGCTCGGGGTCCTGGAAGACGGCCCCGATGCGGGCGGCGAGCTGACGGCTCGTCCAGGCGGCGGGCGAGTCGCCGGCGCCGTCCGCGAGCGCGACGGCGGCTCGGAGCGTGCCGCCGGCCGGGCGGAGCAGCCCGGCGAGAGTGAGCCCGAGCGTCGACTTGCCGACGCCGTTCGGTCCCGTGACGGCGAGCACCCGGCCGGCCAGGACGTCGAGGTCGATCCCGCTCCCCACCCGCTGCCGCTTGCCCCGTGCCGTGCCGAGCCCCCGCGCCTCGAGCAGCACGGACGCCTCGGACGCGAGCGGGCGGATCCCGTCCGGGCGTCCGTCCGCACCCCCGTGCATTTCCACCCGTTCGCGCAGACGTGCGGGCGCTCGGACGGGCCGAACCCCGCGCGGGCTCGGAGCCGGGCACCCAGACGCCCGCCTCGGTGAGCGCCGCGCCGTGTCGTGCCAGCACCTCGGCCGGTGTGCCGTCCGCGACCACGCCGCCCGCCGGTTCGAGCAGCACGAGCCGGTCCACGAGGTCGAGCCAGGTCCCGATGCGGTGTTCGACGACGAGCAGGGTGGCACCGGTCTCGTCGAGGAGCGCGCGGACGGCGTCGTGCACCTGCACCACCCCGGACGGGTCGAGGTTCGCGCAGGGTTCGTCGAGCACGAGCGCTCCCGGCCGCATGGCGAGCACGCCCGCCAACGCCAGCCGCTGCCGCTGGCCGCCGGAGAGCATCGAGGTGGACCGGTCGAGCGCCAGGTCGAGGCCGACGACGGCGAGCGAGGACCGGACCCGTTCCCAGGTCTCGGCAGGCGGCACGCCGAGGTTCTCGCACCCGAACGCCACGTCGTCGCCGATCCGCGACATCACGGTGTGGGCCTCGGGGTCCTGCATGACGAGGCCGACCCGACCGCGGACCGCGCGGGGGTCGGAGCCGTCGACGAGGACCGATCCCTGCACCGCGGCCGCGGTGTCGTCCTCCGGGTCCGGGTCGTCGGGCAGCACGGCGGCGACCGCCCGGAGGAGCGTGGACTTGCCCGCTCCGGACGGCCCGACGATCGCCACCCGCTCACCCGGCTCGACGACGAGGTCGACGCCGCGCACGGCCCAGTCGTCCCGTTCGGCGTACCGCCACCCCCAGTCGGAGAAGGCGATGCTGGCCGGCGTCGGCCGGGGCACGGTGGTCACGCGGCGGCGCGGTTCCCGCGCCTGGAGTGCTCCCGACCGGCCGCGAACGAGGACAGGACGCCGGTGGAGGCAAGCGCGCGCACGAGGTACCACGATCCGACGCCGGCGATCGCTCCGCCGGACACGACGGCCGACACGACGTAGACGACCTTGAAGGCCGCGTCGAGCCCCGGGTACCAGAGGACGGTGTCGTTGATCCCGAGCGCGAGGCCTGCGGCGGCGCCGGCGAGGACGACGACCGGCAGCCGGTACGCGCGGTAGAGGAACAGTGCGAGCACGAGCTCGGCTCCGAGGCCCTGCACCAGGCCGGCCTCGAGCGTCAGCCAACCCCACTGCGTGCCGAGGATCGCCTCGACCGAGGCGGCGACGATCTCGGCGTAGAGCGCGGCACCGGGCTTCCGCACGATGATCGCGACGACGGGTCCGGCGAGCAGCCAGACGCCGCCGAAGAGCGCCTGGGTGCCGGGCAGCACGAGGGCCGCGACGGCGCTGAGCGGCTCGTAGCCGAACTCCCAGAAGCTTGAACACGACACCGATCGCCACGGCGAGGACGCTCGCGACGACGATGTCGACGACCCGCCAGCGCAACGAGCGCGTGACGGTGGTGGTCGGTGCAGCGGTTGGCGTGCGTGCAGACATGGTGCTGACTCCTCCCTGCGCCGGCATGATCCGGATCAGGTTCGACGGTCGGAGCGCCACTCGCTCCCTCTCAGCCCGGCGGTCCCGGACTCCCGTGTGTGTTCCAGCAGTCTAGACGCGGTCGCGACCGCGTGACGGACGGGAGGCGCGGTGCCAGCTGGCACCGCGCCTCCCGTCCGTCATGACGTCACTTCTTCAGGATCCGCACCAGCTTGCGGAGCACGGTGCCGGTCACCCAGATCACGGGCACGCTCACCGCGAGCAGCGAGATGAGGTTCGGCTCGAACTCGAGGTCCTTGCCCGGCCGGCGGACGTACGCGCCGATCGGCACGGAGACGGCACCACCGCCGCCGCCGCCGTTGTCGTCTCCGTCCCCGCCGCCACCGAACCCGTACCAGCCGAGCGACACCGGGATGAGGGTCTGGTCGCCGACCTCGACCGGCTCCCCGTAGTTCGTGGAGACGCCCGCCGGGCGTACCTTGTCTGCGATCTGCGTCACGATGTTGGCCATGCGCGCGAGGCTACTCGTCGGTTCCTCCACAGGGCGCAGTGCGCGTGGATCGGTCCACAGCTGTGCCTTGTCTGCGGACGGGACGGCCGACGCCGATATCTTGGCGCAACCCACACCTGGAGGACCACTTGCACACCTGGCCCGGCAACCCGTACCCGCTCGGGGCGACCTACGACGGGAGCGGCACGAACTTCGCGCTGTTCAGCGAGGTCGCCGAGCGCGTCGACCTCTGTCTGTTCGACGACGACGGCAACGAGACCTGCGTCGACCTCGTCGAGGTCGATGCGTACGTCTGGCACGCCTACCTGCCGAACGTCGGCCCAGGACAGCAGTACGGCTTCCGGGTGCACGGAGCGTACGACCCGGCGAAGGGGCTGCGCGCCAACAGCAGCAAGCTACTGCTCGATCCGTACGCCAAGGCGACCAGCGGCGACATCGACTGGGACCAGTCGCTGTTCTCGTACACCTTCGGCGACCCGGACTCGACCAACGACGAGGACTCCGCGTCGCACATGATGAAGGCGGTCGTGATCAACCCGTTCTTCGACTGGCAGGGCGACCGCGCTCCGCGGACCCCCTACGGCGAGACGGTGATCTACGAAGCGCACGTCAAGGGCCTGACCGAGACGCACCCCGACGTGCCCGAGGAGCAGCGCGGCACGTACGCCGGCGTCGCGCACCCGGCGGTCATCGAGCACCTGCAGCGCCTCGGTGTCACGACGCTCGAGCTCATGCCCGTGCACCAGTTCGTGAACGACTCGACGCTGCAGGACAAGGGGCTGTCGAACTACTGGGGCTACAACACGATCGGGTTCTTCGCCCCGCACTCGCACTACTCGTCCTCCGGTGACCAGGGCCAGCAGGTGCAGGAGTTCAAGACCATGGTGCGCGAGCTGCACCGTGCGGGCATCGAGGTCGTCCTCGACGTGGTCTACAACCACACCGCCGAGGGCAACCACCTCGGTCCGACCCTGTCGTTCCGCGGCATCGACAACGCGGCGTACTACCGCCTGGTCGACGACGACAAGCGGTACTACATGGACTACACGGGCACCGGCAACTCGCTCAACGTCGGGCACCCGCACTCGCTGCAGCTCATCATGGACTCGCTGCGCTACTGGGTCACCGAGATGCACGTCGACGGCTTCCGCTTCGACCTCGCGGCCGCCCTCGCCCGTGAGTTCTACGAGGTCGACCGGCTGTCGGCCTTCTTCGAGCTCGTCCAGCAGGACCCGATCGTGTCGCAGGTGAAGCTCATCGCCGAGCCGTGGGACGTCGGTCCCGGCGGCTACCAGGTCGGCAACTTCCCACCGCAGTGGTCGGAGTGGAACGGCAAGTACCGCGACACCGTGCGCGACTTCTGGCGCGGCGAGCCCTCGACCCTCGGCGAGTTCGCGTCGCGGATCTCCGGCTCCGCCGACCTCTACGAGCACGACGGCCGCACGCCCAAGGCGAGCATCAACTTCATCACCGCGCACGACGGCTTCACGCTGTACGACCTCGTCGCCTACAACGAGAAGCACAACGACGCCAACGGGGAGGACAACAACGACGGCGAGAGCCACAACCGGTCCTGGAACTCCGGCGCCGAGGGGCCGACCGACGACGAGGGCGTGAACGCGCTCCGGCTCCAGCGACGACGGAACTTCCTCGCGACGCTGCTGCTGAGTCAGGGCGTGCCGATGATCGCCCACGGCGACGAGCTCGGTCGTTCGCAGTCCGGCAACAACAACGTGTACGCGCAGGACTCCGAGCTGAGCTGGATCGACTGGGCGACCGCCGACGAGGACCTCATCCAGTTCACCGCCGACGTCGTGAAGCTCCGGCACGACCACCCGACCTTCCGTCGCACGCGGTACTTCAACGGGCGCCCGGTCCGCCGTGGCGAAGGCGAGCCGCTGCCCGATGTCGTGTGGCTCACCCCCTCCGGGGACGCCATGGAGCCGGAGGACTGGGACTCCGGCTTCGGCAAGAGCGTCGGCATGTACCTCAACGGCAACGGCATCCGGGGGCGGGATGCCCGCGGCGAGCGCGTGACCGACGTCGCGTTCATCACCTACTTCAACGCGCACGACGACACGGTGACGTTCACGCTGCCCCCGGAGGAGTACGCGCCGGGGTGGACCGTGCGGATCGACACTGCCGAACCGGGTGCCCGTGACCAGGTCATCGACGCGGGCACCCCGCTGGACGTCCCGGCTCGGTCGATGATCGTGCTGCGCGCCGAGCCCGACCACGAGGTCACGGTGACACCGGTGGACACAGCAGCGAGCCGCCCGGCGACGCCGGTCCCGCAGGACGCCGTGACGCCGGCGAACCCCGCCGGGGCCACCGCTCCGTCCGACGTCTCGGGCACACCCCGATGAGCGCGCGACGGGTCCCGGCCTCGACCTACCGGCTCCAGGTGACGCCCGACTTCGACCTGGCCGCGGCCCGGGACGTCGTCGACTACGTGCGAGACCTCGGAGCGGACTGGCTGTACCTCTCCCCTGTGCTCCAGGCGGAGCCCGGCTCGCAGCACGGCTACGACGTCGTCGACCACACCCGGGTCGACGCGGAGCGCGGCGGCGACACCGCGCTCCGCGCGCTCGCCGAGGCCGCGCACGCGTCGGGCCTCGGTGTCCTGGTCGACGTCGTGCCGAACCACATGGGCGTCGCCACGCCGGCGGCGAACCCCTGGTGGTGGTCCCTGCTGGAACACGGCCAGGGCTCGCCGGTCGCGTGGGCCTTCGACGTCGACTGGGACGCGGGCGACGGCAAGCTTCGCCTACCGGTGCTCGATGATCGTCTGCTGGACGGCGTCGCGCTGCGGGACGGCCTGCTGTACCTCGGCGACACCCCTACCCCACCGCGGTCGGCACCGTGCACGACGGCGACTCGGTCGAGGACGTCCACGCACGGCAGCACTACGAGTTCGTGCACTGGAAACGTGCCGACCACGAGCTGAACTACCGCCGCTTCTTCGCCGTGAACACGCTCGCGGCGATCCGGGTCGAGGAGCCGGAGGTGTTCGCGGCGTCGCACGGCACGATCGGCACCTGGTTCCGGGACGGCCTCGTCGACGGGCTCCGGATCGACCACCCGGACGGGCTGTACGACCCTGCCGGGTACCTGCGCGACCTCGCGGAGCTGACCGGTGGCGCTTACACGCTGGTCGAGAAGATCCTCGAGCCCGGTGAGGAACTGCCGGCGAGCTGGCCCGTCGACGGCACCACCGGGTACGACGCCCTCGGGGTGCTCGACCGCGTCTTCGTCGATCCTGCTGGCGAGGAAGCGCTCACCGCGGCGTCCGGCGCGGAACCGGCCGACTGGGGCCGGCTCACGCACGACACCCGCCGGGGCATCGCCGACGGCATCCTCGGCAGCGAGGTCGAGCGACTCGCACGGCTGCTCGGCCCCGGCACCGCCACGGCCGCGTCCGAACCGGTCCCCCACGATCGGATCGTCGACGCCGTGGCCGAGATCGTCGCATCGTTCGACGTGTACCGCACCTACCTTCCCGAGGGCGCGCACCACCTCATCGACGCCCTCGAACGTGCTGCCGAGAGCCGACCGGACCTCGACGACGTCATCGACCGCCTCGCCCCAGCGCTCGTCGACCCGACGAACGCGGCCGCGATCCGGCTGCAGCAGACGAGCGGCATGGTCATGGCCAAGGGCGTCGAGGACACCGCGTTCTACCGGACTTCCCGGCTGACGTCGCTGAGCGAGGTCGGCGGCGATCCGAGCGTGTTCTCGGCGACCGTCGCCGAATTCCACCAGGCGCAACGCGACCGGCTCGGCAGCTGGCCGCACACGATGACGACCCTCACGACGCACGACACGAAGCGGAGCGAGGACACCCGTGCCCGCATCGCCGTGCTCGCAGAAGCTGGGGCACGAGTGGACGACGGCTCTCGAACGCCTGCGGTCGCTCGCGCCGCTCGACGACGCGGTGCTGGCCGACCTGCTCTGGCAGGCCGTCGTCGGCGCACGCCCGGCGAGCCGGGAACGCCTGCACGCCTACGCCGAGAAGGCCTCGCGCGAAGCCGGCGACAGCACGACGTGGACGGCACCGGACGAGGGCTTCGAGCGCCGGATGCACGCACTCGTCGACGCCGCGTTCGACGACCCCGCCGTGGTCGCCGTGCTCGACGCGCTCGACGAGCGGATCGCCGACGCCGGGTGGTCCAACGGCCTCGGGCAGAAGCTCGTGCAGCTCACCGCGCCGGGCGTCCCGACGTCTACCAGGGCACCGAGTTCTGGGACCGCTCGCTCGTCGACCCCGACAACCGCAGGCCCGTTGACTACGCCGAGCGCCGGCACGTCCTGGCCGCGCTCGACGGTCCCGACGACGACGGGCCGGAGCGGCTCCCCGGCATCGGCCCGGACGGAGCCGCGAAGCTCCTCGTGACGAGCCGGGCACTGCGAATGCGGCGGGATCACCCGGGCTCTTCACCGGTACCTCGCCCTCGAGGCGACCGGCACCGCCGCCGACCACGTGCTCGCCTTCGACCGGGGCGGTGCGGTCACCATCGCGACGCGCCTGCCCATCGGGCTCAGCCGCGTCGGGGGTGGGGAGACACCCTCGTCCACGCCGCCCCCGCCGACAGGGTCGACCTGCTGACCGGGCGGGCCGTTCCCGCGGGGCGGGGCATCGTGCTCGCGGAGCTGCTCGTCGACTACCCCGTCGCGCTCCTCGTTCCGTCGCACGTCGCCGAGGCGACCGACCACGGTACGACGACCGGGGCCGCCGGACGCGCCGGCATCGAGCGCGCCGACGTCGAGGGCGCCGACGTCGAGGGCACTGGCGTCGAAGCATCCGCGGCGCAGGCCGAGATCGACATCCTGGAGGGCCACGCATGACCGCACCCGACCGCTACGCCGTCTGGGCCCCCACGCCGGAGCGCGTGCGGCTGGTCGTCGACGGCACCGAGCACCCGCTGACCCGCGGCGACGACGACTGGTGGACGACCGACGCGATCGTCCCGGTCGTCGGAGCCCGCTACGGGTTCCGCATCGGCGACGACGACACCGTGCTACCCGATCCGCGCAGCCGGTTCCAGCCCGAGGGGGTGCACGGCCCGTCCGAGGTCGTCGATCCCTCGCGGTTCTCGTGGACGGACGACGCCTGGACCGGCCGTCCTGCCCGCGGCGGCGTGATCTACGAGCTGCACGTCGGCACGTACACCCCCGAGGGCACGCTGGACGCGGCCGCCGCGAAGCTCGACCACCTCGTGGAGCTCGGCGTCGAGTTCGTCGAGCTCCTGCCCGTCAACGCCGTGAACGGTGAGTGGAACTGGGGCTACGACGGCGTCGGCTGGTTCGCCGTGCACGCCCCGTACGGCGGCCCGGACGCCTACGACCGGTTCGTCGACCGAGCGCACGCGCTGGGGCTCGGTGTGATCCAGGACGTCGTGTACAACCACCTCGGGCCGAGCGGGAACTCCCTGCCGTTGTACGGGCCGTACCTGCTGCAGGGACTCGGGAACACGTGGGGCGACTCCGTGAACGTCGAACACCCGGAGGTCCGCCGCTACGTGCTCGACAACGTGCGGATGTGGTTCCGGGACCACCACGTCGACGGGCTCCGGCTCGACGCCGTGCACGCGATCCGGGACACCACTCGGCCGCACGTGCTGCAGGCGATGGCGTCGGAGACCGATGCGTACTCGGCGTTCGTCGGGCGGCCGCTCTCCCTCATCGCGGAGTCGGACCTCAACGACCCGATCATGTTCCGCCCGCAGGAGGCCTCCGGCTACGGGCTCGCCGGGCAGTGGTCCGACGACTTCCACCACGCCGTGCACGTCGCGCTCACCGGCGAGACGAACGGCTACTACGCCGACTTCGCCCCGCTCTCGGCACTCGCGAAGGTGCTCGAGCACGGGTTCTTCCACGACGGCACGTGGTCGTCGTTCCGGCGGAAGCGGCACGGCCGACCGATCGACCGCGGCACCTCACCTGCGACCGCGCTCGTGGTGGCGAACCAGAACCACGACCAGATCGGCAACCGGGCGGCGGGTGACCGTCTCGCCGCGAGCCTGACCGACGAGGGGCTCGTGATCGCCGCAGCCCTGACGCTGCTCGGGCCGTTCACGCCGATGCTCTTCATGGGTGAGGAGTTCGCCGCGACGACACCGTGGCAGTTCTTCACCTCGCACCCTGAGCCGGAGCTCGGCAGGGCGACGGCGGAGGGCCGCATCCGGGAGTTCGCCGAGCACGGCTGGGACGAGTCGGCGGTACCAGACCCCCAGGACCCGTCGACGTTCGCGAACTCGAAGCTCGACTGGTCCGACGTCGACTCGGAGCGCGGAGCGCGGATCCTCCGGGCGTACCGCGTGCTCGTCGCGCTGCGTCGCACCGACGAGGCGTTCGTCGATCCTCGGTACGAGGCGACCGCCGTGCGGTTCAGCGAGGACCGGAGGTGGCTCGTGCTCACGCGCGGCCTGCTCGCTGCCGATGCCCGACCGGCGCACGTCGTCGTGAACTTCCTCGACGACGCCGCCGAGGTGCCCGTGCCGGGTGCCGTCGGGGACGAGCTTTACCGCTTCGGCGAGGCCGAGGTCACGGCGGACTGCGTCCGCTTCGCCGGGCGCGGCGTCGTCGTCCTGCGCTGACCTGCCCTGACCTGCGCCGACCTGCGCGGAACCGAACGGCCCGCGGCGACACCGCGGCGGGCCGTCCGTCTGCCCACCACCCCTCACGAAAGCGACAGACTCCCGCGGGGCGTTCTCCGGCCACCGCCCCTCGCCGAAGCGACAGACTCCCGCCGCGGTCCTGCAGGAACCTGTCGCCTTGCCGCCAGGCTCGGCACGCGGATCCGAACAGAGACGCTTTCGCGGCACCAGCCACGGTGCGGAACGCAGGCAAGGACGGACGGGAGGCGCGGGGCCAGTGGCACCGCGCCTCCCGTCAGAGCAAGGACGGCTCCGTCAGGCCGCGTGGTCCGCGACCGCGTGCGCGTTCGTGCGCACCGACGGCAGCCGACGGTGGTCCTTGACCAGCGAGCGCGCCTCGCGCAGCCGCCGGTCGATGCCCCACTTCGTCACGAGCGTGAGGCTCTCGCGGACGATGTTGCCGCTCATCTTCGATACGCCGAACTCGCGCTCGGTGAACGTGATGGGCGTCTCGACGACGCGCAGACCCGCTTCGAGCGCCCGCCAGCAGAGGTCGACCTGGAAGCAGTACCCCTTCGACGCGACGCCGGCGAGGTCGATGCGCTCGAACGCCCGGGCCGTGAACACCCGGAAGCCGCCGGTGGCGTCACGGACCGCGATGCCGAGAGCGATGCGCGTGTAGAGGTTCCCACCACGGGACAGCAGCTCGCGGTACCAGGGCCAGTTCTCCACCTCGCCGCCTCTGATCCAGCGGGAGCCGAGGACGAGGTCGTTCGTGTCGGCGAGCTGGATCATCCGCGGCAGGTACTCCGGGTGGTGCGAGCCGTCGGCGTCCATCTCGACGAGTTTGTCGTAGCCGCGCTCGAGACCCAGGCGAACCCGGCGAGGTACGCCCCGCCCAGGCCGTCCTTCACGGTGCGGTGCAGCACGTGCACCCGGTCGGTCTCGCGGGCGATCGCGTCGGCGATGTCGCCGGTGCCGTCCGGGGAGTCGTCGTCCACCACGAGCACGTGCACGGTGTCGTCCGTGGCGGCGAGCGTGCGCGCCACGATGGGGCGGACGTCTCGGCCTCGTCGTAGGTCGGGATGATGACCAGGGTCGTGCTCATGGTGCTCCTTGTGCTTGACATCGACGGTATCGGGCGGTTGCTGCGTCAGTCCGACGAGAGGTCTGCGAACACGATCAGATTGTCCGTGTAGTGACCTGTGGCCGTGTCGAACGTGCCGTCGCACGTGATCAGGCGCAGCTGCGGGGTGGGCGCGGTCCCGTAGACGTCGCTCGTCGGGAACGCTGACTTCGCGGCGTGTTCCGACCGGTCCACCGTGAAGGTCCGGGTGCTGCCGTCGGACATCGCGACGTGGATCTCGTCGCCGGGCACCAGCTCGTCGAGCCGGAAGAACACGGCTGCGGCGGTGGGGCTGTCGACGTGGCCGGCGATGACGGCGGGGCCGACCTGGCCGGGACGATGCCGTCGCTGAACCAGCCGGCGCTGTCCCAGTCCTTCGGCGGGTCGAGCTCGCCGGCGGCGCCGCGGTGGAGGTCCTCGAGCGACGACGAGATACCGATCGCCGGGATCGTCACGCGGACCGGGGTGGCGTCGGAACGGGCTGCGGGCGCTGCCGGGTCCTGGAACCCCTTCGTGCCGTTGGCGTCGGGAGTCGCGGGTGAGGACGACGCGCTCGACGAGCCCGATCTCGTGGCCGGGGCGTCGCCGCCGCCGGTGGCCGCGACCGCCACCCCAGCGAACCCGCCCAAGGCGACCACTGCGGCGACGACCGCTCCCACGCGAACTCCACGCCGCCGTGCCCATGGTCCGAGACTCGGCCTGGGCGACGTTCCTCGGGCTCGGGACCGCGAAACCCGTCGCGCACCCCGAGACCCGGGCTTGCCCGGCCGAGACTCAGGCCTGCCCGGCCGCGACTCGGGCCTCGGCCCACCTGCCCGCGGCCTCCCGCCGCCGATCACGACGCGCCCCCTGCCGAGGTACCGCAGCCGCCGAGCACGTCCGAGGTCAGCACTGTCGCGCCGAGCGCTGCCCACGCGTCGCCGTAGTACGTGGGCGTGGTCGCCGCCGTACGGTCGGTTCGGCGCAGGTCGGCCGTCGCCGCGGAGGACTGCCCGGATGCCTGCTCCGCGGCGGCTCGGGCGACGTACGCCAGCGCACTCGTGTCGCCGGTCACAGCCGTGCCGCCGAGGTCGAGCTGCGCGGCGAGCCGGGTGGTCCGCCGGAGGGTCGGTGCGATCGATCCCGCGAGGGAACGGTCCGAGGCCGAGCACGCCTCTGCGTACCTGAGCGGCATCCGCATGGCGTCGTAGCCGTACAGCACGCGGCCGTCACCATCGGTCGCCGGCATCGGGTCGACGGTGCCGTCGGCGTGCACCTGCGACCAGTCGCTGGGCAGGTCGGACTCGTCGAGCACTGCGGCGGTGACGGCACGCGACCCCTTCGTCAGCGCGTTCCACCGGTCGTCCCCGGTCGCCTTCGCCAGCACGTCGAACGCAGCGGGAGACGCGTACGAGGCGTCGTACCGGTACGGCTCCGAGTCGGCCCACGGCCCAGGCAGCAGGATCGTCCCGAGGTCGGTCGTCGCGGTCTCGTGGTCGAGGATCGCGGACGCCAAGGTCTTCCCCGCCGCCGAGTAGCGCGGCTCGTCCCAACTCGACCCGGCCAGTACGAGCGCCCGGGCGGCATCGAGATCGGCGTCGCTCGCCGATTGGCCGTCGGCGACGCCGCCCTCCGGTGTCCAGCGCCAGGCGAGCAGGTCGTCGTCGGTGAGCAGGTGCCGCTTCGTCCACGACCAGATCTCGCCGAAACGCTCTCGGTCGCCGTTCGCGTAGGCGATGAGCAAGCCGTACGCCTGCCCCTCGCTGACGGTGTCACCGCCCTGGTCCGTGCGGACCACCCGGCCGTCACGCACGTACCGGTCGAGGAAGTCCGTCCGCAGCTGCTCCGGCGAGCGCGCCGTGTCCGGGGCCGCGGAGGACGTCGGGGTCGACACGCCTCCGGCCTCCGGCACGGGTGCGCCCCACGGACGCACCGCGACGAGCGCGACACCGACGGCGACGAGCGCCGCTGCTCCGGCGGTCACGGGGATCCAGGTCCTGCGGGTCATGCGGCTGCCTTCCTGAGATGGGGACGGAGCGGTCCGATCGGACGCGCACCGTCCGTGCCGGGTCGACGCGCCAGCGGCGGCGCCGGCGGCCGTTCCGGAGGGGAGGCGCGGATCACGCGAGCGGGTCGGCGGGGGTGATCCGTGCCTCCAGTCCGGACCGTCAGTGGAAGATCGACCGGAACGTCGCGATGATCCGGTGGGTCACCTGCGTGAACGGGTCGGCGGCTGCGCCACCGCCACCGGTCTGGACACCTCCGGACGGGGTGGCGGCGGTCGCCGCGGCGTCCGTCACCGGCACGACCGTCAGGTCGCCCCTGCTGTCGTCGAGCACGAACAGCGTCGAGACCGTGTTGCCCGCGAGGTCGACCTTCGCGGTGCCTCGCTGGCCGCTGCCCGAGACGTCGAGCGTCCACTTGCCGGCGTCGACGGTGGCGTACTTCGTGGCGGTGCCGAACGCAGCGTCCTCGGCGACGGCGGTGCCCTGGGAGGTGCTGACGTCGACCTTCTTCGCGGTGGTCGCTGCCTGCACCAGGCGGAAGCTTGGCCTTGCCGTCGCCCGGCTGCTGCAGGTCGTCCGTGAACGCGGTGGTCTTGAGGTCGTCGTTCTCGCCGTAGGCGACGACGGTGCTCGCGTCGCCCTTGTCGACCGTGACGTCGGTGGAGATCACGGGCGTCGAGTCGGGGCGTCGGCGGCGCGCATCGAGAGGACGTAGGTGCCGACCGGGAGCTCCTGGTAGGGACTCACCTGGCCGTAGGTGACGTCGTCGAGCTCGAACACCTTCTTGCCGCCGGACAGGCTCGACAGTTCGACGTCGACGCCCTTCGTGTCCGGGGAGAGGTGTCCGACGCGGAGCCAGCCCTCGTTCGAGGTGCTCGTGGCGGGGGCCGCTGCGGGGGCCGCTGCGGTGGCCGCTTGCGGCGCGAGGCCGACCGCGGCGGCGACGAGGGTCGTGGCGAGGGCGCCGACGACGAGGGTGCGACGAGGTGCGGGCATGGTGGAGCTCCTTCGGGTCGTGGTTCGGGTCTGATGCTCGTGCGGGGGTGCGCTTGCGGCCCCGGTGATCACGCGAGCGGGCCTTTCCGGTTCGGATCCGGAGTGGGACCCTCTGTGTTTCGTCCGCTCGACGACGGCGGCCACCCAGGCCACCCAGGCCCCGCAGGCCGCCCCACCCATCGGCGCGGACGATCAAGCGGGCCTTTCCGGTTCCGTTCCCGGGCGGGAACCCGCGTGTTTCGCCCGCTCGGCGGCGGGGCGGCCACCCGCTCGGCGGCGGGGCGGCCACCCGCTCGGCTGCCGGGGATGATCACGAGGCGCTCGTCGCGGTCGTGGTGGGGTCGGCCGGCGTGTACGTCACGGTGAGCTCCGAGCCGTCGCGCTCGACCGAGGCCGGACGGAACGCCCCGGACATCGCGTCGAGCGTGGCGGCGGCCCGTGCGGCGGCCGAAGCTGTCCGACGCCTCGAGGACCACCCGGCGGAACGGCTGCCCGTCTCCCCGGAGAACGGCGTGAACCGGTCGACGCGGACCGATCGGTCGGCGAGCAGCTGACCGAGGGCGATCATCGCCCGCGAGTCGACCTGGCCGGCCCGGAACTGCGACTTCGTCCCGTCGTCCGCTCGGAGTGCGGGGTTCGCGGCGAGTTCTGTGCCCATCGTCTTCCGGAGGTCGGTCGCGCGGGTGATCGCGGCGTCGGCGGCCTTCGATCCCTCGGAGTGGATCCGGCGGACGTCGACCCGCTGGTTCCCGGTGCCGAACGCGGCGACGGACGTCGAGTTCTCGATCGCCTGCCGGATGTCGGACGACGAGTTGCCGCCGGTGCGCATGGAGTCAGTCGTGACGACGTAGTCCGAGTCCTTCCACCCGTTCGGCGACTGGCGTTCGACCGCGGCGTCGGTGTCGAGCTTGTAGTACCAGACGACGTTGTTCCGGGCGAAGCCGTCCTGCACGAGGTCGACCCACATGGCGTCGTCCACGAGCAGACGGGAGGACTTCGGGACGTTGTCGCCGACCCACTGCTCCGCCTGCTGCATCGGCAGGTCGAGGTTTCCGAGCAGGAACCCGCGCAGCTGTGTCCCCCAGAGCGGGACGGCCACGACGAGCGCTGCGGCGGTGACCGCGGCCCAGGTGGTGCCCAGACCCCGTCGGGTGACGCCGCCCACACGGCTCCGAGCCAGCGAACGGGTCCGACCGGTGAGTGCCAGGACGGCGCGCTCGGCCGTGTAGGCGACGAGGAGTGCGGCGAACGGGATGAGCATGATGACGTACGGCACGGGCAGGTACCCGTTGGGGCGGAACATCATGAGCAGCAGGAACACGAGCATCGCCGCGATCGGGCGGACCCGGCGCAGGAACAGCCCCACGACGGCGGCGCCGGAGCCGAGCACGATGAACACCGGGTCGAGGGCCCACCACTGGGACGCTGCCTCGTTGGCGAGGCTCCCGGACTCGAAGACGGAACCCGAAGCCGCGCGGGACCCCCAGCTGGTACGTGACACCCTCGAGCAGACTGACCCGGTTGCTCCCGGGCAGCAGCTCGCCCTTGACCGCGGCGAGCAGCAGGTAGCCGCCACCGATCACGGCGAGCACTGCCCCGGCGACGCTGAGCGTGTACCGGCGGGTGCTCGTGTCGGCCCGGCGCACGGCGATCCAGATGAGGAACGGCAGCGCGAGCAGGTACGTCTCCTTGGAGAGCACGGCGATCCCGAGGCACGCAGCGGCACCCGCGAACCCGGCGAGCTGCTGGCGTCGGCTCATCACGAGGACGAACGCCGCGAGGAGCCACGGCGTCGCGACGTTGTCGATGTACACGGTGCGGTGGTACTGCAGCGCGAGCGGCGAGAGCGCGAACACGAGGCCTGCGACCGCGGCGGTGAGCCGAGTCGTACCGAGCCGACGGGCCAGCGCGAACAGCAGGACGCTCGAGACCGCGGCGAGGAAGACCATCGCCTCGCGCCCGGCCTCGACGGCGAACGGGTACCGCGCGAACGCGCCGGTCAGCGAGGTGTAGCCGGCGATCTGGGTCCATCCGAGCGGCGGGTGGTCGTACCAGTACGTGTAGTGCGTGATCTCACCGAGGTGCCCGATCGCCCAGGCCTGCGCGGTGTACGTGCCCTCGTCGTCGATGCGTTGCGGTGTGCCGGACATGTTCCAGGCCTGCACCACGACGGCGACGGCGACGACTGGCAGCAGCCAACCGAGGGCCGCTGCATGTCGACGGAACCAGGTGCCAGCGCCGGAGCGCCGACCGGCGTCGGCACCGCGGACCGGGATGCCGCTGGTGTTCGTGATGCTGGCGGTCATCGGGTCCCTCCAGTGGTCGAAGCAGCTCCGGCAGTCGATCCGGCGAGCTGACGGTCATCCGAGCGATCGGGCGAATCCGACACACGCGTCGCGACGGCGTTCGCGAACCCCACGACCTCGGCAGGCTGCCCAGCCGTCCGGTGCTGCCCGGTGTGCTCGGTCTTCTCCCAGCCGTTCTGCTTCCGTGCGTGCCGGACGACCGCGCGGACGGCAGCCGCGGCGAGGAACACCTGGTACGGCACGAGCCCGAGCACGAGCCTCACGTAGTCGCGGATCCGGACCTTCTCGCCGTAGATGCGCCGAACTCGTTGAGGCCGACGACCTCGACCGCGAGCAGCATGAGCGTCGGGGCGAGCGGCACGAACGACACGAGGGCGATCGCCGTCGGCACCTTGACGAACAGGATCATCACGACGCTCAGCGGGATCAGGAGCCCGGTGGTCGCCTGGATGAACGGCATCGTCAGCATGTAGCGGGCGAAGAAGCGCTGTCGGAACGACGGCAGCTTCTTCCACTCTCCCTTGCCGAGCACCTGCAGGAAGCCCTGGTTCCACCGGGTCCGCTGCTTGAGCAGGGAGGCGAAGGTGGGCGGGGTCTCCTCGCGGGTGACGGCCTCGGGGCTGTACGCGACGACGACCTTGGCGCCGTCCGCGGAGAGCCGGACGCCGAGCTCGCAGTCCTCGGCGAGGCAGTGGGCGTCCCACCCGTTCGACCACTCCAAACGCGAGCGGGTCACGAACACGGTGTTGCCGCCGAGCGGGATGAACTTCGACCCGGCGTGGAAGTGCAGACGCGACCGGAACCAGAAGTAGTACTCGAGCACGTTCCGGAGCGACCACCAGCTGGACGTGAAGTTCATCAGCTGCACGCCGCCCTGCACGACGTCGGCGTCGGTCTCCTGGAACCGCGAGTCGACGAGCGTGAGCAGGTGCGGGTACACCTCGTCCTCGGCGTCGAACACGCCGACGATGTCGCCCGTCGCGTACTGCAGCGCCAGGTTCATCGCCTTCGGCTTGTTCTTCGGCGCGGTGTCGTCCACGACCACCCGGATCAGGTCGGGATGGCGGTCCGCGGCGGCTCGCACGACGGCGTCCGTCTCCGGGTCGTCCTCACCGACGATCGCGATGATCTCGAAGTCCGGGTGGTCCTGCTTCGCGAGCATGTCGAGCGTCTCGCCCATCACGTCCTGCTCGTGCCGACCCGGCACGAGCAACGTGAACCGGTGCGCGGCCGGGTGCGGGGTCTGGCTGAAGCTCGTGGACTTCAGGGCGTCCCGCGAACGCCACGCGTGCAACATCCACCACAGCGTCGTGAGCGCGACGATCGTGAGCAGCACGGACACGGCGATGAGGGCGGAGTAGCCGATCCACTCTCCCAGCGACCAGGCGGCCTGCGGGACCTGACCCGAGCCTCCCGTCGGCACGTCCGTGGTGCCTCGGTTCGGGACGGACCCGGACGGGCCGGTCCCCTCCTTCGGCTGGAGGAGCGGCCCGGCGGCCGCCAGCAGCGTGGCGGAGATGGTCATTCGGCGAGCTCCTTCGGACGAGCGTCGGTGGCACGGAAGACGAGGGCCTTGTACGCGGCGAACCGGAACGCGGTGCCGAGCACGAGACCCACCCCGTTGCCGGCGACGTTGTCGGCGAGGGTGGAGGTGAACCCGAGGACGTAGTGGGAGACGAACAGGCACGCGGCGGCGATGCCGAGCCCGATGAGGTTCGTGGCAGCGAAGAGCAGTCCTTCACGGAGGGTCTCGCGCCGCCCCGTCTGGCGTTCGGCGCGGAACGTGATGAACCGGTTCCCGATCCAGGCGATCGTCGTGGACACGACGGCGGAGACGATCTTCGCGGCGATCGGTCCGTCGGGCATCACGGTCGCACGCAGGACGTTGTAGACGCCGAGGTCGATCACGAAGCAGACCGCACCGATCGTGCCGAAGGTGGCGAGCTGGCCCGCGAGTGCCAGCAGACGGGCGAGCGCACCGGGCCGTACGGCGGGCACCGCGCCGGTGGATGACACCACAACGGGGGTATCGGTTCGGGTCATGCCCCCGATTCGGGGACTTCTCGGGGTGGTTTGGGAGGGGTACAGCCTTACGGAGACGTCTGCCAGTTTCGCGACACCTGCTGTTCACATGCGGGTCGCGGTGGACGCGACTCCACGACGGACTGGAGGCACGGTGCCAGCTGGCACCGTGCCTCCAGTCCGGGGCTGGTCGCGTCTACGCGGGCCGCGACGTCGGGCTGACGTTCTTCGACGCGTCGCGCTCCGGGATGTCGCCCAGCGCCTCGTCGATGGCCGTGAGCGCGTCGGCGTCAAGCTTCACGCCGGCCGCCTTGACGTTGTCGGTGACCTGCTCGGGGCGCGACGCCCGACGATCGCGGAGGCGACGTTCTCGTTCTGGAGCGTCCACGCGATGGCGAGCTGCGCCAGCGTCAGACCGGCCTGGTCGGCGACCGGCTGCAGTCGCTGGACGGCCTCGAGGACCTCGTCGCGCATGAACCGCTTGATCATGTCGGCGCCGCCCTTCTCGTCCGTGGCGCGCGAACCCTCGGGCAGCGGCTGGCCCGGCTTGTACTTGCCGGTGAGCACGCCCTGCGCGATGGGCGACCACACGATCTGGCTGAGGCCGAGCTGCTTGGAGGCGGGGACGACCTCGCCCTCGATGACACGCCACAGCATCGAGTACTGGGGCTGGTTCGAGATGAGCTGGAACCCGAGCTCCTTCGCGAGCGCGGCACCGGCGCGGATCTGCTCGGCGCTCCACTCGCTGACGCCGATGTACAGCGCCTTGCCCTGCCGGACGACGTCCGCGAAGGCCTGCATCGTCTCCTCGAGCGGGGTCTCGTAGTCGTAGCGGTGCGCCTGGTACAGGTCGACGTAGTCGGTCTGCAGCCGCTCGAGCGAGCCGTCGATCGACTCCATGATGTGCTTCCGGCTGAGGCCGGTGTCGTCGTGGCCCTTCGGACCGGTCGGCCAGTAGACCTTCGTGAAGATCTCCAGCGACTGACGACGCTCCCCCTTGAGGGCTTCGCCGAGGACCGTCTCGGCCTTGGTGTTGGCGTACGTGTCCGCGGTGTCGAACGTGGTGATGCCGGCGTCGAGCGCTGCCCGCACGCACTGGGTGGCGACGTCGTTCTCGACCTGCGAGCCGTGCGTCAGCCAGTTGCCGTAGGTGATCTCGGAGATCTTGAGTCCGGAGTTGCCCAGGTACCTGAATTCCATGCCTCCGACGCTAGCGGAGCCCGGCCCCGCGTGAGGGGCCGTGCGAGTACCTGCCGCGGCGCGGCGCCGGCGGGCGGCGCGGGTGGGGGCGGGCGGGGCGGACGGCGCGGACGGCGCGGACGGCGCAGGCGGCGCGCGCAGCGCAGGCGGCGCGGACGGCGCAGGCGGCGCGCGCAGCGCAGGCGGCGCGGGCGGCGCGCGCGGCGGCCGCGGAACCCGCGAACGGGCGAAGTACGCGCGCGACCGACTCGGGGCCGCGCAGGATCCACCCGCTCGCACCGCGCCTCCCGTCCGTTCGTCAGACGGCACGCTCGTCTCCACGGCGCGCGCTGCCAGGTCACGCCGACGCCTGCGCGCCGCGGGCCGCCAGCGCCACGGGATGTGCGAGCGGGCGGAATCATCCGGGGCAGCCGCTCGGAGCCGAACCATTTCGTCCGCTCGCGTCCACGTTCCGTCCACGTTCCGTCCGCTCGCGTCCGCGTTCCGTCCGCTCGCGTCCACGTTCCTCACGTTGCCCGCGCCGCCCGGCTCACCACCTTCTCCTCCACACCTCCTCCACACGTCGCCATCGGTTCCCACTCTCCACAGATCGCACCATTGACCGCTCACTGGAGCCTGGTCGTCGCCAGGCTGCCTGCATGCATCTCGAGGCAGCGTTCCCGATGGCCCTCCGCGGTCGGCCGTTCCGCGTCCGCGAGGCACTCCACCGCGGCGTCAGCCCCGGTCGCCTCCGGACGAAGGCGCTGCTCCGCCCGTTTCACGGCATCCGTGCGTGGACCCTCCCGCAGACCCACGAGGAACGCGCCCGGGCCGTCCTGCCCCGTCTGCGCCGCGACCAGGCGTTCAGCCACACCACCGCGGCGATCGTCCTCGGGCTTCCACTCCCCCGTCGACTCGAACGCGATCCCCGCATCCACGTGACGACCGTCGGGACCGACCAGGCACTTCGGGTCCGTGGGACCGTTGGGCACCGGACACGCCGAGGACGGGTCACCATCGTCTACTCGGGAACCGCCGCGCTGACCCACCCGGTCGACACCTTCATAGCGCTCGCGACGCTCCTCAACCGCGACGAGCTCATCGTCGTCGGGGATGCCCTCGTGGGATGGCTCGGATGGTGCAGCCGTGACGAGCTGATCGCTGCCGCCCACCGGTACCGCGGAGCCCGCGGCATCCGGCGGGTCCGCGCAGCGCTCGCGGAGGTGCGCACCGGCTCCCGTTCGCCCGGCGAGACCAGACTCCGGCTCGCGCTCACCCGCCGAGGGCTCCCACAGCCGGAGCTGAACCACGACGTCGTGGTCGACGGTCGCTGGGTCGCCTGCGTCGACCTCGCCTACCCGGAGGCCCGTGTCGCGATCGAGTACGAGAGCGACCTCCACCGCACGGACGCGCGGACGTTCCGCAAGGACCTCACCCGTGGCGAGCAGCTCAAGGACGTCGGGTGGTGGCTCGTCCGCGCGACCGCGGACGATCTCGGGGTTGCCATCGAGGTGTTCGTCTCGCGGGTACGTCGCCTGGTCGACGGGGTGTCGACCGGGAGGCACGACCCGCGCCCGACACGCCGGCCAACGCCGCCAGGGTGAATATTTGGTTGACGCTTCAACCAAATGGATGCAGAATGGGCTAGCATCAACTTCGATGCAGGCGTATGGAACCCGGGTTCTGCCCGACGCCTGCTCGGGAACGCAGTCCACACGCTTCGAAGGAGTCACCATGACGCTCACCGCCTCGACCATCCCCGGCTACCAGACCGGCACCTGGAAGATTGACCCGACCCACTCCGAGGTCACGTTCTCGGTCCGTCACCTCGCGATCAGCAAGGTCAAGGGCAAGTTCGAGACCTTCGACGCCACCGTCGTCACGGCCGAGAACCCGCTTGAGTCGACCGTCGAGGCGAACATCGACGTCGCATCGGTCAACACCGGCCAGGAGCAGCGGGACCAGCACCTCAAGACGAGCGACTTCTTCCTCGCCGACGAGCACCCGCAGCTCACTTTCCGTTCGACGAGCATCGAGGCCAAGGGCGACGACCTCCGGATCTCGGGCGAGCTCACCCTGCGCGGCGTCACGAAGCCGGTCGTCCTCAAGGCCGAGCTCGGTGGCTTCACGACCGACGGTTACGGCCAGGTCAAGTTCGGCGCCGAGGCGACGACCAAGATCGACCGCACGGAGTTCGGCGTGAACTGGAACGCCGCGCTCGAGGCCGGTGGCTTCACCCTCGGCAACGACGTCACGATCAACCTCGACGTGCAGTTCGTCCTCCAGGCGGCCTGACACCCACGAGCTCATGAGCAGCGGGGCAATGCTCACCGCGTGACCCGGGGCACCGAACAGCAGGACACTGCACCCGAGACGAACGGCCCGACTCCTTCCCGTGGAGTCGGCCGTTCGCCGTGTCCGAACGTGCCCGGCTGGCTCGGCTTCCGCTTCCTCGCGCATCATCGCCGCTCACGAGCGGGAGAAACACGCACGCCCTCCGGGCAGGATGCCGCCACATTCGCCCGATCGTGTTCCGGTGCCCGAGGGAGTTCGTCTGACCGCTGCTCCCGGCGCACTCCCCGCCGCACGTGAAGGTCCCGGGCGCGCTCCCCGTCAAGCCTGTAGTCGATCGGGCGGAACCGACCGTAGGCGGGCCAGGTCCACGGCGTACTCCGCCCGCTCGCGGCTGCCTGGCGGGCAGAGCCGGGAATCCGCGGCCCCCGCCACCGGTTGCACGCGAACAGTCACACGCGAGCAGAATCGAGCCCGAGCGGCCGCAGGCCGAACCCTGCGCCGCGAAGCACCCGAGCATCCGAACCCCGGGCACCGAACCCGCCCACCAAGACGACCGAGCCCCGAGTACCCGAGTACCCGACGCTCCAAGGGCACGGGCGCCGGGTACCTCAGCCGCTCGAACACCCCGAGCACCACGTACGACGACCCACACGAACAGGAGCACCATCATGGCCACCGACTGGATCGCACTGCAGGCCCTCGCTGCAGCCGAGTTCGGCCGCCGCGTCGCCGCCGTGACGGACTGGGACGCCTCCACCCCCGACTCCGAGTGGAGCACCAGGGACCTCGTCCGCCACGTCGTCGAGGAGCAGCGCTGGATCCCGAAGCTCCTCACCGGATGCGACTACGCCCAGGCCGAGGCGGACCTCGAGGAGATCGGCCGGACCTCCCCGCCGAGTGGGCGAAGTTCGCCGCGGCAGCGACCGAAGCCTGGCGGAGAACGCCCGCTGACGTGCCGGTGCACCTCGCGACCGACGTGGTCCCCGCCGGGGAGTACCTCACCGAGCAGACGAGCGACATCACGATCCACACGTGGGACCTCGCCCGCGCGACCGGATCGGACGAGGAGCTCCCCGACGAACTCGTGCGCGCGGTCTGGGAGTACTTCGAGCCGCAGATCGAAGACCTCGCGGTGACCGGCCTCTACGCCGCCCCCGTCGAGGTCGGCGACGACGCCCCGATGCAGGTCCGCCTCCTCGCGGTCACAGGGCGCGATGCCAGAGTGGCCGCATGAGCGAAGACGTCGGCCCCAGGCAGGAAGACACGCACGAACGCGACACGCAGGACGCGCGTCACAAGCACGAAACCGCCCGATCGGCAGGGAGCACCCGCCTCGGTGCCACCGGCCTCGAGATCTCGAGCGTCATCCTCGGGATGATGTCCTACGGCGACCCCGACCGCGGTGCCCACCCGTGGAGCGTCGGCATCGACGAGGCACGCCCGTTCGTCCGCCGCGCCTACGAGGCCGGCATCACGACCTTCGACACGGCGAACGTCTACTCCGCGGGCAGCAGCGAGGAGATCACGGGCACGCTCCTCAAGGAACTCGCTCCGCGCGAGGAGGTCCAGGTCTTCACGAAGGTCTTCAACCGCATGCGTCCCGGCCGGAACGGCGCCGGTCTGTCCCGCACGGCGATCATGCACGAGATCGACGCGTCGCTGACCCGACTCGGCACCGACTACGTCGACCTGTACCAGATCCACCGGTTCGACCCGCACACCCCCGTCGAGGAGACGATGGAGGCCCTGCACGACGTCGTGAAGTCCGGGAAGGCGCGCTACATCGGTGCGAGCAGCATGTGGACGTGGCAGTTCGCGGAGATGCAGCACGTGGCCGATCTGCACGGCTGGACGAGGTTCGTCAGCATGCAGGACCAGTACAACCTCCTCGAACGCGAGGAGGAGCGCGAGATGCACCCGTTCTGCGCCCACACCGGCGTCGGCGTCATCCCGTGGAGCCCCCTCGCCCGCGGCAAGCTCGCCCGCCCGTGGGAGGCGCAGGGCTCGGGCAGCAGAGCAGACACCGACGAGTTCGGCAAGACGCTCTACCAGCAGGACGAGGACGCGAACCGCGCGATCGTCGACGTCGTCCGGGAGATCGCCGGAGAGCACGGCGCGCCGATGGCGCAGATCGCCCTGGCCTGGGTCGCCGGCAAGGGTGCGGTGTCGGCCCCGATCGTGGGCGCGACGAAGGAGCACCACATCGACGACGCGGTGGCCGCCGCGTCGATGACACTCACCGACGACGAGGTCACGCGGCTCGAGTCCGCGTACACGCCCGGGTGCCGTCCGGCTTCTGACGCACCCAGCCGGTTCCGGCGCACCGCGCCAGCGGGGTGACGGCCGAGACTGGAGGTGGGCCCCTCCAGCCGGTTCCGGCGCACCGCGCCAGCGGGGTGACGGCCGAGACTGGAGGGACGGTGCCAGCCCGCACCGCGCCTCCAGTCCGTCACCTGCTCGCGTCGACCCCGTCCGACGCGCCTCCGAGACGCGCGATCCGGACGAGCGCCGCGCGCTCCGTCCCCGTCTGGTGACCGAGCACGGCACCGATGCCGTCGAGCACGACGCCCGCCGTCCGTCGCACCGGGAACTCGACCGGCCCGATACCCGGCGTCCGCAGGCCGAGCATCGAACGGTGCCTGGGGTCGAGTGAGGCGACCGCGCCGTCGAACAGCGCACGGTAGCCCGGACGCAGGAGGCGCGCGAGCGGCGGGTCCTTGATGAACCGCACGACGTCGATCGTTCGCGCCGTCACGGCGAGCTCTCCGCGGTCGAGGTACCCGTTCATCTGCGCGCGCAGTTCCGCGTCGGACTCCGGCGCGTCCTCGACCCCCATCAGCCGCCCGGCGACCGCCCACTCCCGGACGTATGCGTCGGCCCCTCCGGGGATCGGTCCGCCCCGAAGCTGCGCGCTCCGCAGGAAGGCGTCGGTGAACGCGAGGTGCACCCACCGGGCGAGGTCGGGTCGTTCGCGGCGTAGGGCCTCGTGACCCCGTGCCCGTCGACGTACTCGCCGCGGACCCGCTCGTGCAGCGTCCGGACCCAGGCGCTCGCGGACTCGGCGGCGGCCGTGTCGCCGTGCGACACCGTGTAGATCCACCGGATCGTGCCGGCGAGGCGGCCGAACGGGTCCTCGCGGTAGCGGGAGTGGTCGGCCACGCCCGCCAGTGCCCCCGGGTGCAGCGCCTGGACGAGGAGGGCCCGCACGCCGGCGAGGATCGTCTGCTTCCCGCCGTGCACCGCCCAGGTGGCCGATCCGGGCCCGAAGAAGCCCGCGTCGGTGCCCCGTTCGAGCTCGTCGATCCAGGCCGGGCGCTCCGTGGCGCCCCCGGTGAACGTCGAGTTGAGACGTGTTCGGAAGGCACCGGCGACGGAGGGCATGCGGCCATCGTCCGTCGTGCCCCTGACAACGGGCTCCGCATCGCACCGCGCGATGTCTCCCAGCCGCCGCCGGGGTCGCCCGCTAGGTTGGTCCGCGTGAGCATCGACACGCCCCGTCCCTGGCTTGCCTCGTACGCCCGGGGGTCCCGCACGACATCGACGAGCCGACGGGCTCGTCGTACGACATCGTCGAGGGCTCCGCCCGGCGCTTCCCGAAGAAGGTCGCCCTGGAGTTCTTCGGGCGGACGACCACGTACGCCGAGCTCGAGGAGCAGATCCTCCGGGCGGCGAACGGTCTCCGGAAGCTCGGCGTGGGTGCGGGGGACCGCGTGGCGATCGTCCTGCCGAACTGCCCGCAGCACATCGTGGCGTTCTACGCGGTCCTCCGGCTCGGCGCGGTCGTCGTCGAGCACAACCCGCTGTACACGCCGCGTGAGCTCCGTCACCAGTTCGAGGACCACGGCGCGAAGGTCGCGATCGCGTGGGACAAGTCCGTCGCGACGCTGCAGGACTTCCCCGCCGACGTGAAGCTCGACGCGATCGTCTCGATCGACCTCACCCGTGCGATGCCGCGCAGCACCCGTCTCGCGCTCGCGCTGCCGGTCGCCAGGGCGCGTGCGTCGCGGGCCAAGCTGACGACGACGGTCCGCGGCACCACCAGGTGGGACGACCTCGTGTCGAACCGCAGGCTCCCGAAGCGGCACCCACGCCCCGCAACGGACGACATCGCGCTCATCCAGTACACGTCGGCACCACGGGCGTCCCGAAGGGTGCCGTCCTCACGCACCGGAACCTCATCGCGAACGCCGCGCAGTCACGAGCCTGGGTTCCGCAGATCCAGCCGGGCGACGGCAGCGTCGTCTACGCCGTGCTGCCGATGTTCCACGCCTACGGTCTGACGCTCTGCCTCACGTTCGCGATGAGCATGGCCTCGCGCCTGGTGCTCTTCCCGACGTTCGACCCGGCGCTGGTCCTGAAGGCGATGAAGAAGCACCCGCCGACGTTCCTGCCGGCCGTGCCGCCGATCTACGCGCGGCTGCAGCACGCGGCGGACTCGGCGAAGGTCTCGCTCCACGGCATCGAGATCGGCATCTCCGGTGCGATGGCGCTGTCGAAGGACGTCGTCGAACCGTGGGAGGCCCGTACCGGTGGCTACCTCGTGGAGGGCTACGGACTGTCGGAGTGCTCCCCGTGATCATGGCGAACCCGGTGTCCGACGACCGGCGGCTCGGTTCCATCGGCCTCCCCTTCCCCTCCACCGAGGCCCGGGTGGCCGATCCGGACGACCCGACGAAGGTCCTCGGCACCGACGAGCCGGGCGAGCTGCAGGTCCGCGGTCCGCAGGTGTTCCGCGGGTACTGGGGCAAGGCGGCAGCCACCGACGAGGTGTTCACCCCCGACGGCTGGTTCCGTACCGGGGACATCGTCGCGATCGACGCGGACGGGTACGTCCGGATCGTGGACCGCCTCAAGGAGCTCATCATCACCGGCGGGTTCAACGTCTCCCCACCGAGGTCGAGGACGCACTGCTCAAGCACCCCAGCGTCGAGGAGGTCGCGGTCGTCGGGATCACCCAGGCCGGCAACGAGCAGGTCGTCGCCGCCGTGGTGCCGAAGGACCCGGCGACCTTCGACGCGGACGCCCTCCGTGCCTGGTCGCGGGACCACCTGGCGGCGTACAAGGTGCCGCGCCGGGTCGTCGTGGTGCAGGACCTGCCCCGCTCGATGATCGGCAAGGTGCTGCGTCGGAAGGTGCGGGACCAGATCCTCGGCGAGTAGCGGCAGGCAGCGGCGAGCAGCGGCACACCGCGCTGCACCGCACCGCACCGCACCGAGAGCGCTAGCCGCGCCCCCGTGACGGCACGGCCAGCGCCGCGAGTCCGACCACCACCAGCCCGATGCCGACCCACCCGCCGGCACCGAGGTGCTCGCCCACCACCAGCACGGCGAGGACCGCGGCCACGACGGGCTCCAACAACGAGAGCAGCGTCGCGACCGAGGCACGCACGGACCGCAGCCCCACGGCGTACAGCGAGTGCCCGAGCACTGTCGGCACCAGCGCCAGGTACACGAACACGGGCCAGTTCGACGCGACCCCGAGCACGGCGTGCCCACCCACGACGGCGAGGACGACGAGCGGGACCGCCGCGAGTCCGAACACCGCGCCCACGAGCCCGCGCTCACCCGGCCGGGACGCACGATCGGCCACGGACGCACCTCCCGGCAGCGCGACCGGACCGGACACCGCGTGCATGCCCCGCGCGACCGCCCACGAGTACGACGCGTACGTCAGACCGGCGAGCAACGCGCTGCCGAGCCCGAGCACGAGCGAAGCGTCCAGCGCTGCGCCGACCGACGCTGCGCCGGCCGACCCGGACCCTTCCGACCGCGCGAGCGTCACGACGACCATGCCGACCACGCTCACCAGGGTGGCGACGACCCACCTGCGGGTGACGCGCCTCCCGTCCGTCGACCACTCGACGAGTCCCGCGAACACCGGGGACGACCCGATGGCCACGGTCGTGCCCAGCGCGACGCCCGCGTCGGCGAGGGCCGCGTAGAACGCGACCGCGTAGACGACGAGCGATGCCGCGCCGAGCAGGACCCAGCGCCGGGTCGCCGGGTCGGTGACCGCACGGAGGCTGCCGCGACCGGCACCGAGGGCGAGCACGATGCCGCCGAGCCCGAAGGTCACCGCGCCGAAGACGACGGCCGGCACGCCCGGCGCGAAGTGCGTCGCGGTCCCCGTGGTCCCCAGACGGCAGCGGCGACGACGACCGCTGCGATCCCGCCGACCGGCCTGGAGGCACGACCCGCGTCCGCCCCGCCCGTCACGACACGTGGACGCTCGGTCGGCGGTTCACGTCGGGTTCGGCTTCGCGGAGGACCTCACGGGTGACGGGGCGACGTCGCCGGCACCGGTGAACACGAAGCGGATCGCATTGCGGATCGGGCTGCCCTCGTTCCACTCGAAGTAGATGCTCGGAACGACGCCGGCGATGTCACGGATCGCCAGGAGGGTCGACGCGATGGTGTTCGGCACGTTGCCGGAGCGGACCTTGAGCACGCGGTGTCCGTGGATCACGTGTCCCTCGACCACGAGGTCCTCCTCGAAGTCGGAGGAGTCGGCGGGCAGCACCTCGAGGAACATCGTCGGCACGCGGGCGGGGATGCCGGAGTCGCGGCGTTCCTCTCGGCCCTTCGCCCGGTAGGCCTCGGCGGTGCCGGCACCCGGCTCGTTGGCGATGATGCAGACGGAGCTGAACTGGTCGGCGTCGGCCTCGATGAACTGCCGTGCGGTGGCGTCCAGCTCGATCGACGACGCGCGGAGCTCGAACGACCGGCGGACACGGGAGACCAGCGAGACGACGACGATCGCGACGATGAAGATCGCGGCGATCCGGACGCCGTCGGGCCGCTCGATGACGTTCGCGACGGTCGTGTAGACGAACACGACCGTGACGATCCCGAAGCCGATGGTGCGCTTCTTCTGCTGCTTGCGCCGGGCCGACAGCGTCACCGCGACGGCCGCGCTCGTGATGAGGACGAGCACGCCGGTGGCGTAGGCACCGCCCTGCGCGTCGACGTTCGCCTGGAAGACGATCGTGATGACGAAGGCGATGAGCGTGAAGATGATGACGAGCGGTCGGGTCGCCCGCGCCCACTGCGGTGCCATGCCGTAGCGGGGCAGGAAGCGGGGCACGAGGTTGAGCAGACCCGCCATCGCGCTCGCGCCGGCGAACCACAGGATGGCGACGGTGGAGAAGTCGTACACCGAGCCGAAGACGCCACCGAGGTACTGGTGCGCGAGGTACGCCAGCGCTCGGCCGTTCGCCCCACCGCCGGGTTGGAACTCGTGCTGCGGGATGAGGAACGTCGTCACGATCGACGAGGTGATGAGGAACGAGCTCATGATGACGGCGGCGACGGTCAGCAGCCGCTTCGTACCGCGGATCCGGCCCTCCGGTCGGGAGCTCGTGTCGTCCGACGTGTCACCGCGCACCTGCGGCATGACCGCGACCCCGGTCTCGAACCCGGACAGGCCGAGCGCGAGCTTCGGGAACACGACGAGGGCGATGCCGATCATCACGAGCGGGTTGCTGTGCTGCGCCGTGAGGCCACTCCACCAGTCGCTCGCCACCATCGGGTGCTCGAACACGTGCCACAGGGCCACCACGACGACGATCGCGTTGAGGGCGAGGAACACCCCGACGAGCGCGACGGCGATGCCGATCGCCTCCTTGAAGCCGCGGAGGAACACGATGCCCAGCAGGAGCAGCAGCGCCAGGGTGAGCGGGACCGGGATCTCGGTGAACCAGTGCGGCGTGTACGGGTTCTCGGCGATGTGCGCCGTGGCGTCCGCCGCCGACAGGGTCATCGTGATCATGAAGTCAGTCACGGCGAACCCGAGCAGGACGAGCGCGAAAAGCTTCCGCCCACCACGGCAGGAGCTTCTCGAGCATCATGATCGACCCGGCGCCCCGGAAGCTGTCCTGTGCGACCCGGCGGTACACGGGCAGCGCACCCAACAGCGTGACGAGGACGAGGACGATCGTCGCGATCGGCGAGAGGAGCCCGGCGGCCAGGGCGGCGATCGCGGGCTGGTACCCGAGGGTGGAGAAGTAGTCGACCCCGGTCAGGCACATGACCCGCCACCAGGAGTGCGTCTTCTCGACCTCGACCTGGTGCGGGCCCTGGTGGACGCCCCCTGGTCCGCTCCGTGCAGCATCCACCGGCGCAGACGCGTGCTGCGGTCGAGGGACGGCTCGGTCGCGTCGTGTTCCGCGGCCCGCTCGGCGTCTGTCGCGGTCACGCTGACGATGCTAGACGGCTACCGCCGAGGTCGGGCGACAGCGGCGGCCACGAGCAGGACCCCGCCGCGATGCACGCCGCGAGCAGCGGCGTCATCGGGTCCACCGTGAACCACGGCAGGGCGGTCACGGCCATCGCGGCGGAAGCTGCTGTAGCGCCCACGCGACCGCTCCCTTCGCACTGATGCGCCCCAGCGGCTCACTTCGCACTGATGCGGGTGTACTTGTTCACCGCCCACGGCACGAAGACGACGAGCATCACCGCGATGCCGATGAGCACCGTCAGGACGGGGTGCTGCATGGTCCAGATGTCCGGCACCGGCGCGGAACCCACGTTGCCGAAGAGCTCGCGTGCGGCCTGGACGAGCGACGACACGGGGTTCCACTCGGCGAACACGCGCAGCACCAGCGGCAGCGTGTCGCTCGGCACGAACGCGTTCGAGATGAACGTCAGCGGGAACAGGATCATGAACGAGGCGTTGTTGATCACCTCGGGGGTCTTCACGCTCATGCCGAGCAGCGCCATCACCCAGCTGAACGAGTAGCTGAACAGCAGCAGCAGCCCGATGCCCGCGAGGAACTCGAGCGGCGACGAGTTCACCCGCCACCCGACCACGAGTCCGGTGAGCATCATGATCGTCATCGAGATCGCGTTCAGCACGAGATCGGAGTTGGTCCGGCCGACGAGCACCGCGGACGCCGACATGGGCAGCGTGCGGAAGCGGTCGATCAGACCCTCCTTGAGGTCCTGCGCCATCGCCGACCCGGAGAACGTGGCACCGAAGACGACGGTCTGGGCGAAGATGCCCGCCATCAGGAACTGCGTGTAGTCGGTACCCTGCACCCGGATGGCCCCGCCGTAGACCTGGCTGAACAGCAGGACGAACATGATCGGCTGCAGCACGGCGAACACGAGCATGTCCGGCGAGCGCTTGATCTTGATGAGGTTCCGCTTCGTGACGGTCCAGCCGTCCTCGAACCACACCGCGGCGGGTGCGGTGACGACGACGGGCAGCTGCCGGCCGAGGGCGGTGGTGGTGGCGGTCATCGCGCCGTCTCCTTCTGGTCGGTCTCGGCGGTGTGCTTCGCGTTCGCGCCTGGGTCCGCGGTGTCACCGTCGTCGGTCGCTGCGTGTCCAGTGAGCCGGAGGAACACGTCGTCGAGCGTGGGACGGCGCATGCCGGCGTCGTGCAGCTCGATGCCGGCCTCGCCGAGGTCGGCGAGGACGCGCTGGAGCGCGGACGGGCCGGCCTCCACCGCGACGGCGTGGGTGCGGCCATCGCCCGAGGCCTCGACCTCGCCGACGCCGTAGCGGCGCAGCACGGTCGTCACGGCGTCGCGGTCCGCCTGGTCGACGAGCGTGACGACGACGCGGTGACCGCCGACCTGTGCCTTGAGCTGGTCGGACGTGCCCTCGGCGATGACGGTTCCGCCGTCGATCACCGCGATGTCGTCGGCGAGCTGGTCGGCTTCCTCGAGGTACTGCGTGGTGAGCAGCACCGTGGTGCCGCCGGACACGAGCCCCTCGATGATGCCCCAGAGCGCCAGACGGCTGCGGGGGTCGAGGCCGGTCGTCGGTTCGTCGAGGAACAACACGCGGGGGTTCATCACGAGGGCGCCCGCGAGGTCGATGCGCCGCCGCATGCCGCCGGAGAAGCCCTTGACCGGGCGGTCTCCTGCCTCGGCGAGGTCGAAGACGTCGATGAGCTCGCGGGCCCGGTCCCGCGCCGTCCGACGACCGAGGTGGTAGAGCCGCCCGATCATCTCGAGGTTCTCGAACCCGGTGAGGTTCTCGTCCACCGCTGCGTACTGCCCGGAGACGCCGATCGACCGACGGGTCGCCTGCGGGTCGCCGACGACGTCGATCCCGTCGATCGTCGCCGTGCCGGTGTCGGGCGTGATGAGCGTGGTGAGCACCTTGACGGTGGTCGTCTTGCCCGCGCCGTTCGGTCCCAGCAGCGCCTTCACGGTGCCCTGCGGCACCGAGAGGTCGAGGCCCGCCAGGGCGTGGACGGGCCCGGACTTCGAACGGTAGGTCTTGGTGAGCCCGGAGGCTTCGATGATGGCCATGTCGCTCCCTTCTCGACCACGGAGAATATCAGTAGATCGGTGGGAGGAGTGACGTACTACACGTCGAAGTCACCACCGAGGTCACCGAAGCCACCGCCGAAGTCCGATCCGCCGTCGCCCAGCCCGCACTCTCGAGCCCGCCGCCGTCGGCCGCACCGCCGTCGCCGGAGTCGGCACCAGTGTCCTCCGAACCACCGTCACCCGCAGCGTCGGTACCGCCATCGAACGATCCGGGATCCGGCAGGAAGGCGCTCATGATGGCGGAGCCGATGACGTAGCCGGCCACGGTCCCGAGGAGTGAGGCGCCGATCATGCTGCCGAACGACGGTCCCGAGCGCTGCCCGGCGCCGCCGACACCGCCGAGCGAGCGCTCCATGAAGCCGGGCTGCCGGATCTCCGACCGGGTGGCGGCCTGTGCCAGCGAGCGCGGGTCGTCGGCGCGCGGGGCCTCGCCCGCGGGAGCCGTCCGGGTGAACTCGTCGTAGACCATCCGGCGCTGCTCGGGCGTCAGGGTTGCGAACGCCTCGGCGTGGACCTCCTCGATGCGCTCCGGCGGTGCCGTGCGGAGCAGGTAGCGGTACCGCTCGACGGCGCGTTCGTCGTCGCTCGACGCGACGCTCGCCGGGGTGGGCTGCTGGTAGGACTGCTGACCGTAGCGGTACCCCTGCTGCTGCGGCTGCCCCCACTGGTTCTGCGCGACGCCGTTCTGGTCGCGCTCCGGACGTCCGAGCAGGCGGTCGAGGAATCCCATGATCGATGCTCCTTCGGGTGCGGCCGGTCCGGGTCGGACCCGCCGTGGACTGCCACCCTAGGGAGCACCCGCGACCACTGGCTGAACGCACGCACAGAGTCCCCGGGAGCCGACCGGGCAGGATGGCAGCGTGACGGCGGACATCGACGAGCTCCGACGGCTGCGCCGTGCCCGCAGCCGGATGGACCGTGAGTACGCGGAACCGCTCGACGTGCCGTCCCTCGCGGCGGCCGCGTTCATGTCGACCGCGCACTTCAGCCGCCGGTTCCGCGCGGCGTACGGCGAGACGCCCTACGCCTACCTGATGACCCGGCGGATCGAGCGGGCGCAGGCCCTGTTCCGCAGCACCGACCTCTCCGTGACCGAGGTCTGCATGGCCGTCGGTGCGACGAGCCTCGGGTCGTTCTCATCGCGGTTCACCGAGCTGGTGGGGATGACGCCCTCGCAGTACCGCGCCGCCGACCACGATGACCTCGCAGGCGTGTGGAGCTGCCACACGATGCTCGTCACCCGGCCGGTCCGAGCAGGATCGGAGAAGCGCGCGCCTTCCGCCCAGCCCTAGTCTCGTCCCCATGACGATCCAGATCAGCGGCGTGCACGTGCTCGCCGACGACATCGACGCCGCCGTGGCGTTCTACGGCGACGTGCTCGGCTTCACCGTGCGCAACACCGTCGAGAACGGCGGGTTCCGCTGGGTGACGCTCGTGAGCGACGACCACGCGGACCTCGAGCTCGTCCTGTCCGAGCCGCACGCCGGCCGCTCGCAGGAGGACGGCGACGCGATCGCCGCACTCCTGGCGAAGGGCGGTCTCTCGATGCTGCAGCTCCGCGTGGACGACCTCGCGGCGACGTTCGACCGCATCACGGCCAGCCCCGACGCCGAGGTCCTCCAGGAACCGACGGACCAGTTCTGGGGCGTCCGCGACGCGGCCGTCCGTGACCCCGCCGGCAACATGGTCCGGATCGCGCAGGCCTGACGTCCCAGCGCACCCACGGGCCGGCCTGGAGGCGCGTGGCGGCTCGACCACGCGCCTCCAGGCCGTCCCGGTCCGGCTCAGCCGGCGGCGAGCGCCGCCGTCCACACCGCGTGCAGCTCGTCCGCCGCGCCGGGGTGCGCCACGAGGAACGGCTCCCCGAGCGGCGGGAACCCCTCGACCTGACCCGAACGGGTGAGCACGACCCCGCCGGCCTCGTGCACGAGCAGCACCGCCGCGCCGTGGTCGACCGGGTCGAACGCCGGGACGCACCCGCCGAGCCCCGGCCCGCCGCGACCTGGGCGATGGTCAGCGTGCCGGAACCCTGCACCCGGAGCGTGCACGAACGGTCGGCGAGCGCGTCGAGGAACGCACCGAACCCCGGCCACGGGCGGTGCCCGTCGAGCTCGGTGCCGACCACGGCGCCGGCGAGCGGCCGCGGCGCGTCGTCCAGCCGGAGCGCCCGGTCACGGCACGTGGCGCCACCACCGCGCCGGGCCTCGAGCACCTCGCCCCGCCACGGATCCGCCACGACGCCGACGACCGGACGACCACCACGGGTGAGGCAGAGCGACATCGACGTCCACGGCACGCCGCTCGCCAGGTTCGTCGTGCCGTCCACGGGGTCGAGGTACCAGCGGTGCCGGTCGCCGGGAGCGTCGCCGTACTCCTCGCCGGTGAACCCGTGCGTCGGGAACACCATCCGCACGCGGGAGCGGACGTGCTGCTCGACGAGCCGGTCCACGTCGGTGACGAGGTCCGCAGGGTTCGCCTTCGCCGTGACGGACGCCACGGGGTGCTCGCGGGTGAACGCGATCACCTCGTGCGCGAGCCGGTGCGCCAGCGCCTGCGCGCGCGAGGCCACCTCGGCCTCCGTCGGCTCACGGTCCCGTCCGGGCCAGCCGTCCCGTTCGGCGGTCGCGAGGACGACGCGGACCGCGGCGACGTCGTTCGTGGTGATCGAGTCGACACCGAGCCGTGCCGCCCAGAGCGCCGGCTCGGCGTCGTCGACGGTCCGCACGGCGACCCGGAGGCCGAGGGCGTGCGCGACCTCGGTGGTGCGCGGGGTCAGGAACGCGACGTCGACGTCGAGCGTCGTGGGGTGCAGCCCCTCGAGGTCGGCCGACGTCGGCGGTTCGAGCGACTCCCACGCGAGCCACACGCCCGCCTCCGGCAGGACCGAGCGCACGGCGGACATCGCCGCAGGCGCGCCGCACCAGGCGGCCGCCGTGGTGCCGCGGTGCCCGGCGACGGTCCGCGCGGCGACGAGCGCGTCCGACGGGTCCGTCAGGTGCACGAGCAGGGTCGCCCGCCCCCGTCCAGCCGCTCGAGCACGTCGTCGAGGCGCGGGATGCGGTCGAGGCCGTTCCCGAGGCGGGCGACGTCGCACCAGTCGACCTCGGACACGCGGCGGGCGTCGCCCGCATCCGCCCGAGGGTCTCGTCGTGGAGCAGGACCGCGACGCCGTCGGCGGTGCGCCGGACATCGACCTCGATGAACTCCGCGCCGAGCGCCTCGGCGACCGCCACGGCGGGCAGCGTGTTCTCGCGACGGACTCGCGGCGCACCGCGGTGGGCGACGAGGCGGGGCGGACGCACGCCGTGCCTCCAGGCCGCTTCCCGCACTGTCTGCGTGACCGGTGCTTGCGTCGTCGGCGTGACCGATGCCTGCGTCGTCGTCATCCGCGCATCGTCGCGGACCGCGGCGAACCGGAGGTGACGTCTTCGTGAACGCCACGCGTGGCCGTGTTCGCAGTGTGCGAGGTTCCGCGCAGTGTGGGACCGTCCGACCCTCGCACAGTACGCGGAACCTCGCACCGTTCGGCCCGCCCCTCGCACCGTGCGACCTCAATGCCGCATCGGGACCCGTGCCCGACGGAGCTTGCCGCGGAACGAGCTCTCGTTCCACAGGTCGCCCCAGGTCAGCCGGACGACGTGCTGGACCTCGTCGAAGGCACGCAGGCGGTCCTCGCGGTACTTCTCCGCGATCACCATGTCCTCGGCCGACGCCCGGCCCGGATCGCGCGGTCCCGGTACTTGACCTCACCGTCGAACTCGATCGCGACGCCCACGTCCGGCAGCCAGAGGTCGACGACGATGTCGGGGTGCCCACGCTCGCGGAACCGGTGTTGCGTGACCGGAGTCGGCGCGCCGTACTCGTCGAGCCGGACGCGGGCGACGGACTCCCCTGGCGTGTCGGCGGCCCCGTCCGCGAAGCCGAGCGACCGGAGGGCACGGCGACGACCGCGGGTCGAACGGCGCTCGATGCCGTCCCGGATGCTCTGTGTGTCGGTGCCGAGCCGCAGCAGCCGATCGAGCGCGACCACACCGTCCAGGAACGGAAGGGTCATCGCCAGGTCGACTGCGGTCCGCTCGGAGTTCGTCACCTGCAGCCCGTCGGCCCGGAAGCGCCACGTGCCGCGCATTCCCGGATCGAAGTCGGCGTGCACGACGAAGGTCGCACTGGTGGTACGTGCGTCCTCCCCGGTCGGATCAGGTGGACGCGTCCCGGCCAAGGCCGCAGGAACGGCACGCCGAGCACCGCGGCGGCCGACAAGTGCGACACGACGAAACGCGGGCGGATCCGGTCGACCAGCGAACGGACGAGGACGTGGTGCCGCTGCTCCGGCCGGAGGCGGTCCCAGACCTCGACCGGCACGTACCTCCCGTACGCGATCCGTCGGAGTTCGCCGGCACGTGCACGCGCACGGAGGCTTCGGGTGACATCCGGATGGTCGTCGTTGACGACGTACCACGGACAGTCGGGGACAGCGGGGAACGATGGTGACTCCGTCATCGTTCGATCGTCGTGCTGACATCGCACGGTGCGATGGTCGGCAATCGATCTGTGGACGCCCGGGATCCGTCCACAGGTTCGCCGCAGGAAGTCAGCGGCGGTCCCCGGCTGCGAGAATGGGGTGTGACCGTACGAACCTGGGGCTGGCTCGCAGCCGTGATCGACGTCGTGCTCATCGTCCTGTTCGCCCTGATCGGGCGCTCCTCGCACGGTGAGTCGGAGTCCGTACTCGCGCTCTGGACCACTGCGTACCCGTTCCTCGCCGGCTGGGCGATCGGCTACGTCACGAGCGGTGCATGGGCGCGGCCTCTGCGCTTCTGGCCGACCGGCGTCGTCGCCTGGATCCTCACCGTGTTCGTCGGACTCGCGATCCGTGTCGCCACCGGGCAGGGAGATGTGGACGGCAACCCGCTGCCGATCTCGTTCGTCATCGTCGCGACGATCGTGCTCGGTGTGTTCCTGCTCGGGTGGCGTGGGGTCGCCCGACTGGTCCTCAGCGCCGTCCGCCGGCGTGACGAGCGTCACGCGGCACCGGCCGACCGCTGATCATCCGCTGCCGCTGCCGACTGCCGGCCGCCGCTGCACCTGCGTTCCGCACTCAGAACAGCCCAGTGTGGGGTGCTCCCGGGCCGTCGAACCCACGGAACATGTCCGACACGAGCGCCTCGATCTGTGGTTCGACCAGGCGTTCGACGGCCTCGGCGATCCGCGGTCGGTGGTCGGTGAGCGCCAGGCAGACCGCAACCCCGGTGGACTGCGCGCACTCGTCGGAGAGCTCGATCTCGTGGCGGAGTGCCGACTTCGCCTCGTCCGACAGCGGTTCACGGGGAGCCTGCTCGTGTGCACCGGTGCCGGTCAGCTCACCGAGCGTGAACAAGAAGGGTTCACCCGGGACGGCTCGGGGTCGACGTCGAGGCCCTGGAACTCCGGCTGCAGGCCCTCGGTCGGCTGGTACCCCGCATGTCGTTTGCGTGCTGCGGCCCGCTCGAGTTCGCGCTGCAGGAGCGGGAGGTTCTTCGCCGTGTAGTCATCGACGGCGTCCTCGATGATCGTCGAGATGCGGCCGATCAGCGCGTGCTGGACCGCGTGCGGTACGTCCGGTCCGAAGCCGGCAGCGGTGGCGATCGGTGAGCCGGTGCACTTGCGGCAGATACGAGTACGGGGACGGGCCGTGCCGATCTGCCACCGGGGCAACCAGCGCAGCCAGACGTCGACAGCGCCTCGCACGCGTCCGTCGATCCCGTCCATGCGTCCAGGGTATGCGCCACGCCCGGGATCGACAGGGATTTCGGGGTCCGTGGGCGCTGCACACCTCGCACCGTGCGAGGCAGCGATCGCGGTGTGCGAGGTTCCGTGCAACGTGCGGGGCTGTGCGGGTGCCACGGCGCGCGGAACCTCGCACACTACGAACCTGCGGGCACGGGTCGCACGGTGCGAGCCCGACCCCGTCAGGCCTTCGGCTCCGTGACGAAGTCGATGAGCTCCTCGACGCGGCCGAGCAACTGCGGCTCGAGGTCGGCGAAGGTCCGCACCTGCCCGAGGATCCGCTGCCAGGCACGGGCGATGTCGGCTTGCTCGGCGTGCGGCCAGCCGAGAGCCTGGCAGATGCCCTTCTTCCACTCGATCGAACGAGGGATTGTCGGCCACGTCTGCAGTCCGACGCGGGCGGGCTTCACCGACTGCCAGACGTCCACGAACGGGTGTCCGACGACGAGCACGTGCGCGCCCCACTTCCCGCGCATCACGGCGTCGGCGAAGCGGGACTCCTTCGAGCCGGGCACGAGGTGGTCGACGAGCACGCCGACACGACGGTCGCGCGAGGGCTGGAAGTCGTCCAGGACCGCGGCCAGGTTGTCGACGCCGGAGAGTTCCTCGACGACGACGCCCTCGACGCGGAGGTCGGCTCCCCAGACCTTCTCGACGAGCTCCGCGTCGTGCTTGCCCTCCACCATGATCCGGGAGGGCAGCGCCACCCGAGCGCGCTGCTGCTCGACCGCGAACGACCCGGACGCGGTACGGAGGCGACCGCCGTCGGACGCATGCCGCACGGCGGGAGCCACCCCGGGCCTCCCGGCTGCCGCTGCCTGCCGACCGGACGGGCCACGCCCCGGTGCGGCAGACCGCCCGACCGGCGCCTGGGGCCGGCCGAGCGTCACGAGCTCGCCCTCGAGCAGGAACTGGCCGCCGAACGGGAACGAGCGGGCGCGGCCCTTCCAGTCCTCGAGCTCCACGTTGCCCGCTTCGAGTCGTACCGCGGCGCCGGCCCAGCCAGTCGTCGGGTCCTCGAGCACCATGCCCCGCTCGAGCGGCACCTGCCGCACCTTGTTCACGCCGCGCGAGCGCCAGTCCCCGAGAGCACATCGCTGCCGTACCGGTCGTCGTCCACCCGCACGAGGGTACTGTCGAGTGGGCTCCGGACGACGTCGACCGGCCGATCCCCACCATCTCGACGGAAGGCTCCCCTCTTGCGCGCAGCGATCATCCACGCCCCGAACGACATCCGCGTCGAGGACCGCGACCGGCCCGACCTGATCACGCCGAAGGACGCCGTCGTCAAGGTCGTCGCGGCGTGCGTGTGCGGCTCCGACCTGTGGCCGTACCGCGGCGTCACGAAGACGAAGGAGCCGCACCCGATCGGGCACGAGCTCGTCGGCGAGGTCGTCGCGGTCGGCGACGCGGTCACGGACCTGCACGTCGGCGACTTCGTCATCTCCCCGTTCACCATGAACGAGGGCACGTGCCAGGCCTGCCGGCACGGCATGACCACCGGCTGCGAGCACCTCTCCGGGTTCGGCGGCAAGGACGCCTACGGCGACCCGGTCGGCGGTGCGCAGGCCGAGTACGTCCGCATCCCGGACGCGTCGGCCACGCTGGTCGCCGTGCCCGGCCCGGTCGACCCCGCGCTCTTGCCGTCGCTGCTGACCCTGTCCGACGTGTTCTCGACGGGTCACCACGCCGCGGTGTCCGCAGCCGTGGGCCCGGGCGGGACCGTCGTCGTCGTGGGCGACGGCGCGGTCGGGCTGTCCGCGGTGCTCGCGTCGAAGCGACTCGGGGCCGAGCGGATCATCGCGATGAGCCGGCACGCCGACCGGCAGGCGCTGGCGCGGGAGTTCGGGGCGACGGACATCGTGTCCGAGCGTGGGGACGCCGGTGTCGCGGCGATCAAGGAGATGCTCGGCGGCGACCTGGCGGACTGCGCGGTCGAGGCCGTGGGCACCGAGGAGAGCATGGACCAGGCGCTGCACTCGGTCCGCCCCGGGGGCAACGTCGGCTTCGTGGGCGTTCCGCACGGGGTGCCCACCATCGGGACGCGCTACCTCTTCGACACGAACATCACGATCGCGGGCGGCATGGCCCCGGCGCGGAAGTACATCCCCGAGCTGCTGCCCGACGTGCTCTCGGGCGCGATCGAGCCCGGGCGGGTGTTCGACCTCGAGCTGCCCCTCGACGAGACGGCCGAGGCGTACCGCGCGATGGACGAGCGTCGCGCCATCAAGGTGCTGCTGCGCCCGTAGCGCGCGGCGCTTGGCGTGCGCGGCGCTGGTGCCCGGACCCGAGTCTCACGGTGCGCGACGCGTCTCGCGCTCGTCGGCACGAGCCTCGTCGCTCACCACGAGTCTCGCGGCGCGGCTCACCACACACCGGCCTGGAGGCGCGGTGCCAGCCCGCCCCGCGCCTCCAGGCCCGAGTTGCGCACGTTCCTGCCCATGACGCCCGGCCTGGGATGCAGGATCGCGCGTAGGTGGTCGGAACTTCCGGTCGCCTACGCGCGATTCGACCTCCTACGCGCGAATCGACCTCCTACGCGCGATTCGGCAAGCCGGGGCGCCGACGCGTCCGGTGTTTCGCGGAGCGGAACGCGTGTTCGAATCGGTAAACAAACCTTTCAGTAAAGAAGGTTGTCCGTTACAGTCCTCGTCATGAGCACACGAGGACGCACCCCGGCCAGCCCGGACTCCTCCGTGTGCTCAACGACCGCGCGGCCCTCGAGCTTCCTGCTCGACGACGGTCCGCTCACCCGCAACGAGATCGCGCAGCGCACCGGCCTCAGCAAGCCCACCGCTGCCGAGATCATCCGCCGGCTCGAGGCCGCCGACCTCATCCACGAAGCCGGCACCGCGACCCAGACCGGCCGCCGGGGCCCGAGCGCCGTGGTGTACGCAGCGACGACCGACCGTGACCTCGCCGTCGCGGTCGACGTCCAGCTCGTCGACGTCCGCTCCACCGTGGTCGACGCCACCGGGCGGTCCTACCCCGTCGCCGAACACCGCATGGACGACGCCGAGGTGCGCGCCCCCGGCGAGGACATCGTCGCCGCCGCCGTCAGCCGGGCCGCCGCGGCCGCCGGCGTCGACCCGGAGCTCGTCACCGCGGTCGCCGTCGGGTCCAGGCGAGTGTCGACCACGCGACGGACACCCTCATCTTCACCGACGGGCTGCCCGGCTGGCCCCGCGACCAGGTCTCGACGACCCTGTCCGCTGCGCTCGGCGTCCGGGTCGTCATCGAGAACGACGCCAACCTCGCGGCGATCGCCGAGCGGAACATGGGCGCCGGTCGGACCCCCGGGTCGTTCGCCCTGTTCTGGATGGCGGAGGGCCTCGGCATGGCCCTCGACCTGCACGGCCACCTGCACACCGGCGCGTCCGGTGCCGCGGGTGAGATCGGCTACCTCAGCGTGCCCGCCGACGCACGCTCCATCGACCCGACGGCCACGATCATCGCGGACCTCATCTCCGAGCCCGCGATCATCGCCCTCGCCGCCGAGCACGGGATCACGGCACCGGACGGCTCCGCAGCCGACTGGCGTCAGGTGCTCCCCCAGTTGCCCGGACTCCCCGAGCAGCACCCGTTCACCACCGCCCTCGGCGAGCGCGTCGGGCACAACGTGCTCCCCGCCCTCGCCGTCGCGGATCCCGAGACGGTCGTGCTGCACGGCCCGACCGGGATCGCGGGCGGACCCGCCCTGGCCGCCGCCGTGACCGCCTGGCTCCGGACCCGCACCCGCTGGTCCACCGCCGTGGTGGCACCCGGCGTCCCCGACACCCCGTCCTGCACGGTGCGCGGCACGTCCTCATCGACGTCGTCCGCACCGCGCTCGCGGACCGGCTCGAACGCATCAGTGACGATGCGCCAGCACCGGACCCCGCCGAGCGCCCCTGAGCCGCTCCGCCCACCGGAGTTCCACCCGCACCACTCGAGGCACCACCACCCGGCCCTGTCCCAGGGCTCTTCGGCGCGCCCGGAAACGCAGCCGCCGAGTCGAGACCAGAGAGCGAGTACCGATGCACCCCTCCGCCAAACGATCCGCCACGAGGATCCTCACCGCCACGGCCATCGCCGCCGTCGGTGCGCTCGTCGTCGCCGGCTGCAGCTCCGGCAGCAGCGCCGACGCCATCGACAAGTCCGCGCCGAAGGAGCTCAAGGGCACCGTGTCCCTGTGGCACTTCTTCACCGGGCGCGAGGCCGGTGTCGTGAAGAGTGCCGTCGCCGGGTTCGAGAAGGCGAACCCCGGCGTCACGGTCGACATCCACGCCGGCCAGGACGACGAGAAGCTCCAGAAGGCGATCTCGTCCGGTCAGAACATCGACGTCGGCCTGTCCTACTCGACGGCGATCGTCGGCAGCTTCTGCTCGTCGGGCGCGTTCCGTGACCTGTCGCCGTACATCAAACGCGACAAGGTCGACCTGTCCGACATCCCCGATGCCGTCCGCTCCTACACGCAGTACAAGGGCACCCGGTGCACGCTGCCGGCCCTCGCCGACGTGAGCGCCCTGATGTACAACAAGCCGCTGCTCGAGAAGGCGGGCATCACGACGCCGCCGAAGACCCTCGACGAGCTCAAGTCGGACGCGCTGAAGCTTACCACGTACAACGCCGACGGCTCCATCAAGCAGCTCGGGTTCAACCCGCTGATCGACTTCTACGAGAACTCCCCGAGCACTGGGCGCCGATGATCGACGGCTCGTGGCTGGACAAGAAGGGGAACAGCGAGATCGGCACCTCGGCGAACTGGAAGAAGCTGATCGCCTGGCAGAAGGGCTTCGTCGACGAGATCGGCTACGACAAGCTCAAGGCCTTCACGTCCGGCCTCGGGCAGGAGTTCGCCGCCGACAACGCGTTCCAGACCGGTCAGGTCGCGATGCAGATCGACGGCGAGTACCGCACCGCGTTCATCAAGGACCAGAAGCCGGACCTCGACTACGGCACCGCACCGACCCCGGTGATGGACGGCGTCGGCAACTACGGCTCGACGTACATCGCGGGCAACGTGGCGGGCATCGCGAAGGGCTCGAAGCACCCCGAGCTCGCATGGGCGCTCCTGAAGTACCTGTCCACGAACACCGACGCGCAGGTGACGATGGGCAACGGGCTGAAGAACATCCCGACGCTCACCTCGGCCCTGGAGTCACCGAAGCTCGAGGTCGACGAGAACTACAAGACCTTCGTCGACGTCGCCGGCAACAAGGACACCATGACCTCGCCCGGCACCGCCGACGGCGCCGCCTACATCGGCACCTTCACGAAGTTCTGGCAGGCGTACCAGCAGAACGGCGGCGACCTCGACGCCAAGCTCAAGAAGCTCGACTCGGACATCGACAACGCCAACCACTGGCTGGTCCGTGACCATGACGGACGTCACCACCCCTGAAACCGGAAGCCTGGAGGCGCGGCCCACCCGCGCCTCCCGGCCGCCGGCCAGCGCCGGGTCGCGTTCGACGGCCCCTGGGAGCCGGCCACGTCGGCGCCGCTCCGCCGAGTCCCGCCGTCGTCTGGTCGCCCTGACGATGCTGGCCCCGGCCCTGGCGGGCCTCGTGATCTTCTTCGCGTACCCACTCGTCGCGTCGATCTTCTACTCCTTCACGCGCTACAACCAGCTGCAGGAACCCGAGTTCGTCGGGCTGCTGAACTACCGGTTCCTGTTCACGCAGGACCCGCAGATCTGGCCGGCGGTCGTCAACACGCTGTGGTTCGTGGTCATCCTCGTGCCGGTCCGGATCGTCTGCGGGCTCCTGGTGGCCGGGCTGCTGAGCCGCGCGAAGACGGCGACCGGGTTCTGGCGGACGCTGTTCTACCTGCCCGCCCTGGTGCCGCCGGTCGCGAGCGTCGTCGCGTTCGTGTTCCTGTTCAACCCCGGCACCGGCCCGGTCAACCAGGTCCTGCGGGTGTTCGGCATCGACGGCCCCCGTGGTTCAACGACCCCGCCTGGTCGAAGCCCTCGCTCGTGATCATGGGCGTCTGGGTGATGGGCGACATCATGATCATCTTCCTGGCCTCGCTCCTCGACGTGCCGCGCGACCTGTACGAGGCCGCGTCGCTCGACGGTGCGAACGGCGTGCAGCAGGTGCGGCACATCACGCTGCCGACGATCGCTCCGGTCATCGGGTTCGCCGTCGTCACGGGGGTGATCGCGGCCCTGCAGTACTTCACCGAGGCGGCGGTCGCCTCGGGCGTCGCGAGCGGCAAGGCGACGATCGGCGGGGGACCGCGGCGCAGCTCGGCTACCCGGGCACGTCGCTGCTCACCTACACCGAGCTGCTCTACCAGCACGGCTTCGCGAACTTCCAGTTCGGCTACGCGTCCGCGATGGCCGTCGTCCTGTTCGTGATCACCGCGATCGTGCTCGTGTTCACGATGCGCCGCATCTCCGTCTTCAGACCTGAGGAGTCCTGATGACCGCCGTGTCCCAGTCCCGCTCGCCCGGGCTCCCCGCGGCGCGGCATCCGGCTCCGCGCGCGGTCCGCGCCGCAGCCTGCTCGTCTGGATCGCCGAGCACGCCGCGCTCGTGGCGCTCGGTGTCCTGACCATCGCGCCGATCGTCTTCGTCGTCCTGACGTCGCTCATGTCGAGCAGCCAGGCGCTCACGGCGTCGATCATCCCGAGGCCGTTCGACTTCTCGAACTACGCCCGGGTGTTCAGCGAACTGCCGCTCGCGCAGTGGTTCGGCAACTCGTCGATGTACGCCGTGCTCGCCACCGCGTTCATGCTCGTCAGCTCGGTCCCGGCGGCGTACGCGCTCGCCCAGATCAAGTTCAAGGGGGCGAACCTGGTCTTCACCGTGATCATCGTCGCGATGCTCCTGCCCCCGCAGGTCACCGCGGTGCCGGTCTACGTGATGTGGTCGCACCTGCACCTCACCGGCACGCTCTGGCCGCTGATCCTGCCGAACCTGCTCGGTGACGCGTTCAGCATCTTCCTGCTCCGCCAGTTCTTCCTGACGATCCCGAAGGAGTACGGCGACGCCGCCCGGATGGACGGGTGCAGCGAGTGGGGCGTGCTCTGGCGGGTCGTCGTGCCGATGGCCCGGCCGGGCATCGCGTCGGCGGCGATCTTCATGTTCTTCCACTCCTGGAACGACTACTACGGCCCGCTCCTCTACGCGTCCGAGAACCAGGCCGCCTGGCCGGTGGCGTACGGACTCGCGACGTTCCGGGGTCAGCACGGCACCGACTGGTCGATGACGATGGCGATGACCGTCGTCGTCATGGTCCCCGTCGTCGTCATCTTCTTCTTCGCACAGAAGGCATTCGTCGAGGGCATCGCGCTCACCGGCGTGAAGGGATAGCACCACAGTGAAACTCGCAGTCATCGGTGGCGGATCCACCTACACCCCCGAACTCGTGGACGGCTTCGCCCGGCTCCGCGACCAACTGCCCATCGACGAGCTTCTGGCTCGTCGACCCCGATCCCGTCCGACGCGAACTCGTCGGCGGTGTCGCCAAGCGGATGTTCGCACACGCCGGCCACCCCGGCACGGTCCACGTCACCGACGACGTGGTCGCCGGGGTCTCGGACGCCGACGCCGTCATGTTCCAGCTCCGGATCGGCGGCCAGGCCGCCCGGCAGCAGGACGAGACCTGGCCGCACGAGGCCTGCTGCATCGGGCAGGAGACCACCGGGCCCGGCGGGTTCGCGAAGGCGCTCCGCACCGTGCCGGTCGTGCTCGAGTACGCGGAGCTCGTCCGGAAGCACGCGAAGCCGGACGCCTGGATCGTGGACTTCACGAACCCGGTCGGCATCGTCACCCGCGCCCTGCTCGAGGCCGGCCACCGCGCCGTCGGGCTTTGCAACGTCGCGATCGGGTTCCAGCGGCGCTTCGCCGCCGAGTTCCAGGTCGACCCGTCGGTCGTCCGGCTCGACCACGTCGGGCTCAACCACCTCACGTGGGAACGCGGCGTGCACGTCACGGACGCCTCCGGTGAGCGTGACGTCCTGTCCGAGCTGCTCGTCGCCGACACCGGTGCCCTCGACCGGATGGCGGAGAGCGTGCACATGCCCGCCGACCTCATCCGCCTGCAGCACGCCGTCCCCTCGTACTACCTGCGCTACTTCTACAGCCACGACGTCGTGCTCGAGGAGCAGCTCCACGAGCGCACCCGCGCCGAGGCCGTGATGGAGACCGAGTCCGCACTGTTGACCAAGTACGCCGACCAGTCCGTCGTCACGAAGCCGGTCGAGCTGGAGCAGCGAGGTGGTGCGTACTACTCCGAGGCCGCCATCGACGTGCTGTCCTCGATCCTCGGCGACCGCGGCGACGTGCAGGTCCTCAACGTGCGGAACGACGGCACGTTCCCGTTCCTGCCCGACGACCACGTCATCGAGGTCCCGGCTCGCGTCACCCGGCAGGCGATCACCCCGCTGCCCGTCACTCCGCTCGACGCGGACATGGTCGGGCTCGTGTCGCACGTCGCCGGGTACGAACGACTCGCCCTCGATGCGGCCGTGCACGGTGGCCGCGACCGCGTGCTCCGTGCGATGTGGGCACACCCCCTCGTCGGACAGGTCGACAAGGCCGAGAAGCTCACCGACCTGCTCCTGGCCGCGAACGCGGAGCACCTGCCGTGGGCGCGATCGGAGCAGTTGACGTGGGCGGGCTGAGCCGGGCCGGCGGGGCGGGGACGACCCGCGCCTCCAGTCCGGCCGCTCCGGAGGTGCCGGAGGGTCCGCCGGCACCCGGGTCCGGCCGCGGAGACGTCGTGCTCGCCGTCGACGGTGGCGGCAGCAAGACGGACGTCGTCGCGATCGCGCTCGACGGCACGCTCGTCGGGCACGCCCGCGGGCCGGGGTCGAACCCGCAGTCACGCGGGTGGGACGTCGCCGGGCCGATCCTCGACGACGTGCGCGCACGGGTCGTCGGCGCCCTCGGAGCACGTCGGATCCTGACCACGCACGTGTACCTCGCGGGACTGGACCTGCACGACGAGCTCGTCGCCGCGACCGACGCCCTCGCCCACTGGGACGAGGACGGCGGTGCGCCGGACGTCCTCGACAACGACCTGTTCGCGCTGCTGCGGGCCGGGACGCTGTCGCCCGACGCCGCGGCCGTGGTGTGCGGGACGGGCATCAACGCCCTCGCCGTGCGTGCGGACGGTGCGACGGCTCGCTTCCCCGCGATCGGGGACGTCTCGGGCGACTGGGGCGGCGGCGCCTACCTCGGCAGCCGGGCGCTCTGGCACGCGGCACGAGCCGACGACGGGCGCGGACCGGCGACGGCGCTGACCGAGGCCGTGCCGGCGGCGGTCGGGCTGGGTTCCGTCCGCGAGGTCATCGAGGCCGTCCACTTCGGGCGCCTCGACCAGCGGGTGTACAACCGGCTGTGCCCGGTGCTGTTCGAGGTCGCCGAGGCCGGAGACGCAGTGGCGGCGGCGGTCGTGGCGCGGCAGGCCGAGGAGATCTCGCTGCTCGCCTCCGTGGCGCTCGGCCGGCTCGGGCTCGCCGGTTCGGCGACGGCGCCGGTGCCCGTCGTGCTCGGTGGCGGGGTGCTCGCGGCGCGGGACGCCCTGCTCGTGGACGGCGTCGTGTCGGGGCTCGCGGAGCGGGTGCCGGCGCCGTGCCGACCTGGGTGACCGATCCCCGGTGCTCGGCGCTGGGCTGGCGGCCCTGGAGTCGGTCGGTGCCGACGACGTCGCGCTCGACCGCTACCGCGAGGCCGTGCGCTCCCGCTCCTTCGCGAGCACGACCGCGCTGATCCGCTGACGCGGCGCGCGGCGGCGGCGGTCGCGGCGGCGGTCGCGGCGGCGGTCGCGGCGGCGCCGGTCGCGGCGAGACTCGGTGTCAGCGACAGTTCTCGCGCTTCCGAGCGCGAGAACTGTCGCCCATCCCGAGTCTCGCAGCCCCGCCTCGCCCCGCCGCGGCCGCCCTACGCGCGGGCGAGCATGCCGAGCGTGTCGACCACCCGGTTCGAGAAGCCCCACTCGTTGTCGTACCAGGCGACGACCTTCACGTGACGACCCTCGTCGACCCGGGTGAGCAGCGAGTCGAACACGCTCGACTCCGGCCGCCCCGTGATGTCCGTCGACACGAGCGGGTCCGCCGTGAACGCCAGCACACCGGCGAGCGGACCGGCCGCAGCGGCACGGTAGGCCTCGTTCACCTCGTCGACCGACACGTCCCGCGACACCACGGTGTTCAGCTCGACGATCGACCCGACCGGCACGGGCACCCTGATCGAGTCGCCCAGAAGCTTCCCGTCGAGCCGCGGAGCACGAGCCCGATCGCCTTCGCCGCCCCCGTCGTCGTCGGCACGATGTTCACCCCGGCGGCACGCGCCCGTCGGAGGTCCCGGTGCGGCCCGTCCTGCAGGTTCTGCTCCTGGGTGTAGGCGTGCACGGTCGTCATGAACCCGTGCTCGATGCCCGCCAGGTCGTCGAGCACCGACGCGAGCGGTGCGAGCGCGTTCGTCGTGCACGAGGCGTTCGACACGACGGTGTGCGCCGCCGGGTCGAACACGTCGGTGTTCACACCGTAGGCGATGGTGGCGTCGGCGCCGGTCGCGGGCGCGCTGATGAGGACACGACGGGCTCCGGCGGTGAGGTGTCCCGCAGCGGCATCGCGCGCCGTGAAGCGTCCGGTCGACTCGAGGACGACCTCGACGCCGAGCTCGGCCCACGGGAGCTCCGATGGCTCGCGCGACGCCAGGACACGGACGCGACGTCCGTCGATCACGAGCGCGTCGCCGTCGACCTCGACGGTGCCGGCGAACGGTCCGAGCGCGGAGTCGTACCGGAACAGGTGGGCGAGCGTCCCGGGTGCGGTGAGGTCGTTGACGGCGACGACCTCGAGGTCGTCGCCGCCGCGCGCCAGGAGGGCGCGGAGCGTGTTGCGGCCGATGCGGCCGAAGCCGTTGATGGCGATGCGGGTCATGCGGACTTCCTTTCGTTCCGCGATCCATGCTCATCGGCCTGGAGGCGCGGCTCCAGTGGCAGGGAAGCCAGCGTCCGGAAGGATGTCGCCATCAGGGCGCGGGTCGCGTCAGTCCTGGAACGTGCGGCGGTACGCGGTCGGCGAGATCCCGAGGATCCGCCGGAAGTGTGTCCGCAGGTTCGCGTCCGACCCGAGCCCGGCGCGCTCGGCGACCTGGTCGATCGACAGGTCCGAGCGCTCGAGCAGTTCGCGTGCCAGGTCGACCCGCGCGCGGAGCACCCACTGCATCGGCGTGTACCCGGTGTCCTCCACGAACCGACGCGAGAACGTGCGCGGCGAGACCGTCGCGTTCCGGGCGAGCACGTCGAGCGTGAGCGGATCGGCGAGGTGGCGGAGCGCCCACTCCCGCGTCGCGGCGAACACGTCACCGAGGGGCTCGGGCACGCTCCGCGGCACGAACTGCGCCTGCCCACCGCTCCGGTAGGGCGCGCTGACGAGACGCCGAGCGGCGTGGTTCGAGAGCGCGACGCCGTGGTCCTGTCGGACGATGTGCAGGCACAGGTCGATCCCGCTCGCCGCCCCGGCGCTCGTGAGCACCGAGCCGGCGTCCACGAACAGGACGTCCTCATCGACGTCGACCTCCGGGTACCGGTCGCGGAGGACCCGCGTGTAGTGCCAGTGGGTGGTGGCCCGCCGTCCGTCGAGCAGTCCGGCCGCGGCGAGCGCGAACGCCCCCGTGGAGATCGCGGCGATCCGCGTGCCACGCTCGTACGCCCGTGCGAGGGCCGCCACGACGTCCGCGGGCGGTGGCGTGTCCGCGGGGAACCGGTAGCCGGGTACGAACACCGTCTGCGCCCACTCGAGGGCGTCCAGCCCGTGGTCGACGGCGTACGCCAGACCGTCCCGCCCGCGATCCGTCCGACCCGCGGCCCGCACACCCGGACCTCGTACGGCATGCTCGGCCGGTTCGAGAACACCTGCGCGGGGATCCCGACGTCGAGCGGCTTCGCGCCGTCGAGCACGAGGACCGCGACGCGGTGCAGCGGTGTCGAGGTCATGGACCGACGGTAGCCGAGGACCGGCTCGGACGACTTCTCCACAGATCCACGGCCCGCATCCGCTACCATCAGTACATCACGTACGCTCCGTACGTGACGTACTTGACGGAGGCCATGGTGCCCATCGCTGCCGACTACCCGACCTACTCGCGTGCCCGTGAACACTTCAAGGACATGCTCGACGCCACGGCGACCGGACGCACCGTGACCATCGCACGCGATGGCGCGGTGTCCGCGATGCTCCCCGTCGACCCGCTCCGCTCGTACTTCTTCCGGACGGTGTCCCCGCGCGTCAGCGTCTTCCGCGACGGCGGCGTCGTCGTCGCGCTGATGGAAGGGCGACCGTTCGTCTCCGAAGGTGGGTCCGTCGACCAGGCCCTGGACGACCTCGCCCTGACCCTGCAGGAGTACGCCGCCGACTGGGAGGACCGTCTCCGGCACGCACCGAACCACCACGACGCCTGGGCCCTCGTGCAGCTGGTCAAGCTGTCCACCGATGCCGAGCTCCGTGAGTGGCTGGAGCGCGGCGGTGAGTAGCACGAAGCACCCGGCGCCGACCCGCGAGCACCACGACACGTTCTGCACGAACGAGCGGTGGACGCTCGTCCGGGCGCGCGCGGGGCAACCGGTACGGCACCACCGCACCTACGAGCTGACGCTCTGGGACGCCCGCGTCCTGCGCACCCGCATCTCGAAGCCGGTCGACCGCTCGACGTACAGCCCACGGATGTGGTCGCACATCCTGTGCGAGCAGCTCGCCGTCGATGCGCCCACGTTCTGGCGCTGCGTCGGCGAGGGCGTGGTACCGGACCGCGGGGCTCCGACGCACCGGGCTCCGGCGAACGCGCTCCCGCTGTACCTCGTCCGGGCGCTGCGCGATCTCGGGGTGACCGAGGAGCACGTCCTCGGCCTCGACCCCGCCGGTGCAGCCGAACTGCACGCGGAACTGCTCCGCGCGGCCGCGGAACGGGGCTGATCAGGCGTCGCGGACGGCGAGCACCCGGTGCGGGGCGGCTCGCTCTGCCCGCCATCCCTCCGGCAGCACCTCCCGGAGCTCCGGCAGGGTGAAGGACCGACGGATCGATCGCAGGCCGTCGACGCGCACGAAGGTCCCCGCTGCGATGAACGCCGACCCGACCGCGTACGCCCGGTAGGCCCCGGTCGACCGCCGGATGTCCGAGTGCAGGCTCCGGTGCGCCGCCAGCGACGCCGAATCGGTGAGGAACCGGTGCCGCTCCTCGTCGCCGAGGTGGTGCAGCACGTGGTTCGACACCACGACGTCGAACCGCTCCCCCGCGGCGACCAGGTCCTGGCTGGACTGCTGCCGGAAGGTGACGCCGCGCGGGGTCGAACGCTGTGCGGCGTCGATCGCCCGGGCGTCCGGGTCGGCCCCGACCACCTCGACGTCGAACCCGTCGGCCGCCGCCCACCGCACGAGCGCCCGGGCGAGGTCACCGCCGCCGCAGCCGAGGTCGAGGATCCGTCCACGGCCGTTGGCTGGCAACGCGGGGGCGACGTGCGTCCGCCAGGCCGCCCGCCAGCCGCTGACGAGCGCGTTGACGAGCGCGAAGCGCCGGAACGTGCGCGCCAGGACGCGCGGGTCGCAGTCGGGATCGTCCATGAGTTCGGTCAGGTCGAGCGCGCGGGTGCGCAGGTCCACGGCCTGGAGGCGCGTTCCGGCTCCGTCCGGACGACTCACGCCGCTCCCGTGGTCGCGACGGGCACCCGCTGCGGTTCGACCGCGGGCGAGGCCTCGGTCCGCACCGCGGTCAGTCGTGCCGACTCGACGGTGAGCCCGGGGCCGAAGGCGAGGGCGACGACGCCGCTCCCGTCCTCGAGGCCGACGTCCACGGCGTCACGCAGCACGAACAGCACCGTCGCGCTCGACATGTTGCCGTGCTCGCGGAGCACTCGACGGCTCGACACCATCGCGGCGTCCGGCAGCCCGAGGGTCTCCTGGGTGCGGTCGAGGATCGCTCGCCCGCCAGGGTGGACCGCCCACACCGGGACGTCCGCCGGCCCGTCGCCGGCGAGCAGCGGTGCGATGGCGTCGGGCACGTGCGTTCCGACGAGCTTCGGGACAGCCGTCGAGAGCACCATCTCGAAGCCCTCGTCGCCGATGTTCCAGGCCATCTCCGCGGCCCCTTCCGGCACGACCGCCGTCGCGAACCCCTCGAGCCGGAGCCCGGCGCCCTCGGATGCCACGACGGCCGCGGCCGCCCCGTCTCCGAACACGCTGTTCGCCACGATCTGGTCCGGGTCGTCGGACGCCCGGACGTGCAGCGTGCAGAGCTCCGCGCAGACCACGAGCGCGACGGCATCCGGGTCCGCCTCGGCGAACGCGGCAGCGATCCGGAGTGCCGGGAACGCGGCGCAGCACCCCATGAACCCGATGTGGTGGCGGAAGACCCGGCGGGCAGCCCGAGCTGCTCGACGACGTCGATGTCCGGTCCAGGTTGCGTGAATCCGGTGCAGGACACCGTCACGAGGTGCGTGATGCGCTCCGGTGCCACACCCGCTCGTTCGAGGGCGTCGCGGGCCGCAGCGACGAACAACGCAGGTGCGAGCTCGCGGTACCGGTCGTTGCGAGCCCCGGTCGTCGGGGAACGCAGCGTGCCGTGGTCGTCACGGAAGGCACCGGCCGTGCGCGACGGGTCGAGCTCGTCGAGGACGGTGTGCCGATGCTCCACCGCGGACGCGTCGAACGCCGCGGGTACGAGCCGGCTGCCGAGCCGGCCGAGGCCGGGTTGGGCGGAGAAGAGGTCGCGCACACGGCCTTGGTCGAGCGTCGTCCCGGGACGGCGGTACCGATGGCGCGGATCGTTGCGGTCACGACCCATCTTGTCACCGGGTCGCTGACGCGTCCCCAGGTTGACCGGCACCCCGGAACGGACACAGCACCGTGGATCTCCACGGTGCTGTGTCCGGAACCTGGTTCCGCGGAAGGGGGTCTACGACTGCTGCGCTCGCTCCAGCGCCAGCTCGCGAACGCGTGCGGCGTCCGCCTGGCCCTTCATCGCCTTCATGACGGCGCCGATGATCGCGCCGGCGGCCTGGACCTTGCCGTCCTGGATCTTCGCCAGCACGTCGGGCTGCGCGGCGAGTGCCTCGTCCACGGCGGCGGTGAGCGCCGAGTCGTCCGAGACGACCTTCAGCCCGCGGGACTCGACGACCTGCGCCGGTGAGCCCTCGCCCGCGATGACGCCCTCGAGCACCTGGCGCGCCAGACGATCGGTGAGGTCGCCGGACTCGACGAGCGCGATGAGCTCGGCGACGTGCTTCGGCGACACGAGATCGCCCGCGGCGGCGTCCTGGGCGTTCGCGACACGGCTGATCTCACCCGTCCACCACTTGCGGGCGGCCTGCGGTGCGGCACCGGCGGCGACGGTGCCCTCGAGCTCGTCGAGCAGGCCGCCGTTGACGACGTCCTGGAACTCGAGATCGGTGAAGGCCCACTCGCCCTTCAGCCGGCGACGACGTGCGACCGGCGCCTCGGGCAGTGACGCGCGGAGCTCCTCGACCACGGCCGGGTCCGGCACCACGGGGAGCAGGTCGGGCTCCGGGAAGTAGCGGTAGTCGTCGGCGTCCGACTTCGGGCGGCCGGCCGAGGTGCGGCCGGTGTCCTCGTGCCAGTGGCGAGTCTCCTGCGTGACCGTGCCGCCGTCGGCGAGGATCGCGGCCTGCCGCTGGATCTCGTAGCGGATGGCGCGCTCGACGGCGCGGAACGAGTTCACGTTCTTCGTCTCGGTGCGGGTGCCGAGCTTCTCCTGTCCGCGCGGGCGCAGGGAGATGTTCGCGTCGCAGCGGAGGTTGCCCCGCTCCATGCGGGCCTCGGAGACACCGAGCGCACGGACGAGGTCGCGGATGACCTGCACGTACGCGGCGCCGAGCTCCGGAGCGCGTTCCTCGGTGCCGAAGATCGGCTTCGTGACGATCTCGACGAGCGGGACACCCGCGCGGTTGTAGTCGACGAGCGAGTACTCGGCGCCCTGGATGCGGCCGGTGGCACCGCCCACGTGCGTGAGCTTGCCCGCGTCCTCTTCCATGTGGGCGCGCTCGATCGGCACCTGGAAGATCGTGCCGTCGGCGAGCTCCACCTCGACCTCGCCCTCGTACGCGATCGGCTCGTCGTACTGGGAGATCTGGTAGTTCTTCGGGTTGTCCGGGTAGTAGTAGTTCTTCCGGGCGAACCGCGATGACTCGGCGATCGAGCAGCCGAGCGCGAGCCCGAGCTGGATCGAGTACCGCACCGCCTGCTCGTTGACGACCGGCAGCGATCCGGGGAGCCCGAGGTCGACCGGCGTCACGTTCGTGTTCGGCTCGCCGCCGAAGAAGTTCGGCGCGTCCGAGAACATCTTGGTCTTCGTCGCGAGCTCGACGTGGACCTCGAACCCGAGGACCGGCTCGTACCGCCGGAGTGCCTCGTCGAAGTCCATCAGCGCGTCCTTCTGCGCCATCAGATCACACCTTCCTGCGCAGCGGACTGCTGAGACTCGTCGAGGTCCGGGACGCTGTCGATGAGCGGGCGACCCCACTGCTGTTCGAGCAGGCGCTCGAGCGCGGCGCCGTACCGGTAGAGCCGGGCGTCCTCGCGCTGCGGTGCCATGAGCTGCACGCCCGTCGGCAGGCCGTCCTCCGGCGCGAGGCCGTTCGGGATGCTCATGCCGGGGACGCCGGCGAGGTTCGCCGGGATCGTCGTGAGGTCGTTGAGGTACATCGCGAGCGGGTCGTCGATGCGCTCGCCGATCGGGAACGCGGTCGTCGGTGCGGACGGGCTGACGAGCAGGTCGACCTGCTCGAACGCGGCCGCGAATTCGCGCTGGACCAGCGTCCGGACCTTCTGCGCCGACCCGTAGTAGGCGTCGTAGTACCCGGCGCTCAGTGCGTACGTGCCGAGGATGATGCGGCGCTTGACCTCGGGGCCGAACCCGGCCTCCCGCGTCGCGGCCATGACGTCCTCGACGGTGGCGCCGTTCTCCGGGGTCACCCGGAGGCCGAAGCGCACCGAGTCGAACTTCGCGAGGTTCGACGACGCCTCGGCCGGGAGGATCAGGTAGTAGGCGCTGATGGCGTAGGCGAACGAGGGTGCGTCGATCTCGACCACCTCGGCGCCGGCCGACTCCAGCAGCGCCACGGTCTCCTGGAAGCGCTGCGTGACACCGGCCTGGAAGCCCTCGCCCCCGGCGAGCTCCTTCACGACGCCGACCTTCAGCCCACGCAGCGTGCCCGCCTGCAGCCCCTCGCGCGCGGCGGCGGCCATGGAGGGCCAGACGTCCGGGATGCTCGTGGAGTCGCGCGGGTCGTGCCCGCCGATGACGTCGTGCAGGAGCGCCGCGTCGAGGACGGTGCGGGACACCGGACCGATCTGGTCGAGGCTGGACGCGAGCGCGATCGCCCCGTAGCGGCTGACACCGCCGTACGTCGGCTTCACACCGACGGTCCCCGTGACCGCGCCCGGCTGGCGGATCGACCCGCCCGTGTCGGAGCCGAGGGCGAGCGGCGCCTCGTGCGCGGCGACCGCGGCCGCCGAGCCACCACCGGACCCGCCGGGGATCCGGTCGAGGTCCCACGGGTTGTGCGTCGGGCCGTACGCCGAGAACTCGGTGGTCGAGCCCATCGCGAACTCGTCCATGTTGGTCTTGCCGAGCGGCACGAGGCCGGCGGCGCGGAGCTTCGCGACCGGGGTGGCGTCGTACGGCGGCACCCAGCCCTCGAGGATCTTCGAACCCGAGGTCGTCGGCATGTCCTGCGTGCACAGGACGTCCTTCACCGCGATCGGCACGCCCGCGAGCGGACCGAGGGCGTCGCCGGCCGCTCGGCGCGAGTCGATCGACTTCGCCGCGGCGAGCGCGTTCTGGTTGACGTGCAGGAAGGCGTGGACGTCGCCGTCCACCGCCTGGATGCGGTCGAGGTGGGCCTGCGTGGCCTCCACGCTCGAGACGTCGCGCGCCACGAGGGCGTCCGCGAGCGCCGCGGCGCTGAGCCGGGTGATGTCGTCGGTCACTGTTCTCCGCCCTACTGTTCTTCGCCGAGGATCGCCGTCACACGGAACCGCTCGCCGTCGGAGTCCGGCGCACCCGAGAGCGCCTGCTCCTGCGTGAGGGTCGCGCCGACCACGTCGGGTCGGGTGACGTTGCCGAGCGGCACGGGGTGGCTCGTGGCGGGGACGTCCGGGGTCGCGACCTCCGCGACCCTGGCGACGCTCTCGACGATGTGTGACAGCTTCCCCGTCAGCTTCTCGATCTCGTCGGGCGTGAGTGCGATACGTGCGAGGTTCGCCAAGTGGGCGACCTGCTCGCTCGTGATGTCAGGCATGGTGCTCCGTCGATCGGTTCGTGGGATGCCCACCAGTCTATTGGTGCGTCACGCGGTGCAAGGCGCCTGTGGAGAGCGCGGCCGCCTGGAGGCGCGACACGCGCCCGCGAGACCGGCGGCGTGGACCCAGGCGGTCACTTCCCGTTCCGGTGGCCGCCGTGTTCCTGCTGCTTCTGCTGCGACTGCGACTGCGACGACTGGTCGCCGCTCTGCGACGACGACTGGCTCGACGCATGGCTCGTCTGCCCGATCATCGCCTGGTCCGGCGTGGGCAGCGCTCCACCGCCGACCTTCTGGTCCAGGTAGGACATCATCGACTTCCCGACGCCGAACTTCGCGCTGTACCCGGTCGTGCCCTGCAGGAACGGCCAGTTCGCCAGGCTGACGCTCCCCTGCACGTTCCCGATCCAGGTCGCGTTCGTGTACTTCGTCGACGACGCCACGAGCCAGTTCTGCACGTCACCGTCGGTCGTGCCGGTCTTCGCGAACTTCGGGGTGTCGTCGCCCGGGTTGGCGCTGGCGGCAGTGCCCGCGCCGGTGAGGACGCCCTGCAGCGCGTAGTCGACGGTGCCCGCGACGTCGGCCGAGACACCCTGCTTGCAGGAGGCGGGCGACGGGGTGATCTTCGTGCCGTCGGACTCGGTCACCGAATCGATCGCGGTCGGGGTGCAGACCACGCCGCCGTTCGCGAACCCGGCGTAGGCCTCGGCCAGGTCGATCGGCGACAGGTCGTTCACGCCCAGGATCGACGACGGGGTCTGGGTCAGGTCGCCGCCGGACGCCGGGTGGATGCCCATGGACTGGGCGAGCTGGGCGATCTTGCACAGGTCGAGCTGCTTGCCCATCTGCGCGTAGGCCGTGTTGATCGACTCCGAGGTCGCGGCCTGCACGGTCATCGACCGGGACGCTCTCGGCGTTCGCCACCGACCAGGTGCCACCGCTGACGTTCTGACACGAGTTCGTGAACTCCGAGTTCTGGAACGTGTGCTCGGTCGTCGACACCGACTGGGACAGGGTGTGCCCGGTCGCGAGCCACTCGGCGAGCGTGAACACCTTGTACGTCGAGCCGGTCTGGAACCCGCCGGAGTTGCCGTAGCCGCTGTCGGCGCTGTAGTTCACCGCCGTGGACCCGGCCGCGCCGCTGTCGCCCTGCGTGTAGGACGTGTTCTGCACCATCGACAGGATGCGACCGGTGCCGGGCTCGACGGTGACGTTGGAACCGCCGACGTCGACGCCGGTCATGGTCGTCGGCACGTAGGTGGACAGTGCCGACTGGGCTTGGGCCTGCAGGTCGAGGTCGAGCGAGGTGTGGATCTCGAGTCCCTTGGTGTCGAGCGTCGCGATGCGCTCGGCGGCCGTCTTCCCGAACGCCGGGTCCTGCAGCACCTGGTCCCGCACGTAGTCGCAGAAGTACCCGGCGTCGTACCCGCTCGCCGCCGACGAGCAGCCGTTCGCGGTGGCGGTGATCTTCGGCGTGATCGGGGACGCCTTCGCCTCGTCGCGCTGCGCCTTGGTGATGTCGTGGTGGACGTACATCCGCTGCAGGACGTAGTCACGGCGTTCCTTCGTCGCCGCGTACCCGTTCTTCGCACCGTTGTCGGCGTTCGACGGCTGGTCGATGCGCAGGTTCGACGGGTTGTTCAGGATCGCGACGAGTGTCGCCGACTGCACGAGCGACAGGTCCTTCGCGTGCACGCCGAAGTAGTACTCCGCACCGGCCTCCGCACCGTACACCCGGCCGCCCAGGCCGACGAGGTTGAGGTACCCGGTGAGGATCTGCTCCTTCGAGTACTTCTTGTTGACGGCGATCGCGTACCGCATCTCCTGGAGCTTCCGCTGCGGCGTCACACCGGCAGCGTCCTGGTAGCACGCGGCGATCTTCTTCTCGGTGTCGGCGGCGTCCTTGCCCGTGAGCTGCTCGCACTGCTGCACGAGGACGTTCTTCACGTACTGCTGGGTGATGCTCGACCCGCCCTGCACGTCACCGCCGACGACGGTCGCGGCCGCACCGCGGAGCGTCCCCACGACGTCGATGCCGCCTTCGTCGTAGAAGCGGGGTCCTCGGTGTCGATGGCCGCCTGCTTGAGTGTCTTCGCCATCGCATCGGACGCCACGTTCGTCCGGTTCTCGGCGTAGAACGACGCGATCTTGACCTGCTGACCGCCCTTCGTCGCGTAGACGGAGGACACCTGCTGCGGGGCCTGGATGTCGAGGTAGCTCGGCAGGTCCTCGAAGAACGCCACCGCTCCGGAGGCGCCCTCGCCGGCGACCGCGACCCCCGGCGTGACCGCCACTGCGACGAGCATGCCGGCCAGCGCCGACAACGCGACGAACGTCAGGAGAGCACCAGGCCATCGCACCACACGCATGCAGGGCACCGTAGGGCGATGGTCTGTACTGGTTCTGCCGCGGAACGACACAGCAGCTGCGTCGGCGTTCAGGTTCTCACCCAGGATCACTCGCGGGGCTGGAGGTCCTGGGGCCGGACGAGGTACATGTCCGGTGAGGTCTGCGGCACTCCGTCCCGCCGCTCCGGCCGCGCCGGATCTGTTCGCGGACCAGGTCCCCTCGCCCGACCGCGATGAGTGCGACGTCGTGGAGCGATGCCGTACCGGGTTTGAGGTAGTCGTTGTGGCCGACCGGACGGCGGAACACGTCACCGGCGTCCTGCCCGTCGACGCCTCCGGCCAGGTCGAGCACCGTCGAGCCGAACGTCGCGGACCCGGGGTCGGTGCCGAAGTACCCGGATCCCGCGATCGGGTCGCTGTGGGCGTCGCCGACGAACACCTGTCCGTGGCCGACCGCCAGCTGCTCGGCCGTCTGCACGTCACTGCCCGGGGAGCCGAGCACCGTGAGGGTGTCGGCGCGCATCCGCCGGACGACAGCGCCATGAGTGCCATCGTCGAGCCGTACGAGTGCGCGACGACGTTCAGGCGCGGCTGGTCGCCGACCCGGCCGGCACGGAGCCCGTCGACGGCGCGCTCGAGCCGCTGCGCACCGGTCTTCGCGAGGTCGAGCGAGAGGATGTTCGACAGGTCCGGGGTGCGGTAGCCCATCCAGGCGACGACGGCGACACCGTTCCCCGAGCCGGGGGCCGCCAGCCCGGCGACGGTGGCCTGCTCGGTGTAGAGGTCGTTCGCGGTGTTCGTGAAGTCGGTCATCTGCCCGGTCACCGTGAAGAACATGCCCGGCACGACGACCGTGACGTCGGCGGCGCTGTCGAGGTCCCCGATCGCGATGGCGGCGCGTCCGGAGCCGCGGGTGTCGAGTGTCACGAGGTACCGTGCGGGTGCCCGGCGGCGTGGACGAGCGAGTCCCGCACCTGGCCGAGCATAGCGGTCCGGGCGGCGCTCGCGTGGTCGGCGAGCCCCGCGGCCAGCACGGCACGGTTCGCCCGGTCCCGGACCGGGTACGGCACGCCGTCGAGGTTGCCGATGATCGACGGCGCGTCCGTCACGAGGGCGTGGCGCTCCCGGTCGTCGATCCCGGCCCACCAGGTCGCGACCTCGGCGGCCTTCGGCGGGTCGTCCTGCGCGGTGGCGACGACGCGGGGGTCCCGGGCGGCGCGGAGCAGCTCCGCGTGGCCGAGGGAGGACAGGCCATGGAGGAACGACCGGCCGTGCTCCGCGGCGACCTCGGCGGCCGTGACCTGTACCCCGGTCGTGACCGGCTGGCGCCCGAGGCGGTGCCGACGGTCGGCGTGGCGGACGCCACGATGCTCACGGGGTGCGCTGCGGGCGCGGCTGGGGCCTCGACCACTCCGAGCGAGTGCATCGAGGCGGTGAGCAGAGCCGCAGCGATGAGCAGCAATCGGGTCTCCCCGGGAAGGCCGTCCCGCCGTCCCCTGCAGACGACGGGTGATGCTCTGTCGAGTGTAAGGAGAATGCCTTCCTGGAGGACGTGCGGGATGCAACTTGACCCCTGAACTGGGTGCACGGACCGGCGCGCCGCGGCGTGCGGACAGAACACGGTCGTGCTCGTGCAGCGGTCTCAGCCCTCGGTGGCGCTCTCGCTCGTGTCCGAGGACACCGCGCCGAGCGCGTCCGGCCCCTCGGTCACGAGCACCCGGAACTGCTCCGCATCGATGATCCGGACCCCGAGCTGCTCGGCCTTCGTGAGCTTCGAACCCGCCCCGGGACCGGCCGCGACGAAGTCGGTCTTCTTGCTCACGCTCGACGCCGCCTTGCCGCCCGCCGCGATGATCGCCTCCTGCGCGCCCTCCCGGCTGTACCCCTCCAGCGACCCCGTCGCGACCACCGTCAGCCCGCTGAGGACCCCGCCGAGGTCGTTCGCGGCACCGGGGCCGGGTGCCCGGGCGTCGTGAACTGCACGCCCGCGGCCGTCCAGCGGTCGATGATCTCGCGGTGCCAGTCGACCTCGAACCAGTCGAGGAGCGCGTCCGCGATGATCCCGCCGACGCCGTCCACTGCCGCGAGCTCCTCGCGCGAGGCCGATCGGATCGCGTCGAGGGAGCCGAAGTGGTCGGCGAGCGCGCGGGCCGCGACGGGTCCGACGTGCCGGATGCTCAGGCCGACCATGATCCGCCAGAGCGGCTTCGTCTTCGCGGCGTCGATGTTGGCGAGCATCTCGAACGCGTTCTTCGACGGGAACCGGCTCGGGTCGCCGGTGTGGTCGGCGCCCCGCGCCGCCGGGTCGAACGGCGGGTCGGTCTTCTTGCGTGCCCGGCTGAAGGGGGTGACGCGCTTCGGAGCGCCGTCGTCGGCGGTCTTCTCCATGCCGGTCTCGGCGTCGCGGACGATCACCTCGATGGGGACGATGTCCTCCATCGTCAGGTCGAACAGACCGGCCTCGGTCACGAGCGGGGGTGCTCGGGGTGCAGCGGCTGCGTGAGCGCCGCCGCCGCGACCTCGCCGAGGCCCTCGATGTCGAGCGAGCCCCGGGACGCGATGTGCTCCACCCGGCCGCGGACCTGCGCCGGCAGCTCTTCGCGTTCGGGCAGCGGAGGTCGATGTCGCCCTCCTTCGCCGGCGCGAGGGGTGTGCCGCACTCGGGGCAGTTCGTCGGCATGACGAACTCGCGTTCGGTGCCGTCGCGGAGTTCCACGACCGGTCCGAGCACCTCCGGGATCACGTCCCGGCCTTCCGGAGCACGACCGTGTCGCCGATCAGGACGCCCTTCGCCTTGACGACCTGCTGGTTGTGCAGCGTCGCCTGGCGGACCACCGACCCGGCGACCTCGGCCGGGGCCATCACCGCGAACGGCGTGGCGCGTCCGGTTCGGCCGACGCTGACCACGACGTCGAGGAGCTTCGTGTGGACCTCTTCCGGCGGGTACTTGTACGCGATCGCCCAGCGCGGAGCGCGGGACGTCGACCCGAGCTCCTCGTGCAGGGCGAGGTCGTCGACCTTGATGACGATGCCGTCGATCTGGTGCTCGACCGAGGCCCGGCGATCGCCGTAGTCCGCGACGAAGCCGAGCACCTCGTCGATGGTGTCGAAGACCCGGTAGTGGGTGCTCGTCGGCAGGCCCCAGGACTGCAGCAGGTCGTAGACCTCGGACTGGGCGCGGACGTCGGTGTCACGCTCGAGTTCCCGGACCGGCCACGCACCGATGCCGTGCACGAGCATGCGCAGTCGCCGGAGCCGGTCGACCATGAGGGCGCGCTTCGCCTCGGACTTGCCCTCCTCCTTCTGGCGGAGGGACCCGGCGGCGGCGTTGCGCGGGTTTGCGAACACGCGCTCCCCCGCCTCGCGCTGCTTGGCGTTCAGCTCGTCGAACTCCTCCACCGGGAAGAAGATCTCGCCACGGACCTCCACGAGCGGCGGGTGGCCCTCGCCGGACAGCCGCTCCGGGATCGTGCCCATCGTCAGGACGTTGCCCGTGACGTCCTCACCGACGACGCCGTCGCCACGGGTCGCCGCCGACACGAGCCGGCCGTCCTCGTACCGGAGGTTGATCGCGAGCCCGTCGATCTTCAGCTCGGTGAGGAACCGGACACGCTCGGATCCGGCGTCCCGCTGGACCCTGATCGCCCAGTCGGAGAGTTCCTCGGGACTGAACACGTTGTCGAGGCTCAGCATCCGCTCCGCGTGCTCGACCGGCGCGAACTGGATCGTCTGGACCTGCCCGCCGACGGTCTGCGTCGGACTGTCCTCGGTGACCAGCTCCGGGAAGCGGTGCTCGATCGCGTCGAGCCGGCGCGCCATCACGTCGTAGTCGGCGTCGGTGACGGTCGACCCGTTCTCACCGAAGTAGTACGCGCTGCGCAGCTCGTTGATGCGCGACCGCAGACGATCGACCTCTCGCTGGGCCTGTGCCGCGTCGAGGTCGGCGGGGTCCAGCGTCTCGAACGTCGAGTCCGCGGGCGTCGTGTCGCTCATGCTCCAGTTCTACCGTGGACCGCCGACGCGGGTCGCAGCGGGGCAGCACCCGGGAGCGCCGTGCTCAGACGGACGCCGGCACCGCCGAGACGGTCGTGTCGATGGTGCACTGGCCGAGCACCCGCGTCCCGACGTAGACGACGGCGGTCTGGCCCGGCGCCACGCCCGACAGCGGCTCGGCGACGTCGATCACCAGCGCGCCGTCCGCCACCCGGGCGGTCGCGGGCACCGGATCGGCGTGCGCGCGGATCTGCACCTCGCACGCGAACGGGACGGACGGTTCGGCCGGAGCGGTCCCGGCCCAGGTGAAGCGGGCGCCGGACATCGAGGTGACGTCGAGCGCCTCCTTCGGACCGACCACGACCGTGTTCTCCTTCGGACGGATCTCGAGCACGAAGCGGGGCTTGCCGTCCGGTGCTGGACGCCCGAGGTGGAGCCCTCGCCGCTGTCCCACCGTGTAGCCGGTGGCCCCCTCGTGCGCCCCGACGACCGTGCCGTCCCGCTCGACGACGTCGCCGGGGGCGGTGCCGACGCGGTCCGCGAGCCAGCCCCGGGTGTCGCCGTCGGGGATGAAGCAGATGTCGTACGAGTCCGGCTTCTGCGCCACCGTCAGGCCACGGGCCGCGGCCTCCGCCCGGACCTCGTCCTTCGACGGGGTGGCGCCGAGCGGGAACATCGCGTGCTGGAGCTGCTCGGCGGTCAGCACGCCGAGCACGTACGACTGGTCCTTCGCCCACGCCGCCGACCGGTGCAGCTCACGGGAGCCGTCGGGGCCGGTGACGATCGAGGCGTAGTGACCGGTGCACACGGCGTCGAACCCGAGGGCGAGCGCCTTCTCGAGCAGCGCCGCGAACTTGATCCGCTCGTTGCAGCGCATGCAGGGGTTCGGCGTGCGGCCGGCCTGGTACTCGGCCACGAAGTCGTCGACGACGTCCTCCTTGAACCGTGCCGAGAAGTCCCACACGTAGTACGGGATGCCGAGTGCGGACGCGGCGCGCTGGGCGTCCATCGAGTCCTCGATGGTGCAGCAGCCGCGACTGCCGGTGCGGAGCGTCCCGGGCATCCGGCTCAGTGCGAGGTGCACGCCCACCACGTCGTGTCCGGCGTCGACGGCCCGGGCGGCGGCCACCGCCGAGTCGACACCGCCGCTCATCGCTGCAAGTACACGCATGCAACCAGGGTAAGCGAGCCGCGTACCCTTGCACGAGCGATGACCTCCGAGACCCCGCCTTCGACTTCCGGTCGGTCGTGCTGTCCGGGTTCCTGCCCGCCGCACTCTTCGCCGTCGGCGAGGGCGCCGTCATCCCGATCATCCCGATCGCCGCCGACTCCCTCGGCGCGAGCCTGGCGTTCGCCGGGTTCGTCGCGGCGCTCATCCTCGTCGGGGAGCTCATCGGCGACGTGCCCTCCGGCGTGGTCGTCGCCCGCATCGGGGAGCGGAACGCGATGATCGGCGCAGCGGCCGTCTCCGTGGTCGGGCTCCTGGTCTGCACCGTGGCGCCGAACGCCTGGGTCCTGGCGCTCGGCGTGTTCCTCGTCGGCGTGTCCACGGCCGTGTTCGCCCTCGCCCGGCACGCCTACATGACGACCGCGATCCCGCTCGCCATCCGCGCACGGGCCCTGTCGAGCCTCGGCGGCGTGTTCCGCTTCGGCTACTTCGTCGGCCCCTTCATCGCCGCCGGCGTCGTGCACCTGACCGGCACCACGCAGAGCGCCTTCTGGATCCACGTCGTCTGCTGCCTGCTGGCGGCGGTCGTGCTGCTCGTCCTGCGCGACCCCGCGACGGGCGCACGCGGCTTCCGGAGGCCGACCCGCGCCTCTCCCCACCGGCACGGCCCGGACGCCGCTGGCGCGTCGTCCGGGAACCGGCGGCGTGGGCCCAGGCCGACCGCCGACCCCGCGACCGACGCGGGCCGCCCGACCGAGCCGCCCACCGACACCGGCGCGCAGTTCGTCCAGGAAGAGGCGCACGGCCTCTTCCGCACCATCCGCGCGAACCGGGCCGTCCTGCTCCGGCTCGGCAGCGGCGCCGGCCTGATCGGCGCACTCCGCGCCGGACGGCAGGTCATCCTGCCGCTCTGGGCGGTGAGCGTCGGACTCGACGACTCGACCGCCGCCCTCGTCATCGGCATCGCCGGCGCGGTCGACTTCGCACTCTTCTACACGAGCGGGCAGATCATGGACCGCTGGGGCCGCCTCGCGAGCGCGCTGCCCTGCATGCTCGGGCTCAGCGTGAGCTACTTCCTGCTCGCGTGGTCCGGGCACCTCGACGCCCGGGTGGGCTGGTTCGTCGCGATCGCGATGGGCATGTCCCTCGCGAACGGTGTCGGCTCCGGCATCCTCATGACGCTCGGTGCGGACCTCGCGCCGCGGGACCACCCGGCGCCGTTCCTCGGCGCGTGGCGGTTCACCGGCGACTTCGGGCAGGCGGCCGCGCCGCTGGTGATCTCCGGCGTGACGGCGGTCGCGTCGATCGCGGTGGCGAGCGGGGTGATGGGCGTGCTCGGCTTGATCGGCGCCGGCATCCTGCTCCGCTACGTGCCGCGGTACCTCCCCCGCCGGCTGCGCTGACGCGCGGCGGCGCGCTCGCAGTGTGCGAGGTCCCGCCCACGGTGGCACGCGGTTCGCCTCGCACAGTGCGCGTCACCTCGCACAGTGGGTGCGCGGGGCGGCCGGGAGGCTCGGATCGCGTCCGGCCGTCAACGTGCGCTCGGTAGACTGCCGCTGCTCGCGGGAGTGGTGGAATCGGTAGACACGCAGGATTTAGGTTCCTGTGCCCCAGGCGTGAGGGTTCGAGTCCCTCCTTCCGCACGACGTCGGCGCGGCCTCCCCGCAGGACCAGGGAAGTCATACCCGCGAGGGATGGGGGCGCAACCGCCGGACGGTACCCTCGTCTCGCGGGAGTCCTCCCCGTGACCCCGCCACCACGACCGGAAGAACCATGCACTCCGTCGCACTCGCCCTGATCCCCTGGCTGGATCCGCAGTACATCCTCGACCACTTCGGCGCGATCGCGGTGCTCGTCGTCTGCGCGATCGTGTTCGCCGAGACCGGGCTGCTCATCGGGTTCATCTTCCCGGGCGACAGCCTGCTCGTGATCACGGGCCTCTTCGCCTTCGACCGGGGCGGTGAGATCGGCGGCATCCCCGTCTGGGTCGCCGCGTTGATGATCGGTGCCGCGGCGTTCCTCGGCGGCGAGCTCGGGTACTACATCGGCAAGAAGGCCGGGCCGCCGATCTTCGAGCGCAAGGAGAGCGGACTCTTCTCGAAGGAGAACGTCGACCGTACGAACGCGTTCTTCCACCGCTTCGGGCCGCTCGCCGTCATCCTCGCCCGCTTCGTGCCGGTCGTCCGGACGTTCGCGCCGATCGCCGCGGGCGTCGGCCGCATGAACTACAAGAAGTACTCGCTCTACAACGCCGTCGGGGCCGTGATCTGGGGCGTCGGCGTGACGTTCCTCGGGTACTTCCTCGGGTACATCCCGCCGATCGCCTACATCGTGCGCAACTACATCGACGTGATCCTCATCCTCGCCGTGCTCGTCACGGTCGTGCCGGCGGGCCTGCACTACTGGCGTACGGCGCGCAAGGCGAAGCACGCGGCCGAGGCCGAACAGCAGCAGCCGTAGGCCTCGGCCGCGGCCAGCGCCTCGCACGCACCACTCGCGAGACACCGCCCACGCCACGAGACACCGCGTGTTCTACGAGACGCCGCTCGCGCCACGAGACGCCGCCGGATCGGGCGGTGTCTTGTCGCGCGGGCGGCGCTTCGCGTCCGCGGCGGTGTCTCGATCCGCACGCCGGCGGCGTCAGACGCCGAAGTGCTCCCGCACGATCGGCGCGATCCCCGGAAGGCCTTGCTGCGGTGTGACAGCGCGTTCTTCTCCTCGCGCGTGAGCTCCGCCGAGGACCGGTCAGCATCGTCCGCCTTGAACACCGGGTCGTACCCGTGTCCCCGGTACCGGTCGGCTCCGTGAGGACCTCGCCGTTCCAGACCGCTTCGACGACGTGTTCCTCGCCCTCGGGCGTCACGAACGCCGCCGCGCAGACGAACGCGGCCGTGCGCTCGAGCACGCCCTCGAGGTTCTGCAGCAGCAGCGCGATGTTGTCCGCGTCCGCACGGGTGCCGGCGTACCGGGCCGAGTGGATCCCGGGCGCGCCGCCGAGGGCGTCCACGGCGATCCCCGAGTCGTCGGCGAGCGCCGGCAGCCCGGTGTGCGCGACCGCGGCACGCGCCTTGATGAGGGCGTTCGCCGCGTAGGTGTCGCCGTCCTCGACCGGTTCGGGACCGTCGTAGCCGACGAGTTCGACACCCTCGCCCAAGGCCGACCCGAGGATCTCGCGCAGCTCGACGACCTTGCCCTGGTTGTGCGTCGCGAGGACGACGGTGCCGGTCACAGCCCCAGCACCTCGCGCTGGATGGCGGCGAGGGACTGGTTGCCGGCGAGACCGAGGTCGAGCAGCGTGTTCAGCTCGTCGCGGTCGAACGGCGCGTGCTCGGCGGTGCCCTGCACCTCGATGAACTTGCCGGACCCCGTCGTGACGATGTTCATGTCGGTGTCGGCCGCCGAGTCCTCGGTGTAGGCCAGGTCGAGCATCGGCTCGCCCTTGACGATGCCGACCGAGATCGCCTGCACGCTGTCGGTGAGCGGCGTGGCCTTCTTGCCGATGAAGCCCTTCTCGCGCCCCCACTCGATCGCGTCCACCATGGCCACGTACGCGCCGGTGATCGACGCGGTCCGGGTGCCGCCGTCGGCCTGCAGGACGTCGCAGTCGATGACGAGGGTGTTCTCGCCGAGGCCCTTCGTGTCGATGACCGCCCGGAGCGACCGGCCGATCAGGCGGGAGATCTCGTGCGTGCGGCCGCCGACCTTGCCCTTGATCGACTCGCGCTGCATGCGCTCGTTCGTGGAGCGGGGCAGCATCGAGTACTCGGCGGTGACCCAGCCGGTCCCCTTGCCGGTCAGCCAGCGCGGGACGCCGTTCGTGAAGGATGCGGTGCAGAGCACCCGGGTGTTGCCGAACGAGATGAGCGCGCTGCCCTCCGCCTGCGTGCTCCACCCCCGCTCGATCGTGACGGGACGGTGGTCGGTCGCGGTGCGGCCGTCGATGCGGAGCGTGTCGCTCATGGGGTCCTTTCGATGCGGGGCAGCGTGATGGCCCCGGTCTGGAGGTGGCCGACGCTGGAGACCTCGGGGCCGAGGAAGCGTCGGGCGAGTCGGATGAAGCCGTTCTTGTCGTCGCCGGTCGCCTCGAACGAGTACGTGGGCGACTCCGGGGTGGTGCGTTCGAGCCCGTGCTCGACGAGTCGCCGGTACACGTCGTTGGCGGTCTCCTCGGCGCTGGAGACGAGCGTCACGTCCGGCCCCATCACGTACTGGATCGCGGCGGACATGAGCGGGTAGTGGGTGCAGCCGAGCACGAGCGTGTCGACGTCGGCGGCGCGGATCGGTTCGAGGTACCCGGCCGCGACCTCGCGCAGCGCTGCGGAGGACGTGTCTCCCGCCTCGACGAACTCCACGAACCGGGGGCACGCAGCGAGCGTGAGGTCGATGTCCGAGGCCACCGCGAAGGCGTCCTCGTACGAGCGGGACGCGATGGTGCCGACGGTGCCGATGACGCCGATGCGCCCGGTCCGGGTCTGCTTCACGGCGGCGCGGGCCGCGGGCTGGATGACCTCGACCACGGGGATGCCGTACGCCTGCTCGTACCGTTCGCGGGCGTCCCGGAGCACTGCGGACGAGGCCGTGTTGCACGCGATCACGAGGGCCTTCACGCCCTGTTCGACGAGGTCGTCCATGACCTCGAGCGCGTACCGGCGGACGTCGGCGATCGGTTTCGGGCCGTACGGCGAGTGGAGGGTGTCCCGACGTACCGGATGCTCTCGCGCGGCAGCTGGTCGATGATCGCGCGGGCCACCGTCAGCCCGCCGACCCCGCTGTCGAAGACTCCGATCGGTGCATCCGTCACGGCACCAGCGTACCGAGCCGTGCCCTGCACCCCGCACGCGCGCACCCCGCACGCCGCACGCCGCACGCCGCACGCGAGCGGGCGAAGTACACCCAGCGCGCGCGGCCACCCGCCCGCATTCCGCCCGCTCGCGCTGGCGGCGTCGGCCGAACCGCCTGGAGGCGCGACACGACTCCGGAGACCGGCCCCGCGCCTCCAGGCGGTCACCCCCACCACCCGCCGCACGCGAGCGGGCGAAGGACGCCCGCCTCGGCGCCCCGAAGGGCCGCATGTCGCCCGCTCATCGCGAGCCGCGCCTCCAGGCCACGACGTTCACCGCGAGCCGCGCCTCCAGGCCGCCACGCTCACCTCCGCGAGCGGGCGCGACATGTCTCCGTCGGCGACCGTCCAGGTCGCATTCCGCCCGCTCGCGCTGGCGGCGTCGGCCGAACCGCCTGGAGGCGCGAGACGACTCCGGAGACCGGCCCCGCGCCTCCAGGCGGTCACCCCCACCACCCGCCACACGCGAGCGGGCGAAGTACGCCCGCCTCGGCGCCCGGAAGGGCCGCATGTCGCCCGCTCGCGGCGGCCCACCTCCCCGCACCTCCGCGAGCGGGCGAAGTACGTCCCGATCGAAGCGTTCGCGGCGCGTACTCCGCCCGCTCGCGTTCCGCCCGCTCGCGGCGCGTACTCCGCCCGCTCGCGGCGCCCGCCCGGCCCCCGCGACGCAATCCGCGCCTCCGGTCCGGCGCGACAGTAGTGTCGGGGAGGTGACCAGCGCGCTCCTCACGGACCAGTACGAACTCACCATGGTGGACGCCGCCCTCAAGGACGGCACCGCGGACCGACGGTGCGTCTTCGAGGTGTTCACCCGCCGCCTGCCGGACGGGCGCCGCTACGGCGTCGCCGCGGGCCTCGGCCGGTTCCTCACCGCGCTCGCCGACTTCCGCTTCGGCGACGAGGAGATCGGCTTCCTGCGCGACCGCGACGTCATCGACACCGGCACGGCCGCCTACCTCGCCGACTACCGCTTCACCGGGAACGTGCGCGCCTACCGCGAGGGCGAGGTCTTCTTCCCGAACTCCCCCGTGCTGCAGATCGAGGGGACGTTCGCCGAGGCCGTCGTCCTCGAGACCCTCGCGCTGAGCATCTTCAACGCGGACTCCGCCATCGCCTCCGCCGCGGCGCGCATGGTCTCCGCCGCCGACGGGCGCCCCCTCGCCGAGATGGGCTCCCGGCGCACCGGCGAGTGGAACGCGGTCGCCGCGGCACGGGCCGCGTACATCGCGGGGTTCGGCGCGACGAGCAACCTCGAGGCCGGGCGCACCTGGGGCATCCCGACGATGGGCACGGCGGCGCACGCGTTCACCCTGCTGCACGACTCCGAGGAGGCCGCGTTCCGCTCGCAGCTCGACGCCCTCGGGACCGGGACGACGCTGCTCGTCGACACGTACGACATCGAGGCCGCCGTGGAGACCGCCGTCCGGCTGACCGACGGGACGCTCGGCGCGGTCCGGATCGACAGCGGCGACCTGCCCTCCGTCGTCGCCTCCGTGCGGGCGCAACTCGACCGGCTCGGAGCGACGGGCACGAAGATCACGGTCACCAACGACCTCGACGAGTACACGATCGCGGCGCTCCGTGCCGCCCCCGTCGACTCCTACGGCGTCGGCACGTCGGTGGTGTCCGGCTCCGGCCACCCGGCGGCGGGCATGGTGTTCAAGCTCGTCGCCCACCGCGAGGACGGGGCGACTGGGTGCCGGTCGCGAAGAAGTCGGCGGACAAGGCGTCGCTCGGCGGTCGCAAGGACGCGGGCCGACGGCTCCGGAACGGGGTCGCCACCGCCGAGGTCGTCCTGACCTCCGGCCAGGTCGGCCCGGACGAACGACCACTGCTCGTGCCCGTCGTCACGGAGGGCGAGGTCGATCCGGCCTTCGTCGGCGTGCACGGCGTCGAAGCGGCGCGGGCGCACCACAAGCGGGCGAAGGCCGAGCTGCCGGCGGACGCGGCGCGCATCGGTCGCGGCGACCCGGCGATCCCGACGCTGGTCATCTGACGCCGCACCGACGTCACCGGACGCACAGCACCGGCGTCACTCGTCCTTCATCTTCTCGTAGATCGCCTTGCAGTCCGGGCACACCGGGAACTTCTCGGGGTCGCGTCCGGGGATCCACTTCTTCCCGCACAGGGCCTTCACGGGCTTACCGGTGAGAGCCGACTGCAGGATCTTGTCCTTCTTGACGTAGTGCGAGAACCGCTCGTGGTCGCCGGGCTCGATCGCCTCGTCCTCGAGGAGCTTCTCGAGCTCGCGGTCCATCACGTCGAGGCCGCCGCCGGGTTCCGTCATGCTCATGCGTCAAGGGTACGCGCGCCGGCCGCGGGTGCGCGAGCGCGCACCTGTCGGACTGGAGGCGCGGGGCGGGCCCGACCCGTGCCTCCAGTCCGTCAGGTGGTCGCCCCGAGACGCGACTGCGCTCGATCGTGCTGCCGCGACCCGCTCAGTTGCGCTGCGCCGCGGCCAGCAGATCCGGCCCGTGCCGGTCGAACAGGCGACCGCCGACGGTCACTCCGGCCGCCAGCACCACGACGCCGACCAGCACCCCGACGACGAGTGTCAGGACGTCCCACGGCGCCGGCCCGTCCACGAACGCCAGCACCGCCAGCCACGCGGCGGGCACGGAGCACACGACGATCCCGACCACCATCGACGACTGCGCGACCGACGAGAGCACCCCGGCGGCCTGCGGCTGCTGGAAGGGGTGGTCGCCCGGGCGCACCGTCGGGTACGGCAGCAGGACGGACACGACGCTCGACAGCCCGAGGCCCGACAGGAGCGCGCTCGCGCTCACGCCGAGGAGGACCGGGAACGCGGTGCGGTCCCCGAACAGCAACGCGGACACCCACGATCCGGCGACCAGCGCGGGGATGCCCACCGCGAGCACCGGGACGAGCCGACCGAGCCGGTCGCTCCAGCCCGGAGCCCCCGACGCCACGTGCAGCCAGACCGCGGTGTTGTCGTACGAGACGTCGTTGTGCGGCAGGAAGCCGGCGATGAGCGCCATGAGGGGCAGCGGGACCAGCGCGGTCCAGTGCCACGGCACGCCGGCCACGCCGAGCGGGATCACGACGACCGGCACGAACACGACGATCAGGTACGACGCGCGGTACCGCGGGTCGCGCCCCCAGTAGGTGAGGGCCCGCGCGGCGACCGCCCCGACCGGTGTCGAGCCGAGCGTGTCGAACCAGCCGAGGCCACGGTACCGACGGGTGCGCGCCCGACCGTCCACGGTCTCGAGCGCCCGTCCGACGAGCGCCCACCACGCCCAGCCGAGCAGCGCCACGACCGCCACCGCGACCAGGAGCTTCGCGATGCCCTCGCCCACGCGGCCGCTGGCGACGTCGGCCGGGACCGCCCAGGCGGCGCCCCACGGCGTCCAGCCCGCGATGTCGGCGATCCGCTGCATCTCGGCGCCGGCCGGGTCGAGCCAGTCGACGCGCAGCAGGAGCGACACGGCCGGGATCGCCAGCACGACGATGACGAGCGCGACGAGCCAGCCGGCGTCGCGCGAGCGGTGCGGGCCGATCAGCGACGCGCCGACCGCGCACCCGACCCGGACCAGCAGGGCGCACGTCGCGATCGCGAGCAGACCGCCGACGACGCCGAGGACCCCGTGCCCGGACCGCGCATCCACGCAACGGACTGGGCCACGGCGACGATGGCCACCGCGATCACCGGCACGCCCACGAGCCCGGCGACGCCGAGGCCCACGGCGAGGTCACGACGGCCGATCCCGAACACCGTGAAGCGTCGCGGGTCGAACTGGTCGCGGCGGCCGACGACGAGCGGGACGACGGTGAACGCGAAGGCGACGAGCGAGCCGACGGGGACGATGACCGACCGCGCGACCTCGGGAGCCGCGCTCCGGAGACCGGTGACCTCGATGGCGACGAGCACGGCGGCCAGGAGGCCCGCGAGGCTGCCGAGCACGACGAGGACGGACCGGCGGGCGCTCCCGCGGACCTCGCCCGCGATGAGGTCGGCCCTCAGCCGGAGAAGCTGTGCAACCATTCCATGCTCTCTGCCACGACGCGGCCGCCCGCGAGTTCGACGAACTTGTCCTCGAGGCTCTGCGCCCGCGGACCTGCGCCATCGTCCCGGAGGCGAGGACCTTGCCGCCGACGATGATGGCCACGGAGTCGCACGTGCGTTGCACGAGCTCCATCGAGTGGCTGGAGAGCACCACGGTGCCACCGCCGCGCGTGTAGCGACGGAGGATCTCGGTGATGGTCGCCGCGCTCACCGGGTCGACCGACTCGAACGGTTCGTCGAGCACGAGCACCCGGGGCGAGTGGATGAGCGTCGCGGCCAGGGCGATCTTCTTCGCCATGCCGACGGAGTAGTCGGCGACCTGCCGGCCGAGCGCCTCCCCCAGGCCGAACGCCTCGGCGAGGTCCGCGCTGCGCTGCCGGGCGGTCGCGCCGTCGAGCCCGCGGAGGGTCGCCGAGTAGTAGAGGAGCTGCGCGCCGGTGAGCCGGTCGAACAGCCGGAGCCGGTCGGGCAGGACACCGAGGTCGCGCTTCGCCGCGGTGGGGTCCGCCCAGACGTCGTGGTCGAGCACGGTGACGGTGCCGGCGTCCGGACGGAGCAGACCGGTCACCATCGACAGCGTGGTCGTCTTGCCGGCGCCGTTCGGGCCGACGACGCCGAAGATGGAGCCCTGGCGGATCTCGAGGTCGACCTCGTCCGCGGCGAGGGTCTGCCCGTAGCGCTTCACGAGGCCGGCGGCGCGGAGGACGACGGGCTGCTGCGGCTGCTTCTGGGGCGTGGCGGGGCGCTTCGCGGCGGGGCGCTTCTTCGTCGCCTTGACCGCGGGCGCATCGGGCTCGATCGCGTCAGGCGCGTTCGCGGCCGCGTCCGTCGCGGTCGCGGTGCCGGCATCGGCCGTCGCCTGCTCGTCGGTTCCGGAAGGCACGACACCGGTCGTCCCGGCGGTCTGCGTCGGCCGCGTGGCCCGCTTCTTCCCCGCGCGCCTTCCCCGGTCGTCCGCCCGCGCCCGCGTTCGTCGTGGCGGCGGCGGCCGCCGGAGCGGCTTCCGCCGGCTCTGCGACGTCCTGGTCCGCGCTCGTCTCCCTCGCCCTGGTGACCGTCGTGTCGTCGGTCATCGCGTCCTCAGCGGAGGCGTCGTGCGCATCCCCGTCCCCATGTCGTCGTCATCGGCGTCCTGCGCCTCGGTGGCGTCGTCGTCCTCGGTGTCCGCGTCCGCTTCCTCGGTCAGCCAGGCAGCGTCCGACGTGGCGTACACGTCGTCGTCATCCCCTGTTCCTGCGGCCACCGCCCCACCGTACCAACGCTCTCCGGACATCGGCGGACGGCTCCGGCACAGTGTCACGAATTGAGCACGAAGCGCCCGGAGGTGTACCCCGAGCTGGACACGTTCCGTATGATTCACCAGGGCACGACGGAGTGTTCACCACTTGGAAACCTGCCCGGCCGGTGTTCTCACGACGACCTCTCCCTGCGGATGCCCGCAGCGACGGTGGATTCACGGCGAACTCGGACCTTCCGCGAGCAGACTCGACGAGGCCCGCCCGTGCCCCAGGGCGCGCGGGCGGACACCAGAAGGGACCAGCATGACCACGCAGATCGTGATCCTCGCAGCGGGGATGGGCAGCCGCCTCGGGCGCAGCCTTCCGAAGCCGCTGACCGAACTGAGCGACGGCCGCACCATCATGCAGCAGCAGTTCGACAACATCCGTGCCGCGTTCGGCTCGAGCGCGCGCGTGACGATCGTCGTCGGCTACAAGTCGGAGTACATCGTCGAGGCCTTCCCCGAGGCGAACTTCGTCTACAACGAGTCGTACGACTCGACGAACACCTCGAAGAGCCTCCTCCGCGCGCTCAAGGCCACGGGCAAGGGCGGCGTCCTCTGGATGAACGGCGACGTCGTGTTCGATCCGCGTGCGCTCGTGCGCGCCGCGGACATGATCGACGAGGACCGCTCGTTCGTCAGCGTCAACACCGACAAGGTCTCCGACGAAGAGGTCAAGTACACCGTCGACGCCGAGGGCTTCATCCACAAGCTGTCCAAGCAGGTCGTGGGCGGGCTCGGCGAAGCCGTCGGCATCAACTACGTCTCGTCGACGGACAAGCAGGCCCTCATCCGGCAGCTCGGACGCGTCGACGACCAGGAGTACTTCGAGGGCGGCATCGAGGCTGCCATCGCCGAGGACGGGCTACTCTGGAGCCCGATCGACATCTCCGACCTGTACGCGGTCGAGATCGACTTCGCCGAGGACCTCGAGCGCGCGAACAACCTGTTCGCCTGAACCACCGTCAGGGCCCCCCGGCGGTTCCGCCCGAAGGGAAACCGTGACCACAGCGAGTGCGCCGACCGCGCCCGCGGCTGCCGCACCTGCGGTGTCCCGGAGCGCCGGTCGGCGCTATCGTCATGCGCTCTGGCTGCTGACCGTCCGCGACCTCCGGGTGCGCTACTCGACGTCGGCGCTGGGCTACCTCTGGTCGATCCTCGACCCGCTCGTGATGTCGGCGATCTACTGGTTCGTCTTCACGCAGGTGTTCCACCGCGGCTCGGTCGGCGAAGAGCCGTACATCGTGTTCCTGCTCTCGGCGCTCCTGCCGTGGATGTGGTTCACGGGGGCCGTGTCCGACTCGACCCGGGCCTTCATCAAGGAGACCAAGCTCATCCGGTCGACCACGATCCCGCGGAGCATCTGGGTCGCACGAGTGAACGCGTCGAAGGGCATCGAGTTCCTCCTGAGCCTTCCCGTGCTCGCCGTGTTCGCGATCGCCACCGGTGCGCAGGTGCACTGGCAGCTCGCGCTCTACCCCCTCGCGATCGTGCTGCAGTGCGGGCTCGTCTACGGCCTCGGCCTGATCGTGGCTCCGCTCGTCGTGTTCTCCGCGACCTCGAGCGTGCCGTGAAGCTCGTGCTCCGCTTCCTGTTCTACGCGTCGCCGATCATCTACGGCACGCAGGCGCTTCCCGACAAGCTGCACGACCTGGCCGCGTTCAACCCGCTGAGCGGCGTCTTCGGCATCTACCGGTCCGCGTTCTTCCCGGCGCAGCTCGACTGGTTCGAGGTCGCCGTGTCCGTCATCGTCACCGTCGTGGTCGTGGCGATCGGCCTGGTCGTGTTCCGCCGCAGCGAGCACCGTGTCCTGAAGGAGCTGTGATGACCGTCACCGAGCCCCGTGGCCGCACCGCGACCGTCGCTCCCGTCATCTCGGTACGGGACGCCGGCATCCGGTTCAAGCGCAACCGCCGTGCGAGCCGCAGCTTCAAGGACCTCTTCGCGGGCAGCAACCGCCGGAAGCGTGCGGACGAGTTCTGGGCGCTCCGGGGTGTGTCGTTCGACGTGCGCCCCGGCGAGGCGATCGGCGTCGTCGGGCGCAACGGGCAGGGCAAGTCCACGCTGCTCAAGCTTCGTCGCGCAGGTGATGCTGCCGGACGAGGGCCGTGTGCACGTCGGGGCCGGTGTCGCGCCGCTCATCGAGATCACGGGCGGGTTCGTCGGCGATCTCTCCGTGCGGGACAACGTCTACCTGACCGCGGGCCTGCACGGTATGTCCCGTTCGGAGATCCGCGACGCGTTCGACGAGATCATCGACTTCGCGGAGATCGGCGACTTCGTCGACACTCCCTACAAGCACCTGTCGAGCGGGATGAAGGTCCGGATCGCCTTCGCGGTGATCTCGCGCCTGGACGAGCCCGTCATCCTGGTGGACGAGGTCCTCGCGGTCGGTGACAAGGCGTTCCGGGAGAAGTGCTACAGGCGCATCGAGGAACTGCTGGCCGGCGGCCGGACGCTCTTCTTCGTCTCGCACAGCGACAAGGACCTCCGCCGCTTCTGCGACCGCGGCCTCTACCTCGACAAGGGGCGGCTGCAGCTCGACGGCACCATCGAAGAGGCGCTCCAGCGCTACTCCTCCGAGTACAGCGTCTGACGCCGGGACTCCCCTCCACACTCCGGCTCTCCGGGCGACACTCCACAGCCGTCGGCATCAGGCGCCGAACCGGCCACCGAACGTCAGACCCTCACCCTACGGTGGCGCCATGCACCACCCGACAGCCGCCTACGCCGTGCCGTTCACCATCGACCGTTCCCTCGCCCCGCGCCGCTACGACCTCGTCAACACCGGGACGAGCCCGTCGACGGGCTCACCCTGACCCACCTCGGCAACGGGTACTGCCCGCCCCTCGCCGTCCGGAGCCTCGAGCCGGGACGCTCGCTCTCGATCGCGGTGTTCGGTGCGGATCCCGAGGACACCGGCGTCGTCGTCGTCCGCTGGCGGCGTCCCGACCGGTCCGAGTACCTGTGGCGGATGTCACTCGCGGGTACCGGCGCCGCCTGAGGGCCCCGGGACAGGAGCTGCGGCGTCAGGCTCCTCCGTGGCCGGCCGCGACCTCGCGCCACCGGGTGAGCAGCCGTTCGACCGCGTCGTGCAATCGCCTCGTCGCGACGCCAGGCGTGGTGTCCCGAAGTACCGCTGCACCCAGTGCTGCAGCTTCGCGAGCTCCTCGGCGTCGTTCGCTGCGGCATCGATCCGTGCGACGACGTCCTTCGCCTCGGACGCCGCCAGCCAGTTCGCGTTGCCGAGGTACCCACGCTCGTCCACGTCTGCCTCCGGGGACACCGGCCGCGTCACGATGAGCGGCTTGCCGACGGCGAGACGGTCGTAGATCATCGCGCTGATGTCGGTGATCGCGACGTCGGCGCCGGCGAGCTGCCACCCGAGTTCCGCGCCGTCGTCGTAGACGTGGTGCGCCGTCGGATCGGCAGCGTTCGCGCTGGCGATCGCCGCCACGATCCGCTCGTGCGCAGCCCGGTACTCGGCGTCCCGGACGCCGCTGCGCGGGTGCGGTCGGTAGACGAGCCGGTGTGTCGGGGAGGCGAGCACCCGTTCCGCGATCGTGGTCCCGTGGCTCGCGATCGACCCGTAGGCGGCCGCCGCACGGTCGCCCTCCCACGTCGGCGCGTAGAGCACCACCGTCCGGTCGTCCTCGGGGTACGGCGTCGCCCCGGCGAAGTGGTCCGCCTGCGGCCGACCGATCGCGATCGCCCGGGCGTCGACGTCGTAGTCCCACAGCGCGTCCGACAGACGATCGCGGGCGGCGTCACCGGCGATCAGGGCGTAGTCGTACGCCTTGAACTGGTTCGTCGTCATGTACATCTTGTCGCTCTCGCCGTGGTTCACGAACACGTGCCACATGCGCCCGTACCGCATCATCTGGAAGTTCCGGGCGTTCTGGTTGACGTAGAGGACGATCTTCGGCGCCTGCTCCTCCACGAAGCGCTCGAGGTCGACGACCTGGCGTGCGTAGACCGCGGGCACCGGGGACTCGTCGAGCAGCTTGAGCATGGTGCCGGGGCTGCGCGAGACGATCGCGACCGGGTGCGTGGCTGCGAGTTCGGCCAGCGGCGCGTACCACTGGCGCACCTGGTACATGTTGACCGGACCGTCGGCGAAGTAGACCGCGATCTCGATGCTGCCCGGCGCCGGGACCGGCACGGACGGCAGTCGTCGGGCGAGGTCTCTCCGGCTGCGGCGCGACCTGAGCAGGCGCTCGACGAGCCGCACGGCGGTGCGCACGTCGCTGGTGATCGGCATGGTCCCTCTTCCGGTGTCGGCGATCGGTTCGTGGTGCGTGGTCAGACGACCGGCGGTCGACCCGCGAGCGTCATGCGTCCGATGGTGATCCAGCCCATGACGCGGGCACGACCGCAGTCCGTGGCCCATCCCTCCCGCACGCCGGCGAACCAGGTGGCCAGACGACGCGGGTGTCGCCACCAGCGCGCCACCTGGATCGCGGCCCAGGACGCGACGTACAGCGGACGGAGCACGGTGGGCAGGTTGCGTCTGGCGAGCCACACGCGGTTCCTGGCGTTCAACCGGTAGTACTCGGCGTGGCGTGCCGGGTCGATCGCGGGGTGGTGCGCGACGAGGTCACCGGCGTACCAGGCCCGACGGCCGGCGTCCCACACGCGCCAAGCGAGCTCGATGCCCTCGTGCGCGTAGAAGTACTCCGCACCCCAGCCGCCGGTGGCGCGGTAGACGTCCATGGGGAGCACGACCGCGCCCTCCCACACCGAGAACACCGGCGACGAGTGGTCCGGCTCGCCCTTCCGGATCCGGGGATCCACCGGGTCGGGTTCGCGGCACCGGTCGGGTCGACCACCCTCGGCTGCACGAGCCCGAGCGACGGATCGCGCTCGAACAGGTCGATCGTGTCCCGGAGGAAGGTGTCCGACGGCACGGACGCGTCGTCGTCGAGGAAGAACACGTAGTCGCCGTCGACGACCTCGACGCCTGCGTTGCGCCCGGCCGGGATCCCGACGTTCTCGGGCAGCGCCAGCCCACGGACCCCCTCGGGCAGACCGTTCGGGTCCCAGCCGTTGCCGACGCACACCACGTCGAGTTCGACGTCGCGCTGCGCGAGCACGCTCGCCAGGCCCCGGCGGAGGTCGTCCGGCCGGGTGCCCTGCGACAGGCTCACGACAGCGACGCGAGGCCGCTCGCGGTGTGGGACCGCGTTCCGGCGCAGGGTGCCCGGGTCATCCGCGGACCCGTCTCGACGAGATGATCGCGACGAAGTGCCCGAAGGTCGCCAGCGCCGCCAGCGGCAGCAGGGCCCCGACCAGGATCCGGTCCGCCAGCGGATGACCGATGACCAGTGCCAGCAGGGCGAAGACGAACGCCAGGATGCTCAGCTCGACCGAGTGGTACAGCCGGTGGAACGGCAGGAACCGAGCGGCTCGGCGCAGGCCGGCGAGCCGTCGCCCGGACGGCACCGTACCGGTGTCACGGCGGTCGACGAGCTTGTCGAGCCCGGCGTTCGCACGGGCGACGTGCACCATGTCGTTGAGCGCCTTGTTGAGCACGATGACGAGCCCGAGCGCACAGCCGATCGTCGTCCACATCCAGTCCGCGCCGTGGATCGGCCACGTGGCCGCGCGGATGCCGAGCGCGACGGGGATGAAGCCCTCGGTCGTGTAGTGCCCCACCTTGTCGAGGAACACCCGGCCGGCGACCGGGTCCCCGCCAGCGCGCCACCTCGCCGTCACAGCAGTCGACGAGCATCTGGAGCTGCCCAGGACGAGCGCGAGCGCAGCACCCCAGATGCCCGGGATGAGCAGGGCGGCGGCGACGCTCCACCCGACCAGGATCATCAGGCCGGTCACCTGGTTCGCGCTCACCCGGGTCTTCAGGAGCAGCCACGTCAGGTAGGGCGAGACATCCCGCAGGTACAGCGACGCCGTCCAGTGCTCGGCGTTCGCGCGCGACCGGACCTCGTCCGGCTGGGCCACCGCGCGGAGCTCGGCGATCGAGGTCGGGCGGGCGTTCCCGCGGCCGGTCGTGTGGTCGCTCAAGAGGTCAGGTCACCGTCCCGTGTGGGTGGTCAGATCGGACGTCCGGGCGAGGAAGCCGATGATGAAGCCGAGGCCCCAGCCGACGTGGATGCAGGGCAGCACCACGAGGAGCCAGAGCAGCGTCGGCAGCCCCGACCGCCGGGCGACCGCGACGGCCCCCAGGACGACGAAGACGATGTACACCGCGGGCACGACGAAGCCGAGCAGCGCCCACGCCGCACCGGATCCGAGCGCCGCTCCCACGATCCCGACGATGCCGGCGACGACGCCGAGCGCCATCGCGGCGACCATGGCCGGGGCACGAAGTAGCGCAGACCGTTGTTCGCGGGGAACCGGCGGGCCAGCTCGCCGCGCCACAGCCCCGTCGCGACGAACTGCCGCACGAGACGTTTCAGGCTCGGGCGCGGTCGGTACGTGACGACGAGCTCCGGCGTGAACCACACCGTGCCACCCGTCTGCCGGAGGCGTCGGTTGAGCTCCCAGTCCTGCCCGCGCTTGATGCCCTCGTCGAACAGTCCGACCTCGAACAGACGGTCGCGCCGGAACACCCCGAGGTACGCGGTCTCGGCCGGGCCGGAACGACCGCCGACGTGGTGCGGCGTACCCCCAGGCCGACACGGCTGCCGTACGCCAGGGCGACCGCGCGCTCGAACGGCGTCCGACCCTCGGCGCGCATGATGCCGCCCACGTTGTCCGCGCCCGACTCCTGCAGCACGCGCACCGCGATCCGCGTGTAGTCGGCCGGCAGCACCGAGCGCGCGTCGACCCGGACGACGACAGGGTGCACCGAGGCGCAGATCGCCACGTTCAGACCGGCGGGCGTGGAACCGACCGGGTTCTCGATCGCCCGGATCCGGGAGTCCGCGGCGCTCATCTCGGCGACCAGCTCGTTGGTGCCGTCGATCGACGGGCCGAGCGCGAGGATGACCTCGAACGGACCGGAGTAGTCCTGCTCCAGCAGGCTCTGGACGGCTGCCCGGACCTCGGTGACCTCGTTGAGGACGGGCATCACGTACGAGACGCCCGGCAGGGGCTGTCCGTCTGTCTGCATGCGTACCTCGGGGTCCTGGCTGGGTGCACGGGACGCACCGCGGACGGTGCCGCCCCGCAGAGCGACCCCGAGCCTATCAAGGACGCAACCGGGAGACGGCCTGGAGGCACGGTGTCAGCTGGCACCGTGCCTCCAGGCCGTCTCACCGTCAGTCCACGGCGACGCGCGTCATCCCTTGTACGTCCCGAGGGTGACGTCCGTCTCGCGGGTCTGACCGTCGCGGATGTAGGTGATGGTCGTCTTCGCGCCGCCCGCGAAGTAGCGGACCTGCGCCGTCAGGTCGGTCGCGTCCGAGACCGTCGCCGAACCGATCTTGGTGACCACGTCACCCTTCTGCAGACCGGCCTTCGCCGCCGCGCCGCCGGACGACACCGACTTGATCAGGCCGCCCATCTGGGTGGCGTCGGCGTCCGCTGCCGCGTCGCCGACGGTCGCGCCGAGCAGGCCGTGGGTGGCCGAGCCGTTGTCCTTGATCTCGTTGGCCACGCGCTTGACGAGGTTCGACGGGATCGAGAAGCCGACGCCGATGCTGCCGGACTGGCTCGACGAGTCCGACGAACTGCTCGCGCTGGCGATCGCGACGTTGACGCCGATCAACTTGCCCTTGGAGTCGAGCAGCGCACCGCCGGAGTTGCCGGGGTTGATCGACGCGTCGGTCTGGATGACCGGGAGCGAGACCGTGCTGTTCGTGGACGAGTTGCTGCCGTTGTCGCCGTTGCCCCAGAAGTCGAACGGGCCACCGCTGCCGCCGTTGCCGCCCTCGTTCGAGTCGCCGCCCTCGCTGGGCGCGCTCGACGTGACCTGGATGCTGCGGCTCAGGGTGGACACGATGCCGTCCGTCACGGTGTTCGACAGGCCGAGCGGCGCACCGATCGCGACCGCGGTGTCGCCCACGTTGAGGTCGGACGAGTCCGCGAAGCTGATCGGCTTCAGGTCGGTCGCGTCGATCTTGATGACCGCGAGGTCGACGGTCGGATCCGTGCCGACGAGCTTCGCCGGGTAGATCTTGCCGTCCGACGCGGTGACCGTGATCGTGCCGTTCCCGCTGTCGCCGTCGAGCGTGACCACGTGGGTGTTCGTGACGATGTAGCCGTCCTTGCTGAACACGACGCCCGAACCGGTGCCGGCCTCGCTGCTCGAGGAGACGTTGATCGTCACCACCGAGGGTGTCGCCTGCGCGGCCACGGCGGTGACGACCGTCGCGTTGTTGTAGTCGTTGACGGTCAGGTTCCCGCCACCCTGGGAGGTGGACGAACCGATGACGGTCCCACCGCCCTGGCTCGAGCCGGCGAGCCACCCGGCGCCGCCGCCGACGAGGCCGGCGACGACGAGGCCGGCGACGATCGGGAGGGCCAAGCGGCCGCGGCCGTCCTTCGTGCGGGTCGTGGTGGCCGTGGTGGCACCTGCGCCGGCACCGGCTGCCGCGCCGCTGAAGTAGTGGCCGTTGCGCTGGGTGGAACCGTCGACGTCACCGAAGGAGCTGGTGGCCGAGGTGGGGGCCTGTGCCGAGGCGGCGCCGGCGTACTCGGAGGCCGAAGCAGGGGCCGAGGCGGGCTGGGCGTACTCGCCGTAGCGGGGCTGCTGCGCGGAGGCGCCCTGGCTCTGGCCGTAGGCACCCTGGCCGTAGTGGCCTTGGGCGTACTGGTCCTGGCCGTAGGCTGAACGGCTCTGGCTGTACTGGCCCTGGCCGTACTGGCTCTGGTCGTACTGGCCCTGCTGCTGACCGTCGTTCGGCTGCGCCTGCCCGTACTGGCTGGTCGGCTGGCCCGTCTGCTGGCCGCGTTGGGCGGTCTGCGACTGGTCAGCGCCGTAGGGCGTCGAGTGCTGGCCGTACCCGCCGGCGGCCTGACCGGCCTGACCCTGGCCGTACTGGCTCGTCTGGCCGTACGGGTTGGTCTGGCCGTACTGGTTGCTCTGGCCGTCGTGGGTGGCCTGGCCGTACGGGTTGGTCTGGCCGTACTGGTTGCTCTGGCCGTCCTGGCCGTACTGGCTGGCCTGGCTGGCTTGGCCGTACTGGCTGGCCTGGCCGCTCGGCGCGGTGCGGTCGGCGGCAGCTTGATCCTCCGGCGGCACCGTCGGGTACGGAGCGGTGTACCGGTCGGTGGGCTGTCCGCTCGACGCAGCGATGACGTCGGTCTCGTTCGCGCTCGCTGCGTCGATCACCTCGGTGTGGTCCGCTGGCGCGTCGCTCGCCGGAGCGGCGTTCGTGTGCTCGGAGTCGTTCGTCGCGGCGTCCTCGGAAGCGGCGGGGCGTCCGTGTCGTCCGGACGGAAGTCGTCGTCCTGCCCGTGGGGCGTGGTGTCGGTCATGCTGGACGTGCTCCTTTCAAGCTCGTGCAGTCTGTCGGACCCACCTGAGCGGTGCACCTGGTGACGCTGCGAGCGACCTATGGCGATCTTATGCGTGGGCTGTGGGCGGCTACCCGGCTGGTACTCCGGGCCGCCGATAGGTTGGGTGCGTTCGGTGCCGCACGGCGCCGCCGACACCTCGGAGGGAACCACATGCGGCAGGCAGGACCCTGGTTGCGAGCAGCCGAGGGGGCGATGCTCCTCGGACCCGACGGTGTCCCCGCGCCGACCGTCTTCGCCGAGATGAGCGCCCTCGCCTCGCGGACGGGCGCGATCAACCTCGGCCAGGGGTTCCCGGACGAGGACGGTCCGGTCGAGGTGCTCGACGCCGCCGTCGCCGCGATCCGCGAGGGCGTCAACCAGTACCCGCCCGGTCGTGGGACCCCGGATCTCCGGTCGGCCGTCAGCGAGCACCAGACGCGGTGGTACGGCCTCGAGGTCGACCCGGACCGCCAGGTCCTCGTCACCGCAGGCGCGACCGAGGCCCTGGCCGCGACCCTCCTCGCACTCGTCGAGCCCGGCGACGAGGTCGTGACCTTCGAGCCGTTCTACGACGCCTACGGTGCGCTCATCCGGCTCGCCGGCGGCACGCACGTGACGGTCCCGCTCACCGCGCCGGACTTCCTGCCCGACGAGGACACCCTCCGCGCGGCCTTCTCGGACCGCACCCGCGTCGTCCTCGTGAACACGCCGCACAACCCCACGGGCCGCGTCCTCCCCACCGAGGTGCTCACCACGATCGTCGAGCTCGCCGAGCGGTACGACGTCCTGATCGTCACGGACGAGGTCTACGAGCACCTCACCTTCGAGGTGCCGCACGCGCCGATCGCCACCCTCCCCGGCGCCGCTGACCGGACCGTCACGATCTCCAGCGCTGGGAAGACCTTCAGCACCACCGGATGGAAGATCGGCTGGCTCACGGCTCCCCCGACGCTGGTCGACGCGATCACGACCGTGAAGCAGTTCCTGACGTTCGTGAACGGCGCCCGTTCCAACCCGCGGTCGCCGCCGGACTCCGTCTGCCCGACTCGGTGTTCGCCGGCATCGCCGCTGAGCTCTCGGCGAAGCACGAACTGCTCGCGGCGGGCCTGCGTGCGGCGGGGTTCGAGGTGATGCGCCCGGACGGCGGGTACTTCGTCATCGCCGACGCCGCTGCGCTCGGGTACGACGACGCCCGCGAGTTCTGCCTGCGGCTGCCCGAGCTGGCCGGTGTCGTCGGGGTGCCCGTCTCCGCGTTCGTCCGGCCGGACCACGCCGCGGGGTACCGCTCGCTCGTCCGGTTCGCGTTCTGCAAGCGCCGCTCGGTGCTCGAGGACGCCGCCGCCCGCCTGGCAGCTCTCACCTCGCACGCCTGACGACCCCGGGCTCGCCCCTGCCCTGCCCTGCCCTGCCCTGCCCTGCCCACCGCGAGCGGGCAAAATACGGCCCCCTCGCCCGCCGATCGGTGCAGATCCCGCCCACTCGTACGAGGCCAGATGGTCGGCGCACCTCGGACGCGGCGAGCGGGCGGTATGCGCGCCGTCCACCGTCGAAGTGCCGCAGTATCCGCCCGCTCGCACGCGGCCTTGCACACGCCCAGCAGCATTCGCACGCCAGGCGTCCACCTCCCGCCACTGGGCGAACGCGAGCGGGCGGGATGCGCGCCGTTCATGCGACCGACGGTGCAGCTTCCGCCCGCTCGCGACGGAGACGAACGAGACGACGGAGGTGACCGAGCCCTCAGGATCCCGCCGATGCCCCGGTGTGCCTGCGGTTCAGTCGCGGAGCGTGACCTCGTAGCGCCGCAGGGACAGGGACGGGTTCGCCCGACGGACCGCCTCCGTCACCGTCGTGTCGATCGTCGCGACGAGCATCCCCGGGTCGGCCCCGGCCGCAGCCACCGCGACCCCGGATGGGTCCAGCACGACCGATCCCCGATGCCGATCGGCGGGGTCTGCCCGACGCCCACCACCCACACGGTGTTCTCGATCGCCCGCGCGGTGAGGAGCGTTCGCCACTGGTGCTCCTTGCCCGGGCCGCGCACCCACTCGGCGGGGAGGACCACGACGTCGGCGGCGCCGTTCTCCGGGGCGGCCAGGCGGCGGGTGACCTCGGGGAAGCGCAGATCGTAGCAGGTCTCGAGGCCGATCCGGACACCGCCGAGCTCGAACACCGGTAGCTGTGCGGGATCGCCGGACTCGATGCGGTCGGACTCGCGGGAACCGAACGCGTCGTACAGGTGCACCTTCCGGTACTCCGCGGCGATCGACCCGTCGGGCAGGACCGCGACGAGGGTGTTCCGGAACCGGTCGGCCGAACCGCTCTCGGCGACCCCGACGACGAGCGCGATCCCGGTGTCACGGGCGATCGCCTGCAGGCCGGTGACGAACGGTCCGTCGAGAGGCTGTGCGGCAGCGACGAAACGGTCGTCGATCTCGGCCGCGAAGTACGAGGTGTACTCCGGCGTGACGAGCAGGTCGGCACCGCGCGCGGCTGCGTCGACCGCCGCGGCACGGACGGTCTCGAGGTTGGCCGCGGAGTCCTCCACGGGTGCGAACTGCGCCGCCGCGATCGTCAGGGTGCCCATCCGCCGAGCGTACCGGCCTCGGGATCACACGAAGAAGGCCCCGGTCCGACTGGACCGAGGCCTTCTGTGACGCTTGGTTGCGGGGCAGGATTTGAACCTACGACCTCTGGGTTATGAGCCCAGCGAGCTACCGAACTGCTCCACCCCGCGGCACGTCGAACAGCCTACACGGGGCCGTGGCGGGGCACAAATCGAGTGCCCCGCCACGGAGTGTCAGTTCCCGTCCTCGGCCTCCGTGGCGGCCTGGATGGCCTCTTGGAGACGCTTGTCGGCCTCGGCCGCGGCGACCAGGTCGTTGTCGGCGTAGGCGTCCTGCCGATCCTGCAGCGCCTGCTTGGCGTCGTTGAGGGCCTTCTGCAGGGCCTCGTTGTCGACCGTGCCCGTCCCGGAGTCAGACGACGAACCCGAGCCGGACGACGACCCCGAGTCGGACGAACCCGAATCCGATCCGGAACCCGACGACTCAGAGCCGGACGACGAGCCGGAGCCAGACGACGAGCCGGAGCCCGACGCCGCGCCCTGGTCTCCGGCCGCGGCACCCGAGTCGCCACCGAACAGGCTGTTGAGCGCCTCGTCGAGAGTGTCCTCGAACGCGATCTTGTCGCCGAACGCCACCAGGACCTTCTGCAGCAGCGGGTAGGAACCGCTCGACGTCGACTGCACGTACACGGGCTGCACGTAGAGGAAGCCGCCGCCCACCGGGAGCGTGAGCAGGTTGCCCTGCTTCACGGTCGAGTTCCCGCGTTTCAGGATGTTCAGCTCCTGCGACACCGTGGTGTCCGAGTTGAACAGGTTCTGCACCTGTGCCGGCCCCGGATGTTGTCCGTCTTCGGCATCGTCAACAGCGTGAGCTTGCCGTAGCCGGACGCCTTCTTGCCCTTGCCCGCGCCACCGGCGTCCGAGTCGACCGCGAGGTACCCGGTGAGCACGTTGCGGTTGTTCGACCCCGACGACTGCTGGGGTATGTACGTCGTGTACAGGGAGTAGGCGGTCCCCTGCCCCGGCACCTTCATCGTGAGGTAGTACGGGTCCTGCAGGTTCGCCCTGGTGGTCGTCGTGGTCGTCCCGAGCGCGTTCGTCCCGGTGCTCGTGGTGGTGGACGTGTCGGAGGAATCCGAGGAGTCGTTCGTCCCCGAGGTCGGCTCCTGCGGCGTGTTCCACGCGTCGTCGCCCGAGTAGAACGAGTTCGCGTTCGTCACGTGGTACGTCCCGAGGATGGACCGCTGCACCTTGAACAGGTCCGTCGGGTAGCGCACGTGGTCGAGGAGCTGTGCGCTCATCGAGGACACCGGTTTCACGGCGGTCGGGAAGATCTTCTGCCAGGTCTTCAGCACCGGTCCTTGGTGTCCCACGAGTACAGGGTCACCTTGCCCGTGTACGCGTCGACGGTGGCCTTCACCGAGTTGCGGATGTAGTTCACCTGGTCGGTCCGGTACGCCGAGCTCTCGGCCCCGGCGATGCTGTCCGACAGGCTCTGGCTCTGCGAGTACGGGTACGCGTCGCTGGTGGTGTACCCGTCGACGACCCACTGGATGCGGTGGTCGACGATCGCCGGGTAGGCGTCGCTGTCGAGCGTCAGGTACGGCGCGACCTTCTGCACGCGGGTGATGGGGTCGCGGTCGTACAGGATCTGCGAGTCCTTGTTCACCGCGTTCGACAGCAGGATCTGCTCCGACTGGAACTTCGCCGCGTAGACGAGCCGGTTGAAGAAGTTCCCGAGGCTCGGCCCGCCGTCGCCCTGGTAGGTCGTCGTGGCGTTGCCGCCGTTGTCGTCGTCGGAGCCGGACGGGTAGTCGAGCTCGACGTTCTTCGAGCCCTTCGGCGCGCCGACGATCGAGTAGGGCGGCGAGGTCTCGCCGAAGTAGACGCGCTGCTGGAAGTCGCCGAGCGCACCGTTGGAGGGGATCCCCGACTCGAGGAAGACCGGCTTGCCGTCGCTCGCGCGCTGGTTGCCGTACGCAGCGGTGACGCCGTAGCCGTGCGTGTAGACGAACGCCCGGTTGTACGGGGTGTTCGCCTGCGAGCTCAGCCCGTCGAGGTCGATGTCGCGGACCGCGATCACCGTGTCCTCGGTCTGACCCTTGACGTCGTAGCGGTCCACGTCGAGTTCCTTGGGGAACTGGTAGTACTGCCGGTACTGCTGCAGCTGGCTGAAGGTGTCGGAGACGATCTTCGGGTCGATGAGGCGGATGTTCGCGGTCGTCTGCGCGTCCTGCGCGAGCGCACCGGTGTTCGTCTCGGTCGTGGCGTCGTAGTTCTGCTCCTGCACCCCCGAGACGCCGTACGCGTCACGGGTGGCCTTGATGTTCCGCTCGATGTAGGCGGACTCGAACGTCCGCTCCGACGGCTTCACCTGCAGGCGCTGGACGATCCACGGGTAGATGCCGCCGATGACGATCGCCGCGACGAGGAGCAGCCCGGTGCCCACGATCGAGATGCGCCACCGGCCGATGACCGCCGTGACGATGAACAGGATCGCGACGATCGCCGCGATGCCCGCCATGATCTCGCGCCCCGGGATCACGGCGTTGACCTCGGTGTACTGCGCGCCGGTGATGAGCGAGTTCGACTTCGTGAGCGCCGCGTACTGGTCGAGCCAGAGGCTGACGGCCTGCAGCGCGATGTAGACGGCGGCGGTCACGGCGAGCTGGACACGCGCGGCCCGCGAGATGCGGACCTCCCGCCCGCCGAACCGCATGGCCCCGTACAGGTAGCAGGCGGCCAGGGCGGCGAGACCGGCGATGAGCACGACGGCCGACGAGTACGCGACGATCGCGCGCCAGAACGGCAGCTCGAAGACGTAGAAGCCGATGTCCAGGCCGAACTGCGGGTCCGTCTTGCCGAACGGCGTCCGGTTGAAGTACTCGAGCACCATGCTCCAGCGCCCGGCCGTCGACAGCCCGGCGAAGATGCCGAGGACGACCGGGATGCCGATCATCACGGCACGCCGCAACGGCTCGATGACCTGCTGGTAGCGGTCGAGCTGCGAGTTGAGCTTCGCGTAGACCGGCCGGAACCGGAACGCGACGGCGATGCTCGCGTAGACCGGCACCGCCATCCCGAGGAACCCGGCGAGGAACATCAGCGTGCCGGCGATCCACCGCGTGGTCAGGACCTGCTGGAAGCCGAGCTGCGCGAACCACGCGTAGTCGGTGTACAGGCTCGCGAAGATGAAGAAGGCGATCACCAGCGCGGCCAGCACGATGATCGTGACCACGATCGGGACCCGCGGCGAACGCCGCCCCGAGGCGGACGAGGTTGTCGTCACTTGATGTGCTCCAGACGTGTCGAACCGGCGGGCCCGGCGCGGCGGGCCGTCAGTGCATCGATCCTATGTGGCCCGGGCACGTCTGAAACTGTACGGAGACTCAGGAAGGCGATCCGTTCCTCCAGACGGACGGCCTGGAGGAACGGATCGCGACCTCCGCGCACGTCGCGTGGCGCGCGTGGCCGGCCCTACGACGTGCAGCGCGCGAGCTTCGCGGTGCTCTTCCCGGAACCGATCGTCTGCAGGTCGGTGACCGCCTGGTCGAGCGTGCTCACCTTGTAGACGTCGAGGCCGGACGGGACGTGGCCGACGACCTCGTCGCAGTTGTCTGCCGGCGCGAGGAAGACGGTGGCGCCGGCGTCCTTCGCGCCGTACAAGCTTCTGCCGGATGCCTCCGATCGCGCCGACCTCGCCGTCCGCGGTGATGGTGCCGGTGCCCGCGACGTGCTTGCCGCCGTTGAGCTTGCCCGGCGTGATCTCGTCGATGATCCCGAGGGCGAACATCATGCCGGCCGAGGGGCCGCCGACGTCCTGGAGCTTGATCGAGACGCGGAACGGGAAGTCGTACCGCTCGGTGACGCCCACGCCGATGAGCGCGGTCCCCTGTTGCTCGCGCGGGGTCAGCTGCACGGTGCGCTCGGCGCCGTCGCGCTCGACGACGACCTTCGCGGGGCCGGAGGTGCCGTGCTTCGCCACGAGTTCGCGGAGCGACGTGGCGTCGGCGTTCTCGGTGAGCGCGGTGCCGTCGAACGACCGGATGACGTCGCCCTTCTCGATGACGCCGTCCGCGGCGGACCCCTTCTGCACGGTGCCGACCTCGAGGTCCGTCGGCAGGTCGTAGCCCTGCTGGATGAGCGCGGCGGCCACCGCGGACTGCTGCGAGGCCTGCATGTCGGCCGTGTCCTGCTGGTTGACCTGGTCGGTGGTCACGCCCTCGGGGTAGATCGCGGACGCGGGGATGACCGCTTCGGAGCGGGTGAACAGCGCGCGGATCACGCTGGTCCAGGACGGCCGGTTCGTGGCGTCGCCCTGGATCCCGACGGTGAGCATGTCCAGCGCGCCGGCGGTCGGGTACGTCTCGTGCCCGTCGACCTGGATGAGCTTGACGTCCTTCGCGTCCTTGCCCGTCCCCTGCTTCTGCGTGCCGATGGTGTTGTAGACCGGCCCGGGCACCTCGATGAGGTAGGGACTCGGCAGGAAGCTCGCGAGCAGGCCGAGCACGACGGCGCCGATCACGAACGCCCACCCGACGGTCCGGGAACGGGGACGACGACGGGGCTCGGGGGCGAAGAGGGTCACGCAGCGTCCTTCCACGGTGGGCTGTTCGCCCTCGGCGCAGCGGTTCGGGCGTTCCCACGGGGGCGTCCCAGGCGCGGCCCCGTGAGCAGCGATTAGCGTAGTCGTCATGCCTGATGAACCGCAGCCGGGGCCGGACGACGACTTCCAGGAGATGCTCCGGAAGCTCCTGTCCGGCGAGGGCCAGATCGACCCGTCGCAGCTCGCCGGAGCAGCCGGTCTGCCGAACGACCCGGCCTTCGTCGCGAACCTGATGAGTCAGCTGCAGCGTGCCGCGCAGTCCGGCGGCGACGGCATCGACTTCTCGGTCGCGGCCGAGCGTGCGACGGCGATCGCGCGGGAGGGCGGACACCCGGTCGACCCCGCCACGTCGCAGGCGGCCGACCAGGCCTTCCAGGTGGCCGCGCTCTGGCTGGACGAGGCGACCACGGTCGCCGAGCTCACCGCGACCCCGAGCCTCTACACCCGCGAGCAGTGGGCGAAGGCGACGACCCCGGTGTGGGCGCAGATCGCCGAACCGGTGGCGCTGAGCATCTCGAACGCCCTCACCGAGGCCATCGAGCAGCGCGCACCGGAGCAGCTCAAGGCGATGCTCGGCGACGTCTCGAAGGCGATGCGCGGCGTCGGCGGCGCACTCTTCGCGATCCAGCTCGGCCAGGTCGTCGGGCAGCTTCTCGAAGGAGGTGGTCTCCGGGGGCGACGTCGGCGTGCCGCTCCTCGACGAGCAGGTCGCTGCGCTCCTGCCGCAGAACGTGGCCGAGTTCGCCGAGGGACTCGACGTCCCGGAGGACGAGGTCCGCATCTACCTGGCCGTCCGGGAGCTCGCGCACGCCCGGCTCTTCCGCTCGGCCCGGTGGCTCCGCCTGCACATCATCTCGTCGATCACCGACTACGCCCGCGGCATCCACATCCCGTTCGACCGGGTCGAGGAGCTGGCGTCGGAGATCGACCCCACGAACCAGGAGCAGCTCCGCGACGCGCTCGCGTCCGGTGCGCTCATCCCGCCCCGCACCGAGGAGCAGGAGGGCGCGCTCGCCCGCCTCGAGACGATGCTCGCGCTCGTCGAGGGCTGGGTCGACACCGTCACCGCCGCGGCCACGTCGCGGCTGCCGAGGTCGGGCGCGATCGCCGAGATGGTCCGTCGCCGACGTGCGGCGGGTGGCCCGGCGGAGTCCGCGTTCGCGACGCTCGTCGGCCTCGAGCTGCGTCCCCGCCGTCTGCGCGAGGCCGCTGCGATGTGGCAGCGCCTCACCGACGAACTCGGCACCGAGCAGCGCGACGCGCTCTGGTCGCACTTCGACGCCGTCCCGACCTCGGAGGACATCGACGCGCCGGACGCGCTCGTCGCCCGGCTGCGGAACCCCGGCGGCTCGGCCGAGGACGACGAGTTCGACCGGGCGCTCGAGGACCTGCTCAACGACGCCACCGGCGACCGGCCGCGTGAGGACGAGTCCGGGCACGTGGACTCCGGACACGTGGACGAGGATCCGTCGGACACGGACCCGTCGGACACGGACCCGTCGGACGACGGCGACGCCCCGAGGTAGTTCTCCACAGATCCCCTGCAGCTCCCCCACGCGGGCGATCCGTCGGCCAGCGTGGGGCATGGGCATCCGCATCGATCCGACGCTCGAGTTCGTCTGGCGCGACCCGGCCACCGTCCAACTCGGGGTCGACCCACCGCGGGCGGTGGTCCCCGTGCCGACCACGGCCGAGGAACGGTTCCTGTGCGCCCTGCGGCGGGAGACCGGGCGCGAAGCCCTGTCCGGTGTGGCCGCGGCGACCGGGTGCCCGCCCGGCGTCGCGGCGAGGGTGCTCGGTGCCGCGTCGCCCGCCGTCGTCGACGTCCTGCCGGAGCCGCTCGCGCGGGTCGAGGTGCACGGCACCGGCGCGCTGCCGGACGCCCTCGCGGAGCTCCTCTCCGGCGAAGGGGTGACCGTCGCGCGGACGACCGCGTCCCGCGGCGGCCCGGTCGTCGTGCCGCAGCACGACCCGCGTCTCGCGGTCGTGGTGGCCGACCACGTCGTGGACCCCGCGCTCCGCGCCGCCTGGACCCGGCGCGGCGTGCCGCACCTGGCGGTGGTGGTCGGCGACGGACGGGTGCACCTCGGGCCGTTCGTGGTCCCGGTGCCGGGCCGTGCCTCCAGTGCGTCGAGTACGCGCGCGTGGACGACGACCCGTCGTGGCCGGCGATCGCCGCGCAGGTGTGGGGGCGCCCCGCAGCCCCGCTGTCCCGTACCGGACCGCGGCGGTCGCGGCGGCCGCGACCCGGATGCTCCTCGAACGGCTCCCGCTCGTCACCCAGCGGCCGCGGGACGAGCAGGTGGTCTTCGAGCGCGACGACCTGTCGGTCAGTCTGCGACCGGTGGCGTTCCATCCGCGCTGCGCGTGCCGAGCGCTGCCAGGAAACGACTCGCCACCCGGGCTCCCCCACGCGTGGAACCCTGTCGCGACCACGTGATCGTCACGGAGCGGCGCGCACGGGTCACGCCGACGTAGAACAGCCGGCGTTCCTCGTCGACCTCGGCGTCGGTCGTCGCGTGGGAGATCGGCAGCAGCCCCTCGGCGGCACCGACGACCACGACGTGCGGCCACTCGAGCCCCTTCGACGAGTGCAGCGTCGCGAGCGTGACGGCGTCGAGCGCGGGCTCGTGGTGGGTCGCGGCCCGGTCGACGAGGTCCTGCGTGAACTGCTGCATCGTGGTGCCGGCGGGAGCGTCCTCGGCGAGGCCCATGATCGCCTGCAGTGCCTCCCACTGCTCACGGACCGCGCCCGTGCCATCCGGCGGTGTGGGCGTCCAGCCGCTGACCTGCAGCACGAGACCCACCCGGCGGGTGAGCTCGTCGTCGGTCTGCCGGACGGCCTCGCCGCGCATGTGGTGCACCGCGGCTTCACCTCGGGCCGGTCGAAGAACCGGGTGCCGCCCTGCACGCGGTACGGGATGCCCGCCCGCCCGAGGGCCGACTCGATCGCGGCAGCCTGGGCACCGAGCCGGTACAGCACGGCGCAGTCCCGGTACGCGGCCCCGCCGCCGACGAGCTCCCCGATCCGACGGGCGACGGTCTGCGCCTCGTCGCCGTCGTGCACGCACGGGAGCACCTCGGGCTCCGGCCGGACTCCGTGGTCTGCGCGACGAGGTCGAGCGCGCCGGGCTGCCCGCGCATGAGGGCGTTCGCGGCGTGCACCACCTGGCGGGTGGAGCGGTAGTTGCGCTCGAGCCGCAGGATCGAACCGCGCGGGAACTCGGTGCCGAAGCCGAGCAGGTACCGGCTGGACGCCCCGGCGAACGAGTAGATGGTCTGACTGGCGTCGCCGACGACGCACACGTCGTCCCGGCCGCCGAGCCAGGCCCGGAGCAGGTCGTGCTGCACGGGCGAGACGTCCTGGTACTCGTCGACGACGAAGAACCGGTACTGCTGTCGGACGTACGACGCCACCCGCGGCTCGGACTCCACCATGCCGAGCGTGGCGAGCAGCACGTCCTCGAAGTCGAGCTGCCGCCGGTCGTCCTTGAGCTGCTCGTAGGCGCGCATGAGGTCGAGCACGCGGCGAGGCGGGGTGTCCCGCGGCATCACCCGCTCGGCGGCCGCTGCCTCGTACTCCTCGTAGGACAGCATCTGGACCTTGCGCCACTCGACCTCGGCGGCCAGGTCCCGGAGCGTCGGCGTGTCGACCTGCATGCCGATCGTGTCCGCCGCGTGCGCGATCATGCGCCCCTTCGACTCGACGATCCGCGGCGCGTGTCCGCCGACGGTGTCCGGCCAGAAGTAGCTGAGCTGGGCCATCGCCGCGGCGTGGAAGGTCCGTGCCTGCACCGTGCCGGCGCCGAGCGCGCGGAGGCGCGACCGGAGTTCGCCGGCGGCGCGCGTGGTGAAGGTCAGGGCCAGGACGTGGTTCGGCGCGTAGGTCCCGGTCGCGACGCCGTACGCGATTCGGTGGGTGATCGCGCGGGTCTTCCCGGTGCCGGCACCGGCGAGGACGGCCACGGGGCCGAGCAGGGTCCGGGCGACGGTGCGCTGTTCGGCGTCGAGGGCGGCGAGCAGCTCGTCCGGGGACGGTGGCCGGACGGCTCCGGACCCGACGGCGGCGTCGCTCACGGCAGGTCCAGCGGGCCGCCGTACCACTCCTCGATGATGGCGCGGGCGATCGACGTCCTCCCGGCAGGAGCAGGGTGTCCCCGGCGCGCTCCCGGATCTCGTCCCGCGAGAACCAGCGCACGTCGAGGATCTCCACCCCGTCGGGCCTGGCGGTCGTCGGGTCGCCGTCCACCGCACGGGCGCGGAAGCCGAGCATGAGCGACGCCGGGAACGGCCACGGCTGCGACCCGAGGTACTCGGGCTCCTCGACGCGGACGCCCGACTCCTCCCAGACCTCGCGGCGGACGGCGTCCTCGAGCGACTCACCCGGCTCGACGAACCCGGCGAGCAGGGAGTACCGGTTCGCGTCCCACGCGGCGTTCGAGCCGAGCAGGATGCGGTCGTCGGCATCGGTCACGCCGACGATGATCGCCGCGTCCGTCCGCGGGAAGTGCTCGTGGCCCTCGGGATCGCGGCGGACCCAGCCGCCGGTGACGACGTCGGTCACCGACCCGGTGCGGGGCGAGAACCCGTGCACGGCGTGCCAGTTCGCCATCGCCACCGCCTCGACGGCGAGGCCCTGGTCGCGCGGCGAGAGCTCGGTGCCGAACATCCGCAGGCTCTCCCACGCGTCGTCGGCCGGTTGAATCGCGCTCGCGGTCGCCGCGTCGACGAGGGCCGCCACGAACCGGGTGCCGGCGGGCGCGTCGGGGCGTCGGACACGGCCCGGCCGAGGTACAGGGTCACGGTGTCCGCCGGCACGGCGTCCGCGGACACGAAGCGCAGCGTGCCGTCGGGGTTCCGGAGCATCTCCGAGCCGCGGACCGGCAGGTACCGCGTCGAGGGGTCGTCCCGCAGCACGCGCTCGAGGTCGTCCGTCGTGCGGAACTCGGCGTCCCGGTCGAGGTCGTTGCGGGAGAGGGGCAGCCGGGCGGCGAACTCGACGGTCACGGCGGGAGGGCTCCTCGGTTCGGGTCTGATCGGGGGTGCGGGACCGGCTGGCCGGGCGCGGGTGCGGGACCGGCGGATCGGGTCTGGACGCGGGATCCCCGGGCTGCCGTGGGTCAGCGTGGCGCACGCCAGACCGCGGCCTGCGGACCTACCCTGAGGGGCATGGCGGGATCCCAGTTCACTCTAGCCGCGTTGGCGACCACGGCCGTCCCAGGCCTCGTCGTCACGGGCACGCGCACGCTCGGCTCGGCCGCGTCCGGGGACTACGAGTCGGCTGTCCTCCGCGACGCCGACGGCGCGGAGACGGCGATCCGCCGACCGCGCAACCAGCGGGCGGAGGCCCGTCAGTCCGCCGACCTCGTCGCGATCCGCGCGCTGAGCGCCGGGATCCGCACGCGCCTCCCCTTCGGCGTGGCCGAGTACCGCGGACAGGCGCCGATCGGCTCGACCCGCGCCATCGTGACCACCTACCTGCCGGGCTCGCACCCGACGCTGCGGGCGCTCGTCGAACGGCCGGAGCTCGCGACGAGCGTCGGTCGTGCCGTCGCCGCGATCCACCAGCTGCCGACGAGCTTCGTCACCGATGCCGGCCTGCCGTCCCTGACGCCGTTCGAGGTGCTGCGGTCGGCCGTCTCCGTGATGGACCGCGCGGTCGCCACGAAGCTGGTGCCGGCGGCACTCAAGGAGCGCTGGGAGGGTGCCGCGCGCGACCAGCAGCTTCTGGCAGTTCACGCCGACGGTCGTGCACGGTTCGCTCGGCACCGAGACGATCCTGGTCGAGGGCGACGCGGTGTCCGGGGTCATCGACTGGGGCGAGCTGCGGCTCGGCGACCCGGCGAAGGACCTCGCCTGGGTGCTCGCCGGCCGGAAGGACGCGTTCGACACGGTCCTCAGCGCCTACGAGGCGAACGGCGGCGGTCGGGACCGGCAGCTCGCGCAGCGCGCCCGGGTGCACCACGAGCTCGAGACCGCGCAGTGGCTGCTGCACGGGTGCAGGCGAAGAGCACGGAGGTCGTCGACGATGCGGTCGCGATGATGCACCGGCTGGTCGACACGGTGCAGACGCCGAGCGCGTCGCCGCTGCAGTCGGTGTCGCCGGAGACGATGGAGATCGGCGAGGTCGAGCAGCTGCTGTCGTCGACCGAGCGCCGGCACGGCTGACGCGTCGCCGGGCACGGGCGTCGCGTGCGTCGCGGGCGCGGCGTCGGCCTGGAGGCGCGGTGCGCGTCCGCCCCGCCACCTGCGCCCGTCAGCCGATCGCGTCCCGCCACGCCTGCTCCAGCCCGGCGCGGTCCAGCAGTTGACGGGGCCGGACCTCGAGGTCGTCGGCCACGAAGTAGAACACCGCGTCGATCTCGTCGACCGGTCGGCCGGTGAACTCGGCGTACGCCACGCGGTACAGGGCGAGCTGCAGCTGCCGCTTCGCCAGGTCCTCGGCTCCGGTCGGCGCCTTGCCCGTCTTCCAGTCCACCACCTCGGCGCGGCCGTCGATCTCGTAGACCGCGTCGAGCTTGCACACGATGCTGTGTCCCAGGAACGGGATGTGGATCTCCCGTTCGACCTCGATCGGGGCCAGCTCCGCCCACCGCGACCGGGCGAACGTGGCCTGGAAGTCGGCGAGCCGGCGGGCGTCGTCGTCCGTGACCACGGCATCGGTGGAGGCGTCGACCGCTTCGTCGAGGTCGAGGTCGAGTTCGCCGTCCCACACGTCCAGCGTCTCGAGCGCGCCACCACTGCGAGCACGCTGCTCGACCCACTGGTGGAAGAGGGTCCCGAGTCGCGTGGCCCGGTAGGGGCGCTCCGGCATCGGCCGGCGGAGCCGCTCGGCGACCGCGTTCGGCTCGGACAGGTAGTCCTTGAACCCGGACGCGGGCACGCGGTGCGGCACGACGACGGCATGACGGGCCCTCCGCGCTGCGGCGCGCTCGGCGAGCAGCAGGTCGATGTCGGCGGCGAACCGTCCGGCGGCGCCCGGGTTGGCGTTCCGCACCCGGTCGGCGGCCGCGGCCACCCGGGCGGCGCGCTGCCCGAACGGCACGTGCGGCCAGGACTGCGTCGCTCCGGCGTCGCCGAGCGGGTTCTCCTCGTACGCGGTCGTCTCGGGGATCGCGTCGGCGTCCACCACCCCGGCGTCGACGAGGTCACGGAGGTACCGGCTCGGTTCGGTCGGTCGGACCCCGCCGGACCAGAACGACCCGGAGACGAGCAGATCGTGCTTCGCCCGGGTGAGCGCGACGTACGTCAGTCGTCGTTCCTCGTCCTCGTTGCGGGCCTTCACCTGTTCCTTGTAGGCGTCGATCGCGACGGTGACGTCCTTCTGGGTGTCGTGTCCGCGCCAGTCCAGTCTCGGGAGTTCGTCGGCGTCGCCGCGGAACTCGTACGGCAGCCGGCCGAACCCGATCCACCCGGAGGAGCCTTCCTGCGGACGGGCCGGCAACGCCCCCTCGACGAGGCGGGGACGGCCACCGTGTCCCACTCCAGGCCCTTCGACCCGTGGATGGTCAGGATCTGCACCGTCCCGGCCTCGGGCTCCTCGGAGCGGGGCCCCATGTCGTCGCGACGGGCGGCGGCGCTCGATCCACCCGAGGAACGCGCCGAGGTCGGCCCGGTCGTCGGTCGTCACGAAGCCGGCGAGCTCGTCGATGAACGCATCGAGGAAGGCACCGCTCCCCTGCTCGTGCGCGGCGACCTCGATGTCGAGCCGGAGCTCCTGGACGACGAGCGTCACGAAGTCCACGAGGTCACCGGCCGCTCGGGACCGCAGGGCGGCGAGCTGGCGGCCGAGCTCCCGCATGCGCCGACGTCCGACCTCGCTGATGTCCGCGAGCGCACCGTGGTGGTCGGGAGCGGTCGCCACGAAGTCGAGCGCGTCGACGATCGACCCGTGCTCCCCTGCCGCGACCGAGGCCCGGAACGCCGCCGTCAGGTCGTCGTCGAGGCGCTGCTGGGTGTGGTCCCGTCCGAACAGCCACCGGGCGAGGCCGTGCAGCGCAGCGATGTCCGCGGCACCGATCCGCCACCGGGCGCCCGCGAGCAGCCGGATGAGGTCGTTGCCCGCCGCGGGGTCGTGCAGCACGCGGAGGCACGCGACGAGGTCGACGATCTCCGGCCGCTGCAGCAGGCCACCCGTGCCGAGCACGTGGAAGGGCACCCGGTGCTCGCCGAGCGCCGCCGTGAACGCCGCGAGGTCCTTGCGGGAGCGCAGCAGGAGCGCCATCGAGCCCGTCGGGTCCGCGCCACGTCGGGTGGCGAACCACCTGGCGACGGCGTCGGCCTCCTCCGGAAGGGTCTCGGGGAACACGGCGTGCACGGTCCCCGCCTCGGCGCCGGGCCGTGGGACCAGCCGCTCGACGTCGACCTCGGACGCCGCGGAGAGCGGGTCGACGACGGCGTTCGCTCCGGCGAGGACGTCGACGGCGTTCCGCCAGCTCGTCGAGAGCGCGAAGGTCTCCGGGCGCACCCCCTCGTCGTCCCCGAAGTCCCGCGGGAACCGGGCGAGGTTCGCCGCGCTCGCGCCGCGGAACCCGTAGATCGACTGGTGGGGGTCGCCGACCGCCATCACGGGTTGCCCGCGGAACAACCGGGCGAGGAACCGCGTCTGCACCACCGAGGTGTCCTGGTACTCGTCGAGGAGCACCACGCCGTACCGCTGCCGGAGGTCGGACACCACGCGTGGAGCGGAGTCGGCCGCCGCCAGCGCGAGGGCGATCTGGTCGGAGAACTCGACGAAACCCCGGTCGACCTTCTGCCGTCGGAACTCCTCGACCAGGTCGACGAGCGGCTCGAGCGCCCCGATCGCCGCGACCGCGTCGGTGACGGCCTTGTACGGGTTCCCGCGGTTGTTCCCCGGTAGCTCGAGCAGCCCGGCGAACTCGATCGCGAACCGTCTGAGCCGCTCGGGCTCGACGAGGTGCTCCGAAACGGCCCCGGCGAGCGCCACGACGGCCGCGGTGACGGTGTCGACGTCGCGGTCGAGTCCGGCGAGACGGTCGTCCCGCGCTCCGACGACCACCCGGCGGGCGAGCTGCCAGGCAGAGGGCTCGGTGAGCACCTGGGACTCGCCGTCCCGGCCGACGAGCAGGGCGTTCTCGCGGAAGACCGAGTTGGCGAATGCGTTGTAGGTCGACACCGTCGGGGCCTCGAACGCGTCACCGGCGTCGAGCAGGCCGACGTCCTCGAGCGCGCGGATCCGGTCGTTGATGCGGACGGACAGCTCCCCGCGGCCTTGCGGGTGAACGTCAGCCCCAGGACGCCGTCCGGCCGGACCATCCCGTTCGCGAGCAGCCACACGACCCGCGAGGCCATCGTCTCGGTCTTCCCGCTGCCTGCTCCCGCGACGACGAGGGCCGGAGCGAGCGGTGACTCGATGACGGCGCGCTGCTGTGCGGTCGGGCGCGGTCGGCCGAGGGCGTCCGCGATCAGGTCCGCACCGTGCCGGGGTTCCGCGACCGTGCGGCCGTCGGTCGCGTCGAGCAGCTGTTCGTCGTTCACCAGGTCACCTCGCCCACCACGTGGATCCGGCACTCGACGCCGGTGCGGGCCTTCTCGCAGTGGTCGTCCACGTTCGCGAGGAACGTCCGACCGGCCATGCCCGGGCGACGTCGTGCAGCCGCTGCCGGTAGGCGTCGCGGTCGGCTTCGGTGAAGGCGTGCTGCGTGCGCTCGGAGTAGGCGTGTCCGCCGCGCGGGTTCTGCACGAAGACGAGCCGTGCGTCGGCCATCGTCGAGCCTGCGGGCACGCCCTCGACCGCGCCGTCGTCGACCGCGAGCTGGTACGCGCCGAGCTGCGGGTGCTCGGGCATGTCGTTCTTCTCGCTCGGCATGGACCGACCGGTCTTCAGGTCGACCACGCTGACCTGGCCGTCCGGGTCGATCTCGATCCGGTCGATACTGCCGCGCATCCGGGCCGGCCCGGTCACCAGCGCGAACGAGGTCTCCGCGCCGAGCAGCCGTCGCCCCGCACTGGCGAAGGTGCGGAGGTAGTCACTGAGCCCCTCGATCATGCGACGCGTGCGGGCGCGCTCGCGATCGGCGATCCACGGCGACTCGAAGGTCAGTTCGTCCCACCGTCCCTCGACATGCTGCCAGAGGGAGTCCACGTCGACCTCGGTGGCGTGCTCCATCGCCTCGTGCACGATCGTGCCGATGCCCATCGCCGCGCTCGGGCGCCGCCGCCGAAGGTCTGCACGAACCAGTGCACGGGGCATTCCTCGTACGTGCCGATGCGGGAGGGCGACACGGACACCGTCGGGCGACGGGGTCACCGCCCTCGTACTCGGGAGCGGGCGCGGCGGCGAGGTCGACCAGCGGTTCCTCGGTCGACGGTTCGGCGAGCCCCCACCAGTCGTCGGGCGAGGCGCCGGGGACCTCGGCCTCGGCGAGGCGGGCGAGTGCGGACGCGGCCTCGTGGTCGCCCGACGCCACCACGCGGCGGCGGAGCGACCCGGCGAGCCCCCGGAGCGAGAGCGGGTGCACGGTGGGCTGCCGGTCCGGTGGCACGGGACGAGCCGGACGAACGGGGACGGCGCCTCGTCGTCGTTCGCGACGGTGCCGATCACGACCTGGGTCGTGGCGCGGGACGCCGCCCGGGCGAACAGGCGCAGCTCGTCGGCGACGACGGCGGCACGGTCGTCGACGGGGCCGTGCTCGAGACCCGCCGCGGCCCGGACCAGACCGTCCGGATCGAGGAGGCTGCCGCGGACACGGGTGTTCGGCCAGACGCCGTCCTGCAGGCCGAGGACGACGACCACGTCGCACTCGAGGCCGATGGTGGCGGAGGGCGTGAGCACGCGGACGCGCCCGGCGGTGCGGTCCGGGCCGATGGAGTCCTCGGGCAGGTCAGCGCCGAGCAGGTCGTCGACGAACACCCGCGCCGGGGCGTCCGGCGTGCGCTCGACGAACCGCTTCGCCGCGGTGAACAGGCCGACCACCGCGTCGAGGTGCCGGTCCGCCTCGGCGGCGCCGACACCACCGGCAGCGGACTGGCCGCCCCAGGTGCCGGCGAGCCCGCTGCGTTCCCAGAGCCCCAGAGGATCTCCTCGATGCTCGAACCGGAGTCGGCGTCGGTACGCGCCCGCACGAGACTGCGGGCGAGCCGTGTCGCGCGACGCGCGAACCCGGCGTCGACGGTCGCCAGTCGTTCCGGCGCCCCGAGCGCGTCCACCAGCAGCTCGTCGGCGGTCCGGGTGCCGCCGCCGGCGAGTTCCTCCCGCCGCAGGGCGAGCCGGAGCCGACGCATCGCGAGCGTGTCGAGCCCGCCGAGCGGCCCCGTGGCGAACGCCGTGGCGAGCGCGGCGTCGAGTGGGAGGACGCCGAGCGCGACGGCCGCGGCGTCGAGCAGGGAGCGGGCGGCGGTGTCGTCGCGGGGCCGGACGGGCGCGGCGCCGGCGGTCGCGGGGACCTCGGCGACGGAGAGCGCACGGACGAGTTCGGGGATCGCGGCGCCACTGCGCGTGACCACGGCCATCCGGTGCCAGGGCACACCGTCGAGCAGCCGGTGTTCGCGGAGTCGGCGGGCGACCGCGACGACGAGTGCCGCGCGGCTGGCGCCCTCGAGGTGCACGACCGCGTCCGTGCGTGCATCCGCCGAGGTCGCCGTCGCCGTCCGCTGCCGCCCGGCCGCGGCGGCGCCGATGCGGGCGGTGATGTCGGACACGAGCGCCCGGATCGGCGCCGGGTGCCGGTGCACCGTGGCGAGCACGAGCTCGTCGACGCGGTCCACCCCGAGTCGCACGGCGAGCCGCCCGAGCACGTCCGGTTCAGCGCCCCGGAACGCCGACGCCGCGATGTCCGGGTCGCCGAACGCGACGACCTGCACGCCCGACCGTGCGAGGGCACCGAGCAGGGCGATCTCCCCCTCGACCAGCTCCTGCGTGTCGTCGACCACCACGAGCCGCAGTGCGGCGACGCTCGCCGGGACCTGCCCGCGCAGGACGGCCGCCGTGGCGTAGGCGACGAGCTCGGCCGCGTCGAGGCTGGTCGACCGGAACGCGGTCACGGCGGCCCGGTACTCGTCGACGAAGTCGCCGACCGCGCGCCACTCGGGCCGCCCGGCGTCGTCGCCCAGCTCACGCATGTCCTCGGGCTCGACCCCGGCTGCGACGGCCCGCATCATGACGTCGCGCAGCGCCGTGCGGAAGCCGGCGCGCTCGCGGACGACGGCGGTGATCGGCGACGGCCACTCCGGACCGGTGCCGTCGAGTTCGTGTCCCTCGAGCAGGTCGGCGATGATGCGGTCCTGCTCGCCGCCGGTCAGGAGCGTCGGCGTCTCCTGCCCCTGCACCGCGGCCGCGTGCGCGACGATCTGGAACGCCAGCGAGTTCACGGTGCGGGCGAGGGCGCCGGGGATCACACGGTCCACCGCGGCGGCGAGCCGGTCGCGCAGGGCCGTGGCTGCGCTGCGGGCGGACGTCAGGGCGAGGACGGTCGCGTGGCCGTCCGGCGAGATCGCGTCGGCGCGGGTGAGCCGCGCGGCGACCAGGCGGGACAGGGTGGACGTCTTGCCGGTGCCCGGTGCGCCGAGGACCGCCGCGTGCCGTCCGTCCGGCAGCGCGAGCACCGCGGCCTGGGACGGGTCGGCGGCCAGCGCCCGCGCGACGCCCGTGTCCTGCGGGGCGGGCGTCAGCGTGGTCTGGGGCACCTTCGTACGGTAACCGTCGCGACCGACACCGGCCGCGCACCACGACGCGGCACGCGGGCACGGGCCGCCTCGACGCCGGCCGACCGTACCGGGGTGCGCCTGCGGCGAACGTCGGATGTGCCCGGGGCCGCTCGGATACGCTGTGCTCGTGGACATCAAGATCGGCATCATCAACAGCCCGCGCGAGATCGCGTTCGAGACCGCCCAGACCGCCGACGAGATCGAGAAGGCCGTGTCGGAGGCCCTCGCCGCCAAGTCGACGCACCTGTCGCTCCAGGACGACAAGGGCCGTCGGTTCATCGTCCCCGTCGCGGCGCTCGCGTACGTCGAGGTCGGCGCGGAAGAGGCCCGTCGCATCGGCTTCGTCGCCTGACGACGTGGAACTGCTCTTCGCGGTCCTCGGCGGCCTGATCGTCGGGGCCGTCGCGCACGTCGTCCTGCCGTGGCGTTCGAGCCGCGGGTCCCTGCTCGGGCCGGCGGTCGGCGGCATCGTCGCCGCCGTCCTCTGGGAGGCACTGACCTGGGCCGGCTGGCAGTACGACGCGACCTGGATCTGGGTGGTCGCGCTCGTCGGCGCGGGCGTGGTCGCACTCGTCACCGAGTGGGTGCTCGGGAAGCGCCGGACCGCGGCGGACGCCGCCTACTACGAGCGCGTCAAGACCCAGGGCGTCTGACCGGCGCGAGCGCCTGCGGGCCGCACCGGATCCGACCAGGCCGACCCGCGCCTCCAGTCAGGCCGTCAGGCCGTCAGGCCGTCAGGCCCAGCGCGTCCATCCGCCGCGTGTGCGCGGCGATCAACTCGGTCCACACCGGCTCGAGCCGCTCCTGGTCCTCGCGCGCGTGGGAGGCGAGCGCCGACCGGGCCACCAGCAGGGTGTCCCCGACGAGACGCCGTCCCCACATCGCCAGACGCGACCCCACGTGCGGGTCCTCGGCGATGCGGGCGGTCAGTTCCTCGACGACGGCGGCTTCCTCGCGCGCGTCGAAGACGGTCTTGAGGCGCTGCCGGACCTCGGCCGGCAGCGACCGGAGCAGCGAGCCGAACAGGTCGTTGAGGATGCCCGCGGTGACGTACCCGGTGAGCATCGACTCGTACCAGTCCGCGCCGCTCGTGCGGTCGAGGAAGAGGTCGATCGCCTCACGGTGGGGAGCCATCAGCGCCGCCGGGTCGCCGCCGGTGCGTTCGATCTCGGCGACGATCGTCCGGTGCCGCTCGAGCGCCGTGGTGGCGAGCACACCGGTGACGAGCCGACCGGACAGGGTCGGCGCACCGGCCCCCGCACGGCCCATCGTCTCGTACAGCGAGAAGCTCGAGGTAGGCGGCCTGGCCCAGGTACACGTCGAGCTCGGGGGTGACGTCGTCGAGCTGCAGGCGCTCCACGGGCGAGGCGTTCCGCGGGTTCCGCGACGCGAGCCACGCGGCGGCGAGCTGCGCAGCGCGCTTCCGGTTCCACCACGACACCACCCGACGAGCATACCGGGAACCGTCCAGGGCCCCGCCCGACCGGCCCGTCGGTAGACTGGTCGCGACTTCCACCAGGACTAAGGTGATTCTTTGACTTTCGCAGACCTCTCCATCGAGCAGGACATCGTCGACGCGCTCGCGACGAAGGGCATCATCGAGCCCTTCCCGATCCAGCAGCAGACGATCCCGCTCGCCCTCACCGGCCAGGACATCATCGGCCAGGCCAAGACGGGTACCGGCAAGACCTTCGGGTTCGGCCTCCCCCTCATCCAGCGACTCGGGCCACCCCGGAGCCCGGTGTGAAGGCCCTCGTGGTCGTCCCCACCCGCGAGCTCGCGGTGCAGGTGACCGAGGACCTCGAGCTCGCCACCTCGAACCGGCCGACGACCATCGTCTCGATCTACGGCGGCAAGGCGTACGAGGGGCAGATCGAGCAGCTCAAGGCCGGCGCACAGATCGTCGTCGGCACCCCTGGGCGCCTCATCGACCTGCAGCGTCAGCGTCTGCTGGACCTGTCGCACGTGCAGGAAGTGGTGCTCGACGAGGCCGACCGCATGCTCGACCTCGGGTTCCTCTCGGACATCGAGCGGATCTTCCAGGCCGTGCCCGCCGTGCGACACACGATGTTGTTCTCGGCGACCATGCCGGCGCCGATCGTCGCCCTCGCCCGTCGCTTCATGACGCGGCCGGTGCACATCCGAGCGACCGACCCGGACGAGGGCCTGACCCAGGCGAACATCAAGCACGTCATCTACCGCGCGCACTCGCTCGACAAGGACGAGGTGATCGCCCGCATCCTGCAGGCCGAGGGGCGCGGCAAGACCGTGATCTTCACCCGCACGAAGCGCGCCGCCGCGAAGCTCGTCGAGGAGCTCAAGGACCGCGGGTTCAACGCCGCCGCGGTGCACGGCGACCTCAACCAGGAGCAGCGCGAGCGCGCCATGGCCGCCTTCAAGGCCGGCAAGCGCGACGTGCTCATCGCGACCGACGTCGCGGCGCGCGGCATCGACGTGGACGACGTCACGCACGTCATCAACCACACCATCCCGGACGACCCCGACACCTACCTGCACCGCGCCGGCCGCACCGGTCGTGCGGGCAAGACCGGCATCGCGGTCACCTTCGTCGACTGGGACGACCTCCACAAGTGGACGCTCATCGACAAGGCGCTCCAGTTCGGCATCCCCGAGCCGGTCGAGACCTACTCGTCGTCGCCGCACCTGTTCGAGGACCTCGACATCCCCGCCGGCACCAAGGGTCGTCTCCCGGGGCGTCGGCACACGCCGCCTCCGCCGGCGGACCCGCCGACAGGAAGAACGAGGGCGGCCGGAGCGGCTCGCGTCCGCGGTCGCGAACCCGGACCCGGTCGGGAGGCTCGGACCAGCCCGCCACGCAGGCCCCGGCCGGCGACTCCCCGGCCTCCGACAGTGCGGCCGTCGAGAGCGGATCGGGTGACGGCGCGGCGAAGCGCCGCCGTCGGCGTCGCCGCCGGAGCGGCGGCGGGTCGTCCGAGGCGGCCGCCTCGGCACCGCAGTCGGCCGGCGAAGGCGAGTAGCGCCTCCAGTCCGCTGCCGCGAGTCTCGGAGAGCCGCGCGGCACCGAACCGGGACTCGGGGTCAGCGACGGAGTTCGCGCCGTCCAGCACGAGACTTGTCGCCCACCCCGAGTCTCGGGCAGGCGCAACCGTCGGCGCGTCAGGGCAGGCGGGAGCCGGCGCCGACGACGGGGGCGCTGCCGGTCGCCTCGGACAGGATCGCGTCGAACGCAGCCCGCGAGGTGCGGTGCTCACCGAGCCGGTTCGGCTTGCCCGTCCCGTGGTAGTCGCTCGACCCGGTGATGAACAGGCCGTAGCGCGCGGCCCAGTCGAGCAGCGTGCGCTTGCCGTGGGCCAGGTTCTCGCGGTGGTCGACCTCGAGCCCGCCGAGTCCGGCCTCGACGAGTTCGCGGAGCACCGGCTCGTCGATCACGATCCCGCGCGAGGACGCCGCCGGGTGCGCGATCACGGGGACCCCACCGGCCTGCCGGATGAGTTCGACACCGCGCAGCGGGGTCGGTGCGTCGTGCGGTTCGTAGTACCCGAGGCCGGGTGCAGGATCCCGCGGAACGCCGCGCTGCGGTCTGCCTCGAGCCCGCGGGCGACGAGCGCGTCGGCGATGTGCGGGCGACCGATGGTGGCGCCGTCCCGCGACTGCGCGAGGACGTCGTCCCAGGTGATGGGGTGGTCCCGCCCGATGCGTTCGACCATGCGACGCGCCCGGGAGAGCCGACCGTCGCGGATGCGTGCGGTCTCGGCGACGAGGTCCGGGTCGCCGGGGTCGACGAGGTAGCCGAGGACGTGCACGCTGCGGTACCCGACACGGGTGCTCAGTTCGAGGCCCGGGAGGAGCGTCACCGGCAGGTCACGGACGGTCGCCGTGGCCTCGGCCCAGCCCGCGGTCGTGTCGTGGTCCGTCAGCGCGATCGCGTCCAGCCCGGCGGCCGCCGCCGCCCGGACGAGGTCGGCGGGACGCTCGGTGCCGTCGGAGACGCTCGAGTGCGCGTGCAGGTCGATGAACGGATCGGGCACGCCGCCAATGGTATCCACAGGTGAGCGGCCGCACAGGCCACGGCCCGACGGCGGTGCGATGATGGGCACATGTCCGACACCACTCCCCGCGCGACGAGCAACCGTTCCACCACTCCCGGGTCCTCGACGTTCAAGGACTACATCGGGTCGCAGTGGGCGGACCGCGACCGTCCGCTGCCCGAGCCACGCGAGCAGGCCGCGTTCGCCGCGGAGCGCCGCGCCCGCATCTCGGAGCTGCACCCGGGCCGCACGATCGTCGTGCCGGCGGGGCAGGCGAAGGTCCGCTCGAACGACTGCGACTACCCGTTCCGCCCGCACTCCGCGTTCGCGCACCTGACCGGCTGGGGCACCGACACCGTCGTCGGCTCCGTGCTCGTGATGACGCCGCACGGCTCCGGGCACGACGCGACGCTCTACTTCCGCGCCACCGCGGGTCGCGACTCCGAGGAGTTCTACGCGAACCCGGAGATCGGCGAGTTCTGGGTCGGGCCGCGCCCGTCGCTCGACGAGGTCGCGGCGGACCTCGGCCTCGCGACCGCCGACCTCGGCGCGTTCGAGACGGTAAGCGCCGGGTTCGACGCGTCGGTGCTCGTGGTGCGCGACGCCGACACCGACCTGACGCGCGACCTCGACGGGCGTCTCGGCAGCGCGGTCGGCGGTGCTCCCGAGACCGACGGCGTCCCCGCGACGGACGACGTCCTCGCGCGTGACCTCTCCGAGCTGCGCCTCGTGAAGGACCCGTACGAGGTCAACGAGCTCCGCAAGGCGGTCGACGCGACGAAGGCCGGGTTCGACGACGTGATCGCGGACTTCGACGCCGTGCTCGCCCACCCGCGCGGTGAGCGCATCGTCGAGGGCACGTTCAACCGTCGTGCCCGCGCGGACGGCAACACCGTCGGCTACGACACCATCGCCGCCTCGGGCCACCACGCCTGCATCCTGCACTGGACCCGGAACGACGGCGCCGTACAGCCGGGCGACCTCATCCTCATCGACGCGGGGGTGGAGGTCGACTCGTTCCACACAGCCGACATCACCCGCACCCTGCCGGTCAGCGGGACGTTCACCGACGTGCAGCGCCTGGTGTACGAGGCCGTGCTCGAGGCCGCCGACGCCGCGTTCGCCATCGTGAAGCCCGGCATCACCTTCCGCCAGGTGCACGCCACCGCGATGCAGGTCATCGCGCGGAAGACCGCCGAGTGGGGCTTCCTGCCCGGCACCGCGGAAGAGTCCCTGCAGCAGGACAACCAGTTCCACCGCCGCTACATGGTGCACGGCACGAGCCACCACCTCGGGCTCGACGTGCACGACTGCGCGAAGGCCCGTCGCGAGATGTACATCGACGGCGTCGTGCAGCCCGGCATGGTGTTCACGATCGAGCCCGGTCTGTACTTCCAGCAGGACGACCTCACGGTGCCCGAGGAGTTCCGCGGCATCGGTGTCCGCATCGAGGACGACATCCTCGTGACCGAGGACGGCGCCGAGAACCTGTCGGTCGGCATCCCCGGACCCCTCGGAAGTGGAGGGGTGGATCGCCCGCTCCGGCCGTTAGCCTGAGCGGGTGATGACGCCCGAGGCCACCCCCACGAACGCCGACCCGGCGTTCTCCATCGACGTGGAGCACTTCGACTCCCCGACGCGCAGCGACTGCGAGCCGCCCAGCGTCTGGAGATCGACCGCGCCTACGGCGGCGACACCGAACCGGGCGAGAAGCCGACGGCAGACTCGATCGCGGTGTTCTTCGTCGCCCGCGACGACGACGGCACGCCGCTGGCGTGCGGCGGTCTGCGCATCGTGCAGGACGGCGTCACCGAGATCAAGCGGATGTACGTCCGGCCGGAGTCACGGGGCACCGGTGTCGCGACCGCACTGCTCCGTCGGCTGGAGGACGCCGCGCTCGACCTCGGCTCGCCCGCCCTCGTACTGGAGACCGGGAACGAGCAGAAGCGTGCCATCGGGTTCTACGAGCGCGAGGGGTTCTCGCGCATCGCCAACTTCGGCCCGTACATCGGCGCCCCGCTGTCGATCTGCTACTCGAAGGTCCTGTAGGACGGTCAGCGTTCCTCGTCGTCCTTCTGCTGTGCGGTCCCGGACTCGGGGGCGGACGCCGGGGTCGCCCCGCTGACCCGTTCCCCGTAGCGCGGCGGCTCGTCGAGCCGGGGCTCCTGCGCCGCCTCGGGGGCAGGAGCGTGGTCCGTCGCAGGGGTCTCCCCGTACCGAGGCCCCTCGTTCGTGCCGTAGCGCGGCGCTCCCGTCTGTGCACCGGGAGCCGACGTGCCGGGCTGCTGCGCGCCTCCAGGCTGGTGGGGTGTGGCGTGCCCACCGTAGGGCGACTGCTGCGACCGGGCGTCCTGCGGGCCCGGTCGCCACGGCTGCTGGCCGTGCAGACCGGGGCCGGAGCTGCCGGGGCCACCGGCCGCCGGACCGCCGGGCGCGCCGGGCGTGCCCGGGTTCCAGTGCGTGGCGGGGGCGACCCCGGCCTCGCCGAGGATGCGCCGGGCCTGCCCGGTCAGCTGCGGGTCGACGACGATCTGGTAGTTCGTGGCGAGCACCTGGTGCACGCTCGTGAAGTCCCGCTGCCGCTTCGTGATCGCGAACGAGACGATGCCGTAGAGCATCCCGAACGCGGCGCCGATGATGGCGGCGGCGAGGATGAGCCCGCCGGCGCTCGGCGAGAACAGGGTGAGGACGATGCCGAAGAAGATGCCGAGCCAGAGGCCGGACAGGGCGCCCGCGATGGCCGCCCGCCCGTAGGTCATCTTGCCAGTGACGCGCTCGACCGTCTTGAGGTCGTTGCCGACGATGGAGAAGCTGGTTGACCGGGAAGTCCGCCTCGGCGAGCTTCGCCACCACGCGCTGGGCGTCGGGGTAGCTGTCGTACGTCCCGAGGACGTCCCCGCGCGGCAGCGTCGGGAAGGCCTGGGCGGTGCGTCCGGCGAACGGGCTCTGATTGCTCACACAGCCATCATCCACCGGACACCTTGCGATCGCACGTGCGCGCGCGGGGAAGGAGCCGACCGCGCGCGGCGAAGGCGCAGCAGGCAGCGACTACGCTGGGTCGGGTGAGCGCCACGAAGGTCTTCGTCGCCCGCCTCGCCGGGTGCTCCGTCTTCGACCCCGCGGGCGACCGCGTGGGCCGGGTCCGGGACGTCCTCGTGGTCTACAGACGGGTGGACGCGCCGCACGTCGTCGGGCTCATCGTCGAGGTGCCGGGCAAGCGCCGCATCTTCGTCAGCATCGGACGCATCACGTCGATCGGCGCCGGTCAGGTCATCACGACCGGTCTCGTGAACATGCGCCGCTTCGAGCAGCGCGGCGGCGAGGTCCGGGTGATCGCGGAGATGCTCGGCCGCAAGGTCCTCATCAAGAAGGAGCGCATCCGCGCCACCGTCGAGGACGTCGCGATCGAGGACCGCGGGCAGGGCGACTGGGAGGTCTCGCAGCTTCTTCCTCCGCAAGCCGAAGACCACGCCGTCGCCGTTCGGCAAGGGCCCGACCACCTTCGCGACCTGGAACGAGGTCACCGAGGACGAGCTCCCCGGCGAGGCGCAGTCCGCCGAGCACGTCATCGCCGCGTACTCCGACCTGCTGCCTGCGGACCTCGCGTCGACGCTGCTCGACCTACCCGAGGAACGCCGGTTCGAGGTCGCCGAGGAGCTCCCCGACGACCGCCTCGCCGACGTGCTCGAGGAGATGCCCGACCAGGAGCGGATCGAGATCCTCACCCGGCTCGACGACTCCCGCGCCGCCGACGTCCTCGACCACATGCAGCCCGACGACGCGGCCGACGTCCTGGCGCAGTTCTCCGACGAGCGCAGTGAGGCGCTCCTCGAGCTCATGGAGCCCGAGGAGGCGCAGGACGTCCGCATGCTGCTCGAGTACGAGCCCGACACCGCCGGTGGTCTGATGACCACGGAGCCGGTGATCGTGTCCGCCGACGCCACCGTCGCCGAGGGGCTCGCGCTCGTCCGACGCCACGAGCTTCGCGCCGGTGCTCGGCGCCGCCGTCTGCGTCACCCTGCCGCCGTACGAGCCGCCGACCGGTCGGTTCCTCGGTCTCGTGCACTTCCAGCGGATGCTCCGGTACCCGCCGAACGAACGACTCGGCACCCTCATCGACCAGCAGACCGAACCGGTGCGGGTCGATGCGAGCGCCGCCGAGGTCACGCGTGTGATGGCGACCTACAACCTGCTCTCCGTCCCCGTGGTCGACGACGCCCACCGACTCGTCGGGGTGGTGACGATCGACGACGTCCTCGACCACGTCCTGCCGGACGACTGGCGAAGTCAGGGCGAGGGGGAACCCTCACCGCTTCCACGCCAACGCCCGCGCAAGACGCCCGTGACCACGGGAAGGAGGACCACCCGTGGCCCGAACGGATGAGAACCGCCAGGAGCGGCTCGAACGTCAGGAACGTCTCGACTCGCCCAAGGGCATGCGCACGCGCGTACTCCCGACCCGTCGCCGGTCCGGAAGCGGCGACGCCTTCGGCCGGGCCACCGAAGGCATCGCGCGCGCGATGGGCACGCCCTGGTTCCTCGTCGGCCTGACCCTCTTCTGCCTGGTGTGGATGGGCTACAACACGCTCGCGCCGAAGTCCTGGCAGTTCGACTCGGCGGCCATCGGCTTCACGGCCCTGACGCTGGTGCTCTCCCTGCAGGCGTCGTACGCGGCGCCGCTCATCCTGCTCGCCCAGAACCGGCAGGACGACCGCGACCGGGTCCAGTTCGAGCAGGACCGCCAGCGTGCCGAGCGGAACCTGGCGGACACCGAGTACCTGGCGCGCGAGGTCGTGGCGCTGCGCCTGGCGATGCGCGACATGGCCTCGAAGGACTTCATCCGTGCCGAGATCCGGTCCCTGCTCGAGGAGCTCGACCGGCGCGACGCCGACGACGCCGGCTTCGCCGACGAGTCCGGCAGCACCGCCCGTGGCTGAGGCCGTCTCCCCCTCCGCCGTCCTCGCTGCGCTCGGCCGCGTCATCGACCCGAGATCCGCCGGCCCGTCACGGAGCTCGACATGATCCGTGGTGTCGACGTCCAGCCTGGAGGCACGGTGCGCGTCGACCTGCAGCTCACGATCGTGGGGTGCCCGGCCGCCGACACCATCGAGCGCGACGTGCGGTCGGCCGCCGGTTCCGTGGACGGCGTGACCGCCGTCACGGTGGACGTGTCCGTCATGTCGCCCGCGACGCGGGCCGCGCTCACCGAGCGGCTCCGGGCCGGCCGGCCCCGCGGTGTGCAGTTCACCCCGGACTCGCTGACCCGGGTGATCGCGGTGACGAGCGGCAAGGGCGGCGTCGGCAAGTCGACGGTCACGGCGAACCTGGCCGTCGCCCTGGCCGCCCGTGGGCAGCGGGTGGGGGTCGTCGACGTCGACGTGCACGGCTTCAGCATCCCGGGGCTCATGGGACTCACCGACTCCGCGGGCGTGGCCCCGCGACCGACCCGCGTCGACAGCATGATCCTGCCGCCGGTGGCCCACGACGTGAAGGTCGTCTCGATCGGCATGTTCGTCGACGACGTCTCGACCGCGGTGTCCTGGCGCGGTCCGATGCTGCACCGGACGGTCTCGCAGTTCTTGACCGATGTGTTCTTCGGCGACCTCGACGTGCTCCTGCTCGACCTGCCCCGGGCACCGGCGACGTCGCGATCTCCGTCGGCCAGCTGCTCCCCCACGCCGAGGTGCTCGTCGTGACCACGCCGCAGGCGGCCGCGGCCGACGTGGCCGAGCGGAGCGGCATCGTCGCCCGGCAGACCGGGCAGCGGGTCATCGGCGTCGTCGAGAACATGGCCGGGCTCGTGCAGTCCGACGGGTCCGTCCTGCACCTCTTCGGCGAGGGCGGCGGCGCCGAGACCGCGCGGCGGCTGTCGCGCGACCAGGACTCGCCCGTCCCGGTCCTCGGCAGCGTGCCGCTGTCCGTGCCGCTCCGCGAGGGCGGCGACTCCGGCGTTCCGGTGGTGCTCGGTGCACCGGAGGACCCGGCCGCGGTCGCGCTGACGTCGATCGCAGACCGCATCACGACGATGGGCCGTGGTCTGGCAGGACGGAAGCTCGGGCTGACGCTGTCGTAGGGTCGAGCGCATGAGCACCGACCACGTCAGCGTCGACTGGGAGCACGCCCGCGACACCAACCGCGCGAACTGGGACGATCGCGTGCCGATCCACGAGGACGCGTACGAGGTCGACGCCCTCGCCGACCCGGACCACCGCTCGGCCGTGGTCCGGGACGACCTGCCCGCCCTCGCGCCGTGGCTCCCGTCCGGTTCGCTGTCGGGCCTGGACGTCTGTCACCTGCAGTGCCACATCGGCACGGACACCGTGTCCCTCGCCCGCGAGGGCGGACGCGTCACCGGGGTCGACTTCTCCCCGCCGCCCTCACGTCCGCCGCCGGGCTGTCCGGACGGCTCGGACTCGACGTCACGTGGGTCGAGACCGACGTCCTCGACGCCCGGGCCGCGGTCGTCGGCGACTTCGACGTCGTGTACACGAGCATCGGCACGATCTGCTGGCTCGACGACCTGGACCGCTGGGCGGCGCAGGTCGCCGCACTGCTCCGACCGGGCGGCGTGTTCTTCATCCGCGACGGCCACCCCGCGCTGTACGCCCTCGACGAGTCCGCCGACGAACTCGTCACCCGGTACCGGTACTTCTCCGACGGCACCGCGCAGCAGTGGGACGACGCCGGGACCTACGCGGGCGACGGGACAGTGGCGAACACCCGCACGTACGAGTGGCCGCACCCGCTGTCCGAGATCGTGAACGCGCTGCTCGGTGCCGGGCTGCGTCTCCGCCGGCTCGACGAGGGCCGGACCCTGCCGTGGCGGTTCAGTCCACGCATGATGGACACCGGCGACGGCTCGTGGGAGTGGCCCGGCGCCGACCGGGACCGCCTGCCGACGACGTTCACGATCGTCGCGACGAAGGACTGAGACTGCGGGCGTCTCGTCGGGTCGAGACACCGGGGCGTGCGCGAGACACCGCCCCGGCCCCGAGACGCCGCGGATACCTGCGGTGTCTCGACGCGCCGACGGTGTCTCGAAGCGCTTGCGGCGTCCCGACGCACCGGACGCACCGGTCGCACCGGGCACGCCAGCTGGTCCACTCGGCGCGTACCTGTGCGTTCTTTCATGGACAGGTCGTTCCACGGACGCGCAATATGCAGGGGTATTCCACAATGCTCCTGCGAAATCAGGTCGCAGGGGTCCCACCCGCCGGACGACGACGTCCGGCCGAGGACAGGAGAACCGTGTGAAGAAGAACACCCGGGTGCGGATCGGCCTCGTGGCCGCGGTCGCGGCGACGATCGCAGGGGATCGCTCGCCGCGGCACCGGCCACGGCGGCCACGCCCACGTGCGCCACCGCATGGAACGCCGGCACCGCCTACACCGGCGGTGCCACGGTCAGTGAGAACGGCACGAACTACACCGCGAACTGGTGGACGCAGGGCGACGACCCCGCGACGCACTCGGGCGCGACGGGCAGCGGGCAGCCCTGGACCTCGACCGGCGCCTGTACGGGCGGGAGCACCGGCGGCGGCACGAACCCGGGCGGGGCACGACGAACCCGGGCGGCGGCAGCACGGGCACCGCGAGCGGCCTCGTGTTCAGTCCCTACAAGGACGTCACCGTGAACCTCGACTGGAACACGAACGTCATGAACACCGCGGTCACGGGCACCCGCATCCCGGTCGTCGGCGCGAGCAACAGCCTCGTGTCCACCCGGGAGCCCGGCCTCAAGGCCATCACCCTCGCCTTCGCCACCGGCACCTGCGGCAGCGAGAACTGGGGCGGTGTCGCCGCGGACGCGTTCGCCAGCGCCAACATCCCGAAGCTCGACGCCGCGGGCGTGAACTACATCGTGAGCACCGGCGGTGCGGCGGGCTCCTTCACGTGCTCCGGCACGGCGCTGCAGAAGCTTCATCGCCCGGTACGCCACCCCGCACATGATCGGCGTCGACTTCGACATCGAGAGCGGGCAGTCCGCCGCTGACGTGCAGAACCTCGTGAACGCCGCGGCGCTCGCCCAGACGAAGTACCCGGGCCTGCGCTTCTCGTTCACCCTCGCGACCCTCGCCGCCAGTGACGGGAGCTTCGGCGGGCTGAACAGCACCGGTGACGCGACGGTCAAGGCGATCAAGGCGTCGACGCTGACGAACTACACCGTCAACCTCATGACGATGGACTTCGGCCGTGCGACGACCGCGAACTGCGTCCTGTCCGGATCGACCTGCGAGATGGGCAAGTCCTCGATCCAGGCGGTGACGAACCTCGAGCACACCTACGGCATCGCGCCGTCGAAGATCGAGGTCACGCCGATGATCGGCGTGAACGACGCCTCCGACGAGGTCTTCACCCTCGCGGACGTCGACACCCTGTCGGCCTACGCCAAGGCGAACGGCCTCGCCGGGATCCACTACTGGTCCCTCGACCGCGACACCCCTGCTCGTCGACGACGGCGATGTCCACGTGCAGCTCGGTCCCGAGCGCGCCCGCACTGGCGTGGACCGACCGGTTCCTCGCCGACCTGAAGTAGCGGTGCCGAATCGCGCGTAGGAGGTCGATTCGCGCGTAGGAGGTCGGTTCTTCCGACCACCTACGCGCGATTCTGCTTTCCATTGCACGCGGTGTGGACGGAACGACCGACGGTCTGGAGGGACGGTGCCAGCTGGCACCATGCCTCCAGGCCGTCATCTGGTCACGTGACGGGCGTCAGGTCGCTGTGTTCACGTCGCTTCGGAATCGAACGGTGCGGCCTCGCCGACGGCGAGCGGCACCACCGGTGCCGTCGCGCGCACCTTGGAGGCGGTCACCTGCGCCGTCTGCACGGCGGCGGCACTGCCACCGGAGTCGATCAGCGCGTCGCGGATGATCCGTCGCGGGTCGTACTGCCGGGGATCGAGCTTCTGCCAGTCGACCTCGTCGAACTCCGGCCCCATCTCCTCGCGCATCCGGTCCTTCGCGGTGTCGGCGAAGCGGCGGACGGCCTTGACGAACTCGGCAAGCTTCTGGGCGTACTGCGGGAGCCGCTGCGGCCCGAGCAGGAGGACGCCGATGATCCCGATCACCAGGAACTTCTCGAAGCCGTCGAACACGGTACGAGCGTAACCCGTCCGCACGGCGCAGCACCCGTAGAGTTGTCACCCGAACGGAGTGTGCGTGTCAGAGAAAGAGTCGAACTGGAAGTTCGCCGAGGACATCGTCTCGGAGTCCGAGGTGATCGCCCGAGCGCGGGAGCACTCCCTCGAACTCGGGGTGGAGGCGATCTCCCCGCGATCGGTGCGCAGCTCGGCGTCATCGCCGCCGCTTCGCGTGCGACGAGCATGATCGAGATCGGCACCGGGCTGGGCGTCTCCGGTCTGTACCTGCTCGGCGGCGCGCCGACGGCCACGCTCACGACCATCGACATCGAGGTGGACCACCAGCAGTACGCCCGTGACGCCTACATCGCGGCGGGCACCTCGTCGTCCCGCATCCGGCTCATCCCGGGTCGCGCGAACCAGGTCCTGCCGCGCATGAACGAAGCGTCGTACGACGTGGTCCTCGTCGACGCCGACCCGGAGCACGTCATCGAGTACGTCGAGCACGGGCTGCGGCTCGCGCGCATCGGCGGCACCGTCCTGGTGCCGCACGCCCTGTGGCGCGGACGCGTCGCCGACCCCGTGAAGCGGGACCGGGCGACCACGGACTTCCGGCTGCTGCTCACCGAGGTGTCGACGTCGGGTGCGGTCATCAGCGCGCTGTCGCCGGCGGGCGACGGGCTGCTGCAGATGACGAAGGTGTCCGCCTAGCGTCAGCCGAGGTGGCGCAGGTACCGCTCCGGGGACTCGAGGAACGCGCGCTGGTTCCGCACCAGGTCCAGGTCGCGCCACGCCGTCCGCCGCAGGCCCCACTCCCCGACCTCGTGGATCGTGGCACCGGGGAACGCCGCGAGCACCGGCGAGTGCGTGGACAGCACGACCTGCCCAGGCCGCTGTCCACGATGGACTGCAGCAGACCGATGAGCGCCAGGCAGCCGGAGAACGACAGCGCGGACTCGGGTTCGTCGAGGATCCAGAGCCCGGGCCACTGCGACCGGTCGATCACGAAGTCCAGGAACGACTCCCCGTGACTGCGCTCGTGGAAGACGGGCTCCGGCCGGGCTCCGGGGTGCTCCTCGAGGAACGTGAACAGCCCGTGCATGGTCTCGGCGCGCAGGAAGAACCCGCTCTTCGGGGCGCCCGGCTCCCTCACGAGGACGAGGTGTTCCCAGAAGCTGCGACTCCGTCGGGCGCGTCGTGTGGCCGGACATGGTCGAACCGCCCTCGGGCCCCATCCCGAACGCGAGCGCGATCGCTTCGACCAGGGTGGACTTGCCGACACCGTTGTCGCCGACGAACACCGTCACGGGGCGAGGTCGAGTCCGTCGTCGAGGAGCTGGCGCACGGGCGCGAGCGTCCCCGGCCAGCATGCACGCGGGAGAGGATCGGACGCGTACTCCTCGACGCGGCGGATCGGTAGGCGGGTGCGTGGCACGGCACCATCCTGTCGGAGCGCACCGACATCGCCGGCGCTCCGGAAGCGGCAGACCCTGGACGCGACAGGGCCCGGGGCGTACGCGCTCCGGGCCCTGTCGTTCGGTGCGTCGACGTACTAGGCCGAGACGACCTCGGCGAGTGCGTCGTGGAGTTCCTTGGCCTCGGCATCGTTGACCGAGACGACCAGGCGGCCTCCACCTTCGAGCGGAACCCGCACGATGATGAGTCGACCCTCCTTAACAGCCTCCATCGGCCCGTCACCGGTCCTCGGCTTCATGGCTGCCATCAGATGTCCCCTTTCGTGCAGTACATGCCCGCCCATTATCTCGTATCGATGGGGGAACTGCGAAACCGCCCAGCTTGGGGGTCGTGGATCAGACCGTTCTCGCGGCTGCGATTCCTAACCTTGGTGAATGCCGTACACCCGCTCCACGCGTCGTCCGACTCCGCTCGTGGGAAGCGAGGAGGCTGTCCCGGAGGGCATGCGGATCGCCGCAGCGTTCTCATGGCGGCTCCTCGTGGTCGGCGCGGTGTTCGCCGTCGTCGTCGCGCTGGTCGTCCTGCTCCAGGACATCGTCGTGCCGTTCCTCATCGGCCTGCTGGTGTGTGCGCTGCTCGCGCCGATGTCCGCGTTCCTGCAACGGCACCGGTGGCCGAAGTGGACCGCCGTCCTGGCGTGCATCGTCGCGATCACGCTGGCGATCGGCGGCCTCGCACTCGTCGTCACGGCACAGATCCGGTACGACCTGCCGTCGCTCGCGCAGCGCCTCCACCACACCGTCCGGTCGCTGCAGTCCTTGCTCGACAGCGAGCCGTTCGGCATCACGGGGACGGAGCTCAGCGCGTGGGTGGCCGACGGCGCCGACTACCTGCAGACGCACGCCGCAACGATCCTGTCGGGGTTCCAGGAGGCCGGGTCCGGCGCGGTGCACGCGCTCGAGGGCCTGTTCATCATCGTGTTCACCACGCTGTTCGTCCTGATCGACGGGCAGCGCATCTGGGCCTGGGTGCTCCGGCTCTCCCCGCGACGAGCACGCCCGCGGCTCGAGGTCGCCGGGCGGGCGGGGTGGAAGACCCTCACCAGCTTCATCCGCGTGCAGCTCGTCGTCGCCGTCACGGATGCGCTCGGCGTCGTCGTCGGCGCGCTCGTCCTGCAGATCCCGCTGGCGATCCCGATCGGAGTGATCGTGTTCCTCGGTGCTTTCGTCCCCGTCGTCGGCGCCATCGTCGCGGGCACCGTCGCGGTCCTCATCGCCCTCGTGTTCAACGGCTGGGTGCCGGCGCTCGTGATGCTCGGCATCGTGGTGCTGGTGCAGCAGCTGGAGAGCCACGTGCTACACCCGTTCCTCACGGGCACCGCTGTGAAGGTGCACCCGCTCGGCGTCGTGCTCGGGGTGACCGCGGGCACGACGGTCGCCGGTGTCGTCGGGCGTTCTTCGCGGTGCCGCTCATCGCGACCGTGAACGCCATGGTCACGGCAGCGGCGGCCCACCCAGCGGGACGGCCGGTGCCCGAGGCGACGTCAGCGGCGGAGCCCGCGACGGCCGATCACGGCGGGGTCCAGTCGTAGCCGTCGACCCACCAGCAGAAGTACAGCCACGCCCACTGCAGGACGAGGCAGACCAGCACGACCAGCACCCGGTACACCTTCGACCGCGGCAGCGCCACGATCCCGAGCAGCGGCGCGATCGGCAGCAGGATGCGCCACGTGCTCGACTGCGGGAAGAACACCGCCAGCAGGTAGACGAAGTAGGCGACGCCCCACAGCCGGAGCTCGAGCCCGATCCGGCGCGCGGCGGGCATGAACACGAACGCCGCGAAGCCGATCACCACCACGGCGAGCAGGATCCCGCCGGCGGGCTGCCGGAACCACCAGCCGAACCCCTGGATCCACGGGGCGAACGGGACGAGTTCCTTCCACCCGATGTACGAGGACCGCCACGCGAGCTCGGTGTCGGTGTACGCCTGCGGCACGCCGGTGACCGCCCAGGCGATGGCCGGCCAGGCCAGTCCGACGAGCCCGGACACGACGGCGACGACCGCGGGCGCGACGAACCGCCGGGGCGTGAGCGGCGAGGACGCGCGCACCCAGGCGGGGCGGACGGACCACGCCCCGAGGAACAGCACGATCAGCAGCGCGAACGCCAGCCCGGTCGGTCGTGTCATCCCGAGGAGCAGCACGACGGGGAGCATCGTCCACCAGCGCCGCTCGACCATCAGCAGGAGCGCGACGATGAGCAGGAAGAGCCCCATCGCCTCGGCGTAGGCGACCTGGAACATGACGGAGACCGGGGCGACGCAGAACAGCACCGCCGCGAACGTCGCTCGCGCCGGGTCGAGGAACTTCCCCATCAGCCGGCGGAAGACCAGGGCCGCACCCCAGCCGGACAGCAGCGACACCGACACGGCGACGGCCTCGAACGACGCCCCGGTGAGCGCCATCAGTCCGCGCACGAGGAAGGGGTACGCCGGCATGAACGCCCACGCGTTCTCGGTGACGTGCCCCGCGGCGTCGACCGGCAGCGTCGACGGGTACCCGGCCGAGGCGATCACCCGGTACCAGGCGCCGTCCCAGATCGACGAGAACGACAGCAGCCCGGGATGCTGCACCGTGAACGAGTTCGCGGCCTGCACACTCGCGAACGCCGTCAGCATCACGCCCGTGACGATGCGAGCGAGCACGTAGACGACCGTGATCCGCACCCACCACGGCACCACGCGGTACCGTGCACGCCACCGCGCTCGGGCAGGGCGTAGCCGGGCGGCCCCGGCCGTCGTCAGGCCGTCAGCCACCGACGCAGGCCGTCCTCGACCGCGGTGATCTGGTCGACGGGGACCTGCTCGTCGTCGTGGTGGGCGTAGACCGGCTCACCCGGACCGTAGTTGACCGCCGGGACGCCGAGGGCGGAGAACCGGGCGACGTCGGTCCACCCGTACTTCGGCCGGGGCGCCGGACCGCCGACCGCGGCGACGAAGTCCTGCGCCAGGGGGGCGTCGAGTCCGGGACGAGCGCCGGCGGCGAGGTCGACGATCTGCACGTCGTAGCCGTCGAAGAAGCTCTCGGATGTGGGCGACGGCCTCGTCGGCGCTGCGCGAGGGCGCGAACCGGTAGTTGACGTGCACCATCGCCTCGTCGGGGATGACGTTGCCGGCGATGCCGCCCGTGATGCCGACGGCGTTCAGTCCCTCGCGGTAGTCGAGCCCGTCGACCGTCACGGTGCGTGGCTCGTACGCGGCGAGGGTGGCGAGGATCGGCGCAGCCCGGTGGATCGCGTTGTCGCCGATCCAGCTCCGCGCGCTGTGGGAACGCTTGCCGTACGTGCGGATCTCGGCGCGGAGGTTGCCGTTGCAGCCGCCTTCGATCTGCGCCCGGACGGTTCACCGAGGATCGCGAAGTCGCCCGCGAGGAGCTGGGGCGGGTCCGTGCCAGGCGGCCGAGTCCGTTGAGGGCGTCGCTCACTTCCTCGTGGTCGTAGAAGACCCAGGTGACGTCGACGTTCGGCGCGTCGAGGTCGTGCGCGAAGCTTCGAGCTGCACGCCGACCCCGGCCTTCATGTCGACCGTGCCGCGGCCCCAGAGCACCTCGGTGCCGTCGTCGGCGGTGCGGAACTCCGTCGGCAGGTTCCCGTTGAGGGGCACGGTGTCGATGTGCCCGGCGATGACGACGCGACGGTCGCGGCCGAGGTTGGTCCGGGCCACGATCGCGTCACCGTCGCGGACCACCTCGAGGTGTGCGAGCGGTGTCAGTGCCGACTCGATCGCGTCGGCGAGCGGGCCCTCGTCGCCCGACACCGACTCGATGTCGCAGATCGCGCGGGTGATGTCGATGGACGTGGCGGTGAGGTCGAGCTGCTCCGGCATGCGGGCAGCCTACCGGCCGTCCCTTGCGGGCTCCGCCGAGCGGGCCACCTGAGCCGACGCGGGCCGGCACCGACGCGTCGCGGAGGGTCGCGGAGCGACGTGGCGGCCGAGCCCGTGGGGAGGGATGGTCCCTGTCCGTCCACAGGTGGCGTGCCTCCAGACCGGCCTGGAGGCACGTGGTGCGTTCTCCACGGGCCGTCCGGCCGGACGGTGGCCGGTACCGGCACCTCGGTACCCTGGTCCGGTGACCGACACGACCGCTGCCACCGACCGCCCGACCCACGCCTGGGGCCACGGCCTCGCGACGATCGCCGCCGACGGCACGACGCTCGACACCTGGTACCCGGAGACCCGCCTCGGCACGCTGCCGACCGACGAGGCGTTCCCCGACGAGCTGCGGGTACACGTGGGCGACGACCCTCGCCGCGACGTCCGCATCGAGGCCGTCACGACCGAGGTCACCATCGACGCGGCCCCGTCCAGCACCGAGGACGCGTACCTGCGCCTGCACCTCCTGAGCCACCTGCACGTGCGCCCGAACGAGATCAACCTCGACGGCGTCTTCGCGCACTTGCCGATCGTCGCCTGGACGAACGTCGGCCCGGTCTCCCCCGCCGACCTGACGCGGCTCCGTCCGGGCCTGCAGCGCGCCGGCATCGCTGTGCACGCCGTCGACAAGTTCCCCGGCTGCTCGACTACGTGGTCCCGGACCGGGTGCGGATCGGCGACGCCAACCGTGTCCGGCTCGGCGCGCACCTGGCGCCCGGCACCACGATCATGCACGAGGGCTTCGTCAACTTCAACGCCGGCACCCTCGGCGACGCCATGATCGAAGGCCGGGTGTCCCAGGGCGTGGTCGTCGGGTCGGGCACGGACATCGGCGGCGGCGCGTCCATCATGGGCACGCTGTCCGGCGGCGGAACGCACCGCGTGTCCCTCGGCGAACGAGCGCTGCTCGGAGCGAACGCGGGTCTCGGCATCTCGCTCGGCGACGACTCGGTGGTCGAGGCCGGCCTCTACGTGACGGCCGGCACGAAGGTCGTCCTCGTCGGCGCCGCTCCGAACCCGGACGGCACGCCCAGGACGGTCAAGGCCGGGGAACTCTCGGGCGCCCCGAACGTCCTCTTCCGTCGCAACTCGCTGTCCGGCGCCGTGGAGGCGCTGCAGCGCCAGGGGCAGGGCATCCAGCTCAACACCGCACTGCACGCGTAGCGCGTCCGGCGAGACACCGCCCTCGCCCTCGAGACGCCGCCGAAACCTGCGGTGTCTCGAGGGACGTGCGTTGTCACGACCGACGCTCGGTACGTCGACCGGCCTGCCATCGTCCGGCGACCGCTACGCACCGGCAGCTTCGCGCGTAGGGAGCCGAATCGCGCGTAGGCGGCCGAATCGCGCGTAGGAGGTCGAATCGCGCGTACCAGGTCGATTCTTCCGACCTGCTACGCGCGAATCCGCTTTCCAGCGCCCGCGTGATGGGAAGGAACGCACGGCGGCCTGGACGGAACCACGCGTCAGCGCGCGCCGCGTCAGCGCGCGCCGCGTCAGCGCGCGCCGCGTCAGCGCGCGGGCAGGTCGCGCTCCGGGTGTCCCACGTAGAAGCTGCTGCGGGCGGCCGATCTTGTTCAGCGGGTCGTTGTTGAGCTCGCGCCACTGGGCGATCCAGCCCGGCAGCCGACCGATCGCGAACAGGACCGTGAACATACGTGGCGGGAAGCCCATCGCCTTGTAGATGATGCCCGTGTAGAAGTCGACGTTCGGGTAAAGCTTGCGGCTGACGAAGTAGTCGTCCGACAGCGCGATGCCCTCGAGCTCCATCGCGATGTCGAGCAGGTCGTCCTGCACGCCCAGGGCCTCGAGGACCTCGTGCGCGGACTCCTTCACGAGCTTCGCGCGCGGGTCGTAGTTCTTGTAGACGCGGTGTCCGAAGCCCATGAGCTTCACCCCGCGCTCCTTGTTCTTCACGCGCTCGACGAAGCGCGACACGGGCTCGCCGGAGTCCTTGATCTGCTGGAGCATCTCGAGGACGGCTTCGTTCGCGCCGCCGTGCAGCGGGCCGTAGAGGGCGTTGATGCCCGCGGAGATCGAGGCGAACATGTTCGCCTTCGTCGACCCGACCATGCGAACCGTCGCCGTCGAAGCGTTCTGCTCGTGGTCCTCGTGCAGGATCAGGAGCCGCTCCAGCGCCTTCGACAGCACCGGGTTCGGCTCGTACGTCTCGGCCATGGTGCCGAAGTTCAGCCGCAGGAAGTTGTCGACGAACGAGAGCGAGTTGTCCGGGTACAGGAAGGCCTGTCCGATCGACTTCTTGTGCGCGTACGCGGCGATGACCGGCAGCTTCGCCAGGAGTCGGACCGTCTGCAGCTCGACCTTCTCCGGGTCGTCGACGTCCATGTCGTCCTCGTAGTAGGTCGACAGGGCGCTCACGGCGCTGGACAGCACGGACATCGGGTGCGCCGAGTGCGGGAGGGCGTCGAACAGGCGACGGAGGTCCTCGTGCAGCAGCGTGTGGCGTCGGATCCGCGCGTCGAACGACTCGAGCTCGGCCGAGGTCGGCAGTTCGCCGTAGATGAGGAGCCAGGCGACCTCGAGGAAGGTGCAGTTCGACGCGACCTGGTCGATCGGGTACCCGCGGTAGCGCAGGATCCCCTGGTCGCCGTCGATGTACGTGATGGCGCTCTTCGTCGAGCCGGTGTTCACGAACCCGTAGTCGAGCGTGTTCATGCCGGTCTGCTTCTTGAGCGCCGAGATGTCGATGGTGGACGCGCCGTCGACGCTCGGCAGGATCGGGAACTCCGCCGTGCCGCCCGGGTACGTCAGCGTCGCGGTCTCGGTCTGCTGCTCGGCGGCGGGACTCACGGGAACGGGCGTGGTGGGCGGTGTGGCCGTCTTCTGAGCGTCATTGGCAGTGTCAGTCACGATGACAGCCTAATCGCGCCCACTGTCGGTCGTGCACACACGGTCGCCCTGCATTTCGTGGGAACCGCGGATTGCGCTCCCAGCGGAATCGGGCCGGGAGGCACGGTGCACGTCCGTCAGGCGCCGTTCAGACGCCGTCCACTCGCCAGACGCTGCGCCGCCGCCGCGATCCGCTCGTCGGTCGCGGTGAGCGCGACCCGGACGTGTTCCGCCCCGCCGTTCCGTAGAACGTGCCGGGTGCGACGAGGATCCCGCGTTCCGCGAGCCACGCGACGGTGTCGAGCGCCGGCTCGCCGCGGGTAGCCCAGAGGTACAGGCCAGCCTCGCTGTGGTCGATCCGGAAACCGGCATCCTCGAGTGCCCCCGGAGCATGTTCCGGCGTGCCCGGTACCGGACCTTCTGCTGCTGCACGTGGGTCTCGTCGGCGAGGGCGACGACCATCGCCTGCTGCACCGGCAGCGGCGGCATCATGCCGGTGTGCTTCCGGACCGCGAGGACGTCTGCCAGGATCCCGGCGTCCCCGCGACGAAGGCCGCCCGGTAGCCGGCGAGGTTCGACTGCTTCGAGAGCGAGTACACGCTGAGGACGCCGTCGAGGGACTCGCCGACGACGCGCGGATCGAGGATCGTCGGGGTCGGCGCGGCGTCGTAGGGCGGCTCCCACCCGAGTTCGGCGTAGCACTCGTCACCGACGATCACGGCGCCGAGCGCACGGGCGCGCTCGACCGCGACGCGGAGGTCGTCGATCGACAGCACGCGGCCGTCGGGGTTGCCCGGGGAGTTCAGCCACACGAGCTTCGTGGACGACGGCCAGGCGGCCGGATCGTCCGACGCCAGGGCGTCGGCCCCCACGAGGGCTGCGCCGAGCTCGTACGTCGGGTACGCCGCCGTCGGGAACACCACCGTGTCGCCCGCGCCGATGCCGAGCCACAGCGCCAGGCCGGCGATGAACTCCTTCGACCCGATCGTCGGGAGCGTGTTCGCCTCGGTCAGCTCGACACCGTGCCGTCGCCCGTACCAGGCAGCGATCGCCTCGCGCAGCGCCGGCGTCCCCGCGACCTGCGGGTAGGCGTGCGCGTCGGTCGCCTCGGCCAGCGCAGTGCGGACGACGGCCGGCGTGGGGTCGACGGGCGAGCCGACGCTGAGGTCGACGATGCCGCCGTCGTAGGCCGCGGCCCGTTGCTTGAACGGGACGAAGCTGGTCCAGGGGAAGTCGGGAGGTCGAGCGCCACGTGCCTGCTCCGGCTCAGCCGCGGGGCGGTTCGGCCATGACGACCGGGTGGTCCTTGTGGATCACACCGACCTTCGCCGCGCCGCCGGGCGAGCCCACCTCTTCGAAGAACTCGACGTTGGCCTTGTAGTAGTCGGCCCACTCGTCGGGGAGGTCGTCCTCGTAGTAGATCGCCTCGACCGGGCAGACCGGCTCGCACGCGCCGCAGTCCACGCACTCGTCCGGGTGGATGTACAGCGAGCGGTCGCCCTCGTAGATGCAGTCGACCGGGCATTCGTCGATGCAGGCACGGTCCTTGACGTCGACACAGGGCTGGGCGATCACGTACGTCACGGCTGGGGTGCTCCCTTCGGACTGAGCGGTCCGAGTCTACTCGCGCGGGACGCTCGCCCCTGACCGTGCAGCGGTCGCGGCGGACCGGATGCCGGACAGGTCCGGCCACGCGAGCACGAGCGCGGCGATCACGGCCGGACCGAACGTCCACACGTAGCCCGCGGTGTTGGCGAGCACGAGCGGGGAACTCTGGCCGCCCACGGAGGACAGGATCTGCGTCGCCGCGATGATCCCGATCCCGACCCCCGCGACCATGGCCCGCGATCGGTACAGCAGCCGGATGCCGACCGTCAGGCCGACCACGACGAGGGTGGTGAGCAACATGCCGGTCGGGACCGCCCGAGCGTCTGCTGGTGGGTGACCGTGCCGAGTCCGCCGGCGACCAGCCCGAGGACGAGGGCGGCCACGACCGCGGTCACCCGGCCGGACGTGCTCATCTCGGCGTAGGTCTGCGGAGCGGGCGCCGCTGGGGTCCCGTCGTGCCGGAACGCCTCGACGGCGGACGCGTGGTGCCGGGCGCCGTGCGGCATCACCCACGACAGGGCCGTCGGGTCGGCGGGGTCCGTCGGGTCCACCGTCACCTGCGACCGGTACTGCTCGACCGCAGCCCGGACCTTCGCCCGGACCGGCAGCACGTCGACCGTGACGTCGGCGTCGGTCGTCTCGGGGTCGACGATCATCGAGAACGGGAGCTCCTCCGCCTTCGCGGCGTACCGCGCGGCGTGGTGGACGCGGACGTGGTCCGGGTGGCCGTACCCGCCGTCGTCGGCGTAGCTCGACCACGGCGTCGGCGCCGGTGGAGCGGATCGCGGCGCGGATGTCGTCGACCACTTCGCCCAGGTCCGCCGCGGTCAGCGAGTCGGCGGGGGCGTCGTCGGCGGCGATCGCACGGCCGTCCGCTCCCCACTGCATGCCGGAGTCGGTGTAGCGGCGCTCCGGCAGGTCGGTCGGCCGCGCGCCCGGTCCGCCGAGCCACAGGTGGCCGGGCCCGCCGAGGGCAGCGAGCGCTCCGGCGATCTCGGTCTCGCGGTGGGCTGCGACGCGGGGACCGTCGCCGGACAGCGGTGCGAGCTCCGGCGTGAGCATCTCCCCGCGCTCGCCACGGGTCGCGGTGAGCACGGTCACCTCGGCGCCGAGCTCGAGCAGGGTGGCGATCGTCCCACCCGACGAGAGCGTCTCGTCGTCGGGGTGGGCGTGCACGAACAGGACCCGCTCGGGGCGGGTGACGGGGGCCTTCGACATCGGGTCCAAGCGTACCCAGCCGGCGTCTAGCGAGGGGTCACGATGTAGGTCGCGGTCACGCCGTCGCTGCCGTCCGAGAAGGTCAGCACCACCCGGTACGCGTCGCCGCGGAACATCCGAAAGCACTCGACGAGTCCGCGCGCTTCGCGGACTCGGTGAACCCGGCTGCCGAGAGCCGTTCCGCCGCGCCGGCGAAGTCGTCGACGGAGGCCGCGCGGACCTGGGCGACCCAGCCGGACCCGTTCGGTCCGGTCCCCCGCCGAGCACCGTCCCGTCCACGAGTGGGACCTCCGTCGACGGGAACCCGTCCGGGACCTTGCCGTCCGAGGTCACGTTCGCTCCCTTGAGCGCCGTGTCGAGCGCGCCGTCGATGCCGCCGGCCACCGAGGCCATCCCCTCCTGCACGGCCTTCCCGTCGATCCCCTTGACGCCCACGGCGACGTTCGAGGCGACCGAGGAGCCGAGGTCGGTGGCCTGCTGCACGGCGTCGGAGGAGCAGCCGGCGAGCCCGGCGAGCGCGATGCCGGCGGCGACCGCGGCGATCAGGGTGCGGGTCGGGGTACGCATGCGCAGCACTCTAGATGGCCGGCTGGGAGGCGCGGCGTGAGTCCGCTGGGAAGGTGACGTGCGTGGCAGGGCCGTGTCGCGCCTCTCTCGCCACACCAGCACGGCCGCATGACCCCAGACGGTGTGCCGCTTTGCTCGCTGTCTCCTTCTTGCGGCGCTGAGTATCACAGCCCCGTCCACGCGCCGGTCGGTCAACGGACTGGTCGAGCACGTGTTGCCCAGGCTGCCGCTCCTCGTATCCGACGTCTCGTGAGGAGACCCTTCCGTAGAGACAGCAATACATCACAGTAGTTAGCATATAGAATGCGAGTCTAATATTGGCCGTTCTTCCATTAGTATTTTTGGAACCCACAGAGCCGTGGGTTGACAAGGAGATGGAGACGGCATGTCTACTTCGCTCACTCATTCACGTACCGCTCGCATGACGGCTGTGCTGGCCGCTACGGGCACGATCCTCGCGGGAGGTGTGCTCGCGTCTCCAGCAGAACCCGCGAATGCAGCTCCGGTGAAGATCGTCGAGCGCTGTTACGCCGGCACGGGCTACACCGGCGCCAACAAGGACTGGTCAGGGAAGAACCCGAAGAGTTGCAACGGAAGCTACATCATGTACGACGTTTCGGGGCGTGCGCCTCTCAACCTGGTGAAGATCAAGAACACCAAGCATGTGTCCTTCCAGAAGTTTGTGACTTCGGAGTACAAGGCCGCTCAGAAGTGGTGTTCGAACAACTCCTTCACGTGCACGCTTCTGAGCGCAGTTGGATTTGGGCGCATCGCGAAGTTCCTCCGGAAGTAGGTCGTACCATGTCCGCTATGACTCCGCTTGCTCGCTCGTTCGGTGAGACCCTCTTCGGAGCCGCCGTCGTGTGCACCCTCGTGGCCGCCGCCCTGTTGCTGGGGCGCCCGTTCGGTTTGGATCTTCTCCTGCAGATCGGCGTGCTCTACGTAGCAATCGTCGCTGTTCGTGCCCTCATCAGGCGGAGGCGAGCAGCTAGACGTTAGAGCAGAACGGCGACATCACTGGTTCGCATCCGAGGCCCCTCCTCTGCGAGGGGCCTCGGGCGTTCGAGCGGACAGCGGTCCGCTGGTCGAGAAGGCGATGGCATGACGATCGGCACGAGGGCCGGTGGCAGACCCCTCCCGTTCACGCCGGCCCTGAAGCCTCCAGCAGCTAGCCCGGAGGGGCACACGTCCTGTCAACCCGGCAACAGGATACTGGCCGGCAAGAACAGGATCCGCTCGCCGTGGGCGTCCGCCGGGAGGGCCTTGACGTCGCCTGCGATGCATCCCTGGCGCATGCCTTCGGAATCGCCTGCGTCAGGCGACGTACGCGCGCGTCGCTGCCACGAGGGCGTCGACGCCCACCGGGATCGCCGTCTCGGCCTGCGGCGCGTAGAACGGCGAGTGGTTGCTCGGGATCTCCTCGCCACGGCGGAAGAAGCTCGGGGTCGGTGATCCCGGTGAACCAGTACACGAGCGGCGCCCGGGCGGCCGTCGCGAGCTGGCCGACGTCCTCGGACGCCATCGCGAGCCCGCTGTCGAGGTCGCGTGCACCCGGCACCTCGGCGCGGATGGCATCCAGCACTGTGGCGGCGGCGTCGGCGTCGTTCACCGTCACCTCGGCACCCGGCGAACGGACGATCGTCGGCTCGGGCAGGCCGCCGGCCTCGCTCTCGGCGCGGACGATCCGGTCGATCGACGCGATGATCCGCTCCCGGGTCTCCTCGTTGCGGGCCCGTGTGGAGATCTCGATGACCGCCTGGTCGGGGATGATGTTGGGCCGGGTGCCGGAGTGGAAGCTGCCCACGGTGACGACGCCCGCGTCGCTCGGGGAGACCTCGCGGGAGACGACGGTCTGCAACCGGACGACGGCCGACGCAGCGGTGACGATCGGGTCGAGGGACGCCTGCGGTGCCGATCCGTGCGCGCCCCGGCCGTTGAACGTCACCGTCAGCCGGTCGCTGGAGGCCATCACCGGACCGCTGCCGACCGCGACGATGCCGACAGGGGCCGGTGCGGAGTGCTGTCCGAGGACGACGTCGGGCGTCGGGAACCGGTCGACCAGGCCGTCCTCGACCATGGCGCGGGCGCCGGAGATGACCTCCTCCGCGGGCTGGAACACCGCGACGACGGTCCCGTGCCAGTCGTTCGTGGTCGCTGCGAGCCGCTCGAGCGTGCCGAGCAGCCACGTCACGTGGATGTCGTGGCCGCACGCGTGCATCGTCGGGACGTCGTTGCCGTCCTCGTCGGTGCCGCGGTGCTCACTCGCGTAGGGCAGCCCGGTGCGCTCCTGCACGGGCAGACCGTCCATGTCCGCGCGGAGCCACACGACGGGGCCCTCGCCGTTCGACAGGACCCCGACGACGCCGGTGCCGCCGACGCCCGTCGTCACCTCGATCCCGCCGATCTCCTCGAGCTTCGCGGCGACGATGCCGGCGGTGCGGTGCTCCTGGAAACCGAGCTCGGGGTGGGCGTGGAGGTCCTGGTACAGCGAGAGGAGGTCGAGAGTCACGCGCTCCACCGTACAACCGACTCCGGCCCGGCCACCTCGACGAGGTGACCGGGCCGGACGTGGAGGGCGCGCCTCCAGGCCGTCCTGCTGGACTGCCGGGTTGCTGGCTACGCGTCCTGACGCTTGAGGCGGGCGTACGCGCGTTGACGCGCCTGCGCGTCGAGCTCGACCTTGCGGATGCGGACCGCGTCGGGGGTGACCTCGACGCACTCGTCCTCGCGGGCGAACTCGAGGCACTCCTCGAGCGAGAAGCTGCCGCGACGGGGTCATCGACTCGAACGTGTCGGCCGTCGAGGACCGCATGTTCGTGAGCTTCTTCTCCTTGGTGATGTTCACGTCCATGTCGTCGGCGCGCGAGTTCTCGCCGATGACCATGCCCTCGTAGACCTCCTCCGTCGGGTTGACGAAGAACGTCATGCGCTCCTGGAGGTTCGTGATGGCGAAGGGCGTGACGACCCGGCGCGGTCGGAGACGATCGAGCCGTTGATGCGCGTCTGGATCGGGCCCGCCCACTCGCCGTAGCCGTGCGAGATCGCGTTCGCGATGCCCGTGCCGCGGGTCTCGGTGAGGAAGGACGTGCGGAAGCCGATGAGGCCGCGCGACGGCACGATGAACTCCATGCGGATCCACCCGGTGCCGTGGTTCACCATGTTCTCCATGCGACCCTTGCGGGCGGCCATGAGCTGGGCGATTGCGCCGAGGTACTCCTCCGGCGTGTCGATCGTCATGTGCTCGTAGGGCTCGAGCGTCTTGCCGTTGTCGTCCTTCTTCGTGACGACCTGCGGCTTGCCGACGGTGAGCTCGTAGCCCTCACGGCGCATCTGCTCGACGAGGATGGCGAGCGCGAGCTCACCACGGCCCTGGACCTCCCACGCGTCGGGGCGACCGATGTCCTGCACCTTGAGCGAGACGTTGCCGACGAGCTCGCGGTCGAGGCGGTCCTTCACCATGCGGGCGGTGAGCTTGTGGCCCTTGACCTTGCCCACGAGCGGGCTCGTGTTCGTCCCGATGGTCATCGAGATCGCCGGGTCGTCGACCGTGATGGTCGGCAGCGGACGGACGTCCTCGGGGTCGGTCAGCGTCTCGCCGATGGTGATGTCCTCGAAGCCGGCGACGGCGACGATGTCACCGGGACCAGCCGACTCGGCCGGGTAGCGGTCGAGCGCCTTGGTGACGAGGAGCTCGGTGATGCGGGCGTTGACGACGCTGCCGTCGTGCTTCACCCAGGCCACGGTCTGGCCCTTCTTCATGGTGCCGTGGAAGATGCGCAGCAGCGCGAGACGACCGAGGAACGGCGAGGCGTCCAGGTTCGTGACGTGCGCCTGCAGCGGGTGCTCGTCGTCGTAGGTCGGCGCCGGACGTGCTCGAGGATCGCCTCGAACAGCGGCTCGAGGTCGCCGTTGTCGGGCAGCTCGCCGTCGTTCGGCTTGTTGCGGCTCGCGGCACCGGCGCGGCCAGAGGCGTAGACCACGGGGACGTCGAGGATCGCGTCGAGGTCGAGGTCGTCGACCTCGTCGGACAGGTCGGAGGCCAGGCCGAGCAGGAGGTCCTGCGACTCGGACACGACCTCGTCGATGCGGGAGTCCGGGCGGTCCGTCTTGTTGACGAGCAGGATCACCGGGAGCTTCGCCGCGAGCGCCTTGCGGAGCACGAAGCGGGTCTGGGGCAGCGGGCCCTCCGACGCGTCGACGAGCAGGACGACGCCGTCGACCATGGAGAGGCCGCGCTCGACCTCGCCGCCGAAGTCGGCGTGGCCGGGGGTGTCGATCACGTTGATGGTGATGCGGCCGCCCTCGTTGAACTGCTCCGCGTGCTTCCCGTTGTAGAGCACCGAGGTGTTCTTCGCGAGGATGGTGATGCCCTTCTCGCGCTCGAGGTCGTTCGAGTCCATCATCCGGTCCTCGCCCTCGAAGTGGGCGTCGAACGAGTTCGTCTGCGTGAGCATCGCGTCGACGAGGGTGGTCTTGCCGTGGTCGACGTGTGCCACGATGGCGACGTTGCGCAGGTCGGACCGGGTGGCGAGCGCCATACAGGACATCCTTCAAGTGTTCGTAGAAGATCGGGCGGCCGGTCGTCGTGGACACATGGCACCCGCGGGCAGAACGCCCGACACGCCAGTCTACCGGTAGTTCGCAACCGACAGGAGTACAGCGCATGAGCCGACGGCGAACGTGGATCGAGATCACGATCGTCCTCATGCTGTCGCTCGGCGGCAGCGCGCTCTACTCCGTCCTGCAGATCATCGACGACCTGTCGCAGACGACGCCGCTCGGGCAGCAGTCCACTGCGCTCAACTCCTCGACGACGACCGTGCAGTACGTCGACCTGGCCCGGCAGCTCGTGGGCATCGCCGTCGACCTCGCACCGGTCGCACTCGTCTGCCTCCTACTCTGGAGCACGAGCCGACCGCACCTCGGGCGCCTCGGTGTCGACCGGTTCCGCCCGAAGCCCGATCTCGGCGGGCCCGCCCTCATCGCGCTGTGCATCGGGATCCCGGGGCTCGCGCTCTACTTCGCCGGCCGTGCCCTGGGCTTCACGGTGAACGTGAACCCGGCGGCGCTCGACTCCTACTGGTGGACGATCCCCGTCCTGCTGCTCTCCGCGATCCGTTCCGGCCTGCAGGAGGAGGTCATCGTCGTCGGGTACCTCTACGAACGCCTCGGCGGCCTCGGGTGGGGCCGCTGGCAGATCATCCTGTCGACCGCGGTCCTGCGCGGCAGCTACCACCTCTACCAGGGGTTCGGCGCGTTCATCGGGAACGCGGTCATGGGCGTCGTGTTCGGGTGGATCTACACGAGGTGGGGCCGGCTCCTTCCGCTGGTGATCACCCACTGCCTGCTCGACGCCGCGGTGTTCGTCGGGTACCCGTGGGTGGCGCACGCGTTCCCGCACCTGTTCGACTGACCGGTCCCACAGCAAACCCACAGCGTGCCGCAGCACCGCGCCGATCCCCCGGCCCTACCGTGAGCACATGAGCATCCCCGAGGTCGGCGACCCCGCGCCGGACTTCACCCTGCCCGGCACGGTCGTGCGCGACGGGACGCGCACCGACGAGGAGTACGCGCTGTCGGCCGTGATCGGCCGGACGCTCGTGCTCGCCTTCTACCCCGGCGATGCCTCTCCGGTCTGCACGGCGCAGCTTCTGCAGCTACCAGCAGGAGCTCGACGACTTCGACGACCTCGGCGCGGTGGTCTGGGCATCAGCCCGCAGGCACTCGACTCGCACGAGGTGTTCGCCCGCGATTCGTCCCTGACGTTCCCGCTGCTCAGCGACACCGCGGGGCACGTCATCCGCACGTACGGCGTGCGGGCGCCCGGCATCGGACTCCGGCGATCGGTGTTCGTCATCGGGCCGGACGGGGTCGTCCGCTGGCGGCACGTCGGGTTGGTCGGCCTCCGGTTCCCGACGGCCGAGACCATCAGGGCACAGATCGAGCTCCTCGTCGCGTGACACGGCGTGTCGGTTCCACAGAAATAACCGTTCTGGGTATTGACACCCGAACGGGGGCCGAGGACGATTGGTGCAACGAGAGGTCCGCACAGGATCTGCCTCCCCGGGGAATCGGGTCGTCCGGAGATACGCGCCGGTGTGTCACACCCGCTCCCCGGACGTTCCCGGGGAGGCATCTCGTCAACGTCTCGTAACCTCTTCCGAGTGACCACGATCCTCGCCCGGGCATGCGCCTGCTCGCCGTCGCCCTGTGGCTCGCCGCCGTCGCGCTCGTCCCGATCGCCCTCGTCAGCGGCGGAACCCCTTGGCTCGCCCCGTCCCGAGCGTCTTCGTCGCGTTCGTCGCCTGGGCGGTGCTCTGGCGACCGCGCTTCGAGCTCACCCCGGAGCACCTTCGCATCGTGGACGTCCGGCGCACGAGCACCTACGCCTGGCGTCGCGTCACCGAGGTCCGCACCAAGTACGGCATCGAGATCGTCTCGAGCGAGGGCGTCCGCCGCACCTGGCTCGCGACCCGCAGGTCGGCCCGCCTCAGCGCCGTGGTCGAGGGCCGGCCGGGAGGCGCGGATCGCCTCGACGTCGACGCTGCGGCCGAGCGCATCCGGGCCTTCGTGCCCGCCCCGCCCGAGCAGGACGGCCCGCCCCGGCGACCGTCACGGCCGCACCGATCACCCACCGTGCGCACGGCTGGGCCGTCCTCGCGATGATCGTCCTCGGCGCCGTCGCGACCATGGTGGCCGCGCAGTTCTGACCGCGCCGACGGGGCGGGGCCGAGCCGCGCCTCCAGTCCGCCGCCCCTCAGCTGTTTCGCGCGTAGGCGGCGCTTTCGCGCGTAGGGGCGCTTTCGCGCGTAGGGGCGCTTTCGCGCGTAGGAGGCCGTTCGTTCCGGCCCGCTACGCGCGATTCCGCTTCATACCGCACGCGCGATGGACAGAACGTTCGCACAGAGCACGACATCCCCGACGTCGTGCGACGTCAGGGATGTCGTTCGGGTCGACCGACCGGCGGCTACTCGTCCGAGCCGGCGGCGAGGATCTGCCGACGCAGCTCCCGGCGCTCGCGCTGGACGTCCGGGTCCGGCAACGGCACCGCGGCGATGAGCCGCTGCGTGTACGGGTCCTGCGGGTCGCGGAGGATCTGGTCGCGCGTGCCCACCTCGGCGAGGTGACCGTGGTGCAGCACCGCGATCCGGTCCGCGAGGACGTCGATGACCGCGAGGTCGTGCGTCACGAACAGGCAGGCGAACGCGAACTCGCGCTGCAGGTCCTTGAGGAGCTCCAGCACCGTCGCCTGGACCGACACGTCGAGGGCCGACGTCGGCTCGTCCGCGATGAGCAGCTTCGGCCGGAGCGCCAGCGCTCGGGCGATGCCGATGCGCTGCTTCTGACCGCCGGAGAAGCTCGTGCGGGAAGCGGGTCGCGTACGCGGTGGGGAGGCGGACCGCCTCGAGCAGCGACTCGACCTCGCGCTCGAGCTCGCGGCCCTTCATGCCCTTGCCGAGCAGCAGCGGCTCGCCGATCGACTGACCGATCGTCATGCGCGGGTTGAGCGACGACGACGGGTCCTGGAACACGATGCCCGCGTTCTGGTGCACCTGGCGCACGAGCGACCGGGTCGGCTTCGAGAGGTCGACGCCGGTGACCTCGAGGCCACCGGACGTGATCGGCAGCAGACCGATCGCGGCACGGCCGAGCGTCGACTTGCCGGAACCCGACTCGCCGACCAGGCCGACGACCTCGCCCTCGTGGACCGTCAGGTCGACGCCGTCGATGGCGCGGAAGGCCTTGACCCGCCCGCGGCCCGGGTACTCGATGACGACGTCCTGGAACTCGAGCACCGCCGGGCCGAGCGTCTGGACGACGTCGGTGTGCAGGAGCGTCTCGCCCACCTGGGCGGGCGCCTCGTGCTCGACCACGGACTCGAGCGTCTCGGTGAGGTCGATGACGACGTCGCCGGCCTGCCCGAGGCGGGGCACCGCGTCGAGGAGCGTGCGGGTGTACTCGTGCTGCGGGGCGGCGAAGACCTCGCGCACCGTGCCGGTCTCGACGGCCACGCCCTGCTTCATGACCACGATCCGGTCTGCGAGGTCGGCGACGACGCCCATGTCGTGCGTGATCAGCAGGACCGCGCTGCCAAGCTTGCCGGCGAGGTCACGGATGAGGTCGAGGATCTCGGCCTGCACCGTCACGTCGAGGGCCGTCGTGGGCTCGTCGGCGATGAGCAGCTTCGGGTCGCAGGAGATCGACTGCGCGATCATCGCGCGCTGCCGCTGACCGCCGGAGAGCTGGTGCGGGTAGGAGTCGAACGCCTTCTGCGGGTCGGGCATCTCCACGAGCGTGAGGAGCTCGATCGCGCGGGACCTGGCCTCGCTCGGCGAGATGCCGTAGTGGATGCGCAGGGTCTCGACGATCTGTGACCCGACGGTGAAGACCGGGTTGAGGGCGGTCATCGGCTCCTGGAAGATGACCGCGATCTCCTTGCCGCGGTACTCACGGAGCTGCGCGGACCGGAGCCCGAGGAGCTCGGTGCCGTTGAACTCGATCGATCCGTCCACACGGGCGTTCCGGGGCAGGAGACCGAGGATCGACATCGAGCTCACGGACTTGCCGGAGCCGGACTCGCCCACGAGCGCGAGGACCTCACCGGACCGGATCTCGTAGGACAGCTGCTTGACCGCTGGCGTCCAGACGTCGTCGACCGCGAAGTCGACGTCGAGCCCGGAGACCTTGACGACGGGGGTGCTGGTGGCGGCCGGGTGGTGGCCGCGGAGGCGGGCGTGCTCAACGACGTCCGGTCCTTTCCCGACCGCTCGTGGCGGTCGCGTGGGTGGGGTTGGCGGAGCGCTGACGTCGGGGGTGCAGGCGTCCGGAACGACGGCTCCGACCTGCGACGATGGAGGCATGCCTGCCTCCCCGACGACGCGCGATGTGTTCGTGTCCAAGTTCAACCGCGGACTCGCGATCGCGCTCTGGCTGATCGTCGCCCTGCTGTTCGTCACGACGGTGCTGAACGACACGACCTGGGCGGACCGTGCGCTCGCACTCGTACCGACGGCGTTCGGCGTGCTGCTCGGCTGGGTGGCGCTCTGGCGTCCGCAGCTGACCGTCGACGACGACGGCATCGAGGTCGTCAACGTCTTCCACACGGTCCGCGTGCCGTGGGCAGCGCTCGTGCACGTCGACACGCGGTTCGCCCTGACGCTCGTCACGCCTCGTCGGAAGATCGCGGTCTGGGCGGCCCCGCTCCGGGTCGAGCCGGTGTCGCCCTGGCCCGCCGGCAGAACCAGCGTCACGGGCGCATCGTGCCGGACACCGGGGACGGCGGCCGCCGCGCCGGAGACCTGCTGTCCACGGCGTCCGGCGACGCGGCGTACCTGATCCGGCACCGCTGGGACGACCTGCGCGAGCGCAGCGCCATCGAGCTCGGCACGGCCGACACCACGCGCGTGCCGGTCACCCTGCACTGGGCGTCGATCGTGCTGCTCGCGGCGACCGCCGTCGGTGGCTGGTTCGCCATCGCGGCTCGCTAGGACCAGGGGGACGTCACGCGCTGATCATCTCCGAGCCGGACGTGTTCTGCGGCTCGCGCGTCTTGCGGAGGCTGAACCGCTTCGATCGCGGGTCGAACGCGTCCCGCAGGCCGTCACCGATGAAGTTCACGCAGAGCGCGAGCAGCACGATGAACGAGGCGGGCCACCAGAACAGGTACGGGCGCGTCTGGAACGCCGACTGGTTCTGGCTGATGAGCAGGCCGAGTGAGGAGTCCGGCGCCTTGATGCCGTACCCGAGGTAGCTCAGGGCCGTCTCGAGCAGGATCGCGGAGGCGATGAGCAGCGTCGCCGAGACGATGATCACGCCGATCGCGTTCGGCAGGATGTGCCGGAAGATGATCCGCGCGTCCGACGCACCCGCGACCCGGGCCGCCTCGACGAACTCGCGCTCGCGGAGCGACAGGAACTCGGCGCGGACGAGGCGGGCGATCACCATCCACGAGACCAGGCCGAGCAGCAGCGCGAGGCCCCAGGCACCGAGCCCGTTCGCGGTCTTGCCGACCACGGCGCCGATCACGATCGCCGGGATGACGATGAAGATGTCGGTGATGCGCATGAGCACCGCGTCGACCGTGCCGCGGAAGTACCCCGCGATGGCACCGACGACCACACCGATGAACGTCGCGAAGACACCGATGACGATCATCACGAGGATGGAGTTCTGGATGCCGCGCATCGTCAGGGCGAAGTAGTCCTTGCCGATGCGGTCCTGACCGAACGGGTGGTCCGCCGTGGGCGCGCCGCCGTTCTGCAGGTCTTCCAGCGCCCGGTACGAGTAGTGCCACCAGCCCGGGATCGGGCCGAGGCCGACCGCCGAGATCGCGAACAGCAGCACGAGGACGTAGACGACCAGCGCGACGACCGCGAGGCGGTTGGCGAGGAAGCGCCGGAGGATGATCCGGCCCTGGCTCTCCCGACCTGCTTCTCGTGCGAGCCGGGCGTCTGCCCGACGTCGGTACCGTCGCCGATGTTCGGTTCGAGCGGCGCGCCGCCCTGGATGGTGCTCATCGGTTGTCCTCCTGGTGGTGCAGGTTCGTCTCCTGGTGCCGGTCCGTCGACGTCCGGCTGTCCTGCGCGGTCATCGGACGCGCACCCGCGGTCGAGGGCCGAGTACGCCAGGTCGGCGAGGAAGTTGAACGCGATCGCGGTGATCGCGATGACGAGGAAGTAGCCCATCACCGGGTTCACGTCGGTGACCGAGAGACCGCTGTTGAACAGGCTGCCCATGCCCGAGATCGCGAACACGCGCTCGGTGATGATCGCACCACCGAGCAGTGCGCCGACGTCCGTCGCCACGAGCGTCGCGATCGGGATGAGCATGTTCCGCAGCGCGTGCCGCACGATGACGGTGCGCTCCGGCAGGCCCTTCGCACGGGCGGTGCGCACGTAGTCCTGGTCGAGGACCTCGAGCATGCCCGAGCGGGAGTACCGCGTGTAGCTCGCGAAGCTGATGAGCAGGAGCGAGATCGTCGGCAGCAGCAGGTGCGTGTACGTGTCGATCCCGGAGATCCAGAAGTCGCCTGTCAGGCCCGGCGTCGACGATCCCACCGTGGCGATCGGACGCGACACGTAGTTCTGCGTGTAGTCGATCCACGAGCGCATGAAGCGGTCGAGCAGGATGACGCCGGCGCTGAGGAAGGCTGTGAGCGCGCCGATGCGCATCATCAGCCCTCGGTCGTGTCCGCCGACGAACCAGCCGGACGCGAGCCCGACCAGCACCGTGACCACCGCGAGGATGAAGATCGTCGCACCGGACGACACGTTCAGCAGTCCCTGCAGCGCGAAGTAGCAGATGATCGCGATGAGGACGTTGATCCCCGCCACGAGCCAGGCGCGCCGGTTCTTCGTGCCGGCGAGCAGCGCGACCATCGCCAGGCCGATGCCGGCGCTGAACAGGATGACGAACACGGGGCCGAGCGACGGGTCGGTGAACCACCCGGTGGCCTGCATGAGCAGGAGCATGCCCGCGGTGACCACCGCGCTGATGGCACCGACCGTCACGCGGCGCTTCAGCGTGCCACCGACCACGAGCTGGATGACGAGCCCGACGACGATCGCGATCACCACCAGGTTCACCGGTGGGATCTTCGGGTCGACGAGGAAGTTGTTGTAGTCCAGCGCGATGAACGACTTCAGCAGCACGGCCATCAGGAAGGACGGCAGCGAGTACAGGAAGAAGCTGACCAGGGTGATCGAGTAGTCGAAGCCCGAGTAGACGCGCAGCGCGGTCACGACGCCGAGACCGATGCCGAAGATGATCGCCAGGATGAACGAGAACGTCACCAGCTGGATCGTCGAGCCGACGGCCTGCGGGAGGAGCTCCACGACGGGCTGGTTCTGGAAGGTGGTGCCGAGGTCGCACTGACCGATCACGCACTTGCCGACGCCGGCGATCCAGATGCCCCAGCGGAGCGGCGGGATGACGTCGAGGTGCTGCGCCGCGGTCCGGGCAGCGATGAGCTGGTCACGGTTCGGCGAGTTGCTGCTCTGGAGGTCCTGCAGGGGTTCCCCGCGATCGCCGCCAGGTTGTACATGATGAACGATGCAGCGATGAGGATGAGGACCGAGACGAGGATCCGTCTCGCGATGAAACTCACCATGGGCGATGGGTGCCTCTCCGGTGTGGTGGATCGTACTGCTGGTCGTCCGATCGGGCGGCCCGAGCAGCAAGGGTATCGGGTCCCGCCACGCGGTCGTCGTCGACCGCGCTGGGCGGAGGTGCCGGGATCGCCGGCGGGGTCGTGGTGCCGGGCTGGGTCCCGGCTCACGGGAGGGCGCCGGACTCGTCGAGTCCGGCGCCCCCTCGTGCGTGGTGCTGATCAGCGACCGGTCAGGCTCACTTCGTCCAGTCCCAGACGTTCCAGACGATGCCCGTCTGGCCGCCGAAGTACTTGACGCCCTTGAGCTGCGAGGTCGTCGCGAAGAGCCCCGGGTCTGGAACAGCGGCAGACCGTAGCCCTGGTCGAAGGCGATCTTGTCGATCTGCTTCTTCATGTCCTCGAGCTTGTCCTGGTCGAGCGTGGTCTGCGTCTCGACCGCCAGCTTCGAGGCCTCGTCGTTGGCGAACTTGTTGTAGTTGCCCTCGTTGTTGGTCTGGAAAAGCTGCGGGATCGCGGCGTTGCCGGCACCCGGGTTGATCCAGCCGAAGATCGACGCGTCGTAGTCGCCGCCCGCGAGGAGCGAGGACCAGTCGGGCGAACCGCCGTCGACGACCTTGATGCCGGCCTTGGCGGCCGAGGACTGGATCGCCTGGAACGTGTCCACGCGGTTCGGGTTCTCGGTGTTGTAGAGGATCTTGACGGTCGGGGTGGCACCGTTCAGGAGCTTCTTCGCCTGGGCGATGTCGACCTTCGAGAAGTCGGACGAGTCGTTCGACTTCACCGCGTCCTCGTAGCCGTCCTGGCCCGGCAGGTAAAGCTGCGAGTCGAGGACCTTGGCGTCCTTGTTGATCGGGGTCACGATCGACTTGAGGATCTGGTCGCGCGGGATCGTGAGGAGGAACGCCTTGCGGACGTTCTCGTCCTTGAACACGGACGAGCCGAAGTTCAGGTCGAGGTGGTCGTAGGCGACCTGCGAACCCTGGAGGACCTTGACGCCGGAGGCGGCGTCGAGGGCCTTCACCGTGTCGGCGGACGGCTGCGGCTGGATCGCGTCGACCTCGCCGTTCTGGAGCGCAGTGACCTGGGCGTTCGCGTCACCGATGAAGCGGACGACGAGCTTGCCGAAGCCGACCTTGTGGTCGCCCGTGTACTCCGGGTTCGGCACGAGGGTCATCGACTGCTTCGGGGTCCAGGCGGACACCATGAGCGGACCGCCGGAGACGAGCAGCTTCTTGTCGCTCGGCAGGCTGGTCTTGTCGTAGCCGGTGTTGATGAAGTCGGCGACCTTCTTCAGGGTCGCGTTCGCCGCAGCCGGCTTCGCGGGGTCACCTGCGGGGGTGTCCTTGAGCGCCTTGAGGAGGTCGTCGGTGGTCGTCCCCGCCTCTTCCGCGACGACGTGCGCCGGGAACTGGATCGGGTTGACGAGCTGCCAGTCCACGTACGGCTTCTTGTACGTCAGGGTGATCGACGTCTTGGTGATGTCGGTCGGGTAGTCCGTCTGGAACGGCGAGGCAGAGGCCAGCGAGAAGTACTGCGTCCCGCTCGTCACCTTGCCGTCGGCGTCCTGGGTGTCCGAGTCGTAGTAGCCGGAGGCCTGCGCCCAGCCGAGGAGGAGGTCGTCAGAGGTGATCGCCTTGCCGTCGGACCACTTCGCGTCCTTGTTCAGCGTGTACTTGACCTTGAGCGGGTCGTCGCTAAGCTTCTTCATCGTGCCGAGGTCGGTGTTCGGCGTGATCTTGTAGTCCTGACCCAGCGTCACGAACTGCGGCTGCGTCATGTAGTTGATCATGCCGTTCATGTCCAGGTTGCCCTGGGGGTGTTGTAGTTGAACGACGTGGCCTCGTTGACCTGCGCGATCGTGATGGTCTTGTTCGACGCCGAACCCGACTCATTGGCACTCGGAGAGGTGGTGCAGCCGGCGAGGGCGATCGCAGCCGCCCCGGCCAGGGCGACGGCGCCGAGCAGCTGGCGCCCCCGCTTCTTGGTGATGTTCACTCTGTGATCCTCCTGATGGAATGTGATCGAACGTGCAGGAGGCAGGCTCCACGGCGCGTTCGCAAGAACCATAGGTGCGTGTCGGAGAGGGCTCAAAATCTCGGCAGAAGTTGTTACACACCGGAAACCTGAGTGACGGATCGTTGCGTGAGACTGTGGATACTTGCGCCGTGGTGGTGGCATACGCAACGCGTACGCTTGACGCCGCAACTCATTCTGAACAGTCTTGCAAGGCGACACGGAGTCGATGAACGCTCGGAGAACGTTCATCGCCCGACTCCGACCCCTCCCGAGCGTGTCTGGCCGTAGCGTGAACACGTGCTCGCGAACGACATCCACCACCTCCACGTCCCGTCCTCCCCGACCGTCAGCGGCGATCCCCGGAACGGAGGAGCGGCGTTCGTCGCCGTCTCCCGTCCGGACCTCGACGAGGACGTCTACCGCACGACCATCGAACGGGTGACCGCCGCGGGCGCTGTCCGCTGGACGTCCGGCGATCGCGATTCGTCGCCGGTCCTCTCCCCGACGGTCGCTCGCTCGCGTTCCTCCGCGTGGTCGAGGACGAACACGGCGCCGCACGTCCGCAGCTCGCCGTCGCACCCGTGGACGGCGGCGAGGCGCGGGTCGTGACCGCTCTCCCGCTCGGTGCCGGCGTCCCGGTGTGGTCGCCCGACTCGACGCGGATCGCCGTCACCGCTCGCTTCCCGGAGCCCGGCCGCTACGGTTCGACGGCGCCCGGCAGCGACCGTCGCCCCGCACCGAACGCCGAGGCGCCCCGCCTCGTCACCCGACTCGACTTCCACGTCGACGGTTCCGGCTACCTGCTCGACAAGCCGCAGCAGCTAGTCGTGGTCGACGTGACCGACCGGCACGCCCCGCTCGTCGACACCGCGCTGACGAGTGCCCCGTGCTCGCTCGACACCCCGGTCTGGTACCCGGACGGCAGCGCCCTGCTCGTGGTCGCACCCGTGACCTCGGCGAGCGCGAGACCCACGACGACGACCTCTACCGCGTCGACGTCTCCGACGGCACGGTCGTCCTCGCGGTCCGCACCGAGGGCAGCGTCGGGCCCGTCGCCGTGTCGGACGACGGCGTCGTCTACTACCTCGGGTCGTCGCACGCCGACGGTGCGCTCGTCGCCGAGCCCGCGGGCCTCTGGCGCGCGGCCCACGGCTCGGATCCGGTCCGGCTGACCGCGCGCGAGACCGTAGACGTCACGGGAACCCCGGTCGTCGTCGGGGACGACGTGCTCGTGGCCGTGCTCGACCGCGGCACCGTGGGTGTCCGTCGCGTCCCCGCCGGTCCGACGACACCGCTGCAGCTCGACGAGCTCCCCGTCGTCCTCGGTGGCCACCTGGTGGTGTCCGGCTTCGACGTGGACGGGGACGTGCTCGTCGCCACCGCGGCCACGCCGACGAGCCCCGGCGAGGTCCTCGTCGTCGACCTGACCCAAGGCGACGACCGGGCCGGCACCGCAGGCCAGGCCACGACCGAAGGCGACGACCGGGCCGGCACCGCAGGCCAGGCCACGACCGAAGGCGACGACCGGGCCGGCACCGCAGGCCAGGCCACGACCGAAGGCGACGACCGGCCCGGCACCGACGCGCCCACCGCGCTCACCGACTACGCCGCCCCGCTCCGTGAGCGCGCCGGCGCCCGGGCATCCGCCGCATCGAGGAGGTCACCGGCACCTCCGCCGACGGCACCCCCGTGCACGGCTGGGTCGTGCTGCCCGAGGGCGAGGGACAGCACCCCGTGCTCCGCGTGGTGCACGGCGGCCCGTTCGGCCAGGACACCTGGGCGTTCTTCGACGAGGCGCAGGTGTACGCCAGCGCCGGCTACGCCGTCGTGATCGGCAACCCGCGCGGCTCCGGCGGGTACGGCCTCGAACACGGTCGTGCGGTGATCGGCGCGATGGGCACGGTCGACGTGGACGACGTGCTCGCCCTGCTCGACGCGGCGCTCGAGCGGCCCGATCTCGACGAGACCCGCGTCGGCATCATGGGCGGCTCGTACGGCGGCTTCATGACGAGCTGGCTCGCCGCCCACCACGGGGAGCGCTTCGTCGCAGCGTGGAGCGAGCGTGCGGTCAACGCCTGGGACTCGTTCGCGGCAGCTTGGACATCGGCTGGTTCTTCGCGGACGCGTACGTGGGTGCCGACCCCGAGGAGCAGCGTCGCCGCAGCCCGCTCACCTACGCGGCGCAGGTGCCGATCCCGTTCATGGTGGCGCACTCCGAGGAGGACTGGCGCTGCCCGATCGAGCAGGGCCACCGCCAGTTCGTCGCGCTGAAGCGCGCCGGTGTCGACGCGTCCTTCCTGGTGTTCCCGGGTGAGGGGCACGAGCTCTCGCGCTCAGGCCGTCCGCAGCACCGGGCGCAGCGGTTCGAGCACGTGCTCGCCTGGTGGGCGCGGCACCTGCCCGTCACGCCGAGCGCGTAGCCACCGGGTCGCGGACGCAACCAGAGGGCGGACACGCGACCGGAGGACGGACTGGAGGCCCGTGGCGGATCCGCCACGGGCCTCCAGTCCGCGCTGCTCGCGTCGAGGACGCGGGTCGCTACGCGAACGCCTCCACCGGCGGGCAGGCGCACACCAGGTTGCGGTCACCGTAGGCCTGGTCGATGCGACGGACCGGAGGCCAGTACTTCCGGGCGCTGATGCCTGGCAGCGGGTAGACCGCCTGCTCACGCGTGTAGGCGTGCGTCCACTCCCCGAGATCACCGACGCCGCGGTGTGCGGGGCGTGCACGAGCGGGTTGTCGTCCGCCGGCCACTCCCCCGCTCGACCGCGCTCGCCTCGGCCCGGACGGCCAGCATCGCGTCGACGAACCGGTCGAGCTCGGCGAGGTCCTCGCTCTCGGTCGGCTCGACCATGAGCGTCCCGGCGACCGGGAAGGACATCGTCGGCGCGTGGAACCCGTAGTCGACGAGTCGCTTCGCCACGTCGTCCACCGTGATCCCGGTGGCGTCGCGCAGCGGGCGGAGGTCGAGGATGCACTCGTGCGCGACCAGCCCGGACTCGCCCGTGTAGAGCACCGGGAAGGCGTCGCGCAGGCGTGCCGCGATGTAGTTCGCCCCGAGCACGGCGGCTTCGGTCGCGCGGGTGAGCCCCTCGAGCCCCATCATCCGGACGTACGTCCACGTGATCGGCAGGATGCTGGGGCTGCCGTACGGTGCCGAGCTGACGGGACCGCCGCCGTGCGCGTCGCGGGGTGCGCCGTCCGAGGTCGCCGAGCCGGTACGACGGTCGGCGTCCTGCGCGAACGGGTGCCCCGGCAGGAACGGCGCGAGGTGGGACTTCGCGGCGACCGGCCCGACGCCCGGTCCGCCGCCGCCGTGCGGGATGCAGAAGGTCTTGTGCAGGTTGAGGTGCGAGACGTCGCCGCCGAAGTCCCCGAAGCGGGCGTGCCCGAGCAGTGCGTTGAGGTTCGCGCCGTCGACGTAGACCTGGCCGCCGGCGTCGTGCACGGCGTCGCAGACCTCGCGGATGTCGTGCTCGTACACCCCGTGCGTGGACGGGTACGTGATCATCAGCGCGGCGAGCTGCTCGCCGTGCTGCGCGGTCTTCGCGCGGAGGTCGTCGAGGTCGACGTTGCCGTTCTCGTCACAGGCCACGACGACGACCTTCATGCCGGCGAGGACCGCCGACGCGGCGTTCGTGCCGTGCGCGCTCGACGGGATGAGGCAGACCGTGCGGTCGGTGTCGCCGTTCGACCGGTGGTACCCGCGGATCGCGAGGAGCCCGGCGAGCTCGCCCTGGCTGCCGGCGTTCGGCTGCAACGAGACCGTGTCGTACCCGGTGACCTCGGCCAGCCAGGTCTCGAGGTCGCCGATCATGTCGAGGTAGCCCTCGACGTCGCCGCGCGGCGCGAACGGGTGGATGTTCGCGAACTCCGGCCACGTCACAGCCGCCATCTCGGTCGCCGCGTTGAGCTTCATCGTGCAGCTGCCGAGCGGGATCATGCCACGGTCGAGCGCGTAGTCCTTGTCGGCGAGGTGCTTGAGGTAGCGCATCATGCGGGTCTCGCTGCGGTGTGCGCTGAACACGGGGTGCGTCAGGTACTCGCTGCTGCGCAGCAGTCCGGACGGGAGGCCCGCGACCGCGTCCCGCACGGCGGTCTCGGTCGCGGGGGCCGTCGCGTCCACCGCCCCGAGCACGACCGCGAGCGCGGTCACGTCGTCCGGCGTGGTCGTCTCGTCGACGGACACCTGCAGGGTGTCGGCGTCGACGCGGTGCAGCAGGTACCCGGCGTCCCGCGCGGCGTCGACGATCTGCGCCGCCCGGCCGGTCGCACGGAGCGTGAGCGTGTCGAAGAAGTCGTCGTGGACGACCTCGAGGCCGGCGTCGCGGGAGGCCGCGGCGAGCGCGCTCGTCGTGCGTGCGACCCGGTCGGCGATGAAGCGGAGCCCCTCGGGCCCGTGGTAGACGGCGTACATCGAGGCCATGACGGCGAGCAGGACCTGCGCGGTGCAGATGTTGCTCGTGGCCTTCTCACGTCGGATGTGCTGCTCGCGGGTCTGCAGGCTGAGGCGGTAGGCCATCGCGCCGTCGGCGTCGAAGGACACCCCGACCAGGCGACCGGGCAGCTGCCGCTCGAGGCCCGCGCGGACGGCGAGGTACCCGGCATGCGGGCCGCCGAAGCCGAGCGGGACGCCGAAGCGCTGGCTCGTGCCCACGGCGACGTCGGCACCGAGGTCGCCGGGACTTGCGAGCAACGTCATCGCCAGCAGGTCGGCCGCGACGACCGCGATGCCGCCACCGGCGTGGACGCGCTCGATAGTGCTCGACGGGTCCACGATCCGACCGGAGGCACCCGGGTACTGCAGGATGACGCCGAAGGCACCCTCGAGCTGCTCGTCGCTCGGTCCGGCAGGGGCCTCGAACTCGCGCAGGGTGATCCCGACGGCCTCGGCTCGGTGGTCGAGCAGCGCACGGGTCTGCGGGAGGAGGTCGGTGTCGACGAGGAACGCGTCGCCCTTGACCCTGGAGGCGCGGCGGGCGAGGAGCATGCCCTCGACCACGGCCGTGCCCTCGTCGAGCATCGAGGCGCCGGCCGTGGCCATGCCCGTCAGGTCCGAGACCATCGTCTGGAAGTTGATGAGTGCTTCGAGCCGGCCCTGGGAGATCTCCGGCTGGTACGGCGTGTAGGCGGTGTACCAGCTGGGGTTCTCGAGCACGTTCCGCTGGATCACCGCGGGCGTGTGGGTGCCGTGGTAGCCGAGGCCGATCATGGCGTGGCGGACGGTGTTGCGCCCGGCCTTCGCGCGGAGTTCGGCGAGCGCCTCGGTCTCGCCGACGGCGGCCGGGATCGACGAGTGCGTCACCGGGGCGGCGTGGATCGACTCCGGGATCGCGGTGCGGACGAGGGCCTCGAGCGACTCGTGGCCGACGGCGTCGAGCATCGTCCGCTGGTCGGCCGGCGTGGTGCCGATGTGCCGGTCGGCGAAGGACGTCTGGAGGTTCTGGAGGTCGCCGGTCATGCGATGGACGCCCGGTACGCGTCGTGGTCCATGAGGTCCTCGGGGAACGACGTGCCGTCCACCTTGATCTTCACGAGCCAGCCGGCGCCGAACGGGTCCTGGTTGACGGTGTCCGGCGCGTCGACGACGGCGTCGTTCACGGCGACGACCTCGCCCTCGATCGGGGCGAACAGCTCGCCGACGCTCTTGGTCGACTCGATCTCGCCGATCTGCTCGCCGGCCGTCGTCGCGGTGCCCACGGCGGGGAGTTCGACGTAGACGACGTCGCCGAGCTGCTCGGCCGCGTGGTCGGTGATGCCGACGGTGACGGTGTCGCCCTCGACGAGGAGCCACTCGTGGTCGGCGGTGTACTGGAGTGCGGTCTGGTCGGTCACGGTCCTAGCCTTTCGAAGGGCGGCGGTAGAAGGGGAACGCGGTGACGGTGCTGGGGATGGCCGTGCCGCGGACGTCGATGTGGAGGAGTTGTCCCTCGGTGGCGAGCGCCGGGTCGACGAACGCCATCGCGACCGGGTGCCCGAGCGTCGGGGAGAGCGCGCCGGACGTCACGGTGCCGACGACGACGCCGTCGTGCACGACGTCGTAGCCGGCGCGGGGAGCGCGGCGCCCGTCGGTCACGAGTCCGACGAGCACGCGGGCGTCGTCGGTGGGCGTGACCCCGGCGGCGCCGACGAAGTCGCCGTCCTGGGCGACCACGCGGCCGAGCCCGGCCTGCGCGGGACGGACGTCCGTGCCGAGCTCGTGGCCGTAGAGCGGCATGCCGGCCTCGAGCCGCAGGGTGTCGCGGGCGGCGAGTCCGGCGGGACCACCCCGCGGTCGGCACCGGCCTCGAGCAGGGCGTCCCAGATCGCGGTCGCGACGTCGGGGTCGCTGTAGATCTCGAAGCCGTCCTCGCCGGTGTAGCCGGTGCGGGCGACGAGTACGTCCGCCCCGTCGAACACGGCGTGCAGCACTCGGTAGTAGCGGAGCTCGTCCAGCGGGGACTCCGGCTGCAGGCGGTCCGACACGACGAGGGCGTCGAGCGTGCCCGCCGCTGCCGGCCCCTGGATCGCGACGAGCGCGGTGCTGTCGGAGTCGTCCGAGACCTCGACGTCGAAGCCGTCGGCGCGGACGGTCAGCGCCTCGACCGCGACGGACCGGTTGGCGGCGTTCGCGACCACGAGGAAGACGTCCTCGTCGGTCCGGTACACGACGAGGTCGTCGAGGATGCCGCCGTCCTCGGCGAGGAGCAGTGAGTACTTCGCCCGCCCGACCGTCATGGCGCCGAACGACCCGGCGAGGGCGTGGTCGAGGAAGGGGACGGCGTCGGGGCCGGTGACGCCGATCTCCGCCATGTGCGAGAGGTCGAACACCCCCGCCGCTCGACGCACCGCGTGGTGCTCGGCGAGGTCGGACGAGTAGCGCACGGGCATGCGGTACCCGGCGAAGTCGGTGAAGCTTGCTCCGGCGGCTTCGTGCGCGGGTTCCAGGGGGATGATCGCAGTGGCGTCATGGCGGAGTTCTCCTGGCATCGGCAGGACCCGACGACCGTCGTCGGGCGGAACTCCCCCTCTGTCATGGGCCTGAGAGTTTCACCGCGGCCCGTGAGGTCCGGCGGCTTTCACCGTGGGCGAGCCGCTGACCGACCCGGCGGGGTCCGCGACTGCTTTTCAGAGTGGCCTGTCCGCTGCGGTGTGGGACCTGAGAGATTGTCGGGGGATTGCTCCTTCGGTGCCGTGCGCGTGCCCTGGGCACCGCACGACGTCTCCCGCGACGGATGAACGGCCGGTCTTCAGTTGTCCGGTCCGAGCATACCGGCGCCGTGTTTCCGGGACGTGTCGTGCCGCACGCTTCGACATCTCGTAGAATGCCCGGATGGCAGGACAGCGATCGCGCCCCCGTGGGCAGCTCGAGCGGGCGGTCCTCGACGCGCTCTGGTCGGCGGACGGGGGCCTGAGCGCACGCCAGGTGCTCGACGCCTTCCCGGAACCGCGACCCGCCCTGACGACCGTGCTCACCGTGCTCGACCGACTCGGACGCAAGGGCCAGGTCGAACGGCAGCAGCACGACGATGCCCCGCTGACCTTCCGCGCGACGAACAGCCGGGAGGAACAGACCGCCTCCCTCATGTCGAACGCGCTCGCCGCCGCATCCGACCGCGAAGCCGCCCTGCTGCAGTTCACCGGGTCGCTCGCCTCCGACGACCTCGACGTCCTCCGACGCGCCATCGACGCCAGAGCACGTTCCTGAGGGGCCTGCTGCCGTGGTCGTCACCGGAGTCGTCCTCATCGCGCTCGCGTTGGCGGTCGTGGTGCTCGCGCCCGGTTCCTGACCCGGTCCGCCTGGACCATCGACCGCCCGCGGACCGCGCTCGTCGCGTGGTCGCTCGCCGTGCTGCTCGGGATCGTGGGCTTCGTCGTGGGCATCGCCCTCCTGGCGCTCGCGAACCGGCCCGTCACGGACCCGTTCCGCCTCGGCGACTCCCCGCGCACGGGCTCAACCTCGGCGTCGCGCTGTTCGCCGTGCTCGCGTTCGTCATCGCCGTCCGGGTCCGGCCCGGCGCCGAGCACGAGGCCGTGCGCGAGGCGATGCGCTCCGGCACGGCGCCGCACCGCGAGATCGACGGGACGCCCGTGGCCGTCGTCGAGGCCGAGCACGCGCTCGCGTGCGCCGTCCCGGCAGGTCCGGCGGGGTGCTCGTGAGCACCGGGCTCGCGGATCGTCTGCGGACGGACGAGCTGGAGGCCGTGGTCGCCCACGAACGCGCCCACCTGACCCAGCGCCACGCCATCGCGGTCGGGGTCGCCGAGTCCATCGAGCGCGCCGTCCCGTGGGTCCCCGGGGCACGCGCCATGGCGCGGTCGACGCGCGTGCTCGTCGAGTTCGCGGCCGACGATGCGGCCGCTCGCCGCGTCGGACGCGACGCGCTGCGCCGGGCGGTGCTCGTGGCGGACGGGACGAGCGCGCTCGGGGCGATCCGGGCCTCCAGGCTGCAGGGCCGCCGTCCTGTCGGAGGCGAGGCATAGGGTGATGGCACCGTGAAGCCACTGACCGAAGCAGACATCCGTTCGTCGTTCGTCAACGCCACCCCGGACGAACTGGCCCAGCTGCCCGTCCCGGGCCTGCACGAGACGCTGTGGGACGAGCGCGAGTTCCTCGGCTGGCGCGACCCGCAGGCCGCTCGCCGCGGCTACATCGTCTCGTGGATCGACGATCGACCGGTCGGGATCGTCGTGCGGTCAGCCGGTGGCTCGCTCCGGCCCGGCATCGCGGCGATGTGCTCGTTCTGCCACTCCCCGCAGCCGGCGACGCAGGTGCGACTGTTCTCCGCTGCACGGGCGGGCGAAGCCGGCCGGAACGGCAACACCATCGGCTCGTACATCTGCGAGGACCTCGGGTGCTCGATGCTGATCCGCACCGCGCCGCCGCACCTCAACCCGCCGGCGACGATCGCGATGCGGGGCGAGGCCCTGCTGCAGCGGGTGCAGAACTTCACCGCGGACGTCTCGAAGACGGCCTAGGTCGAGCGCGTGTAGCCGTACAGGTCCTGCTGCGCGCCGTTCACCCACAGATCGGGGCCGTCCGGACGCGCGATGCGGAGCGTGCGGTTGTACGCCTCGTCGATGATCCGCGGCTCGTACCCTGCCTCGGTCAGTCGAGACACCAGGGCGTCGAGGTCGCCGGAGTACTCGAACGAGAAGCTCGACCCCGTGCTGCTCCGCGCGGTGCAGGGCGAGCGCACCGCCGCCGACCGCGGTGAAGTCGATCCACACGCCGCTGTCCGACGCGAGCCGACGGCGGAGACCAGCCGCCTCGGCCACGGCGGCCTGCGCCGTCAGGTCGTCCCCGTACCAGATCGGCATCGACCGGAGCGGCGACGACGTGCTCGCGGCCGTGGAGCCGGACGTGGTCGCGGTCATCGGGAGCGGGCCGTCGACGACGAGCAGCGGGCCGATGTCGTCGAGGACCGTGCGGCGGACCGAGGCGCCGGCGGCGACCAGCGCGCGCTCGAGGGCGTCGAGCGCTTCCGGGCCGTCGCTGAGCAGGTTGAGCTCGGTGCGTTCGTCGGCCGGCGAGTCGACGCGGTGGATCGCGAGGAGCCCGTCGCCTGCGAACTCGGACCAGGCATCGGTGCCGCCGGGGAGCGGCTCGAGTCCCAGGGCGCGCGCGAGCGCGTGCCACGGGAGCGGGTCCGTCGTGTACTGGATCTGCTGCACGGTGATCGTCATCGGTCTCCCCCTTCGGGAGTCGCTACGTACTGGGCTGCGATGCGCTCGACGAGGGCGGAGAGCGAGACCCCTCGTCGATGGCACGGTGCTTGAGGTCCCGCACGAGTTCAGCGGGGAGGTACACGTTGAACTGCACCTTCGGATTGCTCGCGCTGGCTACCATGCTAGCAATCTAGCGCAGAGTGGACGGCTTGTCACCGGTTGATCGGTAGCGTGACCGCGTGGACCGGTTCCAGAGCGCGAGATGGGCCGTCGTCGAGGAACTCGGCGACGGCCGCTGGCGTCTCTCCGTCCGCGACGAGGCGGACGACGAGCTCGGAGCCTTCGGGCTCGGCCTCGAGGGGCCGTGGGACCCGGACGTCGAGCCGCACGTGGCGTTCGTGCTCACGCAGCTCGGATTGACGCTGCGGGGCCGGCGGCCCTGGCGTGAGGACGAGCTCGGGACCAGCGCGCGCCGGTGCTGCCACCGGCATGAGCCCCGGCGGTGGCATCACTCCGTCGCGGCGATGAAGTTCCGCAGGATCTCGCGCTCGTCTCCCGCTCGCACCGCCCAGAACAACTCGCTGCGGTGCCCGTCGGGCCGACCGCCACGCGCGAGCGGTAGGAGCACGACGGTGTCCGGTGCCGCGAGCGTCGCGCTCTCCGGTGCGACCGTCACCCCGAGACCGGCGCCGACGAGGTGCAGCACCGTCGCCCACGTCGTCGCCTCCTGCACCACCACCGGCCGCCGTCCGCCGGACACCACCGGTGCGAGGTTCCGCTCCGTCGCGACGGACCCGGCCACCGCGGGGAAGAACACGAACGGGTCGTCGAGCAGCTCCTGCCCGGAGATCGCGTCACGTCCGGCGAGCCGGTGCCCACGCGGGACCGCTGCGACGAAGCGCTCGCTGCGGAACGGCAGCAGCCGCACGGCCGGATCGGGATCGGGGTCGCGCACCATCGCGAGGTCGAGTTCGCCGCGGACGATCCTGGCGAGGAGCGTGGACGAGTACCCCTCGGTGAGTTCCACGCGGACGAGGGGGTAGCGCTCCCGGAATGCCTGCACGCGTTCGATCGGCCCGAGCGGCAGCGCCGACACCACGAACCCCACGTCGAGCCGCCCTGCCTCACCACGGCCGACCCGGAGGGTCTCGTCGAGGTCCCGCCGAGCCTGGGCGAGCAGCGAGCGGGCCCGACCCTGCAGCACCCGACCTGCTGCCGTGAGCGCCACGCTGCGGCTCGTCCGCGCGAACAGGTCGACGCCGAGCTGGTGTTCCGTGCGCCGGATCTGCTGTGACAGTGCCGGCTGCGCGATCCGGAGGCGCTCGGCGGCCCGTCCGAAGTGCAGTTCGTCGGCCACTGCGAGGAAGGCACGCAGCTGGCGGAGGTCGACGTCCGGTGTCCGATCCATGCATTCAGCGTATCGATCGACGTGAACGAGTATTGGACGCAGCTCGACGGCGAACGGAGGATGGAGGCATGCCCGAAGCGACCGCCGACGCCCTCACCATCACCGACATCGCCTCCGGAGCCGACGCAGAGGCCTTCCGGATCCTCAACGAGGACTGGATCGGCCGGTTCTTCACACTGGAGGACGAGGACCGAAAGCTCCTCGGCGACCCGTTCGGCAGATTGTCCGACCCGGCGGCGCGGCCTTCGTCGCACGACTCGTCGACGACGGCCCGGTCATCGGCTGCGTCGGCATCGTCCCCGTCGAACCCGGCGTGTTCGAGCTCGTGAAGATGGCCGTCTCCCCGACCACCAGGGACACGGCACCGGACGGAAGCTCATCGCCGCCGCCCTGGACCGCGCCCGCACCCTCGGCGCGCACCGCGTCGTCCTCGAGAGCAACGCCCGGCTCGCCAGCGCCGTGCACCTGTACGAGGCGTTCGGCTTCCGGCACCTCGGCCACGATGAGGTCGCGCCGAGCCCGTTCGTCCGCGCGGACGTCCACATGACGCTCGACCTCTGATCCACCGGTCGCCGGACCGCGCGGAACCGTAACGGTCACGGCCGTCCGTCCGATAGCGTCCGACGAGATGCGGATCCACGAGCGCGCCGAGACCGACCTCGACCCCCTGGTCGAGGTGCTCTGGCGTGTTCACGGCACCGGCTACCCGACGACGTGGCCGACGGCTCCGCGCGACTGGATCTCCCCGGAGGACTCGTCGGCGCGTGGGTCGCCTGCGACGGCGACGAGGTCGTGGGGCACGTCGGGGTCGCCGTCCCCGCCCCGGGCCGGATGGCCGAGGTCACCCGACTGTTCGTCGACCCGGCCCACCGCGGCAAGGGCGTCGCTGACGCACTCCTGGAGACCGCCGAGGCATCCGCGCCCGGGACACACCTGCGCCTCGACGTCACCGAGGAGACGCCGGACGCGTGGCGCCTCTACGAGCGTCGCGGCTGGTGCATGACCGGACGCGGACCCGCCGACTGGTGCAAGCCGTCGGGCGAGTTCCCCACGGTGCGCTACTACGCCAAGCGGGTCGGCTGAGCCGGTACGCTCGCGGCATGGCGACGTACGAGGTCAAGGCCGTCCGAGAGCGCGGCGCGTGGCAGGTCTTCATCGACGGGCTCCTGGTGACCGAGGTCACCCGCTGGCCGTCCGTCGGCTTCGTGTCCCGCGAGTTCCTCGCGATGGACCGCACCGACGACCTGCGCATCCGCGTCGTGGGTCGCAACCAGTACGTCGACGAGCAGTGACGACCGAGACGTTCGACGAACTCCTGGCGATCGGCGACGGCGCCGACGTCACCGGCTGGGACTTCTCGTGGCTCGACAGCCGTGCGACCGAGGAACGTCCGCCGTGGGGCTACGCCCGACTGCTCGGCGAGCGCCTCGCGCAGCTCGCCGAGACGCCGGGCAGCGCGAGCCTCGACGTCCAGACCGGCGGCGGCGAGGTCCTCGCCGAGGCTCCGGCGTACCCGACGACCGCCGTCGCGACCGAGTCCTGGCCGCCGAACGTCGCGACCGCCACCGCCCGCCTGCACCCGCGTGGCGTGGTCGTCGTGGCGGATCCCGACGACCCGCCGCTCCCCTTCGCCGATGCCGCGTTCGACCTCGTGACGAGCCGGCACCCGGCGACGATCCACTGGGACGAGATCGCCCGTGTGCTCCGTCCGGGCGGGTCGTACCTCGCGCAGCACGTCGGCCCCGCGAGCGCGTTCGAGCTCATCGAGTTCTTCCTCGGCCCGAAGCCCGCCGAGCGCCGCGGTCGCCACCACGACGACGAGGCCGACGCCGCACGTGCCGCCGGGCTGGAGGTCGTCGACCTCCGCACCGCGCGGACCCGGATCGAGATCCACGACGTCGCGGCGGTGGTCTACCTGCTGCGGAAGGTGATCTGGTGGGTGCCGGGCTTCAGCGTCGAGCGGTACCGCGACCGGCTGCGCGACCTGCACGAACTGATCCAGCGGAACGGGCCGTTCGTCGCGTACTCGGCACGCCACCTGATCGAGGCACGCCGACCCGAGTAGGCGATCCGCGCCTCCAGGAGGGCAAGATCGTGCCGGTCACGCGACGTGCCAGACCAGCCCCTCCTGCGCACCCGACGGGTACGCCGACGCGATCCGCAGCACCGCTTCGCGCAGCGTGTCGGGCGAGCACGCCAGGTTGAGCCGGGCGAACCCGCGCCCCTGCGAGCCGAACCCGAGCCCGGAGTTGAGGGCGACGTAGGCGTGCTCCCGGAGCGGCACCGCCGGATCGTCGCCGAGGCCGATGCCGCGGAAGTCGAGCCACGCCAGGTACCCCGCGCGTGGTCGTGTGTACACGACGCCGGGCAGGTGCTCCGCGAGGAGCTTCGCGAGGAGCCGCTCGTTCGCGACGATCCGGGCGACGACGTCGTCCAGCCAGTCGGTCGCCACCGTGAACGCCGCGAGGTTCGCGTGCAAGCCGAGGATGCTCGTGCGGCACGCCACCTCTTCCCACAGCGTGTCGAGGAGCCCCGCCGTGCGCGGATCGCCGGCGACGATGATCGAGCACTTCACACCCGCGAGGTTCCAGCCCTTGCTCGCGCTCGTCACGCACACGCTCCGCGCACCCAGGGGTTCGGCGATCATCGCGAACGGGGTGAACTCCACACCCGGGTGGGTCAGCGGGGCGTGGATCTCGTCGCTGATGACGAGGACGTCGTACCGTGCGGCGAGCTCCGCCACCGCGACGAGGTCGGCACGGTCGTGCACGAGTCCGACGGGGTTGTGCGGGTTGCAGAGCAGGAAGACGCCGACGCCGCTCGCGAAGGCGCGTTCCAGGCCTGCGAGGTCGAGTCGGTACACGCCCCACTGCTCGAGCAGGGGTACCTCCTCGACCTGACATCGGGCCTCGTCCACGAGCTCGAAGAACGGCGGGTACACCGGCGGGGTGATCGCCACGCGGCCGCCCTCGGGCAGCGCCAGCCGCAGCGACTCGACGATGCCGACACTGACGTCGGTGGCGAGGTGGATCCGCGACGGGTCGAGCGCCCACCCCCAGCGGTCGCGTGCGAACGCCGCGAACGCCGGCGCCAGCGGACCGGGGCCGTCGAGGTAGCCGAGGTCGGACTGCTGCACGCGATCGATGAGGGCCTGGCGGATCTCGGGCGCGACCTCGTGGTCCATCTCGGCGACGAACAGCGGCAGCACATCGGGCGCGTAGCGCGTCCACTTGATGCTCGTGCGGACCCCGCGGAGCGTGCCGACCGGGTCCTCCTCGTCGCTCGCCATGCGTCCCAGCATGCCTCGGACGGGAGGCGCGGCGCGAGTCCGGACGTCATCTCGCGTCGTCTCCCGGTCACGTGGGGGCGCTGGCCCGTCGCGTCCGGCGCCTCGCCTTCGACGTCCCGGCATCCCGACCTGGACTTCCTGGCGCGGACGGCGTAGAGTGCTTGTTTGGTGCATTGCAGCGAACCCATCTGACTCGCGCACACCGAACCGTCTCGACACCGACTCACCCGAGTCGCATTCCCACGAGACCACCGCTCGCTCCGAACGGACGAGCTGCACGTCGAAGCTCGACGTGCGCGCCCCGCACTCGATGCGTCGCGCCGGACTCAGCCGTCCGCCGACACCGAGTGGCCAGGGCGCCGAACGACCAGGAAGTACCGCAACACCATGACCAGCAACGAACGAATCACCATCACCGGCACCGCAGTCGCGGCGCCGACCGTCTCCCCGACCGCATCGCCGAGTTCGGCGTGCGCGACGACCGCTCGCAGCGCGAGTACCTCGTCCGCATCCCCGCCGACGACCTCGGTCGTTTCATCGACCGTGGCGCCCGCGTCGACGTCGACGGCGAGGCCGGCTGGACCGTGCCGGGCCGCTCGTGGCGCGGAGAGGCGAGCCGCACGCTCGTGCAGGCCCGCTCCGTCCGCGTCGGCGAGCTGGCTCTCGCCGCCTGAGCCGCACGACCCGGGCGTCCCACGCACGAATGCCGCCGAGCCGAGCTCGGCGGCATTCGTCGTCTCCGGGCCGGGCGGGGGTTCTGCGACGGCCGGTCGAGGGTTCTGGGACGGCCGCTCGACCTGCTGGTTGCCGGAACGGTCCGCCGCCGCGGATCAGACCGGCTGGTCGGACCCGTACGGCTCGTCGGGTTCGTCGGGCTCGTCGGCTTTGCCGGCGCCGACGAACCGGTGCCCGCCGTCGACGTCGACCGGCCGCTCGCTCCCCGCGCGCACGGCGGCGTCCCGCAGGTTCCGGATGAACGCGTGGTCCTCCGGCTCGAGCTCGTCGTCCGGCGCCGTGCTCACCGTGAGCTCGCTCGCGGGGCCGACGAGCACCGTCGTCCGCGTCACCGAGCCGTCATCCGCCACCGCGGGGATCGCGACCGTGTCGGTCCGGCCGTTCGCGCCGAGGACCGCCGCGTAGTCGGCGACAGCGTCGGCGATCGCGTCGCCCGTCAGGATCAGGGTTCCGTCGTAGTGGATGTACTTCACGTTGCCTCCTCGTGACCGACGGTAGGTGCGAGCGTTGCGGGCCCACACAGGGATTGCGCTCAGCGGCCAGGGTTTCTAGTCGACGGCTACAGGAGGTGCCGGATGCGAGTCGAACGTGCCGCGGACCTCGTCCGAGCCGCTCGTACGGACGTCGGGATGCCCCAGACGAGCCTCGCCGCCGCCGGGATGCAGCAACCGACGATCTCCGCCTACGAGAGCGGCCGGAAGCGGCCCCGCCGCGATCGCCTAGTTGTACTGCCCAGGGAGGTTGGTCAACCGTGTGATGGGTGACTGGTTCCCGATGGCGGTGTGGGGCCGGTGGTGATTGTAGTGATGCAGCCACCCGGGAAGGGCGTTCCGGCGGTCGGACTCGGTCGGGTAGTGGCGTGAGAACGCCCACCCGTTAGCGAGGGTGCGGTGGAACCGTTCGATCTTCCCGTTGGTCTGGGGTCGGTAGGGTCGGGTCTTCTTCGGCGTGATGTCGAGTTCCGCACATGCGTCACGCCAGGCGTGGGACTTGTAAGCAGATCCGTTGTCGGACAGGACCCGCTCGACGCGGACCCCGCGGGCAGCGAACCAGGACACAGCGCGGCGGAGGACACCGATCGCGGTGACAGCTTTTCGTCTTCGTGGATCTCGGCGTAAGCGACGCGAGAGTGGTCGTCGATGACGGTGTGCACGAACGCGGTCCCGACGAGAACGCCGCGATACTTGCTCCGACCGGTCCCGGGCGTCGCCGCACGATTCTTACCGCCCTGCTGGCGGCCGACGAACCGCCAGCCGCCACCGTCGGGGATGTTGCCGAGCTTCTTCACGTCGACGTGGATCATTGAGCCGGGATACTCGTGCTCGTAACGACGGACCTGCTCGCCGGTCCGGACATCGATGTGGTGCAGCCGGTTCACCCGGCACCGAGTCAGCACGGCGTGCACGGTGGACGCGGGCATCCTCAAACGTCCACCGATCGCGACTGGGCCCAACCGCTTCCGCCACCGCAGCTGGACGACTTGCTTCACGAGGGTCTGCGGGGTGCGGTTCGGGGAGCGATGCGGTCGGGAGGACCGGTCGTGCATGCCGGCTTCGCCCATCGCGGTGTATCGGTCTGCCCACCGCTTCGCGGTCGGCCACGACACGTGGAAGAACAACGCCGCGTGACGGACCGGCCAACCGTCGTCGACGATCAGACGCGCGATCCGAAGACGTGCACGCGGGGTCAGGGCAGCGTTAGCGTGGGACAAGAGGACCTCCTGCGGAGAGTGTGTGAACTAAGCAGCTCCACTCCACCGCAGGAGGTCCTTCTCACGTCGTTACGACGACCGCGAGTCCTTGCACATCAACCAACGTCCCTGGGTAGTACACCTAGTTGTTGAAGCGGAACTCCACCACGTCGCCGTCCTGCATGACGTAGTCCTTGCCCTCGATGCGGGCCTTGCCGTGCGCACGCGCCTCCGCGATCGACCCGGTCTCCATGAGGTCCTCGAACGAGATGACCTCCGCCTTGATGAACCCCTTCTCGAAGTCCGTGTGGATGACACCGGCGGCCTGAGGAGCCTTCCACCCCTTGCCGATCGTCCACGCGCGGGCCTCCTTCGGCCCGGCCGTCAGGTAGGTCTGCAACCCGAGGGTGTCGAAGCCGATCCGTGCGAGCTGGTCGAGTCCCGACTCGGTCTGCCCCGTCGACTCGAGGAGTTCCGCAGCGTCGGCGGGGTCGAGGTCGATCAGCTCGGACTCGATCTTCGCGTCGAGGAACACGGCCTGGGCGGGGCGACGAGCGCGGCGAGCTCGGCCTTGCGCGCCTCGTCGGTCAGGATCGCCTCGTCGACGTTGAAGACGAAGATGAACGGCTTGGCGCTGAGCAGCCCGAGCTCGGCGATGGGCGCCAGGTCGATCGCCGTCGCGGACAGGAGCGTGCCCTGCTCCAGTGCGGCCTTGGCCTCGCGCGCGGTCTCCAGCACGACCGGTTCGGTCTGCTTGAGCTTCACGGTCTTCTCGTACCGCGGCAGCGCCTTCTCGATGGTCTCGAGGTCGGCGAGGATCAGCTCGGTGTTGATGACCTCGAGGTCGTCCTTCGGGGAGACCGTGTTCGCGACGTGCACGACGTCGTCGTCGGTGAACCCGCGGACAACCTGCGCGATGGCGTCGGCCTCGCGGATGTTCGCGAGGAACTTGTTGCCGAGCCCCTCGCCCTCGCTCGCGCCCTTGACGATGCCGGCGATGTCCACGAAGGACACCGGCGCCGGTACGACCTTCTCCGATCCGAACAGCGCGGCGAGCTGGTCGAGTCGGGGGTCGGGCAGGCTCACGACGCCGACGTTCGGTTCGATGGTCGCGAACGGGTAGTTCGCCGCGAGGACCTGGTTCTTGGTCAGGGCGTTGAACAGGGTCGACTTGCCGACGTTCGGGAGACCGACGATTCCGATGGTGAGAGCCACGGGAGTACAGCCTAACCTGCGCGCACCCGGCTCCGGGGTGGCAGCGTTGACGGGACGACACGAACGGAGGACGTCCATGTGGTTCGAACGGGACCGACGCGGTGTGCACTCGAGGGGACTCGACGCACGGGGACAGCGGCGCTACTTCGCGCCGGAGACGCTCGCCGCCCTCGAGGGTCTGCCCCTGAGCGACCTCGAGTCGCTGCACGGCACGCTCGCCGAGCTCGAGGCCGACGTCCTGGTGGACTACGACCCGGAGGACGAGTCGATCGACCACGACGACGAGGACGCCTTCCGCATGGTCCCGCCCCCGCCGAGCATCGCGTTCCCACCGGTCACGTCCGACTTCGCGAGCGCCTTCACGGACCACGTCCAGGGCCTGGACCGCCGGTGGCGGCTCGACGCGTCGGCGATCGCCTTCGAGGTGGTCGGCACGACGCTCCGACCACACCTGGAGCGGGAGCGGGCGCGTCGGACGGCGGCCTGGAGGCTCACCGCACGTCGGCGGCACGGCTCACGTCGCGTACGCCGCCGGTGACGCAACGCCGGGCGCGCTTCCGGTGATGTCGGCACCGCGTGCGACGATCGGGAACGTGCCGTTGAACTTCACCGCGATCGACTTCGAGACCGCGAACAGCTCGCCCGCCAGCGCGTGCTCCGTCGGGCTCGTCAAGGTCCGAGCGGGGAAGGTCGTCGAACGGGCCTCGTGGTTCATCCGGCCGCCGCTGGGGCACGACGCGTTCCTGGAGTGGAACACGCGGATCCACGGCATCGTCGAGTCGGACGTCCAGTACGCCAAGGGCTGGGCGGAGCAGTACCCGGACATCGTGGCGTTCGCGGGCGGCGACGTCCTCGTGGCCCACAACGCCCGGTTCGACATGGGTGTGATCGCCGGCGGCTGCTCGGCGACCGGCATCGACCTCGCGGAGCACCACTCGATGTGTTCGCTGCAGGTCGCGCGCAAGACGTACACGTTGGACTCCTACCGCCTGCCGATGGCCGCACGCGCCGCGGGGTTCGAGGGCTTCCAGCACCACGATGCGGCCGCCGACGCCGAAGCCTGCGCGGCGATCGTCGTGCACGCCGCCGATCACCACGGCGCGGACACCGTCGAGGCGCTCGGTGCCGCGACGCGCGTGCACATCGCCCCGGTCCGTGCGCGGACGGAGAAGCCGCGGACGGCACCGCAGCCCCGGCTGTCGAACCGCCCGATGATCTTCGCCGACTGACGCCGGCACCGGCGACCGGCCGCTCGATCGTCCGGCGACGGAGCCCGCGGCACGGCTGCCCGGGGGCCTGCGCCCTCGGTGGTATTGTCACGACAATCCCTCGGCGCCGCCGCCGAACCGTACTCCCGAAGGACCGCGATGACCAACGAAGGCCAGCTGCCGTCCGACCTGTTCCTGGATCTGGACCGGTCGGTCCGATGCCCCTCTACTTCCAGGTCGCGTCACGCATCGAGGAGGCGATCCGCTCCGGCGCGATGCCGCCGGGAGCGCGACTCGAGAACGAGATCGCGCTCGGTGAACGGCTGGGTCTGTCCCGCCCGACGATCCGCCGGGCGATCCAGGACCTCGTCGACAAGGGGCTCCTCGTCCGCCGTCGCGGCATCGGGACCCAGGTGGTGCACGGCCCGGTCACGCGCAAGGTCGAGCTGACGAGCCTCTACGACGACCTGGCGCAGGGATCGCAGGCCCCGGCGACGAAGCTCCTCGAGCGGAACGACGTGCCGGCGACGGACGCGGTCGCCGAGGCGCTCGGGATCGCTCCGGCACCACGGTGGCGCACATCCGGCGCGTCCGGTTCGCCGAGGACGTGCCGATGGCGATCCTCGAGAACTTCCTGCCACCCGAGTTCCTCGAGATCACCGACGACGACCTGCAGTCGCACGGTCTGTACCAGTTGCTCCGCGGCCGTGGGGTGACGATGCGCGTCGCCAAGCAGCGGATCGGCGCCCGGGCCGTGACCGACGAAGAGGCCAACCTGCTCGAGATCGAGGACGGGGACCCGGTGCTGACGATGAGCCGCACCGCCTACGACGCCTCGGGGCGTGCGGTCGAGTACGGCGTGCACTGCTACCGCCCCGACCGCTACTCGTTCGAGGTCACCCTCGTCGACAAGTAGCCGTCACGCCAGGGCGGGCACGCCGAGCTCGCCCGTCACGTACTGGGCGCGGCCGAAGCCGAACGACCAGTCCTGCGGCCCGTTCTCCACGTAGCCGATGAAGACGTCCTCGCTCGCGACACCGACCGCGATCAGGGCATCGTGGATCGCCGCGTAGAGCGTCGTCTTCGCCTCGTCGGTGCGGCCGCGCTGCGTGAACACCTGGATCATCACGACGCCATCGGTGCGCTCGAACCCGAGTCCGGCGTCCTCGGCGATGATCTGCTGCGCCGGGTGCTCGGTGATCACCTGGAACCGGTCGCGGACGGGGATGCCGTACACGTCGACGATGGCCGTGTGGACGGCGTCTGCGATGGCGCGCACCTGTTCCGGTGTGCGGCCGGTGGCGAGGTCGATACGGACGAGCGGCATGGTGCCTCCTGGGTTCTGAACTTTGTTACGACATACTAACAAAGCAGGGTGGAGAAGTCACCACAGCCAGACGGGAGGCGCGGTGCCAGCTGGCACCGCGCCTCCCGTCCCGCATCAGCGACCGTCTAGATCACGGGGGTCGCCGCCGAGTAGGTGAGCGGCCCGTCGACGCGCGCCACCTCGTGCCACGCCCCGTCGGCGAGCGACGCCTCGGCCGCTTCCACGATCGACGCGGTCGCCAGGCCGTCGGCGACCGACGGTGCGAGCTGCTCCCGCGACGGACGCTCGCGACGAACTGGGCGGCCTCGATGGTCTTGAGGTCGTCGTAGCCCATCGCCGTGCCGGCTCCGGGCTGGAACCGCGCGAACTCGCCGTCACCGGGAGCGACGTAGTGCATGGCGTACCCGTCGACCTCCTGCCCGTTGAGGTACACCTCGAGCTCGTTGAGGCGCTGGAAGTCCCACCGGATCGACCCCTTCGTGCCGTAGACCTCGAACGTGTACTCGGCGTGCGGCCCGCGCATCACCCGGCTGGAGTCCATGGTGCCGACGGCGCCGTCCTCGAAGCGGAACAGCAGGGCGGCGTAGTCCTCGTTCTCCACCGCGCCGAGCTCCCCGGTGACGGCAGCGGAGCGGTCGACGATCCCGGCAGCAGGCCGCGGACGGGACTCGATGAACGTCTCGGCGAGGGCGCTCACGCTCGCGATCCGTCCGACGACGTACTGCGCGAGGTCGAGGCCGTGGGAGAGCAGGTCGCCGAGGACGCCCGAACCGGCGCGCTCCCGTTCGAAGCGCCAGGTGAGCGGCGCCGCGGGGTCGGAGGAGTAGTCGGCGAGGAGACTGCCGCGAACGTTCGTGATCCGGCCGAGCCGACCGCTGCGCACCAGCTCGCGCGCCCGTTCGATCGCGGGGGCGTGCCGGTAGTTGAAGCCGACGCTGGTGACGACGCCGGCGCGCTGCACGGCCTCGTGGATCTCGCGGGAGTCGCTGGCGTACCGGCCCATCGGCTTCTCGATCCAGAACGGCTTGCCGGCGGCTGCGGCGGCGACGGCCATCTCGCGGTGCAGGAAGTTCGGCGAGCAGATCGACACGACGTCGACGGACGGGTCGGCGAGGACCTCGTGGTAGTCGGCGACCGCACGCTCGTAGCCCAGACGGGTGACGGCCTGCTCGCGGGCGGCCTCGATCGGGTCCGCGGCGACGACGAGCCTGGGCTGGACGCCGAGCTCGGGGAAGTGGTCGGGCAGGGCACGGTAGGCGCGGGAGTGCAGTCGCCCCATCCAGCCGACGGAGATGAGGCCGACACCGAGGGTGTCGAGGGTGCTGGTGGTCACGGGAACTCCTTCGTTCGCGCGGGTTGGAGCGCGCCAACGATTCTACGGCACGCAGCGGTAATTGTCAGCACATGCGCGGCCGGTGCTGACTTCTGCGGCAGAGCGACCGAGCTCGGGACGGGACGGTCGACCGGAACGCCGAAGCGACAGCCTGCCGCGAACAGTTCGCGGCGGACTGTCGCTCCGGCGAGAGGGCGACGCAGAACTCGTCGTGTCAGGCCGCGGGGACGATGATGTCCCGCACGAGGGCGTCGAGCTTCGCGTCCGCGTCGAGGAACTGGCGCAGGGTCGTCACGGTCGCACCGAACCGGTCGAACTCGTCGATCGTCATGCCGTCCACGTCGTAGCCCGGGCGAACTCCGGCGTCGCCGCACGGAGCGCCGCGATCACCGATGCGGGGACCTCGTCGTCGATGGCGTCCGGGCGGAACGGGAACGCGTTGTCGTTGATGTCCTTCGACCACTGGAACGGCGGCGAGACGACGAGGTCCCCGCCCTGGAACTCCGACCACTGCAGGGCATTCCGGAACGCGGCGACGAGCACGCGCGAGCGGAAGCCGCGCTCCCGGAAGATCCGGTGGGCGTTCTTCACGGCAGCGACACCGGCCCACTCGAGGATGCCCGGGTCCACCATGACGTGGTCGCGCTTCACGACGGTCTTGAGCCAGTCGTCGAAGCGGCCGGCCATCAGCGTGACGACGTGGCCGAACTCCTGGTCCGGCATCCCCTCGGCGGCGCGACGGTCGAGGGAGCGCTCGATGGCCTCGCCGACGGCGACGACCTGTGGCACCGTGAACGACACGGTGGCGTTGATCGAGACACCGCGGTAGGCGGCTTCTTCGATCGCGGCGATGCCGACCTTGGTCGCGGGGATCTTCACGATGATGTTCGGCGCGAGCCGGGAGAACCTGACGGCCTGCTCGACGAGCGCGTCGGCGTCGCGGTGGAAGCGCGGGTCGGTCTGCATCGACAGCCGGCCGTTGCGCCCACCCGACGCCTCGAACGCCGGCAGCAGCTGCTCGGCGGCGGCGACGGAGAGCTCCTCGACGGCCTTCCAGCCGATCCAGGAATCCCCCGCGGTCGGGTTCTCGGCCGCGATCTCGCGGATGCGCGGCTCCCAGACCTGCGGGTCCTGCTTGATGCACGTGTACGCGATGACCGGGTTGCAGGTGGCGCCGACGGCGCCGTACTCGTGGATGGCGGTCGACAGCTCGTGCGGGTCCGCGGAGTCGTTCCACAGCGCGGTCACGGTCTGCTCCGCGGCCTGCAGGGTGACGGGGCGGGTGTCGACGCCGGTCGTGGTGGCCGACGTCTCGAGGGTCGTGGTCATCGTGTGAGTCCCTTCGTGATCGTGTCGAGCTGGTACCGCGAGACCTCGTCGGCGTTCTCGTCCTCGGCGAAGACGCTCGAGACGGCGACCGTGTCGTCGCGGGCGGAGAAGCCCACGCGGTCGAGGGCCGCCCAGAACGCGTCGAAGTCGACGTCGGCCTGGCCGATCGGCAGGTGCTGGTGCACGCGCGCCGTGTTGCCGGGAGGGTTCGAGATGTAGCGGAGGCCGTGTGACCGCGTGTGGTCGTAGGCGTCCGCGACGTGGACGAGCTGCAGCGAGTCGCCGGCGGCGTCGATGATCTCGTCCATGTTGCCGCCGTAGTGGAACGTGTGGCAGGCGACGTAGACGAAGCCGATGCGCTTCGAGTTGAGCCCGCGGATCACCCGGAGCGCCTCGAGACCGTCCTCGACGAAGTCGTCGGGGTGCGGGTCGATGAGCACACGGATGTCCGATGCCTCGATGATCGGCAGGAGCTCCTCCATGGCCCAGTAGAACTGGTCCTCGGACTCCTCGGCGCGCTCCGGTCGGCCGGAGAACTCGGTGTTGATCGTGTCCACGCCGAGGCGTTTCGTGATCTCGATGACGCGCTTCCACTTCTTCACCGCGGCCTGGCGGGTCTCCTTGTCGGGGCCCGACCAGCGGAGGACCGGCAGCACGCTCGCGACCTGCACACCGGCATCGCGGCTCGCCGCGGCGAACGCGTCGACGAGGTCGTCGTCGGCCTTCGGGTGCGCGTAGAACGGGATGAAGTCCTTGTGCGGCGTCAGGCTGCAGGTACTCGTACCCGAGGTCGGCGACCTTCTTCGGGAACTCGAGCAGCGACAGGTCGTGGTGGAACGGCGTCGGGTCGAGTGCGATCTTCGGCACGGACTACGCTCCCGCGAGCTCGTCGGCGGCGGCGATGTCGTAGAACGCGGGCTTCTCGAGCGCGTACTCGACCGTCTCGTCCGCGCCGGACTGCTGCGCGCGGACCGCGACCTCGGCGACCACCGACGCCGTGTACCCGTCCCAGGCGCTCGGGCCGTCGATCCCGCCGAGCCGAGCAGCGTCGACCCAGCGCTGGACCTCCTCGTCGTAGGCGGCGCCGAAGCGCTCCTTGAACGACGGGGTGACGCCCTGGCCGGAGACCCCGGCGGAAACGATGGTCTGCGCGGTCTCGCGGCCGATGTAGGCGACGCCGGACTCGAAGACCGCGTCGGTCGTGACCTGGTACCCGAACTGGGCGTTCACGTTGATCTCGACGATCGCCAGGATCCCCGACTCGGTGGTGAACAGCACGAACTGCGGTTCGGGCAGGTCGTCCGGCGCGAGGGAGTTCTTGCGCGGCTTCTTGACCTCGACGTTCGTGATCTTCTCGCCCGTCAGGAACGGGATGATGTCGATCTCGTGGATCACCGAGTCGTGGATGAGCATCGACTCGCTGAAGTTGGGCGGCGTCGTCGGGTTGCGGTGCGCGTGGTGCAGGGCGAGCAGGGCACCGTTGGCCCCGACTCGCGGAGGGCGCGGAGCTCCTGGTACCCGGCGTCGAAGCGACGCATGAAGCCGACCTGGATCTTCGGGCGGTCCGCCTTCTGCTGCTCGAGCTCGACGATCCGCAGGCTGTCCTCGGCCGAGGTCGTGAGCGGCTTCTCGCAGAGCACCGTGAGCCCTCGCTCGAGAGCGGTCACGAGGATGGGCTCGTGCAGGAAGCCCGGCGTGGCGATGATGACGCCGTCGATCGCGGTCTGCTCGAGGGCCTCGTCGAACGACGCGGCGGTGATCGCACCCGGGGCGAGGGCGGCAGCGGCCCGGGCACGCGCCTCGTCCGGCTCGACGACGGCGACGACGTCGGCGTTCGAGATCTTCGCGGTGATGCGGCGGACGTGGTCGGCGCCCATCATGCCGGCGCCGACGACGGCGACGCGGAGGTTCTGCGTGGTCATGGTGTTCTCCTGTGGTGGATGACGCTCGGCGGACCGACTACTCGGCGCGCGCGGCCGAGGTGGAGCCGAAGATGTGCTTGAAGGTGCGGTCCGCGATGGGGCCGGGGTGTCGACCGAGCAGCCGTACATGTCCTGCTCGACGATGCCGAAGACGTCCGGGTTGATCTGCGCGACGGCCTCGATGATCGGTGCGAGGTCGGGCGTCCCGAACGGCGGCTCGACCATGATCCCCTGCGACACGGCGGTGGCGAACGGGACGTCGTTCTTCAGCACGTCGAACAGCAGGTCGGTGTTCACCTGCTTGAGGTGCAGGTAGCCGACGCGCTCCGGGTGCTCGGCGATGAGCTTGAGGTTGTCGCCGCCGTAGTACGCGAAGTGCCCGGTGTCGAGGCAGAGGTTCGTGTACTCGGGGTTCGTCACCTCGAGGAACCGCACGGTCTCCTTGTAGGTGCCGACGTGGCTGTCCGCGTGCGTGTGGAACTGCTGGTGGACGCCGAACTCCTCGAGCAGTGCCTTGCCGAGCTGGTCGTGCCCCTTGCCGAGGCGGTCCCACTGCTCGTCCGTGAGGGTGCGCGGCTCCAGGACCTCTTCGGTGGCGTCCGAACGCCACAGGTCGGGATCGTGACGAGGTGCTCGGCGCCGAGCTTCGAGGCGAGCCCAGCCACCGCGACGGCCTGGTCCCAAGCGCGCTGGAACTGGTCGTCGCCCTTGTGGAAGCCGGTGAACACGGTGCCGGCCGACAGCTGGAGCCCGCGCGACCCGAGCTCGTCCTGCAGCTGGTTCGGGTCCGTCGGAAGGTAGCCGTACGGCCCGAGCTCGATCCACTTGTAGCCGGCCGCGACGACCTCGTCGAGGAAGCGCTGCCACGGCACCTGCTCCGGGTCGTCGGGGAACCAGACGCCCCACGAGTCGGGGGCGGTGCCGATGCGGATCTGGGCCGCCTGCGGGTCCGCTGCGGGACTGCCGGTCGGGGTGGCGGTGTCGGTCATGACGTCGCTGTCGCTTTCTGGTGTGGTGGACGGATCGGATCAGCCGAGCAGGGGTCGCTGCGACGCGACCTGCTGCTCGTACTCGGCGCGGGCCCGCTGCGTGCTCGGCATGGTCGAGGTCTGGGCGACGGGGACGTCCCACCAGCCCGCACCGTCGGGTGCGTAGACCAGCGGGTCGGACTGCACGTGCACGAGCGTGGTGTGGTCGTTCGCCTTCGCCTGGCGCACCGCCGCCTTGAGGTCGTCGATGGCGTTCGGCCCGGGCTGCACCTCGATCACGTCGACGCCGTACGAGCGGGCGTTCGCGGCGAGGTCGACGGGGAGCACGTCGTCCCCTCGAACGAACCGGTCTCGTCGAGGTAGCGGTACTTCGTGCCGTACCGCTCGGAACCGACGGTCTCGGACAGGTGTCCGATCGACGCGTAGCCGTTGTTCTGGATGAGGACGACGACGATCTTGATGCCCTCGGCGACGGCGGTGACGAGCTCGGTGTGGAGCATGAGGTACGAGCCGTCGCCGACCATGACGATCGCGTCGCGGTCCGGAGCGCCCCGGCGGACGCCGATGCCGCCCGCGATCTCGTAGCCCATGCACGAGAACGCGTACTCCACGTGGTAACCCAGCGCATCGCGCACGCGCCAAAGCTTGTGGAGGTCGCCCGGCAGCGAGCCGGCGGCCTGGATGACGACGTCCCGCGGGTCGGAGACCTCCTGGACGGCGCCGATGATCTCCGGCTGGCCCGGCAGCGCGAGGCCGGACGGCGCGAAGGCGGCGTCGACGACGGCGTCCCACTCACGCTTGCGGTCGGCGACCTCCGCCGCGTACGCGGCGTCCACCGAGTACGACGTGAGCTGCTCCGACAGCGCGACCAGCGCCTCCCGAGCGTCCGCGATCAGCGGCAGCTGCGAACCGTGCTTGTACGCGTCGAACGAGGCGACGTTGACGTTGACGAACGTCACGTCCGGGTTCTGGAACACCGTCCGCGACGCCGTCGTGAAGTCGCTGTACCGCGTACCGATCCCGATGACGACGTCCGCCTGCTCCGCGATCCGGTTCGCTGCGGCGGTGCCGGTCGCACCGACGCCACCGAGGTACTGCGGGTGGTCCCAGACGAGCGAGCCACCGCCGGCCTGCGAGGTGCCGACCGGGATGCCGGTCGCCTCGACGAAGGCGGCGAGCTCGTCCTCGGCACCCGAGTAGAGCACACCGCCGCCGGCGACGACGACCGGCCGCTCGGCCGCCTTGATCGCCTCGACCGCACGCGCCAGCGGGCCGTGCTCGGGCAGCGGTCGGCGGATGTGCCACTCGCGCGGCTGCAGGAACGCGACGGGGACGTCGAACTCCTCGGCCTGCACGTCCTCCGGCAGGGCGATGGTCACGGCGCCGGTCTCGGCCGGGTCGGTGAGCACGCGCATCGCCGCGAGGGCGATGGAGAACAGCTGTTCCGGGCGCTCGACGCGGTCGAAGTAGCGCGAGAGCGGGCGGAACGCGTCGGTCACCTGCAGCGACGTGTCGTGCGGCAACTCGATCTGCTGGAGCACCGGGTCGGTGGTCCGCGTCGCGAACGTGTCGGACGGCAGCAGCAGCGCGGGCAGGCGGTTCGTCGTCGCGAGGGCGGCGGCGGTGAGCATGTTCGCGGCCCCCGGGCCGACGGACGCCGTGCTGGCGAAGGTGGCACGGCGACGGTGCATGCGGGCGAAGCCGACGGCCTCGTGCACCATCGCCTGCTCGTTGCGGGCCTGGTGGTAGGGCAGCAGGCCCGGCCGCTCGACGTGGAGCTGCTTGACCGCCTGGCCGACCCCCGCGACGTTGCCGTGGCCGAAGATGCCGAAGATCCGGGGATGGTGCGTTCGCGGACGCCGCCGTCGACGGTCCACTGGTTGGCGAGGAACTCGACGAGTGCCTGGCCGACGGTCATGCGCCGGGTCTCCCCGAGCTGGCGCGCGGTGGTGGTCACGCGTCCTCCTTCCGGTAGGGCAGGCGCGGATCGAGCTGCTCGCTCGCCCAGGCCTGTCGGACCCAGCCGTGTGCCGGGTCGTCGGTGATGTTCCAGACGCGCTCCGGGTCGGGCCCGGCCATCACGTTCAGGTAGTACATGTCGTAGCCGGGGGCGGCGACGGCGGGGCCGTGCCACCCGTGCGGAACGAGCGCGATGTCGCCCGTGCGGACTTCGCGGAACTCGTCGATCTCGCGCTCGTCGGAGGCGTAGGTGCGGTGCAGCGCGAACGGGTCGGCCGACTCCGGGACCTCGATCCCGCGCGACACGACGTCTCGGGAGACAGCAGCCTCGTAGTAGTAGATCTCCTCGAGGTTCGACTCCTCGCCGGGCACGTTCGTGTCGTGCTTGTGCGGCGGGTACGACGACCAGTTCCCCGCCGGTGTGATCACCTCGCACACGATGAACTTGACCGCGTCGAGGGCCGCCGGGGTGCCGAAGTTGTGCACCTGACGGCTCGACTGGCCGGCACCGCGGAGCTCCACCGGGACGTCCTGCCTGGCGATGTACGCGCTCGGCTTGACCGTCTCGGTGGGCGCCTCGGCGACCGCCACCCGACCGGACCCGGTGATCCGGGCCTCCGACCCGGAACCCAGGTACAGGACGTCGGTGGGCCCCTCGAAGACCCCGCCACGTCCCTCCAGGGCCTGCTCTCCGGCGCCTGCGGCACCGTCGTAGTCGACCTGGAAGGACCCGGCGAGCGGGATGACGATCCGTTCCACGGGAGCTGCCTGGAGGCGCAACTCGCCTCCGTCGGTCAGCTTACCCGTGCGGATGCCGGTGTGCGCCCAACCGTCCACGCGGCCGTCGATGACGTCCGTCCAGCCGTCCTCCGGACGGGTCCCCTTCGGGTTGAACCAGTTCTGCTGCGTCATTGCTGCTCTCGTGCTCGCGTCGTGCTGCTCGTCTGTCGTGGCGGCCGGATCAGGCGTTCGACGGGAAGCCGAGGTTGATGCCGCCGTGCGACGGGTCGAGCCACCGGGACGTGATCGCCTTCTGCCGCGTGAAGAAGCTCACGCCGTCGGCGCCGTACGCCTTGTGGTCACCGAACAGCGAGTTCTTCCACCCGCCGAAGGAGTAGTACGCGACCGGCACCGGGATCGGCACGTTGATGCCGATCATGCCGACCTGCACGTCCCGCTGGAAGCGACGCGCGGCTCCGCCGTCGTTGGTGAAGATCGCCGTGCCGTTGCCGTACGCGCCCGAGTTGATGAGCTCGAGGCCCTCCTCGTAGCTGGCGACACGGACCACCGCGAGCACCGGACCGAAGATCTCCTCGGTGTAGACGCGGCTCGTGGTGGGGACCCGGTCGATCAGCGTCGGGCCCAGCCAGAAGCCGTTCTCGTCGCCGTCGGGTCGGACGGTGCGGCCGTCCACCACAACCACCGCACCGTCCTGCTCTGCGACCTCGATGTACGAGGCGACCTTGTCGCGATGCTGCTTCGTGACCAGCGGGCCCATGTCGCACCCGCGACGCCCGTCACCGATGCGCAGCGTCGCTGCACGGGCCGTGATCTTCTCGATGAGCTCGTCCGCCACCGGCTCCACCGCCACGACGACCGAGATCGCCATGCACCGCTCACCCGCGGACCCGAAGCCCGCGTTGATCGCGTTGTCCGCCACGAGGTCGAGGTCGGCGTCCGGCAGCACCAGCATGTGGTTCTTCGCGCCGCCGAGGGCCTGCACGCGCTTGCCGTGCTTCGTGCCCGTCTCGTACACGTACTGCGCGATCGGCGTCGAACCGACGAACGAGATCGACTCGACGTCGGGGCTCGTGAGGAGCCCGTCGACGCTCAGCTTGTCGCCGTTGAGGACGTTGAACACACCGTCGGGGAGCCCGGCCTCCTGGAACTTCTCGGCGAGCCAGATCGCCGCCGACGGGTCCTTCTCGGACGGCTTCAGCACGACGGTGTTGCCCGCGGCGATCGCGATCGGGAGGAACCACAGCGGGACCATCGCCGGGAAGTTGAACGGCGAGATGATGCCGACGACACCGAGGGGCTGGCGGATCGAGTAGACGTCGATGCCCGTGGACACCTGGTCCGAGAACTCGCCCTTGAGCAGCGATGGGATGTTCGTGGCGAGCTCGACGACCTCCTGCCCGCGGGCGATCTCGCCGAGTGCGTCGTCGATGACCTTGCCGTGCTCGCTCGTGATGATCTCGGCGAGCTCGGCCTTGTCACGGTTGAGGATCTCGCGGAACGAGAACAGGATCGCCTGGCGCTTCGCGAGCGACAGGTTGCTCCACTTCGGGAACGCGGCCTTCGCGCTGGCGATGGCGGCCTGGATCTCGTCCTCGTTCGCGAGGGCGACCTGCTTCGTCGCGACGCCGAGCGCCGGATCGTAGACCGGAGCGGTGTTGCCCGAGGTCGACTCGACACGGGTGCCGTCGATCCAGTGCCCGACGGTGGTGGTGGTCGTGTCGGTGATCGTCATGCGTTGCTTCCTTCCGGGACGGACGAGTCGATGGTGGTGGCGTTCGCGAGCCGCGCGTCGCCGTCGTGGGCATCTGTGGAGAACCCTTCCCGGGCCTCCTGGCTGTGGACCAGACCGGCAGCGACGTCCACCGCGGCGGCGACGTCGCCGTCCGGCGGGTAGAGCAGGGTGCGTCCGACGACGAGGCCGCGCACGCCCGGCAGGGCGAGGGCGTCGGCCCACTTCGCGTAGGTCTCGAGCGGCCGGCTCGACGGGTCGCCGCCGAGCAGCAGCGTCGGCAGCGTGGTCGCCGACATCACCCGCTCCATCTCGTCGACGACGGGATCTTCGGCCAGCTGTACGCGCTCGACTCGCCCAGGCCGGCGGCGATCGCCATCGAGGTGATCACCGCGTCGGCCGTCAGGTCGTTGACGATCCTGTCGTTCTTCCACTCGGACATGAACGGCTCCAGCATGATCGGCAGCCGGTGCTCCGCCGCCTCGGTGACGGCGCGGGCCGTGGCCTCGAGGGTCGGCGCGGTGCCGGCGTCCGCGAGGTTCACGCGGACGAGCAGCTTGGCGAAGTCGAGTCCCGCCTCCTTGATCGACGCGGCCGAGTAGGCGGTGTAGCGGTCGTCCATCTCGAACGTGGCGCCGCGCAGGCCGCCGCGGTTCATCGAGCCGACGACGACCTTGCCGTCGAGGGCGCCGAGGAGCGCGAGGTCCTCGAGGATGTCCGGCGTGCCGAGGACACCGTCGACGCCGGGGCGTCCGAGGGCGACCACGAGACGCTCGAGCAGGTCGTAGCGGTTCGCCATCGCGGACTCGTCGTCACGCACGGCGAGGGCGCCACGGGCCGGGTGGTCGGCGGCCACGATGAACAGCTTGCCGTCGTCGGCGAGCAGGGACCGCTTCGTCCGGGCCGCGAGGGCGCTCGCGATCAGCTCGGGCTGCGCGGCACGGACGTCGCGGAGACGCTGGAAGTCAGCGGCGCTGAGCTCAGGCATCGACGGTCTCCTCAGTGCTGTCGTCGGTGGCACGGCGGTTCGTGCCCTCGGCGGGGTTCGACTGGATGAACTGCTCGATCTCGTCGCTCGTCGGCATGGCGGTGGAGCACTCGAAGCGGGTCGCGACGATGGCGCCGGCGGCGTTGCAGAAGGCGAGGATGCGTTCGAGGTTCCAGCCCTGCAGCAGTCCGTGGGTGAGCGCGCCGCCGAAGCCGTCGCCCGAGCCGAGGCCGTTGACGACGTCGATGTGGTGCGGACGGAACTCGACGAACTCGTCACGGGTCTTCGCGAGCACGCCCTTCGGGCCCTGCTTCACGATGGCGATCTCGACGCCGCGCTCGAGCAGGGCGTCGGCGGCGCGGACCGGGTCGGTCTCACCGACGGCGACCTCGCACTCCTCGCGGTTGCCCACGGCGACGGTCGCGTGGTCCAGGGCGATCGCGACCTCCCGCGTCGCCGCAGCCGGGCTCGACCAGAACATCGACCGGTAGTCCAGGTCGAGCACGGTGTGGAGCTTCGTGTCGTCCTGCGCGGCGCTGCGGGCCTCGAACGCGGTGTGGTGGGCGCCGCGGCTCGGCTCCTCGCTGAGGCCGGTGACCGTCGTCCAGAAGATCTTCGCCCGCTCGATCTCGTGCAGCGGGAGGGACTTCGTCGTGATCATGAGGTCCGGTGCTTTGGGCGCCCGGTAGAAGTACAGCGGGAAGTCGTCCGGCGGGAAGATCTCGCAGAAGGCTACGGGGGTGTTCAGCCCCTCGACGGTCTCGACGAAGTCGTTGGCGACGCCGAACCCCGGCAGGGTGCGGCTGATGTAGCGGCCGAAGGGGTCGTTGCCCGTGCGGGTGATGACGGCGGCGTCCGCACCGTGGCGGGCCGCGGCGATGGCGACGTTCGTGGCGCTGCCGCCGACGGACTTCGAGAACGTCTGGACGTCTTCGAGCGGGCCCGTCTGCTGCGGGTAGATGTCGACGCTCACGCGACCCATGGTGATCACGTCGTAGGCGTGGGGAGCTCGGTTCGTCATGCGACGTGGTGGACCTTCCGTGCGGCTTCATCGGCGGACGATCACGACTGTACACCCTGTTTGCCCTAATGTCATGACATGGATTCCGGGCTTGTCCGTCGGTTCGACAGGCGCCCTCCGTCGGCCTGGAGGCACGGTGTCGGTGGGTCCTGCCAAGGTCACGACATGCAGATCCTCGCCCTGGTCATCGGTCTCGTGATCGGCGTCGCCGTCGGCGCCGTCGTCGCCTGGTCGCTCGCCCGTTCCCGCGCCGGCGTGGACGCCGCGTCCGCCCGAGCGACCGCCGAGGCACTGCGTGGACAGCTCGACGGCGCCAGGCGCGACGCCGAGGAACGACTCGACGCCCAGGACGCCCAGTACCGCCGGCAGGTGGACTCCCTCGAACGGCGGGCTGCGGAACTGGAGCACCTCGTGCAGCGGATGCACGGCGCCGACGCCGCGCGGGCGCAGGGCGAGTCGAAGGTCCTGTCCGCGCTCAGCCCGGTCGCCCAGACCCTCGACGTCATGCGCGTCAAGATCGCCGAGCTCGAGCAGGCACGCAGTGAGCAGTACGGCACCCTGTCCGCCCAGCTCCGCTCTGCCGCCGAGTCCGAGGAGCGCCTGCGCGCCACGGCCGAGACCCTCGCGAGCGCCCTCTCCGCCAACAGCACGCGCGGGGTCTGGGGCGAGACGCAGCTGCGCAACGTGGTCGAGGCTGCCGGGCTCCTGGAACGGGTGGACTTCGACGTGCAGTCGTCGGTCACCACCTCGGCGGGCGCGGCCCGCCCCGACATGGTCGTGCACCTGCCCGGGGGAAGACCATCGCCGTCGACGCCAAGGTCCCGTTCAGCGCCTACCTGCAGGCGGCGGAGATCCCCGCGACCGCAGCGGGGGCGGAGGCCGCTCGACGCGAGCAGCTCCTGCAGCAGCACGTGCGCGCGCTCCGTGCCCACGTGGACGCCCTCGCGGCCCGGGAGTACTGGTCCGGGTACGACGCCTCCCCGAGCTGACCGTGGCGTTCATCCCGTCCGAGTCCCTCATCGCCAGTGCCCTCGCCGCCGATCCCGGGCTGCTCGACCACGCCTTCCGCAAGCGCGTCGCGCTGGCCTCGCCCGTGACGCTCTGGTCGGTGCTGAAGACCGTGGCGTTCTCGTGGCAGCAGGACGTCGTCACGCAGGAGGCGAGGGAGCTCTTCACGATCTCGCGCGAACTGCACGGGCGCCTGGCGACCATGGCGCAGCACATCGACAAGCTCGGCCGGTCGATCCGGGGCTCCGTCGTCGACTACAACCGCTTCGTGGGGTCGCTCGAACGCCAGGTGCTCCCGAGTGCTCGGCGTCTGTCGCTGCTCGACGAGTCGAAGGTCGTCGCCGACCCGGCCACGATCGAGGACGAGCCGCGGCTGCTGACCGCCCCTGAGCTCGTCGCCGCGACCGAGCGCGACTGACGCCGCCGCCGTGGCCGCCCCGGCCGGATCGGCGCGCCGCCGTGCCCGCTCCCCGACGGCCGGATCGGGACGCCAGCGGCGTGGTCGCGCCCCCGGACGGACAACGCGCCCCGTGGTGACGGGGCGCGTTGTTCACATCGGGGCGCGACGCGGGCGGAGACGGACGCGTCAGCGCCTCAGCGCGTCAGCGCTTCACGTGATCAGAACCACTTCTCGGCGCGGTGGTCGGCCTGGATGCGACGGATCGTGTTCGAGCGGGACCGGAGCACGATCGAGTCGGTGTGGATCACGCCGCGCTCACGCCGGACACCGTCGACGAGGACACCGTCCGTGACGCCCGTGGCGACGAAGAACGTGTTGTCGCCCTTCACCAGGTCGTCCTGGTCGAGCACCGTGTCCAGGTCGTGGCCGGCGTCGATCGCCTTCTGCCGTTCCTCGTCGTCCTTCGGCTGCAGCTTGCCGAGGATCACGCCCCCGAGCGCCTTGATCGCGCACGCCGTGATGATGCCCTCCGGCGTCCCGCCAACGCCGACGCACATGTCGATCTTCGACCCGGCAGCGCCGCCGAGATCCCGCCGGCGACGTCCCCGTCGAGCAGCAGCCGCGTCCCGCACCCGTGGCGCGGATCGCACGGATCAGCTCGTCGTGCCGCGGACGGTCCAGCACCGCGACGACCATGTCCTCGATGTCCTTGCCCTTCGCCACGGCGAGCGCCCGGATGTTCTCCCCGATCGGCTTCTCGAGGTCCAGGACCCCACGCCCCTCGGCCCCGGCGGCGATCTTGTCCATGTAGAACACCGCCGACGGGTCGTACATCGACCCGCGGTCCGACACGGCCATGACCGAGATCGCGTTCTGGCGGCCCGCGGCGGTCAGCGAGGTGCCGTCGATCGGGTCCACCGCGATGTCGCACGCCGGGCCGTGGCCGTTGCCGACGTGCTCGCCGTTGTACAGCATCGGCGCGTTGTCCTTCTCGCCCTCGCCGATCACGACGACACCGTCGAAGTTCACCGTCCCGAGGAACTTCCGCATCGCGTCCACGGCGGCGCCGTCCGCGAGGTTCTTCTCACCCCGCCCGACCCACGGCTGCGCACGGATCGCCGCCGCCTCCGTCGCACGCACGAGCTCGAGCGCCAGGTTGCGGTCGGGCTGGAGGAACAGGGAGCCGGTTTCCGTGGTGGGAGTCACGACGACCAGCCTACCGACGGGCGTCCACGGGCTCGCCCGGCTGCACGCATGTGCACAGCACCGTGCGAGGTTCCGCGCACCGTGGGGCCCTTCGGACCTCGCACCGAGCACGAGACCTCGCACAGAGCGACCGAGACAACCTCGCACCGAGCGACCGAGACCTCGCACGGTGCGACCCGACGAACCCGTCGGGTCACACTCCAGTGGGGCTGACTAGGCTCGGCGAGGACACCACCACGTCGAAGGAGATCGCAGTGCCCATCGCAACGCCGGAACAGTACGCCGAGATGCTCGAACGAGCGAAGGCCGGCAAGTTCGCCTACCCCGCGGTGAACGTGTCGTCGTCGCAGACGATCAACGCGGTCCTCCAGGGTCTGCAGGAGGCCGGTTCGGACGGCATCCTCCAGGTCACGACCGGTGGCGCGGACTACTTCGCCGGGCACACGGTCAAGAACCGTGCCGCCGGCGCCCTCGCGATGGCCAAGTTCGCCCACGAGGTCGCGAAGAACTACGACATCACCGTCGCGCTGCACACCGACCACTGCCCGAAGGACGCCCTCGACGGCTTCGTCCTCCCCCTCATCGCCGCGAGCGAGGAAGAGGTCCGCGCGGGCCGCAACCCGATCTTCCAGTCGCACATGTGGGACGGCTCGGCCGTGCCGCTCGACGAGAACATCGAGATCGCGAAGACCATGATCGAGAAGACGCGGAACATCAACGCGATCCTCGAGGTCGAGATCGGCGTCGTCGGCGGCGAAGAGGACGGCGTCCAGCACGAGGGCACGAACGACGCGCTCTACACGACCCCCGGCGACGTCGAGAAGGTCGTCGACGCACTCGGCCTCGGCGACCAGGGCCGCTGGATCGCCGCCCTCACCTTCGGCAACGTGCACGGCGTCTACAAGCCCGGCAACGTCAAGCTCCGCCCGGAGCTCCTCGGCGAGATCCAGGCCTCGGTCGCCCAGAAGCACGGCACGGGCGAGACCCCCTCGACCTCGTCTTCCACGGCGGCTCGGGCTCGACCGACGACGAGATCCACGAGGCCGTCCGCAACGGCGTCATCAAGATGAACATCGACACGGACACGCAGTACGCGTTCACGCGTTCGATCGCGGGCTCGATGTTCACCAACTACGAGGGCGTCCTGAAGATCGACGGCGAGGTCGGCAACAAGAAGCAGTACGACCCGCGCGCCTGGGGCAAGGTGGCCGAGACCGCCATGGCGGCCCGCGTCGGCGAAGCCGCGAAGGTCCTCGGCTCGGCCGGCCACACCAAGGGCTGACACCGGCACGCGGTGCCTCACGCCGCCGAGGCACCGCCGAGTCGCCCAGACGCCGTCCGGCTCGCGGGACACCGCGTGTTCGGGCGGCGTCTCGCCGTGCCGGCGGCGTCTCGCCGTGCCGGGGCGCCGGTCGCACCGGCCTGGAGGCACGGGGCGCGTCCGCCCCGCCGCACCCGTGCCACGATGGTCGGGTGACCGCCGACGCCATCGCCTCCGAGTTCGCCCAGTACGTCACCGAGTCCCCCACCGCGTTCCACGCGGCGGCCGCGGCCCGGGACCGGCTCGTCGAGGCGGGGTTCACCGAACTGTCCGAGCTCGACGCCTGGCCGACCGGGGCAGGCGCCTACGTCGTCGTCCGCGACGGCGCGGTGATCGCCTGGCGTCTCCCCGAGGCCGCCACCGCCACGACCCCGTTCCGCATCCTCGGCGCGCACACCGACTCCCCGGGCTTCCGCGTCAAGCCGAACCCCGGGGTCCGGACCGGCGGCTGGGAGCAGCTCAACGTCGAGGTCTACGGCGGGGCCCTGCTCTCGACCTGGTTCGACCGGGACCTCCGGATCGCCGGCCGGGTCGTCGATGCCGACGGTTCGGTGCGCCTGGTGTCGACCGACGCGGTCGCCCGGATCCCGAACCTCGCGATCCACCTCGACCGCGGTGTCAACGACGGCAAGGAGATCGACCGGCAGCGCCACACGCTGCCGGTCGTCGGCGTGGACGGTGAGGTCGGCGGCACGGACGTCGTGTCCTGGCTGCGTGCCCGTCTGGGCGAGGCGTCCGTCTCGTGGGACCTGTTCCTCGCGGACACGCAGGCACCGGCCCGCATCGGCATCGACCGCGAGTTCCTGGCCTCCGGCCGCATGGACAACCTCACGAGCGTGCACGCCGGCCTCCGGGGCGTGATCGCGGCGCCGGCGGACGGCGACCACATCCCGGTGCTCGCCGCGTTCGACCACGAGGAGATCGGCTCGTCGACGCCGTCCGGTGCCGGGGCCCGTTCCTCGAGGACGTACTCGGCCGCGTCCAGGAGGGCCTCGGCGCCAGCCGCTCCGACGCTGCGCGGGCGTTCCGTGCCTCGTGGCTGCTGTCGAGCGACGCCGGGCACCTCGTGCACCCGAACCAGCCGGAGAAGCACGACCCGACCAACCGGCCGCGCCCGGCGGGGGCCCGCTGCTGAAGATCAGCGCGAACCAGCGCTACATGACCGAGGCGAAGGGCGAGGCCGTCTGGGCCGCCGCGTGCGAGGCCGCCGGCGCGCCGTGGCAGCCGTTCGTCAACGTGAACACGATCCCGGCGGATCGACGATCGGCCCGATCGCGGCGACGCGTCTCGGGATCCCGACGATCGACATCGGCGTCGGACTCCTGTCGATGCACTCGGTCCGAGAGCTCGTGCACGTGGACGACCTCGCCGCCCTGCACGGTGCCGTCGCCTCGTTCTTGGCAGGCTGAGCCCTCGCCGGCTGACGCGCCGGTCGCTCAGCCGCCCGTGGCCATCCGCTGCAGGTAGGCGGCGAACTGCGGGTCCTGGAAGATCACGACCATCACGGGCACCATGCCGAGCACGGTCGCGACGACGCCGCCGACGAGCGGCACCCAGAACGTCCAGCGTCGGGCACGGAGCCGTCGGACCGACCACCAGGCGACGAGCACGAACACCACGACGAGGACGACCGCTCGCACGAGGACGGCGGAGGACAGCGCCGCCGGATCCGACAGGTCGGTGTACTGCTGCTCGACGACCGTCCGGATGGTCGAGGCCGTCGTGCCCACGGACAGCGACTCGACCACCGACCAGAGCCCGATCACGAGCAGGCCGACGGTCAGCGCGAAGTCGAGCGGCGAGGCGCCGAACCGCCCGGCGGCCGGAGCCGCACGCCCTGTCCCGTCCGGGGCCGACGGCGCACCGGGCCGGCGGCCGCGGGAGGCCTCCTGTGCCGCCTGCTCGCGCAGCGCCCGGGCCTGCTCCTCCTGCTCGTGCCGTTCCTGTTGCGCGAGCACCGGGTTGACCCAGCCCTCGGGCGCGTACTCGCCGTACTGCGGGGCGGGGCGGCCGTGGACGCGACCGTGCTCCGGAGCTGCGGCCGACGTGGCGGGGTCGCGCCGTGCCTCCAGGCCGTCCGCGGTGTCCCGGAGGTGACCCGGGTCGTGCGCCGGCACCGACGACCAGCCGTCCGTCCCGCGCTGCTGCTCGTCGCTCACCGGCGTCGCCCGCCGAGCGCACGCGTCGGGTTGCCCGCCGCGTCGGTGCGGAGCTCCTTCGGGAGCGAGAACATCAGGTCTTCGTGTGCGGTCACGATCTCCTCCACGGTGCCGTACCCCGCGTCCGCGAGCTGCTCGAGCACCTCGGTCACGAGTTCCTCCGGCACGGAGGCCCCGCTCGTGACGCCGACCGTGCTGACGCCCGCGAGCCAGTCCTGTTGGATCTCCGACGCGTAGTCGACCCGGTGGGCCGCCCTCGCGCCGTGCTCGAGTGCGACCTCGACCAGGCGGACGCTGTTCGAGGAGTTCGCCGACCCGACGACGATCACGAGGTCCGCCGCCGGGGCGACCTTCTTGATCGCGACCTGGCGGTTCTGGGTCGCGTAGCAGATGTCGTCCGACGGCGGGTCCTCGATCGCGGGGAACTTCTCGCGGAGCAGACGGACGGTCTCCATCGTCTCGTCGACGCTCAGCGTGGTCTGCGACAGCCAGACGAGGTTGTCCGGGTCCGGGACCTCGAGCGCGGCGACGTCCTCCGGTCCGTTGACCAGGATCGTCCGCTCGGGCGCGTGCCCCATCGTGCCCTCGACCTCCTCGTGACCGGCGTGCCCGATGAGGACGATGGTGCGGTCGGTCCTGGCGAACCGGGTGGCCTCGCGGTGCACCTTCGTGACGAGTGGGCAGGTCGCGTCGATGGCGTGGAGGTCACGGTCGGCGGCGCCCGCGACGACCGCCGGCGAGACGCCGTGCGCGCTGAACACGACGTGCGAGCCACGCGGCACCTCGGCGACGTCGTCGACGAACACCGCTCCCCGCTGCTCGAGCGTCGAGACGACGTGGACGTTGTGGACGATCTGCTTCCGGACGTAGACCGGCTCGCCGTACTGTTCGAGCGCCTTCTCGACCGCCACGACCGCGCGGTCCACGCCGGCGCAGTACCCGCGGGGGCCGCGAGCAGCACCTTCTTCGTGCCGGCCACCGGTTCGTCCCGCAGTCTGCCGCGCGCCGCGTGGACCCGCGGCGGGGCGAGCGGGACCGTGTGGCCGTTGGTGATCGTCACGTCCCCGATGATAGGTGCCGGGCGCGCACGGGGCCTGGGCGTCGCCGGACGCGCACGGGTCCCGGGTGTCTCCGGGATGCGGCAGCATGGGGGCATGGCGATCGAACAGGGTCCACCGACGGCCGACAACCCGTGGCCCGTCGCGCTGCTCGGCGCCAAGCTTCGGGACTGGATCGACCGGCTCGGCACCGCCTGGGTCGAGGGCGAGATCACCCAGCGGAACGTCGCCGGCGGGAACGTCTACGGCAAGCTCAAGGACGTCGAGGTCGACGCCACGGTGTCGTTCTCGATCTGGTCGAGCGTGCGCGCACGGGTGCCCGCCGACCTCAAGCAGGGCGACCGGGTCGTCGCGGCCGTCAAGCCGAACTACTGGGTCAAGGGCGGCTCGCTGACGATGCAGGTCGTCGAGATGAAGCACGTGGGGCTCGGGGACCTGCTCGAGCGGCTCGAGCGGCTCCGGCGCACCCTCGGCGAAGAGGGGCTGTTCGATCCCGCTCGCAAGAAGCGGCTGCCGTTCCTGCCGCACCGCATCGGGCTGATCACCGGCAAGGACTCCGACGCCGAGAAGGACGTCAAGCGCAACGCCCAGCTCCGGTGGCCGCAGGTCGAGTTCCGGACGATCCACACCGCGGTGCAGGGCGAGCGGACCGTCGGCGAGGTCACCGCCGCGATCGCCGAGCTCGACGCCGACCCATCGGTCGACGTGATCATCGTCGCCCGCGGCGGCGGCGACTTCCAGAACCTGCTCGGCTTCAGTGACGAGGGACTCGTGCGTGCCGCGGCAGCGGCCGCCACCCCGATCGTCTCGGCCATCGGGCACGAGGCCGACCGGCCGATCCTCGACGAGGTGGCGGACCTCCGCGCCTCCACCCCGACGGACGCCGCGAAGCGCGTGGTGCCGGACGTCGCCGAGGAGCTCGCGAACGTCCGGCAGGCGCGGGCACGGCTCGGGCTCCGGCTGTCGCACACCCTGTCGGTCGAGGCCGACCGGATCGCAGCGCTGCGCTCCCGCCCGGCCCTCGCCTCCACGGCGTGGCTCGTCGACACCCGCGCGGAAGAGCTGGCGCGGGACCTGTCCCGCGCCAGGGAGCTCCTCGACCGCCGGCTCGAGCGGTCGCACGCCGACGTCGACCACCTCACGGCGCGACTGCGGGCGCTCTCGCCGCGCGACACGCTCCGGCGGGGGTACGCCATCGTGCAGACCACCGACGGCGGTGTCGTGCGATCGGCGGAGGACCTCCCGGGGGCGACGCCGGTGCACGTCACGCTCGGCGCCGGCACGGCGACGGGGACGCTCGAACCGGACGGCCCGGGTCCGGACGGGTCCTGATGCGGGGCCCGGGCGTCGGCGGGGCTCGGTAGGATCGACGCGTGTCATCCCAGCAGGAACCCGAGCAGGCCGACGTCCAGTCGCTGAGCTACGAAGCCGCGCGCGACGAACTCGTGCGCGTCGTCGCCGAGCTCGAGCAGGGTTCGGCCACGCTCGAACGCTCCCTCTCGCTGTGGGAGCGGGCGAGTCGCTGGCCGCCCGGTGCGAGGAATGGCTCGTCGGTGCCCGCGCCCGGCTCGACGCCGCCCGCGCTTCCGCGTCCGAGGACGGCGCCGCACGATGACCGACGCCGACGGGCGCCCGATCGTCGCCGAGCTGGGTCGCCCCGAGACGCCGGAGGAGACCTGGGCACGGAAGGACGCGGCCCGCACGGCCCGGCGGCAGCACCAGACGGCGTTCAACCTCGTCATCGCCCTGATCGCGTCGCTCGGCATCGTGCTGTTCCTCGTCGCGGTCGTCGTCCGACCGAACACCTCGGTGGTCGACCGCGCCGTGGACTACCGGCACGTCGCGTCCCAGGCGAAGGTCCCCGGCGTCGAGCTCGCGGCACCGGTGCTGCCGGGGGCTTCTCGTCGAACCGCGCGGACTACAAGGACAAGACGACCGACGGCGTGAGCGTCTGGACCGTCGGCTTCATCACCCCCGACAAGCAGTACATCGGCCTCCAGCAGGGCATCCGGGCGAACGAGACCTGGGTCTCGAACCAGCTCGACCAGCACGCCGCCACCGGGTCCCGCACGATCGCGGGCACGAAGTGGACCGTGTACGACCGGCGAGCCGAGGGCGACGACGCCGGCAACCACGCCTACTCGCTCGTCTCGACCTTCGAGCGCAACACCATCGTCCTGTCCGGCACCGCGGACGACTCGTCCTTCCGGACCGTCGCGACCGCCGTGTCGAAGCAGTTCGCCGGCTGACCCCCTCCCCCGAGCAGTACCGGCGCGATGCAGCGGCACGCGCAGCACCCGACCAGCACCACCTGACCAGCAAGCACCTGACCAGCCCCGAGGAGCCCCATGCCCGACCGCGCCGCCTCCAACCCGTCCGACGCCCTCCGGCTGCTCGTCGACGGCAACGCCCGCTTCGCCGCGGACAAGCGGCGCACCGGCCGGACCGACCCGGACCGCAGGTCGGAGCTCGCGGGCTCGCAGGCGCCGTTCGCGACGGTGCTCGGCTGTTCGGACTCCCGCGTGCCCTTCGAGCACGTCTTCGACGCCGGCATCGGCGACCTCTTCGCGATCCGCAACGCCGGCCAGATCGTCGACGACGTCGTGCTCGGTTCGATCGAGTTCGCCGTCGTCGCGCTCGGCACGCCGCTCGTCGTCGTGCTCCGCCACACGAAGTGCGGTGCCGTCTCGGCCGCCCGCTCCGGCGAACCCGTCCCTGCCCCGCACCTGCAGGTCCTCGTCGACGCCATCGCCCCGAGCGTCGAGCGTGTGCGCAGCATCGACGCCGAGGTGCCCCAGGAAGCCGTCGGCGCGGCCCACCTCGAGGCCACGCTGCGCCAGGTGATCGAGCGCTCCGGCGCGGTGTCCGACGCGATCGCCGAGGGTAGATTGGCCGTCGTCGGCGCGACCTACGACCTCGCCACGGGCGAGGTCGCCGTCGACACCGTCGTGGGTCAGGCCTGACCGGCCGCCGCGACGACGCGTCCCGCACACCAGCGGGACACCCCGACCAGCCGGCGCGACCGCGCCGGCGAGCACCCAGGAAGGACCACGACGACGTGACCGACACCAGCCCGACCACCGTGACCGACAGCTCCGGCGAGTACCGCATCGAGCACGACACCATGGGCGAGGTCCGGGTGCCGGTGTCCGCGCTCTACCGTGCGCAGACGCAGCGCGCGGTGGAGAACTTCCCGATCTCGGGCAGCGGCCTCGAGCCGGCGCAGATCGTGGCCCTCGCCCGGATCAAGCGCGCCGCGGCGATCGTGAACGGCGAGCTCGGCATCGTCGACCCCGCCCTGGCCGACGCCGTCGCGAAGGCCGCGGACACGATCATCGGCGGCGAGCACCACGACCAGTTCCCGGTCGACGTGTACCAGACCGGCAGCGGCACCTCGTCGAACATGAACATGAACGAGGTCCTCGCGACCCTGGCGTCCGAGATCGCCGGTGCGCCCGTGCACCCGAACGACCACGTGAACGCCTCGCAGTCCTCGAACGACGTGTTCCCGACGTCGGTGCACGTCGCCGTGACCGAGGCCCTGCTCCGCACCCTCGTGCCCGCGCTCGAACACCTCGCCGAGGCGCTCGAGGCGAAGGCGACGCTCTGGGCCGACGCGGTGAAGTCCGGTCGCACCCACCTCATGGACGCCACCCCGGTCACCCTCGGGCAGGAGTTCGGCGGGTACGCGCGCCAGGTCCGGCTCGGCATCGAGCGCGTGCAGGCCACGCTCCCCGTGTCGCCGAGGTCCCGCTCGGCGGTACCGCCGTCGGCACGGGCATCAACACGCCGAAGGGCTTCCCGCAGAAGGTGATCGCGCAGCTCGCGAGCGACACCGACCTGCCGATCACCGAGGCCCTCGACCACTTCGAGGCGCAGGGCGCGCGTGACGCCCTCGTCGAGGTGTCCGGTGCCCTCAAGGTCATCGCGGTCAGCCTGACGAAGATCAACAACGACCTCCGCTGGATGGGCTCCGGACCGAACACGGGCCTCGGCGAGCTCCACATCCCGGACCTGCAACCTGGCTCGTCGATCATGCCGGGCAAGGTCAACCCGGTCATCCCCGAGGCCACCCTGATGGTCGCCGCACGGGTGATCGGCAACGACGCGACGGTCGCCTGGGCCGGTGCCTCGGGCGCGTTCGAGCTCAACGTGGCGATCCCGGTGATGGGCACGGCGCTGCTCGAGTCCATCCGGCTGCTCGCGAACAGCTCGCGGGTGCTGGCCGACAAGACGATCGACGGGCTCGAGGCGAACCTCGACCGCGCCCGCGCGTTCGCCGAGTCGTCGCCGTCGATCGTCACGCCGCTCAACCGCGTGATCGGGTACGAGGCCGCGGCCAAGGTCGCGAAGTTCGCCGTCGCCGAAGGGGTCACCGTGCGCGAAGCGGTGATCGCCCTCGGGCACGTCGAGCGGGGCGAGGTCACCGAGGAGCAGCTCGACAGCGCCCTCGACGTACTCTCGATGACGCACCCCGGCTGACGCAGCCGGCCACCAGGCGGACGGGAGGCGCGGTGCCGGCTGGCACCGCGCCTCCCGTCCGTCCAGAGGCCACGAGACTGACAGTGAGCGACAGATCTCGCGCTCAGGAGCACGAGACTTGTCGCTGACCCTGAGTCTCGGCCTGCGGGCCCGGGCCCGGGCCGCTACACCAGGTCCGGCGAGTCCAGCATCTCCGTCACCAGCGCGGCGATCGCCGAGCGCTCCGAGCGCGTCAGCGTCACGTGCGCGAACAGCGGGTGCCCCTTCAGCCGCTCGATGACCGAGGCGACCCCGTCGTGCCGACCGACCCGCAGGTTGTCACGCTGCGCGACGTCGTGCGTGAGGACGACCCGCGAGTTCTGTCCGATCCGTGACAGCATCGTGAGCAGCACGTTCCGCTCGAGCGACTGCGCCTCGTCGACGATCACGAACGCGTCGTGCAGGGAGCGCCCGCGGATGTGCGTCAACGGGAGCACCTCGAGCATGCCGCGCTCGACGACCTCGTCGAGGACGTTGTCCGACACCAGGGCCCCGAGCGTGTCGTACACCGCCTGCGCCCACGGGTTCATCTTCTCGGTCGCGTCGCCCGGCAGGTACCCGAGCTCCTGGCCGCCCACGGCGTAGAGCGGGCGGAACACCATGATCTTCTTGTGCTGTTGCCGTTCGAGCACGGCCTCGAGCCCCGCGCACAGGGCGAGCGCCGACTTGCCGGTGCCCGCGCTGCCGCCGAGCGAGACGATGCCGATCTCCGTGTCGAGCAGCGCGTCGATCGCGAGCCGCTGCTCGGCGGAGCGGCCGCGGAGGCCGAAGACCTCGCGGTCGCCGCGCACGAGCGACACCGCGCCGGCGGCGTGCACGCGGCCGAGCGCGGAGCCTCGTTCGGAGTGGATCACGACGCCGGTGTTGACCGGGACGCCCTTGAGTTGTGCGGAGCGGATCTCCTCGTTCTCGTAGAAGCTCGGACATCTGCTCGCCCGACACCGGCAGCTCGGTGACGCCGGTGTAGCCGGAGTCGACGGCGAGTTCGGCGCGGTACTCCTCCGCCGCCATGCCGATCGACGACGCCTTGACCCGCAGCGGCAGGTCCTTCGACACGACGACGACGTCGAGCCCGTCGTTCTTGAGGTTCGAGGCGACCGCGAGGATCCGCGAGTCGTTGTCGCCGAGCTGGAGCCCGGACGGCAGCACGGACTGGTTGGAGTGGTTCAGCTTCGACCCGGAACGAGCCGCCCTCGCCGATGGCGATCGGGAAGTCGAGCCGTTCGTGTTCGACCCGCAGCTCGTCGAGGAGCCGGAGGGCCTGCCGTGCGAAGTACCCGATCTCCGGGTCGTCGCGCTTGGACTCCAGTTCGCTGACGACCACGACGGGCAGGACCACCGCGTGCTCCGCGAAGCGGAACAGTGCCCGCGGATCGCTGAGGAGCACCGAGGTGTCGAGCACGTACGTGCGCTGGGCGACCGGTGTGGACGAGTCCGCGGTGTACTGCTGCCGGGTTCCGCGAGAGACGTTCTGAGAGGTCACGACCACTCCATCCCCGGGCCGCGCTCGGCCCGGTCCTTGTCCTCGACGCGGCCACTGGAGCGGGTCTCGAAGCACCTGCTGCGGCCGCTTCGATCGGGCGCGGTGCCCGATGGGGACAAGCTACGTCCGACCCCCGACGGTCGACTCGCGACACGCGGTTCCGCAGGTTACGGTCGCGTGAACGCACGCGGTCGCGTGAACGCACGCGGTCGCGTGAACGCACGCGGTGGCGGACGGGAGGCGCGGTGCCAGGCCGACCCGTGCCTCCCGTCCGACGCGGCGCAGCCGAGTCTCACGGCGGCGAAGCCGAGTCTCACGGCGGCGAAGCCGAGTCTCACGGCGGCGAAGCCGAGTCTCACGGCGGCGAAGCCGAGTCTCGGGGTGCGCGACCGTTCTCGGGCCGAACAGCGCGAGAACGGTCGCTCACTCCGAGACTCGCGCCGGGGCGCGCCGGCGATGCCGGCGTGCGCCCCGCTACGGCGTCGTCGCGTACGAGACGCAGGCGTCGCGGAACATGCCGAGCGTCTCGTCCGTCGTGGACGCGAACACCGACACGCGCGCGACCCCGAGCCGTGTCGTCACCGTGACGCCGTGGTTGTGCAGCGCCGCGGACAGCGCCGTGAGACGCCCCTGCGGCGGTCGGAGCACGACGATGCCCGCCCGTTCGCGCGGATCGCGGCTGGACTCGACGGGCAGGCCGAACTCGTCGGCGATGTCGAACACCCGCTCGGCCCGGTCGGCGACGCGCTCCTGCACGGCGGCGACCCCGACCGCCGACAGCCGGTCGAGCGACACGGCCATCCGGGCCTGCGCGACCGGGTCGATGCGCGTCATCTGGAACCCGGCGGCACCGGGGCGGACGGCGGGGACCTCGGTCGGCCAGCCCGTCGTGCCGTGCGGCCCGGAGAGCGCGGGACGCAGTCGGTTCAGCGCCCGGTCGCTGAACGCGGTGAAGCCAGTGCCCCAACCGGCGTGCAGCCACTTCTGCCCACCCGTGGCGACGACGTCGGCCACCTCGTACGGAGCGTCCACGACCCCGAAGCCCTGGATCGCGTCGACGATGAGGAGGCGGTCGCCGATGACCTCTCGGATGGCGGCGAGGTCGGCGAGGTAGCCGGTCCGCCAGTCGACGAGCGAGACCGCGACCGCCGTCACGTCGTCCGTGAGGCGACCGGCGATCAGCGACGGCGTCATCCACCCGGCACCGGACTCGATGACGACGGGCTGCACGCGGCCCCCGGTGGCCGAGGCGGCGCTGGCGAGGGCGAGAGGCAGCGACGGGTACTCGTCGGCGGAGACGAGCACACCACCGGCCAGCCCGAACGCGGTGTGCAGCAGGCCCGGCGTGGTCGCGGTCTGCGAGACGACCTGGTCCTCACGCCGACCGACGAGGCGTGCGGCGACGGTCCGGACACGGGCGTCCTGCTCGTCGAGCGTCTCCATGGCGCCGAAGCGCATGTGCTCCTGGATCGTCCCGAGCACGCGCTGCTCCTCGAGGACCGCTGTCTGCACCGGGCCGAACGCGGCGTGGTCGAGGTAGCCGGGCTCTTCGGCGAAGCCGGCGGCGTACTCGGCGATGTTCACAGGGGCAACCTTCCGTGGGACGAAAACCCTGTGAGTCTACTGGATGTGACGGCGTCAGCCGCCGAAGCGCCGGGAGCGGAGGCCGAAGTCGCGGACGGCGCGGAGGAAGTCGACCTCGCGCAGGTCCGGGTAGAACGCCTCGACGAAGTAGAACTCGCTGTGCGCGCTCTGCCACAGCATGAAGTCGGAGAGCCGCTGCTCGCCCGAGGTCCGGATCACGAGATCGGGGTCCGGCTGCCCCTGCGTGTAGAGGTGATCGCCGATGAGCTCGGGCGTGAGGACCTCGGCCAGGGTGTCGAGCGTTCCGCCGCCCTCGCCGTGCGCCCGGACGATGCTGCGCATGGCGTCGGCGATCTCGCGGCGGCCGCCGTAGCCGACCGCAAGGTTCACGTGCAGCCCGGTGTGGTCCGCCGTCCGGGCCTGCGCCTGCTCGAGCGCCGTGACGAGCCCGACGGGCAGCCCTTCGTTCGAGCCGACGTGCTGGACCCGCCAGTCCCGGTGGTCGGCGAGCGTGCCGGCCAGGTCCGCGATGATCCCGACGAGCTGCTCAAGCTCCTCGCCGCCCCGGCCCGTGAGGTTGTCGGAGGACAGCAGGTACAGCGTCACGACCTCGATGCCGAGGTCGTCGCACCAGGTCAGGAACTCGGGGATCTTCGCGGCACCGGCGCGGTGGCCGTGCGCGGCGGACTCGAGCCCGAGCTGCTTCGCCCAGCGGCGGTTGCCGTCCACGATCATGGCGACGTGCTTGGGCATCGCCGATCCGTCGATCTGGCGGCGGATGCGGCTCTGGTAGGCGCGGTAGAGGATCCCTCGTCCTGCCCATCCCACCCTGCCGGTCACGGAACGAACATAGTGCACCGCACCTCGGAACCAGCTTCGTCACGGCGTTCGTTCGGCATCGGCCCCTACGGTCGGACCATGCAGGCCGAGCACGACACCGGGACCCTCCCCACGTCCCCTTCACGGAAGAAGCCGCATGCGCGCCCGAGCCGCGACCGGCCTGGCGCGGCTGGATCCACCTCGGAGCGTTCCCGTTCGCCATCGCGATGGGTATCGTGCTCATCGCCCTCGCCGGCTCCCCCGCCGCGAAGGCCGGCAGCGCGGTGTTCATGGCGACGTCGCTCGCGCTCTTCGGGGTCTCCGCGACCTACCACCGCTTCCCGTGGGGCCCCACGGTCAAGGCCGTCCTGAAGCGCATCGACCACACCAACATCCTGCTGCTCATCGCCGGCACGTACACCCCGTGGCGCTCTGCGCCCTGCCGCACACCCTGATGGTCGTCGTGCTCTGGGTGATGTGGTCCGGCGCCGCGCTCGGCATCGCGTTCCGGGTGCTCTGGATCGGTGCGCCGCGGTGGTCGTACGTGCCCATCTACCTCGTGCTCGGTTGCGCGGCGCTGGGGCTGCTGCCGCAGTTCTTCGCCGCGAGCGTCCCGATGACGGTGCTGGTCCTGTCCGGCGGACTCGCCTACGTCGTCGGTGCGCTCGTGTACGGGTTCAAGCGCCGAACCCGTCGCCGACGGTGTTCGGGTTCCACGAGGTGTTCCACGCGCTCACGGTGGTGGCGTTCGCCGCGCAGTGGGTGGGTGTGCTGCTCGTGGCGCTCGACCCGGTCCGCTGACGTTCCTGCCCGTCCCACGCGCGCTGGAACGAGCGTTCCTGCCCATCGCACGCGCGCTGGAACGAGCGTTCCTGCCCATCGCACGCGCGCTGGAACGAGCGTTCCTGCCCATCGCACGCGCACTGGAAAGTCGATTCGCGCGTAGGAGGTCGGAAGTCCAGGCCACCTACGCGCGATTCTGCGACCGACGCGCGATTCTGCGCCCGGGGTGGGGAACGACCTGTCGGTGGGGCTCCCGAGCGGATCGCGTCGCGTCCGCGTCAGCCGCGCTCGGTGTCGTCGCCGACGTCGGCACGGCCGTCCTCCACCGCGCGGCGCTCGGCCTCGTCGGTCGCGGTGCCGTCGGTCGCGGCGCCGTCGCCCGCCGTGCCGTTCGCCTCGGCCTCCAGCCGCTCCCGGATCTCCGCCCGGTAGCGCGTGCGTCGGATGCGCCGGGTCATGTCGATCACGAGCAGGATCGTCACGACGGCGACGACCGCGATCGCGATGAAGCCGGCGACCCCGGGCGTCACGTCGACGTCGGGGACCGTCGAGGTCGGGCTCGGGCTGGGGGTGGCGGCGAGTGCCGCCTGGATGGTGCTCACGCGGTGGTGTCCTCGTCGTCAGGGATCCCCGCGAACAGGTCGGACTCCGGGAGCTCGGTCGGCACGCGGGCCTCCACGAGCTGGTAGTCCTCGGTGGGCCACACCGTCGCGAGGAGGTCGTTCGGCCAGTAGAAGAACGCACTGTCGGGCGGCACCTGGCTGGCATGGGCGCGGAGCGCGGCGTCGCGGGCGTCGAAGTGGTCGTGCACGTCGACGTGGGTGGTGGCGAGGTCGGGCCGGTCGGCGAACCGTTCCACCCACTCGCGGAGCTGCTCGATCGCGGGGCTGTCCGGGTCGCGTTCCTGCAGGGCTTCGAAGATCGTCCGGAACCGCCTCGGGTTCATCGTCCGCTCGTAGTAAAGCTTCGCGATCGACCACGCGGGCCCGGCGGACGGGTACGCAGCCGGATCGGCCGCGGCAGTCCAAGCCGCGACCGAGACCTCGTGCGTGCGGATGTGGTCCGGGTGCGGGTAGCCACCGTTCTCGTCGTAGGTGACGAGCACGTGCGGTCGGAACCGACGGACCACCCGGACGAGCGCCTCCGTCGAGAACTCGAGCGGCACCGTGGAGAACGTGCCGGGTCGCACGCTCTCGCCCTGCTCCGCGTCCGGCAGGCCGGAGTCGTGGTACCCGAGCCAGAGGTGGTCGATGCCGAGCGCCGCCTGCGCCGCCGCCATCTCGGTCCGGCGGTACCCGGCCATGTCCCGGTGCGCGCGAGCGGTGGCGGGCTCGCCGAGCCGGTCGTTGAGGATGTCCCCGCCTCACCACCGGTGCACGACACGACCAGGACCTCGTTGCCCTCGGCCGCGTACTTCGCCATCGTGGCCGCTCCCTTGCTCGACTCGTCGTCGGGGTGGGCGTGGACGGCCAACAGGCGGTACGGCACGTGGGGTTCCTCACTGGTCGTGCGGTGGACGCGGGCAGCGCACAGCGACGCGTGAACTACCCTGGGATTCAGGATAATCACCCCGGGAGCCCCGAACTGTCCGAACCGCAGCACCAACCGGCCCCTCAGCCGTCCGCCGGCATCACCGCGACGCTGGACGACCGTTACGGCCGCACCCCCGGACGCGCACGCCGGACACGGCTCGTCGGGGTCGTCGCCGCCGCTGCCGTCGCCCTCGTGTTCATCGTCTGGGTGATCTGGGCCGGGCCGGGCAGACCAGCCACGGCCTCGACACCGACGACGTCGGGTACGAGGTCGTCTCGGCGCACCGCACGGTCGTGCACACGCAGATCTCGCTCGACCCCGGCACCGCCGCGAGGTGCGCCGTGCAGGTGCTCGACAAGTCGTACACGATCGTCGGCTGGAAGGAGATCCGGGTGCCGGCGTCCGAGCAGCGCACCCGGAGCATCACGACGCCTGTGAACACTGTGACTCGCGGCGTGACCGGCTTGATCCACGACTGCTGGGTTCCCTAGACTGCTGTGATTCGCGGACAAGACCGGCCACACCGGCCGGTCTTGTTCTTTGCTGAAGGGAATCACCATGAGCAACGACACCCAGGTCACGTGGCTGACGCAAGAGGCGCACGACCGCCTCAAGGCCGAGCTCGAGACGCTGTCCGGTGAAGGTCGCCAGGAGATCGCGAACCGCATCGAGGCCGCCCGCGAAGAGGGCGACCTCAAGGAGAACGGTGGCTACCACGCCGCGAAGGACGAGCAGGGCAAGATCGAGGCCCGCATCCGCCAGCTCACCGAGCTCCTCAAGAACGCCACCGTGGGCGAAGCCGACTTCGACGGCACCGTCGAGCCCGGCACCGTCGTCACGGCGGTCATCGCCGGCGACGAGTCGACGTTCCTCGTCGGCAACCGCGAGATCGTCGGCGAGGGCTCTGACCTCACCGTCTACAGCCCCGTCAGCCCCGTGGGTGCCGCGATCGTCGGGCTCCGCCCCGGCGACACGACCACCTACACGGCGCCGAACGGCAAGGAGATCGCCGTCGAGGTGACGAAGGTCGAGCGCTACGAGCCGTAGGCCCCGTCGCTCGCTCACGGAACCAGGTTCCGGACACAGCACCGCGGTTCTCCGCGGTGCTGTGTCCGTTTCGCGGTGCGCGACGCACCGCAGGCCGGACTGGAGGCGCGTGGCGGCGCCGCCACGCGCCTCCAGTCCGTCAGTGCTCCAGCAGCTCCGGACGGAACCCGGCTTCGCGGAGGCGGTGGATGACCTCCTGCGCGTGCTCCGGGCCGCGGGCCTCGATCGACAGGTCGAGTGCGACCTCGTTGATGACGAGTCCCTGGCCGTGGCGCGTGTGCAGGACCTCGACCACGTTCGCACCCGCGTCGGAGATGACCTGCGAGACGCGCGCGAGCTGGCCCGGGCGGTCCGGCAGCATGATCCGGATGCCGATGTACCGCGACGCCGCGACGAGGCCGCGGGTGATCACGCGCTCCATCATGAGCGGGTCGATGTTGCCGCCGCTCAGCAGCACCACGGTGCGCCCGGTGTCGCGAACGGCCCCGGCCATGATCGCGGCCACGCCCACGGCCCCGGCGGGTTCGACGACGAGCTTGGCGCGCTCGAGGAGCACCAGCAGTGCACGGGCGACGTCGTCGTCGGAGACGGTGACGATCTCGTCGACCAGGTCGCGGATGATCGGGAAGTTCAGGTCGCCGGGCCGCGCCACGGCGATGCCGTCCGCGATCGTCGGCTTCGTGCGCACGGTGACGGGCTCGCCCGCCGCGAGGGAGCTCGGGTAGGCGGCGGCGTTCTCGGCCTGCACGCCGACGACGCGGATCGGCCGCCCCAGGCGCTCGGACACGCCCTTCACGGCGAGGGCGATGCCGGCGATGACCCCGCCGCCGCCGATCGGCACGATGACGGTGTCGGCTTCCGGGACCTGGTCGAGGATCTCGAGGCCGAGCGTCCCCTGCCCGGCGATCACGGCCGGGTGGTCGAACGGCGGGATGAAGACCGCTCCGGTCCGCGCAGCGAAGTCCTTCGCGGCGCTCAGGGCCTCTTCGACGGAGTGGCCGCGCAGGACGACCTCGGCTCCGTAGTGCCTGGTGGCCTGCAGCTTCGGCAGCGCGACACCGACCGGCGTGAAGATCGTCGCGGGGATGCCGAGCTCGCGGGCGGCGAGGGCGACCCCCTGGGCGTGGTTGCCCGCACTCGCGGCGACGACGCCGGCCACCCGCTGCTCCGGGGTGAGGGTCGACAGCCGGTTGTAGGCGCCGCGGACCTTGTAGGCACCGGTGCGCTGCAGGTTCTCGCACTTGAGGTGCACGGGCGATCCGAGCAGGTCGCCGAGGAACTGCGACGTCTCCATCGGCGTGACCCGAGCGACACCGGCGATCGTCCGGCGCGCCTTCTCGATGTCGTCGAGCGTGGGGATCAGCGGCGCAGTGGTGTCGGTCACCGTCCCATCATCGTCGGTTCGGCCGCTCGTGACGAAACCGTGACGCTAGTTCGTGCTCGCGGTGCCCTCGGCCGCGGTGGGTTCCGCATCCTTGCCCGGTGCCGGCACGTCGTCGCCGACCTGGTGCCGGCGGCGGCGCATCAGCTGGAGCTGCCCGTGCTGACCGCGCTTCGGAGTGGCCTCGAGGACGTGCTCGGAGTCGAGTCCGCGCCAGCGACCGCTCGAGATCGTCGTCACCATGGCGTTCAGCGTGGCGATGAGCGGGACGGCGAAGAACGCCCCGGCGATGCCGGCGAGCCCGGACGCCGCGGTGACGCCCAGCACCACCGCGAGCGGGTGCACCTTGACGGCGTTGCCCATGACGAGCGGCTGGAGGATGTGCCCCTCGATCTGCTGCACGAGCAGGACGACGGCGAGCACGAGGACCGCGGCGAGCGGACCGTTGAAGATGAGGGCGACGAAGACCGCGAGGAACCCGGTCACGATCGCACCGACCACGGGGATGAACGCGCCGAGGAAGACGAACGCCGCGATCGGGATCACCAGTGGCATCCCGCCGAAGAACAGCCCGACGATCCAGGCGCCCAGGCCGATGCCGACCGCGTCGACGAACGCGACGAAGATCTGCACGCGGATGAAGCTCGTGAGCGTGATCCAGCCCGCGACCCGGCGCCGTCGACCGTCGCGCGGGCCTTCTTCGGGAACAGCCGCACGGTCCAGCGCCAGACGTTCTTGCCGTCGATGAGCAGGAAGATCGTCGTGAACAGGATGATGAACAGCGCCTCGAAGACGTGCGTGGCACCGGAGCCGGCGCTCGCGACGCCGGACAGGATCGACGCCGAGTTGTCCTGCAGCCACTTCGTGCCGTCGTCGAGCCAGCCGTTGACGTCGCCCTGGGTGATGCCGAGGCCGGAGTTGAGGACGAGGTCCTTGATGTTCGCGTACTGGTCGACGGTCCGGTCGCGCAGCGACGGGTAGGAGGCGATGATCTGGTCGACGACGAGCCAGATGAGGCCGCCGAGTGCCGCGAGGCCGCCCAGCAGGCTGATGACCACCGCGAGCCACTTCGGGACGTGGTGCCGCTGCATCCAGTTCGAGATCGGGACGAGCAGCGCCGAGATGACGATGCCGACGAGGAACGGGATGAGGATCTGACTGAAGACGGTGACGAGCCAGATGAAGACCGCGATCACGCCGACGATCACGAGCACCCGCCAGGACCACGCCCCGGCGATGCGCATGCCCGTCGGGACCGAGTCCTCGACCACGGGATCGGGATGCGTCTGCTTTCTTCCCCATGCCATGCCGTGAGTGTATCGATGTGCCTCCTGACAGGTACCAGATACGGCATACGTCGGGGTACGTGCGGTGTCGGCGGCACTCGGTAGCGTCGCTCTCATGGTCAGGACCACGCTCTCCGCTGCCGAGGCCCGCCGCGTCGCACTGGCCGCCCAGGGCTTCGGGCAGCCCCCGGCCGACACCGTGTCGACCCGGACACTGAACACCGGCTTCGCGCGGCTCGGACTGCTGCAGATCGACTCGGTCAACGTGTTCGAGCGCAGCCACTACCTGCCGCTCTTCGCCCGTCTGGGTGCGTACGACCGCTCGACGCTGGACCGGCTCACCCTGGCGAAGCGCGGCCCCTACGCCGAGTACTGGGCGCACGAGGCGGCGTTCGTCGACCGCTGCGACCTGCCGCTCTTCCGCTGGCGGATGGACGCCCTGCGCGACCGCGACTCGTGGCCGACCAGGATCGACGGGGTCACCCGTACCGAGGGAGTCCGTCGTGAGCTGCGGGCGCTGCTCCGCGCCGAGGGGCCGATGCCCGCGAGCGCGGTCGAGCACGAGTCCAACGTCCGCCGCGGCCCGTGGTGGGGGTGGAGCGACGTCAAGCTCGGTCTCGAGCAGATGTTCCGCTGGGGCGACGTCGTCAGCGCGGGACGGTCGGGGTTCGAACGTGTCTACGCCCTGCCCGAGCAGGTGCTCCCGGCGGGGACGCTCGAGACGGCGCCGTCGCGGCCGGTGGCGATCCGGGAACTGGTACGACGGTCCAGCCGGGCGCTCGGCGTGGGCACGCGCGCCGACATCGCGGACTACTTCCGGCTCCGAGCGGACGACACGACCGCGGCCGTCGCCGAGCTCGTGACCGCAGGGGAACTCGTGCCGGTGCACGTCGAGGGGTGGGGCGAGCGCGCCTGGATGCACGTCGACGCCCGGGTCCCCGCCGGATGACCGCCGATGCCGTGCTCAGCCCCTTCGACCCGGTGGTCTGGTTCCGCCGGCGGGCCGAGCGGATGTACGGCTTCCACTACCGGATCGAGATCTACACGCCGGCACCGAAGCGCGTCTTCGGGTACTACGTGCTGCCCGTCCTGCAGGACGACCGGCTCGTCGGACGCATCGACCTCAAGAGCGACCGGCAGCGCGGGGTCCTGCGGGTGCGGACGGCGTGGCAGGAGCCCGGCGAACGGCTCGACGCCGACCGGCTCGCCGAGACGCTGCGGCGGACGGCGGCGTGGCAGGGGCTCGACGAGGTCGAGGTCACCGACCGCGGCAGCGCCGCAGCGGCGGTCGCCGGCGCGCTCGGCGTCGCGCTGGTCCCGCACGTCGCGGCGGACGACGCGGAGGTGCCCGCCGCCCTGGAACCAGCCGTCTGACGGCCTGGAGGCGCGGTGCGGGCCCGCGGCGTGCCTCCAGTCCGTCGTCCGCCAGCGCACGAGACGCGCACCAGCGCTCGAGCCGCCGCCCAGCGCTCGGGACGCCGCCCAGCGCACGAGACGCGCACCAGCGCTCGAGCCGCCGCCCAGCGCACGAGACGCCGCCGGATCGGGCGGTGTGTCACGAGGCTCGCGGCGTCTCGCGGATCGAGCGGCGCCGCGCCGACGTGAGGCACCGCGTCACGCGCGAGCCGCCCGGGTCAGAAGCGGTCGAGGCTCCCGCGCAGCCGCGCGATGCGGTCCGCCAGCGGCGGGTGCGTCGAGAACAGCCGGTCCATGACGCCCGGCCGCATCGGGTCCGCGATCCAGAGGTGCGCCATCGACGAGTTCTGCGTCCGCATCGGCCTGCCGTACGCGCCGAGCTTCTCGAGCGCGCGAGCGAGGCCCTCCGGGTGCCGCGTGGTCATCGCACCGGTCGCATCGGCCAGGTACTCCCGCTGCCGCGACACCGCCGCCTGCACGCCCGCCGCGGCGATCGGCGCCACGAGGACGGCCACGATGCCGGCGATGAGCAGGATCGGGTTGTTGCCGCCGTTGTCGTTGTTCCGGCTCCGCCCGCCGGCGAGGCCGCTGAAGATCGAGATGCGCAGCAGGACGTCGGCGAGGAGGCCGACGGCGACCACGAGGCCGAACACCATGGTCGACACACGGATGTCGTAGTTCCGCACGTGTCCAGCTCGTGCGCCATCACGCCCTGGAGCTTCCTGGTCGTCCATGATCGCGAGGAGCCCGGTCGTGGCGGCGACGACGGCGTGGTCGGGGTCGCGGCCGGTCGCGAAGGCGTTGGGCGACGGGTCGTCGATGACGAAGACGCGCGGCATCGGCATCCCGGTCGCGATGGCGAGGTTCTCCACGGTGCGCCAGAGCCGGGGTTCGGTGCTCCGGTCGATCTCGATCCCGCCGGCGATCGCCGTGGCCTGTCGAGCGGCGAGGAAGTACTGCAGCACCGCGTAGCCGATCGCGACGAGGAGGACGATGACGCCGATCGAGACGTTGCCGGCCAAGTACCCGCCGAGGAAGCCGAGCGCGCCGATGATCAGCAGGAAGACCAGGACGATGAGGACCGTGTTGCGCTTGTTCCGCGCGATCGCACTGTACACGTCGGGTCGACGCCGAGCCGGTCAGAACTGGACGCGCGGCGGTTCCGCGATCGCCGCGGGCTCGGCGGTCTCGAAGAACGACGCTTCGGAGAAGCCGCGGCTCCTCGCGAACGAGGAGTTCGGGAAGACGCGGATCTTCGTGTTCAGCTTCTCGGACGCCGCCGTTGTAGAAGCGTCGAGCGGACTGGATCTTGTCCTCGGTGTCGACGAGCTCGGACTGGAGCTGCAGGAAGTTCTGGCTCGACTGCAGTTGCGGGTACCCCTCGGCCACGGCGAACACGCTCTTCAGCGCCTTCTGCATGTGCCCCTCGGCGGCGGAGGCCGTCGAGGCGTCCCCGCGCTGAGCGTCTCGGCACGGGCCTTCGTCACGTCCTCGAACACGGACTTCTCGTGCGTCGCGTAGCCCTTGACGGTGTCGACGATGGTGGGGATCAGGTCCGCCCGGCGCTTCAGCTGGACGGAGATGTCGCTCCAGGCCTCGTCGACGCGGACCTTCAGCGTGACGAGCGAGTTGTAGGTGACCCAGAGGTAGATCCCGACGATCACGAGGAGGACCACCACCACTCCGACGACGATCAGCGTCGTGATGAGTCCGGTGTCCATGAGGGCGTACTCCTTTGCGCGTCGGGATCGCGGTGCTCCAACGGCCGCGGGACGGCCGGGTCGATTCTATCGACCGGCCGCGGGTCCTCCGCGCCGGAGCGGCTCTTCACGGCCGATTCCCGAGTCGCACACACCGCGCGTTCGGCCTGCTCGGCGTGTCGCCGGACTCGACGGACATCATCCGTTCGTCGTATTGACCGCAGCCGCTCGATCGCGTGGGATGGACTCGGATGAACACGCGCGGGGAGAACGTGGACGAACGGGCCGTCGGGGCGACGGTCCCGTTCGGCGAACCCGGATCACCCTGCTGGTCGCCGGTGCTGCAGCCCTCGTGGTCGCGCTGCTCGGCACCGCGACCGCCCCCGCGTTCGCCGCCGCGGACGACCGCGGTGGTTCCACGGCGATCGCGGCGACGACCCCGGCCCCGACCTCGACACCGGTGCCGCAGAACCAGCTCACGCCCCGCCCGGGCACCCCGACGACGACGCCGACGCGGCCCCCGGTCCGCCCGTCGATCACGGACCCGGCGACATCACCAGCGACACCGTCCGCTTCAGCGGGACCGGGACGCCCGGGCATGCGATCCGGGTCACGGGGCCCGGGCGACGGCGTGCTCCACGACCGTGCGCGACGACGGCTCGTGGTCGTGCCTGGCGAGGGTCCGCTCGGGCCCGCAGCAGGTCTTCACGGTGCAGGACCGGACGGCGCCGTCCGTGGGCTCGTCGAGCGCTCCCGCGTCCGACGTCATCGTGCCGCCGGTCGTGACGACCTCCCGGCCGACCAACGGGCCGGTGTCCGGCACCGGGCACGCCGGCTCGACGATCACCCTCTCGGTGTCCGGATCGACGACGGACCGGACGGCGACCGTCGGCGACGACGGCCGGTGGACCGTGTCGCTCGGCGGTGCGACGTCCGGAGTCGGCGGGGACGCGCGGGTGACCGTCACGGCGACCCAGACCGCGAGCACCGCCGACGGGTACCGGTCCGACCTGCGGAGCGCCGCGTCCGCGCCCGTCACGATCGCCCTCGACCGCACGGCGCCCGCCGCGCCGCACGTGACCGCGCCCGCGTCGGGCGACGTGGTGCCCTCCCAGCCGACGGTGTCCGGCAGCGGAGAGCCCGGTGCTGTGCTGACCGTCTACGTCGACCGCGCGCCGGTGTGCCGGACCGACGTCCCTGCGTCGGGCCGCTGGTCCTGCTCGACGACCGGAGCGTCCCTCCGGCCGGGACGAGCCGGATCACGGCGGCGCAGCAGGACGCAGCCGGCAACTTCTCGGCGACGTCGGCGTCGGTCCGGGTGCGCATCGCGGGGCAGTCGTCGCAGCCGACGGCGCCGACCGGCTCGACCGGCTCGTCGGGTGACCCCGGCTCCGGCTCGCCGAGCGCCACGGGCAGTGCCGCGGTGCCCCCGGGGCCGGGCACGGCTCGGACGGCACCGGGCCCTCGTCGACCGGTGGGACCGCCCCGAGCGGCGGCGACTCCGGTGCGGGCGCCGGGGCACCGGTGGGGGCGGCACGAGCGACGGCACGGCCGCCGGCAGTCAGGGCGGGGCCTCGACTGGTCCGGCTCCGCGGGCGACTGGTCCGCGTCCACCGCGTACGACACGACGGTGCCGACCATCCAGTCCGCGTTCTCGTGGCGCACCGTGCTCGTCGCCACGGCCGTCGCGGCCGGGTTCCTCGTGCTCGTCGCCGGCCCGCTCGCGCTCGTCGCCGGTGCTGCACGCGGCCGGCTCCGCTCCCCGTTCGCAGCGCTGCTCGGCCGCAACCGCCCGCGTGACGAGCGCCGGCGCGGCGAGGACGCCCTGCCGACCTGGGCGTCGGTCACCGGGGCCGTCCTGATCGTCGGGCTCTGCACGCTCCTCGGCGTCGGGGTCTCCCTCGAGGCCCGGTACGTCCGGCTGGCGATCGCCGTCCTGCTCGGGGCGGCCGTCCTCACGACGACCGTCGTGCTGTCCACCCGCTGGGCCGCCGGCAGCGACCGGGGCACGATCGCCTTCCGGGTGTCCCCGTGGCTGGTGCTCGCAGCGCTCGTGGCGTGCGGCACCAGCCGGACGTTCGACCTCTCGCCCGCCCTCATCGTCGGCGCGGTCCTCGTACCCGTCGGCCGACCCGGCGTCGACACCGCCGCGCTCCGGCTGGGCTCGTCGATCGCCGCGAGTGCCCGCAGCGCGACCTGGCGGTCGGTCTCGCTGCTCGCCGTCGCCGCCGCCGGGTGGGTGCTCCACTCACTGACCCCGGGTACCGGGTTCTGGGCGTCGTTCGTGTCCGAGGTCGCGATCACCCTGTGTGTCGGGGGCCTCGGCGCCGTCGTGACGACCCTGCTCCCCCTGGCGGCCTCGGCCGGGCAGACCCTGCTCGCGCAGTCGCGCGGGCGGTACGCGGCGACCGCCGCGGTCGCCGTGTCGCTGGCCGCGGCGGTGTACTCCGGGGCCGGGGCACGCACGTCTCCCCGATCGCCCTGGCGGCCGTCGCGGCGGTGTGCACCGCCGGTGCCGTCGCGGTGCGGCTGTGGCAGCGGAACACGTCGGCGGACCGCACCTGATCGGGCGCCGCACACGGGTCCACCTCGGCGTCCGGCCCGATGACCCGTCACCCGGACCCGCCCGGCCGATACGCTGGCGAGCGGTGCGTCAGACACCATGACCGCTTCAGGGAGCGACGATGACCCAGACCCGATCCGACTACGACCCGACCCGGTTCCGCGACGTCTTCGAGTGCAGCTACACGTACGCGAACGGTTTCGCCCGGAACACCCACCGCTTCGCCGGCAGACCGGCCCTCCGAGACCCGGACACCGACCGGTCCTGGACGTACGCGGAGCTCGGCGCCGACGTGGACCGCGTCGCCGGCTGGCTCGTCCGGCACGGTGCCGGGCGCGGTTCGGTCGTTATGGCCGAAGCTGTTCAACTCCCCCGAGTTCGCGATCCTGTACCTGGCCTGCCACCGCATCGGCGCGGTCTTCTCGCCCACCAACTTCCGTCTCGCGCCGGAGGAGGTGGCGTTCATCGTCGAGGACTCCGCCCCCGTGGTCGTCGTGTACGACGCGGTCCGCACCGCCGACATCGCGGCGGCGCTCACCAGCGCCCCGCACACCCCGACCAGGTGGTCGTGGTCGGCGAGGGGACGCGCGACGACATCCGCTTCGCCGAGCTCCTCGCCGCCGACCCGGTCACCGCCGACGAGCTGGCAGCGACCGAACCCCGCAGCACGTACGACGAGACCACCCGGCTCTACACGTCCGGCACGACCGGGCGTCCGAAGCCGGTCCCGCTCCCGAGCCTCGTCGAGGTGCTCAGCGCACACGATGTGATCATGCACTTCCCGCTCACGCCGTTCGACAAGACGCTCAACATGTCGCCGCTGTTCCACCGCGGCGGCCTGTACTCCGGCGGCCCGAACCCCGTGTTCTACGTGGGTGCCGAGCTCACCACGCTCCGGCACTTCGACGCCGACCGCGTGCTCGACCTCGTCGAGTCGGAGCGGCTGACCTTCCTCATCGGCGCCCCGCCGAACCTCGTCGCCCTCGCGAACGCGCAGGAGGCGCGGCCACGCGACCTGTCCTCCCTGCACGGCATCGTGACCATGGGCGCGCCACTCGACCGCGCCGCCGCGCTCCGGTACCAGGAGCTCCTGTCACCGCGGATCTTCAACGGCTACGGCACGACCGAGACCTTCTGGAACACGTTCCTGCGACCCGAGGACTTCCCCGACGGCGCCGGCTCCACCGGCCGCGCGAGCACCGACGACGACGTCGCCGTGGTCCGCGTCTACGAGGACCGACTGGCCGACCCGACCGACACGGTCCCGAAGGACGGCTCCGAGATCGGCGAGTTCGCGGTCCGCACGGTGAAGTCCGGTTACTCGTACCGGAACCCGGGGCTGGAGGCCGAGAAGTTCGCGAACGGCTGGTTCTACCCGGGCGACCTCGCGACGTGGGACGAGCACGAGCGGGTGACGATCGTGGGCCGCAAGGACGACATGATCATCTCCGGCGGCGAGAACGTCCACCCGGTCCAGGTCGAGGCGGCGCTGCAGGAGCACCCCGGGGTCGCGGACTCGATCGTGGTCGGCGTCCCGGACGAACGCTGGGGTGAGGTGGTGACGGCGTACGTCGTCCGTGCGCCTGGACGTCTTCCGGAGGACGACGCCGAGGCCGCCGCGGCCCTCGAGGATTGGACCGGCTCGCACCCGGGCCTCGCCCGCTACAAGCGGCCGCGGCGGTACCGGTTCGTCACCGAGCTGCCGTACAACGCGACGGGCAAGAAGGTGCACTACGTCGCCAAGGCGACGGCGGCGGACGACCAGGCGGCGGGTCTCCTGCTGGAGCCGTGACGGACTGGAGGCGCGGGGCGGCCCCGCCCCGCGCCTCCAGTCCGTCCCTGCGTCGCGTCGCGACCTCCCCGCCCACCGTTCCTGCCCATCGCACGCGCGCTGGAAAGCGGAATCGCGCGTAGGGAGTCAGAAGTTTCGACGTCCTAAGCGCGATTCTGCATGCCACGCGCGATTCTGCATGCCACGCGCGAAAGGGCCGCCGACGCGCGAATCGGCATCTCACGCGCGGCGCGGTCGGCTACCCGCGGTGCGGTGCGTTCCGTGCGAAGAGCCCGGGCAGCAGGCCGCCGATCTTCGTGCCCACGCACAGGCTCACGAAGGTGGCGAGCGGCGTCGCCAGCGCCACCGGGTCGAACGTGGCGACCGCGACGAGCCCGACCGTTCCCGGCACGAGCAGCAGGAACGCCGGGAAGAACGACACCGTGGCGGGACCGCCGGCACGAGGCGTTCCAGCAGACGCGTGGCCACGAACAGCAGGGCCGACGCTGCACCCGTCGCGACGACGCTGCCCCACACCGGGGTGATCCCGCTCACGACGGCGTACGCCGTGGTCATGACGGCGACCGACACGAGCGCCAGACGCCAGCCGGACCGGAACACCAGGCCGAGCCCGACGGCGAGGACCACCACGGCCACCCACGACACCCAGTAGGGCGGGACCGCCTCCCAGCCGCCGCGGTCGGTGCCGACGCCGGCGACCTCGCCGACGAGCGCCGCCGAGGACGGATCGACGTGCAACCCGGTCAGAGCGCTCCCCGCCGCGATCCCGGCCGCCATGAACCCCAGCATGATGAGCCCCTGCACGAGCCGGGACGACCCGGTGACGATGTCGGCAGCGGTGAGCTCGAGCAGGGCGTTCGTGATGAGCGCACCGGGACGAACACCGCGACGGGGCACACACCGCGAAGAGCGGGACGTGGTCGAACCCGGTCCCGGCGGCGACGAGCCCGACGATCGTCGTCGACACGAACGCGGCGAGGAACGGGATGATCGCCACCGCCTCGCGGAAGCGGCGGAGCAGGAGCCCGATCACACCGACGACCGCTCCGACCCCGAGCGCGACGAGGACCGCCCACCACGGGCAGCGGAACACGACCGCGAGCCCGGCGGACGTCAGGGCGTTCCCGAGGATCCACGGCAGCGCCGGGGCGGGACGGTGCCGGCACGGATGGCCCGGACACGTGCGGGGATCTCGGCGAGGGCGATGGAGCCGCTCTCCAGGCCGAGCACGAGCCGGTTCGCCCGGGCCGCCTGCCGGAACGACAGCTCGACGCCCTCGGCGTTCACGATCGTGGCGGCCCCGCTCGAGGTCTCGCTGACCATGACCAGCGCGGGGAGCACCCCGACGGCGAGCGTCGGCCCGACCCCGGCGGCGTCGCGGGCCTTCTCGAGCGCCGACCGGACGTCGGTGACGGAGCTGCCGGCGTCGAGGAGCAGGGCACCGAGCGTGCCGAGCAGCATCCCGACGGGGACGGTCTCGCCGTCGACGACCTCGACGTGGGCCTCCGGCCGGCCGAGGGCGTTGCGCAGGTTCGCGAGCGCGCTTCCGAGACCGACCACGAGTGTCGATGGTACCGCCCGGGGCTGGTGCGGCGGAGTCGCTCGTGCGAGTCTCGCGCTGGGCGACAAGTCTTGCGCTCGGGATCGCGAGGCGTGTCGCGTACACCGAGTCTCGGCGTACCGGCGGCGAGACTCGTGCAGTACCCCGGTGGGACTCGAACCCACAGCTTCGGCGATTTTAAGTCGCGTGCCTCTACCGATTGGGCCACGGGGCGGGCCGGATCAGCCTACCGACGCACTCGACGACGAAGAGGCGGCCACCCGTGGGTGACCGCCTCTCGCGTGGTGCAGGACCTACTTGGCGTCCGCGTCGGCCTTCACCGGCTCGGCCTCGTGGGAGACGTCCTTCGCCGGCTCACCGTAGGCGGGGCCGGCGGCACCGGCGGGCTTGCCCTCTTCCGGAGCGGTCGCCGGCTTCGCGGGCTCGACCGGGGCCGCGGGCGCCTCGGCTGCAGGCTTCGGACGCGACGCGAAGGCCTCGAACGCGGCGCGCGGGGTCTCACGGTCGTCGAGCGACGCGATGTCCCGGCCCAGGAAGAAGCCACCCACCCAGTCGCCGATGACGCGCCACTTGCGCTCCCACGACGGCATCGCCATGCCGTGGTAGCCGCGGTGGGCACCCCACGCGAGGAAGCCCTTCATCGCGAACTTGCCGGACTGGAAGACACCGATGCCGAGACCGAGACCCGCGACGGCGCCGAGGTTCTCGTGCTTGTAGTCGCTCGTCGCCTCGCCACGGATGGTCGCGACGAGGTTCTTCGCAAGCTGCTTCGCCTGACGGACCGCGTGCTGCGCGTTCGGCACGCAGAAGCCGCCGACGCCGCCACCCGTGAGGTCCGGCACGGCCGCGACGTCACCGCACGCCCACGCATCGGCGATCACGCCGTTGTCGTCGACGACACGCAGGTCGGGCTGCACGCGGATGCGGCCACGCTGCTCGAGCGGGAGGCCGGTCCCCTTGACCATCGGGTTCGCCATGACGCCGGCGGTCCAGATGATGAGGTCGGACTCGATCGTCTCGATCGCGCCGTCGTTCGTCTTGAGCTCGCAGACGCCGCCGACCGCGGAGGCCAGCTGCGTCTCGAGGTGCACCGTCGCACCGCGCTGTGCGAGGTTCTTGAGCACCCAGTGCGACGTCTCGAGCGAGACCTCGGGCATGATGCGGCCCATCGCCTCGACGAGGTGGAAGTGCGTGTCGTCGAAGGACAGCTGCGGGTAGCTTTCAGCAGGTCGGTGACGAAGGAGCGGAGCTCGGCGAACACCTCGATGCCGGCGAAGCCACCGCCGACGACCACGACGGTCAGCAGGCGGTCGCGCTCGGGACCGGCCGGCAGGTTCGCGGCCTTGTGGAAGTTCGTGAGGATCTTGTCGCGGATCGCCGCGGCCTCTTCGATGGTCTTGAGGCCGATGGCCTCGTCCGCGACACCCGGGATCGGGAAGGTGCGCGAGACCGCCCCCGCGGTCATGACGATCTGGTCGTAGGACTCCTCCCACGCCTCGCCCTCGGCCGGCGTGATCGTCGCCGTCTTGGCGGCGTGGTCGACCTTCGTGACCTTGGCCGTGACGACCCGGGTCTTCTTGAGGTGACGGCGGTGCGCGACGATCGCGTGGCGCGGCTCGATGGAGCCGGCGGCGACCTCCGGGAGGAACGGCTGGTACGTCATGTACGGCAGCGGGTCCACCATCACGACCTCTGCTTCGCCCTGACGAAGGTGCTTCTCGAGCTTCCAGGCGGTGTAGAAGCCGGCGTAACCGCCGCCGACGACGAGGATCTTGGGCACGGGGAATGATCTCCTTGGATGGGGGTTTGCCGGGAGTCTACTCAGACTTCGCCGCCACCCGCCCGACTCCAGCGTCTGCAACCCCATCATACGCCCGGCATTCGCACCGGGAGGGCGACCAGCTCGCGCGCTCGAGCGCGAGGTCGCCGATGGGGTTGACGCCGGGTCCGGCGGCGAGGGCGTGGCCGACGAGCGCGTGCAGGCACTTCACGCGGGTGGGCATGCCACCGGCGGTGATGCCGTCGATCTCCTCGACGTGCTCGATCGACTCGCGATCGGCCAGGTAGGACTCGTGCGCCGCGCGGTACTGCTCGGCGATGGTCGGGTCCTCGAGCAGGGCAGCCAGTTCCGGCATGACCTGGTTGGCCTCGAGGGTGCTGATCGCAGCGGTGGCCGCGGGATGGCACAGGTAGTACAGCGTCGGGAACGGGGTGCCGTTCGACAGCCGGGGCTTCGTGGACACGACGGTGGGGTTGCCACAGACGCAGCGGGCCGCGATCCCGATGACGTCGCGCGCCGGTCGGCCGAGCTGCGCCGACACGACCTGGATGTCGCGCTCGGTGGGCGGGTCGAAGGGAGGGGTCGTCACGGGTACGTGAGCCTACCGGAGTCGCGTGGGAGGTCCTACTTCGTGTCGCCGGTCCCGGAGACGTCCGGTGCGACGAGCTCCTGCGTGCTCTTCTCGGTCAGCCCGGACTCGAGCACCGAGGACAGCATCGCCTGCACCCAGTCGACCTTCGGCGTCTGCACGGTGGAGCTCACGGGCGTGCCCGAGTCCGTCGTGGGCTTGCCGTCGGCCTTCGCGCTCTCAGCCCCCATGACGAGGTAGCTCTCCTCGCCCGGGTACACGTAGAGCAGTCGATCGCGCGCCTGCGCCTCGATGTACGCCGGGTCGTCCCAGCGGGCGACGTCCTTCTTCTTCTGCGCGACGTCGGCCTTCTGGCTCGCCACCTCGCGCTGCTGCTGGGCGATCTGCTCCTGCTGCTGGATGAGCGTGCGGAGCGACGGCGCGAGCACGACGACGAACAGCACGATGATCGCGAGCATGAGCAGGCTGAATCCGGAGAACCGGATCGAGCGGTACCACGGCTGGTCGGGCGTGCCGCCCTCCGGCAGCGCCACGGGGACGCGGCGGACGCGGGGCTTCTGGCTGGGCACGGGTCGACGATAACCCGGTGGCTCGGTGGGCCGAGTCCGGCGCGCGGTCGTGCGGCTCCCTCTCAGCGTCGGCTCGCTGTCGGCCTGGAGGCGCGGCTCGCCTCCGCCGCAGGCGTCCGGTCCGCCGAGTGGGCAGTATCAGGGCCGCTCGACGGCCCCGCGCGCCGCCTTCCGCCCGGTGGACGACCGACCGACGGCGCGTCCTGCCCGCTCGACGGTTCCGGCCGCCGTCCTCCGCCCGGTGGGCGTCCGGCCGACGACGCGTCCTGCCCGCTCGACGGTTCCGGCCGCCGTCCTCCGCCCGGTGGGCGTCCGGCCGACGACGCGTCCTGCCCGCTCGACGGTTCCGGCCGCCGTCCTCCGCCCGGTGGGCGTCCGGCCGACGACGCGTCCGGGCCGCTCACCGCACGACCGGCGGGTGCGGGAAGCACCTGCGCCGGAACGACGAAACGCCGCCCTCCCGTTCGGGAGGGCGGCGCCGTGCCGGGTCGCTGGTTACAGCGCGGCCGAACGCGGGAAGGCCGAACGACCTGCGTACACCGCGGCGTCGCCGAGCTCTTCCTCGATGCGGAGCAGTGGTTGTACTTCGCGACGCGGTCCGAGCGGGCCGGGGCACCGGTCTTGATCTGGCCGCCGTCCACCGCCACCGCGATGTCCGCGATCGTGGTGTCCTCGGTCTCGCCGGAGCGGTGCGACAGGATCGACGTGAGCCCGTGACGGTGCGCCAGGGAGACGGCGTCGAGCGTCTCGGTCAGGGTGCCGATCTGGTTCACCTTCACGAGGATCGAGTTCGCGGCCCGCTCGTCGATGCCGCGCTGGAGGCGCTTCGGGTTCGTGACGAACAGGTCGTCGCCGACGATCTGCACCTTGTCGCCGAGCTCGGCGGTCAGGTGGGTCCAGCCGGCCCAGTCGTCCTCGGCCAGCGGGTCCTCGATCGTGGCGAGCGGGTAGTCGCGGACGAGCTCGGCGAAGTACGAGGTGAACTCCTCGCTCGAGAAGCTGCTTGCCCTCGAACGAGTACTTGCCGTCGTTGAAGAACTCGGTGGAGGCGACGTCGAGGCCGAGCGCGATGTCCTTGCCCGGGGTGAAGCCGGCCTTCTCGATCGCGGCGAGCAGGAAGTCCAGCGCGGCCCGGTTCGACGCGAGCTCCGGCGCGAAACCGCCCTCGTCGCCGAGGCCGGTCGCGAGGCCCTGCTTCTTCAGCTCGCCCTTCAGCGCGTGGTAGGTCTCGACACCCCAGCGGAGCGCCTCGGAGAAGGACTCGGCGCCGTAGGGCACCAGGAAGAACTCCTGGATGTCGACGTTGGTGTCGGCGTGCGCGCCACCGTTCACGACGTTCATGAGCGGCACCGGCAGCGTGTGCGCGTTCGGGCCGCCGAGGTAGCGGAACAGCGGCAGGTCGGCCGAGTCCGCGGCGGCACGGGCGACGGCGAGCGAGGCGCCGAGGATCGCGTTCGCACCGAGGCGGGACTTGTTCTCGGTGCCGTCCAGCTCGATGAGCGCGGCGTCGACGAGGCGCTGGTCGGTGGCGTCGAAGCCCTCGAGCGCCGGGCCGATCTCGTCGAGGACGGCGTCGACGGCCTTCAGGACGCCCTTGCCGCCGTAGCGGGCCTTGTCTCCGTCACGGAGCTCGTACGCCTCGAACGCACCGGTGGAGGCGCCGGAGGGGACGAGCGCACGGGACACGACGCCGTCGTCGAGGAGGACCTCGACCTCGACCGTCGGGTTGCCTCGGGAATCGAGGACTTCGCGTGCTCCTACGGCATCGATCACGGCCACGGGGTACTCCCTACACGTTCGGTTGTGGTGATTGCGGACTCGATCCTACCGAGGCGGAGGTGAACACGAGGCGTCCGTGACGGCACCTGTGGAGAAGTCAGGCGAGCGGGCGGAACTCCACGGCCTCGAGGGACTCGGTCCCGGCGGTCACCGAGGCGAAGGCGTCGAAACCCTGCTCGGCGAGTCCGGCGAGCAGGTTCTTCACGTTCTTCGTGCGCCGTTCGAGCCGTACACGCCGGTGCGCGTCGAGCGCCTCGGACTTGAGCGCCGCGAGCCGGACCGGGTCGACGTCGCGGTCGTACACGAGCACCACCGCGTCCGACTCCGCCGACTCGGGCAGCGTGACGAGGTCGACGAGCCGCTCGAAGCCGAGCGAGAACCCGACCGCCGGGACCTCCTGTCCGAGGAACCGGCCGATCATGCCGTCGTACCGGCCGCCGCCGCCGAGGCTGTAGCCGAAGTCCGGGTGCGCGACCTCGAAGATCGTGCCCGTGTAGTACCCATGCCACGCACGAGGGTCGGGTCGAACCGCAGGTCGACCCCCGGCAGCGCGGAACGCAGACGGAGCAGATCGTCGAACGCCTCGGCGTCGAGCCACGCCGCTCCTGCGACCGTCTCCCAGTCGGCGGACTCGAGCGACCGGATCGTGTCCTCGAGCCCGGGAGCTCGACGCCGATCGTGTCGCGGAGCTCGGCCGCGACGCCGTCCGGTCCGATCTTGTCCAGCTTGTCGATCGTGATGAGCGCCCGGTCGGCGGCGGCCGGGTCTGTGATCCCCACGAGGCCAGGAGCGCCACGAGGATCCGGCGATCGTTGATCCGGATGGTCGTCCCGGCGATGCCGAGTGCGTCGAGCGCAGCGGTGGTGGCGCGGATGAGCTTCGATCTCGGCGAGCTGTCCGGCTCGCCCAGGATGTCGATGTCGCACTGCACGAACTGGCGGTATCGGCCCTTCTGCGGCCGCTCCGCTCGCCACACCGGCGCGATCTGCACCGCACGGAAGACCGACGGGAGCTCGGCGCGGTGCGAAGCGTAGAACCGGGCGAGCGGCACCGTCAGGTCGAACCGGAGTCCGAGGTCGGCCAGGTCGAGCGGTACCTCGGCCCGCTGCAGGTCCTCGGTGGAGAGCCCACGCTTCATGACCGCGAACGCGAGCTTCTCGTTGTCACCGCCGAGGCCCGAGTGCAGGCGCGACGCGTCCTCGACGACCGGCGTCTCGATCTCGTCGAACCCGTGTCGGGCGTACACACCGCGGATCACGCCGAGCACGTGCTCGCGCCGGGCCTTGTCGGCCGGGAGGAAGTCGCGCATGCCACGGGGAGCCGTCACGGTCGAAGCCATGCGTCGATTCTGGCAGATCGACGTCGTGGACTTGCGCGGGCGGCGAACTGGTCATATGCTGGATTCAGAACTTCGGTTCGGCGGGTGCCTGATCCATCCGCTGAACCGATCGCGTGGGCAACGTGCTGCAGTGTGCCCCGCGGTTCGAGCGGGTTTCCTGACGGCACCTCTATCCCTGGTGGTGCCGTCGGCCCGCTCGCGGGCGTCCTCCTTTTTCGGGTTGGGGGACGCCCGCATTTTCCGGAGCGACGACACAAGCTGCTGCATCCTCCACATGCGCTGCGCACGCTGCGCTCGCTCACTCGCGCGACCCGCCGCCTCCAGGCCTGCGACGGACGCGCGCAAGCTCGCGATCGGGTCGACACCGGCGTTCCGCGCCCGAGCGATCATCGCGAGCACCTCATTTCCCCACCCCGGATCGACGACACCCGCACCAGCGCGGACACCCGCACCGGCACGCGCATCCGCAGTAGCGCTGGCGCCCGCATCCGCGCGCCCACCTGCACCTGCACCTGCACCTGCACCTGCACCTGCACCCACGGCATCCCCGGCGTCCGCCACGACCGACGCGACGACAGCGTCGGCGTCTCCGCGTTCCTCCAGTCGCTCCAGCAGCTTCACTGCACGCTCGAGCGGCGGCATCGCGTGCGGCACGCCGTCGAACACACTCCGTCGCGAGGACTTCTCGGCAGCCTTCGCTGCACGCCAGACCCGCACGACGTCCTCGACCGTGTCCGCCCGCTCGTCGCCGAACACGTGCGGATGCCGACGGACCATCTTGTCCCGGGCGCCGGCCGCGACGTCCTCGAGGTCGAAGGAGTCCGCGAGCCCCGCGTGCAGGACCACCTGGTACAGGACGTCGCCGAGCTCTTCCCGCAGCTCGCCGTCGTCCCCGGAGTCGATCGCGTCGACCAGCTCGTAGGACTCCTCGACCGCGTACCGCGCCAGCGACGCATGGGTCTGCTCCCGGTTCCACACGCAGCCCCCGGAGGGTGCGAGCAGGCGGTCGACGACGGCGACGAGGTCCGAGACGGCGGTCATGCGGTCATCGTGCCACGCTCGGCTCCGTGGACCGCCACGACCTGCGACCGGTATGCTGGACGTGGCGTGTCGGGAAGTCTGGTCGACGGACCATCACCCGATCCCGATCGACGGAGCAACATGTCGGCACTCGTCCGTTCCCCTCGTTTCAGCGCCATCGCCCTGCTCACGGCTGCGGTGCTCGGACTCCTGGTGGCCAATTCGCCGGCCGGGCCGGGGCTCGAGCACGTCCTGCACGTGCACGCGCCGTGGGGCGCGGCGGGGCTCGATCTCTCGGTGGCGCACTGGATCAGCGACGGCCTGCTCGCGGTGTTCTTCCTGCTCGTCGCGATCGAGCTGAAGCACGAACTCGTCGTCGGCGAGCTGTCGAACCCGAAGACAGCGGTCGTCCCGGCGATCGCGGCAGTGGGTGGCGTGCTGGTGCCGGCCGGGATCTACCTCGTGGTGACGACCGGGACGCCGTACGGACACGGCTGGCCGATCCCGACTGCGACGGACATCGCCTTCGCACTCGGCGTACTCGCGATGTTCGGTCGTGGCCTGCCCTCGACGCTGCGGGTGTTCCTGCTGGCCCTGGCCGTGCTCGACGACCTCATCGCGATCGTCATCATCGCCGTGGTGTTCGCACACGGGACGGACTTCGCGGCCCTCGCCGGCGCCGCGGTCGTGCTCGCACTGTTCTGGTTGCTCGGCAGGACACTCCGTCCCGGTCGTCCCGGGCAGGCGTGGGTCATCGCCGGCATGGTCCTGCTCGGTGTCGTCACCTGGTGGCTCGTCTACCACTCGGGCGTGCACGCGACGATCGCCGGGGTCGCCCTCGGCCTCGTGCTGCCGCGGCGCCCCGGGCACACGCTGCACGAGCGGGTCGAGCCGTGGTCGAACGCCGTCGTGCTGCCCGTGTTCGCGTTTGCCTCGGCGGCCGTCATCGTCCCCGCCGTGGGGATCAGCGAGCTCTCGCCCACGTTCTGGGCGGTCGTCCTCGCACTCCCGGTCGGCAAGGTGATCGGCATCACGCTGTTCGGCTCGCTCGCGACCAGGATCTTCCGCGCACCGGGCCGGTCGACGCTGTCGTTCGGCTCGATCGTCACGGTCGGGGTGCTCGGCGGCATCGGCTTCACGGTCTCGTTGCTCATGAACGAGCTGGCGTTCGCCCGGAACGAGGAGATCCTCGACGAAGGCGTCCTCGCGGTCCTGGTCGGGTCCGCCATCGCGATCGTCGCGTCGGCGGTCTTGGTCAGCGTCCGGGCGCGCCGCTACCGCGCTCGTCGCGAGCTGTCCGAGGCCGAGGCGACCGAGTAGCGCCCCGCCGAACCCGAACCCGAACCCGAACCCGAACCCGAACCCGAACCCGAACCCGAACCCGAACGACATCATCGCTGTCGTACGACAACGGCGGAGTCGCTCCTTGCGCACGCAGACAGTTGCATGCGCGCTGCAGCGACAAGGTCGCCGTCGTACGACAGCAATCTTGTCGTACGGAGTCCGCACGCGGAGACCACGTACGGAGTCCGCACGCGGAGACCGCGTACGGAGTGCGCACGCGGAGACCGCGTACGGAGTCCGCACGCGCCGGCCCCGCCGCCACCGCACCACCGGCGGACTGGAGGCCCGACCGACCAGGGCAGGACGCGCCACCCGGGGCAGGTCCCGTTACGCGGCTGGGCTCTCGGCCGATGCCTTCGACGCGCCGTACACCGCGGTCAGGATGCTCTCCACCCACTGGATGAGCGAATCGTCCGGCAGGGTCTCGCCGTGCGGCTTCGGCAGCGGGATGCTCGCGGCATCTTGCTGCGGGAACCACCGGGCGCCAGGGAACATCCGCTTCAGCCGCACCTGCGCCGAGTCCGCGAGCTCCTTGCCCGCGACCCGCAGGTTCGACCCCATCACGACCACGTCGGACAGGCCGACCTGCTGCGCCATCCGGCGGAGCCGGGAGACCTCGACCAGCGTGAGCACCGCCTGCGGGGGCTGCCCGTAGCGATCGGTCAGCTCGTCGAGCACCATGTCGATCCCCTCGGCCTGCGCCGTGGGGGCCGAGGCCGCGGAGAGCTTCTGGTACGCCTCGAGACGGAGCCGCTCCGATTCGACGTAGTCCTCGGGGATGTGCGCGTCGACGGGGATTTCGAGCCGGAGCTCGGTCTGTCCTTCGGCGACGTCACCGCGGAACTGCGACACCGCCTCGCCGATCATCCGCAGGTACAGGTCGAACCCGACGCCCGCGATGTGTCCGGACTGCTCGCCGCCCAGCAGGTTCCCTGCACCGCGGAGCTCGAGGTCCTTCATGGCGACCTGCATGCCCGCGCCGAGCTCGTTGTTCGCGGCGATGGTCTCGAGGCGGTCCTGCGCGGTCTCGGACAGCGGCTTGTCGGCGTCGTAGAGGAAGTACGCGTAGCCGCGCTCCCGGCCGCGGCCGACTCGACCGCGGAAGCTGGTGCAGCCTGCGACAGACCGTACTTGTCGGCCTTGTCGATGATGAGCGTGTTCGCGTTCGCGATGTCGAGACCGGTCTCGACGATCGTCGTCGACACGAGGACGTCGAAGCGACGCTCCCAGAAGTCGACCATCACCTGTTCGAGCGTGCCCTCCGACATCTGCCCGTGCGCGACGGCGATCCGGGCGTCCGGGACGATCTCGGCGAGGTGCGCCGCCACGGACTGGATGTCCTTCACGCGGTTGTGCACGTAGAACACCTGGCCCTCGCGCAGCAGCTCGCGTCGGATCGCTGCGGCGACCTGCAGGTCCGACTGGGGGCCGACGAACGTGAGGATCGGGTGGCGGTCCTCGGGCGGGGTCGCGAGCGTCGACATCTCGCGGATGCCGGTCACCGCCATCTCGAGCGATCGCGGGATCGGCGTCGCGGACATCGCCAGGACGTCCACGTTGGTCTTGAGCTTCTTGAGCTGGTCCTTGTGCTCGACGCCGAACCGCTGCTCCTCGTCGATGACGACCAGACCGACGTCCTTGAACTGCACGTTCTGCGACAGGATCCGGTGCGTGCCGATGACGATGTCGACGGTGCCGTCCGCGAGCCCGGCGATCGTCTCCTTCGACTCCTTCTCGCTCTGGAACCGGCTCAGCGCTCGGAGGTGCACCGGGAACCCGGCGAAGCGCTCCTGGAAGGTCTCCATGTGCTGGCGGACGAGCAGGGTCGTCGGCACGAGCACGGCGACCTGCTTGCCGTCCTGCACCGCCTTGAACGCGGCGCGGATCGCGACCTCGGTCTTGCCGTAGCCGACGTCGCCGGAGAGCAGGCGGTCCATCGGGATCGGCCGCTCCATGTCGCGTTTGATCTCGTCGATCGTGGTGAGCTGGTCGGCGGTCTCGGCGAACGGGAACGCCTCTTCCAGCTCGCGCTGCCAGGGGGTGTCCGGGCCGAAGGCGTGCCCCTTGGAGGCCATGCGCGCGGAGTACAGCTTCACGAGGTCGACGGCGATGTCGCGCACGGCCTTGCGCGCCTTCGACTTCGCGGCGGCCCAGTCCGAACCGCCCATCTTGGACAGGGTCGGGGACTCGCCGCCGACGTAGCGGGAGAGCTGGTCGAGCTGGTCGGTGGGGACGAACAACTTGTCGCCCGGGTACCCCCGCTTCGAGGGCGCGTACTCGAGCACGAGGTACTCACGCTGCGTCTTCACGGCGTTGCGACCACCCGAGCTCACCTCGCGCGAGACGAGCTCGACGAACTTGCCGATCCCGTGGGTGGCGTGCACGACGACGTCGCCCGGCTTGAGCTGCAGCGGGTCGACGACGTTCTTGCGACGTCCCGCGAGCTTCTTCACGGTGCGGGCGCCCTGCTGCACGCTGCGGCCGTAGAACTCTGCCTCGCTGAGGACCGCGATGCGGGGGTCCGGGGTGGAGAAGCCGTGCTCGACGGTCGCGGTCGTGACGATGGCGACACCGGGCTCGGGAGGCACGGTGAGGGCTTCGGCACGGGCGGCGACCCCCGCGTCGGCGAGCACCTGCACCGCCCGCTCGACGAGCCCCTTGCCCTGGGCGGTCACCACGACGGCCCATCCGTCGTCGGTGAGCTCCTTGACGTGCGCGACCGCACCGTCGGCGCTGCCTGCGAAGCTCGGGATGGCCTCGGCGCGGACGCGGACGTACTCACCCGCTTCAGCCACGGCGTCCTCGTCGGAGAGCGGTTCGTCCTCTCCGGAGTCGAACGGCGACACGGTCCACCAGGTGCGATGCCCGCGGCCGTTCTTCAGCTGCTGGACGGTGAGGAAGTTGCCCGCGTCGAGGTCGATCGGCGCCTGTGCCCCGGCTACCGCCGCGCTCCACGCCGCCTGCAGGAACTCGGTGTTCGTCTCGGCGAGACTGTGTGCGCGTCCACTGACCCGCTCGGGCGAGAACACCGCGACGACGGCGTCGTCCGGCAGGTACTGCGTGACCGGCACGAGGTCCTGCACGAGGGCGGGTGCGAGGGACTCCATGCCCTCGACCGGGATGCCCTCCGCGATCTTCGCGAGCATCTGCGACAGGTTCGGGAACTCGTGGAGCATCTCGCGCGCCCGCTGCCGGACGTCGTCGCTCAGCAGGAGCTCGCGCGAGGCGGTGAGCTCGACGGCGCCGAGGTCGTCCTCGGTGGTGCGCTGGTCGGCGACGGAGAACGCCTTCACCGCCTCGATCTCGTCGCCGAAGAAGTCGACGCGGACGGGGTGGTCGGCGGTCGGCGGGAAGACGTCGAGGATGCCGCCGCGCACGGCGAACTCGCCCCGACGGGTGACGAGGTCGACCCGGGCGTACGCGAGGTCGACGAGCTGCGACGCGATCGCCGCGAGGTCGTTGCCGCGCGACTCGGTCCGGAGGACGACGGGTGCGAGCGCGGTGAGGTTGCCGGCGATCGGCTGGAGCGCGGCGCGGACGCTCGCGACGACGATCGTCGTGCGGCGGTCGGTCGCAGCGGCATCCTGCCACGCGGCGAGCTTCCGGAGGGTCGCGATCCGGGTTCCGACGGTCTGCGCGCTCGGGCTGAGGCGCTCGTGCGGCAGGGTCTCCCACGCAGGGAACTCGAGCACGTCCGCGTCGGGCACGTCACTGCCGACGGCGTCGCGGACGGCCTCGGCCTCGCGCCCCGTCGCCGTGATGACGAACACGCACTGGGCGCCGTCGCGCTCGGCGAGCAGGGAGGCGAGGAGCGGGACGCGCAGCCCGTCGACGACGGAGAAGTCGGCGTCGCGCTTCGCGGTGCGCAGGACGCGATCGAACGCGGAGGCGCGCGTGAGCGCAGGGATGATGCCCGAGATCGTCACTCAGGACATGGTACCGGCGACCACCGACAGCACTGTCGTCGTGCGCGACGAGCGAACGGAGCGGCTCAGGACGGTGCGGCTCAGGACGGTGCGGCTCAGGACGGGGCGTGCACGCGCTGCTGGGCGGCGAGGAGCCCGAGGTCGGCGATCGCCTCGACGGCGTCGGCGCCGTCCGCCAGCAGGTTCGGGAGCGTCTCTTCTCGGTCGGCGAGAAGTCACGCAGCACGTAGTCGGCCGGGTCCTGTCGCCCGGGGGTCGCCCGATGCCGATCCGCACCCGGGTGAACTCGTTCGTCCCGGTCGCCTTGATGATGTCGCGGAGCCCGTTGTGCCCGCCGTGCCCGCCGCTGCCCTTGAGCCGCACGGTGTCGAACGGCAGGTCGAGCTCGTCGTGCACCACGACGAGCTGCTCGGGCGTCGCGCTGTAGAACCCGAGCACGCTCGTGACGGGACCGCCCGAGGTGTTCATGAAGGACCCGGCTTGGCGAGCACCAGCCGCGGTCCACCCGGCACGAGCCGCCCCTCGGCGACCTGGTTCGGGGTCTTGTGCTTCTTGAACGTCGCGCTCATCCGGGCCGCGAGCTCGTCGAGGACCATCTGGCCGACGTTGTGACGGTTGCCCGCGTAGCCGGGCCCGGGGTTCCCGAGCCCGACCACGATCAGGGTGTTGTCCGCCATCAGCGTCGACCAGACGTCCGCGAGGGAGTGATTACTCGGCGTCCGTCGGCTCGGCGCCGCCCTCAGCGCCGGCCTCGGCACCCGCCTCGGCCGAGGCCTCGTCCGCGGCGTCGTCGTCGGCGGTGCCGCGCGGGGTGACGATCGAGACGACGAGGGTGTCGCCCTCGGTCTCGAGCTCGGCGCCGGCCGGGAGCTCGATGTCGGCGGCACGGACCTGGGCGCCGTCCTCGAGGCCCTCGACGTCCACGACGACGTGCTCGGGGATGTCGGTCGCCTCGACCAGGAGCGACAGGGTCGACTCGTCCTGGACGTGGATGGTGCCGGAGAACGACTCGCCCTCGACCACGACGGGCACGGAGACCGTGACCTTCTCGCCACGACGGACGACCACGAGGTCGATGTGCTCGATGACCTGGCGCACCGGGTCGCGCTGGACGTCCTTGACGAGGGCGAGCTGCGCCGCACCCTCGATGTCGAGGTCGACGATCGCGTTGGCGTGGCGGACGAGCAGCATGGTCTCGTGCCCCGGGAGGGTGATGTGCTGCGGCTCCGTGCCGTGGCCGTAGACGACCGCGGGGATCTTGTCGTTCGCACGGATCTTCCGGGCAGCGCCCTTGCCGAACTTGGTGCGGACTTCCGCTGCGAGCTTGGTGTGGTCGGCCATGGTGCCTCCTGGTCTCGGGGACGACACCGGATGCCGGCATCGTGGGGGTCTGTGGTGTTGCGACTCGAACGCGTGCACGCGTGAGGAACGCTCCCAGGACTGGGCCGGGTCTCCCACCGCGTCGATCACGGCCGCGCACGCGCGACCCTCGCCGAAGTCAGTCACCGAGTCTAGCAGGACCGGCCCGGGCGTGTCGCACCGTGCTCGGCGTCGAGTCCGGCCGCACGGCGGTCGCGGAATCCGGACCGGGAGTACACGAGGGGCATGACCACTGCCCGCGACATCATGTCGGACGACCTGTTCACGGTCCTCCCCACCTCGACGGTCGTCGAGGTCGCCCAGCTCCTCAAGGCGCACCGCGTCGGAGCCCTGCCCGTCGTCGACGACCACCAGCGCCTGATCGGCACGGTGACCGACCGCGACCTCGTCGTGTTCGCCATCGCCGCCGGTGCGCAGCCCGACGATCCGATCGAGAAGTACGGTGTGCGGCACGAGGTGTTCACCGTCGCGCCGACCGCGACCCTCGAGGAGGTCCAGGACCTCATGGGCGAGAAGCAGGTCCGGCGGCTCCCGGTCGTCGACGGCGAGACGCTGCTCGGGGTGATCAGCCTGGCCGACGTCGCCCGGGAAGCGGACGCGCCCGCCGTCGGGACGACGACCGAGCAGATCTCGCTCTAGCGGTCACGCTCGGCCGCGGCGGGCCTTCCGTGCTGCGGTGAAGGCGTCGCGAGCACGGTCGCTCGCGGCTTCCGCGTCGTCACGGGCGCGTTCGAGCCGTTCGACGTCCGCGACGGCGGCGGCGAGGTCGCGTTCGAGCGCCGCGCGACGTTCCTCGGCGCCCCCGAGGTCGTTCTCCGCGGCGTCGAGCGCCGCGTCGGCCGCGCGGCTCGCCGTGCGCGCCTCCGCTTCCGCCTCGCGTGCGGCACGGCGTTCGGCGGCGGGGTCGAGCTCCGGCTCCGGCAAGACTCGCGGGAGCGCTTCCTGGTGCGTCCGTCGGTCGCTCCGGCCTCCGGCGCCGGCGAGGGCTGGCGGGTGCGCTTCGGCGTGCGTCCGGTCTGCAGTCGCGGTTCGGCGGGCCTGGAGGCGCGACTCGCCTTCCGCGCGCGGCTCCCCTCCTCGATCGGGATCGGCTGCGCCGCGGTCCCCGACCAGGCGTCGGGGACCGCGTCGGGATCGGCGAGCGTGCCGTCGAGGTCGACGTCGTCGAACCCGGCGCTCTCGAGCGGCCGGAGGAGCAGGCCGGAGCGGACGGCGGCGCCCGCGCGCGGGTCCGCCATCGCGGCCTCGATGGTGGCACGGACCTGGTCGAGCACGGCCGCTGTCGCCGGGTGTCCGGCGTCCGACGCGAGGTCGGCCCCGGCCTGGGCCAGGGCGTCCACCACTCCGGCACGCCGACGTCGGAGCTCCCGGATCGCGCTCGGGTCCGCGCTCGCCTGCGCGTCGCGGATCGCCGGCCCGAGGTCGACGGCTTCGTCGAGGGCACCCTCGTTCGCCAGCAGGTCGACGACCCAGGCCGCCGGGGTGGGCTTCCGGAGCGCCCGACCGCCGACGCGAGGTCTCGGTCCTCCTTCCGGACGGCCCGCTGCCGCGCGGTGCGCTCGGCGACGAAGTCCGCAGGCGCGACGAGGAGCAGTTCCCTCGCCACGTCCGCGAACCCCATGCCGTCCAGCATGCCCCGGTCGGCGCGTGTGGCTACCAGTCGTGGACGGTGCCGTCGGCGAGACGGTTGAACGGCAGGTACGCCTGCTCGTAGGGGTACTTGCCCGCCTCGTCGACGTCCAGCGAGACGCCCAGGCCGGGCTCGTCGCCCGGGTGCAGGTACCCGTCGGTGAAGGTGAACGTCTGCCGGAACACCTGGTTCGTCTTCGGCCCGTGCTGCATGTACTCCTGGATGCCGAAGTTGTGGATCGCGAGCCCGAGGTGCATCTGCGCCGCGAGACCCACCGGGAGATGTCGGTCGGCCCGTGGAACCCGGACTTGATCTGGTACATCGCGGCGTAGTCCATCGTCTTCCGCAGCGGGGAGATGCCGCCCATGTGCGTGACGGCCCCGCGGACGTAGTCGATGAGCTGGTCGCGGATGATGTCCTTGAAGTCCCAGATCGTGTTGAAGACCTCGCCGATCGCGAGCGGCGTCGTGGTGTGCTGCCGGACGAGCCGGAGCGCCTCCTGGTTCTCCGCCGGGGTGCAGTCCTCGAGCCAGAACAGGTCGTACGGCTCCAGGGACTTGCCGAGCTTCGCGGCCTGCAGCGGGGTCATCCGGTGGTGGCCGTCGTGCAGCAGCGGCAGCTCGGGGCCGAACTCGTTGCGGACCGCCTCGAACACGGTCGGCACGTGCCGCAGGTACGACCGCGTGTCCCAGTCCTCCATGGCGGGGAACGCTCCGCGCTGGGCGGGCTCGAAGTCGTAGCGGACGCCGCTGTTGCCCTCGGTCGTCTTGTTCGACGCGATGCCGTAGATGCTCTCCAGGCCGGGCACACCGGTCTGCACGCGGATCGACCGGTACCCCTCGGCCTGGTGCTCGCGGATCGAGTCGAACAGTTCGGGCAGCTCCTTGCCCGAGGCGTGCCCGTACGCCATCAGCCCGGTGCGCGATGCCCCGCCGAGCAGCTGGTAGACGGGCATCCCGGCGACCTTGCCCTTGATGTCCCAGAGCGCCATGTCGACGGCGGCGATCGCGGCCATCGTGACCGGGCCGCGACGCCAGTACGACGAGCGGTAGAGGAACTGCCAGGCGTCCTCGATGCGGCTGGCATCGCGGCCGACGAGCAGCGGCACGACGTGCTCCGACAGGTAGGCGGCGACGGCGAGCTCGCGACCGTTGAGGGTCGCGTCCCCAGCCCCGTGACGCCGTCGGCGGTGGTGATCTTCAGCGTGACGAAGTTCCGGTTCGGGCTGGTGACGATCACCTCGGCCCGGTCGATCAGCTGGCCGCGGTCGGCCGACGCCCACGTGTCCGGACGCCCGGCGGTCGCGTCGCCCGCGGCCCCCGGGTCGTCGGCACCGGGCACCGGGGCCGCGGGGTTCGTGGTGGTGTCGGTCATGCGTGGACTCCTTCGTCGGTCGTCGTGCGGGCAGCGGCGTCGCGAGCCGCCCGGATGCGGTCGGCCGCCGCGGTGACCGCAGCGACCACGGGGGTGGTGTCGAGATCGGGCGCGATGGCCTGCAGCACGTCGTGCACGTCCGAGTCTGGCCCGGGGCGCCGGGGTCGTCCACCAGCTCCGGCTGTTCCGTGACGTGGAGCCACCAGGCCGCGATCGCGGTCGCGGCCCCCGGCCGATGCCGGCGCCCGGGTCGCGCTCGAGTCGGTGACGGACGACGTCGACGATCCGCACCGGCAGCTTCTCGGAACCGCCGGAGGCGATCTGCTGCAGCGTGTGACGGATGCGCGGGTTGGCGAAGCGATCGACGAGCGCGGCGCGGGCGGCCACGACCTCGTCGGCGGGCAGGGGCAGTTCGCTCGCGGCCTCGTCCCAGAGCCGCTCGACGGCGGTGCGGCACTCCGGGTCGTCCATCGCCTGGGCGACGGTCTCGTGGCCGAGCAGCAGGCCGAGGTACGCGAGCAGGGAGTGCGAGCCGTTGAGGAGCCACAGCTTCCGCTGCTCGTACGGGGTGACGTCGTCGACGATCCGGACGCCGGCGGACTCCCACGCGGGTCGGTCGACGCCGTCGAACGCGTCCTCGAGCACCCACTCGGCGAACGGCTCCGTCACGACCGGGATGCGGTCCCCGGCAGCGCTCCAGGCAGGTCGGCGAGCCCGTCGACGTCCGCTGCGGTCGTGGCCGGCGTGATCCGGTCGACCATGGAGCTCGGGAAGGACACGGTCGAGCCGATCCACGCCCGCAGGTCGTCGTCGGACACGGCACCGAGCACGGCGTCCCGCAGCACCTCGCCGTTGTGCGTCAGGTTGTCGAGGCTCAGGAGCGCGATCCGGCCCCCGCCGGCGGCACGCCGGGCGTCGAGCCCCGCGACCAGCCGGGCGGCCACGTCGGAGCCGGACCGGTAGCCCTGCTCGGTGACCGTCAGCGTGACCACCGTGGTCTCCGGCGAGGCGACCACGCGCCTCCAGGCTCCGTCGTCGCTGCCCGGGTGGGCGGACACGATCGTGTCGACGACCTCTGCCGCGTCGCCGGACGCGCCGCGGGTGACCAGCGTGTACCGGCAGCCCTGGGCGGCGAGTGCATCGGCTGCCTCGGGCGACCGGCCGGTGAACGCGGTGATCCCCACCGCTCCCTCGTCGAGTGCTGCGTGTACCAGGCGAGGTGGGCGCGCGCGAACGCACCCACCCCGAGGTGCACGATGCCCGGTCGGCGATCGGTCATGCCGACACCGGGACGAGGGAACGCAGGTACGCGAGGTTGTCGGCCGTGCGGGCCTCGAGCGGCAGGTCGGTCGAGAAGTCCTCGATGGTGACCCAGCCGTCGTACCCGACCTGCCGCAGCGCGTCGAGGTACTCGGACACCGACGCCTGACCGGTGCGCAACGGCGCCCACTCGTTCCGCCAGACCGCGCTGCCGTCGGCCCGGGTGTCGCCGGTGTCCACCCAGCGGGCGTTCTTCACGTGGGCGTGCGCGAGGTACGGGCCGAGGAGCTCGAACGCCGCCAGGTGGTCCTCCTGCCCCTCGATGACCAGGTTGCCGAGGTCGTGGATGACGCCGACGTGCGCGGGGTCGAGGCCGTCGACGAGCCGCAGCGCCGCCGAAGCCGAGGGGGTGATCGTCATGTGGTGGAGCTCGACGAGCGCCTTGACGCCGAGCTCGGCCGCACGGGACGTGACCCACTCGAGGTCCGCGCGCGTGCGGTCGAAGATCTGCGGGTAGGTCTCGCCCGTGCGCTCCTTCTCCGACCGGTACATCGGCATCGTGACCCGGACCTGCCGAGCTCCGAGCTCCGAGGTGACGCGGAGCATCGTCTCGACGCCCTCGTGGTCCGACGCCTGCTGGTAGCCGCCGATGCCGGAGTACTCGAGCCCGGCGCCGTCGGTGGTGCGGGCGATCTCGCCGACCTGGTCCGCGATGCCGGTGAACTGCCAGGTGGACCTGTTGCCCGACCAGAACGACCGGCCCGCCGGCACCTCGGCACCGTCCGCCGGGCGGTCGTCGACGATGCGCCACTCGATGCCGTCCCAGCCCTGCGCGGCGAGGGTGTCCGCCGCCTGCGACGGGTCCAGTCGGGTGTGGAGGCGGTGAACACGGAGAACTTCATCGGACTGCTCCTTCGGTGGCGGGATCGGCGGCCGCGGGGGCGACGACCGGCACGACGTCGTCGTACTTGCCGTCGATCACGTCGTCGATGCGGACGGGCTGCCCAGGGTCGCGCTGACGTAGAGCCCGCGGACGGTGGCGAGCGACACGAGCGCCGCGTCGACGGTGACGCCGGGCTCGCGGCCGTCGCGGATCGCGGCCACGATGTCCGTGTACTGCCGACCGTGTCCAGCAGCGAAGTGCTCCGCCTCGGCCGGGCCGCCGACGACGTGCTCCGGCGGGACGACGTCGGCCTTCTGGTCGACGGCGTCCGCGACCGCGGTGGCGTTCGCCGTGGTCGACGCCGACTCGAGCGTCGCCGAGTCGGGGGCGATGTGGAAGTACGACAGCCGGTCGTCGTCGACGATCGCGGAACCGTGCGTGCCGTAGACGGCGTAGCGGGCGGAGAGCCCCGGGTACGCGGCGGTCGTGCAGTGGATGACGCCGAGGGCGCCGTTGAGAACCGCACGGTGGCCACCGCGGTGTCCTCGACCTCGATCCGGTCGTGCGCGAGCAGACCGACCTGGGCGGAGATCTCGACCGGTCGCCCGAGCGTCCACACCAGCAGGTCGACGGTGTGCACGCCCTGGTTCATCACCGCGCCGCCGCCGTCGAGGTCCCAGGTGCCGCGCCAGTCCCCGGAGTCGTAGTAGCCCTGCGAGCGGTACCAGGCGACGCTCGCGACACCCGAGGTGACGGTGCCGAAGCCGCCGCCGTGCGCCGCCTCGGCCACGACGACCGACGCCGGGTCGAAGCGGTGCTGGCTGATGACACTCGTCACCAGTCCGCGGTCGCGTGCCTCGGCCGCCAGGCGGGCGATCTCCCGCGCCCGCGGCATCGTGGTGTCGAGCGGCTTCTCGATCACGACGTGCTTGCCCGCGGCGAGCGCCGCCTCGGCCAGTTGCACGTGCATGCCGGAGGGCGAGCAGATCGCCACGACGTCGATGTCCGTCTCGGCGATGGCCTGTTCGATGGTCTCGGTGGTGATCGGGCGCGCGACGCCCATCGCCTCGATCTCGTCGGCGGCACTCGTGGCGGCGGCGGGGATCGCGTCGACGAGCGCGACGACCTGCAGGTCGGGGTGGTGGACGGCGACCTTGGCGTGGTGGCGTCCGATGACTCCGGCGCCGACGACCGCCAGGCGGAGCGGGCTGACTTCGTTGGGGATGGTCATCGCAGGGTGACTCCGATCTGGTCGGTGAGCTTCCGGAGGGCGCGGCCGGCGCGGCCGAACGCCGCGGGGCCGGAGAACCCGCCGAGGTGGGTGAAGTCGCTGAGGTGCGGCTCGAGGGAGGCGTAGCCGGAGTACCCGGCGTCACGGAGCGCGGTGAGCGTCTCCACGAGCTCACCGTCACCCTCGCCCGCCGGGACGACGGAGGAGTCGGCGGCGAGCGCGTCCTTGACCTGCAGATAGTCGACGTAGGGGCGAGCTGCGCCCAGCCGTCGCTGAACGGCTTGACGCCGCACTGCACGTAGTTCGCGTTGTCCCAGGCGAGCCGGAGCGCGGAGGACCCGACGCTCTCGACGATGTCGAGCACGCGCGAGGGGACGTCGCCGTAGATGTCCTTCTCGTTCTCGTGCAGCAGCGTGACGCCCTCGCGCTCGGCCAGGTCGGCCAGGGCGCGCATCCGGACGAGCACGTCGTCGCGGACGTCCTGGGGCTGCCGGCCCTCGAAGTAGAACGAGAAGATGCGGATGTTGGTGGTGCCGAGCGCGTGTGCGGCGGCGATCGCCCGGCCGAGCCGTCCGACCTCGTGCTCGACGGGCTCGTCGACGGGCACCTTGCCGATCGGCGAGGCGATGGCGGACACGGTCTGCCCGCGCTCCTCGAACAGGCGGTGGAGGCCGGCGAGCTGGTCCTCGTCGAGGTCGACGACGTTCACCCCCACGCGCTGCGGACCTCGATGGCGCTGGCCCCCAGCGCTTGGAGGACCGCCACCTGGATCGCCGGGTCGGCGTCGATCTCATCACCGAAACCGGAGAGCTCCCAACTGAGCTGGGTCATTGCATTCCCTTCATGGTGACCGGAAGACCAGCCTGGGCCCCCGCCGCCGGTTCCGGGTCGACGCGCCAGCGGCGAACCGGCCGTGCCGGTGGGGAGAGGCGCGGGGCGGGCTGGCACCGCGCCTCCAGGCTGTCTGTGGACAAGTCGGCAGACTCCACAGCGCTACTTGACCGATCCGGCGGTGAGACCGCCCACCAGGTAGCGCTGGAAGATGAGGTAGAGCGCGACGACCGGCACGGCGCACACGATGGACGCGGCCATCATCTGGCCGTAGATCGGGACGGCGCCGCCCTCCTGGGTGGTGCCGAGGACCTGGAGCACCACGGCCACCGTGCGGGTGTTCGGGGTCGTCATGATCGTCGAGAACAGCACGTCGTTCCAGCCGAGCAGGAAGGCGAAGATCGCCGAGACGACGATGCCCGGCCAGGACAGCGGGAGCACGACGCTCCGCAGGATCCGGGTGCTCGATGCGCCGTCGATACGGGCGGCCTCCTCCAGCTCCTTCGGCAGGCCCCGGAGGTACGTCACCATCACCCAGGTCGAGAACGGCAGGGCGAACGTCAGGTAGGTGACGAACAGCCCCCAGCGGGTACCGATGATCTGCACGCCGGTCGCGCTCGCGATGTTCGAGAACACGACGAACACGGGCAGCAGCAGGAGCGTGCCGGGGATCGACTGGAGTGCGAGGAGCCCGCGGAGGATGGTCAGGCGGCCGAGGAACCGGAACCGGACGAGCACGTACGCGGTGGACACGGCGAGCGCCGCACTCGCGACGGCGACCGCGCCGGCGGTCAGCAGCGAGTTCACCAGGCCCGAGCCCAGCGCGACGGTCGACCAGATCTCCACGTAGTTCGACAGGGTGAACTCGGAGGGGAAGTACTCCCCGCGGGCGACCGCGACGTCCGAGTTCACCGAGCCGAACAGGATGTACAGCACGGGCACGGCGATGAACGCGACGATCACGGCGATGACGACGATGAGCAGCCAGCGCGGCAGGAGCCGGGTGACGTCGGTGTCGTAGGGGCGCTTCGGACGCCGGCCACCGGTCCGCGGGGCCGTGATGCTCTCGGTGAGCGTGGCGGTGGGACGGGTCCTGGTGGTGCTGAACGCGCTCATGCTCGGGCTCCGTCGAGGTCGGCGGCCGCGGCCGGGGTGGCGGCGGCGAGCGTGCGCCGATCGGCGCGACGCTGCTTCCGGTCGGGCCCGGCGTCGTCGCCGGTGTCGAGCTTGACGGCCCGGAGGTAGACGAACAGTGGGATGGCGACGATCACGAGCGAGCAGATCGCCATCGCCGCCGAGAGACCGAAGCGGAACGACTGGAAGCTTGCGATGTACGTCAGGACGGGCATCACCTCGACGCTCGAGGGCAGCGGGATGCCGAAGAGCACGAACGGCAGGGTGAAGTTGTTGATGTTGTGCAGGATCGCGATGATCACGGCGAGGGAGAGCGGCCCGCGCAGGTACGGGAAGATGATGTACCGCAGCTTCGCCCACCAGGTCACCCCGTCGAGCGCGGCGGCCTCGTGCACCTCGTTGTCGACGGCCTGCAGTCCGGCGAGGGACAGCAGGTACACGAACGGCCAGCTCGTCCACACCATGACCGCGGCGAGCGCCCAGTAGGACGCCGAGCCGTTCAGCCAGAGCACGTCGGTGTGCAGGATCGAGTTCACGACGCCCTGCGGCTGGAGCATGGTCCGGAAGAACGTGCCGACGACGAAGGCGGGCAGCACGTACGGGATGAGGTAGATCGACCGGACCAGGCCGCGCCCGGGGAACCGGTTCTGCGTGGAGATCGCCGCGGCGACGCCGATCGGCACGGTGACCGCGGTGACGAGCACCGAGATCGACACCGAGATCCAGATCGAGTGGAGCAGCGGCGAGTTCGTGAACGCCTCGGCGAAGTTCGCGAAGCCGACGAACGGGGCGCTGAACCACTGGCGGAGCGTGTACTGGTCGAGGTCGAGCATCGCGATGTACACGCCCACCAGGAGCGGCACCACGATGACGGCGAGCATGAGGACGCCGCCGGGCAGGAGCATCCAGAGTGGGCGCTCCCGCTTGTACAGCGGGGTCTTCCCCTGCGGACGGACCTCGCGGTCCTGCCGCACAGCGCGCGGCGCGGGGGTCTGGACCTGCGTCATCACAGGCCTCCGTTCTTCTGGCGGTTCAGCGTGGACTGGGCGTCCTTCTGTGCGTCCTGCAGACGCTTCCGGAGCTGGTCGTCGGTCACCTCGCCGGACTTCAGCGACGGGATCGACTGCACGACGACGTCGACGAGGGCGAGCTGGATGTCCGACCAGGCCCCGGTGAACGCGGTCGGCTTGGAAAGCTTGCCGGCGTCGATGATGGGCTTCAGCTGGGGGTTCGCTGCTGCGAGCTGCCGGCGGCGGCCGCGTTCGTCGGCAGGTTGCCGAAGAAGCTTGTAGTACTCGAGCTGGGCCTTCGGCGTGCTAAGCTGCTTGATGAAGTCGAACGACAGGTCCTGTTTCTTGCCGTAGTCGGCGACGACCCAGTTGTCACCGGACAGGATGCTGGCGGCCTCGATGCCGTCGGCGGGACGCGAAGTCGCGCCGGGCGGGACGGTGGGGAGCAGGGCGAACTCGTACTTGCCGTCGACCGGGGTGCCCGTGAACGAGTTGATCGCGGTGGTCGTCGTCATCGGGAAGAACGCCGCCTTGCCCTCGGTGAACTGCGCGAGGGCCTGGGCGTTGTTCCACCCGATCGCGGCCTTGTCGACGACGCCGTCCTTCGTGACCCAGTCGAAGTACGTGCGGTACGCCTTCTCGACGGCCTCGGTGTCGATCTCCGCCTTGCCGTTCTTCGACACGATCGTGTTGCCGGCGTTCTGTGCCATGCCCCAGACGAACTTCCAGGGGTCGAAGCCGTCGGCGTAGGCGATCGCCAGGCCGTGGTGTCCGTCACCGGTGGTGGCCTTCGCGTCCTCGGTCAGCTCGTCCCACGTCGTGGGCATCGAGTCGATGCCGGCCTCGGCGAGCAGGTCCTTGTTGACGGCCATCACGAACGGACGGCTGGCGAAGGGGATGCCGATCTGCTTCGAGGCGCTCGGGCCCGAGATGCCGAACGAGGCCGGGTCGAACTGGTCCTTGCCCCCGATCGCGTCCCACTGCTTCGCGCCCATCTCGACGAAGGCGCCGGTGGCGTAGGCGGTGGGGGTGAAGGTGCTGCCGATGGCGTACACGTCGGGGCCCTGCCCGGAGATGACGCTGGTCTGGATGGCGGTGAGTTCCTCCTGCGCGGAGGAGTAGGTCTCCCACTGGACGTTCGCGCCGGTGGTGCGCTTGAACTCGGCGGCGACGTGCTGCTGCCACTGTTTGCGTTCCTTGGGGTAGGTGGTGTCCGCGCCCATCATCACGCGGAGGGTGTTCGGGTCGTCGCCGCTGCCGTTGACGACGGCGCATCCCTGGAGGGACAGCGCGGTCACGGCGGCGACGGCCAGGGCACCGACGAGGGTGCGTCGCCTCAGTCTTCCTGTGCTCATGCGGGGGTTTCCTCCTCGAGACCTCCACCCGGGAGCCACGCTACGTCCCGGGTGCCGGGCGGCGTTGCCTCCGGCGTGGCCACCACTGTTCCCCGGGTGGCGAATTCCGGCAACCGGTTGCCACTTGTTGCCAGATCGTCCTACGTTCACTGCACCGGCGCACCGCGGCGCCGACAGAGCTGCACCGGCGCACCGCGGCGCCGAGCGTACGACGGAGGACACGTGACCGAAACCGACACCGCCCGGCGGGTGACCATCCGCGACATCGCCGACGCGACCGGTGTCGCCCCGTCGACGGTGTCCCGGGCGCTCTCGCTGCCCGACCGGGTCAACCACGTCACGCAGCAGCGCATCCAGCAGGCTGCCCGCGACCTCGGCTACGTCCCGAACTCGCAGGCCCGCGCGCTCACGTCCGGCCGGACCCGGGCCGTCGCCGTCCTCGTGTCGGACATCACCAACCCGTTCTACTTCGACGTCATCCGCGGCACCCAGCACCAGCTCGCCGCCGCCGGGTGGACGCAGCTCCTCGTCGACACCGAGGAGTCCGCCGACGCCGAGACGGCCGCCCTCAGCGCGATCGCCGGGAAGGCCGACGGCGCCGTCCTCACCGCGTCCCGACTGTCCGACGCGCAGATCGCCCGGTTCGCCGAACGCACGCCGCTCGTCGTCGTCAACCGTCGGCCGGCCGGGGTGCCGTCCGTGCTCATCGACACCCCCGGCGGGGTGGAGCAGGCCGTGCAGCACCTCGTGTCGCTCGGGCACCGGGACGTCCTCTACGTCGCCGGTCCGGACAGCTCGTGGTCGAACGAGCGGCGGTGGAAGGCGCTTCTCCGCGTCGCCAAGCGGCTCGGTGTCCGCGTCGCCCGGATCGGCCCGCACGCCCCGTTCGTCGACTCCGGTGCGGCCGCGGCGGACGCCGCCGTGAACGCCGGCGCCACCGCGTGCATCGCGTTCAACGACCTCATCGCGATCGGCATGCTCGCCCGGCTGCGGGAACGCGGCGTCCGCGTCCCCGAGGACATGAGCATCGTCGGCTGCGACGACATCTTCGGCGCCGACTTCTGCAACCCGCCGCTCACGACGATGACGTCGCCCATCGAGCGCGCCGGGCGGGTCGCGATCAGGATGCTGCTCGGTCGCCTCGGCGCGACCCCCGCCGAGGAGCAGCCCGGCGAGCACGCGAGCGGCGCCGTCGCCCTGCCCACCCACCTCACCGTCCGCGAGTCCACCGGCCCGGCGCCGTCCTCGCCCCACCGTCCGTCCTGAAGGAGTCGACGATGACCCAGCTCAGCACCATCACCCCGCTCGCCCCGCACCCCGACCGGCTCTTCGCCGCCGACCCGGGAGCGCGCGCGGTCGCGCGCGTCGTCTACGACGCCGTCAAGGACGCGCCGATCATCTCCCCCACGGGCACGTCGACGCGGCCCTGATCGCGGACGACCAGCCGTTCCCGGACCCCGCCTCGCTGCTCGTCACGCCCGACCACTACGTCCTGCGGCTCCTGCACGCGAACGGCGTCGGACTGGAGGCGCTGGGTCGCGCCGACCTGTCAGGGACGCGCCCCGTTCCTCCAGGCCGCGAGATCTGGCGGACGCTGGCGGAGCACTGGGACGACTTCCTCGGCACCCCTGTGCGCTACTGGTTCGAGACGGAGCTGCACGACGTCTTCGGGCTGACGGAGCAGCCGTCGGCCGCGAACGCGGACGCGCAGTACGACCACATCGCCGCGCTGCTGCAGCAGCCGCAGATGCGGCCGCGCGCCCTGTTCGACGCCTTCGGCATCGAGGTGCTCGCCACCACCGACGACCCGACGGCCGACCTCGCGGCGCACGCCCGGCTCGCCGCCGACCCGACCTTCACCGGCCGGGTGGTCCCCACGTTCCGCGCGGACGCCGTCTTCGACCCGTCGCGGCCGGACTGGAGGCACGTGGTCGCGTCGATCGGGGAGGCCGCCGGCATCGACACGGGCACGCACGACGGGCTGCTGGCAGCGCTGCGGGCACGCCGCCGGTACTTCATCGAGCGCGGTGCGACCGCGACGGACACCGGGGTGCTCGACGCCGGGTCGACACCGCTGTCGCCCGTGGAGCGCCAGCGCATCCACGCCGACGCGCTCCGCGACCCGGCGTCCGTGTCCGAGGCGGATGCCGTCGCGTACCGCCACGACATGCTCTTCCGGTGGGCCGAGATGAGCGTCGAGGACGGCCTCGTCATGCAGCTCCACCCCGGGGTGCACCGGAACCACCACACGCCGACGCTCGAGCGCTTCGGCCCGGACACCGGGCACGACCTGCCCGCGGTCGGGTCGTTCACGGAGCCGCTCCGGCCGCTGCTCGAGGCCTTCGGCACCGCGCCGGGCTTCCACCTCGTGCTGTTCACCGTCGACGAGACCGTGTTCTCGCGGGAGATCGGCCCGCTCGCCGGCTTCTACCCGGCGGTCTACGCGGGCGCACCGTGGTGGTTCATCGACACCCCGGCGGCGATCGGGCGGTACCGGGCGGCGATCACCGACTCGACGTCGTTCACGAAGACCTCCGGGTTCATCGACGACACGCGGGCGTACTGCTCGATCCCCGCACGGCACGACATGGCGCGGCGGGCGGACGCGGCGTACCTGGCCTCGCTGGTGGTCACGCACGAGATCTCCGAGGAGGACGCGGTGCGCTCCGCACGCCGGATCGTGTCGGACATCCCGAGGGCGACGTTCAAGCTTTGAGGGTGCACGGGCGCGGCGCGGCGACGCGCCGCGCTGACGCTGTGTGCGAGGTTCCGCGCAGTGTGCGACGCGATCTCGGTCGCACACTGCACGGAACCTCGCACCGTGCGGGTCCGGCGTTACACGAGCGCGGAGTCTGGCCGTCGGAGGAGGTCGAGGGAGCGACGGATCTCGGGCTCGGCCATCGCCGGGTCGCGCGACCAGGTGCACTCCAGCGAGACCGAGCCGCGGTAGCCGCCGTCGTGCACGGCGCTGAGGAAGTCGCGCCACACGTCGTCGCCGCCCGCTGCCCCGAGCGGGAGCCGGTCGCGATCGCTGACGTGCACGTGGCCGATGCGGTCGCCGTACTCGCGGAGGACGTCGAGGGACTCGCCCTCGTTCCGGATGTGGAACAGGTCGGCGACGACGTCCACACCGTCGATGGCCGCGTCGTCCAGGAACCGGGCGGCCTCGGCGAAGGAGTGCAGCACGTTCGTCTCCGAACGGCTCAGCGGTTCGAGCACGATGCGGAGGTCACTCGCCGCCGCGACGTCCCGGGCGGTGCGGAGCACCTCCGCGAAACGGCGGTGGGCCTCGGCATCGGGCATGCCGTCGGGTGCCGTGCGGGCGGTCCCGAACCGAACACGATCTTCGCCTCCGGGTCGGCGACGGAGCGGACGATCGGGAGGACGGCGTCGAAGTAGTCCCGGACGGCACCGGGATCAGCGGTCAGCAGCGCGAGGTCACCGGGGACGAGGATCGCGAACGACGGGAAACGGTCGCCCGCGTAGACGTCGTTGCGATCCCAGCCACCACCGTGGTCCGACCGGAGCGCGAGGTTGTCCGCGATCGTCGGCTCGACGTGGTCGGCGCCGGCACGACGGACCGCCTCCGTCAGCGCTGCTCCGGCGACGACGCCGAACCCGGTGAACGACATGGGTCCATGCAACTCGGGGTGCTGCAGTCCGGCATTCGTTGCCGTCCGTTGCCACGGTGCTCGCTGTCGGTCAGCGGTCCCGACGAGCGCGGAGAGCGCTCGTGGTGCCTGGTCGGCGAGGAGACTGGTCACGGGCGCCAGCCCGGGGTGACGAGGCCGGTCTCGTAGGCGAAGACCACGAGCTGCGCACGGTCGCGGGCGCCGAGCTTGATCATCGCCCGGGAGACGTGGGTCTTGGTGGTCATCGGGCTGACGAACAGGTGCTCGGCGATCTCGGCGTTCGTCATCCCCACGGCGACGAGCTGCATGACCTGGCGTTCGCGGTCGGTCAGGACGTCGAGCTCGGGGGCCAGGGACGCGGGTTTGGCGTGCGTCGCGTACGCCTCGATCAGGGAGCGGGTGGCGCGGGGCGACAGGAGCGACTCCCCCGCGACGACGGTTCGGACGGCCCGGAGGAGGTCGGCGGGCTCCGTGTCCTTGACGAGGAACCCGGCCGCCCCGCCCCGGATCGCCTCGAAGACGTAGTCGTCCTCCTCGAAGGTCGTGAGGATGACCACGTGCACGCCGTCGAGGTCCGGGTCCGCGGAGATCCGTTGCGTCGCCGCGAGGCCGTCGGTGCCGGGCATGCGGATGTCCATCAGCACGACGTCGGGACGCTCTCGACGAGCGACGGCCACGGCGGCGTCGCCGTCGCCCGCCTCACCGACGACGGCCATACCGGGCTCGGCGTCCACGAGCGCTCGGAGCCCGGCACGCACCAGCACCTGGTCGTCGACGAGGAGCACGCGGATCGGGTCGGGGCTGTCTCGTCGGCACTCATCGGACGTCCTCGGTCTCGTTGCCGATCACGGGGAGGCGCGCGACGACCCGCCAGCCGCCGTCCGTGGTCGGTCCGGCGGCGAGGGTGCCACCGACGGCGGTCGCACGCTCGCGCATGCCGATGATCCCGTTGCCGGACGGACCGAGCTGGACGGTCGCGGCGGCCCCCGTCGGCCCCGGGTGGACCGGGCGGTCCTCGACGACGAGGTCGACGACCTCCGAGCCGATGGTCACCGACACCCCGGCGTGGTGCCCGGGGCGTGCTTCATGACGTTCGTCACCGACTCCTGCACGATGCGGAACGCGTTCCGGTCGGTCACGCCGCGCACGGTCGACGGGTCTCCCTCCACGGCCACGTCGACGTCGACACCGGCCGCCCGGGCGCGCTCGACGAGGTCCGGGACACGGTCCAGTCCGGCCGTCGGGTGCCGCGCAGAACCCACGCCGTCCGTGCCGCCTCCGGCATCGCCGGGAGCGCCGGGCTCGCCGTCCACGGAGCGGAGGACACCGAGGATCGTCCGCAGCTCGACGAGCGCGTCGCGGCTGGAGTCGCGGATGTTCGCCAGCGACTCCCGGGTCTGGTCCGGCAGATCGGCACCGAGGTGCAGTGCGACCCCTGCCTGCAGGTTGATGAGCGACATGCTGTGGGCCACGGAGTCGTGCAGTTCGCGCGCGATGCGGACGCGTTCGTCTCCGGCACGGCGGCGCTCGGCCTCGGCCCGCTGACGTCGCCGTTCGGCGACGCGTTCGAGCCGGACCCGGACGAGTTCCGAGACCGCGATCGTCACGGTCACCCACGCGACGCACAGCAGCACGGCGCTGAGGTCGAGCACCGAGGAACGACCGAGCACGGTGTCGGCGGTCGGGAGCACCGCGACCGCCAGGCCCGCGGACACCGCCACCCACGACCGGTGCCCGCGCAGCCAGGCGTTCGCGAGCGCCATGGTGAGGGCGGCGACGAACGGGCCACGCGGACTCACCACGAGGGCGTAGCCGATCGTGGTGGCGAGCGTCACGAGGAGGACCGCCCGGGGCCACCGCCACCGCCACGGGAGCGCGACGACGCCGGCCACGAGCAGCGCGACCGCGAGCGGGCCGAGCTGGACGGGATCGACCCCGTCGGCGAACGCGTGCCGCGCCCAGGGCGGGCCGCCGTCGGACCCGGACCGGTCGGCCCGGTGGCGAACCGTGACGCCACGAGCGTGCCCACGATCTGCAGGAGGGCCACCGGCACCACCCGACCGACACGCGCGAACCGTCGACGTCCGTCACGGCGGCCGTCGACGGTCACCGGCTCGGCGACGGTCGGGGTGGAGTGCATGGCTCGAGCCTAGGGTCGACGGCCACCCGGTACATCGGGCGCCAGCACGACCTGTGGACTACTCCCAGGGAGTAGCCGGCTGTGGAGGGAGGACTTGGGTACGACCGCGGAGCAGGCCGAAGTGGGGCTCCGTGGCGGACGCGCGCCGTGCCTCCAGGCCGGAGTCTGGGACGGTCGCGACAGCGGCGCCGAAACCGACCACAGGAGGTCACCATGCTCACCACCATCGCCGCCACCGCGCCCTACTGGCACGGCGGCGGGTTCCCGTTCTTCGTCTTCCCCGCGTTCTTCTTCTTCGCCGTCCTCGTCGTGTTCCTCGTGTTCGGGGTGGCCCGACGGGGTGCCTGGCGGGCACGTTCGGACGCCCGTGCCGTGCTCGCCGACCGGTTCGCCCGTGGCGACCTCGACGCCGAGGAGTACCGCGCGCGACTCTCGGAACTCAGTCGGAAGTGACCGACAGCGCGGCGAGGATCGTCGTCACCGTGTCGTCGACCGATCCCTCGATCGACACGGCGACGGCGGTCTCGTCCGGCTGCGGACGCTCGAGCGTGGCGAACTGCGAGTCGAGCAGCGAGTCCGGCATGTACTCGTGGTGGCGATGCGACTGCCGCTCCGCGATGAGGTCGCGCGAACCGTCGAGGAACGCGATCACCAGGCCCGGCGCCGATGCGCGGAGACGATCGCGGTAGGTGCGCTTCAGCGCCGAGTTCGCCATCACGCAGCGGTCGCCGGCGGCCTCGACCTCGGCGATCCGGGCGGCGCACGCGTCGAGCCAGGGCCACCGGTCCTCGTCCGTGAGCGGGATGCCCTGCCGCATCTTCTCCTTGTTGGCGGCCGGGTGCAGGTCGTCCGCGTCCACGAAGACGGACGGCTCCCCGCGCTCCGCCAGGGCGTCGGCGAGCGACTGGCCGATCGTCGACTTGCCGGAGCCCGAGACACCCATCACGAGCACGGGCGGAGGACACTGCTCTCGGTCATCCCTCCACAGTATTGGTCCAGGTGGACGGCCATCCCCAGTTGCCGTAACACCCGTGCGGTCACAGGCTGTGGACCGTAGGTTGGTGCCGAACGTCAGGACGAAGGAGACCCTCGTGGCAGACAACAACGGTCAGGCGAACATCGGGGTGGTGGGTCTGGCGGTGATGGGGTCGAACCTCGCGCGGAACCTCGCGTCGCGTGAGGGCAACACGGTCGCGGTGTACAACCGCACCTACGCCCGCACCGAGGAACTCGTCAAGGAGCACGGCGACGCCGGGTTCATCGCGTCCGAGTCGATCGATGACTTCGTGGCGTCGCTGTCCAAGCCGCGCACCGCGATCATCATGGTGCAGGCCGGCACGGGCACGGACGCCGTCATCGGCCAGCTCGCCGAGCGGTTCGAGGCGGGCGACATCATCGTCGACGGCGGCAACGCGAACTTCCACGACACCATCCGCCGCGAGCACGACCTGCGCGAGCAGGGCCTGAACTTCGTCGGCACCGGCATCTCCGGCGGCGAGGAGGGCGCGCTGAAGGGCCCGTCGATCATGCCCGGCGGCTCCGCGGAGGCGTGGGAGACGCTCGGCCCGATCCTGCAGTCGATCGCCGCGGTCGCCGAGGGCGAGCCGTGCGTGACGCACGTCGGGACCGACGGTGCCGGGCACTTCGTGAAGATGGTGCACAACGGCATCGAGTACGCCGACATGCAGCTCATCGCGGAGTCCTACGACCTGCTCCGCCGCGTCGGCGGGTACTCGGTCGAGGACCTCGTGGAGGTGTTCGACGAGTGGAACGGCGGCGACCTCGAGTCGTACCTGATCGAGATCACCGTCGAGGTCCTCAAGCAGCGCGACGCCGACACCGGCAAGCCGCTCGTGGACGTCATCCGCGACGAGGCCGGGTCCAAGGGCACCGGCGTGTGGACCGTGCAGAACGCGGTCGGTCTCGGCATCCCGGTCTCCGGGATCGGCGAGGCCGTGTTCGCCCGCGCGGTGTCGTCGAAGCCGACGCAGCGTGCCGCCGTCCAGGCATCGGTGCAGTCGCGGCCGTCGATCGCCGAGGTGCCCGACACCTTCGCCGACGACGTCCGCGCGGCACTGTACGCGTCGAAGGTCGTCGCCTACGCGCAGGGCTTCGACCTCATCATCGCCGGGGCGAAGGAGTACGGCTGGGACATCGACCTCGGCAACATCGCGAAGATCTGGCGCGGCGGCTGCATCATCCGCGCCCAGTTCCTCAACCGCATCGTCGAGGCGTACGACAAGAACCCGCAGCTCGAGTCGCTGCTGGTCGACCCGTACTTCGCGAACGCCGTCGCCGAGGGCGAAGCCGCCTGGCGCCGCATCGTCGGCATCGCGGCCGCATCGGGGGTCCCGGCACCGGGGTTCTCATCCGCGCTGTCGTACTTCGACTCCCTCGCCTCCGACCGCCTCCCCGCCGCGCTCATCCAGGGACAGCGCGACTTCTTCGGCGCGCACACCTACCAGCGCATCGACAAGGACGGCACCTTCCACACACTCTGGTCCGACGACGACCGACGCGAAGTCGAGCAGGAACCCTCCACCCACTAGACGGACCGCTCCTGACGAGGTCGGTTCCGTTGTCCGGTTCGCGGACGGACCGGGCTCCGGACGTCGCGCGTCTGACGACTTCCATGAAGCGCGCGTGGAGGTCCGCGCCTCAGGCGTCTGCCTGCAGGCCGCCCGGCAGTCCGATGCGGATCGAGCGATCCGGGCGCGGTCGGTACGACTCCTTCTGCAGTTGACTGTCCCGGCTGCAGTTGACTGTCCCGGATCACCATCCCCGGGTTCTGCGAACCAGAACGGTCACACGCTCAGGAGAAGACGGCAGCCCGGCGGGGTGCGCCGGCGGGATGGACGCGCCCAGCGCCTCGAGGCCGGTACCGAGGAGACGCGGGGCGCGAGCCGCCGCTGCGGGGCGCGAGAGTCGGTGGGACGTCACGGCCTGCCCGTGGAGCGTCGACGCCGGCGACGCGACGGGGCGTCGTCGCCAGACACGCCTTGCGCGACGGGCGCCGCCCGACGCGACGGGCGCCGCCCGACACGCCTCACGCGACGATGCGCTCGCGTGCGAGGTCCGCCATCAGCCGCTCGAGTCGCGGACCACGACCGAGCATCCGCCGCGAGCCCGGCGCCGCACGGACGAAGAACGTCGCCACGGCGGCGGTGTCGTCCGGCCGGACGTAGTGCATCGCGATCGCCCACGCCCGGCCGTCACCGTGCACGTCCTCGAGGCCGACGTGCACCATGCGGCTCCAGCGGATGACGAGCAGGCGGGTGGCACGGCGGTCCTCGAGCTCCCACAGCGACGCCTCGGTCGCCCCGAACGCCCAGGTCACACGGTGCCCGAGGGAGACCTCGGGCCTGGCGGACTCGATCGACGCCCGGAGTTCGGGGGTCGGCGCTGCCGGGACGAGCCACACCGTGGGGTCGATGCGGCGGATCGCGAGAGCGAGCGCCTCGTCCTCCCGTCGACGGCGGATCGACTGCGCCCGCACGACCGCGACCGCGATGACCACGACGCCGAGCGAGATCGCCACGACCTCGGCGATGCCGAAGTACGTCAGGTCGGCCTGCGGCGAGGCGGCGACCACGATGATCCGAGCGGTCAGCAGGGCGGCCCACACGCCGACGATGACCCAGCGCAGGACCATCAGTCGCCGCACCGGGGACATCGGCGGTCGTTCCCGTCGCCGGGCGCGACCGAAGCGCGGGACACGGTCGGGACGCCTCAGCACACCCCGATCCTTGCACGGTCCGCGCCCGATCGGCTGGCCCGGACCGGTGAACTGCCGACGAACCGGTCGGCCCGCCATGCACGACTGTCAGCGCACATGCGGCACGGGCGACCTACGCTCGGCCCGTGACCAGCGACATCGAGACGGCGCCCCGCCCGGTCCACCGCCCCGTGCTGCTCGCCGCGACCGTGGGTCTCGTCGCCGCCGCCGCGTTCTTCGCCGCTGCCGAGCTCGGTGCGCTCGTCCTCGGGGGCGCGGGGAGCCCGCTGGTCGCCGTCGGATCTGCCGTCATCGACCTCGCACCGCCGGGCGCGAAGGACCTCATGGTCGCCGTGTTCGGCACCGGCGACAAGGTGGCGCTGTTCGTGCTCATGGTCGTGCTCGTCGCCGTGATCACCGCGGGTGCGGGCGTCCTCGAGCGGGGACGGCCCCCGCTCGGCGCCCTGGTGTTCGCGGCCGGCGGGATCCTGTCGCTCCTCGCGGTGACCACTCGATCCGGGAGCGGGACCCTGGACGGCGCCCCTCGGTCCTCGGTGTGGCGGCGGCGGTCGTCGTGTTCCGGGTCCTCACCGGACGGCTCAGACGATGGGAGTCCGCGGCAGCCGTCCCGTCCGCCGCCAGCCGGCCCGCGTCGACCGAGCGCCGCGCCTTCCTGGTCTGGGGCGTCACCGCGGCGACGGTCGCGATCGTGGTGGGCAGCGCCTCCAGGCTGGGGAGCTCGGCCATGCAGGCAGCGGCGGCCGCGCGACGGGCCATCAGGCTGCCCACAGCGGCGACGACGGCACCGGCCGTCCCGGCCGGGGCCTCGCTCGACGTCCCCGGCATCACGCCGTACGTCACGCCCAACGCCGACTTCTACCGGATCGACACCGCGCTGCGCGTGCCGTCCGTCGACACCGCGGACTGGCGCCTGCGGATCCACGGCGCGGTCGACCACGAGGTCGAGCTGACCTGGGCCCAGCTGCTCGCCCTGCCGCTCGAGGAACACCTCGCCACGCTGAGCTGCGTGTCCAACGAGGTCGGGGGCGACCTCATCGGGAACGCGCTGTGGCTCGGCTACCCGATCCGGCACCTGCTCGAACGTGCAGGGCCGCACGCGGGCGCCGACATGGTGCTGTCCCGCAGCGTCGACGGGTTCACGGCCGGCACGCCCCTCGACGTGCTGCAGGACGACGGCACGGCGGCGCTGCTCGCGGTCGGGATGAACGGCGAGCCGCTGCCGCCGGAGCACGGGTTCCCGGTGCGGATGGTCGTCCCCGGGCTGTTCGGGTACGTCTCCGCGACCAAGTGGGTCACCGAGCTCGAGGTCACCCGGTTCGCCGACGCCCAGGGGTACTGGACGCCGCGTGGATGGTCCGAGCGCGGTCCGGTACGGCTCGAGTCGCGCATCGACACGCCCCGCGCCGGTGCCACGGTGTCTGCCGGGTCGACCGTCGCGATCGCGGGCGTCGCCTGGCAGCCCCACACCGGCGTCGAGGGCGTGCAGGTCCGGGTGGGCGACGGTCCGTGGCAGGCGGCGACACTCGCCGAGTCCGTGTCGGCCGACACGTGGCGGCAGTGGGTGTACCGGTGGACGCCGACGAAGGGGTCGCACCGGCTCCAGGTGCGCGCCGTCAGCGCGGACGGCGAGGTCCAGACGAGCGTGGAGCGGCCGCCCGCGCCGAGCGGCGCGACCGGCTGGCACACCGTGGAGGTGCGGGCGACCTGACGGCTCCGGGCGGGTCGACGGCCTGGAGGCACGGCTCGGCTCGCGAGACACCGTCCAGTCCTCGAGTCACCGCCCCCACTACGAGACGCGGCCGGATCCGGCGGCGTCTCGTCCGACAGGCGGCGCCTCGCGCGTCCGGCGACGCCGCGCGCGTCCGGCGACGCCGCGCGCGTCCGGCGACGTCGTGCGCGTCAGAGGGGGGCCGTCGCCACGATGCACGTGCCGTCGACCGCGTCGTCGGACTCGACCGACACGGTGAAGCCTGCGCCGGCGAAGAGTGCGGAGGACACCGGTGCCTGCGCGCGCGACACCTCGACGACGACCGAGCCACCCGGCCGGAGCCACTCCCCTGCACTCGCTGCGATGCGCCGGTGCAGGTCGAGGCCGTCCGGGCCACCGTCGAGCGCGACCCGGCGCTCGTGGTCGCGGGCCTCCGCCGGCATCGTGGCGATGGAGGCCGTGGGGACGTACGGGGCGTTCACCGCGATGACGTCGACCGCTCCGCGGAACCGGTCCGGCAGCGGCGCGAAGAGGTCTCCCGCGACGACGATCCCGCGGTCGCCGATGTTCTCGGCCGCGACGTCCACCGCGGCCGGGTCCACGTCCGTCGCGACCAGGTCGAGTGCTCCGACCCGGCCGAGCAGTGCGACCGAGATCGCACCGGCGCCGCAGCAGAGGTCGACGACCCGGTCGTAGCGCCGGAGCCGGCGCGCGGCCTGCTCCACGACCGAGACCGTACGGGTCCGGGGCACGAAGACGCCCGGGTCACGCGGATGCGGTGCCCGTCGAACGCCGCCCAGCCGAGCACGTACTCCAGCGGTTCGCCCCCGAGACGCCGCTGCACGAGCCCGCGGAGACGTGCCGCGTCACCGTCACCGGCGTCGAGCAGGAGGTCGGCCTCGTCCTCGGCGAAGACGCTGCCCGCGGCCCGGAGTCGGGCAGCGAGCGCGTCACGCGCGGGATGGGTCAAGCAGCACCGTCGAACATCGAGGTCACCGAACCGTCGTCGAAGACCTCGTGGATGGCACGGGCGATGAGCGGCGCGATCGGCAGGACCTCGAGCCGGTCCCAGCGCTTCTCCTCCGGCACGGGAAGGGTGTCGGTGACCACGACGCGGTCGATGAACTCGCTCTGCAGCAGCTCCGTCGCCGGGTCGGAGAACACGGCGTGGGTCGCGGCCACGACGACACCCGTGGCGCCGTTGGCCTTGAGCGCCTCCGCAGCCTTGGCGATCGTGCGCCCGGTGTCGATGAGGTCGTCGACGAGCAGGCACACGCGGCCGGAGACGTCGCCGACGATCTCGTGCACGGAGACCTGGTTCGGCACCAGCGGGTCGCGACGCTTGTGGATGATGGCGAGCGGCGCGCCAAGCTTCTCGGACCAGATGTCGGCGACGCGCACGCGCCCCATGTCCGGCGAGACGACCGTCAGCGTGGAGGGGTCGAGGATCTGCTGGAAGCGTTCGAGCAGGACCGGCATCGCGAACAGGTGGTCGACGGGTCCGTCGAAGAACCCCTGGATCTGGGCGGCGTGCAGGTCGACGCTCATGATGCGGTGGGCGCCCGCCGCCTTGAACAGGTCGGCGACGAGCCGGGCCGAGATCGGCTCGCGCCCGCGGCCCTTCTTGTCCTGGCGGGCGTACGGGTAGAACGGCGCGACGACGGTGATGCGCTTCGCCGAGGCGCGCTTCAGGGCGTCGACGATGATGAGCTGCTCCATGAGCCACTCGTTGATCGGCGCCGTGTGCGACTGGATCACGAAGGCGTCACAGCCACGGACCGACTCGTCGAAGCGGGCGTAGAGCTCGCCGTTCGCGAACGTCCGGGCATCGGTCGGGACGAGATCGACACCGAGTTCCTCGGCGATCTCGGCCGAGAGCGCCGGGTGTGCTCGCCCCGAGACGAGGACGAGTCGTTTCTGGCCGGTCGTTTTGATTCCGGACAAGTGCGGTGCTCACTCCCTGACCCCGAGGGGCCGTGTCGATCGGCCCGAGAGCCGTCAGATCTGTTCGCCGTGCGCGCGCCGAGCTGCCTCGGCCGCCGGCGTGCCGGGTCGGTGTTCCTCGACCCATCCGTCGGTGTTGCGCTGCGGGGCGTAGCTGATCGCCAGCGACCCGGCCGGTACGTCCTTGCGGACCGTCGTACCCGCGCCGGTGTACGCTCCGTCACCAATCCTAACGGGGGCGACGAACACGTTGTGCGAGCCGGTGCGCACGTTCGACCCCACCTCGGTGCGGTGCTTGTGGACGCCGTCGTAGTTCGCGGTGATCGTGTTCGCGCCGATGTTCGAGTCCTCGCCCACCTCGGCGTCCCCGATGTACGACAGGTGTGGCACCTTGCTGCCCCGCCCGATCGTCGCGTTCTTCGTCTCGACGAACGTGCCGATCTTGCCCTGGTCGCCGAGGATCGTGCCCGGACGCAGGTAGGCGAAGGGCCCGACCGAGGCGCCGTCGCCGATGACGGCGAGGGTCGCGTCGACCCGGTTCACGACGGCACCGGCGCCGACCTCGGTGTCGCGGAGGGTGCTGTCCGGCCCCACCACCGCTCCGGCGGCGATCGCGGTGGCGCCGACCAGCTGCGTGCCGGGCAGGATCTCGGCATCGGCCTCGATCGAGACGTCGAGGTCGATCCAGGTGGTCGCCGGGTCCTGCACCGTGACGCCGGCGAGCTGGTGCCGACGGACGATGCGGGCGTTCAGCACGCGCGCCGCGTCCGACAGCTGCGAACGGTCGTTGATGCCCGCGACGAGCCACGGGTCGGTCAGGGTCACGACGTCGATGCGGCCACCACGCTCAGCGATGAGGGCGGGGCGTCGGTGATGTACTTCTCACCCTGGGCGTTCGCGGTGGTCAGGGCCGGCAGGACGGCGCGCAGGTGCGTCACGTCGAACGAGTAGATGCCGGCGTTCGCCTCGGTGATCGCGAGCTGCTCCGCCGTGGCGTCCTTGTGCTCGACGACACCGACGAACGCGCCGGAGGAGTCGCGCACGATGCGGCCGAGGCCCGTCGGGTCCGGCGCGATCGCGCTGACGAACGTGGCGCCGTTGCCGCCGCGTGCGTGCGCGTCCACCAGCCGGCGGAGCGACTCGGCGTCGAGCAGCGGGACGTCGCCGGAGAGCACCACCACGGCACCGTCGAAGTCGGCGGGGAGCGCCTGCACGGCGACCTCGACCGCGCGACCGGTCCCGGGGACGTCGTCCTGGTCGACCACGATCGCGTCGGGTGCGCGCTCGATCACCTCGGCCGCGACCAGGTCGCGCTCGTGCCGCACGACGACGGCGACGTGCTCCGGCTCGAGCGACGACGCCGTTCGCAGCACGTGGGCGATGAGCGGCAGCCCCGCGAGGCGGTGCAGGACCTTCGGGGTGGACGACTTCATGCGCGTGCCCTGCCCGGCGGCGAGGACGACGACGGCGATGCGCTGGTCGGTCATGGCACCATCCTGGCGCACGCAGCCTGCGGAGACCGACCGAGCCACGGCTCTGTGCGCAACCATGCGCGGATCCGCGCCTGTGGAGGAGTGCCGAGCCGCGCCTCCAGGCCGGATCCGAGAGACGATTCGTCCCATCGCAAGTGCGATGAGAGGCAGGAACGCGCGTAGGAGACGTGAAGTTTCGACCCCCTACGCGCGAAACGACAACCGACGCGCGAAAGGACAACCTACGCGCGAAACGGCGACCCACCGCCCACGCGCGAAACGACCACCCACGCTCCGAACGGCAACCCATCCCTACGCGCGCGGCTCCCGCTTCACGAACGCCATGAGCACCAGGCCGGCGACCAGCACCACCACGACCCCGACGATCCCGTACCGCGTCGACCCACCCACTGTGACCGCGACCCCGAACAGCGCCGGCGCGAGGAACGACGCCGCCCGGCCCGTGGTCGCGTAGAGCCCGAAGAGCTCGCCCTCGCGGCCGGGCGTGGCCAGTCGCGCGAGGTACGCCCGCGACGACGCCTGCACCGGTCCGACGAAGAGCGCCAGCGTCAGGCCGAGCACCCAGAAGCCCGCCGACACCGTCCCGATCGCGAGCACGCCGAGCCCGCACGCGGCGAGCCCGACGAGCGAGACGATGATCACCGCCCGGGAGCCGAACCGGTCGTCGAGTCTTCCGGACAGGAACGTGGAGACACCCGCGACGATGTTCGCCGCGATGGCGAACAGGATGACCTGCGACGGGCTGAAGCCGAACACCTGCGCCGCGATGATCCCGCCGAAGGTGAACACCGCGCCGACGCCGTCGCGGAACACCGCGCTCGCGAGTAGGAATGCCAGGACGTTGCGGCGCTCCCGCCAGAGCCGGGCGATGTCCCGCCCGAGATCGGCGTAGGCGCCGAGGACGCTCCCGGCGTGCGTCCGGTCGGGTGCGGCCTCGGGGACGGTGACGAACAGCGGGACCGAGCTGACCGCGAGCCACACGGCGGCGATGCCGATCGCGACGCGGACGTCCCACTGCCCGGAGGCAACGGTCGCCGGCAGCTGCAGGAGCCCGGCGACGTCGCCCCGCCGAAGTCCTGGATGCAGAGGACGAGCAGGACGACGAGCAGCACGATGCCGCCGAAGTACCCCGCCGCCCAGCCGATCGCCGAGACGCGCCCGGTCTGCTCCGGCGTGGCGACCTGGCCGAGCATCGCGTTGTAGCCGACGCTCGCGATCTCGTACGCGACCGTCCCGATGCCGAGCAGTGCGGCGCCGAGCAGCAGGTACGGCTGACTGGGCGCGACGAACACCATGCCGCCGATGGACAGCACGATGCCGATCGTGGCGATGAGGACCGACCGTCGCCGGTGCCCCGATGAGTCCGCGAGCCGGCCGATCGCCGGTGCCACGAGCGCGACGACGACACCGGCGATGGTCAGGGCCGTCGAGACCACCGCCGCGTTGTGCGCGAGCTCCCGCTCGACGAGCGTCTTCCCGGCAGCGGAGGTGTCGGCGACCAGTGCCGGATCGACGAACGCCCGGCTCGCCAGGTACGTGCTGAACACGAAGGTGGTCACGACGGCGTTGAAGGCCGCCGACCCCCAGTCCCACAGTGCCCAGGACACGAGTGCGCGGCGGTCGGTGCGCTGCGGCACCGCCGCCGTCGGAGAAGCCGTCATGCGCGAACCGTAGCGCGTCCGCGTGTCGCGCGGTGGCCCGGTTCCGGCGCACGTGTCGGACGGGAGGCGCGGGTCGGGCCGCCACGCGCCTCCCGGCCCGCACGATGCGCCCGTCGAACGCACGGTGCGAGGTTTCGTGCATGGTGCGGGAGTCCGACGGTGCCACCGAGTGCGGGACCTCGCACAGTACATGCCGCCCCTCGCACCGTGCGAGGGGCCGGCCTGCGGGCCGGGCCGTCCTCAGGCGGGGACGCCACCCGGGTAGACGACCGACTTGAGGGACTCGGGGTCGGTGTCGCTCTCGAGTGCCTCGCGGACCCGGTCGAGCCCGAACCGGCCCGTGACGAGCGAGTCGAGGTCGATCTGACCCGACGCGACGAGCTCGATGGCGACCGGCCACGTGCCGGTGTACCGGAAGATCCCGGTCACGGTGACCTCGAGGTTCTGGATGTGCTCGACCGGCAGCGTCATCTCGGAGTTGCCGAGCCCGACGAGCACCGCAGCCCCAGCGGGGCCGACCGCCCTGATGCCGTCCGCGACGGCGCGCGGCGCACCGCTGGCGTCGATGAACGCGTCGAACGGCGGCAGGTCGGACGCGACGGACACCGCGGTCGGATCGACGACCTCGGTGGCACCGTAGCCGAGCGCACGCGAGCGGCGCTCCGCGACGAGGTCGCTGACGACGATCCGTGCTGCGCCGAACGCTCGCGCCGCCTGCGCGCAGATGATGCCAATCGGACCGGCACCGGCGATGAGCACGCTCGAACCGGGACGATCCCGGCCTTGCGGACGGCGGCGATGCCGACGGACAGGGGCTCGAGCAGGGCTCCGGCCTCGAACGACACCGAGTCGGGCAGCGGGTGCGCGAACTCGGACTCGATCGTGACGAACTCGGCGAAGGCACCGTCGACCGGCGGCGTCGCGTAGAAGCGCATGTGCGGACAGAGGTTGTAGCGCCCGGCGAGGCACTGCGCACACCGGTGGCACGGCCGCTGCGGTTCGATCGCGACGCGCTCCCCGACGCGGGACGGGTCGACGCCCTCGCCGACGGCTGTGATCGTGCCGGACAGTTCGTGGCCGAGGACGAGCGGCTCCGCGACGACGAAGTCCCCGATGCGGCCGTGCCGGTAGTAGTGCACGTCGGAGCCGCAGACGCCGACGGCGGCGACGCGGACGAGGACGTCGCCGGGTCGACGTCCGGGACGGCACGGTCCTCGACGGTGAGGTCCTGCGTGCCGAGCAGGACGCTGACGCGCTGGTGCTGGACGTCGGTCATGGGGTTCTCGCTTCCTCGACCGCGTCGTCGCGGCCGTGTTCGGACAGGGTGGCAGGCTGGTTCACGTCGACGGCTTCGGCGATCCGCGTCGGGTCGCGCAGCAGGTCGCGGAACGCGATCTCGGCGGCCCCGTGGACGAGGACGTCACGGCCGAGTGCGGCCGGCACGATGCGGATCCGGTCGGTCATGCCCGCCATCGACTGCGCGCGCACGTCGTCCGCGATGCGGTCGCCGACGTGCTCGAGCAGGACGCCGAGGAACCCGCCGAGCACGACGACCTCGGGGTTCACGGTGTGGATCGCGTTGCGGAGCGCGGTGGCGAGCGCGCTGACCTGACGGTCCACGACACGCTCGACCTCGGGTCGGTGCTCGGCGAGCGCCGTGGCCAGCGCTCCGAGGTCGTCGGGCGGGGTCCCCGCGGCGGCGGTCAGGATGTCGCGGGACGCCTCGGTCTCGAGGCAGCCGACCGCACCGCAGTGGCAGCGGACGCCGTTCGCCGCCACGAAGGTGTGCCCGAGCTCCCGGCGTAGCCATCGGCCCCGCCGAGCGGACGCCCGCCGGTGATCACGCCGCCACCGATGCCGCTCGCGCCGCCGTTCAGGTACACGAGGTCGTCGACGCCCCGGCCGCTGCCGCCGAGTCGCTCCGCCCACGCGCCGAGGTTCGCGTCGTTCGCGGCTCGGACGGGGAGCCCGGTGCGGGCGGCGAGCGGACCGGCGAGGGGTTCGTCGTGCCACCCGAGGTGCGGCGCGTACTGGACGGTGCCGTCCTCGACGCGGACGGTGCCTGGCACGGCGACGCCGATGCCGACGAGCCGGAGCGAGCCGTCGCCGTCACGCCCCGCCGAGGCCCGGCGGCGGACGCGATCGATCAGGGCCGCGACGGTCTCGACCGCCTCGGCCGCGGTCGGCGGGCGGTCCTGCCCCTCGACGAGACGCGCCCGCACCGTCCCGTCGAGGCCGACGAGCGCCATCGACACGGTGTCGATCTCGACCGTGACGGCAGCAGCGACGACGTCCGCGGCGGCGCGCACGACGGGACTCGGGCGGCCGACCCCGGTGCCGGGTGTGCCGGGGACGGGCAGTTCCTCGTGCAGCAGTCCGTGGTCGACGAGCTCGCCGACGAGTGCGAGCGTGGTCGAGCGGTTGAGGCCGGTGCGCCGGGTGATCTCGGCGCGCGTGATCGGCCCGTCCTCGTGCACGAGCCGGAGGACGCGCGCGGCGTTGCCGGGGGTGGGCGCCGAGACTCGGGTTGCGCGACCGTTCTCGGGTCCTTGGCCGCGAGAACCGTCGCTGGGCCGAGACTCGGCTCCGCCCGCCGCTCGGGCCCCGCCCGCCGCTCGGGCTCCGCCCGCCGCTCACGCCCCGCCCGCCGCTCGGGCCCCGCCCGCCGCTCACCGGGACCGCGAGAACGCGGCGTCGAACGAAGCCTCCGGCGGGGCGATCGTCCCGAGCGTCCGCACGAACGCCAGCGCCTCCGGGCCGCCGACGAGCCGGTCCATGCCGGCGTCCTCCCACTCGACGCTCGTCGGCCCCGTGTACCCGATGTGGTTGAGCACGCGGAACACCCGCTCCCAGGGCACGTCCCCGTGCCCGGCGGTGACGAAGTCCCATCCGCGGCGGGGGTCGCCCCACGGCAGGTGCGAGGAGAGCCGTCCGTTGCGACCGTCAAGCTGCTTGACCGACTCCTTGCAGTGCACGTGGTAGACCCGGTCGGCGAAGTCGAGCAGGAACGCGGCGGGGTCGAGGTCCTGCCAGACGAAGTGCGAGGGATCGAAGTTGAACCCGAACGCGGGCCGGTCGGCGAAGACGTCGAGGGTGCGTCGCGCGGTCCAGTAGTCGTAGGCGATCTCGGACGGGTGCACCTCGAGCGCGAAGCGCACCCCGACCTCTTCGAAGACGTCGAGGATCGGCGACCAGCGGTCGTGGAAGTCCTGGTACCCGGCGTCGATCATGCCTGCTGGCACGGGCGGGAAGCCGGCGACGGTCTTCCAGATCGACGAGCCGGAGAACCCGGTGACCGTGGACACCCCGAGCGCCGCGGCCGCACGCGCGGTCCACTGCATCTCCTCGGCGGCGCGCTGCCGGACGCCCTCGGCGTCGCCGTCGCCCCAGACGTGCGGCGGAAGGATGTCCTCGTGCCGCTGGTCGATCGGGTCGTCGCACACGGCCTGGCCGGTCAGGTGGTTCGCGATGGTCCAGACCTGGAGGCCGTTCCGCTCCAGGATCGCCCTGCGGTCGGCGACGTACGACGGGTCCGTCGCGGCGCGCCGGACGTCGAGGTGGTCGCCCCAGCAGGCGATCTCCAGTCCGTCGTACCCCCACTCCCCGGCGAGGCGTGCGACCTCCTCGAAGGGCAGGTCCGCCCACTGGCCGGTGAACAGGGTGACCGGTCGTGTCGCGCTCGTCGCCGCCGGACTGGAGGCGCGGGTCGTGTCCGTCATGCTGCTTCCTTCCTCCTGCGGCCGGTTCACCAGGTGCCCGGCCGGGCGCCGAGGGGCACCGTCGCCGGCCGCTCGACGCGGGAGTCCACCGTCACGACGGTGTGCTCGCGCGCTGCGGTCTGCACGGCCTCCATGATCTCGAGGACGTGGAACGCGAGGTCCCCCGAGGCACGGTGCGGTCGTTCGGTGGCGATCGCGTGCGCCATGTCGGCGAGTCCGTAGCCGCGTCCGGCGTCGGCGTACCCGGCTGCCACGGGCAGGTCGCGCCAGTCGCGGTCGTCGGCCGTGGCGATCGACACCACGTCGGAGAACCGGTTCGGGTCGGGCACGCCCAGGCTGCCGCCGGTGCCGTACACCTCGAAGAGCGGGGCCTTCGTCGCCCAGACCTCGAACGAGACCGTGACCGTCGAGACGACGCCGTTCGCGTGCTCGAGGACCGCGACGACGTGCGTGTCGATGTCGACGCGCAGCGGTGTGTCAGCTGCCGGACCGGTCGCGATCGTGCGCTGCCGGTCCGACCGCGTCGAGGCGCCGCTCACCCGGACGACCGGGCCGAAGAACTGCACGAGGCTCGTCAGGTAGTACGGCCCATGTCGAGCAGCGGGCCGCCGCCGGGCTGGTAGTAGAACGCCGGGGCCGGGTGCCGAAGCTTCGTGCCCGGGTGCCGACCACGACACCGCCGCGCCGACGGGGGTCCCGATGAGGCCGTCGTCGAGTGCGGCACGGGCGGTCTGGATCCCGGTGCCGAGCACGGTGTCCGGTGCGCTGCCGACCCGCAGGCCCGACCGTCGGGCGAGGTCGAGCACGGGCTGCGCCTCGGCGGTCGACATCGCGAGCGGCTTCTCGCCGTAGACGTGCTTGCCGGACTCCAGCGCTCGGGTGGCGATCTCGGCGTGCGCGGCGGGGATCGTCAGGTTGAGCACGACGTCGACGTCGTCCGCGGCGAGCAGGTCGTCGACCGAGGACCCCGGACGCCCTGGGCCTCGCCGACGGCCTGCGCCCGGGCGACGTCGATGTCCGCGACCGCGGTGAGCTCGAGCCCGTCGAGCGCCGGGAAGTGGTCGAAGTACTGCTGGCTGATCACGCCGACGCCGACGACACCGACCCGCAGCGCGTGTTCGTTCACCGGGCTGCCCACAGGAGTCCCCGTTCGATGATCGTGCGGAGCGGCTGCGACTCGACGACCTCGAGCCGGTGGCCGGGGCAGAGACGAAGACGCGGCCCTCGCCCCACTGCCGGGTCCAGATCGCCGGTGCCGTGACCGGTCGGTTCCAGGCGTCGAAGTCCCGGGCCGCCTGTGTGGTGGTCGCGAGGACGTCGTTGTACTCGTCGGAGAGCACCCAGTACTGCTCGGTGACGAGGTCGAAGTCGTCGATGCCCTGCGTGATCGGGTGCTCGTGTCCCAGGTCGGTGACGTGCACCGTGTACGGGAGGTAGTTGTCGGACTGCTCGCCGGTGCGCTCGGACGGGTGCCTGCCCGCGTGGTGCGCGAACTGCCCGCCGATCATGTGCAGGTAGTCGGCGGTGTTCCGGAACGCGTCCGCGATCCCGCCGTGCCACCCCGCGAGGCCCGCGCCGCAGAGCACGGCCTTCTGGAGCCCGGCGAACTCGTCGTCGGCGATCGTGGACATGGTCACGATCTGCACGATGAGGTCGACCTCCGACATGACGGACTCGTCGGCGTACACGGCGGTCGACTCCGAGACGTGGACGTCGAAGCCGTTGTCCCGCAGGAACGGGACGAACAGGTTCGTGGTCTCGACCGGCATGTGCCCGTCCCAACCGCCGCGGACGACGAGGGCCTTCTTCGTGTCGGCCATTCAGATCACCGTCCAGGCGCTGCCGTCGGCGGCGCTGCGCTCGACCGCGTCGAGGACCTGCTGCACGTGCAGTCCCTCCTCGAACGACGGGGACGGGTCCTCGCCCGCCACGATGGCCTGCACGAAGTCCTTCACCTCGTGGCTGAAGGTGTGCTCGTACCCGATGAGGTGCCCGGTGGGCCACCAGGCGGCCATGTACGGGTGCTCGGGTTCGGTGACGACGATGCGCTGGAAGCCCTGCTCCCCGCCGGAGCGGTGGCGTCGTAGAAGCGCAGTTCGTTCATCGACTCGAGATCGAACTGGATCGCGCCGGCCGACCCGCTGACCTCGAGGGTGAGGCCGTTCTTCCGGCCCGTGGCGTACCGCGTCGCCTCGAACGTGCCGATCGCGCCGTCCGCCGCGCCGCCGGCGAGCCGTGCGGTGAAGAACGCGGCGTCGTCGACGGTGACCTGCCCGCGTTCGCTCGACGCGGTGCCGGACAGTCCGACGCCGTCGGCGAGCAGCGGCCGTTCCGTCACGAAGGTCTCGAGCAGCCCCGAGACCGTGGTGAGCGACGCACCGGTGACGTGTTCGACCAGGTCGATCGCGTGCGCACCGATGTCGCCGAGCGATCCGGACCCGGCGAGCTCCTTGTCGAGCCGCCAGGTCATCGGGCCGTCCTCGTCGGCCAACCAGTCCTGCAGGTACAGCGCACGGACCTGTCGCACGGTCCCCACCCGTCCGGACGCCACGAGCTGCTTCGCGAACGCGATCGCGGGCACCCGGCGGTAGCTGAAGCCGACCATCGCGCGGACGCCGTCCGCCCGGGCGGCGGCAGCGGCAGCGGTCATCGCCTCGGCCTCGGCGACGCTGTTGGCGAGGGGCTTCTCGCACAGCACGTGCTTGCCGGCCTCGAGCGCGGCGATGGCGATCTCGACGTGCGAAGAACCGGGCGAGACGATGTCGACGACGTCGATGTCCGGATCGGCGACGACGGCACGCCAGTCGGTCGAGGCGGTCTGCCAGCCGTACTGCCGCCGGGCGGCTTCGGTGCGGTCCGGGTCGCGCCCGACGATCACCGCCATCTCGGGTTCGACCCCGAGGTCGAAGAACCTCGGGGCGGTCCGCCAGGCCTGCGAGTGGGCGGCTCCCATGAAACCGTGCCCGATCATCGCGACCCGCAGTCGATCGTGTGCCATCCGCTCGCTCCCTTGCGATCACGTCCTTGCCAGAGTTCACCCTACCGCTTATGTTGGGCGCGGCAACATTTTGTTTCGACGACGAACGGTGATCACCATGGCAACGACGCCCACCCGCGCAGACAAGTTCTCCTTCGGTCTCTGGACCATCGGCTACAACGGGACCGACCCGTTCGGCGGGCCGACCCGTCCGGCGCTCGACGTGGTCGAGGCGGTGGAGAAGCTCGACGAGCTCGGCGCCTACGGCCTCACCTTCCACGACGACGACCTCTTCGCGTTCGGCTCGACCGATGCCGAGCGCCAGAAGCAGATCGACCGGCTGAAGGGCGCTCTCCAGGCGACGGGCATCGTCGTGCCGATGGTCACCACGAACCTGTTCTCGGCGCCGGTGTTCAAGGACGGTGGCTTCACCTCGAACGACCGCCAGGTCCGCCGGTTCGCGCTTCGGAAGGTCCTCCGCAACATCGACCTCGCCGCCGAGCTCGGCGCGACGACGTTCGTGATGTGGGGCGGTCGCGAGGGCGCCGAGTACGACAGCGCCAAGGACGTGCAGGCCGCGCTCGAGCGCTACCGCGAGGCCGTGAACCTGCTCGCCGAGTACGTCACCGACAAGGGCTACGGCATCCGGTTCGCGATCGAGCCGAAGCCGAACGAGCCCCGCGGCGACATCCTCCTGCCGACCCTCGGTCACGCGATCGCGTTCACCGAGACGCTCGAGCGCCCGAAGCTCTTCGGCATCAACCCCGAGGTCGGCCACGAACAGATGGCCGGCTTGAACTTCACGGCCGGCATCGCCCAGGCGCTCTACCAGGGCAAGCTCTTCCACATCGACCTCAACGGTCAGCGCGGCATCAAGTACGACCAGGACCTGGTGTTCGGCCACGGCGACCTGCAGAACGCGTTCTCGCTCGTCGATCTGCTCGAGCACGGTGCCCCGCAGGGCGGCCCGGCCTACGACGGCCCGCGCCACTTCGACTACAAGCCGAGCCGCACCGAGGACATCTCGGGTGTCTGGGACTCGGCCGCCGCCAACATGCGCATGTACCTGCTGCTCAAGGAGCGTGCCGAGGCGTTCCGTGCCGACCCCGAGGTGCGGGCCGCGCTCGAGGCCTCGAAGGTCACCGAGCTCTCGCAGCCGACGCTGAACGCCGGCGAGTCGTACGACGACTTCCTCGCCGACCGGTCCGCGTTCGAGGACTTCGACGCAGAGGCGTACTTCGGCGGCAAGGGCTTCGGCTTCGTGAAGCTGCAGCAGCTGGCCATCGAGCACCTGATGGGCGCTCGTTCCTGATGGCACTGGTGGCGGGGGTCGACTCGTCGACCCAGTCCTGCAAGGTCACGATCCGTGACGCGAGCACCGGCGCCGTCGTCCGTGAGGGACGTGCGTCCCACCCGGACGGCACCTCCGTCGACCCCCGCCACTGGTGGGACGCGCTCGGCACCGCCATCGCGGACGCCGGCAGGCTCGCCGACGTCGGCGCCGTCGCGATCGCCGGGCAGCAGCACGGCATGGTCGCGCTCGACGCCGACGGTCGCGTCGTCCGCGACGCACTCCTGTGGAACGACGTCCGCAGTGCGGACGCGGCCGCGCAGATGGTCGAGGAGCTCGGCCGGGAGGCATGGGTCGCCCGCACGGGTCTGGTCCCGGTGGCCTCGTTCACCGGCACCAAGCTGCGCTGGCTCCGAGACGCGGAGCCGGAGCACGCGGCGCGGGTCGCTGCCGTCGCGCTCCCCCACGACTGGCTGTCGTGGCGCCTGCGCGGGTACGGCCCGGCTGAGGAGAGCCCGCTCGGTCCCGACCTCGACACCCTTGCGACCGACGCCTCGGACGCCAGCGGGACAGCGTACTGGGACCCGGTGCGCCGCGAGTACGACCCGGAGCTGTTCGAACTCGCGCTCGGCAGACCGATGCGTCCCGCCGCCGCGGCCCGGAACCAGGGTCCGGACACAGAACCACGGAACAGCGCGGTGCACAGTCCGGAACCTGGTTCCGGGGAGTCCTCCGAGGACGACGACGCGGTCGTGGTGCCGCGGGTCGTCGCGCCGGACGAGGCGATGGGCACGCTCGACGTCGACGTGCCGCTGCCCGGGGGTGCGGTGGCGCCCACGGGGCTCGTCGTCGGCGCCGGACTCGGCGACAACGCCGGAGCAGCGGTCGGCCTCGGGCTCGGGCCGGGCGACGTCGCGGTGTCGCTCGGCACCAGCGGCACCGTCTTCGGCGTCACCGACGCCGACGTGGCAGACCCGAGCGGGACGGTGGCGGGCTTCGCCGACGGGACCGGGTCGCGCCTCCCGATCGTCACCACGCTCAACGCTGCCCGCGTCCTCGACGTGATCGGCGGCCTGCTCGGCGTGGACCACGACGCGCTCGGCGCGCTGGCGCTCGAGGCACCGGCAGGTGCGGACGGGCTCGTGCTCGTGCCGTACTTCGTCGGCGAGCGCACCCCGAACCGGCCCGACGCGACCGCGTCGCTCGTCGGCATGACCCCCGCGACGACGGACCGGCCGCACCTGGCCCGCGCCGCCGTCGAGGGGATGCTCTGCGCCCTCGCGGACGGCCTCGCGGCCGTCGAGGACACCGGCGTCCAGGTGACACGGCTGCTGCTCATCGGCGGGGCAGCACGGAACGAGGCCGTCCGCGTCGTCGCGACACAGGTGTTCGGCCGCGACGTCTCGATCCCGGAGCCCGGCGAGTACGTCGCCGCCGGCGCCGCGAAGCAGGCCGCATGGGTGCTCACCGGGCGCCTTCCCGCCTGGCACCTCGACGCAGCGGTCGTGCCCGCGGACCCCGTCCCGAGGTGCTCGAGCAGTACCGCGCCGCCGCACGCTGACCTCGACACCCCGTCCCGACACACCACGCCCCCGGCGCCGTTCGACCCGGTGCCGGGGCACGATCGTCCCAGGAGGATCCATGCCGTTCACCGACCTGCCGCTCGAGCAGCTCCACGCGTACCGCCCCGAGCTGCGCCGTCCCGCCGACTTCGACGTGTTCTGGGCCGACACGATCGCCGAGGCCCGGGCGGCAGGATCCGGGACCGTGCCGGTGCTCACGCCCGCCGAGACACCCGTCACGGCACTCGACGTGCAGGACCTGACCTTCGCCGGTTTCGGGGGCGACCCCGTCCGCGCCTGGGTGAGCCGACCGGCCGCGAGTGACGGCGACCTGCCCGCCGTGGTCGAGTTCCTCGGCTACAACGGCGGCCGGGGCCTGCCCGGGGAGCGTGTCTCCTGGGCTCTCGCCGGGTACGTCCACGTCGTGATGGACACCCGCGGCCAGGGCAGCGGCTGGGGCTCCGGCGGGGACACTCCGGACCCGCACGGCTCGGGGCCGCACATCGGCGGGTGGATCGACCGCCGGCATCACCAGCCCGGCGGAGCACTACTACCGCCGCGTCTACACCGACGCGGTCCGGCTCGTCGATGCGGTGCGCACCCTCCCCGGTGTCGACCCGTCGCGGATCGCGCTGACCGGCGGGAGCCAGGGCGGTGGCATCACCATCGCGGCCGCCGCACTCGTGGAGGCGCACGTCGGCCCGATCACCGCCGCGATGCCGGACGTCGCGTTCCTCAGCGATTGGGAGCACGGCACCGCCGTCGCGATCGGCGGCCCGTACCTCGAGCTCGCGCAGTACCTGTCGGTGCACCGTGACGCGGCCTCCACCGTGTGGTCGACCGCGGCGTACTTCGACGGGGTGCACTTCGCGGGCGGGATCTCCGCGCCGGCGCTCTTCTCCGTGGCGCTCATGGACGACGTCGTCCCGCCCCGGACGACCTTCGCCGCCTACAACGCGCTCGGCTCGACCGACAAGGCGATCGAGGTCTACCCGTACAACGGGCACGAGGGAGGCGGGTTCGCGCAGTGGGAGCGGCAGGCGTTGTTCCTGCGGGAGCGCGGCTGACCACGAGCTGCAGCGGACGGTGAGCGGTCAGCCGCCGAGCAGTGCGGCGACCGCGTCGACGACGACCTGCCGACGCCGCGCCGGCACCACCGCCGTCGTCACCGCCTCGTACTCCGGGGCCGCGTCGCTCCAGAACGCGGCGACGTGCAGCACGAGCCCGAGCAGCACTGCCGGACGGTGCGTGCGCGGCACCACACCTGCGCGCTGGGCGTGCTCGACCTCGGCGACCGCTGCGGTGGTTCGCTCGACGACCGCCGCGAGCGGTGCCGTCGAGGCTCGCTCGAGCCGGTGCCAGGTCGCGAGCCGCGGTGCCCAGGGGCGTGCGGTCCAATCGTCGTGCAAGCGTCCGGCGAACCCGGGCAGATCATCGACGTCGAGCGGCACCCGGGCGAAGGTGTCGGCGATCGTCTGCTCGACGAGGGCGTCGAAGAGACCCTCCTTGCTGCCGAAGTAGTGGAACACCTGCGCCTTGTTGCTCGACGCCGCGGCGGCGATCCGCTCGATCCGGGAACCGGCGGGTCCGAGCGCCGCGAACTCGTCACGGGCGGCGAGCAGGAGCTTCTGGCGCATCGCATCGCTGGCAGGGGGCGTGAAGCGGGGCATGGGCACCACCGTACCGACCGGCCCAGATCTGCTGCACGGCCCCCAGCGTGTCACCCGGTCAGTCGACTGTGACGAAGAGGTACACGGCGAGCGCGACGGAACACATCGCGATCGCGATGCGCAGCAGCCCGTGCGGCACGCGCCGGGCGACCGTCGGCCCGATCAGGCCGCCGACGACCGAGCCCCCGCCCAGCGCCAGTGCGGCGGACCACACGACGTGCCCCGAGAGGGCGAACACGACGGCCGGCAGCAGGTCGGCCACGACGAGCAGCACGTTCTTCAGCGCGTTGGCCCGCGGCAGGGTCGGCTCGCCGGTGAGCAGCAGGACGGCGATCATGAGCACGCCCGCCCCGGCGCCGAAGTACCCGTTGTACAGGCCGACCCCCGCGACGCTCGGCACAGCGGCCGCCGGGCGCGCACGGGCGCCCCCTCGTCGCCGGTCGAGCACCGGCTGGAGCAGGAGCAGGACGCCGCCGGCCAGTACCAGGAAGGGACGATTCGGTCGAAGAGATGTGCTGGGGTGACGACGAGCAGCACGGCGCCGCACAGCGACGCACCGACGGTCAGGGGCAGCCACCGGCGGAGGACAGAGGGGTCGCTCCGGAGTTCCGGGCACGCCCGCAGTGCGGAACTGGCGCCGCTGCCGACGAGGGCCACGGAGTTGGTCACGTTCGCGGCGAACGGTGGGATCCCGACGGCGAGGAGCGCAGGGTACGCCACGAGCGAGGTGATGCCGCCGGCGGTGCCGATCACGCCCGCGACCACACCGGCGACGACGAGGATCCCGACGGTGAGCACGGTCCATGCTGACACGTCGGGACGGGATCAGTTGCTGCAGCTGCTCGGTTCGCTGGACGCCTCCGAGGACGGCGGCGTGCTCACCCTCGTTCTGTGAGCACCCCGTCGTCCACGGGGGCGGTCAGACCACCATCGCGGTGACGGTCCGCGGGTCCTGGGGCCGGACCTCGCGGACCGGGCCGGTGACCCGCACGACCGCACGCTCGGTGGCGGAGCCGGGAACCGGGGCCGGACCCGACCCGCGCCCGACCGCGACGATCCCGTCCGCGTGCACCGTGCCTCCAGGCTGCGACGCGGACGCGTGCGACGCGACCCAGACCTCGACGTCACCGGGCTCGACGACCTTGCAGCGATCGTGACCGGTGAACGCGAACCGCTGCACGGGCACCTCGAACCGGACACGCACGGACGAACCAGCGGCGACCGCGACGCGCGCGTAGCCGAGCAGCTGCACGACGGGCCGCGTGACGGATGCTGCACGGTCGTGGCCGTAGAGCTGCACGACCTCATCTCCGTCCCGCTGCCCGGTGTTCCGCACCGTGACGCTCGCAGTGAACACACCGTCGGTGGACACGGTCTCGTCGACGACGAGGTGCTCGTAGCGGAACGTGGTGTAGCCGAGCCCGAACCCGAAGGGCCGTACCGGTGTCGAGTCCGCCGCGGTCACGTCGGACGGACCGCCGAGACGCGGGTGGAGGTACGTGAAGGGCTGCGCACCGGCGGCCCGCGGGAGCGAGACCGGCAGGCGCCCGGACGGGACGTCGCCCCGGTCAGGAGGTCCGCGATCGCGAGCCCACCGCCCTCGCCGGGGAAGAACGCCTGCACGACGGCGGCCGGACGGACGTCGCCGCCACCGGTACCGGTGCCGTCCAGCGCCCAGCCGATCGCGTAGGGGCGACCGGTCAGGAGCACCACGACCGTCGGGGTGCCGGTGGCGACGACGGCCTCGACGAGCTCGCGCTGCACGCCGGGCAGGTCGAGCGACTCGGTGTCGTTGCCCTCCCCGACCGTGCCGCGACCGAACAGCCCGGCCTGGTCGCCGACGACCACCACGGCGACCTCGGAGGCCCGCGCGACGGCCACGGCGTCGGCGAAGCCGCTCCGGTCCGTCCCGGTGACGGCACAGCCGGCGGCGAAACGGACCGACGTGGGCCCGAGCGACGCCGTGAGCGCCTCGCGCACGGTCGGGATGTCGAAGCCGAGCGGCAGATCGGGGTGCGCGGCCAGGACGTGGTTGGCGAAGGAGTAGCAGCCCTGCAGGGCCTCGGCGCGGTCGGCGTTCGGGCCGATCAGGGCCACGGACGCACCGGCACGGAGCGGCAGCACCGGAGCCGCACCGGCGTCCGCCGCGACGGCTCCGTTCGACAGCAGCACCAGCGAGCGCGCCGCCAGCTTCTGGCCAGCGCACGGTGCCGGGGCGTGTCGAGGTCGATCCCGGTCGGCGGCGCGCCCTCGAACGCGTCCGGGTCGAGCAGCCCGAGCCGCTCCTTCTGCCGGAGCACGCGGAGCACGGCGCGGTCGACGAGTGCCTCGTCCACGTCGCCCGCGCGGACCCGTTCGACGAGCGGCTCGAGGTAGGCGTCACCGGTCGGCAGCTCGACGTCGACCCCGGCGGACAGGGCGAGCTCGGCCGCCTCGCCACGGTCGGCGGCGACACCGTGCATGACCTCGAGGAACGCGACGGAGAAGTAGTCCGCGACAACCGTCCCGTCGAACCCGAGACGGTCGCGGAGCAGGTCCGTCAGCAGTGCCCCGTTCGCCGCGACGGGCAGGCCGTCGATCTCGGCGTACGAGTTCATCACACTGCGTGCTCCTCCCTCGTGCAGCGCCATCTCGAACGGCGGCAGGAAGACGTCCGCGACCTCGCGGGGGCCGGCGTGCACGGGTGCGCGGTTCCGCCCCGCCTGCGATGCCGAGTACCCGAGGAAGTGCTTGAGCGTGGCATCCACCCCGGCCGACTGCAGGCCGCGGACGTAGGCGGTGCCGACGGTCCCGACCAGGTAGGGGTCCTCGCCGATGCACTCGTCGACGCGCCCCCAGCGCGGGTCCCGGACCACGTCGAGCACGGGTGCGAGCCCCTGGTGCACGCCGAGCTCGCGCATCGAGTCACCGATCGCGGCGCCGACCTGCTCCACGAGGTCCGGGTCGAACGCGGCTCCCCACGCGAGCGGCGTCGGGAACGTCGCGGCCTTCCACGCGGCGAGCCCCGTGAGGCACTCCTCGTGGACGAGCGCCGGGATCCCGAGCCGGGTGTCGCGCTTGAGCCGACGCTGCTCGGCCCACAGCCAGGCCGCGCGCTCGTCCGGTTCGACGGGGCGGGTGCCGTAGACGCGGGTGAACTGGCCGATGCCGTGGCGGGTGATGTCGGCGAGGGTGCGGCCGTCGGCGGCGGCGGTCATCTCGCCCTGCATCGGGGCGACGACGCCGTTCTGGTCGAGCCAGTAGCCGACGAGCTGGGCGGTCTTCTCCTCGAGGGTCATCGCGGCGAGCAGGGCGGTGGCACGGTCGGTCGCGGTCGCGTCGTCGACGTGGCGTGTGCCGGACTGGAGGCCCGTGACGGCGCCGCCACGCGCCTCCCGTCCGTCGGTGGTCGCGTCGGCCGCATCCGCCGTCGGTGCGGCGGGGCGCGCCTCCAGGCCGCTGTCGGCGCGCGCGGTCCGGTCGAGGGCCGTCACCCCTTCACCGCCCCGGTCAGGCCGCCCACGATGCGACGCTGGAAGACGGCGAAGAACACGAGCGCCGGGATCATCGACAGCGAGGTGAACGCGAGCACGCGGGCGGTGTCGACGGAGTACTGCGACGAGAACGCCTGGACCCGAGCGGCAGCGTGTACGTCGACGCGTCGTTGAGGATGAACAGCGGCAGGATGTAGCTGTTCCAGCTGCCGATGAACGCGAGGATGCCGACCGTGACGACACCCGGCAGCGACAGCGGCACGACCATCCGGAAGAAGAACCCGAGCCGGCTCGCACCGTCGATCGACGCGGCCTCCTCGAGCTCGTCCGGGATCGCCCGGAGGAACGGCACCAGGATGATCACCGTCGTCGGCAGCGCGAACGCGATCTGCGGCAGGATCACGCCGGCCAGGCTGTTCGTCAGACCGAGGTCCTTCACCAGGAGGTACAGCGGCGTGATCGCGACCGTGATCGGGAACATCAGCCCCGCGGCGAAGAGCGAGTACAGCGCGTCCCGCCCACGGAACCGGTAGCGGGCGATCACGAAGCTCACCATCAGGCCGAGCACGACGACGCCGACCGTGGTGGTGACGCCGGCGATGACCGAGTTGCCGAGCTGCCGCCAGAAGATCCCGCTCGAGAGCACCGAGACGTAGTTGCCGACCTGCCACGGGTTCGGCAGGCCCGCCGGGCTCGCGGTGATCTGCGAGTTGCTGCGGAAGCCGCCGAGCACGATGTACGCGACCGGGCCGACGCACACCGCGATGAACAGCAGCGCGATGAAGTAGGTGCCGAGGTTCCGCTGACGCCGGACCGGCCCGGTGTCCCCGGGGCGGCGTCCCCGCTTCGGCGAGACGATGGAGGCGGTGGCGGTCATCGGTCGGCCTTCTCGGTCAGGGCGCCGGCGGTGTCGCGGCGCAGGACGAACCGCTGGTAGACGAGGGCGACGACCAGCGAGATGAGGAAGATGACCACGGCCACGGCGTTGCCGTACCCGTAGTTGCCGGACATGCGGCCGTTCGCGACCATGTACGTCGCCATCGTGGAGGTGCCCGCCGTCGCGGCGATGCACTGCCCCCAGATGATGTAGACGAGGTCGAAGAGCTGCAGTGACCCGATGATCGACAGGAACGCCCAGATGCGCACGGTCGGGCCGAGGAGCGGCAGGGTGATGCGCCGCTGGATCTGCCAGTAGCTCGCGCCGTCGAGCTGGGCGGCCTCGAACAGCTCCTCCGGGATGCTCTGCAGCCCGGCGAGGAACAGGATCACCGCGAAGCCGATGTACTTCCACGAGATGATCGCGAGGAGCGTCCAGATCGCGATGTCGGGGTTCGACAGCCAGTCGGCGCGCAGGGCTCCGAGGCCGACGGCCTGCAGGAGGTCGTTCACGGCACCGCTGGACTGGAGCATGAGGCTCCAGCCGGTGCCGACGATCACCTCGGAGATGACGTACGGCAGGAAGATGAGCACCCGGATGAGCCCGCGACCCCGGATCCGCTGGTTGAGCAGCAGCGCGAGGACGACGGCGATCGGCCCCTGGACGAGGAGCGAGCCGATCACGATGAAGGCGTTGTGCAGCAGCACACCCCGGAAGTCCGGGTCGGTGAAGATGATCGCGTAGTTCTGCAGGCCGACGAAGTCGGTGGGGGCGCCGTACCCCTGCCACTTGTAGAAGCCGTAGTAGGCGGCCAGCGCGACCGGCAGGATGACGAACCCGACGAACATGATCGTCGCCGGGCCGGCGAGGACCGCGATCTCGACGCGGGTACGGACGTCGGTGCCCTTGCGGGCCCGGCGGGCCGGGGCCGACGGCGAACCGTCGACCCCGCCCGTGTTCCGCCCCGTCCCGGACCGCGCTTCGGAGCGGGGTGCGACGGAGGTGGTCATCGTGTCGTCACCCCTTGGCCGCGGCCTGGTTGACGGTCTTCACGATGTCGTCCACCGATCCCTTGCCGGCGAGCAGGTTCACGACGCTGGTGTTCAGCGCGTTGCCGACGTTCTGACCGTAGACGGTGTCGAGGTAGTTCGAGACGAACGGCGCCTTGTTGTAGGCCTCGAGGACGCTCTTCAGGTACGGCTCGGTGACGACCGACTGTGCGGACTGGTTCGCCGGGATCGCGTTGAACGCCTTGTAGTAGGCCTCCTGCACGGGCTTCTCGGTCATGTAGTTGAGGAAGTCGGTGCAGGCCTGCTTCGGGGCCTTCGCCGAGCAGGAGTACCCGTCGACGGCGCCCATCATCGAACCAGGGGCGCCCTTCCCGCCGGAGACCTCCGGGAAGGGGAAGAAGCCGAGGTCGGCGAGGGGCTTGCCGTCCGGGGTGAGCGAGGAGATCACTCCAGGGTCCCACGCCCCCATGAGCTCCATCGCGGCCTTGTGGTTCGCGACGAGGCCGGCCGAGCTGCCGGCGCCCTGCTGGGCCGCGGTGGTCAGGTAGCCGTCGTTGAACGGCTTCGTGTCGAAGAACGCCTTGGTGTCCTTGCCGGCCTGGGTCCAGCAGGAGTTCGTGAACTTCAGGTCCTTGGCGGTCTTGGTCAGGGTGCTCTCGCTGCAGGCCCGGAGGGCGAAGTTGTAGTACCAGTGGGCCGCCGGCCACGCGTCCTTCGCGCCGACGGCGACGGGCTGGATGCCGGCGTCCTTGAGCTTCTCGATGTCGGCGTTCAGCTCGTCGAGCGTGGTGGGCGTGCCCTCGATGCCGGCCTGCTTGAAGAGGTCCTGGCTGTACCAGATGCCCTCGGGGTTGACGTCGACCGGCATGGCCCAGGTCTTGCCGTCCTGCTTGTACCCGCCGAACGCGCCGTCGCTGACCTCGCTCTTGGCGGTCTTCCCGATCGAGCCGGAGATGTCCATGAGCTGGCCGGCATCGACCATCGCGGCCATCTTGCCGCCGCCGCGCTGCAGGAAGACGTCCGGAGCGGAGCCCGAGTTCAGGGCGGTCTGCAGCTTGCCGTCGAGGTCCTCGTTCTGGATCGCCTGGATCGTGATCGTGACGTTCGGGTTCTTCGCCTCGAAGTCCTTGACGGTCTGCTCCCAGAAGGCCTTGCCCGGCCCGGTCGTGGAGTTGTGCCAGAAGGTCATCGTGACCTTCCCGCCGTCGCCTCCGGCGGCATCGCTGCCCGCCGAGCAGCCTGCGGCCACCAGTGCTGTGGCCCCGATCAGCGCGATGGCTGCCGCGGCACGGATCTTCCTCGTCATCGTGGAACTCCTCGGTGTCGTCGTTGACATGCAGCGACATCGACTGCCGCTGCGGAGAGCGTGCCAGGTGATCGACCCGCTTGTCAATCGATATCGATAACGTTTTCTTTACCGATTTCGGGCCTGAGCAGCGGTACGGTGAGCACATGGACACGGCCCTCGGCATGCGTCCCGGAGCCGGCCGGGTCACCATCGCGGACGTCGCGCGTGCGGCCGGGTCTCGATCCCCACCGTCTCGAAGGTCATCAACCAGCGCGACGGCGTGGCCCCCGCGACGATCCTCCGCGTGCAGGAGGTGGTGGAGCAGCTCGGCTACGAGACCTCGCTCGTCGCCCGGAGCCTCCGCAGCTCCCGGACCGGGGTCGTCGGCATCCTGGTGCCCGAGTTCGAACCGTTCTCCACCGAGCTGCTCCGCGGCATCTCGAGCGCCACCACGGGCACGGGCTACGAGCTGCTCGCCTACGCCGGGCTCGTCACCGGCGCCGATCAGCCCGGATGGGAGCGCCGATCGCTGTCGAGGCTGTCCGGCACGCTCATCGACGGCGCGATCGTGGTCACGCCCACCACGGCCCTGTCGAGCTCCTCGATCCCCGTCGTCGCCATCGACCCGCACACCGGGCCGGAGGGACACGCGACCGTCGACGCCGACAACGAGGACGGCGCCGCCCAGGCCGTCGAACACCTGCTCGCCCTCGGGCACGTCCGGATCGCGCACCTGCGCGGCCGCGCGGACCTGGCGTCCGCCCAGCTCCGCGAAGCGGGGTACCGACGCGCCCTCACCGCAGCGGGCCTGCCGGTCGACGAGGACCTCATCCGGAACGGCGGCTACCAGGAGGAGCAGTCGGCGGCGGTCGCCCGTGACCTCCTGGCCACGCCGGACCGGCCGACGGCCGTCTTCGCCGCGAACGACTCCTCGGCGGTGGGTGTGCTGCGTGCCGCCGCCGCACTCGGGCTCCGTGTGCCCGAGGACCTGTCGGTCGTCGGGTTCGACGACGTCCCGCAGGCCTCGACCACGACGCCGCCGCTCACGACGGTCGCGCAGCCGCTCGCCGAGCTCGGGTCACGTGCGGTCGAGATGCTGCTGACGATGCTGCGCGGCGAGTCGGCGTCCGACCACGTCCGGCTGCCGACGACCCTGCGGGTCCGCGCGAGCACGGCTCCGCCGGCGTCGCCCGCACCGCCGGCACCGCCCGCACCGCCCGCACCGCCCGCACGCGGGTGAGCAGCAATGGTCGGGTCCCGCAAGGCGACCCGACCATTGCCACTCACTCGACGAGCCCGCCTGCCCGCGAGCCCGCGCGCGGCGCCCGGCCGCTCGGCCTCAGCGCCGGAGCGTCTGCTTCGGGTACTCCCGAACCGCTCCGCGTAGGACGCCGAGAACCGCCCGAGGTGCGCGAAGCCCCAGCGGCGCGCGACGTCCCCCACCGCACCGGCCTGCGGATCGGCGTCGAGCAACTCGGCACGCACCCGGTCGAGTCGAACCTGCCGCAGGTAGGTCAGCGGCGACACGTCGAACACGCGCCGGAACGACTCCTGCACCGACCTCACGCTCAGCCCGGACGCCGCGGACAGGTCGGCGACGGTCACCGGCTCGGCCGCGTGGTCGTGCACGTACTCGACGGCAGCGCGGAGCCTGGCGTTGCGAGGCTGCCCGAGGACCGCGGGCAGGTCGTCGAGCTGCGGCGGGAACAGGTCGAGGAACACCTCGGTCGCGGCGGTCTTCGCGCTCTGCCAGGCGACCGACTCCGTGCCCCCGACCCGGAGCGCCCGGGCGAGCGCGGTGAGCACGCCCTGCCACCGACGCGCGGCCTCGGGATCCGGGCGACGACGGTCGTCGAGGCGTAGTGCGTCCTCGCCGCCGTCGGCACGGCCCGCGGCGACGCGCTCGACGAACGCCCGGCCGAGGTGCACGAGACGCTGGTCGCAGTCCGCCGTGCGGAACGAGAACTCCTGGTCGGCCGGGAGCAGCACGGGCGTCTCCAACGGGAGTGCGTACCGCTCGCCCGAGCGTTCGACCTCGGCGTGGCCGGCACTGATCCAGGTCACCACGTAGTCCCCGCCTGCGGCCACGAGGCCGGACAGTGCGCCGCGCAGCATCGAGCGTCTGATGGTCACCTCGGCGTCCCCCAGCGCGGTGTACCGGTAGTCGAACGCGCCGTCGGACGGTCGCGCGGCCCAGCGGTCCCCGCCGTAGATCCCGCCGAGGTCCCGGACGGCGTCCTCCGGCTGACGTCCGGCGACCTCGAAGCGGATCGTCGCCGGCGTCGCCGTCCCGCCATCGGCGAAGTCGTCGGTCAGCAGGCCGGCCATGCGCACCTCCGGTGCGAGGCGGCCATCCGGATCGCGCGGTTCCTCTCGTTATCTGGATACGCTGTACGGGAACGCGCGGCGTATCGTGGCGCGGAACCGAGACGCACCGAAGGGGCGACCGCGTGAGTGAGATCGACCTGACGGCGGCCGTCACACGACTCGAGGCCGCGATGGGCGCTCTCCGCGCCCGGCTCCGCGACCATCTGGGCGTCTCCGGGTCGGACCTGACGGTGCTGCAGTTCGTCGCGCGCGCCGAGGCGGCCGAGCGGAAGGTCCGCGTGAAGGACCTGGCGTCGCACCTGGGCCTCAGCGGTCCGGCGGTCACCGGCATCGTGGACCGCCTCGAGCGCTCCGGGCACCTGTGCCGCGTGCCGAACCCCGACGACGGACGGAGCCGCTTCATCGAGCTCACGCCCCGACCGAGCGCGCCTACGCCTCGGCGATGGACAGCACGAACGAGCATCTGCACGATCTGTTGTCCTCCTTCACTGATCGGGAACGGGCGAAGTACGTCCGGGTCATCGACCGCGTGGTCGAGGCGCTCGAGTCCGGCGCCGCATCCCCTTGACGGCAGGGTACGGGCGGGACGAGCACACCTCGGACGTTTGTCCGCCAAGCGCAGTTAGGTAACTTCCCTACCTATCTTGCCGGACGGACGGACGCGGCATCCGTAGGTTCTGGGACGAGCACCCCCGATCGGGGGGCCCAGGACGACGGGAAGGGACCATGGGCAACTACGAATCGCAGCAGGGCGTCGAACCGGTGCGCATCGAGACGTTCCGCCGCTTGCGCAGGCGCTGGAAGCACGGCGAACTGCAGGACGGTGCCGGCCTCTACGACGACCTGTTCACCGACACGGCCCGGGACCCCGGCGCCACTGACGCAGCCGGGGTCGCGGTCGCGAATCGTCGCACGACCCGAGTCTCGGGGTGCGCGACCGTTCTCGCAGTGGCGAGCGCGAGACGTGTCGCTGAAGCCGAGCCTCAGGGGGCCGACCCGGCGCCGCGGTCAGGCAGAGACGCGGGCGCGAGCCGTCGAGTCGGCGAGGTGGAGCGTGCACGGGAGCAGCGTGTGCGTCAGCTCGACCGTCCTGCCCTCGAGCCGGTCGGCGAGGGACTCCACCGCAAGCCGCCCGAGTTCGGGACCGGGAGCGTTGAGCGTGGTCAGCACCGGCTCCGTCGCGGCCCCGGCGCCGTCCGACGAGACGATCGCGATCACGGAGACGTCCTCGGGGACCCGGCGGCCGGCGGCGACCAGGCCACTGACGAGGCCGAAGTTCGAGTCGTCCTTCATGATGATCGCCGCGGTCACGTCGGGATCGAGCGCGAGCAGCTCCCGAGCAGCGCGGCGGCCACCCTCGGCCGAGGCGCCGGACGCGACGACCGCTCCGTGCAGTCCTCGCCGTGCCATGGCGGCCCGGAAGGCAGCCTCGGACCGGAGCTTCGGGCCGTACTCGGCCATTGCCGTGCCGTCGAGGTCCTCCACCACGAGGCCGATGTGGCGGTGCCGAGTCCGGCGAGGTGGTCGAGTGCGTCCTCGACGGTCCGCTCGAAGTCGATGTCCACGTAGGACATCGCCGAGGGGTCGGCGGTCCTGCCGATGGCGACGAACGGCACGTCCATCGCGGCGAGCTGCTCGATGCGCGGGTCGTGCATCGTGACCTCCATCACCACGACACCGTCGGCCAGCCCGCCGGACGCGAGGTCGCGGACGTCCTCCGCGGTGGCGGCGGCAGGCCACAGCACGAGGTGGTACCCGAGCTCGGAGGCGCGGCTCGCGGCACTCGTGAAGAACTGCAGCGCGGTCTGGCCGAGCCGGTGCTCGAGCACGGGGAAGAGCAGCGCCAGGATCCGGGTGCGACGTGACGCCAGCGCACGTGCGACGACGTTGTTGCGGTACCCGAGCTCCCGCATGGCCGTGGTGACGCGGGCACGGGTGTCCTCCGACACGCGCTTGTTGCCGTTGACCACGAACGACACCGTGGCGATCGACACCCCAGCACGGTCGGCGACCTGCTGCATCGTCGCCATGCCGCCTCCGTTCGTGTGATCCGCTCACTGTAGCGCCGGTAGGCCGGGAAAAAGTTGGTCTAAGCGCTTTACTATCGAAGCGCTTAGATGCTAGCTTCGTGCCCACTCGGGACGCGACGGAGCGCTTCTGGTCCGGTTCGCCCCGATCCACGGACGGCAAGCCCGTCCGTGTCCGGCAACCATCCAGAGAAGAGCGAAGCAATGAAGCCTCGACACCGCAGGATCGCCCCGGTCCTCAGCGCGGTCGCTATGCTGGCGACCGTCCCCTCGTCCTCGCCGGCTGCTCCGGCGGTTCCTCCGCGAACTCCGGCGGCAAGGTGGACTCCATCACCGTGCTCGACTACTACAACCAGGGCAACGACAAGAAGGTCATCGGCGACTACCTGGACAAGTGCGGTGCCGAGAACGACGTCACGATCAAGCGGAGCGTGGTGCCGGGAGCGTCCCTCATCCAGAAGGTGCTCCAGCAGGCGTCCTCGAAGACGCTGCCCGACGTCCTCATGCTCGACAACCCCGACCTCCAGCAGATCGCCGAGACGGGTGCGCTCTCGCCGCTCACCGACTACGGCATCTCCACCGACGGGTACGCGAAGGGCGTGCTGCAGGCCGGCACGTACAAGGGCAAGGTCTACGGCCTCGCGCCGACCGTGAACACCATCGCGCTGTTCTACGACAAGAGAAGCTCGCTGCGGCCGGCCTGACCCCGCCGAAGACCTGGGCCGACCTGCAGACCGACGCGGCGAAGCTCACGAGCGGCGGGCAGTACGGGTTCGCCGTGGACGCCAACGCCACCTACGAGGGCACCTGGCAGTTCCTGCCGTTCATGTGGTCGAACGGCGGCGACGAAAAGGACATCGCCACCGCGAAGACCGCCGAGGCGCTGTCGCTCTGGACCGATCTCGTCAAGGACGGCTCGATGTCGAAGAGCGTCGTGAACTGGACGCAGGCGGACGTCAACGACCAGTTCATGGCCGGCAAGGCCGCGATGATGATCAACGGGCCGTGGCAGATCCCCGCGCTGAAGCAGTCCGGCATCGACTACGGCATCGCGCAGATCCCCGTGCAGTCCACCGGTGACACCGCCGTAGCACCGCTCGGCGGCGAGGTCTGGACCGTCCCGAACACCGGCGACAAGGCCAAGCAGCAGGTCGCGGCCAAGGTCGTCGACTGCATGAACGACGCCAAGAACCAGCTCGCGATGGCGAAGCTCCGCTACACGATCCCGTCGAAGACCGAGGTCGCGCAGCAGTTCGGCAAGGACGTCCCCGAGGAGCAGGTCTTCGTCGACCTGGTCGCGGACGCCCGTGCCCGCACCGGCGAGCTCGGTGCCGACTGGCCGAAGGCGGCGACGAAGATCTACACCGCGGTGCAGTCGGCGCTGACGGGGCAGGACTCGCCAGCCGACGCCCTGAAGAACGCGCAGTCGAGCAACTGAGCATGACCTCCACCGCGACGCACGTCGCCCCGCAGCGGGTCGCCGGCGACGGAGTCACCACTCCGCCGCCGCGGCCCGCCCGCCGGGGCCGCGGTCTGCGCTTCGAGCGGGCCGCCCAGCTCCTGTTCCTGCTGCCGGCCGCGCTCTTCCTCGTGCTGTTCTTCGGCTACCCCGTCGTCAAGAACATCGTGATAAGCTTCCAGGCCTACACGACCTCGACGTTCTACACCGGCGAGGCTCCGTGGGTCGGTCTCGCGAACTACGCCTCCGTGGTGTCGTCGCAGCTGTTCGGAACGGCACTGCTCAACACCGCACTGTTCACGATCGGGTCGATCGTCGGCCAGTTCGTCCTCGGGCTGCTCCTCGCGCTGTTCTTCCGGCGGAACTTCCCGCTGTCCGGACTCCTGCGGTCCCTGCTCCTGCTCCCCTGGCTCCTGCCGCTCATCGTCTCGAGCGCGGTCTGGAAGTGGATGCTCGACCAGGACTCGGGTGTGGTGAACCAGTTCCTGCACCTGTTCGGCGCCGGTTCGGTGCCGTGGCTGACGAGCCCCGCGGTCGCGCTCATCACCGTGATCGGCGTGAACATCTGGATCGGCATCCCGTTCAACACCACGATCCTCTACGGCGGGCTGCAGGACATCCCCACCGAGCTGTACGAGGCCGCTGCACTGGACGGCGCGACCGGCTGGAAGGCGTTCTGGTCGATCACGTGGCCGATGCTCCGCCCGGTCGTCAGCGTCACCCTCGTGCTCGGGGTGGTCTACACGATCAAGGTGCTCGACATCATCCTCGGGCTGACGAACGGCGGCCCGGCGAACGCGACCCAGACGATCGCCACCCAGTCGTACGACCTGTCGTTCAAGCAGTTCGACTTCGGCCAGGGTGCCGCGCTGAGCAACATCCTCATCGTGATCTCCGCCCTGTTCGCGATCGTCTACCTCCGCCTCAACAGGAAGGCCGTCGATGACTGACACAGCGACCACCAACGACGTCCTGGGTACCCGTGCCGTCGTCACACGGGGAGCCCGCGGCGGCCGTCGACCAGTCCGCCCCACCACGCCCCGGCAGTGGGTGCTCTCCGGCGTCGGCATCCTGGTCCTCGCCGTGATGCTGTTCCCCGTCTACTGGATGATCAACATCTCGCTGCAGCCGGCGGGCCCCGCGATCGAGGCCGCCTGGTTCCCGATCCACGCACAGCTGAACGGGTACGCGCAGGCCATCGCAGACCAGGGCGGTGCGCTCCTCACGAGCCTCGCGATCGCCCTCGGCAGCGTGGTGGTCAGCCTGCTCATCGCCACACCCGCCTCCTACGCCCTGGCGCAGTTCAGGGTGAAGGGCGTCGGCGCCGTCCTGTTCGGGATCCTCATCTCGCAGATGATCCCCGGCATCGTCGTCGCGAACGCGCTGTACGCCGCGTACAACGACCTCGGGCTGCTCAACACCATCCCCGGCCTGATCCTCGCCGACTCCACCGCCGGCGTGCCGTTCGCGATCCTGATCATGCGGGCGTTCATGCAGAACATCCCGCCGTCGATCATCGAGGCGGCGAAGGTCGACGGTGCCGGCAACTTCCGCGCGTTCCGGTCGGTCGTCGTGCCGATCAGCGCCAACGCCCTCATCACCGCCGGGCTGTTCACGTTCCTCTTCACCTGGAGCGACTTCCTGTTCGCCCTGACGCTCACCACCACCGGCGACGTCCGACCGATCACCCTCGGCATCTACAACTACATCGGCACCTTCACCGCCGACTGGTCCACCGTGATGGCCGCCGCGGTGATGGCGTCGATCCCCGCCATCGTGCTGCTGCTCGTGGCTCAGAGGTTCATCGCCGCCGGGGCCACCGGCGGCGCCGTCAAGTGACACCGCACCGCACCGGCACGGCCGGACCAGCGACCACATCGACCCGGAAGGGCACAACACCATGACCAGCACCCCGCTCCGCATCACCGTCTGGGGCGAGAACGTCCACGAGCAGGTCGAGCAGCACGTCGCCGAGCGCTACCCGGACGGCATGCACGGCGCCGTCGCCGACGGCATCCGTGAGAACCTGCCCGACGCCGTCGTCCGCACCGCCACCATGCAGGAACCGGAGCACGGCCTCACCGAGGCGGTCCTCGCCGAGACGGACGTCCTCACCTGGTGGGGGCACGCCGCGCACCAGGACGTCGACGACGCCGTGGTCGACCGCGTGCACAAGCACGTGCTGTCCGGCATGGGGCTCGTCGTCCTGCACTCCGGCCACTGGTCGAAGATCTTCGGCAAGCTCATGGGCACCACCTGCACGCTCCGGTGGCGCGGCGAGCACGACCAGGAGCTCGTCTGGACCGTCAACCCGCAGCACCCCATCACGCGCGGCGTCCCGAACCCGATCGTCATCCCCGAGCAGGAGATGTACGGCGAGTACTTCGACGTCCCCACGCCCGACGAGCTCGTCTTCATCTCCGGGTTCACCGGGGCGAGGTGTTCCGCAGCGGCATGACGTACCGCCGCGGCTTCGGGAAGATCTTCTTCTTCTCCCCCGGCGACCAGGACTACCCCGTCTACCACCACCCGGACGTCCGCCGTGTGATCGCGAACGGCGCCGAGTGGGCCCGTCCGGAGCGCGAGCGCGAGCTCCCGACACTCCGTCGGTACGACCTCGGCGAGTACTTCGACGGCCAGCACTACCGCGGCCCGTTCGACGACGCCCCCGTCGACGAGCACGACGCGCACGACGCGGCCGGCGGCGAGCACGATGCGCACGACGTCCCCGTCGGCGAGCACGACCAGCACGACGCCGCCGAGGCCCGCGCATGACGCTCCGCGTGGTGCAGGTCGGCGCGGGCGGCATGGGCCGGGCCTGGCTCGCCACGGTCGCCGCGTCCCCGGACGTGGAGCTCGTCGGCGTCGTCGACCTCGACCTCGACGCCGCACGCGCCGGGGCCGCGGTCGCCGGAGCACCGCACCTGCCGGTCGGCACCGACCTGACGGCGCTGGCCACAGAGACCGGTGCGGAGGCGGTCCTCGACATCACCGTGCCGGTCGCCCACCACCCCGTCACGCTCGAGGCCCTGCGCGCCGGCCTGCCCGTCCTCGGCGAGAAGCCCGCCGCGCAGTCCGTCGCCGAGGCGCTCTCGCTCGCGGCCGCCGCCGAGGCCACCGGCAAGCTCTTCATGGTGTCGCAGTCACGGCGGTACAACGACCACCTCGTCGCGTTCCGGCAGCACGTCCGCGGACTCGGGGCCGTCGGCGCGCTGAGCACCCGCTTCGCGAGAGCCCCGCACTTCGGTGGCTTCCGCGAGGAGATGGACGACGTCCTGCTGCTCGACATGGCGATCCACGCCTTCGACTCCGCCCGCTACGTCCTCGAGCGTGACCCGGTGTCCGTGTACTGCGAGTCGTGGAACCCGTCCTGGTCCTGGTACCGGGGCGATGCAGCTGCCGTCGCGGTCTTCACCTTCGACGACGACGTCCGCTACGTGTACGACGGCTCGTGGTGCGCGCCGGATCCGAGACCTCGTGGAACGGCGACTGGCGAGCGTCCGGCTCCGCCGGCACCGCGCTCTGGGACGGCGACCACGACCCGTGGAGCGACCTCGACGGCGTACCCGGATCGCCGCCCGCGGCACCGAGCGTCGGGAACGAGCTCGCCGGGGCGCTCGCGTCGTTCGTGCACGCGGTCCGCTCCGGGGAGACCCCGGACGGTGAGGTCCACGGCAACGTCATGAGCCTCACCATGGTGGACGCCGCGATCGCCTCGGCCCGCTCGGGGCGGCGCATCGTCATCGACGAGGTGCTCGAGCAGGCGCACGCCGCCGCGCTCGAGACAGAGGGGACGAGGCGGTCCGCGAGCGGCTCGCCTCGTGGGGATCGGTCCGCGCTGCGCTCACGACGGCGTCGCCGGACGCGGCAGCCCTCGGTTGACGGACCAGTGGGACGGCCTGGAGGCGGTCCCGCCGGCCCGCCCCGCCGGCTCGCCGGGCGACCGGGTGCGGTGACGGGCGGGACGGTGCGGGTCGTCTCCTCACCATCCCGCCCGTCGGTACCCGGTTCCGTCGGTGCGGGACACGTCGTCGGCGGGCTGGATCAGCCGAACGATGCAGCGAACCCGAGGTCGTCCGCCAGCCGCGCGACCACCTCGTCGAAGTACGCGGCGCCGTCCGACACCGAGCCGACGTAGTGGCCGAAGAGTTCGAACGACACCGCGCCGAACACCGTCGTCCAGGCCATCAGCGTGCGCACCAGGACCTCCTCCGGCAGTTCGACACCGAGCTCGCGCAGTGACGCCACGCCGTCCGCGACGGCCGAGCCGACCATCCCGGGAGCCGCCGTCGGCGCGACGGGCGATCCGTGCCTCCTGTCCGGAACCGCCGCCCCGCCGAGCCGCGCCGCCGTCGCATCGGCGACCACCCGGACGATCGCGAGCGTCGTTCGGGACGCGGGCTCGACCGTCTCACGCGGTGCCGCGTAGCCGGGGACGGGCGATCCGAACAGGAGGGCGAAGTCGCCGGGATGCCCGAGCGACCACTCGCGGATCGCCCGGCAGACCGCGACCCACCGTGCGCCGGGGGTCGGGCCGGCCGCAGCGTCGGCGGCCTCCACGGCGGCGCCGAGCTCGTCGTAGTCGGCGATGAGCAGCGCGGTGAGCAGGTCGTCACGGCTCGGGAAGTACCGGTAGACGGCGGACGAGACCATCCCGACGTCGCGGGCCACGGCGCGGAGGCTGAGCTGCGACGGGCCCTCCTCCGTCAGGCGAGCACGAGCGGCGGCGAGGATGCTCGCGTGCACGGCCTCGCGGGCGAGTGCGCGGGCGGTCGGAGCTCGGTCGGTCATCCCTCCACCCTGCCACGTGAGAGCAGTGCACACAATCAAGAGCACCGCTCTTGCAATCTTCTCGACCAGGGTGCATGCTGAGTTTCGAGAGCAGTGCTCTCGGAAAATCCCGACATTCGGCGGAGACGCCGAGGAGAGCAGGAAGTCATGTCGCAGCACCACGTCATCGTCGGCGCCGGCCCCGTGGGACGGCACGTCGCCGCGCTCCTCGCCGAGCGCGGGGAACGCGTCACCGTCGTCACCCGGTCGGGACGCGACACCGGCCGGGCAGGAGTGGACCACGTCACCCTCGACGCCTCCGACCGGATGCACTCACCCGGGTGACCGAAGGAGCAGCGGTCCTGTACAACTGCGCGAACCCGGGGAACTACACGCAGTGGGAGCAGACCTGGCCGCCCCTCGCCGCATCGCTGCTCACGGCGGCCGAGCGCACCGGGGCGGTGTACGCGATCACGGGCAACCTCTACCCCTACGGTCCGGTCGACGGGCCGATGCGCGAGAGCCTGCCGGACGCCGCCACCGACCACAAGGGCGCGCTCCGTGCGAAGCTGTGGCCGATGCCCTCGCCGCCCACGAGGCCGGACGAGCGCGCGCCGTGGAGGTCCGCGCATCGGACTACGTCGGTCCCGGCGTCGGCTCCAACGGGCACATCACGCGGGTGCTGCCGGCCGCACTGCAGGGCAAGGCCGTGTCGATGGTCGGCCGGACCGACCTGCCGCACAGCTTCACGGACGTGCTCGACGTCGCCAGGACGCTCGTCGCGGCCGCGGCGGACGAGGACTCCCACGGCCGCACGTGGATGGTGCCGAGCAACCCGGCGCGGTCGCAGGAGCAGGCCCTCGCCGAGATGCTCGCCTCGGCGGGGAAACCGCCCGTGACGGTGCGGCGACTGCCGGCTGGGATGCTCCGTGCCATGGGGTTCGTGTCACCGATGATGCGGGAGATCGCGCAGATGAGCTACCAGTGGACGGCTCCGTACATGGTCGACGACACGGCGAGCCGCGCGCACTTCGGCATCGAGCCGACGTCGTGGGACGAGGTGTGCCGACGCACGGTCACCGGGGTGTGAGTGTACACATTCCCGCACCACATGGTGCGCTTTTGTGTACACTGAGGGGATGAGGATCGCCGAACCACTGGCCTCGCTCCTGGCCGACTCGCAGGCAGATGCGCTGCGAGTTCTCGCACGCACTGAGGCGGGCATGACCGGGCGGCAGGTCGCACGTCTGAGCGGCGCCGCGCAGCACACCACCACGAAACGAGCGCTCGACCGGCTCGAGGCCATCGGGCTGGTGCACGTCGAACGAGGACTGCAGCACTCCGTCTACCGCGCGAACCGCGAACACCTGCTCTGGCCCGCCATCCAGCTCTCGCTCGATGCCGGCAGCGAACTCGAGCGCCGCCTCGTCGAGTTGATCCGCGCGGAGCAGCCGGATGCGCTCTCGGTCGCTGTGTTCGGCTCGGTGGCACGTGGAACCGCCCGCGACGACTCTGATCTCGACCTCGTCGTGATCGCCGGTGCAGAACCGGTGGACGAGTTCGCGGTGCGGCTCGGCGACCGGGTCCGAGCCTGGACCGGTAACGAGTGCGCGGTGCTGGACTTCACCCGCGAACAACTCCGCGAGGCTGTCGATTCCGCCGACCCGATCGTGGACTCGCTCCGCGCCGACGCTCGCACGCTGTACGGCACCGAGCTCCAGGAGCTCCTCTGATGCCACCGCGTACCCGCCCGATGTCGGCGAACGATGTCGCAGCCCGTCGGGCAGAGGCCGTGGCCTACCGCGATGCCGCTCGTCTGCTCGCGAGCTCCGACGATCCGGCGGACCGCAAGGTGAGCGGCTCCAACGCGGTGCTCGGTGCGATCGCCGCCGCGGACGCGATCTGCGGGCACCTGCTCGGCATCCGGCACGCCGGCGAGGACCACGCGGAGTCACGACGGCTGGTGGACGAGGCGTGCCGCCCCGACCGGCAGCCGGGCGTCCACCTCAAGCGGCTGCTGGATGAGAAGACGAACTTCCAGTACTCCGCCTCACGCGTCACCCCGGCGCAGGTGCAAGCCCTTCTGTCGACCCTCGAGCGCCTGGTCGACCGGATGGACGAGCTCACGCGACGGTGAGACGGACGGGAGGCACGGTGCGGGCCCGCACCGTGCCTCCCGTCCGTCGGTGGCCGGGCTCAGTGGCGGGGCTTGCGCGCCGGGCGGTCGTCCCGGTCGTCCCGACGCGGGCCACGGTCGTCGCGACGCGGGCCACGGTCGTCGCGACGCGGGCCACGGTCGTCGCGACGCGGGCCGCGGTCGTCGCGGTCGTACTTGCGCACACCCCCGCGCCGGTCGGGCTTGATCTCGATCAGCTTCCCGCTGATCCGGGTGTCCGACAGCCGACCGAGCACGCTCCCGTCCATGTCCGCCGGCAGTTCCACGATCGAGAAGTCCGGCGGATCTGGATCGCCCGAAGTCGTCACGGCGCAGACCGCCCTCGTTCGCGAGCGCACCGACGATCTGGCGCGGTTCGACACGGTGACGACGGCCGACCTCGATGCGGTACGCGGTCATCGGCTGCGAGCGGCGTGGACCCCGGTCGGCACGGTCCCCTCGTCCGCCGCGGTCGTCGTCGCGGTCTCGGCGGTCCCCGCGGCGCTGATCGCGGTCGACCTGGTTGCGGAGCTCGTCCGACTTCGGGTCGAGCAGCAGCGGGTCCTCGCCCTGTGCCACCACGGCCAGCGCCGCGGCGACGTCGTCGGCCGGCACGTCGTGGTGCGACACGTAGTGGGCGATGATGTCGCGGAACGCCGCGATGCGGTCCTGCTGCTCGAGGGCGGCGGTGATGGCGTCGTCGAAGCGGGTGAGACGCGTCTCGTTGACGTCCTCGATGGTCGGCAGCTGCATCTGGGTGAGCGGCTGCTTGGTGTGCCGCTCGATCGCCGAGAGCAGGCGGCGCTCACGCGGCGTGACGAAGCTGATCGAGTCGCCCTTGCGGCCGGCGCGTCCGGTGCGGCCGATGCGGTGCACGTAGGACTCGATGTCGACGGGGATGTCGAAGTTCACGACGTGCGTGATCCGGTCAACGTCGAGGCCACGGGCGGCGACGTCGGTGGCGACGAGGATGTCGAGCTTGCCGGACTTCAGCTGGTTGACGGTGCGCTCGCGCTGCGCCTGGGCGACGTCACCGCTGATGGCTGCTGCTGCGTAGCCACGGGCGCGGAGCTTCTCAGCGAGGGTCTCGGTCTCGCTCTTGGTGCGGACGAAGACGATCATCCCCTCGAAGTCCTCGACCTCGAGGATGCGGGTGAGCGCGTCGACCTTCTGCGGGTACGACACCATGAGGTACCGCTGCGTGATGTTCGCGGCGGTCTTCGTCTTCGTCTTGACCGTGATCTCGGCCGGGTCGGTGAGGTACTGCTGCGAGATGCGGCGGATCTGCGCGGGCATCGTCGCGGAGAAGAGCGCGACCTGCTTGTCGTCCGGTGTCTCGGCGAGGATCGTCTCGACGTCCTCGGCGAAGCCCATCTTGAGCATCTCGTCGGCCTCGTCGAGCACGAGGTACTTGAGCTCGGACAGGTCGAGCGTGCCCTTGGCGATGTGGTCCATGATGCGGCCCGGCGTCCCGACGACGACGTCGACGCCGCGGCGCAGGGCGGACAGCTGCACGCCGTAGGCCTGGCCACCGTAGACGGGCAGGACGTGCACGTGCTTGAGGTGCGTGGCGAACTGCTCGAACGCCTCGCAGACCTGCAGGGCGAGTTCGCGCGTCGGGGACAGCACGAGGGCCTGCGGCACCTTGGCCCCCGACTCCATGCGGGACAGGATCGGCAGCGCGAACGCCGCGGTCTTGCCGGTTCCGGTCTGCGCGAGGCCGACGACGTCGCGTCCCTCGAGCAGCGTCGGGATGGTCGCCTCCTGGATGGCGGAGGGGGTCTCGTAGCCGATGTCCTTGACGGCCTTGAGCACCGGGTCGCTCAGGCCGAGGTCGGCGAAGGTCACCACGGGCCCCTCGTCGGCGGTCTCGGTGGTGGTGGCGGTGTCCGTGCTCATGCGCAAACGGTATCTCGAATGCGGCGTGCGCAGTGACGGACCAGTGACGGACTGGAGGGACGGGGCGGGCCCGCACCGCGCCTCCAGGCGGTCTCGCGGGCACCTGCAGGGCGTCGGCCGCGTGCTCAGGCCGGGTCGCGTCGTGCCGTCGCGCCGACCCCGAGGACCGCGTCGGCGCGGTCGTTGAGGCGCGCGCAGCCCCGCGAGGATGTGCAGCTCCCCCGTCGCGAACGCCTGGGTGAGGTCGTCGAAGACCTCGGCGCCGGCGACGTCGAGCGTGTCGAGGAGCGTGCGCCCGGCGGGGGCGATCGACACCAGGCTGGCGCGCCCGTCGGCCGGATCGGGCTCGGTAGCGAGGTAGCCGGACTCCACGAGGGACGCGACGCGGCGGCTGATCACGGGCCGCGACAGCCCGGTGGCGTCCGCGATGGCCATCGAGCGGACCGCGCCGAAGTGGTCCACCGCCCGGAGGATCACGCGCGCCGTCGGGTCGAGTCCACCGCGCGACTCGATGAGCGACGCCCGGAGCGTCTGCCGGACCCAGAGCCGGTCGAGCTGGGCGCGCAGCAGTCGCTCGGCGTCGTCCCGTTCCGCGGTCACCCCGTCAGCGTAGTGGTCCCATTTAGTTGCTTGCTGGAAGCAATAGATGTATCGTTGCGCGGTCTGCAAACTTTCACAGCAGGAAACACAGCACGAAGCAAGGAGTTCGATGACCGCCACCGCACCCGTCCCGGTGCAGCACGGCCGACGCGCAGCAGGGGTCCCCACGACCCCCGGCGCCCGGCCAGCAGCCGCTGATGACCCACCGCCAGATCCTCCTCGTGATCTACGGGCTGATGGCGGGCATGTTCCTGTCGTCCCTCGGTCAGACGGTGTTCGGCACGGCGATCCGGACGATCGGCGACGACCTGCACGGCCTCGACCAGCAGGCCTGGGTGACGACCGCGTACCTCATCACCTCGACCATCGCGACGCCCATCTACGGCAAGCTCTCGGACATCTTCGGCCGCCGCCCGCTGTACATCTTCGGCATCGTGGTCTTCATCCTCGGCGCCGTGCTCTCGTCGATGTCCACCTCGATGCTCATGCTCGCCGGCTTCCGCGCCGTGCAGGGCATCGGTGCCGGTGCGCTGATGTCGCTGCCGCTGGCGATCATGGGCGACATCCTCGTCCCGCGCGAGCGCGCGAAGTACCAGGGCTACTTCCTCGCGGTGTTCGGCATCTCGTCCGTCATCGGCCCGCTCATCGGCGGGCTGCTCGCCGGCACCTCCGAGATCCTCTGGATCACCGGCTGGCGCTGGGTGCTCCTCATCAACGTCCCGATCGGCGTCGCCGCACTCGTGATGGTCATCGTCTTCCTGCACCTGCCGAAAGTGCACGGGACCGACGCCGCGAAGCCGAAGGTCGACTGGTGGGGTGCCACCGCCGTCATCGTCACGCTCGTGCCGCTGCTGCTCGTCGCCGAGCAGGGCCGCACCTGGGGCTGGGGCTCGGCCGGCGCGATCGCCTGCTACGCCATCGGCGTCGTCGGACTGATCGGTCTGCTCCTCATCGAGTCGAAGATGGGGGACGCGGCGATCATCCCGCTCAAGCTGTTCCGCTCCGGCACCTTCTCGATGGCGACGGTCATCGGCTTCCTGGTCGGCTTCGCGATGTTCGGCGCCATGCTGACCATCCCGCTCTACCTGCAGATCGTCGTGGGTCTGACCCCGACCGAGTCCGGCTTCGCCACGCTGCCGCTCGTCGGCGGTCTGATGATCGCGTCGATCACGAGCGGTCAGATCGTCGCCCGGGTCGGCCGGTACCGGATCTTCCCGGTGATCGGCACCGCCCTCGTGTCCTGCGGCTACATCGTGCTCACGTTCATGACGATCGACAAGCCGCTCTGGTTCCTGATGATCGGCATGTTCCTCATCGGTCTGGGCCTCGGTTCGGTGATGCAGTCGCTGACCCTCGCGTCGCAGGGCTCGGTCGAGGCTCGGGACATGGGCGTCGCGACCAGCTCGGCCACGTTCTTCCGGCAGATCGGCGGGACGCTCGGCACCGCCGTGCTGCTGTCGATCCTGTTCTCGGTGATGCCGTCGAACATCCTGCACGCGACCGCGAACCGCGCCGATCTGCGGGACGCCCTCGACGCCGCGACCAACCCCAGCGTGGCCGGGGCGGCGGCCAACCGCGGCGCGATGGAGAAGATCTGGACCCGATCGTGACGCCGATCGAGCGGAACGTGCAGTCGTCGCTCGACGACGTCACCGCGCAGGTGCAGCAGGCCACCGCGAGTGCGCCGACCGCCGTGCAGCAGCAGGCCCTGGCCGCCGCGGCCACGAAGGCGCACGCGTCGGTGCAGGACGGCGCCATCGCGGTGGACTGGTCGAACGCCTCGCAGCGCTCGTACTGGGTCGACGAGCTCACGCCGGCCGTGGCGAAGCAGGTCGAGGACGGCACGGGGTCGGGCGACAGCGCCATGAGCACGAACGACACCTCGTTCCTCACCGGTGCCGACAGCCGGCTCACCCGGCCGTTCATGGCGGGCTTCAACGCCTCGTCCGTGACGATCTACTGGGTCGGGCTCGGCGTGATCCTGCTGGCGTTCGTCCTCACCTGGTTCTTCCGGGTGCCGCCGCTGCGCCAGCGGTCCGCACTGCAGGAGCGGGCCGACGCCGCCGGGTCGTCCTCCGACGAGCCCGGGCCCTCCGCCGAGTCGGAGCTCGAGGCCTCCGCCGGCATGGCCGCAGCCGAGGCGGGTTCCTTCACCGGTCCCATGACCGGCTCCACGCCGACGCAGCGTCGGTGACCGACCGGGGCCGTCCGTCCGCCCTCCGCGGACGGACGCCCCGCCTCGGACGCCCGATCGGGCGCCCGACGACCAGCTTAGGAGTGCACGTGACCACCAGCCCAGCGACGACGTCGGCGACGGAGCCGTGCACGTTGCGCGAGCGGAAGAAGCAGCAGACCCGGCGGTCGCTGCACGACGCCGCGCTGACGCTGGTATCGGCCCACGGACTCGACGGGTCACGGTCGAGCAGATCTGCGCGGACGCCGACGTCTCCCGCGCACGTTCTTCAACTACTTCACGTCGAAGGCACACGCCGCGCTCGGCCTCGACACGGTCGAGGTCCCGGAGGCCGCCGCGGCCTGGTTCGCCGCCGCCGACGGGCGACTCGTCGACGACCTCTGCCGGCTCGTCGCGTCCACCGTGCCGCTGTCGCAGGACCGCCGACGGATGAAGGAGCTGCTCGTGCTCCGGCCGGAGATGACCCCGATGGTGATGCAGTGGATGGCCGAGTCACGGCAGTCCCTCCTCGCCACGGTGGGTACACGGACCGACGAGCAGACCGCCAGGACCGCGGTCGCGCTCGTGATGTCCGCGCTGACCGAGGTCGCGCACCGCGAGACCGTCCGGAACACCGACGAGCTCGCGGCGCGGCTGTGTGCCGTGGTCCGCGAGATGGGGGCGCTCGCCTCCGCCTAAGCTGCCACGGGCGGACTGGAGGCGCAGTGCGGGCCCGCACCGCGCCTCCAGTCCGTCAGGTGGTGCCGTGGGTCACACGACGGACCAGCCGCCGTCGCTCGGCAGCACCGCACCGTTCACGTTCGCCGAGTCGTCGCTCAGCAGCCACGTGATCGCCGCCGCGAGCTGCTCCGGCTGCGCCACCGGCGGGATCGCCACCTGCATGATCGGGCCGACCCTGCCGGCCGCGTACTCGCTGCGCATCGGCGCCTCGATGTTCGTGGCGACGGCGCCCGGCGCGACGGCGTTGGCGCGGATGCCCTGCGGCCCGTGGAAGAACGCGACGCTCTTCGTGAACCCGGCGATCGCGTGCTTCGAGGCGGTGTACGCGGCACCGGCCGCCGAGGCCCGCAACGCGGCCTCGGACGCGACGTTCACGACAGCGCCCCGCCCGGCGGCGATCATGAGCGGCAGGACGGCGCGGGTGAGTCGCATCGGCCCGGTGACGTTCACGCTGAACACGCGGTCCCAGGTGGCGTCGTCGACCTCGCTCGGCGGCAGGAACGCGTCCATGATCCCGGCGACGTTCGCGAGGCCGTCGATCCGCTCGCCCGCGGCGGCGATCAGCGCGTCGATCGTCTCGGCGGCGGAGACGTCGCCGACCACGGTCTCGACGTCGAGGCCGGCGGTGTCGACGAGTTCCGCGCGGAGGGCGTCGAGGCGCTCGGCCACGACGTCGGTCGCGATGACCCGGCCGCCCTCGTTCGCGATGCGCGTCGCCGTGGCGCGTCCGATGCCGGAACCCGCTCCGGTGACGATGATGGTCCTGCCGGTGAACCGTCCGGCGGTGGTGTCGGTCATGTGGTCTCCTCGCTGAGAGGCGCTCGCTGCGCCGAGTCCAGTTGTAGCACTCAGTGCCGAAAGGAATCCATGAGTTCGACGAGCGACCGCCCGATCGGACGTCCACGCACGATCGACCCGACGCGGTGTCCCTCGTCGCCCTGCGCCTCTTCGACGAGCAGGGCTTCGACGCCGTGTCGATGGACGACGTCGCCGCGGCCGCCGGTGTCAGCCGGAGGTCGCTCTTCCGGCTCTTCCCGAGCAAGGCCGCACTCGTGTGGGGCGGCCTCGACGAGTTCGCCGACCGCTTCACCGACGAGCTCCGGCGCCGCCCGGCGTCGGAGTCCGCCTGGACCGCGCTGCGTGCGGCCTACCGCGTCGGCGCGTCCTTCCCCGAGGACGCGGTCGAGGTCACCCGCCACCGCCTGCGGGTCATCCGCGCGAACCCGTCGCTCGAGCGCGGCGGCGAGGCCGCGACGACAGCGCTCACCGAGGCGATCGAGCGGTTCGTCGCGGAGCGCGACGGGGCGACGACGGACGGCCTCGCGGCGACCGTCCGGGCGCACGCCCTGGCAGCGGCGGCGAGCGCGGCCCTCACCTGGTGGGCGACGCACGACGACGGCCGGCCGGAGGACGTCGTGGACCGGGCGCTCGGGCTGTTCGGCTGAGCAGCCGCGGCCGGGACGGGCCGCCGGGCAGGAGGAGCGGGGCGGGCTCGCACCGCGCCTCCCGTCCGGCAGCCGGTCGCGCCGATCAGGCGCGGTTGCGGATCCGCTTGCCGCTCACCTCGCGCGACAGCGCGTCGATCCGCGCGAGGTCCTCGGCACCCAGGACGACACCCGCGGCGGCGACGTTCTCGGCCACGCGGCCGGGTTCTTCGACCCCGGGATCGGGACGATGTCGTCGCGCTGCGCGAGGATCCACGCGAGCGCCAACTGCGAGAGCGAGACGCCGTGCGCGTCGGCGATGGCCGTGAGGCCGCGGACGACCTCGACGTTCCGGTCGAAGTGCTCCGGCGCCCACCACTCGAGGATGTGCCGGATGTCGTCCTGCGGGTACGCCGACCGGGGCTGGACGACACCGCTGAGGAAGCCCCGCGCGAGCGGCGAGTAGGCGACCAGCCCGATCCCGAGCTCGTCGACGACCGGGAAGAGGGCCTCCGACTCCCGCGCGAACACCGAGTACTCCGTCTGGAAGACGGAGATCGGGTGGACGGCGTTCGCCCGGCGGAGCTGCTCGCCGTCGGTGTTCGACAGCCCGAGGTACTTGACCTTGCCCGCCTGGACGTACTCCGCCATGACGCCCACGACGTCCTCGATCGGCACGGCCGGGTCGTGGACGTGCTGGTAGAGCAGGTCGATCGAGTCGGTGCCGAGGTTCCGGAGGCTCTGGTCGACCACCTCACGGATGTGCTCGGGCCGCGAGTCCGGCGCCCAGTCGTCGGTCGTGAAGCCGAACTTCGTGGCGATCGTCACCTCGTCCCGGACCGGGGCGAGCGCCGCGCCGAGAAGCCGTTCGCCGGCGCCCCAGCCGTACATCTCCGCGGTGTCGAAGTGCGTGACCCCGAGGTCGTGGGCGCGGCGGATCGCTGCGATCGACTCGGTTTCGTCCGCTGGTCCGTAGGCGAACACCGTTCCCATCGCGCCGTAACCGATCGATCCCGTCGTGAGTCCCTGTGTGCCGAGCGTGCGCTGCTGCATGTGCCGTCCCTTCGTCCTGTGTGGCGTTACTGCCGATGACACTGTACGCCTTTCTGTCAGTATCTGACAATTTGGGCACCAGCGGCCGCCGGGGTACGCTTCGCTCGTGAGCGAGACGAGCGGACGAACCGGCCTCCGGGACATCACGCGCGAAGCGGTTCGTGCCCGCATCGCCGCCGTCGCCGTCGCACGGTTCGACCGCGACGGGTTCGACGCCGTGACCGTGGAGCAGATCGCCGCCGAGGTCGGCATCTCCGCGCGGAGCTTCCACCGGTACTTCCCGGCCAAGGAGGACACCGTCATCGGTGACCCCGCGCGGCACCGGGGCGCACTGGCCGAGGCCTTCGACGACCGTCCGCACGGCGAGCCCCTGTGGCAGTCACTGCGAGAGGCGTTCGCCGGCATGATGGTCAGCGCCGACGAGGAGCCCGAGTACGGCCGCCGCTCGGTCCGGGTGATGATGTCGACGCCGTCGCTCCGCGCGCGCAACCTCGAGAAGCACCTCGCCTGGGCGGACGTGCTGACCCCGCTGGTCGCCGAACGGGTGCGCGCCGCCGGTGTCACGGACGTCGAGCTCCGCACCGCCGTGCTGGTGCAGGCCGCCCTCGGGTGCTTCGACGTCGCGATCACCCGCTGGTCCGTCACCGAGGAGGACGCGCCCGCCCTGCTGCGCCGGACGTTCGACGCGCTCGCGGCGGTGGTGTGAGCGGTAGGGTCCGGGCATGACCGTGAACGGGCCCGCGCCCTACTTCCAGTTCGACGGCACCGCCCGGCAGGCGCTCGAGCGGTGGCGAGGCGTGTTCGGCGGTGAGGTGCGCGTCGCGACCTTCGCCGACTTCTCGCGGACCGACGGCCCCGGCGACGCCGTGGCGCACGGGCAGCTGACCGGCGACGTCGACCTGTTCGCCGCCGACGTCCCGCCGGGCGAGACGCCCTTCGCCGCGACCGGCGTGCTCTTCTCCCTGCTCGGGGCCGCTGAGCCAGACGTCCTGCGTCGCTGGTACGACGACCTCGCCGCCGACGGCACCGTGGTCGATCCGCTGCAGGAGCGGCCGTGGGGCGACTGGGACGGCACTGTGCGGGACGCCTTCGGTGTCACGTGGCTGATCGGGTTCGAGGCGACGGCACTGCGGTGACCGGGCGACCGCGGCCTACCGCTCGTCGAGCGGCAGGAGCGGAGCCCAGTAGGCGTCCGGCCCGTCCGCGACCACGGCCTCCGGCTCGAACCGGAAGCCGTGCTGCCGGACGAAGTCGAGCGCCGCGGCCTGCTCGCCCGCGGCGTCGTCGTCCGCGTCGAAGAGGTACTCGCCGTGCCCCATCCGCACGCCGGAGTCGCTGATCACCGACAGGTCCCAGCGCCCTTCCTCGGCGCGCTCGATCCGCACGACGGCGGCCTGGTCAGCGGTGAAGTCAGCCATGCCGCGAGCATACGGACGACACGGTGCGGGCGTTCAGCCTAGGGTGGCGCCATGACGGCGACGGTGCGACAGGTGCAGGTGACGTTCGACTGCGCGGACCCGGAGCGGGTGGCCCGGTTCTGGTGCGAGGTGCTCGGCTACGTCGTGCCTCCGCCGCCGGCCGGGTTCGACTCGTGGGAGGCGTTCGACCGAGCGCTGCCACCCGAGCACCAGGGCTCGGCGTTCGCCTGCGTGGACCCGAACGGCACCGGTCCGCGCCTGTTCTTCCAGCGGGTGCCGGAGGGCAAGGTCGTGAAGAACCGCGTGCACCTCGACGTCCGGGTCGGCACCGGTCTGGTCGGCGCCGAACGGCTCGCGGCCCTCGACTCCGAGAGCGATCGGCTCGTCGCCCTCGGCGCCACGCAGTTCCGCCGCATGCTCGCCGACGGGTTCGAGGAGTCGTGCATCGTCATGCAGGACGTCGAAGGCAACGAGTTCTGCCTCGACTGACCCGTCCGAGCCCTAGTCTGAGCCCATGTCCGTGGGTCTGCTCGCCATCGTCGACGACGTGCTCTCCGCCGCGCTCAAGGCCAGTGCGAAGACCGCGGGCGTCGTCATCGACGATGCCGCGGTGACCCCGCAGTACGTCCAGGGACTCTCCCCGCCCGCGAACTGCCGGTCGTCGGCCGGATCGCGCTCGGCAGCCTCTGCAACAAGTTCGTCATCATCATCCCGCTCGCACTGCTGCTCTCGGCGTTCGCACCGTGGGTGCTGCCGTGGCTCCTGCTGCTCGGTGGGACGTACCTGTGCTTCGAGGGCGCCGAGAAGGTGACCGAGTGGTCCGGCCACCACCACGAGAGCGACTCGTCGGTGGTCGTCGCGGAGCCGAAGCTCGTGTTCGGCGCGATCCGCACGGATCTCGTCCTCAGCACCGAGATCATGCTCATCGCGCTGGCCGGCCTCGACCCCGATCTCGGGCTCTGGCCGACCCTCGCCGCGCTCGTCGTGATCGGGCTCGTCATGACGGCGGTCGTCTACGGTGCCGTCGCCCTCCTCGTGAAGGTCGACGACATCAGCCTCCAGATGATGAAGCACCCGGTCCGCCGGACCCGGCGGACCGGCGCGCGGATCGTCCGGGCGATGCCGGCCGTCTTCCGGGTGATCAGCGTCGTCGGCACCGTCGCGATGCTCTGGGTCGGCGGCCACCTCGTCATCGCGAACCTGGCTGAGACGTTCTGGCACGGGCCGGACGACCTGCTGCACACGATCGAGCACGGTCTCGGGCGTACCGGTCCCGTGGTGACGTGGATCGTCGACACGGCGGTCTCCGCCGTCGTCGGGCTCGCGCTCGGCCTGGTCGTCGTCGGGGTCGTGCTCGCCGCCGCGCGACTGCGGGTCGGCCTGCGGCACGGGCAGGAGCGTCCGCGGCGCTGACGGACGGCTCGCGGCACTGTCGGCACGGCCCACGGCGCGACCCGCGGCACGATACAGCCGACGCTGTACAGTGGTGCCATGCTGACCGCCGCTCCCCGGCTCGACGTGATGAACCGCCTCGGCCGCGCGCTCGCCGATCCGACGCGCTCCCGGCTCCTGTTGCGCCTGCTCGACGCCCCGGGTACCCCGCCGAACTCGCCGACGAGCTCGGGCTCTCACGCGCGAACGTCTCGAACCACCTCGCCTGCCTGCGCGGGTGCGGGATCGTGGCGACCACCCCCGAGGGGCGTCGCACCCGCTACGAGATCGCCGACGCGCACCTGACCCGGGCGCTCGAGTCGCTCGTCGACGTGGTCCTGGCCGTCGACGACGGCAGCGGTTGCACCGACGACGACTGCGACGTCCCGCTCTGCTGCGGACCGGGCGCGTGACCGCCGCGCTCCGGGCCGGGACGCGCCCGACACCGCCGTCGGCCGAGCGTGCACGGGTCCTGCGACGCCGCATCCGCTGGGTCGTCGCCGCCACGATCGCGTACAACGTCGTCGAGGCGGTCGTCGCGATCGCCGCCGGCTCGGTGGCGTCGTCGACGGCGCTGATCGGCTTCGGCCTCGACTCGATCGTCGAGGTCCTCTCCGCCTGCGCCGTCGCGTGGCAGTTCTCGGGCCGCGACCCGGAGGCAAGGGAACGGACGGCCCTCCGGGTGATCGCGGTCTCGTTCCTCGGGCTCGCGCTGTACGTCACGGCCGATGCGGTCCTGACCCTGACCGGCCTGCGCGAACCGGAGCACAGCACGGTCGGCATCGTCCTGGCCGCGGTGAGTCTCGCCGTCATGCCGTTCCTGAGCCTGCTCGAGCGGCGCGCGGGCACCGAACTCGGCTCGGCGTCGGCGGTCGCCGACTCGAAACAGACGCTCGTGTGCAGCTACCTCTCCGCAGCGGTCCTGGTCGGCCTGCTCCTGAACACCCTGTTCGGCTGGACGTGGGCGGACCCCGTCGCAGGACTGGTCGTTGTCGTCTTCGCCGTCCGGGAAGGGCTCGAGGCCTGGCGCGGCGACGCCTGCAAGCAGCCGGTCGCCGCCCTCACCGGCGAGCGCGAGTCGGACACCTGCGACTGCTGCCGCTGACCGGGCGGGACGGGAGGCGCGGGGCGGGCCCGCACCGCGCCTCCCGTCCGTCACGCGGTGACGTTCTCGAGGTCCGCGAGCAGGCTCGGGTGGGTCGGCTGCCAGCCGAGGGTCCGCTGCGTGTACGTCCCGGAGGCCGGCTGGTCCATCGCGAAGACGGGGGCGAACGCGCCGAAGGCATCGTCCGACACCGCCGCCACCGGCAGGCCGAGACGTCGCCCGATGACCTCGACGATGTCCCGGACACGGTCGGCCTCGTCGGCCACCGCGTGCCAGGCGGTACCGGCGGCCGCGCCCTCGAGCGCGAGCCGGAACAGCACGGCGGCATCGCGTGCGTGGACGGCCGGCCAGCGCTGCTCCCCCGTGCCGGGGTACCCGGCGACGCCGGTGGCGCGGGCGATCTCGGTGAGGATGCCGGCGAATCCGCCGGTCCCGTCGGCGTGCACGGTGCGGGGCAGCCGGATCGCGGAGACCCGGACCCCACGGGACGCGAGGTCGAGCGCGGCGAGGACCGAGCGTGCACGACCGGCGACCGGCCCCTCGAGCGGGAGCGGGTCGGACTCGACCGATGCCCGGCCGGGGATCCACGGCGTGCCGGACACGACGACGAACGGCCGGTCCGAGCCGACGAGCTCCTCGCCGAGCGCGTTCATCGCGGCGGACTCCTCGGCGACGCCCGGGCGAGCGCCTCGGGCGAACTGAAGTCATTCGAGAACGCGAGGCTGACGACGCCGTCCGCCCCTCGCGCCGCGGCACGGAGGACGTCGAGGTCGGTCAGTGAGCCCCGCATCGGTGCCGCACCCGCGGCGTCCAGCGCTGCGGCCGACCGGTCGGAGCGGGCGAGGGCGGAGACGGTGTGCCCCGAGGCGATGAGTTCCGCGACGACGGCGGTGCCGATCGTGCCGGTGCCGCCGGTGACGAAGACGTGCATGGGTGCTCCCTGGTCAGTGATGGGACTGTTGTCCCGTCACGGTACACCACGATGGGACAGTTGTCCCGTCACGTATGATGGTCGCATGGCGCGATGGGAACCCGGAGCCCGGGAACGACTGGTCCTGGCGGCCGTCGACCTCTTCTCGGAGCAGGGCTACGACGAGACCACCGTGACGCAGATCGCCGTGCGCGCCGGGTCACGAAGAGCACGTTCTTCCGGCACTTCCCCGACAAGCGCGAACTGCTCGTCGCCGGGCAGGAGACGCTGAGCCGGCTGCTCTCCGAGGGCATCGCGGAGGCACCGGAGGACTGGTCTCCGCTCGACGCCGTGGCTGCCGGGCTGACCCGGGCGTCCGACGAGATGGGCCCGCTGAACCGCGAGCTCGGACCGCGGCTGCGGGCAGCGGTCGCGGCGAGCGCCGAGCTCCGGGAGCGCGACGCACTGAAGAGCGTGGGCCTCGCGGCCGCGATGACCGAGGCGCTCGTCGCGCGCGGGGTGGCCGACGCCCCCGCTCGGCTCGCGAGCGAGATGGGCGTCCTCGCGTTCGGACGCGGGTTCGAACGGTGGACCTCCGGGGGCCGAACGGACGACGTCCCGCTTCGGGACCGCACCCTGGCGGCGCTCACCGAACTCCGCGAGGCCGCTGCCGCTCTCGGCTGAGCGGGTGCGCCGGCGTCAGATCTCGACGTCGCTGCCCATCGTCACGGTGCGCTGCGCCGGCAGGCCGAACCGGGCGGCCGGGTCGGCCGCGTTGTGGGCGAGCCCCACGAACAGCTTCTTCCGCCACCCGACCATCCCCGGTTGCCCGGCTGCGGGCGGAGCGCGCCGCGCGAGATGAAGTACGACGCCTGCGCCATCTCGTCCGGATCGATGTCGAGCACCTCGGCCAGGCACGCCGCGTGCAGCGCCGTCGGCAGGTCCTGGTCGTCCGAGAAGCCGAACTTCACCGTGATGTGGTCGATCCCGTCGTCCTCGTACCCGAGGTCGTCGCGGAAGAACGCCTTCGCGTGCGGCACGTGCGGCACGTTCGCCGTGAGGACGGAGACGATGAGCACGGTCCGGTGCACGACGTGGTTGTGCTCCACGTTCGCGCGGAGCGCCAGCGGCGTCGTCTGCTTGTTCGGGTGCGGGAACACCGCGACACCCGCCACCCGGGGGACGTGGTCCTCGTTCACGCGTTCGATGAACTCGGCGAGCGAGCCTTCCCGCTCCTTGCGTTCCTCCTGCACGAGGGCGCGGCCGCGGCGCCACGTGGTCATCAGCGTGATCACGGCCAGCGCGATGAGGAGCGGGACCCACCCGCCGTGCAGGATCTTCGACAGGTTCCCGGCCAGGAACGTCAGCTCGAGGCCACCGAACGCGACTGCCGCGACCACGAGCTTCCATGGCCTCCACCGCCACAGCGGCCGCACGACGAGCAGGAGCAGGAGCGTGTCGACGACGAGCGCCCCCGTGACGGACACCCCGTACGCGGTGGCCAGGTTCGCCGAGGAGCGGAACGCGAGCATGACCGCCAGCACGCCGATGAACAGCAGCAGGTTCACCGCTGGCAGGTAGATCTGCCCGCTCTCCCGTCGCGAGGTCTGGCGGATCGTCAGCGGCGGCAGCAGCCCGAGCTGCACCGCCTGCCGCGTGAGCGAGACGCCCCGGAGATGACCGCCTGGCTGGCGATCACGGTCGCCATCGTCGCGAGCACGACGACCGGCAGCCGCAGCGCGTCGGGGAACAGCAGGAAGAACGGGTCCTTCGCCGCCGACGGGTCCCGCAGGACGAGGGAGGCCTGCCCGAGGTAGTTCAGGACGAGCGCGGGAACACCACGAAGAACCAGGCGCGCAGGATCGCCGGGCGCCCGAAGTGCCCCATGTCCGCGTAGAGCGCCTCGGCTCCCGTGATGACCAGGACCACCGCGCCCATCGCGACGAACGTGATGTACGGGTGGGCGACCACGAACACGATCGCCCACGTGGGCGACAGCCCCTGCAGGACACCCGGGTGCGCGACGATGTGCGGGACGCCCGCCGCCGCGATGACCACGAACCAGAGCAGCATCACCGGGCCGAACAGGTTGCCCACCCTGCCGGTGCCGAACCGTTGCGCTGCGAACAGCAGGACGAGGATGACCGCGGCGATCGGCACGACGAGGTGTGCCACCGTGGGGGCGGCAGTCCCGAGGCCCTCGACCGCGGACAGCACCGAGACCGCGGGTGTGATCACCGAGTCGCCGTAGAACAGGGAGACGCCGATGATCCCGATGACCAGGAAGATCACCGCGCCGCCGCGTCGCTTCGCGTAGAGCCGTCGGGCCAGTGCGGCGAGCGCCATCACGCCGCCCTCGCCGTCGTTGTCGGCGCGCATGAGGACGAGGACGTACTTGATCGACACGATGATCGTGACGCTCCAGAACATCATCGAGATGACGCCGTACACGTCCTCCTGGTTTGCCTTGACGATGCCGCCGTCGATCGTGAAGACGGTCCGGAGTGCGTAGAGCGGACTGGTGCCGATGTCGCCGAAGACGACACCGAGGGCCGCGAGCGCGAGGACGGCGAGCCCCTGCGCCGGGCCGTGCACGCCGTCGTCGGCGGCATCGGCCGTCGACGCCTGAGAGCGGGTGTCGGTCACGCTCGTCACTTCCGTCCCCGGCCGTCCGGGCGACGGCCGCCGCCCATCATCGCACCGTGGCGCGCGCGACGCTCGCAGCGCGCGCACATGCCGGACCGGCGGCGGTGCCGGCGGCACGCCTGGAGGAACGGGGCGGCCGCGCCCCGCGCCTCCAGTCCGGTGGACGGCACGGCGGACGGCCCGGCGCGAGTCGCGCGGATCAGGCCGGCGACGGCCGCCGTCGGTCCAGTTCCTCGGCCACGAACGCGGCGAGCGCATCGGCGCCGAAGTGGTCGTCGGCCGTCACCGTGACCACGGTGTCGCCGTCGAAGAGCAGCATCTGGCCGTACGCGCCGTGCAGCCGCCAGAGCCGACCGGGCCCGTCCCACCCGGCCATCGCGTACCGCTCGTACCCGAGTCCGGTCCCCTCGCGTTGCACCCAGTCGGTGTGCATCGCGTCACACCAGCGCGCACCGACGACGCGCTGTCCGTCGAACGTCCCGCGGTCGCGGACGAGGCGACCGAGGCGGGCGAGCTCCTCGGTGCGGAGCGCGATCCCCTCGCCGGCGGCGACGTACCCGTTCGGGCACCGCTGCCACGGCACGTCGCCGATGCCGAGCGGGGCGAACAGCCGGCGGGCGACGAGGTCCCCGACGTCGCCGACCCGGGTCTCGAGGACGCGCATCGCGGTGTACGTGCTCGCGTTGGCGTACTGGAACACCTGCCCACGGGACGGACGACCGAGGAACTCGACCGCCAGGTCCGGCCAGTCCGTCAGCTCGGTCTCCGACCAGGGCATGTCGACGCCGCTCGTCATGGTGAGGAGGCGTCGGAGCGTGACGGCGTCCGTCCGGCACCGAACGCCGTGTCCGGCAGGTACGTCGAGACCGGCACGTCGACGTCGACGAGTCCCTCGTCCGCGGCGATGCCCGTCGCGAGGACGCTGACGCCCTTGGCGACGGAGTGGACCTCCTCGCGGACGTCGGGCGTCCAGCGGTGCTCGGCGACCTCGTCGCCGACGCGGACGTGGAGCCCGTGGGCGCCGAAGCCGGTCTCGTCGATGCGTCGGACGAGGGCGTCCCGGAGGGTCTGCGCGGAGCTCACGGTCCATCTTCTCGCGCTGCGCTCCGCGGACCGGACCCGGCGTACCGTCCCCCTCATGAGCGTTCGGGTGAAGCGAGCCTACGAACCGCCCGAGGACGGCGACGGCTACCGTGTGCTCGTCGACCGCCTCTGGCCACGTGGCGTGTCCCGGGGCGATGCGCGGATCGACGAGTGGAACAAGGACGTGGCGCCCACCACCGACCTCCGGAAGTGGTTCGGTCACGATGCCGACCGATTCGACGCGTTCCGCGAGCGCTACCGTGCCGAGCTGGACGGCTCCGAGGCGCTCGCGCACCTCCGCGCCCTGGTGCGGAGCATCCGATCGTCACGCTCGTGTACGGAGCCAAGGACGGGGAGCACAACCAGGCCGTGGTCCTCGCTGAAGCCCTGCAGCGACCGACCGCGGCCGACGGGTAGGGGCTCGCGCGCCGGTGGTCAGGCGGCCGCCAGTCGGTTCGCCTCGTCAGCGACCGATCGGACGTAGTCCTCGTGGTGGTTGTACGACCCGACGGCGTCGATCCAGCCTCGGTGGTCCGCGAGGTCGTGCCCGTCGGCGCGGAGGTACGCGGCCGCGTCGTCGATGTCGTCCGGGTCGGCGGCCCCGTCTCCGTCGGCGCCCCGGTCCGCCCACGTCTGCGGGATGAACTGCATCGGCCCCACCGCACGATCCCATCGAGCATCGCCGTCGACGCCCCCGCCGTCGGTGTCCGGCACCGCCGAGACGTCCCCGCCGTCGAGCGGGAGCCCGGTGATCCGTGGCGACGCCCTGCCGTCGTCGGCGAGGGACGCGGCGTCGACGGTCCCGTGATGCGTCTCTATCGCTCCGATCGCGGCCAGCATCGTCCAGCCGAGCCTGCACGAGGGCGTCGTCGACCGCTCCCGGATCGTCGCAGCCGCGTACGCGCGGACCGCCGGCGCACGCGACCGAGCGGGGTCGGTGACGAGGACAGCGCCGGACCGCTGGTGGAGGCGGAGGGAACGGGCGTCGGTGACGCGCTCCGCCCGATCATCGTCCGTCGACGTCACGCATCGAACGGGCGCTGACGCGACCACGGAACGGACGGGAGGCGCGGTGCCGGCCGGCACCGCGCCTCCCGTCCGCCGTCCACGCGCGTCAGCGCGTCAACGACTGAGCCGGATGAAACGGCGGAACCGTCGCAGACCAGCACCGTCGTCCGCCGAGTCCGCCAACGCTTCCCGCAGTGTCCCCTCCACCGACGGACCGTCGAAGTCGAAGCCGATCGCGACGAGGGCGCGCAGCCGGGTCGACGTGGTCAGGGGCTCGACGTGCGGAACGCCCGCGACGAGGTGCAGGACGTACGGACGGACGGAACGACCGGTGCGCACGTCCACGATCCCCTTCACGCGTGCCACGCCGAGTGGCGGGGACTCGAGCAGGCCGACGATCGACGCCGCGGACGCCGGGCCGTCCTGCCGGACGGTGATCGCGTCGGCGTGACGGTGCGGCGGTGCCGAGCCCATGACGGCGGCGAAGTCCAGTTCGTCCGGAGCAGTCCGCTCGGCGGCGTCGAAGACGACCGCCGGGTCGATCGCGCCGTTGGTCGCCGACAGGACGACGGCGCGCGGCCCCGCTGCGGCGAGGTCCACGAGGACCCGGCCGATGTCCGGCGTCCGGTCGACCTTGTTCGCGACGATGACGGACGCCGCCCGGTACCGCGCGTCGCCGTAGCGGTCATCGGGGCGAGTCCGCGAGAACCACTCGGCGTCCACGACCTCGATGACACCGCCCCACCGGGCACGGGGAGCTCCGGAGAACCGGATCATGGGCGAGAGCACTGCCGGGTCGGCGGCGCCGCTCGCCTCCACCAGGACCACGTCGAGCGCCAGGCGCGGGTCGGTGAGGCGCTCGAGCGCATCGTCGAGGCCACCCGAGTCGGGCAGGCAGCAGATGCACCCTCCGGCGATCGAGGAGACCTCGTCGACCTGTCCGACGATGAGGCCGGCGTCGATGTTCACCGAGCCGAAGTCGTTGACCACCACGCCGATCCGCGCGCCCCGCGCTCGGAGCAGCGCGTTCACCACGCTCGTCTTGCCGGCTCCGAGCGGTCCGGACACCGCCACGACCGGAACCGAGCCGGATCGTGTCATCACGACGTCCTCTCATGGGTTCACTCCGAAGCAGGTGCGCCTCGAGTCTATTGCGAACCGTTCTCAACAGAGCGCGGACCGGCGGGATCAGTGGATGAAGAGTGACAGGAGAAGCGTGCCGAGCAAGCCGATGACGGACTGCAGCGTCAACATGAGCGTCCAGGTACGGAACGTCTGCTTCACCGACAGCTGGAAGTACTCCTTGAAGAGCCAGAACCCGGAGTCGTTGACGTGGGACAGCATGACCGAACCCGATGCGGTGGCGAGCACGAGCAACTCGGGCGACACCGTGTGCCCCGCGGCGGCGAGCGGCGCGATGATGCCCGCAGCGGTGACAGTGGCGACGGTCGCGGAACCGAGCGCGATCCGCAGGAGACCGGCGACGACCCAGGCGAGCACCAGCGCCGGGATGCTCCACTGCTCCGCGTAGTCCACGATGACCTTGCTCACGCCGGTCTCGGAGAGCATCTCGGCGAGGCCGCCGCCCGCACCGATGATGAGCACGACCGGCCCGACGGTCTTGAGCGCCCCGCCGGCGACCGACTGCAGCGCCGTCGCGCGCAGGCCCACGGCGGGGACGAGCGCGAACAGGGCGAAGAGCACCGAGGCGAGGAGCGCGACGACGGGGTTGTCGCACAGCTGCATGACGATCGACAGCACCGAGCCCTTGGGAGCGGCGTTCACACCGAACGAGCCGATGACGAGCAGGAACGGCGGGAGCAGCACGACGGCGAGGGCGAGCCAGAGCGGCGGGCGACGATCGGTGAGCTCGGCGGAGCCCGCAGCGGGACCGCTCTCGAGGTCGATCGCGGGTCCGAACCAGCGACCCGCGACCTTCGTCAGGAGCGGGCCGCAGATGAGCAGTGTGGGCACGGCGACGATCAGCCCGTAGAGCAGGGTCAGCCCGAAGCTCGCGTGGTAGATGCCGACGGCCGCGGTGGGCGACGGGTGCGGCGGGAGCAGGCCGTGCGCCGTGTAGATGCCGGCGGCGAGCGGCATGCCGACGAACAGCAGGTGGGTGCCGGAACGGCGCGCGAGCGCGTAGGCCAGGGGACGAGCATCACGAAGGTGACGTCGAAGATGTTCGGGAGCCCGATGACGAGCGCCGCGGCCCCGATGCTGATCGGGATCCACGTCTTCTTCCGGTTCCCGACGAATCCCTCCGCGATGGCCGAGGCACCGCCGGTCGCCGTCAGGACAGCGCCGAGCATCACGCCGAGGCCGATGACGGGTGCGGTGTCGGAGAGGGTGTCGCCGAACCCGGTCTCGAACGCCGTGATCGTGTCGCCGACACCGAGGCCGCTCGCGAAACCGAGCAGGATCGCTCCGAGACCGAGGGCGAGGAACGGGTGGAACTTGAACCGGGCGATCGCGACGACGACGAAGACGATCGCGAGCGCGGCCCAGATGAGGTGGAACTCGCCGGCGGTCACCGGATCACCGCCCAGGGGTCGTGGGGACGGGGCGCGGAGGGCAGGGGAAACATCGTCGTTCCGTTCAGGGAAGGGGAGCGCGGGGCTGGGTTCGGGGAAGGGTGGTTCGGGTCAGGTTCGGTCGACGCCGGCACGGAACAGCGCTGCCGCGCCTTCATCGATGCCCTCGAGGTCGTCGAAGGTGATCGTCTGTCCGGTGCCCACGTCGCGCCGGAGCCGACCGCCGCCGGCGAGGTAGAAGGGCGCGGCGCTCGCGTCGCCGGCCGTGAGGACGACCGGGTCGACGCCGTCGATCTCGTGGTGGTGGCCGTGCACGCGGAGCTCCGTGCCGGCGGCCAGCGGCCGGTTCGCACGCCCGGCGAGGACGACGTGCTGCGTCGGACGCGGCTGCGGGGTCGCCGGGTCGACGGCAGCGGCGATGGTCAGCGGCGTCTCCACGCCCATCAGGTGGTACGGCCACGCGATGCAGGCGTACGCGCCGCTACGGCTGACGATGTGCCCCTTGGCGCGGAGGATCTCCCAGGTGGCGGCATCGCCGGTACGGACGACGACGAAGACACCGCCGGCGAAGCTCATCTCACCGGGCAGCCGGAGCGCGGAGAACACGTCGACCGAGCGGTGGTGCTCGAGGACGCCACCGTCCTCCCGCATCGCGTAGACGTCGGCGAGCTCGGACGGCCGGACGACCGGGTAGTGCAGGTCGGGGACGTCGGCCACCGCGTCGATGTGCTGGGCGACCACGGTCATCTCGCAGTGGTCGGCGGCGGCGCGACGCCGGAGCGTCGCGACGGCCTCGGCACGGGCGTCGAGCGTCGCGCGCACGCCACTCGGTCCGTCGTCGAGCGTGAGGAGGGCCCGGAGCGCCGGTGCGTCGACGGTGACGTCGAGCTGGGTGACCGTCCCGCCTCGGGGTCGAACGCGAGGTCGTACTCGCTCGACTTCCCGACCGCGACGATCTCGAGTCCGACTCGCTCGACCCACGACACGAGTCGGAGGAGGTTGGCGGGCTGGTCGCCGGCGCCCGGGAGGTACCGGACACCGGCAGCGCTCGCGCGCTCGGCGAGTGCCACCCCGGCGACCGTCTCGACCTCCTTGCTCACCATGACGACGGAGGTGCCGGCCTCGATGGCCGCCGACGCGTACGCGATCCCGGCCACGACGTTCCCGGTCGCCTCGACGAGCACGTCGACATCAGCCCAGTCCACGCCGTCGATGCCGGCGACGACCGTGGATCCGCTGATCCCGAGCTCGTCCACCGTGCGACGCGCGCCGTCGCCGTCGGGGTCGACGAGCACGGCGGCGGTCATGTCGGGCACGTCCCGCAACTGGGCCAGCAGCGTCCGACCGTACGCACCACTGGCGCCGGTGATCGCCACACGGGTGGGACTGGTGGGGTTCGGGAGCGTCATCGGTCCTCCGTAGCTCGTCGTCGACTGGTGCGAGAGCCACCGTAACACCGCGTTCACAGATCTTCAAACTTGTTCACATGAACGCACATGTGATGTCATGGGGCACACGAGGAGGTTGCAGTGCAACGAACAGGCGTCATCGCGGACGACTTCACCGGTGCGACGGACATCGCGAGCGCGTACGTCGCGCGTGGACACCGATCGGTGGTCGTCACGAGCGCGGCCGCAGCGGCGAGCGCGCCGGCCGAGGTCGGCGCCGTCGTCGTCGCGCTGAAGACCCGCACGGCCCCGGTCGCACAGGCCGTGGAGGACTCCCTCGCGGCGCTGGAGTCCCTGCGCCGCGCGGGGTGCGAACGCTTCGTGTTCAAGTACTGCTCCACCTTCGACTCGACGCCGGCGGGCAACATCGGACCGGTGCTCGACGCGCTCTCCGATGCACTCGGCACGACGAGCGTGCCCGTCGTCCCGTCGTTCCCGGACAACGGCAGGACCGTCTACCAGGGCCACCTCTTCGTCGGCGCCGATCTCCTCGAGCACTCGTCGATGCGGCACCACCCGCTCACGCCGATGACCGAGTCGCGGGTGGCCGAGATCCTCCGCCACCAGACCCGCTCATCCGTCGGCGAGCTCCACCTCCACGATGTCCGCGGACCGCAGGCGCTCGACGAGGCGATGCGCGCCGTGGACGCCCGGTACGTCGTCCTCGACGCGATCGACGACCATGACCTCCGTCGCATCGCGACCGACCTGGAGGCCGCGCCCCTGCTCTCTGGTGCCGCGGGCCTGGCCCTCGGCGCCCCTCCCGGCAGCGCGGAGCCGACCGGCGTGGTCGGCGTGACCGACGGGGTCGTCTGGTCGTGTGCGGGAGCGCGTCGCAGCGGACCCGCGAGCAGATCCGGTCCGCCGCCGACGCCGGCGCCCCGATGCGACAGCTCGACGTGCGCCGAGCGACCGTGGACCCGGACGGGCTCGTCGCCGAGACGCTTGCGTGGCTCGGGACGTTGCCCGCCGACGGCCCTGCGCCCGTCGTCTACACGGTCGGCGACCTCGACGACCTCACCGACCGGGCCGCGGCCGGAGCGATCGAGCAGCTCCTCACCGCGATCGTGCTCGGCGCGGTCGCGCGGCGGGACGTCCGCGCCGTGGTCGTCGCCGGCGGTGAGACCTCCGGCGCGGTCGTCGCCGGACTCGGCGGTGACGCACTCGACATCGGCCCCGCCATCGCCCCGGCGTGTGCTGGTCGGGGATGACGACGCCGGACGGTGACCGCATCGCCCTCGCGCTCAAGTCGGGCAACTTCGGGGACGTCGACATGTTCACCACGGCCTGGGAGGCACTCGCATGACCGATGTCGTCGCGCGGCTCATCGACACCGGCGCACGGCTCGCGGCCTCCGGCATCAGCCCGGGTACGAGCGGGAACCTCAGCGCCCGCGACGGCGACCGCGTCCTCATGACCGGGACCGGCACCGACCTCGGCCGACTCGACCGGGCCGCCGTCAGCGTGCTCGACGGCGAGGGGAAGCTGCTCGAGGGGCCTCCGCCCTCGAAGGAGGTGTCGATGCACCTCGCGATGTACCGTCACGACCCGCAGCTCGCTGCGACCGTGCACGTGCACGCGCCGCACGCCATGGCGCTGTCCTGTCTGCCTCCCTGGGCGGAGAACAGCGCTGTTCCGCCGATCACTCCGTACTTCATCATGCGTGTCGGCCAGACGCCGCGCATCCCCTACCGGGCACCGGGCAGCCCGGACCTCGGCCGGCTCATCGCGCGGCACCCGCTGCGGTTCCGCGCTGTACTGCTCGCGAACCACGGGCTCGTCGCCAGCGGCCGGGACCTCGAGGACGCCCTGCAGACGGCGACCGAGCTCGAGGACGCGTGCCGCCTCACCCTCGCGACCGCCGGACGCCACCCGGAGCTGCTCACCCGCGGCGACGTGGACGAGCTCACCGGACGGTACGGAACGGCGTGGGACCACCTCGGGGTCACTGAGACTGCCCCGGAGGAGGAGCCGATGTCCGAGCAGCCACCGCTCATCCCGGAGCAGCGTCGCGAGCGAATCCTCCAGCAGCTTCGTCGCGACGCCGTCCTGAGCTACCGCCAGCTCGCCGCGTCCCTCGACGTCAGCCACATGACGGTTCGTCGGGACATCGCAGCGCTCGAGACACAGGGCCTGGTCCATGCGACACCGGGCGGCGCACGGATCGCCGCCCGCCTGCCGTCCGAACCGCCGCGCACGGAGAAGAGCCACACCGACCTCGACGAGAAGTCGGCGATGAGCCGGCGCGCGGCGTCCTTCGTGCGGGACTCGATGACGGTCTACCTCGACGCCGGCACGACGCTGCAGACGATGGCCGCCCACCTCGACCACGTCGACGACGTCACCGTCGTCACGAACGACCTCGTCATCGCGAACTCGTTCCTGACGCATCCGGACGTCGACCTCATCCTCGTCGGCGGACGCCTCGACAAGGCCAACCACTCCGCCGTGGGCCGCCTGCCCGGCCTGGTGCTCGCGGAACTGTCCATCGACATCGCGTTCCTCACGACGAGCTCCTGGGACCTGCGGCGCGGGGTGACGATCCCGTCGGAGGCGAAGGTCGAGCCGAAGCAGGCCGCCATGACCGCCGCGGACTCGGTCATGCTCGTCGCGGCGAGCTCGAAGTACGGGACCTTCGCCCGATACCGCGTCACCGGGCTGGGCTCCCTCGACCGGATCATCACCGACGACCGCCTCGCCGACAGCGCCGCAGAGGCGATCGAACGGGGCGCCGACGCGACGGTCGACCGTGTCCGGATCGCGGACTCCCCAGGGGCGGGCGCTTTCTCCGGCTGACGCAGAAACCGCCCACGCAGAAACCGCCCACGCAGACCTGCCGCCACAGACCTGCCGCCGCGGACCGGGCCCGCTCGCACGCAGCCGAGGCCTTCTCCTGTGCCAGCATCTGCGCCACCGAGGCGACCCGCTGGTCGTGAAGGACCCGGTGGTAGCGCCACCACCGCCCAGGAGGATGACGACCCGGACGTGAAGGAGATCGGCTGGATCCCTGACGGCGGCGGCTCGCAGACTCAGAATGCTTCTGTTGCCACCACCCCGTTGACCGCCCAGTCGCCGACGAGTCGCGCTTTGTAGACGACGGGATTGTGCGACGACACGGTTCGAGCGTTCCGCCAGTGCCGGTCGAGAGCGAGATCCGCGTCGGTCGACGACGCACTCCCCGCATCGAAGAACCGCCAGAGCGCTTCCCCGGTCAGCCGTGTCACGAACACCTGCGCTGCCGCAGACTCGACCGTCGCTTCAACGAGCAGGGCGCCGTCTCGCGCGGACACGTATCGGTCGAGCGTGACCGCGACGGACCGGGCGAACGCGGCCGTCGCCCTTGCCGCGCCCTCGACCTCGCCGACGACCTCGAGGACCTGCGGGTCCTGCCTCGGGGAACGGACGGGTCCGGCGCCAACGGGTACGTACGGTGCCGACCACGGACGACGTCGCCCAGATCGTCCGCGGCCCTCCGGACGATCCCCGCCTGCGTGGCCGTGTGCACGAACTGGTAGAACGCGGTGAGGAGTTCGCCGAGACCCTCGACGTCGTGGCGGAGCACGTGGTCGGGTCGCACCTCGACCGCCTCGAAGCGTGCGGTGCCACTCGCGGTGAGCCGTTGCCCGAAACCGTTCCAGTCGTCGGCGATGGACACACCGGGAGCATCGGCACGGATCACGACCTCGGCCGGACCATCGGCGTCGAGGATGAGGACGTTGATCCAGTCGGAGTGCAGGCTGCCGGTCGTGTAGTACTTCTCGCCGGTGAGCAGGAAACGGTCGCCGTCGCGAGCCAGCGTGGTAGAGGCGTCGATGATGCGGTCCGACTGTGTCCCGTCTTCTCGACGGATGGCGCGGACCGACGCGGCGGGACCGAACAGCTCGCCGCGCCCGGCCGCTCTGAGGAGGTCGTCACGAACGCCATCGGCTGGCCGTGCCAGCAGGAACTCCACGAACCCGAGGTGCCCGCGGAGAAGCTGGGCGAGGTTGGAGTCCGCCGCCGCGACGACGAGCAGCAGGTCGGCGAGGTCTGACACCGTTCCGCCAGCCCCGCCGAACCGCCCGGGGACGCGGATCGCTCCGAGGCCGGCATCAGCCAGTGCGCGGACGAGTTCCTGCGGTGACGTGCGGTGCCGCTCCCGGTCGGGTGCCTCCGCTGCGGCACGGGCGGCGACATCATGGACGCCGGCCGCGATCGTGTCGACGGTGCGGACCGCGGGTGCAGTGCTGGTGGTCATGCGGTTCGTGCCTCCGAGAGTCGCGCGTACTCGAGTCGTGGGAGCGAGTCGAGCAGTCGTTGTGTGTAGGCGTGCTGCGGGTTCGTGAACACCTCGTCGGCAGTGCCCTGCTCGACGGCGCGACCGTTCTGCATGACGAGCACCCGGTCGCTGGTGTGGTGGATGACGCCGAGGTCGTGCGAGATGAACAGGTACGCGGTCCCGAGCTGCTCCTGCAGATCCGCGAGGAGGTCGAGCACCTGCGCCTGCACCGATACGTCGAGCGCCGACACCGCCTCGTCGAGGACGACGACCTCCGGGTTCGTCGCGAGGGCGCGGGCGATCGCGACGCGCTGCCGCTGCCCACCGGACAGGGTCATCGGCCACGCGTTGACGTGCTGCGACCCGAGGCCGACCATCTCGAGCAGCTCCACCACGCGGTCACGCACCCGCGACGTGTTGACGGGTCACCGAGTCGGACCGCGTCGGCGAGGATCCGCCCGACCCGCCACCGTGGATCGAACGAGCTCAACGGGTCCTGGTAGACGACGCCGATACGTCGGCGGACCGCGCGCTGGTCCCCAGGTCGCGCCGCCGACCACGGACGACCGCGGAACAGAACGTCACCCGAGTCCGGACGGACGAGCGAGAGCGCGATGCGGGCCACGGTGCTCTTGCCGGAACCGGACTCGCCGACGATGCCGAGCGTCTCGCCCCGGTCGAGGTGGAACGAGACGTCGTCAACGACGCGTCGCGTCGCGCGGTCGGGCCCGCGGTACGACTTGGAGATGCCGCGGACGTCGAGCAGACGAACGGGATCACCCGGAAGCGCGGTGCCGGCCGCATCTTCGACGCGCGTTTCAGAGCCGCCCAGGTCACGATCCTCCAGGCCGGACGACCGGAACAGGGCGGCGGCCGTGCGCGACGACGGGACGTCACGAGACAGGCGTGTGCCCTTGGTGTGTTCGCTCGGCACCGCATCGATGAGCTGCCGCGTGTACGGATGCTGCGGTGACTCGAGGATCGCGCCGGCGGGACCGCTCTCCACGATGCGGCCGCCCTGCATGACGAGAACCTCGTCGGCGAGGCGCGCCACGACCGCCAGGTCGTGGCTGATCAGCACCACGCTCGTGCCGTCCTCGACCATCGACTCGAGCACACCGAGCACCTGGGCCTGGACCGTAACGTCGAGCGCGGTCGTCGGTTCGTCCGCGATCACGATCTCCGGTCCGAGCGCGATGGCCGAGGCGATGAGCGCACGCTGCCGGAGACCGCCGGACAGTTCTCCCGGACGCTGCCGGGCGCGGACGGCGGGCTCGGGCACGCCGACACGGTCGAGGAGTTCGACGGCGAGGCTGCCCCGGGTCCGCCGGGTCCCGACGCCGTGCAGCCGCAGTGTCTCCTCGATCTCCGCGCCGACCGGGCGCAGCGGGTCGAGCGAGACCAGGGCGTCCTGCAGCACGAACCCGACACGCGTTCCGCGCACCCGGCGCCACCACGTGTCCGCGCGGCCGAGCAGTGACTCCCGCCGAGTGAGAGGGTACGCGCCGACACCGCTGCGCCCTCGCCGGTCAAGCCGACCAAGGACCTCGCGGTGACGGACTTGCCGGATCCGGACTCGCCCACGAGCGCGACGCACCGACCGCGTCGGAGCGTGAACGAAACGTCGTGGACGATGTCCACTCGGTCGCCGTCCGGCCGGTCGAAGGACACGTCGAGCCCGTCGACGTGGAGCAGGACGTCGTCGGGTGCATCGTCGTGGTCGGTGGTCATCGGATCCCCTCCGAGCGGTCCTGGAAGTACCGGCCGAGCTGTGTGAACGACAGTGCGACGAGCACGATCGCGACGCCGGGGAACACCTCGAGCCACCAGGCGGTGGTGATGAGACTCTTCCCCGCGTTGAGGAGTACGCCCCACTCAGGTGACGGCGGAGCGACCCCGAGCCCGAGGAAGGACAAACCCGATGCCCACACCACGCTCTGCCCGATGCCGAGCGCCACGAGGGCGACCAGGGGGCGGAACGCGTTCGGGAACACGTGCTGACGGAAGACGGCTCCGCGTGTGTGCCGAGGGCTCTGGCGGCCTCGACGTACCCGGACTGCTTGACGCCGAGCGCCTGGGCGCGGACGAGTCGGGCGTACCCGGGCGCCGAGCCGATGCCGACGGCGATCACGAGACTCGGCGCGGACGGTCCGAGCAGCGCGACGAACAGCAGTGACAGGAGCAGGACCGGGAACGCGAGGAGGATCTCGAGGAGCCGGTTCACGGGCTCGGCGACCCAACGCGGTGCGAGTGCCGACGTGAACCCGAGCGCGACACCGATGACCAGGGACACCGCCATCGCACCAGCGCCGATGAGCAGCGATGTCCGCGTTCCCCACACGATGCGGCTGTAGAGGTCGCGGCCAGCGTCGTCGGTGCCGAGCACGTGCGTCCCGGACGGCGGGGCGAGCGTGGCGAGCAGGTCGATGTCGAGCGGCGACCGGGTCGCGAGCACCTGCGGCGCGATCGCCGCGACCAGGAAGAACACGGCGACGACCGCGGCCGCCACAACGGACACCGGAACACGGGAGCGCGTCCGTGCACGCAGCGGGGCGAGAGCAGTGGTCATCTGGAGCCTCCGAGCCGGGGGTCGACGATCAGGTACACGAGGTCCACGAGCAGGTTGACGACGACGTAGACCAGTGCGATGAGCACCACGATCCCCATCACGAGCTCGAGGTCCTTGTCGGAGACGGCGGTCACGAGCACGTTGCCGAGCCCTGGCCGCCCGTATACGGACTCGACGAGCACGGCGCCGACAACGATGCCCCGATGGCCCACCCAGACAGCGTGATACCGGGGATCAGCGCGTGCCGGAGGACGTGCCGACTCCGTGTCTGGGACTCGCTCATCCCGCGGGTCCTGGCGGACAGCACGAACGGTTGCCGGACCGCACGGTCGAACTCGGTGCGCGTCGCCTGCCCGATGAACCCTGCCAGAGGGATCGCGAGCGTGAACGCCGGCAGGACGGTGCCGGCGACGCTCGCGCCACCGAGCACCGGGAACCAGCCGAGGCCGACCGCGAACACGAGCAGCAGGATGATGCCCACCCAGTACTGCGGCAGGCCGGCGGCGATGGTCTCGACCGCGGAGCCGATCGCACGCCGGGCCCGCCCACGGCCCGCGGTCCAGAGCGTCCACGGGACGCTGAGGACCCAGGCGAGCAGCAGCGCGACGATCGCCAGGGCGATCGTCGGGCCGAACTGTTCGCCGATCACCGCGGCGACTGGCCGCTTCAGTTCCCAAGACGTCCCGAGGTCGCCCCGGAACAGGCCGAGCAGGTAGTCGAGGTACTGCACGACGACGGGGCGGTCCCACCCGTACTGCGCGTTGACCGCCGCGATCTCCGATGCCGAGCGGACGGTCGTCTGCCCGGACTGCACGTTCAGCACGATGGTCGCACGGTCACCGGGCAGGACCGACAGGACGATGTACGTGACGGTGATCGTGCCCCACAGGACGAACAGCGCGGATCCGACCCGGCGGGCGACGAGGACCGACACGGCGCGCCCCCGCGACGCGGGAGTGGCGGAACGGACGTCCGCCTCGCCGTCCGGCGGTCGTTGCACAGTGGTGGCACTCATCTACTCGACCAGGTAGGCGTCGGCGAAGAGCGGCAGGCCGTTGCTGCCTTGGTCCTGCGTGAACCCCTTCAGGTCCTTCGACGTCACCACGTTGTTCGTGAAGTCGTAGAAGCCGACGGAGATCGCCTCGTCGTCGAACCACTGCTGCAGGGCCTCGTAGTCCGCCTTGCGCTTGGCCTCGTCCGGCTCGACCTGCGCTGCGTCGATCTTCGCCTGGATCGCCGGGTCGTCGAAGTGGTTCGAGTTGTTGCCGTTCGGGGCGTCGGCGGTGCCGGCGTTGTAGACGATGTCGAGGATGTTCGGTGCCGGCCACACCCAGTACCCGAACTTCAGGTCCTCCTCGTCGACGGCCTGTCCCTGACCGGAGAACAGCTGCGTCTGTGTGAGCGGGATCAGTTCGAGGTCGAAGCCGACCTCCTTCACCTGCTGCTGCACGGCCTGCAGCGCGGTCGTACCGTCCTGGTTGATGATCGCGCCGGCACCGTACGGGAGCTTAATGGTCAGCTTCTCCCGTCCTTCACCCGGATCCCGTCCGCGCCCTTCTTCCACCCCGCGGCGTCGAGGAGCGCCTTCGCCTTGCTGACGTCGTAGCCGTAGCTGTCGTTGACGTCGAGGTAGAACGGGTTCGACGGGCTGAGCGCGCCGTTGCCGTCGAACGCGGCCGACCCCTTGAAGACGCTCGCGACGATCTGCTTCCGGTCGGATGCGTACGCGAACGCCTGCCGCACCTTCTTGTCCGTGAACGGGCCGTGCGCGACGTTGAACGCGAAGACCTGCTGGCGCCCGCCCGTGATGTACGAGTGCACGTCGTAGTCCTTCTTCGCGGTCGCCCACTGAGACGACGGCGGGTCGTAGACCGCCTGCGCCTGGCCCGTCGTCAGCGCACTCCACCGGCTGGTGGCGTCGGAGGCGAACTTCCAGTCGAGGTACTTCTCGTAGGCGGGCCCGTCGTGCTTCGCGTTCGACGGCGCGGACGCGTAGTCGTCGTTGCGCTCGAAGAGGATGTCCTGCCCCTTCGTCCACTTCTTCACCTTCCAGGCACCCGTCCCCACCGGGTACTGGCAGTTCTGCGCCTCGGAGTTCTCGGCGAGGGCCTTCGGCGACTGGATGCCGTAATGGCCGTTCGCGAGCTCGCGGTAGATCTCCGGGTTCGGCTTCGACAGGTGCAGCGTGACGCTGTCCTCCCCGTTGGCGGTCGCACCGGTGAGGTACGAGAACGAGTTCCACCCGAGGTTCTTCACCCAGTTGTCCACGTTCGTGACAACGGCGTCAGCGTCGAAGGCCGTGCCGTCGGTGAACGTCACGCCCTGCTTCAGGGTGAACGTCACGTCCTTGCGGTCGTCCGACAAGCTCCACTTCGTCGCGAGCCACGGCACCGGCTTCCCGCTGTCGTCCCAGGCCACGAGCGAGTCGAACACCTGCCGCGACAGGTACGCCTCCTGCACCCACGCACCCCAGATGCAGGGCGGCTCCTGCGAGTGCACGTACGTGATGGTCTTGTCGTACACGGGCTTCCCGGTGCCGTCGCCTGCACCGGTCGCGGCTGGGCCGGAGCACGCGGTCAGCACGACCGCTGCTGCCGCAGCGATCGCTGCGACGGTTCCGAGCGTGGTCCTGGGGTTCTTCACTGTCGTTCGTCCTCGGGTCTTCATCCGGCCTGGAGGCGCGGTGCGGGTGGTCGGGATCAGCTCGCGACCGGCGCGGCGGCACCGATGCGGACCGAGTGGGCGTGGTGGGTCGGGTCGAGCGCGTCCCCGTTGCGGAAAAGCTTCTGGCGGAGCGTGCCGGGGGCGTACTCGGTCTGCGCGAGACCGCGCGCCTGCAGCACGGGGACGACCTGGTCGACCCACTCGTCCCACCAGCCGAGCGTCGTGACGGGCACGACGTTGAAGCCGTCCACGCCGACGTCGGCCCACCGCTCGACCTCGTCCGCGATCTGCTCGGGGGTGCCGGCGAACCGACCCGGCAGGAACGCGTTGTCACGCAGGTAGTCGGCGAACGTGACGTCCTCGCCGTGCGCATCGACCGCGGCGCGGAACGACGATCGGACGTGTTCGCCCAATTCGCCCCGCTCCCGCAGTTCACGCAGGGTCGTGGCGGGGTCGATGCTGGACAGGTCGATGCCGCTGCCGCCGCTCAAGAACGCCCGGAGTGCCGCGTAGTCGATGTGCTCGTGCAGCTGCGCCTGCTTCCGACGGGCCTCGTCCTCGGTGGACCCGATGACCGTGGAGAGCGTGACGATCTTCTTGAGGGACCGGGGGTCCCGACCGCGCTCGCGGGCCAGGGCGTCGATGACCTCGATGTCGCGAGCGGCGGCCTCCGGCGTCGCCGACGGCAGGAACGTCACCTCGGCGTTCCGCACCGCGAACTCGCGTCCGGCGGGTGAGTTGCCGGCCTGGAACAGCACCGGCGTGCGCTGCGGCGAGGGCTCGACGATGTGCGGGCCCTGCACGCGGTACCGGTCTCCGATGTGGTCGATCGTGTGGATCTTCTCCGGGTCGAAGAACCGGTTCGTCGCTGGGTCGTGCAGGACGGCGCCGTCCTCCCACGAGTGCTCCCAGAAGCTTGTAGACGACGTCCAGGTACTCCTGCGCCCACACGTACCGTTCATCGTGCCCGACGATGTCCTCGTAGCCGAAGTTCCGGAAACCGTTCTTCAGGTACGACGTCACGATGTTCCAACCGACCCGGCCGTCGGTGAAGTGATCCAGGCTCGAGAGCTGCCGCGCGAAGGAGAACGGGTGGCTCTGGATGATGTTGCTCGTCACCGCGATCCCGAGGTGCTCCGTGACGAGTCCCAACGCCGAGACGATCGACACCGGATCCGGCTCCGGGAACTGCGAGCCCGCCCGGATCGTGGCGTCACCATCACCGAACTCGAGGTCGTACACGCCCACCACGTCCGCGATGAAGAGGTTGTCGATGCGCCCGCGCTCCAGCGTCCGCACGACGTCGACGTACGGCTGGAGCTTCGAGTACCCCTGCTGCACCGACCCCTCGTCCGTCCGCCAGTAGCCGTGGCTGTGGTGGTTCGGCGTCAGATGCAGGAACGCGTTGTAGATGAGCTCTCGGGTCATACGCGCCATCGTCCGGTCACGACACCTGTCGCGCAACGCACATGTCATCGTGCAACGCACCGTTGCATCCTGTGACGAGGTCGGCCGCGTTCCGTGACAGTGCATTACTTCGTCCGCTCACCCCGGCACCGAGCGTCAGCCCGGCGAGCCGCGATCCGAACCCGGTCGGACGTCGCCATGCTGACGGCTCGGATCCCCCATCGCCGTCGGTGCACTGTCCGAACGACGGTAAGGGGCCGACTCGGACGGCTCGGGCACCGCAGCGAGGGCGCATTCCGGGAAGGACCCGAGAGGACGGCATCCGATCACTGATCGAGTAGCCCACGATCCGACGAGAGCAGGCGTCCTTGATCGCGCAGAGGTCGCCGATCGCGCCCGGGCGAGGTGTTCGGTCTATTCGCGGAGGCCAGTGGCGGCGCGGATCGCGGATCCCAGTAACGACGGACCCCGGGTGTCGGAGCGCTCGGGCAACACGCTGTTCACCCGCCTGCAACGGGTTGTCCAACAGACGCTCGCGGATCGGACTCGGAGCCGACCGCCACGACGTCGCGTTGCACGTCGAAGTCGCACGCGCCGTGGCGCGCGGCGACCCGGCGGTCGCCGCGCGGACGATGACCGATATCGTCGACCGGACGGCGGGCGGCGCCTGACCGCTCCTCAGCGCGCCTGGACCGCGTACAACCCCTTCGCCAGGCCCAGGTCGACGACGCACTGACCGCGCAGTCCGCGGTGGATCGCCCGGACCCGCAGCCAACGCTCACCTGCGGTGTCGACGTGCTCGGTCATCCGCAGGTCGACCTCCGTGACACCGGCGGCCGGCGCGAGCGGATCTGCCCATCGCAGTCGTGGCGCCGGCGACCACCATCGCGGATCGCATTCGATGCGCACCTCCGCGACCTTCCGTCCCCAGAGGTGCTGCGTGTACCGCCGGACCGACTGGTCGACGTCCGCAACGGCGAGGACACCGACCTCTTCGACGAGGGGCCCCCGCAGCTCGTCGTCCATCGGGACGACCGTGATCGCAGGACGGTCGTTCCGCGTGCGGACCACTGCACCACCCCCGACGCAACGGTCGATCAGCCCCTCGTGCACCAGGTCGAAGACAGCGGCACTCACGGTGCTGCGACTCAACCCCACCGCCCGTGCGATGTCGTTCCCACGACGGAGCCGCACCCCTGGCGGAAGGACCCCGAGCTCGATGGCTCGGCGGATGCCCTCTCGGAGCGCTTCGCGCGAGGTCATCGCGGGTGCAAGCGGCATGGTCATCGCGGGTCGCGGGTCGTCGTGTTCGGCCCCGGCGACGAGGACGGCGACGTCGAGTGTCGCGGGGCGGGTCGTCGTCATCAGTGGGTGGAGGGTTCTTGCTCGACTTCGCGTCGGTCGTCGTCGGACCAGAGTGTGTGGAAGGTGCCGTCCTTGTCGATGCGCTGGTAGGTGTGCGCGCCGAAGAAGTCGCGCTGTCCCTGGATGAGCGCGGCGGGGAGGCGGTCGGAGGCGAGGGAGTCGAAGTACGACAGCGCGGATGAGAACCCCGGTGCCGGGACCCCCGATGCGGCCGCGATGCCGACGATGCGGCGCCAGGCGGCTTCGCCCTCGGCGACGGCGTTCGCGAAGTACGGGTCGACCAGCAGCGACTCGAGCTGCGGGTTCTTGTCGTACGCCTCGACGATGCGGTTGAGGAACTGGGCGCGGATGATGCAGCCGCCGCGCCAGATCTTCGCGATGTTGCCGAGGTCGATGTCCCAGCCGTACTCCTTCGCCCCGGCGATGATGAGGTCGAAGCCCTGCGCGTAGGCGACGACCTTCGACGCGTACAGTGCCGCGCGGACGTCGTCGGCGAAGGTGTCGGGCACCTCGGCGATCGACGGCCGCGACTGCACCGATGCCTGGACGGCGGCACGCTGCGTCGGCTTCGACGACACCGCGCGGGCGAACACGGCCTCGCCGATCCCGGAGACCGGGATGCCGAGACCGACCGCGTTCTGCACGGTCCACACGCCGGTGCCCTTGGACCCGGCCTCGTCGCGGATGACGTCCACGAGCGGCTTGCCGGTGTCGGCGTCGCGCTGCTTGAGGACCTCGACGGTGATCTCGATCAGGTACGACTCGAGGTCGCCGCCGTTCCACTCGTCGAACACCTCCACGAGGTCCTCGACCGAGTACCCGCCGACGCGGCGGAGCAGGTCGTAGGACTCCGCGATGAGCTGCATGTCGGCGTACTCGATGCCGTTGTGCACCATCTTCACGAAGTGCCCGGCACCGTCGGTCCCGACGTGCGTCACGCACGGCTCGCCCTCGGCGACCGCGGCGATCGACTGCAGGATCGGGCCGAGCGTCTCCCACGCCTCCGCGGAGCCGCCGGGCATGATCGACGGGCCCTTCAGCGCGCCCTCCTCGCCGCCGGAGATGCCGGTGCCGACGAAGTTCAGGCCCTGCTCGCGCAGGTCGTGCTCGCGGCGGATGGTGTCGTGGAAGTTCGCGTTGCCGCCGTCGACGATGATGTCGCCCGCCTCGAACCGCTCGGCGAGCTGGCCGATGACGGCGTCCGTGCCCGTGCCGGCCTGCACCATGATGATCGCGGTGCGCGGCTTGGACAGCGACGCCACGAAGTCATCGATCGACTCGGACGCGATGAACCCGGCGTCGCCGTGCTCCTTGACGAGTTCCTCGGTGCGGGCGTAGGTGCGGTTGTACACCGCGACCGTGTTGCCCTCACGCGACGCGAGGTTCCGCGCGAGGTTCGACCCCATCACCGCCAGACCCACCACCCCGATGTTCGCCTTCCGGCCGTCCTGCTCTTTCGTCATCGTGGATTCCCTCTCAGTGCGTTCGCGCTCCGTCGCGCGCCGTTCGTCCCGTCCACCGGGCGGTCAGTAGAACTCGACGGTGTCGACCACGTTCCGGAGCGGTCGCCCGTCGAGCAGTCGTGTGGCGTTCTCCGCGAAGAGGTCGGCGATCCGTTCCTCCTCGCGCTCGGAGAGCGCGGCGGTGTGCGGACTCACCAGTACGTCGTCGCGATCCCACAGCGCGTTGCCCTCGGGCAGCGGCTCGGTCTCGAACACGTCCAGTGCGGCGAACCCGACGCGCCCCGTCTCGAGTGCGGCGATCAGTGCGTGCTCGTCGATGACGGTGCCGCGTCCGACGTTGACGACGGTCAACCCGTCGCGGGCCGCCGCGAACACGTCGGCGTCGACGAGGTGCGTGGTGTGGTGGGTCCCCGGGAGGGTGGTCACGAGCGCGTCGACACGGGGCATCACGTCGCGGATCCGGTCCGGGTGGATCAGTTCGTCCACGCCGGCGACGGACTGTCCTCGTCTGCTCGTGCCGATGACGCGCGCTCCGAGTGCGGCGAGCCGCCGGGCCGTTTCGGCGCCGATCCCGCCGAGCCCGAGCACGAGCACGGTCGATCCGGCCACCTGTCCCATTGTCCAGCGCCCCGGCCAGGTGCGGGTCCGCCCTTCGGCGAGCAGGCGCGGGAGCCGTTTGGCTCCGGCGAGGACGCCGAGCAGTGCGAACTCGGCGAGCGGCGCACCGTGTACTCCAGCGGACGTGGTGAAGCGCACCCTGCCGAGTTCGTCGGCTGCGAGGCCGGCTTCGCGGACCTGTGCACCGCCGCCGGCCGCCATGGTGTGCACCCACCGCAGGCGTCGGTTCGCGCGGACCGTCCGTGCCAACGATGCCGGGTCGACGTCGGGGATGCCGTAGAGCGCGTCCGCGTCGTCGAGCATCCGCTCGAACGCGGCTTGCTGTGCCCGGGTCCGGCGGAACGACGGGTCGCCCGGGAAGTCTGCAGGCCACCGCATAGGCGGCAACAGTGCATCGTCGTGGAGCAGCTTCGACCCGGGGCTCCGCAGCTTGGATGCGTTCCCGGAGCGTGGCGGGCAGCGGCGTCGCGACGGCGGCACGGAGCGAGGGCTTCATCGGTTCTCCTCGGGGACGAGCTGCGGTTCGGGCGGAGTGCGAGCGGCGGCTCCTCGCCGGAGAGACGGGAGGGTCGGAGCAGCGCCGCCACGGTCGGTCGGTCGAGCAGGCCCTCCGCGATCACCAGGTCCGTGATGCTCGACCGGGTCAGGAGCGCGGTCTTCGCCAACCGCGCCGCCGCGGCGTAACCGATGTACGGGGTCAGTGCGGTCACGACTCCGACGCTGCCGTCGACCTGGACACGCAACCGGTCCTCGTTCGCCGTGATCCCCTCGACGCAGTGGACCCGGAGCGTGGTCCAGGCACGCGTCATCCAGCCGATCATCTGCAGCAGCGAGTGGGCGATGAGCGGCTCGAACGCGTTCAGTTGGAGCTGCCCACCCTCGGCCGCCGCGCTGACCGCGAGGTCCGCGCCGAGCACCGAGAACGCCACCTGGTTCACGACCTCCGGGATGACCGGGTTCACCTTGCCGGGCATGATCGACGAGCCCGCCTGACGTGGCGGCAGGTTGACCTCGCCGAACCCGAACTGCGGACCGGAGGACAGCAGCCGGAGGTCGTTGCAGATCTTCGAGGCCTTCAGCGCCGACCGCTTCAGGACGCCGGACAGCAGCACGAACACGCCGGTGTCGCTCGTCGCCTCGATGAGGTCCGGTGCCGTCGCGAGGTGCCGTCCGCTGATCTGCTCGAGGTGCCGTCGCACGGTCGACGCGTACCGGACGTCCGCGGTGATCCCGGTCCCGATCGCCGTCGCCCCCAGGTTGATCTCGCTGAGGTGCGGCACGACGTCGAGGAGCCGCTGACGGTCTTCCTCGAGCGTGTGGGCGAAGCCGGCGAACTCCTGTCCGAGCGTCATCGGCACGGCGTCCTGCAGCTGGGTACGACCGACCTTGAGGACGTGTGCGAACTCGTCACCCTTCGCAGCGAACGCCGCGACGAGTTCGGTGCTCGCCTGGTCGAGCGCGCGCATCGCGTTCAGCAGCGCCAGCTTCACCGCCGTCGGGTAGACGTCGTTGGTCGACTGGCTGCGGTTGACGTGGTCGATCGGGTGGACGACGTCGTACCGCCCCGGAGCGAGGCCCCGGTGCGCCAACGCCAGGTTCGCGATGACCTCGTTTGCGCACATGTTCGTGCTCGTGCCGGCGCCGCCCTGGATGGCGTCGACGATGAAGGCGTCTCGCGCCGCGCCGGCGAGGATCCGGGAGCACGCGACGTCGATGGCCGCCGCGACGTCGTACTCGAGCAGCCCGAGTTCCCGGTTCGCCCGCGCCGCCGCCTGCTTCACCATCGCAAGTGCCGACACCAGCTCGGGGTGGTCCCCGATGGTGGCCCCGCTGATCGGGAAGTTCTCGACCGCGCGCTGGGTGTGGATGCCCCACAGCGCGTCGGCCGGGATCTCCCTGGTGCCGAGCGAGTCGGACTCGACCCGCGCCTCCCGGGTCCCCGTGACGGTCATGCCGGACGCCGGTCGAAGGTGAGACCACCGGGGACCTGGAAGGTCGGCATCAGCTCGACGAACCCGACGTTGACGTGTCGGGGTGACGACACGGCGAAGTCGACGGCCGCGACGATGTCCGCTGTCGTCAGCGACTCGTACCCCTCGTAGTAGGTGTCCCACGCCTCGCGCATCGCCTCGGGCGATCCGCCGAGGTTGCGTCCGAAGATCTCGGTCTCGACCCGGCCGGGGCTGATCTCGGTGACCCGGATCCGTTTGCCGAGGGTGTCGTTCCGGAGCTGGCGTGACAGCTGCGCGACCGCGGCCTTCGTGGCGTGGTAGGCGGTGTGGCCGAAGAAGTTGTAGTGCCCGGCGATGCTCGAGATGTTCACGACGTGCCCGAGGTCGCGCTCCACCATGCCGGGCACAAGCAGCCGCGACAGGTGCAGCACGGCACGCAGGTTGACGTCCACCATGGCGTCGACCTCGTTCCGCGAGCCGGTCAGGACGTTGCCGACCGCGCTGACACCGGCGTTGTTCACCAGGACGTCCACCTCGAGCCCGGCCGTCGCCTCCTCGAGCGCGGCGACGTCGGCGAGGTCGACGCGGTGCGGGATCGCTCCGGTCCTGCCCGCGACCTCCTCGAGCCGCGCGGCGTCGCGAGCGATCGCGTGCACCGTGAGGCCCTGCTCGCGCAGGTGCGCGACGATGGCCGCCCCCATGCCGGTGGATGCGCCGGTGACCAGTGCCGTCCGGTAGTCCTCGTAGCTCATCGTTCCTCCGGGTCCTCGGTGACTGCGATGACGACCTTCGACGACACCGATGCGTCTGCGGCCTGCGCGAACGCGGCGATCGCGTCCTCGATGGGGAAGGTGTGGCTGACGACGGCGTCGAGCGAGGCGTCGTCGCGCAGGAGCTCGATCGCCCGGTCCATCTCGACGTCGAACCGCTGCGAGCCGAGCAGCGTGAGCTCCTTCACGATGAGCGTCGACACCGTGATCGGTAGTGCCCCGGCCGGCAGGATCCCCAGCTGCAGGACCGTTCCGCCCGGCCGCACCGCGGCGAGACACGTCTCGAGTGACGGGACGACACCGGCGGCCTCGACGGCGAGGTCGAACCGGTCCGCCGGGACCTCGTCGCGTCCGACCCGGAGCACCTCGTCGGCGCCGACCGCCCTCGCGACCTCGAGCGGTAACTCCTGCAGGTCCGCGGCGACGATCTCGCGAGCGCCGGCGGCACGCAGGGCGGCGACGGCCAGGCTGCCGATCGGTCCCGCGCCGGAGACGAGCACGCTGGCGCCGCGCACCAGCTCGCCGAAGCGGCCGACCCCGTGCAGGGCGATCGAGAGCGGTTCCGCCAGGACCGCACGACGGAGCGGGAGGCCGTCGGGCAGCGCACGCAGCTGGCCGGGCTCCACGACGAGGAGCTCCGTGAATCCGCCCTGGGTGTGCGGCGAGGTCGACGCGCTGCCGAGGTACGTGCCGCCCCGGAAGAGGTTCAGGCCCGACCCTTCGGTACCGCCGGGCGGCGGCGTCGGCGTCGCCGGGTGGACGGCGACCCGAGTGCCGGGGCGTACGTGTCCCGGACATCGGGCCCGACCCGCTCGACGACGCCGACCACCTCGTGGCCGAGCGTCAGCGGTTCGGTGATCCGGTACGAACCGTTCGCCGCGTTGCGGGCGTAGTGCAGGTCCGAGCCGCAGACACCGCCGTAGACGATGCGCACGAGCACTTGCTGCCGACCGGGTTCCGGCTCCGGGAGGTCGTCGACACGGAGGTCCTCCGCGGCGTGGGCGACGATGGCCTTCATCACTGTTCTCCGATCTATCGGGCGAGGTAGCCGCCGTCGACGGGCAGGACGATGCCGTTGACGTACCGCGAGGCGTCGGACGCCAGGAAGAGCGCCGCGCCGGCGATGTCCTCGGGCGGCCCCATCGTCCGGCGGGGATCCGCTCACGGACCTGCCGGTCGCGGACCGGGTCCGCGCGGAGCGCGACGTTCATGTCCGTGTCGATGAAGCCCGGCGCGATCGCGTTGACGCGCACCCCGGTGCTGCCCCACTCGTTCGCCACCGACTTCGTCACCTGGCTGATCGCGCCCTTCGACGCCGCGTAGGCGGACGCGTTGATGCCGCCGGTGAACGAGAGCATCGACGCCAGGTTGATCACAGACCCCTCGCCGCGCTCGAGCATCGGTGCGCCGACGATCTGCATGAGCTCGACGACGGTACGGAGGTTGAGCTGCAGCACGGTGTCCCAGTCCGTCAGCGGGAACCGCTCGAACCGGTGGCGGATGTTGACACCGGCGTTGTTGACGAGGACGTCGACCTGGTGCTCGGCGACGACGGACCGTGCCGCATCGCCGACCGCCGACGGGTCGGACAGGTCGACCTCGACGAACCGGTACCCGGGTCCGATGTCCTCCGCCGGCCTGCGCTGCAGCCCGATCACGGTCGCGCCGTTCGCGAGGAACAGGTCGGCGATCGACCGGCCGATCCCCGCTCGCGACCCGGTGACGACCGCGGTGCGGCCCCGCAGGTCGGCGGAGAACGGGGCTGCCGACGGTGCTGTCGTGTTGGTGGTTCCGGTCATGCGATGTGTGACCCTCCGTTGACGTCGTACGTGACTCCGGTGAGGTACCCAGCCTCCTCGCGCAGCAGGAACGCCACGACCGCGGCGACGTCGTCGACCGTGCCGACGCGTCCGACCGGGAGTTCGGCGAGCAGCACCTGCTTGCGGTCGTCGGAGAGCCGGCCGCCCATGATGTCGGTGTCGATCGACCCGGGGACACCGAGTTGGCCGTGATGCCGTGCGCACCGAGTTCGCGGGCGAGCGTCCGGGCAAGACCGAGGAGCGCCGCCTTCGACGCCGAGTACGCGGCACGACCGTAGACGCCCCCGCCGCGCTCCGCCGACGCCGACGAGATGTTCACGATGCGACCGAGCGAGTGCCCCGCCATCACCCGGGCGGCTGCCTGGGTGACGTGGAACGTCCCGTTGAGGTTCACCTCGACCACCCGGCGCCACTCGGCGTCGGACACCTCGAGGAACGGAACCGGCGAGCTCACACCTGCGTTGTTCACGAGTCCGACGATCTGCGGCAGTTCCGCAGCACCGCGTGCCACCGCTCCGTCGACCGACGCACGGTCCGTGATGTCCGCGCCGATGCCCAGCGTCGGCACCCCGGCGTCCGCGGCGATCGTCGCGGCGACGGCTTCGGTCGCGGCCTGGTCGACGTCGAGCAACAGGAGCGCCCAGCCCTCGCTGGCGAGTCGGCGTGCGATCGCCCGGCCGATGCCGCGTTCGGACGCCGCGCCGGTGACGATCGCGGTCCGTTCGTCCGGGAACGGCGTCGCGGGGTACGGCGGAAGGGTCATCATCGTCCTTTCGTGGTGCCGGCGGCGGTGCCGGCGGGTGGTCCGGTGTGGTCAGTCCGGGAGGATCGAGCGGAGGTAGCGCTCGTTGGTGGCTCCGACGGACAGGCCGTCCCCGCCGTAGTGCTCGACGACGAACGCGCCGCTGAACCCGTGCTCGATCGCCGATGCGACGGCTCGGCGGTAGTCGATGACACCGAGTTCGAGCGTCGTGGGGTGGGTCAGCACGATGCCGCGGGAGGGGTCCTCGAGCCGCGCGTAGTTCTTCACGTGCCAGTAGTTCGTCCGCGGCAGGGTGCGTTCGACCAGGTACGCCCACGCCTCGACGGGGCCCTGCCCGCGGATCAGGTTGCCGAGGTCCGGGTTCAGACCGACCGCGTCGACGCCGATGTCGTCGAGGAACCGGACGGCGTCGTCCGCGGTGCCGAGGTAGGTGTCCTCGTACATCTCGAGCGAGATCTCGACGCCGACCTCCGCGGCGTGGCGACCGAGCTCCCGGTACCGCGCGACGCCGAGCGCGCGCGTCTCCGGGTCGTCCGGCTGCGGCCCGGGACCGTCCAGAACCACGTCGCTGCCCGCTGCTCCGCCGTCAGGGCATCGTGCGGGCCCAGGCAGACGACCGGGACTCCGAGTGCCGCGGCCGCGTCGATGGTGCGGTGGGAGAACGCGAGCGCCGATTCCCCGTGGCCGGGGTGCAGCACGCTCTCGCGCACCACCGAGATGCCGGGGAGCGTCAGGCCGAGGTCGCGGACCACGTCGCCGAAAGCCCGAAGGCGGGCCGGCTCGAGGTCGCCGAGTCGCAGCCAGGCGCTGGGCACCTCCAGCGAGCGGTGACCGGCTCGGACGACGGGCTGGAGAATCGTTGCCCACTCCGCCTCGGAGGCGTCGGTGACGCTGCGGCCGTCCCGGGTGGTCCCGGGAACTGGAGCATGGCGCCGGCGATCGGCCAGGTGTCGGCGGAGAAGACAGCCACCGTGGGCGACATCGTCGCCGGTGCCGCGGACGCGGCCGGGACGGCGTCAGCCAATGCGGATCCCGCCGTTGATGTTCACGGTCGCCCCGGTGATGTACCCGGCGTCGTCACCGACGAGGAACTCGATCAGCGCCGCGACCTCGCTCGTGGTCCCGAGCCGTCCGACGGGCAGCTGGGCGAGGAACGTCGGCTTCCGGTCGTCGGTGATCCGTCCGCCCATGATGTCGGTGTCGATCGTCGCCGGAGCGACGACGTTGACCGTGACTCCGCGGGCTGCGGTCTCCAGCGCCAACGCGCGGCTGAAGCCCTCGACGGCACCCTTCGACGCCGCGTAGGCGGACTTGCTGTAGGTGCCGCCACCGTTCTGCATGGCCGTCGACCCGAGGTTGACGACGCGACCGAACCCGCGTTCGACCATGCCCGGCACGACCCGCTTGCTCATCAGGAAGGTGCCGGTGGCGTTCACGGCGAGCACGCGCTGCCAGGTCGCGAGGTCCAGCTGGTCGAACGGCACCGGTGAGCTGATGCCGGCGATGTTCACCAGGGCGGAGGCGGCGGGAAGCGCCTGCTCCAGCCGCACGACGGCATCGTCGACGCTCTGTTCGTCGCTGACGTCGACACCGGCGCCGACCGCGCTGATCCGGTGCTCCGCTGCGAGCTGGTCGGCGACCCCCGCGACGGCTCCCTCGTCGAGGTCGAGGAGTCCGAGGTCCCAGCCCGCCGCGGCGAGTCGTCCGGCCAGCTGCCGACCGATCCCGCGCTCCGAGCCGGCCCCGGTGATGTACGCAGTGCTCATCGGACGGCCCCGGCGTCCGAACCGGAGACCGCGGTCGTCCGGGAGAGTTCCCGACCGCACGGCGGATCGCGGCGATCGCGGCCGACAGGGTCTCCTCGTCGGTGGCGAACGAGATCCGGAAGTAGGGCGAGAGCCCGTACGCGGCACCCTGCACGACGGCGACGGACGCCGCTTCGAGCAGGTACATCGTGACCGCGGTGTCGTCGTCGAGCACGATGCCGTCCGGCGTCGTCGCGCCGATCAGGCCGGAACAGTTCACGTACAGGTAGAACGCACCGTCCGGCGTGCGCGCACTGAGCCCGTCGATCGCGTTGAACCCGTCGACGCACAGGTCGCGTCGACGCCGGTAGACCTGCACCGACTCGGACACGAAGGACTGGTCGCCGGTGAGGGCAGCCGCCGCAGCGGCCTGGCTCACCGACGACGTGCATGACGGACAGCTGCGACACGAGCTTGTTGATCGCTTGGACGAGCGGGCGCGGGCCGACGCCGTAGCCGACACGCCACCCGGTCATCGCGTACGTCTTCGACACCCCGTTGGCGACGAAGACGCGGTCGACGAGTTCCGGGGCCGCCTCGACGAAGGTCGGGGTCTTGCCGTCGAGGTAGCTGATCTCGTCGTAGATCTCGTCGGTGAGGACGAAGACGCCGGGGTGCCGTGCGACGACGTCCGCCAGGCCACGCAGCTCGTCGAGCGTGTAGGTGGCGCCGGTCGGGTTGCTCGGCGTGTTGAGGATCACCCACCGTGTCCTCGGCGTGATCGCCGCCTCGAGCGCGTCCGGGGTAAGCTTGAAGCCGTCGTCCTCACTCGCCGCGACGACCACCGGGGTGCCGCCGTTGAGGAGCACCATGTCGGGGTAGGACACCCAGTACGGAGCCGGGATGACGACCTCTTCGCCGTCCTCGACGGTCGCCATCAGCGCCATCGCGATGACCTGCTTGCCGCCGACCCCGACCGTCACCTCCGACGCGTCGTACCGGTGCCCGGTCCACCGTTCCATCCGGTCGATGATCGCGGCACGGAGCGCCGGCGTCCCGTTCACGGAGGTGTACTTCGTCTCGCCCGCCTCCATCGCGCGGACGGCGGCGTCCTTGATGTGCTGGGGAGTGTCGAAGTCCGGCTCGCCGACGGTCAGACCGAGGATCTGGCGCCCGTCGGCGCGGAGCTGGCGGACCCGCTCGGCGGCGAGGCCGCTCGGCGACTCCTGGATGCGGTGCACGCGGGGTGCGAGGGGGAAGTCCGTCATGCGAATCACCGTAGGATCAAGAATTCGTGGAGTCATTGGCGGAACCATCGGCTTTCGTGATGGATCCATAGCGATGCGAGGACCCGGCCGGGACCAGCACCTCCTGCACCGCGCTGTGGTCGAGGTCGCCCATCCCGGCGTCGAGCGCCGTGCCGAACGTGGCACGTGCGGCGGTGGTCTGCGGAGTCCAGGCGCCGACCGATGCGGCGAGCGCGAGCGCGTGGTCCAGGTCCTTCACCTGGTTGCGGAGGCTCCCACCCGGTCGGTGGTCGTGGTCGACGAGGTTCCGCTGCTTCGCACGCAGGACGGCGCTCGACGCGAGACCGCCCTCGAGCACCCGGACGACCTGCACCGTGTCGAGTCCGGCGGCGTCGGCCAGCTCGATCGCCTCGGCGAGCGCCGCGAGCGTCCCGGCGACGACGACCTGGTTGCACAGCTTCGCCGCGGTGCCCGCACCGAGCAGCCGAGCCGCTCCACCGTGGTGGCGAACGCGCGGAACACGGGTTCGAGCTCGGCGAAGGTGCGATCGTCCGCTCCCACCATGAGGCTGAGCGTGCCGGCCCGCGCGCCGCTGTCACCGCCGCTCATCGGCGCGTCGACCACCGTGATCCGGTACGGGCGGAGGCGTTCTCCCAGCGCCCGGACCTTGTCGACCGACGTGGTCGAGAGCACGACGACGACGCGTGTGCCGGTCCGTGCCCACCGCTCGAGCACCGGATCGCCGACGACGGCGTCGAACTGCTCCACGTCGGGCAGGGCGGTGAACACCACCTCGGCGACGAGGTCCCCGGGTTCCGGCACCGCTCGCATCGCAGAGCCGGCCGCGGATGACGCGAGCTGCTCCGCCACCGATGCCGTGCGGTTCCACACCGATGTCCGGTGCCCGGCCCCGGCGAGGTGGCCGGCGACCGGGGCACCCATCGGCCCGAGGCCGATCACGGCGATGGTGGGGTCGGCGGACCGGCCGGTCACTCGAGCTCGCTCAACGCGTCGATCGCGGCGATCTCGTCGTCGGTGAGCCGGAAGCCCGTGACGTCGAGGTTGGTGCGCATGCGCTCCGGGTTCGCGGACTTCGGGAGGACGGCGACGCCGTGCTGCACGTTCCATCGGACGATGACCTGCGGCACGCCGACGCCGTGGGCGTCCGCGACCCTGACCAGGACGGGTCGTCGAGGCGCGCGCTCCGGAGCGGGCTGTGCGCGCCGACCGCGACGCCGCGCGCAGTGCACTCGGCGAGGTAGCGCGGACTGAAGTGCACCGGGCTCCACTGTCGCTGCACGAGCGCCGGGTACTCGCCGGTCGCGCGGTGCAGCTCGTCGAGCTGCGCGATCCGGAAGTTGCTGACGCCCACCGCGCGGACGAGCCCCTCGTCGCGGAGCGCGACCATGCGCCTCCAGGCCGACGTTCCGGCACTCCCGCCCGGCGGCCAGTGCAGCAACCACAGGTCGACCTGGTCGAGGCCGAGCGCAGCGAGGCTCGTCTCGAGCATCTCGCGCTCGATGCCGACGGAGTCCGGCGGCAGCTTCGTGGTGACGAACACCTCGGACCGCGGGACCGGCGACTCGCGCAGCGCGGCGCCGACCGCGTCCTCGTTGCGGTACCGCGCTGCGGTGTCGACGCTGCGGTACCCGGTCTCCAGTGCCTGCAGCACGGCCTCGGTCGCCGGCCGGCCGCGGAGCGGGTGGGTGCCGAACCCGACCAGGGGCATGGTGACGCCGTCGCGGAGTTCGGTGGACGGTGTTGCTGTCACGGTCGTGGCCTCCATCAGTAGAGCTCGATCAGTCGCATCGGGACGCGGTCCAGCACCTCGGGGCCGTCGTCGCCGACGAGGACGGAGGTCTGGAACGCGATGCCCTGCCGTGTCGGGTCCGCCGGGTGCAGGTGTCCCCGGATCGTGAACGCCGAACCCGGCTGGACCACGTGGTCGGACCCGGCGGCGAGCACAGGGCCGATCGGCCCGGTGCCGAGCGTGTGCCCGACGACCTGATCGCGGTCCACGTCCGCGACGTCAGCACCGATGACCCGGCTGAACGCGGCGTGCACCTCGGAGCCGACCGCGCCGGGACGCACCGCGTCGACGGCGGCTCGGATCGCGTCGCCGAGTCGCTCCGACGCCGAGCGGGTCGCAGCGTCCGGCGGGCAGAACGTGATGGTCGTGCCGGCGGCCCCCGTGTGCAGTTCGGACAGCGGGTGCAGCACGAAGGGCAGCAGTGCGGTCCTGTCGAGGACGCCGTCGTCGACACGTCGATCCAGGAGGACCGCGATCGCGTCGTGCGAGGAGTACGGCAGCATCGAGGTGGTCGCTGGGTTCTCCGTCGGCGACCACCAGCCGCCACCACCGGCTGCGCGCAGGGACCGGTCGACGTTCCGGACGATCTCGAGGACCCGGAGCTCGGGGTGCATGCGGTCAACGATCGCGGTGTACCCGATGTCGGCCAGGTCGACGGCGGCGCGGACCCGGCGGATCGCGTCGGCGTCGAGCACCGTCGCCGCCTCGGCGACGAGCTGCTCGGAATCCGCGACGTCGTCGGCCCCGTGGGCGTGCGCGGACCCGACCGGGAACGCGACGCGGGCATGGCCGGCGGTGGCGCGCGCGACGGCGGCAGCCCGGGCGTCGCGACGGGCGTCGCTCGCGTCAGCTCCGACGGCCCACACGGTCACGGTGTCCTGCACCGGTAGACCGTCGACGCGCCACCGGTCGGCTGCGGAGACGACCACCTCGGCTGCACCGTCGGCGGTGACCGTCGCGAGGACGGACCGGTCGGAGAACGAACGAACGTCCAGGTCGGTCAGGAACGCGATCGCACCCGGCCCCTCGACCACGACCGCGTCGGCACCGCCTGCAACCATGACCCCCAGGAGCCGATCACGGCGGGCGGCGAGGAGGGTGGTGCCGCGGCTCACTCCTCGACCACCAGTCCCTTGGCGCGGAGCTTCTCGACGAGTCCGTGCAGCTCCGCGACGCTGCCCTCCTGCCGGCGGTGCCGTTCGCGCAGCTCGGCCTCGTGGTCCTCGCGTGCCTGGCAGGCGGAGATGACGTCCTCGATCTCCTCCTTGCGCACGACGACGACGCCGTCCGCGTCGCCGCGGAGCAGGTCACCGGGGCGGACGACCTGCCCACCGACGACGATCGCCTGGTTCACCGTGCCGAGGGTCTCCTTGACCGTGCCCTCGATGCAAACCGTGCGCGAGAACACCGGGAAGCCCAGCTCGATGATGTCGGCGCTGTCGCGGACGCCTGAGTCGGTGACGAACGCGGCGAGGCCCTTCGACTTCGACGCCGTGGCGAGGACGTCGCCGAACGAGCCGGACTGCTCGAGTTCACCGGCGGCAACGATGACGACGTCGCCCGGTTCGGCGTACGTGATGCCGACCTGCACCATGATGTTGTCGCCGGGACTCGCCTGCACGGGCACGGCGGGGCGCAGAACGACATCGACCGGTCGATCGGCTTGATCCGGTGCGAGAGCGCTCCCTTGCGGCCCTGCGCTTCGTGGATCGTCGCCGAGGAGAACACCGCCAGCCGACGGACGCTGTCGGCGGAGGGGCGGTCGATGCGGGTGTGGACGTGGATCACGGGATTACTCCTTCTGGGTGGGACGGCGTGGTCGGGTTCGGTCGTCCGAGGCCGAAGCCCCGGAGGCCGACGGATTCGAGTGCGCTCCAGCAGCGGGTGCGCAGCCGGTCGAGTGCGACGGTCCTCGCGAGGTGCTCGGCACGTGCCTCGCGCACGGTCGTCGGCCGGAACCGGACCTGCTGACCGGGCCGGACCTGTGCCATGACGTCGAGCGAGGCGGTGGTCAGCACCGCGAGAACGGGGTAGCCGGCGGTCACGCCGCGTCCGCGGTGCAGGACGAGGAGGTCGCTGGGCGACGGCACCTCGACGGCACCGACGGGGACGCCCCGCGAGAGCACCTCGGCGCTCGACGATCGCACCGGTGGCGTTCCGGACAGCCGCAGGCCGACGTGGTTGCTCCGCGAGCTCACCTCGAAGTCCTGCCCGTAGAGACGCTCGGCGCTGTCCCGAACTCGTGCACGTCCGGGCCGTCGGTGACGTCGATGACCGGTCGCGGGGTCCAGCGCGGGCCGGGGGCGCCGAGTACGAAGACGGGCCTGCCGTAGAACGGGTTGACGAGCTGAGGGCCGCGCGATCGTTCGGCGACGGCGGTGCCGGGGCGAGCCGGACGCCGAACCCGATCATCGTGTCCGGAGCGCAGCTGCCGAGCAACGTCGGGACGTCGAGACCGCCGCGCACCGCGAGGTAGGTCCGGACGCCCTGGTCGAGCACCCGCACGGTGAGCACGCTCCCCGCGGGCACCCCGACGGGGCCGTTCACGGGGCGACGTCGTCGTCGACAAGCACGAGCGCCTGCGCTCCGGTGACGGCGACTACCTGGTCGTGGTCGAACTCGACGACGACCTCGCTCGCGGTCACCTCGACCAGGGCGGCGCGGTCGTCGTTGCCGACCAGGACGTTGGCGGTGCGTGCGGCGTGCTGGTCGAGCGCCCCGTTGACGGAGAGCCCGATGGACGGTCCCGCGTGGCGGCCGAGGTCGGTGACGACCGCCATCCCGGCACTGATGACGTTCATGCGGCGGTCTCGGCCGGCGTCGGGTCGCGGAGCGGCTCGGCGAGCTGCCACAGACGGGTGTCGGCGAGCGCGTCCCACTCGTCGGCCGCGATGGCCCGGAAGCGGATGACGTCCCTGGACGGTACGGCACGAGTTCCTCGGTGTCCCTGTCCATGACCTGCACCGGACTCAGCCCGATCAGACGCCAGCCGCTCGGCGACCGCACCGGTCCGACGACGCCCTGCGCCCCGGCGACGGAGACCGCGTTCGGCGGCACCTCAAGCCGGGGGTCCGGCAGCCTGGGGATCGGCGCAGAGAACGCCGGACCGTCGGTCATGCAGGATCCCGCCGGTCCGCCGAGGCAGCGGACGACGTACGTGCCCGCGGTGTGCAGGTCGATGACGGACTGCTCGTCGAGGCCGAGGTGCTCCGCGACGAAGCCGAGGTCCGGTCCGTGTTCGCCGCCGTAGACGACAGGGAGGGTGAACGCGCGCGGAGCGCGGACGGGGTGTCCTGTCGAAGCCGGTCCCCGGCCCTCCAGCGCCGCTTCGGCGACCAGACGGACGAGGGGCTCGACGGTCGCGAACGCGTGGACCACCGGATCGAACTCGACCAGGATCGAGTCGTAGGTCGGGACCGCCCCGTACACGCCCTCCAGCGGCACGGACGCGAAGCGCTCCGCGACCCGGTGCACGCACGACCACTGCTCCTCCGGGTCGTTCCCGGGGAACAGCACCCTGACGGCGCCCTCGCCGCACGGCGCGATCTCGACCGCTCTCACGCCGCTGCCCTCGCCTCCACGATCCGTGCGAGCGGCGCCAGTTCCACGCCGACGGCCAGCAGGGCGTCGCGGACACGCCTGGCGACGGTGAGCGCCTCCGGCCCGTCGCCGTGCAGGAGCACGGAGTCGACCACCATGGGGATGTCGACGCCGGTCCGCGACCGCAGCACGCCGTCGCGGACCATCCTGACGGTGCGTTCGACGATCTGGTCGACGTCGTGCACCATCGCGTCGGGGTGCGAACGGGGCGTGAGGGTGCCGTCGTCTTCGAAGTTCCGGTCGATCGCCGCGACCATGGCGATCCGGATGCCGGCGCGCTCCGCGGCTCGCTGCACCTCGCCGGGCTGGGTGACGACCACGATCGAGCTGTCGTACTGCACGATCGCGTCCACGACGGCCTGCGCGTAGTCCTCGCGCACGATCACGAGGTTGCCGAGCTTGCCGTGCGGGCAGAGGTGCGTCACGCGGGTGCCGTGCGCGCGGGCGAAGGCGTCCAGTGCGCCGAGCTGGTAGAGCGTGTCCGTCCGGACCTGCTCCGCGGTGAGGTCCATCGCGCGACGGCCGAAGCCCACCAGGTCGGGGAAGCTTGGGTGTGCGCCGATGCCGACACCGCGACGGACGCATCCGCCCACCGTGGCGTCCATCACCTGCGGGTCACCGGCGTGGAACCCGCACGCGATGTTCGCGGAGGTCACGAGTTCGAGGAGTGCCTCGTCGTCGCCGATCCGGTACGCCCCGAAACCCTCGCCGAGGTCGGCGAGGAGATCGATCTTCCTGCCCGTCACAAGGCACCTCCGTCGTGTCGTCGATTGCCGTCAAGTCAAACGACGTCGCGCCGTTTCGGCCAATATCGAGATGGAATGCCACCATAAATTGGCCTTATGGAAAGTCCGGTACCATCGCTGATCACATATGGAAACTCGACGCCTTTCCTACTTCGTCACCGTGGTCGACTGCGGTGCGATCACGCGTGCCGCCGCGGTGCTGCACCTCGCGCAGCCGGCGCTGAGCCAGCACGTGTCCGCGTTGGAACAGGAGTTCGGCCAGCAGCTGCTGCTCCGGAGCCGCAAGGGCGTCGTCCCGACACCAGCCGGTCTGGCGCTCTACCGCTACGCGAAGGGCATCCTCCGGCTCGAGGAGTCCGCGCGCGACGAGATCGTCAGCGGCGCCACCAGCCCGGGCGGCATCGTCACCCTCGGCCTCGCCAGCTACAGCCTCGCCAGCACGATGGTCGTGCCGATCCTGCAGTCCATCCGGTCGCAGCACCCCGGATCGTCACGCGAGTAGTAGAGACCCTGACCGTGATCCACAGCCAGGCGCTCACCATGGGCAGATCGACGCCGCCCTCATCTACGAACCCGGCCCCGTCCGCGGTGTGCGGTTCGAGCGATTGACGACCGAGGAAGCTGTACCTCGTCGCACCGCGCTGGCAGGAGATCCCCGGCAGCACCGACCATTCTGTCCCCCTGGCGGCCCTCGCCACGGCGCAGTTCATCATGCCGAACCAGACGCACACCGTGCGGCGGTCCCTCGAGCAGGCGTTCGCGCACGCGGGGCTGACGCTCGACGTCGTCGTCGAACTCGACCACACACGTCCGCTCGCCGAGGCGGTGGAGCTGGGACTCGGCATGACCGTGCTGCCGAAGGCCGCCGCGGAGTCGATGTTCCCACGGGACGCCGTCCGGCTCTACCGCATCGTCGACCCGTCCCTCGTCACCGCGCTCGCCCTCGCGACACCGGACGGCCAGCCGCTCTCGCTGGCCGCGGAAGCCGCGCTCGAGGTCGTCCGCGCCGCCGTCCTCCATCGGCTCGGACGCGCCTGAGAACGACCCCACGACCACGAACAAAGGAGTCCAGTTGTCGTACCGCCTGGCAGTCACCCGCGCCTTCGCCGAACCCGACGGGTCGACGATCTTCGGCGACATCGGTCTGCACGCGCTGACCGAGGCCGGCATCGACTGGCACGTCCTCGACGCACCGGCCCACCGGATCGACGCCGGCGAGATCGCCGACGACGACGCTGTCCTCGTCCTCGGGCACGAGCGGTTCGACGCCGACTCGATCCCCGCCGGCGGTCGCCTCCGGCACGTCGCGCGGTTCGGCGCCGGTTTCGACGCGGTGGACGTCGACGCCTGCACCACCGCCGGGATCGTCGTCACGAACACCGCAGAGGCGGTCCGACGTCCGGTCGCGCAAGCTTCCGTGGCGATGCTGTTCGCGCTCGCCCACAACCTGCTGCAGAAGGACCGCCTGGTCCGCACCGGCGGGTGGGACGACCGGGCGCAGTGGCGGGGCCACGGCCTCGACGGACGCACGATCGGTGTCATGGGGCTCGGCGGGATCGGCCGTGAACTCGCGGGTGCGCTCACCGCGCTGGGGCTGACGGTGATCGCGTGGAACCGGTCGGACCGAGCGGCCGAAGCCCGGCGGCTCGAGATCGAACTGGTCGCGTTCGACGACCTCTTCCGACGCTCCGACTACGTCGTGCTCACCGTCTCCGGGAACGCCGGCACACAGCACCTCGTCGGCGCCAGGGAGCTCGGCCTGATGGCGCCGCACGCCAGCATCGTCAACGTCGCACGGGCAGCGTCCTCGACGAGGCCGCGCTGGTCGACGCCGTCCGCGAGCACCGCATCGCCGGAGCCGCACTGGACGTCTTCGAGCAGGAGCCCCTCCCGTCGACCAGCCCGCTGCTCGCGCTCGACGGGCTGGTCCTCGCACCGCACTCGCTGTGCTGGACGGACGCCTTCACCGCGTCGGTGTCCGACAGCGTCCGCCAGGCAGTGCTCGAGGTGCGGGCGACCGGCGCCTCCCGCTTCGCCGTGAACGCCCCACGAGACGGGCGCGACCTTGACGCCGCGAGCGCGACCCGGTGACCGACGTGCTCGCGACCCCCGACCTGCTCGTCCGCTTCCGGGACCGCGTCGACCGCGACGTCACGCTGAGCCGCCAGCTCGTCCAGATGGCGCAGCTCGACGGGGCAGACGTCGTCTACGTCGCACGGCACGACGGTCGCGTCCCGTTCGCGTCGTCCGCCGCCGTCGGCGATCGTCGACCCGCGACGTCCACAGCACTCGGCTACGCACTGCTCGCACGCACGGACGACGACGACGCGACGAGCGAGACAGACGCAACGGACGCGACGGCCCGCCGCGCGGTCGAGGAGGCCCGTCGAACCGGCTGGGCCCTCGATCGCTCCGGGGAGCACCCGAGCGTCTACGGCATGGCCGTCGCCATCGACGGGACGCCGTACGCCATCGGAGCCGCGCTCGTCGAGACGTTCGGCACGAGCGTCGACGTCGAGTCGAGCGGTCGGTACCGGAGCGTGCTCACCGCACTCCGTCGAATTGCGTCCGAATTCGCCTCGAAATGAATTCCCCGACATAGCGAAAACCTCTCGACGCATTTTGATCGGCGATGCCAGGAGCCTTCAGCGAGAGGCCCGGTGCGACGAGGATCGACGAATGTCCGGGTCGGCACGTCCCGAATGAAATGAAACGGAAACGTGGACACCGTTTTCGGAAATGCGCATGACACATTTCAAATGTAGCCTCGGCAACGACGCAAAGGAGACACAGTGTTCGACAACCAGATCGCGGAAACGTCACTGCCTGCAACGGGGAACACCGAGATATCGAAGCGGACGGTCACCGCCGGTCTCGCGGGGATCTTCGTGGAGCTCTACGAGAACGTCATCTACGGCTTCCTCGCCTCCACCCTGGCGCTCGTGTTCTTCCCGAACGACACCCCGGCCACGGCGCTCCTGCTGACGTTCGTCGCCTTCGGCATCCCGTTCTTCGCGCGGCCCGTCGGCGCCGCGATCGGTGGGCACTGGGGCGACAAGATCGGGCGTCGCACCGTGCTCGTCGCGCTCATCATCACGATGAGCGGTGCGACCGGCCTGATCGGGGTCCTGCCGTCAGCGTCCACCATCGGTGTCCTCGCCCGATCCTCCTGGTCGCGCTGCGGTTCGTGCAGGGCTTCTCGATGGGGGCAGAGGCCGGCATCGGCAACTCCTACCTGGGCGAGAGCGCTCCGGAGGGCAAGCGCGGTCAGATCGTGAGCTACGCGAACGCGGCGACGTTCATCGCGATGCTGTTCGGCACGCTGTTGGCCGCCGCGATGACATGGGCGCTCGGCGCGGAGACGATGGCGGCGTGGGGTTGGCGCATACCGTTCCTCATCGCGTTCCCGCTGGGGATCGCCGCGCTCTGGGTGCGCATGCGTGCGGACGAGTCGCCCGAGTTCACGAAGGTCGAGACCGCCGGCATCACCGTCGCCAACCCACTCGCCGAGGCGTTCCGCTCGCGTTCGGCCCGCCGCGGCATGTTCCTGACGATCGCGCTGCCGCTGCTCAACAGCTCCGGCTACTTCGTCCTCTTCACCTACATGCCGAGCTTCATGAGCAACTACCTGCACTTCACGCTCGTGCAGAGCCTCGTCGTCACCGGCGTGGCGCTCGCGGTCGGCACGCTCACCGCGCTGATCGCCGGCCGGATGTCCGACCGGATCGGTCGGAAGCCGATGCTCATCGGGTCGGCCGGTCTGATGGTCCTGCTCGGGTTCCCCTGCTACTGGCTCATCACGCTCGGGTCCCTCCCGCTCGCGGTGGTCGCCTCCGTCGTCATGGCCGTCGTCTTCACCGGCACGAACGGCGTGATGCAGGTCACACTGCTCGAACTCTTCCCGACGCGGATCCGGACCGTCGCGTACGGGTTCGGCTACAACATCGGGACCGCGATCTTCGGTGGCGCCGCCCGGCCGTGATCACCGCGCTCATCACGGCGACGGGCAGCATCTGGATCCCCGCGATCTACCTCGTGGTCACCTCGATCGGTGCGGGCGTCACGGCGCTCTGCATCCGCGAGACGGCGTTCGACCCACTGCCTGCGTAATCCGCGCTCACAGACGACGCGTCCGGAACGGCCATCCGTTCCGGACGCGTCGTCCGTGTACAGGCAGTCGAGCAGCCGGGCTGGAGGCGCCGCTCATGTCGCGCACGGACGGTGCGTCCGGCACACCTCACCACACGACTCGCTGGACCACCGACCGCGGGCATCGCACGCACACCGCCACGTAGTCACGCGGTCACGGGCGCAAGGCACCAGGCACGCACCCGGGCAGCCATCCAGCGAACGCACCGGGGCCGGGTGTCCGCGCCGGGCCCTCCATCCCGGACAGGGCGCTGCGCGAACGGCTCGGCGCCACCCGTCGAGCGGGTGGCGCCGAGCCGTTCGCGCCGGAGCGGGCCTACGCGGTGAGGTCCTGCACCCCGGCGCCCTTCACCGGGACCTGGATCGACGCCGTGATGACGTCCTTCTCCTCGGCGCTCTGCTGGACCTCGTCCAACTCGTCGAGCGTGTACCGGCGGGTCTCCTTCGCGGTGAGCGCGGACGCACCCGCCACCACCATGAAACCGAGCGCGACGATCGTCGGGCCGACCCAACCCTTCAGTTCGGGTCCGGCGAGCGCCGTCGCCAGCACCGGGCCGATCGCACCGGAGAGCGCGAACCCGAGCTGGGTACCGATGGCGAGTCCGGAAACGCGGACCCGCGACGGGAACATCTCCGAGAAGAACGACGGCCACGACGCGTTGACCATCGAGTAGAAGAGCGAGTAGTTGATGATGCCCAGGGCGAAGATGAGCGGCCAGCTGCCGGTCGTGATCGACCACAGGTACGGGCCCATCGAGAGACCGGAACCAGCGGCTCCGACGAGGAACATCGTGCGACGGCCGACCTTGTCGGTGAGGAACCCGGAGAGCGGCGTGATGCCGAGCGCGACGACCGACGAGATCGACATCATGAACAGCATCGTCGGCTTGTCCAGGCCGTACCCGGTGGTGCCGAACGCGACCGAGTAGGTCTGCATCATGTAGCTCATCCCCGCGACGAGGGCACAGAACACGATCCGCAGGATGGCTCGCCAGTGGAAGCGGAGCGCCTGCTTGATCGGCGCGTACCCGATCTTGATCGCCTGCGTCTCGATGAACTTCGGCGGCTCCTCGATGTGCCGGCGGATCAGGTACGCGACGACCACGACCACCGCCGAGAACCAGAACGGCAGGCGCCAGCCCCAGCTGTAGAGCGCCGACTGGTCCATCGCGGTGATCGGGATGAAGAACAGCAGCGTGAGCAGGGTGCCGGACGAGGCGCCGAGGGTGGTGAAGCTCGTGATGAAGCCACGTCGGTGCTCCGAGGCGTGCTCGAGGCTCATACTGATCGAGCTCGGCTGCTCACCCGACAGGCAGAGCCCCTGGATGACGCGGATCGCGATCAGCAGGATCGGCGCGATGGCCCCGATCTGCGAGTAGGTGGGCAGGCATCCGATGATGAACGTGCAACCACCGATGCCGAAGAGCGTCAGGAGCATGACGAACTTCCGGCCGAACCGATCGCCCATCGGTCCGAGGATGAACGAGCCGATCGGACGGACCAGGTACCCGATCGCGAACGTGATCATCGCGAGCAGGACACTGACCCCGGCGGGCAGGTCTGGTGAGAAGAACAGCACGTTGAGCACGAGCGCGGAGGACGTGCCGTAGACGCCGAAGTCGTAGTACTCGAGCATCGTGCCGATCCAGCCGGCCACAGCCGCTTTGACCGGTGTCTTCCTGGGGGAGTGTCAGTCATTACCGTCTCCAATGACGAAGGATGATCTGCGGCCCCGGGACGCCTCGGGCCCGACGACGGAACCCTTCGGGTACCGCATTCGTCTTGCCGCGATTCGCCGCCATCGACGCTCGACCGCTTGAGGGCTGACGCTATGACGGGACGTGTGGTGAGCGGGAGGGCCTGGTCATCCGCATCCACTATGGAGTGATAAGGAAATGCTGTCTGCGTGACGAGACGGGCACGCCGACGCACCGGCTCAGAGACTCGACCCCGAGACGTCGATTCCGCAGAGCCGGTACGGTCCATGGACCGGGCGCTACCGGCCGGCGCATGCGCGTGAGCGAGTGCTGGCAATGAGCGAGACCGTCAGGACGGGCAGCGCAAGCATGCGGGTGCGGGTCATCATGTCCTCCAGGTGGACGCGCCGGAAGTGTCGGGGCCGAATGGTGGGCGAGCGGGCCGCAGTCACGAATCGTCGTTTCACCGGGCGAACACGCGGTATCGCGCTGATTCCGCGGCCACCGCAGATCCTGGAGACCCGGGTCGGGAAGCGTTCAGTCGTGGTCCGGACGGTATGCCAGCTACTGGACCGTCATACCAGGGAGAGCAGCGTCCCTGCCGCGCCTGCGACGAGCACGGCGTCGATGAGGAGCTCGAAGGCACGGGCGTGGAGACTCCGCACAATCCATTTGGCGATCATTGAGCCGGCGAGGAGCGCCACGCCGATCGTGAGTCCTCGGGCGACGGCTCCCTGCGCACTCTCGGGCGAAAAGTCACATCGAGAGCGCCGAATAGTAGGATCGGCCACTGGCTCCGCCTCCAGGATTCGAACCCGGACCTCACGGCACCAAAGGCCGTCGTGCTGCCATTACACCAAGGCGGAACACACCGAACGGGGCGGGGCCCACTCGGTGCTCGTCCATCCTCCCATGACCGCACAGTGTCGTCGGGCAACGGTACGGTCCGACCGCATGAGGAGATCGCGAGCCACGCACGAGCGGGCCGTCCAGCCCGTCGAGACCTTCCCACAACTCGTCACCACGGTCAGGACCTGGATGGTGCCTCTTCGCGTCCCGGACGAACTGCGATCTCCGATCCTCGTCGCCGGCATCTGCATGGTCGTCGTCCTCGGTCTGCTCATGGCGTCGACGTTCCCGGACGTGTCCGACGATGTCTCACCGATCCGTGTCTGGGGTTGGATGGCCCCGGGCGTCGTGGTCGGTGCAGGGCTGGGGCTGTCGTGGTCTGCCCTGACGAGCGTTGGCCGGAAGCGCGTGCTCGACGTCTTCGAGGCCCTGGCTCGGACGACGATGCTGCTCCTCCTCTGTCTGGCGACGGGACTCGCCGGGGTGGCCGGCCTGCTCGCTGCGTCCACTGGTCTGGCCGATCCTCCAGCCTGGTTGGACACATCGAGGAACCACGCTCTGGCGTGGCAGATCGCTGCGTTCGCCGCCGTCCTGACGGTCGGGACGTTCCTCATGGCGCTCGGGTGCCGCCAGACCCTCGTGACGTCACGGCTCGAGGCCCGGTTCTTCGACACGTCGGCGCTCAGCCTGGTGGTCGCCGCGGTGACGCTCGCGTGGGGCACCGCGCTCTTCATCGCGGTCGCCCCTGCCGGGGTTCCCGCGGTCGGAGTGCTGCTCACCGGACTGTCGCTCGTCGCGGGAGCCCTGGGCGGTACGCGTACCTCGCGAACCGCCAACGGGCGGAGTCACTGCGTTCGCTCCTCACCGCGCTCGAGCGATTCGAGACGGCGCACGCGCGAGGCCTGCGGCCGGCGATCGAGGACGCCGCACTCGAACTCGGGCGATCCGTCCACTTGCGGGGAGCGTACGAAGAACGGCTCCTCCCGTCGTCGATGCGCGTCGTCGTGAGCGCACTGTCGGGCCTGACAGCGGGCATCGTGACCTGGGGCGACCGACCGTTCGACGACTTCCTGCGGAAGACGCTCAGCCCCCTCGCGAGCGACCAGGCCGCAGCCGTGCTCGCCGAGGCATCGGCCCTCCTCCGGCTCCGGCTCGGCCCGCTGCGCTGAGCACGCTGGCCGTGCGCCCCGAACTTCCGCCAAGATGGTGGGATGCCGCAGGAAGACGAGGTCGATCGCATCGTCGCGGCGTGGGGACGCGAGCGGGACGACCTGAACTTCGGGCCCCTCGAGGTCCTGTCGCGGGTCGACCGGCTGGCCCGGCACCTCGACCGAGCACGTCGGGCGGCGTTCGACGAGAGTGACGTGGAGTCGTGGGAGTTCGACGTCCTCTCCGCGCTCCGGCGGGCGGGCGAGCCGTACGAGCTGAGCCCGAAGTCGCTCCTGCGGCAGACGCTGGTGTCGAGCGGCACGATGACGAACCGCGTGGACCGCCTGGCTGCACGGGGACTCGTGGCGCGCCGCACCGACCCGAAGGACGGCCGGGGCATCCTCGTGTCCCTCACGGCCCAGGGGCGCGTGGCCGTCGACGCGGCGATCGCGGACCTGCTCGCGGCGGAGCGCGACATCCTGGCGGGGGTGTCCGACACCGAGCAGGTCCAGCTGTCCGGGCTGCTCCGGCGCCTGATCCTGGGACTCGGGGACTAGTCTCCGGCGCATGCACGCGATCACCCTGGCCGTCGACGACGTCGCACGTTCTGCGGAGTTCTACCGCGCCCTGCTCGGGATCGACGGCAGCGGGGTGATCGGCACCGAGTACCCTGCGACCGAGACCGAGGCGGGTGGCACCACGGCGATGTTCACGCTCGACGACGGACTCATCATCAGCGTGTACGGCCGGGACGACATGGCGAAGGACTCCCGCACCGAGCTCGCCGCGCGGCCGAGCACCACGATCGGCCACTTCGTCGACTCGACGGCGCAGGCGGACGCGTTCCTGGCACGGGCCCGGGCAGCGGGCGCGACGGTGCTCGAGGCGCCGTACACGCGCCCGTGGGGCATGTACTCCGGGTTCTTCCAGGACCCGGACGGCCACCTGTGGGAGGTCGTGGCGAACCCTGGCGGGGGCGACCCCGCGGACGCTGCGCCCGCTTCCTGATCCACGGAGCAGAAGACGTCGGGACTCCCGCTCACACCCCACGTCCTCTGCTCCGTCGACGGCGGGACGCGGACGCGGGACGCCGACGCGGGCGCTACACGCCGAGCTGTTCGGCGACCTCGAGCCAGCGCTCCTCGAGCTGCTCCACCTCGGCCTCGAGCGAGCCGAGCTGCGTCTGCAGCGCCCCGAGCCCCTGGTAGTCGGACTGGTCGTGCGTCGCGAACGCGTCGAGCAGTTTCTTCCGGTCCTCGCCCACGCGAGCGATCCGGCGGTCGAGCGCCGACATCTCCTTCTCCGCCGCGCGCCGCTGGGCACCGGACAAGCCGGACGAGCCGGACGCCGGGGAGGCAGCAGCACCTGCGGCCGCAGACGCGGACGCACCAGACCGACCGGACCCGCCAGACGCACCGGGCCCCACTGACCCGCCCGACGCAGTGGAACCGGCCACGACTCGTGCCGAGCCCGCCCCGGACGCCGTGTCGGGCCTCCCGGCGGACGCGGCGGCAGCCGCCGAAGCGGTCCCGCCACCGGCGCCGGACGCCCGGAGCCGCATGTACTCGTCGACCCCGCCCGGCAGGTGCCGGAGGTGGCCGCCGAGGACGGCGTACTGCTGGTCGGTGACCCGCTCGAGCAGGTACCGGTCGTGCGACACGACGAGCAGGGTGCCGGGCCAGGTGTCGAGCAGGTCCTCCATGGCGGCGAGCATGTCGGTGTCGAGGTCGTTCGTGGGCTCGTCGAGGATGAGCACGTTCGGCTCGTCGAGCAGGATGAGCATGAGCTGCAGGCGACGCTTCTGGCCGCCGCTCAGGTCCTTCACCGGCGTCGAGAGCTGCGCCGACGTGAAGCCGAGGCGTTCGAGCAGCTGCGACGGCGTCATCTCCTTGCCGTCCGCGACGTAGCTCGTCTTCTTGCGAGCGACGACCTCACGGACCCGGTCGTCCGCGTACTGCTGCAGGTCGGCGAGCTGCTGGTCGAGGACGGCAACGCGCACGGTCTTGCCGGTCTTCACACGGCCGCTGGTGGGCGTGAGCCGTCCGGACACGAGGCCCAGCAGCGTGGACTTGCCGGCCCCGTTCGGCCCGAGGATGCCGGTCCGCTCCCCCGGCGCGATCCGCCACTCGATGCCGTCGAGGATCTGCGCGCCGTCGAACGAGACACCGACGTCGAGCAGGTCGACGACGTCCTTGCCGAGTCGCGAGGTCGCCATCTGCGACAGCGCGACGGTGTCACGGATCGGCGGGACGTCGTCGATGAGCGCGTTCGCCGCGTCGATGCGGAACTTCGGCTTGCTCGTCCGCGCCGGGCGCCACGGCGAAGCCACGCGAGCTCCTTCCGGGCGAGGTTCTGCCGGCGCTGCTCGGACGCCGCCGCCTGCCGGTCGCGCTCGACGCGCTGCAGGATGTACGCCGCGTAGCCGCCCTCGAACGGGTCGACGATGCCGTCGTGGACCTCCCACGTGTCGGTCGACACCGCATCGAGGAACCAGCGGTCGTGCGTCACGACGACGAGGCCGCCCTGGTTCGCGGACCACCGCCGGTTGATGTGGTCCGCGAGCCACTGGATGCCCTCGACGTCGAGGTGGTTCGTGGGCTCGTCGAGGAACAGCACGTCCCAGTCGCCGACGAGCAACCGGGCGAGCGCCACGCGTCGGCGCTGCCCGCCGGAGAAGCTCGTCCACACTGACGTCCCACGGGATGTCCGACACGAGACCGCCGATGATGTCGCGGATCTTCGGGTCGCCGGCCCACTCGTGCTCCGCCAGGTCGCCGACGACGACGCTGCCGACGGACTCCCCCGCGGGCAGGACGTCGCGCTGGTCGAGGTACCCGACCGTCAGCCCCCGGCGGTGGGTGACACGGCCGCCGTCCGGCTCGAGACGCTGGGACAGCAGTGCCAGCAGGGTCGACTTGCCGTCACCGTTCCGGCCGACGACACCGATGCGGTCACCCTCGTCGATGCCGAGGGTGACGCCGTCGAAGACGACACGGGTGGGGAACTCGAGATGCAGGTTCTCGGCGCCGAGGAGATGAGCCACCCGTCAAGGGTAGGCGGCACGCGGGGGTGCGTCGTGCGGGGGCGGGGCTGGGCCGCGCGGGGCGGCGTAGGGAGGCGTAGGGAGGCGCGTGCGGACTCGGAACGACGAGTCCGTCGTCGTACGACATCGGTCTTGTCGCAACGGCGCGGGCGCAACAGTTGCGGACGCGCGGGAACGACCGAACCGCTGTCGTACGACATCGGCGTTGTCGTTCCGGGTCCGGTCGCGCAGGCGCATGGCCGGTACGGGCGGCCTGGAGGCGCGGATCAGCTCCCCGGGGTCGGCTCGCCTTCGCCGGCGGCCTCCTTGGCACGGCGCAGTCGCGCCTGGGCCTCCCAGTACTCGATCTCGCGCTCGAGGTCGGCGAGCTCCTGCTCCGTGCCGGTCACGCGCTTGTCCCCGTGGGCGTTGCGGGCCTCGCCGAGGGTGGCGTACCGGTCCTCGTGGCGGTTCGGCTCGAGGTACCGGCCGTGGTTCCGGTCGCCCTGGCTCCAGTCGTGCCCGACGGCGAACCAGACGATGCTGCCGACGACGGGCAGGAAGATGCAGATCAGGATCCACGCGAACTTCGGCAACCCGCGGACCTGGTCGTCGCTCTTGGTGATGATGTCGATCAGGGCGAAGACCAGCAGGACGATCGAGGCCCCGTACAGCAGCACGCTCATGAGCAGCGAGTCTATGGATCGGCTACGAATCCGCGCTACGCCCCGAACGCGTGCCCCGGTTGCGATCCGGCAACGGTCCGCTGCACGTCCGCACAGAGAGTCGAGTGACGGTCAGAGGGCAGCGACCCACTCGTCGGACCCGTCGGTGAAGCGCTGGTGCTTCCAGATCGGCACACGCTCCTTCACGAGGTCGACCAGCGCGCCGCACGCCGCGAACGCTTGCGCCCGGTGCGGCGACGACACCGCGGCGGCGAGGGCGACCTCCCCGACACCGAGCGCTCCGACGCGGTGCAGCACGGCGATGCGGACCTCGGGATGGGCCTCGGCGATCGACCGGGCCACATCGGCGATGACAGCGCCCGCGCTCGGGTGCCGCTCGTACTCGAGCGCGATCACACCCTTGCCGCCGTCGTGGTCGCGGACGACCCCGGCGAACGTGACGACCGCGCCGTCCTGGTCGGTGGCGACGACCGCCGAGACCTCGTCGACGGTGACCGACCGATCGACGACGTCGGCCACCACGACGCGTTCGTCTCCGGACACATCGTTCGCCGTGGCACAGGTCACGAGACGCTCCGCGGCACGTGGCCAGCGCCGGACACCTGCGCCAGCAGATGGTCGAGCAGCCCGTCGAGGACCGCCAGCCCATCCGCCACGCCGCCGCGCGACCCGGGCAGCGTCGCGACGAGGGCGCCGCCGCCGGCGATCCCGGCGACCCCACGGCTGAGGAGCGCGGTCGGACCTGCCCCGGACAGGCCCCGTCGACGGATCTCCTCGATGATGCCCGGCAGCTCGAGGTCGATGAGCGGCGCGACCGCCTCGGGCGTGCGGTCGGTCGGCGTCACACCGGTGCCGCCCGTGGTGATCACGACCCGCGCGTCGGCGACGAGCTCGGCGGAGACGGTCTCCGCGATGGGACCGCCGTCGGGCACGATGACCGGCTCCGCCACCGTGAAGCCATGGTCGCGCAGCCACCCGGCGATGACCGGCCCGGTACGGTCGAGTGCTGCGTCGGCGGACGCCTGGGTCGACACCACGACGACGGCCGCCCGGCCCCTGCTCGGTTGCGCGGTCATCGGTTGCTCCAGTCCCGGACCGTCCGCCGTGCTTCTCGAGCACCCGGACGTCCGTGATCGTGGCCGCGCGGTCGACGGCCTTCACCATGTCGTACACGGTCAGCGCCGCGACGCTCGCCCCGGTGAGTGCTTCCATCTCGACGCCGGTCCTCGAGGTCGTGCGCACCGAGACCTCGACGACCACACGGTCACCGGCGCCGACGATGTCGACCTCGACGCCCGCGATCGGGAGCGGATGGCAGAGCGGGATCAGGTCGGAGGTCTTCTTCACCGCCATGATCGCCGCGACCCGGGCGGTACCGACGACCTCGCCCTTGGGCAACGAGCCGTCGAGGATGCGCGTGACGATGTCCGGCCGGGTGACGAGGGTCGCCGTCGCGGTCGCCGACCGGGCGGTGACGTCCTTGTCGGAGACGTCCACCATGTGCGCGCTGCCGTCGGCACGGACGTGGGAGAGCTCGGGATCGGTCAACGGAGGCTCCAGACGGTCAGCGGGTCACCGGGTTCCACGGCGGCAGTGCCGACCGGAACGTGGACGAGGTGCGTGGCTGCGGCGTAGTGGGCGAGCAGGTGCGAGCTGGGACCGCCGACGAAGTGCACCCGGCCGTCCTCCACCCTGCCGCGCCGGACCTGGTGCTTGCCCTCCGGTGACGTCGCGGGCTCGGCGGCGGGCAGGACCGCTGCGGGGCGGTCGGCAGCGACACCGGCGTCGGCTGCCAGCAGCGGACGGAGGAACACCTCGAACGAGACGAGCGCCGACACCGGGTTGCCCGGGAAGGACACCACCGGCACCGGACGACCCGCGAGCGTGATCGTGCCGAACGCCTGCGGACCGCCGGGCTGCATCGCGACCGGCGTGACCGCGAGCCCGCGCGGCTCGAGGGCCTGCCGCACCACCTCGTACGCACCGGCACTGATGCCGCCCGTGGTGAGCACGAGGTCGGCCCAGTCGCCCACGGCGTCGTCCAGCGCAGCGAGGAGTTCCGGTCCGTCGTCGGGAACGCGGATCGACCGGGACTCAACGCCGACCTCGGCGAGTGCCGCCCGCAGCGCGAGACCGTTCGCGTCACCGATCGTCGCGGCGCCCGCGCCCTGCAGTTCCGATCCGGTGGAGACGACGAGCACCCGGAGCCGCCGGACGACGTCGATCGTGCGCACCCCGGCAGCGGCGAGCGCGCCGAGCAGCGCCGGCGTGACGGGTGCGCCGGCCGGGCGAGCTCGCCGCCAGCCGGGAGGTCGGTCCCGGTCGCGCGGACGAACGTCCCCGGCGTCACGTCGGCGGGCACGGTGACCTCCGTGAGCGAGAGCGCCGCCGGGAAGGCCCCCGGCTCCGTAGCCTCCACCGGGAAGACCGCATCGGCACCGTCGGGGATGCGCGCCCCGGTCATGATCGGTGCCGCCGTCCCGACGTCGAGCGCGGGAGGGACCACTCCGGCGGCGATCGGCGCGACCACTCGCACCGCGCGTCCTGCGTCGGCGGCGCGGACGGCGAAGCCGTCCATCTGGCTGTTGTCGAACGGCGGCAGCGGCACCGGTGCGACGACGGCCCGACCGAGCTCGCGGCGCCCCCGTCCTGCGCCGGCACCGGTCGCGAGGTCGTCGGTCTCCCGTGCCTCCAGTCCGGAACGCCGCCTGCCGGACAGGACCGGTGCGACCAGGGCCGCGATGTCGTCGCGGTGCTGACCGATCGTTCGCACGTGTGCCTCCGAACAGGTGGGAAGTGTGCTCGCTCCCGGTGCGTCCGGGGGCGGTCCAGTAGCGTAACGAGCGCGCAGAACGCGCCGATGACCATTCGGAGGACCTGTGGAGAACGACGTGACCACGACCGGAGCTGTGGACGAGACGCGCGTGGGCATCGGGGTGATCGGCGGCTCCGGCCTCTACGAAGCTGTTCGAAGCCGGCACCGCGGACGAGATCGACGTCGACACCCCCTTCGGCCCCACGTCGAGTCCCATCAGCATCGGCACGATGGCGGGCAAGCGCGTCGCGTTCCTCACCCGCCACGGCCGTGCGCACTCCGTCGCCCCGCACCGCATCAACCACCGCGCGAACCTGTGGGCCCTGCGGTCGCTCGGCGTCCGGGCCGTGGTCTCGTCGAGCGCCGTCGGCGGCCTGCACCCCGACTACGCACCGGGGACCTTCGTGGTGACCGACCAGCTCATCGACCGGACGTGGGGCCGCGCGGACACCTTCTTCGAGGACGCCGTCCAGCACCTGTCGTTCGCCGACCCGTTCGACCCGGTGCTCCGCCGCGTCGCGGTCGGTGCGCTCGCGGAGCTCGACGTGCCGTTCCGGCCGACGGGCACCTGCGTCGTGGTCCAGGGGCCGCGGTTCTCGACCCGTGCAGAGTCCGTCTGGATGCGCGAAGCAGGCGGACACACGATCAACATGACGATGACGCCCGAGGTCCCGCTCGCCGCCGAGCTCGGCATCGGCACCGTGAACCTGTCCTTCGTGACGGACGCCGACGCCGGCCTGGCGCCGAGCGAGGACGAGACCGCGGCAGCGCAGCACGCCGGTGAAGCCCCGGTGACGCACGCCCTCGTGATGGAACGACTCGCCCGCGCCAACCAGGTGATCGTCCGCGCCATCGGCTCGATCGTCGCCGCCATCCCGGACGACTACACCCCGCGCGAAGCTCGTCCCCGCCGACGCGAGCGCGAGCGCGCTGGCCGCCACCACGCCGGGCGCCGCCGCGTGACCCGGCTCCTCGTGACCGGTGGCGCCGGGTTCATCGGCTCGGCGGTCGTCCGCCGTGCCCGCGACGAGGGGTACGACGTACGGGTGCTCGACTCCCTCCGGGACGACGTGCACGGCGACCCCGCCGAGATCGTGACGGCCCACCAGCAGCAGGGCATCGAGTTCGTGCACGGCGACGTCCGCGACCGGATCGCCCTCGACGCCGCCCTCGTCGGGGTCGACGTCGTCTGTCACCAGGCCGCCAAGGTCGGGCTCGGCGTCGACTTCCAGGACGCCCCGGACTACGTGTCCTCGAACGACGCCGGCACCGCGCACGTGCTCGCCGGGATGGACCGGCACGGCATCGGTCGCCTGGTGGTCGCGAGCTCGATGGTCGTCTACGGCGAGGGCGCCTACACCACGGCCGCGGGCGACCCGGTACGGCCGCCGGCCCGACGCCGGGAGGACCTCGACGCCGGGCGCTTCGACCCCATCGGCGACGACGGCGAGCCGCTCGTCCCGGGTCTCATCGACGAGTCCGCCGCCCTGGACCCGCGCAACGTGTACGCGCAGACGAAGGTCGCGCAGGAGCACCTCGCGTCGTCGTGGGCCCGCGCGACCGGCGGCCGGGCGATCGCGCTCCGTTACCACAACGTCTACGGGCCGGGGATGCCCGCGAACACCCCTACGCCGGTGTCGCGTCGCTGTTCCGCTCGGCGCTCGCGCGCGGCGAGGCGCCGCGCGTGTTCGAGGACGGCCGACAGCGCCGCGACTTCGTGCACGTCGACGACGTCGCCGGCGCGAACGCCGCATCCATCGCTGCGACCGCCGAGCTGCCGTCGGAGACGTTCCGCGCCTACAACGTCGGGTCCGGTGTCGTGCACACGATCGGCGAGATGGCCGCCGCGATCGCCGGACCAGAGGGCCCGCAGCCGGTCGTGACGGGCGAGTACCGGCTCGGCGACGTCCGGCACGTCACGGCGTCGTCGGACCGGATCGCGTCGGAACTCGGCTGGCGGGCCGAGGTCGACTTCGAACGCGGCATGCGCGAGTTCGCGACCGCGCCGCTGCGCGCCGCCGTGCAGTAGGGGCCTTCGGGGCGGGCACGTCTCGATCCGACGTGACGCCGCCGAGCCGGCGAGACGCCGCTCGACCAGCGAGACGCCGCTCGATCGGCGAGACGCCGCCGGATGCGGCGGTGTCTCGTCGGCACGAGGGTGTGTCGCGGGCGGGGCGGTGCCTCGCGCGAGCGAAGCGCCACCTGGCTGGCGACGCACCGACGGTCAGGCAGTGACCATCGTTCCGTTCCCGCACTAACCGACGCGCGTGTCCCCGTTCGCGGGTGACGGCACCGCGCGAGTGCGCGGAACGACCAGCGGGGACACCGAACCTGTACCCCGCCGCACGGTTCCGTGTTGGGTCGTAGGCATGGATCGACAGCCGGCCGACGAGACCGACCGCACCGACGCGGCGACACACGCGGAGCACGCCGCGACCAGTCGATCCGGCGCCCGGCGCCGAATGGATGCCATGAACGTCGACGTGATCCTGCCCTGTCTCGACGAGGCGGACGCCCTCCCCGAGGTGCTGGGCCGACTCCCCCGCGGCTACCGCGCGATCGTCGTCGACAACGGATCGACCGACGGATCGGCCGACGTCGCCCGCGCCCACGGCGCGACGGTCGTCACCGAACCGGTCAAGGGCTTCGGCTCGGCCTGCGCCGCCGGCGTCGCCGCCGCGACCGCCGAGTACGTCGCGTTCTGCGACGCGGACGCCTCGATGGACCCCGCCGAACTCGTCCCGCTCGTCGCGCGCGTCGCGACCGGGCACACCGATCTCGCCCTCGGCCGACGCGTCCCGACCACACCCGGCGCCTGGGCACCGCACGCACGCTTCGCGAACCGCGTCCTCGCCGTGCTCATGCACCGTGCGACCGGCTACCGCCTCCGTGACCTCGGTCCGATGCGCGTCATGCGTCGCGAGGACCTCGTCGCCCTCGACCTGCGGGACCGCCGCAGCGGCTACCCGCTCGAGATGGTCCTCGCCGCGCACGCGGCCGGGTGGCGCGTCGACGAGTCCGACATCGGGTACGCACAGCGCATCGGTGACAGCAAGGTCACGGGCACGCTCCGCGGCACGGTCAACGCCGTCAAGGACATGTCGCGTCTCCTGCGCGAGTACCGCCTGGAGGCACGACGCACCATGGGCGCACCGGCTACGGTCCGCCAGGCGGCCGGTCCGGTCGAGACAGCTGATCCGGTCGAGACGGCCGGTCCGGTCGGATCGGCCGCGACCGAGGGGGTCCGGTCGTGATCGACATCACCGTGGCCGTGGTCGCCAAGGAGTGCCTGCCGGGCAAGGTGAAGACCCGGCTCACGCCGGCACTCACCCCGTCGGGGGCGGCGCGGGTCGCTGCCGCCAGCCTCGCGGACACGCTCGCCACCGTTGCTGCACTCCCCGCCGCCCGCCGCGTGCTGTTCTTCGACGGCGACGTCCTCCCTGGCGGCGCCGACGACTTCGACGTGCTGCTCCAGCCCGGTGGTGGCCTCGACGAGCGGCTCGGGTTCCTCTTCGACGCGATCGACGGCCCCCTGCTGCTCGTCGGCATGGACACGCCCAGGTCTCCGCCGAGGCGCTCGCCCCGCTGTTCGACGACCCCGAGCGGGACGCCTGGTTCGGACCCGCTGAGGACGGGGGCTTCTGGTCGCTGTACCTGCGCGAGCCGACCGGGGACCTGCTGCGCGGCGTGCCGATGTCGCAGGACGACACGGGTGCGGTCCAGTTCGCTCGACTGACCGACGCCGGGCTCGACGTGGGCACGCTCGAGACCCTGCTCGACGTCGACACCGTGCCCGATGCCGAGCGCGTCGCTGCGCTCGTGCCGGACTCGCGGTTCGCCCAGGCCCTGCGTGTCCTCCGCACCGAAACCGTCGGGAGCCCCTCATGACCATGGAAGCCCCGTCTCCTTCGGCGCCGGTGGCGGCGAACCGTACGCACGAGCCCTCCGCACCGACGGCCGGATCCGACTCACCGACACCTCGCGCCCGGGTTCCGCCGTGACGCTCGACGTCGGACGGTGGAGCGCTGCCGCCGACCAGGTGGACCGGTCGCTCCTCGACGGCGCCGACGGTCCTGTCATCGACATCGGTTGCGGCCCGGCCGGATGCTCGTCGCAGCTCGGACCCTCGGGATCCCGGCGCTCGGTGTGGACGTCTCCGCCGACGCCGTCGCGATCGCCCAGCGGTCCGGCGGCACCGCCCTGCAGGGGTCGGTCTTCGATCCCATCCCCGACGAGGGGCACTGGGACACCGCGCTCGTGATCGACGGAAACATCGGCATCGGCGGCGATCCCGCAGCACTGCTCGCCCGCTGTGCCGAGATCGTCCGGGTCGGCGGCCGCATCGTCGTCGAGACCCACACCGACCGGCACGCCGACCGCTCGTACACCGCTCGCGTGGTGGACGCAGACGGTCACGAAAGCGAGGGGTTCCCCTGGGCCGAGGTCGGCGTCGACGCGCTGCTCGACCACGCCGAGTCGGTGGGCCTCGTCGCCCGACGAAGCTGGACCGCAAGCGGCCGAACCTTCTGCGAGCTCGTCGCCTGAGGTTTCCTTTCTTTGCATGATGCAAAAGAAGGCGGTACGCTGAACGTCATCAGGCCGACGGCGTCGTGGTCGCCGGCCCGGTGACCGACGACCCTCGGCACGACGACGAGGAGCACCCATGCAGAACCGTCAGAACCCCCTCGGCGGCGCCTACGTGACCGGCCTCGAAGCACGCGACGAGATCGGTGCCTACGCGGTGAACGCCGCCTGGCGTCCGGTCGGCAGCTACACCGGAACCGGGATCGGGCGTGCGCTCGGCCGGTTCGTCGACGCGCAGTTCCGTCGGCCGGGCACCGCGACGTCCTCGACGCGCACGGCGACCGGATCGCTGCGCACGGCGACCGGATCGTTCCGCACCGCCTGACGCACTCCCGCAGACCGCGAGCGGTCGTCCGCCCGGGTTGTCCCCTTTCATCCCGGTGTGGGCGGCCGCTCGCTCTGTTCAGCGCAGCAGTTCGTCCGGTCGGTCGAACCGTGCTCCCGACCGATCGCTGTCCTCGACGTTCAACCAGAGCAGGATGAACGGTCCGACGAACGGGACGAAGTGCAGGAGCATCTTCCACCCGCTGCGCCCGGTGTCGTGGAGCCGCCGTGCTTGCAGCGTGATGTTCGGGATCACGGTCGCAGCGAGCCACGCGAAGAACACGATCCAGATCGGCATTCGAGCTTCGTAGGGAGCGGCACTCCCCGCGATCACGAACCCGACGCAGACGAGCCCCCACAGGAATCGAGCCCACCAGAATTCGGAGCGACTCGCCCTGCCTTCGGCGATGCCGTAGTTCGTGACGAAGCGCACGACGGCGACGCGAGGACTGGCACCGCGAACCGGCCGCGACGCTCGCCGCCAACCGGGACTGCCCACGACCGCTGACTCTGGCTGTGCCAGAGCCTCGGCGTGGGCTTCCAACTGGCGCAGCATCCACTCGAGCCACGATCGATCCGTCGAGTTGTCCTCTGCCGGATTGTAATTGCAATCGAGGCCGACGAGGCATGCCGCGATCGATTCGTCGTCGAGCTCGAGCAGCCCTCGGACATCAACCGCCAGGTCTTGGATCTCGCCGCGTCGCGCGTTCGCGAAGAAGTGGGCCATCACGTCGATCGGTGACATCCCCACCTCAGCCCAATCCCGGTGGAAGTAGCTGCCGATGAAGTCGTCGAGCGCGGCGAACCTCTCGGTCATGCCGCCGTCGAGCGAGGGGTAGACCGAGACCACCGAGTGCCGCCACGGATCGCCGGGACGCTTCGCGAGGACCACCCGCACCGTGTCGAGCGGGACCTCGCCGTCGAACGGCGTGCCGTAGCCGACAGGAGCACCGTGATCGGGGCGGAAGGTCAGGCGCAGCGGCTTCACCATGCCACGGTTCGACCACGCATCGAACCGTGCTTCCGCCGCGCGGATCGCTGCGTCCGGGTAGGAGCCGATCGTGCGTTCATCGACGGAGAACCGAGCGGATCCCGCGCGGAGCGTCCGCCGGCGCATCACGTCGTCGGTCATCGTTCTCCTCCGGCGTCAACGTCGCTGAGTTGTCGTTCGACCCGCGTCGCGACGTTGCGCAACCACGCGCGGTCGTCGAGTCCGTCATCCGCGGGGACGTAGTTGCAGTCGAGTTCGATCAAGCGCCCTCCGAGTGCCGACTCGTCCGGGAGGATCTGGTCCAGGTCGCGGACGTCTTCGAGGAGCACACGCTGTTCGTCGGAGGAGGTGCGTGCGAGGTAGTCCTCGAGCGCTTCATCCGCCGAGTACGTTTCGTCCGCCCAGTCCTGGTGGAAGTACGTGCCGACGAAGTCATCGAACCCGTGGAAGTTGCGCGCGGTGGTGCTCGCGACCGCGGGGTACGCCGTGAACACGGTGTAGCCCGAGGGACTGTCCGACGATCCGACGAGCACGGCGCGGACGGCTTCGAGTTCCTGCGGCTCCATGAACGGGTTCCCTCGACCGGTCACGCCGCCGGGGACGGCGTAGATCCGCAGCGGGCGTGGAGCACCCGCCGCGACCCAGCGTCTGATCCGCTCGTGGTTGAAGTCGAGCGCGTAGGCCACCGCTTCGTTCGCGCGCTCGACGCTCGGGAAGTACGACTCCCCGGTACGCACAGAGTGCGTCATGAGTCATTCCTGTCCACGGTCGACCCGACGCGGGCCAGTACACGGCCACGGAGGTTCAGCACCCAATCACGTGGGGACAGTCGAGCGTCGAGTTCAGGAGAGAATGCGGACGCGTTGACGGAAAGGAATCCCCGCACGTCTTCGTCAGCCAGCAAGGACTCAACGAGGAGTGCCGATTCAGTATCGAGCTGTGAGACCTGCTGCTGGGGCGCACTGTCGACCGCTGCGTGCCAAGCGTGCTCGGCGGAATCCCAGTCGTCTTCCCAGTCCTGGTGGAAGGCGCCGCTGAGTATCGCTGAGATCAGCGGCGTGCGCGCCTTGAGTGCTGAGTAATCCATGTCCATTTCCGTGGTGTCAGGGAACCGGATACGAGGAACGTATCTTGTAGTACGGGGGCGCAGACGGGTCATAACGAACCGCCACGAGCACGGTTCGCCCGTCGTACATTTGATTTCCCGGGAGATTCGGGTCAAAACCTCGACCGAGAACTTTTCCGCTCGGCCATTCGAAGCTCTTCGGAATGTCTGCGACCCGGCCGTTTCGGACACCATCGACCCAGCGCGTGATCGCTTCATGGTTGTAGTCGAGGGCCTTGGCGATGTTTTCATCAGCGGTCGAAATGTCTACCGTGTACGCACTGCTCGGGCGCTTGCCCTTGAAGCGAGATCGGAGTTCGTCGTCAAACACTTCGCCCTCTCGATCTGTTCTGATATGCCGAGCCTCGATGTGCCCGCCCGCTTGATCGACCCCTTGGAGCCCACCCTGATCAGTGAACCACCGCGATTCGATGCCGTGGCGCGCGAACTCCGGGTGGGCAAGCTGATAATCCTCGACTCGCTCGTCCCACATCTCGCGGAACGCCCGATCCGAGAACGGGGTCGAGTCGACGTGGGCGTCTCGATCCCACGCGCGTCGGGCGTCGTCAAGGATGTCAGCGAGAGCGTCGATGTGCTGGGTATTGCGCGGATCCGCTGCCCAGCGCTCAACGGAGCGACCGAGGTCCTTGGCGCCGAGCTTGCCCAACCCTGAGGCGAGCTCCTCAGCCCGACCCGCACGCCCCGCCCAGCCTTCGGGCCCGAGGAAGCTCGTCCCCACCGCCGATGCCGCCGCTCCGGCCGCGATGCCCGGGTGCTCGCGCGCGTCCTTCCACCAGTCCTGCGCCGCGTCACCCATCGCGCCGAGTGTCTGCCCTGCCTGGCCCCTCGGGTTCACCGCCGCGTCGAGCCACGCCATCGGGTCCACGAGCAGACTGAACGCGACAGCGCCGTCGGCGGCGCCCTTCCACGCCGACCCGAGGTTGCCCCAGCTCCAGTCGCCGCTGTTGTCCCAGCCGCCCAAGTGCAGGAGGCCGCTCAGGGTCTTCAGCAGATCGTCCTTGAAGCCGTCTTCGAACTGCTCGGCCCACGTCTTTCCCTCGGCTGTCCCCACGCGCGACCAGGGCAGGTCGACGCCCCGGGCATTGAGGTCGCTTTCGGACGGCGCCTTGAAAGCCTTCTTGACGGACGCGCCCGCAGCCTTCTTGATCGCGAGGGCGCACTCCGCCTGCGCCGCCTGCAACAACGCGACCTGTTCGTTGATCCGCTGGATCAGCTGGTCGTTCTCGTACCGGGTGCCGACGTCCTCGTACCACGGCACCGTCTTCGACTGCGGTTTGGGCTTCTCCGGCTGGTACGCGTTCCAGGATCCGGACACCGGCGCTTCGGCCTTCGGTGTGAAGGCGGACTCGAACCGTGGGACGCCGTGCTCGACCTTCGCGACGAACGCAGCAGCCTCCACCCGCAGCTCGTCGAGCTTGCGCTTCGGATCGGCCGCGGCCGACGCGTAGGTCTCGAGCGCCGAAGCGACCTTCCGCGCAACGGTTCCGATCGTGTGGACGTCATCGGTCACGGGTCCATCAGGGCGAACACCTGCTCGGACTCCGGCGACTCGTACACGCCGGACAGCCGCTGCCACTTCGCCGGCAGGTCGTCGGCGACGGTCTTCATCGACTGGCCGCCGGACTTGATCGTGCCGGCGCCGGAGGACACGACCGCCAAGTCGAGGTCCGCACCGGGGATGCCGTCCGGATCGACCAATCCGTGGTCGCCGTACCCGACGCCGCTCACCGTCGCGCCTCCGCCGCTCGGATGAAGAACGACACGTCGTGACTCTCGTGAGCCGACAGCCCGGCGCGCTGCGCGTTCGCTGCCATCTCGAGGTCCCCAGCGCGGTAGGCGTCGACGGCGTTCGTCACGCCCTGGACCCGCCGATCAGCCGGTACGTGACCTGGTCGACGTCGTCCTGCGTCTTCGTCAGGAACGCGCCCAGAGCCTCGTTCACGATGTCGCCCGCACCGCCCGCGACCTCGGCAACACCGCCCTGCACCGATTGCAGTGTGCTCGCGGTGCCGTTCACCGAAGCGCTCACGTCGTTCATCACGGATTCGACCCCCGCCGGATCGATCCGCCACCCCGCTGCACCCATCACTGTCCCCCGTACGGGTGCCATCGTGGCGGAGCCCGCCCCGCCCTCGCAAGTCCCCGGAATGCATGGCATCTGTTTGCAGATCCCGCAGCCCGCCGGCCAGCGCCGCAGCGGCGGACCAACGGTGCCGTTCCGTGCCGTCGAACCAGAAGACGACTCCCGGAGACGGACCCAGGCCGACCGTGTGGCCACCGAGGGCCTCGGCCGCGTCCGCCAAGCCACGAGCGCGCGTCTCGCGCGCTCCGGAGAACACGCCGAGCGGGGCCGGCGGCCCCGCGATGGCCGTGTCGACGACGCCGTCGACGCGCCCACGGCTGGTCGAGAACTGTGCCGACTGCGGGTGGCGACCGAGCATGACGGACTGGAGGCCCGCCTCCAGTCCGTCTCGGACCACGCGGAGATCGTCGGTCGGCTCCGGCAACGCGACCATGCACCGGAGCGTCTCGAAGACGGACCGGGGGCCACGCTGGACGGTGAGCACCCCGCCGACTGCGCGCGATCCCGTGCCGGTCACGACGAAGGAGGCGTCACGAGGGGATCGGCGCTCGGCCATCGCCGTCAGGCGGGCCGGCGCGAGTGCGGACGAGCCCTCGGCGAGACTGAACGCGAGCTCCGTCCCGAACGAACGCTCGATGAACCGCGCGGGCGTCGCGGCGAGCACCAGTCCGGCGTGTGCGGCGTGCTCGATCGTCAGGTCGACGTGCAACCGCAAGCCTGTCGGTCCAGGCTCCACGGTGCTCGGGTCCTCCGGCGCCCAACGGAACCCGTGCGCTGCCAGCAGGTGCAGCGCCGCCCAGGACACGACCGCGCCGCTCGCCGTGTGCAGCGTCGCCCCGTCGCCGGCCTGCACCTCGGCGAGCAGCGCTGCGTCGGCGCGGATCACGTCCCCCATGCACTCCACCCTAGCCCGGCCGGTGACATTCCGGATACCGCGGTCCCGCTGGCGACTGCTCACCGGGACGACGAGTGCGCACGGTCCACCACGCGCAGATGTCGTCATGGTGCGCACAAGCGCGCACCCCGCGCCCACACCCGCACCGCCGCCCCGCACGCGCACCCCGACGCGACCCTGAGCGCCCCGAGCCCCGCGATGCCAGGATGGACCCATGAACGACCGCGCCGGCACCCCCGCGACAGCAGACGACCTCGTCGACCTCGACGCCCTCATCGCCGCGTACCACGAGCGCGTGCCGGACGTCTCGGTCCCCGAGCAGAAGGTCGTGTTCGGCACCTCGGGCCACCGCGGCTCGTCCCTGGACTCCGCGTTCAACGACACCCACATCGCCGCCATCACGCAGGCGATCGTCGAGTACCGCACCGCGCAGGGCACCGACGGGCCGCTGTTCATCGGACGCGACACCCACGCGCTGTCCGGACCGGCCGAGCGCACCGCGCTCGAGGTCCTGGCCGCGAACGGCGTGCACGTCCTCGCGGACAGCGAGAACGGCTACGTGCCGACCCCGGCGCTGAGCCACGCGATCATCGCCTACAACCGCGCGGGGCACAGCGACACGGCGGACGGCATCGTGATCACGCCCAGCCACAACCCGCCCCGCGACGGTGGCTTCAAGTACAACCCTCCGCACGGCGGACCGGCGGACAGCGACGCCACGAGCTGGATCGCCGACCGGGCGAACGCGATCATCGCGGGCGGCAACGCCGAGGTGCGGCGCACCGAGCAGGCGTCGCCGGACCGGTACGACTTCCTCGGGAACTACGTCGCCGACCTCGAGAACATCATCGACATCGACGCGATCAAGCGCGCGGGTGTCCGGATCGGCGCCGACCCGCTCGGCGGCGCATCGCTGCCGTACTGGAACCGCATCCGCGACCACTACGGGCTCGACCTCACCGTGGTGAACCCCGACGTCGACCCGACGTGGTCGTTCATGACGCTCGACTGGGACGGCAAGATCCGGATGGACCCGTCGAGCGCGAGCGCGATGGCGTCCGTCGTGGCGCGGAAGGACGAGTTCGACGTCCTGACGGGCAACGACGCGGACTCCGACCGGCACGGCATCGTCACGCCCGACGGCGGCCTGATGAACCCGAACCACTACCTCGCCGTGGCGATCGAGTACCTCTACGCGCACCGTCCGGCCTGGCGCGAGGACGCGGCCGTCGGCAAGACCCTGGTGTCGTCGAGCATCATCGACAAGGTCGCCGAGTCGCTCGGCCGCCGCCTCTGGGAGGTCCCGGTCGGCTTCAAGTGGTTCGTGCCCGGTCTGATCGACGGCTCGGTGGCGTTCGGCGGCGAGGAGTCCGCGGGGCGAGCTTCCTGCGCAAGGGCGGCACGGCGTGGACGACCGACAAGGACGGCATCATCCTGGCGCTCCTCGCGTCGGAGATCATCGCCGTCACGGGCAAGACCCCGTCGCAGCTGTACGACGAGCTGACCGAACGCTTCGGCGACCCCGTCTACCAGCGTGTCGACGCCGCGGCGAGCAAGGAGCAGAAGGCACGCCTGTCGAAGCTCGACGGCGACGCGATCACGGCCGAGACGCTGGCGGGCGATCCGATCACGGCGAAGCTGTCGAAGGCGCCGGGCAACGACGCGGCGGTCGGCGGCGTCAAGGTGGTCACCGACCGGGCCTGGTTCGCAGCCCGGCCGTCCGGCACCGAGGACGTCTACAAGATCTACGCCGAGAAGCTTCGCGGGGCAGGAGCACCTCGAACAGGTGCAGCGCGAGGCCAAGGAGATCGTCGACGCCGCCCTGGGTGCCTGACCGGCCCCGGTCGTCGCGAGCGTCAGCTCGCGAACATCGCGTCCGCCCACGACTGACGCCCGCACGCGCCGCAGTCTCGGCCGGGAACCCGGCACCACGCTCGGGCGTACTGTGACGGCGTCGGGCGTGCTCATGACCGCGACCCCACTGTTCCGCCATCGGTGCTGCCGATCCGTTCAGGAACCCCGGTCCACGCGACCACCCACCTTGCGGCAGATGTAACTTTGCAGCGAGCGCAAAGTTCTTCCAAGGACCCCTGGAGACCCCGCACATGACCCAGACCGCGACCGCACCCGCGGCACCCACCACGTCGTCCAACGCGGTGATGAACCACCGGCAGATCCTGCTGGTGATCTACGGCCTGATGGCCGGCATGTTCCTCGGCGCCCTCGACCAGACGATCGTCGGTACGGCGATCCGCACGATCGGCGACGACCTGCACGGCCTCGACCAGCAGGCCTGGGTGACCACCGGGTACCTCATCGCCTCGACGATCACGACGCCGATCTACGGGAAGCTGTCCGACATCTTCGGTCGCCGCCCGCTGTTCCTCACCGCGATCGGCATCTTCATCGTCGGCTCGTTCGCCGCGTCGTTCTCGACGTCGATGCTCATGCTCGCGGGATTCCGAGCGCTGCAGGGCCTCGGTGCCGGCGGTCTGATGTCGCTGCCGCTCGCGATCATGGGCGACATGCTCGCTCCGCGCGAGCGTGCGAAGTACCAGGGCTACTTCCTCGCGGTGTTCGGTATCTCGAGCGTCATCGGCCCGCTCGTCGGCGGGGTGTTCGCCGGTGCGAACGAGATCGTCTTCATCGCCGGATGGCGCTGGGTCTTCCTGATCAACGTCCCGATCGGCATCATCGCGCTGATCATGGTGCTGACGTTCCTGCACCTGCCGAAGTTCGGCGACCGGGGCAAGCCGCGCATCGACTGGTGGGGAGCCGCGCTCGTCATCGTGACGCTCGTGCCCCTGCTGCTCGTCGCCGAGCAGGGCCGCGACTGGGGCTGGTGGTCGGCCGGCTCGATCGCCTGCTACGCGATCGGCGCCGCCGGCCTGATCGCGTTCGTCATCGTCGAACGGGCGATGGGCGACGACGCGATCCTGCCGCTGAAGCTCTTCCACTCGCACGTCTTCTCGATGTCGGCAGTGCTGAGCGTCCTCGTCGGCTTCGGCATGTTCGGCGCCATGCTGACGATCCCGCTGTACCTGCAGATCGTGAAGGGCGTCACCCCGACCGAGTCCGGGTTCGCGATGCTCCCGATGGTCCTCGGTCTGATGATCTCGTCGATCGCATCAGGTCAGATCATCTCCCGGACCGGCAACTACCAGGTCTTCCCGATCACCGGCACGGCGTTCACCGCCATCGGGTTCACCGTCCTCACCTTCCTCACCGCCGACCGGCCGCTCTGGTTCCTCATGCTCGGCATGTTCGGCATCGGTCTCGGGCTCGGGCAGCTCATGCAGACGCTGACCCTGGCGGCGCAGAACTCGGTGAGCCCGCGGGACATCGGTGTCGCGACGAGCGCCGCCACGTTCTTCCGTCAGATCGGCGGCACCATGGGCACCGCCGTGCTGCTGTCCGTCCTCTTCACCCTCATGCCGACGAACATCACGACGGCCATGCAGAACGAGGGCGACCTCAAGAGCGCCCTGAACGCGGCCCTCACCCCGTCCGTCGCGAACGCGAAGGACAACAAGGGGGTGATGGACCAGATCTGGAACAAGATCGTCGACCCCGTGAAGGACAAGGTCCAGGACGGCCTGGACAAGGGTGCCGTGCAGGCGAAGGAGGCCGCCGACGCCGCCGTGACGAAGCAGGTCACCGCCGCGGTCCAGCAGCGCGTCGCCGCCGGCCAGGTCCCGGCCGCCTCGGCCGACGCGGTCATCGCCCAGCAGGTCTCCGCTGCGAAGCCCGCCGCCGAGCAGCAGGCTCTGGAGACCGCGGCGTCGAAGGCGAAGGCCGACGTGGTCGACGGCACGCTCCAGGTCGACTACGCGAAGGCCGACCAGCGGCGGAACGTCGTCGACGAGGTCGCTCCGACCCTGGTCAAGCAGCTCAAGAGCGGCGACTCGAGTGCGAACTCCTCGACCAGTTCGTCGACGAGTGACACGTCGTTCCTCAACGGTGCCGACAAGCGGCTCAGCCGTCCGTTCCTCGTCGGGTTCAGCGACTCGGCGGTGGTGGTCTACTACGTCGGCCTCGGCGTCATCCTGCTCGCGTTCGTGCTCACCTGGTTCTTCCGGGTCCCGCCGCTCCGGAAGGTGTCGGCCCTGCAGGAACAGGCGAACACCGACCGGGCGAACAGCGACCGCGCGAACAGCGACCGGACGAACGCCGACTCGGACCGGCTCACGGTGGACGCGCAGGGCGCGGCAGCCCGCTCCGGATCGCTCGTCTCGCCGGACACCGGGTCGATGGCGGTCGTCCCGACCTCGCCGGACGTGCCGTCACCGCCGCGCTCGGCCGGTTCCGCGGTCGGGATGGGCGAGCCGGGAGGCACGGCCACCCCCGACACGTCAGTCCGGTCCGGCGTGTCCCCGCCCCGTCGACGAGCGCTGCCGACACGGTGTCGGTCGAGGGCACCCGGGCCCCGCTGCCCGACGCGACCACGCACGGGCGCACTCCGCGGCGGCACCCGTCGACGAGCCGCCGACCACCACCGGCGCGATCCGCACCCGCGCAGCCCACGCCGCCGCGGCCCCGGTGGACGCGGTGCCCGAGCGGGACACGGAGGCGACCGGAGCCGTCGCGACCGGAGCCGACGCGACCGACGCGAGCCGTGCCTCCAGGCCGGACGACGACCACGTGCACGGCCGCCACTCGGCGGAGTAGCCGACCACCCCACGACCCGCCCGTCGCCCCGTGCCCGACGGCGGAGGCGGCGGGCGAGTCGTCGCACTCAGCCGCCACCGCGGCGGCGGGGCGTACGTTCGACGGCATGGCAGCACCCGAGGTCCGCAACGAGACCGACAAGCAGCAGTACTCCCTCGTCGAGGACGGCGAGGTCGTCGGCTTCGCGGCGTACGAGGTCGACGGCGACGAGATCCGGTTCGTGCACACCGAGGTGGACCCGGCGCACCGCGGTGGCGGTCACGCCTCGATCCTCGTCGAGCACGCGCTCGACGACGTCCGCTCCGGCAGCCTGCGGGTCGTGCCGCAGTGCAGCTACGTCAAGGCGTGGATCGAGCGGCACCCGGACTACCAGGAGCTGACGACGCGCTGACGTGGTGCCGCGCGGCCCCGTCAGTAGCTGCGGTCGTGCGTTCCCGCGCGCACCTCGTGCCGGCCCGGGCCACGAACCGTCGGCACCCTGATGAGCACGCTGCCGCTGAGCAGGTCGTGGTCGTCGTCCGCCGGCGTCGGTGCCTCCCTCGGGAGGCGCGACTGCCGTTCGTACTCCGCTTGCGTCTCGTGACGGGTCGGCGCGAACACCTCGTCCATCATCGAGATCACACCGCCGGATCCGCCGCTCCGCGTGGCCTTGTTCGACAGGTCGATCCACCCCAAGCGATCGGCGATCCACATCACGACGGCCGCCGCGGCCACCGCCCCCAGGAGGATCAACCAGTTCACGCACACGACGCTACGTGGACGATCAGGTGGAGACATCCGCCGCGCGGAGGATTCTCGTGATCCACACACGTGGTTCTTCGGGACGACACCCACACTGGACGTGCGGCCGCCCGGGATCCCCTCCCCGGGCGGCCGACCACCTCCGCGACGAACGCGGACCCGGCTCGGGCGGCGCGGTGTCGTCGTGCAGACTGTGGCGATGCGCATGCGGACCGTCCTCTCGGCAGTCGCCGTCGCCGTCGTCGGCGCGGTGGTCCTCACCGGCTGCTCCTCGGCGCGCGACCTCGCGGGCGGACTCCTCCGCGACGGCGGTGGCGAGTCCCGGCCCTGCCCGTCCGGCGGAGCCGAACCGGGCCCGCCGTCCGCCGCGCCGTCGGCTCCGGCCACGCTGGACCCGACCGTCGCACGAGAGGTCCGGGCCGCACTCCGCGCGGTGCGGGAGCTGCCGGGGTGCGGGCCGCGACCGAGTCGACGACGAACAGTCCGAGCACGGTTCCCGATCCGGAGTGCGCGAGCCGCTTCGTGACGACGAACCACTTCCGTTCCGCCTTCGCGGTCGTCATGGAGGAGTCGGCGACACCTCCCCAGGCCGGTGCGGTCCCGACGACGATGGCGCGCGAGCTGGCCTGGACCGGCGTCGACCTCACGCAGACCGTGCCCGCGGGTCCCGGCCACATCGCGACCGTGGTGCACTACGACGGGACCTTCGACCAGAGCATCCCGCCGGCGACCTCCACGGCGGTCGCGCAGGGCCTCGCCACGCTCGCCGCGACGCCGCACGTCACCGGACTCGAAGCGACGATCCCGACGACGATGCGCGTCGACTACGGGTCGCTGACGGTCGGCGTGGACACGTACGACCAGTCCGTGCTGGACGGCGTCCACGCCGTGATCGACACGACCGCGTTCCGTGCCACGACCCTGCACGGCTCGTTCGGCAACGGCGCGAAGCCCTGACGACGGGCGCTCCCGCTCAGGGAACGCGCTCGAGCCACTCCCGTGTCGCGAACTTCGACGCCACGAGGTCCCGCGCCCGTGCTCGCTCGGCCTCGGTCACGTGCCCCTCGTGCGCCCCGTACAGCTTCGTGAAGGTCCCGATGAGCCGGTCGATGATCTCGGCGCGGGTGAGCCCGGTCTGCGAGCGCAGCGGGTCGACGCGCTTCGCGGCGCTCGTCGTCCCCTTGTCGCTCATCTTCTCGCGGCCGATGCGCAGCACCTGCACCATCTTCTCGCCGTCCATGTCGTAGCTCATGGTCGCGTGGTGGAGCAGCGATCCGGTACCGAGGCGTTTCTGCGCGGCGCCACCGATCTTGCCCTTGGTGGAGGAGATGTCGTTGAGCGGCTGGTAGTACGCCTCGATGCCGAGGGACTTCAGCGCCTCGATCACCCACTCGTCGAGGTACGCGTACGAGTCGGCGAAGGTCATGCCCTGCACCAGGTCGGTCGGCACGTAGAGCGAGTACGAGATGATCGCGCCGGCGTCCATGAACATGGCGCCGCCGCCCGAGATGCGACGGACGACCTCGACGCCGTACTTCGCTGCTCCCTCGGGGTCGACCTCGTTCTTGAGCGACTGGAACGACCCGATCACGACGGCCGGTTGGTCCCACTCCCAGATGCGCAGCGTCGGGCCGCGGCGACCGGCCCCGACCTCCTCGGTGAGGACCTGGTCGAGGGCGAGGTGCTCGTTCGGGCTGATCGGTCCCTCGTGGATGATCTCCCAGTCGTACTCGCGCCAGGTGGAGGCACGGGACAGGGCCCGGCGGACGGCGACCCCGACGGACTCGGGCGTGAACCCGAGCAGCACGGCGTCCTCCGGCAGCGCGGCGCGGACGGCGGAGGCGATGCCCGCGGCGTCGGTCGTGGCCGGCAGTCCGTTCACGGCGCCGTCGATGAGCGGTAGCGCGTCGTCCGGCTCGAGGAAGAAGTCGCCGGCGAGCCGGAACTCCTGGATCAGGCCATCGACGACCTCGAGGTCGACGACGACGAGCTTGCCACCAGGGACCTTGTACTCACCGTGCACCGCACCAGCGTACGCCGCACGCCCCGCCACGGAACCTGGTTCCGGACACGGAACCAGGGCACGGCGCGGTGCTGTGTCCGGAACCCGGTTCCGCGCGCCGTCGGTCGCGTCAGCGACCGACCTTCCGGTCCAGCCACGTGACGAGGTCGCCGACGACCTCGTCGCGGTTCGTCTCGTTGTAGACCTCGTGCCGAGCTCCCTCGTACACCAGTACCTCGACGTCCGACAGCCGTCCCCGGCGCCGGTAGGCCTGCGCCAGCCGCTCGACCGAGCGCGGACCGCCGAGCGGGTCCTCCGACCCGACCTGCAGCAGCATCGGGAGGTCGTGCGGGATACCGCGCCGCGGCACGCCGAGCAGTCGGAGCGCGTCCCGGAGTCCGAACAGTCCGATGACGTCCGCCTCCACGGCGAGCGGGTCGACGGCGACGGCGTCGATGATCGACCGGTCGCGGGTGAGCCATTCGAACTTCGTCGGACCGGAGCCGGCGTGCCGGGCGTTGAGGTCGCCGCTGTTCATCCAGCCGGGCAGCCGGTACGCGCTCGCCGAGAGCACGACCCCGTCGTACGACTCCGACGACGTGTTCACGATCCGCTGCGCCATGAGCGAGCCCCACGAGTGTCCGAGGAGCACGAGCGGGACGCCGGGGGTGTCCTCCCTCGCGACCCTGCTCATCTGCTCGACGGCGGCGATCGCCGCACGCAGGCCGCCGGGTCCGAGGTGGCCGAGCTTCGTGTGGTCCCCGTCCCACTGTCCGAGGCCGGTGCGTCCGTGCCCGCGGTGGTCGTTGGCGTGGACGGTGTACCCGGCGCGGACGAGGTCCTGCGCGAGCGGCTCGTACCGGAGCCCGTGCTCCCCGACGCCGTGCGCGATCTGCACGATCCCCCTCGGCCGCGCCGCACGCCACGTGGAGTAGACGATCTCGACGCCGTGCGCGTCGGTGAAGGAGGAGTCCCCTCGGGCTGCGGAGAAGGTGGGCACACCCGCATCCTTGCAGACGACCGGACCTGCGCACGTGTTCACCCGGCGTTCACGCAGCGGGTGCACGGCGGGCCTACCGTCTCGCGCATGGACGTCCTCGTCACCGTCGTGCTGGTGATCGTGGTGGCCCTCGTGTTCGACTTCACGAACGGCTTCCACGACACCGCGAACGCCATGGCCACCTCGGTCGCCACCGGAGCGCTCAAGCCCCGCACCGCCGTGCTCATCTCCGCCGTCCTCAACGTGGTCGGCGCGTTCCTCTCCACCGAGGTCGCCAAGACCGTCTCACAGGGCATCATCCGCGAGGGGCAGGACGGCATCCACATCTCCCCACCATGATCTTCGCCGGGCTCGTCGGCGCCGTGCTGTGGAACCTCGCCACCTGGTACTTCGGCCTGCCGTCGTCGTCCACGCACGCCCTGTTCGGCGGCCTGATCGGCGCGTCGGTCATCGGTGCCGGCCTGCACTCGGTCGACTGGGGACGGTCGTGTCGAAGGTCGTGCTGCCGGCGCTGCTCTCCCCCGTGATCGCCGGGGTCATCGCCCTCGTGGCGACGTACTTCGCGTACACCCTCACGAAGAACGCGACGACGCACGGCGCGGCGACGGGCTTCCGGCACGGGCAGACGATCTCAGCGTCGCTGGTGTCCCTGGCACACGGGACGAACGACGCCCAGAAGACGATGGGTGTGATCACCCTGACCCTCATCGCCGCGAACTACCAGCCGGCCGGCACCGGGCCCGCGCTCTGGGTGATCCTCGCCTGCGGCCTGGCGATCGGCCTCGGCACGTACACCGGCGGCTGGCGGATCATGCGGACCGTCGGCAAGAAATCTCCGACGTGCAGTCCCCACAGGGGTTCGCGGCGGAGACGAGCTCGGCGGCGACGATCCTGGTGTCCTCGCACCTCGGGTTCGCGCTGTCGACGACCCACGTCACGAGCGGGTCGGCGATCGGCTCGGGCCTCGGCAAGAAGCTCGCGGACGTGCACTGGACGGTCGTCGGCCGCATCGTCGTCGCGTGGGTGATCACGCTCCCGGCGGCTGCGGTGGTGGGCGCGCTCGCGACCGCGGTGGCGGCCACCTCGACCATCGGTCTGGTGCTCGTCGCTGTACTGGCGCTCGCGGCCGGTCTCGCGTTCTTCTTCCTCGCCCGACGCAAGCCGATCACGCAGGACAACGTCAACGACGAGCAGCCGGCGGACCAGCCGGTCGCCGCCTGAGGAGGACCCGATGGACATCGACTTCGGTGCGATCGCGACGGTCGCGTGGGTGGGGTTCGTCGCTGCGGTGGGGGTGGTGCTGCTCTACACGCTCGGGCTGCGACTGCTCGGCACCGGGCAGCCCGTGGACGCCGCGGGCGACCGCACGCAGTACGGCGAGGAGACGGCTCGCTCCGGCCGGACGCCCGTCGGAGCCCTCGTCGGCGCGTGGGCGTGCTTCGCGGTGTGCGCGGCTGCCGTGCTGTTCGGCATCTGGCTGACGATCCCGCAGTTCCACCAGTGACACGGTCGGGCGTTCCGTCCCACACCCCCGCCGGAGAAAGCCGAATCGCGCGTAAGGTGTCGGATCCTCGGGCCACCTACGCACGATTCCGCCACCCACGCACGGAACGGCCGGCGGTCCGGTGGTCTGCGACTCTGACTGGAGGCGCTACTCGCGCGACCAGCGTCGGTGACGCGAGTCGCGCCTCCAGTCCGCACGGTCGTGCCCATTGCGCGCGCGCTGGAAAGCAGAATCGCGCGTAGGCGGCCGAAACTTCCGGCTCCCTACGCGCGAATGTGCATCCTGGGCGCGAATCGGCACCCTACGCGCGAATCGGCCAGCAGCCGGCCAGCAGGCGCGGCGGCACCAGGCAGTTCGTTCGCTGAACTAATTTGGTAGACTAACGATCGTGCCCACCGCCCAGTCCCGCACGTCGCTCGCGACCGACCTGCGGATCGCCGTCAACCGGCTGTCCCGGACCCTGCGCAACCAGAAGGCCGACACGACCGTCACCGACGCGCAGTTCTCTGCCCTCGCGCGACTCCACCGCGACGGAGCGATGACCCTCGCCGAGCTCAGCCGGCAGGACGGCGTCACGCCGCCCTCGATGACCAAGACCGTCGCGGTGCTCATCGACCGCGGGCTCGTGTCCAAGGGACTGCACGGCGACGACCGACGCAAGGTCCTCATCGGCGCGACGGAGGCCGGGGCGGCCTTCGTCGTGGAGACCCGGCGTCGCCGGGACGGCTGGCTCACCCCGCGCCTCGCGGCGCTCACCCCGGCGGAGCGCGCCACGCTCGCCGACGCCACCGAGATCATGAGGAGGCTGGCCCAGTAGTGACCGCCATGTTCCGCTCCCTGTCGGGCCGCAACTACCGCATCTGGTTCGCCGGTGCACTCGTGTCGAACGTCGGTACCTGGATGCAGCGCACCGCCCAGGACTGGATCGTCCTGACGAAGCTCTCCGACAACGACGCCATCGCGGTCGGCATCACCATGGCGCTGCAGTTCGGTCCACAGCTCCTGCTCCTCCCCCTGACCGGCCTCGCCGCCGACCGGTTCGACCGCCGCACGATGCTCATGCTCACGCAGGGCCTCATGGGTGCCCTCGGTCTGGGTCTCGGGATCATGGTGCTGACCGACACCGCCACGATCTGGTCGCTGTACGGCTTCGCGCTCGCGCTCGGCATCGTCGCCGCGTTCGACACCCCGATCCGCCAGGCCTTCGTGTCGGACGTCGTGCAGGGCGAGCACGTCGCCAACGCGGTGGCGCTCAACTCCGCGTCGTTCAACGCCGCTCGGCTGATCGGCCCCGCGGTCGCCGGCGTGCTCATCGCGGCGATCGGCTCGGGCTGGGTGTTCGTCATCAACGCCGCGTCGTTCCTGGCCGTCCTCATCGCGCTGCGGTTCGTCGACCCCGCGCAGCTCGCCGACCGCCCGCGGGCGAAGCGGGGCAAAGGGCAGATCGTCGCCGGGTTCCAGTACGTGCGCACCCGGCCGGACATCATCGTCGTGCTGTGCATGATCTTCGTCGTCGGCACGTTCGGTGTGAACTTCCCGATCTTCACCTCGACGATGGCGCGCGTGGAGTTCGGCAAGGGAGCGGGCGAGTTCGGCCTCCTCAACTCCGTGATGGCGATCGGCTCCGTCGCCGGGGCCCTGCTCTCCGCCCGGCGCGACCGTCCGCGGATGCGCACGCTCGTGATCGCCTCGGCGGGGTTCGGGGTCGCCTGCGCCGCCGCCGCGGTCGCTCCGACGTACTGGACGTTCGCCGTCGTGCTCGTCTTCGTCGGACTCGCGTCGCTGACGTTCATGACGACCGCCAACGCCCTCGTGCAGACCACCACGAAGCCCGCGATGCGCGGTCGTGTGATGGCGCTCTACATGGCGATCTTCGCCGGGGCACCCCCATCGGCGCCCCGATCGTCGGTGCCGTCGCCGATGCCTGGGGTCCGCGCTGGGCCATCGCCGTGGGGGCGACATCGGGGTTCGTCGCGCTCGCGATCGCCCTCGTGTGGCTCGTCCGGTACGAGCGGTTCCGGGTGCGGTACGACGCGGACAACCGGTTGCACCTGGCGATCACGCACGCGATCCCGGTCGTGGGGACGCGCGCGTCGCGTGCCGCGCTCCGGCAGGACCTCGAGCGGGACGAGGCGGTCGCCGACCGCTCCAGCGCGGTCTGACGACCTGTTCCCGACCCCGTCGGGTCGGACGCGTCGGCGCGGGCGGGTCGCGGACGTCGACGGGCCGAGACCCTCAGACGGGTCGGCCTGGAGGCGCGGTGCCGGCCCGCCCCGCGCCTCCCGGCGTCGGCGTGGTCACGACGGGCTCAGCGTGCCGGCTCCGGGACCGCGAAGACCCGCTCCTCGAGCGCCGCGACCACGCGGTCGGCCGCGACGGCGAGCCGTCTCGCCGCAGCCTGCGCCGCGAGGCGCGCCGCGTGTTCCGACACCGACTCGAGTGCGGCGCGGGCCTCGGCGAACGCGCGCACCTCGTCGTCCACGCGGAGCGGTGCGACGTCCGCGAGGCACTCGTCCGCGCGCCGCGCGAGGAACCGCAGCGACCGGGGACTGTGCTCGTCGAGGAGCAGGAAGGCCGCGGCATCCTCGGCCTGCGGGCTGTGGTGGTCGCGGCCACGGAGGAACGCCTCCCCGCGCCACACGCCCGGAGCGCGATCCCCACGAGTGTCCGGAGGCCGGCTCGAGGAGCCCCGACCCGAGGAGCCTCGCCGTCGTCGCGCACCGCTGCAACGAACGTCCGAGGGTGAAGTACTCCCAGACCTCGTCGCGGCTGGCGTCGCCCTCGACGACACCGATCGCGAGGGCGCTGCGCTCCCGGACCCACCCGAGGAACTCGTGCGCGCGGTCGATCGCGACCTTCCGGGGCATCCGGGAGCGGGTGACGTCGAGGCAGTCCCAGAGGTCGGCGGAGACCACCTCGCGGGCACGGCGGGCGTGGTCTCTCGCGACCGCGACGGCTGATGCGATCGACGCCGGTTCGTGCCGGTCGAGGGCGAGCGAGTCGATGGTGGCCGCGCGATCCGTGTCGTCTCCCGGACCCGCGGCGCCCACCACGGACCGGAGCTCGGCGGCGACCGCCCGGTCCTGGGCGGCGGCGGCCGGCTCCCCCGGGCGACGTAGACGTCGAGCATCCGAGCGACCACGTCCGTGCGTTCGACGGCGCTCCCGACGTGGAAGACGCTCCCCGCGAGTCCGCTCAGCACGTCGGCTCCTGCATGCGGCGAACGTACTGACCGCGGATTGCGAGGGTGTTTCGTCGCCGCGTCACGGGTGTTGCGGAGCCCTCGACGGTCCGATCACCGCACGGTCGGCTCGTCCGCGTAGCCTGCTGTCATGGCTGACACGGGCACGAACGGTGCCGCGACGCCCGCACCGCACGACCCCGAGGACGACATGCCCCTCGCCGAGCTCGATGCCCGGGCCCGCGCGGACGCGGCACTGCGTCGCATCCGGGCGGGTGCCGACCCCGCGCGCGAGGCGTTCGACCTCGCGAACACGATGAACGACGAGACCGTCGGACGGCTCACGAACGCGGTCCGACGGTTCTTCGGGCGGCGCTAGAGGGCGCCGCTAGAAGGCGGTGCCGACCGCCGCGATGTCGTCGCCGCCGTGGCCCGCGGCGCTGGCGTCGGCGTAGACACGGCCGAGCGCGTCGAGCAGCACGGTCGACACCCCGGCACCGCGTGCGGCGTCGGTGATCAGTCCGATGTCCTTCCGCAGTCCGTCCAGGGCGAACTGTGCCGGGAACGCTGCGTCGATCATGGCCTGGCCCTTCGTGTGCGCGTAGGCCGAGTCGCTGGCGCTGCCGTCGATCGCCTGGAGGAACAGCGCGGGTCCAGTCCGAGCGACCTGGCGACGGCGAGGGACTGGCCGGTCGCGGCGGTGATCGACGCGATCCAGGCGTTCGCCGCGAGCTTGAGGGCGGTTCCGGCACCGACCTGCTCGCCTGCCCGGACGGTCTTCGCGCCGATGGCGTCGAGGACCGGGTCGATGCGGTCGAGCACGTCCGACTGCCCGGCGGCGAGCATCGTCAGCGTGCCCTGCTCCGCCGGGGCCTTCGTCCCGAGCATCATCGCCTCGACGAGGGTGATGCCGTACTTGCCGGCGAGCTGCACCACGGTGTCGGTACCGGCGACGCCGATCGTCGAGCACTGCACCCACACGGCGTCGGTCGGTGCCTCGCCTGCTGCGGATTCGAGTACGTCGACCACCGCGTCGGTGTCGAACAGCGTGAGCAGCACGACCTCGGCGACGGCGACCGCGGCCCCGGGGTCGGGCGCGACGGTCGCTCCCCGGTCGCCGAGCGGGGCCGCCTTGTCGGTGCTCCGGTTCCAGACGGTCACCTCGTGGCCCTCGCGGAGCAGCGACCCCGCCACTCCGGCACCCATCGTCCCGGTTCCCAGAACACTCACCCGCACGCGCGTCTCCGTCTCTGCGGCGACACCCTGCCGCCACGGTCCCGACGCTACGCGCCCCGGATCAGAGCAGACCGCGGTTCCGGAGCCAGACGGCCGGGTCCACCGGGGTCCCGCCGACGATGACCTCGAAGTGCAGGTGTGCGCCCGTCGAGACACCGGTGTTCCCGACGGCCCCGATCCGTTGGCCGGCGGTGACCGTCTGCCCGCCGCGGACGCCGATCTGCGACAGGTGCCCGTACCGGGTCTGCGAGCCGTCGGCGTGCTGCAGGAGGACCTGGTTGCCGTAGCCGCCGAACACCCGGCGGACACCACGCGCCCGGACATGGCGGCGACGACCGCGGTACCCGTGGGCGCCGCGAAGTCGAGCCCCTGGTGGTTGGTCGAGCACGCCGCGCACCCCCGGACCCACCGGGAGCCGAACCCACCGGCGGCCGGGATCGTACCGGCGACCGGCCGGACCGAGGCCGGGCCGGCGGCCTTCGACGGTGCGGGGACGTCGGCGTGCGGACCGGGATCCGGCCGATCGCGAACGCATCGCGCTCGACGGTGGTCGCCGAACCGGCGGAGGCGGTGTACTCCTGCACGTCGAGCGCCGGGAGCATCGCCTGCGGCGTCGCCGCTGCCGCCGTCTGCGGGGTCGCCACGGTGACGACGAGGCAGGCGACCACGGCCGTCGCGGTCAACGGCACCGCCTTGGCCGACGACACCGCCGAACCGATGGTCCGGAGCGGCAGCGTGATCGCCTGGGTGACCGCACGGCCGAGCTCGGTCGGTCGGCTGGACCGGGGCACGGGACGCAGCGCGCGCCGCGACGGGAGCGGATCGTTGCACGCCGTCGGCTCCGCTTCCGGCGGGCGCGGGGTGGAGACCGGGCGCCGGGCGCGGTCACCGGCGCCCCGGTGGCTTCGTGGGTGACCGCACCGGCGGTCACGCTCGGCGAGACGACGGGGGCGACGAGCGGTGCGGACGCCTGGACCATCGCCGGGCACCCGTGCTCCGGCGCGCGCTCCTCCGGTCCGCGCGTCGCGACCGCTTCGAGTACGGCCTCGGCAGCGCGGCGCGCACGGCGCGTCGGGTACGCACCATCGGCCGGCGTGGTGTTCACAGCGTGCCGCGCTGCGCTCCGCGGGCGCATCGGCAGGCGGTCCGTCGTCGTGGTCATCGGGATCGCCCCGGTCAGGAACGGACGGCGCCGTCGCGGGCGATGCGCTCGAGCTCCGTCGCGATGGCGTCGACCACCACGCGGGTGAGCGAGTCGGCCACCGCTTCGACCAGCGCGAGCTGCTCGGCGGACACCGTGTGCTCGTCGCTCGCCGCCGAAGCGACTCGAGCCGGGATCGCGTCGATCGCGGCGACGAGGGCGGCGGGCACGATGTCCGTGCGCTCCACCGGAGCCGACATCGGCGAGGTCGGCGCCGGGGTGAAGGTCGCGCGGGCGACACTCGGAGCCGGCGCCTGCTGCGCGGCTGCCGGGCGCTCGCCACGACGGGCGATGGAGTCGAAGAGCGGAGTGGAGGACATGCTGCTTGCCTTCCGATCAGGTGGGCTGAGCGACCCGTTCTCGGGCGGGTCGCGGCGGAGTGTGCCCCTGGGCACGCCTCCATTCAAGCAGCAATATATTGGATGTGCAATAGCAATCTTCAGATACGCCGTGGTCAGTCTGGTTCGACGGCCTCGGTCGGGTCGTCCCGACGCAGTGCCTGTCGCACCCGCTCCACGATCGTGGCCGGCGGGTTGTCGTAGGCGTTCGCGGGCTCCTGGCCGCTGAGCTCCTGGATGGCGGCCATCACGGCATCGGTGGCGTGCCGGCGGGCACGGCCCGAGGACGCCTCGCCGAAGCCGGACAGATCGAGGGGCTCCCCGAACTCGATCGTCACCTTCGCGAACCTCGGGATCCGCGACCCCACGGGCTGGACGTCCTCGGTGCCGGTCAGCGCGACGGGGACCGCGGGAGCACCACTGGTCAACGCGAGCCAGGCGACACCGGTGCGACCCTTGTACAGGCGGCCGTCGAGGGAGCGGGTGCCCTCCGGGTAGATGGCGAACGCCTCGCCGGCTTCGAGACGTTCGAGACCGAGGTCCAGGGCGTGCTGCGCCGCGGACCCGCGCCGCGCTCGACACCGATCGCGCCGATGCCGCCGAAGAACGCCCGGGAGAGCGCGCCGCGCAGCCCCTTCCCCGTGAAGTACTCCTGCTTCGCCAGGAACGACACCTTCCGCGGAGCCATGAGCGTGATGGCCGGCGAGTCGATGAACGAGCGGTGGTTGCTCGCCAGGATCACCGGACCACGCTTCGGGACGTTCTTCCGGCCGATGATCCGCGGACGCCACAGCAGGCGTGCGAGCGGCGTCACCACCGCGCGGCTCAGCACCGTGGTGAACGACGTGGTGGTGGACTTCGTCGAACCGGACACCCGGGCCTCCTCGTGACGGGAGGTTCCGAGTGTAGTGATCACGCCCCCGGTCGCATGCCCGCTGCGGAATGTGTCGGTCAGTCCGCCGCCGCGACCACGTCGAGCACGGCCCGGCCGTAGCGCTCGAGCTTCGTGCCGCCGACCCCGGAGATCTCGGCGAGCTGGTCCTCGTCCGCGGGCTTCACCGCCGCGATCCCCGCAGCGTCGCGTCGTTGAACACCACGTACGCGGGGACGCCCTGCTCGCGGGCCTGCGCCGCACGCCACGCCCGCAGCGACTCGAACAGACCGAGCGCCTCCTGTGGCATGTCGGTCACGACGGGGCGACGGGAACGACCGGCGCGCGGGGCTTTCACCGGGTCGCGACGCATCCGGACGACGACCTTCCCCGAGCACCTCGGCGCTCGTCGGACTGAGCACGATGGTGCCGAAGCCGTCCGCGGACACCGCGGCGTACCCCTGCGCGAGCAGCTGCCGCGCGACCGCACGCCACTCCGCCTCGCTCAGGTCGCTGCCGATGCCGAAGGTCGCGAGGGACTCGTGCCGGAGCTCCTGCACGCGGGGCGACTGCTTGCCGACGAGGATGTCGACCAGGTGCGAGACGCCGTACCGCTGCCCGCGCTCCCGGTCGAGCCGGACCACGGTGGACAGCAGCTTCTGCGCCGGCACCGTACCGTCCCACGACTCCGGCGGGGCGATGCACGTGTCGCAGTTGCCGCACGCCGTGCTCTCCTGCCCGAAGTACGCGAGCAGACGCACACGGCGGCACTCGATCGTCTCGCAGAGGGCGAGCATGGCGTCGAGGTGAGCGCTGAGCTGCCGACGGTGCGCAGCGTCGCCCTCGGACTGGTCGATCATCCGGCGCTGCTGCACGACGTCGTTCAGACCGTAGGCCAGCCACGCGGTCGAGGGCAGACCGTCGCGCCCGGCACGACCGGTCTCCTGGTAGTACCCCTCCACCGACTTCGGGAGATCGAGGTGCGCCACGAACCGGACGTCCGGCTTGTCGATGCCCATGCCGAACGCGATCGTCGCGACCATGACGACGCCGTCCTCGCGCAGGAAGGTGGACTGGTTCCGTTCCCGCACCCTGGCGTCGAGCCCGGCGTGGTACGGCAGTGCGGGGATGCCCTGCTCGGCGAGGGCGGCCGCCGTGCGCTCGACCGAGTTCCGGGACAGGCAGTAGACGATGCCCGCATCACCGCTGTGCTCGGTGCGGATGAAGGTGAGCAGCTGCTGCAGCGCGCCCGTCTTCGGCTCGATGCGGTACTGGATGTTCGGTCGGTCGAAGTCGGCCACGAAGTGCGCGGCGGCGTCGAGGCCGAGGCGGGCGGAGATCTCGCGGTGGGTCTGCGGCGTGGCCGTGGCGGTCAGGGCGATGCGCGGCACGGTCGGCCAGCGCTCGTGCAGGACACTGAGCTCGAGGTAGTCCGGCCGGAAGTCGTGGCCCCACTGGGCGACGCAGTGGGCCTCGTCGATGGCGAACAGGGCGATCCGCGCACGGTCGAGCAGTGCGCGGGTGGACTCGAGCCGGAGCCGTTCCGGCGCCAGGTACAGCATGTCGACCTCGCCCGCGATCACGGCGCGTTCGACCCGGGCACGTTCGTCCGGCCCCTGCGTCGAGTTGAGGAACGCCGCCTTGACGCCGTTCGCGGCGAGGGCGTCGACCTGGTCCTGCATGAGGGCGATGAGCGGCGAGACGACGACCCCGACGCCGTCCCGCACGAGCGCGGGCACCTGGTAGCAGAGGGACTTGCCGCCACCGGTCGGCATGAGCACGAGCGCGTCGCCGCCGGTCACGACCTGGTCGATGATCGCCGCCTGCTCGCCGCGGAAGTCGTCGTAGCCCCACACCCGGTGCAGGACGTCGAGCGCGGCGGCACGCGACGGGGAGGTCGCGGCCGCGGTACCAGGCACGGCGGCGGGCGCGGGCGTGGTGCTCATGCAGCGAGCCTACGGGCGACCGGCGACACCCACGGCGTTGTCCACAGGCTCGTCCTCCACACGGTCGCCGGGGCCGGCCGTCTCGGCGAGCCGAACGGGCGCGTCCGCCCAGCTCGTGCCTCCAGGCCGGAACCAGCGTTTGCCGCCCGCCCAGGCCGGGGTCACACCGCGGAACCGCGGAGCGGGCGGACCCGCGAACCGCCGGTCCAGCCTGCGCCACCACGCGAGGAGTTCGACCATGCCCCAGTAGGCGAGCGAGGTCGCGAGCGTCAGGAGCCACCCGCCGACGGTGCCGTTGGCGTCCTGCGACGAGAGGTCGATCTTCGACCAACCCGGCGCCTGCAGCACGAAGATCATGATGTTGTTGAACGCGTGCTGCAGGACGGTGGCCTCCAGGCCGCCGGTCCGGAGCACGATGATCGCGGCGATGAGACCGAACGAGCCGACGTCGAGGATGCCCCAGACGTTGTAGCCGTTCGGGATGTGCAGCAGCGCGAACACGACCGTCGAGACCGCGACGGCGACCACTGTGCCGACGACACGGACCGGGATCCACGAGCCGACCGTCTGCAGGAGGAATCCGCGGAAGATGTACTCCTCCGCCGCGCCCTGGAACGGCACGAGCACCACGACCAGCACGATCGTGACCGTCAACGTGCCGACGGACACCGTCGGCTGCCCGATCGCGTCGGTGTTCCACCCGAAGCCGCCGTCGAACGTGAACATGCCCGCGGTCTGGAACAGGAACATGACCACGGCGATCACGAGCGTCGGGATGAGGCACCAGGCCGCCCACCCCCAGCGCACGCGGAACCGCGTCGACGACAGGATGCCCGCCGGCCCGAGGCGGGCGATCCGCACCGCGAGCAGGATGCCGGGCAGCAGGACCACGAGCGACACGAGCGACATCGACAGCACGACCGGGTCCGTCGGGTCGAGCGCACCGCTCGCCAGGTCGTCCTGCAGCTGGATCAGACCGTCCGCACCCCTGACCGCACCGATCGGCACGAAGTAGGCGACCGCGATCACGATCTGGGAGGCCAGGTACCAGCCGGCCAGGAACGCCAGCGCCACGAACGGACGCCACCACCTCCAGCGTGCGTCGACGCGGGGCAGACGGTGGTACGGAACGCTCACGCCGTGCAGGCTACCGGGCCGGGCAGGATGGGAGCCGTGCTCACCGTCGTCCTCGGCCTGTCCGGTGCCCTCGTGTACGGCTTCGCCGACTTCCTGGGCGGCGTCGCGTCCCGTCGTCTCCGCGCCGTGACCGTCGCCGCGGTCGCCGCGGCGCTCGGGATCGGGCCGCTGCTGCTCGGTCTCGTGGTCGTCGGCGGGACGTTCACGGGTGCGGCGGTGCTCTGGGCGCGATCGCCGGGGTGTCCGGCGGGGTCGGTGTCCTGCTCCTCTACCGAGCGCTCGCGATCGGGCCGATGAGCGTCCTGTCACCGCTCACCGCCGTGTTCGCGGCCGTCGTGCCCGTGCTCGTCGCGGTGTTCCGCGGGACGGTGCTGTCCGTGCTCGCGGTCGCCGCGCTGGTGGTCGCGGTCGTCGCGGTCGTCCTGGTCGCCGCGGTCCGGGACACGTCCGGGGCACGGGTGACCGTGGGCGGCCTCGTGACCGCAGGGGTCGCCGGGTGCGGGTTCGGCGGGATCGTGCTCGCCTACGACATGACGCCGTCGGACTCGGGCGTCGCGCCGCTGGTCGTCGCGCGGGTGCTGCAGGCGGTGCTGCTGGGGACGGCGGCTGTCGTCCGGGGTGGATGCGACGGCCTGGAGGCCCGGGAGGCCCAGGCAGGTCGGCCGACGTCGCGGGGGCTGCCGTGCCTCCGGGGCCGGAGGTGCGGTGGCCGGTCCGGTTGCTGCTGACGGTGGTCGCCTGCGGCGTCCTCGACGCGATGGCGAACGTGCTCCTCCAGGCGGCGCTGCGCTCGAGCGTCGAACCGGGGACGCTCCCGGTCGTCAGCGTGCTCAACGCGCTGTACCCGATCGGGACGGTCGTGCTCGCCGGGGTCGTGCTGCGGGAGCGGCTCACCGCCCTGCAGTGGAGCGGGATCGTGCTGGCGTTCGCGGCGTCGATCGGGCTCGCACTGGCGTAGACGCGCTGGCCCGCGCGGGCTGGCGGTCGCGGGCCGAGTCTCGGTCTGAGCGACAGTTCTCGCGAACTTGAGCGCGAGACTTGTCGCTGTGCCCGAGTCTCGGGCGAGCGCCGCGAGACTCGGGGTCAGGCGTCCGGGATGAGGCGCTTGCCGAGCGAGACCGTGCGGTCGTCCGTGTACCCCAACGACTCGTAGAAGCCGAGCACCTGCTCGTTGCCCGCGCGGACCTGCAGGTTGAGCTTCGGGCAGCCCATGTCGGTGAGCAGCCGCTCGAACTCGGCCATGAACGCACGCCCGAGGCCGGAGCCCTGCAGGTCCGGGCGCACCGCGAGGTAGTTCACCCAGCCGCGGTGCCCGTCGAACCCGGCCATCCCCGCGGCGACGACCGGGCGTGCGGCGTCGCTCGGGCGCGTGGCGTCGTCCGCGTCCTCGGCCACCAGGAACAGCTCGGGCTGCACCGTAAGCTTGCGCGCGATGTCGCGTCGCGGGTCGTTCCACGGGCGGACGAGGCCGCACGCCTCCCACAGGGCGACGACGGGCTCGGTGTCGGCGGGGGTGAACCGGCGGATGACGTGCTGCATCTCCTCACGGTAACGGTCCTGTGGAGAACCTCGTCACGGTGCCGTCGTCGTGATCTGATAGACCTGACCGACCACACCCCTGTAGCAGGAGCCCCGTGACCGCACACGAGACACTCCCGTCGCGCCGAGATCGCCGCGACGGCACCGGCCGCTCCACACGTCCGACACCCCGTCGGCGGCAGACGGTGGGCGGAGCGATCGTCTCCCTCATCGCGGAACTGCTCATCATCGCCGGCGCCGGCACGGGCCTGTACGTGGTGTGGACGGCATGGTGGACGGACGTCGTCGCCGTGCACGAGCAGACCAAGCTCGTCGACGGTCTCGAGCAGAAGGACACACCCGACACCGACACCGGCACCGAGCACCGGGGCCCCGCTCCCGTGCTCGCCGAGCCGCCGGACATCACCGACGTGTTCGGCACGATGCAGATCCCACGGTTCGGCAAGGACTACAAGCGACCCATCGGCGAGGGCACCGACCGCGAGAAGGTACTCAACACCATCGGACTCGGTCACTACCAGGACACGGCGATGCCGGGCGCCGAGGGCAACTTCGCCGTCGCCGGACACCGCGTGACGTACGGCAAGCCGCTGAACCAGATCGCGGAGCTCAAGACCGGGGACGACATCGTCGTACGGGTCACCGACGCGAAGACGAAGTTCGACGTCTGGTACGTGTACAAGGTCACGGACTCGCAGATCGTCACACCGGACCACGTCGAGACCATCGCCCCGGTGCCGAACAAGCCCGGCGTCGAGCCCACCGCCGACGACCGCTGGCTCACGCTGACCGCGTGCCACCCGATGTGGTCCGCCAAGGAGCGGTACGTCACCCACGCCAAGCTCGACTACTGGATGCCCGCTTCGGAGGGCACCCCGAAGGAACTCTCGGAGACGTCGAAGTGATCTTCCCCTTCGTCTGGCGCATCCTGCCCGGCCCGGCCGCCCTCAAGGTGATCGAGCTGCTCGTGCTCCTCGCCGCGATCGTGTTCGCGCTGTTCACGTGGGTGTTCCCGTGGATCGCGGCCGACATCCTGCCGCCGCCGGACGGCACCGTGGACGTCTCGCCGTCCCCCTGAAGTCGCCGGGCGCCGGGCGCCGGGGATCGGTCAGACGGTGGTCGTGACGCGGGAACCGCCGTCGACGGTGCGCCGCACTGCGATCCGCTCCGGGATCCGTTGCTTGAGCTCCTCGACGTGGCTGACGATCCCGACCTGACGGCCGCCCGCGGTCAGGCGCGCGAGCTGCCCGATCACGTCGTCGAGCGTCTCGGGGTCGAGCGTGCCGAAGCCCTCGTCGACGAAGAGCGTGCCGAGCGACACCCCGCCGGCCTCGGCCTGCACGACGTCGGCGAGCCCGAGCGCCAGGCACAGCGACACCGTGAAGGTCTCACCGCCGGAGAGGCTACGCGGGTCACGCTCGGTGTCGGTGGTCTGGTCGTGCACGGCGAGGGCGAGCCCGGTGCGTCGTGCACGTGAGCCGGACTCCCGTTCGTCCGAGGTCTGGAGCGTGAACCGGCCCGCCAGCATCGCGCGCAGACGGTCGTTGGCCGCGGCGACGACGTCCTCGAACCGGCGCATCAGGACGTAGGTGCCGAGGGTGATCCCACTCGGGTTCACCGCCGGCGCACCAGCGGCGATGTCGGCGAGCCGCACCACCGCTCGACTCCGAGCGGACGTGTCGTCGCGTGCCCGGGTCGCGAGGAGGAGGTCGGCACCGCACCGTTCGGATGCGGCCGCACGGTCCTCCGCCGAGGTCGCGAGGCGAGTTGCGGTCTCGGCCGCCGCCACCGTCGCATCCCGCGCGGTGCGGGCACCGTCGAGGTCGAGCGCTGCCGGATCGTCGTCTGCCGCAGCGACGACCGCGGGTTCGGCGAGTCCGGCGTCCACGACGGCACGCTCCCGGTCGGCCGCCCCGACTTCTTCGCGGAGCCGCTCGGCGTCTGCGCGATCGACGAGGGCCGCCCGAGCCGCGTGGACGTCCTCGAAGTCCTGCTCGGCGAGGACACGCGTGACGTCGGCGACCCGCTCGCTGAGGGCTGCGCCAGCAGCCGCCACACGGTCGTCCGCCAGAGCGACGGCCTCGAGCCGGCCGGCCACGGCTTCCAGCAGCTCGACGCCGGAGCCCAGGGTGTCCGGTGCGCGGTCCAGATGCGCGGCGACGCGTTCGACGGCACGGCCCACCGCCGCGACGTCCCGCTCGAGACGGTCTGCGTCCGCCGCAGCCGACCCCGCGAGGATCGCACGCTCGGTGTCGACCTCGTTCCGCTGTCGTTCGAGCGTACGGGTCTGCTCGTCGTGGGCGACGCGCTCGTGCTCGAGGTCACGGGTCCGGACGGCGGCCTCGTGCGCGGCCGTGACCCGCGCCTCGGCGGCCGCCGCCAGGGCGTCGACGGTCGTCGCATCGGTGTCGCCGAGCACCTGCACGAGTCGGTCGAGCTCGACCCGCTCGACCGCGAGGGCGGTCGCCGCGTCGCCGAGGTCCTGCTCGGCCCGCCTGGCGCGCGAGGCTGCTTCGTCGATCGCCTCCGTCGTGGGGTGGTCGTCCTGCGGGACCGCGACGACGGGGTGCTCCGTCGCACCGCACACCGGGCACGGGTCGCCCGGTTCGAGGGCTGCTCCGAGTTCTCCTGCCAGTCCGACGATCCGACGTTCACGGAGCTGCTGCTCGGCCCGGACCAGTTCGTGCGCCGCGGTACGGGCATCGGTCACGGCCTGCTCAGCAGCGCGCACGCGGCGCTCCGACGCAGCACGAGCGGCGAGGTCCGTGCGCACCTGGTGGACGCGCTCGACCTCCAGCCGGGCGGCGTCGGCACCGGCGGCGAGCGCAGCGGCGGCCCGGGCGTCCTCGACGAGGCGGGCTCGTTCGGACGGACGGGACCCGAGCGCCGCATCGAGGTCGGCGAGCCGCGCGGTGAGCCGCTCACCGCGTTCGGTCGCCGCCACGAGGGCCCGCCGGCGACCGGCGAACGTGTCCTCGACGTCGGTCAGGTGCCGCACCGCGGTCAGGCACTCCACCACGGCCGTCCGCTGCCGCCCGAGCGCCTCGGCGTCCGCCGTGATCCCGTGGCGCGCGCGGAGTGCGGCGGAGGCGGCCGCCGCGTCGTCGGATCGTGAACGCGCGACGTCGAGCGCGTCGGCGACGGCGGCGACGCGGGCCGCGCGGTCGGCCAGCGCCAAGCGCGTCCGAGCGTCGGAGACGGCCGAGGCGCCGTCGTCGAGGAGCGCACGACGGCCGAGGAGCGTGGCGCGACGTTCGAGCGCGGCAGCACGTGCAGTCACGGCCTGTTCGTGCGCGGCTGCCGCAGCAGCAGTCCGAAGCTGCGACGGCACGGGCGGTCTCGGCGGCATCGGCCGCTGCTCGGAGCGTGGCGACGGTCGCCGGGACGGCGGCCTCTTCGGGGGCCTCGACGCCGGCGGCCTGTGCGAACCGGCTCAGCGCGTCGCGGACGCGAGCGTCGGCGCTCTCGACCTCGGCCTGGACGGCACGGCGCCGGGCGGCGAGCTCGTCGGCGGTCCGGTCGTAGACCTGCGTGCCGAACAGCGACTGCAGGAGCTTCCGGCGCTCTTCGCCCGGGGAGCGGAGGAACCGCGCGAACTCGCCCTGCGGCAGCACCACGGTCTGCAGGAACTGCGCCTTGTCGAGTCCGACGATCCTGGTGACCTCGGCACCGACCTCGGGGATGCGGGAGGACATCGGTTCGCCCGCAACGTCGGCAGGGCCCGCGAGCCGGAAGAGCTGCGCGGATGCGGGTTCCCGAGCGAGGCCCTTGCCCGACTTCTTCGGACGGTCGTACTGCGGCGTCCGGCGGACCCGGAACACACCCGCGCCGGTCTCGAAGACGAGCTCGACGTACGGTTCGACCGACGGGTCGGCATGCTGGCTGTGCAGCCGGTCGTTGCTGGCCTCGGCACCCGCGAGCCCGCCGTACAGCACGAACACGACGGCGTCGATGATGGTCGACTTACCGGAACCCGTCGGTCCTTCGAGCAGGAACACCCCGGATGCGGCGAGGGTGGCGAAGTCGATCGACACGACGTCCGGGTACGGGCCGATCGCCCGGAGTTCGAGGCGGTGCAGGTACATCAGCGGTCCCCCTCGCGCTGCAGGGCGAGGACGGCTGCCTCGTAGGCCTCGGTCAGGACAGCGCGGTCGTCGTCGTCCGGCGCGACCCCGGTCGCGAAGGCGACGAAGTCGGCGGCGACCTCGACCGGGTCGGACGTCGCCGTGACCGCGCGCGCAGCGACCTGCTCGCTCCTGTCGGCGGGCTCGTGCGTGACGGCGAGGGCATGAGGGAAGTGCTGCTTCACGCGCGCGTACATGCGCTCGGGATGGATCGTGTCCGTCACGGCCACCCGGACCCAGGCGTCCGTGGCGGACCGGTGCACGCCGGACTCGATGTCGTCGATGCTGCCACGGACGTCGACGAGCCGCCGCGGCACGGGCGCCGGCACGAGTTCCACCGCCACGCCGCCCGAAGCGTCGAGGTCGACCACGGTCACCGACTTCTGCTGGTTCCGCTCGCCGAACGAGAACGCGAGCGGCGACCCGGCGTACCGGATCCGGTCGCCCTCGCCGACGCGCTGCGGGCCGTGCAGGTGCCCGAGCGCGACGTAGTCGACGCCGTCGAACACCGTCTCGGCGACCCGGTCGACCCCGCCGACCCGGATGTCCTGCTCGCTGTCGCTCGGCTCGGTTCCGCCCACGAACGCGTGGGCCACGACGAGGCTGCGCACGCCCGGACGCTCGGCGAGGTCGGCGCGGACACGGTCCATCGCCGCGCCGACGACGGCTTGGTGCGACCGGGCGAGCGGTTCGTCGGGCACGGACGCGAGGGCGTACCGGGTGAGGTCCGGGTGCAGGTACGGGATGCCGTAGACCGCGACGGGCCCGTCCGCGTCCTCGACGAGCACGGGGACGGCGATCCCGGCGGGCTCGGCGAGGATCCGGACGCGGGAACCCATCACGCCCGCACCGAAGCCGAGCCGTGCAGCGGAGTCGTGGTTGCCCGGGGTGATGACGACCGTGGTCATCGCGGCGAGTCGTTCGAGCGCACGGGACAGCATCCGGACGGCATCGACCGGCGGGATCGCCCGGTCGTAGACGTCCCCCGCGACGACGACGAGGTCGATCGCCCGATCGCGCACCAGGTCGACGAGCCAGTCGAGGAACGACGCCTGGTGTCCGAGCAGGTCGGCGCCCAGCAGGGTGCGGCCGAGGTGCCAGTCGCCGGTGTGCAGGATGCGCATGCGGTCACGGTAGCGTCGCCCACGGACATCCCGAGGCGCCCCGCGGCGTGCTGTGGAGAACTCGCGCAACCCGCGTAGCGTGCACGGCATGACCCCCTCAGAACTCCTCATCGAAGCGTTCTCGCGCATCCCGTCGACCGTCGAACGCGCCGTCGACGGACTGTCGGAGGACCAGCTGGCCGCACGCCCGGCCGCCGGTGCGAACACGCTCGCCTGGCTCGCGTGGCACATCGCGCGCGGGCAGGACGCCCAGATCGCCGACCTCGCGGGCACCGAGCAGGTGTGGACCGCGGACGGCTGGGTGGAGCGGTTCGGCCTGCCGTTCCCGCCGGAGGCGCTCGGGTACGGCATGTCCCGGGACGACGTCGGTCGCGTCCGCGCTTCGGCCCAGCTGTCGCTCGGCTACCTCCACGCGGTGCACGAGCGCACCGTCGCGTACGTCGGGACCCTCGAACCCGCCGACTTCGACCCAGTGGTCGACGACGCGTGGGACCCGCCCGTCACGCGGGGCGCGAGGCTCGTCAGCATCCTCGACGACTGCACACAGCATGCGGGGCAGGCCGGGTACGTGCGCGGCTTGCTCTTCTTCAACCGCTGACGCGGTACGGACGGACGGGAGGTCAGCGCGCGGCGAGCTCCGCGACGATCCCGTCACCGGGCGCGGCGTCGACGAGGTCCGCCTCGATCTCCGCGTGCTCGAGGATGCCCTCGATCTTCCGACGACGGCTGCGCGGCACGATCGTGACGACGGTGCCCTCCTTGCCGGCTCGTCCCGTGCGGCCCGAGCGGTGCATGTACGCCTTGTAGTCGTCCGGGGCGTCGGCCTGCACGACGAGCGAGACGTCGTCCACGTGGATGCCGCGCGCGGCGACGTCGGTCGCGACGAGCACGTTGACCCGGCCGCTCGTGAGCAGCTGGAGGTTCCGCTGCCGGCGCGACTGGTTCAGGTCGCCGTGGAGCGAGGTCGCGCGGATGCCGGCGTCCTCGAACTGGTCGGCCAGACGCTCGGCGTAGGCGCGTGTGCGGGCGAACACGATGGTCTTGCCGTCGCCGGCGACGAGCTCCTCGAGGAGCTGGTCCTTCTGGCGCTGCTCGACCACGAGCACGCGGTGGTCGATCGTCGACGACGCCTGGTCCTCACCGGCGACCTCGTGGACGGACGGCTCGTGCAGGAACTCCTCGACGAGCGAGGCGACCTGCGCGTCGAGCGTCGCGCTGAACAGGAAGCTTCTGGGCGCGGTTGCCCTCCGGGGTGACCTCGGCGGTCGCGGAGAGGATCTCCTGCACGGGCTCGAGGAACCCGAGGTCGCACATGTGGTCGGCCTCGTCGAGCACCGAGATGACGACCTCGCTCAGGTCGAGCTTCCCCTTGTTCATCAGGTCCTGCACGCGTCCCGGGGTGCCGACGATGATGTCGACGCCGCGCTGGAGCGCACCCTCCTGACGGCCGTACGGGACGCCGCCGTAGATCTGTGTCGTGAAGAGGCCCACCGAACGGGCGATCGGCTGCACGGTGCGGTCGATCTGCAGGGCGAGCTCACGGGTCGGAGCGAGGATCAGTGCACGGGGCGCGCGGCCCATCTTGCGCTTCGTGCCGCCGCCGTTCTCCATGAGCTTCTCGACGAGCGGGGCACCGAACGCGATGGTCTTGCCGGAGCCCGTGCGACCACGGCCGAGGACGTCCTTGCCCGCGAGGACATCGGGGATCGTCGCGGCCTGGATCGGGAACGGGTTCGTCGCTCCCATCTCGGCGAGGGTTCGGGAGATGTTGCCGCCGATGCCGAGGTCGGCGAAGGTCATGCCCTCGACGTCGGCCGCGACGGTGGCCTCGGCCTGGAGCTTCTCGAGCTTGACGTCGTCGGCGGGGACGAAGGGCTTGCGCTCGGTGCGGTCGCTGGGCCCCTGCGAGCCGGTTCCGGCGCGACGCGGAGCCTGCGGAGCGTCGGGACGGCCGTGCGAGTAGGGAGCGTCACGGTCGAAGCGACGGGGCGCACGGTCGTCGCGGTCGAAGCGACGCGGGGCACGGTCATCGCGATCGAAGCGTCGGGGGGCACGGTCGTCACGCTCGAACCGACGCGGCGCACGGTCGTCGTGCTGGCGGGGCGCACGGTCATCGCGGGCGAAGCGACGCGGGGCACGGTCGTCACGCTCGAACCGACGCGGCGCACGGTCGTCACGATCGAAGTTCCGACGCGGACGGTCGTCGTAGTCACGACGCGGGGCACGGTCATCGCGATCGAACCGACGCGGCGCACGGTCGTCACGGTCGAACCGACGCGGACGGTCGTCGTAGTCACGACGCGGCGCACGGTCGTCACGATCGAAGTTCCGGCGCGGCGCGCGGTCGTCACGATCGAAGTTCCGGCGCGGACGGTCGTCGTTGTCACGACGCGGCGCACGGTCGTCACGATCGAACCGACGCGGCGCACGGTCGTCACGGTCGAAGCGACGCCCACCCCGATCGTCGCGCTGCGGACGGCCCTGGCGTGCATCGCGCGGCTCCCAGTTGGGACGGGCGGGGCGCTCGCCCTGCGCCGCGCGGCCACGGCGCTCCTCGGCGTCCCAGCGCTGCTTCTGCCGGGGCTGGGTCGGGTCGGCGGCACGGAAGCCGCGGTGCTTGCTGCTGCGAGCGGCGGGAGTGCCGTTCGGGTGGCGGACACGGTCGGAGGCGCGGTTGTCCGCGCCGCCCTTGTTGTACGGGGCCATGGCTACTTTCTCGGGGTGCAGACGTCCGCAGCGCCCGGCAGCGACATCGGCGGGGGCTGCATGCGGAGAGGGGGTTCTTCCCGTCGCGGATCGACGTGAATCCAGCCCTCGAGCAACGCACACCCAAACTTGAACTCCGTGATCGCAATGTCACGGCGTCGAAGGCCGACCGATGGAGTCTACGCGACCGCACGCCTTGGTGCCAGCCCCACGGCGGCGCGCGCCGCGTGGCGGAGGCACCCCGTGCCTCCAGGCCGACGGGTGCGGTCAGGACGCAGCGAGCCGCTGGCGCTGCTCGGCCACGTCGAAGTCCGCCGCGGGCCAGGTGAGCTGCATGTCCTCCAGCGTGCGGAGCAGCAGCTGCTGGACGGCGAGCCGGGCGTACCACTTCCGGTTCGCGGGGATCACGTACCAGGGTGCGCGCGACGTCGAGGTGCGTTCGAAGACCGTCTGGTACGCGGCCTGGTACTCGTCCCACAGCAGGCGCTCGTCGATGTCACCGGGGTTGAACTTCCAGTGCTTGTCCGGTCGGTCGAGCCGGTCGCCGAGGCGCTCGCGCTGTTCGTCCTTCGAGATGTGGAGCATGACCTTGACGATGCTGGTGCCCTGTTCGGCGAGCGCGTCCTCGAAGTCGACGATCGCGCCGTACCGACGCTCGATCTCCTCCGGCGGGGCGAACGAACGGACCTTCTGGATGAGGACGTCCTCGTAGTGGGACCGGTCGAACACCCCGAGCTGCCCCGCCTTCGGCAGCTCCCGTTCGATGCGCCAGAGGAAGTCGTGCTCGCGCTCTTCGGCCGTGGGGGCCTTGAACCCGGCGTAGCGCACGCCGTTCGGGTCGACCGCGCCGACGACGTGCGACACGACGCCGCCCTTGCCCGCGGTGTCCATCGCCTGCAGCACGAGGAGCACGCGCCGCTGGTCGCCCGTGGTCGATGCCGCCCAGAGCCGCTCCTGCAGCGCTGACAGTCGGGACGCCCCGGCGGCGAGCGCCTCGAGCCCGTCGATCTTCCGGCCGGGAACCCGGGTGTGCCGTCCGGGTCGACGCGGTCGAGGCGGAAGCCCTCGTCCACGCGGAGCAGCGGTTCGGGGTCGGCGTTCCAGGCCTTGCGACGGCTCACGGGTCCTCCTGCGGGGTCGTGTCTCATCCTGGCACCGGCGGTCGCGGTTCGTCCGCTGGGTGGACGCCGCCGCGCGGGGGCCGGGTTACCGTTGACCCGATGAGGTCAGGCCGTCGCACGTTGCTCGCGCTCGTCGCCGCGGTCGTGGCGCTCGGTGCGGTCGCTTCGTGCAGCTCGGACCCGGTGGGCGACGAGAACCGCACGGTCACCGCCGACCCCGTGATCTACCCGCTGTCGCTCCGGTACCACGGGATCGACGTGGTCACCGACGTGCCGTACGGCTCCGACGCCCTGCAGCGGCTCGACGTCTGCCTGCCGGCGGACAGTGCACCGGACACGACGAGGACACCCACCGCGACGCCGTCGGCGTCGTCGTCGTCGGCGTCGGCGTCGGCCGATCCCGACGCGGGAGCGCTCGCGAAGGCCGCCGCGGGGACACGCCCTGCGGTGCTCATGATCCACGGGGGCAGCTGGTCGCACGGCGACAAGGCCACCGCGGCCTACCGCTCGGTGTGCAAGTACCTGGCCTCCGAGGGGTTCGTCACGTTCAACGTCGACTACCGGCTGGCCCCGACGGACCCGTTCCCGGCCGGGCTCGACGACGTCCGACGGGCACTCGACTGGGTGTTCCGGCCGACGACGCTGTCGACGTACCAGGTGGACAGCAAACGGGTCGGGCGTTCGGCGGCAGCGCCGGCGGGAACCTCGCCGCGATGCTCGCCGTCACCGACCACGACTCGACCGCGTACGCCGAGGGCGACCGGATCCGTGCCGTCGTCGACCTCAGCGGCCCCACGAACCTGACGACGCGGTCGACCGAGGCGGACGGGTCTCGGCGTCGTTCCAGCGGAAGCAGCTGCTGTACCTCGGGTGCCGGACGTACTCGGACTGCCCCGCGGCGACCCGGGCGTCGCCGGAGTACCACGTGACATCGGACACGGCGCCGTTCTTCATCGGGCACTCCACGGACGAGTTCATCCCGATGTGGGAGTCGCAGGAGTTCGCGGCGACCCTGCGGAAGCACGACGTGCCGGTGACGTTCGTGGCGGTCGAGGGCACGGCCCACTCGATCGCGCAGTTGGACGAGGCGATGAGCAAGCGCGTGGTGGCGTTCCTCCGGCGGCACCTGGGCTGAAGCACGGGTGCGCGTGACACCCGGATGCGGGACTGCCGCTTCGCTCGTGCGCGCCGCAGACTTCCGGGGTGACCGACACCTCGACCCGTCCCGCACGCGACACGGCCTCGCGGTGGGAGCGACACTCTCCGCTGCAGACGCTCGCCGAGCTCCTCCTCGGGTTGTCGTTCACCGCCGCGGTGGCCTTCGGCGGGTACGCGGCCGCGACCGGGCACCTGATCGTCCTGTCGCAGGGCGCCGGGATCGTGTTCCTGGTGACGCTGACGTGCGTGCTCGTCTCCTGGTTCCGTGCGGTCGAGCACGAGGGCGCGCCGGGTGCACCGGAGCGCTCGGTGTCCACGTCGGCGGACCCGATCGCCGCCGTCGACGCCGAGTACCGCCGCTAGCTCGCCGCCAGCCGCCGAGCGCCGGCGTCATCGCACACCTGGGCGGCACGAACGCTAGCCGCCGAGCGCCAGGAACGCGGCCAGCACGCCGACGGTGCCGAGCACAGCGGTACCCAGCGCCACGACGCGGCCGACGGACGACCGCGCGGTCAGCACGGCCACGACGAGCACGGCGACCCCGACCGTGATCTCCACCACCCAGGTCAGCGGCCCGGTGGTGTCCGCCACCTGGAGCAGTGCGCGCACCCCCTCGCCGACGAGCACGGCCGCCGTCGCGCCGAGGGCGGCATCCCGCCACCGGACCGCACGTGACCGGACCGCCACCGCGACGGCCCCGGCGAGGAGCCCGGCGGGCACCCCCATCAGGACCCAGAAGTTCGTGATCGACAGCACGTCCGGGAAGCCACGAAGGACCGTCGTCGCCCAGTAGCCGAGGTGCATCAGCTCCAGGAGCACGACACCGAGGAGCATCGCGACCGGGAGCGCGACCCGTCCGGGTCTGACGCCGGCCAGCAGGCACAGGGCTGCCGCGACGACGAACCACGGACCTGCCGAGTTCGCGACCGAGGACAGCGCGGGCACGCCCTGTCCGAACGAGGTCAGCACGCCGGCGAGCAGGGCGCCGCTCAACGCCATCGACACCCTGGCCACCGCCGGCACCGTGGCCTGCCCGGCCTGCCCGGCGGATCGGACCCGGAGGAGGGGCGCGCGTTCATGGTCGTCTCCATGCGACCAGGATCCCGACCGGTCGACCCGCCGCACATCACCCCGGGGAGCCAGATCCTGCCGAACACGTCACCCTCCGGGATGACGCGGACGACGGACACCACGAGCACCACGAGCACCACGAGCACCACGAGCACCACGAGCACGACGAGCACGACGAGCACCACGGGCACGACGAGCGCCGAGGGGCCGGGCAGGCACGGACCGGCCGGAGTTCACACCACCGCGGCCAGCGACCCCCGCGCCCCGGCGGTCTCCCCGCCGATCCGCTCCCAGGACCGCTCCAGCACGTCGACGAGCCGTACCCGGTCCGCCGGCGGCATCGTGAACGGCACCCGAAGGAAGCGCTCGAACCCGCCGTCCGGTCCGAAGACCCCACCGGACGCGAGCACGACGCCCTCGGCGCGGGCGGCCAGCACCAGCGCGCTCGACACCGGTCTGCCGAGGCCGACCCACGTCGTCAACCCGCCCGCCGGCGACGGGACGTCCCACTCCGGGAGCCGCGCGCGCAACGCGCCCACGACGTCGTCGCGACCCTGACGCAGGTACCCGCGCCGCGCCTCCAGGACGGCCTCGGTCCGCGGGACGAGCTCCCGCGCGACCAGCTGGTCGAGGACGGGCGTGCCGAGGTCGCCCGTCGGCCGAGCGAGCAGCAGGCGCTGCAGGAGGTCACGCGACGCCCGGATCCACCCGATCCGCAGTCCGCCCCAGAAGACCTTGTCCGCCGATCCGATCATCACGACCGGCCCACCCGAGGAGCCGACGCCGGCGGCGAGCGGCACGGACGGTTCCCCGTCGATCCGCAGCTCCCCATCGTCTCGTCCGCGATCACCGTCGTCCCGGTCGACGCCGCCACCGCCAGCAAGCGCTCCCGCGTCGACGGCGACATGGTCGCCCCGGTCGGGTTGTGCAGCTCGGGCATGACGTACGCGACGGCGGGCGCGGTCCGGCGGAGCGTGGTCTCGAGTGCCGTCGTGTCCCAGCCGGTGCGCGCGTCGACCGGGACCCGACGAGCCGGCCGCCCGCCTCGCGGAAGGCCTCGTGCGCGTGCGGGTAGGTCGGGACTCGACGACCACCGCGTCGCCGCGGCGCACGAGCACCCGGGCGAGCAGGGCGATCGCGTGCTGCGCCCCGATGGTGACCACGATCTGCGAGGGGTCGGTCGGCAGTCCGCGTTCGGTGTACCGCGAGGCGATCGCGGCCCGGAGCCCGGGGTCGCCGACCGTGTCGTACCCGATCCCGGCGAGCGCCGCGGGCAGGTGCCGTGTCGCCCGCTCGACGGCCTCGGCGATGCCCGGCGCGGCGTGCAGGGCGGCCTTCCGGAGGTCCAGCAGCTCGTCGTCCACCACGCCGCCGAGCCGCTCCGGGTCCGGTCGCCCGATGAGCCCCGCCGGCAGACGGACCACGCTGCCCGAGCCGCGCAGGGAGACGACGAAGCCGTCGGAGCGGAGCCGCGAGTACGCGTTCGCGACGGTGGTCCGCGAGACGCCGAGCGCCGTGGCGAGACCTCGTTCCGCCGGCAGCCGCACGCCCTGCGGGATCCGGCCGTCGATGACCAGGACCCGCAGCGCGTCGGACAGCGCTTCGTACGCCGGGGCGTCGGTGCCGTCCCGCCAGTCGGTGAGCAGGAGCGCGGCGGAACGGGCACTCAGCAGGACTGCGCCGGTGCGGGCGCCGGGCGGGAGCGGGGTCATGGATCCACGGTAGCGGGATTGGCCCTCGACGTGCAGTCCAATCTGCTCGACGATCGAACCATGCCCCGCTCGACCGCCCTCGTGCTCCGCTTCGTCCAGCTCTTCGTCGGCCTGTTCCTCTACGGCGCTTCCACCGCCCTGCAGGTGCGCGCGATCGTCGGCGTCTCGTCGTGGACGGTGCTGACCGAGGGCCTCGAGCACGTGGTGCCGTGGTCGTTCGGCGTCATCACCGTGGTGTCGAGCGGCGTCATCCTGCTGTTCTGGATCCCGCTCCGCCAGAAGCCCGGCATCGGCACGCTCCTCAACGCCCTGGCGATCGGTCCCTCGGCGGACCTGGTGCTCTGGCTCGTGCCGACGCCCTCGGAGCTGCTCGGCCGGATCGGGCTGTTCGTCGTCGGACTCCTGCTGCTCGCCGTCGCCACCGCGTTCTACATCGGCGCCGGGTTCGGCACCGGCGCGCGGGACGGCCTGATGGTCGGTCTGCACGAGCGGCTCGGCTGGCCGGTGTGGGTGGCCCGGACCGTGATCGAGGTCTCGGTGGTCGTCGTCGGCTGGCTCCTCGGCGGTGACGTCGGCGCGGGCACGGTGATCGCGGCGTTCGCGATCGGCCCGATGGTCCAGCCGCTCATGCCCGTCTTCCGCCGCTTCCCGTGGAGCCCGGAGCGCACGCGTGTCGCCACACCCGCCCTGGAGGCCCGTCCCGCCTCCGCCACGCCGGCTTCCTGAGCAGAGACGGCCGGGTCGCGCTCGGCCATCTCCGCTCACGACCTGCCGGACATCCTCCACGATGCTTGCGCAGGTGCAAGACGCGATATAACGTGTCGTCCACAGACGCGATACATCGCGAGTTGGAGGAGGCAACATGGCCCAGGAGAAGTGGCTCGTCGAGGAGCCGAAGGTGATCGACACCGGGATCGTCCGCCGCTTGCGCGTGGGCCTCGCCGGTGGACAGGTCGACGTCGTCGCCCACGACGAGCCGACCGCCCGCGTCGAGGTGCACAGCGTGTCCGGGAAGCCGATGAAGATCGAGCTCGACGGCGACACGCTCACGATCGACCACCCCCAGATCCGGTGGGACGACCCACTCGGGTTCCTGAAGTCCTTCCGCGGCAAGGCCCACGCGGACGTCAGCGTCCTGGTCCCGCGGGACGCCGCCGTCACCCTCGGCGTGGTCTCAGCCGGCGCCCTGCTCTCCGGCACGAACCGCGGTGCGACGCTCAACACGGTGTCCGGGGACGTGGTCGTCGACGACGTCGCGGGCGACCTGACCGTCAACGCGGTGTCCGGCACGACGACCATCCGCGAACTGGACGGTGCGCTCACGGTGCACACGGTGTCCGGCGACGTGGTGGCGACGGGGGCGATCCCGCGGTTCGCGGCCGACGGCGTCTCCGCCGACGTCGTGCTCGACCTGCACGGCACGCCCGACTCAGCGCGCGTGAACACGGTGTCCGGGTCGGTGAGCGTCCGCCTCGAGGACGGCGTGCCCTACCGGTGCACCGTCAGCACGGCCTCGGGCAAGCTGCAGTTCGACGACTCCGAGATCCGCGGCGTGCGGGGGTCGTACGTCAAGCAGGGCGGCGAGCTGTCCGGGCAGTGGCTCGACCTGCGCGTCAACTCGGTGTCCGGCGACATCGCGGTCCTGCACGCCGCACCGCAGGCCCCGGCCGACGTGGATGCGGAGGTCGTCGAATGAGCCCCGTCTTCGCCCACGGTCACCTGCGCCTCTACCTGCTCGTCCTGCTGGCGGACCACCCGATGCACGGGTACGAGGTCATCCAGGCCCTCGGCGACCGCTTCGGCGGCACCTACGTCCCGAGTGCCGGCACCGTGTACCCGCGGCTCGCCAAGCTCGAGGAAGAGGGACTCGTGTCGAAGTCCGCGGACGGCCGGAAGACCGTCTACGCGATCACCGACGCGGGCCGTGCCGAGCTCGACGCCCGGGCCGACGAGATCGCCGAGGTCGAGAACGGCGTCAACGACTCGGTGAAGTCGCTCGCCGACGGGTCCGGGCCTCGGTCGGCGAGGCCATGCGGTCCCTCCGTGCGGACCTCGCCGCGAGCGCGCAGGCTCCTCGGGGCCGGACGGCCGACGAACCGGTCGACGTCCCGTCCGAGGGCGCCAGGGCGCTCCGCGAGGTCGAGATGGCACTGTCGTCGTTCCGGCAGCAGGTCCGCGCGGACCTGCGCCGTCGTGCGACGCGCGGCACGCTCACCGCGGACACGGTGACGCGTCTGCGCGACGGCCTGGAGGCACTGCGCACCTCCCTCTGACGGCCGCCGGCCGAGAGGCGGGCGCGCACCGCGCCTCCAGGCAAGCTCACGGAACCTGGTTCCGCCCGCGCGTCACAGACCGCGGTCGGCCAGCGCGTGCATCGCGTCGCGCAGCGCGCGAGCCGCGCCGGCGCCCGCCCACTCGTAGGCGTGCGTGAACCGCTCGTCCTGCACGTACATGTCGGCGAGCGTCCGGAACCGTTCGGCCGTCACCTCGGGCCCGGGCGCCTGCGCGAGCCACGCGAGCTGCCGACGGGCGAGTGCGAGCCCCGGCTCCGACGCCGGCCCCTCGGCGGACACGGCGAGCGCCGCGGCGTCCTGCGCGATCGCGCGCTGCTCGGCCTGGAAGGCCTCCTTCGCGGTGGCGTCCTTCGATTCCCACCAGCGAGCGCCCCGTTCCCACGCGTCGGCACCCCAGCGCTCCTCGACCTCCTGCTTGAACCGGGTCTGGTCGAACCCGTCGAACGTGTCGGTGGCGTTCATGTCCTCTCCCTTCTCGATCCTCGTGATGGTGGTGCGCACGGCCGCGAGCTGGCGGGCGAGCCGGTCCCGCTCGCGTTCGAGCCATGCCACGTGTGCGGTGAGGGCCGTGACGTCGTCCCGCTCCCCGTCGAGCACCCGGCGGATCTCGGGCAGGCCGAGCCCGAGCCCGCGGAGGAGCAGGATCCGCTGCAACCGGACGAGCGCGTGGTCGTCGTACCGGCGGAGGCCGCCGTCGCCCACCGCCGTCGCGGGCAGCAGCCCGATCGCGTCGTAGTGCCGCAGGGTGCGGCTCGACACGCCGGCCGAGCGCGCCACGTCGGCGATGCGGTGCGGCGCTTTCGCAGCTTCCCCGGTCGTGTCTGTCGAATCCCTCATGGTGACGACCATAGAGGTTGACGCTGCGTCAACCGCAAGGGGTTCCGCACGATCCGTCGCGAGTGCGTTCGACGAAGGCGGAATAACGCCCCGGCGACCCGTGTTGACTCGCGCCCGGAAATGAGTAGGTTTGCCGCTCGTGACGAACGAGATCCGGTCGCTGAAAGCGCGACTGATCGGGGATCCCCTCCCCTCCGAGAAGCTCGAAGGGCAGCTCCTCCCGAAGCACCTGGCCCTGCCGATCTTCGCGAGCGACCCGCTGTCCTCCGTGGCGTACGCGCCGCAGGAGCTCCTCATGATCCTGCTGCTCGGCGGGATGGCGTTCCTGACGTTCGCACCGTGGGTCGCCGCGCTCGTCGTGCTGCTGCTCGTCGTGGTGGTCGCGTCCTACCGACAGCTGATCAAGGCGTACCCGTCCGGGGGCGGCGACTACGAGGTGGCGCACCGGAACCTCGGCGAGAAGGCGGGCCTCGTGGTGGCGTCCGCGCTGCTCGTCGACTACGTGATGACGGTGGCCGTGTCGGTCGCCTCCGGCGTCGACAACATCATCTCGGCGCTCCCCGCCCTCAACGAGTTCCGGGTCGAGCTCGCACTGCTGTTCGTCGTGCTGCTGGCGGCCGCGAACCTGCGCGGTGTCCGAGAGTCGAGCAAGACGTTCGCGGTGCCGACCTACCTCTTCGTCGCCTCGGTGTTCGTCATGGTGGTCACCGGGCTCTTCCGTGCCGTGATCGGCGATGCCCCGGTCGCGGAGTCCGCCGCGTACACCGTGCAGAACGTCGAGCACACCACGCAGGCGGCGTTCATCCTGCTGCTCCTGCGCGCGTTCGCGTCCGGCTGTTCGGCGCTGACGGGCGTCGAGGCGATCGCGAACGGCGTGCAGGCCTTCCGCCGACCGAAGATCAAGAACGCGCAGATGACCCTCGTGTTCATGGGGTCGATCGCGATCGTCCTGTTCGTCGGGCTCATCACGCTCGCCCTCATCTCCCGGGTGCACTACGCCGAGAGCGCCTGCGACCTGCAGGGCTTCGCACGGTGCGCCACGACGCCGCAGCGCTCCCTGATCGCCCAGATCGCCGCCGCCACGTTCGGGAACGACTCGGTCCTGTTCTTCGTGATCCAGGCCACCACGGCGGCGGTCCTCCTCCTCGCGGCGAACACGGCGTTCAACGGCTTCCCGTTGCTCGGCTCGATCCTCGCCCGCGACTCGTACGCCCCGAAGGCGCTGTCGACCCGCGGTGACCGGCTCATCTACTCGAACGGCGTGATCGTCCTCGCGCTCGTGGCGGCGGCGTTGCTCGTCGTCTACCGCGCGAACGTGACGAGCCTCATCCAGCTGTACATCATCGGCGTGTTCGTCTCGTTCACGCTTGGCCAGACCGGCATGGTCCTGCACTGGACGCGGCTGCTGCGTTCGGACCGAGCGCGATCCGCGGCGGCGTCGTCCTCGTCCTCGACCTCGACCTCGACCTCGACCTCGACCGACGAGCCCCCGCTGAACCGCGGCCAGGTGATGCGGTCCCGCGCCATCAACGCGACCGGTGCGACCTTCACCTTCGTCGTGCTCGTCATCGTCACGATCACGAAGTTCACCCACGGCGCGTGGCTCGTGTTCGTCATCATGCCGATCCTGTTCGTGCTCATGCTCGGCGTGAACCGCTACTACCGGGACGTGTCGCACGAGATCGAGGCCGACGAGGAGACCCAGTTCGGCGCGACCGGCGACCACGCCGTCGTCCTGGTGAACAAGCTGCAGAAGCCGGTGCTCAAGGCACTCGACTACGCCATCGCCGCGAAGCACGCGAGCTTCGAGGCCGTGCACGTCGCGATCGACGACGCCGAGGCCGCGCGGCTCCGTGACCAGTGGGAGTCGTACGGCATCGAGGTACCGCTCACCATCGTGCCGAGCCCGTACCGGGACATCTCGATGCCGCTCATCAAGTACATCAAGGCGCACCGGATGGAGCACGGTTCCGAGGTCGTCACGGTGTACACGCCGGTGTTCGTCGTCGGCCACTGGTGGAGAACTTCCTGCACAACCACCGCGGCCGCCGGATCCGGAAGAAGCTGCTGCTCGTGCACGGGGTGACGGTCGCCCTCGTGCCGTGGCTGCTCGACTCCTCCGAGCTCCTGTACGGCCGCCGGTCCCGTCCGCTGCCCGGTCAGGAGCGTCGCGGAGAGCCGATCCGGCCGGCCCTCCGTCGTTCGCCCCACGGCGTGTTCCAGCACGACGCACAGGAGGACCGTCTGCTCCGGTCCGCCCAGCGCAACAGCCTGCAGCCGCGCCGGGCCACCCGTCCCGCGGGGCCGGCCGAGGGCGTCGACCAGACCCTGTCCACCGGCGAGATGCACGTGCTCGTGCCGTCGCCGCCCCGGGGCGACAACCGTGCGTCGTGACGGTCGCTCGTCGTAGCATCTGACGTCATGACCATCTCCGATCTGCGCACGTTCGCCACGTTCGACGGACACGGCGGCAAGGTCTCGAAGCGCGTCGAGGTCCTCGACCACGAGCCCTCCGCCGGCGGGCCCTACGAGGGGCTGGTCGCCGTCCGCGGTGCGCACCCGCTCGGCGCGCTCGACGAGCGAGCCGCCGATGAGTCGATGGCCCTCGCGCGCGGAGCCGAGAGCATCGGCTGGGTCGACCCCGCCACGCTCCGCGACTGGTACCGCCCGGACCGCGTCGTCGTCTCGCGTCTCGAGGCACGTCGCTCCGGCCTCGTACCCGGCACGTACGCCGATTCGCGCGGTCGCGGTCGTGTGCGGATCGACGGCCTGGAGGCACGGCTCGCCCCCGACGGTCGGCCCGCCTTCCGTGCGCTGGCCGGGTCGGCGGAGGCACCGGTCGTGGACGTCCCGCTGCCCACCGACCAGGCGGTGCGACTCGTGGCGGTCCGGGCGGTCGACGAGGGCCTCGAGATCGTGACCGCCCCGGTGTCGCCGTTCCTGTCACCCGGCCGGTACCCGGTGTTCGGCGACGACGTCGTGGGACTCCCGCCGCGCGGGGCGACCGGGGACGTGCTCGTCAGCGCCGCGGTGCTGCTCGACGGGGCACTGCACGAGGTCGAGCGGATCGACGAGCGTGCGGCGACGATCTGGATCCGCCGCGGGGACCGGACGGTGCCGGTCGCCGCCAGTTCGATCGGCCCCGACCTGGTGCGCTACACCGCAGCGCCGGCCTGAACGTGCCCGGGGCACGACCGCGTGGGCATCCCGGGGACGTCCCGGTGGGCGTGCTGGTCGGAGGTGCGGCGTAGCGTCGCCGGCATGAGTGATGCAGATCGCGACGACCAGCAGCAGACCCTCGGCGGTGCCCGGCCCGACCCGTCGACCGACGCGAGCAAGGACCCGAGGAGTGGGTCACCGGCGACGAGCCCATGACCGGACCGCAGCGCAGCTACCTGGACACCCTGGCGCGTGAGGCCGGCGAGGAACTGCCCGCCGACCTCACGAAGGCCGAGGCCTCGGAGCACATCGAGCGCCTGCAGCAGCAGACCGGCGCGGTACCGGTTCCTGAGAACGGTCCGGGTCGCGGCGGGCTCTTCGCGCAGGACGGCGGGTTCGAGTACGTGCTCGTCCTCGCCGTGGCGTCCCTCGTGGTGGCGCTGACCGGCCTGACATGTCCACCTCGCACCGTGCGAGTCCCTGCACCCGCTCGGTCCTGTCTCGGCACCTGTCTCGGCACCTGTCTCGGCACCTGTCTCGGCACCTGTCTCGGCACCTGTCTCGGCACCTGTCTCGGCACCTGTCTCGGCACCTGTCTCGGCACCTGTCTCGGCACTGTGCGAGGTTCCACCCACGGTGCGACCCCGCGCGGCCCGCACGAAGCACGGAACCTCGCACGCTAGGTGGCCTGACCTCGAGGTCAGGATGCGGCGAGGGCGTCCATCACCTGACGCGCGATCCGCCGGCCGGCGCGGTTCGCCCCGATCGTCGACGCCTGGGTCCGTACCCGGCGAGGAACAGCCGCGGCTCGTCGACGGAACGCCCGTCCTCGACCACGAGTCCTCCGGCAGCGGTCCGCAGGTGCAGCGGCGCGAGGTGCCGCAGGTCCGCGCGGAACCCGGTCGCCCAGATCACGGCGTCGGCGTGCACGTGCTCACCGTCCGCCGTGACGACCCCGTCCTCGTCGAGCCGCGCGAACATCGGTGACTCCCGCAGCACTCCGCGGTCGAGCCCGGCGCGGATCCGGCGCGACACCGGCACTCCCGTCCCGGAGACGATGCTCGGCAGGGTCCTCCCCGCCCGCGCGGCCCGGTCCTGTTCGTCGACGGCAGCGACCGCGGACTCCAGGTCGAGTGACGCCGATTCGGACCACACCATCGGGCGCCGGGTGAACCACCTCGTCCGTGCGGCCACGCGGTCCAGTTCGAGCAGGAACCCGATCGCGCTCGTGCCACCGCCCACCACGACCACGTCCTGCCCGGCGAACTCCGCAGCGCTCCGGTACTCGGTCGTGTCCAGCTGCCGTCCGCGGAAACGGTCCCGGCCGGGTACCACGGCACGAACGGGGTGCCCCACGTGCCGGAGGCGTTCACGACGACCTCCGCGCAGATCCGCGCCGTGCTCCCGTCGGCGGTCCGCATCTCGACGCACAGGGCACTGTCCCCGATGCGCGTCACCGACGACACCGTCACCGGACGCCGGACCCGCAGGTCGTAGTGCTGCTCGAAGCGCCGGTAGTACTCGCCGACGACGTCCCGCGCAGGTCGGGACCGGTCCGCGTCGTCGAAGCGGAGTCCCATCGCGTTCATCCCCGGCAGGTCGTGCACGCGGTGCGCGGCTCCGAGACGGAGCGCTTCCCAGCGGAACTGCCACGCACCGCCCGTGCTCGGCGCACGATCGAGCAGGACCAGGTCGCTCCCCGGCGTCAGGCCGAGCCGACGGAGGTGGTATCCCACCGAGAGACCGGCCTGTCCCGCGCCGATCACCACGACCCGGGCGTGCTGGTCGGCTGGGCGTGGGCATCGTCTGTCATCACTTCGATTCTGCTGTGCACGGGGCCGTCGCGGCGACGTCCAGATCGGGGTACATGGTAGAGTGATCGGCAGATTTCCAACCACGAACCGTTCGGTTCCCCGGGTGACTCCTCTCCCGCCAGGACCGGACCAGAGCCGATCACGAGGGGGTCACGCATGGGGCGCGGCCGTCAGAAGGCAAAGCACACCAAGGTCGCCCGGGAGCTGAAGTACTTCAGCCCGGAGACGAACTACGGTGCGCTCGAACGCGAGCTCTCCGCCGGGCAGCACTCGGACGAGAACTCCTACGTCGACCGCTGGGCAGACCAATACGGTGATGACCAGTACGACGAGGACGACGAGCTCGAACCGCAACAGGACCAGAACAAGTCCGCCTGACCCCGGCTCGATGACGACGCCGCGCAGCCTTCCGGGCGGCGCGGCGTTTCGTCGTACGCGCCACCGCCCCGTCCGCCGACCCGGAACGACAACGCCGACGTCGTCCGACAGCGGTCTCGTCGTTGCCCCGCGTGTGCAACAGTCCGCGCTCGCAAACGGCGACGGGTCGATGTCGTACGACATCGACCCCGTCGTTCCGAGTCGGTGGCCCCGCTCAGCCCGCGTACGCCCCCACGAGCCGGACCGCCCCGCTCAGCCCGCGTACGCCCCCACGAGCCGCACCGCCCCGCTCAGCCCGCGTACGCCCCCACGAGCCGGACCGCCCCGCCGTCGACGCCCTTCGCCCCCTGCTCGAAGCCGTCGAGCTCCCGCGCGGTGGTCGAGATCGTCCCGACCGACCACGAGGCGAGCCCGGCCGCGCCGAGCGACGCGATGACGTCGGACGCCGCCGAGGCCGCGACGACGGCGAACATGCCGATGCCGAGGTTCCAGGTGCCCTCGGTGTCCTCGATGGGCGTCCCGGCCATGTCGGCGAGCACCCGGAAGACCGGCAGCGGCTCCCAGGTGGACCGGTCCACCTCGACCCAGGACCCGACGGGCAGCACGCGCGCCAGGTTCGCCGCGATGCCGCCACCGGTGACGTGGGACAGCGAGTGCACGGCACCCTCGTGCGAGGAGATCAGCGAGAGCAGCGGCGCGGTGTACAGCCGCGTGGGTTCGAGGAGCGCTTCGCCGACGGAGACGCCCGCGCCGAACTCCGCGAGCCGGTCGGTGTACTGCACACCGCGAGAGGACAGGATGTGCCGGACGAGCGAGTACCCGTTCGAGTGCAGCCCGGAGGACGCGATCGCCACGACGACGTCGCCGTCCTGGACGCGCTCCGCCCCGAGGACCGAACCGGCCTCGACCGCGCCGACCGCGGCACCGGCCACGTCGTAGTCGTCCGGCCCGAGCAGCCCGGGGTGCTCCGCGGTCTCGCCGCCGACGAGCGCCGTGCCCGTCTCGGCGCAACCGTGGGCGATGCCCGCCACGATGTCCGCGATGCGCCCGGGCACGACCCGGCCGCACGCGATGTAGTCGGTCATGAAGAGCGGCTTCGCCCCGACCACGACGATGTCGTCGACGACCATGCCGACCAGGTCCTGACCGATGGTGTCGTGCTTGTCGATCGCCTGCGCGATGGCGACCTTCGTGCCCACGCCGTCGGTCGACGTCGCGAGCAGCGGTCGTGCGAAGTCCTTCAGGAACGAGACGTCGTACAGCCCGGCGAACCCGCCGACCCCGCCGAGCACCGAGGCGTTGTGGGTGGCCGACACGGCGGACTTCATGAGCTCGACGGCCAGGTCACCGGCGGCGGTGTCGACACCGGCCTCTGCGTACGGGTTGGGCATGCGTAGTCCTCCGCGGGGGCATGGCAGACTTGTTCGGTCCCCCGATTCTACGGTCTGGAGCACACCGCGAATGTGCGGCATCGTCGGCCTCGTTGCACAGGGCCCCGCCAACCAATCCATCTACGACGCACTGCTCCTCCTGCAGCACCGAGGACAGGACTCGACGGGCATCGCCACGGTCGAGGGTCACATCCACCACATGCACAAGACGCGTGGACACGTGCGGAGTCCTTCCGCACCCGTGACATGCGCGCCCTGCTCGGAACCATGGGCCTCGGGCACGTCCGCTACGCCACCAAGGGCGCCGCGAGCAACGAGGAAGAGGCCCAGCCGTTCTACGTGAACGCGCCGTACGGCATCGTCCTCGTGCACAACGGCAACCTGACCAACACGCGGGAGCTCACCCGCGAGCTCTTCGACATCGACCGGCGGCACCTCAACACGTCGAGTGACACCGAGCTGCTGGTGAACGTGCTCGCGCACGAGCTCCAGGGCCAGGTGCGCGGCAAGGACCTCGACCCGGGCAGGTGTTCGACGCCGTCGAGCGCGTGCACGAGCGCGTCGAGGGCTCCTACGCCGCCATCGCCACCATCGCGGGGCACGGGCTGCTGGCCTTCCGCGACCCGTTCGGCATCCGCCCGCTCATCCTCGGGCACAAGTTCGACGAGGCCGGCAACCCCGAGTGGGTCGTCGCCTCCGAATCGCTGGTGCTGGAGTCCGGCGGCTACGAGATCGTCCGCGACGTCGCCCCCGGTGAGGCGATCTTCATCGAGATGAACGGCCAGATGCACGCCCGTCAGTGCGCGAAGAACCCGCGCCTGGTGCCGTGCTCGTTCGAGTACGTCTACCTCGCCCGCCCCGACTCCGTCATGAACGGGATCTCGGTGTACGACGCCCGGCTCCGGCTCGGCAACCGTCTGGCGGACACGATCGCGCAGTACGCCCCACCGGGGACATCGACGTGGTCATGCCGATCCCGGACTCGAGCCGCCCGGCGGCGATGCAGGTCGCGCAGAAGCTTCGGCATCGAGTACCGCGAGGGCTTCTACAAGAACCGCTACGTCGGCCGCACGTTCATCATGCCCGGGCAGGCGGAGCGCAAGCGGTCCGTACGCCAGAAGCTCAACGCGATGTCGTCGGAGTTCAAGGGGAAGAACATCCTCATCGTGGACGACTCGATCGTGCGCGGCACGACCAGCAAGGAGATCGTCGAGATGGCCCGTGCGGCCGGAGCGAACGAGGTCACCTTCACGAGCGCGGCTCCCCCGGTCCGGTACCCGCACGTGTACGGCATCAACATGCCGACCCGCGCGGAGCTCATCGCCCACGACCGGAAGATCCCGGAGATCAACCGGGTGCTCGGCAGCGACCACCTGATCTACCAGGAGATCGGCGACATGCGCGACGCGATCATCGAGGGGTCCGACGTCACGGACCTCGAGATGAGCTGCTTCACGGGCGAGTACGTGACGGGCACCGTCAGCCCGGAGTACCTGTCCTGGGTCGAGGCGAACCAGCTCAGCTGAGCGGGGGTCTCGAACGCGACCCCCGAACGGACTGGAGGCGCCGTGCCAGCTGGCACGGCGCCTCCAGTCCGTTGGTCTGGTCGCGTCTACCGCGCCTGGTCGCGTCTACCGCGCCTGGTCGCGTCTACCGCGCCTGGTCGCCGTGGTCCTCGATCTCACCATCGACCGTCTCGGGCGGAGCTCGACCTCGACGCGCTCCGCCGTGAGGCGGGCGGCGCGCCGCGCGAACACGCGGTCCAGGACCACCGCGACGACGGCACCGACGAACGCGCCGATGGTGACGCCCCACAGGCTGAAGTACCCCACGAGGCTGCCGAAGCTCGCGGTCTCGTGCTGGTCGCCCCGGTCGATGTTCATCGTCGCGGACACCACGATCAGCGTCGCGACGAAGCCGAGGAGCGCACCCCCCACGATGAACACGCCGAACTTCGGGGCGCGACGGATCGTCACCTCGTCCGAGGAGGTGACGGCGTTCGGCGCCGGAGCCGGTCGTTCGGCGGGTCGATCGGTGTCGCTCACCCCTCCATTGTCCCCCACTGTGGGACGTGCTCTCGCCTGTGCGCTCGCGTCGATCCGGGGAAGATGGTCCCGACCGGTCGGTATCCCACGGGCAGGAGGTGAGGCGGATGCGCGAACGGACCGCCCGTGCGCCCCGTGTCCCGCCCGTGTGGCGTGGCCGATCCTCCAGCGCCGCGAGGAGGACCGTGCGGTCTCGGTCGTGGCGGAGCACCGGTGGAGCGTCGCCCTCGTCGGAGCACCCGGGCTCGGGAAGAGCTCCGCGGCCGTGCGGGTCACCGACCGCGTCGCGGCGCGGGACACCACGGGCCGGACCCTCGTCGTGCCGATCACGGCCGTGGCGGCCAGCCGGTCCATGCCGTTCGGTGCGGTCGCGGAGCGGTTCGGCGAGCTGCCCGGCTCCCTCGCGGAACTCGTCGACGCCGGTGGTGCCGAGCAGCGCCTCCGTGACACCGAGGACCTCGGCGACCGCGACGTGCTGCTGCGCGTGGACGACGCCGACCACCTCGACGCCATCTCGGCGCGGTACGTCGCGTGGCTCGTGCGGGAGCAGGGCGCACGCCTCGTGCTGACCTGTCGCGACTTCACCGCACTCCCCGAGCCCCTGCGTGCCCTGTGGCAGGACGACCTGCTCGAGCGCATCGACCTCGCGCCGCTCGACCTGCACGAGACCTCGTCCCTCATCGCCGAGGCGCTCGGAGCCCAACTGGAGACCGCGTCCGCCGAGCGCGTGCACCGTGCCACCGCCGGCAACCCCCTGTACCTGCGGGAGGTCGTCCGGGCCGCACTCGCGTCGGGCGCGCTGGAGCAGACGGCGTCCGGCTGGTACTGGCGCGGACGCGTCACCGCGTCGAGCAGCCTGGCGGACATGTACCGGACGGAGCTGGGCTCGCTGCCCGAGGACCTCCGCGACGTGGTCGACATCGTCGCGCTCGCCGACCCGATCCCGCTCGCCCGGCTCATCGGTCTCGTCAGCGGCGGCGACGTCGACCGTGTCGTGGCGCTCGGCCTCGTCCGCATCGACGCGCTCGACGACGGTGCCGCGGTCGTCCGGCCCTCGCACCCGCTCGTCGGCGAGGTGGTCCGCGCCCTCGTCCCCGTCGCCCGCCGTACCGCGCTGTTCGCCCGAGCCAACGCTTTCCGCACCGACCGACCCGAGGGCGCCCCGCCCGCAGCCCGGCTGCGTGCCGCACTGTGGTCGCTCGAGTGCGGCGCCCTGCCCCCGGTCGAGCAGCTGCTCGACGCCGCCCAGGTCGCCGTCCGGCTGCAGGAGCACGAGAGCGGGATCGTGCTGGCCTCGGCGGCGCTCCGGACCACGCTCACCCCAACCGAACGGGTCGCCGCACACTGTCTCCGCTCCCTCGCGCACTCGTACAGCACCGGACGAGAGGCCGGTCGCACCGACGCCGAGGCGGCCTGGGCAGCAGTCCGGGCGTCTCCGGACGAGGTCGCCGACGACGCCGTGATCGAGGCGTGCGAGACGCTCGCGAACATCCGGCAGTTCCACGACGACGACACGCTGGCGGCGGTGGCGCTCACCGACGCCGCTGGCCGGTTCGTGTCCGGTGAGGCCATCGAACGACTCCGGCTGCTCCGGCTGGCCCACCTCGGTTGGGGCGGCCGGTTCGACGGGTCCACGCCGAGCTCGAGCGCTCCGGCATCCTGCAGGCCGCCACGGTCCCGCTCGGCTTCCTGTGCCTGGCGCCCTGCGCGGTCATGGCGCTCGCCACCGCCGGCAGGCTCGACGACGCCGCGGCCTTCGGGAAGGCGTGCCTCGCGACCGCGGTCGAGCGGCTCGAGGAAGCCCCCTGGAGTGTCGGCGAGATCGTCTCGGTCCTGCACCAGGTCCAGGTCTGGCGTGGCGACATCGCGGACCTCATCACCGAGGTGCCGGTCCGTCGGACCAGCCCGTACCTGAAGTACGACTTCACCCTGGAGCTCATCGGCGACGGCAACCTCGCGCTCGGCCAGCGGCGGTGGGACGACGCCGTCGCCGCGTTCTCGGCCGCGTGCGAGCGCTACGACGTGGCCGACCACGGCGGGTTCGCGGCGTACCCGTGGGCCCGGCTCGCGATGTCCTACGCCTACGCGGGTCGTTCCGAGGAGGCGACGGCGGCTCTCGAACGCGCACGGTCGACGCCGCTCCGTGCCATGCGGATCATCGGTGAACAGGTCGCGGTGACCATCGCGTGGACCGAGGCGGTACTGGGCAACCCGGCCGGCCTCCGGCACGCCGACGAGATCATCGAACGCGGGACCGCGGAGGGCTCCTGGACCCACGTGATGTACGCGCAGACCCTGCACTACACGAACGACATGCTGAACGGGCGGGACTCCGCGGCCTCGCTCGACCGGATGCGCGCGGCCGCGGCCAGGGTGGACGGACCGCTCGCCGGCGCGATCGTCGAGTACGCCGACGCGATCCGGTCCGACGACCGCACCAGGATCATCGCGGCGCAGGGTGTACTGGCGACCCACGGCATGGCGGTCACCGCCGGCCGGTCGAAGCCGCCGCTGACGAACCGCGAGTACGAGGTCGCCAAGCTCGCCGCCGAGGGGCTCAGCAACCGGCGGATCGCGGAGACGCTCGGCCTGAGCGTCCGGACGATCGACGCGCACCTGTCACGGGTGTTCACGAAGTGGGACCTGCACGCGCGGACCGAACTCGGCGAACTGCTCTAAGCTCATCGAGCTGCGCTGAGCCCATCAAGCTGCGCTGAGCCCATCAAGCTGCGCTGAGCCCATCGAGCTGCGCTGCGTCACACCGACCTGCGCTGCACGCCGCGGAGCGCGATTCGTTGCGGAATGCAGCACGACTCGCCGGAGCGGTTGACACCGTGTGACGAATGTCGCGTACCTTGGTCCCTGTCGCCGGGTTCGGACCCGTTCGGGTCGGGTCCGAATCCCGGCGACTTCAACGCTATTCGCCGGGTCGGCCGGACCGCATCAGTAGGCACTACCTAATTCGAGCCGAACCGGCAGGAACGGCGTCAGGTCCGCGCGCGAGCCCGAGGCGCTGACGCGCGACTGCGCGACCGCCTCGTCCCAGTGCAGCTCGCCGGTGGCGAGTGCCAGCCACGTCGTCGCGTCCGTCTCGACCACGTTCGGCGGCGTCCGCGGGTGTGCCGCGGGCCGGGCACGGCCTGCACAGCCGCGTACGGCGGGACCCGCACCTCGACGCTGTTGCCCGGGACGTCGTCCGCCAGACGCTGCAGCGACCAGCGGACCGCGGTCGCCACGGTCGACCGGGTCGTCGTCCCCTGCCGCACGGCGGCGAGCGCGGCGCGTCCCTCAGCGTCCTCGATCCTCCTCGGTGGCATGTCCACAGGCTAGCCGTCGCATCGCGACCGACGACCGCGGCTGGGTAGGGTGATCGGTGCGAATCCTCGTCCTCGGTTCCGGTGCCCGCGAGCACGCGATCATCACGGCCCTCCTGGCTGAACACGCCGGTCACGTCATCACGGCAGCGCCCGGCAACGCCGGGATCGCCGCTGACGTCGAGACGGTGTCGCTCGATCCGACCAACGGTGCCCTCGTCGCCGAGTACGCGCTCGAGAACGGGGTGGAGCTCGTCATCGTCGGACCCGAGGCGCCGCTCATCGCCGGCGTCGCCGATCCCGTGCGCACCCGGGGGATCCCGGTGTTCGGGCCGAGCAGGGCCGCGGCGCAGCTCGAGGGCTCGAAGGCGTTCGCGAAGCGGATCATGTCGGAGGCCGACGTCCCCACCGGCCGCCCGGTGTACGCCGGCACCGTGGACGAAGCCGTCGCGGCGATCGACGAGCTGGGGGCTCCCTACGTCGTGAAGGCCGACGGGCTCGCCGCCGGCAAGGGCGTCCTGGTGACCGAGGACCGTCAGGCCGCGATCGACCACGCCACCTACTGGCTGCAGCACGGGCACGTCGTGGTCGAGGAGTTCCTCGACGGTGAAGAGGTCTCGCTGTTCTTCCTGAGCGACGGCCACGACGTCCGCCCGCTCAGCCCCGCGCAGGACTACAAGCGCCTCGCCGACGGCGACGCCGGGCCGAACACCGGCGGGATGGGCGCCTACTCGCCGCTGCCGTGGCTCGCCGACCGTTGGCCCTCCGAGCGCGCCTTCGTCGAAGAGGTCACCGACCTCGTCGCGCTGCCCACCGTCCGACGGCTCGAGCACGAGGGCACGCCGTTCGTCGGTCTGCTCTACTGCGGCCTCATCGTCACCGAGCAGGGCGTCCGCGTCATCGAGTTCAACGCCCGCTTCGGCGACCCGGAGACCCAGGTCGTCCTGCCCCGCCTGGCCACGCCGCTGAGCGCCCTCATGCTCGCGGCGTCCACCGGGCAGCTCGCTTCGGCTCCGGAGCCGTCGTTCCGCGCGGACGCCGCCGTGACCGTCGTGCTCGCGAGCGAGGGGTACCCGGAGAACCCGAGGACCGGGCGTCCCGTCACCGGCGTCGACGAGGCGAACGCGCGCGAGGGGGTGTCGGTCGCGCACGCCGCCACGGGGCTCCTCGACGGTGAGCTCGTGTCGACCGGCGGCCGTGTCCTGAGCGTCGTCGCGACCGGCGCGGACTTCGCCGAGGCCCGTGCGCGTGCGTACGCCGGGCTCGGCGACATCGGGCTCGAGGGAGCGCAGTTCCGCACCGACATCGCCGCGAAGGTCGCCCAGTGAGCGCGGCGCCCGTGCTCGACGGCTGGCGACACGTGTCCTCCGGCAAAGTCCGCGAGCTCTACGTCCCCGAGGACACCGCCGACGTCGGGAGCGCCACCGAGCTGCTCCTCGTCGCGTCCGACCGGGTGAGCGCCTACGACTACGCGCTCGAACCGCCGATCCCCGGCAAGGGCGAGCTCCTGACCAGGCTCTCCCGGTTCTGGTTCACCCGCCTGGCGGACGTGCCGAACCACCTCCTCGCGCCGTCCACCGGGGGCACCCCGGTGCCGTCGTCGGTCGCGTCGAGGTCCATGCACGTGATGCCGCTCGAGATGTTCCCGGTCGAGTGCGTCGTCCGCGGCTACCTGGTCGGCAGCGGCTGGGCGGAGTACCGGGAGACCGGCAGCGTGTGCGGCGCACGGCTGCCCGCGGGGCTGTCGAACGGCGACCGCTTGCCGGAGCCGATCTACACGCCGGCGTACAAGGCGCCGCAGGGTGAGCACGACGAGAACATCTCGTTCGAGCAGACCGTCGACCTGGTCGGCGAGGACGTCGCCGTGCAGCTGCGGGACCTGTCGCTGCGGGTGTACTCCGAGGCGGCGGCCATCGCCCTGGAGCGCGGCGTCGTCATCGCGGACACGAAGTTCGAGTTCGGACGCGACGCGTCGGGACGGTCCGGATCGCGGACGAAGTGCTGACGAGCGACTCGAGCCGCTACTGGGACGCCCGGTCGGGAAACCGCACGGAGTCGTTCGACAAGCAGATCGTGCGCGACTGGCTCAGCGCGAACTGGGACCGGCAGGGCACGCCTCCGGTGCTCCCGGACACGATCGTGACGCGGACGGCCGAGCGCTACCGCGAGCTGATCGACCGCCTCGGGGCCTGACACCGCGCACCGCACAGCCCGCGCCACGCCGCGCCGCGCCCACCGCGCCACGCCACGCCACGCCACGCCACGCCACGAGCGGGCGCGACGCGCCGCTCACCTCCGCCGAGTGGGCTCGACCTGTCGTCCTGCCGCGCCGAGCGCGACAGATCGTACCCACTCGGCGCGACCCGCGACCCGCGACCCGCGACCCGCGACCTGCGGCGCGCGTCGGACGGCCAGGCCGTGACAGATGTCATGCCGGATCCGTGACGCACCGCAGAGGGCCCCGCGCACTCCCCGCGGGAAGGTGGGTGTCATGAACGACACACCGGTCATCGAGCTCCGCGACCTCGGCAAGCGCTTCGGCGCCGTGGCCGCGGTCGACGGCGTCGACCTCGCGATCCGCTCGGGCGAGGTCGTCGCCCTCCTCGGCCCGAACGGCGCCGGCAAGACCACGACGGTCGACCTCGCGCTCGGCCTCTCCACCCGACCACCGGCGAGGCCCTGCTGTTCGGCGAGGAGCCGCGCGCCGCGGTCGTCGCCGGACGCGTGGGCGCGATGCTCCAGGGCGGTGCGCTGCTGCCCGACATGACCGTCCGGGACGCCGTCGCCCTGGTCGCCGCCGCGCACCGCCGGCCGATGCCGGTGGACGAGGCGCTCCGCCGCGCACGGTGCACCGAGATCGCCGGACGTCGCGTGAACAAGCTGTTCCGGCGGGCAGCTGCAGCGGGCGCGGTTCGCGGTCGCAGTGGTCTCCGACCCGGACCTCCTGGTGCTCGACGAGCCGACGGCCGCCATGGACGTCGAGGCCCGGCACACGTTCTGGTCCTCGATGCGGGAGTTCACGGACGCCGGCCGCACCGTGGTCTTCGCGACGCACTACCTCGACGAAGCGGACACCTTCGCCGATCGCATCGTCATCATGCGTTCCGGCCGCGTCGTCGCCGACGGCACGCCCGCCGAGATCAAGGCCATCACCGCGACACGAGCGGTCCGGTTCTCCGGGGTGGGCGCCGACGCGCACGTCGCGTTGCGCGCTCTGCCGGGCGTGGTCGGCCTGGAGGCTCGGCACGACTCCGTCACGCTCCGCTCGGACCACAGCGACGACACCCTCAGGGCCCTCCTCACCGCGTTCCCGCAGGCGCACGACATCCAGGTGGTCGCCTCGACGATGGACGACGCCTTCCTCGCCCTCACCGCCGAACCGGGAACCGGCGCCGACACCGCTGCCGAGGCGCCTGCTGAGACCGCTCAGGACGGAGTCCTCGCATGACCGCCGTCACCGCTCCTCGCTCCGCCGCAGCACGCCCGGCGACCGGCCGGCTGCCGCTCCGGTACGTGTACCTCGAGACGAAGCGGCAGCTCCGGAACATCCGCGCGATGGTGTTCACGTTCGCCGTCCCCGTGATCATGCTGCTCGTGTTCGGCTCGGCCTTCGGTTCCCAGACGGACCCGACGACGCACCTGCAGTACCTGGTCGTGACGACGCTGCAGATGGCCTCGTACGGCGCGATGATGGCCGCGCTCAGCCAGGCGTTCGCGATCGTGAACGAGCGGTCGATCGGCTGGAACCGGCAGCTCCGCGTCACGCCGCTGTCCGGCTGGGGGTTCATGGTGTCGAAGGTGATCGCCGCGATGGCCTTCGCCGCCGTGTCGATCGTCATCACGGTGCTCGTCGCGACCGTGGGCCTGCACGCGTCGCTCGACCCCGGGCACTGGGTCGCCGCCGGGTTCGGCATCTGGTGCGGCGTGATCCCGTTCGCCCTCATCGCGATCCTCATCGGGCAGTTCGCGAAGCCGTCCTTCGCGCAGCCGCTCTTCATGGTGGTGTTCATGGGGCTGGCGATCCTCGGCGGCCTGTGGGTCCCGCTGTCGGTGATGCCGGACTGGATGGGCAGCATCGCGCACCTGCTGCCGTCGTACTGGCTGAACCGCATCGGGCAGATGGGTGCCGGCGCGACCGGGGCCTCTGGCATGACCGAGCCGGCGATGGTGCTGGCCGGCTGGGCGATCGTCCTCGCCGCGGTCATCGTGTGGCGGTACCGCCGCGACGCCGCCCGGCAGTGACGGGCCCTACGCTGACGGACATGACCAGCCGTACCGGCCCCGGGGACGTGACCGACGTCGCCGGGTCCGGCCACGCGCCGGAGGCGACCGACGGGTCCGAGCCGACCTGCGCCTCCAGGCCGACCCACCGCTCGTTCCCGTGGGCGACCCGGCCGGGCGCGACCGACGACGAGATCCGCACCGGCCGGCGCCGCTGGTACAGCGGCGCGGTGTTCGCACTGCTGTGGCAGGCCCTCGAGCTCATCGCGGTCTGGAGCGATGGCCGAGGGGTCGCCGATCACGTCTGGGCCTCGATCGCGCTCGGCGTCCTGTACGCCGCCTACCTCTTCGCGCCGGAGCTGATGTGGCGCCGGAGCCTGCGCGACCGGGTCGTCGTCGTGACCGGGGTGGCCGTGCTCGCCGGGCTGCTGCTCCTGGTCGTCGGGCCGCTCGCGGTGTGGACGTGGCTGCTCGTCGCCGCGCTCACCGGGTTCGTCGCCGAACGGTTCTGGATCGCCGGGGTGGCGGTCCTCGCCATCGTCGGCGCGCAGTTCCTCGTCGCCGCGACGGCCGGCTGGGACCAGTCGCTGAACAGCGGCATCCTGTTCGCTCCGGTGATCACGGTGTCCGTCGGGGCGTCGATGCTCTTCTTCGGTCGGCAACGTGAGGCCGAGGACCGGCTCGGCCTCGCCCAGGACGAACTCACGCGGCTCGCCGTCGTCGAGGAACGCGCACGCTTCTCACGCGACCTGCACGACGTGCTCGGCCACTCGCTCACGGTCGTGGCGATGAAGTCCAAGCTCGCCGTCCGACTCGTCGACGTCGACCCGCTCCGGGCGAAGGCGGAGATGCAGGACGTCGAACGGCTCTCCCGCGAGGCCCTGCAGGGGCTCCGGCACGCCGTCAGCGGGTACCGGCAGGCCGACCTCGACACCGAGCTGGCGTCGGCCCGGGCCGCGCTCGACGCTGCGGAGATCGATGCCGTGCTCCCCCGCGACGGCGACGCCGCGGCCGAGGACGTGCGCAGCCTGTTCGCCTGGGTGCTCCGCGAGGGCATCACGAACGTCGTCCGGCACGCCGCTGCCAGCCACGTGCGGGTGACGCTCACCCGGACCGCTCTGACGGTCGAGGACGACGGCACCGGGGCCGTACGCGCCACCGACCGGCCCGACGTCGCCGGGGCAACGGGCTGCGCGGGCTCCGAGAGCGCGCGGACGCCGTCGGCGCGGCCGTCACCACCGGGACGAGCGATCTCGGCGGCTTCCGGCTCCGGGTCGAGAGGAACCGACGATGACGGACACCATCCGCGTGCTGCTCGCCGACGACCAGGCGCTCGTCCGCGGTGCCCTCGCCTCGCTGCTGTCGCTCGAGCCGGACATCGACGTGGTCGCCCAGGTCGCCCGCGGGGACGAGGTGCTCGACGCCGCTCGTTCCTCCGACGCGGACGTCGCCCTGCTCGACGTCGAGATGCCCGGCGCGGACGGCCTCACCGCCGCCGCGACGCTCGCCCGCTCGCTTCCCGCGTGCCGATCGCTCATCGTGACCACGTTCGGGCGCCCCGGGTACCTCCGTCGAGCCCTCGAGGCCGGGGCGGCGGGCTTCGTCGTGAAGGACACCCCCGCCGAGCAGCTCGCCGATGCCGTCCGCCGGGTCGCCGGGGGCTTCCGGGTCGTGGACCCGTGCTCGCCGCCGAGTCCCTCGCCGCCGGCCCGTCGCCGCTCACCCCGCGGGAGACCGACGTGCTCATCGCCTTCCGCACGGCGCCGACGGTGGCCGGGGTCGCGGGCGCACTGCACCTGTCCGAGGGCACCGTGCGGAACCACCTGTCGTCGGCGATCGGCAAGACCGCGGCCCGGAACGCGACCGAGGCGCTCCGGGTGGCCGCGGACAACGGCTGGCTGCTCGGGTCGGCGTAGCCTTGTGACGTGCTCCGTCGTGTCCTTCCCGCGTTCGTCCTCGGTGCCGCCGCGGCCCTGACCCTCGCCGGCTGCGGCGCGCACGACTCCACCGGGCAGATCTCCGTCACGGTGTCGTCGAACGCCGCCGAGCACCCGTACGAGGTGAAGGTCTTCGCCTCCACCGGCAAGCTTTCCGAGCACCAGCGGGTGTTCCCGGGCGGCACCGCGGACTTCGCCGGTGTCCCGCTCGGTGAGGTCACCGTCCGCGCGAACGAGCTCTGCCCGCAGAAGGCCAAGGTCACGAACGACGAGGTCGCCTCGGTCACCCTGACGACGACCGGCTGCTGACGCCTCGACGAGCCCGTCAGGACGGGTCGGGCACGCGGTCCCAGTCGTCGCCGTGGCGGGACAGGACCGTCCACCGCGAGACCGGCCACGTCGTGACGAACGCGCGGCCGACGACGTCCGACACGGGCACCGTGCCGTGCGCCCGGGAGTCGGCGGAGTCGTACCGGTTGTCGCCCATCACCCAGAGCCGTCCCTTCGGCACCGTCACCGAGAAGTCCTGCGCGGCGACCCGGTCGGTCCCGGGAAGGAGTCGGACGTAGGGCTCGTCGACCGCGTGTCCGTTCACGGACAGCCGTCCCTGCGCATCGCAGCACGAGACGGTGTCGCCCGGGAGCCCGATCACACGCTTGATCAGGTCGTCGCCCTGCCCAGTGCCGAGCCACCCGCCCGGGTCCTGGAACACCACGACGTCACCGCGCTGCAGCGGGACCACCCCGGGACGAGCTCGTTGACGAGCACCCGGTCCCCGATCAGCAGGGTGTTCTCCATCGACGCCGACGGGATGTAGAACGACCGGACGAGGTACGCCTTCACCAGGAACGACGCCAGCAGCGCCGCGACGACGATGATGACCAGATCGCGGAGGAACTTCCACCCCGCACGCTTCTTCGGCTCAGCACGCTGCGCCGGGACCGTCTGCTCGCTCAATGCGTCAGCACCACCTTCACGAATCCGATGACGAAGGCGACCGCGGCGAGCACGATGCCGCCCCAGAGCCCCAGGAACGTCGGCCGCTTCCCGCTGAAGCGCTGCATGAACACGCCGACCATGCCGATGCGGACCACCAGGATGACGAGGGCCGCGGTCTGGGCCCAGGGTGCGGGGAGCCAACCGACCCACGCCGCCGCGTACAGGACGGCCGGGATCAGGCCGGAGGTCGCGATCGGGTTCGCGTTCCGCACGATCGTCGCGACGGACTCGCGGCGGGCGTCGTCGGACTCGTCCTCGTCGTCGCCGAAGCCGTGCGCGACGAGGTGCGACAGGACGTGCGCCAGGTACGTCAGTACGGCCGTGCCGAGGACCGCCCACACCGCCGAGCCGTGGTGGATCGCGTCCGGGTCGACCGCGATCGCTGCCGCGAGCACCGTGATGTTGCCGTAGATGTACGACGACATCCGGTCGCGCATCTGCTCGAGGCCCAGGCCTGCCGGGAAGTCGGCGGGGCCCGGTCGGCCGCCGCGGCGGCCGCGCGGCCGGTCCGGCAGTCGTCGTGTGCGTGGCATCCCTCCATCTTGGCCCCCGTCGGCGCGGCTCCGCCGACAGGACACCGAGTGCGATGCCATCCTGGGTGCGCGAGCGCGCCGTCGCGCTCGTCCCGTCGGATCGGAGGCACGGATGACGTCCGCACGACCCCTCGCCCTGGTGACCGGTGTCGGTCGACGAGCCGGGATCGGTGCCGCGATCGCGTCGCGGTTGGCGACCGACGGCTGGGACCTGGCCGTCTCGTGGTGGGGCCCGTACGACGCCCGGGTGCACGGTGCGGCCGATCCGGAGGGCATCGACTCCGTCGTCGCCGAGTGCGAGCACGCGGGCGCACGCGTGACGCGCCTCCCGGTCGACCTGGCGGACCCGGAACAGGCGGCCGCGCTCGTGGGCCGCGCCGAGGCGGGGCGGGCGCGCCCGTCACGGCGATCGTGATGTCGCACTGCGAGTCGGTGGACTCCGACTTCACGACCACGACCCTCGAGTCGTTCGACCGGCACATGGCCGTCAACGTGCGGGCGCCGTTCCTGCTCGTCCAGGCGTACGCCGCACGACTGCGCGCGGGGCATCCGCGCCGGAGGACCGCCGACGCGTGATCGCGCTGACGAGCGACCACGTCGCGTTCAACCTGCCGTACGGCACGAGCAAGGGCGCGCTCGACCGCCTGATCGTCGGAGCGGCGCAGGAGCTCGCCGACGTGCACGTCAGCGCGAACCTGATCAACCCGGGGCCGAACGACACCGGGTGGATGACCGAGGAGATCCGGCAGTCGGCGATCGCGCAGACCCCGGGCGGGCGCCCGTCGATGCCGAGCGACACCGCTGCGCTGGTCGGGTTCCTCTGCGGGCCGGACGGCGGGTGGGTGAACGGGCAGCTCCTGAAGTCGGACGGCGGGTTCAGCGCGAAGTAGCGGCACGGGCGTGCTTCCCGTGCTCGCGCGGACTCGGTACGACTTCGCCGACGTCGTACGACAGCGGCGTTCTCGCACCCCCGCGCGTGCAACTGTTGCGCGCGCCGGCCTGCGTCATGACCGACGTCGTACGACAGCGGCGTCGTCGCACCACCGCGCGGCCGGGGCGGCCGGGCGCGAGACCCGGCCAGCGCAGGTGCGGTGCGCCCGCACCGACGGTGGCGGTCACCGGGCGCGGAAGTAGCGGTGCAGCGCGCGCTCGCGGACCGACACTGCGGCGAGCGCGCCGCCGAACAGCGTTCCGACGAGGCCGACGACAGCGATCGAGACCGCCTCGGTCAGGATCGGCACGCCGTCCTCCGACGACAGCCCGCGAACGCTCACCACCGCGATCCCCACGGCTGCGACGGCCGCGACCGAAGCCCACACGAGGTGCTGCAGGAGGACCCCGAGCACCTGCGCGGTCCTGGGAACGCCGATGTGCAGGTCCGACGCGAGCACGAGACGCCGGCGCAGCACCGCCGCCGCACCGACCCCGACGCCGACCGCGGCGGCTCCGGCCACCGCGCCGACCTGCGGGACGGCCGCCGACCGGACGAACGACTCCCCGAGCCTCGCGTTCAACCGGCCCACGGTCGGCCGGTCCTCTCCCTCGGCTCCGGTCGACGGAAGGACAGCACGGCGCAGCATCGGCACGGTGTCGTCACGCTGCGGCCAGACGGTCGCCCAGCACGCGTCGAACGGACGGCCGTCGTCAGCGACCGGCGCCAGGAGCGCGTACTCGAGATCCGGGTCGCGGCCGTCGTCGGGGTACCCGTACACGCCGGCGACCGGGACGGGCCGGCCGACGGTCGTCGCGAAGGAATCGCCCGGCGCGAGTCCGAGGGCGTCGCGCAGGGCGGGCGAGAGGACGACACCGGCGGCGCCCGCCGTCCCGGTCACGCCGAGCACCCGAGCACGCCCGACGTCACCTCGTAGGTCGGGACGGCCGACCCCGGCAGCGCTGCGGGGACCACACCCCGTTCGAGCCGACGGAGCGCCCCGGACGCGACGACGCCGCCGGACTCCGCGAGGGCGTCACACGTCCGGCCGTCGATCCGCCCTTCGGCGCGCTGGACGGTCGTCGCTGCGCCGCTCGCGACGTACGCCTCCGCCGCCCGGACGTCCGCGACCACGCCGACGGTGCGGAGCCCGACGAGGCATCCGAGGAGCACCGCGAGGACGACTGACGCTGTGAACGCCCGGGCCGCGCCGGAGACGATGTCACGCCAGGCTTCGCGAGCGACCTCTCCGGGGCGCATCCGGCGCTCACGACGTCGTCCGGTCACCGGAACCGTCCGAGGTCGAGGACGGCATCGCACGCCGCCCGGGTGTCCTCGTCGTGCGTGGCGACCACGACCGCGACCCCCGAGTCCGCGAGCGCCCCGATCGCCCGGTTGACCTCGTCGGCCGTCGAACGGTCGAAGCTGTGCGGTCGGCTCGTCGACGAGCATGAGGTCCGGCGCACTCGCGATGCCCCGGGCGAGCATGAGACGCTGCGCCTCACCGCCGGACAACTCGCCGAACCGAGCATGCGCGCGATGCACGAGCCCGAAGCGCTCGAGCACCTCCAGCGATCGGACATCCGCGGTCCGACGGTCGGCACCGCGGGCCAGGAACGACATCGTCACGTGGTCCAGCACGCGCCGCCGTGCGACCCCGTGCGGGTTCTGGAACACCCACAGCGGACGACAGCGCTCCGGGCGACGAACCGCGCCCTCGGTCGGCCGGACCATGCCCGCCAGGATGGCCAGGAGCGTCGACTTGCCCGATCCGCTCGGCCCGACGAGGGCGGTGACAGTGCCCTCGTCGAACGTCCAGTCCAGGCCGTCGAACAGCGCTGCGCCGCCCGACCACCGGTGCCCCACCCGGTCGAGCGTCACCGGCACGTACGACCCCGATCAGGGTCCGCGCGCAGACGATCGAGCGTCCGGCCGTCGGGCGCACGGACGAATGACTGGCCGAGCTCGGAACCGAGGACCTCGACGTCCAGCGGCTCACCGCTCGTCGGCTGGACGCAGGCGCGGGTGCCCTCGATCGCGAACAGCGCGGTCGGGGGAACCACCTGCACGATCCGCGGACGACGCAGCGACCAGCTCGCGGGGAGGGTCGGCACGCCCTCGGCCGAGGCGACGGTCGCGGCGAACTCCGGGAGCGCGGCGACCGCTGCGAGGGAGCCGCTCGAGGAGACCACGCCGTTCGCGTCGACCGCGACCGTGGTGTCACCGATCCGCAGGTCACGCTCACCGGGCACCGAGTCGACCGGCAAGGAGTCGATGCGAGCGCCGCGGAGCTCGGACGGGAGCTCCACGAGCACGCCGTCCGGTCCCACCGGGGCGCCGACCACCGCGGTGCAGGACCGGACGGTGTTCTCGGTCGCGGGAACCCAGCTGAACGGTGCACGCGGGACGACGCCGTTCGGAAGGTCGGCCCGGTCCACGCCCCGCTCCGCGAGGAACTGCCGCGCGGCGCGCAGCGTGTCCTTCCCGAGCACGCCGTCCACGCCGACCGAGGTCCCCGCGTCCGTGAGCGCACGTTGGACCCCCGGACGTCGTCGCCGCGGTCGTCGACGGCGAGGTCACGCCAGAGCGGTACGCCCGTCGCGAGCGCGATCACGGGAGCGCCGTCGATCCGGGCGATCACGTCACCGCTCCGCAGCGGCGCACCCGTCGAGCACGAGGACGAGGTGACGGTGCCGGTGCGGCTGGTCACCACGGCGCGCGGTGCTCCGGTGTCGAGCGTGAGCTGCACCTGCCGCTCGTCGGTGTCCGCTCGCTCGGTCACGCGGACCGTCGTCGCGGGTGACGCGGTCTGCAGTGCCGCCGGAGGTTCAGCCGGGAGCGACACCACCAGCGCCGCTGCCGTCGCCGCCGCGGCGACCACGGCCCCGAGCCCGACGAGCGTCGCCGACGGCAGCCGGATCACGGCGTCCGCCAGAGCCCGAGCGGGTCCAGCCGGCACTGCACCGCCGCCGGGTCCCACTCCGAGAAGGAGAACACTCCCTCGTCGTACTCGGCACGCCAGAGCCGTTCCGTGTACGAGCCATCGACGAGCCCCGCCTCCCGAAGACAGGCAACGGTCATCTTCGCTTCGTCCTGCTTCTCGGGGTTCCGACGAACCTCGTTGAACAGGTAGGTGACGGCGCTGTCGAACTCCCCCGAGCACTGGAGCATGTACTCGTTGACGGTCTCGGCGTCCCTCGCCTTCCGTCCGGGAAGCGGGCTCGCTTCCGACGTTCCGTCCTCCGCGGTGGTGTAGTCGTACCCGAAGTCCTTCATGCACGAACTCGCGCGGTTCTGTGCCTCGGCGAGTTCGTCGGCTGTGACTTTCCCGTCGGACAGAATCGCCTTCTGATAGGCGCTCGCCGTGGCCGCTGACTCAGCGAACTCCGCGGCCCACGGGCCTGCCGCCGTGAACTCCGAGGCGTGAGCGGTGACAGGCCCGACCTCCTCGTGCGAGCAGCCAGCGAGCAACAACACGGCGAACGCCCCCGTCACCGCAATCCGCCATCGGCTCAGCGCCACCGGTCAGGCCCTCACCATTCCGTACTGCGTGACATTGGCCCAGCACGCGGATTGGTACGACCACTGGTTACCGCCGACGACGTTGCCCCACTTCATCGTGCCGCTCTTCAACCTGTTGAAGTGCTGCGCACGGCCGCATCCGGAGTCGTTCTTGCCCTTGCTCTGCGTGACCTGCCGCCAACAGGTTGCGGCGTTCGCGTCAGCCCCGGTCGCAGTGTCGACCGCGACCCCTCCGGCGACCACGATCCCGAGCACAGCGGCACCCAGCACGACGTTCTTGACCGACATCGATCTCCCCTATCTCAGTATTTGACACATTGCGCGTCATACCTAACGTATCGACGGTCAGCGCGCTCTGCAACCGACGCCAGGGGCCTCCGGCAGGATGGACCCGTGACTGAGGACATCCGGTGGGAGGTGGTCGAGGAGAGCACGCTGTCGCTCCCCGACCACGAGGCGATCGCGGCGCTCCTGGGGCAGGCGTTCCCGGACTGGTCGCACTGGTACGTGGGTGGGCGCAGCTGGTCCGGCCTGCAGCCCGAGCGCCGGGTGCTCGCCCGCGATGCCGACGGCGTGGTCCTCGCGCACGTCGGACTGCGGCGCATCTTCATCACCGTGGGCGGGCGGGACGTGCTCGTGGGCGACACCGGCCTCGTCGCCGTGGCTCCGCGGCTGCAGGGAACCGGAGTCGGACGCGAGTTGATGGAGCGCACGAACGCGGTGCTCGACGGGCTCGCCGTGCCGTACGGGTTCCTCGGCGCGGGCGAGAACCGCATCCCGTTCTACGCGCACCTCGGGTGGCACGAGCTCGAGGGCGTCGTGGGCACGTTCAGCGCGTTCACCGCCGAGGGTGCGGGCATCAGCAACACCGAGCAGGGCGGCTGGATGGTGCGCCCGGTCGCCGAGCGACTCGAGGACTGGCCCGCCGGCCCGATCTGGCTCAACGCGCAGCAGGTCTAGCGCCGGGCCGGAGCGCGCTCGCACCGCCTCTTCGACAGGACGCGCGTCGATCGGCGCGCATCCTGTCGAAGACCGCGCGCCACCGCGGCGCACGCAGCAATCGCAGCGCACGCCACCGCAGTGGGCGCGACGACGGACGGGAGGCGCGGTGCGAGTCCGACTCGCACCGCGCCTCCCGTCCGATCCAGGCTCGGTTCCTACGCCTCGACCGCGACCCGCTCCGGATCCTCGTTCGAGCCGGGCGCGCTCGGCGCGACGGCCGCACGAACGCGCGCGCCCAGATCGGCGTCGACGTTCGTCCAGTACGCGAACACCCGCTCGCGCAGGTCGTCCCGGGTCACCTTCGAGACGTGCCCGGCGATGTTGCCGACGAGGCGCTCACGAGCGGCGTCGTCGAGGACCTCACGGACCAGCGTGCCGGCCTGACCGAAGTCGTCGTCCTCGGGGTGGAGCGTCGCAGCCGTGCGCTGCAGGGCACCGTCGGACTCCCAGCCCGGCGCGTCGTCCGAGGCGCCCTCGGAGGCGTGCGCACCACCGAGCGAGTTCGGCGCGTAGACCGGGACCTCGGACTTCTGGAAGTCGAAGCGCATCGCGCCGTCCTTCGAGTACGAGTGGACCTCGTTCTTGGGGGCGTTCACCGGCAGCTGCGCGTGGTTGGTGCCGACACGGTAACGGTGCGCGTCCGCGTAGCTGAAGATGCGCGCGAGGAGCATCTTGTCCGGGCTCGCCGCGATGCCGGGCACGAAGTTCGAGGGGGCGAAGGTCGCCTGTTCGATCTGCGCGAAGTAGTTCTCCGGGTTGCGGTTGAGCTCCATCGTCCCGACCTCGATGAGCGGGTAGTCGCCCTTTGGCCACACCTTCGTGAGGTCGAACGGGTTGAAGCGGTAGGTCTTCGCGTCCTCGTAGGGCATGATCTGCACCTTGAGCGTCCAGCGCGGGAAATCGTTCCGCTCGATGGCCTCGTGCAGGTCGCGGATGTGGAAGTCCGCGTCCTCGCCGGCGATGCGGTCCGCATCCTGCTGCGTGAGCGTCTTGTGGCCCTGTTCCGTGAGGAAGTGGTACTTCACCCAGAAGCGCTCACCCTCGGCGTTGACCCACTGGTACGTGTGCGAGCCGAAGCCGTCCATGTTCCGCCAGGACGCCGGCAGACCCCGGTCGCCCATGAGCCACGTCACCTGGTGCGCCGACTCCGGCGAGAGCGTCCAGAAGTCCCACTGCATGTCGTGGTCGCGCAGGTGCGAACCCGGCAGACGCTTCTGCGAGCGGATGAAGTCCGGGAACTTGATGCCGTCACGGATGAAGAAGACGGGCGTGTTGTTGCCGACGAGGTCGTAGTTGCCCTCGGTCGTGTAGAACTTCAGCGCGAAGCCGCGAGGGTCGCGCCAAGTGTCCGGGGAACCCTGCTCGCCGGCGACGGACGAGAAGCGCGCGAGCATCTCGGTCTGCTGACCCGGCTGCAGGAACGCGGCACGGGTGTAGCGGCTGATGTCCTGCGTGACGGTGAAGGTGCCGAAGGCACCGCCGCCCTTGGCGTGCACGACCCGCTCCGGGACGCGCTCACGGTTGAACTGGGCAAGCTTCTCGACCAGGTAGTGGTCGTGCAGGGCCAGGGGGCCGTCGGCGCCGACACCCATGGAGTGCTGGTCGCTCGAGACGGGCGCGCCGGAGTTGGTCGTCGTGGTGGGGGTGCCGGCCGGCTGGCCGGGCGTCGTGTTCTGGTCGGACACGGTTCCTCCTCAGGTGGAACGGTTGGTTCGGTCAGGGGTGCTCGGGTTGCTCGTGGTCCCGGTTCGGTCCCGGGAGGCGGATCGACTGGCGTGTCGGTCGATCCGGACTGCAGGCGCGGTTCGGCCCCGCCGGTCAGCTCGCGCTGGTCAGGGGCGCGGCCGGGCGGCCGCCGCGATCGCCGGCCGCGTCCCCGCGGTCCGCCGGTGGGGCGTCGCCGTCGACCGGGTCGTCGTCGCGTTCCGCCGCGGCGCACCGCTCGCAGATCCCCAGTAGGTGACCTCGGCGGTGCTGACGGCGAACCCGTGGGTGTCGGACGGAGTCAGGCACGGCGCGTGACCCACGGCGCAGTCGACGTCCTCGATCGCGCCGCACATGGTGCAGACGATGTGGTGGTGGTTGTCCCCGTACGCCGCTCGTACCGGGCGGGGCTGCCGGCCGGCTCGATACGCCGGACGAGCCCGACCCCGGTGAGCGCGGCGAGCACGCCGTAGACGGCCTGGTGGCTGGTCGTGGGGAGCTCGGCCGCGAGCGCGGTCACGATGTCGTCGGCGGTCGCGTGCGGCATGGTCGACGTCGCGCGGAGGACCGCGAGGCGTGGTGTCGTGACGCGGAGACCGGCGGTGCGGAGGAGATCGGCGTCGGTGTCCATCCGGGGCCCTTCTCTTGAAGCGTTCAAGACAACAATTGCACTCTAGCACCAGTCCGCGCGCAGGAGCGAGCCGGGCCGCCTGAACCGGTTCTCACCGGCCGGGCACGCACTCCGGCGCACCCCGGCGGAGGATGGACCCGGCAGAACGATCCGCAGGAGGCACCCCACGCCGTCGACAACCGAGTTCTGGAGCACCTGGCGGTTCGATCCCCTCGCGGCGACGATGATCCTCGTCGCCGCCGTCGCCTACGGCCGGTGGCTCGTCGGAGCGGTCCGGCGCGGAGCACGGTGGCCGTGGTGGCGGACGCTGTCGTTCCTCGGCGCGCTGACCCTGTTCGGCGTCCTGCAGTTCGGGACGGTCGGCGTGTACTCCGAACACCTCCGCTGGGCGTTCGTGTTCCGGCTCGCGCTGCTCTTCTTCGCGGTCCCCACCTTCGCCGCGCTCGCTGCGCCCGTCTCGTTGCTCCAGACAGGAGGCCCGGATCGCCTCGCCCGCGCGGCCTCGGCAGCGCTGCGGTCGCGTCCGGTACGGGTCCTCGGCAACGCGATCGTCTCGCCGCTCATCGCCCTCGCGTTGTTCTGCGTGCTCCTGACCCCGCTGTCGGCCGTCATCCGGACGTCGCCAGGTTGGGCCGTCGCGATCACCCTGCTCGTGCCGGCGCTCGGCTTCGGCCTGCTCGCTCCCCTGTCGGAGCCGGGCATCCTGCGCTCCTCGACGTTCGTCACGGTCGAGTTCCTGCTGGCGTTCGTGGAGCTCATGCTCGATGCGATCCCGGGCATCGTGCTGCGGATCACGAACCACGTGCTCGACGGGGCCACCACGGCGCTGGTCGGGAAGCCCTGGTACCCGTCGCCACTGCGCGACCAGCACCTCGCCGGCGACCTGCTGTGGTTCATCGCCGAGGTGGCGGACATCCCCGTGCTGATCTCGCTGTTCATCCGGTGGCAGCGCACCGACCGCCGCGAGGCCCGTGCCGTCGATGCCCTGACCGATGAGGAGATGGAGGCGCTCACACGGGCGCACCTCGAGCGCCGCGGCTGAGACGCGCGCCGCCGACGCGGTCTCGCCGACGCGGTCTCGCCGACGCGGTCTCGCCGACGCGGTCTCGCCGACGCCGAACGACTTCTCCGCTGTCGTACGACGTCGGTCTTGTCGCTCACGCGCACGCAACGGTTGGACACGCCCCATGACGACGAGGCCGATGTCGTGCGACATCGCTCTCGTCGCTCCACCCCGCGCGCAACGGCCCTCCGTGCGCACGACCACGGGCCCCGCACTGTTCGAGACAGTGCGGGGCCCGTGGTGTGCGACGTCGCGCGGATCAGGCGTCGGTGTGGCGACCGTGGTGGTCGGCGGCTGCCAGCTCCTCCTCCGGGGTGGCCGGCGCCGGAGCGGCTGCGTGTGCGCCGACGTGCTCACCGTCCGGCGTGCTCTGTTCGGGCGCCGCCCGGTCCGCGCCGGGCTGCGTCGCGACGGAACCGGTCTGCTGCCAGGCGACGGTCTGCTTCGGCTTCGCCAGGAACAGCGCCGCGACGATCGCCACGACGAGCACCACGGCCGGCAGGACGAGCGACTGCCCCATCGCGGTGGCGAACGGCTGCTGCAGGAAGCCCGGGAGCGCCCCGACCTGCTGCTCCGCGCCCCACCCGAGCCGCCGGCGCCGGAGGGGAAGTTCGCCGTGATGCGGGCCTCGATCAACGCGGCGATGCCGGCGGATCCGAGGACGGCACCGATCTGGCGCGTGGTGTTGTACACGCCGGAACCGGCACCCGCGAGCTTCGGCGGGAGGTTGCGGGTCGCGGACACCGAGAGCGGCCCCCACATGCAGGCGTTCGCCAAGCCGAGGAGCGTGGAGGGCAGGAGTACCCAGCCCCAGTCCGCGCCCGAGGCCAGGAGTGACCCGAACCAGAACAGCGCGCCGGAGAAGCAGGCGAGACCGAACGCCGCGACCCAGCGGGCGTTCCACCGGTGCAGGTTCTTGCCGACCAGCGGCGCCAGTCCGGCGGAGAGGACGGCCTGCGGGACGAGCAGCAGCGCCGCCTGGGTCGGGCTGAACGTCAGGACGTCCTGCGCCCAGAGCATGATCGGCAGCGCGAACGACGAGATCGCGACGCCGACCGCCGTGATGGCGATGTTCGCGAGGGTGAAGTTGCGGTCCTTGAACAGGCCGAGCGGGAGCAGCGGCTCGCCCTTCTGCACGCCCTGCCACACCACGAAGGCGGCCAGCACGACGATGCCGGCGATGATGAGCGACCAGACCGAGATCGGCCCCGTGATGGTGCCCCAGTCGTACGTCTCGCCTTCCTGGATGCCGAACACCAGGAGGAACATGCCGACGGCGCTGAGGACGATGCCCAGGTAGTCGAACCGGTGGCCGTGCCGCTGGAAGGTCGGCACGAAGCGCTGCGCGAGCACGAAGGCCACGACGCCGACGGGGACGTTCACGAAGAAGATCCACTCCCAGCCGAAGCCGTCGACGAGCAGGCCGCCCACGATCGGGCCGACGAGCGATGCGACGCCGGCGACGGCACCCAGAGCCCCATCGCGGCACCACGGTTCTGCGGCGGGAAGATCCTGGTGATGACCGCCATCGTCTGGGGGTCATCATCGCGGCGCCGAGGCCCTGCACGACACGGGCGACGATGAGCATCTCGATCGAGCCGGCGAGGCCGCACCAGAGACTCGACAGGGTGAAGACGACGAGCCCGATCTGGTACAGCACCTTCGGACCGAAGCGGTCACCGAGCCGGCCGGTGATGAGCAGCGGCACGGCGTACGCGAGCAGGTAGGCGCTGGTCACCCAGATCACGGAGTTGATGTCCGCGTCGAGCTTCGCGGCGATGGTCGGGGTGGCGACCGACACGATGGTCGAGTCGACGAGGATCATGAAGAACCCGACGACCAGTGCCCAGAGGGCGGGCCACGGCTTCTTCTCGGTGGTGTGCGACGTGTGCGACGCAGTGGTCATCGAGTGGTTTCCTTGCTGTTCTGGGGATGTCTTCGGGAACGGCCGGACCGTCCCAGGGGATGTCGCCGCTCGCGATGCGGTCTGCCGTGGCGGAGAGCCACTCGATCTGCGCGGCGAGCATGACACGGACGTACGACACGTCGAGGCGGAACCGTTCCGCGAGGCCACGCCGGAGCATCGTCGCGAGACCCTCGTCGTAGAAGGCGAGCTCCTCGGTCAGCGCCGCCACACGCGCCCGGACGGCATCGACCGCCTCGGCCACCGACAGGTTCTCGATCTCGGAGAGGGCGAGGTGGAACTCCGGGTACTCGTCCGCCGGTTCCGCCACCATGCGACGGAGTCCGGCCGCGAGCGCCTCCCGCCCCGCGGGGGTGATCGCGTAGGTGGTCCGCTCCGGTCGGTTGCCCTCGCGGTCCGTGCCGACGACCTCGGCCAGGCCGAGCTCGGTGAGACGGCCGACCTGGTGGTACAGCGTTCCCGGCCGGACCTTGACGTGCCGGTCGTCCTTGCGGTGGATCATCGTCTGGAACATCTCGTAGGGGTGCGTGGGCCCCTCGTTGAGGAGCCCGAGCGCGGCGAACGCGAGGGGCGTGAGCGACAAGATCCGTGCCTCCAGACCGGTGTTCCGTGTGGACTATTCGACTTGGAATATACCGCTTGGGCGAGTTCTCCACAAGCGGGTGGGCGCATCGCGCCCGCCGCCTAGACTGTTCACGTCCCACCCATCCCCGAAGCGCTGGAGTGAACACGTGCCAACGATCGTCGTCGAGGTCATGCCCAAGGCCGAGATCCTCGACCCCCAGGGCAAGGCGGTGGGCAACGCCCTCGCCCGTCTCGGCAAGGCCGACCTGACCAACGTCCGCATCGGCAAGCGCTTCGAGGTGGCCGTCGACGGCCCGGTCGACGACGCCAAGCTCGACGAGGTCCGCGCGATCGCCGCGGACGTCTTCTCCAACGCCGTCATCGAGGACGTCGTGTCCGTGACGGTCGAAGGCCAGTGACCTCGATGCGGATCGGCGTCATCACGTTCCCGGGCTCGCTCGACGATCGCGACGCCCAGCGCGCCGTTCGTCTCGCCGGTGCCGAGCCCGTCGCGCTCTGGCACGGCGACCACGACCTCCAGGGTGTCGACGCCATCGTCCTGCCCGGCGGGTTCTCCTACGGCGACTACCTGCGTGCCGGTGCGATCGCCGCGAAGGCGCCGATCATGGCCGAGGTCATCGACGCCGCCGGCAAGGGCATGCCCGTGCTCGGCATCTGCAACGGGTTCCAGATGCTGGCCGAGGCCCGTCTGGTCCCCGGCGCGCACACCCGCAACGCGCACCAGCAGTTCATCCGCCGCGACCAGAAGCTCCGCGTCGAGACCACCGGCACCGCGTGGACCTCGGGCTTCACCGCCCAGCAGGAGATCACCATCCCGCTGAAGAACGCCGACGGCCGCTTCGTGGCGGACCCCGACGAGATCAAGCGCATCGAGGACAACGGTCAGGTCGTGTTCCGCTACGTCGGCGTGAACCCGAACGGGTCGATCGACGACATCGCCGGCGTCTCGAACGAGCGCGGCAACGTCGTCGGCCTGATGCCGCACCCCGAGCACGCGACGGAGCCCGGGTTCGGCCCGGACACCGCGGCTGCGATGGCCTCCGGGACGGACGGCCTCACCTTCTTCACCTCCGTGATCGAGTCGACGCTCGTCAAGTGACGCGACCGACCGATCCGACAGCGACTCCAGTGACAGGAACGACAACACCGTGACGACCTCCGTTCGCCCGAAGCCCGACACCGTGCAGGACGCCGCCGCGACGCCCGACAAGGAGCAGCCGTACGAGGCGCTCGGGCTCAAGGCCGACGAGTACGCGAAGATCCGCGAGATCCTCGGCCGCCGCCCCACCTCGGGCGAGCTGGCGATGTACTCCGTGATGTGGTCGGAGCACTGCTCGTACAAGTCGTCGAAGAACTACCTGCGTCAGTTCGGCAAGAAGGTCACGCCGGAGATGACGAAGAACCTCATGGTCGGCATGGGCGAGAACGCCGGTGTCATCGACGTCGGCAACGGCTGGGCGGTGACCTTCAAGGTCGAGTCGCACAACCACCCGTCCTACGTCGAGCCGTACCAGGGCGCAGCGACCGGCGTCGGCGGCATCGTCCGCGACATCATCTCGATGGGCGCCCGCCCGGTGGCGGTGATGGACCAGCTCCGCTTCGGCGAGATCGACCACGAGGACACGGCGCGCGTCGTGCACGGCGTCGTCGGCGGCATCTCGTTCTACGGCAACTGCCTCGGCCTGCCGAACATCGGCGGCGAGACCTACTTCGACCCGGTGTACCAGGGCAACCCGCTGGTCAACGCCCTCGCGGTCGGTGTCCTCCGTCACGAGGACCTCCACCTCGCGAACGCCTCCGGCGCCGGCAACAAGGTCGTGCTCTTCGGCGCGCGCACCGGCGGTGACGGCATCGGCGGAGCCTCGATCCTCGCGTCCGACACCTTCACGGAGGGCGGCCCGACGAAGCGCCCGGCCGTGCAGGTCGGGACCCGTTCGCCGAGAAGGTCCTCATCGAGTGCTGCCTCGAGCTGTTCCAGAAGGAGCTCGTCGAGGGCATCCAGGACCTCGGGGCGGCGGGCATCTCCTGCGCGACGTCGGAGCTCGCGAGCAACGGCGACGGCGGCATGCACATCTCGCTCGACGACGTCCTCCTGCGTGACCCCACGCTCACCGCAGAGGAGATCCTCATGTCGGAGAGCCAGGAGCGCATGATGGCGGTCGTCCGGCCCGAGAAGCTCGACGAGTTCCTCGCGGTGGTCCGCAAGTGGGAGGTCGAGACCAGCGTCCTCGGCGAGGTCACCGGCACGGGCCGGCTCGTCATCGACTGGCAGGGCCAGGAGATCGTCAACGTCGATCCGCGCACGGTCGCGGTCGACGGTCCGGTGTACGACCGGCCGGTCGCCTACCCGACCTGGATCGACGCGCTGCAGGCCGACGGTGCCGCCTCACTCGACCGTCCGGCGGACGGACCCGCGCTCAAGGCGCAGTTCCTGCAGCTGCTCGGGTCGCCGAACCTCGCGTCGAAGAACTGGGTGACGAACCAGTACGACACCTACGTGCTCGGCAACACGGCGCTCTCGTTCCCCGACGACGGCGGCATGATCCGCGTCGACGAGGAGACCGGGCTCGGCGTCACGATCGCCACCGACGCCAACGGCCGGTACTGCCAGCTCGACCCGAAGCAGGGCGCGCGCCTGGCGCTGGCCGAGGCCTACCGCAACGTCGCCGTCACCGGCGCGGTGCCGGCCGCGGTGACGGACTGCCTGAACTTCGGATCGCCGGAGAACCCCGAGGTCATGTGGCAGTTCTCCGAGGCCGTCGAGGGCCTCGCGGACGGTTGCATGGAGCTCGGCATCCCGGTCACCGGCGGCAACGTGTCGTTCTACAACCAGACCGGCACCACGCCGATCCACCCCACCCCGGTCGTCGGGGTGCTCGGTGTGATCGACGACGTCGCGCTGCGCGTGCCGTCCGGCTGGCAGGACGACGGCCACAACATCTACCTGCTCGGCACCACGTCGCTCGAGCTGGACGGTTCCGCCTGGGCCGGCACCGTGCACGGTCACCTCGGCGGACGTCCGCCGGCGGTCGACCTCGAGCGCGAGAAGGCCCTCGCCGACCTGCTCCACGCGGCGGCGAACGAGCAGCTGCTCACGAGCGCGCACGACCTGGCGGACGGCGGCCTCGGCCAGTCCCTCGCGGAGTCGGTGCTGCGCTTCGGCATCGGTGCCCGCGTCGTGCTCGACGAGCTCGAGGACCGGGACGGCGTCGACACCGCGACCGCCCTGTTCTCGGAGTCGACCGGCCGCGTCATCGTGACCGTCCGGCGAGAGGACGACGTCCGCTTCCAGGGGCTCTGCGAGGGCCGCGGCTTCCCGGTGCTCCGCATCGGGGTCACGGACGCCACCTCCGGCTCGCTCGAGGTCCAGGGTGCGTTCGAGGCGACGGTCGACGAGCTCCGCGGCACGCACGGCGCCACGCTGCCGAGCCGTTTCGGGGACGTCATCGTCGAGGACGTGACCGAGGGCTACGTCGGCCGGGTCCGCTGGAGTCCGACGGCACGTTCTCGCCGCGTTCGGACGCCTGACGCCGGGCGCGCGCAGGATGCCGATCGTCACACTGCCCTTCCCGGAGCTCGTCGACCGGTTCGGACCCGTACCGGACGGTGTCGAGCTGGACGTGTGGGACGTCGAAGGGCCGTACGGCCGCCCGGACGAGGTCGCCATCGCGCTCCTGCCGTTCTACTTCGGCGGGCGGCACCGATGGCAGTACGTGCACGACCTGCCGAACCTGCGGCTCCTGCAGCTGCCGAGCGCCGGGTACGAGCACGCGGTTCCGCACGTGCCCGACCACGCGCAGCTCGCGAACGGGCGCGGGATCCACGACGACGAGACCGCCGAGCTCGCGGTCGGCCTCGCCCTGACGTCGCTGCGCAAGCTCGGGGCCTTCCAGGCCGACCGCGCGAACGGGGTCTGGGACGCCCGGACGACGCGCTCCCTGGCCGACCGCCGCGTGACGGTCGTCGGCTACGGGGCGATCGGCTCAGCGATCGCCACCCGCTTCGAGGCGTTCCGCACCGAGGTGACCGTCGTCGCCCGCACCGCCCGCGAGCAGGACGGCCGGCAGGTGCACGCGTTCGGCGCGCTCCGGACCCTCGCCGCCGAGACGGACGTCCTGGTGCTCATCACGCCGCTGACCCACGAGACGGAGCGGCTGGTGGACGCAGACCTGCTCGGGCGCTGCCCGACGGAGCCCTCGTCGTGAACGTCTCGCGCGGCAAGGTCGTCGACACCGACGCGCTCGTGGCCGAGCTCCGGACCGGGCGGCTCTCGGCCGCACTCGACGTCACCGACCCCGAACCGCTCCCCGTCGGCCACCCGCTGTGGACCACACCGAACACGGTCCTGACTCCGCACGTCGGCGGCAACACCGACCTGAGCGTGCCGCGGTCCATCGAGCTGATGCGCCGTCAGGTGACTGCGCTGGCCGACGGGCGCCCGTTCGAGAACGTCATCGATCGCTGACCGCGGGGACGGTCAGTCGGTCCGCAGCGCCATCCCGAGGCTCGGGGCGACGTCGTCGAACCCGAGCGACCGGTAGAGCCGCTGGCCGGGCGGATCGCCGACGAGCGTGACGTAGGCCCCCTCCGGCGCACGCGAGCGGATGTCGGCGATCAGCCACTCCACGACCGCTCGTCCGAGACCACGGCGCTGGTGGTCCGGATCCGTGGCGATGTCCGCGATGTGGAAGTACCAGCCGCCGTCTCCGATCACCCGGCCCATCGCGACCGGGGTTCCGGCGGCGTCGACCACGTGGCATGCCGACCAGCTCCCGGCGATCGCTCCTGCGCCCTGCTCGGCGTTCTTCGGCGTCAGACCGGACTCCCGACGAAGCCGGAGGTAGTCGGCGAGCGGCGGCGGACCGGAGACGATGCTGTAGGACGCGTCCATGCGCCCAGTCTGGCCGGTCCCGGTGACACACGCCGCGCCTCCAGGCCGAACGATCCGCTGCCTCGTCTCCATGCCGGAGACGGGCCACTGAAGGCGGCGCATCAGCGTCGTGCGACACCGCGGAGCCCGCGAGACACCGCCGGATGTGACGCTGTCTCGTGACCCGAGCGGTGTCTCGTGACGAGAGCGGCGTGTCGCGAACCGTGTCAGAGCGGGATGACGCAGGTCGGCGTGCCCACCGGGATCCGGGCCACGGCCTCGCCGGGCACCCCGTCGTCACCGACCGGCAGCACCGCGATCGCGTCCGACATCTGGTTCGCGACCAGCACGAACCCCGGCACGCGCGCGAAGTGCCGCGGCCACACACCTCCGGACGATGCCGAGCCCACGAAGGACAGCCCGCCGTCCGACGCGTCGAGCACCACCACGAGGTCGCGGCCGCGCACGGCGACGAAGACCCGGCCGGCGTCGTCGACCTCGATGTGGCTGAGCAGGGAGTCGCCGACCGCGCCGTCGAACGTCGCGGCCGAGGCGACGGTGAGGAAGGACCGCTCTCGTCGCGCCGGAGCCGGTGGACGTGTCCGTCGAGCTCACCGGCGACGAACAGGTCGCCGTCGTACCAGGCGAGGTGCCGCGGGCCGACGCCGGGCGAGACGTGGTGCACCCGCACCCGCTCGATGGTGGGCGCGTCGGTGATCCGGAACTCGTGGAGCGCATCGCCCCCGAGGTCGGCGACGAGCACGGTGCCGTCGGGCGTGGCGATCGACTGGTGGGCGTGCGGGCCCTCCTGCCGGTCCTCCACGGGACCGCTCGCGTCGGGCAGGACCTCTGTCACGACGGCGGACCCGGAACGATCGTCCGGTCGCCGACGCCGTGCGCGAGGACGACACCGTCGACGCCCTGCGGCCCGACCGCACCGTCGACGCCGTGCGTTCCGGCGACACCGTCGACGCCGTGCGCCCCGACGACACCGTCGCTGGCGAGCACCGACGCGGCGTGCGACTCCGCCGCAGCGAGCGAGACCGCCGTGACGGTCCCCGAGACGTAGTTGGCCACGACGAGCGCGCCGGACGGGTCGACCCGCACGTGACACGGTGCGTCGCCGCCGGCCGGGGCGTCCCAGAGGTGCTCGAGCGCCGAGCCGTCACGTCGGAACGCGGAGACGCCGCCGTCGGCCGTCTCGGAGACGGCGTAGACGCGGTCACCGGAGACGGCGAGGAAAGAGGGGTCGTCGATCACGGCGGCGGTCCGGACGTCGGCCGTGCCGGCTGCGGAGGCCGGGCCCCCGGCGACGATCGAGATGCCCGTGGCGTTGCCGCCGCCGGTCGCCGTGTACGAGCCGACGAGCAGCGTTGGCAGCGTGGCGGTCACTCGTCGCCGCCAGCGATCTGCTCGTGGTGGTGGATGACCTCGGCGACGATGAAGTTGAGGAACTTCTCGGCGAACGCGGGGTCGAGGTGCGACTCGGCCGCGAGCGAGCGGAGCCGGGCCACCTGGATCTGCTCGCGCGCCGGGTCCGCGGGGGCATGCCCGCTGCGGCCTTGAGGTACCCCACACGCTGCGTGTACTTGAACCGCTCGGCCAGCATGTGGATCACGGCGGCGTCGATGTTGTCGATGCTCTGCCGGATGCTGCCCAGCTCGGCGACGGCCGCCGGGTCGTACTCACGCGTGGTGTCGTCGCTCATGCCCAGAGCCTAACGGCCGCGACTGCTCGCCAGGTGTCGGTTACGTCCGTCGAACCTGGGCGTGACCTGAGCACGCCTTCGGAACTGCGAGAATGGAGGCCATGTCGGTCCTGCTCGTTATCTCGAGCGTGTTCGCGGTCCTCGCCGCCCTCGTGCACGTGTACATCTTCTTCCTCGAGTCGGTCGCGTGGACGAGTCCCCGGTCCGGAAGATCTTCGGCCTGTCGTCGGAGACCGAGGTGCAGGCGACGCGCTCGCTCGCCTTCAACCAGGGCTTCTACAACCTGTTCCTCGCGATCGGCGCGGTGCTCGGTGTCGTGCTGGTCGTCGCGGGCAACGGCGCGAGCGGATGGACGCTCGTCGTGTTCTCGACGGCGTCGATGCTCGGCGCGGCGGTCATCCTCGCCGGCACTGGCCGTCGCTACCTCAACTCGGCGTTCGTGCAGGGCTCGTTCCCGCTGATCGCCCTCCTGTTCGCGTTCCTCGGTTCGACGTTCGGCGCCTGACCGCGCGTTCCTTCCCATCTCGCCCGCACTGGGATGCAGAAACGCGCGTAGGCGACCGGAAGTTCCGATCACCTACGCGCGTTTCGACCCCCTACGCGCGTTCCGACCCCCTACGCGCGATTCGACCCGTCAGCCGAGCTTGGCGGCGAACTCGTCCGGCAGCTTCTTCAGGGCCCACTCGATCGCCGCCGTGGTGCCCATCGAGAACGCCGACGAGACGTCCGGGTCGTCGAACACGATCGCGTGCCCGGCTTCGACCGAGGGCACCTTCTGGAACAGCGGGTCCGACTCCGCCTTCGACGCGTCGACGTAGATCGGCAGGATCAGCGTCAGGTCGGCGTTCAGCAGGTCGAGGTTCTCGTCCGACAGGTGCACCGAGAACGCCTTGCCGGCCTGCTCGTCGATGGCCTTCGGGATGGTGAAGCCGAGGTTCCGCATGAACGTCGAACGGCTGTCCGTGGAGGCGTAGGCGCCGAAGCCCTCGGACGTGTAGGCGCCCACGACGGCCGACTTGCCCTCGAACTCCGGGTGCGCCTTGCGCGCCGCAGCGTAGGCATCGTCGAGGCCGGACAGCAGCTTCTTGCCCTCCGCCTGCTTGCCGAGCGCCTTCGCGATCATGGTCGTCTGCTGCGAGGTGGACGCGAGGTAGTTCTCCCCGCCCTTCGGGATCGCCACGGTCGGCGCGATGGCGGAGAGCTTGGCGTACCGGTCCTTGTCACCCGAGGACTTCACGTCGAGGATCACGTCGGGCTTGAGCTTCAGGATGTCCTCGTAGCTCGGCTCGAGCGTCTGGATGATCTTCGGCGACTTCGTGTACGCGCCCTTGAGCCACGGGCCGACTCCGTCGCCGCCGAAGGCGAGCCAGTCGCTCGCACCGACGGGCTGCACGCCGAGCTCGAGTGCCGTCTCGGCGTCACCCCAGCCGAGGGCGACGACGCGCTTCGGCTGTGACTCGATCTTCGTGGTGCCGAGGGCGGTCGTGATGGACACCGGGAACTGGCCGTCGGACGACCCGCTGGAGGACGAGGAAGACGACGACCCGGAACCGGAGGCGCACCCGGCGAGGACGAGAGAGGCTGCGACGACGGCGCCCGCGGCGGTGAGCACGCGGCGCAGACGAGAAGAGGAACGAATCACAAAGGTAAGGCTACCCTAAGAGATGGGACTGGGACACGCCTCGGTAGTCTGGCTCACCGTGGCGTACACCGACCCCGCCCGCACCCGCCTCGCGGTGCTCGGCTCCCCCATCGCGCACTCACTCTCCCCCACGCTGCACGCAGCGGCCTACGACGTGCTCGGGTTGCCGTGGTCGTACGGGAGGCACGAGGTCGCGTCCGGCGGACTGGGAACGTTCGTCGCGGGGCTGGGCTCGGAATGGCGCGGGCTGAGCCTCACGATGCCGCTCAAACGCGAGGTGCTGCCGATGCTCGACCGGACGACCCCCCTCGTCGACGAGCTCGGGGTCGCCAACACGGTCGCCTTCCGGACCGCGGGCGACACCGTGCTGCGGTACGGCGCGAACACAGACGTCGAAGGACTGGTCCGCCCCGTCGAGGCCCTCGGCCACCTGCCCGGCGAGGCCACCGTCCTCGGCGGTGGAGCAACAGCGGCGAGCGCCCTCACCGCGGCCGTCCGGCTCGGGGCGACCCTCGTACGGCTGTTCCTCCGCGACACCGCGAAGGCCGGCGCGCTCGTGGACCTCGCCGTCCGCCTCGGCGTCTCGCTCGACGTGCTCCCGCTCACGGAGCTGCCCGGCACGCGGCACGGGTTCGTGGTCTCGACGCTGCCCGGTGGTGCCGCCGACGACCTCGACCTGGTGCCGAGCGGCTCCGACGCCGTCCTGTTCGACGTCGCCTACGAGCCCTGGCCGACCGCGGCCTCGACGCGGTGGGCGGACGCGGGCGGGCGGGTGCTGAACGGCCTCGACATGCTCGCCGAGCAGGCGCTCGGACAGATCCGGTTCTTCCTGACCGGCGACCAGGACGAGCTCCTGCCCGACGAGGTCGACGTGCGCCGGGCGATGCGTGCAGCTGTGGGTCTGCCGCCGACCGTCGTCAGCTGACGACACCGTCCACGTAGTACCAGCGCCCGCCCTCCCGCACGAACTCGCTCGTCTCCTCGAGCGTGCCGCGCTCGCTGTCGGACCGCCACCACGCACGGAACGCGACCGTGCCCCGGGAGTCGAACGGGCCTCCAGACCGCGTCGACAGGATGTCCAACCGTGTCCAGCGCTGCTCCGTGTCCAACTCGAGCGATGCCGGCCGCGTCCTGGGGTGCCACGTGAGCAGGAGGTACTCGGGCAGGCCGAGCGCGAAGGCGCTGAAGCGCGACCGCATGAGCCGCTCCGCGGTGGGCGCTGCCGCACCGGCGTGCAGGGGGCCGCAGCACTCGCCGTAGGGGTTCCCGCTCAGGCAGGGGCAGCGCGACTCGTCGGTGACCACGCCGGAACGCTAGTCGACGATGGAGAGCGCGACCGTGATGTTGCCGCGGGTGGCGTTCGAGTAGGGGCAGATCTCGTGCGCGCGCTCGGCGAGACGCTGCCGCTGCTCGGGCTGCGCGGACGGGGCGTACACGTCGAGCTCGACCGCGAGACCGAAGCCGCCGTCGCCGGTGCCGCCGATGCCGACCTCAGCGGAGACCTCGGCACCCGTCGTGTCGACGTCGAGCTCCTTGCCGGCGGCGTGCAGCGCGCCCAGGAAGCACGCTGCGTACCCGGCGGCGAAGAAGCTGCTCGGGGTTCGTGCCCTCGCCGCTGCCACCCATCTCCTTCGGCGGACGGGTGTCGAGGTCGAGACGGTCGTCCTCGCTGCGCACGTGCCCGTCCCGGCCTCCGCCGGTGGCGTGGGCGGCTGCGGTGTAGACGATGTCGAGACTCATGCGTCGAGCGCATCGTGCGTTCCTGGACGAGTGCTGGGGCGCCGCGGTGCGACGGGGCGAGGTGGCCCCGCGGCTTGCGAACGCCGGGCGTGTCTTGCAGCCGGGCGCCCGCCCGACCCGCAGCGTAGACATGACCGGTGTTCAGCATCGGATGGCGGGTGTACCGCGAACGCCTGCCCGGACTCGTCGGCCAGCACCGCCTCCGCCGCGCCGTGCTCGTCGGGGTGATCGTCACGGTGATCGTCTTCGCGGCGTTGCTGGCCGGCGGTACGCTGCTCGGGCGGCTGGACGGGTCCGTTCCCGTGCTCGCAGGGGTCGTCGTGGCACTGTTCCTGGCGGCTGGGGTCGGGTGTGTCGGCGCCGCTCTCACACCGATCGGACCCCGGGGCTGGGAGATACCTCCCGTCCCGGGCATCGGATGGCGTACCCAGGAGGCGGTCGCCCGCTACTACCGCCGGAACTCTCCACCGATCGATCCGCGGCACCGCGACGCCGTGCTCGACCGTGTGCCCGAGACCCGCGACATGCTCGTCCGGTCAACGTTCCGATCACTCTTCCTGCTGGGCGGGCTGCTCGGCATCAGCGCCGGCACGCTGGTCTTCGACTTCGCATCGGCCGCTGGGAGCAGTCCCGTGGTCCTGTTCCCGGGCGTCTGGGTGTTCCCGCTGCTCATCAACGGAGGGACCGGGATCGTGGGGCTTCGTACCCTCGGCCGCCAGGAGCAGCTCCGTGCCGAGGCCGAGGTTCTGCCTCCCGTCCCACCGCCCCCGCCCGCGCGAGGTCGGCCGGGCACCCCGAACGGCAGCAAGTTGTCGCTCCCCGGAGAGTGACGACACGGCGACAGCGCGGGTGTCGGCGGTGCCGGGCACACTGGGCGCACGTGTGGAAGGTTCGTCGTCTCCGACACCACGGCCGATCTGCTGCCGGAACTGATCGGTGAGCTCGCCGATCGCACCGAGCACGTCGACGAGGACACGGGCGTGGTCGGCACCGGCCTCGTCCCGAGCTGGAACGTCGCCCGACCGATCCCGTGTTCGCCGTCCGGCAGCGGCACGGCCAGCGCGAACTTCCACGGATCAGCTGGGGCTTCGTGCCGAGCTGGGCGAAGGACTTCCAGAAACAGCGCCCGAAGCCGATCAACGCCCGCATCGAGACGGTCGCGACGAGCGGCATGTTCAAGCGGGCGTTCGCCACGAACAGGTGCATCGTGCCGGCGCAGGGCTACTACGAATGGGTGGTGCGCGAGGACGGCAAGGAACCCCACTTCGTCCACGAGCCCGGTGGTGCGCTGGCGATGGCGGGCGTGGTGAGCGCCTGGCCCGACCCGACGAAGCCCGAGGGCGACCCCGACAAATGGCGTCTCTCGCTGGCGATCATCACTCTGGACGCCCATGTGGCTCCAGGTGAGGTGCACGACCGGATGCCGGCGTTCCTCACGCCGGACGGCTACGACGACTGGCTGAACGGCGACCGCGGCGGGCTCCGCACGGACGATCTCCTCGCGCTGCTCGACCACGAGTCGTCGACGGTCGCTGCGGGCCTCGAGCAGTACGAGGTCGCGCGCACCGTGAACAGCGTCAAGAACGACGGACCGCAGCTGATCGAGCCGGTCGCGTAGGGCGGCTACGGCGGCCGCACCGGTGCGCGCAGGATGCCCCGCAACGCTGGCCAGCTACGCAGAGCGCGCACGCTAGGGTCTGCCGACATGACCTTGCAAGCACGGACCGCGCTCGCGCGGTCCGTGCTTGCCGCCGGGATCGTCGCGGCGATCGCCCTCGCGTCGCTTCCCGGGGTGGCGACCGGCGCAGTGGACGCGTTCCGCGCCGTCGTGACGGGGCTCCGCGGAGCCGGGCACGGCCTCCTGTCCGTCGAGGACGGATTCGTCAGCGCGATGGCGGTGACGGCAGCGACCGCCCTGCTGCCCGCGCTCGTCGCCGCAGCCATCCCGACGTCGGCGACGAGCGCGACCGGCTGGGCCACGGCCGGTTCGGCGATCCTGGTGGGGGTCGCCGGCGCGCGGAGCTCGACGCCCGGAGCGACGTGGGTCTCACTCTCGCTGGCGTCCGCGGTCGGCCTGCTCCTCGGGCGGCTGGTACTCGCTGCGTGGCGGTCGAGGACCGCTTCGGCCACGCCCGTGACCCGCCGGCTTGCCTCCTGGGTTCTCGGCGTCTACGGGGTCGGGGTGCTGCTCGTGGGGTTCGCGGGCTCCCCGTCGACGCCCGCCTGCACCCGGGATCCTGCGCGGGCTCGACCTGGCACACGAGCTCGGGACACCGGCCTGGTTCGGGTACGGCGCGCTCGAGTTCACGGCGAACGTGGCGTTCTTCCTGCCGCTGGGGCTGCTCGTGGTCCTGCGTCTCGGCGCTCGACGGTGGTGGGTCGGCGCGCTCACGGGCTTCGTCGCGAGCGGCGTGATCGAGACCGGGCAGGCGCTCTTCCTGCCGGCGCGGTTCGCGTCGTTCGACGACGTGCTGGCGAACACGAGCGGGGCCGCCGTCGGCGCGTTGATCGCCGTCGTGGCCCTCGGGTGGGCTGCGCGACACCGCAGCCGCTGAGGGATCGCGCAAGGGAGGTGCGGGTCACCGCAGGACCACGTCGAGGAACTCCCGCCTCGCACGCACGGCCTCGTACCGTCTGGATCATGCCTCGAACCCACAGCACGAGCGAGGTGTACCTCGCAGGTACTCGCTCGTCGTACTCGTACGAGCCGGACCGTCGAGCACGACGAAGCCCCCGGAGCGGGAGGCTCCGGGGCTTCGTTCAGCGTGTCGTGGGTCAGACGGTCTCGCGCTGGCGACGGACCGAACCGCGGACCAGGAGCAGGCCACCGCCGAGGACGACAGCGCCGCCGGCCACCCAGAGAGCGAGCGCGGACACCGTCGAACCGGTGAAGGCAAGGGTGCCGTCGGTGCCGGAGCCGTTGGCGGCCGCGACCGCGGTGGCGTCAGCCGGCGCGACGGTGAAGGACGCGTAGCCGACGACGCCCGAGGTCGCACCGGTGGCGGTGAGGCTGTAGGTGCCCGAGGCTCCCTGCGGGAACGTGACGGTCACGGCGAGCGAGCCGTCCGACGAGGCGGTGTAGGCCTTCGAGACGGTCGTGGTCGGCAGCGCGCCGAGCGTGACCGCACCGGCGCCCGTCACCTGGACGTTGACGGTCTCGTTGTCCTGGAACGCACCCTCGCTGAAGTTCACGACGGCGGTGCCGCCAGCGGTGTAGCTGCCGGAGACGGAGACGTTCGAGTCGGGCGTGTAACCGGCGGCGTTGGCAGCGGCCGGCGTGGCGATCAGTGCGGCGCCAGCCAGCACGATCGCAGCAATGAGCTTCTTCATGGAGTGGTTTCCCCTACTGATCTGATCCTTCAGACCCTGACACCCAGAGCCCGCTGCTTCGCCTGATCCCCTGCCCCGGCCAGGTCATAGCGGGTGCAATTGACGAAGTTCGCTCAATCTATCGGAAGTTCTCAGCGTGTTGCCACGCCTTACGCAACAATCGGGTGAACTTGAGCGTGCAAGTGCGCGGATCGGATGGTCGAGTCCGGGAGCGCACCACGGTTCGGGCCGACTCGGCGCTCGAAAAGCCCTGGTCAAACCGCTACAGCGGACGGGATGACAGCGGCCCAAACGTTCTGCGACCCACCTGTCCCCGCGACAAGGAGCGTTCTGTTGTGCCCCGTTCTGGGGGCCGTTCAGCCGCGTTTTGAGGAGGAACACGGTCGCGACTCACGTTCGGCCATGGCTCGGTGCCCTATGGTTCGCGCACGGGTCGTGGCCCACGGCCGACCGAAACGCCGTGGCGAGCTGCCGTCAACCGGCGTGAATCGGTTCGGAGCAGTCGAACGACAGTGGCTTCGCCTCGGCCTGCTCGACGCCCGGCGTCGACAGCGCCTGCACGGCCGCCTTGGCGTACTTCGCCTGGCCGAGGAACGCCACGCGGAACGTCACGCTCTGGCCGGGAGCGAGCATCGTCTGCAGCTGCGCGACGGGGTGCCCACCATCGGTCGCCGTCTGCAGCGCTGCCTGCTTGCCGTCCTGTGTAGCTCCGAGGTAGATCGCGTTCTCCGGCGCGTACACCGCGATGAGCGTCTTGATCTTGCCCGGCTCCGTGCCGAAGGCACCTCCGCCGGTGACGTACTCGGGCAGGCTCGTGGCCGCGTCGGCCGGGCGGTGTTCTTCAGGGTCACCTCGACGACGGACGTCGGTCTGCCGTCCTTGCGGCAGACGGAGCTGCCGACGGACACGGTCTTGTCGAGGTAGTAGTCCATCTTGGAGCCGGTGCCGTCGTTGAGGTACACGCCGAACTGCCGCGCCGCCTTCGAGACGGTCGGGAGCTCTCCCGCCACCGCCGTGCCACTGATCCGGGTCTGCTCGCCCTTCGTCGCGCTCCACAGGCGCAGCCGCCCCTCATCAGAGCCCTGCGTGAGTGCGGCGACGAACTTCTTCGTGTCGAACCCGCCGGTGGAGATCTTCTCGAACACCGAGCTCGCCGCCGCGGCGAAGAACGCGTCCTGCATGTTCGGGTCCGGGTACTTCGCGTAGACGTCGCTGAGCAGCAGCTTCACCGCGTTGTCGGACGTCAGGGTGTCGCCGGTCGGCAGCTGGACCGGTCCGGTCGCCTTCAGGATGTAGCTGAGGGTGACCGGGTCCATCGCGACCACGCCGTCGACCTGCTGGTTGAACTTCTGCTTCCACATCGCCTGTGCCAGCTTCGCTGACACGTCGAACCGAGGCGTGAGCGTGACGTCCTGCATGTACTCGCCGGTGATCTTGCCGTACAGGCCCGTCGTGTCCGCCGACAGCGGCAGGACCGGTTCGTCGTACGGCCCGAACGACCCGCCGGCGGCTTGGTTCTGCAGAGCGATGGCCCCGTCACGGGCCTGGAGGAGCGCCACCGATCCGGGGATCCCCCACCTGCGCGCAACTCGGCGTTGTTCTGGAACAACAGCAGGTAGTTCCGGTCGCCGTCATGACCGAGCATGGCCGGCGCCAGCTGCACGATGCGGTTCGCCCCGTTGGCCTGGGTCGACGCCGTCTGCAACGCGTTCCGCAGTTGCCCTACGGCGGTCGTGACCGGCGAGAGCGTCCCGCTCGTGTCGATCGCCTCGGCGTCGCGATAACCCTTCGCCAATGTCGTCGTCGCCTTCGCGACCGCCGGCTGCGCGTCTTCGATCGGCTGCAGGTCGATCTTGCCGTTCTTCGGTGCGAACGAATCCGACCCGAGTTCGCCAACGACCCCGGCGACGGGGCTCACCGCGTTCTGCGCGACGTCGTCGACGACCACGGACACCTGGCGCACCGCGCGCAGGTTCGTCCCGAAGAACGGCGTGTACTGCGCCGCGCCCCAGACCGGATCACCGGTGAGCGACCGTGCCGCACCGGCTTCACCCTCGAGTCGCTTCGCCGTCTTCTGAGCAGCCGCCGAGTCACCGTCGGTGAAGCTGCGACCGCAGCGTGTCCACGTCACCGACAGCGCGCTCGAGGTGTCCCTTCGCGAGCAGCGCTCGCACCCCCACCCAGGCGACGGCGAGGATCAAGAGCAGAACAAGAGCGAGGACGACCCACAGAACGACCCGAGGACGTGCTACCCCCGGCGTAATGCAGTGCGTCGCGACTCGGGCAGGTCGGACATGGGCAATCCTACGGTTCCTCATGTCCGATTCATGTCACTGGCGGATGGTGTCCGCGTGTTCGCGATACCAGTCGATGGTGCTCCGCAGACCCTCTTCGAGACCGATCTGCGAGGTCCAGCCCTCGGCTGCCAACTTCGAGACGTCGAGCAGCTTCTGCGGCGTCCCGTCCGGCTTCGAGATGTCCCAGACCGTCTCGCCGTCGAACCCGACGATCTTCGCGATGGTCTCGGCGATCTCCTTGATGGTCACGTCCGAACCGGTGCCGACGTTGACCTGCTCCGGCCCGTCGTAGTGCTCCATCAGGTGGAAGACCGCCGCGGCCATGTCGTCGACGTGCAAGAACTCCCGACGGGGACTTCCAGTTCCCCAGTTCTCCACCCGCTCCGCTCCGGACTGCACAGCCTCGTCGTACCGGCGGATGAGCGCGGGCAGCACGTGCGAACCCGTCGGCGAGAAGTTGTCCCCGGGGCCGTAGAGGTTCGTTGGCATCGCAGAGATCCACGGGCGCCCGAATTGGCGGCGAACGGCCTGCACCTGGAGGATGCCGGCGATCTTCGCAATCGCGTACGCGTCGTTCGTTGGTTCGAGGTGGCCCGTGAGCAGAGCGTCCTCGTGGATCGGTTGCTCGGCCAGCTTCGGGTAGATGCACGATGAGCCGAGGAAAACGAGACGCTCGACCCCGTGCTCGACGGCAGCATCCATCACGTTGACCTGGATCTGCAGGTTCTCACTGAGGAAGTCGTGCGGGTAGGTGTTGTTCGCCATGATGCCGCCGACCTTCGCGGCGGCGAGCACGACGTGCTTGGGCGTCTGCTCGGCGAAGAACTCGAACACCGCGGCACGGTTCTTCAGGTCCAGCTCGGACGAGGTCCGCCCCACGAGGTCCTCGAAGCCCTCGGCTTCCAGTTTCCGCCATACGGCAGAGCCGACGAGTCCTCGGTGGCCGGCCACGTAGACCCGCTCGGCCCGATCGATCGGACCCGGAGTGAAATCGGTCGTGGCCATCAGGAACCCCAGCTCTCGAGACGGACGGTGTCGATCCAGGGGCGCCCTTCGTGCTCGAGCGCCTCGATGTCAGCGTCGACCATGATCCGCGCGAGTTCTGCTGTATCGACAGTTGCTTCCCAGCCGAGCCTCTCCTTGGCCTTCGAAGCATCACCCACGAGGGCATCCACCTCGCTCGGCCGCAGGTAGCGCTCGTCGAACCGGACGTGGTCTTCCCAGTTCAGGCCCGCGTGCGAGAACGCAGTCGACAGGAAGTCCTTGACCGTGAAGTCGCCGCCGGTCGCCAGGACGAAGTCGTCCGGCTCGTCGGCCTGCAACATCCGCCACATGCCCTCGACGTATTCGGCTGCGTACCCCCAGTCCCGGACGGAGTCGAGGTTCCCGAGGTAGACGTGGTCTTCGAGGCCAGCCTTGATGCGTGCAACAGCACGGGTGATCTTGCGCGTCACGAAGGTCTCACCCCGCCGCGGCGACTCGTGGTTGAACAGGATGCCGTTCACCGCGAACATGCCGTAGGCCTCGCGGTAGTTCCGGGTCACCCAGTAGCTGTAGACCTTCGCCGCCCCGTACGGGGAGCGCGGCCAGAACGGCGTCTCCTCATTCTGCGGCGGCGGGCTCGCTCCGAACATCTCGGAGGACGACGCCTGGTAGAAGCGCGTGTGGATGCCGGACATCCGTACCGCCTCGAGCATGCGCATCGAGCCAACGCCCGTGACGTCCCGGTGTGTTCCGGTTCATCGAACGACACACGCACGTGCGACTGCGCCGCCAGGTTGTAGACCTCGTCCGGTTTCAGCTCGCCGAGCAGGCTGACGAGCCGCGCTCCGTCGCCGAGATCGCCGTAGTGCAGGAAAAGCTTGGCATCCGGGTTGTGCGGGTCGACGTACAGGTGGTTGATCCGAGACGTGTTGAAGGTCGACGCTCGACGGATCACCCCGTGGACCTCGTACCCCTTGCGGAGCAGCAGCTCAGCGAGGTACGACCCGTCTTGTCCTGTGATGCCCGTGATGAGCGCACGCTTCGTCAAACGTTTCCCGATTCCCTGGCGGCGGAGATTCCCGGCCCGCGGCCAGGTCCCTGAGTAACTGAGTAAACGTATCGAATGATGCCCGCGCCGTGAGCCGCGTTGCTCGGAACCGGCGCCCGTTCTCCCCGAAGTCAGCAGCACGTTGAGGATCAGCCGCCAGCGCCTCCGCCGCATCCAGCAGCGCCTTGGGGTCACCTGCCGCGACCACAGGCCCAGCCTCGGCCATCAGCACCTCGCTCTCGGTCACGCCGCCCGAGCCTGTCGCAGCGATGACCGGTAGTCCCGTGCTGAAGTAGGACGTAAGCTTGCTCGGTACCGCCATCCCAGCGACACCGCTGCGCTCGTTCACGAGCAACGCATCGGCACCCTCGAGCGCCTGCCTGAACTCCGTGTCGGGCAGCGACGCAATCATCGACAGCGCCGGTAGCCCCGAGGCGAGGTGAGCCAGACGCTCGCGCTGGTTCCCGTCGCCGAGGAGCACGAACCGGACGTTACTGCGACGCTCGTTTGCCAAGCGCGCCGCATCAACGACATTCTCGAGTCCCTGCTTCACGCCCATGTTGCCGGCATGGAGGACAATGAAATCGTCCTCCCCCAGCCGAACTTCCTGCGCGCCGCCAGACGATCCACCGGTTCAGCGTCTTGAAGATGCGACCAATTGCGAACGACCGCCACCGCGTGCGGGTCAACATCCATCTCCTCCACGACCGTGTCACGGAAGCGTTCATGAATGACGACCACTCTGTCCGCGGCACGCAAGACCCAACGCTCGACGGCAGCGATCCCGCGCTCGGCAACCCCCAGCTTCTCAGCACCAAGCTCCCGGACGCCCAATGTATAGAGGTCCTGAACCCAGACGACCACTGGTCGACGTCGTCCGATCCGAAGCTTTCGCAAGCGCAACCGCCGTGGAGAGCAGAGCTGGTGACACCAGCACGAGCACGTCAGGCCGCCCGAATCGTGTTGTCAGAGAGGCGATGCCAAAAGACAGCTCCGAAACTGCCCGCCGGAGACCGCCCGGCCGCGACGGAAGCCAGTGACGACGGCGAACCACCCGCACACCGTCCTCGGTTCGAACCGCCGAGCGAGGCGGGGGCCCATCCTGAAACGCCCACTGGGGGTAATGCGGGAACGAAGAGATCACCCGCGTTCGTATGCCGCGCTGAACCAGCTCCCGCGCGAGGCCCGCAGAGTACGGAGCGATGCCCGTGCTCTCGGGCGTGTAGTTGATGCCGATCAACAAGACCGAGATGCCGCTCTCCACCCGAAAAACATAACAGTCGCTCGTCAAACCCTCCGTGTCCCTCCCTGCACACGGTGAGGTGAACCAGCTAGGGCGACAGCTCGACCTTAGGATGTGAACGCGTTGAGGGCCCCTCACCGCCCGAGGGGAGCAACCACCATGGCAAGCGATGACGACACGCCCGTGATCTCCCTTGCGTCCGCCCCCGGGCAGGGCGAGTCCTGGGACCGCCCCCGATGGATGGTCTACTTGTGGGGCGCCGTCGAGCTCCTCTTCGTCGCAAATCCCTGGCAGATTTCCTCCGCACTCCGCGTTGCGATCCTCCGCCGCTTCGGAGCTGAGATCGGATCCAAGGTTGTATTCCGACCGCGGACTAGAGTTCGTTTTCCCTGGAAGCTACAGCTTCGGAGACAACTGCTGGATCGGCGAGGGCGTATGGTTTCATAATCAGGATCGCATTGAGGTTGGAAACGACGTGGTTATCTCGCAGGAGACTCTTCTGACTACCGGAAGCCATGCTCATCGGCGCGATATGGCCCTCCTGACCCGACCGATTCTAGTCGAGGATGGCGCGTGGATTACATCACGCTGCATGATTTTAGGAGGTTCGAAGATCGAACGATCTGCCGTAGTCAGCCCTATGTCCCTCGTCAATGGGCGAGTACCTGCCGGCGCTATCGTAAGCGGGACGCCTGCGGTTGTTATAGGAAGCCGATTCGATGGGCGGAATGCTCGGTGAATATCGACGCTCAAAGCAGCCCCGTCCAACAGTCTCGCAAGTCCGGCTCAAGGTCACTTCAGGGGAGACTTCCTTCAGGTTCGCTCTTTCGAGCAGCACTTCCGACTAATTCGACCACTCTGGACGTTACTGGCCAACCGGATCCCAAGGATTTGTTAAGATGCTGCCCCTGACTGCCATCATCATCACCAAGAACGAGGAAACCGGCATTGCTCGCGTCCTGGAGCGCCTCGTCGATTTCGATCAGATCGTCGTCGTCGATTCAAACAGCACTGATCGGACGGCAGCGATCGCCGAAGCCTTAGGCGCCGAGGTGATCAACTTCGAATGGAATGGTCAATATCCAAAGAAGAAGCAGTGGAGTCTGGACCACGAAATAGTGCGGAATCGCTGGGTCCTTCTACTGGACGGAGACGAGTACCCTTCACGCGAGCTGATTGAGGAACTCCGGTCCATGATGCCTCGTCTCGAAGCTTCCTCTGACATAGGCGCTTACGACATCCCGCTTCGTTACAGGTTTGCAGGCGCCTTTCTTCGCCATGGGCACACGGTCTCGAAACGATCGCTTATCGACCGGGAAGCAACGAGGTTTCCGACGGTCGACGACCTGGCAGCCCCTGGGATCCGAGAAGTTGAGGGACACTACCAGCCCCAGACGCAAAAGCTGGTCGGAATTCTCAACGAGCCGCTACATCACGACGATAGAGACCCGGTGAGTAGCTGGTTCGATCGACACAACCGGTATTCAGATTGGGAGGCATACCTTAATATGCATCCGAAGCTGCGCAGACAGATTGCCGATAATCGATCGCGAAAGGGGCGAGCCTTCGATCGAATCCCATTCAAGCCGCTTGTGTTCTTCCTTTACTCCTACCTCATTCGTAACGGCTTCCGCGACGGCCGGCCGGGTTTTGACTACGCGTTCGCATTGAGCGCGTACTATTGGCAGATAGGGGTCAAGACCCGAGAACTTCAAAGAAGCTGTAGGAACCGGCCACTGATGCGTGTGCTACATGTCATACCGTCAGTGGCTCGAACAGACGGAGGTCCGTCTGAGGTCATACGCGGATGGTTGCACAGCTTGTCGGCGCATGGCGTCGCAATGAGAGTGCTCACAACCGACAAGGGCGGGACCTCTCAAGACACCGACGTCAGAAGAGATGCCCGCGTTTGCATTGTGCATGCCTTACCGCCTAAACGGTTTGCATTCTCACCAGCGCTTGCGCTCCGCCTGTTGGCAGGGATTCGCTCCGCGGACCTCATCCACGTACATAGTATTCATTCGTTCAGCTTCTACGATGGCGCTGTGGGCTTCGGCTTTGTTGCGTCGCCCCGTTGTGCTGCAGCCCCATGGAGCGCTCGACGAATATCATTGGCGACAGGGCCGGACCAAAAAGTGCTGGTATTCCTGCATTGTTGATGGACTTGCGTTGCGGCATGTTTCACGAATTGTGGTTAGCAGTACGCACGAGGCTGCAGACCGAACACCACGATGGGCAAGACGCCTTCAGTCGGCGGAGGTCACGCTTGGAGTCGATCAGACGCTTTTGACACTGAAGCGATCAGCGGCGCTGGCTCAGAGCGACCCGGCCATTCTATTTCTCGGTCGCATCACACAAAAGAAGCGACTCGACCTTGTACTGCACGCACTCAGTACCCTTCGAGAGGACGGCCTACGAGTTCGACTGATCGTTGCGGGGCCACTCGACCCGCAGTTGACCTGGAGCCCAGCCGACCTCGCTCGAGAACTCGGTGTGACAGCCGCAGTGTCGTTCCTTGGCCCGGTCGACTCCGACCGCCGTCGTGACCTCCTGGCGGCGGCCAGCGTGTTCGTGCTCTCCAGCGACGATGAGAGCTTTGGAGTGTCAGTAGCGGAGTCATTGGCTGCTGGCTGTCCCGCGGTGGTGACAGAAACGGTGGGCATAGCATCGGCCGCAGCGGCCGTCGGGGCCCTTCGGATCACCGCCCCGACCGCGGCAGGTCTCGCCAAGGAGCTAACGGCAGTACTGACAGACCCCGAGCTGTCCCGACGGCTTTCCGTACTCGGGCGGAGATATGCACGATCGACCTTCACGTGGGAGCACTCGGGTCATCAGTTGGCGGACATATACCGCGATGTGCTCGGAAAGTGAATGAATTGCGAGTACTAATCACGCAGCCGTACATACCCGAGTACCGCGTGTCACTCTTCTCAGCCCTTAGCGACTCCCTGGCCCGCGACGGTCACGAGCTCGTCATCGTCGCGGGTTCCCCGGCAGCCAGTCAGCGGCGTCGCGGAGACGCTGCGATCCTTAGCGGCGTTCAGCCCATGCGCGAAGCTTGTGCTCCGGCTGCCTAAAGGCAGGGAGGTTCGCCTGCGGTGGTTGCCGAGACCTCTTCGCGGCGCGGGCTTCGATGTGATCGTTACCGAGCTGGACCCCACGAACACCTTCGCTTGGCTCTTTCACCTCCTGCACCGAAAGACACCAATGATTCTCTGGGGGCACGGTTCGTCCTTCGTAACAGAGGGGTCCCGCCTAAGCGGGCTCACCCGGCGATGGCTTGTGCAGTTCGCTGCTCGCGACGTCATGACGTACAGCGAACGCGGGAAACAACTACTCAGGTCGCAACTAAAGAACAAGTTCCTCAGAATCCACGCCATCGGTAACAGCACCGACACGGCAACACTGCGCCAGGCGGTCGACAGCCTCACTGATCTTGAGCGCGAGGAGGCTCGAACGATTCTTGGCGACGGCGCGCGTGCGCTATTCATCGGCGGGCTAGACGCGTCGAAGAACATAACTCAGCTACTCTCGTCGGCTCGAAGCGCGCGACTGCACGACCCGTCATTCAAACTCGTCGTCGTCGGAAAGGGTCCACTGGATTCGGAAGTTGAAGCAGCCTCCAGCGCGGGCGATGTCGTTCATATTCCTGCCGCTCGAGGACGCACCTTGGCGGCCCTCGCAAGCCGCTGCGAGAGCATCTGGATGCCAGGCCGAGTCGGCCTAGTGGCCGTCGACGCTCTTGCTCTCGGACTTCCAGTCATCACCGTCGAGCATCGATATCATGCGCCAGAAATTGACTTTTTGGAGCCTGGCGAGGTGTTCTTCGTACCGTCCGAACCCGCTGCGTTTGCGGCCAATGCACGCGAGGCAGCACGTCACGCGAACGCGCGACGTCCAAGCGAAGACCTACCCTCCGTAGCCAGAGTCGCAGAACGTATGAAGGTGGTCATCTTGAAGGCGAGCGCGCCATCGTAACCGAGTCAGCTCGGAGGTGGCCGGCGGTCCATATTGTACGAATCGGAAGAAGCTTGGGAGTTCCTCGACATGTGGGCTTTGCGAGCGCCACACCGTTGGCAGGACGGCGATAACGCCCAAGATGTTGTGCCGGGTTCGCAAGTCGCGCCTGAGCGGTCAATGTCATGAACTTCTTCATCCCTCGGACTGTGAGTAACTTGCCAAGCTTATTGCCGGAATCGGCTCACCTCGACACGGGCCGGCCAGTAGGAGGCTCACGCCCGCTACCTGCCCGGGTCAGCGTCAACAATGCGTTCTCATGTCGCACGCTTTGACCAGGATCCCGCCAAGCACAACCATCGAGTCATCGCCTTCCGTCCGGCATGACGGAGGACCGAGGTGCATCGGGGTGAAGGACGCAAGATGAAGACCGGCGGTGACCACATGTCGTCTACTCAAGCCTCCGCAGCTGACCCGGGCTGCTTTGTTCTGAGTTGCGTCGGTTGAGGCGTGATCCAGCGACGGACCACGCGACGCAATGGAACATCGACCCACTGCGTGAATGCGAACGCTACGGCAAGGGAAAAGAAGACCGCGATAGTAACAGCGAGCCATCTCAGGACGCTTGCGTCGTGCAGACGCAGCAAGAGAATGTAGCCGATGTTCTGATGCAGAAGGTAAAGCGGGTAGGAGGCCGCGCGAAGAGGCGCACTGCTGAGCCCCAAGGTGTTCCAACGGAGGCTCACAATCACTACGGTGAAGCCGACGGCCGCGCCGAGGACCGATGCCCGGTCGAAGTAAAGGCCCGTGCCGAGTGCAATGGGAACGAACGCGATCAGGATCGGACGACGGTCACCTTCAATGACGCGGAGCGCTAGCATGCCGACCAAGAACCACGGGAGGTTCTGGAACACCCCGCCGAGTCCCTCGAGGTGCAATCGCTGCGTGACCCAAGCAAGCGCCAGGGAGGCCGCCAGCCATGCGTAAAGCGTGACGGGAAGCCGCCGGTCGGAGAGGAACCCGGCGAACCAAAGCGCCGCGCTCAAGACGTAGAACGCCAGTTCAACGGCGACGGTCCAATAGGCACCATCGACGTCATTGATTCCGACGAGCCCCTGGATCATCGTGAAGTTCGCGAACGTCTGAGGTAGAGTCACCATCTTCCCGGGCAGGCCGAAGATCGTGATGGTGGTGGCCGTCAGAATTATCGCTACCCAGTACGAGGGGAAAAAGTCGTACGAAGCGGGAACGCACGAACTTCATAGGCGTGCTGTTCCGCAGTGACATGATGATGACGATCCCCGAGATCGCGAAAAAGACGCGTACGCCCTGCTGTCCAATGTGAGCCCAGGGAATCCTTTCACCCAATTCAGGGTACTCACGCGGCCCGTTTGACAGGAAGTGGAACAGCACGACTGCCACCGCCGCGATGCCGCGGAGCCCGTCAAGGGGCACCAACCGGTGGCCCGAGCAGTCCCGGCCGTCGCAGAGCCCTCGGACATGTGATCCCTTCCCGTTACCTTGCCCTGATCGTGAGCGAGGGTGCACTCATCGACTCAAAGGGACGGGCGATTCCTTGTACTATACATACAGGCACCCACGAGAGCTGGCCAAAAAGTGTATCGCTCGGTGAAACCGTTGTTCAGTAGCCCCAACAGCAATACCATAATCGCACTCATGAGTAGCACGAACGCCAGGTCCTCTTTGCGCGCTGACCACAGAATCCGAATCGGACTGACGACGAAAACCATGTAGGCGAGCAAGAAAGTACACCCCCGCAGGCGAGCAGCACCAGCGGGGCTAGTTCTCCGACCCAGGAGCCCAACCCGGCGCCGGCGAACGGGTGAGACAGAAATGACGCCCAACCCTCACTGATTGCCTGCACGCGCCCGGAATTACTTTGCGCGGTCCCTGCGCTCGGTACGAAGCGCGTTGCACTGATGACCTGCGGGCCGTAGATAAGCGCGGCGACAACGCCCAATATTGCCAAAGGCAAAATCCAGCGGAGCACGCGCAAACGAGCGGCGAAGTAGATCAGAGCGACTAGAGTGACTACAAAACCGCCCAGCAGCCCCGCACGCGACCCTGTCTGAACGAGCGCGATCCACAAAAGAACAAGCATAAGGACCGCAAGCCATCGCCTTCGCGGGCTTGAGGTGTTTACGAAATAGGAGCAAAGAGGGAGGGCCAGAACGATCGTCTGCGCAAGCGCATTCGGGTGACTACTGAGACCCGCGAAGCGCTCTGCGCCATTAATCTGAGCGAGGACCACGTTGTCTGGGACGACGCCCAGCCCCTGCAAGATCGCGAAAACGGCGCTCACCGTAACCCCAGCGAACCACCATTTGAGGACCTTGCGTCCTCGGGACTGCTCATCGCCGATGGCAATCATACACACAAGGGAAACGCACAGAGTGGACAAGGCGACGCGGGCCAACATCTGGCCAGGCGCGAGACCGGAAGCTTCGCCATCGACCACGCCTAACGAGTCACCCGAGATCACTACGTCCCGCGCGGTCAGTACTAACGCTACGAGAGTCGGCAGAGCTATCCATGCGTGAACACGGGGTGAATCGCGGATGATCGAAGACGTAAAAGGAGCGAGCACGAGCGTAAAGAGCATGAAAAGGTCGCTCAAGTTCAGTGAACCGATCCGAGCCGCGCTCCAACTCGATGTGAGTGCGGCAAGACATGCCACTCCAAGCAGCAACGACCCCCTGGAAGCATCGTGCTTCGTCGCGGCCGGAACGAACTCGACCAGGCCGTCGGCAGTCATCGAAGTTCCCGGGTACCAGCGAGACCGTGGACGAGGCGATCAGCTACGGCGTCCCAGGTGCTCCCCCGGCAAGGGATTTTGCTCGCTCTCCGAGCCGCCCTCGCAGATCAGGGTCCCTCAGCAGGACCTGAATCGAGTCGCGAAGCGCCGCGCTGTTTCCTGCGGGAACGATAAGCCCCGCCTCCCCGTCTCCCACAAGCCCTGGGAGCGCCCCGTTGTCCGATACCACACAAGGGAGCCCGAACGCCATCGCCTCGCGAACAACCAGGCCGAAGGGCTCAACAGAAGCTGGGAGACAAAAGATGTCAGCTTCCTCATAGAGGGAATCGATTTCGACCCGGTCAGCGACGAAGCCCGTGTACTCGACTCCTTCTTCCGCCTCCCTTGGCTGACAGCCAGCGATAATCAAGGTGACGTCATCTGACTTTCGAAGCTCGCGAAACGCCTCGAGCAGGTTCTCCCCACCCTTACGTTCGAAGTCCACACCAATAAACAGAATCGAGGTGCCCGTCTTTCGACTCACCTTCGAAGAGGCTTCGTCTTGCGGACTAGTCTCCTCGCTGCAACGGATGCCACCTCCGAGCGTGAATACCTTCGTTTCAGGCTGGTCGTATACTTCGATGATCTCCTTCCGCACTTGTTCTCCCAGAGTGAAGATGGCTGTCGCACTGCTGAATTGAAGCAACTCAGCACGCCTGCGTGCCTGGAACTCGGCGCTCGGCATCGACCATGCCGGCCAGCGTTGGCTAAGCGTTGCTGTCCCATCCACGACGACTGCGTAGCTCCTGTCCATCGGCCGGTAGGTGTTACCTACCTGAATTACGACCGTGTTCTCGGAATACTGCGACAAGGATCGATCCCGTTTCTGCGACCGCAATCTTCGCATTACGCGACCCTTCCGGTAGACATTACGCCACACGGTCGAGTTGACCTTAAAGGACAGTGCCATCGCCAATATCCTGCCGAATAACGATGGCGTGGAGTCGATGAGGCCGACGATATCGACGTCCTTACGTCGCCGCAGACCAGTAAGCAGCCCCTCTGGCAAACCGGAGTTTGTCCGCTCGTCGCCTGGGTCGCCGTCGGCGACAATGACTAGCTGTATTTTGCCGGTTCGAGTAGGATTATTCACGAGGCATGACTCCCAGGATGATGCGATAAGACGCTTGAGCCGGAAGGACGAAGGCTATCGGGTACATGACCGCCGATACGGCGAATCCTGCAATCACACTGCCATCAACACCGTCAATCATGTAGCCGACAAAGAAAGCCGTCCACGCGGTGCCCACAATAACCAACCGGCCCATCGTAACTCTCCGGTTGAAGCCGAGCACGCGCATTACCACATTATGTATGCCTGCCCAGCCTGACGTAACAGCCACCGCGCCGACGCACAAAACCCCGATGAGGAGCGCATTGTAACCCACCCCGGAAAGGCTTATTTTGCCGAGCCAGATTACCCCGACTCCAGCAGTCACAATCGCCGCACTGAGCAGGCACATCTTAGCGGCGAGACGCCGTCCGGCACGAATGAAGGTCGCATCCTCCGCGTGGCTGGCTTGCACAGCACCGTCGGCTAGGAGCTTTGTGCTGCTTGCCGAGAACAGAAGATTCAATGGCCCAAATATGGTCTGAGCGAGCCGGAATCCACCGATCAATGCCCCACCGCCAAGACCGCCCAGAATCAGCATTGGAATAATGGAGTTCAGGGTTCCAACAGCGTAGTCGACGCTTTGCAGCAAGGCCGCCGATCGATACTCACGGAAAGGTGTCCACGCAGCCGTCGTCAAGTGGTTCCCGAGCTGCAGGGCGATTGCGAGAGCGCAGGCGCCATTTGCCAGGCTCTGGTAGACAGTTGGCGAGACGCCTGTGAACGAGACGAGGAGCAACACGGTGGCCACCGCCCTGCCGACTTCGCCAAGCGCGGTTCGCCAGAACTTGCCTGCAACTAGACAGCGATAGCGCAACCAATCCTGACCAATTGGAAGCATCAATGAAATACCGAGGAGAATCGCGTCCTGCGGCCGATGCACGCCAAGGGTAATCGCGACGCTTGCCAGAACTAGTCCCGCACTAACGGCCGCGAAGAGCGCATATCTTGGTGGCGTGAGGGCGTTCTTGTCACCGCGGAAATGGATAAGGGCTGGTTGAAATACGACGACACGCACAAATCCGAATATTGAATTGGAAGCAAGATTCAAGACCGCAAATAGGGAGTAATCTCCGCGCGACATCCACGATACCGCCATCACCACCGAGAGTGCCCCGTGGCGCTCGAAAGTGCCTGCGATATTAAAATAGGATTGTTGACGAGTTTAACCACGGCAGCGGATGAACGTAACCCCAGCCGGTCCGTGAGAAGCAAGCCCTTCAAAACGCTCCTTCAGCTCGAGAAACCGCCTTGAGCGTTCTCCAGAGAATGACTAGATCCGCTATGAGGGACCAATTCTCGACGTAGAACAGGTCCAGCCGCACCGAGTCTTCCCACGACAGATTCGAACGGCCGCTGACCTGCCAGAGTCCCGTCATCCCCGGCTTCACCAGGAACCGGCGGTGCACATGACTGTCGTACCGCTCGACCTCGCGGGCAAGCGGGGACGTGGCCCGACAAGGGACATGCTTCCGAGCAGCACGTTGAACAGCTGCGGAACCTCATCCAGGCTGTACCGGCGCATGAACGCGCCGATCTTGGTCACGCGAGGGTCGTAGCGCATCTTGAAGAGCACGTCGTTGCCCTCGGTCCGGTCGAGCTGGCTGAGTTCCAGCAGCCGGGCTTCAGCGTCCACGACCATCGAGCGGAACTTGAGCATGTGGAAGGTGGTGCCGTTCAGGCCCACACGTTCCTGGCGGAAGAACACCGGGCCCGGTGACGTGGTCTTCACCAGTACGGAGAGGACCAGCAGCACGGGCGACAGCACAATGATGAGCAGGCTGGAGCCGATCAGGTCGAAGATCCGCTTCGTGTAAAGCTTGCGACCCGAGTAGGTCGGGGTCTCGACGTGGATGAGTGGCAGTCCCTGCACCGGGCGGGTGTGGATGCGGGGTCCGCCGATGTCGGTCAGGCTCGGGGCCACCACCAGGTGCTTCCGTCCCGGCTCGAGCGACCAGCTCAGCTCTCGGACGCGATTCGGCGGCAGGTCGTCAGAACTCGTGATGACCACGGTGTCTGCGCCGGTCTCGTCGAGGGCCTCGGTCAGGTCGTCGAAGCCGCCGTAGCTTCTCGACCGTCGAGCCGGGCAGCGTACCCCGGTGAGCGGTCGACACTGCTGCCCGACGACCTGGTAGCCCGCCTCCGGCGACCGCGCGAAGCTCGCGGGCGAGATGCAGGACGCTCGGGGCGGACCCGACGAGCAGGACCTTCGCAGAGTACGCACCCTGCTTGCGCTGCGCGACGAGCCACTGTCGCCACATCCAGCGGGAGAGCAGCAGTATCAAGATGCCGATCGGGAAGGCGATGAGCACGTAGCCGCGCGCCAGGTCGACGTGCAGCAGGAACGCGGCGATCGCCAGCAGCCCGAACACGCGAACGCTCGAGTCCGCGACGAGCCGGTACTCGGTGCTGCCGACACCGATCACGCGATCACCACGGGTGTCGTAGAGAGCCAGCGCCCCATCCACACCAGGATGACCACGACCGAGATGGCGAAGTAGCTGAGCCGGACATCGGCGGTGTTCGTGGCGAGGTTCGACTCCAGGCCGAGCCAGGCGATCTGCACGCCGAACACAACCCAGATCAGGGCGAGCAGGTCGGTGAACAACACCCGACGCGAGTACGAGCGGCTCCAGTCGCGGGTAGAGCCCGTTGTGGGAGTCGTACGTGTGGACGCGGCAGTCATGCTCGCCGCCGCGTCACCACGTCGCACCACCGTCCGACGACACCTTGACGTCGTCCCGGCCCACAGCCACAGGTCGTCCCCGCCCGGGCGATCGCGACGTCGGTGATGTCGTCCAGGTGGTCGGCGCAGCCGACGACGTCTGTCTGGGTCGCGGCCGTCACGCCGATCGCGGTCATCGTCTCGATCTGCACGCCGGCGCACTGAGCGACTCCGACGCGTGCCAAGACGTAGTGGTCGCCGTCGACGGCGAGCGAGCGGACCCCTCCGAGCGGGACGTCGATCCACGGTTCGGAGCCCGTCCGCCACTCGAGCTGGCCGTCGCAGATGACGACGGTCGTGCGGTCACCCTGGAAGGCATCGATCGGATCCGCGCAGGGCGGTTCGATGGTGCTCGACGCCAGGACGACGCCGTCGGCGTCGATCCCGGCCCCGGCGACGCCGTCATCGGCCGGCGACCACGTCGCCCCACCGTCCGTGGTGGTGTGCGCGGAGGCTGCACAGTCCGGACCGGTCCCCACCATGATCGACAGGCCCGTACTGGAGGCACGGATCGCCATCACGGAACCGACATCCGTCCCGAGATCGGTCGGCACCCACGTGGCACCGCCGTCGGCGGTGTGCTCCAGCACCGGCCGCTCACCGCCGCACGTCCCGCTGGACGCTCGCCATGCCTCCAGGCCGCTGACCGCGGACAGGAGGCGGCGACCCGGCGCGGTTGCGGAAGCCGGGTCCCCACTGGCCGTCGGCGCAGCCGAGGGCGACCCTGTGGGTGACGGGGTCTCGGTCACGTCGGGGGTGCTCGTGAAGGTGGGGATCGGACCGGCCGAACCGTGCTGCTGCGGATCCGTCCGGCCGAGCGCGAGCGTGACGAGCACGACGTCGACGACGACCAGGGCTACGACTGCGACGGCGACCCAGACCAGGGTCGTACGAGGGAGCGCGCGGCCGAGGTTTCGGGCTCCTCGGCGAGTGTCCATGTCCCCGACCCCTCAGCGCTCTGCTCGTCGGAGGACGCCGGCCTTCTTGCCGGTTCGCTTGGGTGCGCGCACCGCGTTCGACGCGGCCTCTTCTACGTCGGCTCCGTAGCTGTAGCCGTAGCCGTAGCGGCCGTAGCCGTACGCGCCGGGGCCCTTGACGGGCATCATCGTGATCACGAAGCCGGCGATCGGGGCACCGACGTTCTCGAGCGACGCCACCGCCGCGGCGAGCTGGCCCTTGTGGGTCTTGCCGGCGGCGACGGCGAGGATCGCGCCGGACGCCTTCTTCGCCAGGATCGCAGCGTCGGTCACCGGCAGGAGCGGCGGCGCGTCGAACAGCACGTAGTCGAACTGCTGCTCGAGCACGGCGATCAGGTCCTGCATCGCAAGCGACCCGAGGAGCTCCGACGGGTTCGGCGGGATCGCACCGGACGGCAACACGACCATGTTCCCGCGGCCCCACGGGTGGGCGACGTCCTCGAGTGAGGCACGGCCGATGAGCACGTCGGTCAGGCCCGCGCTGCCGTCGACGCCCATGTACTCCGCGACGCGGGACGGCGGAGGTCGGCGTCGATGAGGATGACGCGGAAGCCGGCGCTGTCGAGGGCGATCGCCAGGTTCGCGACCGTGGTGCTCTTGCCCTCGGACTGCACCGAGGAGGTCATCACGAACGTGCGCGCGCCGGTCCCGATGTCCAGGAACTGCAGGTTCGTGCGGAGCGTGCGGAACGACTCGGCACGGGGGCTGCGCGGATCCGCCTGCACGATGAGCGGGCGTTCCGATGCCTTGCTGTCGTAGGCGATGCCGCCGACCACCGGCTTGTCGCTGATCTTCTCGACGTCGAGTTCCGTGCGCACCCGGTTGTCGAGCGTTTCGCGGAGGACCGCGATGCCGACACCGAGCGCGAGCCCGACGAGCAGCCCGAGCACGACGTTCACCGGGACGTTCGGGCTCACCGGCGTGCTCGGCACCTGCGCCTGCTTGACGCGGGTGAGCTTCACGGTGCTGGTGCCGTTCGCGTCCGTCGCCTCGATGTCCTGCACGACGTTGGTCAGGCTCTGCGAGGTCGCGTTGGCGATGTCCGCAGCCTGCACGGGTCGGTGTCGTCGACCGTGATCGAGATGAGCGTCGTGCTCGTCGGCGCCGTGGCGGTCACCATCGGAGCGAGCTGCTCGGCCGTCATGTCGAGCTTGAGCGACGAGATGACCGGCAGGAGCACGATCGGCGTGGACACCAGGTTCGAGTACGTCAAGACGCGCTGCTGCGTGAAGGTGTTGCCCTGCGCCAGGTCGCTCGCGCTGCCCGACGTCTCCGTCGACACGAACACCTGTGCAGAGGCGGAGTACACCGGCTTCTTGATCAGCGAGAAGCCCGCCGCGGCTGCCACCCCGACCAGCGCCAGCACGAGGATGAGTACCCACCCCTTGCGCAGCACAGTGATGTAGTCGCGTAGCTCCACGCGCCTGCCTTCCCCGATCCGGTCAGTTCCCTGTGGTCCCGTCACAGGTGCACCAGGGTTTTCCCAGCGCATGACATGCAAATACTGCCACACGTCTGAGCGCTCCTCGGCTGTCGTAGCCGGTGAACGCCCTGGTTCCTCTACGGTTGGCCCATGAGCTCCGAGTCAGCCCAGATCACCAGCGAGCCCGATTCCTCGCGGCAGCGTGACCTCGTCGTGCTGCTCGTCGCCCTCGGGGTCGCCGTGCTGCTGGCCCGTGTCGTCTCCGAGCTCACCCGTTCTGGGGGCATCCCGTCACCCGTCCTCCAGGTGCTGGCAGCAGACGTGGCGGTCTGGCTCCCTCTGGTCCTGGGCACCGCGTTGGTGCTCCGGCACGCCTCCCGGACGGGGATGGTCTCCCGGCTGCGGCTGGACCTCGGCGCGGCGGTGTTCGCGGTCGGCATCGTGGTCGTCTGCCGAGCGGTCGACGTCGTCCTGTCCATCGCCTTCACCGGCAGCACGGGGCTGGCTCCCGCTCCGACGCTCGGGACGCCCGACGTGGAGCTGCTCGTCGTCTCGGCGATCAGCATCGTGCTCGTCAGCCCGTTCCTCGAGGAGATCGTCTTCCGCGGTCTCTTCCAACAGCGCCTGGCCGCCGAACTCACCCCGCGCACCCGGTTCTTGGCGGTCCCCCTGACCGCGCTGCTGTTCGCGATCCTGCACGTGCTGCTCGGGGCGGGCACCACGCCGCTCGGCGGTGTGCAGGTCTTCGTCACCACGTTCCTGCTCGGCCTGCTCACGGGCGCGCTCGTCGCGATGACCGGGCGGATCGGCGGAGCGATCCTCGCCCACGTGCTCTTCAACGCGGTCGCCGTCGTCGCCACCTGGCCGCGCTGACGAAGCAGAACACCCCGCCGCGAGCGACAGGGTGTTCTGGAGTGCCTTGCAAGTGCGGTGTCAGACAGAGCGCACGACGTCGGGCAGGACGATCTCGAGCCGCTCGGCGAGCCGCTGCTGCGCCTCTTCGAGGGAACGGAAGTCACCGACGTACTGACCGAAGGTGTCGGACACGAAGTAGTGGGTTCCCCGTCGGTCGACGGTGCCGCCGTAGTACCCGCCGTAGTTGGCAGCCCACAGGCCGGTGTCGGGCCGGGACCACGTGATGCGGACGGTTGCCGACCGGTCCGGCGCGATGACCTCTGCCTCGATCTCGGTGATCGCCTCGATCGTGGCGGTGTCCAGGGTCACATCGCCCTGCTGGTGGTGGGCGACGGTCGTGCTCATGGTCGTGCTCCTTGCGGTGGTGCGGGCTGGGCGAGTCGGTCGAGGACCGGCGGAGGACTAGTCGACGGGGCGGATCACGGAGGGCAGCATCACGTGCAGCTGGTCCGCGAGGTGCGCCTGTGCCAGCTCGAGCGACCCGAAGTCGCCGACGACCAGGCCGAACGTGTCCGAGGCGACGTAGCGGCCGTCGCGCTTGTCGATCGATCCGCCGAAGTAGCCGCCGTAGTTGGCGACCCACTCGCCGTCCTCCTCCTGCGTCCAGGTGAGCTTGGCGCGCGCGGGACGGGAGTGCGGCTCGGCCTGCGCCTCGAGGATCGCGATGGTGTCCACGGTGTCGGTGTCGAGCGTGACCTCGGCTCGGGTGTCGGTGCTGACGGTGGTGCTCATGTCGCTCTCCTTCGCGATCCGGGGTACATCTGCTGACATCAGAACGCTACGAGACCGAGCCCCTCCGCCGCCAGCGATGCCCGCGCATTCACGGGTTCCGTCAATCCGCCGCATCGACGATCCCCGGCTTTCCGGGCCCGTGCGACGCACTTCCGGGTACAGCCCGCGAATCGGGGTACTCCTTCGTGTCCGTTCTCCGTCAGGCCGTGACCGTACCCGCCGCCCGCCGGTACGACCCGGTGTCGTCCCCACCAACTGCGAGAACTGGTCGATGAACTGGCTCGTCGTCGCCCACCCGCACGACGCCGACACGTCCGTCACGGACTGCCCGTCGGCGAGGAGCACGAGGGCGCGGTGCACCCGCAGCTGCAGTCGCCACTGCCGGTACCCCATCCCGGTCTCCTGCCGGAACAGCCGGGTCAAGGTCCGCTCACCGACACCGGCCCACGCAGCGAGTTCCACGAGGGACACCGGCTCGGTGAGGTCCCGCTCGACCCGACGCACGACGCGCCGCAACCGCGCGTCGCGCGGTTCCGGCAGGTGCAGCGGCTGCTCCGGGGCGGACGCGACCTCGTCCACGATGACGGCACGGAGGTGAGCCCGAGCCGTCTCGGAGCGCGGAGCCGGCGTCGTGATGGCGAGCAGTGCCTCCCGGGCGAGCGAGGACACGGCCAGGACGGCCGGACCGGACGGGAGGCACGTGGCTGCGTCCGCCGGGAGGTACACGACCCGCATGTCGGTCACGCCGTGCGCGCGGTGCCGGTGCTCCGCACCGGCGGGTACCCAGGTGACGCGGTTCGGTGGGGCGATCCACGTGCCGTCCTCGGTGATCAGCGAGAGGACCCCGCTGGCGGCGTGGATGAACTGGCCGAGCGCGTGGCGGTGCAGCGGGACGGTCTCGGCGTGCGCGAACCAGAACGCTGCCTCGGTGCGCTCGGGGAACTCCTCGAGCGCGATCTGGCCGGAAATCGACATCGAGCGGCAGTCTACGTGTTCCGCGACGCGTGGCCCGGGTGATGTGATCGATCCATGACCACAGCCTCCGTCCCGATCCCGACCCGCGCCGACCGCCGGGGCATCCTCGCCGCGTGGTACGTCGGTGCGGGCCTGATGCTCGTCGCGCTCAACCTTCGGATGGGCGTCGCGTCGGTCGGACCGGTGCTCGGAGCGGTCGAACGGAGCCTGCACCTCTCGTCGTCGGCGGCGAGCCTGCTCACCACCATCCCCGTCTTCGCGTTCGGGGCGTTCGCGTTCCTCACGCCCGTGCTGACCCGACGGATCGGGCTGCACCGTCTGCTCGGCCTGACGATGGCGGTGCTCGCGCTCGGCATCGCGCTCCGTCTCGAACCGCACGCGTGGGCGCTCTACGGCGGCACGGTGCTCGCGGGTGCCGGCATCGCCGTCGCGAACGTGCTCATGCCGGCTGCGATCAAGAGCGACTTCGCCCACCGGGTCGGACTCATGATGGGTCTCTACTCGACCGCGCTGTTCCTCAGTGCCGCGATCGCGTCGGCGGCGGTCGTCCCGCTCATGTCCGCGTTCGGGTCGTGGCGACCGGCGCTGGCGTTCTGGGCGGTCCCCGCGCTGATCGCGTTCGTGGTGTGGCTGCCTCGCGCCCTCCGGAACCCGGGACACGTCTGCGGCGCACGCAGGGTGGCGGACGCGCCCGTGGAGGCCGCTGACGAGCCGACCTTCGCCCGGCTGTTCCGCGACCGGGTGGCGATCGCCGTGACGGGGTTCATGGGCCTGCAGAGCCTGTCGTACTACGCGTTCCTCACGTGGGCGCCGACGCTGCTGCAGGACGCCGGGGTCTCCGCGCACTCCGCCGGGCTGATGCTCGCGTACTCGGCGCTGCCCGGGATCGTCACCGGGGTCACCGGCCCCGCGATCGCCCGACGCCTTCGGCCGACCTGGGTGCCGGTCGTCGTCGTGGTGGCGCTCTGCGTGGCCGGGTTCGGCGGCCTGCTCGTGGCACCTGCAGCCGGCGCCTGGGTGTGGATGACCCTGCTGGGGCTCGGGCAGGGCGGGGCGATCAGCCTGTCGCTGAGCTACATCGTGTGGCGGTCGCCCGACGCCCGGCACACCGCGCACGTGTCGACGATGGCGCAGGGGACGGGGTACCTGCTCGCCGGGCTGGGACCGCTCGGCCTCGGGCTGCTGCACACGGCGACCGGGGGCTGGACGGTGCCGATCGTGGTGCTGCTGGCGCTCCTGGTGGTCCAGCTCGTCGCCGGCGTGGCGGCGAGCCGCGACCGGCACGTGCTCGCGCGCGGCTGACCCGCTCGGCCGCGCGCTGCCGCCCGGCCGCACGCTGCCGAGACTCGGCCGAGCGCTTCCGCCAGGCCGCACGCTGCCGAGACTCGGCCGAGCGCTTCCGAGACTCGGTGTGGACGACACGTCTCGCGCGTGATTGCGCGAGACGTGTCGCTCACCCCGAGTCTCGCGCCGCCGGGCACGCCGGGCGCGTCAGCGCACAGCGCGCAGCGCGTCAGCGCACGGCGCGCAGCGCGTCAGCGATGACCGCGAGCGCGGCGGCGATCTCGTCGGCGACGCGCTCGTGCGTCGCCGACGACCGCCGGTAGGGGTCGTCGACGTCGTCGTCCGCCGGGTCCGCGGGCGGAGCGACCGTTCCCCGGAGCCGGGCGACCCGCTCCACGAGCTCCTCCGCCGAGCCGACACCGACGAGGTCCCCGGCTCGAGCCCGTCGAGCACCCGCGCGAACTGCTTGATCGTGAAGGCACGCTTCGCCGCCCGGGGTGCGAGCGACACCACGGCGGCACGGTGCGAGCGCTCCGCGGTCAGTACTAGGTCGGCGGCACCGGCGATCGAAGCGGTCAGGTACCGGGACCGGTGCGTCGACGGGGCCCCGCCGAGCCGCACCGACTGCGAGGCCGCCGGGCCGTCCATCGGGCGCCGTCCTGCGCGATGGTGCCCGCGGACTCGACGGTGAACGCCGAGGCGTCAGGGCCGAGCCGCGCGGTGAGGACCTGCGCGCCGAGCGGCGACCGGCAGATGTTGCCGCTGCAGACGAACAGGATCCGCATGTCGGTCAGGACGCGCCGAGCAGGTCGTGCCGGACGACGATCGCGTCACGGCCGGGGCCGACACCGATCGCCGAGATCCGGGCGCCGGACATCGCCTCGACCGCGAGCACGTAGTCCTGCGCGGCCTGGGCAGGTCCTCGAACGTCCGGGCCCCCGTGATGTCCTCGGTCCAGCCCGGGAACTCCTCGTACACGGGCTTCGCGTGGTGGAAGTCCGACTGGTTCACCGGGACCTCGTCCACGCGGACGCCGTCGACCTCGTACGCGACGCAGACCGGGATCGTCGGCAGCCCGGTGAGGACGTCGAGCTTGGTGAGCACGAAGTCCGTCACGCCGTTCACGCGGGCCGTGTAGCGGGCGATCGGGGCGTCGTACCAGCCACAGCGACGGGGCCGCCCCGTGGTGGTGCCGAACTCGAACCCGTTCGCCCGGAGGAACTCCCCGACTCGTCGAACAACTCGGTCGGGAACGGACCGGCGCCGACGCGGGTCGTGTACGCCTTCACGATGCCGATGATCCGCTCGAGCTTGCCCGGGCCGATGCCCGAGCCGGTCGCGGCGCCGCCGGCCGTCGCCGACGAGGACGTCACGAACGGGTAGGTGCCGTGGTCGACGTCGAGCATGGTGGCCTGACCGGCCTCGAACAGGACGGTCTCGCCACCCTCGAGCGCGCGGTGGATCTCGAGCCCCGTGTCGGCGACCATCGGGCGCAGACGGTCGGCGAAGGACAGCAGCGACTCGACGACCTCCTCCGCGTCGATGGCACGGCGGTTGAACACCTTGACCAGCAGGTGGTTCTTCTGGTCGAGGGCGGCTTCGACCTTCTGGCGCAGGATGTTCTCGTCGAAGATGTCCTGGACGCGGATGCCGACGCGGTTGATCTTGTCCGCGTAGGTCGGGCCGATGCCGCGCCCGGTGGTGCCGATCTGGCGCTTGCCGAGGAACCGCTCGGTCACCTTGTCGATGGTGCGGTGGTAGTGCGTGATGACGTGGGCGTTCGCCGACACCAGCAGGCGGGAGACGTCGACGCCGCGGGCCTTCAGCGCGTCGAGCTCCTGGAACAGGACCTCGAGGTCGACGACCACGCCGTTGCCGATGACCGGCGTGACGCCGGGCGTGAGGATGCCGGACGGGAGCAGGTGCAGGGCGTACTTCTCGCCCCCGACGACGACGGTGTGCCCGGCGTTGTTGCCGCCGTTGAACTTGACGACGTAGTCGATGCGGGACCCGAGGAGGTCGGTGGCCTTCCCCTTGCCCTCGTCGCCCCACTGGGCTCCGATGATCACTGCAGCGGGCATCTGGTTCTCCTCACGTTGGCGGAGGACCTCACGCGACCGAAGCGGCCGGTGGTCCACCCGAGTCTATCGGCTGGTCACCTCCGCGCCACCCGCCGAAGCGAGCGGCCCACCTGGGAGCGCACGGACGTCGGGCGGGGCACCCTCGGGGTCGTCAGATCCCACGAGTGAAGGAGCACGACATGAGCGACCTCGGCGACAAGGCGAAGGACTTCGCGAACAGCGACAAGGGCGAGCAGGCGTCCGATGCCGGTCTGGACAAGGCGGCCGAGGCGGCCGACAAGGCGACCGGCGGCGGTCACGGCGACCAGATCGACAAAGCGCAGCAGGCGGCCGACGACAAGATCGGCAAGTAGGGCCGGTCCCCGGACCACCGACGGACTGGAGGCGCGGTGCCAGCTGGCACCGCGCCTCCAGTGTGCAGGCGGTCGCTTCCCGAATCGCGGCCGCCCGGTCCGGATCAGCTCCGGAAGAAGTCCTGGTAGGACGGGTCGCCGACGGGCTGCGCGTGCCCCGGCTCTGCCAGCCGCTGCTCGATCATCGACTGGATGACGTCAGGCGGCGTGAGCCCACGGCGCCGCCACTCCATCGGGTTGGCCCGGAGCTGCTTCAGGGTGCTCTGCGTCTGCATGCTGCAACTCTCCCACTCGATAACTAGTTTGTCTAACTACATGTCCTCTTGACGCACTCCGGGCCCCGTCGAGGCTGCGACGGAGCCCGGAGTGATCGATGAACGACTAGCGGCGTGAGACCTTGGCGGTGGGCTTCGACGTCGCGGAGCCGTCCTGGTACCCCTTGGCCGTGGCAGTGACCTGCACCTGGAAGCGGTGCCCGGTGTCGGACGAGCCCAGCGCGTAGGTCTGCTTCGTGGCACCTGCACAGCGGCACCGTCACGGAGCCACTGGTAGGAGTACCGCACGCCAGCGCCGCCCCACGAGCCGTGGTGCGCCGTGAGCTTCTTGCCGACCTTCGCCGCGCCCGACACCGTCACGGCACTGCCCTTGCGGAGCGCCAGTGTCGGAGCGGTCTGGACCGCCGACACGGTGTCGGCCTGGTCGCCGACCGCGTTGCCGAGGTGCAGCAGCAGCGCCTTCGCGTTCGCGACACCGGCACCGCGGGTGACCTGCAGCGACCCGGAGTCCGCGAACAGCACACCCGTGGACGTGCCCTGAGCGAAGGTGAGCGCCGGCTTCGTCGGGTCGTAGGTCGCGTCCGCCGTCTCGTCGACGACGGAGGATCCGCTCGTGGCCAGTGCCGGGGCGTACGCCGACTCGGTCAGGACCGAGTAGGTGAACGCCTTGGTCGCACCGATCGTCGCCGCGTCCACCGTCAGTACCTTGACCGCGCTGTCGAACGTGTTCACGTCCTGCCCGGGGGTCCCACCGTTGAGCGGCTGCGCGTCCACGGTCTTGCCCGTGGCCAGGTCCACCGTCGTGGCGAGCGTCGCGTCGACCGCGGCCGACTTGGCGTCGTACACGAGGTAGTCCGGCGTGCCGTCACGGTCGGTGTCGATGAGCACCTCGACGTTGGTCACCGCGCCGGGGTCGGCGTCCGGCCCCGCGGTCTGCACACCGAAGGCGAGCGTCCCAGAGGCCTTGTCGTAGTTCGCGCCGTACGCCCGGACGTCCGCAGCCTGCAGCGACTGCTTCGCCGAACCTGCCGGGAACGACTCCTGCCCGTCCGTGCCGCCGAGCACGAACGGTGCGACGACGGCGTGGTAGCCGGTGGTCGCATCGCCCTGGTCGACGCTGCGACCGGCGAGCGCGAGGTCCGCCTTCGTCTGCGATCCGCTGAAGGACACGTCCGTGCCGTGCACCGCGCTGACCGGCTTCGGCGCGACGTAGGTGCCGAGCCGCAGCGGGTTGAGCGTCTTGTCGGTCGGCGTGAACGTCACGATCCCCGAGGCCGCGGCGACGAACTCCCGCTGGTAGCCCTGCTGCACCGACTCCTGGGTGGGGTCGATGACGCGGCGGAGCTTCGTCGGGTCGGCGATCGAGAACGTGAGCTTCACCGTCGCGGTGCCGTGCGGTCGGACCGTCACGCGCTTCGTGCTGAGCGCGAAGGCCACACCCGGCTGCGACACCTGCGGCTGGTAGGCCACGTCGTAGGTGTGCGGCCGGCCGTCGGTGTTCTCGATCTGCAGCGTGCGGTTCTCGCTGGTCTTCGAGGCGACCTCGACGACACCGTACGAGGCGGTGACGAGCTGGTCGTTCTCGACACTGCGGACCGTGGTGCCGGCGGTGACCGCCTGCAGGGCGTCGACGCGGCCGGTGCCCTGGCGGAGCAGGGTCGCGGTGCCGTCGCCGTCCTTCACGTCGTGCGTCGCGGTGTTCATGAGCGCGGCCTTGACCTGCGGCGCCGTCCACGTCGGGTGCGACTGGAAGGTCAGCGCGGCGATGCCCGCCACGTCCGGCGTCGCCATCGACGTGCCGCTCATCGACAGCCGTCCGTCACCGGTGCCGTTGGCCGCGGAGATCACGTTGACCCCGGGGCCGGCGATGTCCGGCTTGACGATGTCGTCGAACGACCCGTGCACGCCCCGGCTGGTGAACGATGCGAGCGTGTTCACGGTCTCCGGGTCGGTCGCGAGCTCGAAGCCCTTGAGCTCGTCGGCGAAGCGCACGTGCAGGGTCCCCGCCTGGGCAGCGGCCTGGAGGCCCGTGGCACTGTCCGCGGTCAGCTCGGCTCCCGGGACGGTCGCGTTCCCCGCGATGCCGGAGTCGAACGTGTTGACCGTCCCCGCCAGCAGGACGCCGACGCCGCCGGCCGCCTGGACGTTGTCGAACCGCACGCCGGAGCCGCACTCGAGCGCGGCATCCGTCCACTTGAGCCAGACGACCTTGCCGGCGATCTTCGCGGCCTCGTCGTCGCTGAACGCGGCGCAGCCGTCGACGTTCGTGCTCAGGACGACGACGTCACCCTCGACCGGCAGCGTGCCCTGGTAGTTCTGCGAGTACTGGGCGCGGTAGGTCTTCGCGACGTCCGCCGGGGCGGTCGCCTCGACACCGTCGTACAGCGACTGACCGGTGGCGCTCGCGGCGACCGTGAGGGCGCCCTCCGCGTTGCCCGGGGACCCGCCGATGTCGGTGAAGTCGTCGGCGTTGCCCGAAGCGATCACGGGCAGGACGCCGCGGGCGGTGAGCGCGTCGATCTTGGCGTTGTCGGGGTCGTCCGGCGCGCCGTAGTCGGAGCCGAGCGACAGGTTGAGGACGTTGATGTCCTTGCCCTGGGTCAGCGCCTGGCCGACCCAGTCGAGGGCGGCACCGGTGAGGTCGGTCGAACCGCCGCCGTCGCCGAAGACCTTGAGCGCGTAGAGCCCGGCCTGGGCGCGGTGCCGGGGCCGACCCACATGTCCTGCACCTGCTCGGTGGTGAGCTTCGTGTAGTCGCCGTCGAACGGCTTCTTGTCGGCGTCGAGTCCGTAGCCGGCGATGGTGCCCGACACGTGGGTGCCGTGGTCGCCGCCCTTGCCGTCGATCGGGTTCTCGTCCGGCTTCGGCGTCGGGTCGTAGGCAGCGCTCGTCGGGTCCGCGTTGTAGGTCGGGCCGGCGAAGTCGTACCCGCCGAGGAACTTCTTCCCGTCGTAGGACCCGGCGGTCGGTGCGCCGGTGTTGGCGAGGGCGGCCTGGTAGGCGGCGGTGGTACCGGGACCGCCGAAGTCCGCCTGGGTGTAGTCGAGGCCGGTGTCGAGCACGGCGACGTTGACGCCCTTGCCGGTGTGCCCGGTCTGCTGCCAGGCATCGAGCGAGCGCGTGTAGACGTCGCTCGCCGCGTTCTTCGGCGTGACGCCGTCCGCACCGGGCTTCGTCAGGCTCGGATCGACACCGGACGGTGCGGCGCCGGAGTCCTCGTCCACCGTGGGATCGACGATCTTCTTCGGTGTCAGCGGGATGATGCTCTCGACGTCGGATCGAGCGGCGACCTTCCGGAGCGCGGCGACGTCGGCGACGACGGCCACCCCCGGCACGGTGTACTCGGTCGAGTAGAGCTCGGTGGCGTCGGCGTCGGACTGGCGCACCGCGGCGCGCACGGCGTCGACCGTCGAGCCGATCGCGGCGACGCGCTGCTTGGCGGCCGAGGACTGCGTGGTCGACTTCGTCAGGTCGCCGCCCTTCGCCTTCGCGTCGACCTCGAGCGCGCCCTGGCCGGTCGTCCGCACGAACGCGGCGATCGTCTTCGAGGGCTTCGCGTCCCGGAGCGGCTGCGAGAAGCTTGAGGTCGGCGGCCGACAGTCCGGAGGGCGCCGCGGAGGCAGCTCCCCGACGGCGAGTCCTCCGCACGCGAGGGCCGCGGCGGCGATGCCGGCGGTCAGGACGCGTGCGAGGCGGTGGGGATTCGGTCGTTGTTCGGTGTTGCACGGTTCACAAGGCGCACTCCTGGGCTCCGTCCGTGTTTCTCATGGAAATGCTGTGAAGCTATGCGGTCGCTCTCAGGTCGCGCAGTCCGCTCTTCGGGGGACTGGCCCCTGTTCGGGGTACACGTCCAACTAACTTGCACATTGCTGTGCACGTTATTACGATGGGGCGCATGACCAGCACCGGGCAGCCCGAACGCGCGCCACGCCGTGACGCCGCCGAGAACCGTGCCGCTCTCCTCGAGGCGGCGCGCACGGTGCTGCAGCACGATCCGGACGCCTCGCTCGAGACGATCGCGACCGCCGCCGGGCTGTCCCGTCGTGCGGTCTACGGACACTTCCCGTCACGGGACGACCTCGTGCGCGAGGTCGTGACCACCGGAGCCGCCCGCGTCGCCGCCGCGATGCCGTCCGGCCCCGACCTGGCCGAGCTCCCTCCGGCGGCGCGCATCGCGGCCATCGCGGTCGCGCTCTGGTCCGAGGTGTCCCACGTCCGGTCGATGGCCGCCGTCGCCGTGCGCAGTCCGTTCATCGAGTCGGTGGCGACCGAGTTCGCGCCCGTCCGGGCGCAGGTCCGCCAGGCGTGCGCTCTCGGGATCGCCGACGGGACCATGCGGGACGACGTGGGCGCGGACGCGCTCGGCCGCCTCGTCGAGGATGCCTGCATCGCGGTGCTCGACGAGGCGACCCGTTCGCGCACCTCCGTCGAGGACGGCCGCCGCATGGTCGTCCTCTCCGCACTCGGCGTCACGGGGATCGACTGGCGCACCGCGCTGCTCTCCGAGCCGACCGCGACCGACTCCGCCACGAAGGCCTCCCCCAGGAAGGACCGCGCATGACCCTCGAACTCGACCACGTCGGCATCGGCGAGGAGCCCGGAGCCGCGCTGCCCCTCGTCTCCGCCGTCGCCGCGCCCGGCCGACCCGGAGTCGTCGCCGTCGAGACGGAGCAGGCGCCCGTGCTCGCCTCCCTCGTCGCCGGTGGGCGCATGCGGCCCGAGACCGGCCGCGTGCTGCTGGACGGGCACGAGGACGCCGCAGCGATCCGGAAGGCCTTCGCCCTCGTCGACACCCCGGGCGTTGCCGAGCCGTTCCCCGTGATGAGCGTCCGGAAGATCGTGCGCGAGGAACTCGCGTTCGCCGGGCGGCGCCCCTCCCGACAGCACGTGGACACCGTGCTCGACGAGCTCGGACTGCGCGAGTACGCCGACACCCACGTGCAGCGGGTGCCGACGGACGTCCGCGTCCGGTTGCTCGCCGAGCTCGCCCTGCTGCGGGACGGTGTGACCGGACTCGTGATCACCTCACCCGAGCGGCACGGGGGCGCCGTGGAGGGGTGGTTCGCGGTCGTCCGCGACGTCGCACGCCGTGGCGTGACCGTCGTGCTCGTGACCTCCAAGGCCGCGGCAGCGACCGTCGAGCACCTGCTCGACACGATCGAGCCGATCGACACCACCCAGACCGAGGGTCCCGAGGACGCGACCCGGACCGACGGAGACAACCCGCGCCTCCAGGCAGGCCCGACCACCGTCACCGAAGAATCCGCAACCGTCCCGACGGAGGCAACCCCGTGACCACCACCTCGCTCGTCCGCGCCGAACTGGCGCGACTCACCGCGACCCCGCTCGCACGACTCGCGTTCATCGCGCTCATGGTCGTGCCGCTGCTCTACGGCGGCGCCTACCTCTGGGCGAACCGCGACCCCTACGCCAAGCTCGACCAGGTCCCTGCCGCCATCGTCGACCAGGACGCCGGGGCCACGCTCGACGGCGACCACGTCGACTACGGCAAGGACGTCACGAAGGAGGCCATCGACGGCGCCGACTTCAAGTGGACGAAGACCTCGGCGGCCGACGCGCGCTCCGGCGTCCGGAACGGCACCTACGACTTCGTGGTGACCATCCCGCACGACTTCTCGGAGTCCCTGGTGTCGGCACAGTCCGACGACCCGAAGCGGGCGAAACTCGTGATGACGACGGCGGACACGAACTCGTACCTGGCGTCCACCATCGCCGAACAGGCGGGCAAGACCCTGCGCACGGCCGTGGCCGAGCGGGTCGGGAAGCAGGCGGCGAAGACCCTGCTCGTGGGGCTCGCGGACGTCCGGGACAGCCTCGGTGACGCCGTCGACGGGGCGGGTCAGCTCGCCTCCGGTGCGGCCTCGGCGGCATCCGGTGCGGAGACGCTCGCCGACGGCACGGGCAAGCTGTCGTCGGGGGCGGCAGCAGCTCGCGGCCGGCACGAAGGACCTGCCGGCGCAGACCTCGAAGCTGAACGACGGCGCGCAGCAGGTCGCCTCGGGCGCGGGCACACTGTCCTCCGGCCTGCAGAGCGCGAAGCAGCAGACGGCGTCGCTCCCGGCGGACACCGCGAAGCTGAACGACGGCGCGCAGCAGGTCGCGGCGGGCAACAAGGAGCTGGCCGACACGGTCGACTCGTTCAGCGGCGACGTCGACGGCCTGCAGCCCGTCGACGCGAAGACGGTCATCGCGCAGATCGAGGCGAACCTGCCGGACGGTGTCACGCTCAGCGAGGAGCAGACCGCGGCCATCACGAAGGCCGTCAGCGACGTGAACACCGCGGGCGCGAAGGCGAAGACCACGTACGACGCGACCAAGTCCTCCGTCGACCAGCTGCGGGACGGATCGGCGCAGGTCGCCGCCGGCACCCAGCAACTGGCGTCGAAGTCGCCGGAGCTCGCCTCCGGGATCGCCACGGCGGCGGACGGGGCCGCGCAGCTCGCCTCGGGGTCGTCCCAGGTCGCGTCCGGCACGTCGCAGCTCGCCACGGCGGCACCAACGCTGTCGTCCGGGGCGTCGCAGCTCGCCACGGGGGCTGCGTCGGCCGACGACGGCGCGAAGTCGCTCGCGTCGGGTCTGGGCTCGCTCCGTGACGGCTCCTCGAAGCTCGCCGACGAGCTCGACGAGGGCCGTACCAGGATCCCGGCATCCACCGCCTCGCAGCGGAACGACCAGGCCTCGGTGATCTCCGACCCGGTGAAGGTCGGGACGGACGACATCGCCTCGGCGTCGAACTACGGTGCCGGCCTCGCGCCGTTCTTCATCTCGCTCGCCGCGTGGATCGGCATGTACGCGCTGTTCCTCATCCTCAAGCCGATCTCCAAGCGGGCGATCACCGCGGTGCGGAGGCCGCTGTCGGTGGTGCTCGGCGGGTGGTTGACGCCCGTGCTGCTCGGCGTGGTGCAGATGGTGGCGCTGTTCTTCATCGTCCGGTTCGCCCTCGACCTGAACGTCGTGCACGCCGGAGCCACCATCGGCATCATGGTCCTGGCCTCGGCGACGTTCGCGGCGATCATCATGGCGCTCAACGTGCTGCTCGGCTCCGTGGGGCAGTTCCTCGGGCTGGTGCTCATGCTCGTGCAGCTCGTCACCGCGGGCGGGACGTTCCCGTGGCAGACGCTGCCGGGGCCCCTGGCTGCCCTGCACTTCGCGCTGCCGATGACGTACTCGGTCGACGCGATCCGGCAGACGATGTACGGCGGCAGCCTCGGCACGGCGTGGTCGGACGCCGGGGTGCTCGCGTGCTGGCTGCTCGGCTCGTTGCTCGTGGCGTTCGTCGTCACGGCGCGACAGACGCGCTCCCGGACGCTGCGCGACCTGCGCCCGAGCCTGATCGGGTAGCGCCCGCCCGCCGACCGCCCGCGCGTCGTCCGCCCGCGTCGTCCGCCGTCCGTCGCCCGTCGAACCCGCTGTCAGTGCGTGCGACGGCCGAGCGGGACATCCGCCAGACCACCACCGAGGTACCGCATGTCCTCCGGTTCGAAGGCGTCCCGCTCCTCGGGGTCGAGCACGTGGGAGGCGTCGTCGCGTGGGGCGAAGCCGATCGACTCGCCGGCACGCAGATCGGCCGGAGACCCGGTGTTCCTCGAGACCGCCCAGACCACGTGGTGTCCGGCTTCGGTCAACTCGGTCGTGGCGATCACCAGGCGGGCGAGGTCGTCGGGCGAGGACCACAGCAGGAGCGCCCGCTGCGACGACGGCACTTCGCCGAACGCCCCGATCCGCGCCGAGACGATCGACATCTCGAACCGGTCCGCGAACAGGCTGCCCAGCAACTCCATCCCGGCCTTGGTGACGCCGTAGTACGTGTCCGGCCGCGGGAGCCGGTCACCGGCGACGCTTCCCGCCTCGTCGACGGGCTCCGGGACGCGACCGACCGCGTGGACCGAACTCGCCTGCACGACCCGGAGCACACCGGCGGCCGCGGCCCGTTCGAGGACGTTCTTGGTCCCGGTCAGGTTCGCGGCCACCAGGGCGTCCCAGTCGTCCTCGGTGGGGATCCCGGCGAGGTGCACGACCGTGTCGACGCCCACCAGCGCGTCGTCGAGCGCATCGGGGTCGTTCACCGAGCCGACCACGAGCCGTTCGCCTGCGGTCACCGCGTCCGACGGCTCGTGTTCATCGAGCAGGACGAGGTCGTGTCCGGCCGCGAGCAGTCGGGGGCGCAGGGCCGCCCCGATCCGGCCAGCAGCACCGGTGATGAGGAGCGTCGCCATGCGGCGGAGGTTACGCGCGCTCCCGCAGGACGTCCCGGAGTTCGGCGAGCGTCTTCGCTGCGTGGTCGTCCAGGTCCGACTTCGTCCAGCGGAGCAGGACCCAGCCCTGGCGACCGACCTCGCGGTGGCTCTCGTTGACTGAGCGCAGATCGTCGCGCGCCCGTCGGCGGACGCGACGATTCCTGCTCACTCGACCCCGCGCCTCCAGGCCGAACCGCAGACGCGACGCGCCCCGCTACGATCGACGGGAGAGCCACGGAGGTCGATGCAGATCATGGGAGCCGGCAAGCCCGCGACCATCTACGACGTCGCCGCGCGCGCCGGGTCTCGAAATCCCTGGTCTCCCTCGCGCTGCAGCGCTCCCCCAGGGTGAGCCAGCAGCGACGCGAAGCGGTGCTGAAGGCCATCCAGGAGCTCGACTACCGTCCGTCCACCGCAGCCGTGTCGCTGGCGGGCACGCGTTCCCGGACGATCGGCGTGGTGCTCGACGACTTCCGGAACCAGTGGTTCGTCGACCTGCTGACCGGCCTGCGCGAAGCGCTGCAAGACCAGGGCCACCGGCTCGTCGTCGCCGACCGGTTCCTGAACACCGGGCTCGACGCGTCCCCGGTGGAGGGCTTCCTCTCGATGCGCGTCGAGGGCCTCGTCATCGCCGGGGAACCCGACACGGACCTGGCGATCCCGGCTTCCACGCCCCTGGTGATCGCCGGTGGCCGGGTCTCGATCCCGCGCGCCGACACGGTCGCGAACGACGACCGTGCCGGGGGTCGCATGGCCGCCGAGCACCTGCTCGGACTCGGCCACACCCGCCTCGGGTTCATCGGGGCCCGGTCGGCGGCGTCGACGGAACGACGTGCCGGGTTCGAGTCGGCGGTGGCCTCCGCCGCGAGCGTCGCGGTGACGGTCCTGCCGGTCGAGCCGACGGAGGAGGCCGGGTCGCGCGCCCTCGCCGGACTCCTCGACGAGCACCCCGACGTCACGGCAGTCTTCGCGGCGAACGACGTCATGGCGCTCGGGGCGTTGTCCGAGCTCGCCGAGCGAGGGCTGCGGGTCCCCGAGGACGTCTCCGTCATGGGCTACGACGACACGCCGCTCGCAGCGACGCGGTACGTCGGGCTGACGAGCATCGACGACCGGAGCGTCGAGATCGGGCGCGGGGCCGGCGAGCGGTTGCTCGCCCGGATCGCCGACCCGGGGCTGCCCGCCACCGAGGTGCTCGTGGAACCGCGGCTGGTCGCCAGGCGGACGACGGCCGCGCGCTGACGACTCAGGACGCAGTCGGCCTGGAGGCGCGGCTCACCGCCGTCACGCCGGCCGCGTCATCGTCTCGGTCGCGATCCACACCCCTCCTCCGGCGAGACGCCGCGGCCACCTCGAGACACCGCGAACGCCTCGAGACACCGCGACCTGTGGCGGCGTCTCGCCGCCACAGCGGCGTCTCGCGGGCAGCGTCTCGTCTCGTCTCGACGAGACGAGACGCTGCGGCGTCTCGCACGCAGCGAGTCCGGATCAGTCGAGTTCGGCGTGCTGGACGACCCAGCTGTGCATGACGATCGCTGCGGCCGCCGAGGCGTTGATGCTCCGCGTCGACCCGAACTGCGCGATCTCGAGGTGCCCGTCGGCCCCGGCGACGGCCTCGTCGGTGAGCCCGGGGCCCTCCTGCCCGACAGGAACACGCAGCGCTCGGGGATGACGGCCGACTCGATCCGTTCGGCTCCGGGGGTGTTGTCGATCGCGATCACCGGACGCCCCTCGTCGTGCATGGCCGCGAGGAACGCCGCGACGTCCGGGTGGTACCGCACGTGCTGGTAGCGATCGGTCACCATCGCACCGCGTTTGTTCCACCGACGGCGCCCGACGATGTGCACGGTGCCGGCGAGGAACGCGTTGGCACTCCGGACGATCGACCCGATGTTGAGGTCGTGCTGCCAGTTCTCGATCGCCACGTCGAACGCGTGCCGGCGGGTGTCGAGGTCGGCGACGATCGCGTCCATCGACCAGTACCGGTAGCGGTCCACGACGTTGCGGGTGTCACCCGTCGCGAGGAGCTCCGGGTCGAGCCGCGGGTCGTCGGGCCACGGCTCGGGATGCGGCCCGACGCCGTGGGTGGTCGCCTCGTGGGACGGTTCGGGCGCTGCGGTCACGACCCCAGGGTACGGTCGGCTGCGCGGTGCCCTCGCACCGTGCGACCCCGCGTCCGACCCCGCGTGCGCAGCGTGCGAGGTTCCGCGCAGTGTGCGAGTTCACGCGCCTCGCACACTGCGCGGAACCTCGCACCGAACCGCGCGGCGTCGGCGAGACCTCGCACCGTGCGAGGGCCGTCCGCCACCCGTCAGTGGACGCGCGACTCGATCCCGGCGATGAGCAGGTCGAGCCCGAGGGCGAACCGGTCCTCGTACGAGTGCGACCCGAGGATCTCCCCACCAGGGCGTGCCGCTCCGGACGCCCTGCCTCGGCGGAACCCCGGCCGACCTGCACGCCGGTGTGGCCGACGACGAAGTCGTACACGACGAAGAACGCGTACATCGCCTCGGCGTCGGGCAGCCCGGCCGAGCGCAGCGCGCCGACGACCTTCCCGACGACGGCGTCGGACTCGGTCGAGACGAGGGCCCCGCGGCGACTGTGCGACTCGAGCACGAGCGGGTGGGTCAGCATGAGGTCACGGAAGGTCGTCGCGAACACGCGTACCACCGCGTGCCACTCCGACGGCCAGACGAAGGTCGCGGTGAACTCGTCGACCGTTCGCCGGACGAGTTCCGCGTGCAGGTCGTCCAGGCCGCCGATCGTCCGGTGCACCGTCATCGGTGCGACCCCGAGCCGCACGCCGAGGGCCCGGAACGAGAGCCGGTCGAGACCGTCCTCGTTCGCGATGGCCGTCGCGGCGTCGATCACCTGCTCACGGGAGAGCACGTTCGGCCGCCCTCGTCGCCGTCGCGGTGCGGGCTCCACGCGGTCCGACGCCGGGGTGGGTCGAGGTGCGGCGGTCGGCGTTCCGGGTTCGACGAGCACGGTCTGGTCTCCTTGGATCGATACGTGTACCGAAAAGCCTAGGGCAAAGCCGACCGCCGTTCGGTGTCTCGACCATCTCGGTTCCCGGGGCCGCACGCAAGAGCCGATCCGTTCCTCCCGGCCCGCTCCGAGCCGGCCACCAGCCGGACCGCCACGGCCGCCCAGTAGGGTGAGCCCATGGCAACCCGCGACGACGTCGAGTGCTGGCTGACCGACATGGACGGCGTGCTCGTGCACGAGAACCAGGCGCTCCCCGGCGCTCCCGAGCTCATCCAGCAGTGGGTCGACGAGGGCACCGAGTTCCTGGTCCTGACGAACAACTCGATCTTCACGCCGCGCGACCTCAGCGCCCGGCTCCGCTGGTCGGGCCTCGAGGTCCCCGAGGAGCGCATCTGGACGTCGGCACTCGCCACGGCCGACTTCTGCCGGTCCCAGATGCCGGGCGGCTCCGCGTTCGTCATCGGCGAGGCCGGCATGACCACCGCGCTGCACGAGGCCGGCTTCATCATGACCGAGACCGCCCCCGACTACGTGGTCGTCGGCGAGACCCGCAACTACTCGTTCGAGGCGATCACCAAGGCGGTCCGGCTCATCCGCGACGGCGCACGCTTCATCGTCACGAACCCGGACGCCACCGGTCCGAGCGCCGAGGGCGTCCTGCCCGCGACCGGCGCAATCGCGGCGATGATCGAGAAGGCCACCGGCAAGCAGCCGTACGTCGTCGGCAAGCCGAACCCGATGATGTTCCGCTCCGCGATGAACCGGATCGGAGCGCACTCCGAGAACACGGGCATGATCGGCGACCGGATGGACACCGACGTGCAGGCCGGTATCGAGGCGGGGCTCCACACCGTCCTCGTCATGACCGGCATCAGCGACCAGGCCGAGATCGACCGCTATCCGTTCCGCCCCAGCGAGGTCATCTCCGGCGTGCACGAACTGGTCCGCACCGAGCCCTTCGAGGTCGAAGCTGTAGCGATGCGCTGGGACCCGTCGCGGTACGCCGCGTTCGCGGACGACCGCGCGCGGCCGTTCCACGACCTGGTCGCCCAGGTCGCGTGGCCGAGTGGCGACGGCCGGGAGGCGCCGCGTCGCGTCGTCGACCTCGGCTGCGGCCCCGGGACCCTCACCGCCACGTTGGCGGCGCGGTGGCCCACCGCGTCGGTGGTCGGGATCGACAGCTCGCCGGAGATGCTCGAGTCGGCGGCCGCAGCGGCGGCCGGTCTGCCGAACCTCTCGTTCGAGCTCGGCGCCATCGAGGACTGGACGCCCGGCCCCGCCGACGACGTGGTCGTGACGAACGCAGCACTGCAATGGGTGCCGTCGCACGTCTCGTTGCTCCCGGCGTGGCTCGACGCGATGCCGCCGGGGCGTGGTTCGCGATGCAGGTGCCGGGCAACTTCGCGTCACCGTCGCACGCGCTCATGCGTTCCATCGCCGCCTCGGGGCCGTGGGCGGCGGCACTGTCCGGCGTCCTGCGCGAGGACCCGTGCTCGGCCCCGCTGGGTACCTCGGCATACTGCTCGACGCCGGGTTCGAGGCCCGCGCATGGGAGACCACGTACACGCAGCTCCTGCAGGGGGCCGACCCGGTGCTGGCATGGGTACGGGGGACCGGGCTGCGGCCGGCGCTCGAAGCGCTCGACGCCGCCGACCCCTCGGGATCGCTGACTGCGGCGTACCAGGCCGACTACGCAGCGGCTGTGCGCATGGCCTACCCCGTCGGTGCCCACGGCACGGTGTACCCGTTCCGCCGGGTCTTCGCCGTCGGCCGCAAGCACTGACACACGCTGCACGTCGACCGGGCTCCGCACCTCGCGGCAGGATGTCGCCACGGGATTGACGTCACGTCGTCCGCACGCCAGACTCAGGACTCCTGATACATCAGATTGGAGTTCCACGATGAAGCGGATCCTTGCGCTCACGGCAGCCGGTACGTTCCTCCTCGGCCTGTCCAGTGGCGCCGTCACGGCCTCGGCGGCCGAGTCCCGAGACCCCCAGTCACCGGGTTGCGGCACCACGACGATGATCGCCGACCACACGACGGGCACCGTGCAGTGGGTGATCGAGTGCGAGTCCCCACGCTGGGTGAGCGTGAGCGCCACCGCGTTCGCCGGCACCCCGGACGACCACGTCATCGTGGACGAGCAGCTGGCGTACCGGTTCGTCGGCGCGGGCGACGCCTGGACGAGCTCGCTGCGGTTCGACACCGATGGCGTGGACCAGCTGGCGCGCCCAGGCCGTGACGTTCGTCGCGGAGCACGACCCGACCGAGCGACCGGCGATCATCGGCGGTGCGACGGGCTGATCGGCCCCCTCGCACGACGAACGTCATCCGGTGCCGCGGTCTCACGCGGTGCCGGATGACGTCTCTCGTACGGGTACGAACCGAGCCGAGCCGCGGTGGCGCTACTCGACCGTCACGAGGGTGCCCAGCGGCAGGGCGTCCACCGCCGCCACCGCCTCGGCGTCGAGCCGGACGCACCCGTGCGACACGGCCCCCGAGGTCGTCGCGTTCCAGTGCAGGCCGATCAGCCCGCCGTCGTGGCCGCCGTACGGCTCGTCGGCCGCACTCGAGTGCAGCGAGGTCAGCTGGATCGGGTGGTCGCCGGTGCCCTGGGTCGGGTCGACGTACCGCTGCTCCAGGTACCCGATGACGCCGGTCGGTGTGGGGGTGCCCGCGGTCCCGACCCCGGCGTCGAACCGCTGCGAGACCCTGCCCGACGCGGTGACGATCGACACGGTCTGGTCCTTCGTGGAGATGACCACGCGGGAGGTCGGTGTCGAGACCTTCCGCAGCGACGACACCGGCACCCACGCCGAGGTCTGCGCCGCCGCACCGGATCCGCCGGCCTTCGACGGCAGCTGCCGCCGTGCCGGGGTCAGGACGAGTTCCCAGTCGCCGTCGCGACGGAGTCCGACGACGGTGGTCGGCTGCTGCAGGAAGTCCTTCGCGGCGAACCGGGCGACGGGCGTACGGCGGTCCGCGCCGAAGAGCGGCGCGTCCGCGGTGAGCCGGAACACCGTGTCGGACGTCACGGTGCGGTCCGACGGCATGAGTCCGCCGATCACCGCGGAGTACTGCGCCTCGGGCAGCGCGGCGAGCGCCGAGGCCGCGACCGGCGGGACGGTGGGTGCCGAGGAGGTCGATGCGGTCGGCCGGGCTCCCGCGGCCTCGGTGCCGCCGACGACGAACGGGACGGCGATCGCCCCGGCTGCGATGACGGCGGCCGCGGCGACGCCGACGGTGGTCCAGAGGGTGCGGGTACGCATGCGGGGTTCTCCAGAGGTGGGACGGGTGACCGGCCGGCGCCCGTACGGAACGGACACCGGCCGGCCGGAGTTCGGCCGACGCCCGTACGGAACGGACACCGGCCGGTCGGAGTCGCTCAGCCGGAGACCACCGGGAGGTGGACGCCGGTGGTCGGGTCGACGACCGCGACCCCCGTACCGCCTCCGGTACCGGTGCCGGTGCCGACGGCGGCGGCCGGGGTGACCGTGATCGCCAGCGGCGCCACGAGCGTCGAGGCGCCCGACGCGTCCACCACGTCGATCGTGTGCGCTCCCGTGGCGGTGCCCGCCGGGATCGTCACACTGCCGGACACGGTGCCGTCCGACGCGACGGTGAGCGTGCCCACCGTGACCGGGTCGGAGTGCAGGACGACCCGCAGCGTCGCCCCCGCGGTGAAGCCGGTGCCGGCCAGGGCGAGCGTGCCGCCCGCGGCGACCGAGGTGCCCTTCGGCGCGGTGAGGACGCCGGTCACGACCCGGCGGTCCCACCGGTCGAGAGGACCTTCGCGGTGCCGTCCGGCGCGACCGCGACCGTGGCGCTCGTCGCGGCAGCGAGGTCGAGACGCTCCCAGGAGCCGGCCGCGGTGCCGGTCTGGTCGAGGGGCTGGCCCGAGGCGATCTCGGTCTGCGCGAGCACGGAGGTGCGCTGCGCGTCGGTGAGCGTCGGGAAGGCGGTGAGCAGCAGGTTCGACGCTCCGGTCGGCACCGAGGGGGCGAGACCGGTCGCGCCGGTGGCTCCGAAGCCGTAGGTCATGCGCTCCTGGTAGACCTTCACGGCCGAGGCACGGTCGGTGACGACCTGCGACGTGCCGCCGGGGATCGCGGCTCCGCCGTACGGGTCGTCCGTGTAGGACTTCCCGGCGCTCTGCTCGGCGGCGATGCAGTTCGCGAGGGTGTCGCCGCACTGCGCCTCGAGGTACCCCACGAGTTCGGCGCGTGCCGGCTCGAGGACCTCCGTGCGGTACTGCTCGTCCGACCAGCGGGCCGCGAGCGCCGCCTCGCCGTCGATGCGGCCGCCGATGATGTCGAGCGGGTAGTGCACGCCGAGGACGATGCGGTCGTTGCCGGCCTCGGACGCGCGAGCGAGGACCTCCGGCGCGAGCTCGGGGACGAGGGTCGCGAGGGTGAAGCCCGCCTGGTACGCGGTGGTGGTGTGACCCGAGGGGTACGAGCCGCCCGTGCAGATGCCCGAGGTGCCGTACCCGGGGTCGAGCGCGACGTCGTTCGGCGAGAACTCGTGGGTGGTGTCGGTCGTGGTGGGGACGCGCGTGATGCGCAGATTGCCCTTCGCATCCGTGTAGGACTTGCCGGCGCGTACGGCCGCGAGCGACGAGCCGTTGACGGTGGCGGGTGCGCAGGCCGTCTGGTCGTCGCCGGCCGGCAGGGTCGCGTCCGCGTCGGTCGGCAGGAAGGGGCGCGGGTAGCTGTAGTGCGCCTTGGCGTCCCCGGTGCTGACGTACGCGCCGCTCGTGCCGGTCGAGCTGTTGATGAGCGCGCTCGTCAGGGGCAGCGAGCCGTCGTTGCGGCCCTGCACGTAGATCTTCTCGAGTGCGTCGCCGAGGCCCTGGGACACCGTGTACGACTGGTCGTAGGTCGTGTTCGTGGCGTTCTGGTACTCGGAGTCCTGCAGCGCCTTGAGTTGCTGCGCCTTCGTGGCGTGCTGGTTGATCCAGGACGTCAGCTCGTCGTTCTTCGCGAGCGTCGCGGCGTCGAGGACGGTGCCGTGCAGGTCGTTCGTCCCGCTCGACTTCCAGAACTGGTCGTAGCCGCTCAGGAGCGACGTGAGGTCGGGTTTGGCGGTGTCGCTCGGGTAGCCCGCCGCGTTCGCGACAACGGGTGAGCCGAACACGAGTGCGGTCGCGACTGCGGCGACGGTCACCCCTCGGACTGCGGTTCTGCGCATGTGGTGTGGCCGCTCGGATCGCGAGCGACGCTCCTCCCTTGGTACCGGCTTGGAATCACCGGAACGCTACGGAGGAGCGGTTGCGGGACGGAGAACGGTGTCCCACCGTGAGGTGAACCGGACCGCAACCTGTGCGTGTTCGCAGCAACGCGCCTCCAGGCCGCCTGCCAGCGGTCTTCAGACCGTGCCGAGAGGGGCGAGGCGTGACTCGTCTCCCTGCACCGCGAGGGCGCCCAGGGGCGGCACCGTCCGCCACCGGCGCCGCAGGCGGCGCGGCCGGTCGTCCCGCCAGGCGACCACGCCGCCGGCGACGACGCCGAACGCGAGCACCGCGAACGAGAACAGCCCGACCATGCCGACGAGCACGAGCTTCGACGGGTCCTGCACGTCCGTCGTCGCCGACAGCGCGATCGACCCGAAGTCCCAGGCGGCGTGCAGCAGCACGGGCAGGAGCAGGTTCCCCGTCAGCCGGCGCGCGACGTACAGCGTCGAGCCGAACGACGCCGCGAACACGACCTGGACGAGGGTCACCCCGATCCCCGCACCGGCGAGCGCGTTGAGCAGGTGCAGCAGGCCGAACAGCATGCACGAGACGATCCACACGCCGAACTCCGGCAGACGCCGCCGCAGTCCGACGAGCAGGACGCCCCGGGCCATCAGCTCCTCGAAGACCCCGACGAACAGCACCCCCACACCGAGCAGCAGGAAGTAGTGGGCGGGCAGGGCCGTCCAGTCGACGAGGGGCAGACGCACGACGCACACCGCCGCGATGAGGAGCGGTGCCAGCACCGTCCACCGCAGCCTCGTGCGCGTCCGGTCGACCGTCGCGATCCGCCACCAGCCGAGCCCCGTCACGACCAGGCAGAGCGCGACGGCGGCGATGCCCTCCGGCACCACGAGCGACCGGACGACGCTGTCGACCGTCTGCCCGAGCGTCGGGTAGTCATCGCTCGGGCGGGAGCGCCACGCACTGATCCCGGCGAACACCACCAGCGGTGCGAGGCCGACGAGCAGCGACGGCGGGACGGGCCAGCGGCGACGACGGGGTTGTTCCACGTCCCGTTTGTACCAGTGCGGCCGTACCATTGGCGGTATGCGCCTGCCCTCGCTCAGCACCATGGCCGAGGACTACGTGAAGCTCGTCTGGAAGGCGAGCGAACGCGGCGGCCCCGGACTCGCGACGCGGGACATCGCGGCGACGCTCGGGGTCTCCGCCTCGACCGTGTCGGGCAACCTCCGGAAGCTGGACCGCGACGGCCTCATCGAGCACACCCCGTACTACGGCGTCGTGCTCACCCCGCTCGGGCAGCAGGTCGCCGTGGCCATGGTCCGGCGGCACCGGCTCATCGAGTCGTTCCTGGTGTCGCGCCTGGGCTACACGTGGGACGAGGTCCACACCGAGGCCGAGGCGCTCGAGCACTCCGTGTCCGAGACCTTCCTCGACCGGGTGGACGCCGACCTCGGGCACCCGACACACGACCCGCACGGCGATCCGATCCCCCGCGCGGACGGCACCGTGCCCGACTCCCCCGGGACCCTCCTGGGCGCGATCGAGCCCGGTTCGTGCGGCACCGTCGACCGGGTGTCCGACGATGATCCCTCGCTGCTGCGGTACTTCGACGAGCTCGGGGTCGGGCTCGGGACGCACCTGCGGGTGGAGCGGGTCCGGGACTACGCGGGGGTGATCGCGGTCTCGCGGCGGTCCCCCGACGGCGAGGAGTCCCTCGTCGACCTGCCGGCAGCCGCCGCCTCGGCGATCTGGCTCGCCCCCGACGCCGACTGATCCCTGCGGCGCCGCCCGCGGCGCCCACTCCCCGCTCCCGTCCTCGGGGTTCCGAGGTTCCGAAATCGTGGCATCTCGCCGGATCGCGGGCCCGTCCGTGGAACCTCGGCGACCCGCCGACGGCGAGTCGTGGAACCTCGGCAAGCCGTCCCGGGCACGGCATCGGCATGCTTGGGCCGCGCGGCCGCACGGGCCGCCCGCCCGGCCCGGCCCGCCCCGCCGGCGCCGGGTGTCAGTCGCGGAGCGCGGCGGACGACGGCCGGCGGAACGGCGCCGTGATCGTCGGCAGGATGTCCCGGCGGTTGATCCAGAACACCACGAGCGCCGCCACGATGTGCACGATGCTGAGCACCCACCGCCCGTTCGTGTCCGTCACGAAGAACTGCACCGCGAACAGCGCCGCCAACGCGATCGCCGACCACCGGTGGAACCGCAGCGCGATGATGATCGCCACGCCGAGCACGGTCTGCGACGCGGTCAGCATGAACTCCTCGACCTGCCGGGAGTCCAGCGGCAGCCCGCCCGTGGTCCCGCCACCGAGGACGTGCGCGATCGGCAGCGACCCGACGAGCAGCGACCACTGGTTGACCTTCGACGCGATGAGCGTCCCGATCGCGGCACCGCCCATGCCGCGCAGCGCGAAGAGCGCGGCGACGATGAACTCGGGTGCCTCGGTGGCGAGCGGCGCGAGCCACTGCACCAGGAAGTAGCTGTCGATGCCGAGGGCGCTGCCGGAGTCCACCAGGGCGTCGGCGAACGGCTCCGCTGAGGACAGGATCACCGCGGCGGCCACCACGAACAGCGCCACGAGCGTCCAGCGACGGGAGCGCTGCGGCATCGACGCGATGTTGCCCGCCATGCCGACGAGTTCCTCGTCCTCGTCGTCCCCGTCAGCGACCTTCGACGCACGCCAGAGGTACCAGACGAACGCCGCGAGCAGCACGAACCCGAACCACATCGGGATCGACCCCAACAGCGGGATGAGGAACGCGACGAGGGCGAGGAGCGCCAGGAACCCGATGTCGAGCCTGGACGAGCGTTCGAGTTCGAGCACCCGGGTCGCCGACGCAGGGAGCGAGCCGGTCTTCACGAACCGCCGCGCCACGAGCAGCGAGATGATCACCACGAGCGGCCACCCGAACCCGAGCAGCAGCCGGTTGGAGCCGGTCATGTTGGCTGCGGCGAACTGCTCGTACGCGGGGTCGTACCCGGAGCGGAACGCGTAGTACAGGTCGACGGCGTACTCGGGCAGCACGGCGATGAGCGCGAGGATCGCGATCGCGAGGGCGCCGGCGATGTCCTTCTGCGCGGCCTCGGCGGCCCAGGCGAGCAGGAACGACGCGGCGACGACGGCCCCGCCGAAGACGAGCAGGTCGACGAGGGCGTTCGGGCGAACCCGCCGATCCGGAAGACGACGGCGGGCAGGGCGATGGCGATGCAGATCGCGATGCGGCCCCAGGCGCTGGCGCCCATCCGGGACGGGGCGACGGCGGGCGCAGCCGCAGGCGACAGGGTGTTCGTCATGGTGGTCCTCGAGTCCGAGTGGTCGAGCCATGACGCTGCACACACTCGAGCGGCTTCGGCCATGGCGGAACGGCCGAAGGTCTCGCTCGCCTCGAAGGCCACGTGCACCGGACCGATCGTCGTGATGGCCAGTGTGTCGATGCACACGCTGGGAGCTACTCCCCTTCGACACCCACCTTGGCGCGCTCCGATCCGCGTGCGCAAGCAGATCGGCCCTGTTCGGCACCCCGAATTCCGGTGTTCCCCGACCCGCCCCGGAACGGCCTGGAGGCGCGTGGCGGGCCCGCCACGCGCCTCCAGGCCGTCGTCGGGTCGCGCCCACCGCGTTCAGTGAGCAGACACGGTCGAGCCACGTCCGGCGACTCGACGATCTCTGCTCACTGGACGAGGCGCGAGCGCGGCGATCAGCCCTTCGCGGACCGCGTGCGGCCGAGCGCGACCTCACGGCGCGCACGCTCGACGGCGACCGCACTCGCGGCGTCCGGATCGCGGAGCAGGCGGTCGATCGCGGCGACGTGCGCGCGGACCTCGGCGTCCGGGCTGTCGGCCGCGTCGTCGAGGACGGGGCGCGCCGTGTCCTCGCCGAGGGCGACGATCGCACGGCTGAGGCTCAGGCGCGTCTCACGGTCCCCCTGCCCGAGGTGCGTCGCGAGGGTTCGTGCGAGCGCATCGGACTCGCTGTCCGGCACGATCGCGGCGGCGGTGCGCCAGGCTGCCCGGAGGACCTCGACGTCGGAGTCACGGAGCAGGGGACGCACTGACGACCAGACGCTCGGGTCGCCGATCTTCGACAGGGTGTGCAGCGCCTGGCTCCGGGCCTGCGGCAGCGGACGCTCGAGCTCGGGGAGCATCCGCCGGACCACCTCGTCGGCATCGTGTCGGACGAGCGCCCAGGTGAGCATGTCCCGGACGAAGAAGTCCGGTTCCACCGCGCACTGCTCCACGAGCACGTCGAGGTCCGCCGGATCCGGGTGGGTCCCGGCGTCCATGACGGCACGCAGACGGACGGAGGAGCGCGGGTCGGCGAGGGCGGCGGTCAGCGTGGACATGGGCCCATGGAAGCGGACCGCGCTGTGTGACGTCCGGAGATGCCGGGGTTGCCGACGCAGAACGACAGATCCGACGTCGCACGACGTCGGATCTGTCGTTCGGGGTCGGGGGCCTGGGGGCCGAAGGGGGCCGAGGCGCCCGGCTACGCCCCCGGCGCGACCGACCCCGTCAACGCCTCGCCCGACGAGCGGCTCACGAAGCACGAGATGAACGTGTCCCCCTGGTCCCACGTCGCCTGGTCCGGCGCGTAGGAACCCTGCACCTGCACGTCCCCGTACGCCGCGGCGGCCGAGGTGTCCAGCGCAGCGGAGGTCTGGCACTGCGAAGCAGCCTGCGCCGCGAGCGCCTCGGACCCGGGCCACTGGTTCGCCGACACCGGCAGACGTGCGGTCAGCTGGGCGATGTGCGCCGACGAGCACTCCACCACCGTGAAGGTCTGCGCCCACGCGTTCGTGAACGGCGACAGGCACTCCCCGCCCGCCAGCTCGGTCCAGCCTGCTGCTCGCCGGGAGCGGCGGGGGTCGTCGCGAACTGCAGCGTCTGCAGCGTGTCCGACGACGCGGGCGCGGACGGTGCGGCGGTCGCCGACGCAACCTTGGAGGCCGGTGCCGATGCCGCCGAGGTCGACGTCGGTGCCGGTGTGTGGTCCTCGATCGTGTTGCCGAGGATCCAACGCGTCAGCGCGAACACCGCGACGAGCAGCACCACGATGAGCGCGATCGAGCCCCAGATGAGCAGTCGCTTGCCGCGCTGTCCCTCGTTCCGGAGCTTCGCGAAGCCCTCGTTGATGAAGTTGTCGCGGTCGCCGCCGCGCGCAGAGCCGCCGCCGGCAGAGCCGCGGCCGGCAGCAGCGGGCGCGACCGGGGTGCGCCCCGGTGCAGGAGCGTGCGCCGGAGCGCCGCCGACGGCCGGCATCATGCGCGTGCCCGTGTCGTGCGGGTCGTACCCGGTACCGCCGAGCTGTCCGACGGCCTCGGTGCCGAACAGGTCCTTGATCGCACTCGTGTCGCTGGTCTCGCGGCCGTCCCACTCGGACTGGTCGAGGTCGTCCGGAGCGGCGGCCGGCAGCGGTGCGGGCTCGTCGCCCACCGGAGCGTGGGCGCGGATGCCCATCACGGCGTCGAGGTCCTGCCCGACCGCGGGCGGCAGGTGCGCCGGGTACGCCTGCGCGTCCGGATGGGCAGCGGCCGGCTCGACGAGCGGTGGGGCGGCCGTCGGGGGCACGGTCGCCTCCGGCTCGGCCCACCAGGGCGTCCCGGCGACGGGCAGCGCGGTGGTCGCGGCGTCAGCGGGGTCGGCCTGCGCCTCGGCCTGGAGGCGCAGCTCGCCCTCCGTCTCGTCGGTCCCGTCGTCCGCGGGCGCGGCTTCGACTGCCGCGGTCGGCTCGGCGACGTCCGTCGGCACGACCGGCGGCGCGTCGAACGCGGTGGTCGCGGCGGCGGCCGACACCACGGGTGTCCCGGTCACCGGCGTCTCGAGCTCCCCTGACACCACGTCGTCGTCGGCTTCGTCCGCGAGGGTCCACGAGTGGCCCGCGAGCGCCGTCGTGTCGAACGCGTTCGTCGTCAACGTCGCCGGGACCTCGCCGGTCTCGTCGTCGCGGATGGCCCAGTCGAACGGGCGGTCTGCGGCGGGAGCGTCCGAACCGGCATCGGCGATGCGGAGCAGCTCGGTGAAGCTCGGCGGCTCGTCGGTGGTGGGCAGGACGTTCTCGACGCCGAGGGGCTGTTGCGCGACCGGGCCGGTCGGCGTGGGCTGCGAACCGGTCGCTCGTCCGAGCCAGTCGACGTCGCTGCGTCCTTCGCCGAACGGGTCGACGCGGCGGCGCTCGTCCTCGATCGCCCGGTTCTCGGCGGCACGCTGGTCGCGGTGGGACCGGGCTGTCGGGAGCGAGATCGACGAGGGGTGCGGCGCGGTCGAGGTCGGCGGGACCGGGGCGGCCGGCGGGATCCGCTCGCCCAGGGTCTCGCGCTCGTGCTCGGCACTCGCCTGCGGGTTCACCGACGGGGCGGTCGAGCTGCTCGGGCATCGAGATCGCCTGGGTCGCACCGTCGTCATCGGCCGACGAGGCCGCGGACGCCTCGGGGGCTTCCGGGCGGACGGCGCCGGCTCGAAGGGTTCGGGGAGCGGCGCACCGGTCTCCCGAGCGGTCTTCTCGGCCTCGCGACGCTCTCGGCGCGATGGCCACTCGTCCTCGCTGCGGGGAGCGCCGAAGATGTCCGCGGCACTGCGGAGACCGTGGAACGGAGCGTCCGGGGCGGGCTCGCGCCGTGCCTCCAGTCCGTCGTCCCGCCTGCGGGTCCGGCGGTCTGGTCGGGCTCGTGCGCGTCGTCCGGACGCTCCCCGGTCACGCGCTCAGCCCCAGATCGGCCAGCCCGATCGCACTGAAGTACGGGTACCCGGCTGCCTCGATCTTCTCCTTCGCGCCGGTGTCGCGGTCGACGACGACGGCCACGGCGGCGATGATCGCACCCTCGCGCTCCAGTGCCTCGGCGGCCTTGAGCGGCGAGCCGCCGGTCGTGGAGGTGTCCTCGAGCACGACGACCCGCTTGCCCCGGACGTCCGGACCCTCGACCTGCTTGCCACGGCCGTGGTCCTTCGGCTCCTTGCGCACGACGAACGCGTCGTACTCGATGCCGCGAGCGGCGGCCTGGTGCAGCACCGCGCTGGCGATCGGGTCGGCGCCCATGGTGAGACCACCGACGGCGGCGACGTCCGGCACCTGGCCGACGAGGTCCGTCATGACCTGGCCGATGAGCGGGGCGACACGGTGGTCGAGGCTCACCTTGCGGAGGTCGATGTAGTACGTCGCCTTCTTCCCGCTCGTGAGGGTGAAGTCTCCGTGGAACACCGCTTCGTCCGTGATGAACTGGATGAGCTGGTCGCGCGCGTCGGTCACAGCCCACAAGGGTAGCCGGTCTCGGTACGCTCCGGTCATGGCCTCCGACGCACGCCCCGCCACCGAGATGGCGCGTCGGTCGAGCGGCACGCGCTGGCGCGGTCGCCGGCTCGCGGTCGGCCAGGAGGCACTCGGCGCCCTGGTCGCGCTGGCCCTGTCCGTCATCGCGCTGCGTCACGTCGTCGCCACGGCCCGCGTCGCGCTGCTCTGGTACGACGGCGACTCGGTGCTGCTGCCGCTCGTCGAGCGGTCGCTGCAGCTCGGGCAGCCGTTCGAGTGGGCGATGTCGCCGGCCCTGTTCTTCTTCCCCGAGCTCCCGGTCTACCTGCTCTGCTCCCTCGTGACGGCGACCCCGCAGCAGGCCCTCGCGCTCAACGGCGTCCTGGTGCTGCTCGCCGTGTACGCGCTGGTCCGGGCCGCGGCGAACGAGCTCATGCCCGCTGCGCGCCGCTCGGCGCGGGTCACGGTGTCCGCCGTGGCGCTCGGCTTCGTGACACTGCTGGTGCTGACCGAGTCGTCGGCCACCGCGACGTCGCTCGAGCTCGCATCGCTGCTCCTCACGACGACCTACTACTACGGCGCGGTGCTGGCGATGCTCGGCACGGCGGTCCTCGTGCTCCGGGCGGTCCGGGTCGGCCGAGCGTCGGTCGCGGTGCTCGTCGTGCTCGGGCTGCTCGCGGCGTGCACCACGGCGTCGAACCCGCTGTACGTCCCCTGGTCCGGGGCGCCCGTGGTCGTGACCCTCGTGCTGCTCGCCCTCGCCCGCCGCCTGCCGTGGCGGCCGGTGGTCCTGCTCGGCGGAACGGTGGCGGCCGGCTCCGTCGTCGGGTACCTGCTCCGGATCCCGCTCCGGCCGTTCGTGTCGCTGGACCCGTCCACCTACGTGCGACCGTCCCGTGCGGGCGAGACGCTCGGGTTCTTCGCGGCGCTCACCGACGACCGCGCGGGGTCGGCGGCGGGCGACGCCGGGCTGCTGCTCCTGTTCGTCGGGGTGCTGCTCGCCGTCGGGGCACGGTGTGGGCCTGGCGGGTGCGGACCTCCCGGACCGTCCTCGTCGCGGCCGCGCTCCCCCTCGTCACGGTCGTGGCCGTGTCGGTCGGGGTGGTGGTCGCCGGCTCCGAGACACCGCGCTACCTCGAGCCGATCGCGACCGTCCCGCTGCTCGCACTGGTCGCGGTCGCGGAACTCGCCCGCACCGCCGTCCGCCGGACCCGCGTGCACCGTCCGCTGCACGGGATCCGCATCGTGCTCGCGCTCGGGGCCGCCGGCGTGCTCCTCGCCGGGGCCGCCACGGCTCCGAGCACCGTGCGCGCCGTCGCCCAGGCACGGTACGACCCCGCGGCCTGCCTCGACCGCTGGGCCCGCGGACGGGACGTCGTGGGCGTCGGCCAGTTCTGGACGGTGCGACCGCTCGCGACGTACGCGGCGACCAACGTGCAGCTGCTGCAGGTCCGCGACACGTTCCAGACCTACCCGTGGCTGGTCGACCTCGGCGCCTACCGCGACGCTGCACCGACCTTCGTGGTGATCGGCTCGGGCGACGTCTGGACGACCGCGGTCGAGGACTCGCTCGGCAGGCCCGCGACCATCACGCACTGCACCGGGTTCGACGTGTACGACTACGCGGGGACGTCCGGTGCCGCCGTCCTGCAGCGCGACGTCGTCGGCAGTGCCGAGGACATCCGACGCGAACGCGGCTTCTGAGCGCTCCCCGGAAGAGTTGTCCACAGCCGCGCGGCGACGCCCGGGCGACCCTGTACGGATGTATAGGCTCGTGCTCGTGACTCGCCCCACCAGCCACTCCGCCCTCGCCGCTGCGCCGCGCCTCCGGCTCGATCTCCGGCTGGCCGCCACCGGCCTCGCGCTCGCCGGTCTGTTCGGCACGGTCGTCCTCGACGCCCCGGCGGCCCGCGCGGCGACGTACCCCTCGTGGGACGAAGTCCTGGCGGCACGCGGGCAGGAGTCCGCCAAGCAGGGTCAGATCACCGAGATCAAGGGCATCATCTCCGGGCTCTCCGCGAAGGTGAAGGCCGCCGAGGCCGAGGCGAAGCGGCTCGGCACCGAGTTCTTCGACGCCCAGAGCAGGGCGCAGGACGCCGCCGACAAGGAGCAGCGGCTCCGCGCCGATGCCGAGGAGCACACCGAGATCGCGGAGCAGTCGGCGGCGCAGGCCGGCCAGTTCGCCGCGCAGATGGCACGGTCCGGCGGTGCGGACGTCACCGCGTCGGTCATCTCCGGGGGCGAGGACGCGAGCGACCTCCTCTACAACCTCGGTGCGCTGAGCAAGCTTTCCGAGCAGGCCGAACGGGTCGAGGCCGCGGCGACCGCCGACGCCGCCGTCGCCCGGTCGCTCACCGCACAGGCCGACCGGGCGTCCGAGGCGCTCGACGAGCTCGCGGCAGAGGCCGAGCGGCGCATGCAGGCCGCCCAGACCGCCGCGGACGAGGTACAGAGCGCATACGACGAGCAGCAGGACAACAAGGCGCGACTCGACGCACAGCTTCGCGACGCTGACGTCCGGCCGCGTCCGGACCGAGGCCGAGTTCGCCCAGGGCGAGAAGGTTCGGAAGGCAGCCGAGGCGAAGGCCGCCCGCGAAGCAGCCGCCCGTGCGGCGGCGGCAGCGGCGGCTGCGGGCAGTGGTGGTTCCGGCAGCAGCGGCTCGGGGTCGGGCGGGTCTGCGGGGTCGGGGTCGGGCACGGGGTGGGTCCGTCCGGCGAGCGGGTACGTCATCAGCCCGTACGGCTACCGGGTGCACCCGATCTACGGCACCGTCATCAAGCACGACGGCGCCGACCTCGCGAGCGGCTGCTCGACACCGATCGTCGCCGCGGCCGCGGGCACGGTCGACTACGTCGGCTGGTACGGCGGGTACGGCAACTACGTCCGGATCAGCCACGGGGGCGGGGTGCAGACCGCGTACGGACACATCGTGAACGGCGGGTTCCGCGTCAGCCCCGGCCAGCGGGTGTCGGCCGGACAGCTGATCGCCCTGGTCGGCTCCACCGGCCAGTCCACGGGCTGCCACACGCACTTCGAGGTCCACCTCAACGGAACGACGATCGACCCGGTGCCGTTCATGCAGGCCCGCGGCGTGGCCTTCTAGCCCTCGGGCCCCCGCACCACGGGCCCGACGCCGTCGGTGGTCTCGGCACCGTCGGTCGTCTCGGTGCCGTCGGTCGTCTCGGTGCCGTCGGCGGCCTCGAGGCCGTCGTCGCCCAGGTTCCACAGCGCCCGGTACCAGGCCGTCCGCCCCTCGTCGATCGGCACCCCGTACGCCTCGTGGAACAGCTGCTCCACCCCGGGCCGTAGTTCCACCCGAGGGCCATCGTCGCCACCGCGAGGTCCGCCCACCGGTCCGCGATGCCGAGCGCGTCGAGGTCGACGTGTCCGGCCCACCGGCCGTCCGCGCCGATCAGCGTGTTCGGCGTGCAGGGATCGCCGTGGCAGACCACCACGCGATCCGCCGGCGGCTCCGGACCGAGTACCTCCGGATCCGCTCCGGCAGCGCGCGCCCGACCGGCCCGCTGCGTCGTGGACCACTCGAACGGACAGTCGAGCACCGGCAGGGTCTCGTGCAGCGCCCGGAGGCCCTCCCCGGCGGCGATCACCGCCGTCCTGGGCTCGTCGTGCCACCGGGGATCGACGGCGCTCCAGCCAGGCAGCGCCCGGGTCCGGAGCCACACGCCCTCGTCGTCGGTCCCGTGGTCGATCAACTCCGGGACCTTCGCGTATTGGGAGGCCCAGGTCAGCCGGGCGGCCTCGCCGACGATCCACGGCGCGTACGCGTGCGGGAGCACCTTGACGTACTCCTCGGCGTGACCGTCCTCCCCGATGCGGAACGTCCGTCCACCGATCTCGTTGACCCAGACCGCCTGCACCGGACGGCCACCGGCAGCGGCGGTGACCACTCGTGGCACCGCCACGTCGCGCCGTGCACGCGCGATCCCGTCGATGGATCGGGCATGCGGGCCTCAGTGCACCCGGTCCGTGCGACCCGAACCCGAGCCGCCGCGGGCGATCTCGAGCAGGACCGGCAACTGGTCGCCGAGCAGGCCGTCGAGGTCGGCGACGATGCCCTCGACCCCGGTCGTGATCTCCCGCGGCGACGCCCCACGGCGCGGGCGGACCCGGATCCGGATCGCCCGGCGCCCGCGGACGCGGAAGACGTCGACGGCCAGGGAACCCACCTGTGGCATGACGCCGATCGCCGACGACAGCGCGTGCTGCACGGCCGCGGCGTCGATCCGCACGGTGCCGGTGACGCCCTCAGCCGAACCGTCGTCCTCGACCACGGTGCCGACCCGACCGCCGCCGAGCGTCGTCAGGACGACGAGCGCCAGGACGCCGAGCACCACGCCACCACCGAGCACCCAGGTCCAGGCGGTGACCGACGCGTCGCGTGCGGCACCAGCCCCGAGGTCGTCCAGCGAACGAGCCCAGTCGTGCCAGGTCGACCCGGCCCACGGCACGGTCTGCACCAGGATCGCGCCGACCCCGAGGGCGAGCAGTGCCAGTCCGACGACGACGAGCGCCGTGCGTCCGACCGCGCGGTTCGTCGCGTTCATCCGTCCACCCGCCCGGTCGGCTGGACGCGGACCCGCGCGGTGACGGGCGGTTCCGCGTCGATGGCGGCGAACTCCTCGGTCACGGCCTCCGTCGCCGCGACGGCGGGCACGTCGACACCGGCGGCAGGCCGGAGCACCACCTCGACGGTGCGACGGCCGACCGTGCCCACGGCGGCGTCGGGACCGAGACGGGTCGCCGACCGTGCCGCACGGGCGGCGGCCGATGCGAGCACCTCGTCGTCGACCACGACGGCGAGCCGGCCGGAGGACATCGCGTGCCGCGGCCGACGCTGCGGCAGGAGGCCCTGCGCGAGGAACACGAGGCCGACGACGGCCACGATCGCGGCGACGCCGATGGCGACCGTCGCGTCGAGCCCCCGCGGCGCCCGGGCCGCGCCGTCCACGACGTCGCGCGGGTCGATGCCGAGCACGCGCTGGTCGAGGAGCACGAGCGCTGCGGCGAACACGGCAGCAGCGGCGATCACGAGCACGACGAGCATCGCGACGACGACGGTGCCCGAGCGGGACGCGTTGGTCTCACGCCGGACGATGCGTCGGTACACCCGGTCGTGCGCGTGCCCGGGGGCGGCGCAGCCGGTGTCGCGGACCGGGTCGGGAAGGCTGCCGTGGTCGATCGATCGCTCATCGGACCCTCCTCGGTGTGTCCACGACGGAGGACGAGAACGTCACCGTCACCCGTTCGACCTGCCGGCCGGTGATCGCCCGGAGCCGCTCGGCGATCGCGCCGCGGGCCCGGTGCGCCGTCGCGGTGACGGGTTCGTCGGGGACCGCGTGGCTGCCGAGCACTGGCACGGCGAGCGGGGCCGTGATCTCGACCGCCAGCGCACCGTGACCGTCGTCGGCGACCCGGGCACGGGCCTCCCGGAACGGCACGCGGAGCGCTTCGGCGGCGACCGCCTGAGCGGTGTGCACGAGCGCGGCCGAACCGATCCGGTCGTACCCCGCGACCGGACGCGCACCGCTGCCGGTCCTGCCGCTACCGCCGGTCCCGGCGGCGGCGGCCTCGCTCACGACGAGCTCCGGCGTCCACGCAGCACGTCGAGCAGCCGACGGAAGTCGATGTCGCCCGTCGCGATTCGCGCGACCAGGCCGCCCACCAGCATGAAGACGGCCACCACGACGAACGCCCAGAAGCCGAGCGTCAGCGCGACGATCGCGAGGAGTGCGCCGGCGCCCATGCCAACCACGGTGGCGTTCACCGGACGCGACCCTCGGAGTCGTCCACAGTGCCGCCGAGCCCGGGGATGTTCACGTCGTTGATGGCGATGTTGACCTCGGTGACCTCGAGCCCGACGAGCTCGGTCACCGCGCTCGTGACGGCGGCGCGCACGGCGGTGGCGACCTCCATCATGGGCGTCGGGTAGTCGACGACGAGCGTCAGGTCGACGGCGACCTGGGTCTCCCCGACCTCGACGCGGACGCCCTGCCCGAGCGCGCTGGAGCCGATCGCGTCGCGGATCGCACCGAACGCCCGCGCCGCGTTGCCGCCGAGCGCGAAGACGCCGGGACGTCGCGGGCGGCGATGCCGGCGACCTTCGCGACGACGGTGTCGTCGATGATCGTCCTGCCCTTGGTGGTCACCTGCGTCGTGGTGGTGCCGGCCGCGGTGCCGGTCGTCGCGGTCCCGTCGACGCGGTTCGTCGTCGATGCCATGAGTGCCTCCGATGCGGTCTGGTGCTGGACTCCCAGCGAACACCATCGTGCCGGGAAGAGACCGGTAGGTTCGAACCCATGCGCGTGGCGACCTGGAACGTGAACTCCGTCCGCACCCGAGTGGGCCGGATCGTCGACTGGCTGGTGCGCGAGGACGTCGATGTCCTCGGCATGCAGGAGATCAAGTGCAAGCCGGAGCAGTTCCCGGTCGAGGCGTTCGAGGCCGCCGGCTACCAGGTGGAGGCGCACGGCCTGAACCAGTGGAACGGCGTCGCCTTCGCCAGCCGGCTGCCGATGGAGGACGTCGAGCGCGACTTCGCCGGCCAGCCCGGCTTCCTCAAGGGCCACGAGGGGCCGGACCTCCCGACCGAGGCACGCGCGCTCGGCGTGACGGTGGACGGCGTCCGGCTCTGGAGCCTCTACGTGCCGAACGGTCGCGAGGTCGGCGATCCGCACTACACGTACAAGCTCGACTGGCTGGCGCAGCTCGCGAACCGGACCTCCGAGTGGCTGGCAGCTGCCCCGGACCTGCCGCTGGCGCTGATGGGCGACTGGAACGTGGCGCCGCTCGACACCGACGTGTGGGACGTCAGCGTCTTCGAGGGCCACACGCACGTCACCGAACCGGAGCGCGCCGCCTTCCGGGAGTTCTCGGCGCGGGGGCTGCAGGACGTGGTGCGCCCGATCGTGCCGGACGGCTACACGTACTGGGACTACAAGCAGCTGCGCTTCCCCCGCAACGAGGGCATGCGCATCGACTTCGTGCTCGGCTCCCGCGCCTTCGCCGACGTCGTCGCCGACGCCCGCATCCACCGCGACGAGCGGAAGGGCGACGCGCCGAGCGACCACGTCCCCGTGACGGTCGACCTCGACCTCGAGACCTCGCTCGACGACGACCGTCCGATGATCTTCTGAGCCCGGGCGGGTCGTCGCACGAGCCCGGACGGGTGTCCGGGCGCTCTGTTACGCCCCGCGTAGCCCTCCGTTGAGGGCCGCCGTGCTCGAGACGTAGGTTTCCTGCACCGACCCCTCCGAGAGCAGGTGAAGCCATGTTCCGCACGACCCCGTCGACGATCCTTCCGATCCAGCGCGTCATGGCCGACGCAACGCCCCGCGCCTGGCGGGACGGCGTCGTCGTGGAGACCCGGTCTGCTGACCTGGTGGTCGCGTTCCTCGACGGCGGACTGGTGCAGCTGCGGGTGGCGGACGCCGACAGCACCGTGTCGATCGGTGATCCGGTCGCCCACCACCCGGCCGCGGAGATCCTCAGCGCGGGCGGTCGGAGGACCACCGCGCGCGTCGCCTAGCGCGTCAGGCGTCCATCGAGGCGAGCATCCCCTCGCACTTCGACACCATCTCGTCGCACGCTGCCGCGCAGTACCGGCACGACTCGTCCATGTCGACGTGCGTGCGGCACTCGGCCGCGCACGCCTTGCCCATCGAGACGCAGGCCATGAGCATCGCGCGCATCGTGTCGGCGTCCATGCCCATCGGGCGCATCATCATGCGCATGCCGGTGTCGGCCAGCATCGCCGTGTTCGAGCACATCGCGGCACACGTGGCCATCTCGGCACCCATGCGCATGTCGCTCGCGGAGCACATCGTCGCAGCCATCGACGCGGCGTTCATCGCCATCATCGTGTCCTGCATCGTCTCCGCGTCGATCGCCATCGGCATCTCGGTCGCGGACATGCTCTTCATCATCGCCATCGTGTCCATGGGGACCTCCCGTTCCTCGTTCGGTGGCGCCCACCGTACGCGCGGGACCGGGACCGCAGGCTACGAGCGCGTGAAGAATCCGCCGGGCGGCCACGACACGCGCTACCGCCACCCGCCACCCGCCGCCCGCCGCGCGCCGAGCGGGCAGAACCCGCCGCACTGCGCGCGCCGAGCGGGCGCAACCCGCCCTTCCCGCGCGCCGACCGTGACCGAAAAGGCCCACTCGCGCACACCACGGACGGGAGGCACGGCACCAGGCCGCCCCGTGCCTCCCGTCCACCCAACGGGCACGACACACCACCCGCCGCCCGCCGAGCGGGCAGAACCCGCCCTTCCCGCGCGCCGACCGTGACCGAAAAGGCCCACTCGCACACACCACGGACGGGAGGCACGGCACCGCACGGGCGGTCGGCCGACGGCCGCCCGCGCTACGGGTGCAGGAGCGCAGCGACGGCCACCAGGACCGGCACGGAACCGATCGTCGAGATGAGGACCACGTCCCGGGCGACGGGGACGGCCGCGCCGTACCGCTGCGCGTAGTTGAACACGTTCTGCGCCGCGGGCAGCGCCCCGAGGGTCGTGAGCACGAACACGTCCTGGTCGCCGAGCGCGAACACGAACCGGGCGAACACGAACGCCACGGCCGGCATCACCACGAGCTTGATCGACGCCGCGACGACGACGTCCGTCCGGATCGCCGGGTCCCGCAGCGGAGCCGCACCGTGCAGGCTCATGCCGAAGGACAGCAGGACGACCGGAACCGCCGCCGCCCCGACGAGCGAGAACGGCTCGAGCACGGGGGTCGGCAGCGCGACGCCCGTCGCCGAGAAGAGCAGACCGACGAGCGACGCGATGATGATCGGGTTCCGGAACGGCCCCGAGATCCGGCGCCCCCAGCCGCCGCCGGCAGACGTGGCCGTGTCGAGGATCGTGAGTGCGATCGGGGCGAGCACGATGAGCTGCAGCAGGATGACCGGGACGACGGCCGTGGCCTGCCCGAGCACGTACACGGCGACCGGCAGACCGATGTTGTTCGCGTTGACGTAGCTCGACGCGAGCGCTCCGACCGTGGTGGTCGCCAGTGGTCGGCGCAGCACGACGCGGAAGACCACGCCGGCCGCGAGGGCGACGACGCCCGCGCTGATGAGCGAGACCCAGAGCATCGGGGACAGCAGGACGCGGATGTCCGCCGTCGCGATCGTGTGGAACAGCAGACAGGGCATGAGCACGAAGAACGCGAGGCGGCTCATGACGAACTGCGCGTGCTGCCCGAGCAGCCCGATGCGGCCGACGACGTACCCGGCGGCGATGATCGCGCCGATGATCGCGAACCCCGTCAACACGCCACCCATCGCCCAATCCTGGCACCACGCCCAGGCGCGTGCCGCTCCGTGCCACAGCGCGTGCCGCTTCGTTCCACCGCGCGTGCCGGTTCGTTCCGCCGCGCGCACCGCTCCGTGTAGGGCGCGTGCTGCTTCATGTGACGTCGTTCAGGTCGGAAATGCGTCCGTCCCGAATACCGTTGTCCGCATCATGACCTCGACGAACTCCAGCACGCTCACGCGTTCGACCGACTCCAGCCAGCCCCTCGTCCCCTCCTCGAGGAACGCTGGAGCCCGCGCTCCTACGACGAGACCGCGACGATCTCGGACGCGCAGCTCGACGCAGTGCTCGAGGCAGCGCGCTGGGCCGCCTCGGCGAACAACTTCCAGCCCCGCCGCTTCATCGCCGGTCGCCGCGGCACCGAGACGTTCCGGAAGATCAACGAGAACCTCATCGGCTTCAACGCGGGCTGGGCCTTCCGTGCCAGCGCCCTGGTCGTGGGCGTGCTGGAGACCGTGACCGAGGACGGTGACGAGCGGACGTTCGCGAAGTACGACCTGGGCCAGTCGCTCGCGGCCCTGACCGTGCAGGCGCACGCCGAGGGCCTGCACGTGCACCAGATGGCGGGCATCGACCCCCAGGGCCTCCGCGCCGCGTTCGACCTGCCCGAGCGCTTCCTGCCCTACACCGTGACCGCGATCGGTACCGTGGCGGACCCGTCGCAGCTCGACGACAAGGCCGCCGAGCGCGAGGTCGCACCGCGCACGCGACTCCCGCTCGACGAGGTCGTGCTCGTCAAGGAGTAGTCGGCACGCCACTGCGGACGCGGCCGGGATCCACGGGGTCCCGGCCGCGTAGTATGTAGTGACATGCAGCCCGACCAGCAGCCCGCGCAGCCCTCGCAACCCGAGATGAACTTCTACACCCGCAAGTGGGTGCGTCCGGAGGACCTCAACGCGAACGGCACGCTCTTCGGCGGCAGCCTGCTCCGCTGGATCGACGAGGAAGCCGCGGTCTACGCGATCATCCAGCTCGGCAACGGGCGGGTCGTCACGAAGTACATGTCGGAGATCGAGTTCGTGTCCTCCGCGAAGGAGGGCGACATCGTCGAGATCGGCCTCGTCGCCACGCGGTTCGGCCGGACCTCGCTCACGATGCGAGCCGAGGCACGCAACCTCTTCACCCACCGCAGCATCCTGACCATCGACGAGGTCGTGTTCGTCAACCTCGACGACGAGGGCAACCCGGTGCCGCACGGGTACACCGACATCACGTACGCCCGCGACCGGGTGCCGGCTACACACCGGTCCTGACACCCGGCATCTCATCGACCGCGCTCTGGCAGGATCGGCACATGACCACGCCCCGCCTCGTCGCGTTCGACCTGGACGACACGCTCGCCCCCTCGAAGTCCGCGCTCGACCCCCGCATGCTCGAGACGTTCGCGTCCCTGCTCGAGGTCGTGCCGGTCGCGGTGATCTCGGGCGGCAACTTCCAGCAGTTCGAGCAGCAGCTCGTGACGCCGCTGCGGCACCGCGACGGCCTCACCCTCGACGACCTGCACCTCCTGCCGACCTGCGGCACGCGCTACTACCGCTGGTCGCGTGACGACTGGGCGCTGCAGTACGCCGAGGACCTCACGGACGAGCAGAAGTCCAGGGCCCTCGCCGCGGTCGAGGCGCAGGCGAGGGCCGCCGGCTACTGGGAGTCCCAGACCTGGGCGCCATCCTCGAGGACCGCGGTTCCCAGATCACGTTCTCCGCGCTCGGGCAGGCGGCCCCGGTCGAGGTGAAGAAGCGGTGGGACCCGACCGGCGCGAAGAAGGACCACCTGCGCCGGCTCGTCCAGGCGGAACTGCCCGACCTCGAGGTCCGTTCGGGTGGTTCGACGAGCGTCGACATCACACGCAAGGGCATCGACAAGGCGTACGGCATGCAGCGTCTCGCTGAGATCACCGACATCGCGCTCGACGACATGCTCTTCGTGGGCGATCGCCTGGACCCCGAGGGCAACGACTACCCGGTGAAGGCGCTCGGCGTGCCCTGCCACGCGGTCGCGGGCTGGGAGGACACCGACGCGTTCCTCACGGAGCTGATCCCCACCCTGCGCTGACGCGCCGGTGCGAGCCGTCCGCGCGAGCGCCGGGACACCGCCGCCGCTCGCCGACACCGCCCAAGTCGCGCGACACCGCCCGAGTCGCGCGACACCGCCCGAGTCGCGCGACACCGCCCGAGTCGCCAGACACCGCCCGAGTCGCCAGACACCGCCGAAACCGGCGGTGTCTCGCCACGCCCAGCGCGTCTCGCCGCGCACACGGCGTATCGCCCGCCCGAGTCGACCTGCCTGTCGGCCTGGAGGCACGGTCCAGCCCCGCCACGCGCCTCCAGGCCGACGCGCGCATCCCCGCGTCGTCTCGTCTCACCGAGACGAGACGACGCACGCCCGTCGAAACAGCGCGCCCCGCGGGACACCGCACGCCCGGCGAGACGTCGCGCGCGTCGCGAGACGCCGCCGGTTCCCACGGCGTCTCGCGGCAGGAGCGGCGTCTCGCGCCGAATGCGGCGTCTCGCCGCGGCGAGACGCCGTGAGACGCCACCGGTTCCGGCGTCACGGGACGCTGCGGACCGCCTCGACGAACGCGCGGATCTTCGCCACGTCCTTGACACCGCGTTCCGACTCGACGCCGCTCGAAACGTCGACGCCGTCCGGGTCGAGCGACTCCACGGCCGCGACGACGTTCGCGGGCGTGAGCCCACCGGCGAGGATCCAGGCCTCGTCGACCTTGCCGTCGATCGTCGCCTGGTCGATGAGCCGCCCGCTGCCCGGTACGGCCGCGTCGAGCAGGAGCAGGTCGTGGTCGAACGACGCGCGCTGCTCCGGCGTCTCGCGCAGGTAGTCCTCGGCCGCGACCGCGCGGATGGTGAAGAACCCGGCGTCCCGGGCACGTGCGAAGTCGGTCGCCGACTCCCCGCCGTGCAGCTGCAGCGTGGTGAGGCCGACCTCCGACGCGATGCCGACGATCTCGTCGATCTCCTGGTCGCGGAACACGCCGACGGCGTCGATGCCCTCCGGTACACGCTCGACGAGCTGCTTCGCCAGGTCGGCCGTCACGGTCCGGGGCTGCCGGCGGCGAACACGAACCCGACCGCGTCGGCGCCCGCGTCGACGGCGGCGTCCACGGTCTCGGGCGTCGAGAGCCCGCAGATCTTGATCCAGCGCTGGTCGGTCATGCCGTCCATCCTGCCAGGGACCGCGGTCGCGCGGGCCGGAGCGCGACGGACAGTACGGCCGGGACCGCGCGGTGCCGCGTCACTCCAGGGCTCAGTGCAGCACTCCGGCGAGGTACGACGCCCCGCAGGCGAGCAGGACGCCGAACGCCGCGAACGACCCGACGAACACGTTGCGCCGCCGCCAGCGCCGCACGACGACGAACGTGCCGCGCTTGGCGTGCCGGTGCGCGGCACGGTGCAGACGGTGGTCGCGCTTGTGCTTCAGACGCTCCGGGCCGAGCGGCACGGGGCCGGTGATCTGCGTCGTTCCACCCCGCAGGGCGTTCGCGATCGCCACGGCGGTCGGACGGCGCTCCGGGTCGCGTGCGGTCATCCTCGCGAGGAGGTCGCGCCACTCGGGCGCCACGTCCTCGGGGATCTCCGGGTCCCGCCGGAGCCGGGCGAGGGCGGCCTCGATGAGGGTGCCGGAGTACTCCTGCTTGCCGGTCAGGGCCTCGAGCAGCACGAGTCCGAGCGAGTACACGTCCGTGGCGAAGCCGATCGGCTCCCCGGCGACCTGCTCGGGGCTGAGGTACGCGGCGGTGCCGATGATCGTGCCGTCGTTCGTCAGGCGGGAGCCGTCGACGAAGTGGGCGACCCCGAAGTCGGTGAGCTTCACCGTGCGGGCGAACCCGGAGGAGCCCTCGTCGCTGATCAGGATGTTGGCCGGCTTGACGTCACGGTGCACGACGCCGCGCGAGTGCACGTAGGCCAGGGCATCGGCGAGCTGTGCGCCGAGGTCGGCCACCTCGTAGTTGTGCAGGGCCCCGTCGGCGAGCCGGCGCAGCAGCGTCGTGTCGGCGATGAGCTCCATCACGATGAAGCGGTGCGGGCCGTCCGCGAAGTCGTGCGCGCCGGCGTCGTACAGCGGGATGAGCCCGGGGTGCGACAGCATGCTGAGCAGCCGGATCTCGCGCTCTTGGCGGACCCGGTCGGCGGTGGTCATCGACTCGGGCGTCGCGAAGAGCTTCACGGCGACGGCGCGGTACGTGTGCTCGTCGCGCGCCTCGTACACCGACCCCATGCCGCCCGTGCCGATCAGCTTGACCAGGCGGTAGCGGCCCGCGAGGACCGTGTCGGTCCGAGCGCCGTCCAGCAGGGTCATGGTGGGTGTCGATCCGTTCGGAGTCCGGTGATCCGTGGCAGTTGCCAGCAAGGTGACTCACGGAGTACGGTACGCGCCCTCGACGCTGTTCGGGCGCGCGTTATGACATCGTGATGGGGACATCCTCCCGCTGCTTCCCCGAGTTCATGCGGATGCATCGGGGTACGATCAGGAACTCCACGTGTGAGCGATCACGTGCCGACTGCGCAAGGAGGACGACATGGCACTGTCCCGGGGCGAGCGGGTCCACTGGAACACGTCACACGGGCAGACCACCGGGAAGCTGGTGGAGAAGAAGACGGCCGACTTCACCTTCGACGGGCAGACGTTCAAGCCCGCCGACGACGATCCGTACTGGATCGTCGAGTCCGAGAAGACCGGCAAGCGCGCCGCCCACAAGGAGTCCGCGCTGTCGAAGGCGTGACGATCAGTCGCCGGCAGGCTCCGCGCCCCGGCGCTCGCGCGCCACGCTCCCGTTCAGCCCTGCACGCTCCGCGCGGGCGCGTCGGACCCGGCGGACGACGAACGTCACGACGACGACGGCGATGACGACGTAGAGCACACGGTCGATCCACTCGGTGTACTGCTCGACGCGCTCGTACTGAGTGCCGAAGGCAGCCCCAGCAGCACCAACCCGCTGTTCCAGACACCGCTCGCGATGATGGTGAACACCGAGAACGTCCCGAGGTGCATCCGGTCGGCGCCGGCGGGCAGCGAGATCAGGCTGCGGACGATCGGCACGAACCGGCCGAAGAACACCGCACTCCTGCCGTGCCGGTGGAACCAGTCGGCCGCCGTGCGGAAGTCGTCCTCGTCGACGAGCGGGAGCCTGCCCAACCAGCGGGTGGTCCGCTCGAAGCCGATCGCCGCGCCGAGCCAGTACAGCACCAGCGCTCCGAGGTACGACCCGAGCGTCGCCAGCACCAGCACGAGCACGAGGTCCATCCGCCCGGCACCGGCGAGGAACCCGGCGAGCGGCAGGATCACCTCGGAGGGGATCGGCGGGAACACCGTCTCGACGAAGAGCATGAGCGCGACGCCCCACTCCCCCAGTGCGTCGATCAGCTGGAGGACGAGGCCGGACAGGCCTCCCGCTCCCGATTCAGCGGAATCGCCGTCGGCGACGGTCACGGTGTGGGTGGGCGCAGCCACGGCGATCGTCATCCACCAGGCTCCCTGAACGCCCTGTCAGACCCCACCACGAGGGCTGAGCGTCAGCCGAGTCCCATGTGCGAGGTGCGGACGTGGGTGAGCGACCGCGCGAGAGCACCGCGGGCCACGGCGTCTCGTCCGACCGTGGACGGGACGATCTCCACCGGGTGCCGGAGCTGCGGCACGACGACCTCGGTCAGGGCCGCACAGAAGACCTCGGCCGCGGGGAGCACCTCGCCGCCGACGACGACGACCTCGGGGTCGATCGTCGCGACGAGCTGCACCACGCCGGGCGCGACGTCCTCGGCGAGGGCCCGCACGGCCGCCGAGGCTGCCGGATCCCCCTGGCCGGCCGAAGCCATGACGGACTCGAGGTCGGAGCCGGACGGGATCCGTGCCTCCAGGCGGGCGGGTGCGCCGGGCCAGCCGGTCGACGCCAGGCCGCCCATCTCACCGGCCGCCCCGCGCGCACCGCGCGCGAGGACCCCGTCGACGAGGTAGGCGGCGCCGATCTGGCGTCCCATCACCAGGTACAGGCCGTCCTGCACGCCGCGGAACCGCCCCCACATCTCCTCGGCGGTGGCGGCGAGCTTGGCGTCGTTGTCGAAGAAGGTGGCGGCCCCGGGAAGATGTCCCGATCCGACCGGGCACGCGGCGCTCCACCCACTGCGGCACCGCGACGGTGTAGTCGATCTCGCCGCTGCGGTCCACCACTGCGGGGACGCCGAAGGTGGCGGCGAGCAGCCGATCGGCGTCGACGCCGTCGGTGAGCCGGCGGACGACGTCCTGCACGCTCGCCCAGGCCTGCTCGGCGGAGGCCAGGTCGGCGTAGGTCTCCTCGACCCGGGCGGTGACCGCCCCGCGGAGGTCCGACCGCACCCCGACGATGCCGTGCAGGCCGAGGTCGACGCCGAGCACGGCTCCTGCCGCGGCATCCGCACGGAAGCGCTTCGCCCGACGGCCGGCCTTGTTCGGGGTGGCGATCGCCTCGGCCTCGGTGACCCAGCCCTCCTCGACCAGGTCGGCGAGCGCTGCCTCCACCGTCGGGCGGGAGAGCCCGACGACCCGGCTGAGCTCGGTGACGGTGTGCGAGCCGTCGTCGCGGAACAGCTCGTCGAGGATCGCGCGCGAGTTGATCAGCCGGAGCATCCCCGGCGTGCTGCCGATCGCACCGTTCGGAAGCGTTGACACGGTCTCGTCCACGGCCATAGCCTCCATATTACGAAAGATCATTGAGGAATGGTGGACTCCGACATGCTCATCCCACGGCCGCGCCGTACCGAACCGGGGGCCGGCGCCTTCGCGATCACCCCGACGACCCGCATCGACGCGGACCCCGCGAGCGAGTCGGTCCGACTGTACCTGCAGCAGACGCTTCGGGGGTCGACCGGCCTGCCGGTGCGCGACGCCGTCGACGGAGCGGCCGTGGACGGAGCGGCCGTGGACGGGGTGCAGCGCGGAACCGACGTGATCGTGCTGCGTGTGGCTGACGACACGTCGCTGCCGGCCGGGCCCGGGACGATCGTTCCGAGTCGTTCCGGCTCGTGGTCACCACCGACCGCGTCGAGATCACCGGCGGGTCCGCGGCGGGTGTGTTCTACGGCGTCCAGGCGCTCCTGCAGTCCCTTCCCGCCGACGTCTACCGGAAGGGCCGCGTCGGCACCGGCCCGTGGACCGTCGCCGCGGTGACCGTCGAGGACGCCCCCGCGTTCGCCTGGCGCGGCGTCATGCTCGACGTCGCCCGGCACTTCCGCACCAAGCACGAGGTCATGCGCGTCATCGACCAGCTCGCGGCGCACCGCCTGAACCGCCTGCACTTCCACCTCACCGAGGACCAGGGGTGGCGCATCGAGATCCGGAAGTACCCGCGCCTGACCGAGATCGGCGCCTGGCGCACGGAGTCGCAGGTCGGCGCGCACGTGCCCGGACCCGACGGTTCGCTGGCGGTGGCGGGCAAGGACGGTCGGCCGCACGGCGGGTACTACACCCAGGACGACATCCGCGAGATCGTCGCCTACGCGGCCGACCGGTTCGTCACCGTCGTCCCCGAGATCGAGACCCCCGGACACGTCCGCGCCGCGCTCGCCGCCTACCCCCACCTCGGTGTGCACCCGGAGACGCCGGTCGACGTCTGGACCGAGTGGGGCATCGCGGACGACGTGCTCAATGCCGAGGAGCCCACGATCGCCTTCTTCCAGGACGTCCTCGACGAGGTGATCGCACTGTTCCCGTCCGAGTACATCGGCGTCGGCGGCGACGAGTGCCCGAAGGTCCAGTGGGAGCAGGACCCCCGCACGCAGGAGCGCATCCGCGAGCTCGGCCTCCAGGGTGAGGAGCAGCTCCAGGCGTGGATCATCGGCCGGCTCGCGGCGTACGTCGAGTCGCACGGCCGGCGAGCCTTCGGCTGGACGAGATCCTCGAGGGCGGGACGCTCTCGAAGTCCGCGACCGTGCTGTCCTGGCGCGGCCTGACCGGTGCCCGGACGGCGGCGAAGCGCGGGCACGACGTCATCTCCGCCCGGACGACCAGGTGTACCTCGACTACCGGCAGAGCGACCTCGAGACCGAGCCGATCCCGGTGTCGATCGTGCTGACCGTGGACGACGTGTTCGCGTTCGACCCGGTGCCGGCGGACCTCACCGACGCCGAGCGCGCCCACGTCATCGGCGGCCAGGGCAACATGTGGACGGAGCACGTCGACACCGCCCGCAAGCTCGACTACCAGCTGTTCCCGCGCGTCGCGGCCCTGGCCGAGGCGCTGTGGTCGGCGGACGTCGCGGGACCGCGTGACGTGGCCGAGTTCCGCGGACGGCTCGCCGAGCACGTGGCTCGGCTCGAGGCGATGGGGATCGAGTACCGGCACGAGGCCGGCCCGTTCCCGTGGGAGCAGCGGCCGGGCGTACCCGGCCGTCCGCACTCGCGCGAGGAGCGCGCGGCGTACATCGACGCGGTGACGGCGAACATCGCCGAGTAGCGGCCGCCCTGCGTGGCGGGTGACCCGACGACTGCTGCTCACTCGACGGGGTGGTCGCGACCACAGACGGACGGGAGGCGCGGTGCCAGCTGGCACCGCGCCTCCCGTCCGTCAGGCCGTGACGTCGACTACACGGCGACGGCCACGCGGTCACCCGCGGCCTCCGACACGGCGGCGTCCGCCGCCGGTGCCTTCCGGACCCACTTCTTCAACCCGACGAGCACACCGGCAGAGATGAAAGCGCCGAACACCACGGCGCCGATCCACGCCCAGAAGTTCCCGATGGCGAAGAACACGAAGATCCCACCGTGCGGCGCGCGCGAGGTCACACCGATGGCCATCGAGATCGCGCCCGTGATCGCGGCACCGACCATCGACGCCGGGATGACCCGCAGCGGGTCGGCGGCCGCGAACGGGATCGCACCCTCGGAGATGAACGAGAAGCCCAGCAAGTACGCGGCCTTGCCGTTCTCGCGCTCCGGCTTCGTGAACCCCTTGCGGTAGAAGAGCGTCGATGCGAGCGCCATGGCGAGCGGCGGCACCATGCCGGCCCCCATCACGGCTGCCATGATCTCGAACGGCACGACGTTCGTCGCGGAGCCGGCACCGAGTCCGGCGACGGCGAACGCGTACGCCACCTTGTTCACCGGACCGCCGAGGTCGAACGCCATCATCAGACCGAGGATGATGCCGAGCAGGATCGCCGAGGCTCCGGACAGCGAGTTCAGCCACGCGGTGAGCTCGGTCATGACCCAGGCGATCGGCCCACCGAGCACGAGCAGCATCAGGCCGGAGGCGATGATCGATGCGAACAGCGGGATGATCACGACCGGCATGAGTCCACGGAGCCACCGCCAGGTCGGGATGCGGCCGATCCAGTACGCGGCACCACCGGCGATGAGGCCGCCGACCAGGCCGCCGAGGAACCCGGCGTTCATGAACACGGCGATCGACCCGGCGACGAAGCCCGGTGCGATGCCGGGTCGGTCAGCGATGCCGTACGCGATGTACCCGGCGAGCGCGGCCACGAGGAACCCGAGTGACACGGAGCCGATCTCGAACGCCGCGGCGCCGAGGTAGTAGCGCAGCCCCTGCGGCGGCAGGTCGAGCAGCGTGGAGTGCTGCAGCGTGTAGACGGCGTTGTTGACACCGTCGTTGCCGTGGGTCAGCGCGATGCCGTAGCCGGCGAGCAGGAAGCCGAGCGCGATGAGGAGCCCGCCGCCGGCGACGAACGGGATCATGTAGCTGACGCCGGTGAGCAGCCAGCGCTTGAGCGCCTGACCGAAGTGCTCGTCCTTCGTGTTCGTCTCGGTCGTGGCTGCGCCACCTTGGACGCGTGCGGCGTTCGGGTCGTCGGCGGCGCGGAGCGCCTCGGCGATCATCGTGTCGGGTTCGTCCACGCCGCGCTTCACGGGTCCGGAGACGAGCGGCTTGCCGGCGAAGCGGCCGCGGTCGCGGACGTCGACGTCGACCGCGAACACGACGGCGTCGGCGCGGGCGATGAGGGCCGGGTCGAGCGGCTCAACCTGCGAGGAGCCCTGGGTCTCGACGTGCATCTCGGCGCCGGCACGCTGGGCCGCGGCGACGAGGGCGTCGGCCGCCATGTAGGTGTGCGCGATGCCGGTCGGGCAGGCGGTGACGCCGACGATGAGCGTGCGGTGCGCGGTCGCGCCCGATCCGTCGGTCGCGTCCGTCACGTTGGTCGCGGCGGTCGCGCCCGTCGCGCCCGTCGCGGCCGTCGGACTGGAGGCACTGCGCGCGTTCCCGACGCCGGCCTCGGCGACCTCGCCGCTCACCTCGCGATCGACCAGGTCGACGATCTCCTGCGGGGTCGAGGCGGCGCGGAGGGCGGCGGTGAAGTCGTCGCGGATCAGTGCACGGGCGAGGGTCGAGAGGACCGTGAGGTGGTCCTTGTCGGCGCCCTCGGGCACTGCGATCATGAAGACGATGTCCGCGTCGCCGTCCGGGGCGCCGAACGACACCTTCCGGGCGAGGCGGCTCATCGCGAGGGTGGGCTCGGACACCGATGCGGACCGGGCGTGCGGGATGGCGATGCCACCGGGGACGCCGGTGCCGACGCTCGCCTCGCGCGTGATGGCATCCTCGGCGAGCACGGCACCGTCCGCCGCACGACCGGTCGCGGCGACGCGGTCGGCGAGCACGCGGATGACGTCGCTCGACGTGGTGCCGAGGTCTTCGTCGAGGCCGACGAGTTGGACGCTGATGAGGCGTGGACTCGTGTTGACGGACATGGGTTGCTCCTTTGCAAGGGCGCCGCGCGGCGCAGGACATGCAGTGTTCGGGGTGGGGGTCAGGCCAGTTCGGTCGCCGTGTGCTGCTGCAGCGCCCGGACGGCGATGGCCGCGGGATCGGTGTGGTCGAGGGCGGGCACGTCGCTGCCGGAGAGTGCCGCTGCGGCGGCCCCGGTGGCGACGGCCTGGGCGAGGCACTGCTCGGGCGACTGCCCGGCGACCTCGGCGAGCAGGTAGCCGGCGAGCGAGGAGTCCCCGCGCCGACCGTCGAGCGGGCGACGATCCGCGGTGCGGCTGCGGCGTGGCTGCCGGACTCGGTGACGAGCACCGCGCCGGCGCTGCCGAGGGTCAGGAGCACGGTGCCGACGTTCCTGTCACGGAGTCGCTGGGCGGCCTCGGCTGCGGCGTCGACGTCGCGCTCGAACTCGTCGGGGTCGCCGCCGACGACCTCGGCGAGCTCCTCGGCGTTCGGCTTCGCCAGGTCGATCCGTTCGCCGGACTGCACCAGTGCGGTGAACGGCACGCCGGACGAGTCGACCGCGATCCGGACGTCGTCGCCGTGGCGCTCCCGGACGGCCCGCACCAGGACGGCGAGTGCGTCGTCGGGCAACCCCGGCGGCAGCGATCCGGCGAACACGACCCAGCGGGCAGCCGGTCCGGTGGCGGTCGTCCCCACGGCGTCCGCGACGAGGGCGGCGAGGTCGTCGAGACGGCCGGCGAGCGACGGGCCGGGCTCGTTGAGCTTCGTCGTCGTGCCGGTCGGCTCGGTGACGGTGACATTCGAGCGGAGCGGAGCACCGATGGGCAGCGCCGCCGTCGGGATGCCGCGGGTCGCGAGGCCGAGCAGGACCGGGTCGAGCTCGTCGCCGGGCAGGACCGCCACGGTGTCGCCGCCGCTCGCCACGATGACACGGGAGACGTTGACGCCCTTGCCGCCGGGCTCTGCCGTGCTCCGGGTCGCGCGCTGGACGGCACCGCGCTGGAGTTCCCCGGCGAGCTCGATCGTGCGGTCGAGACTGGGGTTCGGGGTGACCGTGACGATGCGGGTGCTCGTGACGGTGCCGGGGTTCACGCGTTGCTCGCTCATGCGACGACCACCTCGACGTCGGCGTCGGTCAGGGCTCCGGCGAGGTCGGCGGGCGGCTCCTGGTCGGTGACGACGGTGTCGATCTCGTCGAGCCGGGCGAACCGCATCAGTGCTTCGACGCCGTGCTTGGCGGCGTCCGCGAGCACGACCGCACGACGGGCGGCGAGGACGTACGCGCCCTTGACGGCGGCCTCGTACTCGTCCGGGGTGCTCAGACCGAAGCCGGCGGACAGGCCGTTCGTGCCGACGAAGGCGACGTCGGGCCGCAGGGCGCCGATCTGCTCGACGGTGGAGGTGCCGACCGCGGCGCTCGTGACCCCACGGACGCGGCCGCCGAGCAGGTGCAGCTCGACGTGCTCACTGTGCTGCAGGGTCGCGGCGATCGGGACGGAGTTCGTGATGACCGTGACGGTCGCACCGGCGGTGGCCGGCTCCCAGCGGGCGAGCTCGGCGGCGACGGCAGCGCAGGTGGTGCCGGCGTCGATGGCGATCGAGCCGGTGAAGGTCGACGGCACCAGACGCATCGCGGCCCGGGCGATCGCGGACTTCGCGGAGTTGTGCTGCCCCTCGCGCTCGGCGACGGTGAGTTCGACGACACTGGAGCGGCCGATCGGCACGGCTCCGCCGTGGACCCGGCGAAGGACCCGGCTGACTCGAGGGCGTCGAGGTCACGCCGGACCGTCTCGGTCGTGACGTCGAAGTGCTCGGCCAGGTCGGCGACGGAGACCCGGCCGGCGTCCTGCAGCGCTGCTGCGATCGCGTCGTGCCGCTCGGTTGCGTACATGCCCGAACTCCTTCGTTCCCGTGGGTTTCGAGAACTGTACGTCCGAAGTCCACACGAACGCAACCGTTCCGTGCCGAAACCAACACGAACGCAGGCGTGTCGGTTCGCCGGCCCCCGACCGGGCATTGTTCGTCACGCTCGCCGGCTCCGGGCGACACTTCCCGCCCAGTCTCCGAACGCGAGCGGCGTGTTCCGCCCGCTCACCCACCTCGCCGAGCGAGGTCGCACGAAGCGCCGCAGCTCCTCCCGCCGCAGACGACGACGCCCCGACCCGCCGGAGCGGATCGGGGCGTCGGACACCGAACGGGTCAGCCCTTGACCGCCCCAGCGGTCATGCCGCTGACGAGCCGCCGCTGCACGATGAGGAAGAACACCACGACCGGGATCGAGAACAGCACGCTCGCGGCCATGAGCCCCCGAAATCGGTCCCCTTGTCCGTGGAGAACCCGGCGAGCCACACCGGCAGCGTGTACATCCCCTGGTCCTTGAGCATCACGTACGCGGTCAGGTAGTCGTTCCACGCCGCGATGAACGCGAACACGCTCGTCGCGATGACACCCGGCATCACCAGCGGGAACAGCACGCTCCACAGGATCCGGAACGTACCGGCACCGTCGACCTTCGCCGCTTCCTCGATCTCGACCGGGACGGCGACGAAGAACCCGCGCATGACCCAGATCGAGAACGGCAACACGCTCGCGACGTACGCCAGGATCAGCCCGAGGTAGCTGTTGAGGAGCCCGAGGGTCTGGAACGACAGGAACAGCGGGATGAGCAGCGCCCCGGACGGGATCATCTGCACGAACAGGATCGCCACGAGGATCGCCCGACGCCCGCGGAACCGGAAGCGCGACAGCGCGGCCGAGGCCAGGAACCCGACGACGATCGACAGCAGCACGGCGGCCACCACCACGATCGCGGAGTTCCGCAGGTACACGAGGAACCCGTCCTGCGTCAGCGCCCGCGTGAAGTTCTCGAGCGTCGGCCGCAGCGGCAGCCAGATCGGGGTGAGCGTCGTGACCTCGTCCGAGGGCTTGAACGCCGTGTTCACCATCCAGTAGATCGGGAACACCCAGATCAGGCAGAACACGACGGCGATGGTGTTCGCGAGGACGCGCGGCTTCCGCTTCCGCGCCCGGTCCGTCGCGACCGGCCTGGAGGCGCGGCTCGCCCCGTCACGTCGGGTTGCGTCTCAGAGGCGGTCGCCCCGGTCACCCCGGGGGTCGTGGTCGTCGTCACAGGTCTTCCTCCCCGCTCCGCACGAGCCGGCGGATGTAGTAGCTGGTGAGCACACCGAGGATGAGCGTCGAGATGACGGCGATCGCGGCGCCCTGCCCGTACGCGTTCGACACGAACGACTTCACGAAGGTCCAGATGCCCAGGGTGAGCGTGGTGTCCTCCGGGCCGCCCTTGGTGAGCAACCAGATCTGGTTGAAGACGTTGAAGTCCCAGATCACGGAGAGGATGGTCACGAGGAGCAGCGTCGGCACGAGCGCCGGCAGCGTGATCGCCCGGTACATCGCCCACGCCGAGGCACCGTCGAGCGCACCGGCCTCGTAGTACTCGGGCGCGATCTGGGACTGGGCCGCGTAGAGCGTCAGCGCGACGAACGGCACCGCCTGCCAGATCACCAGGGACAGCACGATCGTCAGCGCCTGACCCGGGCTCGAGGCCCAGTTGTCCTGCGTGTGGTCGCCGAACACCCCGAGCTGCGTGATGAGCCAGTTGAGCACGCCGTAGAACGGCTGGAAGAGCCACTGCCAGACGAGGCTCGACGCCACGTTCGGCATGGCCCACGCGAGCACGAGCACGACGCTGACCACCGTGCGCATGACGACGCCGAGCCGGGTGAGCAGCTGCGACACCGCCATCCCGATGCCGATCGTGCCGACGACCATCGCGCCGGTGACCAGGATCGTCCGCAGGATGACCGGCCAGAAGCTGGCGTCGGTGAGCACGTTCGTGTAGTTCGTGATGCCGGCGAACCCGGCCTGCCCGGTGAAGATCGCCCGGAGACCGTAGTCCTGGAAGGAGATCACCAGGAGGCGGACGAGCGGGTACACGACGAGGGCCAGCAGCAGGATCGCCGCGGGTGCGAGCAGCACGAGCGGCGCACGCGAGGAGGTCAGCGACCGACGACGCCCCCGCGACCACCCCGCGGGCCGGAACCCGCGGGGACGGGACGAGCAGAGCCTCCGCGGCGCTGCCGGGTGCCCGGCTCGGCCGCAGCCGAACCGGACACCCGCTCCGCAGTGGAGGTCATGGACTACTGCTGCGCGTTGAGCGCGGACGTGAGGTGCTTCGAGAAGCCCTCGGCGGCCTGCTGCGGCGTCTTCCGACCGGTGGCGATGTCGGCGAACATCGTCTGGAAGGTCGAGTCGCCCTCGATCGTCGCCCATCCCGGCGTGGCCGGGGTCGGGCGGCTCGTGGACGCCGCCGCGAAGTACGGCTTGTGGAGCTCGTCCACGTCACCGGCCACCGCGTCGAGCAGCTGCGTGGAGTTCGGCTCCCAGCCGTCGACCCCGAACACCTGGTCCTGCTGGAACTTCTTCGAGGTCAGGATCTTCGTGTAGTACAGCGCGAGGTCCTGGTTCTGCGACTTCGACGGGATGCCGAGGTCCGAGCCGCCGAGGAAGACGGGCTGGGTCTTGCCCTCGGTCGAGGACGGCATCGCGAAGGTGCCGATCTGGTCCTTGAGCTCCGGCTTCGCCGTGGTGATCGAGCCGATCTCCCACGCAGAACCGAGGATCGCCGAGGTGTTGCCCTGTGCGAAGACGTCGGACTCGGCCGGCTTGTCGGTGTTGATGTCCTGCGTGGACTTCGCCGAGTACGTGTTCTGGAAGTCCTTCCACGCGGTGAGACCCTTGACGGCGTCGGCGGAGTCGATCGCGCCGGTCCACTTGCCGCTCTTCTCGGTCGCGATCTGCCCGCCGGCGTCCCACACCCACTGCAGTCCGCCGTACCAGTACTGGCCGGGCATGTAGAAGGCGGAGAAGTCGGCCTGCGGGTTCTTCGCCTTGACCTTGTCGAGGTCGGCGGTGAGCTCGTCGTACGACTTCGGGACGTCGGTGACCCCGGCGTCCGACCACATCTTCTTGTTGTAGATCACGGCGCGGTTGCCGGCGAACAGCGGGGCTCCGTAGAGCTTGCCGTCGACCGTGGCCGGGCCCTCGAGCCCGGAGAGCCACGTCTGCCCGTCCTGCAGTTCCTTCTTGTACGGCGAGAGGTCCATCAGCCCACCGGTCGCCGCGTACACCGGCACCTGCGTGTTGCCGAGGTCCACGACGTCCGGGGCGTCCTTCTGCGCGAGCGCCGTCGTGAGCTTGGTCGTGATGCCGTCCCACTGCTGGAGCTGAAGCTTGACCTTGGCCCCGGTGGCCTTGGTGAACTGCTTCTCGGCGACGTCGAGGATCTTCGGGCTGAGGTCGCCGTTCATGATCCAGACGGTGAGGGTCTTGCCCTTGCCATCGGGGGTACCGATGGACTTCGTGCCGCCGTCGGAAGCTCCGTTGCTTCCGGCGGAGCACCCGGTGAGGGCGAGCGCGCCTGCGAGGGCGAGCGCACCGAGTGCGGCGAAACGCGTGCGTGTCACGTTGACTCCCTTGGTCCGACCTTTATGAAAGGACGTTGCGTATTGGCAAGTGAAGACCCTCGGGCGCGTTGTCAACCATCAATCGGGCGCTTGTGGACGGTTGTGATCCGCATGTTTCCGCGGGATCACAGATGTCGAACGGATCGGCACCGACGCTTGACGAACTGGTCATGACCAGGCATGATCAGCACCCCTCGCGCGCAACGAAATGACGCGGCCTCGGTCACAGGGACCGGGGCCGCGCCGTTGACCACCGAGGGCTCAGGAGTCGAACGGGACCTCACCGTCGCGGCTCACACCCGCACGCTGCCGGTACGCCAGGTGCCCGCCGAGGTACCCGCCCACACCGACCACGGCGAGCCCCGCGAACCCGAGCAGCTTGCCCGCACCGTGGTTCCCGCGCTTCCGCTGCATCCACGACAGGCCGTACAGGGTGATGCCCGTCCAGTTCACGGCCTGGTGCACCCACCCCGTCCGGAGCTGCTCGCGGTCGAGCTCCGACCAGTCCACGTACCCCGCGACGGAGGCACTCCCCGACGACACCAGCCCGACTCCCACGAGGGTCTTGGCAGCCTTCGCGTTCCCCTTGCCGCCGAGCAGGTCGAGCACCGCAGCCGAGATCCACGCGCCGAGCGGGACCTGCACCATGAGGGGTGGAGCGGGTGCCGAACGGCACGCCGTGCAGCAGCCGGCGCAGCGCCTTCGGTCGCGCGAGGGCGCGCACGACCGAACGGTCGATGTCGACGGCCGTGTCGAGCACGCTCGCGTGCTCGACGGAGTCGGTGAGGCGACGCAGCAGGGGAAGCTCAGGCATGCCCTGGAACGTAGCCCTGGAGGCGCGGTGCCGGTCCCAGGAACCGGCACCGCGCCTCCAGACGGTCACCTGATCCGGAACCGGGCTCCGGGGGCGTCGGGCGGTCTACTCCTCGACGATCTCCGCCAGCTCGAACGGCTCCACCGTCAGCTCGTCGCCGCCTGCGGCGACGTCGACGCGGACCGTGTCGCCGTCCCGCACGTCACCCGACAGGATCGCCCGCGCGAGACGGTCGTCGATCTGCCGCTGCATGAGGCGGCGGAGCGGACGCGCGCCGTAGACCGGGTCGTACCCGCGCTCGGCGAGCCAGGCCCGAGCGTCCGGCGTGACCGCGAGCTCGAGGCGCCGGTCGGTCAGCCGGTGCGCGAGCCGGTCGACGTACAGCGAGACGATCTGCCCGAGATCCTCCTCCGTGAGCGCCTGGAACACGACGATGTCGTCGAGCCGGTTGACGAACTCGGGCGGAAGGCCTGCTGCACGAGCTCGCGGACGGCTTCATCCCGCTGCACGTCGGTGAGTGACCGGTCCGTCATGAACTGCGAGCCGAGGTTCGACGTCAGGATCAGGATCGTGTTCCTGAAGTCCACCGTCCGGCCCTGCCCGTCGGTCAGGCGACCGTCGTCGAGGACCTGCAGCAGCACGTCGAACACCTCGGGGTGGGCCTTCTCGATCTCGTCGAGCAGCACCACGGAGTACGGGCGCCGCCGGACGGTCTCGGTGAGCTGTCCACCGGCCTCGTACCCGACGTAGCCGGGCGGGGCGCCGATGAGCCGCGCGACCGAGTGCTTCTCGCCGTACTCGCTCATGTCGATGCGGACGAGGGCCTTCTCGTCGTCGAACAGGAACTCGGCGAGCGCCTTGGCCAGCTCGGTCTTGCCGACACCGGTGGGGCCGAGGAACAGGAACGAGCCCGTCGGACGGTCCGGGTCGGAGATGCCCGCGCGGGTGCGGCGGACGGCTTCGGACACGGTCGTCACGGCACTGCGCTGCCCGATGATCCGACGGCCGAGCTCGTTCTCGAGGTGCAGCAGCTTCTCGGTCTCACCCTGCAGCAGGCGCCCCATCGGGATGCCCGTCCACTGGGCGATCACGGCGGCGATGTCCTCGTCGGTGACGCTGTCGTTCACCATCCGGTCGGCGGACTCGGCGCGCTCCGCTGCAGCCAGTTCTGCCTGGATGCGGGGCATCTCGGCGTAGCGGATGCGCGAGACCGTCTCGAAGTCGTTGTCGCGTTCCGCCCGGGCCTCGGCCCCGCCCAGCTCGTCGATGCGCTGCTTCAGCTCACCGATCCGGTTGAGGCTCGCACGCTCGGCCTGCCAGCGCTGCTCGAGGGCGGCCAGGCGCTCCTCGCGCGTGTGCAGCTCGTTCCGCAGGGTCTCGAGACGTGCCTTCGAGGCGTCGTCCTTCTCCTGCTTGAGCGCGAACTCCTCGACGCGCAGCCGGTCGACGTTGCGCTTCAGCTCGTCGATCTCGACCGGGCTGGAGTCGATCTCCATCCGGAGCCGGCTCGCTGCCTCGTCGATGAGGTCGATCGCCTTGTCGGCAGCTGTCGGCCGGAGATGTACCGGTTCGACAGGCTCGCCGCGGCCACGAGCGCGGAGTCGTTGATCGACACCTTGTGGTGCGCCTCGTACCGTTCCTTGAGCCCGCGGAGGATCGCCACGGCGTCCTCGACGCTGGGCTCCCCCACGTAGACCTGCTGGAAGCGGCGCTCGAGTGCGGCGTCCTTCTCGATGTACTCGCGGTACTCGTCGAGGGTCGTCGCTCCGATGAGTCGGAGTTCGCCGCGGGCCAGCATCGGCTTGAGCATGTTCGACGCCGCGACGGAGCCCTCACCACCACCGGCACCCATGAGCGTGTGCAGTTCGTCGATGAAGGTGATGATCTGCCCGTCGGAGTCGTTGATCTCCTTGAGCACGGCCTTGAGCCGCTCCTCGAACTCGCCACGGTACTTCGCGCCGGCGATGAGGGCGGAGATGTCGAGCGACACGAGCCGCTTGTCCTTGAGGGAGTCGGCGACGTCGCCCGCCACGATGCGCTGGGCGAGGCCCTCGACGACGGCGGTCTTGCCGACACCGGGTTCCCCGATGAGCACGGGGTTGTTCTTGGTGCGGCGGGTCAGCACCTGGCTGACGCGCCGGATCTCGGCGTCTCGGCCGATCACCGGGTCGAGCTTGCCACTCCGGGCGATCGCGGTGAGGTCGACGCCGTACTGCTCGAGGGCGGTCTTCTGCTGCTCTTGCGAGTCAGGAGCGCCCTGGAGGTTCGCCATGCGTTCCGTCCTTTCGTTGCGTTGGTCCTGTAGTTGAGTCTACTGCACTCAACTTACGTCCGCACCGGTGCATTCCGGATTCCGACGGCACTCACCGCGGAACCCGCGAGCAGCAGGAGCGCCATCACCACCACCGCGCGGTGGAAGCCCGCGGTGCTCATCCCACCCCCGAGCACGATCCCCGCGAGCGCCACCGTCACGAGGCTCGCGATCCGGGCGATCGCGTTGTTCACGGCCGAGCCGACCCCGGCCTCGTCCTGCGGCACCGATCCGAGCACCGCGCTCGTCAGCGGCGTCACCATGAGCGAGAGGCCGATGCCGACGAGGACGAGCCCGGGCAGCACCGACCACCAGTACGCCGTCGGGTCGTCGCCCGCGAGCAGCATGATGACGGACCCGACGGCCGCGACCGCCGGACCGGCCGCCATGAACCAGCGCGGCCCGTACTTGCCCGCGAAGGAGCCGACGGTCGTCGAGAGCAGCAGGAGCAGCACGGTCGGGGCAGTGTGGCGATCCCGGCACCCCAGGCCGGGAACCGCCAGACCTCCTGCAGGAAGAGCGTCACCACGAAGCCGACCATGCCGAGCGCGCCGTAGATCGAGAGCGTCGCGAGGTTCCCGACGGTGAAGTTCCGCGCCCGGAAGAGCGCCAGCGGGACCAGCGGTTCGGGTGTCCGCCGTTCCCACGGCACGAAGAGGCCCAGGGCGACCACGCCGAGCACGAGCGCCGTCACGACGACCGGGGAGCCCCACCCGAGTCGCTCCTGCTCGATGAGGCCGAGCACGATGCCGCCGACGCCCAGGATCGCGAGCACCGCCCCGACGACGTCGATCCGGGGACGCGCACCGTGCCGGACGTCTCCGGTGATGCGGAGCACGAGCGGGATCGTCACAGCGATCGGGACCGCGGTGAGCACGAAGATCCAGCGCCAGCCGATGCCGTCGACGATGACTCCGCCGACCACGGGGCCGACGATGATCGCCGCGCTGGACCACGCCGTCCACGAGCCGATCGCCTTCGACTGCGCCGCGCCGCGGTACGCCGCGATGATGAGCGCGAGCGAGCTCGGCGTCACGAGTGCGCCGCCGACGCCCTGCAGTGCCCGGGCGACGATGAGCACCTCGCTCGTCGGTGCCACGGCGCACGCGACCGAGGCCAGCCCGAACACGGCGAGCCCCCACGTGATGATCCGGACCCGGCCGAACAGGTCGGACAACGACCCCGCGACGAGGATGAGCGACCCGAGCGTCACCATGTACGCGTCGACGACCCACTGCTGCACGACGAGCCCGCCACCGAGCTCCTGCCGGATCGCCGGCAGCGCCACGTTGACGACGCTCGCATCGAGTCCGACGACGAACGACGCGAGGATCGCCACGACGAGCACGACGCGCCGGTCGTCCCGCAGCGGCGCGGCAGCCCGCGGAGTAGTCACGCGTTCATCCTCCACCCGCCCGCGCCACCACGCACCGTGCGAGGTTCCGCCCACCGTGCGAGGCACACGGCGTCGCACACTCGTCGGAACCTCGCACACTGCGAACGCCCGCGCCCGCGCGCGGACACGACGAAGCCCCCGCGACCGATGAGGTCGCGGGGCTGCTGACAGGACGGGGCCGGGTCCTAGTTCCGGTGGTCCGAGTTCGGCTGGACCGAGGGGCCAGGGTTCACGACCGGCTGGGCGACGGGCGCGGCGGGCTCAGCAGCGGCGCTGTTCTGCACGCCGGTGTCGGTGCCCTTGGCCTTCTTGTCGTCGTCGCCCATCTCCTTCTTGAAGATGTTGATCGACTGTCCGAGGCCCTTGGCGAGTGCCGGGAGCTTGGTCGCGCCGAACAGCAGGATGACGATCCCGAGGATGATCAGCAGGTGTACGCCACCGAGGTTTCCGAGCATCATGACTCCTTGAATCTGGATCTGGTCGCCGTCTCCGAGTCACCGTCGACGCGTGCGGCGGAAGTCCGTCGTTCGACCATGGTAACTCCACCCGCCCGGGAAACCCAGGCCGGTCTCGCGAACGAACACCGCTCACACAGGCACCGGCGTCAGTAGGCGCCGCGGGAGCGCAGGACCGACGGGATCGTCCGGGCGAGGATCACGACGTCGTGCAGGAAGGACCAGTTCTCGACGTAGTGCAGGTCGAGCCGGACGCCCTCGGCCCAGTCGAGGTCCGATCGGCCGCTCACCTGCCACAGCCCGGTGATGCCCGGGTCACCAGGAGCCGGCGGTCGGCGAAGTCCTCGTACAGGGCAACCTCGCGCGGGAGCGCGGGTCGTGGCCCCACGAGGCTCATCGATCCGGTGAGGACGTTCCACAGCTGCGGCAGCTCGTCGAGCGACGTCTTCCGCAGGAACGTTCCGACGCGGGTGATCCGGGGTCGTTCTTCATCTTGAACAGCGGCCCCGCTCCCTCGTTCGCCTGCTCGAGTGCGGCCATCCGCGCCTCGGCATCGACGCACATGGTGCGGAACTTGAGGATCGAGAACTCCTGTCCGCCGCGCCCGACCCGGATCTGGCGGAAGAACACCGGCCCGCGGTCGTCGGCCCGGATGACCAGCGCGACCAGGGCGAACACCGGGGCCAGGAGCAGCAGGCCGATGCCGGCGCCGAGAATGTCGAGCACCCGCTTGCCGCTGCGGCGACGGTAGTCCGGGGTCTCGACGTGCATCAGGGGCAGCCCGTCCACCGGCCGCTCGTGCACGCGTCCGGCGGCGATGTCGGCGAGGGGCGATGAGACGACGAGTTCGACGCCGTGCTCCTCGAGCTCCCACCCGAGTCGCCGGAGCCGCTCGTGTCCGCCCGGACGGCACCGGCGACGACGACGGCCGAGACGTTCTCACTCCGAGCACGGTCGAGCACCTGGTCGATCCCGCCGACCACGGGCGCCCGCGTGGAGCCGAGGTCGACCGCGGCCCCGTCCACGGCGCAGTCGGTGACGACGGCGGAGACCCGGTACCCGGCCTGCGGCGTCGCGACGATGCGCCGCCCGACGTAGCGCACGTCCTCGAGGTCGCCGACGAGGAGCACGTCCTGCAGCCGCTCGCCGCGAGCACGCCGCCGTGCCAGAACGGAACGGACGGACTTGCGACCGGCAGCCAGTGCGACGAGGCCGAGCGGGAACGCGATCGCGACGTAGCCCCGGGCGAGATCGAGCTGCACGGCGTACGACACGACCGCGACGCTCGCCCCTGCGATCAGGCTCGCGGTGAGGAGTCGGCGGTACTCGTCACCGCCGACGCCCACGATGCGCGGGTCCCGCGTGCGGAACGCCGACAGCAACACCATCCAGACGACCACGATGGCGGGTGCCACGACGAACTCGATCCACCCGGCCCCGAGCGAACCGGACGGCAGCTCCCACGGGAACCGGACGACGTGCGCCACGGCGAAGGCCCCGAGGAGCAGGACGAGATCCAAGGCTGCCACCCCCAGCCCCGACGAGGGTCGAGAGACCGCTGGCCCCGCGGTGGGGACAGACCCCTCCGGGGCCGCGAGCGTCCGTGCCCTGGGGTCGATCTGCCTCCGGGGGTTGATCGCGAGCGTCATCGGGAGCCCTCCTGTCGGCCACCGGCACGACGAGAGGTCGACCGGGCGCTGGAGTCGCTCGGGTCACGACAGCAGACAGCGCCCAGTCAGCATATCAACATGTCATCGTGTATTTCAATACCCGAGAGCCGCATCGAGCGTCCAGAGCACCGGTGCGGTCGTCAACGCCTCCGCATCGTCGGGCGTCACGCCACGCACCCGGAAGGCGACGCGCTCGCCCGGCAGCAGCGTCATGAACCCGCGGTCCACCGCACCGGCGTCCGAGACCCGGTCTGCCTGGACGAGCAGGTCCCGGACGAGCGAGTCGGCCTCGACGACGAGGTCGACCGCCCCGGCCTCGTCGGCGACGGGGACGACGGTCGTCCGGTAGCGCGCCGGCTCCCACCGGAGGTCCTTGTCCGGCGCGGGCGTCCACACCGCGCGGCGCCAGTCCATGTCCGCCACGACGAGCTCGTTCGTCGGGTCGTCCACGACGCCGACGGACTCGGGCAGCGCCACCACGGCGACCCCGGCGTCCGACAGACGAACGGGGAGCGTGACCTCGGCGAGCACCGTGCCCGCGAGCGTGATCCGCCGCACCCGCACGACACTGTCGTAGCCACTGCGGGACGAGCGGACCGCGACCTCGATTGGCGCGTTCCCGAACGCCCCCGGGGACACCCCGAGCGACAGTGTGTCCGCCAGGTCGCCCAGCTCAGCCGTCTCGCTGCCGTCGGGCGACGCGGCCGGGTGATCCGTGCCTCTCCCCACCGGCACGGCCGACTCGCCGCTGGCGCGTCGATCCGGTACCGGCGACGTGGGCCCAGTCCGTGCCACCGAGACCGAGGCCGACGTGACCGGCCGGATCGTCAGCAGCACGTCGTCGTAGAGCCGGCGCAGCTCGTGCGCGAGCGGCTTCAGCCGCCCCGCGGAGTCGATCGCCGACCACGACGAGACCGGCCACAGGTCGTTGAGCTGCCACACCACGACCCCGGTGTTCCGCGGCCAGTGCGTCCGCCAGTGCTCCACCCCGGTCGCGATCGCCCGCGTCTGCTGCAGCTGCGTCAGGTAGTGCCACGCATCGAACGAGGCAGCATCGACGGGGCCGAAGCGCGGCTCGATACCGCGCGCGAGCTTCGCCATGCCGTCCGCAGCCTTCTGGTGGTGCACGACTCCCGGCGAATCCACGCGCAGGGGCTCGTCGGCCACGGCCGATCGCATCGTGTGCCACGCCGGTGGCGCCTGCCAGCCGAACTCGGACACGAACCGCGGGACGGAGTCGCGGTAGTGGTCGTCGGACAGGCGGTTCCAGACGTCCCACGAGTGGTGGGTCTCGTGGTCGACGTCGTTCGCGGGGAGCGACTCCGAGCCCGACCAGGGCGACGCCACCGTGTAGAAGCGGGAGGGGTCCACCGCGTCGACGATGGTCGGCAGCAGGTCCAGGTAGTAGTCGAGCCCCCAGCCCCGCCCCTCGAGCGAGGCATCCCAGCCGTCCGCGTCGTGCAGCCAGATGTTCTCGTCGTTGCCGTTCCAGACGACCAGTGACGGGTGGCGAGACAGCCGCGCGACGTTGTCCCGCGCCTCGGCGACGACCTCGCTGCGGATCGGCTCGACCTCCGGGTACGCGGAACAGGCGAACGGGAAGTCCTGCCAGACGAGCAGGCCGAGCTCGTCACAGACGCCGTAGAAGTCGCCCGACTCGTAGACGCCACCGCCCCACACGCGGACCAGGTTCACGTTGAGATCGGCAGCGACTCCCAACCGCGACAGCACACGGTCACGGGACACCCGCGACACGATGACGTCGTCGGGGATCCAGTTGACGCCGCGCACGTCGATGAGTGTGCCGTTCACGTGGACGTTGAACGGCTTGCCGATGTCGTCGGACGTCGTGTCGATGCGCGTCGACCGGAAGCCCGTGCGGAACGTCTCACGGTCGAGGACCTCGCCGTCCACGGTCTGCAGCTCGACCACCACGTCGTACAGGTCCTGCGCACCGTAGCCCGGGGCCACCACCGCTGCACCTCGGGCACCCGGACGGTGACCACGGTCTCGTCGTCCTTCGGCGTAAGCTGCGCGCGGGACCGCTGCTTGGCGCCGTGGCCGCTCACCGTCACCACGAGGACGAGGTCGTCGTCCTCGCCGTCCTGGTCCAGGTCGTTCATCCCGGACCGCTCGACGGTGAGGTGCGCGTCGAGCACGCCCTCCCCCGCCTCGACGTCGACGAGCGGTCGGACCTCCCGGAGCCGTGCTGTCGACCAGCGCTCGATCGCGACCGGCCGCCAGGGTCCGCTCGTCACGGCGGTGAGCCCCCAGTCCCACCCGAAGTTCGACGCCATCTTGCGGATGTACGGGAACGGCTCGTCGTACGGTCCGGGCATGCTGCCGGCCCTCGCCGCCACGCGCCCCGCCTCGCGGTAGGGCGACTCGAACAGGATCTCCAGCGTCTTGTTGCCGCGTCCGATGCCGCCCGTCCGGTCGCGAGCGTCGAAGCGGTACCGACGGTGCATGTTCCGCGTCGTCCCCACCACCACGCCGTCGAGGCTGAGCTCGGCCACCGTGTCGAGCCCGTCGCACACCAGGTCGACCCGCTCGAAGCCGCGCGGGTCGACGTCGACCGTCCGCTGGTACGACCAGTCGGCACGTCCGACCCACTTGGCGGCGTCCTCGTTCCGGTCGAACGTCGGGTCGGCCAGCAGGCCCTCCCGCTCGAGGTCCGTGTGCACCTGCCCCGGACGGTCGCCGGGATCGCACGGCCGGCGACACCGTCCGGAGCGCCGGTCCCTCCGACCATGGTCACGGTCCAGTCGTCGCGGAGTTCCTCGCGTTCGAGGGTCATGCGGGTCCTTCTCTGGGCGGACGGGTTGGTGTCCGCCGCGGTCGGGACGCCGGCCGGCGGCCCGCCTCGTGACCGGGTCTTCGGCCTGGAGGCGCGGCACCGGTTGCCCGGGCGTCGTCGCGTTCGCGCGCGCGAGCGCTGGTGCGATCGCGCGTGAGGGTGCTCGGCGATGCTAGTACGGCTTGCTTTCCGCAGCCTATGTGGTGACACGTTCCGCGGAATCGTGCATCGTGGTCAGGATGATCTCCATCTCGCTCGCGCAGCACCTGCGTGACGCCGGTCTCCGCTGGCACCCGCGACCGGCGACCGGTTCGTCATCGACAAGCCGGGCGTCGACGACGACGTGTACACGGTGTCGGAGATGACGGTCGAGCGGCACGACTACCCGTCCGGCACCGTGCTCGGCTTCAACGGCACGACCGAGTGGGCGCTCGACTCGGTCGAGGCCGCCGAGTCGCTGTGGCTGCCGCGAGAGGACCAGCTCCGCGAGCTCCTCGGCCCGGCCTTCGTGTCGCTGGCGGCGGGCTTCACGGTGGCGGCGACGATCGGCGGCGCCTCGCGCTCGTTCGACGCGGCGGACGCTGCCGACGCGTACGGGCAGGCGCTGCTCGCGTACATCACGGCCGCGTTGTCCTGACCCCACGGCACGCCCGGGCTGAACGTTCCCGGAATGGCTCCTGGGCGCCGTTTGGTTGCATGGCACCATGACCGTTCCGAACATCACCCTGAACGACGGCAAGACCATCCCGCAGCTCGGCTTCGGCGTCTTCCAGATCAAGCCCGAGGAGACGAAGGCCGCCACCCTGGCCGCGCTCGAGGTCGGCTACCGCCACATCGACACCGCCGAGATGTACGGCAACGAGAAGGAGGTCGGCGAGGCCATCGCCGAGTCCGGGATCCCGCGCGAAGAGATCTTCGTCACCTCGAAGCTCAACAACGGCTTCCACGCTCCGGCACTCGCAGCGGAGAACGGCAAGAAGTCGGCCGACCTGCTCGGTGGCTACACCGACCTGTTCCTCATCCACTGGCCGCTCCCGACCGTGTCGGACTTCGTCCCCACGTGGAAGGCCCTCGAGGAGCTGTACCACGCGGGCACCTCGCGGTCGATCGGTGTCTCGAACTTCCAGGCACACCACCTGCACCGTCTGCGTGACGAGACCACGATCACGCCGGCCGTGAACCAGATCGAGGTGCACCCGTACCTCACCCAGGACTCACTGCGCGCAGCGAACCGCGAGCTCGGCATCGCGACCGAGGCCTGGTCCCCGATCGCCCAGGGCCTGGTCTTGGACGACGAGACCATCACCCGCATCGCCGGGAGCGTCGGCAAGAGCCCGGCACAGGTCGTGCTCCGCTGGCACATCCAGCGCGGCGACATCGTCTTCCCGAAGTCGGTCACGCGTGCCCGCGTCGAGGAGAACTTCGCGATCTTCGACTTCGAGCTGTCGGACGAGGACATGACCGACATCTCTGGTCTCGACAGGGGCCACCGCACCGGTCCGGATCCGGACACGTTCGACTACGTCCCGGCCTGATCTCTTCAGGTGCGTGCGAAGGCCCCCGGCACCTGGTTGGTGTCGGGGGCCTTGGCGTGTGGTGTTACTTGGTGGGGGTGGTGGTGATGGTGTAGTCGACGACCTGGGTGCCGGCGTAGACCTTGAGGTTGTACGGGTTGTTGATCGCGGCGTAGCCGGAGATCTTCACCTTGCCGTACTTGTCGGCGGTCCCGGAGGCCATCTGGCGGATCCAGGGCTTGTCGGTGCCGGCTTCTTCCTTCGCGCCGGTCCACACGGACACCTCGGCGCCGGGCTGGGCGCGGAAGGTGAACGTGATGTTGTTGGCGTCGTCGATGTCACCGTTGTGAGTGAAGGCAAGATCGGTGATGCCCTGGGACGCGACCGGGGTGATCGTGCCGAGGTCGACGGTGTCGGTCTTGCCGTTCAGCGCGGTCTGGACGGCCTCGAGCTGGTAGCTCGTGCCCGTGCGCAGCTCGGTCTTGGCGTTCCAGATGCCGTGCTCGCCCTCGCCCGTGCCGCGGGCGATGACCTGCCCGGTGTCCTTACGGATGATCTCGACGTTGGCACCCGGGGTGGCGGTGCCGGTGAAGGTGTTGATGCCACCGATGACGACGTCACCCTGCGTGGGGCCCTCGACGTTCAGTGCCTGGAACCCGACCGTGGAGAACGGGAACATGTTGTACCGGGTGATGTCCCCACCGATCGCGTACTGCACGCCCGAGAAGCTTGTAGTACGACTTCGCCAGCCAGCCGCTGGCGGACCAGTTCCCGTTCTCGTCCGCGTAGGTGGTGAACACCTCACGGCCGAGCCCGTCGGGCCAGGTGGCGAACTGCACGGTCGAGAACGGGGTCGCGGTGCCGGTGAACTGGACGGTACCGTCCGTGATCCGGTCATTGTCCGCGTCGTCCCGGGTCGGGCTGGTGACCGTGAGCGCACGCGTGGTCATCTGCACGTCGATGGTCGCCTGCTTCCGGACCATCAGCGCACCCTTGGACAGCGACGCAACGGTCACCTCGGTGGTGTCGGGTCGGAAGTTCCCGGTGAGCGACCACGCGCTGTTCGCATCGACGGTGGTCGAGCGGACCTGGTTCGTGTTGTCGCGGAACTCGATCTTCGCGCCGGGGGTGCCGGTGCCGGTCAGGGTCACCGCGGTGGTGTCCTTGACCGTTGCCGGGGCGGTCACGGTCAGCTCGGTGCCGTAATCGGCATCGACCGTGCCCTGGTTGTTCTTCTCGCCAAGGGTCTGCTTGATCGTGAGGGTGTGCACGCCGTTGCCGACCGCGACGAGCTCGCTCGACCACGAACCGTTCGAGTTGACCGTGGCCGAACCGACCTTCTTCTCGCCGTCGAAGACCTCGATCGACGCGCCGGCAGCGCCGGTCCCGTTCGCGACCGCACGACGGCCGTTCTCCTCCGGGAACACGATCCGCGCGTCCGGCGTCGGGAACTCCGCACCATCCTCACCCGGGTTCACCGTGACCGTCTGCGTGGTCGTGTTCGCACCCTTCGACTTCTGCGTCACCTCGATCACGTTCTCACCCCTGCTCAGGCTGACCGCCTTGGACCATGTGCCGTTGTCCTTGACGGTCACAGCGTTCGACGTAGTCCCGTTGACCGAGACCGTGACGGACGATCCCTTCTGACCCGTGCCTTCGACAGTGATCGGGGACTCGTCCTGTTCGGACTGGTCCTCCGGCGACTCGATCTTGACAGCGCTTCCGTAGTCGAGCGAAACGGCACGATTGAGCTCGGCGCCATCGGCGTCGGTCTGCTTCACCGTGAGCGCGTACTCACCGCCCTTGTTCGGCGCATCGATCTCGACCGAGTAGTTACCTTCTGCGTCGGTGCTTGTCGACGCGACTTCTCGGGCATCAGCATCGACGACTGAGATCGATGCATCTGGCCTGCCCTTCCCTGAGATGACCGACTTCTCGTCTCGCTCATCCTGGAACGTCCAGTCCGCCGAGAACGGCTTGATCGCTTCGAAGTCACCGTCGAGCGGTGTAGGCGTAACACCCCCGAAGAACCCAGAGTTTGTACTGTACCAGTTGGCATTCTGGACGATCCCGCACGAGTTCTTGTCGCGAGTCTCACACCACGACCAGTGTTTCCCTGGCCCGAAGACGTCCTTCGAACTACGCCCCACCGATTGGCCCGCGTATTGAATCGCCCCGTCCGCATAACTGAACTGAGCATCGGCGTCCCTGCAGCTCGAGCCGACCGGAGCGATCACCTTCACCATCGTCGTGTATGCGTAGTACTCGACCTTGTCCCAAAACCAGCCGGCCGCGTCCCACGTCCAGTCAATGTCCGCGGGCTGCGTGTAACGGGCGTTCGTCTCCACCAGGCACTTCCCGTCGATGCGCTCCAGGGCGAACTTGTTCGAGTCCGCACTTGAGGGAAGGACACGGTAGCGAGAGTTTTCGGCGGCCCGTTCAAGGGTGCTGTACTCCGTGTAGGACGCGTAGCGGAGGTTGCCCTCATATTTGAATTCGGAGGGATATTATACCCGTTGCCTGATTTGAACACGAGGTCGATCTCGCCGATGGACACGCCAAGCTTTGGCGTAGCCCCGCGCCGTTTGCGATTGCAGCCGTGCCACCGAAGGACAGGCCTGAGGCGAGGGTCGCGGCAGCGAGGGCACTGGCACCCAGGGCCTTCGCGACGCGCGTCTTCTTGTTGTGAGACATGGGTGGTGATCCCTTTCGAGGGGTCGGGCCGCGAGTGTTCGTTCGGGACGATCGGGTCGCCCGCGGTCGCGGTCATCTTCTGCGCGGGACACCCCGCAACCATGCCAACATATTACCCATCAGTACGAAGTACAACACTTCGATGCGGCCAGAAGACCTGAGTCGTTCTGACGCAACTTTCAGCTCCCAGAGTTGACGTGCCTCCAGTCCGGAGTAGAGTTGAGTCCATCGGACGCAAGTCCGCAGACTTCAGTACCACACGCCGGCCACCCGGCACCCAACGAAAGGGAGCACCACCACATGGGACGTGCAGTAGGCATCGACCTCGGCACCACGAACTCCGTCGTCTCCGTCCTCGAGGGCGGCGAGCCGACGGTCATCGCCAACGCGGAAGGCCTCCGCACCACGCCGTCGATCGTCGCGTTCACCAAGGACGGCGAGGTCCTGGTCGGCGAGACCGCCAAGCGCCAGGCGGTCACGAACGTCGACCGCACCATCGCGAGCGTCAAGCGCCACATCGGCACCGACTGGAAGACCGACATCGACGGTAAGCAGTACACGCCGCAGGAGATCTCGGCCCGCACCCTCGGCAAGCTCAAGCGCGACGCCGAGCAGTACCTCGGTGAAGACGTCACCGACGCGGTCATCACCGTGCCGGCGTACTTCAACGACGCCGAGCGTCAGGCCACCAAGGAGGCCGGCGAGATCGCGGGCCTCAACGTCCTGCGCATCATCAACGAGCCGACCGCCGCCGCGCTGGCGTACGGGCTCGACAAGGGCAACGAGGACGAGCTCATCCTGGTCTTCGACCTCGGTGGCGGCACGTTCGACGTCTCCCTGCTCGAGGTGGGCAAGGACGACGACTTCTCGACCATCCAGGTGCGCGCGACCGCGGGTGACAACCGCCTCGGTGGCGACGACTGGGACCAGCGGATCGTCGACTGGCTCATCAAGAAGTTCAAGGACGAGCACGGCGTCGACCTGTCGACCGACAAGATCGCGAAGCAGCGCCTCAAGGAAGCCGCCGAGCAGGCGAAGAAGGAACTGTCGTCGCAGATGTCGGCGAACATCCAGCTCCCCTACCTGACGCTGACGGCCGAGGGCCCGCTCAACCTCGACGAGACCCTGTCCCGCGCGCAGTTCGAGCAGATGACCTCCGACCTGCTCGACCGTACGAAGAAGCCCTTCAACGACGTCATCAAGGAAGCCGGTGTCTCGGTCAACGACATCGCGCACGTGGTGCTCGTCGGCGGCTCGACCCGCATGCCCGCCGTGGCCGAGGTCGTCAAGTCGCTGACCGGTGGCAAGCAGCCGAACCAGGGCGTCAACCCGGACGAGGTCGTCGCCGTCGGTGCCGCGCTGCAGGCCGGTGTCCTGAAGGGCGAGCGCAAGGACGTCCTGCTCATCGACGTCACGCCGCTGTCGCTCGGCATCGAGACCAAGGGCGGCCTGATGACGAAGCTCATCGACCGCAACACCGCGATCCCGACCAAGCGGAGCGAGACCTTCACGACTGCCGACGACAACCAGCCGTCGGTCGCGATCCAGGTCTTCCAGGGCGAGCGCGAGTTCACCCGTGACAACAAGCCGCTCGGCACCTTCGAGCTGACCGGCATCGCTCCGGCTCCCCGTGGCGTCCCCCAGGTCGAGGTCACGTTCGACATCGACGCCAACGGCATCGTGCACGTGTCCGCGAAGGACAAGGGCACCGGCAAGGAGCAGTCGATGGTCATCTCCGGCGGCTCGTCGCTGCCGAAGGAGGACATCGAGCGCATGGTCCGCGAAGCCGAGGAGCACGCGGCCGAGGACAAGGCCCGTCGTGAGGCGAACGAGCGTCGCAACCAGGCCGAGCAGCTCGTGTACTCGATCGAGAAGCTCGATCAAGGAGAACGACGAGAAGCTCCCCGCGGACGTCAAGTCCGAAGTGCAGGCCGACGTCGACGCCCTCAAGTCGGCGCTCGCGGGCGAGGACGAGGACGCCGTGAAGACGGCCTTCGACAAGCTCAACGAGTCGCAGGGCAAGCTCGGTCAGGCCATCTACGCGCAGCAGGACGCAGCAGCCGGCGCAGCCGGCGGCGAGCAGCCCGCGGGCGAGCAGCCGGCTGACGACGAGGACATCGTCGACGCCGAGGTCGTGGACGACGAGGACGACAAGGACAAGAAGTAACGATGACGGACCCCAAGGACAACGTGCCCGAGGACGGCGAGCCCCAGGTCGAGGGCGACGCCACCAACGCGCAGGAGCCCGAGGACCTCGTCGAGGCGGAGGGGCCGGACGTCGAAGTCCCGACGGACGGCCCCGCAGGCGGGCCCCAGTCGGACCTGAGTCCAGAAGACGAGGCCCTGCTGGCGGACGCAGCCCGTGGCATCGCCGAGGACAAGCTTAGCAGCGAGGACCGCGACCTGGTCGCCGAGATGCGCGCAGACATGCTCCGCGCGCAGGCCGAAGCTGGTGAACTTCCGGAAGCGCGTCGAGCGCGACCGCGAAGCCAACCGCGAGGTCGCGATCGCCGAGGTCGTCCGCGCGCTCCTGCCGGCGCTCGACGACCTGACCCGCGCCGAGGCCCACGGCGACCTCGCCGAGGGCCCCATGCAGGTCATCGGTCAGAAGATCCGCGGCGGCTTCGAGAAGTTCAAGCTCGTGCAGATCGGCAAGAAGGGCGAGTCCTTCGACCCGAACATCCACGAGGCGATCGTGCAACTGCCGACGCCGGGTGCGACCGCGCAGACCGTGGCGGACGTCGTCGAGCCGGGCTACAAGCTCGGTGAGCGCGTGCTCCGTGCGGCCAAGGTCGCGGTGGCGGTCCCGGCCTGAGCGCGGGGAGGAGGTAGGGATTCATGGCCAGTCAGGACTGGTTCGACAAGGACTTCTACAAGGTCCTCGGCGTCGACAAGACGGCGAGCGACGCTGAGCTGAAGAAGACCTACCGGAAGCTCGCGCGGCAGTACCACCCGGACTCCAACCCGGGCGACGCCGCCGCCGAGAACCGCTTCAAGGAGATCAGCGAGGCGTACTCGGTGCTCTCCGACAAGGAGCAGCGCCAGGAGTACGACCAGGTCCGCGCCATGGGCTCGGGTGCCCGCTTCACCGCGGGTGGCCCGGGTCAGGGCGGCGGCTTCGAGGACGTCTTCGGCGGCATGTTCGGCCAGGGCGGCGGCGGCCAGCGCGTCCGTTTCGGCCAGGGCGGAGCAGGTGGTGCCGGCGGCTTCGAGGACATCCTCGGCGGGATGTTCGGCGGGGGCGGTGGCTTCGGTCAGTCCTCCGGCGGCTACCGCGGCTTCGGTGGACCGACGAAGGGCAGGGACGTCTCGGCGACGACCACGCTCGACTTCACCACCGCGATCGCCGGCGACACGGTGAAGCTTCTCGCAGGGCAACGGCCGCCCGGTGAACGTCCGCATCCCCGCTGGCGTCGCCGACGGTCAGAAGATCCGCCTGCGCGGGCGAGGTGAACCCTCTCCCGACGGCGGTGAGGCCGGTGACCTCGTGGTCACCGTCACCGTCCGGAAGCACCCGGTGTTCGAGCGCGACGGGCAGAACCTTCGCGTGGACGTCCCCGTGACGTTCGTGGAGGCAGCGCTCGGCGCGACGATCCAGGTGCCCACCCTCGGCGGCGAACCGGTCAAGCTGAAGGTCGCACCCGGCACGCCGTCGGGTCGCGTCCTCCGCGTCAAGGGCCGCGGCGTGACGACCAAGAAGGGACGGGCGACCTGCTCGCCACCGTGCAGGTCGCGGTGCCGTCGCACCTGTCGGACAAGCAGCGGGAGGCCGTCGAGGCCCTCGCCGAGACCCTGCCCGACGAGGATCCTCGCGAGGACCTCCTCGCCAAGGCGCGCAGCTGCAGCTGCGCGCTGCTCAGCAGTAGACCCGTCCTGGAGGAACGGTGCGGCTTCCTGACGGAGCCGCACCGTTCCTCCAGACTGGTTTTCACCACCACGCGGACGACGGAAAGGAACACGCCATGACCGACATGGATGAGAACTCGCCCGTCTTCGCGATCGCGATGGCGGCGGAGCTCGCCGAGATGCACCCGCAGACGCTGCGGCAGTACGACCGGCTCGGCCTGGTCGTCCCCGGCCGCACGCGCGGCGGGTCGCGTCGCTACTCGATGCGCGACGTCGCGCAGCTGCGCGAGATCGCACGCCTCGGGTCCGAGGGCGTCTCGCTCGAGGGCATCCGCCGGGTTCTCGAGCTCGAGAACGAGAACCGCGCGCTCCGCGCTCGGGTGGACGAGCTGGAGACGGCCCTCGCCGACCAGCTCATCAACCGCCCCGGCGCCCGCGTGTTCGCGGCGACCACGACCGGTGCGGCAGTGTCACTGCGGGCCGGCGTCAGACCGCAGCGGAACACGCAGATCGTGCTCTACCGCGAGCCGCGCTGACCGCTCCCCGCCAGCACCCTCGGTACGCTGGCGCCGTGCCACCGGACTTCGCCGACCTCTTCCGCCGCCGTGACGACGACGCGCCGGACCTCATCGCGATCGACGGCACCGATCGGTTCATCCTCGACGAAGCACCGCATGTGCACGGCGACGCGCTCCGGCAGCCGGGCGAGGTCGCCGTCGTCGACGACCGGTACGGGTGCTCACGCTCGGCGCCATCACCGTGCACGGAGCGTCCGACGTCCGGGTCGTGCAGGACTCCCTGGTCGGGGTGCGCGCACTCGAGGCCAATGCCGGCACGTTCGGCCGTCGTGGCTTCCACCACCCGGACTCGCTGGAGCAGGCGTTCCGCGACGTGCGGCTCGTCCTGCTGCGCCTGTCGAAGTCGAACGACCGACTCGACGAGATCGCCCGCGCCGTCGCCCGGTTCGCCGCGCCCGACGTCGTGCTGCTCTGCGGCGGCGTGACGAAGCACATGAACCTCGGTCAGAACGACGTCCTGCGGCGGTACTTCGGCGAGGTCACCGCTTCCCGCGGCCGTGGGAAGTCGCGGCTCCTCATCGCGCAGGACCCGCTACGGGCCCAGGCTGCTCGAGCGGACACCACCAACCCGTGGCCGAGGTCCGTGCACGTCGACGAGCTCGGCATGACCCTCGTCGCGCACGGCGGCGTGTTCGCCGGGACCTCACTCGACCAGGGCACGCGCGTGCTGCTCGACGTGATGGACGATGCGGTGCCGACAGCGCGGACGGCCGTGGACCTGGGATGCGGCAACGGGGTGATCGCGACCGAGATCGCCCGGCGACGACCGGCGCTGCGGGTGATCGCCACGGACGTCTCGGCGATCGCCGTCGCGTCCACCCGTGCGACGGCCGAGGTGAACGGCGTCTCGGACCGTATCGAGGTGCTCCGGACCGACGCGGGCGACGAGCTCGCCGAGGGGTCCGCGCAACTGGTGCTCTGCAACCCACCGTTCCACGCGGACACCACGGTGACCACCGACGCGGCCGAGGCGATGTTCCGGAACGCGGCCACGATCCTCCAGTCCGGGGCGAACTGTGGTGCGTCTGGAACTCGCACCTGCGGTACCGGCCGGTGCTTGAGCGGCTGGTCGGCCCGACGCGGCAAGTCGTGCGGACCCCGAAGTTCACCGTCACCGCGTCACGCCGGGTGTGATCGTCGGGCCTCGGTTGGTCGACAGCGTGCCCAGTCTGCGAAGACAGTTCCTCCTGGTCTGCTCGGCGGCTTCCGTGAGGCGCTGCTTCGCGATCTCGTCGGAGCACACGTCGACGCCGTTCTCATCCGGGGCTCCTTGATGAGTCAGGTGACGGTCCGCTGATTTCAGTCGCCGAGGCGGCTGTCTCCCGAGCGCACGGGCCTGGTCGGTCGAGGATTCTTCGTCCTTGTTCTGGACTCGGGGCACGTCGACTCTACGAGTCGAAAGTCGCGTCAGAGAGGTGCGATCCGATGAGCATTACAGAGTCTTGCACTTCGTACTGATCGGTGATATTTTGGTATGGCAGCGGGGTGTCCCGCGCAGAAGATGACCGCGACCGCGGGCGACCCGATCGTCCCGAACGAACGCTCGCGGCCCGACCCTTTGAAAGGGATCACCACCCATGTCGAACAACAAGAAGAAGCGCGTCGCGAAGGCCCTGGGTGCCAGCGCCCTCGCCGCCGCAACCCTCGCCTCCGGCCTTTCCTTCGGCACCGCCGCAGCCAATGCGGCCGTGGCTCCCACGGCTCTCGAGACATCCGGGCGTTATGCGCCGATCATCCTGAACACCGATCCGGTGACGATCAAGGGCCGATGGAACGTTCTCGTCACTCCCACGAAGCCCACCGAAGGTGGCACCTACATGCACGTGGCTTCGGACCGCGCGGACGCGATGCGTCGCGCGGGCGAGGTCTCCACGCCAACGCGTGACTCCTGGTTGCAGCTGCACATCCTGGACACCGACTACTGCCTTGACGCAAGCGGCCAGGGCATTCTCTACGCATCGGAGTGCAACACCTCGCGAGACGAGCAGCGCTTCAAGCTGGACGGTGACATGCGTGTCGTCAACAAGGCTCTCGGAGCGGGACGTTGGATTGTCGAGACGTCGAACGACAACGCGTCGTCGGCGCTCATGATGGGATCGGGCACTCCGCTCTTCGCGGAGGGTGACGCCTGGGCCGGCGATGGCATCGCTCGGCTGACGGCGATCGGTTCGTTCGCTGCGGACGCAGGCACCCGCGCGACGGTGTCTGGTACCGCCGAACCAGGTGCGACGATCACGGCCAAGGCCGGTGCGACGACTGTGGGATCCACGGTTGCAAACGCGAACGGTGAGTACTCGATGCCGGTGGATGCACCGAATCGAGGCGGCATCATCAGCCTTGACATCACGCAGTCGAAGGATGGCAACACGAGTGAGCCGGTGAACATCAGCCTGGACTACGGTGCTGCGGTGAAGGTGACTTCGCCTGCGGATCAGTCTTCGGCGCAGCCGGGTCAGACGACGATCCGGGGCACTGGTGAGAACGGTGGCAAGGTCACCGTGAAGCTGAACGGGCAGGCGCTGCCCGAGCAGGCCGTCGCGAACAGCGCATGGTCGGTGGATGGTGAGCTCCGTCGTGGCGAGAACGTGATCGAGGTGACGCAGAAGTCGAAGGGTGCGAACACGACCACGCAGACGGTCACGGTGAACCCGGGTGAGGATGGTGCGGAGTTCCCGACGCCGGACGCGCGGATCGTGTTCCCGGAGGACAACGGCCGTCGTGCGGTCGCGAACGGGACCGGCGCTGCCGGCGCGTCGATCGAGGTCTTCGACGGCGAGAAGAAGGTCGGTTCGGCCACGGTCAACTCGAACGGTTCGTGGTCGAGCGAGCTCGTCGCGGTCGGCAACGGCGTGCACACCCTCACGATCAAGCAGACCCTTGGCGAGAAGAACAACCAGGGCACGGTCGATGCCGATTACGGCACCGAGCTGACCGTGACCGCCCCGGCAACGGTCAAGGACACCACCGCGGTGACCCTGACCGGCACCGGCACCCCCGGCGCGAAGATCGAGTTCCGCGACAACACGAACCAGGTCCGCTCGACCACCGTCGATGCGAACAGCGCGTGGTCGCTCACCGGGAACTTCCGACCCGACACCACCGAGGTGACCGTTGCGTCGCTGTCCAAGGGTGCGCTGATGGTCCGGAAGCAGGCGACCATCGACGTGCAGATGACCACGCGTGCGCTCACGGTCACCAGCCCGACCCGGGACGACGCGGACAATGACCGGATCACGGACGGTACCGTCCAGTTCACCGGCACCGCGACCCGTTCTCGACCGTGCAGTTCGCCACCTGGCCCGACGGGCTCGGCCGTGAGGTGTTCACCACCTACGCGGACGAGAACGGGAACTGGTCCGCCAGCGGCTGGCTGGCGAAGTCGTACTACAAGCTTCTCGGGCGTGCAGTACGCGATCGGTGGGGACATCACCCGGTACAACATGTTCCCGTTCTCCACGGTCGGGTTCCAGGCACTGAACGTCGAGGGCCCCACGCAGGGTGACGTCGTCATCGGTGGCATCAACACCTTCACCGGCACCGCCACCCCGGGTGCCAACGTCGAGATCATCCGTAAGGACACCGGGCAGGTCATCGCCCGCGGCACGGGCGAGGGCGAGCACGGCATCTGGAACGCCAAGACCGAGCTGCGCACGGGCACGAGCTACCAGCTCGAGGCCGTCCAGACCGCGCTGAACGGCAAGACCGACACCGTCGACCTCGGCACGATCACCCCGGTCGCGTCCCAGGGCATCACCGATCTTGCCTTCACTCACAACGGTGACATCGACGACGCCAACAACATCACGTTCACCTTCCGCGCCCAGCCCGGCGCCGAGGTGTCCGTGTGGACCGGCGCGAAGGAAGAAGCCGGCACCGACAAGCCCTGGATCCGCCAGATGGCCTCCGGGACCGCCGACAAGTACGGCAAGGTGAAGATCTCCGGCTACGCCGCGATCAACAACCCGTACAACCTCAAGGTCTACGCCGGCACCCAGGTCGTCGACTACACCATCACCACCACCCCCACCAAGTAACACCACACGCCAAGGCCCCCGACACCAACCAGGTGCCGGGGGCCTTCGCACGCACCTGGTGTATTGAAATATCATGTGTTATGCTGGATATCACCAAACGGAACGGAGCATCATGCGCAAGCAGTACCTCATCCCCACCGTGACGGCCCTGATCGCCGCGGCCGCCCTGTCCCTGACAGCATGCTCGGCCGACAACGGCGCCACGGACAAGGCATCGGGCAAGGCATCGGCCTCCGCGACCTCGGAACCGAGCCCCACCTCGACCTTCCCCGCCGAGTCGATCGACAACAAGGCACCGAAGACCGGTTCCTGCGACAACGGCCAGATCACCATCACCGCAGGCGACCTGTCGAAGGACAAGACCTTCACCGTGAAGGACGCCTGCGACAAGGTCTCGATCCTCGCGAGCGGCGCGTCGATCACCATCGAGCACGACGTCGACGCAGTCACGATCGAGGGTTCCGACAACACGATCACGGCGAAGGACGTGCAGCGTACCTACGCCGTCGGCACCGGCAACACGATCAAGCACACGGGCAAGACGCCGAAGCCGGTCGACCCCGAGCACGACTCGACGACGTACGAACAGCGCTGACCCGTCCTGGGCGGGTGTACCCGACGCCCGCCCCGTCTCCCCCGGGCATCACCAAACCAATCGACCACCCGACCGAAGGAACCCGAGATGGAACCGAAAGAGATGCTGGTCCTCGTCCGCAAGGGATGGCTGACGCTCGTCTGCATCATCCTGCTCGCGATGAGCGCCGGGGCCGCGTACTTCCTTGCGCAACCCAAGGCCTACAGCGCGACGACCGAGCTCTTCGTCTCGGTGAAGTCGATCGGCGCGGACAGTGCAGTCGAGGTCGTACAGGGCAGCAGCGCAGCCCAGCTCAAGGTGAAGTCGTACGTCAAGGTCGCGACCAGCTCGAGCGTTCTCGGTCCCGTGATCAAGGAGCTCGGCTTGGAGACCACCCCCGCAGCGCTCGCTGGGCGCATCTCGGCCCAGACTCCGGCCAACACCGTCCTCATCGACATCACCGTGACCGACCTCGACCCGGCTCGCGCCGCAGAGATCGCCAACGCGGTGGGTGCGCAGACCGCCAAGACGATCATCGACGACATCGAAGCTCCCTCAGCCGGCGGCGAAAGCCCGGTGCAGATCGGGACGATCGAGCCGGCTGTCGCGCCGCAGTACGCCAGCAGCCCGCGTCTGAGCATCATCGCTCCGTTGTCCGTGATCGGCGGCCTCCTCGCCGGCATCGGTGTGCTCTTGCTCCGCAACGCACTCGACACGCGGATGCACGGCCCCTCGGACGTCGCCGACATCACCGACATCCCGGTGATCGGAGCGATCGGCTTCGACCCGAACGCCTCGCAGACCCCCTTGGTGGTGCACGCCGAGCCCCGGAGCCCGCGCGCCGAGTCTTTCCGGTCCCTCCGCACCAACCTGCAGTTCCTCGACGTGGGAACCGACGAACGCACATTCGTCGTGACGAGCGCGATCCCCGGCGAGGGCAAGTCGACGACCACGGCGAACCTCGCCATCGCCATCGCCGAGAGCGGCGCATCGGTCATCGTCATCGACTGCGACCTCCGTCGTCCGCGCATGGCCGAGGTGCTGGGCATCGACGGCTCGGCCGGCGTCACGGACGCTCTGATCGGCCGCGCAGAAGCTCGACGACCTCATCCAGCCGTGGGGCCACAACGAACTCGCCGTCCTGCCCGCGGGCGCGGTCCCGCCGAACCCGAGCGAGCTCCTCGGTTCAATGGGCATGCGCACCCTGGTGACGGAGCTCTCCGCCCGGTACGACTACGTCCTCATCGACGCACCGCCGCTCCTGCCGGTCACCGATGCCGCGATCATCAGCCGGTTCGTCCGCGGTGCGATCGTCGTCAACTCGGTGAAGCGCGCCACGAAGGCCCAGTTCCGCGAGGCCCTCGCGACCCTCGACCGCATCGAATCCCGACTCTTCGGTGTGGTGATGACGATGTTGCCCGAGACCGGCCCGAACAGCTACGGCTACGGCTCGTACAACCGCTACTACGGCGGCTCGCCCGAGGCCGTCACCGAGCTCCGCCCGGCGACCACCACGGCCCGCCGGGTCAAGACCACTGAGTCCTGACCCTCCCGACACCTTCCACGCCTCAGACAGAGAGGACCGAACGTGACGATCCACATCGTGCTGTTCCGGATGGTCGATCCGACCTACCCCCGCTCGAAGCGCATCACCGACTTCCTGCACGCCCTGCCCGGGTCACGACGGACATCGTGCCGCCCGCGTCCGGTTCCCGGTTCGTCCGTCACCTCCGGGACGCCAGGGCGTTGTTCGCCCGAACCCGTCGGGGAACGTCGTGCACCTCGCTGAGATGCAGCTGCAGTCCGTCCTGGTCGCAGCCGCCGTCGCCAAGCTTCCGCCGCGCCCGCCTGGTCGTGGACGGCTTCATCGGGCTGCACGAGACCTACGTCGGCGACTGGGCCGTGGCTGCGCCACGATCGCTGCGCGCCCGGCTGTACCGCGCGCTCGACCTCGTCGCCCGCCGCGCGGCCGACTGCTACCTGATCGACACGGAGCAGCGCGCCGACGAGGTCCGCCGAGACGCCACGACGCCGGTCCTCGCGCTGGAGGTCGGAGCGCCCGCGTGGGCTCGGCCGTCCAAGACCGCCCGCGAGCTCGATCGTCAGGACGACCCGCTGCGCGTTCTTTACTACGGCAACTACATCCCCCTGCACGGCATCGATTCGGTGATCGACGCCCTCGCTGCCGTGCGAGGACGTCGTGCGGTCACCGCGACCTGCCTCGGCGACGGTGCCGCACGCCCAGCCGTCGAGCGCCGCGTCCAAGCGCTCGGCCTCGACGATGTCGTGACCTTCACCGGGCCCGTGGCGGAGCGCGACCTCGCGCGCGTGATCCACGACCACGACATCGTGCTCGGGGTCTTCGGCACCTCCTCCAAGGCCGGCGGCGTGGTCGCGAACAAGGTCTGGCAGGGCCTGGCCTGCGGACGCACGGTCATCACCCGTGACGCGGCTGCCCTCAACCCCATCGCTGACACCGTCGGCAGCGCACTGATCCGCGTACCGGCGGGTGACCCGCGTGCGCTCGCCGACGCGATCGTCGCGAGCTGCGCCTCCAGGTCGACCAACGACCACGACGACGTCGCAAGCCGACTCGAGGCACTCGTCCAGCGTTCCTTCGTCGCCTTCGGCGACTGGCTCCTCCGAACCGAACCGACGCAGACAGGAACGACCCGATGATCCGTCCTTCGATCGGCGGCCTGCGCCGCCGCCTGCAGCAGCGCGAACACGTCCGGGCGCTCCGAACACTGCCGGACGGAGCATGGCACGCCTCGGCCGGGCTCCACCGGGCGAGCACGGCGATCGTGCGGAGCGCATCGCACCGTGCGCCTGCAGCGAGCGTCCGTCTCCTCCTGCCGTCCGGATCGCGCGGCGCGGTCTTCGCCGGCGTGCGCACCGCGGTCGAGATCGCCGCTCGGCTGGCCCTCCGGACCGGTCTACCCCTGCGCGTGCTCACCTTCGACGAAGGGCCCAACCGCGCAGATCGTGCGGCGCTCGCGGCGCTCCTGGTCGAGGAACTCGGGGCCGCCGCTCCGGTCGAGACGGCGTCGGTGTGGACTTCGACGAGCGGAGCGCACGATCGAGATGTCTGGCTCGCGACGTACTGGACCACGGCGCACGCGCTCGACGTCGCGGCCGATGGTGGGTTCATCGACCGGTCCCGTGTCGTGTACCTGATACAGGACCACGAGCCAAGCTTCTTCCCGGCATCGGCTGAGGCCGCGACGGCGTCTGCCACGTACCGCGCCGGGTTCCGTCTCCTCGTGAACTCCAGCCCGTTGCAACGCTTCCTGAGCACGTACGAACACGTCGTGGTCCCCGACGAGTCCGTCTTCCGTCCGGCGCTCGACGTTGACCGGCTCGAAGCAGCGGCCGTCGCCCGCGGAGCCCGTCCGACATCGTTGACGGCACGGATCGGGTTCTACGGGCGCCCCGGCAAACCACGCAACGCGTTCGGCCTGGGGGTCGCCGCTCTGCGGGTGGCAGCACACGAACTGGAGGCGCGAGGGCTGTCCGCCTCGTTCGTCTCGATGGGCGAGTCCCACGCTCCGGCGCAGTTGTCGACCGCGACCACGCTTCAGCCGCTGGGACGACTGGAGTGGGGTCGGTACTTCGACGAGCTCGCTGCGACCGACGTGCTGCTGTCCCTGCAGATGAGTCCGCACCCTTCCCATCCGCCGCTCGACATGGTGGCGTCCGGCGGGATCGCGGTGACGAACGACGTCGCTGGATCGCGACAGGGACTGCACGACCGGCTGGTCGCGGTCGATGCCGATCCGTCCTCGCTCGGTCGCGCCGTCGCGGACGCTGCCGAACGTGCGCACGCAGGCGTCCCCGGGACCTGGTCGCCCCATTTCGTCGACGCACTGGGGCACCCGCTGCGGTCTGCCGTCGACCGTCTCGCCGGGACGCTCGCGTGAGCGCCCGCATCGTCCGGCTCGCCGGGTTCACCCTCGGACCGCTCCTCGCCGCGGTGTCCCCCTGCTCGTGATCCCCGCGGTGACGGCGCAGTTCGGTGCCAAGGGATGGACCGCGATGGCGCTCGCGCTCTCGGTCGGCGGTGCGGCAGCGATCATCGCCGAACTCGGATGGGGTGTCACCGGTCCGCAGCGCCTCGGGCGCGAACCCGACCGAGCTGGCCGGCTGTTCGCTGACTCGCTGGCATCGCGGCTCGTCGCCGTGACCGTCCTGCTGCCGGTCGCGGTCCTGGTGACGGTCTTGCTCGCGCCCGCACACCACGGCGCCGCGGGGTGCTGGCCGCTGCGGTCACCCTTTCGGCGCTCTCGCCCGCGTGGTTCCTGATCGGCAGGGGCCAGCCGTGGGTGCTCGCGGCGATCGATGCGCTCCCCCGCTGCCTGGCGGCCGTGGTCGCCGCGGTGGCGATCGCGTTCGGAGCCCCCTGGTCGTGCACGGCGCGGCTCTGCTGCTCGCAGTCACCGTCACGTGGCTGCTCGTCGGAGGGCTGCCCGATGCGGTGCACCGGCCGGGAGCTGCTGCGTTCCGGGCGGTCCCCGGGTGCTCCGAGAACAGTCCACCCTGATGGTCGCGCGCGGGGTCAGCACGGCGTACACGACCCTGCCCGCCGCGGTGCTCGGAGTCGTCGCCCGGGAACGATCCCAGCCTTTGCCGCCGTCGATCGGCTGGCCCGCATGGGTCTCGCCGTCGTCGCAGCCGTCCCGTCGCAGATGCAGCGCTGGCTCGGCCACCAGGACCCGTCGGTGCGCTCAGCTCGGATCCCGCGCGCACTCGCCCTCAATGTCGTACTCGGTGTGCTCGCAGCTGCCGTCGTCATGCTCGTCATGCCGACAGCGACGGACATCTTGTTCAACGGCGTGGTACCGGTCGACGGCACTCTCGTCGCGGCCGCTGCTGTTCTGGTGGCCGCGGTGTGCGCCTCGAGGGGCGCGGGGCTCGCGCTGGTCGCTGTGGACCGTGCCCCTTCGATCACCATCGCCGTGCTCGTGTCCGCTCCGGTCGGTCTCGCGGCGCTGGCCGCGGGCGCGCTCACGTGGGGTACCGCCGGTGGCATGGCCGGCCTGGCGGTCGCGGAGATCATCGGTCTCGCCGTGCAACTGATCGCGCTCCGTCGGCGTCCTCTGTAGGAGACCCTTTCGGCACCTTCGATATTCTGATATTCTTATATCAGATGAAAGGAGTTGCTGTGATCACCAGTCTCGGTGCGGCGGGCGCCGCAGCGTCAATCGCGCTCCTCGTCCGCGCACTCGTCGGCAGCGCGCACGTTCGCGGCGTTCTCCTGACTCTCGCCCTGGTCGCGATCTCCATCGCTGGCGGGCCGAGCGTGCCGGACCACATCCGTTCGGCTGCACTCCTGGTCACGGTGGCCTTCCTCGCTGTCGCGCTCGTGCTCCCGGGGTCCAAGCGATTCTGGGACGCTCGGTCCGCGCTCCTCGTCGTCCTCTACGGCGGCAACGTCGCCGTCACCACGCTGGCGAGCCCCGACTCCGTCTCCGCCGTCATCTGGGTCGCGGGGATCGCGATCCTGGCGACCGGCGTCGCCATCCGGTGCTCCCCGCGGGACCGCGCGGTGTTCCTCACCGGGCTGGTCGGCCTGGCCCTGGTGCAGACCGCGCTCGCGGCGTACGAGACCTTCATGGTCGGTCGCCCCGTCTTCTGGGACTACGCTGCGGCCGAGAACAGCCTCGGCGTCCTGCCGAACCCGCTGCTCGGGGTGTGTCGATCCGGGTCGCGGGCACGATGTCACACCCGATCCTGCTCGCAACCCTACTCACCGTCGCGGCGATCGTGGTCCTCGCCGCTCCACGTCTACGGGACTCCGTGCGCTGGCTCCTCGTCGCGACGCTCGTCGGCGGCGTCGTGCTCTCCGGAACCCGAAGTGCACTGATCGCGCTGCTTCTCGCCGCAATCGTCCTCCTCGTCACCTCATCGCGTCGCGGACGTGCACCGCGCATCGTGTTCGGTCTCGGTCTCGGCAGCGTCGGGGTGGCGGTCTCCCTCGGCGACCTGCTCGCCGCTGCGGAGAACCTCCTCGGCTCGGGTCGTTCACGAACCGCAGCAGTGCGGTCGACTCGGCACCCGCACTGTTCATGCGACCCACGGTCGAGATGCTGTTCGGCAGTGGGTTCGGGTCCGAACCGGCCCTGCGCGAACGCGGATTCCTGGCACAGAACGGGTTCGATGTCGTCGACGACCAGCTGGTGACCTCCCTCGCGACTCAAGGGCTCCTCGGCCTGCTCGTCGTGATCGCGCTGCTCATCGCGTGGTTCCGGCACGGCAATCGGCTCCAGCGGGCGCTCACCGTCGCGATGGGGGTCTTCTTCTTCACCTTCGACGACCTGCGCTGGCCTGCCGTCATCGTGCTGCTCGTGCCATTGCTCACGATGCGCGGCACCCCGAGCAGAACAGGCTCGCTTCCCGAGGCCGGAGCCGTCGGCCCAGGGCACACCCCGACGTCAGCTGACGTGTTCGTCCCCTCACTCCGCTCCAGCACCGCCGAACGAATCGAGAGCCGACCATGACCTGCCCGACCAGCTCCGTCATCGCCGTGATGGTGACGCACGAGGGTGCCGCGCACCTCGACGCACAGCTCCGTTCAATGGCAGCACAGACGCGCCCGATCGACCGCCTCGTGGTGCTCGACGACGACTCTGGCGACGACACCCTCGACATCCTGCACGCGTACCGCGACGTGCTCCCGATCGAGGTCCACTCGACCGCCGTCCCGCGTGTCAGCTCCGAGTCGACCTTCGCCCGAATCGGCCGGAACTTCCGCGACGCGATCCGGCTCGCCGTTCCCGGCGACGCGGACGTCGTACTCTTCGCGGATCAGGACGACGTGTGGGAGTCCGACCGCGTCGCGCACCAGTCCGAGCGAATCGGTTCCGCGTCGGCCTCGGCGGCGTCCGCCGACTGCATCGACGTGGACGGCCGACCGACGGGGTCCACGCTCGACGTCTTCTACCCGCGCCCGACGAACTGGTCGTCGCTGGACTCCGCGGAGCAGCTCCGCGCTGCGCTCACGCTCCCGCTCGCGACCGGAGCGGCGATGGCCGTCCACGGTGCGTTCCTCCGTCGCGTTCCCGAAGTACCGGCCGGATGGCTCCACGACCGGTGGTACTCGCTCTGCGCTGCGGTCGAGGGTGGCCTCGACATCGATCCGCGGCCGGTGATCCGCTACCGCCTGCACGCCGCACAGACCGTCGGCGCAAGCGGGTCCGGACGGTCCGCGGCTCGGGATCGTGTCGCCGCGTGGGCCCGCCGCCCCGGTGCCGTCGTCCGACGCCTTGAGGACATCCGCGGTCTCGGCGTGCTCGCCCCGGACGCTGCGGTGCGTGCCGAGCTCCGACGGCGTGCGCTGGTCGGAACCATGCTGCGCCGCGCGTTCGAGGCAGCAGCGTGACGGGCCGCAGCGCGGGTCGTGGCGTCGAGCACACGAGGATCGCCGTTGCGATCGCGACACACCGCCGTCCGGACGGGCTGCTCGCACTCCTGGACTCCCTCGCCGACTCGGCCGACGGGGCCCCGGGGTTCGACGTCATCGTAGTCGACAACGATCCCGCCGGCTCGGGCATCACCGCACTCACCGATGCCGGCACCTACCCGTTCGGCATCACGAGCGTCCTCGAGCCTCGACCGGGCATCGCGGCAGCGCGGAACCGTGCGCTCGAACTCGCGGCCGACCACGACTGGATCTGCTTCGTGGACGACGACGAAACGGTGGAACCGACCTGGCTCGAGCGCCTCGTCGCCGCACAGCGTGCCACCTCGGCAGACGCCGTCACAGGGCCCGTCGAGTTCCACTGGGCGGTCAGGCCACCACGGTGGGTGGAGCTCGGCGGCTTCGCGATCCGACCTGGGCACAACGACCTGGAGCGTTGCCGGCTCGCGGCGACGAACAACGCGATGTTCTCGATTCCGGCCCTGCGGTCACGCGATGTCCGCTTCGACGACGCGCTGGGGCTCACGGGCGGCTCGGACATGCTCCTGAGCCGGTCCTTCTCCGACGCCGGCGGCAGGATCGTCTGGGCCGAACAGGCACGTGTCCACGAGGTCATGCCACCAGAACGCTGCACAGCACGGTGGTCGATCCGCCGAGCCATCCGGAGCGGCAATACCTCCGCTCTCGTCGAGCTCGCTCTCGTCCGTGATCGCGGACCGATACGCCGGACAGCTCGACGCGCGGTCCTGGTCGTCGGCGGAGTCGCCCGCGTGCTCACCGGTGCCGCCGGTGTGCTCTCGGCACCGCGGATCGTCCGGCAGGCGCGCGGTGCGCGCGCGTTCCGGGTGATGTTGCGCGGTGTCGGCGTCCTCGGGGCCTGCGTGCAGCGCCCGGTGCGGGAGTACGCCCGCTAAGGTCGATCCGTGCGATGGAGTCGAGTGGGCTGGCCCGCGGTCGGGTACGTCTCCCTCGAGGACGTCGACGGCTACCCCGAGCACCTCGCCCGCCTGCTCTCCGACGCACCGCCGACCGTGGCGGCGCTGGCGTCGGTCGCGTGGAGCGAGGCCCGCGTCCAGACCTGGCGCCTCGAGGAGGTCCGCCGCCACGCGGACGCCTCCGGCGCAGCCGCAGCACCGGTGCACACCGTCCACGCGGCGTTCGTCGTCCGCAACGACGAGGTCCTGGACACCCCGGACGGCCTCTGGAAGCGCTGGAACCACGCCCGTGTGACGCTCCGGTTCGACCGCGCCGTGCTCGAGCCGTCGGACACCGAGTCGCTCGACCTGCTCGCGGGCGACGTCCACGTCTCCCGTGGCGAGCTCGCGCACGTCGACGCGGACGTGTGGGAGCTCCGGCTCCTGTTCTCCCCACCGGCGAGCTCGCGGTGCACTTCCGCGACGTCGCCGTCGAGGTGCGGTCCGTCGACGAGGACGACTGGGTCCGCCTCGAGGAACGCCCGCAGCACGGCTGGCACGGACCGGTTCCCGACGGCTGGGTCGAGTGGGCGACCCCTGCGGTGCGCGCCGCGGCACACGGCGACGTCGGCGGCCTGTCGCTGGCGCTCGACGGCATCGGCAGCGATCCCGCCGGCATCGACGAGGTCGACCCGCGATGGGGCTTCGCCCCGTTGCACGCGGCCGCCTGGTTCGACCGGCGCGGCACGACCGAGGCGCTGCTGGAACGTGGCGCGGACGTCGCGGCGCAGGACGTCGAGGGGCGCACGGCGCTGGACCTCGCCCGTGAGCGCGGCTCCCGCAAGGCCGAGGAGTTGCTGCTCGCCTGGTTCGACGACCAGACGGCGGGGCTCCACTTCACCGCGGAGGACCCCACCTCCGACGAATCGGCGGACTAGACGCACTGGAGGCGCGACCCGCGCGATCACGCGGGTCGCGCCTCCAGTGTTGTCACGTCCTCAGACGGTGAGCGCGTTCGCCTGCGCGATCCGTCCGTACCAGCGCGCCGAGTCCTTCGGCGTCCGAGCGAACGTCTCCGGATCCCACGACACGAGCCCGAAGGTCGGGCGGAAGCCCGACGCCCACTCGTAGTTGTCGAGCAGCGACCAGTGCTGGTAGCCGAGGACCTCGATGCCGTCCTCGATGCACCGGTGGATGCCCTCGAGCGCACCCTTGGTGTACGCGATCCGGCGGGAGTCGTCAGCGGTGGCGATGCCGTTCTCGGTGATCATCAGCGGTACGTGGCCGGAGAGCTCCCACGCCGACCGGAGTCCGTCGGCCGAGGCCCCGGGGTAGACTCCCACCCGGTGAGGGTGGTCTCGACACCGTCCGCGACGGGCAGCGGCCCGTTCGGCCCGATGAACGTCCGCGTGTACGCCTGCACGCCGAGGAAGTCGTCCCCGGCGGCCTGCTCGAGGTACCAGTCGTCGCGAGGGTGCCCGTAGGTCTTCAGCATCTCGTCGGCACCCGGCTCGCCGGTCGACTCGAACGCCTGGGTCGCGATCGTCCACCCGGACCGGATGCCCGGCACCTGTGACAGGACATCGCGCGACCGCTTGTGGCTGGCCAGCAGGGCATCGGCGACACCCAGGTCCGGGTTCGGCAGCCCGTAGGCGACCAGGTTGGACGCGTCCTCACCGCCCGCCAGCATCGCCGCGATGTTCGGCTCGTTGATCGTGCAGACGTAGCGGACGCCGTCCTGCACGACCGGGAGGGCGGTCTCGGTGTACCGGGCGAACAGATCGGCGGCGTCGGGGCACGCCAGAAGCAGTCGCGCTCGAACCAGCGCGGCACCGTGAAGTGCATGAGCGTGACGATCGGCTCGACGCCGAACTCGTGGCACGTCTCGACCATGCGGCGGTAGTGGTCGATCTCCGCGCGGCTGACGAACCCGCGCTCGGGCTCGATGCGCGCCCACTCGATGCTGAACCGGTAGGAGTTCAGCCCCAGGTCGGCGGCGATCCGGATGTCCTCGCGGTACCGGTGGTAGCTGTCCGCGGCATCGCCCGAGGGTTCGACGATGGTGGTGCCGGGCTCGTGCTCGTGCACCCACCAGTTCGAGTTGACGTTGTTGCCCTCGATCTGGTGCGCGGCGGTGGCGGCGCCCAGAGGAAGCCCTTCGGGAAGTCGAGCGTGGTGATGACGGGTCCTTTCAGTGGGCGTTCATGTCAGTGCTTGCTCATGAACGTGTCGAAGACGGCGAGCGTCGCCGCCGGGTTCTCGACGTGGGGGCCGTGGTAGCTGGTCGGGATGACCTCGTAGGCGGCGCCCGTGTCCAGTGCCATCTGCTCCTGCCACGGGATCGGCCAGGCGCCGTCCCACTCCCCGTGCGCCACGAGGACCGGAAGGCCTGTGGCGCGGAGCTCGGCGGAGGAGTCGGTGTGGTCCTCGAGGATGTGGCCGCCGGCGACGACGCTCAGCGGACTCGTCGCGCCGAACCGGTCGCGGACCATCCGGACGTCGTCGGGGAGCTCCGCGTCCGGGCGGCCCGCCCAGAGCGGGTTCGTCGCATCGAACAACTGGCGCAGGTTCCCGCCCGTGTCGTGCAGGATCGTGAGCTCGGTGACCTTGCGGTAGGGCCAGCCGTGCGGTCCGGAGCAGAACTGCACGACGTCGCGGAAGGCGCTCGGGTCGGCGATGGCGGCCTCGCGGACGATCACGCCGCCGAGCGAGTGCCCGATCAGGTGCACGGGCGCGCCGTCGTCGAGCAGCCGCGCGACCCGGACGACGTCGGCTGCCTCTTCCCCGAGGGAGTACGCGCGCGGGTCGTCCGGGGCGGCCGAGTCGGCCTGGCCGCGCCGACTGATCGCCACCGCGGTCCAGCCGGCGTCCCGCAGGAGCGGCATGAACGTCCGCCAGTCCTCCTTCGAGCCGGTGTACCCGGGGACGATCAGGACGACGCCCTTCGACGGCCCGGTCGGGACGGCCCGGTAGGCGGTGAGCCGCCCGACGGGGAGGTCGATGCCGACGACGTCGACGTCATCGGGCGTCGGCAGGTGGCCGAACGGCGGCACCGGCTCGAAGGCGTGCAGGTTCACAGGCGTCCCTCCGCGAGGGCACGACGCGGGTTGGGCACCGCGTCGAGCAGGTCGATCGTGTACGGGTCCTGCGGGTTCTGCAGCACCTCGGCCGTGCGACCCCGCTCCACCACGGCGCCGTCGTGCAGCACCATGATGTCGTCGGTGATGAGGCGGGCGCTCAGCAGGTCGTGCGTGATGTAGAGGAGTGACACGCCCCACTGCTCGCGCAGGTCCTCGAGCAGCGCGAGCACTCCGGCGCGGAGCGTCACGTCGAGCATCGACACCGGCTCGTCGGCGATGATCACCTGCGGGTCGGACGCCAGTGCCCGGGCGATGACGACGCGCTGCCGCTGCCCGCCGGACAGCTGGTGCGGGAGCTTCTGCGCGAACTGCTCCACCGGCGTGAGCCCCACGGTGTCGAGCAGCTCGAGCACGCGCTTGCGGGCGTCGTGCCCGCGGAGCCCGGTGTAGTTCGCGATCGGGCGGGACAGGATGTACTCCACCGTGTGCAACGGGTTGAGCGCCGCGTACGGGTCCTGGAACACCATCTGCACCTCGGAGCGGAGGTCCTTCAACCCACGCCGCCCGAGCCTCGCCACGTCGGTGTCGCCGAACCGGACGGCGCCGGTCGTCGGCTTCTCGACGCCGGTCAGCAGCTTCGCGATGGTCGACTTGCCCGAACCGGACTGGCCGACGAGGGCGAGCGACTGCCCGGGCTCGAGGGTGAACGACACGTCGCGCACCGCCTGCACGGGCTGCTCGCCGCGACGGGGCGCCGGGTAGGTCTTGACGATGTGGTCGACGACGATCGGGTTGCGGGCGGCGCTGCGCTCGCGGGACCCGACCGTGCTGAACGACGACGTGGTCTCCTGGCGGGTGGCCGCCGGGTCGCGGAGCGACCGGTCGGGGAATCCGGGGAGCGAGACCACCTCGGCGCGCGGGTCCGCGTAGTGCGACAGCAGCATCTTCGTGTACTCGTCCTGCGGGTCGCGCAGGATGTCCTTCGAGCCGCCGTCCTCGACGATCCGTCCCTCGTGCATGACGAGGACGCGCTCGGTCGCCTCGAGCACGATGCCGAGGTCGTGGCTGATCAGGATCGCGGTGAAGCCCTCGGAGCGCTGCAGCTCGATGATGGTGTCCATCACCGCGTGCTGCACGAGGACGTCGAGCGCCGTGGTCGGCTCGTCGAACACCATGAGCTGCGGCTCGAGCGAGAGCGCCAGGGCGATCGACACGCGCTGCCGCATGCCGCCGGAGAGCTCCCCGGGTAGCGGGCGAGCATCGCCGTCGGGAGCTTCACCTTCTCGATCAGCTCCTTCATCCGGGCGTCCCAGCGCTCGCGCGGCACGTGGCCGTGCGCCTTGAAGACGTCCACGAAGTGGTTCCGGATGGTCCGCACCGGGTTGAGCGCGTTCATGCCGGACTGCAGGACCATGGCGAAGCCGCCCTGGCGCTGCTGCCGGAGCTCCTCGTCGCCGAGGTCGCGGATGTCGTGCCCGCCGAAGAAGATGTTCCCGCCGTTCGTGCGCGCCGGCGGCTTCTGCAGCCGGGTCAGCGCGTACCCGAGGGTCGACTTGCCCGAGCCGGACTCGCCGACCAGGCCGACGAACTCGCCCTTCCGCAGTTGGAAGGAGACGTGGTCGACCGCCTGGACGGCCTCCTGGCCGGCGGACTCGTAGACGACCGACAGGTCACGCACGTCGAGCAGCACGTCCTGCGTTGCTGTGGCGGTGTCGGACGGGAGGCGCGTGGCGGCGCCGTCCCGCGCCTCCAGGCCGTCTGCTGCCTGCGATCGCGAGCCGGTCATGCGGTGGCCTCCTTGCGCTTGCGACGCGCGCCCTCGCGCAGCCGCGGGTTCGACACGGCGTCGACGCCGAAGTTGATCAGGGTCAGGCTCATCGCCAGGAGGGCGATGCAGAGACCCGGTGCGAACAGCAGGATCCACTGACCCGTGAGCAGCGCGTTGGAGTTCTGCGCCCAGTACAGGATCGTGCCCCAGCTGACGATCGACGAGTCGCCGAGCCCCAGGAACTCGAGGCCTGCCTCGGCGAGGATCGCGCTCGTGGCCGCGCCGAAGAACGAGCCGACGATGAGGCTCGTCATGTTCGGCAGGATCTCGCGGAACACGATGCGCGTCGCGCCGTCGCCGGAGAACTGGGCCGCGGTCACGAAGTCACGACCGCGGAGGGACTGCGTCTGACTGCGCAGGACGCGCGCACCCCAGGCCCAGCCGGTGACCACGATGACCGCGATGATGACCGCGATGCCGCCGTTCTGCAGGTAGGCCGCGATGACGATCATGAGCGGCAGGCCGGGGATGACGAGGAACAGGTTCACGATGAACCCGATGACCTCGGCGATCCAGCCGCGGACGTAGCCCCAGCTCAGGCCGATCGCGACGGCGACGAGCGTGGACAGCAGGCCCGCGACGGCACCGACGAGCACGGAGATCCGGGCGCCGTAGATGATCTGGACAGGACGTCCTCGCCGGCGGCGGTCGTGCCCATCCAGTGCGCCCACGTGGCGTCGGCGCTGCGGGCGAACCCGTTCTGGCTGGCGCCGTAGGGGGCGAGGAGCGCGGCTGCGATCGCGACCACGACGAAGACCGCGAGGATGATAATGCCGATCCGGGCCTTCGTGTTGCTCCAGACGACGCCGAACTGGCGGGCTGCTGCTCGCCACTTCGACGGGGCTGTTTGTTCTTCTTGGGTCCGTACTGCGACGGTTGCGTTGCTGGTCATCGACGCGTCCTCGGGTCCAGGACGCCGTAGAGGACGTCCACGATGAAGTTGGCGATGAGCACCGACACGGTGATCATCAGGAAGAGGGCCTGCATGAGCGGGTAGTCCTGCCCGATCACGGCGTTGAACAGCAGGTAGCCGATGCCCGGGTAGCCGAACACCTGCTCGACCAGGACCGAACCGCCGACCACGCCACCGAGGGCCAGACCGAAACCGGTCAGGTTCGGCAGGATCGCGTTGCGGGCCGCGTACCGGATCGCCACGGTGCGTCCGCGGAGACCGTTCGCCTCGGCGAAGGTCACGTAGTCGTCACCGAGGGTGTTGATCATCGCGTTGCGCATGCCGATGATCCAGCCGCCGAGGCTCGTCACGAGGATCGTGACCGCCGGCAGCACCGCGTGCTGCAGGGCGTCCCCGATGAACGCGCCGCTCAGGCCCGGTGTCGTCGTCGCCGAGTACGCACCCGTGGTCGGGAACCAGTGGGCCACGTAGCCGAGGAAGAAGAGCAGCAGGAGCGCCGTCCAGAAGTACGGGAACGTCGACATGAACGAGCCCGACAGCGTCGGGAGCGAGTCCAGCCAGGTGCCGCGCTTCCACGCCGCGCCGACGCCGATCAGGGTGCCGAGCACGAAGGCGAGGATCGTCACCACGCCGACCAGGATCAGCGTGTACGGCAGGGCCCGGGCGACGAGGTCGCCGACCGGCTGCGGGTAGAACGTGTAGCTCGTGCCGAAGTCGAGCGTCACGACCTGGTGCAGGTAGCTGACGTACTGGTCCCAGAGGTTGCCGGTCGGGACGCCGAGCTGCGCCTCGATGGCCTTCTTGGTGGCGTCGGTGACCGGGCCGTTCTGGCTGAGCTTCGCCAGGGCGGCGTCGGTCGGGCTGCCCGGCATGAGTCGCGGGAGCACGAAGTTCAGCGTGACCGCGGCCCAGAGGGTCAGGACGAAGAGGACGAGTTTCTGGAGGATGTACTTCACTTCTGGTCCTCCGTCTGCTTCGCGTCCCGCTGTTCCTGCAGGATCTTCTTGCCCGCCGCGCTGTCGCGGAGCCGGAGCTTCGAGAAGATGAGCAGGGGTGCCGAGTCGTAGTTCTGCGGCGCCATGTAGGGGTCCTCCGCGCTGGGCCACCCGACGAACTTGCCGGTGTTGAAGAGGCCCCAGAGACCGCCGTAGTACATGCCGATCACCGGCAGGTCGTTGTACACGACCTCCTGCAGCTGGTCGAGGATCTCCTGCTGCTTGGCCGTGTCCGTCGTCGCCTTGTACTCGTCGAGGAAGCTTCTGCGTGTCGGCGTTCCTGTACCGCTCGTAGTTGTTCACCGTCGACTTGCCGACCGGCTGGTAGAAGTCGCTGCTGAGCAGGGAGTTGAACGCCTGGTAGACGTCGCCGTTGCCCATGCCGCCCATCGCCATGTCGAACGTTCCGTTGTTGATGTTCTGCTGGTACCCGGCGGGCTGCGGTGCCTGGATCGTCACCTTGATGCCGATGGCGGTCAGGTTGCGGCGGACCTCCTGCGCGGCGCGGAGCCAGTCGGAGTAGCCGTTCGCGGTCATGATCTTGATCTCGAGCTGCTTGCCGTCCTTGACGATCTTGCCGTCCTGGACCGTGTAGCCGGACTTCTCGAAGCTGGCGACGGCCGCCTTCGTGTCCTGCGTGACGACACCCTTGTTCGGGATGTCCTCGTTCACGTACTGCTCCTGGTTCGGCAGGATCAGGCCGGTCTGCGCCGCGGCCTTCAGGTTGCCCTCGGTCGCGGTCTCGGCGATGTCGTCACGGTCGAGCGCGAGCGAGATGCCCCGGCGGACGTTGACGTCGTTGTACGGCGCCTTCGTGAGGTTCGGGATCAGGCCGATCACACCGCCCGGCGGGAACCAGTACGTGTTCGTCTTCGAGGCGGCGCCCAGGTGCCCTTGACGTCGGAGATGAACGAGTACGCCCAGTCGTAGCCGCGCGTGACGGTGTCGAGCTGCGTGTTCGTCGCCGGCAAGATGAGGTGCTTGATGGCGATCTTGTCGGCCTGCCAGTACTTCGGGTTCTTGTCCATCGAGTACTGCTGGTCTGTGTAGTTGCCGAGCACGAACGGGCCGGTGCCGACGGGGTTCGGGTCCCTCCAGGTGGTGGGGTCCTTCACCTTGCCCCAGTGGTTCTCGCCGAGGATGTACGTCTGGCCGATGATCGTCAGGCTCGGGACGTCCTCCGACTTGAGGTGGAAGACGACGTGGTCGCCCTTCCGCTCGATCGTGTCGATGTGCTGCCACGCGCCCTTGATGTCCATCGCGGGGAACTTCTTCAGCAGGTCGAACGTGAAGACGACGTCCTTCGCGGTGAACGGGTCGCCGTTGGACCACTCGACACCGCTGCGGATCGTCATGTCGATCGTCTTCGCATCCGGCTGCGACCACGAGCTCGCGAGCCACGGGTTCCGCTTGCCGTCGAGGGGGTTCACCTCGATGAGCGGCTCGTACATCCACTTGCTCGCGGTACGAGCGTTCGCGATGTACGGGTTGAAGTTGCGGTCGAACAGCGGGTTGCCGTGGTCCGCGTTGATGAGCATCGTGTCCTTGCCGATGCTCGGGTCCGGTTGGGAACGGACCTGGATGCTGCAGCCGGTGGCCGCGAGGGCCACGACCGCGATGCCGGCGATGGCCGCGAACAGGCGGCCGCGGCGACCCCGGCGGGTGCCCGGGGTGCGCGGGTCATGGTGCCCGCGCGTGCGCTGTGGGGAAGCGTCATTGCTCGGTCGACCTCCGTGTCGAGTCGGTACGAACACAATGTATGCGCTTACATCGCACAGCGCAACAGCGGGTTTGTGTGCCGGGTCGGCACGGGTCGCCGCGCGGTTCCGGATCGCAGTGTGCGAGGTTTCGTCCTGCGTGCGAGGGCACGAGCCCCGCACGGTGCGCGGAACCTCGCACACTGGCGCGGCGGGCGCGGCACGACCTCGCACCGTGCGAGGGCACGCGACTACAGGGCCGGCGGGCAGCTTCGCGCAGCAGCACCTCGACCGGCAGCCGCATGGCCCGTGGCGGCCCCTCGCGCCGCTCGAGCCGGTCCACGATCGCCCGCACGGCCGCGCGTCCGAGCTCCCCATCGGCTGGTGCACGGTCGTGAGCCTCGGCGACGAGAACCGCCCGGCGTCGATGCCGTCGAACCCGGTGACGACGAGGTCCTCCGGCACCCGAACGCCGCGGGCCCCTGCCGCTTCGAGCACCCCGAGCGCCGACTGGTCGTTCGAGCAGACGATGGCCCTCGGCCGGGAGTCCCCGTCGAGCAGCTGCGCCGCGAGCTCCCGCGCCCGAGCGCGCCCGAAGTCCCCGTGCACGACCCGCACCGACGAGACCGGCACCCCGTGGTCGTCGAGCGCCTGCCGGAACCCGGCCGAGCGCTCGATGTCGTCCGGCGAGTCGATCGGACCAGCGAGGTACACGAGCGATCGGATGCCGAGCCGACCGATGACGTGCGAGCCCAGCGTCCGCATCCCCGCTGCGTTGTCGACGCTGACGGAGTCGAAGCCGTGGGAACGGCGGTCGTCCGCGAGCACGACGACGGGGATGCGCCGCGCGACGTGTTCGAGCAGGTCGTCGGGCACGGTCTGCGCGAGCACCGCGAGGCCGTCGACCCGGCCGGCGACGTCGTTGACGATGACGTCGCGGGAGGACCCACGCCCGGCCGCGACCATGAGCGCGAGCCCGCGCTGCCAGGCCTCGGTCTCGGCACCGCGGAGGACCTCGTCGAAGTACAGGTTCGACGAGAACGGCTGCGTCACGTGGCGCCGGTCGTCGACCACCCGGACGCCCCCGTCGGTCACGAGGTCGGGCCGCTCGTCCGGCACCACGTCGAACCCCGGCAACAGCAGTCCGACCACGCCGGTCCGCTTGCCGGCGAGGGCCCGCGCGTTGCCCGAGGGCACGTACCCGAGGGACCGGATCGCCGCCTGCACGCGGTCGCGTGTGCCCTCGCGCACGGCGTCCGGCGTGCGGAGCACGCGCGAGACGGTCGCGATCGAGACGCCGGCGGCGGAGGCCACGTCGTAGACCGTGGGAGGTGCGGTGCGCTGCTCGACCAAGCCGTGCCTCCCGTCCGACGTCCGCTGTGCGTGCGTGCCGCGAGCCGCGCGGCCGGACCATCCTAGGCACGGCGCGTGCAGGGGCCTTTCCACAGGTGGCAAAAACCCCTTGCGCGGTGCGGATGGAGCAGCCACACTGTCACGACCTCAGTACGTCCCGTGAGGAAGCGCACCGGCGGGCCGGGTGCCCGCGCAGACACGATGCCCACACGCAGGGGAAGGACGACACCATGTCGCAGTCGACTCGTTCCGGGAGCAAGTCCGCTCAGAAGCTGTCGAACGACGAGCAAGAGGTCAAGGAGGCCCTGCTCGACCGTTCGGACGGCAGCACCGCGTGGATCTTCGACCAGATCGACGCTGCTGAGGACGGCGCGTCCAAGCCCTAGACCGGACAGGAGGCTCGGCGCGGCCCCGCCCCGCGCCGCACCCTCCGAGCGCGGTCGCGACCAGACCGACACGTCGGCCCGACGCATCGGCCGCGCACGCGCGCCCTGTACATCAGCTCGGTACGTGCGTTCGAGACGTCGACAGTGCCGTAGGTCGTCGACAGTTCCGTACGTCGACGAGTCGGCCCGACGCGTCAGCGCGCGGCGGTCCCGACGATCGCCATGCCGGCGCCGCGGAGCCGCCGACGCTCCTGCGCGATCCACGCGAGCAGGCGGTCGTTCGTGCCCGCGACGTGCGCCGCGAGCAGCTCCGCCGCCCGGTCGGCGTCTCCGTCGCGAACCGCGTCGATGATCGCGCTGTGCTCCTCCCACGCGGCGTCGCGGGCCTCGGGCGTTCGCACCTCGATCCAGCGTGTGCGCTCGAGGCGGGTGAGCGCGTCGGCGATGGCGTCCGTGATGAACCGGTTGCCACCGAGTGCTGCGAGGTCGAGGTGGAACGTCGATCCCATCCGGATGCCGGCCTGCTGGTCGGGCGTGGGGCGGAGGGTGTCGAGGTGCGCCCGCACCTCCGCGAGCTGTTCCTCGGAGGCGCGCGTGACGGCGAGCCGGGCGGCAGCGGGTTCGAGCACGCCACGGAGCTCGGCGAGCGAGGCGATCTCGTCGAGGTCGATCGGTGTGACCGTCCACGAGCGCCCCTCGTGCAGGATGAGTCCCTCGCGTTCGAGGCGTGACAACGCTGCACGCACGGGGTCCTCGAGGCGTGGAACCGTGCTTCGAGCCCCGTTCGGAGATGCGCTCGCCCGGGGCGATCTCGAGCGTGAGGATCGCGGCGCGCAGGTTGTCGTAGAAGCTGCGTCGTCTGCGACACGGGCACTGCATCGGTCGTCTCGGTCACGGCGAACCACCCTAGTGGGGCAGACCGTGGAATGGTATACCGTTCTGGTATACCAATTGCTTCCGAGACGGAACGATCACTGTGACCACCACCTCCCGCGCCTGGACGATGCTCGCCCTCGGCGTCGCAGCCCAGGCCGCCGGCACCCTCGTGGTGTCCGCTCCCGCGCTGCTCATCCCCTACCTGCACGCGCACGGCACGCCGCTGACACTCGCCGGTGTGCTCGCCGCGGCTCCGACCTTCGGCATGGTGCTCACGCTCATCGCCTGGGGTGCGGTCACCGACCGCTTCGGCGAGCGGGTCGTCATCGCCGGCGGCCTGGTCCTCACCACACTCGCGATCGTCGGCGCCTGGGCCGCAGCTGGCGACCCGGTGCTGCTCGGCCTCGCGTTCCTGGCCGGCGGGATGACGAGTGCGTCGACGAACGCAGCGAGTGGCCGGGTCGTGGTGGGCTGGTTCCCGAAGGAGCGCCGGGGCCTCGCCATGGGCATCCGTCAGATGTCGCAGCCGCTCGGCGTCACGTTGGCAGCGGTCACGGTCCCGCAGCTCGCCGAGGGGTCCGGGATCCGGGCAGCCCTCGTCTTGCCGATCGCGCTGTGCGCCGTGCTCGCCATGCTCTGCGCGTTCGGCATCGTGAACCCGCCGCGCCCCGCACGCGCCGACGCGCCGGTGGAGCACGTCGTGAATCCCTACCGGGCGAACGGGTTCCTCTGGCGGATCCACGCGGTGTCGATCCTGCTCGTGGTGCCGCAGTTCACGCTGTCAACGTACGGCCTGGTGTGGCTCGTCGGGCTCGGCTGGTCGACGCCCGCCGCGGGTCTGCTCGTCGGCGCGTCGCAGTTCGTCGGCGCGATCGGCAGGATCCTGGTCGGCGCCTGGAGCGACCGGGCGGGCTCACGCGTCGGACCGCTCCGCGTCGTGGCAGTGAGCGCAGCGGTCGTGATGGGGCTCCTGGCGCTCGTCGACACGACGCACTTCGCGGCGGCCGCGGTGTTCCTCGTCGTCGCGACGAGCGTCACGGTCGCGGACAACGGTCTCGCCTACACGTCGGTGGCCGAGGCGGCGGGGCCGTTCTGGTCGGGCCGGGCGCTCGGTGCGCAGAACACGGGGCAGTTCATCGCGGCGAGCGCCGTCGGCCCGGGCGTCGGGGCACTGGTCGGGGCGCTCGGGTTCGCGGCGTCGTTCTCGATCGTCGGGGTCCTGCCGTTGCTGGCGCTCCCCCTGGTCCCCGGGCACGATCCCGGTATCGAGGGCTAGACAATGCATGTAAAATCTCATATCTTGAAGGAATGCAAAGTCGAGTTGAGTTCCGATCGGTGCAAGCGCTGCGCTTCGCGGCGGCGCTGGCAGTGGTCGTTCTCCATTCGTGCTTCTACGTTCAGGAAGCCCTCGGCGTCCCCGCGCCGAACCTCCGCGTGTTCGGGGAGGCCGGTGTCTGGCTCTTCTTCGCGATCAGCGGCTTCGTCATGGTCCTCGTCACGGACCGCCAGCCGCGTCCGTCACCTCGCCGGTTCCTTGCCGCCAGGATCGCTCGAGTGGTGCCGCTCGCGTGGCTGATGACATCGGTTGCGGTGGCCCTGGGGGCACTCGGCCTCAACCTCAACCATGCTGAGTCGCCAGCAGTGCTGCGCATCGTGGCGTCCTACCTGTTCCTGCCGACGGAGTCACCGTCGGGGCTGATCCAGCCCGTCTGGAACGTCGGCTGGACGCTCGTGTTCGAGATCGCGTTCTACCTTCTCGTCACCTTCGCGCTCACCGTACGAGTCGATCCCCTGACGTTCTGCACCCCGGTGCTCCTCCTGGCCGCCGGTGCTGCGGCATTCCGTCCGCCCGGCGGGAGCGTGTGGTGGTTCTACGCAGATCCTGCGGTTCTCTGCTTCCTGCTCGGGATGGTCACGGCCCGGTTCGCAGTCCGACGTTGGACACTCCGCCACATCGCCGTCACGACCGGGCTCACCGCCGTCGTCGTGGCCACCACCGCTCCGGAAGGCACGAGTGCGGCCCTCCTCTCCGGCTGCACGTTCGCAACCATCGCAGTGATCCTCTGGCTCGCGATCGTGCACGAGGATCGGATCGGACCGCTCCTGCCGAGATGGCTCGTTCGCGGTGGGGACACCTCCTACGCTCTGTACCTCACGCATCCCCTCGTCGGCACCGCGTTCGTCGCCGGTCTCGGCATCGTCGGCGGTTCCTCCCTTCCGATGCCCGTGCTGGTGCTCACCACCGTGGCTGTCGCGGTCGTCTGCGCACCGCTCGTCCACCGATGGGTGGACCGTCCGCTCGTCGCGACGGCCCGGCGTGTCCTCGAAGTGCGGCGCCGTGCCGTGACGCGTGTGGCGGCTCCCTGAGCCGCCACCGTTCAACACCGATGCTGTGGACCGGCGGGAGGCGCGGTGCCAGCCGGCCCCGCGCCTCCCGTCCTTCGAGTGGTCACCGCATCAGGCCGGGACAGCCGGTCCCACCGGCCACCGCAGCAGCGCCGCGGCGGGCACGCCGCCCGGCAGCGACGCCGCGTTGACGAGCACGAGCTCCGCGTCGGTGAGCACCGCGGCCCGGACGAGCGCGCACACGGCCGGCACGGCGCCGATGACCGGCGTCCCGGCCGCCTGTTCGGGCGCCGTCGCCACCCACGGGGCACCCCCGAGGGCGAGGAGCGTTCGGTCCCCGACCGCCACGGCGTCGAGCGCGACGACGGCGCCCTGTGCCTGCTGCAGCGCCGCGACGACCGCCCCGAGCCCGGACACCGCGAGGTTGTCGCCACGTCCGATGTGGGTGCGGAGCAGGTCCTCGAGGTCGTGCCGCCGGGTGGCGACGACCCGGGCGAGCGCGGTCTCGACGTGTTCGACGAACGCCTGCTTCGACCCGGTGTCCGTGCGCGGATCCCCGGGAACACCGAGGTGAGCGCTCGGGTCTCGGTGGACAGCGCCTTGACCAGGAGCTCCCGTGCGGTGACGTCGCCCGCGACGACGACGAGCCCCGGGCGCAGGGTCCGGACGGCCTCGTCGACCGCGGCCGCGGTCTCCGTGGAGTTCTGCTTCCAGATCTCCTCGGTGTGCTGCTGCCAGTGCGGCTGCTTCCACCCGGTGCCCGCCTTGGCGTAGTGGAGGGTGTCGTTGCGCCCCTGGACGTGCTGCTCTCCGGCGGAGGCGTCCGCCGGCGCGTGCCCGAGCCGGTACGCGCGGAAGGCACCGCCCTCCTTACCGGCGTGCACGACGAGGAACGGCAGGTCGACCGGCCGGTGCGCGACGAGCGGCACCAGGTCGGGGACGTCGCCGACACCGATCGACTCGGGACCGTGCAGGTGTCCGGGCAGGACCTCGCTGAGCACGACCTCGCCGTCGTGGACGAGTACGTACCGGGTGACCGGGGACGGGATGCCCGGCTCCTGCTCGAACTCCGCGGCGACGGCGTCCACCACGTCGGCGTCCGCGCCCTGCGCGCGCAGGGCCTCCTCGACCCCGCGGAGCTTGAGCGCCGCCTGCCGTCGGGGTCCTCCACGTTGCCGGAGACGTCGGCGTAGGCCCACGCCCACGTGCCACCGCCCTCCAGCCGCTGTCCCAGGATCCCGTGCAGTTCGCTCGTCGCGTTGGTCGACGTCATGGCAGCTCCTCTCGGACGGTTGCCGGGGCTGTCACGGACCCCGACGTTTCGTGTGGGCCCACACTGGACCCGCGCGTCACGTGGCGTTCCCAGTCCGGAGCGAACGCCCAGAGTCTGCGCGGAACCACAGCAGCGCTCGGTGTTTGTGGTTGGCTGGAGCGAACCCCGCTCGACGACGAACCGGAGTCAAGGCGATGACGCCCCAACCGAACCGAAGCCCGATATCGAGACGACGACTGCTGGGCTTCGGCCTGGGACGGTCGCGGCGGGACTCCTCGCCGGGTGCGCAGTCCCCGGATCGACGAACGTGAACAAGGCGGCGGTGATCCCCGCGGCGGCGAGCGGGCAGAAGGTCGAACTGACCTACTGGGCCTGGCTGAAGGACCTGCAGAAGGTCTGCGACGTCTGGAACGAGACGCACCCGGACATCCAGGTGAACGCCAACTGGATCCCGGGCGGCACCGCGGGCGGGTACCAGAAGATGTACTCGGCGCTCGCGGCCGGCGGCGGCCCGGACATCGGACAGGTGGAGCTCCGGCAGGTCCCCGAGTTCATGCTCGCGAACGGCCTGGTCGACCTCGCCCGCTACGGCGCGAAGGACCACGAGGCGAAGTACGACGACGCCGCCTGGGCCCAGGTGTCGTTCGTCGACGGCGTCTACGGCATCCCGCAGGACACCGGTCCGATGGGCTTCTACTACCAGACGGCGCTCCTCGAGCGGGCCGGCGGCGAACCGCCGACGACGTGGGACGAGTGGCGCGACCTCGCCGAGAAGGTCAGGAAGACGGGTGCGCAGAACTACCTCGAGGTCTTCCCGGTCTCCGACGCCTCGCCCTTCGCCGCGTACGCGCAGCAGGCCGGCGCCCGCTGGTTCACGGTCGACGGTGACGAGTGGGTCGTCGACATGACCGACGAGAAGACGCTCATGGTCGCGGAGTTCTTCGACGGCGTCATCGACGACAAGCTCGTCGACACGAGCGCCGGCGCGTACTCCCCGGCTGGTACGCCGCGGCGGCGAGCGGCAGGATCGCGGCCGTCACGAGCGCGAGCTGGGGTGACGCCCTCATCGAGTCCGTGCAGGGCGGCGAGGGCAAGTGGAAGGTCGCGCCGATGCAGACGTGGGGCGACACCGGCTTCGGCTCGAGTGCGATCGGCGGCTCGACCGCTGCGGTGCTCGCCAACTCGAAGCACCCGAAGGAGGCGCTCGAGTTCATCACCTGGATGACCACCTCGAAGGAGGGCATCGACGCCATGATCAAGTACTGCGGCATCGGGTGGTCGCCCGCCAAGGACTACATCGGCGCACAGCGCGAGAAGCCCAGCAAGTGGTTCTCCGGCCAGAACTACAACGAAGAGGTCTTCGTCCCCGCGGCCAAGGAGCAGAACGTCGACTGGTCGTGGTCCCCGGTCACGCAGTCTGCCTTCACGAGCCTGCAGAACCAGTTCCGCCGCAAGCTCACCAGCGGCCTGAAGCTCACCGACGCGGTGGAGCTCGCCCAGAAGGAGATCGTCCAGTCCTTCCAGGACAAGGGCCTCAGCGTGAGGACGGGACGATGACCACGACGCAGCCGAAGAACGGCTTCCGCACGAGCACGAAGGCGACGAGCGCGCAGAAGCGTGCGCCGTGGATCCTGCTCGCACCCTTCCTGGCCCTGTTCGTGCTGACGTTCATCATCCCGATCATCAGCGCGCTCTTCCAGTCGTTCACCACCGTGGACCGCAAGGGACTCTTCGGCGAGGACGGCGTCGTCGGCCGCTTCGCCGGGTTCGACAACTACGTCACCGCACTGAACGACGCCGGCTTCGTCGCCTCGATCGGCCGCATGCTGCTGTTCGGCATCGTGCAGGTCCCCGTGATGATCATCGCCTGCACGATCCTCGCGCTGCTGCTCGAGTCGGCGAGCGCCCGCTGGCCCGCGTTCTTCCGCGCGATCTACTTCATGCCGTACGGGGTCCCCGGCGTCATCGCGACGATCCTGTGGTCGTTCCTCTACGTGCCTGGCCTGTCGCCGATCGTGTCCTTGCTGCAGTCGATCGGGCTCCAACCCGACTTCCTCGGCGCGAACAGCGTGCTCTGGTCGATCGCGAACATCGTCACGTGGACGTACACCGGCTACAACATGCTGATCATCGTGGCGCAGCTGAAGTCCATCCCCGGAGAGGTCTACGAGGCCGCCAAGGTCGACGGCGCGAACGCGTTCCAGGTCGCGTGGCGGATCCAGATCCCGCTCATCGCCCCGGCCCTGGTGCTCACGACGGTGTTCTCGATCATCGGCACGCTGCAGCTGTTCGCGGAGCCGCAGATCCTGTCCACGGTCGCCCCCGCCATCGACACGGAGTACACGCCGAACTACGCCGCGTACACGAACGCGTTCGCGTTCAACGAGTACGGCGTCGCGAGCGCGCAGGCGGTCATCATCGCGCTGGCCGCGTTCATCCTGTCGTTCGCGTTCCTCGCGTTGACGAACCGTCCGCCGAAGGACGAACGGGATCGCCGCAAGCGGGCGAAGCGGGACGGCCTGGAGGCGCGCACCGCGCTCCAGACGCGCGTCGCGTCGGCCGGAACGGTCACCACCCAAGCCGCACCGAGCCTCCAGGGCGGGTCCGGTCTGCAGAACGGAACGAAGGGGGCGGACGCATGACCGGCGAAGCCATCGAAGCGCCGGCCACCCGCAGGGGCGCGGAACGGCTCGACACGACCTCGATCAGCGCGCACCAACGCCGGAAGCTCGACCGCTCGGGGAAGTCGCAGATCGTCGTGACGGGCATCCTCGTCATCGTCGCGCTGTACTTCCTCGTCCCGCTGTACTGGGTGGTCGTCGCCGCCACCAAGACCACGGGCGCGCTCTTCGCCACGAACGGGTTCTGGTTCGGCGGCGACTTCGCGCTGTTCAGCAACCTCCAGCAGGTCTTCACGTACGACGGCGGCATCTTCGTCCGATGGATCCTCAACAGCGTGCTCTACTCGGGCGTCGGCGCCGTCCTCGCGACCTACTTCGCGGCGGCCGGCGGCTACGCGCTCGCGAAGTACGAGTTCCGCGGGCGGCAGCTCGTGTTCGGCACGATCCTCGGCGGCGTGCTCGTGCCGGGGACCGCGACGGCGCTGCCGCTGTTCCTGCTGTTCTCGACGCTGGGGCTCACCGACACGTACTGGAGCGTGCTCATCCCGAGCCTCGTGTCACCGTTCGGCCTGTTCCTCTGCCGCGTGTACGCCGCGGCGTCGGTGGACACCGCGCTGCTCGAGCAGGCCCGCATCGACGGTGCCGGGGAGCTGCGGATCTTCCACACGATCGTCCTCCGGCAGATGACGCCGGCGCTCGTCACCGTGTTCCTGTTCCAGGTCGTCGGCATCTGGAACAACTTCTTCCTGCCGCTGATCATGCTGGCCGACCAGAAGCTTTACCCGATAACACTGGGACTCAACAACTGGCGGTCCCAGGTGGACCGGCTGCCGGAGTTCTACCAGCTTCACCACCGGCGGAGTGCTCGTCTCGGTCATCCCGCTCGTCATCGCCATCATCGTCCTGCAGCGCTTCTGGCGCGGGGGCCTCACGGAAGGATCGGTCAAGGGTTGACCAACGCTGCACAGCCGCCCGCCGCCCAGGCACTCGTCGACCTGGCGTCCACAGCTCCCGGCTCGGACACTCGGCTCGCACCACGTGCCTGGCTGCACACCGACGGACCGTCGCTGTCGCTGAACGGGGAGTGGGACTTCCGGTGGTCGCCGGTCGCCGACGTCCCGCTGCCGGGGGCGGAGGACGAGTGGGGCACGCTCCCGGTGCCGGCGCACTGGGTGCTGCACGGGCACGGCGCGCCGAGCTACACGAACGTGCAGTACCCGTTCCCGATCGACCCACCGCACCCGCCGGAGGAGAACCCGACGGGCGACTACCGGCGGACCTTCGACCTGCCGACGTCCTTCGACGCGGCGGCACGCGTGCTGCTCCGCTTCGACGGAGTGGAGTCGCACTTCAGGGTGTGGATCAACGAGGCCCTCGTCGGCTGGTCGACGGGGTCGCGACTCGCCACCGAGTTCGACGTGACGTCGCTGCTCCGCCCGGGCACGAACGAGGTCCGGGTCCGCGTGCACCAGTGGTCCGCCGCCTCGTACCTGGAGGACCAGGACCAGTGGTGGCTGCCGGGCATCTTCCGCGACGTCACCCTGCTGGCGAGGCCGACCGCGCCGATCGACGACGTCTTCGTCCGCGCGGGGTGGTCGTCCACGCTCGGCGACGCCGCGACCGCGGGGACCGCTGCGTCCGGGCGCCCGGCGACCGGCACGGGACGATCACGTTCCCGACCCTCGACGCGGTGTTCCCGCTGCGGTTCGCGGTGCCCGAGCTGGGCATCGACGTCGTGTGGCAGAGCGCTGACGACGTCACGCCGGTCGCGGTCGAGGGTGTCGAGCCGTGGAGCGCCGAGCTCCCGCGGCTGTACGACGCCACCCTGTCGACGGGCACCGCAGCCGGCGGGAGCGCGGGCGGCGAGACCGTGTCGCTGCGGCTCGGGTTCCGGACCGTCGAGATCGTGGGCGACCGGTTCCTCGTGAACGGCGAGCGCGTGGTGTTCCACGGGTCAACCGGCACGAGACCCACCCGGAGCGTGGGCGGGTGTTCGACGAGGCGCACGCGCGCGCGGACATGGCGCTGATGAAGCGGAACAACGTCAACGCGATCCGCACCTCGCACTACCCGCCGCACCCCCGCGTGCTCGACCTCGCCGACGAGCTCGGCTTCTGGGTGGTCCTGGAGTGCGACCTCGAGACGCACGGCTTCGTCTTCACGGGCTGGTCCGGGAACCCCTCGGACGACCCGGCCTGGCGAGACGCCTACCTCGACCGGATCTCCCGGACGGTCGAGCGCGACAAGAACGACGCGGCGATCGTGATGTGGTCGCTCGGCAACGAGTCCGGCACCGGCCGCAACCTCGCCGCGATGGCGCAGTGGGTGCACGACCGCGACGACGAGCGGCCCGTGCACTACGAGGGCGACTACACGGGCGCGTACACCGACGTCTACTCGCGGATGTACCCGACGCTGCAGGAGACCGAGTCCATCGGCGGCGGCCCGGCCACGCCCCTGCTCGGCTGCGGGCCGGCGGAGGCGGCACGGCAGCGGTCGAAGCCGTTCATCCACTGCGAGTACGTGCACGCCATGGGCAACGGACCCGGGCAGGTCCGGGAGTACGAGGACCTCGTCGACCGGTACCCGCGGCTGCACGGCGGGTTCGTGTGGGAGTGGCGCGACCACGGCCTGCTCGCCCGCACACCCGACGGCACCCCGTACTACGCGTACGGCGGCGACTTCGGCGAGGTCGTCCACGACGGCAACTTCGTGATGGACGGCCTCGTGCTGCCGGACGACACCCCGACGCCGGGCCTCGCCGAGTTCGCGGCGGTCGTCGCGCCGATCCGCTTCGCCGTGATCGACCGCACGCTGCTCATCGAGAACCGGTACCACTCGGCGTCCACCGCGGGGCTCCGGTTCCACTGGACGCTGTCCCGCAACGGTGTCGTGGAGCACGAGGGACGCTTCACCCCGGGCGTGATCGCCGCGCGGGCGTCCGCGACCGTGCCGGTGCCCGAGGCCGTCGTCGACGCAGCGGCCACCGACCACGCGCCGGGCGACGAACTGTGGTTCGACGTCACCGCGGAGCTGGCGGGGCCGACCGCCTGGGCGGACACCGGCCACGTCGTCGCACGCACCCAGACGCTCGTCGCGAGCCGGGCGACGGAGGCACCACGGGCCTCCGGTCAGGGATGGGACGGCGACCGGCTCGGGGACGGGACCTTCAGCGCCCGGGGCGACCTCGTCGCGTTCACGGGACACCAGGTGGCGGGGCCGCGGCTGGAGCTTCTGGCGCGCGCCGACCGACAACGACAGCCTCGCGTCGCAGGGCGGCTACGAGACCGCCGACCCGGTGCTCACGCACGGCGTGGGCGACCCCGACGCGCCGGCGTCCGCGACCCGGTGGCGTGCGCGCGGTCTGGACCGGCTGACGCACCGGCTCGTGTCGGTGTCGCGGACCGACCACGGCCTGGAGCAGCGGGTGCGCGTCGCGGCGGCGAACAGCGGATGGGGCGTCGACGTCACGCACCGCTGGACCCTGACGGACGCCGGGCTGCTGCTGCAGACCGACGCGGTGCCGTTCGGCGCCTGGGACGTGACGTGGCCACGGATCGGCGTGCGCTTCGACCTGCCCGCGGAGCTGGCCGACCTCGACGCGACCTGGTTCGGGACCGGTCCGCTGGAGTCCTACGCGGACTCGTCGCACGCGGCCCGTGTCGGACGGTTCACGGCGCCGGTCCGTTCCCTCGGGGTCGACTACTCGATGCCGCAGGAGACCGGGCACCGGCCGTCACTCCGGACCCTGTCCGTCGGTGACCTGACCGTGTCGACCGTCGGGCGCACCGGGCCGGCTTCACGCTCTCGCCGTGGACGGCGCAGCAGATCGGCCGCGCGATGCACCCGTACGAGCTCCCCGCGTCGGAACACCTGTACCTGTACCTCGACGCCGCGCAGCACGGGCTGGGCTCGCGTGCGTGCGGCCTCGACGTCCTGCCCGAGCACCAGCTCTGGCCGCAGGCGTTCAGTTGGAGCGTCGTGCTGGCGTAGGCGCCGTCCCGGGAACCTGGTTCCGGACACGACACTGCGTTCTTCCACGGTGCAGTGTCCGGAACCTGGTTCCGCCGAGCGACTCCGCTACTCGACGGACTCGCCGCGCAGCGCGGGGATCGCGGCGGGGTCGCTCTGGTCGAGGAACTCCGTCAGGCGCTCGGGCTCGCCCGGCTCCTCGATCGCCGACGCGGCACGACGCAGGGCGAACAGAGCCCGCAGCACGCCCCGGTTCGGCTCGTGCGACCACGGCACCGACCCGGTCCCGCGCCACCCCGCCTTCCGCAGGGCGTCGAGCCCGCGGTGGTACCCGACCCGGGCGTAGGCGTACGACTCGAGGGTCGCACCGCGCTCCCACGCCTCGTCGGCGAGGAGCGCCCAGCCCAGACTCGACGACGGGTGCGACACCACGACGCTCGCGACCGGGGCGTCCGCGGCGAGCGCGGCGGTCACCTCCGGCTCCGCTGGGAGCAGTGTCTCGGGGTTCGCGGTCGGGTTCGGCAGCAGGTTCTCCGGCATGCCCCAGCCTGTCACCTCTTGCGTGTCCGCGGGACGCGGGCGTAGCGTGGTGCCACCTCGTCGTCATCACGAGGCCCCGGGGCGGGACGACCGACCGGCGGCACGGATGGCGGACACGGGGGCTCCCCGACGGAAGAGACGCCTTGCTGGCCATCACCGGTTCTGCTCAGCCCACGCGCTGACACCGTGATGACGCGTCCCGTCGGGCGCTCCACCGCCTGAGCGGTGGGTCCGGTGTCGTGCGCCCAGCATCGATCACCGGGAAGGCACCCGCATGCCCATCAGTCCGTCCGTCGTCCTGAACGACGTCAGCTTCACCTGGCCCGACGGCACCGTCGCGCTCCGTCACCTCACCACCGCCTTCGGCCGCGGCCGCACCGGTCTGGTCGGGAGGAACGGGGCCGGCAAGTCCACGCTCGTCCGCCTGGTCACGGGGCAGCTCCACCCCTCGTCCGGCACCGTCTCGACGTCGGGTCGCGTCGACCTGCTCCCCAGCGACTCGCGACCGACCCGTCGGCCACCGTCACGGACCTGCTCGGCATCCGTCCCACCGTCACCGCGCTGCGCGCGGTCCTCGGCGGCGACGTCTCCCCGAGGTGTTCGAGGCCGTCGGGACGATTGGGACATCGAGGAGCGCGCGGCCGCCGCGCTGTCCGGCATCGGGCTCGGGCTCGACAGCGACGACCTCGACCGATCCGTCGCGACGCTGTCGGGCGGTCAGGCGGTGCTCGTCGCGGTCGCCGGCATCCGGATGCGCCGGGCTCCGGTGGTGTTCCTCGACGAACCGACGAACAACCTCGACCGTCGCGCGCGCGGCGTCCTGCTCGACATGGTCGACGCGTGGTCGGGACCCTCGTCGTCGTGAGCCACGACCGCGAGCTGCTCGAGCACGTCGACGAGACCTGCGAGCTCCGTTCGGGTGCGATGACCGTGTTCGGCGGAACGTTCAGCGCCTTCGAGGAGCACGTCGCGGTGCAGCAGGCCGCGGTCGAGCGCGAGGTCCGCGTCGCCGAGCAACGGCACCGCACGGAGAAACGGCAGCGCATCGAGGCCGAGACGAAGATCGCCCGCCGCGCCCGCTCCGGCAAGAAGTCCGCGGAGGGCATGCCGAAGATCTTCGCGAACGAGATGCGGAAGCGTGGGGAGCAGACCGCCGGGCGGCTCCGCACCGGGTACGCGGAGGACGAGGCCGCCGCGCGCGAGGCGATCAGCGAGGCCGAGTCACGGCTGCGCGTCGACGAGTCGATCCACGTCGCACTCCCCGATCCGGAGGTGCCCGCCTCGCGGAGGATCGCGACGATCACGGTCCGCGGGCGGGAGACCGTCGTGCAGGGCCCCGAGCGCATCGCGGTGTCCGGGGACAACGGTGTCGGCAAGACGACCCTGCTCGAACAGCTCGTCGGCGTCCCCGCGCCTCGAGAGCACCCGCTGCCCGACACCCGCGCCGCCGCGCACGTCGACCGCATCGGGTACCTGCCGCAGCGGAAGGATTCGCTCGACGACGCCGCATCGGTCTTCGACAACGTGCGGCGGCACGCGCCGAGCGCTCCGGACGCCGAGGTGAAGAACCGTCTCGCGCGGTTCCTGGTCCGCGGGGACATGCTCGAACGGCCGGCGGGTGCGCTCTCCGGCGGCGAACGGTTCCGGGTGGCGCTGGCGAGCCTGGTGCTCGCCGACCCGCCACCGCAGCTGCTGGTCCTCGACGAGCCGACGAACGACCTCGACCTGACGAGCGTCGACCAGCTCGTGGACGCGCTCCGCGGTTACCGGGTTGCGCTCGTGGTGGTCAGCCACGACGAGTCGTTCCTCGAGCGCCTCGACGTGACGACACGGATCGAGCTGCGGTAGCACCCGTCGTCAGCGTTGTCGGGTCGGTCGGATCGCGAGGGACTCGACGGTGCCGCGCTCCGGCAGGTCGACCACGGTGCGGACCGCGGCGGCGACGTCCTCCGGCGCCAGGTAGTACGCGGTGTCGTACACCTCGCCGAGCTTCTCGGTGAGGGCCCGCTGCATGTCCGAGTCCGTTCGCCCAGGGTGCACGCTCGACACCCGCACGCCGTTCGAGCGCTCTTCTTCGCGGAGGGCGTCCGCGAACGCCCGGAGCGCGAACTTCGACGCCGCGTACACGCCGCCGCCGGGGCCGGAGTGGAAGCCGGAACCGCTGTTGATCGGCACGACGATGCCACGGGCCGCCCGGAGCGCGGGCAGCGCGAGCCGGGTGAGCTCGGCGACGGCGAAGACGTTCGTGGCGAAGACCTGCTCCCACACGGCCCGCTTCGTCTCCGCCACGGTCGTGCCCTGTTCCACGCCGGCGGAGTGCACGAGGACGTCGAGCCGGTCCGGCAGGGCCGGGACCGCGCCCGCGCCGAGGTCGCCCACGAACGGCGACGCGCTCGGCAGCTCGGCGACGAGGGCGTCGACCGCATCGGCGGACCGGCCGCCCACGAGCACGTGGTGCGTCCGCCCCAGGTCGAGCGCGATCGCACGGCCGATCCCGCGGGTCGCCCCGGTCACGAGTGCGATGGGGAGCGGCGCGGTGTCGGTCATGCGGACCAGCCTACGGACTGCCGGGGATCGCAGGACGGGATATCAAAGCGATCGCGATTCCAACAGGGCCCCGGTCGTCAGTAATCTCGGGTCGCCCACGAGGCCGTGGGCGGATCTCCGAGGAGGGACAAGGGTGCACGAGCTCCGCTGCGCGACCGATCAGATGCTCGTCGACGTCGTCCGGTCCGGTGACCCGTCGGGCTTCGCCGAACTGTGGCGGCGGTACGGTCCGGTCGTCCGCGAGCTCGCGTCCGGGTGCGCCCCGGGCGACCGGGACGACCTCGAGAGCGAGGTCTTCGTCCGGGCGCACCACTTCATGCTCACCGGCACCGTGCCCGCGAGCGCGCAGGGCCTCATCGTCGCGACCGCCTACCGGACGCTGGACCTGTGGCGACGGCCCCGTCCGGAGACACCGCTCGACGAGATCTCGAGCATCCTCACCGATGCCCATCGGGAAGCGTGGACGGGCTACCACCACGACGAACTGTGGCTCGGGGCCGTGGCGTTCGACACGCTGTCGGAACGCTGGCGTGAGGTCCTGCTCCTCGCCGACGTCGAGGGTCGAAAGCCGCAGGAGGCCGCGCCGGGTCTCGGGATGAGCACCGGCAGCTTCAGCGCGATGGTGTACCGCGCTCGCGCCGGCCTGCACCAGGCGTGGGCCCGTGAGCACCGTGCACGCCATCCCACCGCCGACGGCGAACACCGCTGGGCGCGCGCGAACCTCGGTCGGTACCTGCGACACCGTGACGCGGCGGCGCCTCGCGCCCGGGTCGGCGAGCACCTCGTCCGCTGCGGCACGTGCCGGTCGATCGTCGCGTCCGCCACGGACTCCGTCCGCACCCGCACGACGTGACGTGCGTCGCGGACACGCACCGTGCCTCCAGGCGGCTCAGTCCGACGAGCCCGGCGCGGGACGACGCCGGCGACGCACCGACAGTCCGACCGCTGCCAGCGCGACCAGCGCGACCAGCGCGACCAGCGCGACGACGCCCCACGGTGATCCGGCGAAGGCGGCCAGGACCGCCCAGAACAGGGCGAGCCCGACGGTCGCGGAGACGAACGCCCACGCGACGCATCCCGGCACCATGGCGACGGTGTACCGCCACCACGGCACCCGGGCGACGCCGGCGGCGGCGTTCACGAGCGTCTGCAGTCCCACGGTCAGGAAGCTGACCGTCACGACCGGCAGCCCCCAGCGGTCGAGCAGTGCCGAGCCCCGACGGACGGCAGCCGAGTCGAGCCACCGGCCCGGCGCGACCGGACGGCACCCGCCGCGGCACCGCGCGCCAGCCAGTACGTGGCCTGCGCACGGCAGAACACCACGGCGAAGAGCGCGAGGACGAGCCACCGGAACGGGAGCCCCTCGAGGAAGGACGGCACGGGCGAACCGTAGCGATGTCGGCCGGGAGTCACCCGTCAGCGGCGGTCGGCGTCCTCGCGGATCTTGATGCCGTCCAGGACGTCCTGGGCGCGCTTCTCGTCCTGCTTCTCGATCTGCCGGGTGTCGCGCTCCGGCAGCTGGATGTCCTCCTCGGCGCCGATCCCGGCCTGCAGCTCACGCCCGCGCTCGATCTCGGCGTCGAACTCCGCACCGAACAGCAGCGCGTTGTTGGTGATCCAGATCCACAGCAGGAAGACGATCACACCACCGAGCGAACCGTACGTGGCGTTGTAGTTCGAGAAGTTCCCGACGTAGAACCCGAAGCCGACGCTCGCGACGATCCAGATGGTCAGCGCCAGGATCGAACCGCCGCTCACCCAGGTGAACTTCGGCTGCTTGACGTTCGGCGCCCAGTAGTAGAGCACCGCGATGATGATGATCGCGATGACGAGGAGGATCGGCCACTGCACGATGCTCAGCACCGTGGCGGCGACGTCGCCGAGTCCGATCAGGTCGCCGAAGCTGCGGGCGAGCGGGCCGGAGACCAGCGCGAGGAGGCCGATCACGAGCAGGATCACGGTCGCCAGCGTCACGCCGAGCATGGTGGGGCGGAGCTTCCAGATCGGTCGTCCCTCGCGGACGTTGTAGATGCGGTTCATCGCCCGGCCGAAGGCGCCGACGTACCCGGACGCCGACCAGAGCGCGCCGAGGATACCGACGATGAACGTGACGGGGGCGGCCGGCGAACGGACGAGCCCGTCGATGGGCCCCTTCAGCAGATCGACGACCTGCTGCGAGCCGACGTTCCCGATGATGTCGAGGAGCGTCTTGATCGTCGTGTCCGCCTGGCCGACGAGGCCGAGGATCGACACGACGGCGAGCAGGCCGGGAAGAGCGCCAGCACCGAGTAGTAGGTCAGGCTCGCGGCGAGGTCGGTGCACTGGTCGCTCGAGAACTCTCGGAGCGTCTTCTTCAGCGTGTACAGGAACGTCGGCTTCTTCAGGTCCGTGGGGCTGTCGGGCTTCCGGGGTCGTCCGGAGCGGGCTTCCGCTGGTCGTCGCGCATCGTCCTCAACCCTTCCGTGCCCGCTTCGCCCGCTTCGCGGCCTGTTTGCGGCTCTTCTTCGCCTGCTTCGCGACCTTCGCCAGCCGCTTGTCGCGGGCCTGACGTTCCTGCAGCACGGGGTTGTGCTTGTCGTCCTTCCGGCCGAACGCCGGGACGCCCTTCGCCTTGCCGTCCTTGCCGGGCTTCACGGGCTTGAACACCGGCACGGGCGCGGGCTCGAGCAGCGCGTCCAGTCTGGCAGCGGGGTGGCTGCGGATGCGGACGCCGACGACGATCGCCGCGATGCCGGCCAGCGCGGTGACGCCCAGCGCGACGAGTGGTGTGGGGTCGCGGTGCCAGCGTTGCCGGGTCTTCGCGATCGCGAGCCGGGTGCGGGCGGGCACGTCGGCGCGACGTCGGAGCTCGCTGACGGTGTCCGTGAGGTGTTCACGCGTGCGAACGGTCGCGAGTTCGAGCTCGGGGAGACTGTCCTTGGCCATTCCCCATTTCGTACACGCTCCGCCGGGGGTCGCGTCCAGAACGGTCCGCCGACCGTGCCGTGCATGCCGTCCTGAGAGGTCGCCAGGGCGCTCCTGGTGCGCACCCCGGGCGCGCTCCCGGCGCGCGCCCCGGCGCGAGTCTCGCGGTGGACGACACGACTCGCGCCCACGGCCCCGAGATCCGACGCTCACCCCGAGACTCGGGGCAGAGGGACCGAGACCCGGCCGTCTGCGGACTGGAGGCACGGGGCGACCCCGGCCCGTGCCTCCAGTCCGCTACAGGGTCGCGTAGCGGCGCGAGTCTCGCGGTGGACGACACGACTCGCGCCCACGGCCCCGAGAACCGACGCTCACCCCGAGACTCGGGGCAGCCGCCCCGAGCGCGCGGCGACGCGCGACGCGCGTCAGGACGGGACGACGACGTCCTCCGGACGGCCGGAGGCCGCCGAGCGGCCCGCCGCCTCCATGAGGGCGAGGCTCCGCAGGTTGTCACGGCCGCTCGTCTCGGGCGCGGGACCACCCGAGACCGACCGCGCGAACGCCTGCAGCCCGCCCTGCCGGTCGGTGTGCGGCATCGTCGGCAGCTCGACGGGTTCGGCCACGGCATCCTGGTCGCGGCGGACCGTCACCCGGTCGCCGTCGACCGCGTTCGGCGATCCGTCACGACTCGTGAACCAGAAGCTCACCGTCCTCGCCCTGGATGCTCCACTCGCCCGCCCAGGCGGTCCGTGGGCCGCGCGAGAGCCAGCTGCCGCGGTAGCTCACCACCAGGCCGTCGTCGAGCTCGATGATCATCGACGCGACCGCCTCGTCCTGGTACTTGCTGTACGAAGGGTACGAGGCCTTCGCGTAAACACGGACGGCCTCGCGACCGGTGACCATCCGGATGAGGTCGAAGTGGTGGATGGCCATGTCGTTGATCATGGCGTGCGGGAACCGGTAGTGCGGGTGCTCCTCGAACGCGAGGTCGTTGTCCCACTGCCGGAAGTCGATGTCGATCGCCGACAGCTCGCCCAGCGTGCCCGCCGCCAGCAGCTCCTGCGCGACCCGGGGCGCTGGGTACCAGCGGTAGTTCTGGCTGACCTGCAGCACGAGCCCGAGTTCCTCGGCGCGGCGGACGGCGGCGACGGCCTCGTCCGTGGTGTTGGCGAACGGCTTCTCGACGAGGACGTGCTTGCCGGCCTCGAGGGCCTCGAGCGCGAGCGGCACGTGCGTCACGGCGGGGGCGGTGATGACGACGGCATCGGCCTCGACACCGGCGAGCGCCTCGGTGAGGGACGCGAACGCCGCGGATTCCGGCAGACCGAGGTCCGTGCGCACGGCGTCCAGCGTCGCGGGGACCGGGTCGACGATCCCGACCACCTCCACTTCGGTGACCTCCGGGATGGCGGTGCGGGCCCAGTTGCCGCCCCACCCTCCGAGACCGACGTGGATGATCCGGACCGTCATGCGTGCACTCCCTCGTGGCGTGGTGCGCCACGACTCCCGCGGCGCATGCGTCCAGTCTGTCAGGGTCCCTCCGACACCCCGCCGAGCCGCCGGGGTCGCGACGCCTGGGTTCCAGGACACACCGCACGCTGCGCGCCGACGTTCCACGGCGGACCCCGACGGGCGGCGAGGTGCCGAGATCTCGGGACCTCGGGGCGACGAGGGCCGTGATCAGTGGGTGAACGCGTACGCGATGAATGCCATCGTGACGATGAAGCCGGCGAGGTAGTTGATCCAGAGGAACCGCTTCCAGCCGGCGTTGGCCGACTCGGCGCCGTCGTCGGTGACGTTCCACCACGGCAGGACGTTGAGGGCGTACGGCACGACCACGACCGCGGCGATCGGCCCGGGAACGCCGAGAACAGCAGCGCGACACCGGCGACCAGGTACGCCGCGAACGCCAGCCGCACGGTGGCCCGGGCACCGATGACGGTCGCCACGGAGCCGATCCCGCCGGCCCGGTCGGCCAGGACGTCCTGCACGGCACCGAACGCGTGCGAGGCCACACCCCAGAGGAAGAACGCCACGCACACGGCGACGAGTTGTCCGGTCCAGTGCGGCCCGGCGAGCGCCAGACCGTAGATCGCCGGCGACACGAAGTGGGTCGACGAGGTCAGCGAGTCGAGGAACGGCTGCTCCTTGAAGCGGAGCCCCGGCGCCGAGTACGCGATGACCGCGAACACGCTGATCGCGAGGACCAGCCACGACCACGGCCCGTTCCCGCTCACCGCCCCGAGCACGACGAGCGCGACGAGGAACGGCACGTTCGTGACGACGACGGCCCACAGCGTGGTGCGGTGCACGCTCTTGTCGAGCAGGGCGCCCTCGACCCCGCCCTTCCGCGGGTTCCGCAGGTCGGACTCGTAGTCGAAGACGTCGTTGATGCCGTACATCGCCAGGTTGTAGGGCACGAGGAAGTACACGACCCCGACGAGGAACGCCACGAGCGAGAACCCGCCGCCACCGTCGACGCCGACGCCGCTGCCGAGCAGGTACGCGGCGCCGAACGGGTACGCGGTGTTCACCCAGCTGATCGGGCGCGACGACACGAACAGCGCGCGCAGGGTCGACGGTCTGGAGGCGGTGCTCGCGTTCACGGGGACTCCTCCGGTGGTGCGTGGGTCGGGTCGGGCGCGGGCGCGAGACCGGCCGGCTCCGGCCGCTGGTCCGGTCGCCGCTCCGGTCTCCGGTGCCGGCGCCGGTCCGGTCGCCGGTGCCGGCGTCGGTCCTGCTGCCGGTGCCGGCGTCGGTCCGGTCGAACAGGACCCAGAGGCTGGGCAGCAGGACGATCGCGGCGATCGCGTACGCGAGGTCCTCGACGGGGATCGCCCCGATCTTCGCACCGCTGATCAGCGCCGGGTCGTACGCGACGATCCGCAGCGTCACGATGACGTTGTCGAACACGATCGTCATGCCGAGGAGCGCGACGCCGGCGATCAGCGCGGTGACGAGCAGGCCCCGGCGTCCGGTGGTGGCGCGACTACCGCGTGCCCGGGCGCGGCGGTCGGCGACGATGCCCGCGACGACCGCCACGACGGTCACGACGGCGAAGAACGGCAGGGCGAGCAGGGCGTAGGCGCCGGGACCCGTCACGAGCTGCCCCGTTCCGCGCGCGCCCGGGCGCGGTCGACCACGGGCCGGACGAAGCCGACCAGGTCCATCGTCGTGTAGCAGAGCAGCAGCAGGAAGAAGAGCTCCTCGAGCGGGACGTCAGGCGCCAGGAGCACCCCCGTCAGCAGGTTCTGGGGCCCGATGAAGAAGATGCCGAGCGCGATGCCGAGCACGTCCCACAGCAGGAAGAACGCCACGCCGACCACCATCACGGCAGCGGCGCGCCACGGTGCACGCCAGAAGAACAGCCGGAAGCGGGCGTCGAGCACGGTCATGCCGACGAGTGACACGACGAGTCCGGCCAGGTACAACCCGGGCATCAGACGGTCCCGGACCGGTTCCGCGGCGCGCCCAGCGGCGCCGGCAGCGGCTCGGTGCTGGTGTCGCCGTGGATGCGCTTGAGGAGCACCTCCGCGCTGATGAGGCACATCGGCAGACCGATGCCCGGGATCGTCGACGCACCGGCGTAGTACAGCCCCTCGACCCTCCGGGAGGCGTTCTTCTCTCGGAAGAACGCGCTCTGCTTCAGGGTGTGCGCCGGGCCGAGCATCGACCCGTTCCAGGCGTTGTAGTCGTCGGCGAAGTCCCGCGGACCGATCGTCCGCCGGACCCGGATCCGGTCCCGCAGGTCGGGCACGCCGGCACGCGCCGCGACGACGTCGATCGCCCGGTCCGCGATCCGCTCGACCTCGTAGTCTCCGGAGCCGTCGAGGCCGCCCCTGCCGATCGTCGGGTCTGCGGGCAGGGGACGAGCACGAACAGGTTGCTCGACCCGGGCGGCGCCACGGACGGATCGGTCTCCGACGGTGCGCAGACGTAGATCGAGGCCGGGTCGGGGACGCGCCGGTCGGCGCCGAAGATCGCGCCGAAGTTCGTCTTCCAGTCCTCGGTGAAGACCAACGTGTGGTGCAGCAGGCCCGGTACCGGGCCGTCGATCCCCAGGTACACGAGCACGGCGCTCGGCCCCGGGTCGCGCTTCCCCAGTGCGAGGCCGGGTACGTCCGGTGTTCCACGTCGAGCAGCTGCAGCTCGGTGTGCCGGAGGTCCGCGGCGCTCACGACGAGGTCGGCGGGCGCGGTGTGCTGCGCGCCCCGACGGTCACGGTGCACGACGCCGGTGACGTGCCCGTCCTCGACGGCGATGCGCTCGACCTTCGCGCCGACGATGATCTTCGCGCCCTCGCGGCGGGCGACCCGTTCGACGGCGGCGATGACCTCGGTGATGCCGCCCTTCGGGTAGAGCACTCCGTCCGCCAGGTCGAGGTGGCTCATGAGGTGGTACATGCTCGGCGCCGCGTACGGGCTCGTGCCGAGGAACACCGCCGGGTAGCCGAGGACCTGCCAGAGCCGCCGGTCCCTGACAGCCGACTCCGCGAACGTGGACAGCGGCTCGATGAGCAGACGGGCGAGCTTCGGCAGCCGGCGGAGGACGTCCGGGGCCGCGAGCGTCCGGAGGTCCTGGAACGAGGTGTAGAGGAAGCGGCGGACCGCCATCGCGTAGGTGTCCTCGGCGGACGCGAGGTACTTCCGCATCCGCTTGCCGGAACCCGGTTCGATCGACTCGAAGAGCGCGATGTTCGCCTCGCGGTCGGCACGGAGGTCGATGGGCTCGTCGTGGCCCTCGCTGTACACGCGGTAGCCGGGGTCGAGCTTCTCGAGGTCCAGTTCGGCGTCCGCCGAGGTGCCGAGCAACTGGAAGAAGTGATCGAACACCTCGGGCATGAGGTACCACGACGGTCCGGTGTCGAACCGGAACCCGTCCCGCTCCCAGGACCCGGCGCGTCCGCCGAGTGCTTTTCGTTGTTCGAGCACCGTCACCGAGAACCCGTCACGCGCGAGGAGCGCGGCGGACGCGAGTCCGCTGATGCCGCCGCCGATGACGACGGCGCGACGGGCGGGCACCTTGCGGTTGGTCGTGGTGCCGGCCTTCTTCGGACCGGAGGCGCGGGGCGGGGTCACGCCGTGCCTCCAGCCCGGTGGTGGGTCGCGCGCGACCGCAGCGGCGCACGTCCGGCGAGCACCTGTGCGGCCAGGCGCGCCTTCACCGGATTCGGGACGCGCACGCGCGTCGTGATGAGGCGGTGCGCCGGCGTGACCGCGATGCGGTCGTTGAGCTCCTGGAAGAGCGCGTGCGCGAGGCCGACCGCGTTCCTCGCGTCAGCCGGAAGCAACCGGACGGTCGCGGCGGCACGGTCGAGGTCCGCCTGGACGTCGACGACGAGCCGGTCCTTCGTGGCCTCGTCGAAGGTGCGGACCTCGACGCCCGGGAAGTACGAGCGTCCGAGGACCTCGAAGTCGGCGTGCAGGTCGCGCAGGAAGTTGACCTTCTGGAAGGCCGCGCCGAGTGCGCGAGCGCCGTCGACGAGCACGGAGGCGTCGAACGTCGGGCGTCCGGCGCGGTACACGAAGGCGCGGAGACACATGAGGCCCACCACCTCCGCCGAGCCGTACACGTACTCCGCGAACGAGGCGTCGTCGTGCTCGGTCCGGTCCAGGTCCATCCGCATCGACGCGAAGAACGGACGCGTCAGCTCGGGACCGAACCCGGTCACTCGGGCGGTGCGGGCGAAGGCGTGCACGACCGGGTTCACCGAGAAGCCGAGGGCGATCGCGCGCTCGGTGTCGGCCTCGAGCTCGTCGAGGACGGTGCGGGCGAGGTCCTGGCCGAGCCCGGCCTCGGTCGCGGGACCGTCGACGACCTCGTCGGCGACCCGGACGAGGGCGTACACGTTCCGGATGTGCTCGCGGGTGTCCCTCGTGAGCAGCCGGCTCGCGAGCCCGAAGGACGTCGAGTACCGGTCGATCACGACGCCCGACGCCGCTTCGGCCGTCGCGTCGTACAGCGGGAGCCGAGCGGCACCCGTGGTGGGGCTGTGTGTCAACGGACGCGCTCCACGAGTTCGGTCACGAGGTCCTCCAGGTGGTCGGCGAGGTCGTAGGGCAGTCCGGCGAGTTCGGCTCGGGCGAGGGCCGCGTGCTCCGCGATGCGCGACTCCGCGGCGGCTCGGGCACCGCACGTCTCCAGGGCTGTGCGGATCGTGGCCGCGCGCTCCTCGGTGAGGCCTGGGTCGCCGAGGTGCGGGGCGATGTCGGACCAGCACGGGGTGGTCGCGGCGTGGGCGACGAGCATGGTCCGCTTGCCCTCGCGCAGGTCGCCGAGCGCAGACTTGCCCGTCGTGCCCTCGTCGCCGAACACCCGAGCAGGTCGTCCACGATCTGGTAGGCGATGCCGATCTCGCGGCCGAAGGCACCGAGCGCGGCGACCACCGGCTCCGGCGCCCCGGCCAGCACGGCACCGGACTGCAGCGGCGCCTCGAAGGAGTACACGCTCGTCTTCGCCCGCTCCATCCGGAGCACCTCGTCCACGGTGGGCATCACGCCGAGGGCGAGGTCCACGTCCGCCATCTCCCCCGCGGCACTGGCGAACACGGCCTCGTCGAGCAGGTCGAGGAGGCGGGCGCGACGGTCTCCTGTGACGCCGGAGGCGTCGATGAACCGGGGTGCGGCTGCCAGGGCGAGGTCCCCGGCGATGACCGCGGCGCTCATGCCACGGTGCTCGGCGGTCGGCAGCGGCAACCCGCCCGTCGTGCCGGTGTCGCGGAAGGAGCCCGCGACGTTCGGCTGGCCGCGGCGGGACCAGTCACGGTCGATGACGTCGTCGTGCACGACCAGCGCGGTGTGCAGGAGTTCGTAGGCGGCGGCCACGTTCGCAGCGGCGTGCGGATCGCTCCCACCGAGCCCGTTGTAGGCGGTGAGCACCATGCGCGGTCGGAAGCGCTTCCCGCCCAGGCTCGCCCTCCGGAGCACCCGCCAGAGCTCCTCCGACGGGCGGCCGTAGCGAGCGGCGCGCGTGGACGACACGGCGAAGAAGCGCTCGAGGCAGTCGTCGACGAGCGCGAGGCCGATGTGCGCCACGGTGGCCGCTTCCTCGCTCATTGGCCTAACCTATCGAGGCAGATGAGCGCATTCCCGGAAACCGTGGTGCTTCTGGCCGATGATCGTACCCCGATCGGCACAGCGGACAAGTTCACGGTGCACACAGACCACACGCCCCTCCACCTGGCCTTCTCGTGCCACGTGCGGAACACCGACGGCGACGTCCTGGTGACCCGTCGTGCGCTGTCGAAGAAGACGTGGCCGGGGGTGTGGACGAACACGTTCTGCGGCCACCCGGGCCCGGACGAGACCTTCGAGGACGCCATCGCCCGTCGGGCGTCCCGCGAAGCTGGGCATCGTGGTCCGCGACGTCGAACTCGTCCTGCCCGACTTCCGGTACCGGGCCGTTGACGCGTCCGGCATCGTCGAGAACGAGGTCTGCCCGGTGTACCGCGCGGTCACCGACGACGTCCCGCCCCTGCGGACGACGAGGTCGCCGAGTACGCCTGGGTCTCCGAGGACGCCCTGCGGGAGTCCGTCGCCGGGCGCCGTTCGCGTGGAGCCCCTGGCTCGGGTGGCAGCTCGCCGAACTCACGACGGCCGGCCTGCACATCACGCGCTGAGCGCCGCTGGGCCGCTGTCCCGCTGTCCCGCTGTCCCGCTGTCCCGCTGTCCCGCTGTCCCGCTGTCCCGCTGTCCCGCTGTCCCGCTGTCCCGAGTCTCGGGCTCAGCGACCGTTCTCGTGCCCGCGGGCACGAGAACGGTCGCCCACGCCGAGTCTCGGGCGTGCGTGGCCGAGACTCGGCACGACCGGCCGCGGCTGGGCAGCGCGTCCCCAGACGCGTCGCGGACAATGGTCGGCATGACCACGACGGAACGCGCTGTCGCACCGCGCGCTGGAGCCGAGGCCGTGCTCGACGCGCTGCGGGACGACCCGGTGATCGCGAGCATCAAGGACGCGTCCGCGCTCGACGAGGTCCTCGCATCGGACCGAGGCGTCGTCTTCGTGCTGTTCGGCAGCGTGCTCGACATCGCGGACATCGTCGACCGCGCCAAGGACGCCGGCAAGACCGTCCTGGTGGACGTCGACCTGCTCGACGGGTTCGCCGCGCGGGACGTCGTCGTGACCTGGCTCGCCGAGCACACCCGTGCCGACGGCGTGCTCTCCACGAAGTCGAACCTCGTCCGCGCCGCCAAGCGCGCCGGTCTGGTGGCCGTGCAGCGGTTCTTCCTGGTCGACTCGTTCTCGTACCGCCAGCTCCCCGAGTGGTCGAACAGGCCGGTCCGGACGCGATCGAGATCCTGCCCGGGTGCATGCCACGTGTGATCACGTGGCTCCGCGACGACACCGCCGTACCCGTCATCGCCGGCGGCCTGGTGTGCGACAAGGCCGACGTGATGGCCGCCCTCGGCGCCGGAGCCGTCGCGGTCGCGTCGTCGAACCGCGACGTCTGGGGCATGTGAGCGCCCTCTCACTTGGCGCTCGCGCGGCGGCGGAGTAGGGTCGGTCGTCGGCCACGGGTGTGGCCACGAGGCTGCGGACCGCGGCCGCGACGGACCAGAAGGGCAGGTGAGGCGCGATGTCGGGTGACCATCCTCGATCGGGCCGGCCGCCCCTGACGGTCGTCGCCGTGCCCGTTCGCTGAACCACGCCTGCCCCGGGACCACTCCGGGCGACTTCGCGCCTGCCTGCTCCCGAGAGGAGCACAGCATGGCACTGATCGACAACGCGATCTACGTCGAGGGACGTCGCGTCGAATCACCGTCGACCCTGTCGCTCGCGACGCGGGGCGACCTCGCGTGGATCGGGCTGCTCCGACCCGACGACGCCGAGCTCGAGGCCGTCGCGACCGAGTTCGACCTGCACGAGAACGCGGTGGAGGACGCCCGCAAGGGGCACCAGCGCGCGAAGCTCGAGCGGTACGGGACACCCTCTTCCTGGTGCTCCGGCCCGCGTGGTTCGACGCCCGCGCCGAGACGGTCGAGTTCGGCGAGGTGCACCTGTTCGTCGGCGACCGGTTCGTGGTGAGCGTCCGGCACGCCGAGCGCCCCGACCTCGCGGTGCTGCGTGCCCGGGTGGAGGCGGACCCGGAGTTCCTCGCGCGGGGCTCGGAAGCCGTGACCACGGCCGTGCTCGACGAGGTCGTCGACGGCTACGCCCCGGTGGTCGAGATCCTGCAGGACCACGTCGACGCCATCGAGGACCAGCTGTTCGCCGGCCAGGTCGACCCCGGGGTCTCGAAGCGCATCTACCAGCTCCTCAGCGAGGTGCTCGGGTTCCAGCGGGCCACCAAGCCGGTGCCCGCGATGGTGAAGGGACTCCTCCGCGGTGCGGACAAGTACGGCGTCGACGACGAGGTCCAGCACCGCCTGCGGAACGTGCTCGACCACGCCCTGCGGGTCACTGAACGGGTGGACTCGTTCCGGGCCCTGCTCGAGAACGCCCTCACCCTGCACTCGACTCTGGTGTCGCAGCAGCAGAACGAGGCGATGCGGCGCATGACGAGCGCCAGCCTCGCTCAGGGCGAGGAGAGCCGGCAGCTCGCACGCGCCGCGCACCGCCAGGGCGAAGAGGTCAAGAAGATCTCCTCGTGGGCGGCGATCCTCTTCGCTCCGGGACTCATCGCGGGGGTCTACGGGATGAACTTCGACCACATGCCCGAGCTGCACTGGCGGTACGGCTACCCGGTCGCGATCCTCGGGATGCTCGCCCTGATGGGCGTGCTCTGGGCGATCTTCCGCAAGCGCAACTGGCTGTAGGGCCTCCGGGTGTCGGCGGCGACACCGTCGCCCGCGCGAGACGCCGGCCCGGGCACGACACACCACCGGATCCCACGGCGTCTCGCGCCTGCGGCGGCGCCTCGCCCCGCGGACGGCGTCTCGTCTCGTCGAGACGAGACGAGACGAGACACGACGAGACACGACGAGACGAGACTCCGTCAGCCGACGATCGCCGCCGTCCGGCGGTAGACCCCGTCGGTGTGTGCCGTCACGTCCGCGTGCACCGCACGCAGCGCGTCGTAGACCGCCGCCGTCGAGGCGTTCGGCGCGAACCGGTCGCGCTCGACGACCATCGCCGCGACCGCCGCCTCGAACGACGGGTGCACACCGGTCGCGACCGCAGCGCAGATCGCTGCCCCACGCCCGGCAGCGCTGTCGCCCACCACACGGATGGTCGGCGCCTGGAACACGTCCGCCATGATCTGCATCACGAGGTCCGACGACGAACCGCCGCCGGACACGACGACCCGGCCGTACGCCGTCCCGAGTTCGGCGGCCATGGCGTCGCCACGGTCGCGCATCGTCATCGCGATGCCCTCGAGGATGGACCGGTAGACGTGCGCTCGGCCCTGCCTCCCGTCGAACCCGAGGATCGAGCCCTTCCGGAACACGGCGTCCGACGGCGCGAGCCAGTCCAACACCGTGAGCAGTCCGTCCGAGCCGGCAGGGACCGCGGCGGCCTCACGGTTGAGGCGGTCCTCGGCACGCTCCCCCGCCGCCGAAGCCGCTGCCGCGAAGTCCGGCCCGAGCAGGTCGCGGAACCAGCTCACGGTCCACATCCCGCGACGGATGCCGCCGGACTCGTACAGGTAGCGGCCGGGCTCGGACCCGAAGTTGGTCCAGAAGTCGGTCGCGCCGGCGATGTTCCGCTCGCCGACGGACATGCCCGCGATGTAGGTGCCGAGCGACACGAGGAGCGTCGTCGGCTCCAGGAGCCCGCACCCGAGCGCCTCCACGGCCTTGTCGTTGGCCGTCGCGACCACCGGGAGGCCGACCGGGAGGCCCGTGGCCGCGGCCGCAGCGTCGGTCACGGCGCCGAGGACCTCGCCGGGCGCGACGATTTCGAACAGCTGGTCCGGTCGCATGCCGGTTGCGGCATACGCCGCCTCGTCCTCGCTCCACCGCCAGGTGTCGGTGTCGATCGGCCACACGCCCTGGTAGTTCGCTGCCGTGTCCCGGAAGGCCCCGGTGAGCCGGTGCGTGACGTACCCGGAGGACGTCGTGACGTACGCCACGTCGTCGTGTTCGGCGACGAACGGCGCACCGACACGGGCGTCCATCCAGCTCAGGACCGGCTGCGCGAGCGACCCGTCGGCGCGGAGCACCGCCCGGCAGAACCGGATGGTGCAGAGGCCGACGCCGACGATCTCGGACGGGTCCCCCGGGAACGCGTCCATGGCGATCCGGCACGCCGCCGCGATGGAGTCCCAGAGGTCGTCGTCCGGGTGTTCGACCACCCCCGGCGCCGGCGTGTGGTTCGGCCGCAGCGGGACGCGCCCCTCGGCGACGACCCCGCCCCGCTCGTCGAAGACCGTGACCTTCGACGACTGCGAGCCGTTGTCGATGCCGACGAGGTACCTGGTCATGCGCGCGGAGCCGAGAACTGCGTGTCGGGGTCGGCGGCGGCCGGCTGGATCGCGCCCGGCTCCGGGAAGATCGTGCCCTTGTTCATGATGCCCTTCGGGTCGAACTGCGCCTTGAGGCCCTGCATGATCGCGAACGCCGAGCCGTGCTCCTCCTCGACCCACGGCGTGCGGTACTTGCCGACCCCGTGGTGGTGGACCATCGAGCCGCCGTGGCGCAGCGCTTCCTCGACGATGATCGCGTTGAGGGGACGTGGTACTTCTCGATCTCCTCCTCCGGCGAGCAGTCGATGCGGTAGTCGTACACGAAGTACATGTTCGTACCGGTCTGGTAGCTGTGCGACGAATGGCCGCCGAGCATCGTCAGGTCGCCGGCGTGCGGGTACTCGTCGCGGATGCGGCGCATGACCGCGTCGTACACGTCGCCGACGGCCGACCAGTCCGCCGACACCTCGGTCGTGTAGCCGAGCTGCTGGTCGCGCAGCATGACGGCCTTCTCGGCGTCGATCTTGTCCTGGCCCCAGTTGAGGTTGTCGAACCACGCCTCGATGAGCGCCGGGTCGACCTTCTCGTGCTGGTGCTGGTCGATGACGCGCTGGATCTCCTCCGAGGTGGCGCGGACGATGCCTGCCGGACCCTCGGCGACGAACACCACGACGCACTTGTCCTTCGAGAAGTGCGAGAAGTGCTGGTTGGCGTCCTCCGGCGAGTACAGGCGCACGACCGAGGGGTGGAAGCCGTTCGTGATGACCTCGCGCAGGATCGCGATGCCCGTGCGCATGTCGTCGACGAGCGCACCGTGGAACTCGTTGTTCTCCGGCTGGTACTTGAAGACCTTGACCGTGACCTCGGTGATGACGCAGAGCGCACCCTCGTTGCCGATGACGACGTGGCGGATGTCCGGACCGGCCGAACGGCGCGGGACGGCCTTGATGCGACGGACCTTGCCGCCGGGGAACACGGCCTCGAGTCCGACGACCATGTCCTCGATCGCGCCGTACAGGGTGGAGAACTGCCCGATCGAGCGGGTCGCGACGAGGCCGCCGTACTGGGCGAGCGGCTTCGACTGCGGCGAGTGACCGGTGGTGAGGCCCTGCAGACGGAGCTCGTCCTCGAGGCGCTGGAGCGGCACACCGGCCTGCACCGTGACCTGCATGTTCTCCGGGTCGACCTTCAGCACGGCGTCCATCCGCGAGCAATCGAGCACGATGGTGTCGACGACGCTCGTCTCGAGGCCGCCCTCCGTGCCGGTGCGACCGGTGCGCGGGACGACGTTGATCAGGTTGTCGTTCGCGAACGCCAGGATCGCGGCGACGTCCTCGGTGGACTCGGCGTTCACGATCGCGACCGGGGTCGGGGCGTCGTAGATGCCGTGCACGGACTGGTACTTCTTGAAGCGGTCGACACTCGCGTCGAGCAGGTGCTGCTCGTCCGTGTCGATCTGCTCGGGACGGACGATGCCGGCGAGACGCTGGAGGATCTCGGCCCGGTCGAGGGTGGCGATCGAGTCGATCATGGTGGTGAGCCCTTCGTTGGTGTGTTTCGTTGCTCTGGTCTGGTGGTCTGCTGCCTGGAGGCGCGTGGCGGGGCCGCCCCGCGCCTCCAGTCCGTCAGGGGTCGCGTCCGCGATCAGCGGACGAGGTACCCGCCGTCGACCGTGAGGGTGTGCCCGTTCACGTAGTCGGATGCGCGCGAGGCGAGGAACACCGTCGCGCCCATGAGGTCGGCGACGTCGCCCCAGCGCCCGGCCGGGATGTGGTCGAGCACGCGCTGGTTCGTCTCCGGGTTCGACCGGGTCTGCTCGGTGATCTTCGTGGCGAAGTAGCCGGGTGCGATCGCGTTCACCTGCACGTTGTGCTGCGCCAGTTCGTCGCAGTACGCCTTCGTGAAGCCGACGATCCCGTGCTTGGTCGCGGCGTACGCGGGCGACCACTGTCCGCCGAGGAACGCGAACAGCGACGCGATGTTGATGATCTTGCCCGAGCCCTGCGCGACGAACCGCTTCGCGACGGCGTGCCCGAGTGCGAACGGCGCGGTGAGGTTCACGGCGATCATCGGGTCCCACTTGTCGCGGTCGAAGGCCTCGACGTCGTCGAGCAGGCAGATGCCGGCCGAGTTGACGAGGACGTCGACCCCGCCGAGCCGCTCCGTGCAGGCGTCGACGATGCGCGTCGGGGCGTCGGCGGCGGTGAGGTCGACCTCGAGGAACTCGTACCGGCGGCCTTCGCCCTCGACGAGTGCCCGGGTGGTGCCGTCGTCGTCGACCACGCTCGGCACGAACACGTCGGCGCCGGCCTTGGCGAGGGCGAGCGAGAACGCCTGGCCGAGGCCGGAGTTGCCGCCGGTGACGATCGCACGCTTGCCGGCGAGCGAGAACAGGTCCATCGAGAAGTCGCGGATGTCCATGGGGTGAGGGGTCCTTTCGTGGTGGGTCAGGCGACGACGGCGACGTCGGGCGCCGGGCGGTTCCGCAGTTCGCGTGCACGGACGCGCATGGTGACGGTGGTGAGCAGGAAGCCGAGGACCGCGGCGCCGAGCAGGACGGCGAACATCGTCGTGTAGCCGCCGCCCTGCGCGGGCACGCCGTTCGCCGGGTCGCCGACCCACCAGGCGCCGAGGGCGGGGAGGAACGCGTCCGGCAGGTAGGCGATGCCCGAGGCGAGCCCGATCACGCCACCGCGCTGGGCGAGCGGGACCTCGACCTCGCCGACCTGCGCCCAGTAGATGCCGCGCGAGGTGAACACCGCGAGGCACATCACGATCATGAGCGCGACGGCGATCCACACGAGGGCGGGGTCGTGCGGCAGGAGCAGGAAGCCCACGGCGCTGATGGCGGCCACGACGAAGGCCCAGCGGAGGAACGCCGGCGACGACTTCGTCCAACGGTCGACGAGCACGCCGCCGACCGGGCCGCCGACGATCTGGAAGACGTACGTGCGGACGACGCCGATCGCCCCGAGGAGCACGACGGGCACCGCGAAGCCGTCCTGCAGCAGCGGCGTGAGGTAGCCGAGCAGCGTGTAGAAGCAGTACATCATCATGATCGAGAACCCGATCAGCCACGTGTACTTGTTGCGGGCGGCCGCCCCAGCTCCCGGAGCGACACGGCCTGGCGTTCGACCTGACCGAGGGCGTCCCGGTCGGTGCGGACCACGACCAGGACGAGCACGGCGAACACCAGGCAGAGCACGCCGTAGATGCGCATCACCCAGAGGACCCCGCCCGTGTCGGCGATCGCGGCGGCGACGATGGCGGCACCGATGAAGCCCACGACGGTCGACGTGATGCCGCGGACGCCCTCGAGCCAACCGAAGAGCTTGCCCTGCTCGTCGGCGGTCCCGAGCATCGAGATGAGCTTGACGAGCGACGACCAGTAGAGCCCCATGCCGAGCACGGCCATGAGCACGTGGGCGATCAGGACGCCGGTCTCACCCGGCGCCGTGGACAGCCAGAGGTCGACGATGCCCATCCCGGCGAGGGCGACCACGATGAGCGCCCTCGGCGAGAACTTGTCGGCGAACCAGCCGCCGCAGAAGTACATGAGCACGGCGACGGCGCCGAAGACCGACGTGATCTCGCCGTAGCGCTGGATGGTGAGGTCGAGCGCGTGCGCGGTGTCGGCGAGGAAGACGAACCGGATGTACGCGACCTGGAAGATCACGCCGCCGGTCATCGACAGGACGATGAAACTCGTCAGTCTGCGGGCCTTGGTCAAGACCACTCCTTCGTGGTGGGTGTGTGCGGGAACAAAGAACAGCGACACCCCAGCGCTGGTGCGCTGCGGGTGTCGCTGTTCTCTGAGGTCTGGAGCGACTGCCGTCCTCGGGAGGACGGCCGATCTGCAGTTGTGCGTTCCGGCTCGGGCGATATGCCGGATACGACGTGAACCGTAACCCATCCGGCTGGGAAGGACAACTCAGGTGGCACCGATCGCCGAGGTGTGCATAATGATCTGGCCCGGAATGTGAACGTGCACATCGGCGTGCCACGGCCCCGGGCAGGAACGAGTAGCAATGGCGTCGACGCGGACACAGCAACCGCGGTCGCCCAGCATCCGCGACGTCGCGCGGGTCGCAGGCGTCTCCCACCAGACCGTGTCCCGGGTGCTCAACAACTCGGACGCGATCCGGGCTGAGACACGGGACCGGGTCCTCGCGGCGATGGAGCAGCTGCAGTACCGGCCGAACCGCGCCGCACGCGCGCTGGTCACCAGCCGCACGCACACCATCGGCGTGCTCACGGCCCGCCGCGCGCACTACGGCCCCGCGGTCGCCCTGCAGGCCATCGAGGACGCCGCGATGGCACGCGGGTACTCGGTGACCACCGCCAACATCACCGAGGCGACGGACGCCGCGGTGCGACAGGGCCTCGGACACCTGCTCGACCTCGACGTCGAGGGGATCGTGGTCATCGCACCGCAGCAGCGCGTGTTCGACCTCATCGAGGAGCTCGGTATCCGCACGCCCTACGTGACGATGCGGTCGAGCGTGGGTGAGGACCCGACGGCGCTCTGGGTCGACCAGATGGAGGGTGCCCGGCTGGCGACGGCCCACCTGCTCGACCTCGGCCACGAGTACGTCAGGCACATCGCGGGGCCGCAGGACTGGATCGAAGCGGATGCCCGGATGCAGGGCTTCCTGCGCGAGATGTCCGACCGCGACATGCCCGTCGTGCCGCCGATCCTCGGGGACTGGACTGCCGACTTCGGGTACCACGCCGGACGCGAGCTCCTGCGCTGGCGGGACTGCACGGCCATCTTCTGCTCGAACGACCAGATGGCGCTCGGAGTCATGCACGCCGCGCGCTCCTACGGCCTCGACGTCCCGGGAGACCTGTCCGTCGTGGGGTACGACGACATCCCGGAGGCGAAGCACTTCTGGCCGCCGCTGACCACGGTGCAGGTCGACTTCGCCGAACTCGGCCGACGGTGCGTGGACCTGCTCCTGCCGGGCGAGGACGACGCCGGGCTGCGCCCAATCGACATCGTGCCCCAGCTCGTGGTGCGCGGCTCGACGAGCGCGCCCCGCAAGCGCTGACCCGCGGCGCCGCACGCGGTCGCCCTCCGTGACCCGACCGTTTCTGCTCACCGTGCGGATGGGCACGCCCACCAGCAGCCTGGAGGCGCGGGGCGGGCGCGCCCCGCGCCTCCAGGCTGGTGGTTGCCGGCCCCACGGCGGTGTCTGGCCGGAACGAGACACCGCACCGCCCGCGGAACGCCCCTGCCGGGGTGAGACGCCGCCGGATCCGGCGGCGTCTCGCGGGCGCGACGGCGTCTCGGCGGGAAGGCGGCGTCTCGCGGGCACGGCGGAGTCTCGGCGGGAAGGCGGCGTCTCGCGGGCGCGGCGGCGTCTCGCGGGCGCGGCGGCGTCTCGGCGAGCCGCCCGGGTACCCCAACGTGGGGGACGCGAGCGGGCGAGATCCGCCGGATCACGCGGGCCGTTACAGAAACGCGACCAATCCGAATTGACAGGCGCGCCGATCCCGTGCGTAGTATTACCTCCGTTCCGCCGATGTGAACGGTCACATGGACCGTCACAGGTGGGACACCGGACGCGACAACGAGGTCCACGCAGGCTCCCTGCGCCCCTCGGCTGCCGCAAGCAGAACCACCCGAAGGACTGCCGCATCGCAGCGGCAGAAGGAGATGCACCGTGGCGTCAACCCCGATCGACACCGGATCCGAGACCCGGTCGATCACCGCACCCGAGACGATCCTCGAGATGCGCTCGATCACCAAGGAGTTCCCTGGTGTGAAGGCGCTGTCCGACGTCTCACTCAGCGTCCGCGCCGGCGAGATCCACGCGATCTGCGGCGAGAACGGCGCCGGCAAGTCGACCCTCATGAAGGTCCTGTCCGGCGTGTACCCGTACGGCACCTACGACGGCGAGATCGTCTTCGAGGGCGAAGAGGTCCGCTTCAAGGACATCAAGCAGTCCGAGCAGGCCGGCATCGTCATCATCCACCAGGAGCTCGCGCTCATCCCCGAGCTGTCGATCACCGAGAACCTGTTCCTCGGCAACGAGCCGGGCAAGTTCGGCGTGATCGACTGGACGAGCGCCCAGCTCCGCGCGCAGGACCTGCTCGCCCGCGTCGGCCTGAGCGACGACCCGGACACCCAGATCAAGAACATCGGCGTCGGCAAGCAGCAGCTCGTCGAGATCGCGAAGGCCCTGCACAAGGACGTCAAGCTCCTCATCCTCGACGAGCCCACCGCGGCGCTCAACGAGAACGACTCGCAGCACCTCCTCGACCTCATCGTCGGGTTGAAGGCCAAGGGCATCTCGAGCATCATGATCAGCCACAAGCTGAACGAGATCGAGCAGATCGCCGACGAGATCACGATCATCCGCGACGGCAAGACCATCGAGACGCTGAACGTCAAGGGCGACGGCGTCAACGAGGACCGCATCATCCGAGGGATGGTCGGCCGGTCGCTCGAGAGCCGGTTCCCGGACCGCACCCCGAAGATCGGCGAGACGTTCTTCGAGGTCCGCGACTGGACCGTGCAGCACCCGCTCGACACCTCGCGCCTGGTCTGCAAGAACTCCAACTTCCACGTGAAGCGCGGCGAGATCGTCGGCTTCGCGGGCCTCATGGGCGCCGGCCGCACCGAGCTCGCGATGAGCATCTTCGGCCGCTCCTACGGCACGTGGCTCGGCGGCGAGATCATCAAGGACGGCCGCGAGATCAAGGTCACGAACGTCCAGCAGGCCATCGAGCACGGCATCGGCTACGTCTCCGAGGACCGCAAGGCGCTCGGCCTCAACCTGCTCGACACGGTCAAGCGGTCGACCGTGTCCGCCGACCTGCCGAAGATCTCGAAGGGCGGCGTCGTGGACTCCCTCGAGGAGTACAGCGTCGCCGAGAAGTACCGGAAGCTGCTCCGCACGAAGGTCCCGACCGTCGAGGAGAACGTCGGCAAGCTTCTCCGGCGGGAACCAGCAGAAGGTCGTCCTGTCCAAGTGGATGTTCACCGACCCGGACATCCTGATCCTCGACGAGCCGACCCGCGGCATCGACGTGGGCGCCAAGTTCGAGATCTACGGCATCATCCAGCAGCTCGCCGCGGAGGGGAAGGGCATCATCCTCATCTCCTCCGAGCTCCCGAACTCCTCGGCCTCTCCGACCGGATCTACACGATCTTCGAAGGCCAGATCACGGCCGACATCCCCTCGGAACAGGCCGATCCAGAAACGCTCATGCGCAGCATGACCTCCGCGCGGAAGGGCGCTCTCGTCTCATGAAGAACCTGAAACTGCTGTTCGGCAAGGGCAACAGCATCGGCCAGTACGGCATGATCATCGCGTTGATCGCGATCGTGATCTTCTTCTCGATCACGACGAACGGCCTGATCCTCGAGCCGACGAACGTCATCAACCTGTTCCTGCAGTACTCCTACATCCTGATCCTCGCGCTGGGGATGGTGATGGTGATCATCGCCGGTCACATCGACCTGTCGGTCGGTTCCGTCGCGGCGTTCGTCGGCATCATCGTCGCGCAGTCGATGTCCGTGTGGCACTGGCCGGCCTGGGCTGCCATCATCCTCGGCCTCGCCGTCGGCGCGCTCGTCGGTGCGTGGCAGGGCTTCTGGGTCGCGTTCGTCCGGGTCCCCGCGTTCATCGTGACGCTGGCTGGTCAGCTCATCTTCCGCGGTGCGAACCAGATCATCGGCCAGTCGACCTCGGTGCCGACCCCGGACTCGTACAACACCATCGGTGCCGGGTACCTCCCGACTTCGGCCCGGACTTCGGGTACTCGAACGGCACGCTGCTCATCGGCCTCGCCACGATCATCGCGCTCATCGTCATCGAGGTCCGCGGCCGCGGTCGCCGGAAGAAGATGCAGGCCGAGGTCCCGCCGCTGTGGGTGTCGGTCGTCCGCACGGGCATCCTCGTCGCGGTCACGCTCGTCGCGACCTACCTGTTCGGTGCCGGCCCCGTCGGCACCTCGATCCCGATCGTCGCGATCATCCTCGGCGTCCTCACGATCGTCTACGGCTTCATCACGAAGAACACGATCTTCGGCCGCCAGGTCTACGCGGTCGGCGGCAACGCGAGCGCGGCGGTCCTCTCCGGCGTCAGCGCCCGCAAGGTGAACTTCTTCGTGATGGCGAACATGTCCGTCCTCGCGGCGGTCGCCGGCATGGTCTTCGTCGGGTACTCGAACGCCTCGGGTCCCGCGGACGGCACCGGGTGGGAGCTCGACGCGATCGCCGCCGTGTTCGTCGGTGGCGCCGCGGTCGCGGGTGGCATCGGAACGATCTCCGGGTCGATCATCGGTGGTCTCGTGATGGCGCTCCTGTCGAACGGTCTGCAGCTCATGGGCATCGAGTCGAACAAGGTGCAGATCATCCGCGGTCTGGTCCTGCTCGTCGCCGTCGCCTTCGACGTCTACTCGAAGTCGCAGGGTCGTCCTTCGCTCATCGGTGGCATGATGCGGCAGTTCCAGCGCAAGGACACGGACCAGAACACCGTGGCCGCGCAGCAGCCGCAGTCCATCCAGGACCAGCCGGAGAAGGTCAACACCCAGTAAAGACGTGGTGCCCGGGCGATCCGGCGCACGAACCCCTCACCACAGCACCACCCCCTCAACGAAGAGAAAGCAATCACATGCGCAAGAAGCTCATCGCCGGCATCGGCCTGGCACTCGTCGCGGGCCTCGCCCTCAGCGGCTGCTCGGCTCGCGGCACCTCCGGCTCGGACTCCGGCTCGGGCTCGGAGATCAAGAAGGGCGACCTCATCGGTGTCGCACTTCCGGCCAAGACCTCGCAGAACTGGGTGCTCGCGGGCGCCGCGTTCGAGAAGTCGATCGAGGACGCCGGTTTCAAGGCCGACATCCAGTACGCCAACGCCGGCAACCCCGTCCCGGACCAGCAGTCGCAGATCTCGGGCATGGTCACCAAGGGCGCCAAGGTCGTCATCATCGGTGCCGCCGACGGTTCGCAGCTTGGCTCGCAGGTCAAGGCCGCCAAGGCGAAGGGCGTCACCGTCATCGCCTGGGACCGCAACATCCTGAACACCAAGAACGTCGACTACTACGTGGCGTTCAACAATTACAAGGTCGGCCAGCTGCAGGCGCAGGCGCTCCTCGACGGTCTCAAGGCCGAGAAGGGTGACGGCCCCTACAACATCGAGCTTCTTCGCCGGTTCGGCGGACGACGCGAACGCGACGGTCTTCTTCAACGGTGCGATGAACGTGCTCGAGCCGAAGATCAAGGACGGCACGGTCAAGGTCACGTCCGGCCAGGAGACCTTCCAGAAGGTGCAGACCAAGGGCTGGCTCGCGCAGAACGCCCAGTCGCGCATGACGGACCTCCTGTCGCAGTACTACTCGGGTGACACCAAGCTCGACGGCGTCCTCTCCCCGAACGACACCCTCGCCCGCGCCATCCTCACCGCGACGAAGGCCGCCGGCAAGGACAACCCCGTCGTCACCGGTCAGGACTCCGAGACCGCGTCGATCCCGCTCATCATGAAGGGCACGCAGTACTCGACGATCTACAAGAACACCACGGAAGAGGCGCAGGCCGCCATCGACCTGGTGTCCGACCTCTCGAAGGGCAACAAGCCCGACACGAAGATCGACAAGACGAACAACTACAACGGCGTCAAGACGGTCCCCGCGATCGAGCTGACCCCGATCCTCGTCACCAAGGAGAACGCGGTCGAGGCCTACAAGGGCAACGACACGCTCGAGGAGCTCGCCAAGAAGGGCTGATCTCCCCGCTCACACGGACGGCCCTGTCTCGCTTCGGCGAGACGGGGCCGTCCTGCGTCCGCGAGACGCCGGCTGCGGTGCGAGACACCGCCACCGCGTCGAGACGCCGCCGGTTCCGGGGGCGTCTCAACACGACGAGGGCGTCTCGCGGGCCCTGCGGCGTCCGCCGGCGGCGGCGTCTCGCGGGCTGGACGGTGTGTCGGTCTGGCCAGACACCGCCCTCGGGCCGGCCGACCATCGGACTGGAGGCACGGGGCGGCGCGGACACGCGCCTCCCGTCCGGAACGTTGCACTCCAATGCGACACCGCCTTCGTTCGCAGACACCGCAGCGACCGCGAGACGCCGCCGGTTCCGGCGGCGTCTCGCGTCGGCCGGGTCGTCTCGGACGGACGGCGGCGTCTCGTCTCGCTGAGACGAGACGAGCCGAGACGAGCGCGACGCGACGCGACGCGCCGTCGCTGCCGGGTCAGGCGTGCGTCGCTCGCAGGCGGTGGACCGCCTCGCACAGGGACGGCACGTCCACGCGCGCCGTCCCGAACACGACGGCCGGCGTCGTGTCGAAGTACCGTCGCGTGATCCGCTCCCCGAGGAGCGACACCCGCGACCAGGGGATGCCCGGCTCGGTCGACGTCACCGCGCTCGGGAGCATCCGCACGGCCTCCCCGATCTCGACCAGCCGCATCCGCACGGCGTCGTACACCAGGTCCTCCGGCAACGCGTCGTCGTCGACGTAGCGACGGATCACCCCGCACGCCCGGATGACGTCGTCGAGCCGGTCCCCGACATCGCGGCTCACAGGGGCACCGCGTCGCGGACGGCGTCAGCGCCCATCCCCGCGGCATCGACGACGTCGACCCGGACGCCGAGGAGCTGCTCGGCGGCGTCCTGGATCCGCATCAGCGCGAAGATGCCGAGCCCCGGGCCGAGGTCCACCATCAGGTCCACGTCGCTGCCCGGTCCGTCCTCACCACGCGCGACGCTCCCGAACAGCCGTGGGTTCCGGCCGCCGAACCGGTGCACGATCGCGACGAGCTCCCCGCGGACGGCCGACACCCGGTCGCGCAGCGGCGGCGGCTCCTCCACCGGCTGGAGGTCGATGGCGGTCGTGAAGCCGGCGGCGAGCAGGAGCCGCTGCAGCGCGGCGAGCGACGGCTCGCGGCGACCGTTCTCGTACGTGCTGATGACGCTCTGCGTGACCCCGGCGCGATCGGCGAGCTGCACCTGGGTGAGCTCGGCGCGGAGACGGGCGTCCCGGATGAGCCCGGCCGCCGACACGGACGGCGCGGGCCGAGGGAGTACTGCGGACATGCGGCCACGATACACAGAATGGGACATTTCTCTCAGCACATTTCACAGTTCGGAATGCGATGCGTGTGAGATGGCGCGGCGCGATGTCGCCGTGCGCGCTACTTGCGGCGGGAGACGTCCGTCCGCAGGAAGTTCTGCGCCGACCGCGACGGGGTCGGCCCCCGCTGCCCCTGGTACCGCGACTGGTACTCGGCCGACCCGTACGGCTTGTCCGCCGGGCTCGACAGCTGGAAGAAGCAGAAGCTGGCCGATCTTCATGCCCGGCCAAAGCTTGATCGGCAGGGTCGCCACGTTCGACAGCTCCAGGGTCACGTGTCCGGAGAAGCCCGGGTCGATGAAGCCGGCCGTCGAGTGCGTCAGGAGACCGAGGCGGCCGAGCGAGCTCTTCCCCTCGAGGCGTGCCGCGATGTCGTCGGGCAGCGTGACGACCTCGTACGTCGAGCCGAGGACGAACTCCCCCGGGTGCAGCACGAACGCCTCGTCCGGGTCGGTCTCGACCAGTCGCGTGAGGTCGGGTTGGTCGGCCGCGGGGTCGATGTGCGGGTACTTGTGGTTGTCGAACAGCCGGAAGAACTTGTCGAGCCGGACGTCGATGCTCGACGGCTGGACGAGCGAGGCGTCGTAGGGGTCGAGGCCGATCCGGCCCTCGGTGAGCTGGGCGGTGATGTCGCGGTCGGAGAGCAGCACGCGCAGAAGCCTAGCGGCAGCGGACGCCCGGCCGGTATGCTGCGAGGCTGCCCGACGGCGGGCAGCGGGAGGGCCGGGACGATGACCGCCTACACCGTGCACGAGCTCGACGTGCCCATGACGATGGATGACGACCCCGCGAAGGTGCAGGCCTTCCGCGAGTGGCTCGCGGTCTCCGACGCCGCCGAGGCCGACGTGCACGGCCTGACCGAGCTGTCGTGGAAGCCCGAGGAGTACCTCCCGATGTGCCACGAGCCCGGGGCGCCGAGCCGCCTGTTCGTGGTCCGGGGCGACGGCGGCGGGATCGTGGCCGCCGGATCGTACGACACCAAGCAGGCCCCCGGGACGCCGAACTGCTGGCTCGCGCTCGGGGTCCACCCCGAGCACCAGCGGCGCGGGGTCGGCACGCTCCTCGCCGACCACCTCGAGGGGATCGCCCGCGCCGAGGGGCGCACGCAGTGGAAGACGTACGCGGTGTCCCAGCAGGTCGGCACTGCGTCCGGCCCGGGTTCCTCCCCGCCCCGACCGGCTTCGGCGCGGTGCCGGAGGACGAGGCCGGCGTCCGGTTCCTCCGCGGCCGGGGCTGGCGCTTCGGCCAGGTGAACCGGATCAGCCGGCTCGGACTCCCCGCCGACCGCTCCGTCGTCCGCGAGCTGCACGACCGCGCCGTGACGGCCGCCGGCCCGGACCACCGCGTGCACACCTGGTCCGGACGCACGCCGGAACGGTGGCTCGACGGCCTCGCGCTGCTCGAGACACGCATGAGCACGGACGCCCCGGACGGGGACATGGAGGAGCCGGAGGACGTCTGGACCGCCGAGCGTCTCCGCGAGCACGAGGACGAGCTCGCCCGCGCACCGCGGACGATGCTCACGGTGGCGATCGAGCACGTACCGAGCACCAGGCTGGCGGGTTTCACGCAGCTGGCCGTGCCGGACGACCCCGACCGAGCGGTGATGCAGTGGGACACGCTGGTCCTGAAGGAGCACCGTGGCCACCGGCTCGGCTGGCTCCTCAAGGTGGTCGGGATCGAGTGCGTGGAGCGGGACTTCCCGGGGCGACCCTCCATCATCACCTTCAACGCCGAGGAGAACCGGCCGATGCTCGACGTCAACGAAGCGGTCGGGTTCGTCGGTGTGGGCAGCGAGGGGATCTGGGAGCGCCGCGTCTGACGACGCGAGCCGCGTCGCTTCCCGCCCGATGCGGTGGGCGCGAGCCTGTGGCGGGCCGCAGCCAGTGGGCGCGACGCACGTCGCGCCTCCAGATCGAACACCTACGATTGGACGGTCATGACCGTCACGTCACCCGAAACCCAGCCTGGAGGCGCGGCGCCGGAATCCGCGCCCGTCACCGCGCGCACGTCCACCGTCGCGACGGTGCTCGTCGTCGCCGTCCCGCTCGCGGTGGCGTGCTCGATCCTCGGGATGACGCTCACCGGCGCGTTCACCGCGAACCAGCAGCTCGTGTCCGCGGGCGACCTCGTCGAGTACGGCCTCCCCGTGGCACGGGTGGTGCACGACACGACGGCGGCGCTGACGATCGGCCTGCTCGTCGTCGCCGCGTTCGCGCTGCCGGCGCAGAAGAAGGACCACGGGGCACTGTCGAGCGTGCAGCACCGTGCCGCTCGGTGGGCGGCCGTCTCGGGGGCGGTGTGGTTCCTCGCCGCCGTCGTGAGCATCGTGTTCACCGGCGCGAACACCCTCGGCGTCCCGCTCACGAGTCCGGTGTTCGCACGGAACTTCATGCTCTTCGCGTTCCAGGTCGAGATCGGCCAGGCGCTCGTCGTCTCGGCCGCAGCGATCCTCGTCGCGACCGTCGTCGCAGCGTTCGCCACCCGGGTGACGACCTTGGCGGTGGCCACGGTCGCGGGGCTCTTCGCGCTCCTCCCCTCGCCCTGTCCGGCCACGCCGCCGGGTCACTCGAGCACGCGAACGCGGTGAACTCCCTCGCGGTGCACCTCGTCGCGGTGTGCGTCTGGGCAGGCGGGCTCGTCGCCGTCCTGGCCCTCCGCTCGCGGACGCGGGGCGCCACCGGGCGGGTCGTCTCGCGGTACTCGACGCTCGCCGGCTGGGCGTTCGCCGCCGTCGCGTTCTCCGGCATCGTGAACGCCTCGCTGCGCCTGACCGGCCCGCTCGACCTGTTCACGACCACGTACGGCTGGCTCATCACGGTGAAGGCCGCGATCCTCGTGCTGCTCGGGCTCGCCGGGGTCGTGCAGCGCCGCCGGCTGGTCCCGGGCTGCTGCGTGCACCGCTCGACCGTCGCCTGTTCGTGCGGTTCGCCCTCGCCGAGATCGTGTTCATGGCCGTCGCCATCGGGGTCTCGGTCGCCGTGTCCCGGTCGCAGCCGCCGATCCCACAGACCCCGGAGACCGGTGACGACACCCGCTCGGGACTCATCGGGTTCCCGTACCCGCCGGCGCAGACCGTCCACACCTACCTGACGCAGTGGCACATCGACTGGGTCTGGCTCGGGATCGCCGTCGTCGGTGCCGGCTGGTACCTGCTCGCCGTGCGGAAGCTCCGGAAGCGCGGCGACGGGTGGCCCGTCGGACGCACCATCGCGTGGCTGCTCGGCTGCGCCCTGTTCGTCTGGACGACCTCGGGCGGCCCGGCGGTCTACGGGATGATCCACTTCTCGTCGCACATGCTCCAGCACATGCTGCTCATGATGTTCGTGCCGTTGCCGCTCGTGCTCGGCGGCCCGGTGCTGCTCGCGCTGCGGACCCTGCCGGTGCGCAACGACGGGTCACGGGGAGCACGCGAATGGCTCATGCTCTTCACGCACTCCCGGTACATGCAGTTCCTCGCGAAGCCCGCCGTCGCCGGGGTGATCTTCGCCGGGTCCCTCGTGGTGTTCTACTTCACGCCCGCGTTCCAGTTCGCCATGCAGTCGCACGAGTGGCACGTCGCGATGGTCGTGCACTTCGTGTTCAGCGGCTACCTGTTCTTCTGGGTGTTCGTCGGCGTCGACCCGGGGCCCGCGCGGCCGCAGTACCCGATCCTCATCATCGCCCTGCTCGCGACCCTGGCGTTCCACGCGTTCTTCGGCGTCGCGGTCATGACGTCCGAGTCGGTGTTCGCGATCGACTGGTTCCGCGCACTCGGACAGACGAACGACGCGGCGTTGCTCGCCGACCAGCACACGGGCGGCGGCATCGCGTGGGGGGCGTCGGAGCTGCCGATGGTGTTCGTCGCCCTGCTCGTGGTGCGCAACTGGGTGAAGTCGGACGCCCGGGACGCCAAGCGCCTCGACCGGAAGGCCGACCGCGACGGGGACGCGGACCTCAAGGCGTACAACGAACGCCTGGCCGCCATGAACGAGCGCGACTGACGACGGGCCGGGCTGCCGAGCTCCGAGTCGCACCGTGCGAGGTCACGCCGCGCCGCCATCCGCAGTGTGCGAGGTTCCGTGCACGGTGCGAGGTCGATCGCGTCGCACGCTGCGCGGAACCTCGCACAGTGGAGCGGCAGGTTTCCGCCGAACTCAGTCGCCGTGGACGATGCAGACCGCGTCGAGGTCCATCGCCGCCTCGAGCGCGGCGGAGATCCCGGACTCGCCGTCCGCACCCGCGGGGGTCACCGTGTCCACCCACCACAGGGGCGTCGACAGCGTCGGGACGTCCGGCAGGATCCGCTCGACCTCGTCGAACGAGTCGACCCGCCGCACCCCGAGCACCGTGATGACCGGATGCGTGGCGTCCCGGCACACCTGCACCATCGGCCCGTCGTCGAGCGCACGCACGCCCCAGGTCTCGTCGTGCAGCAGCAGCGCCTCGGCGACGTCTCGCGTCTCGACCGGCTCCCGGCAGAGCAGGGTGACGTCACGGGGCACGGTGGCCGCCGAACGCGTGCGGAGCACCGCCGAGGTGCCCGTCGAGCGTGCCCTCGTCGTGCGCGGGGTCGAGTGGGGCGCCGCCGACGAGCTGCAGGAAGCGGTCCTCGTCGATGCGGTCGAGGAACGACTCGAGCGCCTCCCACCCGTCGTCGAACCGCACGACCAGCCCTCCACCGCCGAAGGTCGACGTCGTGGTGCGCGGCGGCGGCCAGGTCCCGTCGCGGTCGAGGAACTCGCTCGCCTCGGACCCCACCACGACGGCGAGCGGGGACGGTTCGCCGTGCGACACCGCCCGGACGAGGTGGTCGGCGTCGCCCCGGCGCTGCATCACGACACCGAACACCGGTTCGACGTCGTCGGCCACACGGTGCACCGCATCGAGCAGCTTCGACGCGAGCGCCGGGTCTGCGCCGTCCTCGGGGATGGTGAGCACCGCGGACATGGTCTCCACGATGACCCCGTCGAGCAGGTGCGCCGTCATGGTCGCGGAGAACCCCTCGCCCACGGCGTACGACGTCGAGACCGCCGGGGCCTCGTGCTTCGCGTACTGCGTGACGACCCAGCGGTCCCACGGGACGGTGAGGGGTTCGACGGTGCCCCATCGCGTCGGGCACGTGCCGACCGTCTCGCACAGCGCCTCGATCGCGGAACCGATGTCGATCGCCCGCTCGGGCCGGTGCCGCAGCGTCAGGTCGATGCTGATCTGGCGGACCGAGTCCTCGGACACCGGGTGTTCCGGAGAGGGCGTGCCGAGGATCTCGGGGCCGCGGTGGACGAAGTCCTCGATGCCCGAGGCGACGACGCCCGTGCGTCCGTCACGCAACGTGCCGTCGAAGTCCGACACGGCCCATGCCGCGCCGTACGCCCCAGGGCGTGCCGGAGGGCCGGGGTCACCGCTGCCTGCCCGCCGGTGCGGAGCACGACCGTGCGCCCGGACTCGGAGGCCCGTCGGAGCAGGGAGGCGAGCGCCTCGGTCAGCCACACCACCGGCGAGGCGGACTCGACCACGATCGCGGGTCCGACGACATCGTCGATGAGGGGATGTCTGACCATCCGGGTCCTCCTCGGGTTCGGGTCGCTCGATCCACCTGGACGGTACACACGAGGACGACACCTGTCCGTCAGGCGGGCGGGCTCACAGCGGAGACACGGGTGCGGTCGGCTCACCGTCTCGAGACACCGCGTGGGCCGGCCTGGAGGCACGGATCACGTGCGCCCTGGGGCGCACGGTGCGCGCTCGGCTGGCGTCCAGCGGAGAATCCGCTAGGCTTGCCACGTCCCGCTGAGCGGGGTGCGCGAGTGTAGTTCAATGGTAGAACTCCAGCTTCCCAAGCTGGTAGCGCGGGTTCGATTCCCGTCACTCGCTCCACGTAGTCTTCGGCCGGGGGTGTCGTTTCTCAATGCAGGTGAGACTTCTCTCGAAGTAGTTGAGACTCCCGGACGCGAAGCTGGCACAAAGGAACGATTGCCGAGGCGCCGCAGGGCGGCTCCGCCCATGCACTGGCACGGACTCATTTCGCTCGGAGTTCGCGATCGTCGTCCATAGCGGAGGCACCGAGCACCGAGCGCCACGTGCGAACCTCGGCGGCGCCCTCGCCGCGCCGTACAGGGCGAGGCGCGCCGGATTCTCCGACGCGATCCCGGACGATGCCCATCACTCATCTCAGCGACAGGCGAAGCCTTGAGCGGTCTCACGCCTTCAGAGCGACTCTGTTCTCGATCCTGCGTGGTGAATCGCGCCGTAGAGCGCAGCGCCCGGCGTTGCGTGTGTTGGCCCCTCATGGACGAGGATGGGAGAGTTCGCGGCGTTGGTGCCGCATGTTCGTTGCTGTACTGCAGGAGTGCCTACCTTTGGTGAATCACGTCGCCTTCATCTGGAACATCGCCGAGTCGCTCCGCGGCCCGTTCAAGCCCTCCGAGTACGGGTCGGTCGTTCTTCCGTTCACAGTGCTCCGCCGACTCGACGCCGTCCTGGCCGACACGAAGCCCGCCGTCCTGCAGACAGCGAAGGCGATCGGCTCGCTCCCCAGATGCTGCAGACCGTCACACTCACTGAAGCTTCCGGGCATGAGTTCTACAACACGTCCCCCTTCGACCTCGGCAAGCTCGTCGCCGACCCGCAGGACCTCCGGGCGAACCTCGCCTCGTACCTTGCCGGATTCTCGTCGAACGTGCGGGACATTTTCGAGCGATTCGAGTTCGACAAGACACTGAACAAGCTGGCCGAGAAGAACAAGCTGTTCGCGGTGACGGAGAAGTTCGCGCAGGCCAACTTCCACCCCCGTACGGTCAGTAACATTCAGATGGGGCTCGTGTTCGAGGAGCTCATCCGGTTCGCCAACGAGAAGTCGAACGAGACCGCCGGCGATCACTACACGCCCCGCGAAGTGATCGCGCTGATGGTGCAACTGCTGTTCGCCCTCGACGACGGCGCTCTCTCGAAGTCTGGAGTGGTCCGGTCCGTTTACGACCCGACTGCCGGCACCGGTGGGATGCTGTCCGTCGCTGACGAGTATCTCCGCAGAATGAATCCGGGCATCCAGCTCAGTCTGTACGGGCAGGACTACAACGACGCCTCGTACGCGATCTGCAAGGCCGACATGGTCATCAAGGGCCAGGACGTCGACAACATCGCCCTCGGCGACACCCTCACTGAAGACGCCTTTGACGACAAGAACTTCGACTACGGCCTGTCGAACCCGCCGTTCGGCGTCGACTGGAAAGACCAGCGCGCCTACGTCGACGACGAGCACACCAAGCTCGGCTTCAACGGACGTTTCGGCCCCGGCACCCCCGCTGTCAGCGACGGGGCCATGCTGTTCCTGCTGCACCTGGTGTCGAAGATGCGCAAGCCTGAAGACGGCGGCTCCCGCATGGCGATTGTTCTCAACGGGTCGCCGCTGTTCTCCGGCGGCGCGGGCGGCGGCGAGTCGAACATCCGCAAGTGGCTACTCGATAACGACCTCGTCGAAGCGATCATCGGCCTGCCGAAGGACATGTTCTACAACACCGGCATCTCCACGTACATCTGGATCCTCACGAACCGCAAGGAAGGCGACCGCAAGGGCCGGGTACAGCTCATCGACGGCCGCGAGATGTTCACCAAGCTCCGTAAGGGCCTCGGCTCCAAACGCAACGAGCTCTCGCCGCGGAACATCGAGACGATCGTCGGCCTCTACGGCAGATTTGAGGATGGGGAGCACTCGAAGGTCTTCCGCAACGAGGACTTCCTCTACCGGACCATCACCGTCGAACGCCCCCTCAGGTTCAACTGGCAGGCCACTCCCGAGCGCGTCGACACCGTCCTCGACGCCAAGGTGATCCAGAAGCTGAACGAGACGGATGCCGCAGCTTTACGTGCCGCCCTCGACAGGCTCGGCACCGACACGGTGTGGAAGAACCGCACGGCGTTCCACAAGGCGCTGAAAGATGCCGCGAAAGCCGAAGGCCTCCCCCTCCCCGCACCGCTGCTCAAGGCCGTCACAACCGAGCTCGGCGAGCAGGATGACAGCGCCGACATCTGCACCGACAGCAAGGGCAATCCGGAGCCGGATGCCTCGCTCCGCGACACAGAGAACGTGCCGTGGGATGAGGACGTCGACGCATACGTCACCCGTGAAGTCCTTCCGTATGCCCCGACGCATGGGTCGATCACTCCAAGACCAAGGACGGTGCGGAGATCCCCTTCACCCGCCACTTCTACCAGTACATCCCACCCCGCCCGCTCGAAGAAATCGATCGCGACCTCGACGCCGTCATGGATGAACTCCGAGTGATGCTCGTCGAGGTCGAGCGGTGAGCGAGGTTGCCTTCGGCCGTACTGTTCGATTAGTCACTAGAGATCCACGACTCGGGCGACTTCAGGATCGGGCTCGAAGCAGTCGAAAAGGCGACCGGTCGGCTCAGCTTCGACCCAGACGTGCAGTACGAAGGCGACGGCATCAGCTTCCGTCGCGGTGATGTGCTGTTCGGCAAACTCCGTCCAAACCTGCGGAAAGCCTGGCTGGCAGACACGGACGGTGACGCCGTGGGAGACTTCCACGTCTACCGTCCGGTGCCAAGTTTGATGACGAGCCGGTACCTCGCCTACGTGGCCCTGTCCGAGCCCTTCCTTGAGCCGGTGATCGCCTCCGTTTACGGGGCGAAGATGCCACGGGCCGATTGGGGTGAAATTCGTAACATAAAAGTGTGGGTTCCGGATCCACTCGAGCAGCGGGCGATTGCGGACTATCTTGATCGGGAGACGACGCAGATCGACGCGTTCATCGCGAAGAACGAGGAACTCATCACCCTCCTCATCGAACGCCGCCTTTCGGCCACCACAGCAGCGGTGACCCAAGCCGCTAATGGACCTCTGGTCGCACTTCGAAATGTAGCCTTGGTCCTCGACTGCAAGCATGTGACCGCCGAGTCTGCGGACGGCGATGGCTCCTTCGCGGTGGCTTCCGTCCGTGAAGTCGCAGGACATTGGGTCAACGTGACGAACGCCCGTCGAACGACCGAGGAGTCTTTCAGGAGCCTCGGCGAGGGTGGCAGGACTCTGGAGCCGTGGGATCTTCTCGTCTGCCGGAACACAAGTGTCGGCAAGGTTTCGATTGTTCCTCCGGACATCGAGCCGACCGTAATGGGGCAAGACGTCTCGCTCATTCGTACCCGTCCTGCGGATAGGGATGCATCGCGGTTTCTCCATTACGTGCTCACGTCCGCAGTTGGCAGCGACGCGTTCGAGCGTGCCTCGATTGGCAGCACGTTCAAGCGGATCAACGTCGACGACATCAAGTCTCTTCGTGTGCCTCAGGTGGAACCGAAGACTGCTCGGCGGGTTGCTGATGAACTAGACGCACTGACGAGCAGAATCGACAAGGCGATCTCAACTGCCGAGCGCGGCGTAAGGCTTGCGCGAGAGCGCCGTGCGGCGCTGATTTCGGCTGCGGTGACGGGGAAGACTAACGTGGGGGTGGCTGCATGAGCGGTGTTGCTGGGCGCATCTGGAGTCGGTGCTGGAAAACGAGCTCGCCGAACACCTGGCGGCGAGCGGCTGGTTGTACTCGCCGACTGACGCCGGCTATGACCGGGAGCTGGCTCTCTTCCCGGAGGATGTCGTCGGTTGGTTGGAGGATTCGCAGCCGTCCGAGTTCGCGAAGGTCGTCCGGCCGACTGATACGGCCACTCAGCGTGACGAGGCGGCGCGCAGCATCGCCGCCCGGTTGGCGAAGTCCTTGGATCTGGACCCCTTGAAGAACGGCGGTACGATCCGAATGCTGCACGAGGGCTTCTCGCTAGTGCCGCTGCACAGTGGTGTGGTCAAGTTCCGGATGGCGCAGTTCCGGCCGGCAACCACTCAGAACCCCGACACGCTCGAGGCTTACGCGAAGATGCGGGTCCGGGTTGTCCGTCAGGTGCACTACTCGGTCAAGCATCCGAACAAGGCGTTGGACCTGGTGCTGTTCGTCAACGGCATCCCGATCGCGACGGTCGAGCTGAAGACCAACTTCACGCAGCCGATCGGGAACGCCGTCGATCAGTACCGGTTCGACCGGTCGCCCGCAGGTGAGCCCTTGTTCGGGTTTGCAAAGCGGTCGCTGGTGCACTTCGTGGTATCCAACTCCGAGGTGCGGATGACGACCAGGCTCGCCGGCGCTGCTACCCGATTCCTACCCTTCAACAAGGGCGCGGACGAGGGCGCAGGGAATCCGGCAAACCCAGACGGGTCGGCCTCCTCGTACTTCTGGGAGGAGGTCCTCCAGCGCGACACCTGGCTGCAACTGTTGGGTCGTTCGTGCACCTTCAGGTCGAGACAGATGTCGACCCGGACACCGGCAAGAAGACGAAGACGCAGAAGGTGCTGTTCCCCGCTACCACCAGTGGAGGGCCGTGACCCGGCTTGTTGAGGCGGCGCGGGCTGAGGGGGCGGGGAACCGGTACTTGGTGCAGCATTCGGCGGGGTCGGGGAAGACGAACTCGATTTCGTGGCTCGCCCACAGGCTGTCTCAACTGCATGGTGACGAGAACCAGCGGGTGTTCGACACGGTCGTCGTGGTCACCGACCGGACGGTGCTGGACAAGCAGCTGCAGGACGCGATCGCGCAGTTCGAGAAGCAGGCCGGTGTGGTGCAGTCCATCACGAAGGATGGAGGCGAGTCGAAGTCGAAGCAACTCGCGGCGGCACTCACTGGCGGCAAGAACATCGTGATCGTGACGATCCAGTCGTTCGAGGCGCTGATCACCGCAATTCAAACCCTGCCAGAGTTGAAGGGGCGCCGTTTCGCGGTGATCGCGGACGAGGCTCATTCGTCGCAGACGGGGTCGACTGCGGGGGCGTTGACGAAGGTGCTGTCCCCGGATGAACAGGCGGCAGTCGCCGAGGGTGCGCCGATCGACTCGGACGCGTACCTGCAGTGGGCCATGTCGGTCACTGCGTCGGCGCCGAATCTCTCCTACTTCGCGTTCACTGCTACCCCGAAAGCGAAGACGCTGGAGCTGTTCGGGCGGGTGCCGGAGGATGCGGGGCCGGATGCGACGCCGGAACCGTTCGACCTGTACTCGATGCAGCAGGCGATCGAGGAGGGCTTCATCCTTGACGTGTTGCAGAACTACACCCCGTACAAGGTGGCGTGGAAGCTGCAACACCCCGACGGCGACTACGACGGCGCCGGCGAGGTCGACGAATCAACCGCGGTGAAGGCGCTCGTCCGCTATGTGCGGTTACACCCGACGAACATTAGCCAGAAGGCAAAGATCGTCGTCGACCACTTCCGAGCCTTGGTGCAGCCGCTGCTGGACGGCAAAGCAAAGGCAATGGTCGTCACCGGGTCACGGGTGGAGGCTGTGCGGTGGAAGAAGTACCTCGACAGCTACATCGATGATGCGGGCGTACTGGGTGTGCGGTCGTTGGTGGCGTTCTCCGGCACGGTCGAGGACCCCGACGACGTGGGCGAGGGGCGGACGGAACGAACCCAGAACCCTGGGGTGCAGTCGGATCTCGCGGAGGCATTCAAGCCGGCCACCTACAACGTGATGATCGTGGCGGAGAAGTTCCAGACCGGGTTCGACCAGCCCCGCCTGGTCGCGATGTACGTCGACAAGAAGCTTGGCGGCGTGCAAGCCGTGCAGACCCTGTCTCGGCTGAACCGCACTCACCCGGGCAAGGACAAGACGTTCGTCCTTGACTTCGTCAACGATCCGCAAGAGGTGCTGGATGCGTTCTTGCCGTACTACCGCAAGGCGACCCTCACCGCGACGACCGACCCGAACCTCATCTATGACCTCGTGGCGAAGCTCGACTCGGCCGGGATTTACGACATGACCGAGGTGGAGCAGGCATTCGACGCCGCATTCACGGGCGGACTCAATGCGAACTCGAAGGTGTCCGCTGCGACCGCGCCGGCAGTGGATCGGTTCCAGAAGCGGTGGGTCGCGGCAGTACTCGATGACGACAAGGATGAACAGGACGAGCTTCGGCTGTTCAAGGCGGATGTGGGGAACTTTGTGAAGTTCTACGACTTCATCTCGCAAGCCCGCAACCTTGAGGACACCGACCTGCCGCGCCGGCACTACTTCTTCCGGCGCATCCTTCCGCAACTCTCGACCGCGACGATCCTCGAACCAGTCGACATTTCGGACGTGTCCCTCGTGGGCTACAAGATCAGCGCCGGCGAAGCAGTAAAGCTGAACCTCGAGCAGGGGTCCGGGCTGGATCCGATCACCGCAATTGGGTCGGGCGCGATCCACGAGAAGCACCGCAGCGCCCTTGAGGAGATCATCCAGCAACTCAACGAACGCCTCGGTGACAAGTACGGTGTCGGCGTCATCGACCTACAGATGAACCACATCGTTGGCAAACTCGCTCTCGATGAGGACCTCAAGGGTCAGGCGTCGGTGAACACGGCGCAGCAGTTCGCGGAGTCTCCGGCCCTGCCGAAGGCGTTCACGAAGGCGCTGCTTGGGGTGCGGAGGAGACCCCGGCGTTCATTGACGACCTGTTCACCGACAGCACCCTGTTCGGTGAGCTTGGGAAGGCGCTGCCGGCAATGCTGTACGAGTACATGAAAGATACCCGTGAGCCCAAATGATTCGGCAGAGGGGCAAGCGCTGTCTTCTTCGCAGCACGACGCGGACGGCACAGCGCGCCTTGCAACGCAACACTCGAGGCAACCGATGCCGCGGCAGAGCCGCCAACGAACCAGATAACGGTCCGGTCCGGAGCTCGATGCCTCGTCCGGCTTTGAACACCCCGCGCTCTCCCCTGCCAATCTGCTCGGCGTTTCGCCCGGACCGCTATGCTGTGAAAGGCCGTTGTAGTCCTTCGAACCTGGGTTGGCGCAAGTGAACGTTCTGTCCGATGCCGAACTTACCCTCGGCCTGTCTCGTCACCTCAGCGCATACGCGATGGACTCACAGCGAGCGGCGCTCGGGAATCTCGAGTTCGCGGGCCACTTCTTTGAGATGGCATTCCGGCTCCGCGGCAGTACGACGAGCCCGGCAAGCCGGGTGCAAGCGATCGGAGTCGACGCATCGCTATCGCCCCTCACCTTGAAAGAGGTCCTCAGGACGATGGAGGCTCTCGACTGGGTGGCGATTAATCGAGATGCGAACGATGCGCCATTGAGTGTGAACGAGAGCATTCCCAGCATGTCGGCTGTGGTAGTGGCCGGCCCCCGGGTGTTAGATATGCTCGCCACAACTCCGGTTGAGCGCGCGGCGCTTGCTTTACTCCGCACAACTACCATTCAGCCGCTACTGAGCGACGAGGCTCTTGATGGCGCAACGACGGCAGCCGGCGGCGACGAGGAGGCGGCCGAGTCCGCCTTGCGTCATCTCGTTGGCGTGAGGCTGATCCGTAAGGTTTTGACGGCCGATGGCCGTGAGGTCCTTTACAATCCGAACGTTTGGACCCAAGGTGATCAGATTGCCGACTCAGCGCTCAAAGCTGCCGACGCAAGAGCAACGGCAGAGGTCGGGGCACCGATTGAGGAAATTGCCTCCAACCCGGGACTACCGCAGGCGCATGTGAAATCTACCAGCGCGCAGTGGGTCGCATTCGCAGTCACTCAGGGTCTGGTGCAGCGATCCGTCATTCAGACATCGGAAGGCCGCGAACAAGGGTTTCTATTCACCCCGCACCTCGCTCGAGATCCGTTCGGGCGACAGGAGGAGATGCCTCCGGTCAAGTACGTCAACTTGTTGGATCAATGGTCTATGCCGCGACATTCGCGGAGTACAAGCTGCACTCGCCTGACGTGTTCTTGCGGAGCCTCATCAACCGTGGGGTTGCGGGAGACGTCAGCTCCATAGGCACCGACTATCCCATGCTCGAGCGGGCTGGAATCGTTCGCGTCGTGGCAGGATCCACGGCGAGCAAATACCGGCTCGAGTTGCTGCAGGCCGAGGTGGCAGAAGAGGCCCTTGCACTCTTGACGTCTCGGGATTCTGGAAGCGGCGCACCTGCGGCGGCGGCGGTTCTGAGCGGCCAGCGCGGCTATGTCCATGTCGAGAGCGAGCGAGCTCGTCTTGCGCTGACCGCAGACACCGACGAGATTGAACAGGCGCGACTGCTCGCCGCACTTCGCGAAGTATCTACCCGTCGCGCCATGGGTGGGGGCTCGCGATGAGCGATGAGGCCTCATCGTCTCGCCGTCGTGGTCGTCCGGCCCCAACGCGTGGCACGGCACCTGCGGACACAATAGGTGGCGACCTCGAGCGGCGAGTTGCTCGTCTGGAATTCGCAGAAGGCGCTCTTGCGCGGCTTAGAGTGCCCGTGATTGCGGACGGCAGCGATGCTGGTCGCAACGTGCTCACTGACATGGACATCTTGTCCGTGGAAGTTGACGCGCGCCTGCGACTAAGCCGGTCGTCTCTCGAGTGCAAGAGCGGCAGAGGCCAGAGCGGCGAACCGATGACGCTCGTATGGTTGGCCGGATTCCGGCAGCTGATGGGATTAGAACGAGTTGTCTATGTGCGTCCATCCGTGAGTTCGAGAGCGCGGGCACTTGCGAAGCAACTGGACATCGGTGTACTCGATGAGCCGACGCTTTCATCGCGCGAGCGCGCTAACGCATGGCTTCCCGACCGATTCGCTCACGTCGACGGCGCCGAGTGCGCCGCCGCTGAGCGCCGCACGGACACGCAACTCAAAGGACTGCCTTTCCTCAAGCCCGAACTCACGGGATTCCTGAGGCATGAAGCACTTCTCGCTGATTCGCATGAAATCTTGGCTGGACTCGTAGGCCTGAGCGGGGCAGTAGACCGCCAGGGCGGTCTCCCGAGTCCCGCGTCGAACGTCCTCGCGGGCCACGCGCTGGTAGGGCTCCTCGCTGCCGGGCTCACTGACGCCGGCCGCCTCGACCATGCCTCGCCGTCCGGTCTGCGCGAGCGCCTGCGTCGCGCGCTGACTACGGGGGACCCGGAGGACTCCTCGCTACTGGACCTCTTGAGCGTGCTGACGCTGTGCTTCAGCACGTTACTGCCAGGACGCATCGCGCCTATGTAGACGCCGGCGCGGACCCGATTCACCTCGGGGTCCCCTCCCTGCGGGAAGCGATTGCGGCCGCACCAGAGTACCTGGACGACTACCTCGACTTTGTCCAGCGCCTACGCGCGAATCCGTTAATCGCCGGGACCTGTTGCAGACCGCTGAACTATTGTGCTTCGACGCGCTTGTGGGCGGCGTTGCATGGCAAGCCCAAGCATTCGCTCGACTCTTCACCCCGGAGCATCAAGGACTGATGCTGGTCGCGGTGCGTTGCCTCCGAAGCATCGCCGGACCTCAGATCGTTTCGGCTCTAGACCCAATCAACGCGTTTTTCACTGCTGTCGCAACAGCATCTGTGCCGGACAGGCACAGCTGACCCTCACCGGTGAATTCGAACGAGCGCGTTACCGAGGGCACTGATGATTTGCCGCCGGTCGATAGCGGCCCGCCTACGCTCATTTGAATGATGATGCCCATGTTCGGCAAGCTTCGGTCCCGTTGCAGGTGCCTCGCGCACGGGCTGCGACCGCTTGCATCCCTGCCGGGTCTCGAGGAGTCCGCGGTCGACGCAAGCGCTGATTCACTTGGAGGTTCTGCAACTAATGCGGCCCGCTAAATCCGCCCCTTGCTGAGCAGGATCCGAATACCTGCCTGCACCACTACATCAACGTAGGGCATGGCCTCCACGACTAACTTCAAACCCCGACTGGATTTCGCCTCCTGGGCTACCAGCTTGTTTGTCTGCTCGGCGAGTGACACCACCCTTTCCTCGTTGCTCGTGAGTTTGTCAATGAGGTAGCGCCAGCGATCATCGCTCAGATCGGCTCTACTCAACTCGCCAGCGAGGATACCGCGGGCTTCAGCAAGAGCCTCGAACGCGCGTTGACTGTTCTCATTGACGGCGGATAAAGTCTTCCGTAGATCATCCTCAACCGCCGTAACAGCCCTAAGCGCGTTGGCCTGGAGCTGTGGGCTAATCTTGATTAGCCGTAGTTGGAGTTCGGGTGGAACTTCGCTGAGGCGCCGGATCAACGCGATCGACTGGGATTCGGTGAGTTGGTCGAGAAGTCGGCCCCGATTGCCCTCGCGATTGCGTCTTCACTATCGAGCGTCATTGTCCTCCGTTCGGTGGGACGCATCGGTCTCCCGCCGACGTGGCCGGCTCCGCCCCGCTGTCAACGTTACTGCTCGGAATCCTGAACCTGAAGGCTCCCTCGAGGCAAGGCCTCATTAGAGCGCCTACTCGCACATGAGCGCGCTTGCCGCCGCTCGCGACGACGTAAGTGCCGGTCGGTCCATGGCCGACGATGCTCTATCGTTCTGCTGAAACTCACTCTGGACGGCGCGTTCGATTCGTTACACGCGCTGCTGCCTCGAAGTGGCGTTGGTAGTAGCTCGATGGCCCTCGTCAGCTCGGAAGGTTGTGGCGGAGGTCGTAGCTGGTGTCGGCGAAAAACAGCAGCCGGTCGCGTACTTCTTGCAGGGAGGCCGCGTCGGCGGCGTTGCGCATGCCGGCGCGGACGAGCGTGTTGGCGGTGATGATGTCGTCGGTGCGGTCGGTGTAGCCGGCGGCGGTTGCGGTGGTGAAGATGGTCGGGTCGGCCGGGATGATTAGGCCGTGTTGCTAAATGCTTGACGCGGATTCATCGACCACGCTTGAGGTGTGTTTCGTGAGGTGATCTCCGATGGGACCTGGGCCGTGATCTGTCCGCTGTTCCCGCCAGCGAAGAGGAGAGGGCGGCCGCCGGTGGCTGGACGGGTCGTGGTGGAAGCGGTGGTGTGGCGGTTCCGGACCGGAGTGCCGTGGCGAGACCTGCCGGAGCGGTTCGGCAACTGAAACACGGTGACCTACAACGGCCGCAACGTCGTTGAACGCTGCTTCGCCCTCGCCATACAATGGGGCCCTGGCCACCCGCTACGACAGCTCGCCATCATCCACCGCGCCGCCGTGGTCATGTCGGCCCGCATCACCTGAGATGACATAGCAGCCGGACTCGCTTATGGCTCTATCAAAGTGAGCAGCCTGCGGGAGTATTGACCAGGATTTGGGTGATGTTTCGCTTATCTACGCCGCGTTGTCGGAGGGCTGGCACTGCGATGTCGTGTACCCCGAGCAGGCCTGTCCCGCCCCATTCTTGGAGGTCGAACTTGGTGAAGAGGTCGTGTGAGAGTAGTAGCTGATCCCCGAAACCGTCCTCCACCAGTGCTGCGACTGCCGACATCGTGGCCTGCAAAGGGTATTCGCGTTTCCCGATCAGGTCGAACTCGAGAGTGACTCCTCGCTCCAAGAAGCTCCTGGCTGTGCCCTGCAGGGCTTGCCAGTTGTCGTCAATGGCGGTTACATGACCAACGATAACCCTCGTCAGCTCCGATTGTTCTTCCGCAATGAGATCCAATGCCTGGTGCAGCTCGCCGGGGCTCTTCGCCCGAAAGTGTCGGTATGCAGGGACAGCGCCGCACCGGACACGGCACTCGTTCGGGCCGCAGCGCGAAGTATGCGGGCATTCGCATTCTCGGCCCCGTTGGTGAAGAGCCGGTCGGCTGGGGTCTCACCGACGATCCCGCCCGGATATCGGTGCCATCCATCCCTACCTGGATGTCGTCGAGCATCCTTTGATGCAGCGTTGCTGTGGAGCACTCGTCGATGTCGGGCGGATGCCACGCCTCGGTGTAGTACGAGGTTCCGACTACGATATTTAGCCCCGTGGCGCGTGCGAGCGAAGCGACCGCTCGTGGGTCCCGGTGCGGCTCAATCGGCGGAAAATCGACGACGGTGCCGCCGCTCGCGGAGGCGAATGCCCGCAGCTCGGGCAGAACATCCTCGGGGATAGGGAGTTCGCGTCCATAGTCCGCAGGGCCGAAGCCGGGGCGCGTAGTGCCTCCAGCGTCTCCGCTGTGACCGGAGCGTGCCACGTCGCCAGCTCGTCGGGCGTCGAAGGCGGTGTACCGAGCCCGCCTCGACGCCACCGCTCACGATCATGGAGATCGATCCAGGTGCGGAGTACCAGGTGCTCGTGCATCAGTGTCACACCGAGAAGCTTCGGGCGTGACAGGGCCGAGCACCGTGTTCACCGTCCCGGCGATGGGCTCTGAGGAGGTGGCGGAGGAGTGGCTTATCATCTATGTTCTCCACGTTGGTACCGCGTGGCACGTGCACGTGGGTGCGCGAAACCGAACGAGTTTCCCTTCGAGCAGTGTCGCCCGTACTCTTGAGCGGCCTTGGCCCCGTCCGGCTCCCACGTCATGAGACGACTCTCTCATGCCGTCTTGTCTCGCTGGTCCGTAGCCCACAGCAGTGTCGCTGCGAGGCAGAGTCCCGCGTGGTAGTTCCGGGCGATCTTGTCGGAGCGCATCGCGATGCCGCGCCACTGCTTGAGCCGGTTGAAGCACCGCTCGACGACGTTGCGCCCCTTGTAGTCGTCAGCGTCGAACACAATCGGCCGGCCAGGACGTCTCCGACGATGCGCGACTTGGTCGTCGCGTTCTGGGATCGTCGTCTTCACGTCACGCGAGCGCAGCCATGCTCTGTTCGCTCGGGACGGGTATCCCTTGTCTGCCCGCAGCCGGTCCGGCCGGGAACGGGGACGACCCGCGGTGGGGACACGGATCTGCTCCATCGTCGCCGGCAGCATGATTGTATCCGCCACCTGGCCGCCCGTGACGACAAAGCCGAGCGGCCGCCCCTTGCCATCGCAAACAAGATGCGTCTTCTTGTCAGACCACCACGCGACCGGCCGATCGCATGATCCGCCGGTTCAGGGCTGTTCTTGTTGTAGTTCGACGTGCCCCTTTTTGACGCGAGGCAGGGTCGCGCCGTGCTGATGCACGCGAGCGATCGTGGAATCGATTGACGCAGCCCAGTCGATGTCGCCGCGGCGCTCGGCCGCGCCCTGCACGTGTTCGAGCAGCCGCGCCCAGACACCGGCTTTCGCCCATCGGTCGAAGTTGCGGTAGATCGTGTTCCAGTTCCCGAACCGCTCCGGCACGTCCCGCCACGGCGCGCCCGTCCGGAACCGCCACGCCACCGCCTCCACCACGACCCGACGAGCCACCGCCGGACGCCCCCTCGGCTTCGCTGACGGGAAAAGCGGACCGATCACAGCCCACGTCTCATCGGAAATCACGTCACGCGACACACGTCCAGCGTGACCGATCACTGCGATCCGCGCATTTAGCAACACGCCCTAGTCTGCGTGAGATGAGCACGATTCGTGACTTGGAGCGCATCGGTATCGACGTCAACGCGCAGACTCCAGCCGTTGCTGCGTCGCTCACGTTCATAGCCGAGCACTACCTGGAACGCCTCACAGCGGACCAGATTGCCGCCGCCGGCGGCCACGCCACCCGGACCATGCAGGAAGCGTTCCGACGCGATCTCGACCGGACAGCGATCACCATCATCCTCGAACTCCGCCTCCGCGCCGCCCGGGACATCCTGCAGCGCGGTGGCGGGCCGATCGTCATCAGGGACGTTGCTGCCAGGGTCGGATGGGCGCACCCTGGACGCTTCTCCGTTCGCTACCGCGAACTGTTCGGTGAGACGCCGATGGAGACGCTTCGAGCCCGCGCACGAGTCGGTCAGCAACGGGTGATGGCAAACCCCTGATCCGACATGAGCCATCACTACAAGGCAAGCGACGCTATGACGCGTCCCATGATCCGGTTACCTGCGGTCTTCTCAGGATCGGGCCCGTTCGAGGGCCCCGGCCACGCCACGATCGTTTCCGCCGGAGTTCCGTCGACGGGCAGTCGTGCTCGTCGTCGCCGGCAGCCCACCACGACGGTCGCGGTCGAGTTCGGTGTCAGCGCCTCGTCGACCCGGCAGACCTACGGATCCCGACGCGTGCACGCCAAACTGACACTCGCATGGGCCGTGACGGTGGGAGAGCGGCTTGGCGCGCTGCCGATGTCGCAGGCTGGGATCGTCGGCGTGCCCGCGCCTGGGAGGCGAAGCAGCTCCCCGGCGTCGCGACTACAGACGATCTGGTGCACCGGAAGTTTCACCGACTCGCGCCAAACCAGTTGTGGGGCACGGACATCACCGAGAATCCGATCCGGAAAGGGGAGGTCGCAGCGGCTGCCGAGTTCCGTCGCGTCTGCGTGGTGACGTAAGTGGCTTCGATCGTCGGCGCAGTACGGACTTGTTCTGGTGTTCGGTCAGCGTGTTCGGCGGAGTGCGTAGATGAGGAGGGCGACACCGGTGAGGGTGGCGAGGGCACCTGACCACATCCAAGTGGAGCCGACCATCAGCGTGTGGTGCGCGATGTCGACAGTCGATCTGGTGACGGGACGGAAGGTGTCGGTTTGCGCGGCTGCGGCGTGTTGCAGGATGAAACCGACGGCGGCAGCAGTAGCACCGGCGGTGAGCATCAGCATCGCGGCGATCAGCCATCCCGGTCGCGGGGTGTTGTTCGGGAACGTCGATCGGGTGCCGGCTGCAGCATGGGATCATCGTCGACGCTGGAGGCACGTCGGCACAACGGGAGACGCGGGTGACGGACGGTAGCGATGTCTGCTGATTCACTGTCGTATCCATCGGAGCACGGACATGCCGACATGCCCGGATCGTCTCGCACGACGTCGAGGCGAGCGTCCAAACGGTGGTCGCGCAGCTCACCTGCTGAGTCCTGGCGAGGAGTCGAAGCGGGCAGTTCCGATACGACGCACGCTGACACGACGGTGCCGTCGCTGCGTGAGGACGGAAACGGCCGGACCGGCAGTGTCGTGACGGTCCGGCCGAGAGCTCCGATGACAGTGCTCGTGGGTGAGCGTAGCGGGAGGTGCGGGCTTGTGTCAGTGGGCGGCGTCGTAGGCGTCGCGGACGGCCTGACTGATGCGGCCGCGGGACGAGACCTCGTATCCGTTCGCAGCGGCCCATTCGCGGATCTTCGTCAGCTCGTCGGGGTTGCTGCGCGGCTTGCTGCTCGAGCTGCCGCGTCCAGCACGGCTGCTGACCTTCCGGGCGGCGGCGACGTAGTCGGAGAACACTTCGCGGAGCTGTTCGGCGTTGTCGTCGGAGAGATCAATCTCATAATGGCTACCGTCGAAAGAGAACTGGACGGTCTTGCCGGCGCCGTCTTCGATGGTGTCGCCGGTGAGATCGTCGACGAGGTGGGTGATGACCTTCTGTGCCATGAATGCTCCTATCGGTTTGCAGCGCAATCCAGTGTGCCACCTCATTCATCAGGGCACACTTTCCTACGGCGCGATCGTCCTACGCGCGGCCCTCGAGACGTGAAGCCGCACGATTTAGCTGAGACTGTCTTACCTGTCGGCCCAAGAATTACCCTCGCGTCGTGAGCGAACTTGACGAGTCTGACGAGCCGACGCCGATGACATGGACAACGAGATATCGGATCCCGATCGCTAGCGGAAGCGGCGTCCTCACCCTGCTGTGCTTCTGGCTGCTGTTCACCGGTGGCACGACGGCGAAGTGGATCGGTGGGCTCGGGTTGACCGCTCTCGTCGTTTGGGTGTTCGTGGTTCAAGCGCTCCGCCGCCGAGGCTACTGATTCCATCCCCGCCGACGTCACATCCCCGTCCCGCTGGCGAATCCTCCCGGAGAGGTTGCTTCTAGCCTGTGCGACTTGCGACACATCGGCCGCTCATTCGACGACGTGGACTGGGTGAGCGCGAGAACATGTGACTGTGTCCCCAGGCGTACTCTCTTCGCGCGGCCGCTCGGTACTTGCCGCGACGGCGTTGGTCGTCGGGCTGCTTGCTATCACTGTTGGCGCGCTCATTTTCGGGGCGCATCGGATCGGCGATACGATTGCGAACGGCGCACATGTCATCTCACGTCCGTCCAGCGGTGCGTTCGGGCAATGCCGCAATCAGATGCCGTGGTCGTGTGACGCAGTCCCCGAGGGAACCGTTGAGGCGGAGTTCGGGCGAACGATTCAAGCCGGTTGGACGATGCTGGCCGCCGAAGCCGATCCTGTAGCAGGCGTTACTGGCACTGCGCAGATCCAGGTTCTGTTCGAAGCGCCGGTTGGGACGGACGTCAGCGGCTGGCTCTCCCTCGCTGACACGACCCAGCACTTCGCCACTTCCGCGCCAGCACCCCAGCTCGCCGATCTCGGAGTGACGAGCATCGACGGCGGATCCTCCGGATTCACGAAGGTCTACACCGGGGGCCGGGATGGTCGAGTCTATGTCTGGGCGTACAAGCGCCTCTGAAGATGCTTCATGCAGCGGCGTTTCTCGCAGATGTTCGGGCAGTCGACCTCGGTCATCCGGAGCGGCCCTCCGCCTCGTCCGCGGTCGCCGCCCGATTGAACCGAGTCGGTGGATATCAAGACTCACCGTGGGCTCGGAAACCGTCGTAGGGGTGACGCTCACGGGTGCGTCGCACTTCTTCTACTTGTGTGGGCTTGGCAGCCTGCATGGCAGCGTGAACTACCGGAAAGCAGGGGCACCATGAACGCGAGCAGGCACCGGTTGTCGTACGTTCTCGTAGCGGCCATCACCATCGCCGTGATGTTCAGCGCCTACGGTGTGAAACATTTTTTCGCCCATCGAACTGAGTACGGAACATGCTCGTCGATCACACGTGAATGTCATGACGTTCCTATGAACACGCTGCTCCTCGTCGCCGGGTACCGATGGGTCGCGAGTTCCACGCGGGTCGTCGAGTCATCGGCCGGGTTCCCCGGAGCGTTCGGCGGGCTCGAGTACATCAGTGGCGTCATCGAACTGAAGGGCACCAGCGACCCGATCAGCCTCGGAGACGGAGCGTCGCTGCCGCTGCGGAACGCCCCGTCACCGAGCACCGCCGACGGTGAAGCGGCTCTACGAAGACTCGGCGCGGCCCACATCACAACGTTGCGTCATCGGGGGTACCTCATCGTGCTCAGCGGCAAGACGCCGCAGCACTCGACCCTGATTTACGTCTACTCGATCCTGCGGATCACGTGACCACTCGCCGCGTCCCCTCCTTCACGGGAAGGCCGGTGTCCAACCAGGTTCGGTCCTTCGAATACATCCGTCGGCAACCTGGCCCGTGTCGAGAGGAAGGCTGCCCGTGCTCGGGCCTGAGCGAGCCGAGGATGTGTCCTTCGCGCCAGTCACGCCCTCGAGCCCGGCTTGATCGGCGCCGGCGTCCTACGATCCAGTGATGCGGGAATGCGTGCTCGACGTAGTGCTCGTGGCCGCAGCCGCCACCGCGGTGCTGTGTGTGCCGCGCGTGCGGCCCACCGGCCGGCAGTATGCGCCGAGCGTGTGGCGTCATCCCGGTACTTGGCTCGGTGTGACGGTTGCTTGTTCTTCGTCAACCAGGTCCTGGTCACCGCGTTCGTCGATCAGGTCTGGCACGGCGACCCGGCACCGGTGACCCGCTACCTGCCGCCCGGCTGGTTCGATCTCGCCGACCTCGGCCCATTGCCTGGGCACTGCCCGCCTGGTCGTGGACCGTCCTGCACGTACAAGCGGCCTTGGAGTTGCCGCTTGTGATGCTTGCGTACCTGTTGGTGTGCCGCTGGTGCGGCCAGCAGGTCTTCGCGCGCGTCCTCGCCGCGCGGTGGCTGATGTCAGCGTGGTTCACGGTGACGTTCTGTCTGATCGAGCTGGACCTCGCGAGCCCGTACACGGCGACCGATCTCGTCATCCGCGTGGCCTCCGGCGTCGTCACACCGCTTCTGCTGCCGAAGCTCGCCGTGGGCACGGGGAAGCCGCCCGGTTTCGTGTCCCTCGCGTTCTCTGTGGGCGCGCTCGGGTACCTGGTGCTCGCGGTCTACGACGTCGCCACGCTGTACAACCTCGGACACGTCGCCGGTTGGGCACCAGGCGCCGCGGTTGCCGGGGTGGTCCTGGCGCTGAGCCGACGGTTCGCAGCACGGAGCGAACATGCTCAGGGGCCCGTCGTGGCGTCCGCCACACGGTCCATCGGCTGGTTCCTGGTGCTCTTCGCTGTCCCGTCACTGTCGCTGCGGTACGGGATCACGTTCGGAGCGCGCCCGATTGCCCTCGTCACCGGAGCGGCGCTGGTCATGCTGAGCCTGTGGCGGGGGTGGGATCATCGACACGCCCGGGAGCTCGGGGTCGCCGCAGCCATCGCCGTGCTCGCCGCCACGGCCGGATACGTCTTCACCCCGGGCTACACCGAGGCGCGGCTCCTCGCGGCCGCAGTCGCGTTCGTGCTCGCCGGCGGTCTGACGTGCGTTCTCCTCGACCGGTCCCACGAAGCCGCAGACAAGAGGGCAGCACCGTGACTCACCCCTCGTGTTGCTAGCTGGTGTCGCGCGCGCTGGTCCGGCCGCGCACGCCAAAGGGCTGGCCACCCGCGACGGTGTGATGGGCCTCGGTCTGTGTCGTCGCTTTCGCGGCGCTTCGCGTCGTGATCCTGCCTCGCACGACGATCGGTCAGCGGGCAGTGGCGCCCTCGGGCCGCTTGCTGCCCATCGGAGGTCGTTGATGGTGAAGCCGCCTCGTGGTGGAAGCGCGTTCCGGATCTGGTCCTCGGTGAACGACAGCCGAGGTGCGAGATCTGCGGGGAGTTCACTTGCCGGCTGTACTGCGTCGGTGACGCCCTCGGCGAGCATACGCACCTGCGCCTTGGCGACGAGCGGGACCTTCATCGTCCATTCCGTCACCTGACCGAGCACACGGTGCGCACACACCGGCGCGGGGAAGACCACGACCCTGCGCCCGACGACATCGGCGACCCTACGGACGGCGTCGCTGAGCAGCAGGGTCTCACCTCCACGGACGGCGACGGTCTGGCGGGACAGTCGGCCTCCGAGCGCCGCAACAATGACGTCCACCAGCTCGCTGACCGGGATGGGGCTGATCGTCTTCTCGCGGAGCCCGACCGATGCGAACAGCGGAACGGTCTGCACGGTGTGACTGAGGTGGTCGACGAGGTGGTCGCCGTGCCCGTAGATCATGCCGGCCTTCAGGATCGTGTAGTCCAGGCCGGAGGAACGGACCATCTCCTCGGCTTGCCATTTCGTCTCGTGGTACGGGGATCCCGAACCGGGGCGCGCTCGCAAGAAGCTTAACAGGACGATCTTCCGGACACCCGCCCGTCGGGCTGCCTCGAGCACGGCCGCTGTGCCGCGGACGTGCACACGGTCGAAGGTTTGCTCGCCGATCTCCCGGTTGATGCCCGCGCAGTGCGCGACCACGTCGACTCCGGTGAACGCGGTGGTGAGCGCGTCGACGTCGTCGATCTCGACACCGGTGCTGCGAGAGACGACCTCAATACCTTCGGGGTCGAACCGGGCCGCAAGGTGCCGTCCGACGAAACCCGTTCCCCAGTGATCCCCACGCGCATGCCATGAACGCTACGCCCATCGGCGTCCGCGCGAGGACGGGGTCGCCCGTAGTCATCGACGCGGAAGCCCCGCGATGTAGGCGGTCAGGACGCATACTGGGTCCAGGGGTGCGACTGCGGCTGTGCGGTATAGCAGCATCGCGTCGATGAGGCCGACGAGATCGACGGCGGATTGCTCTGGGGCCACAACGCGGAGCCGATCGAGAAGCGATCGGGCCGTCTCGTTCAGCCGGGCGCGCACCGGATCGGCGCCAGTGAGCGAAGCGCGGAGGTCTTCATCGTCTCGGAGCTCGAGCAGGAGGGCGAGGCGCGCCGCCTGCGCTTGCTCTCGTGCTGCGAGCTGGTTGAGGAATGCGGCCGCGATTCGCACGACGGCAGTGTCATCGAGGTCCTCGGGGATCTGTAACGCGCCGAGCTCGGCGGAGAGCTGTTGTGTGACACGGGCGACGACAAGTGCGGTCAGCTCGACGACGCGTGCGTGCGTAGTACGACGTCGATCCAGCGGCGACTCCGGCTTCGGCGTCGACTGCGCGATGCGTGAGCGCGCGGACGCCGCCGCTCGCCGTCAGTCGGATTCCCGCGTCCGCGAGCTGTTCCCGCCGATCCATACGCACTCCTTCTGGCCTCTACTATCGGAGTATTCTCTACAGACGTAGAGGATGGGTGGGGTTATGCGAGTAGTTGTGGTGGGTGGCGGCATCTCCGGTGCCGCGATCAGTAGGGCAGTGCAGCAGCGGGGATGTTCGGTCACGCAGCTGTCACGGTCGCGGGGCTTCGACGTGCTGCGTGACGACGCTGCCGCCGCGTTCGCGGGAGCTGACGTGATCGTCGAGGCGACCGGTCGGTTCACGATGAGCCGGAAAGCGGCCACCGAGTTCTTCACGGCGTCCACACGCGCGGTCGGGAGTGCCGCGAAGACGGTCGGAGCGCACCACGTGCTGCTCTCGATCGTGAATTGCATGCTCCCCGAGGTGCAGGGGTACGGCTACTTTGCCGGCAAGACCGCGCAAGAAGCTGTTGCACGCTCGACCAGTCCGCGCCTCACGATCGTGCGCTCCACGCAGTGGTTCGAGTTCGCACGGCAGAACCTCAAGCGGATGCGCTTCGGACCGATAGCGCTCGTCCCGGGGATGACGATCGCTCCGGTTTCCCTCGATGCGGTGGCAGCGGTGATCGCCGAGGCTGTCGTCGCCGATCGTTCCAGGCGAGAAGTCGAGGTTGCGGGGCCCGACACCATGACGTTGTCGAGCATGACCAAGGCGCTCCCGAACCCCCGTGTCCGACCGGTGCCCCTCATGATCCCGGCCGGATGGGGCGAGCATTCCGGGAGGGTGCCCTTCTACCTGTCCCTGAGACCGAGGTCGTCGGACCAAGGTTCCGCGATTGGGTCACGACCGGAGCCGTGTGAGACGGCGCGCCCGGTCCAGGGATCAGCAGCGCTGACGTTGCGTACTGGCACCATGAGGGAACGTCGAGTCGGGGGTATTGCGCTGCTCGCTAGCATCTGGTTATGGCACAAGTAGTCGTCTACGGGCTTCGTGCGTCCCTTGACGCACATCGCATGGCGTTGTCGGCGCAATTCACAGCGCGATCATGGAAGCGCTCGAGTACCCACCAGAGAAGCGGTTCCAGCGGTTCGTCGGTCTCGACCCTTCCGACTTCGTGTACCCCGGCGACCGAGGCCCCAATTACACGATCATCGAGATCTCGATGTTTGAGGGCAGGAGCGATGCTGCGAAGCGAAAGCTGATCAGCGAGCTGTTTGCTCGGATCGAAAACGCGGCCGGCATCTCACCTCACAGTGTCGAGATCACGATCACCGAGACGCCGAAGGCGAACTGGGCATCCGGGGCCGGAACGCCGCGGAGTTGGCGCTGGACTATAACGTCGAGGTCTGAAGCCAACTGTCTGCCTCCACCGACAGTCGCCAGCAGCGCGACCGGTAGACGATCGGCTACCGGGCACAGTCAGTCGTACTCGCCGATGGTGGGCCGGATGCGGTTGATCCGCGATTCCGCCCGCTGATTGATTCGCCGTTGACAACGGTTGCCTTCGGCACTGGGCTCTCGGAGCCGTCCGGCTTAGCGATGCGGGACGGCTCGATTGGGTTCGTCCTCTGGTCGGCCCGCGTACCACTCGTGGAACTCGGAGCAACGACCGTCGGCGTCGAAGCGGAGGAACCAGATGTTGTCGTAGGCCGTCGCGACTTCGTCGCTCTCGTCCGCGTAGAAGACGGTGCGCCCGTGCGTGACAGCGGTGTCTCCGTCCAAGCTCATCGGGTGATAGCGGGCATCGAACCGCTCCCCGACGAAGGCGTCACGTTCCGCCATCCATTCCGCGACGATCGCAGCTCGCCCTGTTGCGCGGATCTCGAACGGGTAGTGCCACACAGCGTTCTCGGACCACAGCTCGGCGATGTCGTCGGGGTCGTACGAGTGCCATGCGGCGATGTAGGCGTCGAGCCACCGCTGCACCACCGATTTGCTCATGTTGCTGGCAGACTTAGTTGACGGCTTGTGCCAGGTCGGCTCATCGAGCAAGGAGGCCATCGTGCGAGTGTACGAACGACTTCATGCTGGCGCGTCCGTTGGAGGATCGGCATTCGGACACCGTTCGCTCACCCCTAAAGAAGCTGTTCGCTGTTATCCGGTTAGGCCGTGTTGCTAAATCGAGGCTCGAGCTCCCGTCGGGCTAGCGTGTTGGAGTGCCGACCGCTCTGCTGCTTCATGCTCACCCCGACGATGAGGTATTCGCGAACTTTGGCTGGGCCGTCGCCTTGTCCGCTCAGGGATACGACGTCGTCGGCGCGATCGCAACGGGCGGCGAGGCAAGCGAACTGCACGAGGCTGCCTCGCTCGAAGACGCGCGGGCACGCCGTATTGCGAAGTACGAGGTCGTTCTCGAACTCCTGGGTGGTCGTTCGTGGTGGTGGCTCGACGACTCCGCCGGATGGGTCGATGCTCCGTCCGGCCCACCTGTGTCGGGCGCAGCTCCCCAACACCTCCGTGCGGCAGTAGAACACCTGATTGCAAAGACCCAACCGGACATCGTCCTCACCGTTGGCTCTGATGGACTCACCGGCCATCCTGATCACGTCGCGATCGGGACAGCGGTAGCAGCCGCGCGGAACGCCATGGAGGTACCCGAGGGGGTGTGGGGAGCTCGGCTCCAAGCGGACGATGTCCGAGCAGCAACAGCACTGGTCGGCTCGCACGCGCGCGATGGGAATGTCGGCTCCGGGAGAGTTGTCGGTACCAGCGAGCCGCTGCTCGCGCGAGACGTTCGCTCATCAGCGAATCTCAGGAAGAGGGCGCTCGACATATACCGCGACGGCCTCGGGACTGACAGCCTCGAATCGATTGTCCGCAGCGCGCCCCGCGTTGGCGACTCGGTCCTCCTCCGAGGCCTCTTCGACCTGACGGACTGGAGCAAGGAGCATTACGACAGCGGCAGCCAGAGCAGTGTCGCTGCGAGGCAGAGTGCTGCGTGGTAGTTGCGTGCTGTCTTGTCGACGGATTGGCTGAGTACGTGACGTCTCCAGAAGTGATCCTCGTGCACGATCTCTACCACCAACCGCAGCACATGCAACCACTCCGGGAAGCGCTCGAAGAGGGCGGCGCGACCGTCCACGTTCCTCGGCTTCACCGGGGTTCTCTCGCGGCCGATACCGAGGCCGTGCAACGAGCCGTCGATGCTTGTCGAGACAAGCCCGTACTTATCGCCCACAGCTACCGCGGTGCCGTCGCTGCTGGAGTGGAGGGAGCCGCCTCATTCGTCTTCATGGCAGCGTTCACGCCGCGGGTTGGGGAGAGCTGCGCAGCAGCTTGGAGGCCCGGACGCGCCGGTGAATGCCTCAGTGCGGTCGCACTCGGCGGGTGGCACGTTCATCCCCGCCGAGGCGGCGGTCGACCTGTTCTTGTTCTATGCGGACTGCGATCCGCAGACTGCCCAGCGGGCCGTTGACCTGCTTGTGCCGCAGGCGTCGGGGCACGGCAGAGGTGTCGTCGAAGCAGCACCGTGTGGACGATCGGTCAGTCACTACATCGTCTGCTCCGACGACCGCGCAATGAGCCCAGCGCTGCAGATGCGCATGGCGGAGCGATGCAGCACTCACGAAGTGCTCAACGCCGGCCACTCGCCCTACATCTCACAACCCCAGCATGTAGCGGCCTCAGTGCTGCGCCACGCATGATCCGGTAGGCCATCGGCTACCGGGCGGGCCTGGGTCATCAGCTCCGACGGGTCAAGCCGTTACGGCGGTAGAAGCTTCTCCAAAGCAGGCCGACCCGGCAGGAGCACCTTCGGCCGTTCGAACTCGTCGAAGGCGTGCCTATACCTGTGTCGGTTCTGCCTCGCCGGTCCGAGAATGAAGCGGAGCATTTCGACGCGGACGCGGTCACGGGTGCCTTCCAAGCTTCCGGCTCGGTCGGGCTCGAAAGGGTCCGGCGGAAGTACCGAACGATGCTCGCGGTGGTGGAGGCATCCAGCAACACCAGACCGGTTGCTCGCCGCAACCTGCCTGGCAGCCACCGCGAGTAGTTGCCCTCGATGACCCACTGATCGGTGTCCATCGCCTCGTTGTGCATGCGCTCGAAATCGATGTCCGGGCGCTTGACCCAGTCTGTCCCGGGCAGGTGACGGTACTGGTCGAGGTGGATCACTGGAAGCGAGCGAGCACGGCCGATGGATGCCGCGAGGGTCGACTTGCCGCTGTTAGACGGCCCTGAGGATGCAGATCCGCTGGCCGAGGTCGACGAGGTCCATCTGGCGAGTCTCGCAGCCGGCCGCCGCCGACGGATCACTCGTGCACGTAGGCCGGTAGCGGATCGCTGATCGGGACGTCGGTCGGGTTGTGCCACAGGTAGCTTCGCCATCGTGACGAATCACGAGTGGCTGGGCCGCCGTCTACCGCTTGGGACGCTCGTCCTCGTCGGGATCGTTCTTCTCAGCGTCGCCGCGCTGCTGTTGTTCCTCGTCGACTCGATGCTGATCTTCCTGGCTATCGCGCCACTCACCATCGGCGGGCTGTACACGCTCGCCTACGCCGGCGGGGAGTGGCGACGACGAAACGACAAACAGCGCGACCGGTAGCCGATGGGCGGCCAAGCGGCGTTCAGGTCGCCGGAGCGGCGTCGGAGCCGAAGGCCGTCACGTCTCCGATGAATCGGGCAGGGTCCTCGTCATCAGTGAAGGTCACGGGAGTGAGCTCGGAAACTGGAATCAACCCACTTGCACCCTGATCTGTCCTGAACACACCGCGGGCACCCGTTCGCGACCCTCGTTCGATGCCAGCACCGCAGCGGCTGCGAAGCTGAGGCCAGTTCGCCTCCTGCTCCGCGGGGACAGCCATCGCCACTGTCCGGATGGTCAACACACGCACACGATCATCCTGCGCCAGAACTTGCTACAGCGCGTCCCGATAGCCAATCGGCTTGAGAGACGGGGCAATCATCCGTCGTTGCCTGTCTGATCAGTCAAGCGGGCGACTTCCTGAAGGTCCGTCCGCGATGTTGATCGGGTTGAATGTACCAATGTTCGAGGTGAGAACACGTGCCGCACGTTCCAAGGCCTCCTGGACCGTGCCGGCTTCCATCGATGTGGTGCGTGCGCGGCTTCTCAACGAGATCGGACGGTCACCGCGCGCGCGACTGATGACCAGTACCAACGACACTATTGATGCGTCAGTGCAAGGCAACGCGTTCTCGTGGGGTGAACGCATCACAGTGAGGTTGACGCCGACCAGTGGGGGACCAGCGTCACTGCCGAGACTCGACCGGTTATGCCTCTCACCCTGGTCGACTGGGGCGAGGGCGAACGGGACATTCGCCTGCTGCACGACGCCGTACCTGGAATAGACGGGAGCTCGAGGGAGGAAGCAGTCATTGACGGTGGTCCTGCGCGGCTCGGGAGGACGTCGAGATTCTCAAGACCCGTCGGATGGTCTGTCGTTGTCGTTGCTGGCCTCATGCTCGCGCTCGGGCTGGTCAACTTGGTGGTGAACACCGAACACATCGGGTCTTGGCTACCGCTCCTGGTCCTCATGCCGTTCGCGCTCATCATCGTGCTGCGAGACCTGATGCGGCGCTGAGGTTCGCGATGAAAACGCCTCGTTGTGTCTCGGTAGCGGATCGTCTACTGGGATTCCAGCCCATGCCTCTGCAGAAGCGGAAACCAGTGCCTGCCACGGAGCGGAGTTCCCGGGTCACCGATGCTGAGCCACTCGCCCGGTATCCGCGGTTCCGCGTCAGCGACCCAGACACCGAAGTGCGCGAGTGGCGAAGACCATGGATAGGCGGCATCGGCTGCGCCCACGATATTGCGGACCGCACCGAGAAAGTGTGACTCTCGCACCGCTCCGGTCACTTGGGTGATCAGGTCTGCCGCGGTCGAGGTGCCGTCCGGGTCGCCGGGGACGACGGAACGAGTGGGTAGATCGAGCTTCCCGGTGCCGTCACGGGGGATACAGAAGACTTCGTCATCGCGCCGCAACAGGAGCCGCACCAGGCACATCGGGATTTGCGGTGGTCCACCGCGAAGAACTTGTGCTCGCCCACCGGCCGGCAGCCGGGGCGCGTCGACATGTTCAGCGATCACTGTCCCTCTTCCCCATCCACGTTCCGAGCGTAGGGGCGGCGGAGGTTCCGACTGCAGTGAACCGCCCCTGATACGCCCGGTAACCGATCGGTCAGTGGGACGGTTCCGATGCAACGAGTTCGACCTTGAAGCGCTCGGCGTTTTCAAGGAACGCCGCGTAGTGGTCCGGTCCGCCTGCCCAGGGCCATCGGTCCTCGTACAGCGGCGCCCAACCGTGGGCGGCCGCGGTCGCCCACAGTCGATCGACACGGCTGCGACTACCTGCGTGAAAGGCGAGGTGGCTGAGCCCGGGAAGCCGACGGTCGTAATGACCGGCACGTGGTGCGGCTTCGAGCACCAGGTAGGTCGGCCCTCGCATCCAGCTTCTGCCGTGCGGCCACTGCTGGTGGAAGCTCGTACCCGAGTTCGCCAAGCAACCACTCCCACGCCTCTGACGCTGCTGAGAGGTCGTTCGTGCGCAGCTCGATGTGGTGCAGTGCGCCGATGTCAGCCATGGCACCATCATGGTTGACTCCGGTTTGGCCATGAGCCGATCCTCGGCCGTACGGACTTCAGCCAGTGGTGCGGAGCCGGGCAAGGATCGCGCCGTGCGGGCGAGGGGTGGGTGCCGACACCGTTCGAGTATGCGTCTCCTCGATGTCGAAACCCGCAGCGTCTACTTCATTGCCGAGCGCCGCGCTCGACCACTGATAGGCGGTAACGACAGCGTGGTCGAACGGCTCCACGTTGTCGGCAACGAAGAAGCCGACGAGCAGGCGGCCGCCTGGCCGGAGCACGCGCGCGAATTCCTCCAGAGGACGATGAATGGTTTCCGGTTCGTGGTGGATCAACGAGTACCAGGCGAGGACTCCACCGTAGCTATCGGCCGGGTCGTCGAGTGCGTCGATGTTCCCGACCGCAACCGGCGCACTCGGGTGCGAGTCTTGGCGTGCTCGATGAATCCGGCGACCTGGTCGACTCCCCGGGCATCATGGCCGACCTCTCGGAGGTACGCCGTCCAATGGCCCGGGCCGCAGCCGGCGTCGAGCAGCGGGCCTTCGACCCCCGTCGCTCAGGTCGAGACGAGGTGCGCATCGGATGGATGCACCGTCATCATCGAACCCAGCCGTTCGGTGTACTCAGCGGCTCGGCGCGAGTACGAGCTCGAGACCTCCGATCCCATGAGCAGACCATAACCGAGTACGTGTCAAGAGGTGTCCCGTGTGCCCATCCGCTGCCGGATGCTGTTCCGGGCTGACGCCGTGTGGGTGGCTGGCCGCGAGCTTCGACCAGGATGGGACCATGCAGCAGATCTTGCTCGGCTCTCCGGAGGGTGTGCGATTCATCCCGAACGATCCCTCGGGGACGCCGCGCTGGTGATTGCCGGTTCAAGCGGGAGAGTCGATTCCGACCGGGCACGGGCGTTCGCGGAGCACGGCTTTGTGGCGGAGTCCATCCGCTGGTTCGGGGGTCCTGGACAGCATGCTGGGCCGTGGGCGATCCCTTTGGAGACCTTCTTTGATCGGGTCACCGCTCTGCAGTCGGTGAGCGATCGGGTGTGGGTCGTGGGTACCTCGCTGGGTGCGGAGGCTGCGTTACTGATTGGAGCGCACCGGCAGTCGGTGGCCGGGGTGATTGCATTCGCTCCGACCGATGTGGTGTGGCCGTGGAAGGATCACGCGGGGATCGAGTGCTCCCACTGGACGTTGGCGGGCGTTCCTGTGCCGTTCGTTCCGCTCGCGTGGGACAGCTACGTGCCAGAGACGCCGGCGAGGTTCCGGCCGCTCTACGAGCAGTCGTACGCGCGGTCACCCGCGAACGTCGAAGCGGCAGTCATTCCTGTGGAGCAGATTCAACAGCTCGTAATGGTGGCCGGCGGAGACGATCAGGTCTGGCCGAGCACCGAAAGCGCTCACCGCATCAGGGTCCGGCGCCGGGATGCAGGCCGCGAGACCACCCTCGTCTCGAGAGAGGACGCAGGACACCGGACGATCCTCCCCGGTGAAACGATCGTCGCCGGTGGGCAGACGATGCAGCGCGGTGGGTCTGAAGATGCCGATCGCGCACTCGGCCGAGCAGCATGGGCAGCAATCACGTCGACCGTCGCCCGCTAAGGGATTCGGTTCCGATGAAGTGCTGCCCTCTCGTACGCTCGCTGCCGTGACCCAGTTCGTTCGGTACCAGAGCGCCGTACCCAACCGGCGTGGACACTTCCCGGGGTGTTCGCTCTCGCCAACGGACTCCGCGACGATGGCCTGCTGACCCCCGAAGACCGGACGTGGCTGCTCGACGCGAATCGGAAAGCGACCGCGGCCTACGTCGATCCGGCGACCATCGACCCCGCCTGCTACGACGCGACTCTCAATCCCGGCGCACGCTCCTGGTTCGTTGCTGAGGCCCGGGATCTCCTCGAGATGACCGCGCTGTATCTCGATCTCCTCGATCGATACGAGGTGCCGTGGACGCAGCTGGCAACGCACTCGCCAGGGCACATCGTCTACCGCGACGCCACGCAGATCGTCGCAGTCCCGTACCGACATCCCGAAGACTGGCCTTTCTGACGGCCCGATAGCCGATCGGCTATCGGGCACGTGGTCGCTGCTGCTGTAGCGTTGGTGCGTGGATGGAGCACGGCGCGCGGTGCACGTCGCGGACGGTTCAAAGATCTCGTATTTGGTCTTCGATGGAGAAGACCCCGCGATCGTCATCCTGCACGGGCTCGCCGGCAGCAGCCGCGAGTTCGTCCCGACCGCCCACACGCTCGCGCCGCGCAGGGTGATCCTCATCGACCAGCGCGGGCACGGGCTCAGCACCCGCAGGCCGACCGACCTCACCCGCGCCGCATTCGTCGAGGACGTCGCTTCCGTGATCAGGGCCGAGTCGGAGGGGCCGGTTGACCTTGTCGGCCAGTCGATGGGCTCACACACCGCGATGCTCGTCGCGTCGATCCACCCGGGCCTGGTTCGCCGTCTGGTGCTCCTGGAAGGAAACGAAGGCAGCGGCTCTGAAGCGGACCACGCCGCTCTCGGCGACTACTTCCGCTCCTGGGCGGTGCCGTTCGCCAGCAGAGAGGACGCGCGTGCGGCGCTGGGGGACGGTCCATTAGCCCAGGCGTGGGCTGCCGATCTCGAACTGCGCAGCGACGGCCTGTATCCGCGCTTCGCTGCCGATGTGATGGTGCGAACGATGACGGAAGTGGCGGCGCCGCGTTGGAGCGAGTGGGAGAGCGTTGCCGCTCCGACGCTCGTCGTGTACGCGGACGGCGGCATGTTCTCCGAGGAAGAGAAGACGGAGTTCGTCCGCCGTGGCGCAAGTGTCAGCCGCGTCGACCTTGTCGGCGCCTCACACGACGCGCATCTGGACGCCTTCGAGCAGTGGAGCGCAGTGCTCCGCGACTTCCTCACCGCCCGCTGACCGATCGGCTCACGGGAGACCCAGACTGCTTTCGCCGATGCCTGCGCCATCGCTACGGTCGAGGGGTGGAAGCGCACAGCTCCAGCTCGATTGTTATTCGGCCAGCAAAGGTGGTCGACGTAGAAGGCATCGCTGCCGTCCACGCCACCTCGTGGCGAGAGACGTACGGGCGGTTCGTCACGGATCCCGACACAGATCCGTGGTTCGACGTCAATCGGCGCATCGACATGTGGCGGGCGAACCTGGAGCAGGACGCTTTCGTGACCGTCGTCGCCGAAGACGCTTCGGGCATCATCGGGTTCGCAGCGACGCACGAGACACCTGAGCCTGACGCCGTCCGTCCAGAGGAACTCACGATGCTGTACGTGCTCGCGCGCGCTCACGGCGGAGGGGCGGGGCAAGCACTCTTGAACGCAGTCCTCGGCCGGCGCTCGGCATCTCTGTGGGTCGCTGCCGACAATCCTCGCGCGCACTCGTTCTACCGACGCAACGGATTCGCCGCTGACGGAGCCACGTCGAGTTTCGGGCCGATCGAGACCACGGTGAGATTGGTCCGCTGAGGGATGGGCGGTTTCAAGGGGTGGTTGCAACAGGCGGCTCTGTGAGCTCCAAGAGTAGCTGTCAGAATCCGCTACCGGGCAGCGCCATTGCCTGGCGTGAAGCGGAGGACGTTGGTGTCGCGTCGCACGAATCCGACGGATTCGTAGAGTCGCAGCGCTGATTCCCTCGACGGACGCGACGTGAGGTCAAGGGTACGGAGCCCACGGGCTTTCGCGAGCTCAGTCATCCGCTGGAGCAGCAGTCGTGCGACGCCACGGCCGCGCATCGACTGATCCACAACGACGTCCTCCACGTGTCCACGCCACCCGCTCGGCAAAGGGAACGTTACGAGAGTGGCAGCGCCAATGAGCATCCCGTCAACGCGTGCGACGAGCAGCTCGGTCGCATCATGCGAAACGATCGCATCGAGCCTCGACCTATCGAACGTCGCGGTCCCCGACAACTGGCCGAGAAGGGACGCCAGCGCGGCCGCGTCTGCATCATCAATGACCTTCAACGTCTCAACGGCAGCGCCCGATTGCTCCATGCCAGCACCGTAGCCTTCGTCCCCTCATCCGTCCGGTAGCCGATCGGTCAGTGAGGCGGTCGAACCTACTGCACAAGGAGCTCGCCGATGGACGTCTGTGCTTAGGATCAGGCGGACATGACTGATGGAGGAGCTGCTGCGGCGCACGAGGGCGGCGCTGTGCGGCGCGATGTGGCCGGGCGCGACATTGATGAGGCGACTGCGTTCTACGCGGACCTGCACAACGCACACCGGGTCGCGCTGACACCGGTCGGTCGGGCGTTCTCGTACCGGGTTCGGGCAGTCGGTGATGTGTCGATGACGTTGCGCAGCTCAGCGTTGACCGCGAACCGGTGGGGTCGGATCGAACCCGACGGGCAGTACTTTTTGACGTGGGCGCAGGGCGGGTCAGCAGCGATCGACGCAGGCACTGACCAGGAACAAGTCCTGACGCCTGGTGTCGCGGCGATGTATCCGACGGGGCGGGCGTTCACCCTGGAAGCCCCAGCAGGGGTGGTCCTGCACGCGGTTGACTTCGACGCTACGTTCCTCGAAGCCCTCGACGCTGAGCGGCGGCGCGCCGATCCCAGACTGCTCTGTTTCGACACGCAGGCTCGGCCGGACGCCTTGGACGTGCTGCAGCGGCGGCTCGCGGCCGCGGCGCCGAGCTGCTGCTGACATCCACCGATCCTGCGAGGCGTGCGGTACTGACCGAGTCAATCGGCAGGCTCCTCCTCGATGCGTTCGTGGACAACGACGTCACGACGTTGGCGCCGCCTGGGCGGACGCAGATGGCGATGCAGTACATCGTGGATCACTGCGCGGAGCCGATCACATCGGCGGACATTGCCGCCGCTGCCGGGTTGAGTCAACGCGGTCTGCAGCAAGCGTTCGCCCGGGCAGAACTACCACCGCCGATCACGGCGCTCCGTCAGGCGCGACTCGAAGCCGTCCGGACCGCGTTGCAGCACGCGGATCCGACCGTGACGACGGTAGGCGAGATCGCCACCGCGTGGGGGTTCGCCCACCTTGGAAGGTTCTCTGGCTACTACGAGGCAGCGTTTGGCGAGTTCCCTCGAGCAACGTTGCACCGGTCAGCATGAGCGGGGAGCATCCCTGCGGACGGCTGACCCGCCCATCGGCGTGAGCCGGCTGTGTCCAGGGTGCGCGAACATCCGCAAGATGACGGCGGTGACGTGGCTCGGTGCATATCAAGACGCACTCGCCACGGAGATGTCGCACACCTCGCGGCTGCCGTTGCGACGCTCACGAGCGTCGCGCCGGCAACCCTGATCGCAACGGTTGGAGGGGACTGTCAGCTGTCACTGTTCTCGGACGTGTCCTCGATCTCACCTTCGACCTGCACGAACGCAGCCTGCAGCTGTTCGATGTCGCCTGCTTCGATCACAATCCAGTCCACGCCTTCAAGCGGGGCGGCATCATCGCTGTCCGCGGGCTTGTAGTGAGGCTGCGTGAGAACGATCGCTCGATGAGGATGCGGATCGGGTCCGCATCGAACTCGTAAAGCTCTCCGCTGATCCAGGCGCCAGACTTGAGGATGACGGCTACCTGGACGACGGTGTCCTCAGGGGCCCTGTCAAAGAGCTTCTTCCACGCGGAGGTGTCGCGGGGGATGGCGGAGTTCCAGATGCGACTCAGGCCGTGTGTGTCTGCCCACTGGGAGCCGAGGAAGTAACCCAGCAGTGTTGCCAAGCCGGCTGCGCCGATGGCGATGAAGACGGCTCCGGGCACGTTGTTCTGCACCCAGCTGAGATCCCCGCTGAAGACTTCGCCGAGTCGTGCTCGGAGCGTGCCCCACCAGATCGAGACGAGCGCCACGGCCGCGGCGATGATCGCGTCGCAGACCGCACTGACGAAGACCAGGGCGGCGGTTTCGCGGAGCACCGAGCGTTTGACTGCGGGCTGGTGGCCCTCGCGGGCGAAGATGAACGCGACCCCGGGGAACAGGGCGAAGACGTAGAAGGCAACCCCCAGCGCACTTGTAGGCATCGGACCCCTCTCCCGGTCATAATGCTAGAAGGAGGCGCAGCATGGCGAAGACAGCGAAAGGCACTTACCGGAAGTCAGCGGCGAGCTCGCGACTGACCGAGCGAGGTATGCAGGCCGCTCGAGTGCAGTACCGCCCCGCGACGCGAACGTCGACGTCGCAGATCCAGCCGCCCGCCACGTCGAAGCAGCAGGCGAAGTGACGCACAAGGCGCGGAAGCCGGACGGCCAGTTCGGCATCCAGCCAGCGAACGTTCAGCGCCCTCCGGCAGTGCGTCCGCCGTCGTCGCAGATCAAGCCTCCGAAGCAGGCGAAGTAGCGACATCTCGAGCAAGCAACGGAGAGGGGCGCAGCGCCCCTCCCCGTCGAGTTGCCGCTAAATGGCGCTTGCTACTTGCTCTTCTTGTGCGAGGTCTGCGTCGTGCTGGGGTGCGACTTCGCGTAGCTGTGCTTCACGAACTTCCCCGTGATCGAACTCCGCGACTGACCCTTCCCCTTGCTGCCCTTCGTCAAGATCTCTGCGTTCCTTCCCGGCTACGCCAGCGCAGGATTTCTGCACCATCGGCCACATCCAGGATCACACTCAATGGCACATGTGGTAGGGCGCAACGCCGAGCACTACTACATGTAGTGGCTTTAATTCGACGAAGCCGACTCCGTTCGCAGTCGAGAAGACTCGAAATCTCCCGCTGGTTATAGCTGTAGAGAACGCTTGATCAGGACCCGTCGATGTCCAGCTGACCATCGGCCAACGAGACTCGGTAGCGCAGCCAGCGATCACCGAGGTGCGGGCCGACCGGGCGGCGGGGTACGTCGATCGCGATCGATTGAGAGCGGACCCCGAACTGTTCCAAGCTCATGCGAACCCAGTCGACATGGTGCAGAAGCCACTCCGGGACTGCTGTCGGTTCGGTTGACTCCTGATCTGTGAGGACGTGCTCCTCGCTGGAAGAATGTCGATCATGGCCAAGCCCTATCCGGAGGAGTTCCGACGCGACGTGATCGCGGTCGCGCGCCGCGGCGAGATCCCGTTGACGCAGGTCGCGAAAGACTTCGGGATCTCCGAGGGGACCGTGACGAACTGGCTCCGCCGAGCCGACATCGACGATGGGGTCCGGTCTGGGACCACGACGACGGAGAACGTCGAACTGCGAGAAGCTGCGGAAACGGAACCGGCTGCTGGAGCAGGAGAACGAGATCCTCCGCCGCGCCGCCGCGTATCTCTCCCAAGCGCACCTCCCAAAATGATGTACCCGCTGGTCCTCGAACTCGCCGCCGACCGGATCCCGGTCGCGGTGACCTGCCGGGTGCTCGGTTTCTCCAAGCAGGCGTTTTATGCCTGGCGGAAGAAGCCCGTGTCGAAGCGCGACTGGGAGAACGCGCACCTCACCAACGCCGCCGTCGACGCCCACCGCGACGACCCGACGTTCGGGTATCGGTTCATTGCCGACGACCTCGCCGCTGCCGGCCACCAGGTCTCGGAGCGGCGCGTGTGGCGGTTGTGCTCCCAGCAGCGGCTCTGGTCGCTGCATGCCAAGAAGCGCGGCCTGAACCGGAAAGCGGGGCCGCCCGTGCACGACGACCGGGTCCGTCGGGCGTTCACCGCACCGGACCTGGACCGGCTCTGGTTGACGGACATCACGGAGCACAACACGAGCGAGGGCAAGCTTTACCTCTGCGCCGTCAAGGACGCCTGCTCCCGCCGGATCGTGGGGTACTCGATCGATTCCCGGATGCGGTCCGCCCTCGCGGTCGCGGCACTGCAGATGGCGATCTCGCGCCGGAACCCGACCGGGACGGTCGTTCACTCGGACAGGGGCAGCCAGTTTCGTTCCAAACGCTTCGTCCGAGCGATCGAGGACGCCGGCTTGCTCGGATCGATGGGCCGGGTCGGTGCGTGCGCGGACAACGCGGCGATGGAATCGTTCTTCGCGCTCCTGCAGAAGAACGTCCTCAATCGGCGGCGGTGGGCGTCCAGGGAGCAGCTGCGCCTCGCGATCGTGCACTGGATCGAGGGCACCTACCACCGGAAGCGCCGTCAGCGCGGGCTCGGGAAGTTGACGCCCATCGAGTACGAAGCAATCATCAACCCACAGGTCGCACTCGCGGCCTAAACCAACGAGTCAACTCAACCGACAGCAGTCCCCTCCACACCAAGTGCTGCTGTGCCTGTGCGGCGCGGTGCAAGACGCCCTCAGAGCAGTCCGGCCACGGCGAGACGGTCCCGGACCACCTCGGTCTCAGCCGGATCCAGCGGGACCGCCGGGTCGGCGGTCCGCGGGTCGTCGATCACGCCCAGCAGGTGAAGTGCGGCCTTGAACGCCCCGATCGCCGACGAGCCCCTCCCCATGCGAGCGGGCGCGCCCGCATCGACGAGGTCAAATAGCTCGAGGAGACGTTCCTGCTCGCGGCGGGCGGCCGCGGCATCGCTGCGGCGCGCCGCCTCCCACAGGCGCACGTACCCGTCGGGGTCCACGTTGCCGAGACCGGGCACGCACCCGTCGACACCGAATCCGAGGGCCGCATCGACGGTCAGCTCGGACCCGGTGAGGATCGAGAATCCGTCGATCCCCGGTCCCGTGCTCCGAGGACGAGCCGGCGGAGCCCGACGTCGTCCCCGCTGGAGTCCTTCACCGCGCTGATCGTCCCGTCCGCGGCGAGGTCGAGGACCGTGTCGGTGTCGAGCTTTGTGCCGACCGCGGAGGGGATGTCGTACGCGACCACCGGCACCGACGAATCCGCGGCAATCATCCGGAAGTGCCGCCGGATCTCGACAGGATGCGTCCGCGTGTAGAACGGCGCCGTGACGACGACAGCGTCCGCACCGGCAGCCGTCACCGCCGTGATGTGCCGCCGGACGCGCGGGGTCGTCATGTCGATCGAGCCTGCAAGGACCGGCACGCGGCCGTCGGCGACGCGGACGACGGTCTCGACGACCGTCGTCCGCTGGTCGTCCGTGAGGAACGCGACCTCTCCCGTCGACCCGAGCACGAACAGGCCGGCGACCCCTGCGTCGAGCGTCCGCCGTGCGAGCCGTTCGAGTGATCGCGTGTCGACGTCGCCCGACGCCGTCAGCGGTGTCGCGAGGGGCGGGATGACGCCCGCCAAGGTGAGCGCGATCGACATGGGGACCTCCGGGTCGTGTGCGTCGAGCAGATCGGTGGTGGGATGCGGTGCGCGGGCCGTCAGGAACCGGCTCCCTGTCCGGCACGGTGGTCCTGCACTGCCACGTCATCTGCTCCGATGAGTCCGTCGCGAGTGAAGTCGGTCGGCAAGGAGGCGTCCGGGTGGATCCAGCGTTGCACGCGCGCCGGGACGTTGAACCCGATGAGCAGGATGACGACGAACGTCAGCGAGAAGGACAGCATCGGCAGGGCGACCCCGAGTGAGAAGTTGCTGGCGATCGAGGCACCGAGCACCGGTGCGATGGCGCCGCCGAGGGCCCCGACGTTGTACGTGAAGCCGAGGCTCGCGGCGCGCTGTTCGGTCGGGAAGAACCCGCTGATCCACTTCGGGTGGAGCCCCGAGATGCCCTGGCCGAACATCTGCTGGAAGAAGAGCAGCGAGCCGAGCACGAACAGCTGTGTGCCGCCGATGGCGAACACCGGGAAGATGAGCAGCTGCGAGATGAGCAGGCTGCCGACGTACGCCCACCGGGTGCCGAACCGATCACCGGTGAACCCCGCGATCCAGCATCCGATCGCGTTGCCGAAACCGGCGAAGAAGATGACCTCGGCGATCTGCGCGGGTCGTAGTGCAACTCCGTCGCTGCGTAGGTCGGCAGCAGGGCCTGCATCGGCCAGGAGTAGAGGAACGCGCAGAGGATCGTGAGCGTCACCGTGACGACGAGGGGCCAGCGGCGTCCGCCGAACTGCACCATGTACGAGACGAACACGGCGGCGATGACGATCCCGGCTCCGGCGACCTCGAGCCCGTGCAACCTGCCAGTGAAGATGAGCAGCAGGAGCGCCATCGCGACGACGGCGGAGAGCGCGTTGACGATGCGACGACGACCGTTGAAGAGGACCGCGAAGACGTTCGGCGCAGCGTTCGCCCCGGACGCGTCGTCCCGACGGCGGGCGTTCTCCCATTCCTCCGGTTCCGGGAGGCTGCGTCGAAGGATGAGGGTGATGGCGATGGGCAGCAGACCGATGGCGAACAGCGCCCGCCATCCGAACTCCGGGACGACGAACCGGTAGACCTGACCGGCCAGGATCGTGCCGACAGCGGAACCGGAGATGAGGAAACCGCTGGCCTTGTTCTTCAGGCGCTGCGGCCATGCCTCGATGACGTACGTGGAGCTCGCACCGTACTCGCCGGCCATGCCGAGTCCGATGACGATGCGGGCGACGAAGAGGATGATGTACGACGGGGCGACCGCGCAGGCGAGCGAACCGACCGAGAAGAGGAGGATGCTTGTGATCATCGCGACCTTGCGGCCGAAGCGGTCGCCGATCGCGCCGATCGCGAGGCCGCCGAACCAGCGGCTGACGAACGCCGCCGAGACGAGGCTCGCAGCCTGGACGCCGGTGAGACCGAACTCCTTCGTGATGTCTGTGAGGACGAGGGTGATGAGGACGAAGTCGAATCCGTCGAGGAGGTAGCCGAGCCAGGAAGCAGTGAACATCTGCCACTGACGCCGACTCACCTCCCGGTACCACGGCTGGGTCTGGAGTGTGTTGGACATGCTGATCTCGCACTTCTTCGTGGTGATCGGACGGGTGGTGTGCTGGGGTGGTGTGGATGGGTAGGAGCAGGTCGCCGGTCAGGCGCCGATCGGCGTGGGCAGTCGGTCCCCCGGTGGTGTGCCAGGACGTTCCGGACGGCGAGGTCCGCCATCGCCTCACGTGTCTCGCGGGTCGCCGAGCCGAGGTGGGGCGCGAGCACGACGTTCGGCAGGTCGATGAGCCCGTCGGCGAGTCGCGGTTCGTCCTCGTAGACGTCGAGTCCTGCGGCGGCGATCGTGCCGTCTCGCAGTGCCTCGACCAGAGCGTGTTCGTCGACGACCGGGCCGCGGGCTGTGTTGATGAGGACAGCGTCCGCGCGCATCGAGCGGAGCCGCGTCGCATTGACGAGGTGTCGGGTTTCGTCGTTCAGGGGGCAGTGCAGCGACACGACGTCGGACGTGGCAAACACCTCGTCGATCGACATCCAATCCACGTCATCCTCGGACCGGGGTCGACGGGAGGCCGACGCGATCGTCATACCGAACGCCCGCGCTCGTCGCGCCACGGCTGCACCGATCCGGCCGTACCCGATGATGCCGAGTCGCTTCCCGGCGAGCGATCGGCCCCACATGAAGTCGAACGCCCACGACCAGGGAGCGGCGGAGCGGACGAGCCGGTCGCCTTCAGTGATCCGGCGGGTAGCGTCAAGCAAGAGTGCCATGGTGATGTCGGCGGTGGCGTCCGTGAGGACGTCGGTGTGTTCGTCACCTGAATGCCCGAGGCCGTCGCGGCTGCGACGTCGAGGTTGTTGTAGCCGGCTCCGACGTTCGCGACGAGGAGGACCCCCTGCTCGCGGAGTGCGCTGAACGCAGCGGCGTCCACCGGATCGGTGATCGTTACAATCGCCGAGCGGAGCGAACCGGCCAGAGAAGTCCGGAAACGCCCTCCACGTCCACCACGTCGATGCCGGCGCTGGCTAGCGACGCCCGCGCGGTTTCGGGAAGTGGGACTGTCGTTCCGGTCCGAATCGACGTCATGCGGTCACCGTCCGGTCCACCGCACCGCGCAGGAGTCTCGCGCCTCGCTGCCGAGTGTGCTCCAGGCCCCGTAGAGCATCTCGATGTCGATGCCGAGCGAGAAGTGCTTGAACCCGCGGGCGCTCAGATCGCTGAGCTGGGTCGTGTCCGGCAGTTCAATCCGGGCGGGCACGCCGTGGCGCTCGCACGCGGCGAACAGCTCGTCGCGCTTCGCGTCGATGTCGACGGTGCCGGAGCCGGAGCTCATCCTGAAGTCGGTGGGGCCCCACTGCACGAAGTCCACGCCGGGCACCGAGAGCAACCCGTCGAGGTCGTCAAAGCTTTCGCGCTTCTCGATCATGATGCCAACAACGGTCTCGGCGATGCTCGCGACGTACTCGGCGCTCCCGCCGTAGTTCGGCCTCGCGTTCCGCCGCGCTGCGGCTCCGTACGTGCCACCATGCTCGGGGGTGTCCGGGCGGACCGACGCGACCGCGCGCTCGACGTCCTGCTTTGTGCGCATGTCGGCGAACAGCACGGCGTCGAACCCGGAACCGACGGCGCGCTGGGCGAGGTAGTGCGCCTGCTCGTAGTCGAGCTTGATCATGGTGCCGAGGCCGTACAGCTCGGCGGCTCGCGCCAGCCCGTCCAGGTCGTGCAGCGTGAAGGCGTTGTACTCGGCGAGGAACTCGACGTAGTCGTAGAGGCCGGTCTGCCCGATGGCCTCCGTCACGGCGGGTTCCGGGAGCAGGACCCGAGTCGCGATGGTCGGGTCCCCGGCGGAGAACTTGGAGCGGATGGGGTTCGAGCGCATCGAGCGGTCCTTTCGGTCGGTCAGTGGTCACCTCTGGAGCGCACGGCAACGCTGCGCGGCCCGGCCTGGAGGCTCGGGGCGCGTCGCGGATGCACGGTCGGGTCCGTGGGCGGTCGCCGTCCGTACCCGTCGTCGCGACTGTGCAACGATCCGGTACGCGGCTCTCGTCGGAGCGTAGGAACACCGCGTCGCGCGGTTCAACAGCCGACCGGGATTTCGCAGCGAGTTTCGCATCGAGGCCGTGCGGGTGGCCCGTGGTCGTCGCTCCGGTCAGTGCGTCCGCATCGTCGAAGCACGCACGACGAGGCGCGGTTCGACGTGGTGCACGCCGGGCTGCGGCCGCCCGTCGATCGCCTGGAGGAGCAGATCGGCGGACAGCCTGCCGATCTCCTCGAGCTGCATGTCAATGGAGGTCAGTGCGGGTCGTGCGGGTTCGGCGATCGCCGTCCAGTCGTCGTGCCCGATCACCCGCGCGCGACCGGGGACGTCCCAGCCCTCTTCGCGCAGCACCTCGAGCACACCGCGTGCGATCTGGTCGTTCCCGCAGAGGAACCCGTCGACCTCCGGGTGCCGGTCGATCATCGCGCGGGCGGCGGCGCGTCCCCACGGCTCGGCGTAGGCCCCGGCGTGCACGACGCCGTCGACCAGTTCGGCGCCCGCGGCGGCGATCGCGCGTCGCGCGGCGTTCGATCGTTCGGCGGTCGCGCGGACGCGTGGGTCACCGGCGATGATGCCGATGTCGGTCGCCCCCGCCGCGAGCAGGTGCTCGGCGGCCAGCGCTCCGGCTCGCTCGTGCGACGCGTCGACGGAGGTGTCGGCGGTGTCGCTGGACGGCGCGTAGGCGTACACGAGCGGCACGTCGAAGACGCCGCCGAGACTCGCGCGCTCCGACGAGATGCTGCCGAGCACGATGATGCCGTCGACACCCCGTTCGACGAGGGCCCGGAGGTGGTGTCGTTCGCGGATCGCATCCCCGCGGGCGTCCGACATGATGAGCGAGATCGCCCCGAGCCCGAAGGCGTCCTCGGCACCCATCATGATCGGGAGGGCGAACCGACCGGCCAGGTCGCTGGCGATGATGCCGACCGTCCCACCAAGCTTGAACCGGCTCGCGCCGCGCCGCGGGACGTAGCCGATCCGATCGGCGGCAGCGGCGACGCGGGCCCGCGTCGCCGCGCTGACTCGGGGACGGTCGTTCAGTGCCTTCGAGGCGGTGGCGACGGAGACACCGGCCGCCGCCGCGACAGCGGCGAGCGATGCGCGTTTGTGCACGTGTGGTCTCCTCCCGGATGCGAAACACGTTGCGAAACGTTCGCGCCCATCTTCGCACCGCGCCGTGGCGATCGTACGCTGACCGGATGGTGAGGATCGTCGTCGCTCCGGACGGGTTCAAGGGCTCGATCAGCGCAGCACGGGCGGCGCTGGCCGTCCGTGCTGGGTGGCTCCGTCGACGACCGACCGACGACGTCACGACCGCTCCGATGGCCGACGGCGGCGAGGGGACCCTCGCTGCCGTCGCGAGCGCCGTGCCGGACGCCGTCGAGGTGCGTCGGACGGTCACCGGACCGGTCGGACTGCCCGTCGAGTCCGGATGGCTCCGCATCCCGCGTGGAGACGGCCGGGACACCGCGCTCGTCGAGCTCGCCTCGGCGAGCGGGATCGAGCACCTCATGCGTGCCGCCGACCTCCGTCCGCTCGACGCGCACACCTTCGGCGTCGGCGAACTCGTCGCCGACGCCGTACGGTCCGGGGTGCACGTCGTCGCCGTCACGCTCGGCAGCAGCGCCTCGACCGACGGCGGCACGGGGCTGCTCCGGCCCTCGGCGCGCGGTTCCTCGACGCCGACGGCACCGAGGTCCGGCTCGGCGCCCGTGGCCTGGCGGACATCCGGGACGTCGAGACCGTTGGGCTCATGCGGATGCCACCCGGTGGGGTCGTGGCGATGGTCGACGTCGACAACCCGCTCACCGGCCCGAGCGGCGCCGCGCACGTGTTCGGCCCGCAGAAGGGGCTCCGAGGTGCTGCGATCCCGCCGGTCGACGCCGCGCTCGGGTCGCTCGCCGGGCTGCTCGGTGTGGACCCGTCGCTCGCCGGGCTGGGCGCGGCCGGCGGAGTCCCGCTCGCGCTCACCCTGGTCGGGGCCCGACGGAGCCGCGGAGCCGTCGCTGTCGCGGAAATCATCGCCCTCGAGGACACGGTCCGGGCGCGGACCTCGTCATCACGGGCGAGGGTGCTTACGACGAGCAGAGCGAGCACGGCAAGACGCCCACATACGTCCGGAACCTCGCTATGGCGCACCACATCCCCGCGGTGATCGTCGCGGGCAGCATCCGTCACGACCCCGTCGCCGCGGGGTTCGTCGAGGGAGTGTCCCTCACCGACCTCGCCGGATCGTCGGACCAGGCACGAGCGCGCGCCGCGGACTGGCTCGCCGAGGCGGGCAGCGTGCTTGCCGACCGCTTCACCGATCGAACCAAGGATCCGTCACGTCCGTCGTCGCCATAAGAATACGAAGTTCGGTGAGGAAAGCCTCGGGCTTGGCGTCGCCGGCTTGCGGCACCGACGCGCGTGGACGATGAAACGCGAAATGGATTCCCAGCGGGCAACCACGCACTGGGACGAACTCCTCACCGTGCACGCACACTAGGGCGTGGGCAGCTTCGCTCTGTGTCGTCCTTCTTGCTACGGTCCGTGTCGGGTCAGGTAGTGCCTATACGAGGGCGCTGCGGTCTGCTTCGACGACGTCGTTGGTGATGACGTCGAGCTCGTTGATCTTCGGGACGCGTTGGATCTGTGGGAGGAGGCGGAAGTTGCCGCGGGTGATTCGTGCGACGGCTGCGATGGCTTGCGCGTCGGTGAAGTCGTCGGGGTCGAGCGTCTTGCCGAGTTTGCGTCATTGGCGTTCGAGGACGAAGAGCAGCTCGATGCCCCATCACGAGGTAGTCGATCTTCTTCGGCACGAAGGCCTGTTGGATCGCTCGGCCGGCGCGCTGCACGTCGGCCCAGAAACCCACGAGTTGCGAGGGCGTCAACTCTTCGATGTCGGTGACGTGGTCACGGAGGATTACAAGGCTGTAGCCGGGGTGCGCCTGGTTGCGAGCAAGGCGAACGAAGCTGGTCTCTGTCTGGCCGATTAGAGCACTGTGCCCATTCGTCGGCAGGTGCGCGTCAGCGCACATTCCGCACGTCTCCTCGGCCGTCAGCCGTGCCCACTCGTCATCCGACCACCACACACCACCACCACCGTAGCGAGACCGACACAGATCCAGATGCCGTCCCCAGCGTCCGGTTGCCGATCGGCTACCGGGCGGGCCTGGGTCATCAGCTCCGACGGGTCAAGCCGTTACGGCGGTAGAAGCTCTCCAAAGCAGGCCGACCCGGCAGGAGCACCTTCGGCCGTTCGAACTCGTCGAAGGCGTGCCTATACCTGTGTCGGTTCTGCCTCGCCGGTCCGAGAATGAAGCGGAGCATTTCGACGCGGACGCGGTCACGGGTGCCTTCCAAGCTTCCGGCTCGGTCGGGCTCGAAAGGGTCCGGCGGAAGTACCGAACGATGCTCGCGGTGGTGGAGGCATCCAGCAACACCAGACCGGTTGCTCGCCGCAACCTGCCTGGCAGCCACCGCGAGTAGTTGCCCTCGATGACCCACTGATCGGTGTCCATCGCCTCGTTGTGCATGCGCTCGAAATCGATGTCCGGGCGCTTGACCCAGTCTGTCCCGGGCAGGTGACGGTACTGGTCGAGGTGGATCACTGGAAGCGAGCGAGCACGGCCGATGGATGCCGCGAGGGTCGACTTGCCGCTGTTAGACGGCCCTAGGATGCAGATCCGCTGGCCGAGGTCGACGAGGTCCATCTGGCGAGTCTCGCAGGAGGGACCGCCGACGACGGATCACCCGTACGAGTGAACCGGTAGCGGATCGTCAACCGAGACACCTTGACGCCGGGCTGTGGCACACGGCCAGGGTTTCGTGGTGAGCTAGAGCGTGTCTCCCATTCGGCGGAAGGGTGGTCCGGGTCTGGACGTGAGGCTCATTGGACGATGGCGGTGAGGATCTCGTGTGCAACGCTCGCGACCGACTTGTCGGTCGTGTCGATCCGTAGATCGTTGGTGAAGCCTGCTCGGTCGAGGATGCCCGCCAGCTCGGGGTGGCGTTGTGCGTGCCAGCGCAGCGCCGCGTCGTCGTCATCGTGCCGCCTCGATAGCCGCGAGAGGACCGCGTCTGGTGACGCTGTCAGGCGAACGTGCAGCATTCCTGTCGTGGCCAGCGCGGCAGCATTCCGTTCAAGCTCGTCAACGGTCTCGACGACGGTGGCGACCACGATCAGCCGGGCGCCGGCGCGGCGAAAGTTCGCGGTGATCGACTGCAAGTTCTCCAGCACCAACGCGGTCCGGAACGGGTCGCCGGCGGGTGAGGGCCACGATCGACGTAACCAGTCGACGTCGATCACCGCTCCGGGAATACCGCGCTGCCTCACCTCGTCGCCGAGCACCTCAGCGGTTGTCGTCTTCCCCGTGCCGACGCTGCCGTTGATCAGCACGGTGTCGAACGTCGCGATGGGCATGACCCCACGGTATCGATCGTCACCGAGCACCGCTCGAGAGGCGAACCCAGATGAGTATGGCGCAGAGGGTGACGCCGGCGCGGTAGGTGATGGCGAGCTTGTCGTAGCGGGTCGCGATGCCACGCCACTGCTTGGCGAGCGCGAAGAACCGCTCGACGACGTTGCGACCCTTGTAGGCGTGAACGTCGAGCCCGGGAGGGCGTCCGCCCCTGCTCCCACGTCGTTTCCGAGCAGCGGCCTGATCTCGTTTGTCGGGGATGACCGTCTTGATCCCGCGGCGACGCAGCTCGGTACGGATCACGCCGGTCGCATAAGCTTGGTCCGCGATGACAGCGTTCGGACGGGTCCGTGCCCGACCCCGCCGGGTGCGGGGAACGTGAATCTGGGCGAGGACCTCGGTCAGCATCGCACCATCGTTGCGCTGCCCGCCGGTGACGATCATCGCGAGCGGGCGGCCGCGTCCGTCGACGGCCTGGTGGATCTTCGTCGTCAACCCGCCGCGGGAGCGGCCGATGCCGTGACCGGGCGGTTCAACCTCGTGCCAGGGCAGATTCTTGTGATTCGATCCTGCCCCTGTGTCCTGCTCGGGCCGGGTTGTGTTCGTCGCGTGCTGATGTGCACGCGCGATCGTCGCGTCCACCGACACCGCCCAGTCGATCTTCCCCGCCGCGTCCGCCTCCGCGAGGATCCGCGTCAGCACGCGATCCCAGGTGCCGTCGCCGGCGTAGCGGCGGTGCCGTTTCCAGACCGTCTGCCACGGGCCGAACTCCTCGCGAGGCAGGTCACGCCACGGGATCCCGGTGCGGAACCGGTACGCGATGCCCTCGACCACCCGACGGTTGTCGCCGAACGGGTGCCCACGTCGACCATCGTTGGACGGCAGCAACGGCTCGATCCGCTTCCACTGCTCGTCCGTAAACACCCGATACCGCGACCGCGTCAACCCCACTCCGCCAGCATCCTGCAAGCCTCACCCGACACATGGGAGACACGCCCTAGACCGTTAGCCGCCGAACTGGTAGCCGACCGTTGGTCCTGTCACGCCGTCGAGGAGTGCGACAGCCAGGTACGAGACGCTGGCAAGAGTACCGATCCCGATGGTGATGCGATCAGTACGACTGCCGAACCAACCAGGCACGAACAGCAGACCCAGGAACGCGATCCCGAGTCCCGGCAGCACGAGGTTGCTCGCAAGCTGTGCGAGCAGCACGGTTCCGAGGAGAAGCGCATGCTTCCCTGCGGGTTGCTCTGTTCCGCTGGCGTGATCGAGCTGCATCAGAACCCGACTCCTTGGCCTGCGGACTGGACGCCAGCCTTGGTGATGGTCGCGTGCATGCTGCCACCATACGTCGGACCGATCTTGCCGATGCCGTAGCGGATGGTGATCTGTTCATGAAGGATGTCGTTGCCCTTGGGTATGGCGAAGCGGAATGAGGAGCACGTGCTGGGGCTGTGCGACGATGGATGCTCGAATGGGTGCAGCGATCACGCTGCACCCATTCGAGACGATTGATTTTGAGAAGCCGCGATCACGAACGTAGCCGCGGTCCCTGTTACACGTGAATCAACCGGGGCTACTCTGCCGGGTCACAGCCGAACCGCCGCCGATCTCGACCGTGAAGGTGCCGACCGGCGTTTCTCCATCGGACGCGTATACCGGCACCTCGACGCCGTCAGCGTGTTCTTCCTGCCAGGCCAAAGCTTCCTCCGGAGATGTAAACGACGGCTCCGCCGACGCCGTGAGATCCGTGTCCTTAACGTATCCCTCCGCACCGTTGGAGGCCGTAGCCAAGATGAGGTCCGGGACGTCGTCTGCTGAGGCTGCCAGTGCGGACCCGTAGGTTTCTCCGCTGGCATTGGTCCGCGTTGCGGGAAGTGCTGCCGCGGCCTTCTTGGCGGCGCTGGTGACCGTGCGGTAGAGGTCAACCTTGGTGTAGCCGTTGCCCCACCAGTCCAGGCCCTGTCCGGCGCTGTAGTAGTTGCCTGATGCTTTGGTGCACGTGCTCGCGGACCAGTATGAGCCGGAGGTCAGCTTCTGCGTGCTGTAGGCAGACCGCTGGCACGCGAGCGACCCGCCGGAGGTGAATAGTCGAGCGTTTGCGCCAACTTCCCCCTTCGCCACGCTCTTGTTGTTCGGACCGTTGTAGGTATAAGCGCTCGCGCCGCCGTTGATCCAGAGTTGGTTGTACCCGACGTATTGCACCGAGTTCGTGGTGTAGTACCCCTTCTTTCCGGTGTACCACGTTCCGACCGCGGACGCCGGCTGTGCGACCAGCAGCGCCAAGGCCGCAGCGCCGGCGACCACAGCGCCCAATCCCCGGCGGTCCTCTTGGTGAATCTCATTCCTGTGCCCCTTTGATCGATGGATGAGACACACCGAATGTATCCATCATGAACAGCTTCTGTCTATGACTGATTGACGAACCATTTTCCGATCGCCGCGCCCTCTCGGTTGAACAGCGTGATCTCCCGAGTGCCGCCACCGGCCGACGATTGGTTCCACGAGGCTGCGTCCGACGGCTGGCTGGGTGCGCTATCGCTGTCGAGTTCGTCGCGGAGGACGTACCCGGAGCAGTCAGTGTTGGCACCGCAGATGCCGTTGGAGACGGCGATGAGGTCGGGGTAGTTGGCGACCGGTTCACCGATCGATCCGTACGTCTGCCCCTTGCCGTTCGTCGGCCAGTGCTTAACGGGTGCGGCCGAGGCCGTGCCGGACGGTGAGTTGCTCGGGATGATGCTGCCGGTGGTGAGCGCGTATGCCGCGCCCCCTCCGACCGTGAGTAGTCCGACGAGCACGGCGGCGGTGAGCACCGGGCCTCGGCGGAGGCGTCGGCGTGGTGCAGCGGAGACTTGCTCGCCGAGTGCAATCTCCACGGCGCGGCTGCGATCGGGGTCAAACGGCGGAATCGACATGCGTCAGCCCTTCGGATGTGAGGTGGATGCGAAGGTGGTGCTTCGCTCGTCGCAATCGGGTACGAGCTGTTGCGTCGGGGATCCCGAGGATCCGGGCCGCGTCGGTAATTGGGAGTTCTTCGCCGAGGACTAGTGCGACAACTTGCGCCTCTTTGACGGGGAGCTTCTCGACAGCGAGGGCGATCAAAGCGGAGTTCACCTGAGCTGATAGCCGTCCGACCGCTTCGTCCTCTGCGGAGCTTGTCGACTCAGCGGCTAGGCCATCGATGCGCTGAAGGAACACCGCATGCCTCTGACTCGCTCGTCGCAGGTTGCGGCAAACGTTCGTGCACGTCACGATCAGCCAGGGCAATACCGACCCGTTTGCCGCCGTCCGCACGCTGGTTCGACGCTTCCAGAAGCTCCGCGAACGTCATCGCTGTCGCGTCTTCGCTGTCGTGCTGACGTCCGAGGATGCTGTATGCGTGCCGGTACACCCGATCGCGAAAGTACCTGTACAGCACGGTGAACTGCTCGACATCTCCGGAGCGTGCCTCGGACCACATCCGGTCAAGCTTCCATCGTCGTGTGGCTCATACCCTGAAGTGTCCGATACCCCGGGGGCGTTTCAACTTCGTCGATGGCACGTCGCTGGCACCCCCTCTCAAGACGTCACTGACCGTGATCGAAACAGCGCAACCGGCGCGCGTAATCACAGAAAGAGCCGCGCAGGCACCGTCTCGAGAACCGATCGGCTATCGGACAACGCTGCGCGCTAGAGTGCGCTGGTGCAGATCGTCGAGGGCGTGTGCGTCTGGTGGCGTGATGAGGACGGTTGGGGAGTCCTCCGTTCGAACGGGGTCGAGTCGGACGTGTTCGTGCATTTCTCCGATGTGAACATGACCGGTTACCACTCGCTTGAAGCTGGCCAACGTGTTCGGTTCGAGGTGGAGCCCTACCCACGAGGGCAAGACGGCTACTTCTTCCGCGCCCACAACGTCGCGATCGCCTGACCGGTAGCCGTCGGGGGCGTCTTCCCAAGTGTGCCATGAGCGTGGTACACCTTGTGCGAGAGGGGTTCGCATGCTTCTGTTGATGATCATCTCGAGCGGGGCGCCGGTGGCACTCGCCGTCGGTCTGGTGGTCGGGGTTGTGCTCGCGCACGTCGACGGACGTCGTGCCGGCGGTGGCCGTCCGACCCGGGACCGCTCGGCAGCGGCTGCGGTCGGCGTCGTCGGGTGGGTGCTGCCCCTGGTCCTGTCCTTCTCGATGGTCGGGCAGTTCCGGTGGTGGCCAGAAGTGCTGCCACTGGCGGCGGGCGTTGTCGCGGTCATCGTCGCGGGGCGCGCTGAGGCCGCTCCCGTGGCTGCGGACCGGCCCGTGCTCGACCTGCGTCGCCGGGGTCCGCTGACGTTCACCAGGGGCGTCGAGGCGTTCGCGACCGCCGCCACCACGGTCATCCTGGCGCTGACCGTGCTCGGCGCCGGGCTGCTGTCGTCTCAGGACGACGAGGGCCGGTACGCGCTTATCACGATCCCGGTTGGGGACGCGACGGTGAGCACGGAGTTCTTCGGCTGGTACTACGGCCTGCCCGTCATCGTGGCGACTGCGGTGCTCGTCGTCGTCACGCTGGCAGGACTGCACCGGATCGCGCGCAGCCCGCGGACCGACATGGACCGGGCCGGTGACGACCTCCGTCGCCGTGACCGGTCCTCCGCGGTGCTCCGGAGTGCCACGGCCGCGCTGCTCCTCACGCTCGGGTCGGCCTGGCAGCTCGTCGCGCAGGGTTCGTCACTGCGCACGTCGATCCCGCGCACGGAAGCCGGGGCGATCGAGTTCGGGACGTCCTTTGCCGCCCTGGGTCCCGTCCTCGACTTCTCGTCTCACTGCGTCGTCGGCCTCGGCCTCGCACTTGTCGTCGCCCAGCTTCTGGGCCGTCGTCGGTCCGGCGCCCCTGCGGGTGTCGGTGCAGACCACCGACCGGTCCGCGCGTGATCGGCCCCGGTGCACCCACCGGGGCCGATGCCGTCGCCGACCTGATCCGGGACGGATCGCCGTCGGGTTGCTCGCGCCGGGCGCTCGGCTGCCGTCGGTACGGCAGCTCGCTCGCGACATGTCGGTCGCCCCGGGCACCGTCGCGAAGGCGTTCCAGCGGCTCGACGCCGAGGGGTTCGTGGTAACCCGCCTCGGCTCGGGCACGCGGGTCGCAGAGCGGAGCGGCGCGCTGCCCGGTGCAGTTCTCGCCGCGCTGCGCCGCAGCGTCGAGAACGCAGACCGACACGATGTCAGCATCGAGCAGCTGCACGCGGCTCTCGACGCCATGTGGGCGGCCGAGCACCCAACGCCCCCGGAGTGAGCCGACGCGTCGGCGTCGTCGGCGTGGATCTGCTCTAGTGACACCCACGCCGAACCCGGGATACAGCGCACTGGCGCTGGTGAAGCGCACGTCCGGTAGCCGGTAGCCGGTCGTTCATCGGCCAGCGGAGGTCCGTCAGCCTTGCAGCATGTCGTGCTGTCGCAGATACCCCGTCCGTTTTGATTCTCACCGGGCTGCCTCAAACGGACACCGCCAAGTCCAAAGGCTGAGCGTTTCAGCTCGGGAGGTTGTGTCGGAGGTCGTATCCGGTGTCGGCGAGGAACTGGAGCCGGTTCCGGACTTCTTCGAGGCCGCGGTTGTCGTCGTCGTTGCGGATGTCGGCCCTCAGTAACGTGTTGGCGGTGATGATGTCGTCGGTGCGGTCTGTGTAGCCGGCGGCTGTGGCGGTGAGGGAGATGGTCGGGTCAGCGGGAACGATCAGCTCGGTGCCGGAGTAACCGACCGTGTCTGGCTTGAACCCGAGGTTTGTCATGTCGACCTCGTGCTCCGTGAACGCGACGAGCCGGTACGGCATCTCACGTTTCGTGATGGCGGGGTAGCCGGGCCGGTCGGAGATGGCGCGGCCGGAAATCCGGCAGTCGGCGCTGATGAGGCGTTCCGCTTGCTCGTTCAGCGGCAGGTCGGATCGCCATCGGGTGCGGATGCCGCCGGGTCCGGGGTAGCAGGCGATGGCGAAGTCGATCAGGCCGCCGATTTTCCGTGATTCCCAGCCGATGTCGGTGCGGTGGACGCGTTTGCCGAGTCGGGCGAGCGCGTCATCGACCTGCCCTGGCGTGAGTCCGGCGTGGACGAGCTGGTCGAAGGTGGCGCCGTTGACGGCGAGGATCCGTGCGACGGCGAACGTGATGTAGATGGGGGCGGCGTTCTTCCACCGGTCGTGGACGCCGAGGATCTGTTTCCCGTCGATCCAGACGCGGCGCCGGTCCACGTCGACCAGTAGCACCGTCGATGTTTGTTCGGCGAGTGCGATCTGCGTCGCCGTCACGGTGCGCGGTGACAACAGCAGCAGGTCCACGTCCGCTTCCTCACCGCGTGGTCGCCGCGTCAACGACGGGAACCGTGCACGTCGTCCGTCGGGAAGGCGGATGGTGTCGTGGGACTCGACGACAGCGGGGAGGCCGGCGAGTTTCAGGACCTGGAGGGTGTCGGTGAGGTCGGTGGTGTCGCCGAGCCCGTACGGCATCGTGATCTGCGGCCGACCAGCGTAGGCGGCGGCGACCCATTCGAGTCTTGGTCCCATCAGGAGCGTTCTTCTGGGGTGTCGGGTCGGATCAGGGCCATGAGCCAGCTCGCTTCGCTGAGGAACGGCTCCCATCCGTCCCGGGCGTCCCCGACGGCTGGTTCGATTCGGTAGGTGGCGGCGTCGCCGGTGCCGTGGACGATGACCTGTCGAAGTTCGGTGTCGGCTGGGTCGCGGAAGAACATGTGCCCGTGCACACCACGAACGTCGAAGGCGACGTTGATGAGGAACAGGTCCGGTCGGGTGCTCACTGTCGCCACCGCCGTCCTCGGAACAGGGCGATGATCGTCGCGAGTGGCCGGCCCTGCTGGATCCAGGCCAGTGGTGTGAGTGGTTGGTTGTCGATGGTGAGGAAGGTGCGGGGTGTGGTGATGAATTCGGTCATCGCTGCCGCGTCGAGCAGCGGGTGTGGTGCTGCCGCGTAGAGGACGTCGAGGCCGGGCAGCAGCGAGGACGGATCACCGAACTCGGGCAGCGCTGGTCGGACGAGTTGCCAGTTGGGGATGCGTTCTTCGTCGTCGAGGTCGAAGCTGAGCAGCCGGTTCGACGCGAACAGCTCCCCGACCTCGTCGACGCTGATCTGCAGGGCGGCGGCGGCTTCCGCTTCGGTGAGGGTCGACTCGAGCAGGTGCCGGCGGATCCGGGCCCGCGTCACCTGCCACCAGTCCTCGGGAACGTCCGCGCCCTCTGCCGGGGTGACGCCGGGCACGCGGGAGATCTGTCGTCCCTCGTCGGCGTAGGCGTGGACCTGGTCGAGGCTGACTTCACCCCGTGCGTACATCCACAATTGGGACTGCCACGGCATGTCATCCGGGAACCCCTCCAAGTAGCCGGAGTGGATGACCGCCCGGACGGCTTTCTCCCGCTTCGCGATCTCCGATGCGGGGATGAGGAGGGTCCGCACGATGCGGTCCGCTTCCCGTACCGCGGGCACGGTCAGGTCTGACAGGACCGTGTTGTGCTTGTCGTAAAGCTCGTACCCGGGTTCGGTGTCGATGGGACGGACGAGGATCTGCGCCAGCCTCGCGTTCGGATCCTCGGTGTCCTCGAGGAGGACGTGCCCCCAGAGGATCCGGTCGTTGGAGAGGTGCAGGGAGACCAGTCGCATCATCAGCGGTACCTCCAAGAAGTCGGGAGAGCAAAGCGGTCAGGGTTGCGGGAAGTCGGAGCGGGTTCTGCCGATGCGTTCGGGGGTGTAGGTGAGGATGAACCGCATGATGCGGTCGGCTTCGACCATTTCCCGGGCGGCGGGGTCCTGCGCGTCCGGGTTGGCGTTGGTGAGGCGGAACCATGGCGGTTCGTCAGCGTGGTCGATGAGAACCGCCTCGTCCTTCTCCTCGGGATGGTTCGGGTGGGTGAACATGACGGAGCCGAAGAAGCGGACGTCGTCGTAGGCCAACGTCAGGGACAGCAGCTGCAGCCGGTTCGGGTTCGGTAGGTCAGTCATCGGGGGAGGTTCCAGCGGAGGTCGTGGGCGAGGTCGGCTTGGAAGTGCAGCAGCTGCCGCAGCCCGTCAACTGCGTCCGTGTTCGCACTCGCCCAGCTGTCTTCGTAGATGACATGCGCGGTGATGAACTCATCCGTGCAACACCCCTCCGCCCCACTCAGGATCGTGGCGTCCTGCGGGACGACGACCTTCACCGTCGCGTCGTCGACAGTGGCGGGTTCGTAGCCGAGCGCCGCCATATCGGGGTGCCGGGCGAAGAACGCCGTCAACCGGTTCGGCGGGACCAGGACACCCGACTGCTGCGCCGCCCACCGGTCCGACATCACCCCACCCAGAGCGATGAGTTCGTCTGCTTGCGCGTCGATGGTGCCGTCGCGGCGCCAACACGTCCGGACCCCGCCCGGTCCCGGGTACGCGGCGAGCGTCCAGTCGACCAGGGCATCGAGGTCGGCGGCTTCCCACCCCAACGGCGTGTGAAACACCTGCGCGCCCAGCGCCGGCATGGCGGCGCGGACGTCGTCCGCGGGGATCCCGATGCGGTCCGCGACAGCGTGCGTGCCGCCACCATGCACGGCGATGGTCCGGGCGATCGCGAACACAGTCCGCCACCCCGGAGTCGCGTCCCGCTGCATCGACGCCCCGGACAGCTGATGTCCGTCAGCCCAGACTCGTTGCCGTTTCCCGTTCACCACGACCAGGTCCGGATACCGGCGCACCAACGACAGCACCCCACCCTCCGACCCACCCGGCAGGAGGACCACATCATCCGCGCGGCCGTCACCCACACCGTCAGTAACGGTGGTGGTCGGGTCCGGGGTGGCGAGGAACGCGGTCCGGCCGTCCTCGAACCGGAGCCGGTCGAACGCCTCCACACGAGCAGGCATCCCCGCCCCTGCCAACGCCGTGAGCGTGTCGGTGATGTCGATCGTCCACCCGAGCCCGAACGGCAACGACAGGACCGTCTGCTCCCGCCGGATGGTCTGCACCCACTTCCCGTCAGACATCAGCCGGCCCCGCCACTTCCACACCACGCCCCACCTGCCGGAGCTCCGTCAACACGGTCATCACCTGCGTTGCCGCTTCCACCAGCGGGTCCGCAGGGTCCGTCAGGTGTGTGCCGTTGAGGAGGGTGAACGTCCACCCGCCATCCGCCGGACGAACGTCGACGTGGCGCTGCAGGATCGCAGTGCCGGTCGAGTTGGTGAACGTCATCCCCGCCAACGTCGGCCACAGGACGGCGTCGAACTGCGCCGACAACGACAGCAGCCGCAACGGCACCGGCTCGAACCGCGGCGGACGACGATCAGGCATCGCCAGCCAACCGCGCGTCATCTTCAGCCAGTCGTTCCAGGCCGAGGCCGGACGCGTCCAGGATCGCGTTCTCTGATTCCTCGGTGGCGACGAACGACCCGATCAGCGCGTTGACCGCCACCAGCGTCCCGATCCGACTCCGCGCATCCAACACGACCGCGGCGACCTCGTCATCCGTGCAATCGGAGGCGAGCTCCGGCTTTGACGGATGCAGCGCCGGGAGTTCGAGCTGCTGCACCGGCGGGTGCCACGTCACTCCGACCCGAAGGACGCGGCCGTCGGCGTCGTTACGGTAGAACATCGACCCGAACGGGTGGCCCATGTCGAGCGTGAGGTCGGCGCCGTAAAGCGTCCAACCGGCGGCGGCGTAGGAGGGGTCCCAGCGCTGCACGGTGAGAGCACCGATGCCCATCTTCAGGCCCGGGATGAGGGTCTGGCCCTCCTGCAGGTGGGCGTACAGCGCGGTTAGGTCCGGTGGAGTCTGGTCGCGCAGGTCCGACAGCGGGATGCGCGTCATGCCCTCGATCGCCGCTTGCTGCCGCTTCCGGCGCTCGACCTCTTCCCGGTTCGGGCTCATCACACCTTCGCTCTCGAGCTTCCTCGGAATGCCTGCTGTGCGGAGCGCTCCGGTTGTTCGTCCGGTGGCTACCGGCTATCCGAACGCTACGAAGATTGCGACGTCCTTGGGTGGTCTAGGAGGCACCTCCGTCCAAGAGCAGGAAAGTTCCCGACCGCGCCCGCCGATGACACTGCGTGCGATGCAGCTGGGCTGAGGATGCGGTAAGTCGCGTCGCGGAGTCGTCGTGCGCGATCGGGGGTAAGGGTGCCGTTGCGCTGGGCTGCTCGTTGCTGCGTCGCCCAGCGGGCGATTGCTCGTTCGTTCGGGTCCGCGGCGTCACGCCGAGGGGCTCGTCCCGTCTGCGTCCAGAACGACTGGTGCAGCATCAGCTGCTCGGACCACCGATCCTCCTGCGGCTCCCAACGGAAGGCAGGCAGCGCCTCCAGTCGCAGGGTCTGGTAGCTGCAGTGCGCGGCACGGACTTCTGGTCGGCGCTGGTACGCGAGCCGATCGACCAGGGCTTGCTCCTTCGTCCTCGCACGGGGCCGGCGAGAGTCGGATCGGGGTAGCCGTCCGGTGTCGCTGACGAAGCAGTCGAGGTCGTGGACGAAAGTGATCCAGTTCCTGGTGGTCGTCGCGGCCTGCTCCGTCCGTCCGATGTCAGCGAGGTAGAACTCAACGCCGCGGCGCTGGTCGACGCTCAGGAGCGCGGCCGGCCGGTTGACAACTTCTGCGTAGTGCTGGTGCAGCGCAGCGACGTAGTCCGGCGCGCAGTTCGACGTACCCATTGGTCCCTTCCCGAGACCGGCGGTCGGTCCCGGGAAGGGCTATGCGCGGACGAAGACGTGATCGCGTCGACGTGGTGCTTGCGCGCTGAGCACCTCAGTCCAAGAGCAGGAACCAGGACGTGTCGTCGACGCTTACGGTCATTTCACGTCCGCGGGCAGGACGCCCCTCCTCCCGGCGATCATGGGGCGGAGCGCAACCAGGACTGCATTCGTGTCCGGGGTATCGAGGGGATCACCGGAGGGAGGAACCAGCACACTCCGCAAGCGCGCTGCTGCGCGGAACCGATGAGTCAGCGAGGACGAGCGACGGTGCTTGCACCGGAAGCACCCGCCGCCCGTTGCGCCTGCGCTGCCCTCATTTGGCGGAAGACTGCCTGCGCGGTGCGCTCAGGTATCGCTTCCAGCAGGGCCCGCAAGTCACTCGCTACGGGGTCGGCTGGCGCGATAGCGGCTGGGTCGTCGATGACGTCCCCGAGGACCAGGTCGGCTAGGGCGATGTCCTCGAGTCGCATGATCGCCTCCCCGCGGAACAGCCGAAGCAGTCGCGGGTAGCTCGTTCCCGCCTCGGCTGCGTACTGCTTCGGACTGAGCCCTCGCGCTTGCATCCGTTCCCGGATCCGCAGCACCTGCTGGTGCTGCAGCTGCGCGGCACGGAGGAAAACCTCTGCCCGCCGGTCAGCAGGCTCCCTCCATCGCAGCACCGGCGTGTGTCCGAAGCCTCGTGCGTCCTCGGCGAAGTCCCGTGGAGCGAAGCGCGGCCCTGCCATCTCGCCCCTCTCAACCCCAGAAGCGTGCTGAAAAAGCACCAAAAGGAGCGTATTCGTGCCAGAAGCAGGACTCAAATCGTGTTTCCGCCCCGCTGGCGGCAGCGTCGCGGCACAGGGATGGACATGACCCTCGCAACCCCCGTAAACCCGGCCTTGGCCTTCGGTTCGCGCGACCTCAGGCGCCCACGGCCTTCCACGCCGAGGAAGAGTTCGCCGCAGCGCACGCTCAGTCCTGCGGATACCTCGGCGCTCGCGCTGCCGGCGACTGTCACGTGGATGCCGAACGTGGAGCGAGCCCGCCCGAGGACGGCGCCCGCGAACTCGGACCTGCTCAATCGAGAAGCTCTACGACGTTGCGCTCTTCCGACAGCCGCACCGGTACCCGCGCCAGAAAAACATCCACGGCCTCTACTTCTTCACCGGCGCCAGGAAGCACGTCTGGCATGAATCGCAGCTCGAGGGGCAGGTGATGCGGTGGCTCGACATGCGAGAAGACGTCGTCGCGCTCAGCGCGCAACCGATGCGCATCGACTTCGCGGACGGCACGTCGCACACGCCGGACCTGCTGACGCTGCACAGCGATCACCGTCAGGTGCTTCGCGATGTGAAGCCGGAGAAGTACATCCCGAAGTTCCAGGAGCAGTTCGCGAAGACTCGCGCCTTTTGCGAGCACGTTGGCTTCCACTACGAGGTCCACCACGAGCTGCCTCGCCAGGTCGACGTGAACCTGTCGTGGATAGCCGGATTCAAGCACCACGGCTACCGGCCTCTGCCGCAGGACGTGAGCCGAGCGGTCGACGCGCTGCATCGGCCGCTTCGTCTCCGCGACGTCGCTCGGCTGCTCACTCCCGATGACCTCGCTCGCGGCCGCGCCGGTCTGTACCACCTCATCTGGAGCGGCCTGTTCAGCCTCGACCTCACCGCCCCCATCTCCGACCGCACGCTCATCGAACGGACCCTCCCATGACCAGCATCAACGTCGACGACCCCATCGAGTTCCGCGACGGCAGCACCTACCAGTTCGTCGCCCGCTCGGGCAGCGTCATCCGCCTCCGCAACACCGCCACGAGTGAGACCCAGGACATGCACATCGCAGAGGTCAGCCAGCAGGTCGTCGGTCTGCCACAGACCTTCCCCGAGACCGTCCGCCGATTCGAGAACCTGCCAGACAAGACAAGAGCAGCCGCGGTCACGATGGCGGACCACCTCGCAGAAATCGAGACCGGCGTGAACCCCGCCCGGGACGAACGCCGTCCGGAGTACAACATCGAGAAGACAACGCAGAACGAGCGCGTCGCGGCGAAGGTGCAGGAGCTGCGGGCGACCGGACAGGCTGCATCCCGCGCCACCGTGATGCGCAAGCTCAAGTCTTGGCGGGAGGATGGTGCATCTGCGCTCGCTGATGGCCGGGCGCAGCGGTCGGACCCGCCGCTCAAGAACATCAACCCCGACGTCTACGACGCACTGTGCACCGTCATCGCGGACCAGAAGAACCGGTCGACCGGCACGAAGAGTCGCCTCATTGCCGAAACAGCGGCGAACCTCGTGAAGTGGCACGGCTCCGAAGCTCCGGCCATGCCATCGAGCGCGACGATGTACCGCTACATCGACCTGCTGACCAAGGGCAAGCACACAACCGGCTCCGCATCGACCCGACGGTCACTGGAGAACCGGCCGAAACGCGTCTTCAACACTCGCACGGAGCTACTGCCCGGCGCCGAGGTCCAGGTCGACTCCACGACCCTCGACATCCTCGTGAAGTCGCCCAGTGGCGAACCCGTCCGCCCCATCCTGACGGTGCTGTTCGACCGCGCCACTCGCCTCGTCCTCGCGTTCACCCTCCGCCTCGTCGCCGGGAAGGCAGTCGACCACGTCGCACTTCTCGCCCAGGCCCTGACGCCGCCGCAGAACCGCCCTGACAACACCGTGTTCCGGGAGATGGTGCAGCGGATGAACCCCTCTGTGACGCTCATGGACGCGGAGGAACGCCGCGAGTACGAGCAGTCGCGACCGTTCGTGCACCCCCGCTGCATCGTGATGGACAACGGGAAGGACTTCGTCTCGGAAGCGTTCCGCGCCGCCGCCGAGATGCACTGGGTCGACATCCGCTACAGCGCGCCTCACACCCCAACCAGTAAGCCGCTCGTCGAGCGGAACTTTGGCAGCATCGACTCCCTCCTCTTGCAGTACCGCTACGGATACGTCGGACGATCCCCCGAGTTCCGCGGCTACGAGGTCGAGCGCGAAGAGCTCATGGACATCTACGCCCTCCACGAACTCCTCGATGACTGGTTCCTCAAGGTCTGGAACCATCGCCCGCACGGCGGCCTGCGCGACCTGATGCACCCGGAACGCAAGCTGACGCCGTACCAGATGTTCACCGCCGCCTCGACGCTGACCAGCAATCTCGAAACGACCTTCACCCCCGACGACTACATCGCGATGCTGCCCACCATGTACCGGCACGTCACCGACACCGGCATCACCATCAACTACCGCCAGTTCGACTCCGACGGACTCGACCCGCTCCGCAACACGAAGTCGGACATCCGCCGCCGCAACGGCAGGCACGAAGTCAAGCTCGACCCCTACAACCCTGTGAAGGCCTGGGTCGCCAACCCGAAGGGCGGCTGGATCGAGTGCACCGTCCGCAACGAAGACGCGCACTTCTACCCGCACCTCGAAGACAACGACTTCGACCTCAATGACGCCGACAACGACCGCAGCGACGTGGCCGCAGTGACCGCGGCACTTGCCGGAGCGCCGCTGCACACGGCCATCGAAACCGCACCGGACCTTCCCTCCACCAACTCCACCGGCCCCTCCGACGATGACGACGACGACGTCATCTACGTCCTCGACTGAAACGACCCACCGATGATTCACTTCCACGGCGACGACCGCCCCGCGGCCCTCCACCGCCTCGAGACCCTCGACGCATTCCTCTCCGGCAGCTCCACAGCGCCCGCAGCACTCGACGACCACGCGTACGAAGCGTTGACGGCGGAAGCACGGGCCGTACACGACCGAGCCCGCATCCTCTACCTGTCCGGCGGCATCGTCCTCGCCACACCGCACTACACCAAGGCGCGCACCCAGCTCGAAAAGGCGTTCGCAGCGAACGCCGGCCGGAACTCCGGCCACGCCGGACTCGTCATCTCCGGCAACTCCACCCTCGGCAAGACCACCCTCTGCAAGAGCCTCATGCGGCACATCTACCGCTCCTATGGGGCCCAGTTCCCCGACTTCCGCGCACACAACCGCATCCCCGTGGTCTACATCGAGGTGCCCGCCGGTTCCACCGGCAAGTCCCTCATGCGCGCCTTCGCCGACTTCTTCGGCCTCACCGTCAGCAGCAGCGAAACGACGATGAGCATCCGTAACCGTGTCGTCGACCTTCTCAACGCCGCCGGCACCCAACTCGTTGTCATCGACGAACTCCACAACCTCGCCCGCCACACCCAGGGCAACGGCGAATCCCACGACCTACTGAAGAACCTGCACAACGACGTCGCCGCGACGTTCGTTTACGCCGGCATCAACGTGACGAAGATGCTCGCGACCGAACGCGGCGCGCAAATCGGCGGCCGCTTCTCCCTGCTAGAACTGCGCCCGTACAACCTCAGCAACCAGACAGACGCAAAGGACTGGAAGAGAATCGTCAAGGCGTTCGAACAGCAGCTTCCGCTCCGCCACCACGAGCGCGGCTCGCTCGCCGCCCTCTCGGACTACCTCCACGACCGCACCAACGGCTCCATCGGCAGCCTCGGCCGCCTCCTCACCGGCGCCGCCACCGACGCCATCACCGACCCGAGCATCGCCTACGAATGCATCGACCGGGCACTGCTCGACGCACAGGAGCTCGACGCCGCGGCTGAAGCTGCCTACGCGCACCGCGTCAGCCGCAACGCCAACAGTAAGAAGACTCGCCTCGCAGGAATTGCAGCATGAACGACCTCCTCACCCGCCGCTACCCGATGACGGTGAAGCCCCTGCACCGTGAGACCGAAGCCAGCTACACGCGCCGACTGCTGACGGCGAACCGCGAACTCGATTCGCACCAGAAGCAGCTACTCCGCGCGGCGAAAGCTGAGACGGCGACCCTGGCCTGGCAGGACGTGCTCGAGCTGAAGACCGGCCGACACCTCCGCTTCGGTGCCCAGCTCTCCACTGCCGAACTCAACGGTGGCGAGCACCGCTGCGAGCTCTGCCCGGACGCCGGCACCGTCCGACGGATGTGCACTCTCTGCGCCAAGGGCGAAACGGTTCTGCAAGCACCCGACTTCACGAGCCCCGTGTGCATCCGACACCGTCGCTGGATCGGACTCGACCTCGCCACCAGGCAGAGCACCGTCGACGTCATCACCGTCCGCGCAGCCCTCCGCTTCAACCGGCTACAGAAGAGCGGCCGACTCACCCCGCACCTCTACAACGTTCTCCGGAACGCAACCGCGCGAATCGGCAACGGTGATGTCGCGGACCTCACCGTCATCGTCGACATCGCCGCCGCCGTGACCACCGGCCGGTTCCTCGAGCAACTCCTCCGCCCTGGCACGGACTACGCCCACGCCTACGCTGTCCTCGCCAAGGCTGTAACCGGTCCTGCTGGCCGCAACGCCACGACGGTAATCGCGGCGCTGTGGGGTTACTTCCGCCCGACGTTCTGGGCCCTCCGCCACGCAGTCGTCACGGCAACACCGTACGAACTGGCATGGGAACACGACCACGCCGTCCCGCAGCACCTCGCCGACGCCTACATCACCGCACACCAGGTCATCCCCTTCGCGTCGTACAACGCACAAGACAAGCGCAGCAGCAGCTTCCGCATCGGCCGTGGCGGCTTTGTCATCTGTGACCACGGACACCAGCACTCCAGCAAGGGCCGATGCCCGGTCTGCACCAACAGCGCCGTCGCCCCCGGCTACAACGACCTCGCAACCACCCACCCCGACATCGCCAAGGAGCTTCGACCCAGTTCTCAACGGGACCATCACCGCAGACAACATCCAAGCCGCGGCCCGGCGCAGCCTCGCGTGGCGGTGCCCGCGCAACCGACACGTCTACTGGGCAACCGCATCCAACCGGACCCAGGGCGGCACGAACTGCGGCATCTGCAGCAACCGCATCATCGTCCCCGGCATCAACGACCTCACCACCACCCACCCCCGCCTCGCAGCCGAACTCGACCCGGCCTACGAAGCAGGTCACCCGGCGACCAAGATGTGCGCCGGCAGCGGCGACAAGCCCGAATGGATCTGCCCCGACTGCGGACACCACTACAAGATGTCCCTCTACAACCGCAGCCAAGGCTCCGGCTGCGAACCCTGCCGCCGCGCTCGGCTCCGAAGCACGCGCACGAGCCTCGCCGACACGCACCCTGACATCGCCGCGCAGTGGCACCCACCCGCAACAACGGCAAGCAGCCCGAGGACTACTCGCACGGCTCCAACGACACGGTCTACTGGCTGTGCACCACCGGCGCCGCCCACTGGTACCCGCAGCGCATCGACCGGAAGGTCCAGGGCTACGGATGCTCGGTCTGCTCCCGCCGGCGACTGGTCCTCCGAGTCAACGACCTCGCAACCACCGATCCGCTCCTCGTCACCGAGTGGCACGACTACCGCAACGCTCCCAAGCGGCCCGAGTTCATGCTCGCTGGAACCGACCGGCACTGGTGGAAGTGCGCCTTCGGACACGTCAAGCAACAGAGCGTCCCGAACCGTCGGAAGTCACGCGGCTGCACAGAATGCGAACCCGAGGACCGGATCCTCAACTAGAACCGAACAACACGAGAACGACGGCGAAGCGCATCAGCTTCGCCGTCGTTTTCGTCGTCCTGACCAGCCATCCCGGAAGGTCTCACGTCCGGTGAGAAGAATCTGGAACGCCTTAATCCGGCGTTCTCAAGCAGCGCATGGTCTCATCGCTGCGAAAGAGTCTCACCTGTCTCGAGAAACGACAGGGGGCCGTCAGGCAGAGAGCTCTCGCATGCGGTGGATGGTCCCCGTCGCGGTGACCTCCTGGTACCAGCAGATCACCACGTCGCACTCGTCGGCGGAGTTCGGTGCAATGGCGAAGCGCATCGAACCGGGCACGACGAGCGGCGAGACCAGGAGCGCCTCCGCAGCGGTGATCGCGCGCGGGTCGCCGTCCGGCAAGTACGCCCACTCCTGCGCGTCCGACCACTCGTCACCCTGGTCGAACGGGTCCGCCGCTTCGGCACGATGCCGACCCGTCACCGGACCGCTGCCTCGCGACGCAGAACGTCCGCACGCTGCACTGTCACGGTGATCTCCCCTGTCCGGAAAACGTGGATGCGGTCGATCATGCTCCCGGGTGGACCGCACTGTCCACCCCGGGCGGATCGTCACGGCGTCCTCGGATGCGAAGGGCGCCAGACGTTCGGCGTGGGTTCAGCTCGCCGGGCAAGGGTGCTGGCATGCGCCATCTCCTCTCGTTCCTCGCCGTGGGAGCGGCCTCCGTCCTGGTCATCACGGGTTGTGCGAGCGGCGCACCACACAGCGCGGCGCACTCGAGGGCTGCCGCGACCACCGGGGCCCCGACGCCGAGCCACGCACCCGTGGTCACCGCGGCCGACCGCGCCGCCGCCGCGAAGTCCCTCGCCGCCCTCGAGCGGGAGTACGACGCCACGGTCGGCGTCGTCGCGACCGACACCGCGACCGGCGAGACCCTCTCGTACCGCGGCGACCGGCGGTTCGGCTACGCTTCGACGCTCAAGGTCTTCGCCGTCGGCGAGTTCCTGCGCTCGGTGCACGGGTCCGAGCGCGCGGCCCGCGTGCACTGGTCGGCGGCGGACGTCGCCAGGGCCGGGTACTCCCCCGAGACCGGGCAGCACGTGGCCGATGGGCTCACGTACTCGCAACTCGCGGAAGCCGCGGTCCGGCAGAGCGACAACACGGCGCTGAACCTCGTCCTCGAGCGGATCGGTGGCCCGAAGGCGCTCGACGAGGCCCTGTCCGGGCTGGGCGACGCGACCACGCAGGTCGTGCACGACGAACCCGAGCTGAACACGATCGAACCGGGCAGCACCGAGGACACCACCACACCGGCGGCGTTCACGGCCTCGCTCGCGGCGCTCCTGAACGGTCGCACCCTCGATGCGTCGGACACCGCGCTGCTCGAGCGCTGGATGAGCGGGAACGCCACCGGCGACACGCTCATCCGCGCCGGCGCACCGTCAGGGTGGACGGTCGCGGACAAGTCCGGCGGCGCGGGTGGGATCCGGAACGACATCGCCCGCGTGTCGCGTCCGGGCGGAGGGCCCATCGTCCTCTCCGTCCTCACGACGAAGAACGATCCGGACGCCGCGTACGACGACGCCCTCGTCGCGAAGACTGCGTCCACTGTCCTCGCGGTGTTCGACACGGGACGCTGACGCTGCCGCGACCGGGGACGGCAGGCGCTGCTCGATGACCGTCCTGGTCCACCGTTCCCGGAAGACCATGAACCAGAACGGTCATCGCGCGTCCAGATCGTCCGCGCCACCCTGCGCGCTCTGCCGACCCGCCCAGTCCGGGGACAGGACGGGGCGGACACGCCGGCGTCCGTCAGGCGGTGGCGACCTGCGGCTCGGCCGGGGCGGTGACCTTCCGACGGGTCCGCACCTGCAGCACGCCCGTCAGCAGCAGCACGACCAGGCCGATCGCGAGCACCACGAGCCCGGCCAGGAACCCGACCACGACCAGGAGCAGCGTCTCGGTCGACATGCCCCCTCCGGCACCGTCGGTCGACGCCGCCGCAGCGGTCTGCGTCTCGCCGGCACCATCGGCCGCCGCCGCACCCTGCACCGTGAACGGGACCGCCACGACCGTGCCGCGGTCACCGACCAGGACGACGTGGTGGGCACCCTCCTCGAGTCCCGACGTGTCGACGGTGCCGGCGGCGCGTCCGTCGGCGACCGTGAAGTCACCGGCCTGCACGGGTTCCGAGTAGGTCCACACGATTCCTCCCGTGTCCTTCCCCGACCAGTCGAGGGCGAACTCGAGCTGGTCGCCGGAGTGGACCTCCGCGGGCAGACCCGCGTCGGAGGCGGACACGACGGCGATCTCACCGGCATCGATCTTCCGCTGCAACTCGTCCGAGTCGGCGGCGGGAGCGGTGGGCGGCGTGGCCGAGGACGGTGCCTTCGCCGTGTTCGTGGGCCGCGCCGCGGCGGCGTTCCGGATGGTCGGCGCGACCGACGTGGGCGGCAGCTGGACGACCGGGGGCTGGATGACGGTGGTGCCGTCCGTGTTCCGCCGGTCGTCGGCGTGCTGGGCAGTGTGCCGGGACGGTCTGACCGGCGAAGTACACCGGGGTGAACGTCTCGAGTGCGGCGTCCGGCACCCCGTGGGCACCGATCGTGATGATGCCGCACTGCACGGTGCCGGACAGGCAGTCGACGCGCTTGGTCGACTGGCCGGTGAAGGTGGCCTTCGCGACGATGCCGCCCTGCGTGAACCCCGAGTTCGCAGTCCCGCTGAACTTCGCCGTCGCCGCCGCTCCGGTACCGGTGTTGTCCGGCCACGCGACGAAGCCCTGGCCGTCCTGGCCGGCGCTGCCGCCGCCCGGGACGTAGTCGTAGCCGCTCCCGGCGGAGCCTCCTGCGCTCGGGTACTTCGTGACGTAGCCGAACAGGACGTACAGTCCCGAGCCGTTGGTGTTCTTCGAGAACGCCGTTCCCTTCACGGTGAGCGTGGTGCCGGCCCCCGTGGTCGGCAGGCCGGTGGCGGGCTTGACGTTGGTCGCGGCTCCGCGGGCGTTCTTCGCGCCCGTGATCGACCCGTCCGCACCGACGACGGTCGCGCCGCCGGAAGCACCACCTGCGTTCCCGTCCGGCGCGGTCGGTTCCTGCACGGTCACGCGCAAGGTCGCGGTGGTCGACGCGACCCGGCCGACGACGGTGTCGCCGATGCCGTTCGTGGCGACCGCACGGTACTGGTCCCCGTTCAGCCCGTCGGTCGCGGTGATGTGCAGCGTGGACGTCCTCGCACCGGTCACCGAGGCGCCGTCCTGCAGGTCCGCCCAACCGGACGGGGTCTTCTTCTGCCACTGCACCGTCGGGGTCGGCGACCCGGTCGCGGCGACCGCGAAGCGGACCTCGGCCGGGGCGGCCCCGCTCACGGTGCCGTCAGCGGCCTTCGTCGCACCGGTCAACGTGACCGCGACGTCGGCGGGCTGCTTCGTGAACGCGGGCGTCGTGACGACCGCGAACGTCCGGAGGCCTTGATCGGCGGCGTCCGTCGCGGCGTTGGTCACCCCGAGGACCGCACGGCCGTCGGCGGTGAGGACGAACGGGTCTCCGGTGTAGTCGTTGCCCGGTGCGTACTCGGCGGCGAGGGTGCCGGCCGTGTTGCCGTCGATCGGGTAGGCGCGGAGGACGTTGCCGGCATCGGCACTGCCGGACGCGCCGACCCAGAGGCGTTTCGCGGACTCGTCGACGGCGAGGTACGCGGCTCCGCCGTCGCGGTCGATCGTGGTCGTCACCGCAGGGGTCCCGCGCAGCGAGACGGCACGGAGCTTCGCGTCGCCGTCGTTGCTCCACCACGCCCGGCCACGGGAGTCGACGACGGTCCCGCCGGCAGCGGCCGAGGACGCCGTCGCGCCGATCGGCACGTCGCCGACGGAGTCACCGCTGGTCAGGTCGACGACGTGGGCGAGCGCGGCGCCCTGGTCGAACGAGACCGCGCGCTTCCCGGTCCAGTCCACCCCGACGGACGTGATCGACCCGGCGACCGATCCGATCAGCGTCGCCGTCCGGGTGACGGCACGGACGGTGCCGCCGGCGGGACTCGCGCCGAGCGATGTCGACGCACCCGCGTCGGTGGCCGCCACGCGCTGGAGTCCGGCGGAGCCGCCGTTGGCCGCCGGAGCGATCTGCGCGAGGATCGAGCCGTCGGCGGGGTCGACCGAGAAGGCCTTGGCCGCGGGCACGGCCACCGAGGGCTTCACGTGCACGACGTTCCGGTAGGCGGCATCGGCACCGCGCTCGACCACGACGTAGCCCTGGACGTTCGAGCCGGTCCCCCGAACTCGGCGGCGGGCAGCGAGGCGGTGGCGACGATGTTGCCGGTCGACGGGTCGACGCTCGGCTTCGACGTCGTGACCCCCGGGTCGATCGGCCCCGCGATGCGCTTGCCGTCGTCGTCCAGGACGAAGTAGCTGGCCTTCGCGGATCCGGCGGCTGGCACCTGGACGACGATCAGGCCGTTCTTCGTGTCGCGGAGGACGGTCGTGACCCGTCCGATGGCGGTGTCGCCCACCGCCGTCTGCACGCCGGTCGTCACGAGGCCCTGGACCCGGGCGAGCTGAACTCCCCGTCGCCGTCCGCGCCCTCGGCGGGCCAGTTCCCGGTCACGTGCACCGACAGCGGGTCGAGTGCCGTCCCGGCCGAGTAGAACTGCGTCGGGTTGCTCCCGCCGGTGATGTCCGCCGCGAAGGCCGCGGCCCCGGCCGCCGTGATCGACGTCGGCAGGTCGGTCCACGAGTAGTCGCCCGCGGTCACGGCGCGGGTGCCCTTCGTGACGTCGATCGTCGCGAAGGCGATGCGCTTCGTGCCCGGGTCGGACGTGGTGGCACCGGTCGTCGGGTCGACGAGCTTCACGTCCACCCCCGCGGTCAACGTGCCGCTGGTCGGGGTAAGCTCGATCGTCGGATCGCTCAGGGTGATCACGAACGTGTGCGCCCGGTAGTCGAACACGACCTTCCCGGACCCGTTCACGGTGAGCTTCCGCGTGCTCGTGTCGTACGTGCCGTCCGCAGCGGTGAACCGGAAGGTCCCGTCGGTCTGCTTCGTGGCACCGTCCGTCGCCGATTGCCCGGCCGCGGGGACGTAGTTCCGGAACGACTTCTTGAACCCCCAGTCCAGCGTGCCGCCGGACACGGTCGTGCTGGAACCTGCAGCGACGGCGGGCACCGTCCCGGCGATGGCCGACGTCAGGCCGATGAGTGCTGCGACGGCTGCACCGAGCACGCGGAGTCGGCGCGGCGGTCTGGTCTGGGTGTGCATGGGTTCCTCGGGTCTGAGCGGACGGGTCGGCGGACGGGTGGACGGGGCGGCGGGTGGGGCCCCGGGCGACGACCGTGAATCGCCGCCCGGGACGTCAGTGGCGGATCACCAGTTGACGGGGACCTGGACCTCGTCGAGGTCCGCCGGGTCGTTCGCGACGCCGTGCGCCGAGAAGGTCTGGACGAAGCACTGGTACTGGCCGAGGGCAGCGTTCGCGGCCTTCGTCTTCGTGGCGTCGTAGTCGCAGTTCACCGTCGCCGCGGTGTCGCCGGTGTGGTGCGGGTCGGCCGTGTAGCTCTTCGACACGTCCAGCGTCGTCGTGAAGCCGCCCGACGCCGTGAACGCGCTCTTCGAGACCCACTGCGCCGAGCCGTACCAGCCCGAGTTCGTGAAATAGTCGGACTCCTGGGGCCGTAGACGACGTAGACGCCGAAGCCACGACCGCCGGCGTTGCCGTCGAACCCGTCGCCGGTCACCGTCACGGTGCCGTTCGACACCCCGTTCAGCGCGCCGCTGCCGTCGGTCACGACGGATGCCGGACCGGTCACGGACAGGCTGGCGCCGTAGTCGTTCGTGACGGCCGTCGCGGCCGAGGCGCTGACGGCCGGGAGGACGGCGAGCCCGATCGCGGCGACCCCCGCCGCGAGCGTGACGCCGAACGTGCGTGCGGTTCTTGCCATGGTTGTTCTCTCTTCCTTCTCGGTGTTCCTGTGGTGCGGGTGCCCCCTGTGAGCCCCGACTCCTATGCGCGACGTGCCGCCCGGCGGGAGTGCACGATCGCGAAGACGACGAGCGCGGCGACCGCGATCACGAGCGCGGCCAGACCCCCGAGGACGATCCGCAGGACCCCGGGATCGATGCCGCCGCGGTCGGGTCCTTCGAGCGCCGCCACGGCCGACGGCGTCGCGGTCGCGGTCGGCGACGCGGTCGGCCTCGCGGTCGCCTTCCCGCTCGCGGTTGCGCCCGGTGTCGGCGCGGTGGCCGCACTGGAGGCACCACCCGCGCCCGTGGCGCCGGCCTGCGTCCGGCCGGTGGTCGCCGTGGTGCCCCCACCGGCGAGCGCGCCGCCCGCGCCGTAGAGGTTCTGCACGGACACGGGTGTGAACGACTCGTTGTTCGCGTTCTTGACACCGTGGGCTCCGATCGTGATGATCCCGCACTGCACGGCCCGGCAGTCGACCGTCGTGGCGTTGCCGTTCCGGTCCAGCGCCTGGAACGTGGCCCCCGGTACCTTGAGCGTCGCGGACCAGGCACCCGTGGCCGAGTCCACCGTCCCGCCGTTGGCGGCGTACTCGGTGGAGCTGCCCTCGAAGGCGACGAAGTCGAGGTACCCGGTCGGGTTCGACTCGTCGTCGGGCACGTAGCTGTAGTTCACGCCCGTCGCGCCGCCCTTGCTGGGCTGCCAGGTGCCCGACACGGTGCCGAACGCGACGTAGATGCCGCCGTACCCGTTCTTGATGCCCTGGAACCCGGAGCCGTTCAGGCGCAGGGTCGTCAGGTAGGTGGAGTCGACCCGGTTCGTGACCTCGGGGTGCCCCTCGACCGCGACGCTGACCCGACCGGCGGCCGAGGCGGGCGCGGTCCCGGCGAGCAGGAGCGCGCCGGACGCCGCTGCGACGAGGAGTCCGGCGAGCGCGGCGCGGATCGGACGGTGGGTCGTGGTGCTCACGGGGCTGCCTCCGGGACGGGCGACGGGGTGCGGGACGGGCGCTCCGGGGCAGGGTGCTCCGGGCCGGGATCACGACGGGCGAGCCGGTGCGCGGATCCGGCAGGACGGTGACCGGCTGGCGGTACACGGTGCCGATGCGTTCGGCGGTGAGGACCTCGACGGGGACGCCGACCGCCACCAGCCGCCCGTCCGCGAGCATCGCGACGCGGTCGGCGTACGCCCCGGCGAGCGTGAGGTCGTGCAGGACGACCACGACCGCTCCCCCGGCAGCCGCGTGGTCCCGCGCGATGCGGAGCACGCTCTCCTGGTGCCGGAGGTCGAGCGCGGCCGTGGGCTCGTCGAGCAGCAGCACGGGTGTCTCCTGCGCGAGGATCCGCGCGAACGCCGCTCGGGCGCGCTCGCCGCCGGACAACGACGGGAACGTCTGGTCGATGCGGTCGGCGAGCTCCACCTGGTCGAGCACGCGTGCCACGACCCGGTCGTCGTCCTCGGCGCGGTCGGTCCCCGCCACGGCGCACGGCCCATCCGGACGATCTCGCCGACCCGGAACCCGAACGCGACGGCGTGCTCCTGCTCGAGGACGGCTCGACGCCGAGCGGTGACGACCGGCGGCTCGGAGCCGGCCGTCACCCCGTCGATCACGACCGTGCCGGTGTGGTCGACGTCCCCGCGAGCGCTCGCAGCAGGGTGGACTTGCCGGCGCCGTTCGGCCCGACGAGGGCGAGCACCTCACCGCGCTCCACCGAGAGGTCGACGTCGGCGAGCAGCCGTCGGCGGCCGACCAGGACGCCGAGGTCTCGGACGACCACCCCGGTCATGCCCAGCCTCCCGAACGTCGGCGGGCCCGGCGGAGCAGCCAGAAGAAGAACGGACCGCCGACGAGCGATGTGAGCATGCCGATCGGCAGGTCGGCGTACGGCACGAGGGTGCGGGCGAGCAGGTCCGCGATGGTCAGGAGCAGGGCGCCGCCGAGGGTCGAGACGAGCAGCAGCGGACCGTGCGCCGGGCCGATGAGCATCCGCATGAGGTGGGGACGACGAGTCCGACGAACGCGATGATGCCGGCGAACGCGACGGCGGCGCCGACGAGGAGCGCGACGACGACGATCGCCACGATCCGGACGGCCTCGACCCGCACGCCGACGTGCCGGGCGGCCCGGTCGCCGAGCGACAGCAGGTCGAGCGAGCGCGTCAGCGCCACGGCGCCCACCAGCCCGAGCCCGACGACCGGGGCGATGGCCGCCGCCTGGCCCCACATCGAGCCGTTCAGGGAGCCGAGCTGCCAGAACACGATCTGCTCGCGGGCCTGTTGGTCGCCGAGGAAGGTCAGGAACGCCAGGCCGGCCCCCGTGAACGCGTTCACTGCGATGCCGGTCAGCAGCAGCGTCACCACCTCGGTCCGGCCGCCCGCGCGGGACAGCCCGTAGACGAGCATCGTCGCGACGAGTCCCGCGGCGAACGCCATCAGCGGGGTCGTCCAGTACCCGGCGAACTGCAGGCCGAACACGATCGAGGCGCAGGCTCCGAAGGCGGCGCCTCCCGAGACACCGACGACCCCGGGGTCCGCCAGCGGGTTCGAGAACACCGCCTGCATGAGGACACCGGCGGCGGCGAGCGCCGCCCCGATCACGAGCGCCATGACGACGCGGGGGAACCGGATCGTCCAGAGCGCCTGCGTCACGAGGTCGTCCGAGGGTCCGGCGACGGGGAGCCCGATCGCGCGCCCGACGGTCCGGAGCACCTCCGCCGGGGAGATCCCGAGCTGCCCGACGCTCGCCGACACGAGCGTGGCGACGACGAGCGCCACCACCAGCCCGACGGTCAGCAGCGTGATCCGGCCGACCCGCGACCTGGACGTGACCGGCGGTGGGACCGCGACCTGCGGGGCGGGCGTGATCCGCGCCTCTCCCCGCGCGCTCGGCCGCCCCGCCGCTCCGCAGGCTCCGCGGCGCGTCGGAACCGGCGCGAGGGGGCCCGGCCGGTCACTTCGACTCCGGAGCGTAGATCGCTGCTGCCAACGCGGCCACGATCTCGGGCGTGCGCGGCCCGAAGCTCATGACCGTGGTGTCGGCCATGTCCACGATCCGCCGGTGCTGTCCGGCGGGCGTCTTCGCGATCGCCGGGACCCGCTGCAGGAGCCCGTCGACGCCGCCCACCGACTCGAGGCCCTTGGTCATCATGATCACCAGGTCGGGCCGCATCGCGACGAGCGCCTCGGCGTTCACCGGGCGCATGCCCTTCCAGTCCTGCTCGGTCGCGACGTCCCGACCGCCGACCGCGTCGATGAGCGAGTCGGCCCCGGACTCCTGGCCGAACAGGTAGTAGATGCCGGCGTTCCCCGCACGTACAGGAACACCATCCTGAGCTTGTCGCCCGTCGCGGTCGGGGCGATCCGCTGGACCTGCTCGGCGACCGCCGCCTGCTGCGCGTGCACCTCCGAGGCGAGCCGCTCGCCGGTCTCGGGCACCCCGAGGGCCGTGGCGACCTGGTCGATGATCTCGTCGATGTTCGACGTGTCCCGGTGCGAGTCGACGACGACGACCGGGATGCCGGCATTCCGGACCTGCAGGACGACGTCCCACGGACCGAGCGAGGAGTCCGTGAGGAGCACGGTCGGCCGGAGCGCGAGGATCGCCTCGGCGGAGAAGCTCGTGGCCGTTCCGCGTGACGAGCGGCAGCTTCTCGGTGCCGGCGAAGCCCGTCGAGACGTCACGGCCGACCAGGTGGTCGCCGAGCCCGAGGCCGTAGACGGTGGACGACAGCGTGCCGTAGACGTCGAGCGCGAGGATGCGGTCCGCGCTGGTGACCGTGACCCTGGTGTCCTGGTTGTCGGTGACCGTGACCGGCAGCTCCGGCTCGTCGGTCCTGCTCGCCTTCGGCGGCAGGTCGGTGGTCAGGGTCGCGGTGCTCGCGCCGGTCACGTTCTTCGCGTCGGTGGCGGGAGCGATGGCCTGGAGGCTCGTGGCCGGGTCGGTCGCGCTCGTCGCGCCCGCCGCGGTGCGGGTCCCGGCGGCGCCCGCGCCCGGGTCGTCGCGCCGCTGCAGCCGGTGGCGACGGCGAGGACGACGAGCACGGACGCCGTGGCCAGGGCGGCTCGGCGGATTGTCGGCATGGGGATCCTGTGGACTGATCGCGGAACAGTGAGTTAGGTAAGCCTCACCTCACCGTTAACTTAGGTGAGGCTTACCTTGCTTGTCCAGCGATGGCGTCCACTACGGTTGACCCGTGCGAATCGTCGTGGCCCCGGACTCCTTCAAGGGCACCGCCACCGCCGCCCAGGTGGCCGGAGCGGTGCGGGACGGCTGGCTGTCCTCGCGACCGACCGACGACGTCGTGCTCGCGCCGATGGCGGATGGCGGGGAAGGCACGCTCGACGCGTTCGAGACCGCCGTCCCGGGCGCGGAGCGCGTGCCGGTCACCGTCACCGGACCGGCCGGCGTCCCCGTCGACACCCACTGGCTGCGGCTGCCCGACGGGCGCGCCGTCGTCGAGCTCGCGGCGACGAGCGGCCTCCCCCTGCTCGGCGGCGACCTCCGCCCGGACACCGCGACCTCCGCCGGGTTCGGCGAGGCGATCGCCGCAGCCCTCGACGCCGGCGCGGCCGGCCTCGTGCTCGGCATCGGCGGGAGCGCCTCCACCGACGGCGGTGCGCCCGTTCTCGGCGCCCTCGGGCTCGGCTCGCCGAAGGGCCTCCGCGCGCTCCCGCCGTCCGGCGTCACGGTACTGACCGACGTCACCTCGCCCCTGCTCGGCCCGAACGGCGCCGCCGCGGTCTTCGGACCGCAGAAGGGCATCGCGCCCGAGCGCATCGACGAGTTCGATCGGCGCCTGGCCGCGTTCGCCGGACGGTTTCCCGAGGTCGATCCGGAGACCCCGGGTGCCGGAGCCGCCGGAGGCGTCGGGTTCGGCTTGCTCGTCTGGGGCGGGACGCTCGCACGCGGGGCCTCGGCCGTCGCCGAGGTCCTGGGTCTCCCGGCCCTGCTCGACGGGGCCGACGTGGTGGTCACCGGCGAGGGGCGCTACGACGGGCAGAGCGCGACGGGCAAGGTGCCGTCCGTGGTGCGGGCCCTGACGACCCTGCACGCCCCGGGGCCCGGTCGATGCTCGTCGCGGGGGCCATCGAGGCACCGCTCGACGGCCACGACGCTGCCGCTTCTCTCACGGTCGTCGCCACGCAGACGACCGGCGAGCCTTCCGACGCCGTGGCGGATCCGCTGCGCTTCTGCCGGATCGCGGGCGCCCGGCTGGCCGCGATGTCCTGACGAGGGGTGCCCCAACGGGACCTCCCACCGAGTGGCGCGCTCCACCACACTGGATCGCGGGCCGGATCCGGCCCGCACGCACCACCCACGAGGAGACCATGCGCACCGTCAACGCGTACGCCGCACCATCGGCCACCGAGCCGCTCGTCAAGACCACCATCACACGTCGCGACCTCGGCCCGAACGACGTCGAGATCGACATCGCCTACGCCGGCATCTGCCACTCGGACATCCACACCGTCCGTGGCGAGTGGGGCGAGATCCAGTACCCCCAGGTCGTCGGTCACGAGATCGTCGGCCACGTCTCCGCCGTCGGCAGCGACGTGACCAAGCACCAGGTCGGCGACCGCGTCGGCGTCGGCTGCATGGTGAACTCCTGCGGCGAGTGCGAGAACTGCGTCAGGGGCGAGGAGCAGTACTGCCTGCAGGGCAACATCCAGACGTACGCAGGCATCGACCCCGCCGACGGCAGCATCACCCAGGGCGGCTACTCCGAGGCCGTCGTGGTGAACGAGGACTTCGTGCTGCGCGTCCCGGAGTCGCTCGACATCGAGAAGGTCGCGCCGCTGCTCTGCGCCGGCATCACCACCTACTCGCCGCTGCACCACTGGAACGCCGGCCCCGGCACGAAGGTCGCGGTCGTCGGCATGGGCGGCCTCGGACACATGGCGGTCAAGATCGCCGCCGCGCTGGGCGCTGAGGTGACCGTCCTGTCGCAGACCACGTCGAAGCAGGAGGACTCGCTCCGCTTCGGTGCCGTCGCCCACCACGCGACGAAGGACCCGTCGACGTTCACCGAGCTCGCGAACTCCTTCGACCTCATCATCAACACCGTGTCGGCGAAGATCCCGATGGCGTCGTACCTGGGCCTGCTCAAGGTCGACGGCACCATCGTCAACGTCGGCGCCCCCGCGGAGCCGCTCGAGGTCCCCGCCTTCGCTCTGATCGGCTCCCGCCGCAGCTGGGCGGGCTCCGCCATCGGCGGCATCCGCGAGACCCAGGAGATGCTGGACTTCTGCGCCGAGCACGGGATCCTGCCGGAGACCGAGCTCATCTCGGCGGACCGGATCAACGAGGCGTACGAGCGCGTGCTGTCCTCGGACGTGCGGTACCGCTTCGTGATCGACGCGGCCACGCTGGCGTAACACGTTCCGCCTGAGGCGACCACGGGAGGGACGGTGCCGACGGCACCGTCCCTCCCGTCCGTCTGCCGATCCGACGTACACGACCTCGCAGGATTCCGTCACGCGGTGGCGCCCGACGGGCACTCTTCGACATCATGAGTGTTCTATCAGTCGAAGGAGTCCAACATGCCAGTCCCTCCGCGAGGCAACTTCGCGCCACGCATCCTGCTCCGCGACCAGGTACAGGAACGGCTGCAACAGGCGATCCTCGACGGCACCCTGCACCCCGGCGAACGACTCCGCGACGAGGACCTGATCGCCTGGCTGAACGTGTCACGCACCCCGATCCGCGAAGCACTCGGCGCGCTGGCGAAGACCGGACTCGTCGAGATGGTCCCGAACAGGTACACCCGCGTCGCGCTCCCGAAGCGGGACGGGGCGTTCCACGCCGTGCGCGCGCTGGGGGTGCTCCTCGGCGGCATCGTGCGGATCACCCTTCCGGACCTCACCACCGCGCAGCGCGAGGGTGTCGCCGAGCGGGTGAGCACCCTCCTGGAGCAGCTCCGAGCAGGCGGCACCCGAGCGATCGTGCACTCGGTCGACGACAGCTACCGGGCCTGGCTCGAGCTTCTGCCCGAACCCGGCACTGACGGACGTCGCCCGGCAGGCCGCGCAGGGACTGGCGTTCGCGTACCGCGTCGACGACATCGACGAGCTCATCCCCGCTGCGCCGCTGATCGCGCGCTTGACGTCGTTCCGGGCGCAGTCCTCGACGGTGACGCGGAGCGTGCGGGCATCGCGATCGAGGCCGCCCACATGCTCCCCGACAGGCGCGGACGGCCGCGACGCCGTGCGAGTGCCGGTCGTCCCACCCGTACCGGGGCGGCCAGACCAGCGCCACGGGTGTCCCGCGAGCGATCCGAGGAAGATGTGACGCCGACCGCGAGCGTGGTCGCTCCGACGTGGTGCACCGTCGCAGGTTCGGCGAGTACCCGGAGCAGACGCTCCGCCGCTAGCCGACCTCGTCGCCCGACGGCAGGGCGTCGCACCAGTCCACGGACCCGGCGTCGATGCTCGCCTCGAGCGCGCCCGACGCCGCGTCCACGATGCTCACGAGCTCGCTCGTCGCCGACGTCGTCGCGACGGCGACGAACTGGCTGTTCGGGGACGGGCAGACCGCGGTGACGCTCGCGTCCTCGGGGAGGGTCACGGGCAGCCTGGAGGCGCGGGTCCCCTCCACGCGCACGATCCGTTGCGAGATGGTCCCGTCCGACCGCACGTCGCCCACGACGCGCAGGTAGCGGTCGTCGGTCAGCTCGGCGATCCGACCGAGGTAGGCGGCGTCCGTGCTGCCGGCCGGTGCCTGGAGCTCGGTGCGCTTGCCGTCCGTCAGGTCCAAGCGCACGATGCCCGTCCCGGTCTCGACCACGGCCGTGGTCCCGGTGCCGACGAAGCCGTGCAGGTACGTGGCGCTGCCGAGGCGGACGGCATCCGTCCGTCCGCTCATGTCGACGAGCACGAGGTCGTCCCCACCGGTCCGCACGAGCGCGCTCTCGGTGCGCGGGACGTACGCCCACTGCCCCACGCTCATCGGCACGGCACCGGTCTCGGGTTTCCCGCTCGCGTCGATCGCGGTCGGCAGGTGCGTGCCGGTCATGTCGACCACGTACAACCCGACGTTCCGGGACTGCCCGGTCGAGGTGTCCGCGTACTCGAACCCGAACGAGGCGCCGTCGTCCGCCGCGTGCAGGGCCGTCACGCGCCCCTCGGAGGTCGGCAGCGTGAGGTGCTCGACGGGGGCGTCCTCGTCCTGCACGCCACCGGCGAGCGGCACGATGTCGACGGACGACCCGGCGTCGGTGCCGCTCACCACGACGAGCGAGCGGCCCAGGCGCACGTACTCCGAGATGCCGGTGCCCTCGTACACGGTGGTGGTGCCTCCCGCGTCGAGCGAGCGTCGGACGATGCGGTCCTTCCCGCCGCCGGCACCGGGAACGAGGGCGAGCACGTCGGTGCTGCCCGTGCGGACCGAGGCGCGGAGGTCGGCCGTCGCACGCTGCCCGGGCGCTCGGACGCCCGAGACCGAGATCTCGTACGAGCGGGCGTAGGCGAGGGGCCCGGCGAACTCGACCGCGATGGTGTTCCCGCTCGACGTCACGGTGTGCGGCGCTGCGGGGCTGACACGGACGTCGGCGGCGGCCACCTTCTCGATCGCCTGGTTCGCGGTGAGGATCACACGCTGGGCCGGGCGGGAGACGAGCCCGCTCGGGTCGTACGACACGTCCTTCAGCCGGGGGCCCTGCTGCGAGCCGACGACCGCGGCGACCGCCCCCACGACGGCGAACACCAGGACCGTGGCGACGAGGCGGCGGCGGAAGCGGTTCCGGGGCCGGGCCCGCAACGCAGTACCCGGTGCCGACTCAGTACCCGGTGCCGGTTCAGTACCCGGTGCCGACTCAGTATTCATACGGGTCCTTCGGCTGCGCGATCTTCGTGACCTTCGCGGCCCTGATGACGATCCGGGCGTCCGCCGACTGGTCGGGGTTCGCGGCGAGCGCCCCGGTCACCGTCACCCACTGGTCCTCGTCCGGGACCGCCCCGTCCGTGACGACGCCGAGTCCGACGGGCTGGGCGTCCACCGCGCAGCAGCTGATCACGAACCGCGTGAGGGTGAAGGACCCGTCCGACGCCGGGACCACGAACCCCGAGAGCTCCACCCGCTTGCCGACGAGGGACGTGGTGTCCGTGGTCTGCCGGATCAGGGCTGCCCAGTCCTTCACGCCGTAGCCCGAGGTGTCGACCGATCCGCTGCCGAGCAGGGACACGGCGGCCCCCGACCCGGTTGCGTTCGACAGGGTCGCCGAGTCCACGCTCCGCTGCTGCGCGGTGCGGGCGGACAGCGTCGTCGGCGGCAGGACGAGCATGGCGGCGGTGACCCCGATCGTGACGAGCGCCGCCACACCACCGAGGACGATCCGCGTGAGGCGACCCGCGCCTCCAGGCCGACGCCCGTGGTCGTGGGCGGTCTCGTCCGGGTCCGCGTCGTCGTGACTGTGTCCGTGTCCGCGGGCCACGACGACCAGGGCGGCGACCGACGCCGGCACGGCGACGGCCGCGAGCACGATCGTGAACACCGAGTACCGCGGGTTGATGTACAGGTCGAGGTGCCCGGCGAGGGCGAGCCACAGCGTGCAGAGCGCGACCGCGAGCACGGACCCGAGGCCGAGGTACGACGGACCCTTCTCAGACCAGGACATTCATCACCAACCCGACGGTCGCGGCGAACAGGACGCAGACGACGGCGAGCAGCACCAGGAAGCGCGCGCGGAACGTCGTCCGGAGCAGGGCGAGCATCTTCACGTCGATGATCGGCCCGATGATCAGGAACGCCGTGATCGACCCGGGCAGGAACGTCGACGCGAACGACAGCGCGAAGAAGGCGTCCACGTTCGAGCAGAGCGACACCGTCATCGCGAGCAGCATCATCGCGGCGACGGACAGCACCGGGTTCGCACCGATCGACACCAGCGTGGACCGGGGCACGGCGACCTGGATCGCGGCGGCCAGCCCGGCGCCGACGAACAGCGCGGGCATCATCGTCGCGGTCTCCCCGCCGAACTGCGCGGCGCTCTCCGCCAGCGGTTCCGGGCGCGGGGCGCGCCGATCGTGGCGCGGCACCGGGCCTCGAACGCGGGCAGCAGCAGGTCGGCGGGCCGACGGTGGGCGGCGACGATCCAGCCGACCAGGTTCGCGATCACGAAACCGCCGACGATGCGGACCGGCAGGACCCAGCCGGACCAGCCGAACGCCTGCGCCGTACTGACGATCACGAGGGGGTTGAGGATCGGCGCGGCGACGAGGAAGGTGACGGCCTCGGCCGGTGTGAAGCCGCGCAGCATGAGGCCGCGGGCGAGCGGCACGTTCCCGCACTCGCACACCGGGAAGAGCATGCCGATCAGGGAGATCACGGCTCGCCGCGGCATCGGGCGCTGCGGCAGGACCCTCTCGAGCGCGCCGACCGGCACCCACACCTCGACGACGATCGACAGCACGATGCCGAGCACCACGAACGGCAGGGACTCGACGACGACGCTGATCGCCAGCGTCAGGAAGTCCTGCACGACGCTCGGCAGGCCCGCTGCCCCGACGGCCGGGGAGAGCAGGCGGATCCCGAGCAGCACGACGACGGCGAGCAGCACGAGCCCGGGGCCGGTGAGTGCCCGGGAACGAAGAGCTGCGCGCGGCGTCGTGGTCGTCGTCACCGGGCAAGGATAGGCGACGGCCGTCGCCGCGGCCCCACGCACCGTGCGAGGCGCGCAGTGTGCGAGACGCGCAGTGTGCGAGGTGCGCAGTGTGCGAGGTTCCGGCGCCGTGGGACCCCGCGAGCGTCGCACCATGCACGGAACCTCGCACCGTGTTCGCCGAACCTCGCACGGTGCGAGGCCGTGACGCCCTCCCGAGCCGCGGCCTCAGCCCCGCGCGAGCCCGTCGAGGTGCCGGTCGAGCACGTCGATCGCCCAGTCGCCGGACTCCCCCGGCGCGAGCCGCACGACGTGCATCGCGAGGCCGTCGACGAGGGCGTGCAGCCGGCAGGCCTCGTACTCGCGGTCGGCCGCGGGCACGCCGACGAGCCCGAGGATCTCCTCGCTCCACTCCCGCATCTCGGCGATGACGCGGTCGAGCGCCGGCCGGAGTTCGGCGTCGGTCAGCGCGGCGTTCCCGAGTGCCAGGTAGACGTCGAGCTCGATGACCCGTTCCTCGTCGAGGGGCAGGAGCTCGAGGACCATCCGGTGCGCCCGCTCGCGTGGCGGCGTGTCCGAGGGGATGGCATCGATCCGCTCCCGTGTGCGGTCGAACACGAGCGTGATGGTGTGCTCGCGCATGCTCGACTGGGTCGGGAACACGTACCGCACGGTGCTCGGCGGCAGGCCGGCCTCGGCGGCGACGTTGCGCACGCTCAGGGCCCCGAGGCCGTCCCGGGCGAGCACCCGGCACGCCGCTTCGGACACGGTGCGGCGACGTTCCTCGACGTCGATGCTCCTGGCCACGACACCATACTCGCACGGATGTACGAGTTCGTGCTACCGTGGTGATCTCATTCGCACAGTCGTGCGACTATCGTCTCGGATCGGAAGGACATCGTCATGGCGTGGCTCATCCTCGTCCTGTCGGGCGTGCTCGAGGCCGTGTGGGCCACCGCACTCAGCGCTTCGAACGGCTTCAAGAAGGTCGTGCCGACGATCGTGTTCGTCGGCGGCATGGTGCTCAGCATGGTCGGCCTGGCGTTCGCGATGAAGGAGATCCCGGTGGGCACGGCGTACGCGGTCTGGGTCGGCATCGGGGCATCGCTCACCGTCGTCGTCGCCGTCCTCCGCAGGCAGGAGGCGGCCTCGGTCGCCCGGATCGCCCTCGTGCTCGGCCTCGTGGCCTGCGTCGTCGGCCTGAAGGTGGTGAGCTGAGGTGGCGTGGATCGTCCTGTTCGTCAGCGCCGCCCTCGAGACCGTGTGGGCGACGGCTCTCGGCGAGAGCGACGGGTTCACCGTGCCCGGCCCGACGGTCGTGTTCGCGATCACCATCGTGGTGAGCCTCGTCGCGTTCGGCTACGTCCTGAAGCACATCCCGATCAGCACGGCGTACGCGGTGTGGACCGGCACGGGGCGGCGCTCACGGTGCTGTGGGGCATGGCGACGGGCGCCGAGCCGGTGACGTTCCTGCGCCTGCTGTTCATCGCCGGCATCGTCGGCTGCGTCGTCGGCCTCAAGCTCGTGCCGACCCGCCCCGCGCCGGCCCCGCCGGCCCGAGACTTGCCCTGAGCGACCGAACTCGCGCCGCGAGCCCCGAGAACGGTCGCCCACCCCGAGCCTCGGGCCACGGCGCCCGAGACTCGCACCGAGACGGACGGGAGGCGCGGTGCCAGCCGGCGCCGCGCCTCCCGTCCGTCACCGGGTCCCGTCGTCAGACGGACGCACCCGTCCACTCGTCCTCCGCGGCCACGTGGTCGCTGCCCGCCGTGCCGGCGGCACGCGCCGCGGCCACGCGGGAGGCGTGCGACGGCGGGTTCGACGGCACGTCCGCCGGCCGGTCCTCGTCGTTGATCCTCCGGAGCTCGGCACGATCTCCGCGGCCAGGATGTCGATCTGCTCGAGGACCGTCTTGAGCGGCAGTCCAGCATGGTCGACGAGGAACAGCTGGCGCTGGTAGTGCCCGACGTGGTCCTTCATGGCGGCGTACCGGTCGATCACCTGCTGCGGCGAGCCCACGGTGAGCGGGGTCTGCGCAGTGAAGTCCTCCATCGAGGGGCCGTGGCCGTACACCGGGGCGTTGTCGAAGTAGGGGCGGAACTCGTCGATCGCATCCTGCGAGTTCTTGCGAGCGAAGAACTGCCCACCGAGGCCCACGATCGCCTGGTTCGCCGCACCGTGGCCGTAGTGCTCGAAGCGCTGGCGGTAGAGGTCGACCATCTGCGCGGTGTGCTGGATGGGCCAGAAGATGTTGTTGTGGAAGAAGCCGTCGCCGTAGTAGGCGGCCTGCTCGGCGATCTCGGGCGTGCGGATCGAGCCGTGCCAGACGAACGGCGGGACACCGTCGAGCGGACGCGGGGTCGAGGTGAAGCCCTGCAGCGGCGTGCGGAACGTTCCCTGCCAGTTCACGACGTCGTTCTCCCAGAAGCTGGCGGACGAGCGCGTAGTTCTCGATCGCCAGGTTGACGCCCTGGCGGATGTCCTGCCCGAACCACGGGTACACGGGACCGGTGTTGCCGCGGCCCATCATGAGGTCCATGCGACCGTCGGAGATGACCTGGAGCATCGCGTACTCCTCGGCGATCCGCACCGGGTCGTTCGTGGTGATCAGGGTCGTCGAGGTCGACAGCGTGATGTTCTTCGTGCGCCCGGCGAGGTAACCGAGCATGGTGGTCGGCGACGACGCGACGAACGGCGGGTTGTGGTGCTCACCGGTGGCGAAGACGTCGAGGCCGGCCTGGTCGGCGTGCTCGGCGATCGTCAGGATGTCCCGGACCCGCTGGGTGTCGTCGGGGTCTGCCCGGTGGTGGGGTCGGTCGTGACGTCACTGACCGTGAAGATGCCGAACTGCATGATGCGCCGCCTTCCGCGGACTCCGCCGCTGCGATTTCGATGCGTTTGCATCGACTTACCGAGTGCAACGTACTACGGCCGACGGTATTCCCGTCAGTGGCCGTGCAACGGGGTCGCGCTCCTCCGGTGCCGTCTCCTGCCACTCGCGCGGCGCCGTAGCCTGCTGCTCGCGTACCGTCCGTTCAGAGGACCGGGATCCTCTCGGTGTCCGTGCGCGCCGCGTGGTGCATGCCGTCCGCGATCCACACGATCGTCACCACCGCCAGAACGCTCGCGCTCGACGCCATCCGGCCGGCGACCAGGATCGCGGCGTGGTCGTGGGTGCCACCGGCGACGCCGTACACCAGTGCCACGAGCCCGACCAGGAACGTCGCCCCGGTCGCGACGAGGAGCACGCCGGTCACCACACGACGGGGAGCCCGTCGTCCGTCCCGGTCGCCGCGCTGCCCTCGGTCGACGCGCGGCCCGCACGCCCGGACGAGCCCGAGCCAGAACAGCGCGATGCCGCACGCCCGACGATGTCGCTCACCCGGTGCCATCCGTAGACCACGGTCTGGTTCGCGACGAACACCGCGTACGCGACGCCGATCAGGGTGACGACGGGACGGAACCGGCGCGGCGTGACCATCAGCACCGCGAACAGCGCGGCGAGCGCGATGGTGGCGTGCCCGGACGGGAAGGAGTTCGGCGTCGTCGACTGGGCGATCTCCGGGCGCTCGGCGATACGCTTGACGAGCGTCGAGGTGGCTGCCGACGCGAGCACCACGACGCCCGCCCGAGCCCCACGGCGAGGCGGCGCCGAGCGAACGCGACGGCGGCGATCACGACGACGAGCAACAGGATCACCGGCACCGAGATGACGTTGAGGGCAGTGTCCGACGAGAACAGGTCGGATTCCCGGACCCGCCGAGCGCGGCGTCCTCGACCCGCTGTCCCACGGGCGTCAGGACCGCCGCCGCGTAGACGAGAGGCACGACCACGAAACCCAGAGCCGCCAACAGGGCCCACCGAACCCGCCGCGAGACGCTCGGTCCACGCGACTCCGGAGCGTTGCGTTCGGGCGTTCGGGTCACCGGGCTGGTCCTCCTCGGGGTGCTCGTCGTCGGTGTCGTCACGCGCCTGCTCACGCGCGTGCGATTCGGACGGTCGGGCTCCGACACGATACCGTTGGACGGCCGGTCGGAGCCTGGGAACGCACCGATCGGCGGCGCCCGGTCGATCGCACCGGCGCAGGTCGCCGGACCGACGCGCACAGCGCCGGCTGCGTACGAGGAGGAAACCGAAGTGGCCATCAAGGAACCGAGCATCACCGCTTCCCCGAACCGCGGTCTCGCGCTGACCGTGGGAGCGGTCCTCCTCATCTGGGGCATCCTCGGGTTCTTCCTGGCGGCCGACGGCGACCCGGGCTTCTTCAGCCGTCACGGTGGGATGCTCTGGAACGCGTTCGGGGTGAACCCGCCGCTGGCGCTGCTCTGGACCCTGTTGGCCGCCGCGCTGCTCATCGTCGGGCTCGGCAACACGATCGGGTCGCGCAACGTGAACACCCTCGTCGGGGCCGTCCTCGTCGTGCTCGCGGTGTACGGCTTCGTGTTCGTGAACACGTCGGCCAACGTGTTCGCGCTCAACACCACGGACAACGTGTTCCACGCGATCGTCGGTGTGATCCTGCTGCTCACGGCGTTCGGAGCCGACAAGCAGAACATCCGCGCGCTCCGGGCCGACGCCGCTCGCGCCTGACCACGCACGCACACGCCGCACGCCCCGCTCGCCCCCGTGGCCGGCGGGGCGTCGCGCGTCCGGCCGGCATCGTGTGCAGCGGGTCGAACCACGATCCCGACGTCGGACGACCCCTGCGGCCACCGCGCAGCGACGTCAGCGGGCGTCGGGCGGGTGCGGTGCCTCGAGCTCCGTCGCGACCACGCGCGGCGCCTCGGACATGAAGCGACGGACGTCGAGGTCCACGATGATGTCCTGCGGTCGCAGCGGCCGGGTCAGGTACAGCCCCTCGAGCGAGGTCAGCCGTGAGAGCGCGACGTACGTCTGGCCGGCGCTGAACACCCGGTTGCCGAGGTCGACCACGGCTCGGTCGTAGGTGCTTCCCTGCGACTTGTGGATCGTCACCGCCCACGCCAGGCGCAGCGGGAACTGCTGGAACTCGCCGACCGTGTCCTTCTTGAGTTCCTTCTTGTCCGGGTCGTACGAGTACTTGAACTTCTCCCACACCGACGGCTGGACCTCGAACGACTCACCGTCCACGTCCACCCACACCGTGTCGCGGATGGTCGTCACGACGCCGAGCGTGCCGTTCACCCAGCGCTGGTCCGGGTCGTTGCGGAGGAACATCACGTGCGCGCCGGGCTTCAGCTCGAGCGCTTCGTCGGCCGGGAAGTTCCGCCCGCCGAAGTCGCCGTTCACGTCGGCTCGTGCGGTCTTCACCGTGCCGGGCAAGCGGTCGAGCGCCGCCTTGTTGATGCGCGCCACGGTGTCGTTCCGGGTCGCGAGGGTGATCGCGTCGTCGGGCGCCGGACGTGCCCCCGCTGCGTTGAGCTGTCCGGCGACGTCTGCGGTCACGCGTCCGTGCCGCACGGCCGTGAGCATCGCCGCGAAGGCGTCGTCCCGCTGCCGGTGCACGGTCGCGAGCTCGACGATGTGGAGCTCGGCCTCGAGCCACACCTTGGCGTCGAAGAACCACATCGAGCGGTAGTGGTCGGTGAAGTACGCGCGCTCGTCGCCGTCGCCCGGTACCGGCGGCAGCTGGTAGGGGTCGCCGAACATGACGACCTGCACGCCGCCGAACGCCTCGAACTGACGTCCCCGGGCCTTGCGCAGGGACCGGTCCATCGCGTCCAGGAGGTCGGCGTTCACCATCGAGACCTCGTCGATCACGAGCGTGTCGATCGTGTTGAGGAGCTTGCGGGTCTCCGGGCCCTGCCGGAGTTCGGCATCGCCGATGAGCCCGATCGGCAACCGGAAGAGCGAGTGGATGGTCTGCCCGCCGACGTTCAGCGCGGCGACCCCGGTCGGGGCGCAGATGACGACCTGCTTCTCGGTGTTCCACGACAGGTGGTTGAGCAGCGTCGACTTGCCCGTCCCCGCGCGCCCGGTGATGAACACGTGGTCGCGGGTGTGCTCGATGTACTCGAAGACCGCGCGCTGCTCGGCGCTGAGCTCGACGCTCACGGGATCACCGTGCCGTCGTCGCTGCCGTCGTCGAAGTCCGGCTCGTCCGATGGCCGGACGATCGCGCCCCGGTGCGAACGCCGCGCCCCGGTGTGTGCGGGCGCGATGTCCGCGGCGGGGCGCGACGTCCCGGCGCCGGCGGGGGTTGCAGCGTCACGGCGCACCCGGACCAGCACCACCACGACGATCGTCACGAGCAGAGCGGCCCCGGCGACCACGAGCACCGCGCCGGCGTGCGCTTGGTCGGTGAGCGGTCCGGCCCCCACGTCCGCCCCATCGCGCCGTACCACGAGGCCAGCAGGAGTCCGAGCGGACCCCGCATCGCGAGGCCGAGCGACACCAGTCCGCCGGCGACGACCACCGCCCCGACGATGCGCACCACCGCAGCGGGCGCCGTCGGACGTCGGGCGCCGGCGGCGATCGGCGTGAGCAGGGTCGGCACGGCGAGCAGTCCGACGAGCAGGAACACGACGTCGCTCACGGTACGCCCGGTCGGGTCGCTCACCGACCACCGGAGCGCGTCGGTCGCGAAGAACGCCCACCACACCGCGGCGAGGAAGAGGAACGCGGGGAACGGCTGCACCAGGTAGCGCACGGCCGCGTTGTCGAGCAGGACGCCGGTCCATTCACGGACGCCGGTGCTGTCGTCGTCACGCGGGCGCACGGCCGCACGGACGAGCCGCACGGGTGCCGCCGCCCAGACCAGCGCCGGGACGACGAGCCCGAGCAGCAGGTGCGCACCGACGTTCGCGGAGACGAGGAAGCGGTCGTAGGTGTGCAGCGAACCCGACGTCGCGACGACGAGCGAGACGATGGCGATGCCAGCGGCGATGGTCCGGCGCACCGGCCAGTACACCGCGGCACGCCGCAGCCGGACGACCCCGGCTGCGTAGGCCGCGGCGAGCAGCACAGCGGCCATCAGCCAGAACAGGTCGACGTTCCACGACGTCAGCCAGCCCCACCCGCCGGGCGCGTGCGGGAGCGTGTCGTCCGTCAGCAACTCGGCCGGCGACGGGTTCGTGGTCTTGCTCAGCGCGATCTGGTCGACCGGGGTCGCCGTCCGTCCGAGCGCTGCGGCGAACCCGCTCGCGACGCCCATCACGGCGAGCTCCACCACGATGAGCAGCCAGAACGGGCGTCGGCGCTCGGGAGCGGCGGCGAGGGAACGGATGGCGCGCCGTCGTTGCACGGCACCGAGGACGCCGATCGCCAGGATCGCGCCGATCTTGACGAGCACCAGGAGGCCGTACGGGTGGACAGGTTCGAGAGCGCTCCGACACGGATCTGCGCGGACGCGACGCCCGACACGGCGACGAGGACGAAGCAGCCGAGCGCGATGCTCGAGTACCGCCCGACGACCACGGCGAGACGACCGCCGTCGATCACCGGGTGCAGGAGCACGAGCATCACCAGGCCGCCGACCCAGAGCGCAGCGCCGACCAGGTGCAGGCCGAGCGCCGTGACGGCGGCGTCGTGGCTGGCCGTCCCGGCGGCGTGGCCCTGCTGCGCGAGCGGGATGAGCCCGATCATCGCCACCCCCGCGGTCAGTGCCACCATCCCCCGTGATCGGACGGCGAAGCACAGCACCGTGACGACGGCCGCGACGAGGACGGTCACGAGCCAGGCGAGCCCGAGGTCCGTCCCGGTGAGGAACACCCCCATCGACTGCCCGAACTGGTCGTCGAGGCTGACCTTCGACCCGGCGACGCTGAGGAACGTGAAGAACGTGGTGACGGCCGACGCCACCGTCCAGACCGCGGCGGCCGCGGCGGCGACGTCGATCGCGCGGTTCCACTCCGGGGCCGTGCGGGAGAGCCCGACGGTCGCGAGCGCGAGCCCACCGATCGCTGCGGCGGCGGACAGGTCGACCACGAGGCGGGCGATCGGCAGGCCGAACCGGACGGCAGCACCCGGGTCGGCGATGAGCGCTGCGTTCGCCCCGCCGCCGATGACGAGCGCGACGAGGAGGGACACGAACCCGACGAGCAGCAGCACGGCGGGGCCGGCGATGCGCGCGATCCGAGACACCCGTCAAGCCTAGGCGCTGCCCCACCCGCTCACGGAATCGGACGACCGCCTGTGGAAGAGCGCCCGGGGACGACGAAAGGGACGGCCGAAGCCGTCCCTTCCGTGTGGTGCAGAGGTCTTACTTGACCGCAGCCTTGAGCTTCGAGCCGGCGCTGACCTTGACCGAGTCGCTCGCGGCGATCTCGATGGCGTCACCGGTCTGCGGGTTGCGGCCGGTGCGGGCGGCGCGGTGGGTCTTCTCGAAGGCGATCCAGCCCGGGATCGTGACCTTGGTGCCATCGGCAACCGAGTTCGAGACGACGGAGAAGAGCGCGTCGACGACGCCGTTGACGGTGGCCTGGCTCTGGCCGGACTCCTGCGCGACGGCAGCGACGAGCTCGGTGCGGTTCAGTGACTTGTCAGCCATGGATGTCCTCCTCGGACTTCTTGCAGTATCGGTCGGACGACTTCTCGCCCGGCGCTCGGAGCGGTTGCCCGTGCCGCGGTACCGAGGGCGTGCTGCCCGGCGGAACCGGAGTCGAACGTACCAGCCGTCGGGGGCGAAACCAGCCGACTCGCCCGGATTTCCGGGGTTGTCGAGGGACGGAAGGGTCAGATGTGACCGATGTGACGAAGATGTCCCCGAACGTGTTCGGAAACCGCGAACGCCCCGCCACCACTGGGGTGACGGGGCGCTCGCCGGAACGGTGCTTACCAGGAGCTCTTCGTGATGCCCGGCAGCTCGCCACGGTGGGCCATGTCGCGGAAGCGGACACGGCTGATGCCGAACTCCCCGATGTGACCACGGGGGCGACCGTCGATGGCGTCGCGCTTGCGGTAGCGGACCGGCGACGCGTCACGCGGGAAGCTTCTGCAGGCCGACGCGGGCGGCCTCACGCGACTCGTCGGTGCCGTTCGGGTCCACGAGGGCCTTCTTCAGCTCGAGACGACGCTCGGCGTAGCGCGCGATGATCTCGGCGCGCTGGTTGTTCTTCGCGATCTTGCTCTTCTTCGCCATGCTTAGCGCTCCTCACGGAAGTCGACGTGCTTGCGGATCACCGGGTCGTACTTCTTGAGCACGAGGCGGTCCGGGTTGTTGCGACGGTTCTTCTTGGTCGCGTAGGTGAACCCGGTGCCCGCCGTGGAGCGGAGCTTGATGATCGGACGAACGTCCTGACCCTTCTTGGCCATCAGATCTTCTCCCCACGGGCGAGGAGATCCTTGACCACGGACTCGATGCCGCGTGCGTCGATCACCTTGATGCCCTTCGCGCTGAGCGTGAGCGTGACGTTACGACGAAGCGAGGGCACGTAGTACGTCTTCTTCTGCACGTTCGGGTCGAAGCGACGCTTCGTCCGGCGGTGCGAGTGCGAGATGTTGTGTCCGAAGCCGGGGGTGGCTCCGGTCACCTGGCACACTGCTGCCATGGTTTCCTCCTGAGGTACCGAGCGACCGGACGGCCGCTCCCAAGTTCACTTGCCTGGAGCGCACGCGCTGGTCCGGGACCGAGCGAGGGGGTTGTGCGCACCGCCCAGGCCCGCGGTCCCTGTCGAAGGGGCCGAGAACACCGCGCGACCGCGGCGTACGCGACGGTCGGAGGGCTTGGAACAACTGGGTCTGCCACGCGGACGTGACGGACCAAGGGTCTACAGTACGCGACGTCCGCGTCTGTCACAAGCCGCGCCTCCAGGCCTGGAGGCCCGGTGCGGCTCCGTCCCGCGACTCGCGTCGCCCCACGGTCGCCACCACGGCCCCAGCCGGCAGCGGCCGAGCAGCAATCGTCGCGCGCGGCGTCGCCACCCGACGTCCACTGCTCAGTCACGGCCGCGGCGTCCGCCCGGGAGTCCCGTGGGTGCCACGAGCAGGTGCCGCTCCTGCCGGATCCAGTACAGCCCGGTGCGGCGCCGCTCGGCCCGTGTCGCGAACCGGTAGCGGAACGTGCGCGCGCGCACCCACCGCGGCCGTTCACCGTCGAACGGATCCCGCGCGAGCAGTCGAAGGGTCGGCCGGTCCGCCTCGAGCAGCCGGACGACGAACACGCGGAACCACCGGTCGTCCGCCCGAGCGCGAGGAACCACATCAGCCAGTCCAGCCGCAGGTGGTACGGCGCGAACTGTGCGGGCCTGCGACGGGGGTCGCCGGGCTTGCCGCGGAACTCGTAGGGCTGCCAGTCCTCCTCGAGCGGCGCCTCGGCGAGGGTGCCCTCGACGATCACCTCGTCACGCTGCTTGGTCACGCTCCCGAACGCCCCGTACGCGTTCGCGAGGTGCCACCGGTTGAACGAGGCGTTCATGAGCTGCCGCCGCGACACGAGGTTCTGCACCGCCGGCCAGGACAACCAGGCGAGCAGCGCTCCGACCACCACCGTGACCGCGACGAAGGACACCGGCGTCGCGCTCGGCCCCGATCCGACCAGCGGGTCGAGCCACGGCACCACCGCCGACGCCGACCGGTCGTCGACCGCCGCGAAGGCGAGCACGAGCGTGATCCAGTTCAGCCACGCGAAGTTGCCCGACACCACCAGCCGAAGCTGCGTGACGAGCACGAGCGCCGCGGCGACCGAGGCGACCGGCTGGGGCGCGAAGAGGAAGAACGGCACGACGAGCTGCACGAAGTGGCTCCCAGCGTCTCGAGCCGGTGGACCGGCTTCGGGAGCAGGTGCGCCGTCCGCGACAGCGGGTTCGGCATCGGCTGCGTCTCGTGGTGGTAGTACAGCGCCGTCAGGTCCCGCCACGACCGGTCGCCGCGCATCTTGATCATGCCGGCGCCGAACTCCAGCCGGAACACGAGCCACCGCACCGCGAACAGCACGACCACCGGCGGCGCGACGTCGTCGGCGCCGAGGAACGCGACCGTGAAGAGCGACTCGACGAGCAGCGACTCCCACCCGAACGCCCAGAAGGTCTGTCCGACGTCGGAGATCGACAGGTACGCCAGCCACAGCACGAGGAAGCACACCATCGGCACCCACCACGGCGCGCGCTGCGGGAGGCCGACGACCAGGGCGAACGACACCACGGCTCCGCCGCCGGCGAGCAGGCGGAGCCGTCGGTCCGTGTACCGCCACCACCGCCACACGACCGGCAGCCGTCGAGCGTACGGGCGCTGCATGAACCGTGGGACCGGCAGCAGCCCGTGCTCCCGACGAGTGCGGGGAACTGGGCGACGGCGGAGAGGAACGCGAGGCAGGCGATCGCCGCGACGCCGCGTTGCACCACGAACCTGGCGACGTCGTAGTCGGACGCGCCGGCCCACTGGGTCCACGCTGCGAGGTCCACGTGCGCAGGCTACGCGCGGCGGCCCGGCGCCGCGCGCGCCCGGTCGGGGCCGGTCATGCTGGTGCCCCTGCCGATCCTGGCGCTCGTGTGATCCGCACGCCCACGGTCTCGAAGGGCGCGAGCGGCACGGTGATGCCGTCGCCCCGGACCTCCAGCGCGCCGAGGTCGTCGCCGAGGTAGGTGGTGCGTCGCACCGCGGCGACGCCGTGGCCGACCGTGATGCCGAGGTCCAGCGGCGAGCCGGCCACCGACTGCAACCGGACGACGGACGCCGTGGCGTCCCCGTCGGATCCGTGACGACCGAGACGACCTGGACCCGGTCGTCGTCCAGCGTGAGTCCCGCCCGGCCGAGCGCGTCGTCGACGAGCCGACCCGCGCCTCCCGGCCGTCCCCGCGCGCCCACGGCGCGGAACGGTCTCGTCACCGCAGCCGCCGTCCGGAGCGCGGTCCCCTCGATCGACCGCGCGGCCGTGTCCGGCACGCCGACGGCGTAGGTGAAGGTCATCTCGAACGCCTGCTCGATCGGGAAGTTCGTGTCCCAGAGGTTGTTGTGCACCCACGACCACACGGTCCCGGGCTGCTCCGGTGCGGTGCTCGCAGGGAACGGTGCGTAGGGCACCGCGATCGTCGAGGGCTCGACGAGCGGGACGTCCTTCGTGACCCACGCCGCCCCGCCCTCGGCACCGTCGACGGTGACCCAGTGCCGCACGGCACGCATGTGCTGCGGGGCGCCGGGGATGTGGTCGAGCCCGTCGCCCGTGACGCCGCCGGACACCTCGTACCGGACCACGGGGTCGGTGACGGCGAACGGGAACGCGAAGTAGGCGCTCTCCTTCTCGTCGGTGAGCGGCTTGCGGATGCGGTTCTCGATCACGAGGTGCGCCTCGCCGGTCCGCAGGCGCAGCGTCGTCTCGATACCGTCGGTGCCCGGGCGGCCGACTCGTAGACGATCCGCTGTTCGACGGCGTCGGCGGTGTGCTCGAGCACGACCGCGGGACGGGCGAGCTGCCGGGTCGCGAGCAGTTCGAGCCGCTCGGACGTGTACAGCTTGTTCGCCAGGTGGTTGTTCCGCGGAGCGCTCGCGTACCGGTCGTACACGTAGCCGTTGAACCCGACCACCGCGTCGGAGCGGACGAGCTCACGGCCGGTGCGGTTCTCGACGATCGAGGCGATCGACGCGGTGGTCGGGTCGACGCGGACGGTCAGGTACTCGTTGGTGATCGTGAGCGGCTCGAGCGTCTCGGCAGCAGCGGGGCCGCCGGCGCCCGCCACCACGTCGAAGCGCAGCAACCCGAACGGCGGGGCGTCGACGACGGGAACGAGACCCATCGTCCGGCCTCGCGGTGCGACCGGTTCACCTGGTCCGCGACGGCGTGCGGGACGGTCGTCCCGGTCCGCGCGTCGACCACGTGGAACGCGGTGTCGAACGGGACGAGCGACTCCTTGAGGAAGGCGCGGACGACCCCCGAGCGGGCGAGCGCGGCCTGCTCGACGACCACGAGCGACGCGAGCGCCCCCTCCCCCGGGACACGGCGTCGCCCACCCCGGCGAGCGCCGCATCCACGAGACCGTCCGCTCGGTCCCCGGCCACGTGCGCCTGCGCTGCCTTCCACTGCCACTGCCGCTCGCCGGAGTCGTACCCGTGGTCGCCGTGCAACCACGAGTTGCTCGCACCCCAGGTGTGCTCGTCGAACATCGTCACGGCGTCGTACGCCGCTGCGGCCTGCGCCTGCTCGTCCCGGACCGGGTCACCACCGGCCCATGCCAGGACCTGGGACGTCGAGCGTCCGTCGGACACGCGGTCCTGCGCCTGCCGACCGACGGCCATCGCCTGGGCCGCGGAGCCGACGCCCTCGACCCACCAGTCACCCCAGTCGCCCGTCACGGTCTGCAGGTCGGACCCGTACCGCTCGACCGCCTCGGTGAAGAAGTCGTCGTTCGTGGAGACCCGGAGTCGCGGTGACTCCCAGGTGTCGTTCCACTCGCGGACGATCTCGGACACCCGCGCCCGGGCCGGCGCGTTGTCCGCGACCCAGCCGTGGGTGCGCAGGTGCAGCACGTCCCAGGGGTAGCCCTCGGCCGGTTCGACGTCCTCGCCGTGCGCGCCGAACACGCCGGCGGGGAACGGGTAGCCGCGGGTCGCGAGGGCCTCGAGGTACGGCGGGAAGAACTCGTCGACGCGCTCGATGCCGTCGTGGAAGCCGAGCATCGGCCCCTCCATGTAGGCCAGCCCGTGCGGGGAGTCGGTCATCCAGACGATGACCTCGTTGCCCGCGGGCGTGCGCCAGCGGAACAGGCGCGGCAGGTCGATCCCGCCGCTCGTGTGCGGCTGCGAGCGGCCCGCCCAGTTGTGCGCGACCGAGAGGTACCGGACGCCGACCTCCTGCAGCGCGTCCGGCAGACCGACCACCTGTCCGGGCACGTCGGTCTGCATCGCGGTCGTGAACTCGATGCCGTACCGGTCGCGGACGCGGCGCGCGTCGGCGAGGAGCTGGTGCAGCTCCTCGGTCGAGCAGACGTCGGTGTGGAGGTTGAACGGCATCGCGCTGAGCGACACCCGGCCGTCGCGGACCAGCTGGACGAACTCCTCGACGCGGGCGTCGCTGCGGTGCGCCGCCCAGTCGGAGACGCCCAGAGCGCCTCGACGTTCCAGCGGAAGCGCGCGTCGTCCGGCCAGTCGTCGGTCTCACGGGCGAGGTCGAGCACCGAGTCGAGGTACGACCGCTGCGCCTGGAACACCTCGGTCTGGGGGTCCGTGTAGCCGAAGTCGAAGTGCGAGTGGTGCACGAGGTGCACCGACCACGCCCGCTGCGGTCGGAGCGGGAAGGACAGGCGGTCGTCGCCGACGACGACGGTCGCCGTCTGCTCCTCGTCGACGCGTCGGACGAGCAGCCGGACGGATCCGGCCGGCCCGGGGACGACACGGACCAGGCGGTCGGTGCCGCCTGCTTCGACGGCATCGACGGACGGGAGGCGCGGCTCGGCCTCCGTCCCGGCGGCGACGGTCCGGTGGGTGGTCGCGTCGGCGTCGTCGGCCGCGCCGGGCACGGTCGGCGCGTCGTCGGGACCGCGCTCGTCGGCACGACCGGAACGGCCCTGCGCAGCAGGAACCGCCACGGGGCGCCCGGCGACCCGGACGCCGCTGCCGCGCGGCCGTCGTGGGCGGCGACGTCGGAGGAGCCGATGTCCGCGAGCAGGCGGATGCTCTGCACGGGACACCGTCCTCGTGCCGGAGCAGGGGTTCGGCGATGACGCGGACGGCGACGCCGCCGAGGGTGCCGCGGGCGCTGACCGCCCGGTCGAGCATGCCGTCGCGGGCGTCGTCGTCGCGCCACGGTGACGCGGCGATGAGGGCTGGTGAGGACACGGGGAACCACTCCTGTTCGAGGTGTCGGATCGGTGGGTCTGGCGGGCGCGGTGCGGTGCGGGCGGTGCCGCGCCTCCAGGTCGGATCGGTGGGTCCGACCGGCGGTGGGTCCGGCGGGCGGTGCGCCGCGGGGCTGACCGCCGCTGTGCCGCCGGGCAGGGTCGACGTCGGCCGCCCCTGCGTCTGGTCAGCCGGCCATCGGGGCGAACCCGCGACCGAAGAAACGCTGGAAGGCGAAGAAGACGACGACCGTCGGCAGGGAGGCGACGAGCGCACCGGCCAGCACCACCGGCGGACCGAAGGTCGAGTAGTTGCCGGTCAGGTCGGCCAGGGTGGCCATCGCCGGCCGGATGTTCGAGCTCGTCGACAGTGTCAACCCGAACAGCAGGTCGTTCCAGATCCAGGTGAACTGGAAGACGAACGCGGCCATCAGGGCGCTCCGCGAGAGCGGCAGGTGCACGCGGAGGAACATGCGCACCCATCCGGCGCCGTCCAGCGAGGCGGCCTCGCGCATCTCGGTCGGCAGCGTGCTCATCTGCCCGCGGATGACGAAGAAGGCGAACGGGATCGTGAGGCCGACGTAGACGAGCAGCATGCCGGCCTGGGAGTCGTAGAGCGACGTCAGGGCGTACCCGGTGAAGAGCGGCGAGATGAACGCCTGGAGCGGCAGGATCGTGCCGATGTAGATGAACCAGAACCAGAACGTCGGCCGCTTGACGGGCATGATGACGACGGCGAACGACGCCATCGCCGCGATCACCACCGCGACGCCGGCGCCGACGACCGCGTAGAGCGCGCTGTTGAGCATGCCCTGACCGACCGCGGCGTTCGCGAACGCGGTCCCGATGTTCTGGAACAGCCCGAACGAGGTCGGCCACCACTGCGGGCTGTTGCTGTACTGCGAGCTCGGCACGAAGGCGTTCACGACCATCAGCCAGCTCGGCACGAGCCAGACCAGAGCGGCCAGCGTGAGCACGACGACGAGCGCGGTGCGGCGCACCGTGGACCTGGGCCGCGGCGGACTCGTCCTGCTCGCTGCCGACCCGCGGACGGAGCGGCCGCCGGTGGCTGCCGCGACGGTTGGGGTTGCCATGTCGGACTCCTGTTCTCAGCGTTCCGGCCGGAGCTGGCGACGCAGGTAGAGCACGGACGCGACGACCACGACGATCGTCAGGAACACCGCGACGGCCGCGCCTGCGCCGTACCGCTGCAGCGTGAAGGTCTCGCGGTACATGGTGAGCGCGAGGGTCTCGGACGAGGTACCGGGGCCGCCGTTCGTCAGCAGCAGGACCTGGTCGAAGACCTTGAGGGAGTTCACGATGGCGATGCCGACCACGACGACCGTGATCGCCCGTAGCCTGCGGGAACGTGACGTAGCGGAACAGCTTCCAGCCGCTCGCACCGTCGAGCTCCCCGGCCTCGAGCGTGTTCTGCGGGATGCCCTGCAGGCCGACGAGGAACAGGATCACGTTCGCCCCCGTCGCCTGCCACGTCGTCGCGAGGATCATCATCACGGTGTTGAGCGGCCAGTCGAGCAGCCACGGCTGGGCGAGGGAGCCGAGCCCGACGGCCGTCAGCATCTGCGCGAGGGCTCCGTCGCTCGACAGCATGAACGTCCAGACCACGGCGGTCGCGGCACCGGAGATGGCGTACGGCAGCACGATGGCGAACCGGGCGAGGCCGCCGAGCTCGAGCTTCCAGGTGCCGGCGGCGATCGCGAGTCCGAGCCCGACCGGGAGGACCAGCGTGCCGACCACCCACATCACGGTGTTCTGCAGCGACTGCCCGAACACCGGGTCGGTGAGCAGCGCGGTGTAGTTCTCGAGGCCCACCCAGCGTCGGCGGAACCCGTTGTCGTCGAAGAAGCTCCGGTACACCGTGAAGGCGAACGGGACGATCACGAGCAGGACCACGAGGACCACGGCCGGAGCGAGGAACCCGCCGGCGCTGAGTCGGGCGCGGAGTCGTTGCCCGGCCGTCCGGGCGGTCCCGTGCGGCGACACCGGCGCGGTCGTCGAGGCGGTGGACGCCTGCGGCGGCGTCACGGTCGGGGCGCTCATGCTGCCTCCCAGGTCTTCCACTCGGTGTCGGCTCGCTGCTGCATCTCGGCGAGGGTGGCGCGGGCGTTCCCCGGGCTGGGGTGCACCATGAACGAGCCGAGCGACTGGACGTTCGACTCGACGAGGGCGGGTGGGGACGCCTCCCAGTAGCGGGTGAGCTGCGTCGGGTCCTGCTCCCGCACGATCGTGGCGATGTCGCCGACGAAGCTCTTCCGGGGCAGGACCGCCGGGTTCGGCGAGGTGTCGCCGAGGAAGTCCGCCCAGGCCTGCTGGACGTCGTCGGCGAGCCAGTCGCCGGCGACCCGCATCGCTGCCTCGTGCTTGTGGGCGTTCTGCGGCACGCACAGCGCACCGCTCTCGACGAACACGGCGGCCTGCTCCGCCTTCGACGGCGGGAGCATGAACAGCCCCACCTGCTCACCGGTCACGCCGGCGGCGATGAGCGAGTTGATCGTGAACGTGCCGTAGAGCAGCATGCCGAACTTCTTCTGCTGCACGAGGCCGGGCACGGTCGCGGTCGACACGTCCGGCGCGGAGAACACCCCGCCCTCGTACAGGTCCGACCAGGTGTCCATCGCCTCGACGGCCTTGGCGTCGGTGTACTTCGCGCGCTTGTTCGTCAGTGCGACGTAGAACTCCGGGTCGATCCCTGCGACGAGCTGCTGGAACCAGATCAGCGACTCCCACGTGCTCGCCCCGGTGCCATCACCGGGTCGATGCCCGCCGACCGGAGCTTCTCGGCCACGGCCCGGAACTCGTCCCAGGTGGCCGGCACGGACAGGCCATGCTCGGCGAAGACCTGCTTGTCGTAGAACATCGCGTAGTAGCTCTTGTAGAGGGGCATGCCGTAGGTGCGGCCGCGGTACTGGAACGACTTCCGGAGCGCGCCGTCCACCCAGCCCTTGTCGAGTGCGGCGTCCCAGGCATCGTCGAGCGGGCTGAGGACGTCACCGCGGGCGAGGTCCTGCAACCGGTACCCGTTCCACCACTTGACGAGGTCCGTCGTGGCCCCGGTCTGCGACGACATCCGGACGATCTGCTGGTAGTTGCCGACGTTCGGCACGCTCCTCGGTTGGAGCGCGTAGCCCGTGGTGCGCTTGAGCGGCTTCGACGCCGCCGACCAGCCCGGGCCCCAGGTGCCGTTGTCGCTGTTCAGGGTGATGAGGCCGGCGGGGGCCGCTCGGGTCGAGGTCCCCGAGCGCAGCCGGCGAGGACGGTGAGCAGGCCAGCTGCTCCCACGCCGAGAGCGGCGCGGCGGGTGATGCCGTGGATCGGTTCGGATGTCATCTGACCGTCTCCCCATCGAGTCGGTGGTCGGGTTGTCGGGTTGGTGCGTTGGTGGCTTGGTGGGCTGGGGCTCGTTGCCGTGTCTCGTCGGCGGCGACCGCGCGCCCTAGTTGATTTCGATACCAACGAAGGTGGAACTGCGGGGCTCCATGGTCGCGTCCGACGCAGCGCGGGCGTCCCGGGTCGTCCCGCGCACGGACGCCTGCACGGTGGCGAACCGCTCCGAGCGCGCGGCCGCGCCCGGTCGGACGACGTAGCGTCCGACCGCGGCGGGTACCACGAAGGTCTCCGCGTAGTGCACGACGTACGGCGGGAAGGTGCCGTCGGGACTGATGACCTCGACCTCGTCCCCCTCCACGAGGTTCAGGACGTGGACGGTGCCTCGGGCGTCCCGTTCCGAGGCACGATCGAACCAGTGCCGGCGGACCTCGATGAACTCCGTCTCGTGCAGCCCGGTGCGCTCCTCGCGTTCACCGGGCTCATCCCGCAGGACCTCGACCTGGTCGACCAGGTGGTCGCGCACCCAGTCGGTGTCGCGCTCCCACTGGATGTTCGCGAGTCCGTGGTCCAGGTGCACGGGCCGCGGGATGCCGTCGAGGCCGACACGCCCCCAGTCCCAGCTTGAAGGTGAAGATGAACGGCGTCGCCGAGATCTCGAGCACCATCGAGTCCACCCCGGAGCAGTGGACCGTGCCCGCGGGGATCGCGAAGTGGTCGTGCTTCGCGGCCGGGAACCGGTTGACGTAGCGCTCCGCGTCGAACGGCTCGCCACCCGCGGCCGCCACCCGGAGGTCATCGGCCATCGCGGCGGCGTCGACGCCTTCCTTGACCCCGAGGTACACCGTCGCCGCCGGCCCGGCGTCGAGCATGTAGTAGCTCTCGTCCTGCGTGTAGTGCATGCCGAAGGTGCGCTGGATGTAGTCGGTCAGCGGGTGGACCTGGAGCGACAGGTTGCCGCCGCCCATGGTGTCGAGGAAGTCGAAGCGGATGGGGAACTCTGCGCCGAACCGGGCGAACGTCCGCTCCCCGAGCAGGGCCCGTGGTTCGGCGAGCACGAGGTCCATCGCGGGGACCTCGACCACGGGCACCGCGTCCGCGTCCGCATCGTGGGCGGGACCGACCGTGGGGGCCAGCAGCAGGGAGTTCTCCTCGGGCACGCAGTCGAAGCACCAGGCGTAGTTCGGCACGTCCGGGTCGAGCCCGAGGTGCTCCTTCATCCACTGACCGCCCCACACTCCCGGGTCGAAGAACGGCACCGGACGGAACGGAGAGCGGCTCGCGGTGCGGAGGGCGGCTCGGAAGGCGCCGCCCTCCACCGCGGTCACGTCGTCGACGCCTCGGTTCGTGTCGATCACGAGGTCCACCCGGCCGAGCAGGGTCTGCTTGTGGTCGTCGGCCGTCCGCCACTCGACGAAGAACCCGCGCTTGTACTTGCGGAGCGCGTCCTCGTCCCCGTTCGCCGCGTGCCAGTTCGCCGCTCCCGCCCGCTGGCGGCGCTGGAGCTCCCAACGGGCCATGTCCGCGAGGACGAGCAGGTCGGCGTCCGGCAGGATCCGCGCCGCACCCCAGCCGACGACGAGCACCGGAGCCGTGCGATCTCCGACCTCTGACCGCAGACGCCTGACCCCGGCCGGGTCGAGGAACTGCTCGACGTCGAAGTGCGACAGGACCCCGAAGACCCGGTCGTCCGTGAGAGCCGGTCCGACGAGCGCGTCGAGGGCGTCGGTCGGGAGCGCGGTGCGCTCCTCGGCATCCACCACGCCCCAGCCCGGGAGAGCGTCTCGTGCCGCGGCGGTGATCGCGTCGACGTCCGCGCCGGGGTAGGCGTCGACCACGACCACCGGACGGTCGAGAGCGGCGACGGCGTCGGCGACGGCGGACCACACGGCGGTGCCCTGGTGCACGGTGGCGCCAGGCGGGAGCGCGACGGTGGGTCGTGTCACGTAGCTACTGGATCGGCGCGTCATCGGGCGTCCTTCCGGGAGTGGTCGTCATCGGGGTGCGGCACGTCCGTCGCGGAGGACGTCGCTGCTCGGGCAAGGCCGCGCACCACGGAACGGTCGGGCTGCGTCGGCGCCACCACGTCCGGCCGTGGGAGCGAGCGCCACAGGTGCTCGTCGAGGTACCGGCGGACCGGTCCGAGCACGCGATCACCCGCCCGCAGCACCCCTCCCGTCACGACCACGACGGTCGGGTCGTAGGCATGGCAGAGACCCACGAGCACGGCTCCCCACACCCGGGTGCATCGGTCGAGCACGTCGCGCGCGATCGGGTCGTCGGCGTCCGCGGCCTCGACGAGCTCGCGGAAGCCGATCGGCCCGGCGTCGAGTCGCGCGGGCCAGTCCGAGGCTGCGACGTTCGGACGGTGCCGGAGCGTCCGGCCGAGCGACCACGTGCTGGCGAGAGCTTCGGCACAACCGGTGTTGCCACAGTTGCACGGCGGTCCGTCGATCTCGACGGTCACGTGGCCGCCGAGCACACCGCCGTGGTCGTGCACGCCGCGCACGAGTCGACCATCGGTCATCGCCGCGGTGCCGATGCCGGTCCCGAGCGTCATCAGGACGGCATCGGTCGCCCCGACAGCGACGCCGGAGGCCGTCTCGCCGAGCAGGGCCGCGCGGGCGTCGTTCTCGATGGTGGCCGGCGCGCCGAGCTCCCGACGGCACCACGCGTCGAGGTCGGCGTCGAGAAGGTCGCGGTACTTGCCGTACGCGGCGGTGAGCGTGTTGCGATCACGGTCGACGATGCCCGGGACCGCGATGGCGACGCGGTCGAACGAGCCGGGACCACTCGGCCCGACGGCACCCCGGGCGGCGAGCACTTCGGCGGCCCGACGGATGGTCGGGATGGCTCCGTCGTCGCCGATCGGTTGCTCGTGGTGGTCGACGACGGCACCGTCGCGAGCGACCGCCGCCTTGACGGCGGTCCCACCGAGGTCGAGGCAGAGGACTGCCGCACCAGGCCCTGGCACGGGAGAGGCGCTGGTGCGCCGCGGATCGGTCCTCGTCGACATCGACATGTTGGTAACGATATCAATCGGATGGACGGTGTCAAGGGTCGACGTGACGCAGTCATCCGCGGACGCGCTCGACCGAGATCGGGATGGTGACCACCCGAGGCCCGCTGCCGCCCGGGTTCCGGTCGCCCAGCCGGTCGAACAGCAGGCGCGCCGCCATCGCCCCGAGCTCCCGCGGGTCGTGGTCGATCACGGTGACCGGCACGGGCATGAGCGTCGCGAGCTTCGAACCGGTCGAAGCTCACGATCGACGGAAGGGCCGCCGCGGACGCACCCCCGTCCATCCGGGCACCGATCTCCGTGAGCGCGCCGATCGCGTTCCGGTTGTTCGCACAGAACACGGCCGTCGGGGCAGGTCGTCGTCGAGCAGCGCCGCCATCGCTGCGCGCGCAGCACCGACATCTTGCTGCTCCTGGTGCACGAGCCGCGTGTCCAGGACGATCCCGCGCTCCTCGTGCGCGCGGACGAAGCCCTCGTAGCGACGTCGCCCGGTGAAGACCGAGCGGTCGTTCCCGAGGTACCCGATGCGTTCGTGCCCGGAGTCGAACGCGTCGAGCGTCCCGCGCCGCGCGCCGTCGACGTCGTCCACGAGCACGGCGTCCGCCTCGACGTCGCGGACCAGCCGGGAGGCGAACACCACCGGCATCCGCGCGAGCACCGGCGCCAGCCCCGCCGCGGGGCCGCTCGGCACCACGATGAGACCCTCGACCTGGCGCCCCACGAAGTCGTCGACGAGCTGGCGCTCCCGGTCCGGGTCCTCGTTCGAGTTCCCGAGGAGGATCCGCCGGCCCCAGTCCGACGCCACCTGCTCCACCCCGAGGGCGAACTCGCCGTAGTACGGGTTCGCCAGGTTCGTGATCGCCACTCCGATGAGCCCGCTCGGCTGTCCGGGTCGGATGCTCCGGGCGTTCTCGTTGCGGTGGTAGCCGAGCTCCTTCGCAGCGTCGAGCACGCGGTCCTGCAGCTCCGGCCGCACGTTCGTGCCGCCCGCGAAGGTACGCGACACGGTCATCGGGCTCACACCTGCCAGCCGCGCGACCTCCTGCACGGTGGGCGGCTTCGCCCCGGTACGGTGCACGCGGTCGGTCACGGCGGTAACGATACCGATTCGCCGCGATCCCGAGGATCCAGCGGCATCGGGTGAGCAGACGATGTCGAGTCCGACGCTCGCCCCAGACATCTTCTGCTCACGCAACGCCCGGCGCGCGACACGACAGCGCGGCGCGACACGACAGCGCGGCGCGACACGACGGCGCGGCGCGGCTCGGGCTACGGCGCCTCGGTCGGGGCCGGCGCGAGCGCCTGCACCATGAGCTCGCCCAGCTGCACCGGCGCCGTGAACATCGGCCAGTGCCCGGTCTCGAGCTCCACGATCGAGAGCTCCTCGGTCGCCACGAGCTCCGCCGCCCAGGCCTGGTGCTCGGACACCATCGTCGCGAGGTCCGTGGCCGGGATCTCGCACGTGATCACCGTCGCCGGGATCGCGTGTCGAGCGGCGTCCGAGTAGTGGAACCGATCGGACGGCACCGCCGTGGGCTCCGGGATCGCCCGGCGCTCGAAGGAACCCCGCAGCTCCGGCGTCATCCCGCGGACGGTCGCCGGTTCCCAGACGTCCCACGACGGCAGCGGCACGACCCCGTCGACGACGGGCAGCTCATCGTTGACGCACCCGCCCTCGGGCCCGGGGAACGTGTCGACGTACAGCAGGTGCGCGACGAGCGACGGACGCTGGTCAGCGGCCATGTACGCGATCGGCCCGGCCCCGGAGTGCCCGGCGAGGACGACGGGCTCCGACGGCGTGGCGACGTCGTCGAGCTTCTCGACCAAGGCGGCGACCTGCTCGTCGAGCGTGTCCCCGTCGCGCGTCACTGCCTCGACCGAGTGACCGGCGTCACGGAGCACCGGAGCCACCTCGTCCCATGCGCTCGCGTCGAGCCAGAACCCGGGCACCAAGATCACGTGCATGAGCCGGAGACTACGCGCCGGCGCGCGCCGCGGTGCAGACCGCGCACTCGCCGAAGATGTCCACCACGTGGCTCGCGTCGGTGAACCCGTTCGCCGCCGCGACGTCCTTCGCCCATCGCTCCACCGGGTCCGCCTCGATCTCGACCGTGCGGCCGCAGTTCCGGCAGATCAGGTGGTGGTGGTGCCGGTCGGTCGTGCAGGCCCGGTACAGCGATTCGCCGTCCTGCTGCAGCGAGTCCGCGTCGCCCTCGGTCGCGAGGTCGGACAGTGCCCGGTAGACGGTCGCCAGTCCGATCGTGGAGCCGTCGTCGCGCAGGTGCTGGTGCAGCGCCTGCGCACTGACGAACCCTTCGGTGCTCGACAGCGCGGTGCGCACGGCTTCGCGCTGCCAGGTGTTCCGCTTCGGCTTCTGCACGGCGTTCATGCGGTCACTCCTTCCTTGCGGCTCGCCTCGGGCGAGGGGTCTTCCTGGAGGCGCGGCACGCCTCCGTCTCGTGGGTCGCGGCTCGCGATGCGGTCGCGTCCACGGCGTTCCCGCCGGCCCCGACGATCCGGCAGACCACCCAGATCACGAACGAGATCGTCGTGACGTACGGGCTGATCGGCAGTCCGCCGCCGAGGGCGAGCAGGATGCCGCCGACGACCGAGACGACGGCGAACACCGTCGACAGGATGGGCACGACGACCGGGTGCGAAGCTGAGGCGCAGGGCCGCGGCCGCGGGGGTGACGAGCAGCGAGAGCACCAGCAGTGCGCCCACGATCTGCACCGACACCGCGGTGGCGAGTCCGAGCGCGAGCATGAACACGATCGCCAGGGTGCGCACCGGCACGCCGGCAGCCGCGGCCACGTCCGGGTCGACCGACGAGAACATGAGCGGGCGCCAGATCAGGAGCAACGTGCCGACGACGATCGCGGCGATGACGATGAGGAACGTCAGCTGCGGGTTGTCGACCGAGACGATCTGTCCGGTGAGCAGGCCGAACTTGTTCGCGGCGCGCCCCTTGTAGAGCGCCAGGCAGAGGATGCCGAGGCCGAGACCGAACGGCATGAGCACGGCGATGATCGAGTTGCGGTCACGTGCCCTCGATCCGAGCACGCCGATGAGCAGCGCCGCGATCACCGAGCCGACGAGCGACCCCGTGACGACGTTCACGCCGAGCAGGAGCGACGCCGAAGCGCCGGCGAAGGACAGCTCCGAGATGCCGTGCACCGCGAAGGGCATGTTCCGTGCGACCACGAACGGGCCGATGAGGCCGCCGACGATGCCGAGCACCGCCCCGCCCAGATGGAGTTCTGCACGAGCACGACGAGCTCGCCGTAGTCCTGGAAGGAGAAGATCGTCGACCAGACGTCCATCAGATCCGCCCTTCGTCCGGTGCCGGCTGGTACGGGTCGACCTCGCCGTGGTGGTGGTGTTCCCCGGTGTGGTCGTGCGTGTCGTTCGCGCCGACGATGACGATGCGCCCCATGGTCCGGACGACGTCGACGGGCGTGCCGTACAGGTCACTCAGGACGTCGGCGCGCAGGACCTCGTCCGGCGAGCCGATCCGGAACCGGCCACCGGCGATGTAGAGGACACGGTCGACCACGTCGAGGATCGGGTTCACGTCGTGCGTGACGAACAGCACCGCCGCGTCGCGCTGTCGGCGCTGGCGGTCGATGAGCTCGGTGACGCCGCGCTGGTGCCGGAGGTCGAGCGAGATGAGCGGTTCGTCGCACAGCAGCAGGGCGGGATCGGCGGCGATGGCCTGGCCGACGCGGGTGCGCTGCTGCTCGCCACCGGACAGCTCGGCCACCGGCGCATCGGCGAACGCCGTCGCGCCGACCTCGTCGAGGATGCGGTCCACCCGGGCGCGCTCGTCCCGGCTCGCCGGCAGGATGCCCAGCGTGACCCGGTGACGCCCTGCGCGATCATGTCCCGGGCGCGGAGGGGCGTGCCGGCGTCCATGAGCCGCTGCTGGGGGATGTACCCGATGCGCCGGTGCCCCGACGGACGGGCTGACCGAGGAACGACATCGTGCCGCTCGTCAGCCGCTGCTGTCCGAGGACGGTGCGCAGCAGCGAGGTCTTGCCGGCGCCGTTCGGGCCGAGCACGGCGACGAACTCGCCCGGTGCCACGTCGAGGTCGAGGTGTGTCCAGAGCGCGCGCGCCCCGTAGGACAACCCGGCGTCGCGGAGAGCGAGCACGGCGGAACCGCCACTGCCCGGGGCAGTGGCGGTCCGCTCGGTCGAGGAGTGGGTGACGGTCGTCACTTCTGGAGTGCCGCCTGCACCGCGTCGATGTTCGCCTGCTGCCACGAGACGTAATCCTCCCCCTTCGGGAGCGTCTCCGTGACACCGACGACCGGGATGCCGTTGTCCTCGGCCGCCTTCTTGACCTGTTCGGTCTCCGGGCTGGAGGTCTGGTCGTTGTACGCGAGGAGCTTCACGGTCTTGCCCGTGAACAGCTTGAGCGTGTCGTTGAGCGCCGCCGGCGGGACGTCGTCGCCCTCCTCGATCGCCTCGGAGAAGTCGTCCGGGGTGACGTTGTCGAGGCCGATGGCGTCGAAGAGGTACCCGGGACCGGCTCGGTGTAGGAGACCTTCTGCCCGTCGTACTGCTTCTTGAGGTCGGCCGTCTTCGACTCGAGTCCCTCGAGCTTCTCGGTGAGTGCGTCGGCGTTCTTCTCGAACGTCGACTCGTCGCCGTCGTCGAGCTTCGAAAGCCGCTGCTCGACGTCGGCCACGAGCTTCACCATCGTCGGGTAGCTGTAGAACACGTGCTCGTTGAACTCGGCGTCGCCGCCGCGCTTGTGAGAAGCACTGTCCAGGCCCGACAGCTTCACGACGTTGATCGTGTCGGCCTTGGTGTTCGAAGCGTCGGCGAGGGTGGTCATGAAGTCGTCGTACCCGCCGCCGTTCTCGATCAGGAGGTCGGCCTTCGACACCGCGAGCTGCGTCTTCGCACTCGACTCGAACGAGTGCGGATCCTGCGACGGGTCGTTCAGGACGCTCGTGACGGAGACGTGGTCGCCGCCGATGGTCTTGACGATCGAGCCGTAGACGTTCGTGGAGGCGACGACCTTGATCGTGCCGTCACCGGAGGCATCACCGGAGGCGGAGGACGTCGCGCACCCCGTCAAGGCGAGCGCAGCGGCGCCGGCGACGAGCGGCAGGGCGAGGAGGCGGTTGTGCATGTCCTCGAGCCTAGATCTAGGTGATAACGATTGTCAAAACCGCTCTCACGGTGGCCACCAGCCTTTTCGCGCCTAGGCAGTCGTTTCGCACGGAGGAGGTGGGGTGTGAGCAGCTTCGCTCTGTGTCGTCCTTCTAGCTTCGCTTCGTGTCGCCTGCTTCTAGCAGCCGGATGCGGCGGTACAGGGTTGCACGGGACATGCCGAGGTCGCGGGCGACCTGGGAAGCTGATTCGCCGGCGTCAAGGAGCCGAATAGCGGCGCGGATCTGGCTGTCCGTAAAGACCGCGCGGCGGCCGCCGAGGTCCCCGCCGGCGGTGCGACGCTTCGTGACGGAGTCGCGGACCCGTTCGCGTTTGATCTCGAGTTCCATCTGCGCGAGGGCCGCCATGACGGAGAACACCATCGACCCCATCGGTGTCGACGTGTCGACGTCGCCACCGCCGAGATTCAGCACGCGGAGCCCCGCACCCCTGTCACGGAGCTGCGCGGCGAAGCCGAGCATGTCGATCGTGGACCTGCCGAGCCGGTCGAGCGTGGTGACGACCAACGTGTCGCCGTCGTGCAGCGCGTCGAGCGCTCGGTCAAAGGCAGGACGGGAGACACGAGCTCCGGACACACCGTGATCGACGTAGAGGTCGTCACGGCGGACGCCCACGGCAAGCAGATCTTGTTCCTGCCGGTCGGTGTCCTGCTGCCGCGTCGACACGCGGGCGTACCCGATCAGCTTCACCACGACGCTGCTTCTGTCTCGCAACCGACCTTCATGACAGAGATCCTGGCTGATGCTTGCGACACATGGTTACGAGACTCGCCGTAGGCCGGAGCTATGCGGGACGAACGGCGCCGATCCCAGGCCCAATGAGACGTCTCGCAACCGTAGAGATGCGAGATCCGGTTTTATCAAGGTCACTGACCGGCACCTGCTGGTGATGCCTTCCCATAAGGTGCTACCAAGAAGCTAGTCACCTCAGGAGGACACCGATGTCAGGACCCCAAGATTTTGCGTTTGTCGCTGGCAAAGCCCAGGACTCGCCAACACGCTTCGGGCCTTCGTCCGCAGAGATCCTCGTTGCAGAGGTGCTCCCGATCTTGACCGGACACAGGCGACACCAGCCTGTTCAGCTCACTGCGCTGCAGCAGTACGGGACCTACGTCACGGAATATGACGTATGGACGAATCCGTTGACCGGCGCTTGGCGAACCACAGATCGAAGCGACGGCGATGTGGACTCTTACAACCCCGCCACCCATGAGTATCGGCTGGCGGGAGTCCTGCAGGAAACGCACGCCGGTCAATGGGGTTTCGAGCCCGAGGTCGTCCAGCTCGCCCTCCCTCTCAAACTTGGAGTGTGGGGCCGTGACACTGACTCCTGGAAGATGGTCTCAGCAGCAGAAGCCAAAACGGAACTCCTGGTCACCCTTCGAAGCACGCGCGATGATCACCTGCTGGGCTCTCTTACGGTGAGTAAGCAGCACGAGATGATCATCAGATTCGATACCCCGGCAGGCAGTATTCACTACCGGGATATCGAATCCTCAGAAGACTAGAGACCGGCCTCCTTCTTGTTTGGGTACCAGCACCTCTTCCCCGAAGAGCTGCAGTGGAAGCGGTGTGAGGCGACATTCGAGCCGACCCCGAGTACCTTGTGGAACTTGTATGTGGGATCGTCTACCGCGAGGTCCTCAATCTTTACAGATCCCGACCCGTTATATTTGTTATATCCGCCAACCAAATAGGATGTGCCCTTGGCGTTTCCCGTCAAGCGGAAGATGGAATGCGCCATTTCCTTGGGTGGCAATGCACCTCGCTGCTGCTGGCTCGTCACGGTCCCACTCAGCGTGGGCTTACCTGCAGCCGGCACCGTCTGAATCTTGTTCTGAGCCGACGGATAACCCGCGTACATGTCCCAGTAAACGAGAATACTGCGGGTCCAGGATTTCTTCCCACCGCCTGACTGGCCGTAAACGACGCAGAAGTCGATGTCGTCCTCTACTTCGCTGACGATCTTGCGGACCGGACCCTTGGTGGGGCTGCAATTTGTCTGAGCTGCGAGAGTCTGGAACCCAGACGAGGCCTCCGTGGCTTCTGCGGGGGCTACGGTCTCCGAGTATTCAACGGTTGATCCATCGGCGCGATTTTCGGTCACCGAGACGAGGCCGCCTCCGCAGGTGAAGTCAAGGTTGCTGTCCGGTTCGGCTGAGTTATCGTCTGCCAGAGATTCGACCTCAGCTCGACATTCGGCAGTATCTGCATCACTTGCACCCGGCACGCCGTTCACATTATCCACAGTGAACGACTGCACGGGGCTCATCAGCGATCCCTGATTCCCAGACCAGTCAGTGCTCCCCGTCGTGACTGCCTTCCAGTAGTACGTTGCACCGTCCTGGATGAGATTCTCGGGAATTTCTGGATAAGCAGCAGTGGGGGTTGAAGTCCAAACGACGGTGGCCATGTCCGGAGTCGTCGACACCGTGTATGTTGTTAGAACATCGTCCATGAATACGGCGTTTGTGTTGGGAAGGGCCGCGAGCGTTACTGCGCCTGCTAGCACAGCACCGTTGTCGGGGGCCAGGATCAACGGAGCAGCCGACCAATCGCCTAGTCCGAAGGCATAATCGGTGGAAGCGATCCGGAATCCGTCAGCGTCGTACAGATCGGCCGTCACACTATTCACACCCGGCAGCGGAGCGACGGCGATGGTCTTCGAAGTCGAAACGCTGTCGGAGAGGCTGGAGATGATCGGATCATCTCCGTTCGCGGAAACAACGAGCGTCTCCTCAGAACCGGTCGCGGCCTGGGCAGTCGTCGTGCAAGAGATGGTCGTCGGCAGTTTCCTTGTCCAGGTCCCTGCCGAATACGGGGATGCGCACGTCACCTTTGGGACGGCAGGGTTGGCGTACCAGCCTTGGACGTCGATGACGAAGTTGGTGGCTCCGGCACCGATGTTGTGGAGGCTGATTTTCCCGTTCGCACCAAGCGGCACGGTGATCGTGTTGGTGCGGATCGTGCCGTCTTCGTAGCGGAGCGACGCCGTGTCGGGCTCGGTGGTCCCGTTGGCCCAGACCCGTCCCCAGCCGCCGCCGTTGGTGGCGAGGCTGGTCAGCGTGAGGACGACGGCGTTGACGCCGGATCCCATGACCGGGACGCCGGCCTTCCCGGCGACGTCATACGCACGGGTCTCGTTACCGGCGAGGTTCCCGCCGGTGTTTCGAGTGTCAACGATGCGACCCTGACCCGGCGTGAACACGGCACCGCTCTTGCCTGCGGCGGTGAAGTACCCCTGCACGTCGATCGCGAGGTCGATGGTGCTGCTGGCGTTGTAGATCGTGATCTTGCCGTCCGCGGACAGTGGTACCTGCGCCTGCATCGTCGTGATGACGTCGCCGGCGTAGTTGAACGAGTTCGCGGGCCGGGTCGCACCGGTGGCGTACGGGGTGAGGTAGCCCACGCTCGACGTGGTGTTCATCGCGATGAGGTTCACGATCACCGCAGACGCCCAGCCGGGACGCCAGCGGTCCCGGTGACCTGCAGCGTCGCGGACTTCCCGCTGGTCAGCTGCGCCTTCGGGATGCCGGTGCCGGAACGGCTATCAGCGACCCGCTTCCCGTTCGAGGGCACGAACCCGCCGGGAGCTGTGCCGTCAGTGTTGGCGGTGTAGAAGCCCTGGACGTCCAGGATCAGCCGAACACTGGTCTCGGCATACACCTGGATCGTGCCATCGGGGCTGACGGCGAGGACGGACGAGAACGAGGTGTTGTTCTTTTTCTCGCCGCCGTAGATCCCCATCAGGGTCTGGCTCGTGTCAGCGTCGGGGCGGCCGAAGGCTGCCCCTGCCCAGGGATGTCCGCCGCGGTCGCGACCACGGAAACCGCACCAACCGTGCCGTCATCGGGCAGGCCTGCCTTCCCGGTGACCTGCACGGTGCGCCATGCCTTCGCCGGCATCGGGGTGCTGTACCCGCCGATGTTGTTCTTCGTGTCCAGGATCCGGCCACTTGCGGGCATGAACACACCACCGGTACCGGTGTCGTTCAACGCCTGCGCCGGCGTCGCCACCAGCAGTGAACCGATCAGTGCGAGTGCACCGAGTGTGGCGGCAGCGATGCTGCGGCTTCTCGAGCGCGGTGAGTGCAGCAACGAGCGCACGGGACCCCCTAGGCCAAGCGACAGCACGAGTTGCTGTCAGTTCCCGCAGCGTAAGAGACAGCTGAGAATCAACACGAGGCACCCGTTCGAGGGTGAGGAGAAAACCCCAGGTCAAATGGCATTGTTCCATAATGGGCTTAATGTGTTCTCAGCGTCATCATCGTGGCCGTCGCGGTACGCCTTCCATCGCGGCCGCTAAGGGAGGGATTGGCGGAGGGGATCACGACACGAAGTGCAGTGCAAATCACGACATAGAGCGAAGCTGCTCACAAGTTTTGGACAGCCCTCGGGCGGCGTGTCGGCCCCTCGCGTCGACCTGTCCAAAAACGATCGTTTCCGGCGGAAGCTTGCACGACACGCCCGGGCCGAAATATCAGCGAGGTCTACGTACTACTTTCACGTCGCCGCTGAACGATCTGCCGCCCAGCCCTGTAGATCGATCAGACCTGAGACTCAGCCACCACGGACGGACTGACTCTCGTCGGTCGGCATAGACCCTGGGTCGCACGGCCCCGTGCGGCGCACCAGGGAGCACACACACACTTGGAGTCCACGCCGATGACACTCGACCTCTTGCTACACGATCCACGCTTCGTTCTCGTGCTCGCACAAGCTTCTTGCCGCGACGCTGTGGGTTGTCTGCTTCACGGTGGTGAAGCTGAACCGGCAGCGGCTCGGGAAGCACTTCGGGGACCAGGCAGCGTCGTTGTCCGGGAAGGCCGCCGAGCGCGCGCACGAACTTGCCCGGACTACATCAACGGTCGGCGGAAGAAGCGCGGAAGAAGCGCCCTTAGGCGCCACGCACGGGTCGGCGTCGTCGGCCTGCGCGATGATCGTGGCATGGGGAAGGCACGCGAGGATGCAGCTGCAGCGCCGGCACCGCTGCGGTGGATCCTCGCGCCCGGGGTGGTGCAGATGGTCGTGGCCCTCATCCTCGCCGGCCTCGGGCTGGCGTTCGTCGTGACGGCGCAGTGGCCGTCCGACCTCGCCGCGCGCGATCGTGGAGGGGCCGCGTTGTCCTTCTCGGATGCGTCCCGGTCGTGGGAGGCGTCGATCGAGTCGCTGGTGATGGCTGCGTACGCCGGCGGGATCTTGCTGCTGGCTCGGTGGAGTCCGCTCCGGTCGGCGTTCGGAGCCCGGCTCCCCCACGGCCCACGGCCGTGGTGGCTGCTGGTGCGCATGGCCGCCCTGTACGTCGTGGCCACGCTGCTGTCGCAGTACGTGCTTGCGTGGGTGTCGTCCTCGAGCTCGTCGTCCGTGTCGACGACGTACGGCGGCTACTCACTGTCGGATCGGCTGGTGTCGAGCGTGTGGGCGTCGACCTGGGAAGAGACGTTCGACGTCGCCGTGCCGGTAGCGTTCGCCTGCTTCGCCTGGTGGGTCATCCGGACCCTGCGTGCACCGTTCGGGACGCTCGTCGGCCCGCCGGTGCGGGTACTGGCGTGGTGTCTCGTGGCGGCCGGGTTCGGTCTGGTGACGCGGTTCCTTGATCACCTGTACCAGGGCGTCGACGCCGCGGCCGCGGTCGTGGCGGTCGGCCTGGTCGCGGTGGCGTTGTTCGCGTGGGGCGGGTCGGTGGTGCCGCTGATCGTCGGGCACTTCGTCTACGACGTCGCGGTGGCGTCACGACCGGTGTTGCCCTCGGGGCGACTGCCCGGCGCGGTCCTCAACTGGGCGGTACTCGCGGTGGTCATCGCGCTGACGTGGGCTCCGGCGCTGCAGGCCCGTCAAGCCGTAGGGCGCAGACAGTGAAGCGCCCCCGGTCGGGAGAGAGTCGACCGGGGGCGCTGGCGGGCGGGAGGCGGTCACGCTTGCGTGACAAGGACCTCCGAGCTCAGATGTATGTTCCGCCCCGGGTCTGATGGAGGCTCTCAATCCACGGGAGGATGAGAGTCATGGGAGCACCGAGGAAGTACCCGCAAGGAGCTTCGGGAGCGGGCGGCCCGGCTGGCGGTGGAAGCGCGTCGCGACCCGATCACCAGGGCTGGCGCGTTGCGTCGGATCGGTGAGCAGTTGGGGATCAACCCCGAGACGCTGCGGAACTGGGTGCAGCAGGCCGAGATCGATGCCGGCGACCGTCCAGGCGTCACCACGGAGGACGCGCATCGGATCGCGGAGTTGGAACGTGAGGTCCGGGAGCTGCGGCGGGCGAACCAGATTCTGAAGTCGGCGTCGGCTTTCTTCGCGGCGAAGCTCGACCGCCCGTCCAGCAGGTGACGCAGTTCATTGATCAGCACAAGCACGAGTTCGGGGTCGAGCCGATCTGCAGGACGTTGCAGGTCGCCCCGTCGAGCTACTACGCCGCCAAGTCACGGCCGCCGTCAGCGCGGTCGGTCAGCGATGCCGTCCGCATCGTCGAGGTCGAGCGGGTGCACCGCAGCAACTACGGCGTCTACGGCGCCTGGAAGGTACACGCGCAACTTCGCCGGGAGGGCCACCAAGTGGCGCGCTGCACCGTCGAGCGCCTGATGCGGGCCGCCGGGCTGGTGGGTGTGTCCAAACGGAAGGGGCCGAAGACGACGGTTCCCGGTCCGGTCGGGACCGGCCGGCGGATCTGGTGCAGAGGGCGTTCACTGCGACCGGCCCGGACCAGCTTCTGGGTCGCGGACATCACCTACATCCGCACCTTCTCCGGCTGGGTTTACGCCGCGTTCGTCACGGACGTGTTCTCCCGCCGCATCGTCGGCTGGCAGCTGTCCCGGAACATGCGCACCGACCTGGTCCTCGACGCCCTCGAGATGGGCATCTGGACCCGGCACCGCGAGGACCGCGATCTGTCGCGGCTGGTCCATCACAGCGACCGAGGAGTCCAATATCGGGCCATCCGCTACACGGACCGGCTCGCGGAAGCCGGCGCGGTCGCGTCCGTCGGGTCAAAGGGCGACAGCTACGACAACGCCCTCGCGGAGGCGGTGAACTCGATCTTCAAAGCCGAACTGATCCGCAACCGCGGGCCCTGGCGCGGTATCGAGGACCTCGAGATCGCGACGGTGGAGTACATCGACTGGTTCAACCACCGACGCCTCCACGGCGAACTCGGCATGGTCCCACCGGTCGAGTACGAGCACGACTACTACCGGCACCACGCCGCTCCGACTACCGTCGAAGCGGCACTACCGAGCCTCCACTAAACCCGGGGCGGAACAGAGCTTCTCGAGCGTGACCTCACGGGTCTCGGCAAGATCAGTCATTCAATAGTCCTACAGGGCAGCCCTCCTGACCGTCCTATAGCCGATCGGTCACCGGGCGGTGCAGCACCCGGCCGACGGCTCTAGGAGTTCGCGGGACAGCCGCGCAGCTCTGCTGGTCTTCCGGAGCTGTTGCCGTGCCAGGATAGAACCATGGGGGAAACGCTTGTGCTGCCGGCTCACGCGTCGCGGCGAGCGGAACTCGAAGCTGACGGGTGGGTCGTTGTCGCTCGTTCGTTCGGGGCTCAACTCGACTCCGGCCGGATCGACCGCCAGAGATTGCAGGCGTTGGTCGCAAAGGCCGAACGATCAGTGCGGGAGCTGGTAGACGCCGACGTCGAGGCGGTGCTGCATTTGGACGCCAGGACCGCCGAGGATTACCCGGAAGCGTCGCAACGCAGCACGCACCCCTTGACCGAAGCACCGCGACGCTGAGTGCGTCACGGCGGGCGTTCGGCGCCTTCGGGCCGGACGGCGATCTCGTCGCGATGACCTTCGTGGACATCGAGGGAACGAAGGCAGAGACGCAATTCACTGTTGTCCACCGTGCCTGGCGTGGTCAGGGTCTGGGCATCGCAGTGAAGGCGGCGTCCGTGCTCGCGCTCGCGGCCGAGGGCGTCACACAGTTCCGCACCGGCGGTTCTGCAGACAATCTCGCGATCCTCCGAGCGAACGACGCGGTGGGCTACATCCAGGACGAGGAATGGGTCACGCTCGGGCGAAGCGTCCGGTAGGCGATCCCTTAGCGGCGCGCCTCGAGGACCAGTTGAACCGCTCGCCACGCCGCTTCCGGCACCAACGGGATGTGCGCGAGCAAGCCCACTTCCACCCACCTCGGCTCGTACTGGTTCAGTTCCGAGGCACGGTCGATCTCTGGGCCCCCTAGTACCAACGGACCAGGACGCACTTGCGCAGCGAAGTAGGCCGCAGGAACGGCGCTATCCACTGGTACGTCGAGCAGGTCGCCGACGATCGCCTCGAGGCCTGTCTCCTCACGCAGTTCCCGTCGACACGCTTCGCGGAGGCTCTCGCCTTCCTCCACCCCGCCACCAGGGAGCACACAGTAGTTCCGACCGTCTTTCAACCGATCGATGACAAGCAGGCTGTCGTCTCGAACGACGACGGCCGCTGACCTGATGCGCATCCGGCTAGCTCACCACGAAACCCTGGCCGTGTGCCACAGCCCGGCGTCAAGGTGTCTCGGTTGACGATCGACTATCGGGCGCGGCTTGGGGCCCAACTTCCTATCCAAGGCACACTAGCCGTTCGATGCGATCGGGTGGATCGCTTGACCACGTTCAGAGGTACATCGTGTCCCACGGGCCGGTCGCGGTACCGATGATCACTGTGTCCTCGATGGCACCGTCGAAATGAGCGGTGCGGGCAGGAACGAAGAGGAACGACCCCGCGGGGTAGCTGACTGCTGCGTCGACGGCGAGGACGTCGCCGTACCCGAGACTCAGCGCGCCGGTGGCAACCTGCAGGTGCGCGTCTGCTGCGTGATGGTGGGGTGCGTCGAACACTCCAGCGGGGATGAAGAACGCGTACGTGAACATCTGCCCCGCTTCGCGGGAGCCAACGAGAGTTGATGACTTCGTTCCGTCGTCGTGCACCGTCTCCCACTGGATCTGAAGCGGATCGAAGTGCAGCGGGGAACCGGAGTGCATAGAGCCACGCTAGGCGGGAGCGACGGCGAGAGCTGGCGGATATCCGACATCGTTGTCGAACTCGAGCTGTGCTGCCCGAACGCGACACGAAGCGGTGCGAAAACGACGACGCCGAACGAAGCTGCTCACAGAGGTGGGGATTTCCCACTCCCTACGCGCGATTCGGCTTGGTCGGTCGCGCACGATGGGCGGGAACGTGCGCACCAGACGGACTGGAGGCGCGGTGCCAGCTGGCACCGCGCCTCCAGTCCGTCAGATGGTGACGTCTACGGCTTCGTGGCCGCGTCGATCGTGTTCTCGGCGATCGTGTCCTCTTCACGCCCCGGCGTCCGGAGGTTCCACTTCTTGATCACGAAACTGAACAGGAAGTAGTAGATCACCGCGTACCCGAGGCCGATCGGGATGAGCCAGATCGCGTTCGTGGCCTTGCCGAAGTTCAGCACGTAGTCGATCGCGCCCGCCGAGAAGGTGAAGCCGTCGTGGATGCCGAGCGCGTTCACCAACGCGAGCGAGGTTCCGGTGAGCACCGCGTGGATGACGTAGAGCGGCCACGCGACGAACATGAACGAGTACTCGAGGGGCTCAGTGATGCCGGTCACGAACGAGGTGAGCGCGGCCGAGAGCATGATGCCGCCGACCAGCTTGCGATTCTGCAGCTTGGCGTTGCGCCAGATCGCGAGAGCGCCCGCCGGGAGGGCGAACATCATGATCGGGAAGAAGCCCGTCATGAAGATCCCCGCGCTGGGGTCGCCCGCGAAGAACCGAGTGAGGTCACCGTGCTTGCCGTCGTAGTCGCCGATGATGAACCACACGACGGAGTTGAGGATCTGGTGCAAACCGGTCGGGATGAGCAGGCGGTTCACCATGCCGTAGATGCCACCACCGAGCACGGCATTCGAGGCGACCGTGTCACCGACCCACGTCAGTACCGTGTTGAACAGCGGGTAGATGAACGACATCACGACACCGATGACGAGTCCGGAGACCGCTGAGAGGATCGGCACGAGGCGTCGTCCGGAGAAGAACCCGAGGAAGTCGGGAGCTTCGTCCGGTGGAAGCGCTGCCACAGCGTGGCGGCGACGAGACCCATGACGATGCCGGCCAGGACGCCGTAGTTGATCGTCTGCCCCTTCGGCAGCACGATCGGCGACATGGCCGCGAAGACCTCGTACACGACCATGTAGCCGACGACCGCGGCGAGCGCCGTCGAGCCGTCGGACTTCTTCGCCCAGCCGATCGCGATACCCACGGCGAAGATCAGCGGGAGCCAGTTGAAGACGCCGTTCCCTGCCGCCGAGATGACCGCACCCCACTTCTCGAACCCCGGGATGGCGCCGAGGAGGTCGGGGGCTCCGAGTCGCAACAGGATCCCGGCGGCCGGCAGGACTGCGATCGGGAGCATCAGGCTCCGGCCGAGGCGCTGGACGTTCGCGAACGCCCTGCTCTGCTTCTTGGGCTTCTTCTCCGGCACATCCGTGGCAGCAGCAGTGCTCATCGGAGTTCCTCTCGTCATTGGGTGGAGCTGGTCGGGGTGAGTTGAGTCGTTCAGCCGGCGCAGGTAACCTCGGCGGTATCGCCAGGTCCGGTCCTGTCCGGTCATGACCAGTTCCGTAGTCTGAACTGCCGCCAGACACATGTCAACCTGGCACGCGTATCCGTAACGAGGAGGAAACGATGGCTGACATCAAGGCCGCTGACATCATCGCCGCGCTCGGTGGCGCCGACAACATCGAAGAGGTCGAGGGCTGCATCACGCGCCTCCGCGTCGAGGTGGAGGACGGCGACCTCGTCGACAAGGCCGCGCTGCAGGCCGCCGGCGCCCAGGCCGTGGTCGGTGGCGGCACCGGCTGGCAGGTCATCGTCGGCACCGTCGCCGACAACCTCGCGCAGGACATCCAGGACGAGCTGTGACGAGCGTCCGGACCCCGTTCGCGGGCCCGGTCGTCTCACTCGCCGACGTACCCGACCCGGTGTTCGCCGGGCAGCTCGTCGGCGCCGGCGTCGCGGTGGACCCGACCGGTGTCGAGGGTGCGATCACCGCGGTCGCCCCCGTCGACGGGACGATCGTGAAGCTGCACCCACACGCCTTCGCGTTGCAGGGCGCGGCGGGGACAGACGTCCTCGTGCACGTCGGCATCGACACCGTGAAGCTTCTCCGGCGAGGGCTTCGAGCTCCTCGCCACCGAGGGTGACACCGTCTCGGCGGGCGACCCGGTCGTCCGGTTCACCCCCTCGGTGATCTCGGCCGCCGGCTACTCCCGATCTGCCCCGTCGTGGTGCTCGGCTCCGCAGCGGACTCGATCCCGCAGGACACGGTCGGCACGACCGTCCGCGAGAGCGACGCCCTCTTCGAGGCCTGACGCCCGACCTAGTCTCGGTGCCCCGTGCCCGAGACTCAGCTGCCAGCGACAGTTCTCGGGCCAGGGAGCGTGAGAACTGTCGCTGGGCACGAGACTCGGGGCTACGCGCACCCCGCTACGCGACCGCCTGCGAGGCCGTGACCTCCATCTGCACGCGGTAGCGGTCCGAGCGGTACCACGAGCGCGTGTGCTCCACGGGGCGGTCCCCGCGTAGGACACCCGGTCGAACTCCAGCACCGGGGCGCCGGTCTTCGTGCCGAGCAGCGTCGCGACGTCGTCCGCCGCCGGGTTCGCCGCGACGGTCTGCTGCGCCCGGTCGATCGGCGTGCCGTACTCCGTCGCGATGATCGAGTACACCGAACCGGACAGGTCGTGCTCGAGCAGCCCCGGGAACGCGTCCGCGACGAGCCAGGCGTCGTCGATCGACACCGGCGCACCGTCGGCCATGCGCAGCCGCTTCACGTGGTACGCGGCGACGTCCGGGTCGAGTCGCAGTGCCGCCGTCGTGTCCGTCGGTGGGACCCGCTCCTCACGCACGAGCACGACGGTGGTCGGCACGTGCCCCATCGCCCGCATCTCCTCGGTGAAGGACGCGAGGTGCAGGGTGGACTGCACCGGGCGGTGCGCCACGAAGGTGCCCTTGCCGCGCACCCGCTCCAGGTACCCCTCGTTGACGAGCTGGCCGAGCGCCTCGCGCACCGTGATCCGCGAGACGCCGTACTCCGCGATGAGCTGCCGTTCGGAGGGGATCGCCGCGCCGGGTGCGAGCCGCGAGGTGGCGAGGTCGAGCAGGATGCGCCGCAACTGCTGGTGCTTCGGTTCGGCACCCTCGGTGATCCGGCTGGTCATGGGTTCCTCGTGCTCCGTCGCTGGTGGTGCGAGTGGTCATGGGCGGACATGACCAGTTCCCATCACAGTAGCGAGTCCGCCTCGGAACGCCAACGTGCATGACAAGATGACGGCCGTGACCTCCGTGGTGATCGTGGACGACGAGACGCTCGTCCGCTACGGCTTCGAGCTCATCCTCGGCGCCGCGGCGGACATCGACGTGGTCGCCACCGCCGGGGACGTCGATGCGGTGCGGGTCATCCGCGAGCACGCGCCGGACGTCGTGCTGCTCGACGTCCGGATGCCGCGGGTGAACGGCCTCGAGATCCTCCGGGAGCTGCAGACGTTCCCGGATCCGCCTGCCGTCGCCATGCTCACCACGTTCGACACGGACGAGTACGTCGGACAGGCGATGGAGCTGGGCGCGGCCGGATTCCTGCTCAAGGACACCGACCCCGAGGGCCTCGCCGGGTACGTCCGCGTGCTCGCCCGCGGTGGCGTGGTCCTCGCCCCCGGCGTCGACCGCTCCCGGCTCTTCGCCGCACGATCGTCCGGTCGAGCCGCGCCGCCGGCGCTCTCCGTGCGCGAGCACGCCGTCATCCGGCTGGTCGCTGACGGCGTGAGCAACCCCGAGATCGGCCAGCGACTCGGCGTGAGCACCGGGACCGTCAAGGAGGACGTCCGCTCGCTCCTCGCCGCGTTCGGCGTGCCGACGCGGGTCCAGCTTCGCGCTGCGCGCGGCCGAGGCGGGACTGCTGGATGGCTGAGCGACGCGCGGCCAGTCGGTTCCGTCGCGTGCTCGCGGCGACCGACGGGAGGCTCGACCGCCTCGTCGACTCCGGCCTGCGCTGGGTACGCACCCACCGGGCACCGTGGTGGCTGGTCGACGGCCTCTTCGTCGCGGCCGCCGTCGCGGACGCCGTGCTCGACATCTCCGGAGCGACCGCGTTCGAGACCTGGCTGTCGCTGCTCGCCGCCGCCGCGCTGCTCCTGCGCCGGCGCTTCCCGGTGCTCGCGTTCGCCCTGACCATGCCCGGGCTGTTCGTCGGCTCCGCGGTGGTGGCCGCGAGCGTGGCGCTGTTCACCCTCGGGGAGCGCACGAGCCGTCGGTGGCTGATGCTCCTCGCGGCGCTCGTGCAGTTCGTCGGCTTCGGCGGGTTCGTCGGTCCGCCACAGACCCTCGACGAGATCGTGGTGTCCGTCGTCTACGCGCTCATCTTCGCCCTCGGTCCGCTCGCCGTCGGGCTGCTCGTGCAGACGCGCGCGCGGTTGACCGACCAGCTCGTCGAGTCCCGACGTGCCCGTGAGGACGAACGCCGACAGGCGGCGGCGGTGGCGCTGTCCCGCGAACGTGCGCTCCTCGCACGCGAGATGCACGACGTCGTCTCGCACCAGGTCACCCTGATCGCCGTGCAGGCGGGGGCGATGCAGATGGCCGGACGCGACGAAGCGGAGCGCGGGTTCGCGCGGACGATCCGGCAGCCTGCTGCGTCGTGACCCTGCAGGAGCTGCGCGAGATGGTCCAGGTGCTCCGGGCGTCCGGTGGCACCGACCGCGAGATCGCCCCGCAGCCGGTGCTCGCCGACCTGCCCCGGCTCGTCGCCGAGAGCGGCCTCGAGACGAGCACGAGCGTGGACCTGCCCACGACCCTGACGCAGCCGCTGCAGCGCGCGGTCTACCGGTTCGTGCAGGAGGGCCTGACGAACGTCCGCAAGCACGCTCCCGATGCGACGGTCCGGGTCAGTGGCCGGATCCACGGCGACCACGTGCTCGTCGATGTCGTGAACGGCCCAGCCCGCTCCGCGCGCCTGGAGCTCCCTGGCTCCGGTCTCGGGCTGATCGGCCTCGGTGAGCGGGCGTCGCTCCTCGGCGGGAGCATGGAGTCCGGCCCGCAGCCGGACGACGGGTTCGCGCTGCACCTGCGGCTCCCCGTCGAGCACGTGCCGGCGGTCCGCGCCGTCTGACGGTCATCCTCCGAGCCAGCCGGGGTGGCCGATCGGCCATCGTGGTTCACACCGCGGAGCGATGACGCAGCGCCCGCGACCGGCTGGGATGGGATCGTGGCACCGCAAGCTTTGCTCGGACGGCTCCGTCGCTTCCCGGTCTCCGTCGTCGTGACCGTCGTGGCGGGCGTCCTCGTCGTCTCCGCCCGGATGGCCCACGCGGAGCCCGACTTCCCGCACCACCCGCCCGTCGCCTGCCTGGCGCTCGTCGCGGTGGCACTGACGACGATCCTCGCCGAACGCTCCCTCGGTTCCCTCCGGACCCTCGTGATCGGCGTCGGCGCACCCGCGCTCGCCGTGCTCGGGACCCTGGCGACGGTGTCGATCGGCGCCGCGTTCGGTGAGGCGCACGCCGAGTTCGCCGTCGGGCAGCCCCTCTTCGCGCCCTCGATCGTGGCCGCAGCGCTGCTGGGTGCCGCCACCGCCGCGATGCCGACGCAGCACCGGTGGCGGACCCGGACCGCTCTGTGGACCGTGGTGCTGACGCTCGTCCTGTTCGCCGGCCACGGGTCGGACCTGGCGCGTGCCCTGGCGACCCTGCTCGGGACCGCAGCCGGCGTGGTCGTCGTGCGCCGCGCCTCCAGTCCGGAAACCCGCACCGCCCGCGATGCCGTGAGCGCACGCACACTCGTCGTGAGCACCCTCATCGCGCTCGGCGCGGGGACGCTCGTGACCCTCGTCGTGCCGGACCCGACGGCGTGCTGTCCGTCTTCGTGGACGCGATGAGCGACCGATCGGTCGTCGTCGTCGGTGTCCTGCTCCTCTGCGCGGCCTGGCTCGTGCACCGTGGCCGGCCGGCCGGGTTCGCCCTGGCGACCGGGGTCCTCGTCGTCCTGACCGTCGTGCTCGTCGACGTGTTCGTCATCGAGCCGATGCGCTCCGACGCCGTGCAGTGGCAGGGGCTCGGGCTCGACGCGCTGGAGTGGCAGGTGACGCTCCTCGGTGCGTGGCTCGTGCCCGCCGCCGTCCTGCTCGCCGTCCTCGGGCTGCACGGACGGCTCGTCCGCAAGCGGTTCCGCGCGGCCGGCCCCTGCCGCGACGACCTCGTCGAGATGCTGCGCGACGGCGACGCCGGCACCCTCGGACACATGGGCACCTGGCGCGGGAACGCGACCTGGACCCACCCCGGCGGACTCGGCGCAGTGGCGTACCGCGTGCGCGGCGACGTCGCCCTGACCGTGTCCGACCCGGCGTGCGCTGCGCCCGACCGCGCCGCGGTGCTGGCGGCGTTCACGGCCTTCTGCGAGCGGAACGGCTGGGTGCCCGCGTTCACGAGCGTGCACGAACCGGTGCGGGAGATCCTCGTCGCCGAGGGCTGGTCCGCCCTGCCCGTCGGGGTCGAGTCCGTGCTCGACGTCACCGCGTTCGACCTGCGCGGGAAGAAGCGTCAGGACCTCCGGACGGCGTCGAACCGGGCCGACCGTGAAGGCATCCGCGACGAGTGGACCACGTTCGGTGCGCTCGACGACACCCGTCGCGCCGAGGTCGAGGCGATCTGCACCCGCTGGGCCGCCGACCGTCGACTGCCCGAGATGGGGTTCACCCTCGGCGGCTTCCGCGAGCTCGACGACCCGGACGTCCGACTCATGCTGGCCGTCGCGCCGGACGGCCACGTGACCGCCGTGACGAGCTGGCTGCCGGTGTACGAGCACGGCACGCTGACCGGGTACACGCTCGACGTCATGCGCCGTGGCGAGGACGGGATGCCGGGCGTGATGGAGTTCCTCATCGCCAGGACCGCGCTCCGCGCCCGCGATGCCGGCCTCACCACGATCAGCCTCTCCGGCACGCCGCTCGCCGCCCACGCCGGCGCCGGGTCACTCGTCGCCCGCGGGTCGATGCTCCTCGCCCGGGTGCTCGAGCCCGTGTACGGGTTCCGCTCGCTGCAGCGCTTCAAGGAGAAGTTCGGCGCACGGCACGAGCCACTCTGGATAGTCGTCCCCACGGCCCTGCACGTGCCGCGGGTTGCCCGGGCGCTGGCGTCGGCGTACGTCCCGGGGCTCCGACCGAAGCACCTGTGGGCGCTGCGGCAGGCGCACCGCGGCACTGCGGCGTCGCGCTCGTGAGCCCGACCGAGTGGCTGCTCGCGACGCAGTTGCAGGCACCGTCGAAGCTGCTCCCGATCGACGCCGCGTTCGCGGTGCTCGCCGTCGTCGTGCTGCTGCCTGTCGTGCGGTCGTGGCGTGATCGCGGCGCCTGGCGGTCCGTCGGCCTCCGAGCCGCGATCGCCGCAGCGGCAGCGCTCGTCGTGCTCGTCGTCTGCTGGATCGTGAGCGACGTCCTCAACGTGTTCGGGGTGGCTCTCAGCCCGGTCACCCGGATGTGGATCGCGATCGCGGCGGCCGGGCTCGCCCTGGCGGTCACGGGCATCGTGCAGGGCGGGCGCTGGCGCCGGGTGCTCGCTGTGGTGCTCGTGCCGGCAGCGCTCCTCGTCCCCGCACTCGGGGTGAACGTCGAGTTCGCCAAGTACCCGACGCTCGGCACCGTCGTGCAGAGCAACCCCTACCCGTCGCTCGACGTCGACGCCGCACCTGCCACGTCCCTGCCCACCGCCGGCGAGGTCCGCACGGTCGACATCCCCGGCACCCGCTCCGGCTTCCCCGCCCGTCCCGCGATCGTCTACCTGCCACCGGCCGCCCTCGTCCGCGATCCCGCACCGCTGCCCGTCGTGCTCGCGTTCGCCGGCCAGCCCGGAGCCCCGAGCGACATGTTCACCGCCGGGCAGATGGGCACCGTGCTCGACGCCTACGCCGCAGCACACCACGGCCGCGCACCCATCGTCGTGTCCGTCGACCAGCTCTCGGCGCCCGGGCTGAACACCATGTGCGTCGACTCGCGGCTCGGGAGGTCGGCGACGTACGCCACCGAGGACGTCCCCGCTGGCTCACCGCCCACCTGCCCGTCACCACCGACCGGCAGGCCTGGGGCCTCGTCGGCTTCTCGCAAGGCGCCACCTGTGCCATGCAGTTCCTCACCGGAGCCCCCGATCGCTTCGGCGCTGCCCTCGCGATCTCGAGCGAGCTGCAGCCCACCGACCAGAGCCCGCAGCACAGCGCCGACCAGGCGTTCGGCGGCTCGGTGGCGGCGTGGAAGGCGGCTGCCCCGATCGCGCAGATGCGGGCGCACGGGCTGGGCGGGCACACCGTCTGGCTGACGGCGGGGTCGTCCGACCACGCGTTCAGTCGGAACGCCCGGGCGCTCGGTGCCGCCGCGCGGAAGGCCGGGCGCACTGCGACGTCGCGTTCGCGCCCGGCAGCGGTCACGACTGGAACACGGTGCAGTGGTCGCTGCGCACGGAGTTGCCGCACGAGGCCGACGTGCTGTTCGGGGCGCTGCGGTGAGCCACCTCGTGCTCGGTGTGGTCGCCCTCATCGCCGTCGTCGCACTGACGCTCTGCCCGCTGGCCGCGGCGCCGGTCACGGGAGCGCTGTTGGCCCTCACGGCGATCTGTGCAACGTTGGGCAGTCCACCGCGGAACCACCACGATGGTTGATCGAAGATAGCCAATATTTACATCCAGAGTTTTTGACATCGCCGTTCACGTCTTGCCACGATGAGGCACGCCTCACTAGGGGGCAGTGAAAGGGGAATGATGCAGAACACGAAGATGAAGGTCCTCCTCGGCCTCGGGCTGTCGATCGGCCTGATCGCAGGGACCGCCACGACCGCATCGGCCACGCCGGACGAGGTCCTGGGGTCGGGCCCCGAGGCCGGTGGTGTTGTCATCGCCGAGTCCGGAGCCGGGTCGACCGGTGAGACCTCTGAGGTCTCCACGAGGAAGGACGACGGCGGGGGCGGAGCTTCTGGCAGTGGGGAGTCGGCAAGGACGACACGTGGTCGAACTACTTCCGTGAGAAGCGGTGCCACGGTGCCACTGCGGTGGGCAAGAAGTCCAAGCGAGTGTCCAACGTCCCGGGCGGCAAGTACGCGATGGCGATGACGCCGAAGGCTTCCAGTGGCAACAAGGCGTACTACCACAACTGCTGATCGTGCCACGGGCTCTCCTACCGGGGGTGCCCGTGCACGCCGATCCCGGAAGAGTAGGCCTGTCGTCCGATCCGTCACGATGGCGTACGTCGTCCCGCCGCTCCTCGCGTTCGTGCTGGGCTTCATCGGCCTGACGCAGGTCAGCGAAGCCGGACTCGTCGGAGCGTCGTCGACAGTGACTGCCGCGGCGGGCAGCGAGACCGGATCCAACCAGCGAGTCGCTGCCGCGCTCGAACGCATCGCGCGGGCCGAGGACGCGACCATCGTGCGCGTCGTGGCGGACAGATCTGCCCCCACCATTCGGCGCGTGGCACTCGTCACCGATGCTCCGGCGAGCCGGGGTGAGTCGTGGCTCCGAGACGGCTACGCGGACTTCTCGAGCGCCATGACGACAGACGTCCGGCCCATGGCAGACCTGGACCAGTTCGACCCCACGGGGACCTACGACGTGTTCGGTGACGAACGAGCACGACGAGCGACCATCGATGCGCTGACGGGGGTCGGCTACGACGTGACGTCTGAGCGCACCCCGCTGCTCCGTCGCGTCGGGATCGCCGACGGCGTCAACGGGGCACTCGGTCTCATCGCCGCCCTGACGCTGGGATCCTCGGTCTTGTGCTTGATGGGGACGGTCGGGTCACCCCGCCGTTGCGCGGTGCGGCGGCTGCACGGGAGGGGCACCGCGTCAATCCTGCTCGTCGAACTGGCAGAGACCCGAACCGCCTTGCTCATCGTCGCGATCGCGGCCCCGTGCGCGGCGATCGGGCTCGCGTTCCACAACGGGCTGGCGGATGTGATGACGTTCGGCGCAGCGGTCGCGATCCTCTGCGCAGCACTTCTCGCTCCCCTCATCGCCACGCACGCAGTCGGCACGCTCGTCGCGTGCCGCCGACCGATGGCCGAGGCGCTTCGGGCGCACGGCCACCTGGGCCGCTCTTGGTCGCGCTCCAAGGAGCACGCGTCCCGGCGCTCCTCCTGCTCGTCGCGGCGGCGTTCGACCTCGTCGGGGCCGTCGCCGTCGTTCGATCAGGCAGCGCTGAGCGCGACCTGCGGGCCGCCGGGGAAACGGTCCAGCTTCGGGTCACCCCGGACCCACGCCCAGTGGACACGCAATCGTACTGGGACCGGATCGGCGAGTTCGCGGGACGTGCTCTCAACCACGGAGACGCGCTTCTCGCAGCACCTGTCGAGGTGTCCACGGGGCACGGCCGGAGCGTGGCACCCGCGTTGTTCGTGGACTCCGGCTACCTGCAGCTGCAGGACGTCCGCGCGGAGGACGGCACTCGTCTCACCGACGCTGGCCGAGGCATAACAGTCTGGCTGCCCAGCACACCGACATCAACTCGGATCGGCTCGTCCAGGCCCTGTCCGAATGGGAGCTCCGAGACGCGCCAGCCGCTGCGCTCGCAGGCATCACGGTCGGCCGACTCGCCGCACAGGATCTGTACTCGTATCCCGGTGATTCAACGTCGCGGGCATGGCTCGACGACGCGATCTTGGTCGTCGTGCCGGAACCGGCTTCGGCGTTCTCTGCGGATCTCCTCGGCTCATGGCTGTCCAGTGGGGACATCGTGTTCGGCTCGCGGGTCGCCGCCGAGCGCGCAATCCGAGCTTTCGATGTCGACCGGGAGTTCAGCGCCGTCGTCGATGTGGGTCAAGTGGCTGCGGAAGAAGCTCGGATTGCCGTGCGCATGGTCGGGATCGGAGTTGCCGGAGTCGCGAGCGCCTTCGTCGTCAGCGGGGCGCTCGCGGCGCTCAGCGCGATCGCGCACCGACGCCGGTACGGCCGCGCTCACTTCGCGAAGGTCGCTGCCGGCACGCCCTTCTTGCGGGCGAACGGGAGTCTTCTGGTGATCGAAGCGATGCTGCTGACCGTTTCCGCGGTCGTCACGATCAACACCTGGTGGGGTCTCCGGCCCGACGGAACCGGACTCCACTCGTCACTCGACCCAGTCGCCCAGACTGCGGGAGTCGCGGCTGCGTTCGCCGCTGGCGCGCTCGCTCTGGTCTGTGTCACAAGCCTGGCGGCGATCGCGACGACGGCGAAGGGTGTCGCCCGAACACGAGGGAACGGATCATGATGATCGAAGTGCGCAGCGCTGACAAGCGGCGCGGACGACGGGTGCTCTGGCACGACCTGACGTTCGACGTGGACCGCGGTGAGACCCTCGCCGTCATCGGCCGAGCGGATCCGGGAAGTCGACACTCCTCGACTGCCTGGGCCACATCGACAGGTTCGACTCCGGATCGATTCGGATCAACGGTGTGGTCGCCGGCGGACGAGGTCGAAGCGCGCGTCTCGTCCGCCGAGATCACCTGGGCTACCTCTTCCAGGACTTCGGGTTGGTACCTGACATGACCGTGCAGGCGAACATCGACATCGCCCGGGTGCCAGGCAGGAAGCGTCGTGGAGAAGCCGTGCGTACAGCCGCAGCACTGGAGCGGGTGGGCCTCGTCGGCAGGGCGACGGACCGCGCTCACGAGCTCAGCGGCGGAGAGCAGCAACGTGTGGCCCTCGCCCGCCTGCTGGTCAAGCAGCCTGACGTCATCCTCGCCGACGAACCGACGAGCGCACTCGACGGGACCAATGCGGCGATGGTGCTCGATCTGCTCGACGAGTTCGCCGACTCGGCGCCGCGGTGATCATGGCGACGCATGCAGCAGACGTGGAAGCACGAGCATCCAAGACGGTCTCGCTGTACGCCTCCGACGGGTGAACGGCGGTGGGAACTCAGGCGTTGGCGACGAGCCAGGCCCGCTGCGTCCGTGAGAGCGCCCGGTCTGCCCACACCTGACGCTCGACACCGGTCGGCAGCGTGGCGGACGTCGATCCCTGCCACACGAGCGACAACCCCGCCCGTTCGAGCACCGCGGCCGACGCCGGGTTGTTCGTGAGCACCCGACCCGTGACCGGGACGTCGGGTGCGAAGCTCGTGCGCAGCACTGACGGCGGCGCGGGCGATCTCCGTCGCGTAGCCGTTGCCCCACGCCGACGGTGCCAGCCGGTACCCGAGGTTCCACACCCCGGCGGCGGTCATGTCGACACCGCCGACCCCGAGGAACGCGTGGTCCGCAGCCGAACGCACCGCCCACGACCCGAGGCCGTGACGAGCGCGACCACCGATCTTGCGCTGGACGAGATCCACGGTCGACGCCCGCACCGTGTGCCGACCGGCGGGCAGGTGGGTCCACGTCCGGGCGTCGGAGAACACGTCGTGCACGTCGTCGATGTCGGCGGGGGTCAGCGGGGTGAGCAGGAGGCGATCCGTTCGGATCTCCTGCGAGGGCATCAGGAGCTGGTGGACCATGCGTCGATCATCCCGCCGCCCACCGACATCCGGGTGAACGGCGCGCGACGTTCCGCACCCACCGTCCCCTCGCACCCCAGAACAACGTGCATGCTTCTTCACCAGGAAACTGTTTTCACTGTACAGTGAAAAAGTGTTCAAAGCTGAAAGAGAAGCCGAGGCAGCCCTCCGCGCGTCGCTTCCGCTGGGCTCAGTGACCCTGCGAAAGCGAGGGGAAGGCGACTTCGATGCGTCGTTGCCCGACGGCTCGCGGCACCGCCTTCACCTCGTCTGGGCCGGGTACGGGTACCCCCGCGACGTGCAGCGGGCTCTCCGCGATGGTCGAACGCTCGATGCGCGATCGAACGATGATCTCGTCGTCGTCGCTGCTCACCAGCTTCTCGGCCGGCGCGCGTCAGTTGCTGCGTTCTGCAGGGCTGTCCTGGATCGGCCTCGACGGCTCGGCCGAGTTGCGGCTCGGGACGGTGTGGGTCGACCGGGACGGAGACGGGAGACACCGGAGGTTCCGAGCAGAGATCGGATGGTCCGGAGCACGGTCAGACGTCGCGGAGGCGCTCTTCGCGATCCTGGAGAAGCGGGACCCGGAGCTCCCCGGAGCGAACGAGGTCCCCGAGGTCGAGGCCCTCGCGAACCTGTCGGGCGTTCCCTGGGTACCGTTGCGAACACCCTCGCGATGTTCGACAGGAGCGGATGGACGGCTCGTGGGAAGCACGCTCGGAGTCGGATCGTCGCGAACGCTCCTGCGCTGCTCGATGCATGGGCGGCGTGGGTCGGCGCACAACACCGGCGGTTCGACGGCTTCCACTCGATCCATCGCGAGCCGAGCCGGATCATCGACGACCTCAGCGCGGCGTTCGGCAGCAGCCTCATCCTCACCGGACCGGCGGCGAGCGAGGAGGTCCGACCGTTCCTGACGGGCGGCTGGATCGTGACGGCGTACGTGGACACGCCGGACGGGTGGTCCGGGATCGACCGCGGTACGAGAACGGCGACGATGATCCCTGCCGCGGCCCCACGGATCCGACTCGCTCCCGCTTCTCCCGTGATCGTGAACACCCGGGGCCGGGGCGAACGGTCCTTCGTGGCCTCTGGCGGACGCATCTACGCCGATCTCCTCGCGGGTTCCGAGCGAGAGCGCGAAGCAGCGGAGGCGTTCCGATCGACAGCACTCCGGCTGTTCTCGTGAACGGCGCGCTGCCCCGGGACCGGGACGCTCGAGCGGGCACTGCAGCAGGCTGGCTTCACCACGTCGACTCCGAACACCGGCTGGCGATGGGTGAAGGAGGTGGACGGCTTCCCGGTCCAGGTGGAGTTCCTGGTCGACGTCTCGGACAGCATCGACCAGGAGATCGCGCTGCCGGGTGCCGCAACCCTCGGTGCGAAGAACCTCCGCGGGCCGCGCCCGGCTCTCCGCGACGTCCGGAGCACCGTCGTCGGCGGAGAGCGAGCGACGGTGACCGGGCTGGGGGCTACTTGGCAGCGAAGGGCGCGAGCGCGTACTGGCGTCGAGCGGACAAGGACCTCTACGACTTCGCCTGGGTCGTCATCGCGGACCTCCGCTCCGGCGCTCGGCAGTCCGCAGCGTCGGTCGCGCACGTCATCGATCCTCGCATCGAACGCGATCGTGCCGATGCAGTGCTGGCGGTGTGCGAGTTGTACACCGAGGCGGAATCGATCGGACCACAGGCGTTCGTCCGACTCGCGACCGCAGCCGGGAGCACCGAGGATCCGGGGACCCTCGCCCTCGACGCGGTCGTCGCGATCGGCGCCTTCCGTGTCGCGCTCATCGAGGGATTCGAGCAGCGACGAACGCACGGTTGACCGGGCGTCGCTAGTTGTACTACCCAGGGACGTTGGTTGATGTGCAAGGACTCGCGGTCGTCGTAACGACGTGAGAAGGACCTCCTGCGGTGGAGTGGAGCTGCTCAGTTCACACACTCTCCGCAGGAGGTCCTCTTGTCCCACGCTAACGCTGCCCTGACCCCGCGTGCACGTCTTCGGATCGCGCGTCTGATCGTCGACGACGGTTGGCCGGTCCGTCACGCGGCGTTGTTCTTCCACGTGTCGTGGCCGACCGCGAAGCGGTGGGCAGACCGATACACCGCGATGGGCGAAGCCGGCATGCACGACCGGTCCTCCCGACCGCATCGCTCCCCGAACCGCACCCCGCAGACCCTCGTGAAGCAAGTCGTCCAGCTGCGGTGGCGGAAGCGGTTGGGCCCGGTCGCGATCGGTGGACGTTTGAGGATGCCCGCGTCCACCGTGCACGCCGTGCTGACTCGGTGCCGGGTGAACCGGCTGCACCACATCGATGTCCGGACCGGCGAGCAGGTCCGTCGTTACGAGCACGAGTATCCCGGCTCAATGATCCACGTCGACGTGAAGAAGCTCGGCAACATCCCCGACGGTGGCGGCTGGCGGTTCGTCGGCCGCCAGCAGGGCGGTAAGAATCGTGCGGCGACGCCCGGGACCGGTCGGAGCAAGTATCGCGGCGTTCTCGTCGGGACCGCGTTCGTGCACACCGTCATCGACGACCACTCTCGCGTCGCTTACGCCGAGATCCACGAAGACGAAAAGGCTGTCACCGCGATCGGTGTCCTCCGCCGCGCTGTGTCCTGGTTCGCTGCCCGCGGGGTCCGCGTCGAGCGGGTCCTGTCCGACAACGGATCTGCTTACAAGTCCCACGCCTGGCGTGACGCATGTGCGGAACTCGACATCACGCCGAAGAAGACCCGACCCTACCGACCCCAGACCAACGGGAAGATCGAACGGTTCCACCGCACCCTCGCTAACGGGTGGGCGTTCTCACGCCACTACCCGACCGAGTCCGACCGCCGGAACGCCCTTCCCGGGTGGCTGCATCACTACAATCACCACCGGCCCCACACCGCCATCGGGAACCAGTCACCCATCACACGGTTGACCAACCTCCCTGGGCAGTACAGCTAGTCGAGCAGCAGCGCCGGTTCCTCGAGCACCGACGCCACGTCGTGCACGAAGCGCGACGCCACGTCACCGTCGACGACCCGGTGGTCGAACGAGGCACCGATCGTGGTCACCATGCGGGACCGGACCTCGCCGTCGACGACCCACGGCTTCGGCTTGATCGTGCCCATCGCCACGATCGCGACCTCGCCCGGGTTGAGGATCGGCGTCCCGGTGTCCATCCCGAACACACCGATGTTCGTGATCGACACCGTGCCGTTCGCCATCTGCGCCGGCGTCGTCTTGCCGTCCCGGGCGGTCAGCGTGAGCTGCTCGAGGGCCTGGGCGAGCTCGAGCAGGGACATGTCCTGCGCGTCCTTGATGTTCGGCACGATCAGGCCGCGCGGGGTCGCCGCCGCGATGCCGAGGTTGACGAAGTGGTGGACGATGATCTCGCGATCGGTCCACGTCGAGTTCACCGAGCGGTTCCGGCGGACGGCCCAGATCACGGCCTTCGCGACGATGAGCAGCGGCGAGACCTTGACGCCGGCGAACGTCGGCGAGGACTTCAGACGCTTGACGAACTCCATCGTCCGGGTCGCGTCGACGTCGACGAAGAGCGAGACGTGCGGCGCGGTGAACGCCGACGTGGTCATCGCGGTCGCGATCGCCTTGCGGACGCCCTTCACCGGGATCGTCTCGCTGCGGACGTCACCCCACTCGGGCGTCTCGATGTTCCGGAAGACGCTGGCCTGCTTCGCGTGGCGGATGACGTCGTCGCGGGTGACCTCACCGGCGAGACCGGTCGCGACGATCTCGGTCAGCTCGACGCCGAGGTCCTTCGCGAGCTTTCGGATCGGGGGCTTCGCGAGGACGTTGGTCGCCGCGGTCTGCTTGCGACCGGAACCAGAGCCGAGCGCGCTGATCGCCTCGGCGGTGCTCTCCTCACCGGGATCCGTGGCGGCCTCGGCCGCTGCTGCGGCATCCGCACTGGAGGCACGGCTCGCCTCGGCCGCGAGGGCTGCGGCCCGGCGGGCGCCCGGCTTCCGCCTGGACGGGGACGAGGTCGCGGAACCGTAGCCGACGAGGACGGCGCCGGAGGACTCGTCGGTGCCGACGACGGAGGCGCCGTCGGCGACCGGCTGCGCCGGCGCGGAGGCGGCTGCCGCAGGCGCGGCGGCCGGAGCCGGAGCGGCGACCGGCGCGGGCGCTGCCGGGTCTGCGCGACCGGAGCCGCGGGTGCGGGCGGTGCCGGCGGGGTGGCCGTGACGTTCCCCACTGGCTCGGCCGTCACGCCGCTCCGCAGGCTCCGCGGCGCGCCGGTACCGGCCAGCGTGGGCCCAGGCGAGGCCGGGACGCTGTCCGCGACGGGAGCCGCGCCTCCAGGCTGGGTCGACGGGACCGGCGCACCAGAGGCGACCGACGCGTCGGAGTCGACACGGATGATCGGCTTGCCGACCTCGACGGTGTCGCCCTCGGACACGAGGAGCCCGGTGACGGTGCCGGCGAACGGCGACGGCAGCTCCACCAGGGACTTCGCGGTCTCGATCTCGACGAGCACCTGGTCGACGGCGATCTCGTCCCCGATCGCGACGCGCCACTGCACGATCTCGGCCTCGGTCAGGCCTTCGCCCACGTCGGGCAGGGGAATTCGGCGGCGGCCACGTCGGCTCCTTCGGCGTTCGGGTCGTGCTCGGTCAGGGTGTCAGTAGGCGAGGGCGCGGTCGACGGCCTCGAGGACGCGGTCGGCGTCCGGCAGGTGCAGGTGCTCCAGCTTGGAGACCGGGAACGGCACATCGAACCCGGAGACCCGGAGCGGGGGCGCCTGCATCGTGTAGAAGGCCTTCTCGGCGACCGTCGCGGCGATCTCGCTGCCGACGCTCACGAAGCCGGAGGCCTCCTGCGCGATGACGAGCCGACCGGTCTTCCGGACCGACGCCAGCAGCGGCTCCCAGTCGATCGGGGAGATCGAGCGGAGGTCGATGACCTCGCAGCTGGTGCCCTCGGACTCGGCGAGCTCGGCGGCCTGCATGAGCGTGGCGACCATCGCGCCGTGGCCGACGAGGGTGACCTCGGTGCCGGTGCGCGCGACCCGCGAGGTGTGCATCGGCACGTGGCCGTCGACCAGGTCCACCCGGCCCTTCGGCCAGTACCGGGACTTCGGCTCGAGGAAGACGACGGGGTCCCTCGACGCGATCGCCTCTTGGACCATCCAGTACGCGTCGTTCGGGGTGCTCGGGCTGACGACGCGGAGGCCCGCGGTGTGCGCGAAGTACGCCTCTGGGGACTCCTGGTGGTGCTCCACGGCGCCGATGTGGCCGCCGTAGGGGATGCGGATGACGACGGGCAGCGACATGTGCGCCGGCAGACGGTTCTGCATCTTCGCGAGCTGCGAGGTGATCTGGTCGAAGCCCGGCCAGACGAACCCGTCGAACTGGATCTCGACGACCGGGCGGTACCCGCGGAGCGCGAGGCCGATCGCCGTGCCGATGATGCCGGACTCGGCGAGCGGGGTGTCCCGCACGCGGTCGGCGCCGAACTTCTCCTGCAGCCCCTCGGTGATGCGGAAGACACCGCCGAGTGCGCCGATGTCCTCGCCCATGAGCAGGACCTTGTCGTCCGCCTGCATCGCGGCGGCGAGACCGGCGTTGAGCGCCTTCGCCATCGTCAGGGTCGGGGTGGGGTCGCTCGGGACCTCGCCGGCGCCCGGGTGGGAGCGCAGCGTGTAGTCGAAGAAGCTGCTCGGTGGTGCTCATGCGTGGGCGCCCCCTCGTAGCCGGCCTCGTACTGTTCGAGCCAGGCCTTCTGCTCGGCGACCAGCGGGTGCGGCTCGCGGTACACGCTGTCGAACATCGCGTCGACGGACGGCGGTGTCAGGGCGACGGTGCGTCGGCGGACGTCGGCGGCGATGTCCTCGCCCTCCTCGTCGAACGCGGCGAGCTGCTCGTCGGTGACGCCCTTGGAACGCAGGTACGCGGCGGAGCGGACGATCGGATCGCGCTCGACCCACGAGGTCAGCTCGTCGTCGCCGCGGTACCGGCTCGGGTCGTCGGAGCTCGTGTGCGCGCCGATGCGGTAGGTCTCGGCCTCGACGAACGCCGGCCCCGCGCCGCTGCGGGCGTGATCGGTCGCCACGATCGAGGCCGTGTACGACGCCAGGACGTCGTTGCCGTCGACGCGGACGCTCGGGATGCCGAAGCCGCGCGGACGGTCCACGAGCGGAGTGGGCGACTGCACGGACACCGGGACGGAGATCGCCCAGTGGTTGTTCTGCAGGAAGAAGACGACGGGCGCCCTGGTCGAGGCGGCGAACACGTACGCCTCGTTGACGTCCCCTGGCTGGTCGCACCGTCGCCGAAGTACACGATCGTGCAGGCGTCGCGGTCGGGGTCGCCCGTGCCGACGTCGCCGTCCAGTCGCTGGCCGAGCGCGTAGCCCGTGGCGTGCAGCGTCTGCGAGCCGATCACGAGGGTGGAGATGTGGGTGTTGCCACGCTCGTCCGGGTCCCAGCCGCCGTGCGTCTGGCCGCGGTACATCGCGATGATCTCCATCGGCTCGACGCCGCGGTGCATCGTGACGGCGTGCTCGCGGTAGGACGGGAACACGTGGTCCTGGGCCCGCAGGGCGAACACGGAGCCGACCTGCGCTGCCTCCTGCCCGTGGCTCGGTACCCAGAGGCCCAGCTGCCGGTGCGCTGCAGGTTGTGGCCGGCGTGGTCGAACCGACGGGTGAGCACCATGCGGCGGTGCATCGCCAGCAGGGTCTCGTCCGGGATCGCCCGCGCGGCGGCGGCGAACTCGGCGTTCTCGTCGGTCTCCACGAACCGGCCCTCGGGGTCGAGGAGCCGGATGGTGGTCGTCGCGGGAGCCGCGGCGCGGAATGACATGCGGGTCAGCGTAGCGGCAGCGCCTACCCGGCTGCCTGGAGGTCCCCACAAGCGAGCGCGCCGTTTCGAGGAGTGTTCCCACAGCCTCGTGCTCGCCGATCGAGATGCGGATGCCCTCGGGCGCGAAGGCGCGGACGATGATGCCGGCGCGTTCGAAGGTCTCGGCAGCAGCCGCGGTGCGCTCGCCCGTCGGCAGCCACACGAAGTTGCCCTGCGCGTCCGGGACGTCCCACCCCTGGGCCCGCAACGATTCGACGATCCGGTCCCGCCGCGCGGCGAGCTCCGCCACGCGTTCGAGCAGCTCGGTCTCGCGCTCCAGGCTCGCGAGCGCCGCGGCCTGACCCTGCGCGGTCACCGAGAGGGGGATCGCGCAGGCGCGCACCGCGTCGAGCACGTACGCCGGGCCGAGCGCGTACCCCACGCGGAGGCCGGCGAGCCCGTACGCCTTGGAGAAGGTGCGGAGGACGACGAGGTTCGGGTACCGCTCGAGCAGCGGTGCACCGCGCACGGCGGACGGGTCGGTGACGAACTCGGCGTACGCCTCGTCGAGGACGACCAGCACGGTGGACGGCACCTGCGCCATGAACGCCTCGAACTCGGCACCCGTGACGATCGGGCCGGTCGGGTTGTTCGGTGTGCACACGATCACCATGCGGGTGCGCTCGGTGACGGCAGCGGCCATCGCGTCGAGGTCGTGTCCGCCGTCGGCGCGGTTCGGCACCTGCACGCTGGTGGCGCCGGCGACCGTGACGACACCGGGGTACGCCTCGAAGGACCGCCAGGCGTAGACGACCTCGTCGCCCGGTCCGGACGTGGCGCGCGCGAGTTCGTGCAGGATCGCGACACTGCCCGGGCGACGTGCACCTCGTCCACCGTGGTGCCGAAGCGGTTCGCGAGCACGGCACGGACGGCGAGGGCGGTGGCGTCCGGGTAGCGGTTGAACGCCGTCTGCGCCTGCACCGCCTCGACGACGCCGGGCAGCGGCGGGAACGGGTTCTCGTTGCTCGACAGCTTGAAGGCGTCGGCTGCGGCCTGCCGTCCCTGCTTGTACGCGGGGAGGACCGCGATCTCGGGCCGGATGTGCACGCGCTCGTCAGTCACCGCACCAGGTTACCGGGACCTGCGTGGCGAACGAAGGCATCATGGGTGCATGCGATTCCTCGTCCGCCTCGTCGTCAACGCCGTCGCGCTCTGGCTCACCACGCTCATCGTGAGCGGCGTCTCCGTCACCGCCTTCGGCGACGGAGGCACCACCGCCACCGTGCTGACGTACCTGCTCGTGGCGTTCGTGTTCGGTCTCGTGAACGCCGTGATCGGCACGCTCATCCGGATCGTGGCGTTCCCGATCTACATCCTCACGCTCGGGCTCATCTCGTTCGTGGTCAACGCGATCCTGCTGCTCATCGTCGCCGGGATCTCGGACGCGTTCGGCTTCGGGCTCAACGTGGAGTCGTTCGGGTGGGGCATCGTCGGAGCGTTCGTCCTCGCCGTCTTCGCCTGGCTGATCGGGCTGTTCGTCCGGCCGGTGCTGAACCGACAGCGCGCGTGACGCCGGCGGGCGGAACGGACCCGCACCACCACGCCGGGACGCCGGCCGACGACGCGACCGGCAGCGTGGGCCCAGGTCCGAAGGCGGAAGCGATGGCCGTCGCGGACCGGCGGTCCCTGCGTCATGATGTCCCCATGACCACGGACGCCGACGCCCCGTTCCGCGTCTCGTTCGTCTGCAGCGGCAACATCTGCCGCTCCCCCATGGCCGGCATCGTCTTCGCCCAGCTCGCGGCGGATGCCGGCATGGCCGACCGTTTCCACGTGGAGTCCGCCGGCACCGGCGACTGGCACGTCGGAGAGCCGGCCGATGAGCGCACGATCGCGGCACTCGCGGCGCGCGGATACGATGGCAGCAGGCATCGCGCCCGTCAGTTCGACCCGGACCGGTTCCCGGACCTCGACCTGGTGGTCGCACTCGACCGCTCCCACGAACGCATCCTGCGCTCGTGGGCACCGACCATGGACGACGCCGCGAAGGTGACGCTCCTGCTGCGGTACGACGAAGCCTGGCCCCAGCAGACCGACGTACCGGATCCGTACTACGCGGACCGGCACGAGTTCGACCGAGTGCTCTCGACCGTCGAGCGGGCCTGCCGGGCGCTCTTCCGACAACTCGAACCGGCAGTCCGTCAGGGAGCCCCATGACCCCCTTCCCCGCAGCCGATCAGCCCGCTCGACGGGCGCTACTACCCGATCGTGCACACGGTGGGCGAGCACCTCTCCGAGGCCGGCCTCAACCGCGCACGCATCGTGGTCGAGGTCGAGTGGCTCATCTTCCTGACCGACCACGCGATGTTCACCACGTCGCCGCTCAGCGTCGACGACAAGGCCGCGCTCCGGCAGGTGGTCGAGACCTTCGGGCAGGCGCAGATCGCCGAGCTCGCCGAGATCGAGGCCACGACCCGTCACGACGTCAAGGCGGTCGAGTACTTCGTACGCCGCCGCCTGTCGGAGCTCGGGCTCGACTCCATCGCCGAGCTCACCCACTTCGCCGCGACGAGCGAGGACGTCAACAACCTGTCGTACGCGCTCACCGTGCGCGACACCGTCGACCAGGTGTGGCTGCCGGCGTACCGCGCCGTCGTTGCGAAGCTCCGCGAAGCTCGCCGACGAGCTGAAGAGCGTCCCCATGCTGTCCCACACGCACGGGCAGCCAGCGACCCCGACGACGCTCGGCAAGGAGCTCGCGGTCGTCGTCTACCGCCTCGAGCGCGTGCTGTCCCAGATCGAGGGCGGCGAGTACCTCGGCAAGTTCTCCGGCGCGACCGGCACCTTCTCGGCGCACCTCGCCGCGGACCCCGAGGCCGACTGGCCGACGCTGTCCCGCGAGTTCGTCGAGGGGCTCGGGCTCACCTGGAACCCGCTCACCACGCAGATCGAGTCGCACGACTGGCAGGCCGAGCTGTACGACCGGGTGCGCCACGCGAACCGGATCCTGCACAACCTCGCGACCGACGTGTGGACCTACATCTCGATGGGGTACTTCACGCAGATCCCGGTGGCGGGTGCCACGGGCTCGTCGACGATGCCGCACAAGATCAACCCGATCCGGTTCGAGAACGCCGAGGCGAACCTCGAGATCTCGTCGGCGCTGTTCTCCACGCTGTCCGAGACGCTCGTCACGAGCCGACTGCAGCGTGACCTCACCGACTCCACGACGCAGCGGAACATCGGCGTCGCGTTCGGGCACTCGCTGCTCGCGCTCGACAACCTGCGCCGCGGCCTGGGTGAGATCGCCGTGAACGAGGTCCGCCTCGCCGAGGACCTCGACCACAACTGGGAGGTGCTCGCCGAAGCCATCCAGACGGTCATCCGCGCCGAGGTCACCGCCGGCCAGTCGAACATCGAGGACCCGTACGCGATGCTCAAGGAGCTCACGCGCGGCAAGCGCATCGGGCAGGCGGAGCTCGTCGCGTTCGTGAACGGTCTGGACATCTCGTCCGGTGCGAAGGCGCGACTGACGAACCTCACGCCGGCCACCTACACGGGCCTCGCGGACGAGCTGGTCGACCACCTCGACGTCTGACGCGGCGCCTCGCCGGCCGACGGGCGTCTCGTCTCACTGAGACGAGACGCCGCGCCCGGCGCGAGACGCCGCGCGACGTGTGGGACAACGCGCGATGCGGCGGCGTCTCGCGGCCGGGACGGCGTCTCGCCGTCATGACGGCGTCTCGCCGGACTGGAGGCGCGGGTCGCGCCCCGCGCGTCGGCCCGCCACCTCAGGTGGTGACGTCCAGGGCCTCGGCGACCAGCGCCTCCAGGACGGAACGGACCGCAGGACGGACCGCACGGTCCGGACGGACGAGCGCCTCGATCCGGCGACCCGCTCGGACGTCCGCGAGCTCCGCCAGGTGGAAGCGCCCCGGCGCACGCGTGCCCGACGTGTACCGCGGCACGAGCGCGACACCGTGCCCCGCGGCCACGAGGTTCTCGATCACCGGCAGGTGGATCGTGCGGAACCCGACGCTCGGCGGGGTGTCCGTCGCCGCCGCCATCGCCGTGAGCACCCGGTCGATCGGGTAGCCCGCCGGCACGCCAATCCACGACTCCCCCACGACGTCGTCGATCCGGACGCGTTCGCGGGACGCCAGCCGGTGGTCGAGCGGGAGCGCCACGTCGAGCGGTTCGCGCAGGAGCGGGACGATCTCGAGCGCTTCCCGTCCCGCGGGCGGGGCGCCGTCCGGCCGGTGCCCGATCACCACGTCGTGGTCGGCGGCGAGCGGGCCGAACTCGTCCTCGCTGACGTCCACGTCCACCAGCACGAGCTCGATGCCGGGGTGCTCGCGCATCCGGGCGAGGAGCCCGGGGAGCAGGAGCTCGGCGGCTGACGGGAACACGGCGAGGTCGACCCGCCCACCCGCGCCGCCGAGGTGTTCGCGCCACGCGGCGTCCACGGTGGCGATCGCCGTCGCGACCCCGCCGGCCAGTCCCGCGAGGACCCGCCCGTGCTCGGTCAGCCGCACACCACGTCCGACGCGTTCGACCAGGACGACACCGACCTGGCGCTGGAGGGTCTGCAGCTGCTGCGACACGGCACTCGGCGTCCGGTGCGTGGCCTCGGCGACGGCGGTGACGCTGCCGCGTTCGTCGAGTTCGCGGAGGACGGCGAGCAACTGCACGTCGAAGTCGACCATGCAGGGACCCTACAACGTTGCTTCGAAACTCTTCGCTGGTGCTGCACGGTCCCGGTGCGTCACGATCGACCCGTGCGTACCCGTGACCGTCTCCTCGCCGTGGTCGTCGCCGTCGTGTGGGGGCTCAACTTCCCCGCGACGGCACTGGCACTCGAGCACTTCCCGCCGTTCCTGCTCGCGGCGCTGCGGTTCACCCTGCTCGCCGTGCCGACCGTGCTGCTCGTCCCGCGTCCGAGGATCCCGTTCGGCCGCCTGCTGCTCGTCGGCTTCGGGCTCGGAGTGCTGCAGTTCGCGTTCCTCTACCTCAGCATGGCGTCGGGCATGCCCTCCGGGCTCGCCTCGCTCGTCCTGCAGGCGTCGGCACCGTTCACGGTCGTGCTCGCCGGGTGTTCCTGCGCGAGCGACTCACCGGGCGGCAGGTGATCGGGGTGACGATCGCGGTGTGCGCCCTCGCCGCGATCGCCGTGCACCGGGCCCAGGCGGCGGCGCTCCTGCCCGTCGTGCTCGCACTCTGCGGCGCGCTCGGCTGGGCGATCGGCAACGTCGCCACCCGGCGTGCCGGGCGCCGAACCCGCTGCACCTGACGCTCTGGTGGTCGATCGTGCCGCCGATCCCGATGGCCGTGCTGTCGTTCGTCGTCGAGGGGCCGTCGCGCATCGGGAACGCGCTCGGGACGGCGTTCACCGCTGAGGCCCTGCCTGCCGACCTCGGACTGCTCTACATCGTGCTCGTCGCCACCCTGGTGGGCTACGGCATCTGGTCACGACTGATGGCGACGTACCCGTCGAGCACCGTCGCGCCGTTCTCGATGCTCGTGCCCGTGGTGGGCGTGCTCGCGTCGTGGGCGGCGTTCGGCGAGGTACCGGACGTCGTGGAGATCGCCGCCGGCGCGGTGGTCGTCGCGGCCGTGCTCTGGTCGTCGCGCGCGGCCCGACCGCGGGCGCTGACGGTCACCACCGCCGGCCTCCCGGTCCCGGTGCTCAGCCCCGGTGCTGGCGACGCTCCGCGATGATCCCGGCGAGCGCGCCGCGCAGGTGCGGGTAGCGGAACTCGTACCCGGCCTCGACGAGGCGCGTCGGCACCACCCACCGGCTCTTCAGCACGAGCTCGGTCTCGGTGCGGATCGCGAACGACCGATCTCGAGCATCCACCGCCAGGTCGGGATCCCGAACCGGCGCCCGACGGCGTCCCGGATGGTGGCCATCACGGTGCGGTTGTCCGACGGGTTCGGGCTGGAGACGTTCACGGCGCCGTCGATGTCCTCGTGGTCGCGCACGAACCGGATCGCCCGAGGACGTCGGCGATGTGCACCCAGCTGAACCGCTGCCGGCCGCGGGTGTGCCGGTCGTGGTGGTAGGTGCCCGCACGGAGCCGGGAGCGGGTCGGAACCACGGGCCGTCGTACTGCGGACCGCCGAGCCCGGCCTGCGCCAGGCGGAGCAGCGGCACGAGTGCGCTGCCGTCACCGAACACGATCGCCATCCGGAGCGCGACGCGTCGGGTGCCCGGGAGGTCCACCGCGTACAGGGCGTCCTCCCACGCCTTGGCCACGGACACCGAGAACCCCTCGCCGAGCTCGCCCGTGCGTTCGTCCTGCGGGCGGTCGTCGGCGTGGCGGTAGATCGTCGCCGTGGAGGCGTTCACCCAGAGCGGCGGCGGTTGCTCACTCGTGCGGATCGCCTCGGCGAGTTCGAGGGTGGTGTCGACCCGGGAGCGGATGATCTCCGCCCGGTTCCGACGTCCGTACCGGCAGTTGACGCTCTTGCCGGCCATGTTCACGACGAGTGCTGCTCCGTCCACGAGCTCGCGGATCCGCATGGTGTTGCCCCACACGGCGTCCCCGGTGCGGCCGATCGTGACGACGTCGTAGCCCTCCTGTCGGAAGGCGTCCTGCAGGTACTGCCCGACGAAGCCGCTCGCCCCCGCGATCACGGCGCGGCCCTTCTGGTCGCTCATCTCATCCCCGTTCTGTGTCCGGCGCGATCTCGTACCGGAACGCCCCTCGTACCGGTACAGCGTGCCGACGACCGGTGCCGAGAGCACGAGGGACACGCGCTGCAGGTCGGCATCGTCATCGAATCGTTCGGTGAGCGTCACACGCGGTGCGATCAGGGCCGGGAGGCGCCACTCCCGTCCCAGCGCACGGAACGTCACGCGCGTGGAGACCAGGCGCAGGGCGCCCGCGTCCGGACCGGTCCCGTCGACCTGCGTCCGGAGCAGGGCGCTGACGCGCCCACGGCGACCGAGGTGGTCGACGAGCCCCTCGGGTTCGGCGGTGATGGCGTCCACCATCGTGCGGGTGCCGGAGCGGAACCGGAAGGTGCGGTGCGCGCGGACGGCGACCCTCCCCACCCGCTCGGCCGTCCCGCCGCTCCGCGACGCGCCGGTACCGGCGGGCGTGGGCCCAGCCTCCAGGGTGGGTCCCGATCCGCGGTGGACGCGAGCCGGGTGGTTCTCGACCGTGAACGGGACGTCCCGCTCCCAGACCGGGAACATCACCGCGTCGCGGGCGAACCAGGCGAGCAGTGGCCAGAGCCAGCGCCGGGGTGTGCCGACGACGTCGAAGACACCCTCGCCACGGCCGACGTGACCGGGCGGGACCGGACCGAAGTACGTCCGCAGCCGCGGGTGCAGCCGGGCGAGGACGTCGGGCGGCGTGCTCAGCTCGTACGGCGACCGGGTCACGCTCCCGATCCTGGCATGTCGTCGGTGGAGGTCCCTACGATGTTGCGCATGGGACACGACCACGGGCACGGGCACGCGTCCGAGCGCGCCCTGCTCATCGCCTTCTGCATCTCGGCGGGGATCCTGCTCGCCGAGGTGATCGGCGCGGTCGTCACCGGATCGCTCGCGCTGCTCGTCGACGCGGGCCACATGGTCGTCGACACGGGCGGGCTCGGAATCGGGCTCGTCGCCACACGGCTCGCCCGACGCAGTCCGACGGCGCAGCGCACGTGGGGCTTCCAGCGGGCCGAGGTCCTGGGCGCCACGGCGCAGGCGGCCATCCTGTTGGCGGTCGGCGTCTACGTGATCATCTCGGCGGTCCAGCGCCTGTTCGTGCCGGCCGAGATCCACTCCGGGCCGCTGCTCGTCTTCGGGATCATCGGGCTCGTCGGCAACCTCGTGGCGTACGCGGTGCTGCTGCGGGCGTCCGGCGAGGGCTTCACGTCGCGGGCCGCCCGGCTCGAGGTCCTCAACGACACGCTCGGCTCGGTCGCCGTGATCGCCGCGGCCGTCGTCCTCATGCTGACCGGTTGGGAACGGGCGGACTCCGTCGCGGCGATCCTCATCGGGTTGCTCATCCTGCCGCGGGCGGTCCGGCTGCTGCGCGAGACCGCGAACGTGCTGCTCGAGTCGACGCCGCCCGGGCTCGACCTCGACGCCGTGCGGGGCACATCCTCGAGCTCGACCACGTCATCGCCGTGCACGACCTGCACGCGACGCTCGTGGCCACGGGTGTCCCGAACCTCACGGCGCACGTGGTGGTCGACGACGAGTGCTTCTCGACCGCGCACGCGCCGAGGATCCTCGACGACCTGCAGCAGTGCGTGGCGGAGCACTTCGACGTCCCCGTGGAGCACTCGACGTTCCAGCCTCGAGCCCGCGTCCCACCGTCGGCACGAGCACGAGGTGCACGCGTAGCGCGGAGGCGTTGCGCGTCGCCGGGGCGGCGGGGCGGCGGGCTCGGCGGGGCGGCGGACTCGGAACGACATCGTCGACGTCGTGCGACAGCGCTCTCGTCGCACCACCGCGCGCGCAACTACCCACGCACGCAACGAACGACATCGCCGACGTCGTGCGACAGCGCTCTCGTCGCACCACCGCGCGCGCAACTACCCACGCACGCAACGAACGACATCGCCGACGTCGTACGACAGCGGTCTCGTCGCACCACCGCGCGCGCAACTACCCACGCACGCAACGAACGACATCGCCGACGTCGTACGACAGCGGTCTCGTCGCACGACGTCGGCAGCCGCCGACGCTCAGCAGCCGTCGTCGCGCGTGGGGTAGGCCGTGATGACGCGGTCCGTGGTGGACGAGACGATGACCTTGACGAACGGTTCAGCACCGGACGAGAGCCGTCGTCGAACTGCACGGGCGCCGAGTAGCAGACCTTGCCGTCACCGGCGTCCTGCGGGTACCCGGTGCGCGGTGTCTCGAGCACGGTCTGCACGGCGGTGAGCATGGCGTCGTCCCAATCACGGGAGCCGTGGCCCGTGACGACGTCGTCCCAGTCCTGGGTGTGCCGGACGCGGATGTGCTCGTAGCCCTGCCCCGAGTTGCCGCACTGCAGCACCACGGTGCCGAGCGCGGCGGTGTCGTACTGCGCGACGGTCTGCCGGCTGCTCGTGTCGCAGCGATCGAGGACGGCGTCGCCCGGCAGGTCAGGTCCCGTGCGGGTGATCGTCACGGTGCCGTCAGACACCGTGCCGTCAGGAGCCGTGCCCTCGCCGGCTGTGGCGCTGGGTGTGATCGTGACGCCCGTGCCGCCGATCACCGGGTCGTCGGCACCGCGCTGCGCGGTCAGCGCGACGCCGCCCGCGACCAGGCCGGCGGCCAGCACGGCCGCGACCCCAGCGATGACGGAACGGTTGCGCTTCTGGGACACGCGGCCAGTATGCCGGACGGGTGTCGTGCCTCCAGGCGGGCGAGTGAGCAGAGATCGTCGGCCCCGCTGCAGGGGAGCCGACGATTGCTGCTCAGTCGATCAGGCGCGCGGCCGGCCGCGGGCCGGCGATCAGGCGCGCGCGGCCAGCCGCGAGCCCGCGACGACCGCCAGGGCGATCACGAGTACGACGTACCCGAGCAGCACCGGCAGGGTCGGCAGCACGAGGAGCGCAGCACCGACGGCCACGACCGGCACCGTCAGCCCGGCGTAGGCGATGAGGAACGTCGCGGCGAGGACGCCACCCCGACGGGCGGGTTCGACGAGCGCCCCGGCGCTGCCGATCGCGGCGCGGAACAGCAGTCCGACGCCCGCGCCGGCGATCACCCCACCGCCGATGAACCCGGCGACCTGCAGCAGCACGGCCGCCACCGCGAGGATCACGAGCCCGCCGACGAGCAGCACCATGCCGAGCCGGATCTGCGCACGCTGCGCGAGTCGGGCGAACACGATCTGCGACACCGCACTCGCGGCGAACGCCCGAACGTCGTCGCCCCGGCTGCCAGCCGGTCCGTCATGTGGAAGGTCGTCCCGAGGAACGTCGGCGCGACCGAGGTGAAGAGCCCCTGTACCGCCAACGCGGCGAACGCGGCGGTGCCGGCGGCCCAGAACGCGACGCCCTTGCCCTCCGGTGCCTGCAGCCGCTGCGGCCGGTAGGCGACCGGTGACGACGGCCGGTCGACGGTCTCGGGCGCCGCGAGCACCACGACGAACGCAACCGCGAGTGCGACGACGAACACGACGTACGGCACCATGAGCGGCTGCCCGACGAACTCCGCCAGGGCACCGCCGACGAGCGCGCCGAGTGACAGCCCACCGAGGTTCACGACCCCGCGACCACCCCTGCACCGGATGCCGACGAAGCCGACCCGGTCGCGCGGACCCGGAGCTCCCCGAGGTGCGCGGTCGCCGTCGCCGTCAGCAGCCCGACGCCGAGGCCGGTGACGAGCCGCGCGACGATGAGCCCGCTGACGTCGTTCCAGAGCAGGAACAGCACCGCCGCCACGAGCTCGAGCGCGATCGACACGAGGATGAGCGGTCGGCGTCCGTGCACGTCGCTGAGGTGCCCGGCGAGGTACAGCGCACCGACGACCCCCACGCCGTACGCGGCGAACACCACGGTCGTGGTGAACGTCGGGAAGCCGTCCCGCGCCTGGTAGATCACGTACAGCGGGGCGGGACGGTCGCGAAGGCCATCACCGAGAGGAACGCGAACGCCACGGCCCAGAAGCCGAAGCCGTGCCGACGACGGGTGTGCTGACGGCGGCCGCGGGGAGCCTCCACCACGGGTTCGACGGTGTGGGACGGGGCGGTGAGAGTGGACATGCTCCGATGGTGCAGCCGACGCTCCATCGAGTCCAACGGATCTCCTTGATGACGGTCATCGAGCGGGTCGATACTCGAGGGATGGAGACCCGCCTGCTCGAACAGTTCGTGACCGTCGCGGCAGAGGGCAGCGTCACCCGTGCCGCCGAACGGCTCTGGGCAGCGCAGTCGACCGTGTCGGCCGGCATCGCGTCGCTTGAGCGGAGCCTCGGCGTCCGGCTGTTCGACCGCACCGGGCGACACCTCGTGCTCACCACCGCCGGCGAGGACCTCCTGCCGCACGCCCGAGCAGTGCTGGAGTCCCTGGACCGGATGCGCGACCTCGCGACCGTCTCCGACGCCGAGCTCCGCGGACGGGTCCGGCTCGGGATCTTCACGAGCATGGACATCGTCGACCTCACCGGGGTCCTCCGACGGTTCCGGCAGCGGCACCCGCTCGTCGCGGTCGAGCTCATGACGTCGCCGTCCGGGACGACCGGACTCGTGCAGGACCTGGTGGCCGGCCGGCTCGACATCGCCTACACGGGGTTGCCGGGCATCCCGACGGGTGTCGTGGTCGAGCCGCTGCGGGAGATGCCGTTCCGGGTGTTCCTGTCCGCTGACCACCCCCTCGCCGACCGGGGTTCGGTGTCGCTGGCGGACCTCGCCGAGGAACCCTTCATCGACACGGCGCACGGGTTCGGCAACCGGATCATCCTCGACACGGCACTCGAACGGCTCGGCATCCGGCGGCGGATCGTCGCCGAGATGAACGACATGCCCGCGGTCGTCCGGTTCGCCTCGGCCGGCCTCGGGGTCGGGGTGGTCCCGGACTCGGGCGTCCGGCACGACGGCGTGGTGCTCGAGCTCGAGGACGCCGTGGAACCGCTGCGGATCGGCCTCGCGACACGGACGAGTCCGGAGCCGAACCGCGCGATCCGGACGCTGGCCCGCGACATCGTCGCGGCCCGCCTCGTCTGACGTCGGCCGACTCGGTCGGGCGGCTCGCGTCCTGTGGTCTCCCACCGACGGACTGGCGCGACCCGCTCGGCGGCGACGCGAAACGTTGCGCGGGGCGCGCCGACCGAGCCTGCGAGGGAGGACGGGTCGTCCCTGCCACGCGCCTCCATGCCGTCAGTCCCCAGATCTCCCCGACGATCGCGGGCACGATCCTGACAGGACGGTGGCGAGATGGTGATCCCGGGCGTGTCACCAGCGCAGCGTCGAGACACGGATGCACCGCGCTGCTTCTGCGCGGCGTCTCAGGAGCGCGGGGCACCGCCGGTTTCGCGAGACGCACCGTCGCGGGCGAGACACCGTCGGATCCGGTGGCGTCTCGCACGAGGGACGGAGTTGCGCTCGGCGCGAGGCGTCTCGCACAAGGGACGGAGTCTCGTGAGCGCGAGCCGTCTCGCTCGTCAGTCGGTGAGCAGGTGCGCGATGCCCTCGACCGAGCGCTTCGCCGCCGCCGAGGTCGACACGACCCCGACGACCACGATGCCTGCCCCGATGCCGACGACGATCCACCACATCGCGTGCGTGGCAACTGCGAACCCGGCGCCGACGGTCGCCACCGCGCTCGCTCCCGTGACGGTGCCCGCGAGCGCGACACCCAGCGACACCCCGGTCTGCCGGCTCGTCGACGCGATCGCCGCCGCGGACCCGGACTGGGCGCGGGCATACCGGACACGGCGGTGTTCGTGATCGGGGCGTTCACCATGCCGAACCCGAAGCCGAACAGCACGAACGCGGCAACGAGCACCCACATCGGTGTCTGCGCGTCGATCGTGGTGAGGATCGCGCCGGCAGCGCCGACACCGAGGCCGGCGAGGACGAGCGGGATGCGCGAGCCGACCGACCCGACGAGTCGCCCCGACGCCGGCGACACCACCATCGTCGCGACGGCGGCCGGCAGGGTCCAGAGCCCGGCCTCGAACGGGGACATGCCCCGGACCTCCTGCAGGTACAGCGCGTTGAGGAACAGGAACGCCCCGTTCGCCCCGAACGCCGCGACCGCAGTGACGACCGCGGAGGAGAACGGGATGCTCCGGAAGAAGCGGACGTCGACGAGCGGCTCGTGACGACGGCGCTCCACGGCGACGAGCGCCACGAGGGACGCCGCGGCGAGGACGAACAGACCGAGGGCTGTCGGTGACGTCCACCCGAGCCGCGGACCCTCGATGAGCCCGCCGACCAGGGTCGCCAGGAGGACGATGACCAGCACCTGCCCCACGGGGTCGAGCCGGCGCGGCCGCGGCGACCTCGACTCCGGCACGAACAGGAACGTGAGGACGATCGCCGCGACACCGATCGGCACGTTGATCCAGAAGATCGCGCGCCAGCCGACCGTGTCCGTGAGCGCGCCGCCGACGAGCGGCCCGAGGCCCATCGACACGCCGACCACCGCACCCCAGACGCCGACGGCGCGCGCACGCTCCCTCGCGTCGTCGAACGTGGCGGTGATGATCGACATCGCCACCGGGTTCATCATCGATCCCCGACCGCCTGGACCATCCGGAACACCACGAGCCACCCGACACCGGGCGCCAGCGAGCAGAGCAGCGAGCCGACCGTGAACAGCGCGAGCCCGATCTGGAAGGTCGTCCGACGGCCGATCCGGTCCGCGGTGGACCCGGACAACAGGAGCAGGCTCGCGAGCACCAGCGTGTACGCGTCGATCGTCCACTGCAGCCCGGAGATGGTGCTGTCGAGCTCTCGGCCGATCGACGGCAGCGCGACGTTCACCACGGTGGCGTCCATCGACACGATGAACAGGCTCATGCAGCAGACCGAGAGGATCAGGTACCGGTGGCGGTACCGCTGCGGCAGGTCCGGGTCGCCCTGGAACGGGCGGCGTGCGGGCAGCGTCCGGGCGCCGGACTCAGTGGAAGTCGTTGCCGTCTCCTTCGCCCGGGGTCTTGTGACCGCCGAGCATGTCGTTGTCGTCCTGGTCGCTCGACGACGCGAGCTGAAGCATCGCGAGGACGACCACGACGACGATGAACGCGACGCCGAGGAAGATCAGGGCGAGCTGGAGCTCCCGCGTCGAGAACAGCACGACGAGCCCGGCGAAGACGGCGACGATCGCGGAGATCCCGAGGAGCTCGACGGGGCGCAGGCGGTCGCGACGGCTGGGGGTGGTCATGCGTGTGGTGCTCCGTCCGGGGCGGTGGCCGGCGTGGCCGTTCCCCACTTGTGCGAGAGGCCGGCGATCACGTGGAAGACCGCCGTGATGGCGAGGTACGCGCCCAGCAGGCCGACGAGGACGATCGAGGCGTCCAGGGTCCCGGTGACCTGTTCGACGCCGCCGAGCTGCTGGGAGTAGTCCGGCGGCGTCAGCAGGAACGCCACGGCGAGCAGCAGCGTGAGGCCGCCGATGGTGACCCAGTCCCGGGCGAACGGCGAACGGTTCCGGGCGCGGAGGCCCTGCGTCAGCTCCAGCGCACCGGTCAGCACGGCGAACGCGACGACGACCACGATGAACGCGGGCAGGCCGAACCCGTTGCACACGAAGGCGGCGGCCGCAGCGGCCAGGGTGATCGCTCCCTGCAGGAGCGTCGTCCGGCGGGAGCGACCGTCGGCGTGCAGCCGGGTGCTGCCCGCAAGGAGGAGCACGAGCCCGTCGGCCACCGCGAAGCCCCCGAACAGCAGCAGGCCGTAGCCCGCGGCATGGTTGGACGAGAAGGTGATGACGAGGGCCACGACCGCGGCTGGGACGGCCCGGAGGACGGGGATCGGCCAGTACCGCGCGCGCTGGCCGGAGTCGTCCACGGAGTCGGACACGAGACCTCTTTCGGGCATGCGGATCGTGGTTCGATCCTACCGCCGGACGGTGGCGTGCCCGACCGCGGCGGGCTCCCGCCGCTGAGGATGCTCGAACCCGGGCACCCGAGACGCGGACGGACGGTGGAGCCGCCGATCGCCGCTCCACCGTCCGCCGTGCGTCAGACGTCAGGCGTCGGTGGTTCGCACGTCCTCCTCGCCGGCACGTGCTCGGCTCCGCCGGCGCGCGAGCCACCAGCAGATCCCGCCGGCCGCCACGGCCACGCCCCCGAGCGCCGCCGGTACAGCGAGGTCGTCGGTACCGGTGAAGGCGAGCACACCACGCCGTGCAGTGTCGTCCGTGCGGCGATCCGGTGCGCCGTCGTCGTCCACGTCGTGCCCGTCGCCGCGGTCGTCGGTCTCGCCCGGTCCCCCGTCGCCCGGTCCCCCGTCGCCCGGTCCCCCGTCGCCCGGTCCGCCGTCACCCGGTCCGCCGTCACCCGGGTCGACCACTCCGATGCCGACCTCCGGCGAGGGGCGACCACCATCGGGGTCCGTGGGCGAGGTCGCCGTCGCGACGTTCACCACGTCCGACCCGTCCCCCTCGTACGCCGGATCGAGCACCGCCCGGATCCGGAACGCCACCGACTCCCCCACGGCGAGCGGCTCTCCCGAGGAGCAGGTCACCACCTGCCCGACTGCCGCACACCCGTCGTCGGACCCTGCGAACCGCATCGCCGTCGGCAGCTCGTCCACCGCGCCGACGTCCTGAGCGGTGTCGGGGCCGACGTTCCGCGCGGTGACGGTGTACTCGACCTCGTCCCCGGGTTCGACGCCGGTCGACGGTGCGACGGACTTGTCGGTCTCGACGTGCGCCTCGGGACCGGGTCGCGGCTCCACCGCGGCGCTCGCCGTGGAGACGTTGTCCGCCTCGTTGACGTCGGCGAGCCCGGGTGCCGGCGTGATGGTCGCCAGGCTGTCGAGGTTGCCCGTCGCCCCGGAGGGGAGCTGTCCGGTGATCGTGACGGTCGCCGAACCGTCGCGCGGCAGATCGAGCTCGGTGGCCACGTCGCCGGCCCCCTCGGCGGAACCGCACGCGGAGCCAGAGGCTGCGGCACAGGCCCACGTCACTCCCCGCAGCGCATCCGGGACGTCGACGTCGAGCGAGCTCGGCTCGGATGCGTTGGCGCCGACGTTCCGAGCGGTCACGGCGTACTCGACCGTGCCACCGGCCGACACGGTCGGCGGGAGGTCGTGCTCCACGGCGAGGTCGACGGGCTGCCAGACGCGCAGAGCGTCGACCTCGTGCGCGTTCACGTGGGACCCCGTCGCCCGGCGAACCCGAGGCGCAGTGTGCGCGGGAGCGGTGCCTGGCCACCGCCGTGCAGGGCAACCCGGTCGAGGACCGTCCGCATCGCGCCGCCGGCCTCGAGCCGCAGGGTGACCGACAGCTCGCCGTCTCCGCCCGGCAGGAGCGTCACACGCACCTTCCGTGCGCCGGGTCCCTCGGTCGCGACGTCGCCCGGTGCCGCCGCGCCGGCGACGTAACGGTAGCCGGTGAGACCGTCGCCGGACCCGCGGATCACGACGGACTCGGCGCTCGCGCCCGGCCCGGACTGGTTCAGCGGCAGGGAGAAGTTGCCGTACTGGTCGAGCGCGATCCCTGCGAAGCCGCCGGGACACCGGGCAGGTCGCAGGGGAGCTCCGCGCCCTGACTCTGCTCGTGCCTGCAGGAGTAGCCGAGCGCGGCTCCGAACGCACCGACGCCCTGCGGTGCGGCACCGTCCGCGAGGAAGAGCAGCAGCCCGTCCGCCCGGGATCGCCGACGTCGTTGTACATCGCGTACTCGAACTCGATCTCGAGCCCGCGGCCCGACGGGAACGTGTCGTCGGTCGACCACGCTCCGCCTGCTTCTGGACGTCGTCCGTGAGGCGGAGGCGCCCGCCCGAGACGACGGCGTCCCCGCTGAGCGTGCCGCCCGTCGCGGAGTCGAACCGGTTCTCGTAGGGGAAGGCGAGCTCCCCGCGGAGGACGGCGACGGAGTGAGCGCCGGTGCGGCGAGGACGCCGAGCGCAGTGAGGACGCTGGCGACGGCCACGGCGCGCCGAACTGGACGTGACCGGGCGGCCGGACGGCCGCTCGTCGGGGTGTTGGGATCTCTCATGCCCCGATGGTCGCGATCTGGAGGGTGTCGTCGGGCAGGCGTCCGCCGATCTGTGGATCGCGGCTCCGCGCCTCCTGGCTGTGGAGGACGTTCGGTAACCCCGGGACGGGAGTCGGGAATAGCCATGCGTACGATTGCATTGGTTGTCGCTGACACCTTTCCGTCACAGAACCAGTAAGGATCCCCATGACGAACGTCCTCGCCCTCGTCGGCAGCCTCCGCGCCGACTCCATCAACCGCAAGCTCGCCGAGGCCGCCGCGCACCATGCGCCGGAAGGCATCGAGCTCACGACGTTCGATGGCATCGTCGACCTGCCGTTCTACAACGAGGACATCGACGGGACACCCCGCCCGCCTCGGCCGTGGCCTTCCGCGCTGCGATCGACGCCGCCGACGCCGTGCTCCTCATCACACCCGAGTACAACGGCACGATCCCAGCGGTCCTGAAGAACGCGCTCGACTGGGGCTCGCGTCCGTTCGGCGCCTCCCCGCTGTCCGGCAAGCCGCTCGCCGTGATCGGCTCCGCCTTCGGCCAGTACGGCGGGGTCTGGGCGCACGACGATGCCCGCAAGGCCGCCGGCATCGCCGGCGCGAAGGTCCTCGAGGACGTCAAGGTCGCCATCCCGCAGTCAGTCGTCCGCTTCGCCGAGACCCACCCGCGAGAGGACGCCGAGGTCACCCAGCTCGTGCAGGGCGCCCTGCAGGCCCTCGCCGACGCAGCCGACGAGCGGGTCGCCGCGTAACACCCGTCACAGCCTGGAGGCGCGGCCGCCGTTCCGCGCATCGGCTGCGGAATCGCGCGGAGGAGGTCCGGAAACTGGCCTCCTCCGCGCGGTTCGGCTCGCCGAGCACGTTTGCACTTCCCGTGAAGTACCTAGACGCTCTAGCAACGAGACGGGCTACCCTGAAGCCCATGTCCACGCAGGAGATCACGGAAGCGTCCGGGTACTGGTTCCCGGACGACGACGCGACGCAGCGCGGTGTCACCGTGCTGAACGCCCTGCGCCGGTACCGAGCCGCCGAGACGGCCATGCGCCGGCGCACCCGCGACTCGATGGGCATGGGCGAGACGGACCTGCTCGCCGTCCGCTTCCTGCTGCAGGCCCAGCGAGCCGGACGCACCGTGAGCCCGAAGGACCTCTCGGCCTACCTGCGGATCTCGTCCGCGTCGACCACGATCCTCATCGACCGGCTCGTGAAGTCGAACCACGTCCGCCGCGACCCCCACCCCACCGACCGTCGTGCCCTCGTCATCACGCCGACGACCGCGACCGACGACGAGGTCCGGGCGACGCTCGGCGTCATGCACCGCCGCATGATGTCCATCGCCGAGGGCCTGTCGTCGGACGACGCACGTGTCGTGGCCGTGTTCCTCGACCAGATGCGTGCCGCCGTCGACGAGGTCGACGCCGACGCCGCCCACTGAACCGCCGGGCGGCGTCGCTCCGCGCGAGGACAGGCCGCGGGGACATCGTCCTGAGCGGATCTCCTGCCGCCCCGGGTAGACCGGATGCGTCAGTCCAACGCGGAAGGAGCCGATCATGCACGCATCGGACAAGCTCGCCAAGAACCTCCAAGCGGTCCTCGTGGACCTCATCGACCTGCACGTCCAGGGCAAGCAGGCCCACTGGAACATCCTCGGGACCAACTTCCGGGACCTCCACCTCCAGCTCGACGAGATCGTCGACGCAGCCCGCGAGTTCGCAGACGACACCGCGGAGCGCATGCGCGCGCTGTACGCCGTGCCGGACGGACGCTCCAGCACCGTGGCCGCCACAAGCCACCTCGAGCAGTTCCCCGAGGGCGAGATCACCACCCACGACGCCATCGACCAGATCACGCTGCGGCTCTACCAGGCCACCGGCACCATGCGCGACGTGCACGACGAGGTCGACGACGAGGACCCCACGACCGCGGACCTGCTCCACGGGTTCATCGAGCGCCTCGAACAGCTCGCCTGGATGGTCTCGGCGGAGAACCGGGCCCCGAGCACGCCGCTCGCCTCGGCCACCACCCCGGCCGTCGCCGACGCCTCGGCGCACGCGTAAGGCGGCGCGCGTGGACCTCGGGATCCAGGGCAAGACCGCGCTCGTCTTCGGCGCGGACTCCGGCATCGGCTGGAACACCGCGCGCATCCTCCTCGCCGAGGGCGCGACGGTCGTCGTGAGCGACATCGACCAGGCGCAGCTCGACAACAGTGCCGACCAGCTCGAGGCGCCGCCGGGCAGACTGCACGCCTTCGCGGCCGACGTGACCAGCGCGGCGAGCCTCGCCGACCTGCACGCCCAGGTGCGGGACGCCGTCGGCGAGATCGACATCCTCGTGCAGTCCTCGGGCGTCACCGGCGCTCAGGGGCTGTTCCACGAGATCGACGAGCAGGGCTGGGCGAAGACGATCGACATCGACCTCATGGGCCCGGTCCGCATAACCCGCGAGTTCATCGCGGACCTGCGCACGGGCGGCTGGGGACGCATCGTGTACCTCGTCTCCGAGGACGCGACACAGCCGTACGACGACGAACTCCCCTACTGCGCCGCCAAGGCCGGCGTGCTCTCCTTCGCGAAGGGCCTCTCACGCACCTACGCCACCGAGGGCCTGCTCGTGAACACGGTGTCGCCGGCGTTCATCCACACCCCGATGACCGACGCGATGATGGAGAAGCGGGCGAAGGAGACCGGTCAGGGCCTCGACGAGGCGATCACGTCCTTCCTCGACGAGAAGCGCCCGTACATGGAGCTGCAGCGCCGCGGCGAGCCCGAGGAGGTGGCGAACGTCATCGCGTTCCTGTGCTCCGACCTCGCCAGCTTCGTGAACGGCTCGAACTACCGGGTCGACTCCGGCTCGGTCGCCACGATCTAGGAGACACCATGACCGACTTCCGCTACCTCATCGTCGGCGGCGGGATGGTCGCCGACGCCGCCGCCCGCGGCATCCGCGAGCTCGACGCCGACGGATCGATCGGCATCATCAGCGAGGACGTCGACCGGCCGTACGCCCGACCGGCGCTCTCGAAGAAGCTGTGGACCGACCCGGACTTCAGCTGGACGAGAAGGTCGACCTGCACACCGAGCAGACCGGGGCGTCGTTCGTCCTGGGCACCGTGGTGACGTCGATCGACCGCGCCGCCAAGACCGTGGCCACCGCCGACGGCGAGACCCACGGCTACGAGCGGCTGCTCCTCGCCACCGGTGGGGAGCCGCGCGCGCTCCCCGGTCTCGCGCCGTCGCGACGCGTGCTCGACTACCGGAGCGCGTCGGACTACCGGCGTCTCCGCGAGCTCGCCGACGCCGGGGCGCACGTCGCCGTGGTCGGTGGCGGGTACATCGGAACCGAGATCGCGTCGGGCATCGTCCAGAACGGGGCCCGTGTCACCTTCGTCGACCCGGACGAGGTCGTCGGGGGCGGATGTTCCGGCCGATCTCGCGCAGGCGTTCCAGCAGCGGTTCGTCGACCACGGCGTCGGGCTGCGGCTCGGCCGGCGCGTCGAGTCGGGTTCGGAGTCCGCCGACGGCGTCACGCTCACGCTCGACGACGGGTCGACCGTCGAGGCCGACGCGGTCGTCGTCGGTCTGGGCATCGAGCCGCGGACGCAGCTGGCCGCCGACGCCGGACTCACCGTGCGCGACGGCATCGTCGTCTCGTCGACGCTGCTGACCGACGACGACTCCGTGTTCGCCGCAGGGGACGTCGCCGAGTACCCGGACCGGATCCTCGGCACCCGTCGCGTCGAGCACGTGGACAACGCGCAGCAGCAGGGACGGCAGGCCGGTCGGAACCTCGCGGACGCCGACGAGACCTACGACCACACGCCGATGTTCTACTCCGACGTCTTCGACACGGGGTACGAGGCCGTGGGGCAGGTCAGCACCGGGCTCCGCACCGTCGAGGACTGGCAGGAACCGACCGTGACGGGCGTCGTCTACTACCTGGACCAGGACGACGTCACGCGGGGGTCCTGCTCTGGAACGTGTGGGACAAGACCGACGAGGCCCGGAAGGTCCTCGCCGAGGCGCACGCGCTCACGCCCGACATGCTGCCGGGCCGCATCACGCCCTGAAGTCCGAACGGCGCTGAAGTTCGATCGGCGCTGACGCGCGCTCGGCGCTCTGGAGGCGACCGCCTGGAGGCGCGGTGCCGGTTCCCGGAACCGGCACCGCGCCTCCAGGCGGTTCCGCCCACCGCGTCGGTTCCGCCCACCGCGTCGGTTCCGCTCACCGCGGCGGCTCCGCCAGCCCGACGGGTACGGTTCAGCCCGCCTCGCGGGTCTCCGGGGCGACCGCGTCGACGACCTCCTGGCGGTCCGCCGGATCGACCGGCCGGTCGTCGCCGTCCGCCATCGCGACCGCGTGGGCGGACTTGGCGGCTTCGAGCGTCTCGTCGTCGTTCCCGGCCATGCCGAGCAGCTCCACGAACCGGGACTTCACGAGCAGCCAGGCGTCCCGCGGTCCCAGTCGCGACAGGTCGGACGCCGTCGAGTCGTCCCGCACCCGCTGCAGTGAGGAGACCCCGCGGTCCGGCAGTTCGCGGGCGACGTGCGCCACGGCGAGCCGCGCGACCGCGTCGGCCTGGGCGTGCATGACCGAGTGGGCGCCGTCGACGACCTCGCGGAGGACGGCGTACGGGAACACCCGGGCGAGCCGGCGCACCCAGTCCCGCGGCACCATCGCGTCGTGCTCGCCGCGGACGATCAGCGTGCGTGCCTGCACGTGTGCCGCGCGCTCCTCGAGCGGGAACGCGATCATCCGCGGGAGCACCTTCGAGAACCAGTGCCAGCCGCACAGGGCGTACGCCGTGATGCCGTGCCAGCGGACCGCTGCCGGCTCGTGCAGCGTCGACCGGAGGAACCGGAACGCCGACTGCCGGATCGTCCGCGCCCGGGAGTCGACCACGGGGCTGATGAGCACGAGGTCGGAGAGGTCCGGACGGCGGGCGGCCACCTCGGTGACCACCTGTGTGCCCATCGAGTGCCCCACGAGCACGGGGTCGACCAGCCCGAGGTCGTCGATGACCTTCTCGACCGCGTCGGCGTACCGCTCGATCGAGACCTTCCCCGGAACCGCGGGACACCGGCGAAGCCGGGCAGGTCGAGGGCGTGCACCGGCCCGTTCTCGTTGAGGTGCGGGGCGAGCCGCTCGTAGTAGGTGGCGGCGATGCCGAGGCCGGCGACGAGCACGAAGGCCCGTTCGCCGGGCTCGCCGATGGAGCTGACCCGGACGTGGGTGCCGTCGACCGCGACCCGGTCGACCTCCACCGTGACGTCGGCGTCCTCGGCCCGGGCCAGGCCGCTCGCGGGGTCCGGGGTGGCTGCCGTGTGCTCGTCGTTCACGTGGTCTCCTCGGTTCGGGCGGTCGCCCAGGATACCCGCCGGAGCCGCGTCCGCCCTGCTCGCGCTCCGTCAGCCGCCGAAGGTGTTCGCCGCGAAGCCGTGGACGCGGGTCGGCACGGCGAACACGGCGCCGGACTGCGGGTGGTGCTCGAGCTGCTCCTCGGTCAGGTTCTCGCGTGCGGAGCCGATGAACAGCGTCGACATGTCGGGGCCGCCGAACGCCACCGACGTGATGTTCGGCGCCGGGAGCCCGATCGTCTCGAGGTGCGCGCCGTCGGCCCGTACCGCTCCACCCGTCCGCCGCCGTAGACCGCGCTCCAGAAGCAGCCCTCGTCGTCGCGGACCAGGCCGTCGTGCGCTGCGCCGACGATGAACGGCTCGAGCTCGCCGAGTTCGCCGTCGGGTCCGTACCGCCCTCGGAAGACCGTCGACGCGCTCGTGTCCGTGACGTACATGGCACTGCCGTCGTCCGACCACTCCATGCCGTTCGTCACGCCGAAGCCACCGCGGAGCAGTCGTGTGGAGCCGTCCGCCTCCACGGAGTAGAGCGCACCGTCCGGATCGCCCGTCGTGAGGTCCATGCTGCCCACCAGGAAGCGACCGAACGGATCGCACTTCCCCTCGTTGAACCGGAGTCCCTCGTGGGCGTGCCGGACGCGGGCGATCTCCCGCTCGACGACGCCCTGCTGGTCCGTGACGACGACGGTGTCCCCGAGCGCCGCGACGAACCCGCCGCGGTCCCGGGGCTGGAAGCTCGCGAGCGGTGGTGGCAGCGGCACGCTCGAGGTGATCGTGCCGTGGGCGTCAGAGGTGTGCAGCGTGCCGAGGGTGATGTCGGTCCACCGCAGCTCCTGCGCGTCCGGGTCCCACACGATGCTCTCGGCGAGCACCGCTCCGGCGTCGGAGAACACGGTCACGGGCCCGGTCGTCGCGCTGGAGCTCATCCACCCGGTCTACCGGCCAGTGCCTTCGTGCGCGCCCAACCGGCTCGGCGGCCGCCCCTTGCGGCCGGGACCGGTGCCGGTCAGAGCCGGGCGTAGCGGGCGCGGAAGAAGCTGAAGACGCCGAACGCCAGGAAGCCGATGCCGATGGCCACGAGGACGAACACCCCGCCCGGCATGCTCCGTAGTGCGTCGAACGCCCCGTCCAGACCGGTCGCCTGGTCCGGATCGCTCCGGAAGCCCGCGACCGCGATGAGCACCCCGACGATGACCACGGCGATGCCCTTCAGGACGTACCCCACGACGCCGAGCACCGCGACGACTCGTTCGAACGGCTGCGGCGGCCGGACGAGCAGCTTCCAGAAGGTGCGACGGCAGCCGATCACGACGAGCCCGATGCCGATCGCGATCGCGATCCCCGCCGCGAGGAGCAGCACGAACACCCCGCCCGGCGTCGCGAGCAGTCCGGCGGCCGCGCTCCTGGTCGACCCGCTGGAGCTCCTGCCCGCACCGACCGCGTACGACGCCGCGGAGTACGCGATCACACCGTAGACGACCGCCTTGCCGACGTTCTTCAGCCGTCCGACCCAGGCGCGCGCGCTGTCCGAGCGCCCGCCCACGACCGCTTCGACGACGAGCCTGATGGTCAGCGCCGCGGTGCCGACGGCGACGACCCAGAGCAGCGCCACGCCTCCGGGCACGGCCGCGAGCCGCTGCAGCGCACCGGACTGGTCCGTCTCGCTGCCGGACGATGCGTTCCCGGCGCCGAGCAGGATCGCGAGGTACCCGATCAGCAGGTGCACGATGCCGCTGCCGACGAACCCGGCACGCGCGGTCACCTCGAACCACCGGCTGTCGGCCACGCGCTTCGCCTCGCGGCCGGTCTTCCGGGCCGCCTGTTCCGCCTGCTCGCTCACCCCACCGAGCGTGCCCGACGGGTCGCCCCGTGTCCGGGCGGCACCCGCGGTCCCAGCCACCTGTCGGGCTGGAGGCGCGGGGCGAGCCCGCCCCGTGCCTCCCGTCCGCTTGCAAGCCACACCGGGCGTGTCGCGCGTTCTCCACAGCCTGGAGGCGCAACTCGCGTCATCCACGGCGGGGTACGTCCGGCTGATGGTCGCCCCGCCGATCGGGGCAGTCTGGGTGCATGACCGAGCGGACCCGAGACACCCCCGACGCGACCGAGAACGAGGAGCGTACCGGCGGGTACGTGCCGCTCCGGTCGTACGGCGCGATCGGCGACGGGCGGACGGTCGCGCTCATCGCACGGGACGGGCGGATCGACTGGCTGCCCATCCCGTCGATGGACTCGCCGCCCGTGTTCGCGAGCATCCTCGATGCCGAGCACGGCGGACACATCGCCCTCCGGCCGGCCGGCGACGCCGAGGCCTCGCGGCGGTACGAGCCGGGGACGAACGTGCTCGTCACCACGTGGACGACCGACTCCGGGTCGTGCACCGTCACCGACGCGATGGTCACCGGGGTGGCCGGCCGGCTGCCGTGGGCGGAGATCGGCCGCTGCGTGCAGGGTGTCTCCGGCACCGTCGAGCTGGAGTGGGCGATCGTCCCGGCACGCTGCTGAACACCGCTGCACCGGAACGGCTCGACACGGTGAACGGCACCGTGATCGGCGTCGACGGCATCACGATCGCGATGGTCCAGCAGGGGTTCGACCCCGTGCACGAGGACGGCCCGCGGTTCTCCGGCCGCTTCACGACGACCAAGGGATCGCAGCACGTCCTGACGATCGTCGGAACGCACGACGAGCCGATCTTCCTGCCCGACCCGCGGACAGCCTCGAAGGCATCGACCGGACCATCCGGAACTGGTCGACCTGGTCCGAGGAGTTCTCCTACGACGGCCCGTGGGCGGATGCCGTGCAGCGCAGCGCCCTCGCCCTCAAGCTGCTCATCTACTCCCCCACGGGAGCCATCGCGGCAGCGCCGACCACGAGCCTGCCGGAGGACCGCACCGGTGGCAAGAACTGGGACTACCGGTTCGCCTGGGTCCGCGACCTGTCGTACACGGTGCACGCCCTCACCCGGTTCGGACTGCGGGAGGAGACCCATGCGGCGGTGTCCTGGGTGATCCGGACCATCGCGGACCACGGCGACGGCATGCCGATCTTCTACGAGCTCGACGGGTCGGAGTCCGACGGCGTCCACGAGCGCGACGTCCCCGGCTGGGACGGCATCGGCCCCGTGACCGAAGGCAACCGGGCGGCCGGGCAGCTGCAGCTCGGCGTGTGGGGCGACGTGCTCGAGATCATGCGGCAGTACGTCCGGGCGGGCAACGTCCTCGACCGCAGGACCGCAGCGACCGTCGCGGACCTCGCCGACGACGCGTGCAAGCAGTGGGAGAAACCCGATGCCGGCATGTGGGAGCTCGAGGACACACAGCACTACGTGACGAGCAAGATCGGGTGCTGGCAGGCCCTCGACGCGGCGGTCGAGCTCCACGACGCCGGGCAGATCGACGGCTCGCGGGACGTGTGGGTGAAGAACCGGGAGCTCATCGAGGACTGGGTCGCGGAGCACGGGTGGGACGACGACCTCGGTCACTACGTGATGTACCCGGGGTCGGACGCGCTCGACTGCTCGATCCTGCTCCACGCGATGTCCGCGTTCGATCGCGGCCCCCGCATGGCGGCGACGATCGACGCCATCCGCGCACAGCTGCAGCACGGCCCGCTCGTCTACCGGTACTCGGGCATCGAGGACGAGGAGTCGCCGTTCGTCGCGTGCTCGTTCTGGCTCGTCGCGGCACTCGCGTGCGTCGGACGGATCGACGAGGCTCGCGCGCTCATGGACGACGCCGTCGACCAGGCGAACGACGTGGGGCTGTTCAGCGAGATGATCAGCGAGGACGGCACCTTCATGGGCAACCTGCCGCAGGGCCTGTCGCACCTCGCGCTCATCCAGGCCGCGATCACGGTCGAGGAGATGAGCGCCGACGAAGACGCTGGCCAGGAGCGCTCGTCGGAGTGATCATGGAACGGTCATGAACGACGTCGATGCACGCATGGACCGCCTGCGGCGGGCCGCACGCCACCGGTACCAGCAGCTCGTGGAGAGCGAGATCGAGCGCGGCTCCCTCGACCCGGACGAGGTCCGCGAGGAGCGCCGTCTGCTGCGGGCCCGCGATGTCGGCCAGCACGCTCGGACGCTCATCGAGGAAGCCGAGCGCCGCGGCGTGTTCGAGGGGAACCCGTACCACGGCAAGCGGCTGCCGGGGAACGACGGGCACCACGACCCGGACTGGTGGATCAAGGCGAAGATCGAGCGCGAGGAGATCACCGGCATCGCCCCACCCGCCCTGGGCCTGCGCAAGGAGGACGTCGAGCTCGACGAGCACCTCGACGCCCTGTCCGCCGAGACCGACGTGCGCGCTGTCCTCGAGGACTTCAACGCCCGTGTGAAGGAGGCCCGACGCCAGCTGCTCGGCGGCCCGCCGGTGGTGACCCCGCTCCGCGACGTCGAGGACGAGGTCGACCGCTGGCGGCAGCGGCGCGAGGAGCGACTCGCGACCCGGTCGCGCGCTGCCGCCGAGCGAGCTGCCGATTCCGGAGGCCGACCACGCCGCTGGTGGCGCCGACGTCGGTGAGGTGATCCGCGCCTCCAGGCCCGACGGCCGGCCACCTGCGGAACGCACCGCAGCACCACGCGGGTGGCGTGGTGCTGCGGTGCGTTCCGGGAGCGGGAGCGCTACTTGATCTTCGCGGTGATCGTGGCGGTGCCGACGAGCAGACCGGACTTCACGGCGTCCGTCTTGAAGGTGCTGTTCAGCAGCTTCGCCGCGTCGGCGGAGACGTGCACGGTGGTGCCGGTCAGGATGGCGTTGTCGCCCTCGAGCTGCAGCGGCTTGAGCGTGCCGCCGTGCAGCGAGAACAGGTAGGCGTTGTTGACGGCCACCTTGCCGTTGACCAGGACGTCGCCGTAAAGCTTCGACGAGCCCGGGTTGACGACGAAGTTCTGCAGCGTCACCGTGGTGTCGCCGGCGCTCAGCGTCAGGCCGGAGTCGTCGTGGTTGAGCAGGCCCTGCACGTACGGGCGGTAGTTGCCGTCCGGCGACCAGTAGGTGACCGAACCCGACGTGATCGGGAACGACACCGAGCCGTCGGCGAGCTTCGCGCTGCCGGAGACGCCGGGGGTCAGCTTGAGCGAGGCGAGGGCGTCGGTGAAGCCGGAGTCGAAGCTTCACCGCGGTGTTGCCACCGAGGACCTCGGGGACCGAGGCGACCGGGCCGGGATCTTCGAGGAACTCGAGGAGACGGTGTGGACCGTGCCGTCGGCCTGGGCGGCCGAAACGCCGAACGCTGCGCCGCCGAGGACGAGCGCGCCGGTGGCGGCGAGGGAGATCGTGGTCTTGGTAAGCTTGCGCATTGGTCTTCAGTCCTTTGCTGTGATGGACGCTCCGGCCGGCGGCGGTGAGCTGCTGAACGCACGCGATGCTGTGTGCATGCTGTGGCCCGGCCGAGTTCGACCGGAGAGCGCCCTGGGCGTTTGCCCTTGTGACAGGCATTCGGCACCCGGTCACGAACGGTTTGGACGTATTTTTCTGGGTCCGGTCCGGACCGCCCTCCGTACCGTGGGCGCCATGGCCACCGCATCTCCCACGAGCACCGACCGGATCCGCGCGATCGACGCCTGGTGGCGCGCCGCGAACTACCTCACGGTCGGGCAGATCTACCTGCTCGACAACCCGCTGCTCGACCGCCCGATCGTCCCCGACGACGTCAAGCCGCGGCTGCTCGGCCACTGGGGTACCTCCCCGGCACTCAACCTCGTGTACGCGCACTGCAACGCCCTCATCGCCGAGACCGACCGCGAGCTGCTGTACGTCTGCGGGCCGGGGCACGGCGGACCGGCGATGAACGCGAACGCGTGGCTCGACGGCACCTGGGGCGAAGCTCTACCCGTCCACGGCCCCGGACCCCGCGGGGCTCCGGGCCTTCTTCCGGCAGTTCTCGTTCCCGGCGGCATCCCCTCGCACGCGGCACCGGAGACGCCCGGGTCGATCAACGAGGGCGGCGAGCTCGGGTACTCCCTCGCACATGCGTACGGCGCCGCGCTCGACAACCCGGACCTCGTCGTCGCGTGCGTCGTGGGCGACGGCGAGGCCGAGACGGGTCCGCTCGCCGGATCCTGGCAGGCGCACACCTTCCTCGACCCGGTGGCGGACGGTGCCGTGCTGCCGATCCTCAACCTCAACGGGTGGAAGATCGCCAATCCGACCGTGCTCGCCCGCATCCCGGACGAGGACCTGCAGGCGTACTTCCGCGGCCTCGGGTACGAGCCGATCGTGGTCGACTCCGGCCGGGTCGACCACGATCCCTTCGCCGTGCACGCCCTGTTCGACGGGGCGCTCCGCCGGGCGCTCGCGACGATCGACGACATCCAGGCCGCGGCGCGTGCACAGGCGCAGCGCGCAGCGTCCGGGCAGCCGGCCGGCGCCGCCGACCTCCGTCCGCGCTGGCCGATGATCGTGCTCCGCACCCCGAAGGGCTGGACCGGTCCGAAGGAGGTCGACGGTGAGCAGGTCGAGGGACCTTCCGCGCGCACCAGGTCCCGCTCCCCGGCGTCCGCGAGAACGACGAGCACCGCCGGCAGCTCGAGGAGTGGATGCGCTCGTACCGCCCGGAAGAGCTCTTCGACGATGACGGGCAGCCGATCGGGATCCTCACCACCATCCGGCCCGCGGGCGACCACCGGATGAGCGCGACCCCGCACGCGAACGGCGGACGGCTCCGCACCGCGCTGGACCGCCCCGGTCTGGACGAGTTCGGCGTCCCGGTCGGCGAGACCGCGAGTGCGACAGGGACCCTCGGACCGTGGCTCGCCGCGCTCGTCCAGCGGAACCCCTCCGCCTTCCGCCTGTTCGGCCCCGACGAGACGGTCTCGAACAAGCTGGACGCGGTGTTCGACGTGACGTCCCGTGTCTGGCGCGCCCAGCGCGGCTCCGGCGACGAACACCTCGGCGCGCACGGCCGTGTGACCGAGGTGCTGTCCGAGCACCTGCTCGAGGGGATGCTCGAGGGCTACGTGCTGAGCGGTCGTCACGGCATCTTGAACACCTACGAGGCGTTCGCACACATCATCGACTCGATGGTCGGTCAGTACGCCAAGTGGCTCGAGTCCTCCACCCGTATCGACTGGCGCGCCCCGGTGTCGAACCTCTCCATCCTGCTGTCCTCGCACGTCTGGCGGCAGGACCACAACGGCTTCTCGCACCAGGATCCCGGGTTCCTCGACGTCGTCGCGTCGAAGCAGCAGGACCTCGTCCGCATCAAGCTGCCGGCCGACGCCAACACCCTGCTCGCCGTCGCGGCGCACGCCGTGGAGACCACGGACCGCATCGAGGTCATCGTCGCCGGCAAGCACCCGGAGCCGGTGTTCCTGTCGCTGGACGACGCCGTCGCGCACGCGGACGCCGGGGTCGGCGTCTGGGGGTGGGCCGGCACCGAGGAGACCGTGGGGCACGTCGACGTCGTGCTCGCCTGCGCCGGGGACGTCCCCACCGTCGAAGCCGTCGCCGCAGCGGACCTCATCCGGCAGCACGCGCCGTCGGTCGGGGTGCGCGTCGTGAACGTGGTCGACCTGCTGTCGCTCGGCGACCCGCGGAAGCACGAGCACCCGATCCCCGACGAGCGCTACGACGAGCTGTTCCGGCCCGGGACCCGACGGTGTTCGCGTTCCACGGGTACCCCTCGCTCGTGCACCAGCTCACGTACCGTCGGCACGGACACGACGACCTGCACGTGCACGGGTTCCTCGAGCAGGGCACCACCACCACGCCGTTCGACATGCTCATGCGCAACGAGATGGACCGGTTCGCGCTCGCGCACGACGCCCTGACCCGGGTGGACGCCGACGCGTACGGGCCGCTGCTCGACCGGTTGGCGGAGGCGCGCGAGGCGGCGCGGACGTACGCCTACACGAAGGGCGAGGACCACCCGACGGTGGGCGGGTGGCGGTTCTCGGGGTGGCCGCAGGACGAACCGGCGTCGGGTGGCACCGGTGGCGACCCGGGCGAGGGCGAGACGGAAGGGGCGGCCCCCGGGAACTGAGGACACGGTTCCTCCTCCACAGTCGGGAGGCACGGATCACCGTCCACAGGACCGGTCGCGCTCGACGCGTGGCCGGTCCTGTGGCGTCATGTTGGTCGGCATGGATGCAGGCTGGACGACCGCGAGCGTCTCGCTGCTCAGCGCCCTCGTGGCTGTGGCGAGCGTCATCGTCACGGTGATCGAAGGACGTCGGGCGCGGCGAAATACAGAGCGCTTGGGCCACCGCGATCACTGGTGGCAGCGTTGGTCGTGGGTGGTCGAGCGGGCGCTGTCCGACGACGAACGCCGGCGTCGAGCGGCGGCCCTGATGACCCACGCCCTCATGACACGGACATGGGTGACGGACGATGACGTCTGGGTCGAGCGAGCACTCGATGACCACGAGACGACGACCGCGCGGAGGCGCCGAGGTGGAGAGGAACGGTCGGACGATGATCTCCGACGAAGATGACATGAGCTTCAAGGCCCGGCTCGACCGAATGGAACGCCGGACGCCGAGGCTGCTCGCGCATCCGCACTACGGACCGCTGGTTCGTCAGGCCGGCGACGTGGAGCGGCTCGCCGAGATGCGGATCGAGTGGCGGGAACGCGAGGAACGGGCACGGGCGCGGAAGCTTCGGTGGGAGGCCTCGATCAGCGAGGGCTGACCGGGCGGCACGTCCGAGTGCCACGCTGGACGGGTGAGCGACCTCGTCATCCCGGCCCCGCCCCTCCCGACCGTCCCGACGTCGACGGGCGGACGCTTCCCTGTCCGCCGCGTGTTCTGCGTCGGTCGGAACTACGCGGCACACGCGCGGGAGATGGGTCACGACCCGGAACGCGAACCGCCGTTCTTCTTCACGAAGCCGGCCGACGCGGTGGTCGTGGACGGTGCCGACACCCCGTACCCCACCGTGACCGACCGGCTCGAGCACGAGGTCGAACTCGTCGTCGCGATCGGCACCGGCGGAACCGACGTCCCGGGCAGCAAGCACTGGCGCACGTCTGGGGCTACGCCGCCGGGATCGACCTGACCCGTCGGGACCTCCAGGCCGAGGCGAAGCGGCTCGGCCGTCCGTGGGACACCGCGAAGGGGTTCGACGCATCGGCTCCGATCGGCGAACTCGTTCCCGCGCGCGGCGTCGACCCGACCGACGGATCGATCGAGCTGCGGGTGAACGGCGAGGTCCGGCAGTCCGGCGACCTCGCGGACCAGATCTGGTCGGTGGCCGAGACCGTCGCCGAGCTGTCCCGGTTCGTGGCGCTCGCGCCGGGCGACCTCCTCTTCACCGGGACGCCAGAAGGCGTGGGCATCCTCGAGCGCGGGGATGTCCTCGAGGGCACGATCGCCGGCGTCGGATCGGTCCGCACGCGCATCGTCTGATCGCGCGCGCCGATGTCGACGCCTGGGAACGCTCGCAGCCTCGGCGTGTACCAAGGTGTCGACGCCGCTGTGGGGTTTGCGACGTCTCCACACAGGGCTCGTCCACACAGGGCTCGTCCACACAGCGCACGCGGGTCGTGACGGGGCGATCGGACGTGTCCGGACAACGGAGGTGACGCCGTGCAGGAACACGACCTGCTCGCGACGTCCTGGACATGGGCGGGCGCGGAGCCGATCGGGGAACGCATCCGCGCTGTCGGGGCCGCCGGGTTCGCGGGTCTGTCGGTGACGCTCGGTGACCTGCACGAGGTGCGAGCCACCATCGGCTTCGCCGAGCTCCGTCGCGTCCTCGACGGCGAAGGCATCGTCTGGGTGCAGCTCGGACCGCTCGAGCGTTGGTGGACGTGCTCGACCCGCACCGCCGACCAGGAGGCCGACCGCGGCGTCGTCCTCGAGGCCGCGGCCACCCTCGGCGCGTGGCAGGTCGTCGTACGAGCCGACTCCACCCTGCCCGGCATCTCGCCCGCGTCGATGGTGGACGACTGGACCGACCTCGCCGGCCAGGCTGCGAAGGTCGGCGCCCAGCTCGTGCTCGAACCCGAGCCCTGGTCGAACCTGCCCACGGTCGAGCGGGCCTCCCGCTTCGTGGCGGCGGCCGACCACCCGAACGGCGGCCTGCTCGTCGATGCGATGCACGCACTCCGTGGGGGCTCCACCCTCGCCTCGATCCGGCAGGGTGTGGCGCCGGCGACGCTCGCGGCCGTCGAGCTCAGCGACGGACTGCTGCACACCCCCGCGGGCATGACCCTCGCCGAGGAGTCCCGAGAGGCACGGCACCTCCCGGGCGCGGGCGCGTGGGATCTGCCCGGCTTCGTCCGGACCGTGCGTGACCTGGGGTACGACGAGCCGTGGGGTGTCGAGGTCCGGACGGCCGCACACCGCGCCATGCCGATCGGGGACGCCCTCCGGACCGCTGCCGCTGCCACGAGGGCGGTGCTCGACGCTGCCGACGCGTACGGTGCGCCCGCTGCCCCGGCGATGCCGACCACGCCCGCACCGGCCTCGGCCGTCGACTTCGAGCCGCCCGCTGCCACGTCCCGCAGCGACCGGCACCGGGACGCCGACACAGGCACCCCTGCCTAGCGACGGCGACACAGGGAAGGCCGCGTAGCGTCGTCCGCATGACCGATCACGCAGCACACGACGACGATCTGCTCCGCCGCTCGCAGGAGTCCATCGACGATGCGAAGGCGGCGGCGGCCGAGGTGACCGAGCCGGAGGAGGACGACCTCATCGACGAGGACCTCCCGGTCGCCGACGACTCCGAGCCGGCGGACGGGCCTGCGCCCGCGCCGTGATCCCGGAGTGGGTCAGCGCTCCCCGGTGAACGGGCAGGCGACGGGGTCCTACTCGAGGACCTCGTGGGCCCGGTCGACCGGGTCTACCGCCTCCACCTCGTCGCCGAGGAAGTCGGCGTAGGTGGCCTCCGACCCCGTCCGCGCATCCCCCTGACCCACGGGCGTCCGCTCCGATCCGTCCCTGGTGATCGTGACGCGTTCGTCCGCGGTGAACGGGGGCAGGTACTTGCTCGCACTCATGCTCGCCCTTTCGTCCCGGTGAACGTAACAGCCCGTGACGGAATCACGGGCTGTCAGCGCCGAATCGTCCCCGTCCGAGGGCCGAACGGGGACGGAAGTTCGCCGCGGGCTGACCCGATACAGACGCATGCTCAGGTCTCCCGCACGACGTCGGACGGCTCCTTGTCCACGCGCCACCCGCGCCACGACGGCTGTCGGAGGCGACCGTCGGACGTCCACTCGGCGAACTCGACCTCGCCCACGCGCTTCGGGGTCACCCAGTGGGCATCGCGGGCATCGGGTCGGGGAACGTCCACGAAGGGGGACGTCTTCCGTTCGAGCGCACCGAGCACGGAGCCGATGTCGTCGAGGTCCTGGTCGCGGAACCCGGTGCCGACCTTCCCGACGTACTCGAGTCCGTCCGGACCCGGCACGCCGAGCAGCAGGGAACCCACCCCACCGGCCCGGCGACCGCTCCCGGGCTTCCAACCCCCGATCACGACCTCCTGCGTGGCATGGTGCTTGAGCTTCAACCACGCCTCGGAGCGTCGGCCCTCGGCGTACCTGGACGACCGCTTCTTCGCCACGACTCCCTCGAGCCCCTTGTCGGCCGAGACGGACATCGCCCGCGCCAGGTCCCCCTGGTACGCCGGCGGAACGTCGATCGCGCCGCCCGGATCGACCACGGTCTCGAGGGCCTGCCGACGCGCGTCGTACCCGAGCCGCGTGAGCTCGTGCCCGTCGGCCTCCAGCACGTCGAAGAGCAGCAGCCGGACCGGTGTCGTCGCGCGGGCCGCGTCGACCTCGCGTTTCCGGGTCAGGCCCATCCGGTTCTGCAGGAAGCTGGAACGACGGTCGGCCCCGCTCGTCGAGCGCCACGATCTCACCGTCGAACACGCCGTCGACCCGGCTCGCTCGCCGAGTTCCTGGAGCTCGGGGTACTGCGCGGTCAGGTCGTTGTCGTTCCGGCTGCGCAGCACGACCGCACCGCCCCGCACGGTCGCGAGGGTGCGGATGCCGTCCCACTTCATCTCGAACGCCCAGTCCGCCGGGTCGAGCCGGCGCTCCCCCTTCGCCAGGGACGCCTGCATCGTGCGGCGATCCGTCGGCGCCGTGTCCGACGCCGACGCCCCGTCGATGCGTCGGCGCCCCTCCCCGGGCTCGGACGCCGACCGGGAGGCGCGGCTCACCCCGCCCGCGCCACCTCCGTCCCCCAGGCGGTCCGGCTGGTCCTTCGTGCGGTGGATCAGCCAGTTCTTCTCGTCGCCCTCGCGCCCACGGCCCCGACCGCGGGTGTGCAGGAGCGCGAGCCGACGAGTACCACCCGTCCGGCCGTGCAGCGTGACGATGACCTCTTCGCCCTCGCGCCACTTCTCCAGCTCGTAGGTGCCGTCGTCCCAGATCGTGACCGTGCCGCCGCCGTACTCGTCCTTCGGGATCGTTCCCTCGAAGCCGCCGTACTCGAGCGGGTGGTCCTCGGTCTGCACGGCGAGGTGGTTCTTGCCGGGTCCGTCGGTTCGCCCTTCGGCAGCGCCCAGCTCACCAGGACGCCGTCGTGTTCCAGGCGGAAGTCGTAGTGGTCGCGGGTCGCGTGGTGCTCCTGGATGACGAACGTCGGCGTGCCGTCCTTCCGGACCGTGGGCGCATCCTCGGGCACGGGCTCCGGCGTCTTGGACGCGTCGCGCTTCGCGCGGTAGGCGGCCAGCCGGTCACGACCCGGTTGTTCCGCGTCGTTCGCCTGCTGTGTCCGGTCGCTGTCCCAATGACCGTGGTCGTCCCGTCCGACCGCCAGCGAGGCGGAGGCGACCGGGTGCAGGAAGTCACCACGCGCCTCCAGGCGTTCCAGGACCTCGTCCAGGGTGAGCTGGGCCAGCCCACGTTCCTCGAGCTCCTTCCAGGTGCGCGGAGCCGCCACCGTCGGCCGGTCACGGCCGCGCAGCGAGTACGGAGCGATCGTCGTCTTGTTGCCGTTGTTCTGCGACCAGTCGACGAACACCTTGCCGGCCCGTTCGGCGCGGCTCATCGACGACAGCACGAGGTCCGGCATGTCCTGCTCGAGCGCCTTCGCGAGCTCGTGCGCCACGTCGGAGACGTGCGCGGTGGTCGCGCGGCCGTCCAGCGCGGCGTAGAGGTGGATGCCCTTCGACCCGGACGTCACCGCGTACGGGTCCAGCCCCATGCCGTGCAGGAGCTCCCGCGCCGCGACGGCCACCTCGACGCACTCGGGCAGCCCGACGCCGTCGCCCGGGTCGAGGTCGAGCACGAGCCGGTCGGGGTTCTGCTGGCCACCACGGGGGCCGAACCGCCACTGCGGCACGTGCAGCTCCAACGCCGCCTGCTGCGCCATCCAGACGAGCGTGGGCAGGTCGTCGACGATCGGGTACTCGTTGTCGTGCTCGGAGTGCTGGATCGTGTGGTGCCGGATCCAGTCCGGCGCGGAGTCGGGAGGTTCTTCTCGAAGAACACCTTGCCGTCCACGCCGTTCGCCCAGCGCTTCCGGGTCACCGGTCGGTCCTTCACGTGCGGGATCATCCACGGCGCCACCCGCTCGTAGTACGCGATCACCTGTCCCTTCGTGGTCCCCGTCTCCGGGTACAGCACCTTGTCGGTGTTCGTCAGCGCGATCCGACGGTCCCCACCAGCACCACGGTCTTGCGTGCCGTCGGGCTCACAGCGCCACCCCGGTCGCACCGGCCACCGTGAGTGTCGTGCCCGAGGTGTAGGAGGACTCCGGACCGGCCAGGTAGACGTACGCGCCGCCGAGCTCGACGGGCTGTGCCGGCCGACCGAACGGGGTGTCCTGGCCGTAGGCGGCGATCTCGTCGCCCGGGTAGCTGATCGGTTGGAGCGGGGTCCACACCGGACCCGGCACGACCGTGTTCGCGCGGATGCCCTTCGCCGCGAGCTGCCGGGCCAGCCCGTTCGTGTACGTGATGATCGCGGCCTTCGTCGCCGCGTAGTCGATCATGCGGTCCTGCGGTTGGTACGCCGACACCGAGCTCGTCGTCACGATCGCGCTGCCGGGGGCCATGTGCGGGACGGCAGCCCGGACCAGCCAGAAGAGCGAGTACAAGTTGACCTTCACCGTGCGGTCGAAGTCCTCGGTCGACTGCTCGGTGACGTCCTCGTGCACCTGCTGGTGCCCCGCGACGAGGACCAGGGCGTCGAGCCCGCCGAGCTCGCTGACGGCGTCGCGCACGAGCGTCTCGCAGAAGTCCTCGTCGGTCAGGTCCCCGGGGAGCAGCACGGCCTTCCGACCGAGGTCACCCACGACGTCCCGGACGGCTTCCAAGTCGTCGCGTTCCTCGGGCAGGGCGTTGAGGGCGACGTCCGCGCCCTCCTTCGCCATCGCGATCGCCGCCGCACGCCCGATCCCCGAGTCGGCCCCGGTGACGAGTACGCAGTAGCCGGGCATGCGCCCCGTTCCGAGGTACGCCGTCTCCCGTGGTCGGGCTCGGGGTCCATCGCGCTCGCCAGCCCGGACCCCTGCTGCGTCTGCGCGGGGAAGGGTGGGCGCGGGAACTGCGAGCGCGGGTCCTGCTTGTCGAGCTGGCTCATGCGCCCATCGTGCTCGCTGACAGTCTCGGGCGTTCCCGGCTGCGCACGGGCATCATGTGCCCATGAGGTCGATCTGGAAGGGCTCCATCGCGTTCGGGCTCGTCAACGTGCCGATCAAGGTCTACGCGGCCACCGAGACGCACGACGTCTCGCTGCACCAGGTCCACGACGAGGACAAGGGCCGCATCCGGTACAAGCGCGTCTGCGAGTTCGGCCACGAGGTCGAGTACGCCGACATCCAGCGCGCCTACGACGACGGTGACAAGACCGTCGTGCTCACCGCGGACGACTTCAAGAAGCTTCCCGAGGAGCAGTCGCACGAGATCGAGGTCCTCGAGTTCGTGCCCGTCGAGCAGGTCGACCCGATGATGTTCGAGAAGTCGTACTACCTCGAACCGGACTCCCGATCCCCAAGGCCTACGTGCTGCTGCGGGAGACCCTGGCGAAGACCGACCGGCTGGCGATCGTGCAGTTCACCCTGCGCCAGAAGACCCGCCTCGGCGTGCTCCGCGTGAACGACGAGGTCATCCTCCTGCAGGGCCTGCTCTGGGCGACGAGGTGCGCGCCGCGGACTTCAAGGCGCTCGACACCTCCGTGAAGGTCAGCCCGACCGAGCTGAAGATGTCGTCGTCGCTCGTCGACAGCATGTCCACCGACTTCGACCCGACCGCTACACGGACGAGTACCAGGTCGAGCTGCAGCAGCTCGATCGACGCCAAGCTCGAGGCCGGCGACGACATCGACACCGAGAAGACCTTCGGTGAGCGCGCCGACGAGGACGACGAGGGCGAAGGCGGTGACGTCATCGACCTGATGGCCGCCCTGCGCGCGTCCGTGGACAAGAAGCGGTCTGGAGGCACGGGGTCGCGTTCCCGGAGCGGGTCCGGTTCCGCGAAGAACGAGTCCACTGCCGACGAGTCACCGAAGAAGACACCGGCCAAGAAGACACCGGCGAAGAAGACGACGGCGAAGAAGGCTCCGGCCAAGAAGCCCGCCGCGAAGAAGCAGGCCAGCTAGCAGCGTCGCTCGCAGGCCCTATCGCACGGCTTCGCGCTCCCGGTATGCTGAGATTTCAGTCAGATCGAGGGAGATCTCCATGCCGGAGCGAATGCAGGTACTGGTCACGGTCAAGGCGGCACCTGAACCATCAAACTCGTACATCGACACGGTCTGTGTGGCTGGAGTGCGCATCGACGAAGAGCGACGGGAGTGGGTACGGCTGTACCCGGTGCCTTTCCGACACCTGTCGTCTGGGCAACAGTTCAGGAAGTACGACGTCATCGAGGTGGAGACCATTCCCGCGAGGAACGACACCCGGCCTGAAAGCCGCCGGCCGATCTGGGATTCACTCAGGGTCTCACGGAACCTCAAGCGGAAAAGCTGCCCGCGAACGGGTGTTGGCAGCGATGGGTGGCCCGAGTATGTGCGAACTGATCGCGGGTGTGCGCGACAACCGAGACGCCCAGTCGCTCGGGTTGGTCCACGTGGCCCACTTCGATCGACTGACGTTCACCAAGCACAAGGGGTGGAGCGTCTCCCAACTGCGTGCCGTGGAAGCCGCTGTCGCACAGCCGGCCCTGTTCGGCGAGTCAGAGTCGGCGCGCACGCCGCTGCAGCCTCCGAGATTCGTGGTGAAGGTCCGCTACCGGTGCGACGCGTCCGCTTGCCCCGGCCACGAGCCGTCGCTGCTCGACTTCGAGCTCGCTGCGCTCCAGTACCACCAGCGACACAGCACGGACGACGAGCTCCGCGGCGCGATCGAGCGCAAGTTCGCCTCGGAACAGTTCAGCCCGGATCAGCGCACATCGCTCTTCGTCGGCAACATCGCCGATCCACCGAAGCGAAGGAGCTTCTCAGCCCTTGGCATCCATCGCGTACCGATCAGCTCCGACTGGGGATCGACACTCTTCTAGGCGGCGATCAGCCGGTCGGCACTGAGTTCGCGGAGCACCAGCTCGCGGTGGCAATGGCAGTCGTCGGCCTCGAAGCAGAGCAACGCCACGTGCTCGTCGATGGCGAACATTTGCACGATCTCCAGCGCGGCTCGACCCTCGTTACTCTTCAGCACTTCGACGTAGGCAGCACGACTCGTCTGCGCTTGTTCGCCGTGCGTCGTCGAGAAGCCCGCTCGGTTGTCCTTCGGGTTTCCGAGAGCGCGGAGGTGGGTGTAGTCGATCCCCTCTGCAGCGAGTGCTTCACGCAGACGAGTCTTGGAGAAGCCGGGCTTCCGCGACAGCGGGTTCAGCCTGACATCGACCACCCGTCCGACACCGCGGAGGCGGAGGAGTGCGAGGAAGGAATCGAGGTCCGTGCCCTCGTACCCGACACCGGTCACGCGTCCCTGGCCCATCCTCCAATTGAACCATGCTCCGCAGCGACACGAGCCGGAAACACGGATCCGCGACACTGGGCACATGACTCCAGAAGAGCCTGGGGCCTTGTCGTCGCCACCCGCGACCGATGGCCCGCCCGTCACCGTCTCCATCACCCGCCTGGTCGAACCCGAACGGATCCCCGACGTCACCCGGTGGGTGCAGTCCGGCGTGAACCTCGCGAACCGCTACCCGGGCTTCCTCGGCTCGGGGTGGGTGCGGTCGCACGCGACGAGCCGCGAGTGGCACATGCTGTACCGGTTCGCCGACCACGACTCGCTCGCCACGTGGGAGAACTCCGACGACCGGCTGCGGTGGCTCGACCTCGGCCGTGACCTCGTGGTGGAGTCCCGCGTCGAGAAGCGCACCGGCATCGAGGGCTGGTTCGACGCCCCGGCCGATGCCCCGGCGTCGAGTGCTCCCCGCGGTGGAAGCAGGCGGTGAGCATCTGGCTCGGGTTCTTCCCGGTGAACCTGGCGTTCACGTACCTGGTCGGCTGGCTCGTCCCGGCGTTCGGACACCTGCCCGTGCTGCCCCGGGTGCTCGTCACGACGCTGGTGCTGACCCCGATCATGACCTTCTGGGTGCTCCCGTTCGTCACCCGGATGATCCGCCCGTGGCTGCTCGCGACGCCCAGGAGCACCTAGCCCGGAGCAGTGTCGGCGTGCACGGTCAGGTGCCCGAGCATCGCCAGTCTCTCGGCCGCATCGGTGTCCGGTGACGGTTGGTACACGACGAGCATTATCCCGTCGCTGCCCGTGACCGCGAGCTTGTCGCGGTCGAGGTGCAGCGGACCGACCTGCGGGTGGTCGAGCACGACCGTCCCACCGCCGAGCCCGGCGACGTCGTGGCGGGCCCAGAAGCTCGCGGAAGAGCGGGCTGGCGATCGACAGCTCCCCGACGAGTTCGACGACCCGGGGGTCGTCGACGTCGGTGCCGACCGATCGACGGAACCCGGCGACGAGCACCCCGGCGGCACGTTCACCCTGGACGAAGAGCGCCTGCTCCTCGGGGTCGAGGAACACGTCGCGCAGCCGGTTCCGGCCGGGTGCGAGTCGCGGCGAGACGGCGGTGGCGAGCGCGTTCGCCGCGAGGACATCGAGGTACCGCCCTTCGACGAACGCGGGCCACGGCAGCGACTCGACGAGGCGTCCGACGCTGGTGGGCACGGACTCCGTGTGGCGGCGACGCTGCGGTCGGCGTCGTCCGGGGTCGACCTCGTCCGCGAGCATCACCAGGTGCGACTCGTCGTCGAGCTGCAGGACGCGGGCGATCGAGGCGAGCACCTGTCGTGACGGACGACGGTCCCGACCCTGCTCGAGGCGCAGGTAGTACTCCGCGCTGATCCCCGCGAGCATCGCGACCTCCTCGCGGCGGAGTCCGGGTACCCGGCGCCGCGCGGAGGGCGGAGTCCGACCTGCTCGGGGGCGACGAGCTCACGGCGAGCGCGGAGGTACTCCCCAGCAGGTTCCGGTCATCGGGCATGGCGTCCACGGTAACCGCGCGGCGCCCGCCGACCCTGCTCCCTGCCAGTACCAGTGTCAGCACGGACTCCCTGTCCGGAGGCACGCCGCGTCACGATCGACCACATGAACGACATCGACCACGCACGCCCCGTCCTCGTCACCGGCGGCTCGGGCTTCATCGCCGGGCACGTCATCCTCCGACTCCTCGCGCAGGGCCGACGGGTCCGGACCACGGTCCGGTCGCTCGGTCGTCAGGACGCCGTCCGCGCCGTGCTCGGCGACGCGGGGGCCGAGCACCTCGACCTGCTCGAGTTCGTCGCCGCCGACCTGACCCGGGACGACGGGTGGGACCTCGCGGTGGACGGGTCGACGGTGTCCTGCACGTGGCCTCGCCGGTGCGTCCGGGGCACGTCGACGACGAGGACGACGTCGTCGAGCCGGCCCGACGGGGACGCTCCGGGTGCTCGGTGCCGCGCGTGCCGCCGGGTCCGTCGGGTGGTCCTGACGTCGGCCTTCCACGCGGTCGGCTTCGGACACGGACGAGTCGACCGTGTGTTCACCGAGGAGGACTGGTCGCCGCTCGACGGGCCGGGCATGGACGCCTACGGCCGGAGCAAGGTGCTCGCCGAACGCGCCGCGTGGGAGTTCGCGGGCGAGACCGGCAGCCCGGAACTCGTGACGATCCTGCCGGTTGCGGTGCTCGGCCCGGTGATGGGCGACGCGGTCTCAGGGACGAACCACCTGCTGCAGCGGATGCTCAACGGGGGATGCCCGGGTTCCCCGACCTCGCGATCCCGTTCGTCGACGTGCGCGACGTCGCCGCTGCGCACATTGCCGCGTTGGACGTCCCGGCAGCAGCGGGGAAGCGCGTGCTGCTCTCGGCGCAGGAGACCGCCACCCCGCTCCGCGACGTGGGCGCACTGCTCCGTTCGACGTTCGGCGAGCGGGCCGCGAAGGTCCCGACCCGGAACATCCCGTCGCTCGTCGTCCGCACCGCCGCACCGTTCCGGCCGGAGTTCCGTGACCTGGTGCCGGAGCTGGGGTACGTGAAGCGGCTGTCGACCGCGCGGAGCACGAGTTGCTCGGGCTCAGCCCGCGCCCGTGGTGCGAGGCCGTCGTCGCCGGTGCTCGGAGCATGCTCGACCGCGGTCTCGCCGGCTGACGGACGTCCTCTCAGCCCAGCACGCTCAGCTGGTCGAGCCGCTCCAGGATCACGCCCTCGCGGAGCGCCCACGGGCAGATCTCCAGCGCGGGCAGGTCGAAGATGTCCAGGCACGCCTCGGCGACGAGCGCTCCCGGGACCACCTGGTGCGCCCGGCTCGGCGACACCCCCGGGAGCTCAGCCAGCTCGGCCACCGACATCGTGAGCAGGGACGGCAGCTTCGTCCGCAGTACCTCCCCGTCGAGGGCGCGCGGCACGAGCGGCCCGGCACCCGACGGGGCGGCGCCGCAGATCCTGGCGATCGATCGGAAGGTCTTCGAGGTCGCCACGGCACGGTCCGGCCGACCGGCGCGCAGCAACAGCCCCGCGTCGCGGGCGATCTCGACCCGGATCTCGTGACGGATCCGCCGGACGTCGTCCTCGGTGGGGGTCCCGGCGGCGAAGTACGTGCGGGCGAGCCGGGCGGCACCGATCGGCATCGACCACGCCACGTCGGGGGCCTCGTCGCCACCGCCGGCGATCTCGAGCGAGCCGCCACCGATGTCGAACACGGCCAGCCGCCCGGCCGACCAGCCGAACCACCGCCGGACGGCGAGGAACGTCAGGCGCGCCTCGTCACCGCCGGAGAGCACGGCGAGCTCGACACCGGTGGCCGACTCGACGTGGGCCAGGACGGCCTCGGAGTTCACCGCGTCACGCACCGCTGAGGTCGCGAACGCGAGCATGTCCTCGCACCCGCGTTCCTCGGCGACGCGGACGGCGTCGGCGACGAACGCGGTCAGTGCCTCGACGCCCGCTTCCGTCACCGCACCGGCGTCGTCGAGGTGCTCGGCGAGCCGGAGCGGCTGCTTGAACGACGACGCCGGCAGCGGTGCCGCGCCGCCGTGGGCGTCGACCACCAGGAGGTGGCCGGTGTTGGACCCGATGTCGAGGACTCCCACGCGCATGCATGCAGAATACCGGCGCGCTGGCCCCGTGACGGACGGGAGGCTGGGCCCCTCCGGGCCGGTTCCGGCGCACCGCGGAGCCTGCGGAGCGGTGTGACGGCCGAGCCCGCAGGGAGGATCACCGGGCCAGGAACGACTCCAGTTCCGCGGTGGTCGGGTACGACGCCTGTGCGCCCGCCTTCGTCGCGGCGTACGCCCCGACACCGACAGCGAAGCGGGCCGCGTCGACGAGGGCGTCTCCCGCCGCGAGCCGCAGCGCGACCGCCCCCATGAACGCGTCGCCGCAGCCCGTCGTGTCGACCGGCTCGACCCGGACGGCGTCGATCGACACCGGCTCGTCGTCGCCGTCGTGCACGGTGCAGCCCGCGCCGCCCCGGGTCACGATCGACCGTTGGACACCGTGGTCCCCGAGCTCGGCGGCCTCGTGCTCGTTCACCAGCAGCACGTCGGTCAGCTCGAGGAGCTCGGCCGGCACGGCACCGAACGGAGACAGGTTCGTCAACACCGTGACGCCCGCGGCACGAGCGGCCCGGGCGGCCGCGAGGACGACGTCGATCGAGACCTCGAGACAGAGGCCCAGGACGCCCGCGTCTTCGAAGGCGTCCGACGGCACGTCCGAAGGTGCCAACGTGGCGTTCGCGCCGCCGGAGATCACGATGGTGTTCTCGCCCGACGCGTCGACGGTGATGACGGCCGTGCCGGTGGCCACGCCCTCCCGGACGGCAACGTGCGTGACGTCCGCACCCGCCGCCGCGACGGAGTCGCGGAGCAGTGCGCCGTTCCCGTCGTCACCGACCGCACCGATCATGCGCACCGTGCCCCCGAGCCTCCCGGCAGCCACCGCCTGGTTGGCGGAGCTTGCCCCCGGCAGGATGGCGAGGTCGGACCCCTGGAGGGTCTCACCGGGCTTCGGGAAGCGCTCCGTGCGGACCACCAGGTCCGCGTTGAGGCTCCCCACGACGACGATGCCGGTCATGCGGCGGCTCCTGTCTCGGCCGAGGCCGGGCGCGGGATGAGGAAGGACGTGGCGAGTGCCGCGCAGGTGATCACGGCACCGAGCAGCATGCCACCGGAGTACCCGGCGGTGCCCGCGGACCCGCCGGTCCCGAGCGCGATCTGCAGGGCCGGCAGGACGGCGAAGCTGATGCCGGCACCGAGGTTGAACGCACCGGCGTTGAGGCCGGGCAGGAAGCCGGGGTTCGACTCCGGGGAGAGCACGATGCCGAGGCCGTTCAGGATGATGTTCGCGATGCCGGCGTAGGTGATGCCGATCAGGACCGTCGCCGCGATGAGCACCGGCAGCGAGTGCACGCCGACGAGCGCCATCACCACGGTGGCGACGATGCTGCCGACGAGCCCGACGCGCAGCACGGCGCGGTACCCGAGCGTCGGCGCGAGTCGGCCGGCGAACGGTCCGACGATCCAGCCGACCAGCGCGTACGGGGTGAGGAAGGCGAGCGAGGCAAGGTCGGCCTCCATGCCGAAGCCCGCGTCCCGGTTCTGCGCGAGGCTCGTGACGAGGCCGTTCACGACGGCGAACACACCCGTCATGGTGAGCAGGGTCGTGACGAGGAGCGCCCAGGTCGCACGGCGCTTGAGGAACCGCGTCTCGACGAGGGGCTCGCGCACCCGCGACTCGACCGCCCAGAAGACGCCGAAGGCCACGAGGGCGAGGACGATCCCGCCGACCACGATCCCCAGTTCGCCGCCGCGAGCTTGCCCGCCTCGTTGAACGCGGTGAGCAGTGCGCCGACGCTGATGACGAGCGGGAGCACGCCCCACCAGTCCATCCGGGTGCCGGCCGACGGCTTCGACTCGACGCCCCAGGCCGCGACCATGACCGCCGCGATGACCGTGACGATCGCGATGACCCAGAAGATCCCGCGGAACCCGAAGTGCGTGGCGATCCAGCCGCCGGCGAGCGCGTCGACGCCGGCGATGCCGCCGTTCACGGCGGTGAGCAGGCCGAGGGCGGCGCCGTAGCGCTTCGGGTCGGCGATCTCGTTGCGGAGGATGAGCAGGCCGATCGGCACGACGGGTCCGGTGACGCCCTGGATCATGCGACCGACGAACAGCATCGGCACGTTCACGGCAAGCGCGGCGACGACGCTGCCGACGAGCATGACGAGGAGCATGCCGAGCAGGACGCGCTTGCGGCCGACGATGTCGGACAGCCGCGGCAGGAACAGCGAGAACAGCGCGGCGAGGGTGAAGAACAGCGTCTGCGACAGGCCGATCGTGGCGTCGTCGGTGTGCAGGTCGCGGGCCATCGTGACCAGGGCGGGGCTGAGCATGCTCGCGTTGAGCTGGAACGCGATGCAGGCTGCGAGGAGCGCGGCGGTGAGGGCGCCGATCGACTTCTTCGTCGATGTGGTGGTCATGGGGGTCAGTGCTCCGTGGTGGTCGTGGTGGTTGCGGTCCGGGGGTCCAACCGGTGTCCGGGGTCTCGCCGATGCGCTCGAGGGCGTCGACGACGAGGTCCCAGAACCGGCCGTGGTCGAGCTCCATCGCGGCGCTCGTGCGGCAGTCCTCCGGCGCGGGCGCGCGGAAGTCGGCGACGGTCATACCGAGGGTCAGGGTGCCCTGCGTCTCGATGTGGATCGGGACCTTCACGGCACGGACGACCGTCGGGTCGATGACGTACGCGACGGCGCAGGGGTCGTGCACGGGCGGGGCGTCGAAGCCCTGGGCGTCCTTGTAGGTCTGGCCGAAGAAGTCGAGCAGCTCGCCGACGAACGCGGCGGGGGCGGTGCCGACGGCGGCGATGCGCGCGGCGACCTCCGGGGTGGCGAGCGCCTGGTGCGTCAGGTCGAGGCCGACCATGACGACGTCCCAGCCCGCGTCGAAGACGATCGAGGCGGCCTCGGGGTCGATGACGATGTTGAACTCGGCGACCGGGCTCCAGTTGCCGACGTGCACGCCGCCGCCCATGAGCACGACCTGCTTGACGCGCTCGACGATGCGGGGCTCCTTGCGGGCCGCGAGGGCGATGTTCGTCAGACCGCCGGTCGGCACCAGCGTGACGGTGCCGGGCTCGTGCGCCATGACGGTCTCGATGATGAGGTCGACCGCGTGCCGTTCGTCCAGCTCGAACGACGGCTCCGGGAGCATCGGCCCGTCGAGGCCGCTCTCGCCGTGGATGTCCGGCGCGACCTCGATCTCGCGCAGCAGCGGGCGGTCGGCGCCGGCGGCGAACGGCACGCCGGTGATCCCGGCGATGCGGGCGACGGCGAGGGCGTTGCGGGTGACCTTCGGGAGCGTCTGGTTCCCGACGACGGTCGTCACGGCCAGGAGCTCGATGTCCGGGTTGCCGTGGGCCAGCAGGATGGCGACGGCGTCGTCGTGGCCGGGGTCGCAGTCGAGGATGATCTTCTCGGGCACTGGCGTGCTCCACTTCTTCGGGGATGAGGTCTGGGCCCGACGTGGTGGGGATCCGCGGCGGAGGATCAGCTCCCGCGGCACGTCAAGCGTTTGACATCAGAACACGTCAAGCGTTTGACGTCAAGTCGGTCGGCACGTTCCGACGCGGGCGCCCGACCTCGCGCACCGCCGGTCGGTAGCATCGTCGGGTGCCATCCTCCGCCGCTCCCGGCCGCCGTGTGACCGCAGCGATGGTGGCCGAGCGTGCTGGCACGAGCATCGCCACCGTCTCCCTCGTCGTGAACGGCAAGGAGCGCGGGCGGGTCTCCGATCCGATCGCCGCCCGGGTGCGCGACGCCGTCGATGCCCTCGGGTACGTCGTCGACCACGCGGCGAGCTCCCTGGCGCGGGGCTCCGGCGACCTGGTCGTCCTCATCGCACCGGACCTGTCGAACCCGTTCTTCGCCGAGGTCATCCGTGGCGTCCGGGACACCGTCGGCGACCGCTTCCAGCTCGTGCTCTCCGTGACCGAGCGCGGCGCGCAGCCCGTGGCCGCCGACGTCCGACGATTCGAACGACTCCGGCCAGCGGGGATCCTCGTCGACGCCCCGGCCGCCGGCGAGGCCATGAGCGCCACCGTGCCCGTGGTGCTGCTCGACGCCCCCGGTGGCGACGAGGCCGTGAACTACGACCTCTCCCCGGCGTGCACGAACTCGTCGCGCACCTGCACGAGCGCGGGCACCGGCGGGTCGGCTACCTCGACGGGACCTCGCGGGCGGCGACGTTCGGCGTCCGCCGGGAGCTCTTCGAGCAGGAGTGCGCCGCGGTCGGCATCGCGGTCTCCGAGGTCACCGCCCGGGCCGACCTCACGGTGGACGCCGCGGCGTCGGCGACCGAGCACGTCCTCGAGGCCTGGCAGGACGACGACGTCACGGCGGTCGTCGCGGCCGCGGACACGCTCGCGTACGGGGTGCTCCGGGTCGCCGGGCAGCTCGGCATCGCGGTCCCCGGCGAACTCGCGGTCGCGGGCTTCGACGACCTGCCGTCGTCCTCGGTCACCGCGCCGGCCCTGACGAGCGTCGCGCTCCCCGGCGCGGACCTCGGACGGGCCGCTGCGCTCCGGCTGCTCGCGACGCTCGACGGCACCGCGCCCGAGGCAGCGGCGCTGCCCGCACGGCTCGTGCGCCGCGCGAGCACGGGCGCGTAGCGCCCCGCGCCCCGCGCCCGGCACCCCGCGCCGAGACTCGGGGCGGGCGCGCCGAGTCTCGGCCTGCGCGACAGTTCTCGCGCTCACGAGCACGAAACCTGTCGCTGGACCCGAGACTCGGGCCCGGCCTGCGCGACAGTTCTCGCGCTGCCGAGCACGAAACCTGTCGCTGGACCCGAGACTCGGGCCGGGCCGCGGCGGTGGACACGGCCGGACGACGGACGGGAGGCGCGGTGCCAGCCGGCACCGCGCCTCCCGTCCGCGCGCCGTCGTGTCCACAGCACGCCCCGCGATCCGCAGGACGCCGCCGGATCCGGCGGCGTCTCGCTCAGTCGGAGGCGTCCCGGCGGGACGCCGGCGTCTCACCACCCGAGGGCACGGACTCCGCCGACACGGGGGCCGCGTGGCCCGCGCGCTGCGCGCGCTCGAGCTCGTCGGCCTCGGCTCCGCCGACCGCCTCGCCGCGGGCGACCATGCCGGCCGTGTCGGAGAGCGTGATCTGCGGCAGGAACAGCGCGAGCAGGAACGCCACCGCGATGAACGGCAGCAGGTACCAGAACACCGGCGCCAGGGAGTCGGCGTACGCGTTCACGATGCCGTCCTGCACGGCCTCCGGCAGCTTCGCCACGGTCGCGGGGTCGATGCTGCCCGCCGACGAGGCCGCATCGGTCGCCGATCCACCGGCACCACGGAACACGTCGGTGAGCGACGTCGTGAGCCGCGCCGTGAAGAGCGCACCGAACACGGCGGTCCCGAGGGAGGCACCGACCTCGCGGAAGTAGTTGTTCGTCGAGGTGGCGGTCCCGACCTCCTCGGCGGGCACGGCGTTCTGCGCCACGAGGACGACCACCTGCATGATGAGGCCGAGACCCGCACCGAACACGAACAGGTACGCGCAGATCAGCCAGATCGGGGTGTCCGCCGCGAGCTGGGTCATGGCGAGCATCGCGAGGGCGACGAGGATCGTCCCGATGATCGGGAACATCCGGTACCGGCCGGTCTTCGTGATCAGGTTGCCGGACGCGATCGAGGTCCCGATCAGGCCGACCATCATCGGCAGCATCAGGAGACCCGACACCGCAGCCGAGGTGCCGGATGCCATCTGCAGGAACGTCGGGACGAAGCCGATCGCCGCGAACATGCCGATGCCGAGCACGAGGCCGATGCCGGTGGCCAGCAGGAAGGTCCGGTTCCTGAAGAACGACAGCGGCAGGACCGGGTCCGCCGCCCGCGACTCGACGAGCACGAGGAGCGCGGCCGACACGACGAGACCGGCGAACCAGGCCCAGGTCTCGGGGGCGTCCCAGCCGTGGTCCTTGCTGCCGCCGAACTCCGAGAAGAACACCAGGCACGTGGTCGCGGCGGACATGAACAGCACGCCGAGCACGTCGATGCGCTTCGTCGCCTTCTTGCTCGGCAGCGTGAGCGCGAACCAGGCGACGAAGAACGCCGCGATGCCGACGGGGATGTTGATGTAGAACGCCCAGTTCCAGGTGAGGTGGTCGACGAAGAAGCCGCCGAGCAGCGGGCCGCCGATCGCGGAGAGGCCGAAGATCGCACCGAGCGGGCCGAGGTACTTGCCGCGCTGCGAGGCGGGCACGATGTCGGCGATGATCGCCTGCGACAGGATCATCAGGCCGCCACCGCCGAGCCCCTGCATCGCACGGAACACGACGAGCTGGGTGAAGTCGCCGGCGAAGGCGCACCCGGCCGACGCGATGGTGAACAGGGCGATCGCGATGAGGAACAGGTTGCGGCGACCGAGGACGTCGCCGAACTTGCCGTACACGGGCATGACGATGGTGGAGGCGAGCAGGTACCCGGTCGTCAGCCAGGCCTGGTGCGCGACGCCACCGAGCTCGCCGACGATGGTGGGCATCGCCGTGGAGACGATGGTCTGGTCGAGGCTGGAGAGCAGCATCCCCGCGATGAGTGCGGAGAAGATGATCCAGATCCGGCGCTGCGTGAGGAGCAGCGGCCCGTCGGAGCCTGGGCGAGCACGCTTGGTGGTGCCCGGCGCGGTGGCGCTCATGGAGTGGTGTCCTGTCCGGTCGTGATGGCCGCCCTCAGCAGGCGGAGGTTCGTGGCGAGCAGCTCGTCGAACGGCGGCCCGGTCGCTTCGTCGAAGGCGTCGTCGAAGAACGTCTCGGCGGTGACCTTGAGCAGCGCGGCGGCGGCCTCGGTGACCAGCCGCGCGCGTCGGTCAGCGGGGTCGTCCCACCCGAACCGCTGCCGCACGGCGTCGGTGATCCGGGCGAGCTGCACGTCGGTCGCGGAGAGGAACCGGGCGACGAGCGCCGGTTCCCGCTCGAACACGCGACGGACGAGGGCCTCGTCCGCACGGTCGATGCCGACGCGGTGGAACTGGTCGATCGCCAGCGCGACGATCGAGTCGAGCGGGTCGAGGTCGTCGGGACGATCCCGCCAGCGGCGTACTCGTCGATCGCCTCGACGTCGGCGTTGATCTCGATGCCGAGCACGGCGTCGTCCTTCGACGCGAAGTGGTTGAAGAACGTGCGCCGGGACACCCCGACCGTCTCGCAGAAGCTGCTCGATCGTGAAACCGTGCAGCCCGTGCTCGACCGTCGAACGGCGCGCCTCGACGATCATGCGTCGGCGCAGCGCGCGGGTGCGTTCGGTGGTGCTCACCGATCAAGAATTGCACTCTCTGCCTGAAAGTGCAACGAGAGGTCGGGTTACAGCGCCTTCTCGAAGCAGAACGACCACGGCATCGTCGCCGCGTACGGCTCGTACACCGGGATCCGCGTCCAGCCGGTCTTCTCGTAGAGCGCCACGGCCTCCGGCTGCTTGTCGCCCGTCTGCAGGATGAGCCGCTGGGCACCCTGCTCCCGCGCGACCCGCTCCCCCTCGGCGAGCAGGGCCGTCGCCGCGCCCTTGCCCCGGGCGGCGGCGAGCACGATGAGGCGCTTCAGCTCGACCTCGTCGCCGAGCCGTCGGACGGCGATGTGCCCGAGAGCCTCGCCGTCCTCGTCGATCGCGAGCAGCGAGGTGATGATCGTCGCCGGGTCCACGGCGAGCGCACGACCACGCTCGGCCGTCACCGCCGGGTCCTCGTCGCCGTTCGACGCGCCGTAGCGCTCGTGCATCTCCTCGTCCATGCGGGCGCGGAGCGCCACTCCTCGGGGATCCTCCCAGGCGACGCGTTCGATCGTGATCACGACGGACGATCCTGTCACGGATGCCAGCGTCGGCGCGACGTGTGCTCCTCGTAGGGTTGCGGGTCCGGGTAGGTCAGGAGTTCGACGGTGCTGCCCCACGGTGTGCGGACGTAGACGAACCGGTTGTGGTCGCCGGCCTCGGGTCCGGGCAGCGGTCGCGGTTCCCCGAGCACGGTGGCCCCGGCGGCGGCGACCCGCTCGAGGGTGGCGTCGAGGTCGTCCACGTACAGCGCGAGGTGCTGCCAGCCGAGATCAGACGGCACCGCGGGGCTGTCCTGGTCGACGTGGTCGAAGGCGAACAGCTCGATGCCCGGGCCGCCGGGCAACGCGAGCATCCGGATCCGGACCTCGCGCGCGGTCCCGGGCACGCCGAGGCGGTCGGTGGTCGCCGGGCCGCCCTTCGGCGCGCAGCGTGTCGTACAGCACCTCGGCGTCGAAGGCCGCGACGAGGAAGTCCGTGGCGGCGTCGACGTCGGGCACGGTGACGCCGACGTGGTCGATGCCCCGGACGCTCACGCGGCGTCCGCCAACGCGGCGATCGGACCGTCCCGGCACGCAGCGCCGCGAGCACGGCTGCCGCGTCGTCGTACACCTCGGCCGCGCCGGCACCGCGGAGTTCGTCGCCGCCGATCCCACCGGTCATCACGCCGATGCAGGGCACGCCGACCCGGCCGGAGGACTCGACGTCCCACATCGCGTCGCCCACCATCACCGCGGCGTCGACGCCAGCCTTGCGGAGCGCGACCTGGATGATCCCGGGGTCCGGCTTGGCCTGATCGACATCCTCGGAGCTCGTCACGGCGGTGATCCACCGCTCGGCGTCCAGCAGCTCCCGCAGCCGCACGAGCTCGTCCTCCGGGGCGCTGGTCGCGAGGACCACGGCATGCCCGGCCTCGGCGACCGCCTGGAGGAGCTCGCGCGCACCCGGGAGCAGTCGGAGCCGCGGCTGGTGCTCGGCGAAGTACGCCGAGTGGTACTGCTTCGCGGTGTCCCGGGTCTCGTCCGAGGCGTCCGGGAGCAGTTCCTCGAGCAGCTTCGCGGAGTCCATGCCGATCGCTCGGTGGATGCGCCAGGCGTCGACGGACTCGCCGATCGCCAGGAACGCGCGCCACCAGGCGTCGATGTGGGCGTAGTTCGAGTCGACGAGGGTGCCGTCGATGTCGAACAGGACAGCGGTGGAGGGTGCGTCCGGCATCCCTCCACCCTGGCCTGGAGGCACGGATCGCCTCTCAGGGGCGACCGGCGTCCGTCAGACTGTGATCGACTCGCCTGCGGGCAGGATCTGCACCGGGACCGGTCCGAGGCCGTCCGGGCCGAGGAACCGCGCCGCGGACTGCTGCCCGAGTTCGCTGAGCATCGCCTCGTGGATCTGCACGGCGTGCTCCGGGGAGACCGCGCGGACGTAGTCGACGGCCTCGGCGGTGCTCGTCCACGGGCCGCTGGTCGGCAGCAGCAGGGTCTGCACCGGGACGCCGGGCACGAGGTAGGCGTCACCCGGGTGGAAGACAGCGCCGTTCACGAGGTAGCCGACGTTCGCGATGGTCGGGATGTCGCCGTGGATGACGGCGTGCTCTTCCCCGAAGACCTGCACGGAGAACGGGCCGACCTCGAACGCGTCACCGGCCGCGACGGCGGCGACGCGGCCGTCGTGCGCGCCGAGCTGGTCGACGATCGCGGCGGGCCCACGGACGACGAGCGAGTCGTTCGCGTCGAGGGCGGCACGGACGGCGTCGACGTCGAAGTGGTCGAAGTGCTCGTGGGTGACGAGGACGGCGACGGCGGCCTTCGCGAGGTCGGTGCCCTCCGGCGTGAAGGTGCCCGGGTCGATGACGAGGGTGGCGCCGTCCTGCTCGAGGACGACGGTGGCGTGGTTGTACTTCGTCAGCTCCATGTCCACGAGTCTACAACAGTGTTGTACATCGTCGTGGTCGATCCGGATGAGAGGTCGTTCACCGTTCGAGCCGCGCAGCGATGCGGTCGAACAGTTCCGGCACCCGGGCGAGCGCCGCACGTTCCGCCTCCGACAGCTCCGAACCGATCACGGACGCGAACGCCCCGGCCCGGGCGCTCCGCTCCCGGAGCATGACCGTGCGGCCGGAGTCCGTCAGGCGGATCACCGAGACCCGCCGGTCGCCGTCCGAGGCCCCCGCTCCACGAAGCCGCGCTCCTCGAGCTCCGCCACCGTCCGCGACTGCCCCTGGTGCTTCACGCCACGGGCACGGGCGAGTTCGGCGATCGTCTGCGGCCCCTGCCGGTCGAGCAGACCCAGGCTCGCACTCTGCGCCTGCGGCAACTCGTCGGTGAGTGCCCGGGTGGCCCGCACGATCCGCCCGATCGACTCGCGGAGCTCCTCGGCGAGGTCGTCCGGGGTCGTCGTCATGCCCTCGACCGTACCGCCGGAGCCCCGCGACGGCGACGACGCCGGACGTAACCGGGCACCGGACGGACCGCTGCGCGACGAAGTGTGACGCGCCTCCAGGCCGGATCAGCGGACCCCGACGCAACACGACGCAATGCGGGGACACGACCCGTCACCGAGGGTGCGGAGCCCGCACCGGCGACCCGATCATCGGGTCCCATGACCACCACCACCGCTCCAGCCCGCACCGATCGTGCAGCGGACCTGGTCGACGCGCTCGGACGCCTGCACCCCGACATCGAGGTGCGCCCCGCCGGCAGCGCGACGCGCGCCTACCGGTACGACGCCGGCACCACGCCGCGGAACGGTGCGCCCGTCGAGGGCGACGGGCCGGCCGTCGCGTTCCCGGCCGACGCCGCCGCGGTGCAGGCGGTCGTCCGGCTCGCCGGCGAGCACGGCGTCTCGATCGTGCCCCGGGGCGCCGGCTCCGGCCTCTCCGGCGGCGCCACCGCGACCCGGGACCAACTCGTCGTGTCCACCGAACGCCTCGACCGCATCGTCGAGGTCGCACCGCTCGACGAGGTCGCCGTCGTCGAACCCGGCGTCGTCAACGCGGCGCTCAACGCCCACCTCGAGCCGTACGGGCTGTTCTACGCACCCGACCCGGCCAGCTTCGAGATCTCGACGATCGGCGGCAACATCGCGACGAACGCCGGGGGCCTGCGCTGCGCGGGGTACGGCGTGACGCGGGAGTCGGTGCTCGGCCTCGACGTCGTGCTCGCGGACGGCAGCCTGGTCTCCGTCGGACACCGGTCGGTGAAGGGCGTGAACGGTCTCGACCTGACCTCGTTGTTCGTCGGCTCCGAGGGCGTGCTCGGCATCGTCGTCCGCGCGATCGTCCGGCTCCACCCGATCCCGGTCGCCCGCCGGACCGTCTCCGCGTTCTTCCCGAGCACCCTCGCCGGACTCGACGGGCTCGACGCGATCACCCGCTCGCCCGTCCGGCCCACCGTCGTGGAGTTCTTCGACGAGCCGAGCCTCGCCGCGATCGACGCCTTCAGCGGCACCGCGCTGCGGGACCGGGGCGCGTCGCTCGTGCTCGTCGAGCTCGACGGCTACGGCATCGAGAAGCAGACCGCGGACCTGACCAGGGCGCTGACCGCGGCCGGCGCCGTCGTGACCGCCGAGACCGACGCGGACGGCCTCGCACTGTGGGAGCTCCGCCGGCACGGCCGCGGGCACACCGAGCCGCAGTGGTTCGTCGGCGAGGACATCGCCGTACCGAAGTCCCGCCTGCGCGACGTGTACTCCCGGTTCGCCGAACTCGAGGAGCGCTTCGACGTGCGGGTCTCCGCGGTGTCGCACGCCGGTGACGGCAACCTCCACCCCGCGATCACCCGGGCCATCGGCGACGCCGACCCCGCCGACCGCCCGTCCGCGCTCGACGAGGCCGCGACCGAACTCGTCCGCATCGCCCTCGCCGCCGGCGGCACCGTCACCGGCGAGCACGGCATCGGCACCGTGAAGCGGGAGTGGGCGGCGCTCGAGCTGTCGCCGCGGCACCGCGCCGCCCAGCGTGCGCTCAAGGACGCCCTCGACCCGGCGGGACTGCTCAACCCCGGCAAGGCCATCTGACCCGGCTCCACCCGACCCGGATCCACCCGACCCGAGCTCCACCCGAACCCGACAGGAACCCCCATGACCGACTCACCCCGTTGGCGCCGGCCCCTCGCCGGCCTCGCGATCACCGCCGCGGCGGCCCTCGTCCTCGCCGCGTGCTCGTCCGGCTCGCAGGCGTCGTCGACGTCGTCCGGCAAGCCCGTCGAGGGCGGCAACCTCACCTTCCTCATCCAGGGCTACGACAGCGGCTTCGTGTCGAGCAAGAGCGCGATCTCGAGCTACGAGGGGAACCTCTGGGCGAGATCACCGACAAGCTCGTGTACGTCGACGCGAAGGGGAAGACCAGCCCGTGGATCGCCACGAGCTGGACCAGTCCGACGACGCGAAGCACTTCACGCTGCACCTCAAGAAGGGCGTGACGTTCTCGGACGGCACCGCACTCGACGCCCAGGCCGTGGTCGACAACATCGACCTCTGGGCGCACGGCGACGCCGACCGGGGCATCAGCAAGGTGGGCCTCTTCCCGTCGAGCACCTTCGTCGGGGCGACAGCGACCGACGACCACACCGTCGAGGTCGACTTCTCGTCGCCCGCGCTCGGGTTCATCCCGACGCTCGGGTACCACGGCTCGATCCTGCTGTCCCCGAAGACCCTCGCGCTGCCCGTCGACCAGCAGGCCGACCTGTCGAAGGAGATCGGCTCCGGGCCGTTCACGGTGAAGTCGGTCAAGGAGGGCGAGGAGTACGTCCTGGCGAAGCGGAAGGACTACGACTGGGGGCCCGCGGCGCTCGGCCACACCGGTGCGCCGTACCTCGACACCCTGACCTACAAGGTGATCAAGGACGAGTCGGTCCGGACCCAGGCGGTCGTCGCGGGTCAGGCGGACGTGTCGTTCAACGTCGAGCCGCAGGAGATCGACTCGCTGAAGTCCCAGGGCTTCACCGTCGACACCCCGCGCTACCTCGGGTTCACCGACGGCTTCAAGGTCGACACCACGGCGTTCCCGACGAACGACGCCGCGGTCCGCAAGGCGATCCAGATCGGCATCGACCGCAAGGCGATCCTGAAGACCGTGTACACGTCAGACTGGCAGGCGGCGACGTCCTTCATCCAGGGCAACGTGCCGGAGGTCGCCGACGAGTCGAAGTTGCTCGCCTACGACCCGGACCGTGCCGAGCAGCTGCTCGACGACGCCGGGTGGACGACCGGCTCCGACGGTGTCCGGTCGAAGGACGGCAAGGACCTCGAGTTCACGCTGTCCCCAACCCGTTCGTGCCGTCGACGCAGGCCGAGGACGAACTGATCGCGCAGCAGCTTGCCAAGATCGGCGTGAAGGTCCGCCTCAAGGTCGTCGACGTCGCCGGGTACGCCGCGGTGCAGGCATCAGACCCGCCGCTCTACCAGACCTCGCGCAGCTTCGTCGACGTCGGGACGGTCGCCGGGGTGCTCACCAGCCAGAACGGCGGCGAGGACTGGTTCGGCCTCGGCACGAGCGACGCGAAGCTCAACGAGCTGTCCACCGCCGTGGCCACCGCCTCGGACGAGACCGCCCGCAAGAAGGTCGCCGCCGAACTCCAGCAGTACGTGCTCGAGCAGGGCTACTTCGTCCCGACGGTGCAGCTCGTCCAGCGCCTGTACCTCATCTCGCCGAAGGTGCACGGGACGAAGTACAACGGTCTCGCCTACGCGAACTTCGCGACCGCCTGGATCGAGCGGTAGCCGTGTCGTACCTCCGTTACGCGCTGCTGCGGGTCGCGCAGGCCCTCGTCGTGGTCCTGCTGGCGTACGTGCTCACCTTCCTGGTGATCAGCGTGCTGCCCGGCGACGCGGTCACGAACGCCCTGAGCGACCCCCAGAGCGGGCTCAGCGAGCAGGACATCGCGAAGATCGTGTCGTACTACGGCCTCGACCAGCCCGTGCTGCTCCAGCTTCTGGCCGTCGCTGTCCCGGTTCGTGGTCGGACAGCTCGGGTTCTCGCTGCAGTCGAACCTGCCGGTCGCCCAGGTCATCGCCGGTTCGCTGCCGTCGACGCTCGTGCTCGCCGGCTCGGCCCTGCTCGTCTCGATCGTCTTCGCGGTCGGCATCGCGTACGGCTCGCAGTACGCACCGGCCGCCTGGCTCCGGAACGCGCTGCGGTCGGTGCCGTCGTTCTTCCTGTCCGTGCCGAACTTCGTGATCGGCCTGGTCCTCATCTCGTGGTTCGCGTTCCAGCTGCACACCTTCGCAGTGATCGAGCCGGACAGCCCCGTGGCGACGTTCTTCGCGGCCGTCACGCTGGCGATCCCGGTGTCCGCGCCCCTCGCCGAGGTCCTCATCGCCAACCTCGACCACGAGTCCCGGCAGGAGTACGCGATCGTCGCGCGCTCCCGGGGGCTGTCGCAGGCCGGCCTGTTCGCCCGGCACCTGGTGAAGCCGTCGCTGCTGCCCGCGGTGACGATGGTGGCGCTCGTCGTCGGGGAGCTGCTCGGCGGGTCCGTGATCACCGAGACGATCTTCGGCCGGGACGGCATCGGCGTGGTGGTGCAGAAGGCCGTCACGACGCAGGACGTCCCGGTGCTGCAGGCCGTCGTGTCCCTGGCCGCGGTGGTGTTCGTGGTGGTGAACCTGCTCGCCGACCTGGTGTCGCCGTTGCTCGACCCCCGCATCTCGCTGCGGGCGGCGTCGACGAAGGCACGCGCCGCGACGGAGCTGGTGCCGGCATGAGCACGGACCTCACCACCGTCCGGGTGGCCACGTCGCCAGCGGTGCGCGCGGGGAGCGCCGGCGCCGCCGCACCGTCCCGCCGACCGTCCTGCTCTCGTTCGCGGTGCTCGTGGTCGTGCTGCTGTGGTCGCTCGCACCCGGTCTGTTCACCGGCCAGAGCGCCGTCACCGGGGACACCGCCGCGAAGCTGCAGGCGCCCTCGGCCGCGCACTGGTTCGGCACCGACTACCTCGGCCGCGACCTGTACGCCCGGGTGGTGCACGGCACGGCGTCCTCGGTGACGAGCGCCCTCGTCGCGGTGGCCATCGGCCTGGTCGTCGGTGGGCTCATCGGACTGGCCAGCGGGTTCCTGCGCGGCTGGGTCGACGTCCTGCTCGGGCGCGTCGTGGACGTCCTGCTCGCGATCCCGGGGTTCCTGCTGGCGGTGGTCATCGTCAGCTCGCTCGGCTTCCACACGATCAACGCCGCGGTGGCCACGGGCATCTCGGCCGTCGCCGCCTTCGCCCGGCTCGCCCGCGCGGAGACGCACAAGGCGCGGGGGCGACGTTCGTCGAGGCCTCGACCCTCGTCGGCGGCTCCGGTGCGCACGCCCTGTTCCGGCACGTGCTGCCGAACGCGTCCCGGTCGGTGCTCGCGCTGGCCGTGCTCAACATCGGCACGTCGATCCTGGTGATCGCGTCGCTCGCGTTCCTCGGCTACGGTGACGCTCCACCCGCGTCGGACTGGGGGCTCCTGGTGGCCTCCGGCAAGACGTACCCGACGGCGCCGTGGCTCGTGTACGCCCGGCCGTCGTCATCGTCCTCACCGTGCTCTCGGTGAACCGGATCAGCCGTTGGCTGCGGAAGGCAGGTCGGCCATGACGGTCCTGGAGGAACGGATCACCACGGACACGCTGCTCACGGTGAGCGGGTTGACGGTCGCGTACGGCGGGACCGAGGTCGTGCACGGCGTCGACTTCACCGTCGGTCGCGGGCGCACCGTCGCCGTCATCGGCGAGTCCGGGTCGGGCAAGTCCACGATCGCGAAGGCGGTGCTCGGGCTGCTGCCCGCGGGCTCGACCGTCAGCGGTTCGGCGGACTTCGCAGGCGACGACCTCGTCACGCTGCCCGACCAGCGCTTCCGGGCGCTCCGCGGACGCCGGATCGGGTTCATCCCGCAGGACCCGGCGACCGCGCTGAACCCCGTCCGCACGATCGGCTCCCAGGCGCTCGAGGCGGCCGCGCTCACCGACGCCGTCGACGCCGAGGGACGACGCGCCGCGGTGCTCGCCGTCTTCGAGCGCGTCGGGCTCACCGACCCCGAGCGGGTCTGGCGGTCCTACCCGCACGAACTCTCCGGCGGCATGCTCCAGCGCGTGCTCATCGGACTCACCGTCCTGCCCGAGCCGGACCTCGTCGTCGCCGACGAGCCGACGAGCGCCCTGGACGTGACGATCCAGAAGCGCATCCTCGACCTGCTCCAGCAGCTCCGGGCCGAGCGGGGCATCAGCCTGCTGTTCATCACGCACGACCTCGCCGTCGCCGCCGAACGCGCCGACGACCTCGTCGTGCTGCGGGACGGCGTCGTCGAGGAGCAGGGTCCCGCCGCCGAGGTGTTCCGCGCCCCGAAGTCCGAGTACGCCCGTCTGCTGCGCGCCGACGTGCCCGCGCTCAGCCCGGACCGGTACCGGTCCGGCGACGTCGACCGCACCGACGCCGGCCCCGATCGCCCCGCGCACATCTCGGTGTCCGGGGTCGCCCGCCACTACGGCCAGGGCGACCGCACCGTCCGGGCCGTCGACGGGGTGTCGTTCGACGTCCGCGCCGGGACCACGCACGCGCTCGTCGGCGAGTCCGGCTCCGGCAAGACCACCACCGTCCGGATGCTGCTCGGCCTCGAACGCCCCGACGCCGGGGTCATCGCCGTCGACGGCGCCGAGGTGCACGGGCGCTCGAAGGCCGAGCTGCGCCGGGTCCGCCGGCAGCTGCAGCTCGTCTACCAGAACCCGTTCACGTCGCTCGACCCGACGTGGCAGGTCCGGCGGATCGTCGGCGAACCGCTCGACCGCTTCCGGATCGGCACGCGCGCCTCCCGGGCGGCGGCCGTCCGCGAAGCACTCGAGTCCGTCGGCCTGGACGAACGGTACCTGCGCCGCCGCCCCACCGACCTGTCCGGCGGGCAACGCCAGCGGGTCGCGATCGCCCGCGCCCTCGTGCTCCGGCCCGAGGTGGTCGTGCTCGACGAACCGACGAGCGCGCTCGACGTCACCGTGCAGGCCGGGATCATCGGGCTGCTCACACGTCTGCAGCAGGAACTCGGACTGACCTACCTGTTCGTCTCGCACGACCTCGCGCTCGTCCGGCAGGTCGCGGACACCGTCACGGTGCTGCGGCACGGCCGGGTCGTCGAGTCCGGGGCGGTGGAGCAGGTGTTCCACGACCCGCAGCACGAGTACACCCGCACCCTGCTCGACGCCGTCCCGGCAGCCAGCTGAAGGAGAAGCCATGACGATCACCACCGCCGGCACGAAGCCGTCCCTCATCCGGGCGTTCACCGCGCCGAAGGGCTTCGGGGACCAGACGCTGCGCGACCCGCGGCCCGACGCGATCGAGCTGCTCGGCGGCATCCCCGACCCGGGTGTGCTGCCCGCGGCCGAACTCGCCGAGGCCACTGCGCGCGTGCTGTCCCGTCCCGGCCTGCCCGCACTGCAGTACTCGCGCACCGCCGGCATCTCCCCGATCCGCGAGTGGATCGCCGCGCGCGAGGGCGTCCCCGTCGACCGCATCGTCATCACGAACGGCGGCTTCCACGGACTCGCCCTGGCGATCCAGGTCGTCCTCGAGCGCGGTGACCTCGTGGCGGTCGACAACCCGGTGTTCCCGCTGTTCCTCCGCGGGCTCGAGCTGGCCGACGCCGCGACGCTGCCGATCCCGGTGGGCCCGGACGGACTCGACCTCGACGCCCTCGAACGCGCGCTGGAGGCGGGTGCCCGACCCGTGGCCTCTACACGGTGCCCGACTTCCACAACCCGACGCAGGGCACGCTGCCGGCCGTCGGGCGGGAGCGCCTCGTCGCCCTCGCCGAGCGGTACGACTTCGTGGTGTTCGCCGACAACCCCTACCGAGAGCTTCTGGTACGGCGACGGCCCCGAACCCGTCGACGCCTTCAACCACTCCGAGCACGTCGTGCACGTCAACACGTTCACGAAGACGCTCGGCCCCGGGCTCCGGCTGGGGTGGATCGTCGTGCCGGAGCGCTTCGTTGGCGACGTCGTCGCGCTCCGGAGCCGGCAGGACTCGCACAGCTTGACGTTCGTGCAGGCCGTCATCGGCGAGCTCGTGACCGCGGACGAGACCCTGTTCGACCGCACCCTCGACCGTGCTCGTGCGCTGTACCGCGGCCGTGCGGAGACCCTCGCCTCGGCACTGGCCGACGCGGCCCCCGGCGTCTTCGAGGTGACCGTCCCGGCGGCGGGCTCTTCCTCTGGCCGCGGATCGCCGACGACCGGATCGACGCCGATGCCCTCGCAGCGGCGGCGAGCGCCGAGGGCGTCGAGTACCAGCGCGGCGGCTTCTTCCCCTCCGGGCCGGGCACCGACGCGGACCGGCACCTCCGGCTCGCGTACGGCCACGTGGACGAGGAGCGGCTGCGTCTGGCGGCGACCCGCCTCGGGCAGGCCGTCGCGCGCTCGTGACGTGAGCAGCAGACGGACTGGAGGCGCGGTGCCAGCTGGCACCGCGCCTCCAGTCCGCCATGGGGTCACCCCCAGGGCACGTCAGGTTGGATCGAGGGATGCTCCGCGTGTCCGTCGTCATCCCCGTGCGCGACGACGCCGTGCACCTGCGACGGTGCCTCGACGCCCTCGCGGTGCAGTCGGTGCTCGCCGACGAGGTCATCGTGGTCGACAACGGCAGCCGCGACGACAGCGCGGCGGTGGCCCAGGCGGCCGGGACGATCGTGCTCACCGAACGGGTCCGCGGCATCGCCCGGGCCTCTGCGCGGGGGTACGACCGGGCGTCCGGGGACGTGCTCGTCCGGCTCGATGCCGACTCGGTCCCGCCGCCCGGGTGGATCGCCGACGCGCTCCGGCTGCTCGACGATCCCGAGGTGGTCGCGGTCACCGGGCCCGGGTGCCCGCTCGACGGGCCCCCGGTCGTCGGTCGGGTCTGGGACGCCGTCTACATGCGGCCGTACTTCGCCCTGATGTGGGCGGCGCTCGGACGGCCGCCGCTGTTCGGGTCCGCGATGGCGATCCGCCGGGACACCTGGCTCGCGGTCCGGTCCCGCGCGCACCGCCTCGACCCGGAGGTGCACGACGACGTCGACCTGAGCATGCAGCTCGACCCGGCGTGGCGTGTGGTGGCCGATCCGGCGCTCACCGTGCAGGTGTCCGCGCGGCCCCGTCCGGTCTCGGATCCGCGGTGCTCCGGACACGGCGGGCGTTCCACACGTTCCGGGTGAACGGGCGGCGGGCGAACCCCGTGCGGCGGTGGGCGCGGCGGGCGCGGGTCGCGGTGCGGCGGCGGGCCGTCAGCGGGTGGTGGCGCACGCGCTGACGGATCAGCACTGCTCCTGGAAATGCGCGAGCCTGGCTCGTCGTACCGTCCGGAAGACTGCCAGGCCTCCTTCACGCCGCTACTGCAGCGCGCGATCCGATGGTACTTCAGCCAGGGAGTCCTCGGCTCGGACGGGATCGGTAGGACGCCGAACGGGAGCCTACAATCCGACAAGGGCATCCGGACCGGGCGCTACGAGGGGACGACATGCGACGACGGACCAGCATCGGGGTGACGGCGGCCATCCTGGTGGGCACCGCGCTGACGGGGTGCACGCAGGGCTCGGCAGGCTCGGGCAGCAGTCCGACGAGCACGACCGGGTCCGCCGGGGACGAGCAGCCCGACGGCGGCGGCGAGCGCCACCCCACGCCCGACGTCCACGATCACCGCCGTCCCCGGAGTGGACGACGACACCGGGCACCTTCCCGACTCCTGCACCGGCCTCATCACCGCGGGCAGGTGGGACACGGCGTTCGCGGATGCCCCACTGAACGACCCGGCGGTCGTCGGGAACCCGGTGCAGACGCCGAAGGACGCCCTGACGCCGGTGCTGCAGCCGGACGGCAAGCAGCTGTACTGCGTGTGGCGCGACCCGCGGGCGGACACGACGTTCCTGTCGATCCGGGTCGCGGTCGTCGACTCGACGAAGGCCTACCCGCACCTGGAGTCGGCTCTGTCGGGCTACGACTGCTCCCTCGACGGGGCCGGGTACCGCTGCCAGAAGATCTCGCAGAACGCCCAGTACCCGGTCACCGACGGCGACACCTACTCCACGCGCGGTGACATCGGGATCCACATCCAGCAGTCGAACGTCACGACCTCCGGGCTGCTCGACGACGTGATCAGCCACACCTTCTAGCGGAGCGCGACCCAGACCGGGAAGGCCGCGGCGGCGCTCCACGCTTGGGGGCGGCAGGCGGCCGGGTACGGGGCCGGACGTGTGACGGCGGACGCGTCGTCGCCCGCGTGCAGCTCGGGCATCCGGAAGTCGAACGCCACCGCCGCGGCGAGGAGCTGCTCGGACAGGACCCGGGCCTCCTCGTGGTGTCCGGACCGGCTGAGGCCCGCGATCACCACGGCGGTGTCGTGCGCCCAGACGGTGCCGCCGTGGTAGCTGAGCGGCCAGTACCCGGTGGCGGTCGTGGAGAGGGTCCGGAGGCCGAAGCCGCTCGCCAGGTCCGGGCTCACGACGCGTGCCGCGACGACGGCTTCCTCGTCCGGCGTGAGCAGGCCGGTGCCGAGCAGGTGGCCGATGTTGCTCGTGGCCGAGTCGACCGGGCGCTTCCGGGCATCGAGGGCGATCGCCGGGTACCGGCCGACGTCGTCCGCCACCCAGAAGGCGTCGCGGAACCGATCGGCGAGGTGTCCGGCCCAGGCACGCCACTCGTCGCCGCCGGAGCGGCCGAACGCATCGAGCAGATCGGCGCCGTGGACCGCTGCCTCGTGGGCGTAGCCCTGCACCTCGCAGAGGGCGATCGGGCCGTCGGCGAGGGTGCCGTCGCGCCACTGCACGCTGTCACCGGAGTCCTTCCAGCCCTGGTTCGCCAGCCCGCGGCCGGACTCGTCGACGTACTCGAGCAGTCCGTCGCCGTCCGCGTCGCCGTGGTCGCGCATCCACGCCAGCGCCCGTTCGAGCGTCGGCAGGAGCGCTTCGACCTCGGCGGCGGTGAGCCCGGCCCGCCAGGCGTCGTGGAGCAAGCACACCCAGAGCGCCGTCGCGTCGACCGTGCCGTAGTAGAGCGGTGGCAGCGAGATCTCGTCGTTGTCGACCGGCAGGGACGCCTGGCGGAAGCTCGTGCATGATCTTGCCGGGCTGCTCGGCGGTCGCGGGGTCGTCCGCGGTGCCCTGCAGCGCGGCGAGGACCCGGAGGGTGCCCCGGCGATGCTCGTGTCGACGGGCAGCAGGAAGCGGGCGGCCCAGATCGAGTCACGCCCGAACAGGGTGAAGAACCACGGGCGCCGGCCGCGAGGAACTCACCCTCCGGCCGCGTCAGCCGCAGTGCGTCGAGGTCGTCGACGGCACGCTCCAGCCAGCGCCGGAGCCGGTCGTCCTGCACGCCGGTGGGGACGTCGAACGGGCGCGGGGTGGTCACGCCGGCGACGACGGCGTCGGGGTCTCGACGGCGCAGTCCCACCCGAGGTCGACCTGGTGTGCACGTTCCGTCCGCCAGCGCAGCACGACGTCACCGTCCTCGACGCGGACGGCTGCTCCGGGGGCGTCGAGCCGGACCCTCACGGAGCCCGAGGTCCACGACGCGGACTCGCCCACGGCGTCGGCGGCGACGGGCTCGGGACCGCGTCCGGCCTTCACGGCGTCCATCCCGGCGGCGTCCGGGGTGATCCGGACGGTCACGACGAGTTGCTCGGTGCTCGTCTTGCGACGCCGGAGCCGATCGGTGACGAGCAGGCGCTCCCCCACGCCGTCGACGCGCACCGTCCGACGCCGGTCGAGACGCACGTCCGGGTCGGCTCCGGCACCGTCGAGGCCGCGCAGGAGTCCGGTGAAGACGACCTCGCGGGCACCGGCGGGCACGACGGCGATGGGCTCCACCTCGGTGTGCTCGACGCTGACCTGCACAGCGGAGACGAACCGCTGGTCGCCGGTCCAGTACCCGTGCACGGGGTTCCCGCCGATCGCACCGTCACGGCCGGACCACGCCTGCGTCGGTGCCGCGATGACGGCGACCTCGTCGTGGAGCAGTGGCTGCAGCGGGACGCTCGGGACGGTCGTGGCGGCGGGAGTGGTGATGGTGGAGGTCATGGGGCTTCCTCGTCGACGAGTTCGGGGACGGGTCCAGGCGCTGGGCGTCCAGCTGGGGACGGTTCGGGGACGTCGGGCAGCCGACGCACGGGGAGTGCCTCGGCACGGACGCCGCTCGCGTCGCCGGGGTCACGGGTGATCCGCACCGCACGGCCGCCGTCGTGGTCGGTCACGGCCTCGACGAGCGTCGCCGCGCGGCCGCGGTAGAGGACACCGACGCCCTCGTCGAGCTCGATGCCGTCGGGGAGGGCACCGTCGGTGACGGCTGCACGGAAGACCGGCGACCGGTTCGGGTCCGAGTCGGTGTGGACGCCGAGCGAACCGGGCACGAGGCCGAGTCCGTCGGCGACGACCGACGGCTGCGGGCCGTGGCTCTGGGTGACACCGCCGCCGTGCCAGCACAGGGCACCGGCGGATCCACCGGCGAGCACCACCCCTGCCTGCCAGGCCTCGCGCAGGACGTCGTCGAGACCGTGGGCACGCCACACGGCGAGCAGGTTGACGACGGAGCCGCCGGAGACCCAGACGACGTCCGCGCCGAGGACGGCGTTCCGCAGTGACGGCACGTTCCGTCTCGGGAAGAACCGCAGGTGCGACGCCTCGACCCCGACCGCACGGGCCGCGGCGAGTTCGGCCCCCTCGACGGTCCGCTGGTCACCGCCGGCGGTGTTCACGTGCAGCACCCGTGGCGCTCGACCGGCGGGTACGCGTGCGAGCCGGACGGCCTCGAACAGCAGCGGACCGTAGGCCGAGTCGTCCCACTCGCCGCCGATCAGTCCGCCGCAGGTGGCCAGGATCGTGGGTTCGGTCGCGCTCATGCCGGTGTGCTCATTCCTTGACCGCCCCGTCGCTGGAGTTCATGATCCGCTTCTGGAACACGAAGAACGCGACCGCGACCGGGATGGTCATGACGAACGCCGCCGCGAGCTTCACCGGGTACTGGTTCCCCGCGCTCAGTGCTCCCGACGCCAGCGACGCGACGCCCTTGGTGAGGGTGGTGAGCCCGGGCGAGGACGACGACACGATGAAGTGCGGCAGCTCGTTCCAGGATGCCTGGAACGACAGGATCGTGATCGTCACGACGGCGGGACGTGCCATCGGGAGGACGATCGACCAGAACGTGCGGAACGTGCCCGCGCCGTCGATCTTCGCCTGCTCCTCGACGCTCACCGGGATCGACTCGAAGAAGTTCTTCATGATGAACACCCGGCGGCGTCAACGAGCAGCGGCACGATCATGCCGGAATACGAGTCGTACATGCCGAGCTGGTTGATCACGAGGAACTTCGGGATGAGCAGCACCACCCCGGGCACGGCCATCACGGCCACCAACGCGGCGAACACCGTCTGGCGTCCGCGGAACCGCAGGCGGGCGAGCGCGTACCCGGCGAGGGAGTCGAAGAAGATCCGGCCGAGCGTGACGAACACCGCGACGATCACCGAGTTCATCGTCCAGATGCCGAAGTCGGAGTTCTGGAACAGCGACCCGAACGCGGCGGCAGTCCACGTCGTCGGCAGGGCCAGCGGGTGCAGCGAGGCGTCCTGGTCGGTCTTGAACGCGTTGACGATCGCGACGTAGAACGGCAGCAGGTAGACCACCGCGATCGCGATGCCGACGACCAGCAGTGCGATGCTGCGCGGGGTGAGCCGACGCGGCCGCCGGCCCGGGCCGGGCGCCTGCGCGACGGTGGCGGCGCGCAGGTCCGGCACCGTGCCTCCAGGCCGTGCTGAGGTGGGTGTGCTCGTCATCGCACCGATCCCTTCTCGATCCAGCGCATGCGGCGCCGGGACACCGGGCGCTCGCGCAGCGCCCAGCGCTGCAGCAGCGTGAAGACGACGATGATGCCGAACAGGATGAACGCGATCGCCGCGCCGACACCCCACTGCTGGCTCTGGAACGCGGACGTGTACGACAGGTACGCGGGCGTCAGCGTCGTGTTCGCCGGTGCCCCCTTCGTGCCCGTGTAGATCTGGTCGAAGATCTGCCACGTGCCGATCAGACCGAGGGTCAGGACGGTGAAGAGCGTCGGTCGGAGCTGCGGCAACGTGATGCGCCAGAAGCGGGTCCAGGCCCCGGCGCCGTCGATCATCGCCGCCTCGTCGATGTCCGGCGACAGGTTCTGCAGCGCCGCGAGGAACAGCAGCATGAACGTGCCGCTCGTCGTGAACACCGCCAGCAGGATGAACGCGGTCATCGCGACCGAGGGTCCGGCGAGCCACTCCCACCACGAGATGCCGAGCATCGTGTGGTCGGCGAGCACCGCCGGCGGGTTCCCGGCGCCGAGGTGGAACAGGCCGGTGGGCTCGTTGAACCAGTTCGGCCCGTTCACCCCGACCCAGCTGATGATCTTGTTGACCGCGCCGGTCGACGAGAACAGGAACAGCCAGAGCACGGTGATGGCGACGGAACTCGTCACCGAGGGGAAGTAGAACGCGGTCCGGAAGAAGCCGCGCCCGCGCAGGGCCCGCCCGTTCACGAGGAGGGCGAGGCCGAGCGCGACGGCGGTCTGCAGCGGCACGACGAACACGACGTACCAGAGGTTGTTCCGCAGGGCCGTGCCGAAGTTCTGCTCGCCGAGGCCGCCACCACCGAGGATCTTCGCGTAGTTCTGCCCGCCGACGAACGAGACGTCGGAGGAAAACGGGCTGCCGACCCCGTGCCAGTCGGAGAGGCTCACCCACGCGGCCATGAGCACCGGGACGGCGAGGAACAGACCGAGCACGATGATCGTCGGCGCGGTGAACAGCCAACCGGAGACGGCTTCGGCGCGGTTCTTCCGGGACACTGGGTCAGCCCTTCAGCGCGGCGGCCATGTTCTTCTGGACGCCCTCGAGCAGGGTCTTCGTGTCGGTCGACTCGAGACTGCCGAGCTTGGAGTCGAAGTCGGCGATGACGTCCGCGGTGCCGGCCTTGTTGGGGACGCCGTGGGCGCTGTCCGCCTCGTCGAGGAAGGCCGCGTACTGCGGGTACTCCTGCTTCCACTTGCTCGCCGCGGACTCCACGGACGGCATGACGCCGAACGCCTTCGCGAACGACAGCTGCTGCGTCGTGCTCGTCATCTTCTCGACGAAGTCCAGGGCCGCCTTCTGGTTCGGCGAGTCCTTCGCGATGCCCCAGCAGTTCGTGAACTGGAGCGTGCCGGCGCCCTTCGGACCCTTCGGCAGCTGGACCACCTCGTAGTCGACGCCCGGGTAGCTCGACGACATCGCGCCGGTGAGCCAGTTGCCCTCGACGGTCATCGCGGCCTTGTCCTTGCCGAACGCGTCGCCGCCCCAGCTCTCGCCGAGGTCGCTGGAGAACTTCGTCGAGCCGTCCTGGAGCAGGCCCTTCACGTAGTCGAGGGCCTTGACGTTCGCCGCGGAGTCGACGGTGGCCTTCGTCTGGTCGGCGTTCGTCAGGGCGCCGCCGGCCTGCGCCATGAAGGCACCGAGCCGCTCGTACTGCGGGCTCATCGTGAGGCCGACGCGACCGTCCTGCGTGAGCTTCTTCGACACGCTGGCGAGCTCGTTCCACGTCTTCGGGACGTCGCTGTCCGTGAGGCCCGCGGCCTTCCAGTCCTTCGTGTTGATGAAGAGCGCGAGGGTTGAGAAGTCCTTGGGCGCGCAGTAGAGCTGGTGGTCGACGGTGAACGACTTGGTGAGCGTCGGGTAGAAGTCGCCCTTGTTCGACAGGTCGTCGCCGTACGCCAGGAGCGAGCCGTTCGAGGCGTAGCCGGTGAGCGCTGAGGTGCTGACGTAGAACACGTCGGCGGGCTTGCCGGACGCGAAGCCCTGGGCGAGCTGCTGGTCGAGGTTGTTGGCCGGCTGCACGGAGACCCCGGTGCCGGAGGACTTCGACCAGGCGGCGGCCGCGCTCTTCACGGCTGCGGTCTCGGCGTCGCCCGACGAGCCGATGAGGACGGTGAGGTCCTTGTCGCTCGAGGTGAGCGTGCCGGCGCCGCCGGTGGCGTCGCCGGACCCGCTCCCGCTGAAGCCGGAGCCGCAGGCGGAGAGGGTCAGGGCTGCGGTGAGCGCCATCGCTCCCGCGGTCAGCATGCGTGCTGTGCGTCGTTGCATCGGGTGGACTCCTCGTCGAGTGTCGGGTTCGATCGTTCAAATTTGATCGATCAAACGACATGACCATACACCTCGGAGGCGCTACGGTGAACCCCATGACGCACCCCGCCACCGTCGCCGACGTCGCCCTCGCAGCGGGTGTCTCCCGGCAGACCGTGTCGAACGTGCTGAACCGACCCGAGGTGGTCCGACCCGAGACGCTGTCCCGGGTGCAGGCCGCCATCCAGGATCTCGGGTACCGCCCGCACGCCTCCGCCAGGCGCCTCCGCACCCGGCAGAGCTCGACCCTCGGTGTCCGGCTCGAGCCCGTGCACGGCATCTCCGGCGCCGTGCTCGACCGGTTCCTGCACGCCCTCGTCGAGAGCGCCGACGAGCGCGGGATGCGGATCCTGCTCTTCACCGCCACCGACGTCGACGACGAGCTTACCCACATGGAACGGCTCGTCGAGGGGTCGGACGTCGACGGGTTCGTGCTCACCTCGACCGCGCACGGCGATCCGCGTGCGGCCTGGCTCGGCGCACGGGACGTGCCCTTCGTCAGCTTCGGCCGACCGTGGGGGCTGCCGGACATGGACGCCGCACCGCACCCCTGGGTCGACGTCGACGGGCGCGCCGGACTCCGCGAGGCGACGGCGCACCTCCTCCGGCGCGGCCGCCGCCGGATCGGGTTCCTCGGATGGCCGAGCCCCTCGGGCCAGGGCGACGAGCGCCGCCTCGGGTGGCGGGACGCGCTGGACGCCGCCGGGCTGCACGAGGAGCACGCCGTGTCGCTGACCTGTGAAGACGACGTCACCGCGGCCACCCGGACGGTGGCCGACGCGACCGCCGGCGGCGCACGGTTCGACGCCGTCGTGTGCGCGTCCGACACCCTCGCGCTCGGGGCGCGCTTCGCGCTGAGCGGCTCGGTGCCGGTGGTCGGCTACGACGACACGCCGGTGGCCGAGGCGGTCGGGATCTCGAGCGTGGAACAGCCGCTCGTGGAGGCCGCGTCCGCCGCCCTCGAGCTCCTCATGGGCACCGGGCGGACCGTCCTGCCCGCCTCGACCGGGCACCGCCTCCTCGCGCCCCGCGTGGTCTGGCGCGACTGAGCGCCGCCCCGAGGTGGTCGCGCGCGCTCTGACCCGCGCACGGCTAGGAACCGGCGGCCGGCCTCGACCGCACGTGGGCCCGCTCGCCCTGCGGCCCGTACAGGCACAGCACCTCGGTGACCTCGTCCGTGGTGTTCCCCACCCAGTGCGGCGTGTGGGTGTCGAACTCGACGACCTCCCGGGGCCGAGGTCGAAGCCCCGCTCGCCGAGCAACAACCGGAGCCGCCCGGACAGCACGTAGAGCCACTCGTAGCCCTCGTGCGTCTTGAGCGACCGGTCGGTGTTCGCCGGCTCCGGCGGGATGAGCTGCTTGAACGATCGCACACCCCCGGTCCGCCGGGTGAGCGGCACGACCACCCGACCGCCGTGCCGCTCCGGCTTCAGGTGCACCCGCGGGTCGCCCGTCGGGGGCGCCCGACGAGGTCGTCGAGCGGCACCTGGTACGCCCGAGCCAGCGGCAGCAGCAGCTCGAGCGTCGGCTTCCTTCGGCCGGACTCCAGCCGCGACAGCGTGGACACCGAGATCCCGGTCTCCGCCGCGAGCGCAGCGAGCGTGACCGTGCGGTGCGCCCGCAGCGCGCGGAGCCGTGGGCCGACCCCGTCGACCACCTCCGCCGTCGTGCGCGGAGCGATCCGTTCCTCCCGAGCGTGCGCCATGCCGACCATGTTGCCAGAGCGGCAACGTACATTGCCTGCCTGCACCCGCTTCCGCAGGATGCAGGCATGCGTGATCACTACGACGTCATCGTCATCGGCGGCGCAGCCGCCGGCCTGTCAGCAGCACTCATCCTGGGCCGGTCGCGCCGGTCGGTCCTGGTCGTCGACTCCGGCGAGCCCCGCAACGCGCCGTCGGAGGGCGCGCACAACTACCTCGGCCGCGAGGGCGTCGCCCCGTCCGAGCTGTCCCGCATCGGGCGCGACGAGGTCGCCGCCTACGGCGTCGAGGTGACGGACGGGAGGATCGTGGCCGCGTCCGCCACGGACGGTGACGGCACCGACCCGGTCGGCTTCTCGGTCACGCTCGAGTCCGGCGCGGTCGTCGGGGCGCGCAGGCTCGTCGTCGCCTCCGGCGCCGTGGACGTCCTGCCGGAGGTCCCAGGGCTCGCCGAGCAGTGGGGGCGCGGTGTCGTGCACTGCCCGTTCTGCCACGGGTGGGAGATCCGCGACCGGCGCATCGGGGTGCTCGTGACGACGCCGAACGGGGCGCACCACGCGCTGATGTTCCGGGCGCTGAGCGAGGACGTCACGGCGTTCGTGACTGATCCCACGCTCGTCGACGACACCGCCCTCGCTGGTTTCGCAGCGCGTGGCATCGGTGTCGTGACCGGGCCGGTCGCACGCGTGCTGTCCTCGTCGGGCGTCCTGACCGGCGTGGAACTCGGCTCCGGCGAGATCGTGGCGCTCGACGCCCTGGCCGCGGCGAGCACCGCCGAGGCACGGGTCGGCTTCCTCGCCGGGCTCGGTCTCGTTGCCGTCGACCAGCGGATGGGTGAGTTCCGGTTCGGCAGCGCGCTCCCGGTGGACGCCACGGGCAGACCACGGTGCGCGGCGTGTACGCGGCGGGGAACGTGGCCGCACCGATGGCGACCGTCATCGCGTCCGCTGCCGCGGGGACGCAGGCGGGCGCCGCGGTGCACGGCGACCTCGTGCAGGCGGACGTGGTGGCAGCGCTGGCCGGCGCCGCCGCTACTACGGGCCGAGTCTCGGCCTGAGCGACGGTTCTCGGGCGTCGACGCGCGAGACTTGTCGCCTTCCTCGAGTCTCGGGTGGACGCGGCCACAGCATCGATCAGTCGACGCGGTAGCCCGCCTGGGCCGCCAGCAGCGGCGCGAGCGTGTACAGCTGGTCGGCGGCGATCGTCGCCCCGCGGAACCCCTCGAGCCGCTCCACCCGGTCGAGGTCGGCGCCGCGTAGGTCCACGTGGTCGATCCGGGTGTTCGACCCCTCGGCCACGCGGATCCTCGTGCCGTCGAACGACACCCGGAGCAGTCGGGCATCCGCGAGGTCGAGTTCGTCGACGACGCAGTCGCGGAAGACGACGTCGGTGAGCGTCGAGCCCCGGAGGTTCACGAACCCGAGCTTCATGCCGACGAACTCGACGCCGTTCAGTCCTGCGTCGTACAGCTCCGCCGATCCCACGCGGCCGCCGGCGACGCGGACCTCACGCCAGGAGCTGCTCGACGCCCGCAGGACCGGGGCGTCGAGCGTCTCCACGACCGAGTCACGCACCCGCAGCCCGCGCAGGTCGGCGCCGTCGACGCGGAGCGTGCCGATCACGGACTCCTCGATCTCGAGGTCGGGCACGCGATCCCCGCGAGGTCGAACACGTCGACGCGCTTGCCCTCGATCCGGTCGCCGGTCAGGACGTCCCCGGGCCGGGCACCCAGTCGTCGAGGTCGGTCGGTTCGGTCAGGGTGATGCGCGGGGCGTCGATTCCTCCGGAGCTGCGGGGCATGCCCTCAGTCTGCCGTGCGGGACCGACGTCGCAGCTCGCTGTCGAGGACGTAGTCCTTGGCGGGGCCGTGCGCCTCCCACCGGACGGTCCACCGATCGACATCGCCGGCGAGCACCCCCGCGTAGTCATCCGGCGCGCACGCGTGGTCGACGCGCTCGCCCCAGACCCAGTCGTGGAACGCCCGGCCGTCGGCGAAGAACACGGTCCACCGGTCGTCGGCGGCGCGTCGTACGTGCAGTGTCCGCGAGACCGGCACCGCCCGGCCGTCGAACGTCATCGTGCCGGACTCGTCCCAGCGGACCTCGTCCGCAGCGGTGCTCGTCAGCGTGGTGGTGCCGATGACGCTCCCGTCCACGCCAGCGAGCCGATCGGTCACGGTGCGCCGCAGCACCCACTCCCCAGCAGGTCCGTCGGCAGCAGCACCCGCCCAGGCTAGCCGCGCAACGGACCCGACGCGGACACGCGGGCACCGTCCGCGAACCCGGCCACGAGCTCGCGCAACGCGTCTTCCGAGGTGTGCCGCGCCTCCCATCCGAGCACCGACCGGGCACGGTCGGTCCGCATCACCGGCACCTGGGCGGCGATGTCCACCCACCCGGCGTCCGTCGGCTGCAGACGCAGCCGCCACGTCAGCGTCACGACGCCGCGGATGAGCCACATCGGTGCCCGGATCGCGCCGAGCATCCCGAACGCCCGGGCGAGACGCGGTGGGTTGAGCACGGGAGCGGCGGCGATGTTGAACGCGCCGCCGGCCCGCCGGTCGATCGCACGCCAGTACGCGTCGGCGACGTCGTCGGCGTGCACGGCCTGGAACACGAAGGGCAACGGCAGCGGCAGGACCGTCCACCGGAGCCAGCGGACGATCGACATCGGCACGAGGTGTCCGAGGAAGAGACCGCGGATCTCGGCGGCCACGGCACGCTGGAAGATCAACCCCGGTCGGAGCCGCGTGACGACGACCTCCGGGTGCTGGGCGGCGAACGCGTCCATCGCCGCCTCGTTCGCCGCCTTGTGGATCGAGTACGTGGCCGTCGGGATCCCAGTGGCGGGCCAGGTCTCGTCGACCGGGGTCCGCTTGCCGTCGACGTCGACCCCGCGGTAGGTGCCCACCGACGACGCGACGACGACCTGGGGGACGCCGACCCGGGCGACGGCTTCCAGGACGTTGGCGGTCCCGAGCACGTTCGTCCGGTACTGGACGGGGATGTCGTGCGTCGGTTGCAGCGCCCAGGCGAGGTGCACGACGGCGTCCGCGCCCCGGAACACCGCGGCGAGCTGGTCCACGGCGTCGTGCGCTCCGACGTCGACGGCGTGCCAGACCGCCGCCCCGTACGGCTCGGCGCGCAGGTCGGGCAGCCGTCGGGCGACGCCGACGAGGTCCGCGTCCGCCGCCGCCATCCGACGGAGCACCGCCGTCCCCACGTTGCCGGTCGCGCCGACCACGACGATGCGCATCAGGCTGCCGCGAGCGCGGGGTCGAGCACGACCTTCACGCAGCCGTCCTCCTTCTTCTGGAACACCTCGTACATGTGCGGGGCGTCCTCGAGGGAGACACGGTGGGTGGTGAGGTCGAGCGTTCCGAGGGGGTCGGACGGGTCCTGCACGAGCGGCATGATGTCGTCGATCCATCGCTTGACGTTGCACTGTCCCTCGCGGATGGTGATCTGCTTGTCGAACAGCGTCATCATCGGCATCGGGTCGGCCATGCCGCCGTACACCCCGCTGAGCGAGACGGTGCCGCCGCGGCGTACGAGGTCGATCGCGGCGTGCACGGCGGCGAGGCGGTCCACCCCGGCTGTCTCGATCGCCTTCTGCGCGAAGCTTGTCGGGCAGCAGGCCGGCGGCGCGCTGGGCGAAGCCGGCCACGGGGTTGCCGTGCGCCTCCATGCCGACGGCGTCGACGACGCCGTCGGGGCCCCGGCCGTCGGTCAGGTCGAGCAGCTGCGGCACGAGGTCCTTCGTGAGGTCGAACACCTCGGCGCCGTGCTTCGCCCCGAGGTCGCGGCGCACCTGCTCGGGGTCGACGGCGAGCACCCGGTACCCGAGGTACGCTCCGATCCGTGCGGCGAACTGGCCCACGGGGCCGAGGCCGAGCACGGCGAGCGTGCCACCCTCGGGCACGTCCGCGTACTGCACGGCCTGCCAGGCGGTCGGCAGGATGTCGCTGAGGAACAGCCAGCGCTCGTCAGGCGTGCCGTCGTCGGGCACCACGATGGGCCCGTAGTCGGCGTGCGGCACGCGGAGGTACTCGGCCTGACCGCCGGGGACCTGGCCGTACATCTTCGTGTAGCCGAACAGGGAGGCGCCGGTGCCGTACGCGGTCACCTGCGTCGTCTCGCACTGCGACTGCAGGCCACGCTGACACATCCAGCAGTGCCCGCAGGAGATGTTGAAGGGGATCACCACCCGGTCGCCGACCTTGAGGTTCGTGACGCCTGAGCCGACCTCCTCGACGATGCCCATCGGTTCGTGGCCGAGGACGTCGCCCCGGTCGATGTAGGGACCGAGCACCCGGTACAGGTGCAGGTCGGAGCCGCAGATCGCGGTGGAGGTGATCCGCACGATCGCATCGGTGGGCTCCTGGACGGCCGGGTCGGGACGGTCTCGACGGACACCTTCTCGGTGCCCTGCCAGGTCAGTGCGCGCACGTGACGTTCCTCTCGTGGTCATGTTCTGCCGGCCAGGGCCCACGCCGCCGGTTCCTGACCGTCGCGCCAGCGACGGGCAGGCCGTGCCGGCGGGGAGAGGCGCGGCTCGTCTCCCCACGTGGGTACCCGCCGGCCCCGTGGTGCGTTCCCAGCCCCGTCCGCTGCGCGCGTTCCGTGGCGGGCGCGAGCCCTGCCTGTCGGGGGCCCTGCCTGGCGGGCGCCCGACCGGGTGGGGCGCGAGCGCTGCCTGGCGCGCGCCCTGCCTGGCGGGCGCCCGACCGAGTAGGCAGAATCGCGCGTAGGAGGCGCAATCGCGCGCGGGGAGCAGAATCGCGCGTAGGAGGCCGTTCGTTCCTGCTCGCAACGCGCGATTGCGCCTCCCACTGCGGCTGCGATGGGCGGGAACGTCAGGCGACGGGGTCAGCGAGCACCGTCGCCAGGACGGCCTCGTGCTCGGCACGGTCGCCCGGGCCCGCACTGCCGGCGAGCATGATGAGCGACTTCCAGAGCGCCCACCCCCGCGCCCGCGCCCACGTGCCCACGTCGAGCCCGACCGCGTCGCGGAACACCCGCCGCCCGCCCTCGTCGAGGAACGTCCACGCGAGCACCAGGTCGCACGCCGGATCGCCCACGCCGCACGTGCCGAAGTCGATCAGCGCGGCGAGCCGCCCGTGGTCGTCGACGAGCAGGTTTCCGGGGGCGACGTCACCGTGGAACCAGACGCCCGGCCCCTCCCAGGTCGTCGCGACGGCCTGCTCCCAGACCCGCTCGCACGCACGGCGGTCGACGGCGCCCCCGAGACGGTCGAGCGCCGCGACCACGTCAGAGGCGTAGTACGACGGGTGCGTGCCGCGGTGGAAGGAGTGCGCTCCCGCGATCGGACCGTCGCCGGCGGGGATCGCACGCAGCTGCCGGAGCACCGCGGCGACGTCCGCGGCGAACGCCCGTCGGTCGAGGCCGACCGCGCGGAGTGCGACCGTGCCGTCGATCCAGCGCCGGACCGACCACGGGAACGGTACCCGCTCCCGGGGACGCCGAGCCCGAGCGGTTCGGGCAGCTCGACGTCGAGCCGTGGTGCGAGGTACGGCAGCACCCGCTGCTCCTTCTCGACCGCGGGGACGTAGCCGGCGGCGCTCGGCAACCGCGCCGAGAGCTCGACGCCCAGTCGGTACGTGCGGTTGTCCCAGCCCTGCGGATCGACCTCGCGCACGGGCAGTCCGGCCCACTGCGGGAACTGCGCGGCGACGAGCCGCTCGACGAGCGCGGTGTCGATGGCGGGGCGGGGCACCTCGGTGTGCATCCGCCAACGGTAGCCCGAGCAGGTCCGGTCTCGGCCGATCGGTCAGCGCGAGGTCACTGCACGCGCCGGTAGGCTGGCGCCGTCATGAGCCACGCCCACCTCGCCGAGCGCCGCCTCCTCCTTCCCGCCCGGCGGCTGGTCCAGCAGCCCGTCGTGCGGATCGCGGCACTGGTGGTCGTCTTCGTCTGGGGCGTCTACCAGTCGCTGTGGAAGATCGGCGCGACGAACGCCCAGGTCGACGAGGGCCTCTACGCCAAGAGCGGGTGGGAGTACCTGCACGGCATCGAGACGTCGAACCTCGAGCACCCGCCGGTCGCCAAGTACCTCTTCGGCTTCGCCCAGGTCGTCCTGGGACACGAGTTCGAGCACGCGCGCATCGTGTCCGGCGTCGCCGTGGTCCTCGGCGCAGCGGTGACGTTCCTGTGGTTCCGGAACGAGCTCGGATGGTGGACAGCGACGTTCGCAGCGGCGATGTGGATGCTCCTGCCGCGCGGCACGTACGACGACCAGAACCGCATCGACCGGTACGCATTGCTCGACCCCGTCATGGTCTTCTTCATGATCGCCGCGATGGCCTGCGCCTGGCGGTGGATCCGGGCCGAGAAGTGGTGGTGGATCGCAGCCGCCGGCGCACTCATGGGCCTGTCCGTCACGTCGAAGGTGTCGACTGCGTGGGTGCTGCCGGCGTTCCTGATCCTGCCGGTCCTCTGGCGGCGGTGGAAGCAGCTCGCGATCGGAGGGGGCATCTTCGTCGCCGCGTTCACCGTCGTGTTCGTGCTCGTGTACCTGCCCGTCGGACTCGTGCACGGCGTCTCCTACATGCTTCGCTTCCAGTCCGAACACGATGCGGACGGGCACATCGTCCTCGTTGCCGGTCAGCGCTACCAGTTCCCGCCCTGGTGGGCAGGGCTCTGGTTCGCGCTGCAGGGCGTTGGCAAGCTCGTCGCGGTCTCGCTGGTCGTGTCCGTCTTCGCCGCGATCGTCAACCGGCCGAACCGGCTCGTCGTGTTCCTGGTCGTGGGCGCGGCGGGATTGCTGGTCTTCTACCTCGGCATCTCCAACGTCGCGCTGCCGAACTACTACTACCCCTGGCTCTGGTTCGCCGTCGCCCTGGCCGCGATCGGCGTCCGCGGCCTCGTCCTCGAACGCTGGTTCGGCACCGCGGTCGGCATCATCGTGATCGCGATCGTGATCCTGGTCTCCGTCCGACTCTCCGTCACCACGTGGCACTTCGAGCGCGCGGGCATCGGCCGCGTTCCCGGGTACCTCGCCGGCCTCGGCCGTGACGGTGACGTCCTCACCAGCGATGTCAATACCGCCGTCCTCAACCCGTACTTCGGTGGCCACGGCCGCATCGACGGACGCGGCCCCTTCGACGCGATCGTGGTCGGCCGACCCGACGGCGTCCCCACCGACAAGGACCTTGCGGCTGCGCTCGCCGGTGCGCAGGGCCGCCTCCGGGTCGTCCACATCGACGACGTCACGATCTACCTCCCACCGGCGACGGTCACGCTCCACGGCACGACGCTCAAGGTCACCGGCACGTGAGCCACGAAGTCGAGTCCGTCGAGCTCGAGGACTGGACCGCCGAGCAGGACGGTAACGCACGGGACGACCGCTGCGTCCGTGCAGTCGTCCTGTCGATCCTGGTCCCGGTCATCGTCGCCCTCGTGGCCGGCGGTTGGTTCGCGCTCACGGGTGGCAGGGTCTCCTACTGACGAACACGAGCCGCCGCTCGCACCCCGCTCACCGCGGCCGTCACTCAGGCGCGCAACCGGTCACGCTCCGCAGGCGGCAGGTGCTCGGTCGCGGTCCGTCGCGCCGTCGGGGTCAGGAACCGTCCGCTCCGCTCCAGGAACGCCACGAGCGCCGCCTCGGACGCTCGTTTGCCGGTCTCCCGCAGCACCCATCCCAGGGCTGACTGCACCGTGTCACCGCGCTCCCGGACGAGCCGCCCCGCGATGGCGAGCGGCACCTCGGCATCGCCCTGCTTCGCGAACGCCAGGGTCGCCACCACAGCGATCCGACGGACCATCGCCACGTCGGACTTCACCAGCGCGAACAGCGGCCCGGTCGAGCCGCCGACGAGCGGCACCCCGACGAGCTCCTCGGCCGCGAGGTCCACGAGCGCCGAGTCGTCGAACCGCTCCGCCTTCGCCGCCGACAGGTACTCGTCGGTCAACTCCGGGTCCGGTCGCTCTCGAACGGCCTGCACGAGCAGCAGCACCGCGACCAGTCGCGCTCCGGGTCCTCGCTCCACAGGAGCGCGGACCGCTCCCCCTCGTCGAGGTCCGCGAACCGCCGCGCGACCCTGCGGGCCGCCGCGACGTCACCGTCGGTCCGTGCGAACGCCGCGAGCACGGCCTCCGCATCCGCGTGGTCCCGTCCACCACCGGCCGGGAGGCGCGTCACGCGACCTCCCCGTCCGTCGCGTCGTTCCGTGGTGCCGTCCGACGACCGCGGTGCAGGACGATGACCGCGACGACCACCAGGAACGCGGCGAAGAGCCAGGTGCCCACCTGCGGGTCGACGAGGCGGGCGATCCACGCGCCTCCAGGCGAACACACCGCAGCCGTGACCCCGACGGTCAGGCCGACCCGAAGCTCGACGGCGCGGCGACGGAGGTTCGCGACCGTGCCCGACACCGACGTCGGCACCATCGTCAGGAGGGACGTGCCCTTCGCGAGTAGGTCTCCAGCACCCAGGACCACCTCGAGCCCCGGCACGATGACGACACCGCCACCGACCCGACCAGCCCGGAGAGCACGCCGGACAGCAGGCCGAGCAGCAGGAGCACGATCGCCTCGACGACACCGAAGTGGACGTCGCCGCCGCGCGTCGGCACCGTCGTGAACAGCGAGACGAGGACGACGACGATGAACCCGACGAAGATCCACGGCAGGACGTGCAGCGGCAGCGCCCGCAGCAGTCGCGCTCCGATCGGGGCGCCGACGACGCTGCCGACCGCCAGCGTGAGGGCTGCGAGCCAGTGCACCTCTCCCTGCACGGCGTAGGTGATCGCGCCGACGACGGCCGCGGGGGCGATCGCCACGAGCGAGGTCGCGGACGCCCGGCGTTGGTCGAGGTGCAGGAACGCCATCAGCGCGGGCACGACGATGACCCCGCCGCCGACGCCGAACAGGCCGGAGAGCACCCCGGCGACGATCCCGATCGCGACCAGCACGATCACCTGTCCGCGGCGCTCCTCCATCCCGCCAACCCTACGGCCGGCACGGCGACGGGATCGCTTCAGGACGAGAACCGCTGAGCAGCCTCACGGATCGAGGTGGCGTGCAGGTAGATGTCATCGAGGGCGTCGATCGGATGCTTCGTCTCCACCTTGTTCTCGTCGAGGAGGCCGAGGTACTTCTGCTTCTTCCCGTTGAACCAGAGTCGAGCGATCGGCTTGCGGTTGTTGTCGTCGAGCAGCACGGCGAAGTACGACTTCTGGTCACGGTGCGCGATCCGGTCCGGCTTCACCTCACTGCACGCGATGGCCTTGACGATCTGGTACCCCCGAGTTCCTCGAGGGTCGTCTCGATCTCGGTGTCCCGGTCGAGATCGCCTTCTGCGACGGGCTCACTCGTCACTGCGTCAGCAGGCGCTTCAGGCCCGACAGGGGCGCTGTACGAGGCACCGAGCGCGGTCTTGAGGCGGTCGTTGACCTGCTCGTTCAAGAACTGCTTCGACGCCTTGGCGACGAGCGTCGTGAACTGCGTGCGCGCCTCCTGGGTGAAGCGTCCGTCGTAGACGCGGGAGGCGAAGAGGCGGACGAAGTCCTCCTCCGGCTCCCGGAACTGCGCAGCGATGGCACGTTTGATGGCGCCGACGTACTTGAGTTCCTCAGCCGCACTGATGACGGAGTCGAGGTCGAAGACGTCCTTCGTCAGCTTGCGGAGCTCCGGCAGCAGCGTCTCGTCGATGTCGGCGAGGTCGAGGACCAGGAACGGCCGGTCGTCCATCTTGTTGGGCGCGTCAAGGTCCGTGTAGAAGTTGTAGACCTCACCGTTCGTGAGCACGGCGATCCGAGCATTGGTGACGGAGAAGTACCGGAACAGCTGCGATGCATGCTCGATCTTCAGCGGCTCGGTGGACTTCTTGCACTCGATGAGGATCTGCACCTCGCCATCACGCATGATGGCGTAGTCGACCTTCTCCCGCGCTTCGCCCCGACGTCGGCGGTGAACTCCGGCACGACTTCCAAGGGGTTGAACACGTCGTACCCGAGGATCGTCGAGATGAACGGCATGACGAACGCGTTCTTCGTTGCTTCTTCCGTCTGGATGGCCTCGCGCTGGTTCTGCACCTTCGTCGCCAGCGCGGCGAGACGCTCTTCGAACTCCACTGTTCCTCCCCGGGTCGTTGCAACCGTATTTGAAGACCCGTCATCATCAGACCTCCAGGGCCACCCCACTTCGTGGGACGTCGACACGGTCGCGCCGGTGGAACATCGCATCCGATCGCCGCGCCGCACGTGGTACTGGAGTATCAATTCGCCTGGGCTGGCCCCGGGGTCGCGCGTCGCCGGGCATCCGACCCGGGCAAGGTTGAAGCCCACCACCGCTGCAACGGTGATGGGCTTCGATTTGCTCTCCGAGTGGAGTGCCAGAGGGACCAGCGCGTCCCGAGCGCGAACGCTCGGGAACAACTTACGTGACCCCGGTCACGCGTGCACCCCTCGGCACTTCCGCTCCTCGTGTCCGCCGGCGCTGACACCGGAGGTGGTCTCGATGTCGAACGACAACGGGTCCGAGCCCAGGCGTCGAGTGTCCTGGTTGGGGGTCGCGGGCTTGCTCGTGGCCGTCACCAGGCTCGTGCTCGACCTCTGGCGGAAGGACTGAGACAGGCGGCCCGCAGCCGCGGTCAGGAGCAGTAGTCGTACGCCGGCTCATCCGTGGCGCCGACGTACACCCTCGACACGGAGGACCCGTCGGCCGGGATCTGGAAGACGATGAACCGTCCACCGTCCGCGACGGCCCAGAAGGTGTCCCTCGTGCCACCATCGGCGTCCGTCCGCGTCTGCACCACGTTCGGGTACGCCGCCGGATCTCGTCCAGCGTGCTCCCCAACCCGATGCCCGCCGGAGTCTTCGGACCGACCTCGGGCCGGGTCGACGCACCGTCGGACGGTCCCGAGATGATCACCGTCTGCACGACATCGTCGCCGACCATCTCCACCACCTTGCCGTCCGGCCGCTCCCAGATGCGGGCGTTCGGGTTCGCGCACCCGAACGGGTAGATGACGGTGCCTGTGTCGTCGACGAGGGGCGGCGCGGGTGTGAGGCCCTCGCGCAGGGCGGCGTCGTCCGCCCCGGTGGCGCTCCCGAGCGTCGCCGGGCCGACTCCCTCCGCCGTGATCGTCCACGTCGACCAGTCCGTCGCCGAGTACGGCGGAGCGGTCGGCGTGGGTGACGGGTCGGAGTGGGCGTGATGATGACCGGCGCCGAGGACGGCGTGACGGTCCGCGTGGGCCCCGTCGGACTCGGGGAGGGTGCCGGTGCGCTTTCCGGGTCGTCGGGATGAGACCGAGTGCGACTCCGCCACCGGCCACCCCGACGGCGAGCAGTGCGACGACGGCGATGACGACGACGGCGCGGCGCCCGCGACGCTTCCGGGGTTCGGCTCGTTCGAGCACGTTCTGCTTCATCGAGACGAGCATCCGCTGCAGGTCGTCTCCGACCGGGGGTTCCGACCTCATCGCTGCACCTCCTTCGTCGCTCGGGAGCCCGTCGCGGCGGGGTCCCTCCGGGACGACGACCAAGCGACTGCGCGGCCTCCGACCACGTTCGACCCTCGACGAGGCAGAAGCTCGACGAGCCGTCGGTCAGTGTCGGGGAGTGCGAGCAGGTCCTGCTGGACGAGCCGGAGCGGCTCGCCGCCGGCGACGTCCGCGCCGCGGGGTCCGGCGTGCGAACGACAGACCGCGAGCAGCCACGGCAGCACCCGGCCCGTGGGCAGGTTCAGGCCGTCGGCGTTCTTCCAGAGCGACAGGAACGACTCCTGCACGACGTGCTCGACGTCTGCGGGGGTCGCACAGACCGCCCAGGCGTACCGGGTCAACACCGGCGCGAACCGGTCGAACGCGGTCGCCAGCGCGGCCTTGTCCCCGGACACCAGACGGCGCACGAGGGACGGATCGTCGTCAGTCACGGCACTCCCTTCACTTCACAGTGTCGGGAGATCGACGATCCTGACCGAACTCCTCACGACGCGGGCCGCGCCGTGTGACGTCGTCGATCTCGGTGAGCAGGAACGGTCGAGTGCCGCAAACGCACCCGACCGCTTCTGCTCACCGAACGAACCGCAACCGGAACCGAGCACGGGCACGCGCACGCGCACGCGCACGTCACCGGAAGTGCAGGAGCTTCAGCGGGTCGACGAGCGTGCCGCCCTGCCGGACCTCGACGTGCACGTGCGGCCCGGTCGACTGCCCGGTGTTGCCGTTGTTCGACGTGACCGAGTCACCGGGCCAGAGCGTCTTCCCTGTCGCCATGGCTGCGAGCAGAGCCCAGCGAGCGGGACAGGATGGAGGCATGCCGACGCCGAACCCAGCCTTCGTCCCGCCCGCTGTCCACACCACCCGCCCGGACCTCCGCGGCACGTTCGGCACGGCCGCCTCGACGCACTGGATCGCGACGGCGACCGCGCAGTCCGTGCTCGAACGCGGTGGGAACGCGTTCGACGCAGCGACGGCCGGCGCGTTCGTCCTCCAGGTCGTCGAGCCGCACCTGAACGGCCCGGGCGGGGACCTGACCGCGGTCTTCGCCACCGCGACGAACCCGACCCCGACGGTCCTGGTCGGTCAGGGTCCGGCTCCGGAGAGCGCGACGCCGGTGCACTACCGCGCAGAGGGCCTGGACCTCGTCCCGGCGCGGGTGCCCTCGCCGCCGCCGTCCCTGGTGCCGTCGACGCGTGGCTCCTGCTCCTTCGCGACCACGGCACGTGGGAGCTCGCCGACGTCCTCGCACCCGCCATCGGCTACGCCCGCGACGGCCACCCCGTGACACCAGCGGTGGTCCGCACCATCTCCACCGTGCAGGGGCTCTTCGAGGAGCACTGGCCCACCTCCGCCGCGCAGTGGCTGCCTGGAGGCACGGTGCCGGTCCCCGGGGACCTGGTGCGCAACCAGGCGCTCGCCTCGGTGTTCGAGCGGCTCGTCGCCGCCGGCGACGGCGCCGGCAGCCGGTCCGGCCGGATCGACGCGGCGCGGACCGAGTGGGCCGAGGGCTTCGTCGCCGACGCCGTCGACCGCTTCGTCCGGCAGCCGCACCGGCACTCGTCCGGCTCCGACCACGCCGGGGTGATCCGAGCCTCGGACCTCGCGGCCTTCCGGGCCTCGTACGAGCCCGCGACGACCGCGGAGTTCCGCGGGTGCACGATCGCGAAGACCGGACCGTGGGGCCAGGGCCCGGCGCTGCTGCAGACGCTCCGGTTGCTCGAACCGCTCGACGACGCGCTGCTCGACCCGTCGACCGAGGTCGGCGCGCACACGATCGCCGAGGCGCAGAAGCTCGCGATGGCCGACCGCGAGGCGTTCTACGGCGACGGCGACGTCCCGCTCGACGTGCTGCTCTCCGACGCGTACACCGATGAACGCCGCGCACTGATCGGCGACCGAGCGTCAGCCGAACTGCGCCCGGGCACCGTCGACGGCATCGTGCACGCGATCCCGCCGGTCCGGACGCCGGCCGAGGCCGAGCGCGTCGGCACGGTCGCAGCGCAGGGAGTCGGCGAACCGACCGTCCGGATCACCGCGACACCGGCCGCCCCGGTCGCTCCGGTCGAGGACCGCGGGGAGCCCTTCGTCGCGCCCGACGGAGAGACCCGCGGCGACACGGTCCACATCGACGTCGTGGACCGCTGGGGCAACATCATCAGCGCGACGCCGTCCGGCGGCTGGCTGCAGTCGTCCCCGACGATCCCGGAGCTCGGGTTCTGCCTCGGAACGCGCCTGCAGATGACCTGGCTCGAGGAGGGTACTGCCTCGACCCTCCGCCCCGGCGAGCGCCCGCGCACGACCCTGACCCCCACGCTCGTCCTGCGAGACGGCGCCCCGTCCTGGCCCTCGGCTCACCCGGTGGCGACCAGCAGGACCAGTGGCAGCTGCTGTTCCTCCTGCGGTGGATCGTCGGCGGGTACTCCCCGCAGCAGGCGATCGACGCCCCGGCGATGCACACGACCTCGTTCCCGGGGTCGTTCTGGCCGCGCACGTGGGAGCCCGCTGGGCTCGTGGTCGAGGACCGCCTCGGCGAGGACGTCATCGCGGGGCTCGAGGCGCGTGGGCACGTCGTCACCCGCGCCGGCGACTGGTCGCTCGGTCGGCTGTCGTGCGTCACGCGCGACCCGGAGACCGGGGTGCTCGGCGCGGCCGCGAACTCCCGCGGCGCGCAGGGCTACGCGGCCGGACGCTGACGCCGGCGTCGGGCTGCCCGCACCCAGCGCACGAGGTTCACGGCCGGGTAGGCGAGGGCCAGCAGCGCGACGACCGCCATCCCCAGTGCGGCGACCCAGGCGGGGTCGGGCTGCACCAAGAGTCGCACGACCTGCACGACCGCGTTGATGCCGACCGCCGCGAGCACGATCGAGGCGACGATCCGCCAGACCAGCCCGAGTCGCGTGGCCGGCTGGTCCGGGTCAGCACCGTGGTCGGGAGGCGTGTAGGCGAACCCGACTGTGCCGGGCGCCGCGTTGGCGATGCTCATGCGCGTCGTGGCCTCGTCGTCCAGTCTCGGCGCTCGGTACCGCGGTTGCTGGTCGGTCACGGTCGGCTACCGCTTCGCGCGGACCCAGCGCACGACGTTGACGATGGGGTACGCGAGCGCGAGTCCGGCCAGGACGAGCAGGGCGAGTGCCCCGACCCATGCGCCGCTCGCTCCGTCGATGTTGGCGGTCTGCCACAGCGGGACGGACCGCACGATCGCGTTGATGCCGATGGCGGCGAGCACGAGCGACGCGACGATCCGCCAGACGAGTCCGGCCCGGCTGACCGGGACGGCTTCGGCCGCTCCGGCACCAGCGGTGGGGCATCGTAGGGCAGCCCCATCGTGAGCTGACCGCCGTCGCCGTCCGCCGTTCGCGGGCGGCCGACCGCCGCCGAGTAGTCCGGATTCTTCGCCATGGTCGGCTCCCACTCCGGTGCGCCCCTCGCCCCGTGTCACCACGGTACCGGGGAGCCCGACGAAGTGCGGGAACCGTTACCGGATCGTCAGACGGCGGCAGCGGACGGCACGACCACTGCGCGGCCCGAGAGCTCGCCGGCCTCGAGCTTCCGGTAGGCCTCGAGCGCGTCGTCCAGTGCGTACCGCTCGACGTCCGGGACGATCTGCCCCGCGCGGTACATGGCGACGACCTCGTGCAGGTCCTCGATCGTGCCCCAGTAGGTGTTCGTGATCGTCGATTCGTACGGCGTCGCGAAGAAGGTCCACTCGGTGGTGCCGCCGGCGATGCCGACCACGGTGAAGCGCCCGCCGATCGCCATCGACGCCTGGGCGGTCTTGATGGTCGGGGTGGCCCGACGAAGTCGAACGCCGCGTCCACCCCGCGACCACCGGTGATCTCGCGGATCGCGGCGACCTGGTCGGGTCCGACCGGCACGGTGATCGCGCCGCGGGCAGCCGCACGGTCCATGGCGTCCTGCTTCACGTCCGTGGCGATGACGGTGGCACCGGTCAGCGCGGTGAGGATCTGCACGGCGATCTGCCCGAGTCCCCGAGGCCGACGACCAGGGCGTACTTGCCGCCGCCCGCCAGGTTCGGCAGGGCGTTCTTGATCGCGTGGTACGGCGTGAGTGCGGCGTCGCTGAGTGGTGCGGCTGCCACGGGGTCGGCGTCCCCGAGCGGGACGAGGTTGCGGGCCGGGACGGTGACGTACTCGGCCATGCCGCCGTCACGCCCGAGGCCGATGCCCGTGTACGGGTTCGTGGCGGCGTTCTCGCAGTAGGTGTCCTGCCCCTTCGAGCAGTACGAGCAGTGGCCGCAGCCGACCGGTCCGTAGACGAGGTAGGCGTCACCGACGGTGAAGCCCGACACGCCGTCGCCGAGTTCCTCGACCCAGCCGGAGTTCTCGTGACCGAGGACGAACGCGGGCGCCTGGGCACCCGGCTGTCCCTCCCGGAACTCGCGGTACACGGCGACGTCCGAGTGACAGGCGCCCGCACCGGCGACCTTGAGCAGCACCTCCCCGGGCCCGGAGTGGGCTTCGGGACCTCCGTGAGGGACGGGAAGGTCTGGTACTGCTCGAACACGACGGCGCGCATGGGGACTCCTTTGAACGTGATGCACGCTACACCTGTCGTCTAAATCCCCAGGCTCGCAACCTGCGTCTTCCCCGTGAGCCGGTTGCGAGAACGATCGTTCTCCGCTTGACTCGGCTGCGACGGTCCCGATCGGGACCCCTCCCCACACGAAAGGAGCGGCCATGCCCACGCGCACCGCACGCACCGCCTGGAACGGCGGCCTGAACGACGGCTCCGGCCAGGTCGAACTCTCCAGCTCCAAGGTCGGCACGTACGACGTCTCGTTCCCGAAGCGCGCCGCCGAGGACGCCGACGGCACCACCAGCCCCGAGGAGCTCGTCGCCGCAGCGCACTCCGCCTGCTACGCGATGCAGTTCTCCGCGATCCTCGGCGAGGCCGGCGGCACGGTCGAGGCCCTCGACGTCAAGGCCGACGTCTCGCTCGGCCCGGACAGCGCCGGCGGCTTCAAGCTCACCGGCATCGTCCTCACGGTCAGCGGCGAGGTCTCCGGCATCGACGAGGCAGCCTTCCTCAAGGCAGCCGACGACGCCAAGGCGACGTGCCCCGTCAGCAAGGCGCTGACCGGGGTCGACATCACGCTCAACGCGACGTTCGAGCAGTAGTCGGCCCGACCTGACGGACTGGAGGCGCGTGGCAGGCCGCCACGCGCCTCCAGTTCGCCCTGTCGTGCACCCGCATCGCGAAAGCGACAGTCTCGGCGCTGCACACGCCGTCGACCTCGCGGAAGCGACAGGCCGCAGCGAACGTTTCGCGGTGATCTGTCGCTTTCGCGATCCGGCGCCCGGGAAGCACTGGCACGATGGCTGGATGGCCGAGCAGTCCCTCCCCGGAGCCAGACCCGGGCGCCCGTCACGGCCACGCGTGCGGAACCTCGCGCAGCACGACATCCGCGACGCCCGCGCCCGCCTCCGCGGCACCCTCTACGAGGAGGTCACGCCCGACACGCGCCCGCGCGAGCAGTACTCACCCGTGCAGATCGTCGACTTCTGCCTCGACCTCGCCGAGGTGATGCTCGCCTCCGGAGCGGACACCCGCAGCGTGGAGACCGCCGTGGTCGCCGTGTCGACGAAGTGGAACCTGGCGCCGCTCGACCTCGACTTCTCCGGCAGCTCGGTGACGATCCAGTACGCCCCCGCCGACCACCCACCGCTCGTGAAGGTCCGTACGGTGCAGTCCGATGGCTCCGACCTCGACCGGCTGGCCCGGGCGAACCAGATCGTCGACGACCTCGTGCACGACGAACGCGACATGACCTCGGCGGTGAACGCCCTCGTCGCGGTGCTCCGGCTCCCGCCGCGGTGGCCCAGGTGGATGGCCGACGTCGGCCTGTCGATCCTCGGCATCTCGATCTCGATGCAGGCCGGTGGCGGGTGGCGCGCGGGGATCGGAGCCTTCGTGCTCATGCTCGGGATCATCGTCTCCGGACGGTGGCTGACCGGCCGGGGCTTCCCGCAGTTCTTCGTGTCCGGGGCGCAGGGCGCCGTGGCGTCGGCGATCGGCACCCTCGCGATCTGGGCCGGCGTCCTGCACCCCGGACAAGCGGCGACGATGGTGGCCGCGCTCGTGGTGCTCCTGCTCCCGCACCCGTCGCTCGTCACCTGGGCGCAGGACGCGATCTCCGGGTTCCGCGCCATGGCGGTGGCCCGAGCGTTCTACATCGGGCTGGTCATCGCGGCCATCGTGGTCGGGGTTCCCGCCGGCATCGCGGTGACGAAGTGGCTCAGCATCGAGGTCGATCCCTCGGGCATCGTCACGCAGGCGCTGCCGCTGTGGGCGTCCCTGCTCCTGACGGTGGTCTCGGCCGCGGCGAACTGCTTCGTGCAGCAGGCCAGCGCCCGGGTGATCCCGGTCGCGGTGGTGTTCTCCGTCGCCGCCGCGGCAGCACTCCGGGGCCTGCGGGAGCTCGGGATCCCGCTGCTCGGCGCGACCTTCATCGCGGCGGTGCTGCTCGGCGTCCTCGCGACCATCGCGGCGGCGCGGATGCGCACGGCGGTCGCGGCCATCGCCGTACCCGCGTTCTGCGGCGCACTGCTTCCCGGCGTCGCGGTCTCGAACGCTCTCCTGAACTTCATGTCCGGGTCGTCGAGCGCGGCGCTCGACTTCGTCGCCGCGGTGTCGGTGGCACTGGCGATCGGTGCAGGCCTCGTGCTCGGCGGCCTGATGGCGACGCCCGGCGCCCGGCGTGCACTGCGACGGTCGCGGCGGGTCGTCGTGCACTCGGTGCACAACGACACCACCGCGATCCGGGTCATCCGCGACTCGGGCTACGACCCGGGCGACGGATCGGTGCCGCGGGGCCCTCGCTCCGGGTGAACCGGTCGGCGGTCAGAGCTCCCAGCCGCCGTCGCTCCAGGTGGAGACCCGTCGTGGGGCCTGCGGCTCGTAGCGTTCGGACCAACCGCGCTCGAGCCGGGCCACGGCCCGGTCGAACGCCGGCACGAGGTCGAGGTCCGAACGCAGGAGCGCCTGGAGCTGGAGCCCCTCGTACAGCGCGATGAGCTGCTCCGCACCGCGTCGGGGGTCCATCGTGTGCGGTGCGCGTCCCACGGCGATGTCGTGCTCGAGCCCGCGCTTGATCTGCACGTAGAAGAGCTGGTATCGCGACCGCAGGTACGTGGACATCGGGTGGTCCGGGTTGCCGGCCACGGACAGCAGCGCGACGAGGAGCCGCATGAGCGCCGGGTCCTCGGCGTTCGACGCGACGATCGCCCGCAGGAGCTGGACGGTGGAACCGTCACCGACCTCGCGGGTTACCTCGTCCATGCGGCCGCCGTTCCACCGGTCGACCGCGGCCAGCACGAGCCCGTCCCAGGACGGGAAGTGCTGCCGGAGCTCCTCGACGGAGATGCCGAGCCGCTCGGCGACCAGACCCGCATCGGCCTCGTGGAAGGGGACGTCCCGGAGCAGGTCGACGGTCGCACCCACGATCGTGATCCGCAGGTGCAGGGTCGCGGCCGCGGCCGCTGCTGCCTGCGTGTCCGCGCTGGTGTGTTCGAGCATCGTGCCCTCCGTCGTCCCGGGACGTCCTGCCCGCGGCACCCGTCGCCGGGCATGTCCATCCAAACGGAGATCGGGGACACCAGCATCCCCGGTCCGGGTGTCGGCATGTCGGGGACACGTGCGCTGTTCGCAGCACGCTCGCGGCCATCCGTGTGACGATGCCGTCATGACCCCGAACGACCCCACCGCGCAGGGACTGGCGACCATGGCCTCGGCCGGCTTCGAGTTCGGCGGCGACGCCGACCAGGTCGCGCACGACGTCCGGACGATGTGGGAGCAACTCGGGCGTCCGGTGGGCGCGTTCGACGCCGCCGCCCGCGCGATCGCAGTGCTGCCGCAGCGCCCCGAGGTCCCGGTCGCCGACCAGGCCCGGCGTCGCGATTTCGAACGTGCGGTGGGCATCAACCCGGTCGAGGTGGAGCTCGCGGCGGCTCTGTCGGCTCGCGAGCTGCTCGAACGGATGGCCCGCGCCTGCGGCGCTCCCTGCTGAGCCGATCTGTACCCGCGGCGCTCCCTGCCGAGCGATACCGTCACGCATTAGGGAATCGAGGGTAGGTGAGGCTACCCTTACCTGGTGGTCGATCTGGATGCTCGTGACGTCACCGTGGCGTACCACGGCGACCCCGTGGTGCACGCGGCGGCGCTGGAACTGATCGCGGGGAAGGTGACCGCCCTGGTCGGACCGAACGGTTCCGGGAAGTCGACGCTCCTGCGGACCATCGCGCGCCTCCAATCAGCCCGCGCGGGCACCGTGACCCTCCGTGGCGCGACCGGAGCGGACGCGTCCGACGACGTCGACGGCCTCGCGCTCTCCCCAAGGCCTTCGCCAGGCAGGTGGCACTGCTCACCCAGGGCCGGCCCGTCCCGGCGGCCTGCGGGTCCGCGACCTGGTGGCCTTCGGCCGCTACCCGTACCGCTCCCGGTTCGGCGGCCAGGACGCTGACGGTGCCGCCGCGATCACGCGCGCCCTGGACTCGACCGGTCTCACCGACCTCGCCGACCGCCCGGCCGACGAACTGTCCGGCGGCCAGCTGCAGCGCGTGTGGCTCGCCAGCTGCCTCGCGCAGGAGACCGGCGTCCTGCTGCTCGACGAGCCGACCACATACCTCGACCTGCGGTACCAGGTGGAGCTCCTCGACCTCGTCCGCGACCTCGCCGACGAGCACGGCATCGCCGTCGGCGTGGTGCTCCACGATCTCGACCAGGCCGCCGCCGTGGCCGACCGGGTCGTCCTGCTGCGCGGCGGTGTCGTCGCCGCCGACGGGCCGCCGGAGGCCGTGCTCGAGGGCGACCGCCTGTCGGACGTCTACGGCATCCGGATCGACGTCGACCACGACCCCTCCACCGGACGGCTCCGCACCCGCGCCGTCGGCCGGCACCACACCCGAACCGAAAGGCTCCACGCCAGCTCATGAGACGACTCCTCGCCGCCACCGCCATCGCCGCCACCGCCGCACTCGCCCTGACCGCCTGCGGTTCGACCCAGGCCGCTTCGGACGACACGTCGTCGGCCTCGAACGTCACGGTGACCGACGCGACCGGCACGAAGGTGACCCTCGACGGGCCCGCCGAGAAGGTCGTCGGCACCGAGTGGAACGTGGTCGAGGACCTCGAGACCCTCGGCGTCGCCCCGCCGGCGTCGCCGACGTCAAGGGCTACTCGGCCTGGGACTCGGCCGTTCCGCTCACCGGGGACCCGAAGGACATCGGCACGCGCGGTGAGCCGAGCACCGACACCATCGCGTCGATCGCACCGGACCTCATCGTCGCCACCGACGACCTCAAGGACTCGGTCGTGAAGCAGCTCCGGAAGATCGCGCCGACCATCGTCGTGACCTCGGCGAAGGGCAGCGATCAGCTCGGCACCACGAAGGCGACGCTCGACCTCATCGCCGAGGCCACCGGCACGACCGCGAAGGCGAAGTCGGTCTGGAGCGACTTCGAGGACAAGATCGCCGACGCGAAGCAGGAGCTCGCCGACGCGGGCAAGGCGGGCACCGAGGTCGCCTTCGCGGACGCGTACGTCTTGTCCAACCAGGTCACCGTCCGGCCGTACACGGCGACGTCCCTGATCGGCACGGTCAACACCGAACTGGGCCTGAAGGACGCCTGGGCGAGCACCGACGTCAAGGGCGACGCCGCGTACGGCCTCGGCTCGACCGACGTCGAGGGACTGACGAGCCTGCCGGACGACACCCGCTTCCTCTACATCGGCAACGACGTCGACGGGGACGACGTGTTCGCGAAGACCCTCGCGTCGAACGCCGTGTGGAAGGGGCTCCCGTTCGTGCAGGACGGCGACGTGCACCGTCTCGACGACGGCATCTGGATGTTCGGTGGCCCGGGCTCGATGGAGGCGTACATCGACGCCACCGTCGCCGCGCTCACGAAGTAGCGGTCATCGACACCACCACGGCACCCGTGCGGGCCGAGCGACGCGCCGTCGTCGCCCGGCCCGCGCTCGGCGTCGCGCTGCTCCTGGGTGGGATCGCGCTCGTTGCCGTCCTCGCCGCGGTCGACCTGACGCAGGGCACTGCCCACGTGGGCGCGTCCGACGTCTGGAGGGCGATCCTCGGGCACGCCGACCGGACCGACGCGTCGGTGGTGGCCGCGTCTCGGTTCCCGCGCGCAGCGGCCGGGTTGCTCGTCGGCTTCGCCCTCGGTGTCTCGGGGGCCGCGATGCAGGCAGTGAGCCGCAACGTCCTGGCCGCACCGGACACCCTCGCGGTCAACGCGGGCGCCTACCTGGCACTCGGGGTCGTGTCGGTCGCCGGCGTCGGACTGCCGGTCGTCGCGCAGGGCGGCGTGGCCTTCCTCGGCGGCCTGGGAGCAGCGGCGCTCGTGCTCGCCCTGTCCGGCCTCGGGAGCGGTACCGTGCGGCTCGTCCTGGCCGGCACCGCGCTGGCGCTCGGCCTCGGGTCGATCACCCAGGCGCTCATCCTGCTGTTCCCACAGCAGACCCAGGGGCTCTACGCGTGGAACCAGGGTGGGATCGCGCAGAACGGGTTCGACACCGTCCTGCCGATGCTGCCGGTCCTGGCCGTCGGCGTGGTCGGCTTCGTCGTGTTGTCGCACCGGGTCGACGCCCTCGCGCTCGGCGACGACGCCGCGCGCGGCCTGGGTGTGCCCGTCCGCGGCACCCGGGTGACCGCCGTGGTGCTGGCCGTCCTGCTGGCTGCGGCAGCGGTGACCATCGCGGGGCCGATCGGGTTCGTCGGCCTCTGCGCTCCCGCGCTCGTCCGGCCGTTCGCTCGACGCTTCCCGACCCTGCACCGTTCGTGGGCGCTGTTCCTCGCGGCCGGCCTCGTCGGTGCCGGCATCGTGATGGCGTCGGACGTCCTGCTCCGCGCCGTCGTGTCGGGCGACCGAGTCGTGTCCGTGCCGACCGGGTCGTGACGAGCGTGGTGGGCGCTGTGTTCCTCGTCGTGATGGCCGTCCGCTCGCGCGACGCCGGCCAGACCAGCCCGCTCGAGGTGCATCGGATCCCCGGCCGCATCGCAGCCACCGCGACCGTCGTCGTGCTCGTGACCGTGCTCGTCGGAGTCGTCATCGCCGCCGTGCTGCTCGGCGATGCGAAGCTCCTGCTCGGCGACGTGACGAACTGGCTCACCGGCCGGGCGAACCAGGCGATCTCGTTCATCCTGGACACCCGCGTTCCCCGGGTCGTCGCCGCCCTGCTCGCCGGGGCCGCGCTCGCCCTGGCCGGCACCCTCGTGCAGGGCGTCACCCGGAACCCCCTCGCCGACCCCGGCGTCCTCGGCGTCTCGAGCGGCGCGGGGCTCGGAGCGGTCCTCGTCGTGACGCTCGTGCCCGCCGCGTCGAGCTGGTCCGTCGCCGGCGCGGCGTTCGCCGGGGCGACCGCCGCAGCGCTGGTCGTGTTCGGTCTCGCGGCACGCGGCGGCTTCCGGCAGAACCGACTCGTCCTCGTCGGCGTCGGGGTGTCCTCGGGTCTGACCGCGCTCATCAGTCTGCTCATCGTCGTCACGGATCCGTTCAACGCGACGAAAGCGCTGACGTGGCTCTCGGGGTCCACGTACGGTCGCACCTGGCCGGACTCGTTCCCCGTGCTCGTCGTCCTCGCAGCAGCCCTCGTCGTCGTCCTGACACGAACGCGCGAGCTCGACCTCGTGTCGCTCGACGAGGACACGCCGCGTCTGCTCGGCGCGCCCCTCGCCCGGACCCGTCTGGCGTTCCTGGCGTCGTCGGTGCTCCTGACCGCGACAGCCATCGCCGCGGTCGGGACCATCGGGTTCGTCGGACTCGTCGCACCGCACCTCGCACGGGCGCTCGTCGGACGGAGGCACGTCCGTGTCGTGCCGGTCGCGGTGCTCCTCGGTGCGCTGCTCGTGTGCCTCGGCGACCTCCTCGGGCGGACGGTGATCGCCCCCGCGCAGTTGGGAGCGGGGATCCTGACCGCCGTGGTGGGGACGCCGTACTTCATCTGGCTCCTGCTCCGCGTCCCGCGTCGTGCGGGCTGACGGGCCGCGCCGCCGTGGGCCTACGGCGTCGGCATCCCCCGTCGACGTGCAGCGTCTCCCCCACCACGTACGACGACTCGCCGCTCGCCAGGAACACGTACGCCGGCGCCAGCTCGGCGGGCTGGCCCCATCGCCCGAGGTAGGTCTGCTCGCCGGCCGACGGCAGCGCCTCCGGCGGCTGGCCACCGGCGGGCTGCAGCGGCGTCCAGATCGGTCCGGGAGCGACGGCGTTCACGCGGATGCCCTTCGGCGCGAAGCTGTGCAGCGAGGCCCTTCGCCAGGTTGTTCACGGTCGACTTCGTCGCCGCGTAGTGCACCAGGTGCGGTGAGGGCGCGTACGCCTGGATCGAGGTCGTGTTGATGATCGTCGAACCGGGCTGCAGGTGCGGCACGGAGGCCTTCGTGATCCGGAACGTCGCGTAGGCGTTCGTCTTGAAGGTCTCGTCGAACTCCTCGTCGGAGATGTCCACGATCGACTCGACGTTCTGCTGCTTGCCCGCGTTGTTCACCAGGATGTCGAGTCCGCCGAGCTGCTCCACGGCGTCGGCGACCACCTGCTCGCAGACCTGGAGCGACGTGATGTCGCCCGGCAGCGCCACGGCCTTCCGCCCCGCGGCCTCGATGAGCCCGACGATGCGGTCGGCGTCGTCCTGCTCCTCGGGCAGGTACGAGATCGCGACGTCGGCTCCTTCGCGGGCGTAGGCGATCGCGACGGCGGCGCCGATCCCGGAGTCACCGCCGGTGATGAGCGCCTTGCGCCCCTGGAGGCGACCCGAGCCGCGGTACGTGTCCTCGCCGTGGTCGGCGGGAACGTTTCGCGCCATCTCCTCGTCGGTGCCGGCACCCTCGAGGTACTGCTCGTCGGGCTTCTTGTCGGCGTACATCTTCGTCGGGTCCTGCATCACGTACTGGTCGAGCCCTGTCTGGTCCGTCATGGCCCCGACGGTACGCAGGCGGTCGCCTCCGCCCGTCCAGGCGCCTGTCCCCGGTGCGGTCTCCGGACTGGAGGCACGACACGGCCCCGGCGGACCGGTCACGGCACACGTTGCATCCCCTGACACACATCGCACCCCACTGCGACGAGGCGCCGTATCCGCACGCGGGCGCAAACCAGTCGCCCCGCACCCCACGGGGCGCGCGCACGGACTGGAGGCACGACGCGGCCCCGGCGGGCGGGTCAGGCCGGGTGCGCGGCCAGGAACGCGTCGGTCTCGGCCCGCGTGGGCGCCGTCGCCGGACCGGGTCGCGACACCGCGATCGCGGCGGCGGCGTTGGCACGACGGACGGCGTCGAGCAGGCGCTCCCCGCGGGAGAGCGCCGCGACGAGCACACCGCCGTGCGCGTCCCCGGCACCGTTCGTGTCGACGGCCTCGACCGCGAACCCCGGCACGAGGGCGGGACCGTCCGGAAGCGACGGGTCGGCGACCCAGCACCCGGCACCGCCGTCACGGACCAGCACCGTGCCTCGCGCGCCCACGCCCAGGGACGCGACCGCCTGGCGGAGGTCGGCTGACCCCGGGACATGAGCCGGGCCTCCCGGGCGTTCGTGGACACGATGTCCGCACGCGCCGTGACGGGCGCGACCACCTGCGGATCCAGCGTGGCGACGAGCGGGGACGGGTCGAACACGACGCGCACCGATGCCGGGATCGTCGGGATCCACGCGGCGATCGCGCGCCCGTTCTCCGGGTGGGCGAGGCCGTAGCCGGACACGAACAGCGTGTCGTCGTCGCGCAGGTCCACCCGGGCGAGCTCGGACGGGCCGAGCCGCCCCTCGGCACCGACGCTCGTGACGAAGGTCCGCTCGGTGGAGGCGTCGACGAGCGCCACGCAGTACCCGCTGTCCTGATCCGTGAGACCGGGCTGCAGCACCTCGACGTCCGCGTCGGCGAGCGCCCGACGGACCACGTCGCCGAACGGGCCCATGCCGTACTGCCCCGCGAAGACGACGTCGAGGCCGTCCCGTCGTGCGGCCACCATCGTGTTCAGCCCGCCACCGGCCGTGATCTCCGACGAGGACGCGATCACGTCGCCGCCCGGGTCCGGCAGCTCGCCGACCCGCAGCACGATGTCGACGATGACGTTGCCGACCGAGACCAGCCTGGGCATCAGGCGTGCTCCGTCGCGGGGAGCGGTGCCGACTCGTCGGCGGGCTCGTGGAGAGTGCCCTTCGGACCACCGGTGAGCACGTAGACCGCGGCTGCGACGATGAACGTGACGATCCAGCCGAGGCCGTTCGCGCCGATCCAGGTGCTGGCGAACGTGCCGACGAAGACCGGGTCCGCGTCGCCGACCTGCACGCTCGTGAACAGGAAACCGACCACGATCGCGACGGCCCACGCGATGACGGCGCGCCAGGCGATGCCGCCGGAGTACCAGTAGCGACCTCCCGCGCGGAGGTCGAGCAGTGCCTCGGGTCGTACCAGGTGCGGCGGACGATGTCGGCGATGAAGACGCCGAGCCAGGCCGTGATCGGGACGGCGAGCACCGAGATGAAGGTGATGAACGGCGCGTAGAAGCCGTCGGCGACCAGCATGAAGTACACGGCGCCGAGGAACGTCACGACGACGTCGACGGTGACCGCCCAGACCCGCGGCACCTTGACGCCGAGGGTCAGCGTGGTGAGGCTCGCGGAGTACACCGAGAGGTGGTTCGACAGCAGCAGTCCGCCGAACGCCGCGATGAGGTACGGGACGGCCATCCAGCCGGGAGCAGGTCCCGGATCGCGGCGACGGGGTCGCCGGCCTGCGCCAGGGTCGGGTCACCGGCGGACACGAGCGCACCGAGACCGACGAGGACGACGAGCGGGATGCCGGCTCCGGCGGCGCTCGCGCCGACGAGCTTGCCGGCGCGGACACTCTTCTTGGAGTACCGGGCGATGTCCGCACCGGCGGTCGCCCAGCCGATACCGGTGCCGGCCGCGATCGTGCCGATCCCGATCGCCATCGCGGCGAACGGCCCGGCCGGCGCGTTCCCGACGACGTGCCAGTCCACGCGGACGACCAGGAAGATCGCGACGAAGACGTTCAGTGCGCCGAAGATCCAGGTCGCCCACTTCTGCACGGCGACGATGAACGCGTGACCGAGCCCGGAGATGAGCACGGTCGCCACGACGAACACGAGGATGGCGACGATCGTCAGCACCGGGTTGTGCTTGGCGTCGCCGTCCGTCCCGAAGAGGATCGTGAACAGGGACAGCAGCACGAACGCGGCGGTCGTGGTGTTCACGGTCTCCCACCCGAGGCGGGACAGCAGGGAGACGAACGTCGGCCGATGTTGCCGCGGACGCCGAACACCGCACGGCTCAGGGTGAGGCCGGGTGCTCCACCCCGGCGCCCGGCGATCGAGATCACGCCGACCACGGCGAACGATCCGGCGGCGCCGATCACCGCGACGAGCAGCGCCTGCCAGATGTTCAGGTGCTGGAACGCCACCAGGGTCGCGCCGAGGGGCAGCCCGAGGATGGAGATGTTGGCCGCGAACCACACCCAGAACAACGCGCCGGCCCGGCCGGTGCGTTCGGCGGCGGGCACGGGTTCGATGCCGCGCTGCTCGATGCTGGTGAGGGTTCCCGAGCTCGGGGTGTCTGCCATGGTTCCTCTTACGTCGTCGGAAGGGTTTCGGGGGCGGGCGGCGGCTCGTGGGGGATGCCACCGACCGGGTCTAGCGGGTCGACGCTCGGCGTCCGCGGAGGGTCAACGGGGGGCGACGACGTCCGCGAAGCGGAGGTCGTTGACGGACTCGACCTGTGCGACGGCGTCGGGCGACCACGCGGATGCCCCGTGCACGGCGCCGAGCACGGCACCCGCCATGGCCGCGATCGTGTCGGTGTCACCGCCGATGCTCGCGGCCGTGCAGAGCGTGCCCCACGGGTCGAGGTCGAGCGAGACGAGGGCGAGCGCTGCCACGACGGACTCCTGGCTGGCGACGCTCGTCCCGATCACGCCGTCGATCGCCGCGATGCGGTCCCCGGTTGCCACCGTCGGCAGCCACCCGCGGGCCCAGGCCGCCTTGTCGGCGATCGAGGCGCCGGCGATCCAGTGCCCGCGCCGTTCGCCGATCCGGGCCGCGGCCACGGCTGCGTCGAGCGCCTCGGCGCGGGAGGCACCGTCGATCCCGGCACTGACCGCGGCGGCGATGGCCGACGCCCCGGCAATGCCGAGGCCGGTGTCGTGGGTCACGCGCGACGCGTCCTGCACGGCGTCGACGAGGACGTCGAGGTCGTCGGCGGTCGTGGTGATGCCGATCGGCGTGATGCGCATCGCGGCGCCGTTGGTGGTGCCCGACGAGCCGGCCTCGGACGCGGGGACGCCGTCGAGGATGCGCTGCACGGCCGTCTTCGTGCTGGGACCGAGCAGGTCGAGCGACCCCTTGGCCGCCATCCCGCGCTCCCATTCGATGAGCGCCTCGGCGAACCGCGTCGGGTCGAGCCGGCCGTTCCCCTCGACGAGCAGCCGGGCGACGAGCACGGCCTGTTCGGTGTCGTCGGTGATGCTCGCGGCGGGCATGCCGTGTGCGATGCGCTGCCGGGTCCGGCATCGACGAAACCCGTGATGTGGCCGTGGTCCTCGCGGATCTGCTGCAGCGACATCGACTGGGTCGGCATCCCGAGGGCGTCGCCGATGGCGAGGCCCTGGAACGCGGCGAGGGCGTGGTCGTTCATCGTCACCGTCCCTGTCCGAAACGCATGTGGATGCGGAAGCGCTCGGGGTCGAGCAGGCTGTCGACGGCCTCGACGAAGGCGCCGTCGGCCGTGCGGGAGACCCGTCGGCTGTGCAGGAACGGCGTCCCCGGCGCCCGGTCGAGCACGGCCGCCTCGGCGTCGTCCAGCGGTCGCACGTCGATCCACTGCTCCGCCCGGGCCGGGACGAGCCCCGCGGCCTCGATCGTGGCGCTCAGCGACCCGTCGACGAGACCGTCCTCGACGGCGCGGTCGAGACGGCCGATGCGTGGCACCACGCTCCGCTCGTAGGAGACGTGCGGGCCGTCGACGACGGAACGCACCCGGTCCACGGCGACGAGCGCGGGATCGGCGTCCACGGCACTCGCGAGCTCGGCGTCCACGATCCGTTCGATCCGCAGGGTCGACGCGCGCACCTCGGTGCCGCTCCCAGCGATCGAGCGAGCCCAACCGGCCCGCGGGTCGAGTGCCGCACCGTCGAAGGTGACCACCGATCCGATGCCGCCGTGGGTCGCGATGTACTCGTCGTCGGCGAGGTCGGCGAGGGCCGCTCGGACGGTGCCGCGGCTGACCGCGTAGCGCTCGGCGAGGTCGTGTTCGCCCGGGAGGCGCTCGCCGGGGACGTACCGGCCCGTGGCGATCGCGTCGCGCAGGGCGTCGGCGACGAGGCGCCGCTTCGAGGAGACGGGCATGACCGCGATGGTACATGTACAAGACCTGTCCAGTCCAGCGCCCATGGCTGAGAAGGTCACGGTCCGGTCACTGCCAGGCTCCGATTCGGTAACACCCGTCGTCCAGGCAGCTTCGACGTCGTACCGTCGACTGGTGACCTTCCGGACCGTGCTCGCGCTGAGCGCCGCAGTGCTCGCCGTCTCGGCCAGCTCCGTCGTCGCCGACGGCGCCCCCGGCACCGGTGTCGCACCGGCCGCCGCGGTCGAGGTCGCCCCCGACGCCGCCCGCGTCTCCACCGCGAAGCTCAAGCGGGTCGACTCGATCGAGCTCGACGCCGAGTCGCTCGTCTTCCGTCGCGGCGAGAAGACCGTGGTCGAAGCCTCGATGCGGGATTCCCGGACCACGGTGAGCCTGCTCAACCGACTGCTCGGCACACCGTCCCGCACGCAGACGGCCGAGGGTGACGGCGGCGCGTGCTTCCCCTCCGGCACCACCTACACGTGGGGCGGCGCGATCCGCGTGGCAGCCCTGACGACCCGGCACAGGCCGGCAACGCGGTGGAGGTCCGCGTCCTGCGCGACGCCGTGGAGTCCCGCTTCGGCGACGACGTCGAGCTGACCGGCCCCGACGGCGTGCAGGTCGGCGATGACATCCACGCCGCGATCGTCGATGCCCCGAAGTCCGAACGCGTCTCGTTCGGGTCCGACGATGCCAAGGCCTGGCAGCTCCTGCTCGCTCCGGGGTGGGCATCGGACGACTCCGACGAGTCCGAGGCGTCCGATGCCGGCACGAACGGCGTCTCGGCCCTGACCGACGAGACGACGGTGACGGTGCTCGGCTCGCCGATGCCGGTGCACGCCCAGCGCAGCTGCTGACCGTCCGGCGGAGCGCCCGCCCGGCTCCGCCGGTTCAGACCCGCAGCGTCGCCACCACCGGGAAGTGGTCGCTCGCGAACCAGGTCTCCGGCCCGTCGTGATCGATCACGACCTGGTCGACTCCCGCGATCCCCGGGTGAACACCCAGTCGATACGCTCCCCCGAGTCCACCGGCGGCTCCCAGTCGTTGAACGTCGCCGTCCGGTCGGCCGGGTCTCCGCCGACCAGCCACGCGTCGTCGAACCCTGCCTCCGCGAGCACCGTCGACGCCGCTCCGGCCCCGGCCGGCTCGTTGCAGTCGCCCGCGATGATCACCGGACCGTCGACGGGGCTCAGCCGTTCGACGATGAGTGCCGCGCTCTTCGCGCGGACCTCGTCGCCGTGCGGACCCACCTCGTGGTCGAGGTGCGTGGTCAGCAGCGTGAAGGGCTCGCCTTCCACGTCGAGGAACCGCGCGTGGTTCGCGGCGCGCGGGAACACGCTGCCCCACGTGTTCGACACGGGCTCGTCGGGGGTGTCCGAGAGCCAGAAGGTCCCCTCGTCGACGGGGCGGAAGCGGCTGCGGCGGAAGAAGACGGCGGCGTGCTCCCCGGCCGTGCCTCCCTCGCGGCCCTGGCCGAGGTCGGCGTGGTCGGGCAGGCCGCTCCTGAGGTCGTCCATCTGGTGGGCGAACGCCTCCTGGACGCAGAGCAGGTCGGGGTCGTGCCGGCGGATCACGTCGAGCAGCACCGGGAGCCGGGCCGGCCAGTCGTGCGCGGGGTCCGGGTTCTTGATGTTGTAGGTCATCAGGGTGATCGGACGCGCTGCGTTGCTCACCCCTCGAGCCTACCGATCGCCGCGCTCCGTCGGCACGCGACGGCACGGGCCGTCAGTTGATGCAGACACCTTCCTTGCCGTAGCTCTTGACGTCGGTCGACGACGGCTTCGGCTCGGACGAGGCGGACTTCGACGGCGTCGCGTCCGAGGAGCCCTCCGCCGGGGTCGACGCGCCCCCGGACGCCGCGGGCGCACTCACGGTCTTGCCGTCGGAGCCCAGCAGGAGCGTGACGCCCGTGACGGTCGCGGTCCGGACCGCGACCGCACCGGGTACGACGGCGGCGACGGCCTTGGCCTGCGCTTCCTGGCCGGCGGGGTACTGGATCTGCGTGGTCTTCGTCGTCTCCGAGGACCCGGCGCACCGACCTGGAAGCCGCGCGCCGTGAGGTTCGCCCCGCGGCGGCCGCGGCGCCGACGACACCGCTGCCGTTGAGCACCGTGACGGTCGTGGCCGCGGGCTGCGCCGCCGTCGCCTTCGTGTACTGCTCGGGTTCACCGACGAGCCCCTGCACGAACGCGGGCAGGCCGACGGTGTCGACCTGCACGATCGACAGTGCGGACCCGTTGACCGTGATGGTGGGCGTACCGAGCGTCGGGATCGTGGCGGACTGGATGTTGCCCGGGCGCAGGTTCCGCATCTGCGATGCGAGCGAGAGCAGGTCGGTGTCGGTCTGGATCGAGCTGCCGACCGCACCGAGGATGTTGCCCATCTTCACCGGGTTGAGCAGGGTGCCCGCAGACAGGACCTTGCGGGCCTCCTGCGAGAGGAAGTACTGCTGCCGGACGTTGCGGTCGAGGTCCCCGTTCGGCAGGCCGTGCCGCTGCCGCACGAAGGACAGCGCCTGCTTCGCGTCGAGCGTCGACTTCCCCTTCGGCAGGTCGACACCGGAGTACCGGTCGTTCACCGCGTTGTTGAGGCAGACGTCGACCGGACCGAGCTCCTTGACCACCTGGTAGAACCCGAGCAGTGAGACGCGCACGTAGTGGTCGATCGACAGGCCGCTGAGGTTCTGGATCGTCTGGATGAGCAGCTTCGCACCGCCCTTGTCGCCCCCGCCGTTGAGGGTGCCGAAGTAGAAGGCGCTGTTGAGCTTGCCCTTGCCGACGCCGGGGATGTCGACGTAGGAGTCGCGGGGAACGAGATCATCGTCGCCTGGGTGCCGTCGGCGTTGATGTGCAGGACGATCATCGTGTCGGTGTTGGTGGCGCCGCCGTCCGAGGTTGTGCTGAGCTCGGCCATCTCCTCCGGCGTGGCGTTGTCCGGCCGGTGGTCGTCGCCGACGAGCAGGATGTTCTGCGCCTTGCCGTCGACGTCGTCCTTGTCCGAGCTGTGGCCGGTGATCGCGTCGATCCTCGTGACACCGTTCGAGAGTCGGCCGTACGCGTACGCGGCGTACCCGCCGGTCAGCAGCAGTGCCATCGTGAGCACGCCCGCGACCGCGGGGAAGACGACCCCCGCACGTCGCTTCTGGCGGCCGTGGCGCGGCGGCGTGAAGCCGCGGCGGAGGCGGCCGGTCGTCTGCTCGGGCTCGATGGTCACCCGGAAACCATAACGGCCATGCGTCCGATGGACATGGAACTCCCCTGGAAGGTCGCCCCGATCCCACCACAACCGTCGACGGCTGGTGACGCAGTGACGGCCTGGAGGCGCGTGGCGGGCCCGCCACGCGCCTCCAGGCCGTCAGCTCGTCGCGCTACCCGCGCGAGGGGAGCAGGTGGATCGCCTCCATCGCGAGCTCGGCCGCGATCGGTCCTTGGCCCGCACGGCGGCCTGCAGCTTCTCGAGCTCGGGCAGCACCACGTCGGCGGGGATGAGCTCGGCGAGCTCCGGCACCCGCAGCTTGAACGCGAGGCCGTCGGTCGTCGACCTGCAGAAGCTGCTCGAGCGACGGGTTGCCACAGTGGTCCGCCCAGAGCGCGTAGATGTCGGCCCCGTGCTGTGCGACCTCGCCCTGCTGCTGCTTCTCGACCTGCGCGGTGACCTCGTCGAGGGTCTTCACGACCTTCTTGCGCTGCGCGTCGGTGAAGCGCGGCGTGGCGAGCCGCGCGACGCCGCCGTAGATCACGCCGAGCGTGCGGTAGGCGTCGAGCAGCTCGTCCTTGGTGGGGGCGGCGACCCGGGTGTACCGGTTCGGTGCCATCTCGATGAGCCCGGCGCGAGCGAGCTCGGCGAGGGCTTCGCGGATGGGGGTGCGGGAGACGCCGAGCCAGGCGATCAGGTCGTCGTCGTTGAGCCGCTCGCCCGGCTCGAGCGTGCCGTCCATGATCGCGTCCCGGATCTTGTCCTGCACGGTGTCACGGAGGAGCTTCCGCTCGGCGGCGGGCTGCGTCGAAGGAACTGGCATGCGCTCAGCGTGTCACATGTGATGGGACGGACGCGTCAGGCGCGACGGCCACCAGGAACGCGAACGAGCGCAGCGGCACGGACGGATCCGTAGACTCCGACCATGCGCGACACCCCGGACGGATGGCCCCTCGGCCGCCTGCTCTCGGCGGCGGCGCGGTCCGTCGAGCGGGACTGGGACGAGCGACTCCGGGCGATCGGACTCCCCCACGCGGCACTCATCGCGATCGACATCCTGATCCGCACGGGCCCGACCGGCGCCGACACCCTCGCCCGCACCGCCCGGGTCCAACCGCAGACCATGTCGCGAACGCTCGAACGCCTGGAGCGGGACGACCTGGTCGAACGCTCGGCGCACCCCGCCGACCGGCGTCGGCGGATCGTCACGGTGACCGACCGCGGTCGCGACGCATGGGAGGCGGCGCGACACATCGAACGCGACGTCCTGCCGGAGGACCCGGCGCTCCGGGCTGCACTGACCGCACTGCTCGAGCGCGGCGACGGCGACGGCGACGGCGACGGCGACGGCGGTGGCGGTCCGGGTCGATCACCTAGCGCTTGATATATCTCATGTAGTAGACTGAGGTGTCCGACCCGACCCTCAGGAGCCCCGATGTCCGAGCGCCGCGCCGCCCGTCAGGCCGCCGAAGCCGCAGCAGCCGCACCCCTCGCGAAGCCGCGGAAGCGGAAGCGTCCGTTCCTCGTCGCACTCATCGCGACACTCGGCTCCCTCGTCGGCATCGCGGCCGTGATCGCCGTCGTCGCGAGCGTGTTCGTCGGTGGGCTCGCCCGCAGCTACGACGCCGGCAAGGACGTCATCGGGAGCCCGTTCCCCACCGGCTCCCGGCCGGCGCCGTCGAAGGGCGCCCAGAACATCCTGCTCATCGGATCGGACTCGCGCTCCGGGTACGATCCGGACGGCGACCGAGCCGGCGGGGGCCGCTCGGACACCCTGATGCTCGCGCACGTCCCGGCCGACCGGAAGGGCGTGCACCTCATGTCGATCATGCGTGACTCGTGGGTGGACGTCCCTGGTCACGGCATGGCGAAGATCAACGCCGCGTACTCGTGGGGCGGCGTCCCGCTGACGGTCCAGACCGTCGAGCAGCTCCTCGACGTCCGCATCGACCACGTCGCCGAGATCGACTTCGAGGGGTTCAAGGACATGACGGACGCCCTCGGCGGGGTCACCGTGGACTCGTCCGAGGCCTTCACCGCCCGCGGACACTCCTACACGGCCGGATCGAACCGCCTCGACGGAGATGCGGCCCTGGCGTTCGTCCGCGAGCGCTCCGCCTTCGCCGACGCGGACTACACGCGTGTGAAGAACCAGCAGGCGTTCATGCGCGGCATCCTCGACGGCGTCCTGTCGAAGGGCACGATCACGAACCCGGGTCGCATCCAGGACTTCGTCAGCGCCACGAGCAGTTACCTGTCCGTCGACGAGGGTCTGACCTTCCAGACGCTCGTCGGCCTCGGCTGGTCCCTGCGGGACGTGCGCCCGTCCGACCTGACCACGTTCACGATGCCCACCGCCGGTGGGGGCACCTCGCCCGGAGGGCAGTCGATCGTGAACCTGAACGCGCTGGCCGTGCAGTCGCTCTCCCAGGCGCTCCGCTCGGACGACCTCGCGGGCTGGCTGCAGGACAACCCGCAGTAGCAGAACGGCAGAACGCCCCAGCGCCGAAGGGTCGCGGGGACGTTCTGCCGTCGGATCGGTGCAGGCGTCAGGCCGGGAGCTGCAGCGTCTGCCCGGCGTACACCAGGTTCGCGTCGTCGATCGTCGACGTGTTCGCGGCCCAGAAGCTTGTTCCAGCCGCCGTCGATCCCGAGCTTCGTCGCGATGCTGTCGAGCGTCTCGCCCGAGGCGATCTTGTACGTCTTGCCGCTCGTCTTGACCGGCGCGGGCTTGCTCGACGCGGCCGGCGTGGTGCTCGGCTGCGACGGGGCGGTCTGCTTCGGCGCTGCCTGCTGCGTCGGGGCCTGCTGCGGGGCCGCCTGCTGCTGCGGTGCGGCGGCGGCCGGGCAGCGGCCTGCGGCTCGGCGCCGGCGGTGCCGCTCAGGCCGAGCTTCGCGGAGCAGGCCGGCCAGGCGCCCCACCCCTGCGAGGCGAGGACGCGCTCGGCGACGGCGATCTGCGCCTCGCGGCTCGCGGAGGCCGGGTTGCCCGCGCCACCGTTCGCCTGCCAGGTGCCGAGGGTGAACTGCAGGCCGCCGTAGTAGCCGTTGCCGGTGTTGATCGCCCAGTTGCCGCCGGACTCGCACTGCGCGAGGGCGTCCCAGGTCGAGCCGGATGCTGCGTTGGCGGGCGCCGCCGCGAGGCCGACACCGGTCGCGGCGATGCCGGCGAAGGCCAGTCCGCCGACGATGGTGCGGGTACGGGAAGCTTCTTCATGGTTGGTTGCTCCACCGGGACCACGGATCGCGTGTCGTGTGACCGACAGGTCGATCGCCACTGCCCGTCCCGACCGATCGCGGTCGTGTCGTGGGGTGCGTCACCGGGGGCAGTGGACTCGTGCCGGCGGCGCCTCGGTCGGCCACCATAGGAAACTCTCGACCGTTATCAAACCGAGACCAACGGTTCTACCCATCAGTGCTATGTCCCCACCGTGGAACCTGTACGCGCGGATCGCCGCGCGCGCGGCGATCACCTCGTACCCGGGTACGTCACCTTGGCAGTTCCCTGGCAATGACGGACTGGAGGCACGTGGCAGTGCCGCCACGTGCCTCCGGTCCGTCCCTGGTCACCCCCGCGACAGGAGCGTGACCGCCTCGAGGTGCCCCGTCTGCGGGAACATGTCGAGCACCCGCGCGCGCTGCAGCCGCAGCGACGGCATGCGGGCGAGGTCCTTCGCCAGGGTCACCGGGTTGCAGCTCGAGTAGACGACGTGCTGGACCTCGGACTCCTCCAGCCAGGCGGACAGCGTCTCGCCGATGCCACGTCGCGGCGGGTTCACCACGACGAGCCCGGGACCGCCTCGGTCCGCGCACGGAGCGCGTGCTCGGTCGCGTCGTCCGCTGCGAACCGGACGCCCTCGAGACCCGCCTCGCGCGCGGACTGCTTCGCCGACCGGATCGCCTCGCGGCTGGTCTCGATGCCCGTCACCGCACGGCCCGGACGCGCGGCGTGCAGGGCGAACCCGCCGACGCCGCAGTACAGGTCCCACATCGACGCCGGCGACACCTCGTCGATCCACGCCGACGCCTGCGCGTACAGCTCCGTGGCGACGTGGGTGTTCGTCTGGAAGAAGCTTTGCGGGCGGAGGTGCATCGTGACGCCACCGAGCCGCATCGGCAGGGTCTCCTGCTCCGTGAGCACCACCTCGCGCTCCCCCTCGGTGACGGCCTTGTGCTCGGGAAGCAGGTTCGCGGTGACGACGACGACGTTCGGGAGCGCCCGGAGCAGCGCGTCGAGGTGCTGTCGGAGCCTGGGCAGTTGCCCCTCGGAGCGCAGGACGAACCGCACCATGAGCTCCCCGTCGGGCGACTCGGTCACGAGCACGAACTTGAGCTCACCCCGGCGAGCGGCCACGTCGTACGGCAGGAGACCGGCCTCCGCGATGAAGCCCGCGAGTATCGGGAGCGCGTGCTGGATCCCGGGCGTGCAGATGCCGCAGTGCCGCAGGTCGACGCCGCGCTGCCGGTGGTCCAGGATCCCCACCGTGGGACGCTGCACGGTCCCGCCGACGACCATCTTCGCCTTGTTCCGGTACGCGGACTCCGGGCTGGTGATCGCCGGGAGCCACTCGACGGCCCCGGGGCCACCCACGGCCTCGACAGCGTCGTGCAGGAGCTCGCGCGTACGGAGCTCCTTGTCGAGCACCTGGTCGGCGTACGGCTGCCCCATGAGCGTGCACGAGCGGCACACCCCGCGGTCGAAGTAGTCGCACTGCATGGCCGAGTCAGGATACGGTAGCCGGTACCTTCCTGGCGGCGGCCGGGAGCTGGTCGGCGATGGCCTGCTCGTAGTCGCTGCAGACGCCGGCCCACGTGTACGCCGCGCGGGCCCGGTCGCACACCCTGGTCCGCAGCGCTCTCTGCTCGATCGGGTCGGCGAGCAGGTCCAGGACGGCGTCGGCGATGGCGTCCGGTCCGAGTCCACGAAACGGGCGCCGGTACCGGCGAGGACCTCGCGGTTGTAGACCGTGTCGCGGGCGATCGTCGGCGCACCGCAGTGCATCGCCTGCACGAGCGCCGGGTTCGTCCCACCGACGCTGTGGCCGTGGAAGTACGCACCGGCATGCTGCCACAGCGCGAAGAGACGGGCGTCGTCGGAGACGTGTCCAGCCAGTGCACGTTCGCGTTCGACACCGCGAGCGCACGCGCCTGCTCGTCGAGGTCGCCGCCGTACCCGGTCGACCCCACGATCACCACCGGGTGCTGTTCGGCGATCCGCTCCGCCGCGACGAGGAACTCAGGAACCGTGTTCTCCGGCACGAACCGTGCCACGACGAGCGCGAACGGCCGGCCGGCCAGGTGCGCATCGTCGGCGTGCAGGGGCAGGTCGTCGGCCTCGGTGCCACCGTACGGGATCATCGCGCCGGTCTTGTCGAACTCGCGCCGCCAGTAGTCACCGATCGCCGCGGCGTCGAACACGAGGCGATCAGCGAACCGGGCGGTGAACCGAGCACCGGTCTTGAAGACGAACTTCGCCAGGCGCCCCCACTTCGCCCGCTCCCACTCGATGCCGTCCACGTTCACCACCGTCGGGATGCCCGCGAGCTTCAGCAACGGCAACCAGTACCCGTTCGCGCAGTTCATCACCAGGGCGACGTCCGGCCGCCGGCGGATCGCGTCGAGGGTGGCGGTCAGCCCGTGGGTCAGCGTCGAGAGCGACCTGGACTCCAGTCCTCGCGTCGAGCGGCGGGTGATCCGGCCGTCGAGCGGCGGGTCGTCGGTCCGCTCCTGCCCGGGCCTGCCGTACACCGTGACGTCCCACCCCTCGTCCGCCAGGTGGGGAGCGATGTGCCGGACCGCGGTCTCGAAACCGCCGTAGTAGGACGGGTACCCGCGAGTCCCGATGATCGCCACGTGCTTGGACACGGCCGCTCCTTCGTTCACCTGTTGACTGCAATGATATCTTACATTGCAGTTCCAGGTTCCGAAAGAGTCAATCAGTCCAGGGCGGCGTCCCTCGTCGTCGTGGCGATCCGGTACACCGACGTCGTCGCCGCGAGGAACAGCGTCGTGCCGTCGTCGCCCCCGAAGCACAGGTTCGCGACGGTCTCCGGCACCGGGATCTCCCCCAGCCGCCGACCGGCGGGGTCGAACACCACGACACCGCGGCGGGACGACGACCACACGTTCCCGTGCACGTCGACGCGGATGCCGTCCGGAGCGCCCTCCCCGGGGCCGAGCCGCGCGAAGACCCGGCCGTTCTTCAGGCGTGACCCGTCACGGTCGTACGCGCGGACGACCGGCTCCTCGGACGACGAGCTCGCGACGTACAGCACGCGCTCGGACGGGTCGAAGGCCAAGCCGTTCGGTTCGTCGAGGTCGACCGCGACGGGGCGCAGACCATCGCCGTCGGGACCGCACCGGAACACCCAGTGATCGCCGTACTCCCGCTCGCCCGGATGCCCTTCGCGCGGCTGCGTGATGCCGTACGCCGGGTCGGTGAACCAGACGCTGCCGTCCCGTGCGACGACGACGTCGTTCGGGGAGTTCAGGCGGACGCCGTTCCACGAGTCGGCGATCGGCGTGACGGTCCCGTCGCGGTCCCGCTCCACCCGACGGAGCCCGTGCGAGCACTGCACCACGCTGCCGTCACGGTCGAGGGTCCGGCCGTTCGTGAACTCGACCCCCTCGGCGTACACGTCCACGGCACCGGTGTCGGCGTGCCACTGCAGGATCCGGTCCCCCGGGATGTCGGACCACCGCAGGGTACGCGACGCGGGGATCCAGCACGGGCCCTCCGCCCAGGTACTGTCCGTGGCGATGCGTTCGAGCGCGGCGGGGTCGGGGACGAGGTCGGCGAACCGGTGGAGCACGTCGTCATGCACCGCGCCAGCGTACCGCCGTCGGGCTCGTACGGGCTCCGGGTCGGACGACCTCGGCGCGGTCGGCGCAGCGTCAGCGCAGCATGCGCTCGAGCAGCACCCGCAGCTGCCGCCGCTCGCCCGCGGGCAGCCGCGCGGTCAGTGGCAGCAGCGCGTCGCGCATCGCCGCCTCGAGCGACCGCGCCACGTCCGACCCGGCCCCGGTGATCACGACGTCCACCGCGCGAGCGTCGGCCGCGTTCGGCTCTCGCGCCAGCAGGCCCTTGGCGGACGCCCTCGCCACGAGCCCGGTCATCGTCGACCGCTCGAGCCCGAGGTAGTCCGCCAGATCGCCGATCCGCAGTCGGCGGTCGCGCAGGATCGCGAGCACCCGAAGCTGCGTGAGGGAGAGTCCGGCATCCGCCGCGAGATCCGTCAGCGCCCCCATGGTCCGGAAGGCCGCGTGCCCGAGGGCATCGACGAGCCGCTCGTCCTCCGTCATCTCCTGCATGGCCCCATGCTAGTTGACTCGGTTCGTAGTACGAACTACTTTGTTTCGTAACACGAACTTTACAGGAGGACACCATGCACGCAGCAGTCGTCACCGCCTTCGGCCAGGCACCGACCTGGCAGCCGTTCGACGACCCCACGCCGGCCGACGGCGAGGTCCTCGTCGAGGTCACGGCCGCCGGCCTCCACCCGCGCGTCCGCTCGCAGGCGGACGGCTCGCATTACACGAGCGAGGGCGCACTGCCCCTGGTCCCCGGCGTCGACGGCGTCGGCCGGTTCCCGGACGGCACGCTGCGCTACTTCGCGGTCGGGAGCGACACCCGCGGCACGATGGCGGAGCGCGTCGCCGCCGACCCGCGCGCGAGCGTCGTCCTGCCCGGGGGCGCGGACCCGGTCACGGTCGCCGCCGGCGTCAACCCGGTCATGTCCTCCTGGGTCGCGCTCCGCCGTCGGATCGCGTTCGAACCCGGCAGCGCTGTGCTCGTCCTCGGCGCGACCGGCGCCTCCGGCGGTGCCGCGGTACAGGTCGCCAAGCACCTGGGTGCGGCACGGGTGGTGGCGAGCGGTCGCGACGCCGACCGACTCGCGGCGCTCCCGGGCCTCGGCGCCGACGAGGTGGTGCCGTTGCACGACGCCGAGGCGGTCGGCGTCGCGGCAGCCGACGTCGACGTCGTCGTCGACTACGTGTGGGGCCAACCGGCCGCGGACGTCATGCGCGCACTCGTCACGGCACGTTCGGACCGTGGGTGCCGGCTCGACTGGGTGGCCATCGGCTCGACCGCCGGCCAGGAGGCGCGGGTCCCCTCCGCCGCGCTCCGTGCGTCCGGCCTCACCATCGTCGGCAGCGGCCAGGGCTCCGTCGGACGCGCCGCGTTCGTCGCGGAGCTGCCCGGCATCGTCGCCGCGATCGCGGACGGCACGATCCGGGTCGATGCGACCGCCGTGCGGATGACGGACGTCGAGGAAGCGTGGTCCGGACAGTCCGGGTCATCCGCGGGCAGAGTGGTCCTGGAAGCCTGATCCTCGATCGGTCTCCCTGTCGGTCCACTCAGGTTCTCCACATCCCAGGCTCCGTAGGCTGTGAGGGCCCAGTGAGCCGGACTGCAGCCCGACCCCGAGGAGGTGCCCGATGGTCATCGTCCTCGTCGCGTTCGCGGTCGTCGCCGTGATCGTCCCGCGCTGACCCCCGTCCTCGGCCGCCGCGTGTTCCACGTGGCGGCCCTCGCACCAGCAGCAGCGGCGGTCCTGACCGTCGCGCAGACCGCGCCGGCCCTGCACGGCGGCGTCACCGAGCGGTTCGGCTGGATCCGCAGCTCGACCTGACGATCGCCCTGCGGATGGACGCTCTGTCGTGGGTGCTCGCCCTCGTGGTGTCCGTCGTCGGTGCCCTCGTGCTCGTCTACTGCTCGTCGTACTTCGGCCGGGACGAACCCGGACTCGGTCGCTTCGCGGGCGTGCTCACGGCCTTCGCCGGATCCATGTACGGCCTCGTCATCGCGGACGACGTCATCGTGCTGTTCGTCCTCTGGGAAGCGACGACGGTCTTCTCCTACCTGCTCATCGGTCACGACTCCGTGAAGCGCGCGAGCCGTGCGGCCGCGATGCAGGCCCTGGTCGTCACCACCGCCGGCGGCCTGGCGATGCTGGCGGGACTCGTCCTGCTCTCGGTCACCGCGGGCACGACGTCGCTGTCGGCCATCGTCGCCGATCCCCCACGGGCACGATCGTGTCGGTGTCCGTGGTGCTCGTCCTGCTCGGCGCGCTGTCGAAGTCCGCGATCGTCCCCTTCCACTTCTGGCTCCCCGCCGCGATGGCGGCCCCGACGCCGGTGAGCGCCTACCTGCACGCCGCGGCGATGGTGAAGGCCGGCATCTACCTCGTCGCCCGGCTCGCCCCCGCGTTCGCACTGCTGGACGGGTGGCGCGAGACCATCACGGTGCTCGGCGTCCTCGGCATGCTCGTCGGCGGCTACCGAGCGCTCCGGCAGACCGACATCAAGCTCCTGCTCGCCCACGGCACGGTCGCGCAGCTCGGGTTCCTCGTGCTCGCCGCGGGGTGGGGGCCCCGAGGTCGCCCTCGGCGGAGTGGCACTGCTCGTGGCGCACGCAGCATTCAAGTCGACCCTGTTCCTGATCGTCGGTGCGATCGACCACGTCACCGGCACCCGCGACCTCGCGCGGCTGAGCGGCCTCGGGCGTCGGCTGCCGTGGCTCGCGGTCGTGGCCGTCCTCGCGCTGCTGTCCATGGCCGGTGTCCCGCCGACGATCGGGTTCGTCGCGAAGAGGCAGTGCTCACCGGTTTCGTCGAGTCCCTGCACGCACCGGACGCCGGCTGGGCATGGTTCGCACTGATCGGTGTGACCGTCGGCTCCGTCCTGACCGTGGCGTACTCCCTCCGGTTCCTCTGGGTGCGTTCGCCCGCAAGCCCGGCGTCCCGGACACGGAGCCGCACGACCTGCACGGGCTCTCCGTGGTCCCGTCCGTCCTGGCGCTGACCGGGATCGCCCTCGGGATCGCGACGCCGTTCGTGGCGCACGGCGTCGAGCCCGCGGCGAGCGCCGCCGCCGCGGGCTCCGGAGCGGTCCCGCACCTCGCGCTCTGGCACGGTCTCGAGCCGGCGCTCGGGCTCTCCGCCGTGACGCTCGCCGGTGGTCTCGCCCTGTTCGCCCTGCGCCGCCCGGTCGAGGCGCTGCAGCACCGGCTCGCGGGGTTCCCGAGCGCTTCGGGCATCTACCGGCACCTCATGCGCGGTCTGGACCGCGCGGCGACCGGGCTGACCGCCGGGGTGCAGCGCGGCTCGCTCCCCTACTACCTGACGGTGATCCTGTCGGTCTTCGTCGCCGGAGCGGTCGTGAACCTCGTCGTCGGCGGCCCCTGGGCGTTCGACGTCCGCTTCGCCGACTCGTGGGGGCAGATCCCGTCGTCATCGTGATGTCGACGGCGGCGATCGCCGTCCTCACCGCGAAGACGCGCTTCGCGGCTGCGGTCCTGGTCGGGGTGACCGGGTACGGCATGTCCGTCCTGTTCGTCCTCCACGGTGCGGTCGACCTGGCCCTGACCCAGCTCGTCGTCGAGACCGTGACCCTCATCGCGTTCGTGCTCGTCCTGCGGCGGCTGCCCCGCGGATCGCGACGGCGAACCCGTCGCGTTTCCGGGTGGTCCGGGCGCTCTTCGCCGGGCTCGCCGGGCTGACGCTCGCGATCGTCGTGGTGGTCGCCGCGTCGGCCCGGACGGCCGAACCGCTCTGGCCTGACCTGCCCGCGCTGACGAGCTCGTTCGGGCACGGCCTGAACGTGGTGAACGTGGCACTCGTGGACCTGCGCGGCTGGGACACCCTCGGCGAGCTGACCGTCGTGGTGGCCGCCGCGACCGGTGTCGCCAGCCTGATCTTCGTGCACTCGCGGGAGGACACGCTCCCGCGTCTGCGTGACCTGCCGTCCACCGTGACGAGCGACAAGCACCGCGCGGACGGCGAGCCCCGCGCCTGGCTGCCGACGAGCGCTGCGATCCCCACCGGTCGGTCGGCGCTCCTCGACGTGGTCGTGCGCCTGCTGTTCCACGGGCTCATCGTCCTGTCGGTGTACCTGCTGTTCGCCGGACACAACGCGGCCGGCGGCGGCTTCGCGGGCGGCCTGGTCGCGGGCATCGCGCTCGCCGCCCGGTACCTCGCCGGCGGTCCGGCCGAGCTCGGCGCAGCGGCTCCGGTCCGGGCCGGGCGGCTGCTCGGGATCGGGGTCGCGACCGCCGCGGTCACCGCCCTCGTGCCGATGTTCTTCGGGAAGGACGCCCTGTACTCCGAGTTCTTCGAGGCGACCGTACCGGTGCTCGGCCACGTCGAGTTCGTCACCGCCACGTTCTTCGACATCGGGGTGTACCTCGTGGTCGTCGGCCTCGTGCTCGACGTCCTCCGCAGTCTCGGGGCCGAGGTCGACCGTCAGCGCCTCGAGGACGCCTCGACCCCGACCCGGGACACGATCGAGTCCCCTCCCCGGAAGGGAGCGCGGCATGACCGTCACCCTCGTCCTCGTCATCGCGATGGCGGTGCTGTTCTCCTGCGGGGTCTACCTGCTGCTCGAACGTTCGCTCACCCGGATGCTCCTGGGCTTCCTGCTGCTGGGCAACGCACTCAACCTGCTGCTGCTCGTGATGTCGGGCGCTGCCGGGAAGCCCCCCATCGGCCCGTCGTCCTCGGGCATCGCGGACCCGCTCCCGCAGGCCTTCGCGCTCACCGCGATCGTCATCACCTTCGCGGTCAGTGCGTTCCTGCTGGCGCTCATCCACCGGTCGTGGAAGCTGTCCCGCGCCGACGAGGTCGAGGTCGACGAGGCCGACGTCGCGATCGGCCGGGAACGCGACGAGCCGGCGGACGAGGACCCGAGACGGACACCGACCCCGAGCGCGCCCAGGACGAGGAGGCCGCCCGATGACCTGGCTCGTGCCGCTCCTCGTCCTCGTCCCGCTGCTCGGCGCCGCGGTCGCACTCGGGCTCCTCCGCCACCAGAGACTGCAGCGCGCGATCACGGTCGTGGTGCTCGGCATCGCCCTCGTGGTCGCCGCGACGCTGATGGTGCTCGTCGACCAGCACGGGACGATCGTCGTGCAGGTCGGCGGGTGGCAGGCTCCCTACGGCATCTCGCTCGTCGTCGACCGGTTGAGCGCGCTGCTCCTCACCGTGAGTGCCGCCGTGCTCCTCGTCGTCCTGCTCTTCTCGATCGGGCAGGGGCTCGCGGCCGACGACGGCGAGGCACCGGTCACGATCTTCTACCCGACCTACCTCGTGCTGGCGGCGGGCGTGCTCGACTCCTTCATCGCGGGCGACCTCTTCAACCTCTACGTGGCGTTCGAGATGCTCCTGGTGGCGAGCTACGTGCTCATCACCCTCGGCGGCAGCGAGCAGCGTGTGCGAGCCGGCACGACCTACATCGTGACGAGCCTCATCGCGTCGGCGATCTTCCTCGCGGCGATCGGTCTCGTCTACGGCGCGACCGGCACGGTGAACATCGCGCAGATCAGCGAGCGGATGGCCGCCCTGCCCGAGCACGTCCAGCTGCTGCTCCACACGATGCTGCTCATCGGTTTCGGCATCAAGGCGGCGGTCTTCCCCTGGCGTTCTGGCTGCCGGACTCGTACCCGACGGCTCCGGCTCCGGTGACGGCGGTGTTCGCGGGTCTGCTGACGAAGGTCGGCATCTACGCGATCATCCGGCTCGAGACGATCATCTTCCCAGGCCGCAACTCAACACGGTGCTGCTCGTCGTCGCGGCCCTGACGATGGTGGTCGGCGTGCTCGGGGCGGTGTCGCAGACGGACGTGAAGCGGCTGCTGTCCTTCACCCTCATCAGCCACATCGGGTTCATGGTGATGGGCGTCGGCCTCGGATCGGTCGTCGGGACGGCCGCGGCGGTGTTCTACACGGTGCACCACATCGTCGTGCAGACCACCCTGTTCCTCGTGTCCGGACTGATGGAACGGGTCGGCGGGACGACGTCCACCCGGTCGCTCGGTGGGCTGCTCAGGGCCGCGCCCCTGCTGGCCGCGCTGTACCTGGTGCCCGCCTTCAACCTGGGCGGCATCCCGCCGTTCTCCGGCTTCATCGGCAAGCTCGGCCTGTTCCGGGCCGCCGCGGTCGACGGCTCCCCGCTCGCCTACGTGACGATCGGCGCGGGGGTCGTGACGAGCCTCCTCACCCTGTACGCGCTCATGCGCGTGTGGGACGCGGCATTCTGGCGGCCGAGGCCCGCCGCGGAGCCGGCGGCGCCGCACGCCAGCGTCGCCGAGCCGCACGCGCACCTGCGGTCGCCGGAGCCGGCGCCGCTGACCGTCTCCGAGGAGACCGGAGAGGCGTACCGTCCTGGGCCCACGCCGCCGGTTCCGGACGGGCGCGCCAGCGACCGGCCGGTCGTGCCGGTGGCCGAGCCGCCGGAGCACCCCCGTCTCCCGCGCATGCTGGTCGGCGTGACGACCGTCGCCGTCCTCGGGTCCGTCGCCCTCACCGTCGTCGCCGGCCCGCTGTACGGCTACGCCACCCGCGCGGCGGAGTCCCTCGAGTCTCCGGACCGCTACGTCCAGGCCGTACTGGGAGGGTCACGGTGAGCGCCGACAGCACGCGGCGCGTCGCGAACGCCCGGCGCATCGCGGTCGCCTGGCGCTACGACGTGCCGCTCGTCGCCGGGCTGACCGTGCTGTGGGCGCTGCTCTGGGGGTCGTGGACACCGCTCACGCTGCTGTGCGGCGTCGTGGTCGCACTCCTCGTCACCCAGGCGCTCCCGCTCCCGCCGGTGCCGCTGTCGGCGCGGTTCTCGATCCCGCACTTCGCGTGGTTCCTCGTGGTGTGGTCCGGGCTCGTGGTGCTCGCGTCGTTCCGCGTGGCCTGGGTCGCCTTCCGCCCGCGCGGCGTCCGGCGCAGCTCGGTCACCCTCGTGCAGCTCCACACCACGTCCGAGATGACGTTCACGCTGGCGACCCTTGCGATCACGCTGGTGCCCGGTTCGTACGTCGCCGACGTCGACCTGCGCCGGCGTCGGCTGCTGCTGCACGTCCTCGACACCGAACGTGTCGAGCAGGTCGAGGCTGCACGGCGCGAGGCGCTCGGCATCGAGGCGATGGTCATCCGTGCCCTCGGCTCCAGGCAGGACGTTTCCGAGCTGTCCGAGCCGCTGCCGGAGGTGGCCCGATGAGCGCCGCGGTCGTGGTCATGGCGGTCGGGATCGCCCTCGTGCTCGCGCTCCTCGGCGCGACGCTCGCCCTCGCGGTGTTCCGCATCGTGCGCGGGCCGACGATCCTCGACCGGATGATCGGGTCGGACATGGTGCTGACGACCGCACTCGTCGTGATCGGTGCCGCGATGGTGGTCCGGCAGGACCTGACCGGGGTACCGGTGCTCGTCGTGATCGCCGCGACGAGCGTGTTCGCCACGGTCGCCGTGGCCCGAGCCGTCACGCCGTCGTCCGATCCGTCCGACGAGGGTCTCGGCGCCACCACGCCGGGACACGCCACGGAAGAGGAACGCTCGTGATCGACACCATCCAGGGCTTCATCGACGGTGCCGGCGTCCGGGCATGGGTCGCGATCGGACTGCTGCTGGTCGGATCGGTGCTGTCGCTCGGCGCCGGCATCGGGATCGTGCGCTTCCCGGACCCGCTCGTGCGTCTGCACGCCATGGCGAAGCCGCAGGTGCTCGGGCTGGCGTTCGCCCTCGCCGCGATCGTCGTGGCGGTGTGGACCTGGACGGCGCTGTGGCTCGTGCTGCCGGTCATGGTCTTCCAGCTGTTCCTCGTGCCGGTGTCGACGCACATGATCGCCCGTGCCGGCCTGCGCTCGAACGACTACCGCCACCAGGACCTGCTCGTCGACGACACCGAGTAGGCACCGGGTCGACGAACCGCAGGGGCGCACGGTCAGGAACGGACCCGCGTGGTCACACGGACGCGCGCCGCGACAGGACCAGGTTCACGATCGCCGCGAGCACGACGACCGCAGCCGATGCGGCCGGCAGGAGCATGGCGGCGGCCGCTCCGTGCTGCTCCGCCAGGTCGCCGGTGATCGCTGACGCGATCGACTGCCCCACGATGACCGCGGAACCGAGGATCGTCATGGTGGTGGCGGAACGGCCGACGGGCGAACGGTCCGACCCGAGGCTGTACTGCGCGACCAGCGTCGGACCGATGCCCACACCCATCACCGCGAGCACGACGCCGGCGGCGACGACCGACCCCACCTGCGAGAACGCGACCGCGCCGACGAGCAGGACGACGCCGAACACGAACCATCGCCACCCGAGGGCGAACCCGCGCGGGAACGCCGCCGACCCGAGCGCGAGGCCGGCCGACCCGATGCCCATCAGGCCGTAGAGCAGCCCCGCCTGCGAGGCCTCACCGTGTGTCTCCATGAAGGCGGTCAGCGAGGTCAGCGTCGAGCCGAAGAACAGGCCGACCCCGAGGATCCCGACGACGACCACGACCAGTCGTGGCCCGAGGAGCTGGCGGGCGGGTGCCTGCACCAGTTCTTCAAGGTGTCCGAGCACGAGCTTGCCGGTCGGGTGCAGCGCGAACGCGGTCACGAACACGAACGTGAGTGCCGACGCCCCGGCGACCGCGACCCACGGCGCGATCGCGCTCGCGAGGAGCCCGACGAGGAACGGGCCGATGATGAAGACGGTCTCGTCGGCGGCGGACTCGTACGCCATGGTGCCGCTGAGGACCGTGCTGCGACGTGCAGGCGCCATGCGCTGCCCGATGATCGCGACGAGACGTGTCCGGGACATCGGGGCCACCTGGGGTGCCGATGCGCCGATGAAGAAGGCCATCGCCAGCACGGCGAGGTCGGGGGCGGTGCCGTCGACCACGAACGGGAAGAGGCCGAGCAGCACGGCGTTGACCAGGCCGACGGGGACGAGCACGGTGCGCTGGCCGAGCCGGTCCGCCGCGGCGCCGATCATCGGGCCGAAGACGGCGGCGCCGATGCCGACGGACGCCGAGTTCACACCGCCGAGCGCGACCGAGTCCCGCGCGGACACGACGAGCGTCAGCACCCCGACGACCATCATCGCGAACGGCAGCCTCGCCACGAACGCGACGGGGAAGTACCAGCGTCCCGCGTGGGCGACCAGGGAGCGGTCGTCGGTGGAGGGGTGCGACCCGGGCTGGGCGGAACGTGTCTCGAGCATGGGGGTGTGCCTTCTCGGCCCGGCCCGGGAGCGGTGGGGCGGGCCCATCGGGTGCCGCCGCTGTCCGCCGGGGAGCCGACGGCCGGTAGATACACACTGCGTGTTGGTGGTGCCCCAGCAGGGTACCAGGGGTAACGGTTCGTCACCCTGCCCCGCCGTCGCGACCGCGCTCATATCGTGGCGCGCATGGAACAGCGACGCATGGGGCGGACGGGTGCCCGGTCAGCGCGCTGACCCTCGGGAGCCGGGCGGTGGCCGCGGTCGCGGAACGGGACGTGGACGACGCGGTCCGGCTCGTCCACGAGGCGCTCGACCGCGGCATCACGGCGGTGGACGTGTCGGATGCCGACGGTGCGGGGCTCGCCGAGAGCATCGTGGGGGCGGCGCTCGGGGAGCGGCGGGACGACGTGTTCCTGGCGGTCCGGTTCGGTGACCCGGTCGACCGGGACCCGTCCCACCACGGCAACGGCCGGCGGTGGATGTTCCGTGCGGTCGAACGGAGCCTCGAGCGACTCGGGACGGACGTCATCGACCTGTACCAGCCGGCGCACCCGGACCCGGCGACGTCCCTCGACGAGACCCTCGACGCACTCGCCGACCTCGTGACGCAGGGAAGATCCGCGCCTTCGGCATCCCGGGGTTCCCCGCGGAGGAGCTCGTCGAGGCGCAGTGGCTCCGATCCGGCGGCAAGAGCGCCACCGCGACCCACGCGCTGTACTCGGTCCTCACCCGCACGGCCGAGCGCACGACGTTCCCGGTCGCACACCGGTTCGGGCTGGGTGTGCTCGCGGCCGCGCCCCTCGCCGGGGGCTGGCTCGCGGGCGCGTACCGGAGCGGCACGGTGCAGCCGCGGTCACCGCGAGCGCTGGAGCAGCCGCATGCGTACGACATCGGCGCTCCCGCGAACCGCCGGAAGCTCGACGTGGCCGACCGTCTGGGACGGCTCGCGGACGCGGCCGGCCTGACGCTGCTCGAGCTCGCGGTCGGCTTCGCACTGACGCACCCGGACGTGTCCTCGGTCGTGATCGGCCCGCGCACCGTCTCGCACGTGGACGCGTACGCGCAGGCGGCCGAGGTCGTGCTCGACGACGGCGTGCTGGACGCGATCGACGCGATCGCGCCGCCGGGGACCCACGTGCTCGAGCGGGACACCGGGGTCGTGCTCCCGGCCTCACCCGGGAGCGCCTCCGAGGACGCGCCCTGGCGCACTGAGACCGCACGCACGAAGCACCCGGCGATCACGGCCGCACGCACGAAGCACCCGGCGATCACGGCCGCACGCACGAAGCACCCGGCGATCACGGCCGCACGCACGAAGCACCCGGCGATCACGGCCGCACGCACGAAGTGCCCGTCGACCGCGGTCGACGGGCACTGCACCCTCGGGTTCAGCGGTACGCGAGCGAGCTGAGCGCGGCGTGCGCCACCATGACCGGCACGGCGAGGGCGTGCGGCAGTCGGGCGGCGGCCAGTTCGAGTCGGCCGAGGACGCTGTCGAGCGTGTCCGTGGCGCGAACGGTCGAGCGGGCGGGGGTGGGCTGCAGGATCGTGGTCATGGTGGGTGGGCCTTCCGGGTCGGGAGCCGTCCCTTCCGGCTCACAGCACTCAACATATTGCACATCAAATGCAATGTCAACTGCTATCTCTTCGTGCGGAACACCGGTCAGGATCCGAGAAGCGCCGACCGCTCGGACCGGGCACGATGAACCCACGACAGCGACGGACCCAGACAGTGAGGACGACCGATGGCCACGAAGAAGAAGACCGAGCCCGCGTTCAGCGACGAGGAGCGCGCAGCCATGAAGGAGTACGCGGCCGAGGTGAAGCGATCCCGCAGCACCAGGGGTACGAAGGCCGAGAAGGCCGCCGCTGAGGCCGCCGCGGTCGTCGAGAAGATCGCCGCGATGCCCGAGCCGGACCGGGGCCTCGCGGAACGCGTCCACCGGATCGCGCTCGAGGTCGCGCCCGACCTGGCCCCTCGGCTCTGGTACGGCATGCCCGCGTACGCGAAGGACGGCAAGGTGGTGTTCTTCTTCCAGGACGCCGCCAAGTTCAAGGCCCGCTACGCCACGCTCGGCTTCCAGGACCCCGCGCGGCTCGACGCCGGCGCGTTCTGGCCGACGTCCTGGGCCGTCACGCCGGACTTCTCGGCGGACGACGAGGCGACGGTGGCCGACCTCATCCGGCGCGCGGTGTCCTGACGCCGGCCGGCGGTGTCCCGACGCAGGCGGGCGATGTCCCGACGCAGGCGCCTAGGATCTCGACCATGGTCGAGATCTCGCAGCCGAAGCCGACTGACCTGCTCACGATCGGCGAGGTCGTCGCCCGCACCGGGGTCGCCGCGTCCGCCCTGCACTTCTACGAGCGCAAGGGCCTGATCCACCCGGAGCGCACCGCGGGCGGCACCCGGCTGTACCCCGGCACGTCGAGCGGCGCATCGCGATCATCCAGGTCGCCAAGCGGCTCGGCATCCCCCTGGGCGAGGTGGCCGAGCAGTTCGAGACGCTCCCCTCGGACCGGATGCCCTCGCTGCGCGACTGGAACCGACTGAACGAGCGGTGGCGCGCTCGGCTCCGCGCGCGGCAGCTCGAGCTGGAGCGTCTGCAGGACGAGATGACGCAGTGCATCGGCTGCGGGTGCGTCTCGCTCAACGCCTGCCTCGTCATGAACCCGGGCGACGAGCTCGGCGCCGAAGGGCACGGCGCACGCCGGCTGCTCCCGATCGAGGACGAGCTGCCCGACGCGACCGGCTGACGGACTGGAGGCCCGGGCGGGCCCGCCACGCGCCTCCAGTCCGTCACCGGGTCGCGACCAGTGCGCCGGCGCGACCCGTCAGCGTGCCTGCACGCGCGCCTCGCGCGGGCGCAGGAACGGGATCCGCGGCATCAGCCAGTCGACCCAGACGACGCGCACGCCGGGCGCGACCGCCACCGACCACAGGATCGAAGCGGCCGCGTCCGTCGGGTAGTGCACGGCGTCGATCGACACCGCGAAGAACACCACGACGATCGCCACGGTCCCCAGCGTTCGTGCCCACCGGTGCCACCGGGTGTCGCGGAGGAGCCAGACCAGGGCGATCGCGAACGCCGTGATGTAGACCGTGTGGCCGCTCGGGTAGCCCGGGTCCGGCTGCACCGGGAACGGGTGCGGCAGCACGCCGACGTCGGGGCGCGCCCGGTGCACGATCTCCTTCACGACCGCCGAGGGCAGCCAGGTGATCGCGATCGTGCCGCCGAACGCCAGGGCCGGACGGAGATCCCTGGTGCGCCACCAGATCACCGCCACGACGACGAACGTGATCCCGATCGCCGGAGCCGGGCTGATGACGTGGTAGACCGCCGTGCTGAACGCCCCGACCACCCCGGTGTGCAGACCGTTGAGCGCCTTCGACAGTCCGAGGTCGACCGTGCCGAGCGTGAACCCGACGATCGTGATGACGATGACCGCGACGACGGCGACCGCCACCGAGACGAGCGGGTACGGGTTCCGGTCGAGGATGCCGTACTCGTCGGACACCCGTCGGCGGGGGCGGAGCGCTGCGTCGGACATCCGCCCATCGTCGCAGGTGGGCGACACCACCGGGCCCGGAGTTCCGTGACGATCGATCAGAGGTCGCACAGCGAACGGCAGGGATCAGCCGCCGGGACTAGACCTGGAGGCATGACAACCGTTGCCGAGAACATCGTCGCCACCCTCCGTGAGAACCACGTCGAACGGGTCTACGGTCTCCCCGGTGACTCCCTCAACGGGTTCACCGACGCGCTCCGCAAGGACGGCTCGATCCGGTGGGAGCACGTCCGGCACGAGGAGGCAGCCGCGTTCGCCGCCTCGGCCGAGGCCGCGCTGACCGGGGAGCTCGCGGTGTGCGCCGGCAGCTGCGGACCGGGCAACCTGCACCTGATCAACGGTCTCTACGACGCGAACCGGTCCCGCGTGCCCGTCCTCGCGATCGCCGCGCACATCCCCACGGCGGAGATCGGGTCCGGGTACTTCCAGGAGACCCACCCGCAGGAAGCTGTTCCGCGAGTGCTCCGTCTACGTCGAGTACGTCGCGGACCCCACGCAGATGCCGCGCCTGCTGGAGATCGCGATGCGCGCGGCCGTGGAGCAGCGCGGGGTCGCCGTGCTCGCCATCCCCGGCGACGTGCTGCTCGCCGAGGCAGTCGCGCCCCGCGTCACCCGGATCGAACGCGCCGAGCCGCGCATCGTCCCGGCCGAGACGGAGCTCCGACGCACCGCCGACCTCCTCAACGGCGCGGACCGCGTCACGATCCTCGCGGGTGCCGGGGTGGCCGGCGCCCACGACGAGGTGATCGCGCTCGCCGAGCGGCTGCAGGCGCCGATCGTGCACGCCCTCCGCGGCAAGGAGCACATCGAGTGGACAACCCGTACGACGTCGGGATGACCGGTCTGCTCGGCTTCGCCTCCGGGTACCGAGCCATGGAGGACGCCGACGTGGTGCTCATGCTCGGGACGGACTTCCCGTACCAGCAGTTCTTCCCCGCGAAGGCGAAGCACGTGCAGGTCGACATCCGGGGCGCACAGCTCGGACGTCGGCACCCGGTGGACATCGGACTCGTCGGCACCGTCAAGGACACCGCGCTCGCGCTCATCCCGCTGCTCACCCGGTCGCACCCCACCAAGCACCTCGAGGACGCGCGCAAGCACTACGCGAAGACGCGTGCCAAGCTCGACGACCTCGCGGTGCCGGCGGGGAAGCACAAGCCCCTGCACCCGCAGTACGTCACCCGCGTGCTGGACCGGCTCGCGGCGGACGACGCCGTCTTCATCCCGGACGTCGGCTCCCCCGTGGTCTGGGCGTCCCGGTACCTCACGCTGAACGGCGAGCGCCGGCTGATCGGCTCGTTCGTGCACGGCACGATGGCGAACGCGGTCCCGCAGGCCATCGGTGCGCAGGCGGCGTTCCCCGAGCGCCAGGTCATCGCGATGGCGGGCGACGGCGGTCTGACGATGCTGCTCGGTGAACTCATCACGATCGTGCAGAACCAGCTGCCGGTGAAGATCGTCGTGTTCGACAACTCGTCGCTGAACTTCGTCGAGCTCGAGATGAAGGCCGCCGGGTTCGTGAACTACGGCACCGAGCTGCAGAACCCCGACTTCGCGAAGGTCGCCGAGGCGATCGGCATCGCCGGCTTCCGCGTCGACCGGTCCGACCAGCTCGAGGACGCCCTCGCCGCTGCCCTGGCCCACGACGGGCCTGCGCTCGTCTCGGTGCGGGCCGACCGGCAGGAGCTGTCGATGCCGCCGGCGGTGACGCTCGAGCAGGCGAAGGGCTTCACGCTCTACGCGATCCGCACCGTGCTGTCCGGTCGCGGCGACGAACTGCTCGACCTGGCGTCGACGAACTTCCGCCAGTTCCTCTGACCGTCGCGGGTCAGGACTCGGCGCCGCCCTGCTCGGCGATGTCGGGTGCGGGGTCGAGCGACGCGTGCACCACGGCGTCGAGCGCGGTGACGATCTCGTCGAGCGTGAGCGTTGGTCCGTCCGCGGCGAGGTCCGGCGTCGCGGGCACGTGCACGAAGCCGGCGCGGAAGCCGTCGCGTCCGGCGAAGGACATCAGCTCGTAGAACACCTGGTTGCAGGTGAACGTCCCGGCCGTGTTCGACACCGACGCGGGCACACCGGCGGCACGGACGTCGCGCACGATCCGCTTGATCGGCAGCCCGCTGAACACGGCCGGTGGGCCGTGCGGGTCGATCGGCTCGTCCACCGGCTGGGCACCCACGTTGTCCGGGATCCGGGCGTCCATCACGTTGATCGCGACGCGCTCGGGCGTGACCGCCGCTCGCCCGGCGGCGAGGCCCGTCGCGACGACGACGGTGGGACGGTGCTGCTCGATCGCGGCCGCGAGTCGTGACCGTTCCTCGGCGAACACGACGGGCAGCTGCTCGACCACGAGGGTCGCCGGTCCGTCCCACGTCTCGGCGAGCCGCTGGGCGGCCTCCCACGACGGGTTGACCGCGTCACCGCCGAACGGCTCGAAGGCGGTCAGCAGGACGGTCGGTTCGGTCGCGGCAGCCACGCGACCAGGCTACGGACCCGAGGTGGGCCCCACCAGCACGCGCACGCAGCCGAATCGCGCGCACGCAGCCGAATCGCGCACACGCAGCCGAATCGCGCGTCGGCAGCCGAATCGCGCGTACCTGCCCTGATGGAACGACCGCCTACGCGCGAATCGGCCTCCCATCGCACGTGACAGGGGAAGGAACGACCGGGGAGCGACGGACTGGAGGGACGTGGCGGTACCGCCACGTCCCTCCAGTCCGTCGGGTGGTCACCACCCGAGCGGCGCGCCGTCCTCGAGGAAGACGCCCGTCGGGCCGTCCGGGCCGGCGGCGGCAGCCGCCGCGACCGTCGCGGCGCTGACCTCCACGGGGCGCCCGTGCGGGTTCTCGACGCCGCCGAACTCCGTCGCGGTGTACCCGGGCTCGACCGCGACGACGTGCACCTCGGGCACCGCGCGGGCGTACTGCACCGTCAGCATCGAGACCGCGGCCTTGCTCGCGCCGTAGACGATCGCCTGGTACTGCGACGCCGGCTTCTCCGGGTCGTGGTTCGCCGCGAACGAGCCGAGCGCGCTCGAGATGTTCACGATGACGGGGTTGGCGGAACGGCGGAGCAGGGGCAGCGCCGCCTCGGTCGTGCGGACGATGCCGACGGCGTTCGTGTCGAAGACCTCGAGCGCCTCGGGACCGTTCAGCGCCTCCTTGCCGATGCCGGCGTTGTTCACCAGCACGTCGAGACCGCCCTCGTGTTCGAGCCGCGCGAACGCGGCCTCGACCGAGGCGTCGTCCGTGACGTCGAGCTGGACGGCACGGGCCGTGTTCGTCGCGGTGCTGATCTCGCGGGCGACGGCGTGGCCGGCGGCGAGGTCGCGGGCGCCGATCCAGACGGTGTGCCCGGCGGCGACGAGCTGGCGGGCGGTTTCCTTGCCGAGGCCTCTCGAGGCCCCGGTGACGAGTGTCGTTGTCATGCACCCAGCGTCCGTCGGCCAGGCAGCGTCGGGGAGCCGTCCGGTTGTCGTAGGACTGACGGACCCAGGACACCGGCCGGCCGCGGTCGCACGCTGGGGACGTGGAACACACCGAGTTCGGGCGGACCCTGCGCCGCCTGCGCGATCACGTCGCACCGGAGGCGGTCGGCGTCGTCGCGGGCAGTCGCCGCCGAGCGAGCGGGCTGCGCCGCGAGGAGCTCGCCGCCCTCGCGGGGATCTCCGCCGACTACCTCACCCGTCTCGAACAGGGGCGAGCCACCTCGCCGTCCGCCCAGGTCGTCGAAGCCCTCGCCCGATCGCTCCGCGTCGCCGACGCCGAACGAGAAGCTGCTGTTCCGGCTCGCCGGGCACGCGGTCCCCGGCGCGGACGTCGTCCCGTCGCGGATCCCGCCGAGCGTGCAACGGCTGCTCGACCGCCTCGCCGACACTCCCGTCGCCGTGCTCGACGCGGCCGGGACGATCCTCACGGCCAACGCTCCCTACGACGCGCTCATGGGCCCGGTCGGGGCGCTCCGCGGGCACGAGCGGAACACGGCGTGGCGGCGCCTGGTCGGTCCCGGGAGCCGAGCCGTGCACACCGACGCCGAGCAGCGGGCCTTCGAGGTCTCCCTCGTCGCCGCGCTCCGGCTGACCGTGGCCCGCTACCCGCTCGATCGCGCGCTCGGACAGCTCGTGCGGGACCTCCGCGCCGCGAGTCCCCGTTTCGTGGACCTCTGGGACGCGGGTTCGTCCACGCCGCCGCGCGACACGGGGCGGCGGAAGACGATCGAGCACCCGGCGGTCGGCCGGATCACGCTCGACTGCGACACGCTGCAGATCGCCACGGACGACCTCACCGTGCTGGCCTACACCGCGGAGCCGGGCACCGAGGACGCCGAACGGCTCGCGCTCGCGATCGTCCTCGGGACGCAATCGCTCATCGACTGACCGAGCCGGTGCCCGTCCCTGGCAGGCGGGATCAGGCGCCCGCACCGCCGTCCACCGGCAGGATCGCGCCGGTGACCATCGACGCGCGATCGCTCAGCAGCCAGGCGGCGGCTTCCGCCACCTCCTCCGGGCGGCCCATGCGGCCGAGCGGCACGGAGGAGTTGATCTGCTCGGTGATGCCGGGAGTCGCCGTCTCCCACGCGTCGATCATCTCGGTCGCGGTACCGCCGGGCGTGATGCCGTTCACCCGGATGCCCTCGGGCGCCCAGGTCACGGCGGCGGTCTCGGTGATGCTGTTGAGCGCACGCTTCATCGCTCCGTACGCCGGCAGGGCGGGGTTCGCTCGTCGGCTTCCGATGCTCGAGGTGTTCACGATCGCGCCACCGTCCGCTCGGCGCATCAGCTCGGCTTCGGCGGTCATCGCGACCCAGTGCCCGCGGAAGTTCACGGCGAACTGCGTCTCGATGTCCTCATCGCTGGTGGTGTCGAGCGGGCCGGGCTGCTGGATCGCGGCGCCGTTGTTGAAGGCTCCGTCGAGCCGGCCGTGCAGTTCGTCGACGCGTGCGACGGCGGTGCGGATGCTCGCGGCGTCAGCGAGGTCGATCGTGACGGCGTCGGCGGTCCCACCGGTGGAACGGACGTCGGCGACCACTGTGTCGAGCGCGGCGGCACTCCGGGCGGCGAGGACGACCGCGGCCCCCTCCTGCGCGAACAGTCGGGCGGCCGCCGCTCCGATGCCGCGGCTCGCGCCGGTGATGAGGACGACCTTGCCGGAGAGCAGGCCGATCGGGTTCGTGGTGGTGTCGTTGGTCATGCGGACAGCGTCCGGCCGATGCGGACAGTGGATCCAGGTACACCCTGTACCAGGATCACCGGGCGCAGAACGCGCAGACTCGGTCCATGGACAAGCACGAGCTCGCGGCGTTCCTCCGTTCCCGACGGGAACGACTCCGCCCGGAGGACGTCGGCCTCCCGTCGGGCCCCCGTCGTCGGACGCCTGGCCTCCGGCGTGAGGAGGTCGCCGTGCTCGCCCACATCTCGACCGAGTACTACGTGCGACTCGAGCAGGGACGTGCGCCGCGGCCGTCCGCCGAGGTGCTCGCCGGGCTCTCGGCGCACTGCGCCTGGCCGATGCGGAGTCCGATCACCTGCACCTGCTCGCCGGCACCGCCCCGCTCCACGACGGCGCCGTCCGACGCGACGTCCGACCGAGCATCCTGGCGGTCGTCGAGCGTCTGCCGCAGACGGCCGCGATCGTGCTGTCCGCCGACTTCGAGGTCTTGGCGTGGAACGAGCTCGCCGCAGCGCTCATGGAGGACTTCGCGCAGCAGGACGACGCCGGTCGGAACCTCGCGCGGCGGGCGTTCCCCACGACGGATGCCGAGGAGGACGCCCCGCCGTACGGCATCTCGGACGGCGCGGAGTTCCGACGACACGTGGTCATGCAGCTGCGCACGACCGTGACCCGCTACCCGACCGACCCGGCGGTGACGGCGCTCGTCGACGATCTCCGGACCGGCAGTGCCGAGTTCGCCCGGCTGTGGGAGCGCCACGACGTCCAGACCTCGACGGTGCTCACGAAGACGTTCCAGCACCCCGCGGTCGGCCCGGTGCGGGTGGACTGCGACAGCCTCGCACTCACCGACCGGGACCAGCACCTCGTGCTCTACACCGCGCCGGTGGGCTCACCGGACGCGGATGCCCTCGCGCTCCTCGGGGTGCTCGGCACCGAGGACGTCCGAGCCGGCTGACGACGGCATGAGCCGCTCGCCGTGTCAGTCGTCGATGTCGAACACCACGACCCGCGCGCTCCCGCTCCGGATGAACTCCGCGACCGGCTGGTGCTCCGCGTGCGGCAAGTACCCCTCGAGCGCCGCACGGTCCCGGAAGCGCACGACGAGCATCCAGTCGAACCCGCCCTCGAGGCCCTCGGTGCTGACGCTCTCCCCGGAGCGCACCGACTCCACGCCGTCGATGCGCGGCAGGTGCTCGCGGCAGAGCGCGTTCGCTGTTGCCGACGCTCCGGCGTCGCTCCACTCGACCAGGACCACGTGCGTCGTTCCTGCCACGGTTGCTCCTCACGCGGCCGGCTCGGTCGGACGGTTCCGCTCCGTCGAGCCTGGCACGTCGTGCGCGACCGGCCACAGACGGCCTGGAGGCGCGTGGCGGCGCCGCCACGCGCCTCCAGGCCGTCCGTCACCGGCCGCGTCTAGAAGGCGGGCGTCCCACCCGCGACGGTGATCGTCGAACCGGACTGGTAGCTCGACTCCGGGCTGACGAGGTGCACGTAGGCGGCACCGAGCTCAGCGGGCTGACCGGGGCGGCCGAACGGCGAGCCCTCGCCGAAGTGCGACACGGTCTCGGCGTCGTCGGAACCCGGCTGGAGCGGCGTCCACACCGGCCCGGGAGCAACCGAGTTCACGCGGATGCCCTTCGGTGCGAGCTGCTGGGCGACGGCTTCGGTGAAGAAGCTTCACGGCGCCCTTCGACACGGCGTAGTCGATCTTGTCCGGCGACGGTGTCGACGCCTGGATCGAACCGGTCGTGACGATGGTCGAGCCGGGCTCCAGGTGGGGCAACGCCGCCTTCGTCAGCCAGAACAGCGAGTAGATGTTGGTCTTGAACGTCGAGTCGAAGTGCTCGGTGTCCAGGGTGAGGATGTCGTCGTTGCTGTCCATCCGGCCGGCGACCATGACGAGGGTGTCGAGACCACCGAACTCGTCGACGGCCTTCTGCACGAGGTCCGTGCAGTACTGCTCGTCCGAGATGTCGCCGGGAACAGGACGGCGCGGCGCCCCTCGCCCGCGAGCAGGTCACGCACCTGCTCGGCGTCCTCCTGCTCGTCCGGCAGGTACGACAGCACGAGATCGGCGCCCTCGCGGGAGAGTGCGATCGCGGCCGCGCGGCCGATGCCGGAGTCGGCCCCCGTGACGATGCCTCGGTAGCCGGTGAGGCGCTCCTTGCCGACGTAGCTCTGCTCGCCGTGGTCCGGCTCGGGTCCATCTTCCACGCGGCACCAGGCAGGGACTGCTCCTGCTTCGGGTACGGCGGGGCGGGGTAGAGGGAGTTCGGGTCGCGCTTGTCGTACTGGCTCATGCGCCCACGATGCTCGCACGCTGCTCCGCAACGGTTCAGTTGCCCTTGCTTGCGGCACCGCGCGATCAGCGCCGGTGTTCGGCTCGCTGCTGGACGGCCACGAGCACGAGGTAGAGCACGCCGACCGCGAGCATGATCCCGCCGGTGAACGGCGAGCCGACACCGTACAGCGCGCCGATCAGCGCTGCCGCGCCGAGGACGGTGAACCCACCGGCGAGCCACCACCCGGCTCTGACGTTCACGAACCAGCGAGGTCGGCCCGCGGCGTCGGCCTCGCGGGTGCGCTCGTCCTGCCGCTCGCGCCACGCGCTCCCGGGGCCCCGGTGCCGCAGGACCGTGGCCCAGAACACGAGCATCCCACCGCCGAGCACGACGAACAGCACGGTCAGCCCGGCCGCGACGCCCGTGCGTCCGTCGAGCCAGAACGGGATGGTGATGACGAGCCCGACCACGGCCGCTCCGACGGCGATCCAGGGCGCGACGGATCGGGCGTACGTCTGGTACCCCCGTGCGGCTGCCCGGTCGGCTGTGAGGAACCGGCGTTCGCGGTCGGTCCGGTCGGCTTCGGGCTTGGCCATCACCCGGCCCTCGAACACGATGAGCACGACGGAGACGAGCAGGACGGCACCGACCACGATGATGGCGATCATCGTTCCGACAGTACTCCGATGAATCCTCAAGCTACGTGCGCGGCGCCCCGCCGGACTACCGCTCGTCGTGCCACTCCGACCGGTCGGACAGCTGCAAACCGGCAGGGCGTCCGCTCCGAAGAACCCGTGGGTGTCATGAGCGCCCGGGCCGCGCATCGACGTGTCGGTCCCATCGAGAGAGAGGTCGCACCATGACCAGCAACGCAGCAGCAACCAACCGCGTCGGGTACGGCTCGACGTGGACGCAGAAGGGCGCGTTCGTCTTCGGCGTCGTCTTCCTCATCGTCGGGATCGCCGGCTTCATCCCTGGCCTGACGATGGACATGGGATCGATGTCGGTGGCCGGCCACGGCTCGATGGCGCTCCTGCTCGGGACGTTCCAGGTCTCCGTGCTCCACAACATCGTGCACCTGCTGTTCGGCATCGTCGGGCTGCTCGCGGCCCGGACCGCCGCCGGCGCCCGGTTGTACCTCGTCGTCGGCGGGATCGTCTACGCCGTCCTGTTCGTCTACGGCCTCTTCACCGCCGGCATGGCCGACCCGGCGAACTTCGTGCCGCTCAACAGCGCCGACAACGTGCTGCACCTGATCCTCGCCGTGGCGATGATCGTGCTCGGGCTGCTCCTGCCGCGGTGGGCGCGCGCCGCGCCTGATCCCGGTCGCCCTCCGGCACCACGGAACGGACACAGCACCGCGGACGAGCGCGGTGCTGTGTCCGGAACCTGGTTCCGGGGCGCAGGTCAGACGGTCGCGCCGCCGAGCACGAGGTCCCGCACCTGCGCCGCGGCCCCGAGCGCCACAGCGTCGGAGCCGAGGGTCGACTGCGCCAGCCGGATCGGTGCACCGCTCACCGGGGGTTCATCCGCGATGGCCGCGGTGATCGCCGGTTCGAGCAGGTCCCACGACCGGGCGATGCCGCCACCGATGACGACGGTCGTCACGTCGAGGATCCCCGCTGTGAGCAGGGTGGCGCGGGCGAGGCCCCACCCCGCGCGCTCGAAGACGGCGGACGCGTCGGCGTCACCGGACCGGGCGGCGTCGGCGACCTCGCGCACGGACGACCGCCGGCCGGACCGTTCGGCGTACCGGTCGGCTATCCCGCGCGCCCCGGCGATGGTCTCCAGGTGTCCGATCTGCCCGCACGTGCACACCGCGTCGCCGAAGCCGGGCACGTGGCCGATCTCACCGGCGGCGCCCGAGGCCCGGCGAACAGGGAACCGCCGAGCACGAGCGCGCCGCCGACACCGGTGCCGAGCGTCATGCCGAGCACGTCGGACTCCCCGACGACGGCACCCGTGGCGATCTCGCCGAGCAGGAACGCGTTCACGTCGTTGTCGAGCGTCGCGGGGACGCCGAGCTCCGAGGTCACCGCGTCCGTCACCCCGTAACCGGCCCAGCCGGTGAACGAGTTGCCGGTCACGAGCACGGTCCCCGTGGTCGCGTCGACCACGCCGGCCGCCCCCACCCCGACACCCGACAGGGAGGCCCGGTGCCGGTCGAGCAGTTCCGTCACCGCTCCGAGGGCCGCTGTGACGATCGCGGCGCCGCCCGCGTGGGCGGGCGTCGGCAGGTCGATGCGGTCGACGACGTCGAGCGTCGGCGTCGCCAGGAGCACCTTCGTGTTCGTCCCGCCGACGTCGACGCCGGCGACCGGGGGGCGGTGCCTGCGGCGATCACGCGCTCACCGCCGCGAGGGTCGCGAGCCGCTCGGCCCGACGCTGCCGTTGCACGATCGGGTCGGGGACGGGCACGGCGGCGAGCAAGCGCCGGGTGTAGTCGGTCGTGGGGTGCATGAGGGTCGTGCCCGTGGTGCCCTGCTCCTCGACGACGCCCTCACGCATCACCACGACGCGCTCGGCGAACTGCTGCACCACGGCGAGGTCGTGCGACACGAACAGGCACGCGAACCCGAGGTCGCTCTGCAGCTCGCGGAGCACCTCGAGCACGGTCTCCTGCACGCTGACGTCGAGCGCACTGGTCGGCTCGTCCGCGACGAGCAGCCGCGGCGACAGCACGAGGGCCCGGGCGAGCGAGACGCGCTGCCGTTGACCTCCGGAGAGCTCCCGAGGGGCCCGCGTCGCCAGCGCGCGGGACAGCCGGACGGCGTCGAGCACCTCGTCGATCCGCTTCCGGCGATCCGCGGACGACATCCCGCGACGGTGCACGGCGAGCGGCTCCGCGATGCACTCGGCGACCGACATCCGGGCGTCGAGCGACGCGACGGGGTCCTGCAGCACGACGCCGATGCCGGAGCGGAGCGCTCGACGGTCGCGGCCTCGGGCGGTCCGGAGGTCGGAGCCGAACAGGTGGACGCCGCCCGACGTGGGCTTCACGAGGCCGAGCGCGACCCGGGCCGCAGTGGACTTGCCCGAGCCGGACTCCCCGACCAGCCCGACGGTCTCGCCGGCGTGCACGGCGATGTCGATGCCGCGCAGGGCGTGGACGGCGCGCGCCCCGCGCCCGAACGTCACCGAGACGTCCCGCAGGTCGACCACCGGAGCCGTGTCGCGCCTCCCGTCCGATGCTGGAGCAGCACCAGGAACCCCCGCGGCCGCACCCGCCACCGCCAGCCGCGGCACCGCGGCGAGCAGCCGCTTCGTGTAGTCGTGCTCGGGCCGCAGCAGGACGTCCTCGACGCTGCCGGTCTCGACGATCTCGCCCTGCAGCATCACCGCGACCCGGTCGGCGAAGTCCGCCACGACCCCCATGTTGTGGGTGACGAGCAGGACCCCCGTGCCGGTGTCCGCGGCGAGACGGCGGAGCAGTTCCAGGATCTCGGCCTGCACGGTCACGTCGAGCGCCGTCGTCGGCTCGTCGGCGATGAGGAGCTTCGGTGAGTTCGCGATCGCCATCGCGATGACCACACGCTGACGCTGCCCGCCGGACAGTTGGAACGGGAACGCCTTCGCACGGGCGGCGGGGTCGGGGATCCCGACGCGGCCGAGGAGCTCGACGGCACGCGCCGCGGCTTCGGATGCGGAGACGTCGCCGTGGTTCCGGACGACCTCGGCGATCTGCGCGCCGACCCGGGTGAGCGGGTCGAGGGCGGTGGCCGGCTCCTGGAAGACCATCGACACGGTGCTGCCGCGCAGGCCGCGCAGTGAGTCCTCGCCGGCGCCGACGACCTCGTGGCCGTCGACGACCGCGCTGCCGGACGCGGTGGCGTTGCCGGACAGCAGGCCCATCGCGGCGAGCGCGACCGTGGACTTGCCGGAGCCGGACTCCCCACGAGGGCCAGGGTCTCGCCGGGCTCGACGTGCAGGGACACCCCGCGCACGGCGTCGACGGTGCCGGACTCCGTGCTGAAGGAGACGCCCAGATCGGTGGCGGTCAGGATGGACATCAGCGGCCCCTCACGTCGAAGGCGTCCCGGAGCCCGTCGCCCACCGCGTTGAACGCACAGACGACGAGGATCACGGCGAGACCCGGCGGCACGATGAGCCACCAGCGCCCCAGTAGGCGGCGGTGAGTCCCGCCGAGAGCATGCCGCCCCAGTCCGTCGCTGGCGCCTGCACCCCGAGGCCGAGGTAGGAGACGTAGGCGACGAGCAGGATCGCGTCGGCGACCTGGAAGGTGGCGGCGACGACGATCGTGGACACCGAGTTCGGCAGCAGGTGACGGCCGATGGCGCGGGCGTGCGAGCCGCCGATCGCCCGGAGGGTCAGCACGTAGTCGCGGTTCTTCAGCGTCAGGGTCTCGGCGCGGATGAGCCGGGAGGGCACGAGCCACGACACGAGCCCGAGGATCACGATGAGCCCCCAGACGCCGGGCGTCGTGATCGCGGAGATGACGAGCAGGATGAACAGCGCCGGGATCGCGATGCCGGCGTCGACGATGCGCATCATGACCGCGTCGACCCAGCCGCCGACGTACCCGGCGACCGAACCCCAGAGCGTGCCGACGACGGTGGCGAGGATCCCGGCGGCGATCCCGACCATGAGCGACACCTTGCCGCCGAACATCAGGCGCCCGAGGACGTCGTGGCCGACGGCGTCGGTGCCGAGCAGGTGGGCGGCGCCGGAGCGAGGTTCACCTGGGACAGCTGCGTGTGGGTCTGGTCGGTCGGGTACAGGAACGGGCCGACGAAGCAGAACAGGACGACCACGACGATGACGACGAGGCCGATCACCGCGAGGGTGTTGTGCCGGAAGCGGCGGACGGCGAGCCGCCAGCCGGTCGCGGCGACGACGACCGGGGTGCCCGGTGCTTCGGGGCAAGTTGGACGGCGGTCATGCGCGGACTCCCATCACGTCGTCGGTGGGCGCAGTGTCGATGAGGGACGCGGCGGTCATGCGCGGCTCGCCTTCACTCGGGGATCGATGAGGGACTGCGCGACGTCGGCGAGCAGCGTGCCCACCACCGTCGCGATCGAGATGACGAGGACGCACCCGAGCAGCGTCGGGTAGTCCGACGACTGCGCGGCGTTCCAGAACAGCAGCCCCATCCCGGGTAGTTGAACAGCTGCTCGGTGACGAGCGCCCCGCCGAACAGCACCGGCAGGTAGTACCCGAGCATCGCCACCACCGGGGTGAGCGAGTTCCGGAACACGTGCCGTCGCAGGATCGCCACGGTCGAGGCACCGCCGGCGCGAGCGGTGCGGACGTAGTCCTCCTGCAGGTTCTCGAGCGTCGCCGCCCGCATGTACCGGCTGAACACCGCGATCATCGCGAGGGCGCCGGTGACGACCGGGAGCACGAGACCGGCCGGGTCCTGGAAGACCTCTGCGAGGGTGTTGCCGCTCGGCGCCTGGGACGGCAGCCACGGCAGCTGCTGGCTGAACACGATGATGAGCACGAGGCCGAGGAAGAACGCCGGCGTCGAGTAGAAGACGAATGCCAGGGCAGTGGCGGCGTAGTCGACCGCGCCGTTGCGACGGACCGCCTGCCACATGCCGACCGGGATCGCGATGAGCAGTCCGAGCACGGCGGACATCCCGGTGAGGACGAGGGTCTTCGGCAGGCGCTCGACGATCGAGCTGCCCGACGGGCTCGTTGAGCGTGTACGAGGTGCCGAGGTCGCCGGTGAGCAGCCGACCGAGGAACCGGAGGTACTGCACGGGCAGGGGCTGGTCGAGCCCCTGCGCCTGGTTGAACGCGGCGATCTGCGCCGGCGTCGCGGAGACGCCGAGGACGCCGCGGGCGGGGCCGCCCGGCAGGGCGTGCAGCAGGCAGAACACGACGATCGTGACGATGAGGATCACCGCGAGCGCCTGCAGGACGCGCCTGGTGAGGTAGAGAGCTGTGTTCATTCGGCTTCCGTCGGTCGGATGCTTGCTGTGGATCCCGGGAGGCACGGTGCGGGTCGGACCCGCACCGCGCCTCCCGGGCCGGTCACCTGGTTACTTCGACCACTTCCACTGGGCCGGGTGGAAGTTCGCGAGCGAGTCCTGGTCGAACCCGGTCAGCCCCTTCTTGACGACCGAGATCTGGTAGTCGGGCTCCGGCAGCCAGATCACGGGCAGGTCCTTCGCGACGGCGGCGCTGTAGTCCTGCACGGCGGTCGAGTCCGTCGACGTGGTGGTCGAGTCGATGAGCTGGTCGACCTCCTTGCTGGAGTACGACCCGAAGTTCGCCGAACCGCCGGTCTGGAAGAGCGCCTCTCCGGTCGGGTAGGCCGGGAAGTACCAGCTGCCCGCGGTGCCGAAGAACGAGAGGTCCCAGTCACAGCTGGCCTCGTCGCTCGTGCAGGTCGGGGTCTGCGAGAGGACGCTCGACACCGGCGCGGTCTTGATGGTGAAGCCGATGCCCGTCTTCGCCAGCGAGGACTGGATGGCGCTCATCATGTTGTCCGTGACGGTCGAGCCGGACTGCGAGAGGACGTTCATGGTGAACTTCGTGCCCTTCGCGACGCCGTCGCCGCACTGGCCGTCGGAGGTGCCGGGTCCGTGCAGACCATCGTGCCGCTCTGCTCGATCCAGCCGTGCGACTCGAGGAGGGCCTTGGCCTTCTTCGTGCTGAACGGGTACGGGTTGGACTTCTGCACGTCGGAGACGTAGTCGGACTCCTGCGCCTGCGGGATCGGCCCGTAGGTCGAGGTCGCGGTGCCGTTGAAGACGACCTTCGACAGCGACTCCTGGTCGATCGACATCTGCACTGCCTGGCGGGCGTACAGCTGCTCGAAGACCGCGCCCATCGTCGGGTTGTTGAAGTTGTACGGCATGTAGGTGATCGCCCAACCGGTCCACGGCTCGACGGAGTAGCCCTTCGACGTGAAGGACGACTTCTGGTCCATGTCGGTGGCGTTGATGTAGCCGTAGTCGACCTCGCCGGAGCGGACCGCGTTCACCTCGGCGTCGGCGGACGTGAACGGCAGCAGGTTGACCGTCGTGATGGAGGGCTTCTCACCGCCGTCGTACTTCGTGTTGGCGGTCAGGGTGACCTTGCCGGCCGTGGTGAACGCCTTGACGCCGTACGGACCGGAGATCGTCTTCCACAGGTCGTCGCTGGCGTAGTCGGAGATCTTGCCGGCCGCGGTGTTGAGGTACTTCCACACCTGCTTCGCGCCGGCGGTCGTCTCGTCGGCGTCGGAGACCTTCGCGCTCGCGCTCGTCTTGTCCCAGGCGTGCTGGGGCAGCGGGATGATGTGGCTCAGTGGTTGGCGAGCATCCAGTCCGAGTTGTACGCCTTGTCGAACGTGATCGTGAAGTGCGTGTCGTCGACCGTCTTGAACGACGTCCAGTTGTCCGGGGCCTTGCCCTCGGAGTAGGACCCCCACTTGTCCTTGTTGGCCTTGATGAGGTTGAACCAGAACTCGACGTCGCGGCTCGTGATGGCCTTGCCGTCGGACCAGTGCCGGTCGCCGAGCGTGATCGTGACGCTCTTGCCGTCGTCGGGGAACGTCGCGTCGGTGGCGACGGATCCCGCCTTGTTCCACGCGATCTTGCCGGTGGATCCGTCGTAGGCGACGAGGGGCTCGTAGAGCGACTGTGCGATCGAGCCGTTGTTCGTGTTGAGGTGCGCCGCGGTGCCGATCGGCAGGATCCAGTTCGGCGTGAAGTTGGCGGGCAGCGCGTAGTTGATCTCGTCGGACGATCCCTGCGAGGCGTTGCCGCCCCCGGAACAGCCGGCGAGCAGGGCGCTCACGGCGACCACTGCTCCGGTGAGGAGCGCCCAGCGACGGGGCTTGGACATGCGGTGTCTCCTTGTGCGAGGGACTTCGGGAGGTGGAGCACGTGTGCCGGACGGCACGGACACAGTCAATGGCCAAAGACATTGGAAAAACAAACATCTCCATGTAAATAGTTCGTTTCTGCGGTTCGGGCGAAAGGGTGGACCGGGCGATCTGCCGGTTAGGCTCGCCGCAGTCGGTGGTCGTGCCGCGTGTTTCGACCGGATTGGAGAAAGTCGTGCCGGACCTCAGCGCCCGTGTGCTCGAGCTCGTCGCCACCGGCCAGGCCGCGAGCCGCACCGAGATCGCCGCCCTGCTCGGCGCTGCGCCCTCCACGGTGTCGCACGTGGTCGGTCAGCTGCTGGCGCACGGACTGCTCGCCGAGGAGGGCACCGACGTCTCGACGGGTGGACGCCCCCGCAAGGTGCTCCGCATCGGCGGCGTCGACGAGTACGCGGTCGCCGCCGACGTCGGTGGCGGTCACGCGCGCATCGGCATCGTCCTGCCGGGAGGCGCGCTCGAGTCGGTCGCGAACGTCCCGTTCGCGCTCTCCGACGGTCCGACCGCGGGGCTCCAGCGCCTGGCCGCGCTGCTCGAGCGGCTCGCCGACGACCGCGGGCGCGTCGGGCTCCGGGGCGTCGGACTCAGCCTGCCCGGTCCGGTGGACGTCGAGGCCGGCGTCGTCGACCTGCCGAGCCGGATGCCGGGCTGGAACGGCTTCCCCGTCGCCGCGTGGCTGACGGAACGGTTCGGGCTCCCGGCGGTCGTCGACAACGACGCGAACTGCATGGCGGCGGGTGAGCAGACCGTGCAGGACCCTGCGCGGCGGCAGACGATCACCATCAAGGCGGGGTCGGCGATCGGCGCCGGATCGTCATCGACGGACGGCTGTACCGCGGGTCGACCGGGTCGGCCGGGACATCACGCACGTGCGCATCGACGCGGCCGGGACACCCCGTGCTCGTGCGGCAACACCGGTTGCCTCGAGACCGTGGCCTCCGGCGCCGCCCTGGTCCGGATCCTGTCGGCCGCCGGTGTCGACGTCTCGTCGACGGCCGACGTGGTCCGTCTGGCGTCCGACGCCCATCCCGAGGCCACGCGGGCCGTGCGACTGGCGGGCCGGTACCTGGGCGAGGTCCTCGCGGCCAACGTGAACTTCTTCAACCCGGACGCCGTGTACCTCGGCGGGATCCTGTCCACCCTCGACCCGTTCATCGCCGCCGTGCGCAGCCAGCTGTACGAGAGCTGCCATCCCCTGATGACGCAGCACCTCGCCATCGAACCCGTCTCGCTCGGCGCCGACGCCGGGCTCGTCGGGGCCGGCCAGTTCGCCCTGCAGCGCGGCCTCGCCGCCTCGCTCGAGGCGTTGTCCGCCCCCATCCCCCAGTCCACCACCAGGAACAGGAGCGTCCGTGTCTGAGATCCCCGCCACCCCCCGTCCGGTCATCGCGATCGCCGGTCTCGCCGTCGAGACCTCGACCTTCACGCCGGCCCGGACCCTCGCGCCGGCGTTCCACCCGGACCGCGGGGACGAGGTCGTGGCGCGGTACCCGTTCCTGTCCGCGGTGGACGCGGACTTCCGCGGGGCACTCATCGGGCATGCGCTGCCCGGGGGATCGTCGACCGCGAGTCGTACGAATCGCTGGCGGCGGAGATCGTCGAGCGGCTGTCCACGATCGTCGAGGCCGAGCACGTGGACGGCCTCTGGTACGACATCCACGGCGCGATGGTCGTCGAGGGCCTGGACGACGCCGAGACGGACCTGCTCGGACGGATCCGCGCCGTGGTCGGCCCGGACGTCATCGTGTCCGCGTCGATGGACCTGCACGGCAACGTCACCGCCGAGCTCGCCCACCAGGTCGACCTCGTCACCTGCTACCGGATGGCCCCGCACGAGGACGCCCTCGAGACGAAGGAGCGCGCCGTCCGGAACCTGGTCGACGTGCTCACCACCCGGCCCGTCGGGCAGCAGCGTCCGGTGAAGGCTTGGATCCCGATCCCCGTGCTCCTGCCGGGCGAACAGACCTCCACGCGCATCGAGCCCGCGGCCTCGCTGTACGCGCAGGTCCCCCTCGTCGAGCAGACTGCCGGCGTGCTCGACGCCGCGATCTGGGTCGGGTACGCCTGGGCGGACCAGCCCCGCGACCGCGCGGTCACGGTCGTCACCGGGTGGGATCAGGCTGCCGTGGCCGCCGGTGCCGAGCGCCTGGCACAGGCGTTCTGGGACGTCCGCGAGGACTTCGTGTTCGTGGCGCCGACGGGCTCCTTCGACGAGTGCCTCGCCGCCGCGCTCGCGCCCGGCGCCGCGAAGCCGTACTTCGTCTCGGACTCGGGCGACAACCCGACCGCCGGCGGTTCCGGCGACATGACCTGGGCCTGACCCAGGTGCTCGCCCGCCCGGAGTTCCAGGATCCGTCCGGCCCCGTCGTCATCTACGCGAGCGTCCCGGGGCCCGCCGCGGTCGCCGCCGCCGTCGAGGCCGGCGTGGGTGCGACGGTGACGGTCACCGCTGGTGCGTCGGTCGACGCCGTCCACGCCGGACCGATCACGATGACCGGGCGGGTGCACGCGATCAAGCACGGTGACCGCGACGCCGAGACCGAGGTCGTGCTGCAGGTCGGCTCGGTGTTCGCGATCCTCACGAAGCTCCGGAAGCCGTACCACCACGAGCACGACTTCACCGACCTCGATCTCGCGCCGCGGGACGCCGACATCGTGATCGTCAAGATCGGCTACCTCGAACCCGAGCTGTTCGACATGTCCGCCGACTGGATGCTCGCGCTGACGCCGGGCGGGGTCGACCAGGACCTCGAGCGGCTCGGACACCACAGGATCGAACGGCCGATGTTCCCCTACGATCGAGTGTTCCCGCAAGCGCCGGACCTCGGTGCCCGGATCATCCCCGCCTCCAACGAACCGCTCGGAGACCCTGCATGACCTCGACCGCCCTCGAAATCGCCGTCACCTCCCCCGCGGGGGCGATCGTCGCGCGCGACGGGGCGCCGATCGGGTCGAGCTTCGCGTCGGGCTCGAGCTCGGTGGACTCACGCCGTCGCAGGCGCTCGTGGAGACGACCCACGAGACCGGCATCCCCGCGCACGCGCTCGTCCGGTGCCGTCCCGGCGGCTTCGTGCACGATTCCGACGAGGTGGAGCTCATGGTGCGTGAGGTCCGCACGGTCCTCCGCTCCGGGGCCGCCGGTGTCGTGGTCGGTGCCCTGCGTGCGGACGGCACCCTCGACGAGGACACCCTCCGTCGCTTCGTGGACGCCGCCCGCTCCGTCAGCGCAGCCGCCGAGGTCACCCTGCACCGCGCGATCGACCACGCGGCGGACCCCGTCGCGGCCGCGGGCACGCTCGAAGCGCTCGGGTTCACCCGCGTCCTGACCTCCGGCGGCGCCCCACCGCGGTCGCCGGCGCCGCGACCATCGCCCGCATGGTCGCGGCCGCCGGCTCGGTGCAGGTCATGGCCGGCGCCGGCGTGACGCCCGCGGACGTCCCGGCGCTCGTCGCGACGGGCGCGGCCGCGGTGCACCTGTCAGCGAAGCGTCCCGCAGCGGACAGCGCCCACGCCGGGTGCCGATGGGCGGCGCGGACGACGGTTCCGCGCACTTCGTGACCGACGCCGAGGTCGTCGCCGCCGCCCGCCGCGCGCTCGACGCCGCCTGACCAGAGCGCGTCGGCACGCCGGACGCCCTCGGTCCGTCACCCGGGAATGGACTGCCCGGGGCCGCACTTGACGTTCGCATGACCTCGTCAGCAGAAGGCCGCGGATGGCTCAGCGTCGCCTCCGTCGCGCTCGGATCGTTCGTGCTCGTCCTGTCCGAGTTCCTCCCGATCGGGCTCCTCCCGGCGATCGCGTCCGACCTCGACGTGGGCATCGGGACCGCGGGACTGATGGTGGTCGCCACCGGACTCGTCGGAGCCGTTGCGGCACCCGTCGTCACGGTGCTGACGTCCCGGCTGGACCGCCGTGTGGTCCTCGTGGCACTGACCGTGCTCCTCGTGGTGGCCGACGGGCTCGCGGCCGTCGCGCCGTCGTTCTGGGTGTTGCTCGTCGCCCGGATGCTGCTCGGCGTGGGCATCGGCGGCTTCTGGGCGATCGGCGCCGGGATCGCCGGACGGCTCGTCCGTCCCGGGGCGGTGATCCGTGCGACGTCCCTCATCACGGCGGGCGTGTCCGTCGCGACGGTCGTGAGCCTGCCCCTGGGCGCGCTCGTGTCGTCCCTCGCCAGCTGGCGCCTGGCCTTCGTGATCGGCGGGGCCCTCGGCCTCGTCGCCCTCGGCCTGCAGCTGGCGATGCTCCCGCGGATCCCGGCTCAGCAGAAGGTGCGGTTCTCGACGCTCGGATCACTGCTCCGGGTGCCGCGTGCCCGTGTCGGGCTCATCGCCGCGGCGTTCCTCTTCGCCGCCCAGTTCGCCGCGTACACCTACATCGCGCCGTACCTGCAGCAGCTCGTCGGGGTCGGGCCGGACACGATCACCCTCGCGTTGCTGGTGTTCGGCGTCGCCGGCATCGTGGGGAACTTCGCAGCGGGGTTCACGCTCGGTCGGAGCGTCCTCGGGACGATCGGCTCGGCGAAGTTCGTCCTCGCCGGGGCGGTCGTGCTGCTGCCCCTGCTCGCGCACTCGGTCGTCGGCGTGTTCGCCCTGCTCGTCGTGTGGGGGCTCGTCTGGGGTGCGCTGCCGCTCGGGATGCAGACCTGGATGTCCTCGGCGTCGCCGAGCGGATCCGAGACCGGGCTCGCGCTGTTCGTCACGACCATCCAGCTCGCGATCGCGGCCGGCTCGGTGCTGGGCGGCGCCGCGGTGTCGTCGTTCGGCTTGGCGGCGGACTTCTGGCTCGCGGGGACGGTCGCCGTCCTCGGGGCGGTGGTCCTGGTGGTGCTGGGGCTGCGGCGCTCCGATCCGATGGCTGTCGGCGGCGCGCCGGACACGGCCGCCACCGGCTCCGTCACCGTCGCATGCCCCTGACCTCCCGAGGCCGCACCGATGGGCGACGTCGCCGGCCGTGACGACCGCAGCGCCGCAGGGCGTACTGTCCGGTCCATGCCCGCTCTCATCGACACGTTCACCCTGTCCAACGGCCTGCACATTCCGAAGATCGGCTTCGGCACGTGGCAGATCCCGTCCGGCAGCGACGCCTACGACGCCACGAAGACCGCCCTCGACCTCGGGTACCGGCACATCGACACCGCGCTCGCCTACGGCAACGAGGCGAGCGTCGGGCAGGCCGTCCGGGACAGTGGGGTCCCGCGCGACGAGGTCTTCATCACGACGAAGCTCCCCGCCGAGGTCAAGACCGCGGACGGCGCACGATCGGCGTTCGAGGAGTCGAGCCGCAACCTCGACCTCGGCGTCGTGGACCTGTACCTGATCCACGCGCCGTGGCCGTGGAACGCGATCGGCTCCGACCACCGCGACGGCAACGTCGAGGTGTGGAAGGTCTTCGAGGAGCTGTACGACGCCGGCCGGACCCGCTCCATCGGCGTCTCGAACTTCGAGGTCGCGGACCTGGAGTACCTGCTCGACCGGACGGACGTCGTCCCGCACGCGAACCAGATCCGCTGGTTCATCGGCAACACCCAGGACGAGACGACGGCCTTCGACCGCGAGCACGACATCCTCACCGAGGGCTACTCGCCGCTCGCCACCGGCGGACTGCTCGAGAACGCCGAGATCCAGGACATCGCCGCGAAGTACGACAAGAGCGTCGCGCAGGTCGCGATCCGCTACCTGCTCGAGAAGGACGTCCTGCCGCTGCCGAAGTCGACGACGCCGTCACGCATCGCGGAGAACGCCGACGTGGACTTCGTCCTGTCGGCCGACGACGTGGCCGCCCTGGACGCGCTGCGGGACACCACGGACTGACGCGACTCCCTGACGGACCGGAGGCGCGGTGCCGGCCGGCACCGCGCCTCCGGTCCGTCGCCCGGCACCAGCGGATCCGTCAACCGGCTCCGGCGGACCCGTCACGCGGTACCAGCGGGCGCCCGCCCGCCGGCCGAGCGGCCGTGGCCGCGGCCAGGGCGACGTACGCCTCCGCGGCGGGCGTCCAGACCCGCACGAGGTCGCCGTCCTCCGTCTCCTCGAGGCGCACGAGCCCCATCCGTCGCAGGTACGGCTCCTTCGCCGACGACGACGACCGCGCGGCGACCAGTTCGGCGGGGACGGCGAACTCCTCGACGTTCCGGCCCCCGAGGCGTAGGACCAGTCGACGAAGTCGAACACCGGCCACCACGTCCACCCCCGGATGTCGAGACCGTCGTCACGGAGCGAGCCGACGACGGCGGCCGAGTCGCGGACCCACGCGGCGCGCAGGGCGTCGTCGCCCTCGATGCTCGTCTCGGTGACGAGCATCGGCAGGCCGTACCGCTCGCCGAAGGAGCGCAGGGCGGTCTCGAGCCCCTCCGCCCACCGGTCGTAGGCGTGCTGCTCGGTGCCGTCCTCCGTGGGGACGAGCGAGCGCGGGGTCAGGTCCGGGTAGTAGTTCACGCCGAGCAGGTCGATGACCACGGCCCCGTCGACGAGCGCGGCGAGCGCCGCGGGGGCCGCTCCGTGCCGGACGAGCCAGTCGTAGGAGCGGTGGCCGGGACCGACGCGGCCGAGCACGAGGTCGGTCGGGACCGTCCCGAGCTCGTTGAGCAGGGCCGCCTCGGACGCGAGCTCGGGCTGCGGGGTCGTCCCGCCCGCTTCGGCGGAGAACAACGAGGACGCCTCGACGTGCACGATCGTGACGTCGGGGTTCGCGGCGCGCATCGCCCGCACCGCGCGCTGCACCCCGTCGGCGATCCCGAGCACGACCCGGGTCCAGCCGGACCAGCCGGTCAGGGCCGGGGCCAGACGCCGCGGAGTCCCGCGAACGACGCGGTCGTGATCGGCTCGTTCAGCGGCGTCACGTGGTCGACGACTCCGGCGTACCGCGATGCGAACGCCGCCGCGAAGGCAGCGACCGCGTCGGGGTACCGCGGGTCCGCGAACGAGTCGTCGAGCCACGTCGGCGTGCCGTAGTGCACCAGGTCGGCGATCACCGTGATGCCGAGCGACACGGCGTACGCCAGCCGCTCGTCGAGGCCGGACCAGTCGAAGACGCCCGGCGCCACGTGCACCCTGGGCCAGTCCACGCCGTACCGGAGCGCGGTCGCACCGAGGTCTCGGACGAGGTCCAGGTCGCTGCGCCAGGCCAGGTCGTGCCCGGTGAGCACGTGCTCGTCGAGGGGTGACATCGCGAACCGCGCCGGCGGGTACACGCAGGTGTCCTCGATGCCCGCGATCCAGGTGAAGGTGCCGGCGACGAAGGGCGCCGCCTCGGCGACCGACACCGGTGTCGGTACCGGCGCTCCGCCCGCGGTCGCCGGGGCCGACTCCGCGGCGCTCACTTCAGCCCCGAGGTCGCGACACCGGCCACGAAGTACTTCTGCGCGAAGAAGAACCCGAGGGCGATGGGCACGAGCGAGATCACGGCTCCGGCGAGGAGCACCGCGTGGTCGGTCACGTGCGCGCCGCCGAACAGCGTGAGGCCCGCCGGCAGGGTGAGCATGTCGTTGGAGGTGCTGACGACGAGCGGCCAGAGCAGGTCGTTCCAGAGCGCCATCCCGTTGAGCACCGCGACCGTCGCGATGGCGGGCTTCGCGAGGGGCAGGATCACCTGCCAGTAGATCCGCCAGTGCCCGGCGCCGTCGATCCGGGCCGCCTCGTCGAGCTCGGGCGGGATGTCGATGAAGAACTGCCGGAACAGGAAGATCCCGAACGCGCTGGTCGCCCGCGGGATGATCAGGCCCTGGTAGGTGTTCAGCCAGCCGAGGTGGAACAGCTCGACGAACACCGGGATGAGCGTCACCTGGAACGGCACCATGAGCGTCGCGATGACGAGCACGAACGCCACGTTCCGTCCGACGAACCGCATCCGCGCGAGGGCGTAGGCGCACATCGAGTCGAAGAGGAGCGTGAGGACGGTCGTCACCACCGTGAACACGAACGAGTTCAGCAGGAGCCGCAGGAACGGCAGCTGCGACCAGACGCCCTCGTAGCCGTGCAGCGTGGTGCTCGTCGGGAACAGCGACGCGGGGTGGCCGAACAGGTCGGCCTCGGACCGGAAGGACCCCGCCACCATCCAGATGAACGGCACGAGTGCGAACACGAGCCCGATGCCGAGGTACACCCACTTGAGGACGGAGCCGGTCACGACGAGGCCGCCCCGGCGGCCGTGTCGCCGGTGCCGGTGGTCGGTGTCCGGACGGGAGGCACGGGTCGGCTCCGCCACGGGCGGTCGCCGGGTCGCGGTGTCAGTCGACATCGTCGTACCGGAAGAGTCGGAGCTGCAGGAGGGAGATGAGCATGATGATCACGAAGAGGACCCAGGAGATCGCCGAGGCGTACCCGGTCTGGTAGTTGACGAACCCGTCGCGGTAGAGCAGGTTCACGAGCGAGTCGGTGGCGAAGACGGGGCCGCCGCCGGTCATGACGTACACGAGGTCGAACACCTGGAACGACTGGATCGTCAGGATCATCGACGTGAAGAGCAGGGTCGGGCGGATGCTCGGGATCGTGATCCGCCAGACGGTCTGCCAGCGGTTCGCCCCGTCGAGCTGGGCGGCCTCGTACCGTTCGCCGGGACGCCCTTGAGCCCCGCGATGAAGAGGATCATCGCGAACCCGATGCTCTTCCACACCGACACGAAGATCACGGTCGGCAGAGCGAGCGACGTCGACTGCAGCCAGGCCACGCTCGGCAGGCCGAACAGCGCGGTGATGCCGCCGACCAGGCCGATGTCCGGGTCGAGCAGGAACTTCCAGACCAGGCCGATCGTGACGAGCGACACGATCGTCGGGAAGAAGAAGACGGAGCGGACGATGCGGTTCATCAGCGTGTCCCGCTGGAGCAGCAGCGCCGCGACGAACCCGAGGACGACGAGGAGCACGACCGAGACGATCGTGTACTCGAGCGTCACCCGCAGCGCGTTCCAGAACTGCCCGTCGTGGACGAGCTTGACGTAGTTGCCGAACCCGACGAACGGCTGCGATGCCGCGCCGACGGTCCAGTCGAAGAACGAGTAGTAGAGCGACCGGAGGATCGGGAAGAGGACGAAGACGCCCAGGATGATCAGGGACGGCGCCATGAAGAGCCAGGCGGGCTGGAACCGGCGGGATCGGCGGCGGGTGGTCCGCGCCCCTCCCCCGGGGCCCGGGGTGGGGACCCGTCACGCGTGCCGCGTGACGGGGCCGACCCGGAGAGCTGGCTGGTCACTGGCTGCAACCGGTGAGCCCGTCGATGGTCTCGCCGGCCTCCTTGGTCGCCGCCGCGATCGAGGTGCCGCGGGTGATCTTGCCGATCATCGGCACGTACCCGTCGGAGTCGACCTTGGTCGCGTTCTCGACGTGCGGCAAGTAGAGCCGCGAGTCCGACACCTGGCTGGCGAAGACGGACACGGTCGGGTCCGCCTTGAGCTTCGCGTCGTCGGACAGGTCGGTGCGGAGCGGCGGGAAGCCGGTCTGCAGCGAGAACTTCTGCTGCGCGGTCTTCGACGTCCAGTAGGCGAGGAACTCCTGCGCCTGCTTCGGGTACTTCGTCTTCGCGGAGATCGACAGCGGTGCGATCGAGCCGAGCGTCGTGGACTTGCCGTCCACGCCGACCGGCACCTTCACGATGCCGAGGTCGATGCCCGCCGACTTGTAGCCGGGGGCCGCCCAGGGTCCGTTGATCTCCATCGCGGCCTTGCCCGCGGAGAACAGGGAGTCGGCCTCGGCACCGGTGAGCCCCACCGGGCTGACCTTGTCCTTGGCCACGAGGTCGGCCCAGGTGGACAGGCTCTTCTGCCCGGCGCTGGTCTGCAGGACGCTGCAGCCCTTGCTGCTGACGATGTCGCCGCCCTCGAGCCACTGCAGCACCGGCCACATCTGGATGGTCTGGTTGTCGGCCAGCGCGATGCCGTACTTGCCACCGGTGGTAAGCTTCTTCGCGTCCTCGGCCATCTCCTGCACCGTCGTGGGCGGGTTCGCGATGCCGGCCTGCTGGAACAGCTTCTTGTTGTAGTACAGGCTGAGAGTGGCGAAGTTGGCCGGGACGCCGTAAAGCTTGCCGTCGTAGGTGAACTCCTTCACCGTCCCGGCGCGAACTCCGACGTGTTGATCTTGCCGTCGCCGCTGCCGGTCTCGGTGATCGGCAGGACGGAGTTCGTCTTGACGTACTGCGCGACCGCATTGGGGTCGGAGCTGACCGCGGCGACGTCCGGCCCCTGACCGGTGAGCCACGCCGAGGGGAGCTTCTGCTGGATGGTGTCCCAGGGCTGCACGGTCATGTCGACCTTGATGTCGGGGTGGGCCTTCTCGAAGTCCTTGACGATCGTGGCGTAGCCGGGGCGGTCGCCACCGGTGAAGCCGGTCCAGACCTTGAGGGTGACGGGGCCGTCGGTGCTGGCGTTGCCGCCGGCGGAACAGCCGGTCAGGACAAGCGCCAGGGCGGCGGCGCCGGAGACGACCGCGAGGGTCGTGCGTGCGTGCTTCATCGGGAACGCTCCTTTGCGTTGCTGCACTCGCAGAGTGGGGTGGAGTGGGGTTCGGGGTGTGTTCGGTGGGTGGGGGTCAGGGTGCCTCGGGGTCGTCGTCACATCCGCAGGAACCACGGAGGACGATCTCGACCGGGAGCTCGGTGTGGCGGGCGCCGGTCCGACGCCGGTCCACGAGGTCGAAGAGCCGCTCGGTGGCGATGCGGCCCATCTCCTCGGCGGGGACGCGCACGGTGGTGATGCCGGGCGTGGTCACGCGGGCGAGTCCGAAGTCGTCGAAGCCGACCGCGGAGAGGTCCTCGGGGACGCGGACCCGGCCCGCCGGAGGACCCGCAGGCCACCGACGGCCATGTCGTCGTTCGCGAACACGATCGCGTCCGGCCGCGTGTCCGGGTGCTCGCGGAGCATCCGTTCGACGGCAGCCGCGCCGGACTCCTCGGAGAGGTCGCCCTCGATCACGGAGACGTCGTCGAGGCCGTGCACCGCCGCCGCGCGGAGGAACCCGTCGCGCCGGTCGATGCCGGTCTGGTGGTCGAGCGTGCCCGTGACGTGCAGCAGCCGACGGCGTCCGTGCACGGTCACGAGGTGCTCGACCAGACGCTCGGTCGCGGCGATGTCGTCGATGCCGACCGAGATCGCCTCGGCGAGGTGGGGGTAGTTGCCGATGAGGACCACCGGCAGCCCGCTGGCGACGAGGCCCTGCACGTGGTCGTCGTCGATCGCGGCACTCGTCACGATCGCGCCGTCGGCCGTCCGCGAGCGCATGACCCGCTCGTACGCGACGCCGCCGCTCGAGGTGTCCGCGTTCGTCGACACGATGACCTGGGCGTCGTGGGCGTTCGCGGCCGTCGACATCCCGGTGAGGACGTGCATGAAGTAGAGGTGCCCGAACACGTGCGTCGACGAGTTCGGGACGATGAGGGCGACCGCGTCGGCTCGCTGGCTCCGCAGTGCGCGTCCGGCCGAGCTCGGGACGTAGCCGAGTTCGTCGGCGGCCTGCTTCACGGCCGCCCGGTCCGTTCGCTGATCCGCTCGTGGCCGGAGAGCGCCATGCTCGCGGCGGCGGAGGTCACGCCGACCTTCGCGGCGACGTCCTTCAGGGTCACGGACTTCGGCACGGGTCGCCTCCTCGCAGATCGGTGCTTTAACGATTAACTAGACCCATCATGCACCTGCTTAATCGATGAAGCAAGCCTTCGTCCGGGATTTTTTCTCGGAGCGCGCTCGGTCCGTACCAACGGGAGGCCCGTGGCGGGTCGCCACGGGCCTCCCGTCCGTCATCCGCGGACGACCGCGATCAGTTGAAGCTGAACACCTGCGGCTGCTGACCGTTGCAGTCGTAAAGCTGCAACGGCGTGCCGTTCGCGGTGTTGCCCGAAGGGACGTCGAGGCACCGCCCCGACTGCGGGTTCAGCACCGAGCCGTTCGCCTGCGGCACCCACTGCTGCCCGCCGACCCCGTTGCACGTGTACAGCTCGAGGTGCGAGCCGTTCGCGGTGGCGTTGCCGTCGACGTCGAGGCACCGCCCGAGCGTGCGGATGGTGTGGTCGGCCGAGTCGTACGCCCACTGCTGGTCGGTGGTCTGCTCGTCGGTCAGCAGCGTCTGGCAGTCCCACACCTGGACCTGCTGGCCGTTCTGCGGCAGGTCGTTCCCGGCGACGTCGACGCACTTCGAGCCGATCGTCTTGATCGGGACGGCGGCGACGAACTTCTGCGCCTGGTTGCCGTTGCAGTCGTAGAGCTGCAGGGCGGTGCCGTTCGCGGTGTTGCCCGACGAGTCGTCGAGGCACCGGCCGGACTGCGGGTTCTTGATCGATCCGTCCGGCTGCACGATCCACTGCTGCCCGCCGACCCCGTTGCAGTCGTAGAGCTCGAGGTGCGTGCCGTTCGCCGTGCCGTTGCCGTCCGCGTCGAGGCAGCGGCCGAGCGTGGACAGGGTGTGCGCGCCGTACACGCTGCCGAGCCAGTGCTGGTCGGCCGCGAGCGACTGGCAGTCCACAGCTGCACGACCGCCGTGTTGCCACCGACGTCGTCGCCGCTCACGTCGACGCACTTGCCGCCCGGCCCCACGATCGGCGCCCCGGGCCACCGCCGGTCGACACGCCCTGGTAGCCCTGCGCCACGATGTTCGCCTGCACCGCCGTGTCCGCCGCGTCAGTGCTGTACCCGGTCGTCATCACGCCCTCGAAGAACGACTCCGTGCCGCGGTTCGAGTTGTCCCGCCGGCCCCGAGGACGATCGATCCCTCGAGCTTCATCGGGGTGTAGCCCTGACCGTCGGCGTCCTTGTCGGTCGGGAGCGCGCCCTCGAACCACTTCGAGAGCGCTCCGGACTGCGCGTTGCCGCCCTTCAGCGCGAAGTTCGCGACCCCGTCGTTCTTCAGCAGCGCGGTGACGAACTTCGAGGAGTTCCCGGTGTTCGCCGTGTTGATCGCCGTGTGCCCCTCGTAGACGCCGTTCTCCAGGTCGGCCTGGACCCACGGCCCCTTCCCGGCGGAGCCCGTCGCGTTGAGCATCGACAGGTTCAGGGCGTCCATGTGCCCCTTGCCGGTGTCCTTCTCCTGGGTCTCCACGTTGCCGAAGTCCGAACAGCAGCCGTGGTTCACGTTCGTGCCACTCGCCACCTCGTACATCGACTCCGGGCTGGCACCCGGGCGGTCCCCTTCGCGAGCGTGCTCGAGATGCGGTACGCGACCCCGGGCGGCATGTAGATGCCGTACGCCTTGTGCCCCGCGACGGTGACCGGGAGCGCCGTGGCGTCCGCCGCGACGTTCGCCCCGCCGGCATCGCCCGCCGGTGCGACGGTCAGGTCGTTGTGGTTCGTCGTCTGGTCGTAGATCTTCGGGATGGTGCAGGTCGTCCCGGCGCAGAACGAGTCCTGCGCGGCGGCGTTCGCGTACCCGCCCGCGGCGAGCACGCCGACGTCCGCCGTCGTGCCGTCCGATGCGCGGCGGACCTGGTAGAGCGGCCCGGCGTACGAGGCCGACAGCGCTCGCGTGGAGCTGTACGCGGCGACGCAGGGCGTGTTCCCCGTGGTCCGGTACGTGTCGCAGGGGCCGTCCGTGGCTGCGGCGGCGCCCGTGGCGCCGACCACCCCCGCGACGAGTCCACCGGCGACGAGGGCGAGTGCCCGAGCGCGGCGGCGATGCTCCGCCGTCGTCTCGATGCGGTTCTGATGAGCATGATGATGCGTTTCCTTCCGAGCGTCGTTGCTTGGGGATCGGTCACCGTCGGGTTCTCGCAGCGACGTTGCGTCGCGCTTAATCGATTAACCACACCCATGCTACAACCCGGGCGGTCGGTGTGACCGGAAATCGCGGGCCGCCGCCCGACGACGGACGGGAGGCGCGGTGCCAGCCGGCACCGCGCCTCCCGTCCGTCGTCCGGTGGTCTCAGGGCCAGACGCGGCCCGCGATCTCCACCACGCTGCGGACCTTCGCCCACTGCTCGTCCTCGGAGAGGACGTTGCCCTCCTCGGTGGAGGCGAACCCGCACTGCGGGCTGAGCGCCAGCTGCCCGAGCGGTGCGAAGGCGGCGGCGGCGCGGATGCGCTGCTCGATCACGGCGGGGTCCTCGAGCTCGCCGGTCTTCGACGTGACGAGGCCGAGCACCACGACCTGCTCGCCCTGCGGCAGGAACCGCAGCGGCTCGAAGCCCCGGCACGGTCGCTGTCGTACTCCAGGAAGAATCCGTCGTAGCCGGTGTTCCCGAGCAGCTGCTCCGCGACCGGCTCGTACCCGCCCGATGCGATCCAGGTCGACCGGAAGTTGCCTCGGCAGACGTGCGTCGTGACCACGAGGTCCTCCGGCCGGCCGTCGAGCACGCGCCGGATGATCGAGGAGAACCGCTCCGCGATGCCGTCCGTGTCGATGCCCCGCTCGCGCGCCTTCTGCATCTCGACGTCCGAGCAGGCGTACGCCCACGCGGTGTCGTCGAGCTGCAGGTACCGGACGCCGACGGCGTACAGCGCCGCGATCGCGTCGCGGTACGCCTGCACCAGGTCGTCGGTGATGGCGTCGCGGTCGGCGTAGTGGTCCGTGTGGATCTGGTCGGCGTCGAGACGGAAGTCGAACACGGTCGGCGACGGGATCGTGAACTTCGCGGTGACCCCGCGCTCGGCGGCCTCGGCGACGACGAACGCGGCGTCCGCGACGAACGGGTGGTCCGCGGGGAACGACACCGGGCCGGTGACGCGCATGCCCTTCGGCGTGGTGGTGACGCCCTGGAACGCGATGCCGTGGTCGAGCTCGACCACCTCGACACCCGTCAGGCCGCCCCAGAAGTCGAGGTGCCACCACGCGCGACGCGCCTCGCCGTCGGTGGCGAGCTCGAGGCCCGCGGCACGCTGCGCGTCCATGAGGGCGCGGACGGCGTCGTCCTCCACCGTGCGGAGGGCCGCGGCGTCGATGCGGCCCTCCGCGACGGCGGCGCGCGCCTCCTTCACGGCGTCGGGACGGAGGAAGCTGCCGACGACGTCGGCTCGGAACGGCGGGCGCGAGGACATCCGTCGATGATACCGGCGCGGAACCACCCGTTGCGGAGGCGCCGTCACTGCCCTCCGAACCCGGTGGTCGCGATGCCCTTGATGATCTGCCGCTGGAAGAACAGGAACACGATGATGAGCGGGGCGGCCGCGAGCATCGCCGTCGCCATGTTCTGCGCGTACTGGATGCCGAATGCGCTCTTCACGGTCTGGAGTCCCACCGGCAGCGTCATGAGGTTCGCCTGGTTCGTCACCAGGAACGGCCAGAGGAAGTTGTTCCACGCCCGATGAACACGAAGATCGACACCGCCGCGAGGATCGGTCGCGAGAGCGGCAGCACGATCGTGAAGAACACCCGGAGCCGTCCGGCGCCGTCGACGCGGGCTGCTTCCTCGAGCTCGACCGGGATCTGGTCGAAGAACTGCTTGAGGATGAACACCATCGCCGGCGCGATCACCTGCGGGAGGATGATGCCGAGGTACGTGTCCACCAGGTTCATCGCGAGCATCTCGTAGAACAGCGGGATGATCAGCACCTGCGGCGGGACCATGATGGACCCGATGATCGCGGCGTAGAGCCACTTGCGGCCGGTGAAGTCGAGCCGGCTGAACGCGTAGGCCGCCAGTGTCGAGAGGATCACCGTGATCACGGTGACCACGACCGACGTGAACAGCGAGTTCCAGATCCAGACCGGGATCTGGCCCTGGGTCAGCACCTTCACGTAGGCGTCGATCGTGAAGCCGCCGGCCGGGATCCACGACTGCTGCGCGGCCGCCGCGTCGGTCTCCGACTTCAGCGAGGTGTCGATCGCCCAGAGGATCGGGAGCAGCCAGCTGATCGCCAGCACGATGAGGACGACGAACGCCCCGATCCGAGCCGGGCCCCACTTCGGGCCGTGGTGCTTGCCGGTCCGGACCCGGACCGACGTCGTGGGAGTGCTCGTCTGCAGCGAGTGCGGATCGATGGTTGCGGTGCTCATGCGGCCTGTCCCTTCGTGGCGGCGCGGGCGGCGGCGCGCTTGCGGCGCGCGTCTGCCCGGTCGGCGCGGGCGATGGCGTCCCCGCGGCGCGTGGCGCTGAACTGCGCGATCGAGATGATGACGATCATCGCGAAGAAGATGTACGAGATCGCCGACGAGTAGCCGAAGCGGTAGCCGGTGAACCCGGACTCGAAGATGTACTCGACGATCGGTCTGGTGGAGCCGTTCGGCCCACCCGTGGTCATCTGGTAGATCTGGTCGAACACCTTGAGCGACGCCAGGATCTGCAGGACGACGATGAGTCCGGTCGTGCCGCGCAACTGCGGGATCGTGATGGACCAGAGCTTCCGCCAGGTGCCGGCACCGTCGAGCGAGGCGGCCTCGTACTGGGTCTCCGGGATGTTCTGCAATGCCGCCAGGTACAGCAGGAAGTTGAAGCCGACGGTCCACCAGACCGTCGTGCCGACGACCGCGTACATCGCGATGCCCTGGTCGTTGAGCCAGTTGCTCGGTGGCAGTCCGATGGTCGTCAGCAGGTGGTTGAAGAGGCCGAGCTGCGGGTTGAACAGCCACAGGAAGATCTGGGACACGACGGTCGACGCGAGCAGGTACGGCATGAAGAACGACAGGCGCCACAGCCACTGCCCCGGCAGCCCGGTGTTCACGAGGAGCGCCATCGCGAGGGCGACGATCACGAGCGGGATCGTCGACAGCACGGTGAACCAGACGGTGTTCCCCATCGAACGCCACATGTCGAGGTCGCCGAACGCCTCGGCGTAGTTCGCGCCCCCGATGAGGTGGTTGCCGGCACCCGTGAGGCTCGTCGCCGTGAAGCTGAGGTAGAGGCCGTACACGATGGGGAAGACGAGGAAGACGGCGAAGAACACGACGAACGGGGCGACGAACGCCCATCCCGCCCGGTTGTCACGCCTGCGTCGCAGGCCTCGCCCCCTCTCGCGTGATGCGTCGCGCTCGGCGGTGCTGACGGCGCGCGGTGTCGGAGTTGCGGTTGCTGATGCCACGGTGTCTGGGTCCTTCGTCCGTCAGCCGGCCGGGTTCGGCTCGGAGAAGCTTCTTGTCCACGACGCCGATGAGCTGGTTCCAGCCGGCCTCGGGTCGGGTCTGGCCGAGCAGCACGCCCTGGAGCGCGTTCCCGACCGCGGTCTGGAAGTCGCTGCCGGCACCCGTGAACCACGCCTGCGGGTCGTAGTTCGCGATCTCCGCGGCCTTCGCGTAGTGCGCCTGCGGAGCAGCTCCTTGTACCGGTCGCTGTCGGTGACCGGCTTGTACGCCGGGATGTGCCCGGCCTGCGCCCAGCTGAGCGACCGCTTGACGATCGCGGCCACGAACTCGTGCGTGTCACGCCGCTTCCGCTCGTCGACGACGTTCTGGTGCGGAGCACGAACGTGTGCGAGTCGGCGTAGGCGGCCGGCTCGGAGTACATCGTCGGGATCGGCTGGGCGTCGAACGGGATCTTGGCGTCCTTCATGGACGGGGTGTCCCAGACGCCGGTGAACATGATCCCCGACTTCTGCGACACGAACTCGGCGAGCGCGGTGCCGCCGTCAGCGGCGTTCGCGGCGATGTCGCCGTCGAGCATCTTCTTCATGAAGCCGATCGCGGCCATGGCGGCGTCCATCTCGTACTCGGCCTTCCGGCCGGGCGTGAACGTCATCGTGGCACCCTGCTGCCGGTAGAGCGTGTAGAACATCCGCCACAGGTTCGCGCCGTCGTTCAGGTAGCCGTACGAGATGCCGTGGGTCTTCGTGACGCCCTTGATCGCCCTGCCGACCTCGAGCATCTGGTCCGGGCTCGAGATGTCGACGATGCGGCCGTCGCTGCCGAGTGCGCCGGCCTTGTCGAGGATGTCCGTGTTGTAGAACTGCACGAACGGGTGGGCGTCGAGCGCGACCGCGTAGTGCTTGCCGTCGACGAAGGTCTTCTTCCAGACAGCCGCCGGGTAGTCCTCCTCGCGGATGCCGAACTCCCGGAGCAGGCCTTCGTCCCACGTGTCGAGCAGACCGCCGGGCGCGTAGCCCTCGAGACGACTCGCGTGCATGATCGCGAGGTCGGGGGCGCGCCCGCCGACGCTCGCCATCGCGAGTTTCGTGTAGTACGGCGTGCCCCAGGCGAGGACCGTCTGCTGGGCGGCGATGCCGGTGGCGGCGTCGGCGCGCTCGACCAGGCTCGCCATCTTGGCGCCGTCGCCACCGGTCAGGAGATGCCAGAACTGGAGCTGATCCGATCGAGCTGCCGCGCTCGATCCGGTCGCGCAGCCGGTCAGACCGCCGGCGAGCGCTGCTCCGCCGAGGATCGATGCGCCGCCGATCAGCAACTGCCGGCGGAGAGAGAGGACATGCTGGGGTTCACTCCTTCGTGACTGGGCACAAGTGGGTTCATCGTTGTAACGGAACGGTTGCGAGCCGCCCGGCCCACGGGTCGTGCGCGCTGGGTGGGTCGTGCGCGCTGGGTGGGTCGTGCGCGCTGGGTGGGTCGACCGCTAGCGCCGCGCGACCGCGTCGGCGGCTGCGGCTTCGATCGCGGCGACCCGGGTCTGGATCTCCCGGATCCGGCTCGTGTCGAACTTCTCGCCGCGGTCGAAGTCGAACACGCCGTTCTGCTCCTGGAACACGTCCGTCAGCTGCGTGTAGCAGTAGCCGAACATGTGCTCGTCGCCGAGGAGCGCGGTCACGAGCCCCTCGAAGCGGCGGTAGAAGTCGTCGACGGTCCGCACCCGCTCGCCGTAGCCCCACGACGTCGTTCCGGACTGCGCCGGAGCGTCCGCTGCGGCAGCGGCCTCGGCGTTCCACCAGATGCCGCCGAACTCGCTGCAGAAGTACGGCTGGCCGTTGTACGGGAGGCTCCACGGTCGCGCATCGGCCAGGTGACGATCACCGTCGTCCTCGGTGTTGACGTACGCCGTGCGGGCTGCCGGGTCCAGGATGCCGAGCGTCGCGGCGAAGGTGGCCGGGTCCTGGTCGTAGTTGTGCGAGTCGTACACGTCGGTCTCGAAGACACGGTGCGAGTAGCCGGAGGCGTCCAGCACCGGCCGTGTCGTGTCCATCGCCTTGGTGGCCAGGAACATCGCGCGGGTGACGTCGTCGAGCGCGGTGATCCGGTCGGACAGGTGCTGGCGCGTCTCGTTGAGCGGGCACCACCCGATGATCGCCGGGTGCGAGTAGTCGCGCTCCAGCGCCTCCAGCCACTCGGCGACGTAGCTGGCGTCCGGCTGCTGCCGGTCGTCGCTCGGTCCGGTCGTCTTGCAGCCCCAGTCGCCGAACTCGCCCCACACCAGGTAGCCGAGGCGGTCGGCGTGGTACAGGAAGCGCTCCTCGAAGACCTTCTGGTGGAGGCGCGCGCCGTTGAACCCGGCCCGCATGCTCAGCTCGATGTCGCGCACCAGCGCCTGGTCGGACGGGGCGGTCAGGAGCCCGTCGGGGTAGAGGCCCTGGTCCAGCACGAGCCGCTGGAACACGGTCTCGCCGTTGAGCAGGACCGCGCTGCCGACGATGGCGACGCTCCGGAGCCCGGCGTAGCTCGCGACCGAGTCGACGATCCCGCCCGATGCGTCGAGGAGCTCGATGCGGACGTCGTACAGGAACGGATCGGCGATCGACCACACCCGCACCCGGTCGGCGGGCAGCCGGACCGTGAGGCGAGGGGCGAGCGTCAGGTCGGCACGGGCCTCCTGCGCGCCGATCTCGCCCTGGTCGTCGGAGACGGTGACCCGGACCCGTCCGCCGGCGAGACCCGTGCTGAGCGGCACCTCGAGCGCGAACTGCTCGCCCTCGAGGTCCGGTGTGATGCGCGGGCGCCCGAGGGCGATCTCGGGCACGGGCTCGAGCCACACCGTCTGCCAGATGCCGGTCGTGCGGGTGTAGTCCGCGTCGTGGTTGGCGTACTCGGTCGACTGCTTGCCGCGCGCCTGCGGAGCGTCCTTCGAGTCCCGGGCGCGGACCGTGACCACGACGGTGTCGCCGGCACGGACCCCGCCCGGGCCGTGAGGTCGAAGCTGAAGCTCGTGAACCCGCCGCGGTGCCGGCCGACCTCTCGCCCGTCCACCCAGACGGTCGTGTCGTGGTCGACGGCGCCGAAGTGCAGCAGGATCCGTCCGTCCCACGCCGCCGGCACCGAGACCTGGCGCCGGTACCAGACCGCGTGGTGGAAGTCGACGTCGCCGATCCCGGACAGCTCCGACTCGGGGGCGAAGGGCACGGTGATCTCGCGCGACAGCTCGGCGTCGGGGGTCGAGAGACCGCGCTCGAAGCCGGAGTCGCCCGGGTCGAAGTCGAACTCCCACCGGCCGTTGAGCGTCAGCCAGCGGGCGCGGGCGAACTGGGGGCGCGGGTACTCGGGGCGCGGCGTCGAGGGGCGCGGCGTCGAGGGGTCGGGGTTCCCGGAGGGCGGAGTGGTGGAGGTCATCGCTCGTCCTTGCATCCTTGCTTCGTTGCCAGGGTCATCCAGAAACTACAACGTTGCAATCGCGGTGTCCACCCTCAGTTCAGCGCGTCAGTCCGCTCCACGATCTCCCGCATCGCCCGCGTCGACGCTTCCGGGTCCCCCGCAGCGACCGCCGCCGCGAGGCGTCGGTGCAGCTCGACGTCGTGCAGGTCCGGCCCGACTCCCGCACGGTCCTCGAGGGCCTGGTCGACGACCCGCTGCAGCCGGACGTACATCGCGTTCCCGGACAGCGCGAGCACACCGCCGTGCAGGTCGCGGTCGGCCTGGAGGAACGTGGCCGCGTCGCCGGCGCCGGCTGCGGCGGCGAGGCGGTCGGCGGCCGCGACGATCGCCTCGGTGGCGCCGGCTCCGGATGCGCCGGCCGCGACCGTGCGCGCGGCGGCCGACGCCGCCTCGGGTTCGAGCGCGCGCCGCAGGCCGCGGAGCTCGGACAGCGCGGCCGTCCGGTCCGGTCCGGCCAGCCGCCACCGGATCACCGTCGGATCGATGACGTCCCACCGGTCGGCCGGCAGCACCCGGAGCCCGACGCGGCGGCCCGCACTGAGCATGCCGAGCGCGACGAGCACGCGTGTGGCCTCCCGGACGATGCTGCGGGACGCCCCGGTCCGGACGACCAGGCCGTCGATGCTGTCGGCGTGCCCGGCGGGAGCTCCCCGGAGACGATCGCCGACCCGACGTCGTCCAGGACCCGGTCGAAGGTGGACTGCGACGTCACCGCTGCGAGACCGGCGACACGACGAGCTCGTCGATGCGCACGTGTGACGGCGCATCGAGCACGAACGCCACGGTGCGGCCGATGTCCTCCGGCGTGAGCATCACCGCGCGGGCCGCCTCGTCGGGGACCTGCGGCCGCTGCGCGAGGAAGTCGGTGGCGACGTCGCCCGGGCACAGGTGGGTCGCCCGGACGCCGTGTTCGGCCTCCTGCTGGTTGAGGGAACGCGTCAACGAGCCGAGCGCCGTCTTGCTGGCCGAGTAGGCGACGCCGGCACCGGGCTGGAAGCTCCAGCCGGCGTACGACGAGATCACGACCACGACACCGCCCGACGACCGGAGGGCCGGTAGCGCCGCGTCGACCACCACCGCCACGGCGGTCGTGTTCGTGTCGATGATCTCCCGGAACGACGCGGTCGTCTGGTCGTCCCAGCGCCGCGCCGGCGCATTGCGTCCGGCGGCGAGCACGAGCCCGTCGATCCTGCCGTGCCGGTCCAGCAGCGCACCGCGTGTGCGGAGCACCTCGGCGTCGTCGGTCACGTCGAGGGGAAGGACGTCCGCGGCGCCGCCCCGGGAACGGATCCGCTCCGCCACCGCCTCGAGCTGCTCTCGGCGGCGTCCGCTGAGGACGACCGTCCAGCCGCCTCTCGCGGCCGCCTCCGCACTCGCGGCGCCCATGCCGCTGCCACCGCCGGTGACCCAGAGCACCCGTCCGCCCACGCCTGACCTCCTCCGTCGGATTAGTATGACCATTCAATGGTATGCCCATTCGAGGAGGAACAGCATGCAGATCGACCTCACGGACCGCGTGGTCGTCGTCACCGGCGGCGGACGGGGCATCGGCCGCACGATCGCCGAGCGCTTCCGGCCGAGGGCTCCCGGGTGGTCGCGGTCGACCTCGCCTTCCCCGACCCGCTGCCCGGAGGTCTCGACACGGTCGAGGCGAACGTCGCCGACCCCGAGTCCGTCGCAGCCGCGATCGCCACGATCGTCGAGCGGCACGGGACCATCGACGTGCTCGTGAACAACGCCGGGATCAACGTCGACGGTCCGGTGTCGTCGCTCCGCTGGGAGGACTGGCAGCGCTGCATGGACGTCAACCTCGGCGGGGTGTTCCTCATGAGCCAGGCCGTCGCGCCGGTCATGCAGCGGGCGCGACGCGGTCGCATCATCAACGCCGCGTCGTTCGCCGCGATCGTGCCGAGCGTCGGGAGCGCCGCCTACGCCGCATCGAAGGCCGCGGTCGTGCAGTTCACCCGCGTGCTCGCGTCCGAGCTCGGCCCGTGGGACATCACGGTGAACGCGTACGCCCCCGGCATGGTGCCGACCGCCATGAACGGGTTCACCGAACGGCCGCAGGCGGAGCAGGACGCGCTGCTCGACACACTCTCGCTCCGTCGGTGGGAGACCGCGGACGACGTCGCGAACCTGCTCCTGTTCCTCGCGAGCGACCAGTCCGGGTACATCACCGGCACCCTGCAGGACGTGTCCGGCGGCAAGTTCGCCACGCAGATCCCGTCACGGGCGTACGACGCCGCCCGGTTGCCGAACCCCTGACGACCGGGACGCGTCGCCGCCGCCGGGCGACTACGGCGCGATCAGCCCTCCGTCGAGCCCGCGGACACCGGCGGCCCACGCATCGTGGCCGGACAGGGTGGCGGGGTACCGCGCAGCCTCGCGCTCGTCGATGTCGATCCCGAAGCCGGGTGCCTCGTTCGGTGTGAGCCACCCGTGCTCGATCGAGAGCGTCCCGGGAAGACCTCGTGCACGGCGTCGGCGTAGACGTGGCCCTCCTGGATCCCGAAGGCCGGGCTGGTGACGTCGAGCGCCACGTTCGCGGCGGCCGCGATCGGCGAGGTGTCGCCGGGGCGTGCCACGCCGTGCGCACGCCGGAGAACTCGGCGAGCGTCGCGATCTTCCGCGCTGCCGTGAGCCCGCCGATCGCCGAGATGTGGGAGCGGATGAGGTCGACACCGCGCCCCGTCACGAGGCGCGCGGCGTCCTGCAGGGACGTCGTCAGCTCGCCGACCGCGATCGGCACCGGCGAGGCCTCGCGCACCTCGGGCAGGTGGTCCCAGTCCTCGGGCGCGACGACGTCCTCGAGGAAGAACGGCCGGTACGGCTCGAGCGCGCGTGCGAGCACGACCGCCTGCTTGGGAGTGAGTCGGGAGTGCACGTCGTGCAGGAGCTCCGGCTCGTCGCCGAGCCGTTCGCGCGCGGTCCGGAACAGCTCGACGGTGTTGCGGTGGTACTCGCCGTGCCGCCAGCCGAGCGGGTACGGAGCGCCGACGTGCGGGACCAGCGCGGACGGGGCGGAACCGTACGTGCCGATCGCGTTCTGACCGACCTGCAGCCGGACGTGCCGCCAGCCGGCGTCGAGGAACGCCGCTGCCTCGTCGAGCGTCTCGTCGATCGACCGGCCGGAGGCGTGGATGTACGTGTCGGCCGCGGCACGCACCCGGCCGCCGAGGAGCTCGTGCACGGGCAGCCCCGCACGCTTCCCGGCGATGTCCCAGAGCGCCGTGTCGAGCCCCGAGATCGCGTTGTTCGTGACCGGCCCCTCGCGCCAGTAGCCGGAGAACCGGGCGAGCCGGACGAGGTCCTCGATGTCGCCCGGGTAGCGGCCGACGACGAGCCGCTCGAGGTGCTCCTCGACGAAGGACACGACGGCGTGCCAGCGCTGCGTGTAGGTCGCGCAGCCGAGGCCGTACAGCCCGTCGACGTTCGTGTCGACACGCACGACGACGAGCGCGATGCCCTCCGGGGCGGTGGTGATCGCGCGGACACGGGTGATCCGGACGTCGTCGCCCACGGCCCACGGCTGCTCGAACGTCTCCGGTCGCGGCGCGGCGGTGGTGGTGGCGGTGGACATGACGACTCCCGAGGTGCTCGACGATGAACAAGCGCTTGCTCATACGAGCATGCCCCGTTCGTCGGGCACGGTCAACCAGTACCATCGACCGAGCCGACGGGAAGGACGTGAGGTGCCCAAGGCAGTGACCCTGAGCGACGTGGCCCGCGAGGCCGGCGTCGACCTCTCGACCGCCTCGCGCGTGCTCCGCGGCACCGGCCGCGTCTCCGAGGCGACACGGCAGCGGATCCGCGCCGCGGCCGACCGGCTCGACTTCCGTCCGAACGCGCAGGCGCAGTTCCTCGCGACCGGCATCAGCAAGACCGTCGGGGTGCTGACCATCAACGGCGCCGGCACGTTCACGCTGCCCGTCATGGCGGGCCTGAACAGCTCGCTCGGACGTGAGGACGTCGCCACCCTCCTCTACGACGTGCACGAGGACGAAGCAGTCCTGCGCGAGAGCGTCAAGAAGTTCCGTGCGCGGCAGATCGACGGCCTGCTCGTCCTCGGCGACGGCCTGCAGGCACCGCTGCACTCCGTGACGGCCAACCTGCAGGTGCCCGTCGTCTACGCCTTCGCCACGTCCGACTCCCCGACGACTCGTGCTTCATGCCCGACGGCGAGATGGCCGGGCGACTCGCGGGCGAGCACCTCCTCGGCCTCGGCCGTCGCCGGATCGCGACGGTCACGGCCGCGGACGACATCGCCGCCGCCGACCGGACGCGCGGGCTCGTCGGCACCCTGCGGGCCGCCGGGCTGTCGCTCGCGCTCGACCGGCCGCTCGAACGTGACTGGTCACGGCCGTGGGGGGCCGAGGCCGCGGGGGAGATCGTGGACCGGATCGACGAGGTGGACGCGGTGTTCTGCGGCAACGACCAGATCGCGCTGGGGATCCTCGGGGTCCTGCGGGCGCAGGGCGTCCGCGTCCCCGAGGACGTCGCGCTCGTCGGCTACGACAACTGGGAGGGATGGTCGGACGCGGGCACAACCTGCTCACCACGATCGACCCGAGACTCGGCGAGGTCGGTGCCTCCGCCGCGCGTGCCCTGGTCCGGGCGATCGACGGCTCGCCGGCGCCGGGAGCGCACCACGAGCCCTGCGAGCTCGTCACCGGTGAGTCGACGCTCGGGGTCGACGCGGCAGGGCCGCGCGACGCCACCACGTACCGCTGACGGCGGCCGACGGGAGGCACGGTGCCGGACCGCGCCGCGCCTCCCGTCCGTCGGTTCCGCACCGACGCGCCGGTGGCGGGGGACCGTACCGGGTGGGGAGGCTCCCGTCCGCACCACCTGTCGGACGGGAGGCACGGTGCCGGACCGCGCCGCGCCTCCCGTCCGTCAGTCGGTCACCACTCGGTGAACGCGCCGTCCGGCGCCGACCACACCGGCGATCCCGGTGCGAGCGCGCCGTCCGCGACGGCCGCGCGTACCGCGTCCTCGTCGATCTCGATGCCCAGCCCCGGACCGGCGAGCCGTTCCACCGACCCGTCCCGCACCGTCAGCACCTCGGGGTTCCGCAGCAGCTCGACGCCGGTGCCGGCACCGTACTGCGGGGTCACCACCATCTCCTGCGCGAGCACGTTCGGCAGCGCGAGGTCGATCTGCAGGCACGCGGCGAGCGCCACCGGCCCGAGCGGGCAGTGCGGTGCCAGGACCACGCCGTAGGACTCGGCCATCGTGCCGATCCGGAAGCGCTCGGTGATGCCGCCGGCGTGCGACAGGTCCGGCTGCGCCACGGCGATGCCCTGTTCCAGGACCGGACGGAACTCCTCCCGCGAGTACAGACGTTCTCCGGTGGCGATCGGGATGGTCGTCGACCGCACCACATCGCCGATCCGCGCGGAGTGCTCGGGCCGCAGGGGTTCCTCGACGAACACCGGGGCGACGCCGCCGAGCCGGGCGAGCAGTTGCCGGGAGTTGGCGACCGAGGACCGACCGTGCAGGTCGATCGCGATGTCCACGTCCGGGCCGACCGCCGCACGCAGCTCCTCGAGCTCGCGCACCGCCCGCTCGAGCGCCCCCGGTCGTTCGATCGGGTCGAGCCGGCCGGGCGGCGCGCACTTCACCATCGTGAAGCCGTCCGCGACCAGGGTCCTGGCGTGGTCCGGCGATCCGAACCGGTCGTCCGAGCTCGCGTGCGCGTAGACGCGGACACGGTCGCGGCAGGCCCCGCCGAGCAGCTCGTGCACCGGTACCCCGAGCCAGCGACCCTTGAGGTCCCAGAGGGCCTGGTCGATGCCGGCGACCGCGGACGCGAGCACCGCACCGCCACGGTAGAAGCCGCCGCGGGTCAGGACCTGCCACAGGTGCGTGGTGCGGAGCGGGTCCGCCCCGACGAGGAGTTCCGCCATCCGCTCGACCGCGGCGACGGTGGCGCGCGCCCAGTTCTCGAGCACCGGCTCGCCCCAGCCGACGACCCCCTCGTCGGTGGCGATGCGCACGAGTGCGCGACGGTTCGAGAGCACGAACGTCTCGACAGCGGTGATCCTCATGCGACCTCGGCCGTGGGCGGTGCGGCTACCGCGTCCTGCAGCGTGTGCTCCGGGCGGAAGCCGAGCAGCCGTTCCGCCCTGCGCGTGTCGATCGCCGAGGACCGCCCCGGCAGTGGTGACCGCACCGGGACGCCGGGCGCCCACCGCGCGAGCAGTTCGTCGGTCGGTCCGGGGAGCAGCGTGTCGGACGCCGCGAGCCCGACCACGTGCGCTCCCGCGAGCGGGGCGACCAGGGCCGCGTGCACGGCCCGGGCGGCGTCCCGCACGTCGAGGTAGGACCAGCCCTCGCGCACGGTCGCCGCCGGGTCCTCGGCCGTCCGCTCCGCGGCGCGGACGAGTGTGTCGTGGTCCTTGACGAGCGGGAACCGCAGCGCGACGACGTCGATCCCCCACGTGCGGTGCGCCATCCGGGCGGTGGTCTCGTCGACGGACTTCGACAGCGAGTACGGGTCGCCGAGGTCCACGGGGAGGTCCTCGTCGATCGGGTAGTACGCGGGCATGACCCCGTGCGGGTTGAACGGCACGCCCGAAGCGTTCACGCTCGACGCGATCACCGCGCGCCGGACACCGCGCGCGCCGGCTTCCGAGAGCACGGCGAAGGTCGCGGTGACGTTCGTCCGGAACACCTCGAGCGGCGTTCCGAGCGTCGGGTGCGGGATCGCGGCGAGGTGCACGACGGCGTCGACGTCCTCGAGCGCAGCGCCGATCGCCGTCTGGTCGGTCGCATCGGCGCGCACCTGCCGGTCGGCCTCGGGCGGCAGCGTGCCGTGCCGGTCGAGCGCGGTGACCGCGATGCCGGCGGCGACCAGGTGGGCCGTGGTGACCGAGCCGATCCCGCCGGACGCCCCGGTCACGAGCACGCGCCGGGGCGGCCGGCTCGCGGCGCGCACGTCGGCCGTCACCCCTTCACCCCGCCGGACATGCCGACACCGCGGAGGAACTGGCGCTGGAAGACCAGGAAGAGCACGACGGGGATGACGAGCGCGAGGAAGAGCGCGGCCATCTGGATGCTCAGCTGGACTGCTTCGTGACCGCGGGGAGCGCGACCGAGATCGGCTGCAGCTCCGGGTCCTGGAGCACGAGCAGCGGCCACAGGAAGTCCTTCCACGACGCCATCACCGTGAGCAGGGACACCACGCCGATGATCGGCCGGGAGAGCGGGAGCACGACGAGCCAGAGCACCCGGTACGGCCCGGCGCCGTCGATGCGGGCGGCCTCGAACAGGTCGCGTGGGATGCCGTCGAAGAACCGCTTCACGACCAGGATGTTGAACGCGTTCGCGGCACCGGGGAGCCAGACCGCGAGGTAGTTGTTCATCAGGCTGCCGCCGGTCACGGGCAGGTGCACGATCGTCAGGTAGAGCGGCACGAGCACCACGATCCCGGGCACGAAGAGCGTCGCGAGGATGCCGCCCGAGACGATCGGCCCCCACTTCGGCCGGAGCACGCTGAGCACGTACGCGATGGTCACGGTGACCACGAGCGAGATGACGAGCTGGCCGCCGGCGACGATCGCGGTGGTGCCGAGGTAGTGGCCGATCTGCGCACCCGTCCAGGCCTGCCAGAGGTTGCCCCACTGGACGCCGGACGGGAAGAACGCGAACGGCTGCCGCAGGATGTCCTGGGACGTCGAGAACGACGACTTGAGCAGCCAGAGCAGCGGGCCGAGGCCCGACACGACCAGCCCGACGAGGATGAGCACCTGCACGCTGAGGAGTGTCCGGCGGACGGCGGGTCGTTTGCGGTCCGCGTCGGAGATGACGCTGCGCTCGGCCGCGTCGGCTTCGCGCGCGCCGCGCCGTCGCCACCACGGACCGCGTGGTCCGTCGAGGGGGCCGCCCCGGATCCGCCGGAACCGGGGTCGCCCGGAAGACGCAGCCCGTCCGGGGCCGCCGTCGCGAGCGGTGGTTCGGCGGCGGCGCCCGAGGGCACCACCGGAGTCGTCGTCGCCATCAGTCCGTCCCCCACTTCCGGGTCAGCCACTGGTACGCGAACGAGAACGCGGCGAGCACGACGGCGAGCAGCACGCTGAGCGCGGTCGCGGCCCCGTAGTCGCTGTTCACGAACGCGTAGTCGTAGATCATGAGCAGGACGGTCAGCGTCGAGTTCTGCGGACCGCCGCCGGTGAAGATGTACGGCTCGGTGAAGATCTGCATCGTGCCGATGATCTGCAGCAGCAGCATGATGAGGATCACCCCCGCATCTGCGGCAGGGTGATGTGCCAGATCCTCGACCAGATGCCGGATCCGTCGAGTTCGGCGGCCTCGTAAAGCTCGGTACGGACGCCGGTGAGCGCCGCGAGGTAGATGATCACGGCGGTGCCGGCCGACGCCCAGGTGGTCTCGAGCACGATCGACGGGATCGAGCTGTGCACCGAGTTGAGCCACGGCCACGGTCCGAGGCCGACCCAGCCGAGGATCGTGTTGAACGTCCCTGAGGTGCCGGGTCGTAGAACGTCTTCCAGAGCAGGATCGACACCACGGGCGGCACCACGACGGGCAGGTACGCCAGAGCGCTGAACGCCCAGCTGCGCTTCCGCACCTCGGCGATGAACACCGCGAGCAGGATCGGCAGCGGGAAGCCGAACACGAACGCCAGGAGGGCGTACCAGAGGGTGTTGAGGACCGCGCGGGGCAGCAGCGGATCGGCCAGCACGTAGCTGAAGTTGCCGAGGCCGACCCAGAGCGACGGCCCGACGAGGTTCGTCTTCTCGAAGCTCATCACGACGGCGCGGACGATCGGTCCCCACGCGAAGTACAGGAAGACCAGGAACGCCGGCAGCGCGAGGAGCACCGCTGCCGGTCCGCCGCGCGAGCGCCAGCGGGAGAACGATGGGCGCCGACGGACCGGCGGCGCGGGGCTGCGCACCGGTACGGGGCGGATGATGACGTCGTCGTCATGGGGGAACCTCCAACGAGCCGACGTGGACGGGGCTGGCGAACGGCCCCGTCCACGCGGATCACTCGGTCAGCGCGTCAGCTTCGCGTCGACGTTCGACTTGGCCTTCGACAGCTGCGCCGCCGCGTCGAAGTCCTTCTCGGTGAGCGCCGCCTGCATCACGGTGTCGAGCGCGGCGTAGACCTCCTGCGCGTCGTTCGACGGCTCCGGGATCACCGGGATCGTCGTCTGCGTCTTCACGTACGGGGCGAAGTTCTCCTGCGGCACGTTGATCTGGTCCTTGATCCAGGTGTTGTACTGGTCGTACGTCGAGGAGTTGACGACGGAGAGCGCGGGCACGCCGACCGGGTTCCCCGAGGCCGCGGTGGCCTTCGCCACGGTGACGGCGGCCGACTTGCTCTGGTACTGCCGCAGGTAGTGGTACGCGATCCACTCGACGGCGGCCTTCTTCTGCGCGTCGTCCGCCTTCGGGCTGACCATCTGGATGGACCCGCCGGTGAGCGTGCCCTGCTTCTTCGACGACCCGGGGCCCATCGGCATGCCGCCGACGCCGAACGACTTCGGGTCCATGCCGTCGTTCTGCACGGCGGTGTTGTACGCGTCGGGCGCCGCCGGCATCATCGCGACCTTGCCCGCCGCGAAGTCCTTGTAGAGCGTGTCCTGCGTGTAGAGCGAGTTCGGGGCGACCGAGCCGTCCGTGAACTTCATCGTGTTGACGGCCTTCAGCGCGGCCTCGGACTCGGGGTTGTCGAACACCGCCTTCTTGCCGTTGTCGCTCTCCACGCGGCCGCCGTAGCTGTAGGACATCGCGGTGAACATCCACCCGCCCTGGTTCTGCGAGGCGAACTGCGCGTACCCGGCGACCCCGGTGGCGTCCTTGATCTTCTTGGCGTCGGCGCGGACCTGGTCCCACGTCGTCGGGGATCGTCGGGATCGAGACCGGCCTTCGTGAACAGGTCGCGGTTGTACACGAGGCCGATGGAGTACGCGGTCGTCGGGATGGCGTAGACGTGGCCGTCGTCGTCGGACACGAGCTTCTTCGTCGTGGAGCCCATGATGTCGTCCACGCCGGTCGACTCGATCGCGTCGGTGAGGTCCGCGGCCTGCTTGTTCGCGATGAGCGACTTCGCCTCGGTGAACGCGACCGAGAGGACGTCGGGAGGCTGCCGCCGGCGAGCTGCGCGTCGAAGGTGGTCGCGTCCCAGGTGACGGTCTTCGGCTGGAGGGTGATGTCCGGGTTGGCCTTCTCGAACGCGGCGATGTCGGCGTTGTACTGCGCGAGCTCGGCCTTCTGGTCCTTGGTGGGGCGGTCGCCGACCGTGATGGTGACCTTCTGGTCCGAGGCCGCCTGGCCACCGGACGAACACGCCGCGAGTCCCGCGGCGAGGGCCGCGACGGTGCCGATGGCGGCCGCGGTCCGGAGAGCGGTTCTCTTCATTGAGAACTCCTTCGTCATCGTTTCGGTGCGCTGGATTCGAGGTGAACAAGCGCTTGTCCAAACTATGCGACGCCGTTCCCGACTTGTCAATCGCCGTGACCGTTCCGTTGTGCAACGGTGCCGAGGCGGCCGGGCACCGCCCATCCGCCCGGTGTCGCATGCCGGACATCGGGCAGATGGGCCGGGCCGTCAGGCGTCAGGCGTCAGGCGTCAGGCGTCCAGGACGAAACCCCGGAACAGGGCGGAGTCCTTGCCGTTGCCGATGCCAGACGCCCATTCGATGTAGCCCTTGCGGCCGGCGCCGTCGTTGTCGTTCACGACCATCGAGAAGCTCACCAGACCGCCGGACGGGTCGATGCCGAGGTCGTCCCAGGCCATCCCCGCCTCGTAGGTCGTGACCGTTCCGCTCCGCGAGACGGCGACCGCCCCCGGTGCCAACGGCCCCACGGCAGGACCCGACCAGCGCCAGGTCACGACGTCGGACCCGACCAGGGAGGCCCCGATCTCGTCCCAGCTCGACGCCTCCCCGGGGTACCGGCGCTCACCGAGTACTGCACGGAGTCGTTCTGCCAGATCTGGTCGGCCGTCGCCGTGGCGTGCTGCACGTCGTCCGTGACGGCGACCGTGAGGTAGAGCCGCTCGTCGTCGTACGTCAGCCAGAAGTCGCCCGACAGGTCCGACGCCCCGTTGTACCCGGTGATCACGACGTTGCTGTTCGCGTCGGTCAGGCTGCCCGTCGGCGTGGTGCCGGACAGCTCGTTCGTGCCGTCGACCGTGATCGTCCTCCGGGGGACGTGCAGGAGGTCGGCGGCGGCCACGAGCACGACGCTGCCGCTCGCGGTGAGCGTCGAGCCGTCGGCGGACCCCGCCGTCACGGTGTACGGCGTCTTCGCGGTGAGCCCGGACACGTCCACGAGCCTGTCGACGGTGGCGCCGGCGTCGACGGTGATGTCCGAGGCGCTCCCGGTGATCGTGCCGATCGTCCACGCCAGGGAGCCGATGCTCTGCGTGGTGGCGCTCCCGTTCTCGAGCCGGATGCGCAGCTGGTCCCTGCCGTCGGCGAGCACGTGCAGCGCCGACAGGGTCACGGGCTCCGTCACGCCGTACTCGGCGATCAGCTCCGCGACCGTCCGGCCCGACTCGGTGACGCTCGCGTGCACGGTCCGCCGGCCGAGCGTCGCCGCCTGCCCGAAGGACACCTCCTTCGTCACCGTCTTCCGTGCCGGGACGTCGACGGACACGACCGCCGCGCCGGCGACCTCGAGCCGAGCCGTGGTCCGGCGCGAGCCGGGGTTGCGGACGGTCCACGTCGCGGTGAGCCGGTCGCCACGCTTGGCGTCGTGCGCGGCGAGTTCGTGCCGTGCCGCGCTGGCCACCGCGAGCGGCAGCACCGAGGCGACGTAGACCGGTTCCGGCCCGAGGGTGAGCGACACGACCCCGTCGGCCGGGGTGAGGCGCGCGGTCGCACCGTACGTGTCCGTGTACGTCACGCGCGTCGCCGCCCGCACGGCGAACGCGGTGGGTTCCACTGCCCAGAGCATCCAGTTCGACCGCCCCCGCCGGGCAGTGCCACACGCGACACCCCGGTGGCGGGGCGTCCTGCACCAGACCGGTCGGCGAGCTCGCCCGGTGTCCGGACGCGAGCTGGCGGGCGAGGTTGGCGTAGGCGACGTAGACCGGCTTCGGACGGGTGCTCCCGTCCGCCACGGTCGCGACCATGCCGAAGTTGTCCTCGGTGTCGCTCGCCGAGGTGCCGTCGTCCATGAAGTCGTACCAGAAGAAGTCCTTCACGCCGGAGGCGTAGGCGGCCGCGGCCCCCTGCACGGCGTACGACGCCTGGTACCGCGTGTCGACGGACAGCTGCGTGTCCGCACTCGTCCAGCCGAGCTCGGTGATCCACACGTCCCGCCGCTTGCCGTAGGTACCGATGAGCTGCTGGACCTGGGAGACCTGCTGCGCCAGCTGGTCGGGTGCCGCCGGGTAGCAGTACGGGTGGATCGAGACCGCGTCGAGGTAGTCGAGGCCGCCACGGTCGAACACGTCCTTCAGCCAGTCGATCGGGACGCCCGAGGTCGCCGGCGCCACGTACTTGAGCTTCGGGTAGTGCTTCCTGAGCTCGGTCACGGTGGCCTGGAGCAGCAGGAAGTAGTAGTCGGAGCGGCAGTCGGCCGGCCCGTCCCCGCGGTCACCGAACGTCGGGCTGTTCCACTCGTTGAACACCTCGACGTACTCGACGTGGGGGTTCTGCGCGACGAGGTGCACCGCGTACTGCGCGAACCCGGCCCGTCCCTCGTCGGTGTACGGCGTGGCACCGCCGTCGTAGTTCGCGTTGTTGAAGCTGAGCACCGGCAGGTCGGTGAGCCCGTTCCGCACGAGCACCTGCCGGTAGGTCCGGTAGTCCGTGAAGTCGTACACGCCCTTCGTCGGCTCGGCCCCGCCCCACTCCTCGGTGTCGCGCACGGTCGCGATGCCCGCCGTCGCCACCAGGGGCGCGAGGACCTCCGGCTGCCACGCGCTGTCCGTGAACCCGAAGTGCGTGTTGACCCCGAGCCCGGGCACCGTGCGCCCGAGGCGGCTCAGCACGCAGAACGAGTCCGACGCCGCGGCCGTGCCGGTGCCGCGGGCGATCGAGTAGGCGATGTCGTAGTAGCCGCGACCGACCGGGACGGCGACCTGTGCGGTCTTCGCGCTCGCCACCCGGACGGTGCCCTTCCAGGCGACGTCACCGCCGGGCAGGGTCGCCGTCACGGTGACCACGTCGCCCGCCTGCGCACCGGGGATGGTGAGTCGCGGACGGGCCGGCTCGACGAACACGTTCGAGGCGGCGACGGCTGTGTCGTGCCCGTGCCCGTGCCCGGACGGACCGGCGGCCGCGGCGGCGGGGACGGTCGAGCCGCCCTCGAGGACCCGCGGGGCGATGACGAGTCCGGCGGACGCCGCCGATGCGGACAGGAATGTCCTGCGTTTCATGATGTGCTCCTGTGCTCGCCGCGGGCACCGTCGCCCGCGGTCTGGTCTGGTGACGTCAGCCGGCCTGGATGATCCCGCTGTAGGTGCCGAACGCCTGCTTGCGAGTGCCCCAGGTGCCGTCGGGTGCGACGTCGACGAGGCCGTAGTGTCGCTGCTGGTCGGTGTCGCGGTCCGGCTGGTCGAGCAGCTCGTACACGTACACGCCGTGCACCTTGGCGGGTGCGGACGACCGCAGCGCACCGATCGCCGTGGACAGGTAGGCGGCCTGGTCGCTCTCGGACGCGGTCTGGGTGCCGTTCTCGATGTCGAGTTCGGTGACGAGGATCTCGCCCTGGTCGAACCCGTCCATCACGTCGAGCACCGACAGCATGTCGTCGGTCCCCCAGTACCAGTCGAGGCCCATCACGTCGTGACCGAACCCGTCCGTGCGCAGCCGGTCGAGGAACCCGGTGTGCTTCCAGGTGATGTTGACGACGGTGCGGGCGTGCGAGTCGGCGGCCCGCACCCCCGCCTGCACCGTCCGCATGCTCGTGAGCACGGGCTCGTACCGCTCGTCCGGGTACTGCCCGGGATCGGAGCCGTCGACGTCCGGGCCGCTGATCGCCGAGCCGTCCGCTTCGTTGAGGATCTGGTAGTAGGGGATGCGTCCGGCGTACCGCGACACGAGCAGTGAGGTGCGGTCCTGCCACCAGGACTCGCTCTGCTGGACGTCGGAGTCCCTGGTCAGGATCGCCATGAGCTCGATGCCTGCGTCGATCGACGTGGCCACGACGGAGTCGTACCAGCTCCAGTCGATGGCCGAGGCGCTGCTCTCGGCCGGGATCTTCCAGTCCACCCGGTAGTCGCCCGCCCCGAGCGTCCCGGCGAGACGGATCTGGTCCGCCGCGCTGGAGGCCGGGTACGACGTCGAGTCGATGAACGGGGCGTGCCCGCAGACGCCCCACCGCGTGATGTCCGCCGCCGCGGCCGCACGCTCGGGTCGCATCGCGACCTGCCACGGTACCGCCGCCGCGAGCGCGACCCCGCCGGCGCCGAGGAGGAATCCTCGACGTCCGATCCCGCGCGCGAGACCGTTGTTCCCTGCTGCTCCTGCCACGTCGATCTCCCTTGATCGAATCATCCGGCTCGAGGATGCGAAACCGGTTTCGCATTCGGGTTGGCAGCGAGGAAACCACGCCGTGGAGCGGGTGTCAACCACGCGATGGTGCAGTGCAGAACGTCAGCGCGTCGAGGCGCCCTGCACGAGCCAGGCGGGCGCCTCGTGCTCACCGGCCGAGCGCTCCGGGTCCACCAGGTCGCCCGCCCCCAGACGGCCGAGCTGCATGAGACCGAGGTCGACCGAGGTCAGTTCACGACGGCGCTCCAGGTCCTCCATCGCGACGCCCTCCCAGTTGTCGACCCCCACGACCTGCACGTCGTCGGGCACCCGCACGCCCGCCGCCGCCAGGACGCCGAGCATCCCGAAGGCGATGTGGTCGTTGCCGCAGAACACGGCGTCGAACCCGGTGCCCGCATCGAGCAGATCGCGTGCGGCCGCTGCTCCCCACGCCCGGCTCCAGTCGCCGCGCCGGACCGGCTCGACCAGGGACGCCCCCGCGGACGTGCCGGCCGCGGCCACGGCGAGCGCCGTGCGCATCCCCTCCTCGCGTCGCTGCACCGCGATGCTGTCGGCCGGCCCGGTCACGTGCACGACCCGGCGCGCGCCGCGCTCGACGAGGTGCCGGGCGGCGAGCTCCCCGGCACGGCGGTTGTCCGGCAGCCACATCACGTCGGCCGGGTCGTCGGACGCGGTGAACACGTACGTGACCGGCACGTCGAAGTGGTGCGTCAACGAGGGCGACTCGTGCTCGTGCCCGTCGCCGATCACGAGCAGGCCGTCGATCCGGCGGGCCTGCAGCTCTCGGATGCTGTCGGTCATCGCGCTGCTCGTCCGGACGTCCCCGTCGTACACGAGCGCCGCCTGGTGCTGGTCGCCGAGCTGCAGCACGGCGCCGATGGTCACCGGCCGCGCGAAGGTGTTCGCCGCGCGCCGGGTGAGCACGCCGATCGTGCCGCTGCGCCCCTCTGCGAACGACCGTGCGAGCGCGTCCGGCCGGAAGTCGAGCCGGTCCGCCGCAGCCCGCACGCGCTCGCGCGTCGCCGCGGAGATGCGCCCGCCGCCGCGGAGCGCCTTCGACGCCGTGGACAGCGAGACACCCGCCGCGTGCGCGACGTCGCTCAGACGGGCACTGCTCCGGCTCGGCACGCCCCGAGCCTAGTGCGGCTCCTGTGCGTCTCCGGTCTCGTCGAAGGGGTACGACGTGCCCACGGTGATCGACACCCTCGTCATCGCGTTGTCGCGTCGCCGTGGTGGCGACCGGGCTGGGACCGGACGTGCGTGTCGAGACGCGAGCCGTGCCTCCAGACCGGTCCTTCCAGGTGGGCACGCTGTCGACGGATGCCCACGGCCGCTCGGCTGACCCGATCCCTGCTCGTCAGCGCTCCGTCCCCGTCACGACGAAGCGTGCCGCCTCCAGGTCCGCCGGCCGGGAGGACGGGCCGACGAGCACCTCGAACGCACCCGGCTCGACCCGACGGACCCGGCGCCGTCGACGATCGAGCAGTCCGCGACCGGGAGCTCCAACCGCACCCGTGCCGACTCCCCCGCCGCCAGCTCGACCTGCCGGAACGCCTTGAGCTCCTTGTCCGCCCAGCTCGCGCTCGTGATGACGTCACGGACGTAAAGCTGCACCGTCTCCAGCGTGCGCCGGACCCCGGTGTTGCGGACCGTGACCTCGGCGACGACGGTGTCGCCCGCACCGACCTCGGTCTGCGCGAGCGCCAGGTCCGCGTACTCGACGGTCGTGTACGAGAGCCCTTCGCCGAAGCTCCACGCCGGCGTCTGGGTGAGGTCCGCGTACCGGTCGCCGTGCTGACCGCGGATCTGGTTGTAGTAGGTCGGCTGCTGGCCGACGTGGCGCGCGAAGGAGATCGGAAGACGGCCGGTCGGTTCGACCCGCCCGGAGAGGATCTCGGCGAGCGCCTGACCGCCGAGCATGCCCGGGTTCGCCGCCCAGACCACGGCCGCGGCGTGCTCCACCGACGGCGGGAGCACGAGTGGCTTCGAGGCGAGGAGGACCACGACGACGGGCTTCCCGGTCGCGATCACCGCGTCGAGGAGCGCGACCTGGCCGCCGACGAGTTCCAGTGTCGCGGTCGAGCGGCCCTCTCCCACGAGTTCGATGCGGTCGCCGACGACCGCGACGACGACGTCCGACGACTCCGCGGCGGCGACTGCCTCGTCGATGAGGGCCTGGTCCGGCGCCGCGGGCACGACCACCGGCGGCCGGGGCTGACCGTCCGGGAAGGTCGCCCCCTGGGGGTCCTCCTCGAGCGTGAGGATCTCGGCTCCTCGAGCGTGCTCGACGGTCCAGTCGCCGATGCTGCGCAACCCGTCCAGGACGGTGGTGATCATGGAGCGCGGTTGTCCCTGCAGCCATCCGGCCTGACCGGACCCGCCCGCCCAGTCGCCGAGCTGCGTCTGCGCGTCGTCGGCCAGCGGGCCGACGAGGGCGACCCGACGCCGAGCGGACTCGCTCAGGGGCAGAGTGCCGTCGTTGCTGAGGAGCACGATCGACCGACGTGCGATCTCGAGGTTGAGCGCCGCGTTCGGGGCACTCCCGATGACGCGTTCGAGGTCGTCGGTGGGGAGGCGAGGGTCCTCGAACAGTCCGAGGTCGAACTTGAGCGTGAGGATACGGCCCACCGCCGCGTCGAACGCGTCCTCGTCGAGCAGCCCCTGCGCGACGGCGTCGAGCGCGCCTTCGTAGAACCGCGGCGTGGTCATCACCATGTCGTTGCCTGCGGTGACGGCCGCAGCGGCCGCGTGTGCGTGGTCGGGCTGGACCTGCTGCTCCCAGACCATGCGGCCGACGTTGTCCCAGTCCGTGATGAGCGTGCCCGTGTAGCCCCACTCGCCGCGGAGCACGTCGTTCAGGAGCCAGTCGTTGACGGTGATCGGCACGCCGTCGATGCTCTGGTAGCCGAGCATGAAGGTGCGGCACCCCTCGCGGGCGACCCGTTCGAAGGGCGGCAGGAACCAGCTGCGGAGCTTGCGGTGGGAGATGTCGGCCTCGCTGGCGTCGCGGCCGCCCTGCGTCTCCGAGTAGCCGGCGAAGTGCTTGGCGGTCGCGAGGATCGCCGTCGGGTCACTGAGACCGTGTCCCTGGTAACCGCGGACCATGGCGCTGGCGAGCTCGCCGATGAGGAACGGGTCCTCGCCGAACGTCTCACTGACGCGGCCCCACCGCAGGTCCCTGGCGATGCAGAGCACGGGCGAGAAGGTCCAGTGGACGCCGGTGGCGGAGACCTCTTCCGCGGTCGCGCGGGCCACCCGTTCGACGAGTTCAGGGTCCCACGAGGCGGCCATGCCGAGCTGCGTCGGGTAGATGGTCGCTCCGGGCCAGAACGAGTGGCCGTGGATGCAGTCCTCGCCGACGAGCAGTGGGATCCGCAGGCGGGTCTCCGCCGTGAGCCGGTTCGCTTCGAGGATGCGCTCCGGCGACGTGTGCAGGATCGAGCCGACGTGCCGTCCGAGCACGTGGTCGCGCAGGTCGTCCCGGGCGTCGAGCTGCAGCATCTGCCCGATCTTCTCCTCCACGCTCATCCGCGCGAGGAGGTCCTCGACGCGTTCGGCGGTGGTGAGGTTCGGGTCTTGGTACGGAAGTACTGCCGTCGTCGGGTCGGCATCGGCGGTGTCGGTGACGGTGCTCATTCGCGTTCTCCTGCCGCGGTGTCGGTGGACGCGGGCACCGAGCGGACCTGCGTGACCGCGGCGTTGACGTTGAGGCCGCGCTTGCGCATGGCGCGTGCCCGCTCGCCCGCGGAACGGAGCCGCGGGTTGACGTACTCGTCGATGCCGAAGTTGACCAGCGACAGCGCGACGCCGAGCAGGGCGATGCAGAGTCCGGCGGGGACGTACCACCACCAGTAGTCGGGGAACGCGTTGTTCTGCTGCGCCCAGAACAGGATCGTGCCCCAGTTCAGGTTCGACACCGGGATCACGCCGATGAAGGCGAGGGTGGTCAGGCCGAGCACGGCCGCTGTCATGGTGCCGACGAAGCTCGAGGCGATGATCGCCATGAGGTTCGGCAGCATCTCGACCAGGATGATGCGGTGCAGCGGCTCACCGTTCGCACGTGCCGCCTGGATGAAGTCACGGTTGCGGAGGGACATCGTCTGTGCGCGGAGCACACGTGCCCCCACGCCCAGCCGGTGAACCCGAGCACAGCGGCGATGACCCACAGCGGCGGGTTCTGGAACTGCGAGGCCACGATGATCATGAGCGGCAGGCCCGGGATGACGAGGAACACGTTGGACAGCGCCGAGAGCGATTCGCTCTTCCACCCGCGCAGGTACCCGGCGGTGACGCCGACCGCGATCGCGACGACCGTCGCCATGATCGTCGCCAGGAACCCGACGACGAGCACGCCACGGGTCCCGTAGACGAGCTGGCTGAAGACGTCCTGCCCGATGTGGGTGGTGCCGAGCAGGTGGTGGATTGACGGCGACTGTAACGCGTCGTTGAGGTTCTGCGAGTTCGGGTCGGTCGGGCGATCAGCGGTGCGAAGATCGCTACCAGGACGAACACGGCGAGGATGATCAACCCCGTCGCGGACCGCGGGTTGCTGAACATCGCCATCGATGCCTTCAGCTGCGACCAGAAGGTCTTGTGATGTGCATCCGGTGGTGTCGGTGCGTCGGTCCGGACGACTGAGGTCTCCGGGGTGCCGATCCCGACCGGGCCGGCGAGCATGGATGCCTTCTCGGATGGTGCGTTCATGATCAGGACTCCGTCTGACGAGTGCGGGGGTCGAGGATGGCGTACGCGACGTCGGCGATGATGTTCGCGACGAGAACGGCGAGGACGAGCACGAGGAAGATACCCTGCATGAGCGCGTAGTCCTTCGCGTTCGTCGCGTTGAGCAGCAGCAGCCCGATGCCCGGGTAGGAGAACACCATCTCCATGACGAGCGTGCCGCCGACGATGAAGCCGATCGCGAGCGCGAAGCTTTGGATCTGCGGGAGCACGGCGTTGCGGGCGGCGTACTTCCAGAGCACGCGTCGGTTCGGCATGCCCTTCGCCTGTGCAACGGTGATGTAGTCCTCGTCGAGCACGGTGAGCATCATGTTGCGCATGCCGAGGACCCACCCACCGAGGGAGACGATCACGATCGTGGCGACGGGCAGCGCGGCGTGGGAGACGACCTCGCCGATGAAGTCACCGTTCCAGCCCGGTTCGACGCCGATCTCGTAGGCGTGTCCTGCGGGGAACCAGCCGAGGGCGGTGGAGAAGATCGCGATGAAGATGAGTCCGAGCCAGAAGTACGGGATGGTGCCGAGGAAGGTCGTCACCGGGACGAAGGCGTCGAGCCGGCTGCCGCGTCGCCAGCCGATGACTGCTCCGAGGCTTGTACCGATGATGAAGGAGATGATCGTGGCGACGCCGACCAGGCCGAGTGTCCACGGCAGTGCTGACGCGATCGCGTCGCCGACCGGTGCGAGTCCGGTCGAGATGGAGATCCCGAGGTTGCCGTGCAGGAGCATGTTCCAGTAGTTGAGGTACTGCTCCCACAGCGGGGTCGACTTGTCGAGGCCGAACAGCGCGCGAAGCGCTCGTGCTGCTTCTGGGGTGAGTTGTCCCTGGCTGCGCGCCATGAACGACGACACGGCGTCGCCCTTGAGCATGCGGGGAGGAAGAAGTTCAGGGTGATTGCGGCCCAGAGCGTGAACAGGTAGAACAGCACCCGGCCGCCGATGAAGCGCCACGGGATGCGGCCCCGGGTCTTCTCGGTACCGGCGGCGGTCGTGCCGACCAGGGTCGGGTCGATGGTTGTCGGTGACTGGACGCTCACTGCGCGCCTCCCGTGGTTTGTGCCGCCAGGTCGCGGAAGTGCTTCTCCGGGTCGGGTGAGGCAGCGCGCAGTTCGCGCGTGTACGGGTCCTGGGGATTGAGGATGACGTCGTCGGCGGTCCCGCGTTCGACGACGCGGCCCTGGTTGAGCACCATGATCTCGTCGCTGAAGTGTCGTGCCGTGGCGAGGTCGTGGGTGATGTAGAGGACGCCGAGGCCCTCTTCGCGCTGCAGGTCGGCGAGCAGTCCGAGCACGCCGAGCCGGATGGAGACGTCGAGCATCGACACCGGCTCGTCCGCGACGAGCAGCGACGGCCGTGAAGCGAGGGCGCGGGCGATCGCCACGCGCTGGCGCTGGCCGCCGGAGAAGCTCGTGCGGCCGTCGGTCGATGACCATGTCCGCGTCGAGACGAACCCGGTCGAGCAGGCGGCGCACCTCGTTGTCGATGTCGTTGCTCGGGACGACGTTGTCGAGCCGGAGTGGACGCTCGATGTGGTGTCGGATGGAGTGGTACGGGTTCAGCGAGGCGAACGGGTCCTGGAACACCATGCGGAGTTGCTGACGGTAGCGGCGGAGACCCTTCCCGGATCGTGCGATCGGGGCACCGTCGAGAAGGATCTCACCACTGGTCGGCGTCTCGAGCTGGGTGAGGATCTTCGCGATCGTCGACTTGCCGCTCCCGGACTGCCCGACCAGACCGATGGTCTGGTGCGAGGTCAACGTGAAGCTGACGTCGTCGAGGGCCTTCAGCTGGCCGGAGCCCCGGACGTTGTAGACCTTGGTGACGTTCTTGAACTCGAGGGTCGTCATCGCGCGACCACTCCTCTCTCGCCGGTCAGCCGCGGGAACGACGCGAGGAGCTTCTGCGTGTACTCGTGCTGCGGGTTGGTCCAGATCTGCTCAGCCGTGTCGAGTTCGACGATGGCGCCGTCGCGCATGATCGCGATGCGGTCGCTGATCTCGAGGAGCAGCGGCAGGTCGTGCGTGATGAAGATGACGGAGAAGCCGAACTCGTGCCGGAGCTGCGAGATCTGCTTGAGGATTTCCCGCTGGACCAGCACGTCGAGCGCGGTCGTTGGCTCGTCCATGACCATCAGCTGGGGCGCAGCGCCAGTGCCATCGCGATCATGACGCGCTGACGCATGCCGCCGGAGAGTTCGTGCGGGTAGGAGCGAGCCGTGCGCCGCCGACCTTGACGATCTCGAGCAGTTCGACTGCGGCCTTGCGGCGTTCGGTGCGACTGAGGTCCGGCCGATGGACCTCGAAAACGTCCTCGAGCTGCGCGCCGATCGTCGCCACCGGGTTCAGGGCGTTCATCGCGCCTTGGAACACCATCGAGATCTTGTCCCATCGGAAGCGGCGCATCTGCTCCGCGTCGAGGGCGTTGATGTCGACGTCATCACCGGAGGCGTCGTGGAAGACGACGCTGCCGTCGGTGATCACCGCCGGCGGGCGGAGGAGCCGCTGCACGCCGTAGGCGAGCGTGGTCTTCCCGCAGCCGCTCTCGCCGGCGAGCCCGACGATCTCACCGCGCTGGACATCGAGGGTCACGTTCCGGACCGCGCGAACCGGCGGGTCGACGTCGTACACGACCGAGAAGTCGCGTACAGAAAGAAGGGATTCTGTCATGAGCTTGTCGCTTTCCTGGTGACCGCGAAACGTCCGGGCGGGACCGGGCAGGTCCCGCCCCGGACGCGTTGACGAGGTGTTACTTCACGGGCTTCAAGTTCATGAGGACCTGCACCGCCCACGGCTGCGTCGGGTCCGCGGTGGCGTACTGGTCGTCCTCGCTCGGCCACCCGGTGAACTTGCGGGTGTTGTACTCACCGAGCTGCGGGTGCGTACCGACGGGGATGGCGGGGACGTCGTCGACGAAGATCTTCTGCAGCTTGTTCAGCGCCTCGGTGCGCGTCGCCTCGTCGGACGCGGCTGCGTACTGCTTCAGCAGCGTGTTCGCTTCCGGGTTGTTGTACCGACCGAAGTTGTCGGCCACCTGTCCGCCCGACGCCTGGTCGAGGTAGGCGCCGTTCATCGTGTCGTCGTAGATGTGCCACGGGTTTGAGCCGGAACCGGTCCAGTGCAGCGCGGCATCGAAGTTGCCGGTTGCGATGTTCGAGGTCCACGTGTCGGCATCCGGGGTGGACACCTTGACGTCGGCGCCGAGCGTCTTCTTGACCTGCGTCGCGATGAGCTGGATGCCGGTGACGTAGTCGTTCCAGCCCTGCGGGTTGGACAGCGTGAACGAGACGGCCTTGCCGGACGGGTCCATGAGCGCCCCGCTCTTCCACGTGTACCCAGCGTCGGTCAGCACCTTCTTCGCGCCGGCGACGTCGATCTTGAACTCGGAGTCCTTGTACTCGGGGGCGATGTACTGGTCGCCTGTCGGCTGCGGGATGCCGGTCACGTTCTTCAGCTCGGGGCCGGCGTTGCTGCGGGCCTTCTCGGCGTGTGCCTTGCGGTCGACGACCATGTTCACGGCCTTGCGGAACGCGACGTTGTCGAACGGCGCCTTCGTCGTGTTCACGGTGATCATGTCGGGCTGAGGATGTTCGCGCCCCAGAACACGTTGTGCTTCGGTCCTTGTCGACGTAGTTCTTCTTGTAGTCGGTGATGAAGATCTGGGCCCAGTCGGTCTCGCCGCTCTGGAGGCCGCGGAGCAGGCCGGTGTTGTCGTTGTACTCGAGGTACTTCAGCTGCGCGACCGGGACCTTGCCGCCCCAGTAGTCCTTCCGCGCGGCGAGCACGACGCCCTGCGACGAGAACGTCTTGATCGTGTACGGACCGGTGCCGACGGCGCTCTTGTTGGCGTCCTTGGTCGGGTCCTTGATGTCCTTCCAGATGTGCTCGGGCACGATCTGGGTCTGCAGGACGTCGCCCTGCTTGACGAACTTCGACTCGGAGAACTTCATCACGACGTTGCCGCCGTCCTTCGCGGCGCTGTCGAGCTTCAGCCCGGCGAGGTCCAGCGCCGGGTTGTTCTTGATGAGGTTGAACGTGTAGACGATGTCGTCCGCGGTGAACGGCTTGCCGTCGCTCCACTTCACGCCCGAGCGCGGCGTGACCGTCAGCTGCGTGAAGTCGGAGTTCCACTGCACCTTCGAGGCGAGCCACGGCGTGGTCTGGTTCTTGCCGACGGGGTTCACCATCGCGAGCGGTTCGAAGATCATCCGGTTGTAGCCGAGCGACTGACCGGAGCCGGTGCTGATGAACGGGTTGTTGATCTGCGTCGCCAGCACGGCGGCACCGTCCGGCTTCGCGATGGTGAGCGACGACCCGCCCGCTCCACCGGAACCGCCCTGACCGCCGCCGGCGCATCCGGTCAGCACCATCGCGCCCAGGGCCGCGATCGCGGACGCCGTGAGCAGGTGTTTCTTGAGCTTCATTGCTTCTCCCTCGGGAACGACAGTGTTTCCGTGACCTGCGGAGCAGGCGACTCCGGCCGAAGCTAGTGCACTTACTGACCAGAAAGCAAGTACCCGCTCGGGTGCTACGCTGCTGCCAGATGGAGAGCGGAAGAGCGGTGCGATGACCACAACTGCGAGCAGCGCCAGTCCGCGGCCCGAGACGGAGCGCAAGCGTCAGGACATCCTCCGCGCGGCGACGGAGACCTTCGGCGCGAAGGGGTCGACGAACGGAACCCTGGCCGACATCGCGGAGCAGGTCGGGATGACCCGCGCCGGAGTGCTGCACCACTTCGGGTCCAAGCAGGCACTGCTGCTCGAGGTGCTGGAGTACCGCGACCAGGACGACGTCGCGCACCTGCACGGCAAGCAGATGCCGGGCGGTCCAGCCCTGTTCGAGCACCTCGTCGGAACGGCGCTGCGCAACAGCCTGCGGCCCGGGATCGTGCAGGTCTACACCGTGCTGTCGGCCGAATCGGTGACGGACGACCACCCTGCGAGGGCGTACTTCCACGATCGGTACCGCACGTTGCGGAGCGACATCGACCGGGCGTTCCGCGAACTCTGCGCGGACGAGGGCGTGGCCGACGACGTGGCCATCGATCGCGCTTCCGCCTCGATCCTCGCGGTGATGGACGGGTTGCAGCTGCAGTGGCTCCTCGACCCGACCGCCGTCGACCTGGCCGCGACGAGCGAGTTCGCGATCGAGGCGATCGTCAACGGGGTCCTGAGCCCGGGACCCTCACTGTCCACCCGGATGCGCGACGGCGAGTAGGCGCCACCCTCGAGCAGTCCCGCCCAGGAGCGCCCGACGATGCACACGCAAACGCTTCAGGGTCGGCTCCGGAGTGGTCGCAGGAGGTGGTGTTCCGTGATCGCCTGATATGCATGTCCGGCTCGGAGTGCGGCGAACTCGTCGAACGCTCGAGCCGTGATCAACATCCCGATCGGCATGCCATCCCGGTCGAGCCCGACGGGGAGGCTCAACCCGGGCAGACCCGCCATGCTGCCGATGGCCGTGTACCGCATGTTCCCCGCCGTCAACGAGGTCGGCCGGCCGCCGAGTTCGACGGATTCCGCGCCGTGCGGCAGCGCCGTGAACGGCAGGGTCGGCGTCACGAGCACGTCCACGTCCCGCATGGCCTCGAGCAAGCCATCGCGGAACCAGGCCCGGAAACGTTGCGCTTGCACGTACTCCACACCCGAGTAGCGGAGCCCGATCTCCAGGTGTGTCCGCACGTCGTCGCCGTAGTCGTCCGGCCTTGTGCGCAGCAGGTCGAGGTGCATGGCGCTCGGTTCCACCGCGTCGACGACGAGTTGCGCGTCGACGAGTTCGTCCACGCCGGGACGGAGATCTCGGTGATCGCCGCACCAGCGGCGGCAAGCGACTCGAGTGCGGCCCGGAGCGCTGCGGTCACGTCCGGCTGGTTGCCGACGAGCGCGTAGTCGGCGATCACGCCGACCCGGAGACCGCGGACGTGGGCGGCCGGGTCGACGACCTGGAGGCGCGGGGCGGTCGGGTGGGCTGGCTCACGTCGTGTGGTCCGGTCGCGCTGGTCCCAACCTGCTATCGCGTCGTGCACGACGGCAGCGTCCGCCGCCGTTCGGGCAAACGGCCCGACGGTGTCCATCGTCCATGCGAGCGGGACGACACCGGCGTTGCTGACCCGACCGATGGTGGGACGCAATCCGCTGACGCCGTTGACCGATGCCGGCAGCCGCACCGAGCCTCCAGTGTCCGTGCCGAGCGCCGCGACCACCATGCCGGCCGCGACCGCGATGCCGGATCCGCCGGAGGATCCGCCGGCACACGATTGCGGTTCCAGGGGTTCCGCGCTCGACCGAAATGGGGGTTGTCCGAGGTGCCACCCCACGCGAGTTCGTGCATGTTGGTGCGGCCGACGATCACTGCGCCGGCGTCTCGCAGTCGAGTGACGACGGTGGCGTCGCTGGTGGCCGGTTCGGCGCCGAGGACCAGGCTGCCTGCGCGGGTGTGCTGGCTCTGGACATCGATGTTGTCTTTCACCGCTACGGGCAGACCGTGCAGCGGCCCGCGGTCGACGCCGGAGGTGAGTTCTGCGTCCGCCCGCGCGGCCGCTGCTCGGGCGCTGTCGTGGTCGACGTGGACGAAAGCGGCGAGGTCCGACTGCTCGTCGATGCTGGTGAGGCTCTGCTCGGTGAGGGCGACGGCAGAGGTCTCCCCGGAGCGGAGCATGCCCACGAGTTCGGCGAGAGGTCGGTGCAGTTCGGTCACGGGCGGGCCCCGGCGCGGTGGACGGCGGTCTCGTCGGTCTGCTCCGACCGCTCGGTGTGCGGGTGGTCGAAGACGGAGACGGGGACGACCTCCGGTGGGACGTTCGCGGTGACGAAGGCGGCGATGGATCGGCCTCGGGCAGCCCATTCGTCGGTCAGCGCCTGGCGGGCGGTGTCATCCATGGGATTCCTCTGATGCGGGGTGGCGAGGCCGCCCGGCAGCGGCCTCGCCGTGGTGGGAGGGGTCAGTTCTTCGCGGGGTACTTCTTCTCGGCCTTGTCCGAGAAGGTCGTGTCGACGTTCGTCTCGTACGACGTGGCGTCGGCCGGGTACTGCTTCACGTTGTCGATGTCCGCTGCGAGTTGGAGGTTGTGGTCCCATGCCTGCTCGGTGACGGTCGCGCCGTGCGGGTAACCGTCGGCCTCGATCTCACGCTTGACGGCCGAGGCGACCGTCGACTTGTCGAGCTTCGGGAAGTACTTCTCGGCGACCTCGATCGCTCCGGCTTCGTCGGAGTAGATGAAGTTGTACGCCCGCTGGAAGGCGTTGACGACGCCCTGCGTCGCCTCCGGGTTGGCCTTCACGTACTTCTGCGTGGAGGTGAGCGACGAGAACGCGAACGGGTTCCACTCGTCGCCGGCTGCCGGCCACGAGTACACGACGTGCATGTCCTGCTGGTCGACGGCCTGGCTCACCGAGGGCTCCGGAACCACCGCGTAGTCAGCCTGACCGGACGCGACGGCGGCGAGTTCGTTGCCCAGCGAGACGTTCACGAGTTTGACGCCCTTGAGGCCGTAGGTGTCGATCATCTTCGTCATGAGGGCCCACGTGGAGTCCGGAGCGGGGAGACGACGACCTTCTTGCCGCTGAGGATCGTGGGGTCGTCCTGCGCGCTCGTGCCGTCCTTGCCGACGAGGAACTCAGCCGGAGCGTTCTGCACACCGGCGACGATGACGCCCTCGCCGCCCTGCTCGTGGGACTTGGCGGAGAACACCGGGTCCTGGATGGAGAACCCGGCCGAACCGCCGAGCACCGCGGCGAACGAGGCGTTGCCGGACCCGCCGGTGTCGATCTTGACGTTCACGCCCTCGTCCTCGAAGTACCCCTTCTCCTCGGCGACGTAGAGCGGCAGGTAGAGCAGGGTCTGGACGGCCTGGTTGATGGTGACGTCCTGGGCTCCGCCGTCGGCGGAGTCCCGGCGCTGGAACCGGAAGCACAGCCGGTGAGTGCGACGAGGGCGGCGGCGGTCGCCGCGGCGACGGTGAGGACGCGAACGCGTCGGAGCAGAGGGGATTGCATGGGCACAGCCCTTTCGGTGGGAGGAGTGCAGGGAGGGACGGATGAGAGGAGCGGTTCCGCTGCGGGTCAGCGGTGGTCCCACCGGAGCAGGACGCGCTCCAGCAGGTCGATGACGAGGCCGAAGACCAGGACCATCGCCATCACCACGACGACGCCGGCGAGTACCTGGTTCATGGCGAAGCTCGACGAACCGGTGACGATCATGTGCCCGACTCCGGCGGACGACGAGATGAACTCCCCCACGACTGCGCCGATGATCGCGAACCCGACGTTGAGCTTCAGACCGGCGATGACCCACGACATCGCGCCGGGACGATGGCCTTCGTGAACGCCTGGGTCTTGGAGCTCCCGAACGAACGCATGAGGTCGAGCAGGTCGGTGTCGACCTTCTGCGCCCCGCGGTAGGCGTTCGTCAGCGAGACGATGACGCACGAGAACGCGACGATGACGACCTTCGACACCAGGCCGGTGCCGAACCAGATGATCATCATCGGGGCGACGGCGAGCACGGGGACCGAGCCGATCGCGGTGATGAACGGTGCGGACAGGTCGGCGACGAATCGCGAGTACCAGAGCAGGAGGCCGAGGAGCGACCCTCCGAGGGCTCCGATCACGAACCCGATGAGCACCTCCTGCGCGGTCACGCCGAGGTCGCTCCACAGCTCCCCGGTCCCGATGTTCTGCGCGAGCACCGTGACGATCTGCGCGGGACTCGAGAACAGGAACGTGCTGATCCAGCCGACGGACGCCCCGACCTGCCAGGTTGTGAGGAACGCGACGACGATGGCGATCTGGATCGACACGAGGACGGTGCGGCGTCGGGACGTTCGAGGCCGGTCGCGGCGTTCCGGCGCCGTCCGGACCGTCCCGGTGGCGGCTTCTTCGATCTGGATGGCGGTCATGCTGCGCGCTCCGTCCGCGAGCCGGTGCCGATGGAGCGCCAGATCGCCTCGTAGTAGTCGTTGAACGCCGGCGCGAGACGGCGCTCGTTGATGGCGTGGCTGTCGGTGCCGAGATCGATCTCGATCTCCTGCACGACCTGACCCGGGTGGGCCTTGAGGACGTAGACGCGGTCGCTCAGGGTGACGGCTTCCTCGATGTCGTGCGTGACGAACACGACCGTCTTGCCCGCGGCCTTCACGGTGTCCATGAGCTCGCTCTCGAGCTGGATCTTGAGCGGGTAGTCCAGGGCCTTGTACGCCTCGTCCATCAGGATGATGTCGGGGTCGGTGACCATCGTCCGCATCAGCGCCGCACGCTGGCGCATCCCGCCGGAGAGCTGGCCCGGGTAGCTGTCCTCACGACCAGGCAGGTGGTACGTGTCGAACAGGACCGAGGCGCGTTCCCGGGCTTCGCGCCGTGGGACGCCGTGCACCTCGAGGCCGAGGACCACGTTCTGCAGGATCGTGCGCCACGGCATCAGCAGGTCCTTCTGGAGGACGTAGCCGATCGACCGGTTCGGGTTCCCCGTGGTGTCCGTCCCGTTGACCAGGACGCGGCCCTCAGTGGGTGCGAGCAGTCCGGTGATGATGTTGAAGAGGGTGGACTTGCCGCAGCCGGACGGGCCGACGAAGGAGACGAACTCGCCGGCCTTCGCGTGGAAGTCGATGCCGTCCAGGACGAGCGGGCCGTCGCCGTAGCGCTTCCCGATGCCCTGGACCTCGATCGCGTGGGACATGGTCATTCCGTTCCTGCCCCGTAGCGCCCGACGGTCGCGGGCACGGGGACGTAGTCCTTGAGGAAGTGGTAGCCGATGTAGTCGATGCCGCGGGCACGGAGGATGGTGTCCTCGACGTCGACGGTGACGCAGGCGATGCCTTCGGTGGGTCCCGTGTCGGCGCGGATGACGCCGTTCGGGTCGATGATGCGGGAGTGTCCGTGGTAGTTGAGGTTCCCCTGTGGGGTGACGACGTTCGACTCGACCATCCACGCCTGGTTCTCCAGCGCTCGGACGCGACCGAAGAGCGTGTACTGGTCGACGCGGATGTCGTCGGCAGCCGCTTCGGTGGCGTCGTCGTACGCCCATGCGGTCGGCATCACGAGGATCTCGGCACCCTGCAGCGCCAGGGCCCTGGTCGTCTCGGGGAAGCACTTGTCGTAGCAGATGAGCATGCCGATCCGGCCGATGCCCGTCTCGAACACGGGGAATCCGGTACCCGGGTGGTAGACGTGCTTCTCGTCACCGGGCTGGTGCACCTTGCGGTACCGGCCGATGTACCCGTCCGGGCCGGCGAGGACGACGGTGTTGTAGAGCACGTCCGCGTACTGCTCGTCGCGTTCGGTGAGCCCGAACACGACGTGGAGGCTCTGCTCGACCGCCGCCTCGACGAGCGCGCTGACCCTCGGCCCGTTCGGCACCGTCTCGGCGTTCCGTTGCTGGTACCGGACGTTCTCGAAGTCGAGGCTCAGCGTGTCCGTCAGGTACCCCTGCAACGCCTGCTCCGGCAGCACGACCAGATCAGCTCCGAGCTCGGCGGCCTCCCGGATGCGGCTGAGCATCACGGTGAGGTTGGTGTCCGGGTCGTACACGACCGGCATCGACACGGTGGCGATGGTGGTGAGGGGCATGCGACGAGCGTGGTTCCCGCAGTTTCCATCCCGTCACGCCGTCGTTACGCCCCTGCTAAGCCACCGTCCACCCGGTCGCAATCACCCTCTGATCAGGCATTTCATACATCGATCGGAATGCAACGCCACGAAACTGACGTATCTGGACGCTGCGAGGGCCGGCGTGTGACACCCTCAGATGCCATGCCGAAGTACCTCGAACGTCGCCACCACCGCGCACGTCTGCTGCGCGACCTGCTCCGCGACGAACTCCTCCGCGGAGACGGCGGAGTCACGACGCTCCCCTCCGAGGACGAACTCATCCGTCGGCACCAGGTCGGCCGGAACGTCGTCCGCGAGGCGCTCGACCTCCTGGTGTCGGAACGCCTCATCCGGCGAGTACGCGGCCAGGGGACGGAACCCACCGCGCACGTGATCGTCCATCACCTCAACCAGCTCCGCGCGATCGGCGAGCCAGGACACAGCACCGTCGAAGGCAGCGCGATCCACTACCGCAAGCTGTCCTGGGAGCTCGTGCCGGCTCCACAGGTGGTCGCCGAGAACCTGCTCGTGCGGGTCGGGACGCCGGTCGTCCGCTGGGAACGCATCACGGCGTCGCGCGATCCCCTCGTGCTCTGGACGAGCTACTTCAGGAGCGACCTGGGCTGCAGGAGCCCGGGACGAGACGCCCGGTGTCGATGCCGGCACATGGGGGTTCCTGGAGGCTGCGGGCATCGAACTCGGTGAGGCCGCGGTGCGCACCGGCGCAGTGCCGGCGGACCCCGCCGTCGCCGAACTGCTGTCCACCGAAGCGTCCGCGCCGCTCCTGGTGCAACACCGGCTGCTCACCGACGCTGCCGGGCAGCCGATCGAGTTCGCCGTCGGGTACTACCGCGGCGACCTCATCGTGATCAGCAACACCCTCCGGCGGCAACGCGACACCATCTGACGTCCAGGAACGAGAAGAACCCCGGCCGAAAACGGGGGTCCTCGTAGCTGGCGGGTCACTTGCAGGTCTCGACGCCTGGTCAGGAGAGGAGCGGATCGTTCACGTCACCGAACTCCCCGACGTGCAAGATTCCCGCCGCCCCATCAGCCAGCGGGCCGGCGGCCCGTCAGTCGGGCAGGTACTTGACGCCGGCACGTAACGAGCCCTCATGGTCATCCGATAACGCTCATCGTGCGATGGCTGAAATGGCGTGCCGATGCCGACACGCAGGTGGGATCGGTGTGGATTCCCGCGACTGAGGTGGCGGTTCGCGCGGTGATGGCGACGTTGTCCTTCACCACCGCAGGCGTACTCACGATCGTCGGCATGTTCACCACTGATCCGTACGTCGCGTCAGTGTTGTTCAACCTGGCGTCCGGCCTCACGCTCGTGGGGACATGCGCGTCACTTGTCTACCGCACCATGATGGTGACCCTCGGCTTGGCGGGGCACTGGTGGCGTTCTTTGTCCTTATCCTTCTCTTGGAGGTCCTGCTACCACTCCAGGATTTCACCGGTTTCGTCTCGTCAGCCGGGGTCATTGCCGCCGTGCTTTCACTGAGCGCTACACCAAACAATATTTGGCGCCCGTGACGAGGTGCGCTGATTTCTCGGCGACCGGCCACCACCTCGGCGAACCGAATTTCGATCATACAAAGGTTAGGCACCGGTGTTCGCGGAGGCCCCAGCGGCCTCCGCTCCGTCAGCGAAGTGGAGAGTGACGACTGACGCCACGACCGGCGGTGCTTCGCTCACGAGACGACGGCCTGGACACAGGTGAGTGCTGCTACAACGCAACCGCATACTTCGTGTCAACCGGATGCTGAACTCCACGGCGCCGGTCGACAGGACAGTGAGCTTGCACCGGTGACGTTGACTGGGTCAAGCGGTAGTTCGTAGCCGACGGGCGAAGCGGCGGAACCTCAGAACAGCGGGGGCTGGCCTGCCGGGGCGGGTCGGGAGGCGGCCTGCTCCGCGTCGATCCAACGACAGATCACGTCGACCACATAGTCGCGCTCGTGAGGACTCAGCTCGTGACCCGCTGTGATGCCGTGATTGAGTTGAAGGCACTTGCGGCAGCAAGTTGCAGTTGCGTGCTGCGCACGGAACACCGGGTGGCCGCCCCACGGGGTTTGCCTGCCGTCATTGTCCGGACGCGTCGGGGAGAGCCGGGCGTCGATGAGTTCTCGCGCGTGCGAGCGGATCACCTCGGGACCCCGTGATCTCACGATGGCCAGTTCCGCAGAACGGAGATGAAACTTCGCACGGAATGGGACGCGGGCGATGCGCGCCAACCTGGCATCGAGCTGGTCGGGATTCATTGTGGGAAGAGACGAGTTCGGACCGCCGACAGCTCCAGCGAGAGGACCTCGCCCCATCGCCCGGATACGGACGGGCCGATCGTCGAGTCCAACTGACAGCGTCATCCCAGCTCGATCCGTGTTCGGCGCGGTGGCGGCCAACGATGGAGCGGATGGCCCCACCAGTCAGCGGAGGGGCCATCCGCGTCTGCGCCGTCACCGGCCGACGGCCGCGCAGGCGGACGTCACACCTGGTGGATCTTGGCGCGGATGTCGGCAGCCGCAGTGGCCACGTCAGGGGCACTGTAGATCGCGCTCCCCGCGACGGCGACCTGGGCGCCGGAGTCCTGTACGGCTTCAACGGATGCGGCGCCGACGCCGCCGGCGATTGAGAAGGGGACACCGGAGGCCTCTCCTGCGCGCAAGAGGGTGTCCAGGCTGTACCCGTCGCCCGCCTGCTCATCCAAACCGGCGTGCATCTCGACGAAAACGGCACCCAGTGCGACCACCTCTCGTGCCCGCTCGGCCTTGTCGGGTACGCCGATGAGGTCGACAACCACGCCCTTGCCGTGCTTCTTGGCTGCCGTCACCAGCTTTCGCCGCCGGCGAAGTGTTCGACCAGGTCGTCAAGGCTCGCTGAGCTTCTGGTCGTCGCCGCTCTGAGGATTCGCCGCCCAGCTCAGTACGTGTACGTAGCCGGGACGTCCAGCGTGACCCAAACGCTCGGAGAGGGCGGACCGATCAATGCGTAGTCGCCGGGCGCGATCGAAGCACTCCGTGTGACCGCGTGATATGCGAACGAAGCAGTGCGAGTTGGGTATGCGACGACGGGAGCGGACTGTTTGGCGTGTAGCTGCCAGACGAACGAGGTGCCGTTGACGATGTAGAAGCCGCTCTGGCCCGGGTACCCGCCCGTGCAATACGTCACCCGCTGGGAAGGATCACTAGGCAGATATTCGGAGTAGAACTCCGTCGGCCAACCGGTGGGACACACGGAAGCCCCCGCGACTGCCGGCTGGTGCTGGTGTGCGCGGACGCGTTCGCGGGTGTGGCGACGAGGGCAGATACAACAACGATGACCGCGGTAATGGTGGCGGAGAGACGGGACAACACGATGACCTCCGAACACGCCTCGTTCGACGCGACTGGCACCGAGCATCCTCTGCGTGACCGCCCATGTCCGGCGCGAAAACCGCATTGATAGAGCCGGGTTACGCGGCACATCCCCTGACGTCAGGAGCTGACCGGGCCGCAGCGCCCCTGACGCCCCTTGCTGGCCCGTTCGGTGACCGAACGGCTAACGAGACTGGCGCAGGCGATTCAAGAACCGACGCACCACGGAGCGCCCTTCTCGCGGCGACTCGACCGGCGGCAGCGGCCACTGATCCCACCCGATCACCTTCCGGTTCAACCCAGTCGCGGCGGAGAGAGTCTGCAAGGTCCCCTTGTAGTCGGTCCCGAAGCCGATGACCGTTACCTCCTCACCGGTGTCCGTCGCCTCGATGTCACCGACCTCTGCCGCATAGTCGAACGGCCACCGATATGCGTAACCGTGCATGCCGTTCCCGTCGAATCGCGCGTACCGGTTGAAGCTGACGCGAACGATCGACATCCCGCTTGCGATTCTGCGCATGATCCCAGTTTGTCTGACCCCACGTACGTGCGCGACCCCATCAATGACCGATCCCGACCCGATCGTCGTGGCGGTCACATGGCAGACCTAGCCTCCGATAGCCGATCGGTCAGTGAGACGGTCAGCGATTCGCTCACGGTCGTCGTCGCCAGTCCCACCGGCGTCCGCAGGTCGACCGGTTTACGGATGCCAGGGGTTCGGCCCGCCATGACGGGGCCCCGGCAGCGTCGTCAGGCGAGAACTGGCCATCGTTCTTCATCTTGATTACCGTTCGCGACTGAGGCGTTCAGCGCGGCGAAGGCTAAGCACAGCAACCGTCACACCAACAAAAGCCCAGGCAACGAGCACGAACGCCCAGAGAACAGTGGGCTCGCGCAACACGTGCACCTGGTAGGTAAGTGGATTCAATGCGGCCACGATCTCGAGCCAGCCACCCTCAATGGGATAGAACAGTGGCGCCGCAAGGATGACGGGAAGGGAGGTAATCGTGACCACGAAGTCGCGAGTGGCGTACGAGTCGACGCGGCCTCCGAGAGCGGCTCCAAAGCCGCACCATCCGACGACGAGTAAGACGCCGAGTCCAGCCTGAGCGAGCATCATGCCCGCGCTGGGAAGGGAGCCTGCGAATGCCAGGAGGGAGCACAGCAGGAGCAGGACAAACTGACCAAGGAACACCGAGCACGCGAAGACGACAATGCTCGTCATGTACCCGATTGTCGAGCCGCCCTGCAGCGTGTAAATCGCGAAGACGCCCCACTTACGATCGTTGGCGACGTCGCTCATGCTCGCCGTGGCAGCACGGAAGGCCAGCAGGCAGACCATGCCCCCAAGGACGAACTCGCTATAGGTGCCCGTCCGACCCTCCAGCGATGCGCGCAGGCCAGTGGACAAAAAGAGCAGATAGGCAACGGGCTCGATGAAGCGCGCAAGGTAGGACGTTCGCCAGTTCCAGAGTGAAGCGAAGTGGAACTTTGCGAGAATGATGGGACGCATCAGAATGCGGTTTCCTTCAGCTGCTTGTAGATGTCCAGAGATCTTCCGTGGGTCGTGGAGCGAGCGCGAGGAACTCGTCCGCCGGTAGGTCGGCGAGGACATGGCCCTCGCTAATCGCGACCACTCGGGTACAGTGGCGGGAGAAGCGAGAGGTCTCGTGGGTGCTAATCAATGCTGCTGCCCCTGCTGTCGACGTTCGTCGAGGTGTTTGAACACAACCTCAATACCTTCCGGGTCTAGACCGGTCGTTGGTTCGTCGAGGATCATCAGTTCAGGCGCTCCAGCCATGGCGCGGCCGATCTGTGTGCGCCGGAGTTCGCCGCCGGAGAGGGTTTCTGCCGTCTTGCCGAGGTGCGCCTGGAGGCCCAATGCTTCCGCGACTCTGTCAACGGCCGATCGCGACTGACGTCTCTGGGCGGGGCGACGTAGTTCGAGACCGAGCGCGATGTTCTGACGGACGGTCAGCGACCAGTCGACGATCTCCCGCTGCGGGCACCATCCGATATCCGCCCGGTCGATGTTGATCGTCACTGTTCCCGCGGTGGGCCTGGCTAGCCCGCCGATGAGATCGAACAACGTCGACTTGCCAGCCCCGTTGTGGCCGACCACAGCGACGATATCCCCGGGTAGACGGCCACATCGACACCGTCGAGAGCCGGACGCTTCCGATTCGGGAACTTCTTCACGAGGCCGGTCGCGGCCACAACTGGGTCAGGCATGTTTCTCCTGTCGGATCGCGTCGGCGATAACCGCTGCGCGCTGGGATGGGGCTGACGATTTTGGTGTCCGAACGTGCAGCACGCTCGTGGGCAGTATGGCTTCGATGTCACCCGGAGCGGCTTCCGTGAACCAGCCGAGACGCGGAGTTTCCGCGCGGGACCACGAAGCCTGCAGGCTTTCGGTCTCGGTCAGAAGAACGACGTGGTCGATGCGACCGCCGGCCGCGTTTCTCGCGCCAAGCACCACCTCTGGTCGTACGAGAGCCACGAGCCCGGTGTCCTCCGAAACCGTCAGCCGGTGGTCCGCGGTATCGAGGAGGGGATGATCTCCTCCAGACCGCGTCGGCGAAACCCGAGTGGCGTTTCGAAGGTGAGCGCGACGCCTTCCGGAACGTCGAGCACGATCAGACTGTCACTGATCAATTCAGCTCCGTGGTCGATGCACCAGGCAATCGCGGTGGATGTCTTCCCGACGTAGTGCTCGCCGATGATCGCAGTGATATCTCCGTCACGTGACCGGACGAGCGCTCCTGGGAACGTAGCGGTTCGTGCAGCGAGCGATGCCGAGGCGAACGGAGGGAAGGGAGAGACAAGGTCTGACCAGTCCCGGTACGTCCGCTCTACTGAACGGCCGGAGTCTCGATGATCGTGAACCGCGACCCGCTTTTGAAGTAGGTCGCGAGCGAGAAGCTGGTGAAGAATCCGCGGGCCGGCCAGGTGATGCATTCGAGGGTCACCGTGACGTCGGGGTCAGCAGTATCCGCCGTCACGAACGCCCCATAGAAGAACCGCAGGTCGCGCTCGTCAGCGGGCACGCAGATCACTCTCACCGTTGTGCCCCAAAACGAGAGCGCAACTCGGGCTGCCAGGCTCGCTTCACCCACAGCACAACTCCTCTATCGCGTCGATAGCTGCCGTCTCATGCCGCTCGATGTCGAGCTCGAGGCGCAATTGTCGCCTGCCCGTTTTTTGCGCCGCAAACGAGGGCGACGGCTGCAACGTCACGACCCACCGCACCGGTGCTGGCTGCGCGATCCGCCAACCTAGGTCACGCGGGTGGACGGAGAGAGTCGTTCCCAGGGTGGTCGGGTACTGCGGCGCGTCCGCAAGCTGGTCGAAGTTGAGACCCAAACGTCGAGCAGTCCGCTCGCGGATGCCGATCGGCCGCGTGAATGGCAAAGCTCGGCCCTGATGATCGATGGGCACGGTGTCGTCACTGAGGAAGCCCCAGCCGTGACCGACCAGCGCCATCACGAGGGACGATTTTCCCGAGGTGGACGGTCCGTGGATGATGACAGCTGCGTCCTGCTGGTCAGGAGGCGTTGCCGCCGCCGCGTGGATAGTCGCGACCGTCCCTCGGAGCGGCTCTGCGGTGAACGGCGGGAGGGGCGTTGCAGCGTGGATGGTGGCATCGCCGCGGAGATACTCCGTGCGCCCGTCCGATGTCGTGATTCGAACGGAGCGACGACCGGCGGCGGCCGTCAGGTACTCGACGTCGCCGGCTTCCGCCTGAAACTGCACCTGTACATCGCTCCTCGTCCGCGGTGTCGTGATGTAGTCGCGGAAGTAGTAAGCGAGGTGTCGTTCGTCGGCTTCGGTTGGCACGACGGCATGAGTGATCGCGCCCCAGAAGTCGAACCAGAAGCTCGCGCTCGGCGTTGCCCCTAAGCACCGTGCACCACGAGTGTTGAGCCCGTGTGCACAGACGAGGCCAGCGTCATCAGCTCATCGACTCGAGCGGTCACCACGTTGGGCGCCATGTCGGAGCGGTACGGGAGAGAAATGAGGTCGCAGGGTCGATCTGCTGGATAACGATTCACCACTGCTTCGAACAAGGGCGTCAACCATTCCAGCTTACGACCCCGCTCCGCGATCTCACCGCTGCCCACCTCGCCGACCTGCGAGAATCAGCGGAGTCGACGGGTCGATCCCAGGACTTTGGGTGATGAAGCGGTTCGCTTCGTAGATCTGCACCCCATAGTCGAAGCGATAGTTCAGGTCGCAGAGCAACCGGTCGACGAACGACGTGGCCGCGATCGCTTTGATTCGAAGGCCCGCGGCGATCTGCAGGATGGACCATGATGTGTCGACGAGGTAGAGCGGGTGTCCGTAGGTGAGGAAGCAAGCATATCCGTACTCGCGGACGCCCTGGGCCTGCTCGGTTAGATAGCTCGTCAGCGCGTCATACGTTGCGGCTGCGCCCTTCCCGGCGAAGTAGCGGGGCGCGAGGTCCTCCACCTTCCCCAATGTCAACGCTTCAATTTCCTCATGGAAGGCGGTGAGGTGATAGATCGCTGCTGCCCCACGAAGCAGCCGGTCCACTTCGACCGTTCGCTGATCGAACCCGCCGATGCCGAGACCAACCAAGTACAGGTCGGCCTCGGCATCGGGGACCCGGAGATCATCACGAAGCGGTCGCAAGGTGTCGTCTCCGGAATGCATCGCGAGACTTAGGCTGCGCTCACTGCCTGGCGGTGCGCACCGCTCGCCTTGAACGTCTCCTCGATTGTCGGCACGTACACCGGCAGCGCGATCGTCTCGACATCGTCGGCCTGGATTTCCAGGACCTTTGCGTCATTGCTCATGATGTTCCCCATTCGAGTAACGCACGCGACGGCGCCGCGTGCTCCAAAGGAGGCCACGCCGTAGAACGACCTGTCCCCCTAAGAGGCGACCGTAGCCCTAACCCGTTGCCATGCGCAACCCGGTCCAGCGGCCGCCGGTCAGAACCGAGCTGGCGGTCTTACAGACTCCCCGCGTTCTCGACAACAAGATCTTGGGCGCGCGAACGCGCCGTCCGCCCCACCGTGAAGGCTAGCAACACAGGTCCTCAAAGGGGTCCCGCAGAGTCTCACTAGACGATCGGTCACCGGACGGTCGAGGAGCGCAAGGGGGCCAAGCCCACCGAGAAGAAGCTCCGCAGCCGCGACCGCAACGGCTGGTCTAACTACCGCCGCAACGCCAAGAAGGTCCCCACCGTCGGCACGCCGCCGAAGCCGTAACCCAACCGCGGCAACACGTGACGACAAGAAGAGCCCCAGCGGATGCTGGGGGCTCTTCTATAGGGCTGAGATTCGCAAACAGATTTGCTCTGATTCGCAAACGGCCCCGCTGGGGGCTCCTAACGAAACCCGCCGATCGGCATGAACAAGCCGATCCGTGGCCTTCCAAAAACCGAGCTATCCCAGATCTATCCTCGAATTATCCCTAGAGCCTTAGACGGACCTGGCTTCGGGGCTGCTTCGTAAGCCTGGCCGACGTCATTGCTCCATGTACAGGAGCGTTGCCCGAGCTGACCTCTTCAACGGCGAGCCCTCGGAGCGAAGTTCCGCAAGGAACGCATCGCGCGTCAACGGGTCGGGCAGCCCCGACGCGAGCCGAAGGCTGCGTGTTTTCACCCGGCGGACGACACTCGAGATGCCGTAAGCCGAGATCGCGATCCCGGCGACACCGAGGATCAGGACCGCTATCGCAGCCGACGGGTCGGCGACAGCACGGTTGACTGTAAGTGCAACCGCTCCGACGAACAGCCCAACGCCGTACAGCGCGGCGATGCCGCCGTTCACAATGGTCCCAGGTCGCCGTGCAGCCGATGCGATGTACGCCGCCGCGGCCAGACGCAGTTCGTCCTCAGCCTGTCGTCGCAGCGTTGCGCCACGTCCGAGAGCAGAAAGCTCGGTCGTCTCCGTTCCAACGCCGACGGCACGCAGCTCGATTGAGAACCACACGAAGACCTTGCACGCGTTCAAGTTGACGCCGTTCGGCGCTCCGCGCGAAAGCGAACATCAGTGAACCGACCGGACCAATCGCGGCGAGCAGCGCCGCTCCGTACGGGAACCGCCAGGGGGTCTGCGCGACCGGCTCTGCCGCCGCAAGGATTTCGTGCACGCAGCATTATCCACGAGATCAACCACGAGCAGAGCCTCTACCTGAGGGCACGTTGCGTCCTCACCCACTCGGCGTCGGTGCTGCCCGAACGCCCCCGGGTCGTTCGCGAACCAGTCCGCGACGCCGAGATGTTCGTCGAACTCAATTGCTGTAATACCCTGAGCTTTGGGGGTCGTCGGTCGACTTCTCGGACGAAGTGGGGGCCCGGTTCTGTGAGCAGCATCGAGAGCGTGGATTACACCAACTGGGACTGGCTTCCACGAGCGGCGGACGAACTCGAGAACTACGTGCGGCGTCTCCTGGCCGAGTCCGGGGTCGAGCCGCACGACGTGTCGGCGCGGGCGAAATCGATCGCCTCGTTCCAGCGCAAGCAGGACGCGAAGCAGTACGCCGATCCGATGGCGGAGATCACGGACATCGTCGCGATCAGGATCATCACCTACTCGAACACGGACCGAGAGCGGGTCCGCCAACTGATCAAGTCCCGCTTCGCGGTGCTGCCAAACGAAGACCGGAATCCGGGCGACGAGAAGCCGCCGAGCCGGCGTGGCTATGACTGCCTACACATCGTCGTTTCCGGAGAGCACGAGGACGGTGATTCCGACTGGATTGTCGCCGGCGGCGACCTCGAACGCTTCTTCCGAACCTTCGGCGGCCTCGAGGTGCAGATCCGAACCGTTGCCGGCCACGCTTGGGCAGAGTTCGAGCACGCACGACGTTATAAGGGGCCGCAGTACAAGGCAGTCAGCGAGCAGGACCAGGGCACGATCGATCAGCTCTTCGGAGCGGCGTCAGACGCTCGGCGTGCGCTCGACGAAACGTTCGTGGCAATCGAACGAATCCTCGCTCGGCCCACTGTGGACGTTGAGAGCGACCACTCCGAGTCGCCCGTTGAGCCGCCCCTGCCACAAGACGAGGCGGAAGTCGTTGCCCTCGAACCGGAGACCCTCGCGCCTTTCCTGAGGGCGAGGTTCCCGGACGACGGCGACGGCAGTGAGAAGGGGGTGGAATTCGCGATCGAACTGTGTCGCCTCCTCGGGATCGATTCTGTCGATGCTCTGGAAGCCGCCCTCGAGAACGTGGACAGTGACCAGGTGCGCGCCCTGATGAACTCCGGTGCGCCGGTCACCAGGGTCCGCCGCCTCGATGACGAACTCCTCGCTCGATTCGGCCAGGACTACATCGACAAGACGAGCGGAGCCGGAACTGCTCGGCACCGAGCCCTGCAACTCGAATGGCGCTACGACCGTCTACGCGGGAAGACTCGATACCGCACGTACCTACTCGCGGGGACAGCGAGGCCGAGCGCTCTGGGCTTCGGTCCCTACACAGCGGTCGGGGCACTTCGCGAAGTCGTACGGACACTCGCACTGCTCGAAGGGCCCGAGCGTGTGCTCGTTCCTGGGTACATCTCTCACGCTGACGATCTGCCGACCGGCATGCGTGCGAAGTGGGTCCCTCTTCAAGACTATGAAGGGCTCTGGGTAGCGTCGAACCTGAACCGAGAAGCATCCGAACAGCTCATGGCGCAGCTACTCGCGCAATCGAACCCAGTCGATTTGCGGGTCGTGCGGGATGACGTGCAAGTCGCGGACGGACGCCAGCGGAGCAAGGCGTAGCGGTCCCGGAGCGCGGGCCGGACATCGCGTTCAAGCCGTGCGAAACCTCATGTGGACGCTTCGTCCGCCCGGTCAGGGAGGGCGCGGAGCGACGGGTCGATTAGACCGAGACGTGATGCGCAGCGAGGCGATACTCGAATTGCGCTCGTTGCAGCACGCAGTCCGGAAGCGAGCTTCATCGCCCGGCAGCTGTAGGAGCGCTTGCAATTAGTTCCAGTACGACGGCCAGGCCGGCACAACCTCCGCGCGGTTCGCACGCTTGGTCTTCGTTCGGCTCGCGTGGCCACAGTCGTGGCAGTTGCTGGGCGTGTGGGACGAGAGGTGGTTCATGGGCCGCTGTGGGAACGGGCCGTGGTCGGGGCAGATGATGGTGACCGCGGTGTGCTGGTCGACGTAGATGACGGCAGAGTAGTCGTAGCGGTCGCCGTGGACTTCGCGGGCGCGGGCGATGAACTGTTCGCGCCTCGCTTCCGGGCGACTGTTGCGGCGCCGGAGCAGTCGGGGCAGCGTTGACCTCTCCTGTGGTCCGCCGGGGTCTTCAAGAACTCCCCGTGGTCGGGCAGATGATGCTGACTTTCGTGTGGGCGTTCACGAAGTCGTCAGCGACGAGGCTGTAGTCGTACTTGCCGTCGTGCTTGATGGTCGCGGCTTCGATGAACGCGTCGATGCGGTCAGATAGCGGGGCGTAGCGCATGGGGAGGTGTCCTATTCGGTAGGGGCACCCCCTCTATGCATGGACATCTGGCCCGGTACTGCGACCTGCTGGGCGACCGCGTCGATCGCCTAGGGAAGCTGGTCGGGCACTGCGCGAACGAAAGGGACGGCCTCGTCGTGCCAGCGCGCATCCGGGACCAGAACTCCTCGGGCTGCAGTCTTGGCTCAATCACCCGGACCAGACGTCTCCGGCAGCAGTTTGAATAGGCCGCTCGCGAGTCGGATGGCGCAGAGCGACGAAACACCCCTCCGCGCTGCGGAGGGGTGTTCGTCGTCGTTACGGCTTGTTCTTGAGCGGGCAGTGGACCGCGGCGCGCTGCCCGCGCCTCGGGACGGGCTCCGACTCGCCCTCGTCCTTCACGACGAGGCGGAAGGGCTTGGAGGCGAGGCGCGCGTTGCGGGTCTCCTGCTCGTTGCGGTCTCGGTGGTACTGCTTACGCCATGCGGTGCTGGCGTACTCGTTGAGTGCTTCAGCGAGTGCGTCGGTCTTCGGGCAGTAGAGGTGTCCCTCGATAGCTGGCTGGTCCATGTTGGTGCTCCTGTTCTCGTTGGTTGATGCTTGCTTCGACCCATTCCAGGGGCGGAACTTCGCTCCCGCAGGAATGCTGATGATGAGGACGACGATGTTGTCAGTCACGACTGGTCCTTAAGGTTTGTAAGAGTGATGCCGAGGTCGGCGGTGATGAGCGCTGCAGCGGCCTTCTGTCCGAAGGCGAGGAGTGCGGAGCCGGAGCCGGGGCTGCCCGGGGAGGGTTTGCCGGTTCGTCCGTCGATGAACTTGACGCGGCCGGCGAGGAAGCTGACGGCGGTTGCTCTGGACGCCGCCGCTTGGAACCAGGCGGTGTCGGTTCGTGCGAACACGAGGGCGATGCCGTCGCCGTGGTCGGCGAGCTTGTTCATCCAGGTGCCGGTTTCGCGACCGTAGGGCGGGTTGCACCAGACGGTGCCGGTCCAGGGGAGGTGAGCCCGTCGTCGGCGAGCGTGTAGTGGCGGTCGGCGGGAATGGCCGTCTCGTTCGCGCCGGGTGAGCACACGTCGATGTCGTAGTGGATACCGATGGCGTCGAGGAGCCAGCGGGGCGTGTACCACTCGACGGTCTCGGCGTTCTGCGATTCGTGCGTGAACCCGGAACGGCTCTGTGCGGCGGATGGGCGGCTTCTCTGAGTGGCGTTGTCGGTCACGCCATTCGTATGCGGGATCCCCTACGCCAGCCGTAGAGATCAGAGATCCCGAACACCCGAGGCTGCCCCGACGCAGCCGCGGGTGACCCAGATCCGCGCCGTTGCTGGGAAGGGGGCCCTCGAACGATTGGTTACGGGAAGAGAGACACCCGATGAGAATGCGTCTCCTCCCTCTTCCGCAGCGGACCTCTGGTGATTACTATCAGCCTGAGATTTTCAGTGCGCAAGAGGAAGTAGGGCGATTGTGAACGATCAGGGTGCGACCCAGCAGTTCGGCAGCGGTGCTCAACAAAGCGAGGCGCGTCACGGGGCGACTCCCCGCGTGGCGCGAATCCCGCTCGCGGACCTGCGCGACCAACGTCCCCGCATCTGACAGCGCTCTACGCGGAGGTAAACGACAGCCAGGCGCTCATTCCCGCCCTGAAAATGGGGCTCGGTGCCCTCATCGTTCAACGATGGGACCCGGCCCACGCCGCCGCGGGTTGGACGCTGTACGGTGCGGACCTCACTCTTGACATGGGTCATCCGTTCGGTTCGATGTTCTACCGCAACGACGCCGACGGCCGGGTGCTCCGCATCGGAGTGCAGTGGCATCCACCGGTGCAGCAGCTCGAGTTCCCGGCCCTGCATCCCTCGAAGCCGGAACTGACCTCCGACTGCACCGACGCTGAAGTCGCCGCGGTCGTCCTCGACGCGCGGAGCCGGATCGGGACGTTGGTCGCGGTCAACGCGCACCTCGGGTCGTTCGTCGCCACCGAGGAGTCCGAGAACGCCATCCTCGACGCATCAGGGCTCGGGCTCGAACGGCTGTCGGAGGATGACCCTCGGTTGGCTGGCGATGTCTGAGGGTCGGGTGCCGCGGTTCGAGCCGGTGCCGTTGCGGCTGTTGTCGTTGTCGGCGCAGTTCGACGCGGTCATCTGGCCGACGTTGGCGGGGATGACGTTCACGAACTCGACAGGGACTGCGATCCTGCAACACCACATCAACGTCCGACCGTCAGACGATGGGTGGACGTTCACGCTCCTCAACGGAACACCCCTGACGGACCCAACGGATCCGCTGCTGGAGGCAGCAACCCAGGTGATGCAGGTGCTGACAAAGCTTCGGCAGGTCGGCCGTGGTGTGGAAGCGGCTGGGCCTGCTGATGTCTGACCGGGAGTGGGTGCAGGCCATCCGGCACGAGCAGTCGATCCTGTCGTTGCCGTTCGGGCTCGGGTGGACGATCGACGTCACCCAGACACTGACCGCTCTTGCGGCGGCGGGGATGCCCGCTCGGGTGGAGGCGTTTGATCGGCTCCGGTTCGATGACGGCCGGTCCGGGTTCCTGTCCACCCCGAACCCGACGGCCACGATTAACGACGACGGTACCCGGCCGAACGCGACGAGGACCTCATCGTCCTGCCCGGTGGGTCGGAAGGCGGCGTCCTGTCACTGGCACGGCGGTATCCGGACTTGGTGGTCGTGAACGGGAAACGGCAACGCGTCTGGGCCGACGGCAAGCAGGTGTACGGCTCGTCGATGCAACGGGACGCGACACCGGGATGGCGGACCGTGTTCGCAGTTGCGCGCACGGTCACGATGCACGGTGGCAGCACAGCCAGCATCGCAGCCCGGACCGGATTACCGGCCGGGCAGGTCGAGGAAGCGCTTGGGACGCTGGGTGATCACGTCGTGTCGACGCCGCTCGGGTGGGAAGCAGCCGACCTGGGCTGGCTCGTCGATTGGACGGTAGCGGCGTACCCGGGCCCTGGCGGGTCCGCACCTGCTGGAAACATCACGACACCATCGACCAGCAGGCAGACCAGCTCATCGCACTCGGCGGGGTGATGTCGGACCGGTGGGCGGCCCAGCAGGCCGGCGTCCTCGTCCCGCCCAACCGGCTCACGGCATTCTTCGCCTCGCACCCCGACATGGGTGGGCTCGGCTACGAGCCCGCCGCTGTTGATGATGCGACGGTGACGGTGATCATCCCGCAAGACACCACCATCCTCACCAGCGCCGAGGGGTGCTGCACGGACGACTTCATCACCGCCAACGTCCTCTATGAAGACAGCTGGGTGGCGGTGAACACGGACGCGGTGAACGGGCTGCGGCAGCTGCTGCACTTCCAAGCCGACCTCGCCCACGACCTCCGCTGGCACCCCGGCAGCAGTGGCCAGGACGGGACGGGTTGATGTTGCAGTTGCTGTCGCTGACGTTGGCGTACGACGACACCCGCTTCTTCGGCGCCGTCATCTTCACCCACCCCGACCACCCCGAGGAAAAGGACGAGGCGGTCCTCATCGACCACACCGACGAACCACCATGGTTCCGCCTCACCAACGCCAACCCCGACGCGCACGATCCCGCCGCCCCGGAAATGGTCGAAGCCGACCGGATCATGCGGTTCATCCTCACCTACACCCCCGAACGCATCGGCAGAACCCGCACCGACTTCCCGCAACCCTGACCGCCCTCGCCCGCATTCCTGGAGGTACCTGCTGATGATGCGACTGGTCTCCCTGCACCTCTCCAACGACCGCATCCTCTGGGGCACATCCTCCTCGAGGACACCGAACACCCGGACGCGCACCTGGCGCAGATCCTCGTCCGTCCCATCGACACCGAACCCGGGTACGAGCTCTACGACAAGACCAACACGGTCCTGTCAGACCTGACGGTACCGGCGGTACGGGAGGCGGACCGCATCGTGCGAACGCTGCTCATCCCCGCGTCCGAGATCGCGAAGCGGGAGAAGGCAGTCCGGGCGGTGATCCACTCTGGGTACTTGGAGGGGTTCCCGGATGATATGCCGTGGCAGTCCCAATTGTGGATGTACGCCCGCGGTGAGGTCACGCGGGAGCAGCTCAGCGCCTACGCCGACGAGGGCCGACAGATTCCCCGTGTCCCTGGCGTCGCGCCGGTTGAGGCCGCGGATGTGCCGGAGGACTGGTGGCAGGTGACGCGGTCCCGGATCCGCCGGCACCTGCTCGAGTCGACCCTCACCGAAGCGGAAGCCGCCGCAGCGCTGCAGGTCAGTGTCGAGGAGGTCGGTGGGCTGTTCGGGTCGAACCGGCTGCTGAGCTTCGACCTCGACGGCGAAGAACGCATTCCCGACTGGCAACTCGTCCGACCCGCGCTGCCGGAGTTCGGTGACCCGTCCTCGCTGCTGCCCGGCCTCGACGTCCTCTACGCGGCAGCACCGCACCCGCTGCTCGACGCAGCAGCGATGACCGAGTTCATCACCACACCCCGCACCTTCCTCACCATCTACAACCAACCACTCACACCACTGGCCTGGATCCAGCAGGGCCGGCCACTCGCGACGATCATCGCCCTCTTCCGAGGACGGCAGTGGCGACAGTGAGCACCCGACCGGACCTGTTCCTCATCAACGTCGCCTTCGACGTTCGCGGCGTGCACGGGCACATGTTCTTCCGCGACCCACCCGGCACCGAACTTCGACAGGTCATCGTCCACGGCACCGGCGACGCCGCCACCTACCGAATCGAACCAGCCGTCGGGGACGCCCGGGACGGATGGGAGCCGTTCCTCAGCGAAGCGAGCTGGCTCATGGCCCTGATCCGACCTGACACCCCGGAAGAACGCTCCTGATGGGCCCAGGACATGAGTGGGTCGCCGCCGCCTACGCTGGTCGGCCGCAGATCACGATGCCCTACGGGCTCGGCGACACCACCGACCTCACCGACACCCTCCAGGTCCTGAAACTCGCCGGACTCCAAGCTGTCGTGGAGTCGCACGACACCATCCGCCTTCCCGACGGACGACGTGCACGGTTCCCGACGTTGACGCAACGACCACGCGGTGAGGAAACCGACGTGGACCTGCTGCTGCTGGCGCCACGAACCGTGACGGTGACGCAGATCGCACTCGCCGAACAGACCACGACCGTCCTCCTGGTCGATGTTGACCGGCGCCGCGTCTGGATCGACGGGAAGCAGATCCTCGGCGTGCACGACCGGTGGAAGAACGCCGCACCCATCTACATCACCTTCGCCGTCGCACGGATGCTCGCCGTCAACGGCGCCACCTTCGACCAGCTCGTCAGCGCCGGCCTCACTCCAGGGCAGGTCGACGACGCGCTCGCCCGGCTCGGCAAACGCGTCCACCGCACCAACATCGGCTGGGAATCACGGAAAATCGGTGGACTCATCGACTTCACCATCGCCTGCTACCCAGGACCCGGCGGCATCCGCACCCGATGGCAATCCGACCTACCACTCATCGAGCAAGCGGAACGCCTCATCGCCGCCGGCTGCCGGATCTCCGGCCGCGCCATCTCCGACCGGCCCGGCTACCCGGCGATTACGAAGCGCGACATGCCGTACCGGCTCGTCGCATTCACCGAACACGAACTCGACGTGACCAGCCTCGGCTTCGAACCCGACACCGTCGGCTACTCCGGCACCGAACTCATCATCCCGCCGACCCCACCATCTCCCTCACCGCCACAGCAGCCGGCTACACCGACCGCACCGACGACATCATCACCGCCAACACGTTACTGAGGGCCGACATGCGCAACGACGACGACAACCACGGACTCGAAGAAGTACGAAACCGGCTGCAGTTCCTCGCCGACACCGGATACGATTTGCGGCACAACCTGCCGAGCTGACGCGCACTGCCGACGGCCCAGCGGCGTCCGTCCGAGGCAGCTCCGTGAGAATCAAATCGGACGGGCTATCTGCGACGCGATGCCGCTGAGACGACCAACAGACCACCCCTGGCCGGTGGACGACCGGTCACCGGACCACCACTCGTGGGCCTAGGGCGTGTCTTGTAATTGGGTCGGGCTGGCATCGGGGATGCTGGTGGGGTGTCTCGGTTCCAGTTGCTTTCGGACGACCAGTTCGCGGTGATCGCTGACCTGCTGCCCGGCCCCACGGGTCGGAAGGGGCGTCCGTTCGCGGACGCGAGGAGCATGGTCGAGGGGATTGCCTACCGGTATCGGACCGGGATTGCTTGGCGGGATCTGCCGCGCACGTTCGGGCCGTGGCAGACGGTGTGGGCTTGGCATCGACGCCTCGCTGGGGACGGCACCTGGGACATCGTCCTCGACCGTCTGCTCTCCGCAGCGGACGCCGCCGGGCAGGTGGACTGGTCGGTGTCAGTGGACTCCACGATCGCTCGTGCGCATCAGCACGCGACGAACATCACCCGCACCACAGGGGAACCATCGAACTACACGAAGATCGGGCTCGAGCCGCCTGATCACGCGTTCGGCCGATCCCGCGGCGGCCTGTCCACAAAAGTGCATCAGCTCGTTGACGGCCGCGGGCTACCTCTGGTGACTGTGGTCACGCCCGGACAGGCCGGTGACTCCCCGATGCTCCTGCCACTGTTGGCTGAGCTGCGCGTTGCCCGTCCTGTCGGCAGGCCACGCACCCGACCGGACAAGCTCCGCGGCGACAAGGCGTACTCGTCCCGAGCGATCCGCACCCACCTCCGCAGCCGCGGCATCGAGGCAGTCATCCCCGAACCCCGCGACCAGCAGGGACACCGGAAGCGGCGCGGGTCACGGGGCGGCAGACCCGTCGCCCACGACCCCGTCGACTACAAGCAGCGCAACGTCATCGAGCGCGGCTTCTGCCGATTGGAGCAGTGGCGGGGCCTGGCGACCAGGTACGACAAACTCGCGATCGTCTACCGCGCCGCGGTCGTCCTCAACGCCGCCGTCGCTTGGCTCCGCCAATTACAAGACACGCCCTAGGTGTACCGGGCCAACAGGTTGGTCCCAGAATTCGATTTGACCCTCACGTGGCGTGAGGGCGGAACGTGGAGCCCATGAGCAATTACTACAACGCCTTTGAGGTGAGCCCTGTCCCCGCTCCTGGCCCTGATGCGGTCGCGCCTGAGGCATTTCACGGGATTTACGGGATGCCGTCGTTCGTGACGATCCCGACAACTGATCTGGTCGCGTCCGTCGACTTCTGGACTCGCGGCCTGGACTTCTTTGAGCTGTTCAGCGTGCCGGGCCAGCTTGCGCACCTGCGCCGGTGGGCCTTCCAAGATGTCCTGCTGGTCCCGACCGCTTCAGCTCCAGATCAGGTGGCGGCGGTGAGCTTCAGCTTCGCGTGCGTCTTGAATCAGATTGATGCCCTCGTGGCCGCGTGCCGAGACCACGGCGCGGGCGTGGTGAGCGAACCGCGGACACACTCTGGGGCACCCGCGATGTCGAGGTGCTCACGCCGGAGAACGTACGAGTCGTCTTCACTGCCGCGAAGCCCTTCGATCCGGCCAGCCAGGTCGCCAGGAACCTCGAAGCGATCGGCATCACCGCACCGGACATCGACGGCGAGAAGAATGGAGTGCGTGCCTGATGACAGTGACGCCGTGGACCTGACTGTTGGTCAGGCCGCAGCGCGCCTGGGCGTGACGGTCCGGACGTTGCATCACTGGGATGAGATCGCCCTTGCGCAGCCGTCGTCACGGTCAGCTGCCGGGTACCGGCTCTATACCGAAGGCGACCTCGAGCGATTGCGGCGCATCGTCGTCTACCGCGAGCTGGGGCTCGACCTGGAAGCCATTCGGAGCGTCCTCGACGATCCGAATGCGGATGTTGTCACCGCGCTGCACGCCCAGCAGGCCCAGCTTGCGGCGCGGATCGAGCATCTCAGCGCGCTGGGCGATGACCTGGCACGGATGGTCGACGCGCACGAGCGAGGGCTCCTCATGACCGTTGAGGAGCAGGCCGCGACGTTCGGGCCCGGTTGGAATCCGCGGTGGCCGGCTGAGGCACGGCAACGCTACGGCGATACGACCGAGTGGGCGCAATACGCCGAGCGCTCCGCGTCACGCACCGCGGACGACTGGCAGGCCATCGCGGATGCGTCGGCGGCGCTTGATCAGGCCCTCGCCGGCGCAATGGATGCTGGTGTCGAACCCGGCAACCCAGCCGCAGACGCTCTCGTTGAACAGCACCGCGAGGTGTTCTCCGCTTATTTCCCGATCACGCGGCAGATGCAGGTTGTCCTCGGCCGCATGTATGAAGCCGATCCCGCATACGCCGCACACTACGACGGAGTCCGAACCGGGCTCGCCTCGTGGTTGCGACACATCATCGACGCCAGCGCACGCGCCCGCGGCATCGACCCCGACACCGCCACCTGGCAATAGGAGTCGCGGGTTGCGGCCGCGCGGAGCGGCCGACGTCTCTCGTTTTGGAGACTCTCTGTGACTCATGCAAACGCTCGTCTGACCCCACGCGGCAGGCGCCTGATCGTCGACAGCTTCCGTTCGGGCTGGAAACAATCTCACATCGCCGCAGCAATGGGAGTGTCCCGACGCTGCGTGAAGCGCTGGCTCTACCGCTATGAACTCGAAGGCGACGCCGGCCTGATCGACCGATCCTCACGCCCTCATCGCTCACCGCGACAGGCTCCACCAGACGTCGAAGCGGCCGTGCTGGATCTTCGCCGTCGCGAACGCCTTGGACGGGACGAGATCTCCCACCGAACCGGCACGGCCGCCCGCACCGTCTCGCGCATCCTCGCCCGCCACGGCGAGCCGCACCTTTCCGCGCTCGACCCGATCACCGGCCACGTCATCCGAGCCTCGAAAACCACAACCGTCCGCTACGAACGCGCCACGCCTGGCGAGCTCGCGCACATGGACGTAAAGAAGCTTGGCCGTATCCCCGAAGGCGGCGGATGGAGAGCCCACGGGCGTGCCATGGGATCGACTGCCCAACGAAAACGAACGCCCGTCGGCTACGACTACATCCACTCACTGGTCGATGATCACTCCCGACTCGCGTACTCAGAAGTGCTCCCTGACGAGAAAGGCGCGACCTGCGCCGCTTTCCTCGAACGCGGCATCCGCTACTTCGCAACCCACGGCATCGACAACGTCCAGCGCCTCATCACCGACAACGCGTGGGCCCACCGATTCTCGCTCCGCGATCTCTGCGCCGCCCACGGCACCAAGCAGAAGTTCATCAAGCCGCACTGCCCCTGGCAGAACGGCAAGGTCAAACGCCTGAACCGAACGCTGCAGACGGAGTGGGCCTACCGGCAAGCCTTCACCAGCAACGACGAGCGCACTGCGGCCCTCCGCCCGTGGATCGAGCACTACAACCACACTCGACGTCACTCGGCACTCGGCGGCAAACCTCCGATCAGCCGGCTGCCACCAACCTCATGACCGGGTACAACTAGGGCGTGTCTACGAAAGAGCGTCCTGGCTACGCGCGGCTCTCGTGGGCCCGGTGGTGAGACGGGCTACGCCGCTTCGCCGCGGGGTTACCGGCGACGAACCAGGCGATCGGGCCGATGAAGGGCAGGAAGATCGCGACGAGCACCCAGACGAGCGTCAGCACGGTGCGCAACTCGCCAGCCCGCCTCGCGATCGAGACCAGCGCTGCCACCAGCAGCACAAACATGACCACTGTCCCGACGATCCACGCAATGTCGTACGACTGCGGGATGACCGCGTTATGCGAGGTTTCCATGCTTCGATCCTATTCGTTGGCCGTCGTTGCGGTAGAAGCTTCTGCGATGGCTGCGAGCAGGGGTCGGAGCGCCGTGGACGTATCAGCGCTCCGACCCCTGGCTGTTAGTTGTTGGACGCCCAGGTCGAGCCGTTGCGGACGTCGAACTCGAGCCAGTAGTCCTTCGAGGAACCGCCACCTACCGCGGTCCATGTCCAGTAGCCCGTGATGTACGCCGGCGAGTTACCGCTCTGCGTCTTGCGCCCGACCACCATGCGCTTGTTGCTGCACGCCCCCACAGAACAGCTGGTCGTCAGCGGCGAGTTGGCGGTGATCGATGACGCGGCACCCTGTACCTGGTGGTAGGTCACCGTGTACGCGGCGTTCGATACGACTACGTTCGTCGAGACCGTGCACCGGTAGGTGGCGTCGTAGTGGCTCGACGAAACCGTCGTGCAAGAGCCAATCGAAGCGTTGACGTGCACGCCTGACGGCGTCGCCGGAGCCGGCTTCTGCACGGTGGTCACGCGGATTGATCCGTCCGCGTAGGTGTCGATGGTCTGGTCGGTACCGAGCCGGGTCTGGGTCTCCGTCTTCACCGGCGAACCCCCGTCCAGCGAGTCCCAGAAGCTGACCGGCCTCCAATTCCCCGAGGAGCCGATCCTGCGTGGAGGTGTCGACGCCATAGGTGTCCCAGGTCTGTCGAAGTGCAGCCTGATCGGCCGACGACAGTGTCGCAGCGCTCGCGGGCGCTGCGGCGAGAGTGATGCCAGCTGCAGCCACACAGGCGACGGCAACGGCGGTGGCACTACGTACGAAGCGATTCATGATTCCCCTAGATTCATCTTTGAACAACCTGGGCAACGCCCAAGTGAGCCCAGGCTGTTCTTGCACAGACCGGTCTGTCAAGCATCGGTTGTGTAACGCAACAAAGGTGGGGAGCTCGCGCCATCGTTCAGTCCCGGCGTCTGAACTCCTCGACGACGCTGGGCAGCTGGGTCGATGTTGTCAGCACGCGCCGGCGCTGGTCCGGCCGTTCCGGGCCCACAATCTCGCAGTCGACCATGCTCAGGGCATCCGCGAACTGGCGGCCGGCCCGCCTCTTCCGGCGGGCAACAAATCAGCGATCAATTCCTACTGAGCATCCGAGAGCAACTCGAACCGCGATACCGACCAGCATCTCAGAATCACGAACGACCGATTACAAGACACGCCCTAGGTAGGCGCTCTCGGATTAGCCCGGGTACTGGAGTTTGAGGATCTTGGCGCCGCACCCGACCGCGTCGGCGACAAGATGCGGGAACGCCGCCTGTAGTCCTCGTCGGACTCGTTCGGCAACTGGTACGTGAGGAGCTCGACGATGAGGAACAGACCCTCGTCGGCGCACGCGGCGGTGAGGTCGCGAATCGCCTGCGCGACTCGATCGTCGACGCTCTGCTTGTCGGGGCGGGTCTACCAGAGCATCTTGGCGACGTTGCCGCCGAGTTCCGGACGCGGCGCGGTGGGCGCGGCTCCGGGCGCGGTGTTCGTACTTAATGGACGGCATTAGCACGAAGGACCCCGCAACGTCGCTCCGTGAACTCATCGACCTAGAGCGTGTCTCCTTAAGACTCGCGAGCGCTTGGGCGTTGAGTAGGTTGGATCTGTGGATTGGCGTGAAGACCGCATCGGAGCGGCACATCGTGGCGAGAATCCGACCGTGTTGGCCGAGCTTGCTGGCGGCTTCGCGGTCATCGGGGATGCGCAGTTCCTGCCGGGGTACTGCGTGCTTCTCGGGAAGGATCCATCAGTGACGGCCCTCGCTGAGATGTCGCGAGCCGATCGTGTGCAGTTCCTCGCTGATGCCGATCTGCTTGCCACGGCTGTCGAGCGCGCATGCCGTGCGATTGATCCGCAGTTTCGACGGGTGAACCTCGATGTGCTGGGCAACGCGGACGCGTTCGTCCATGCCCATATCTGGCCCCGTTACGAGTGGGAGCCTCCGTCGTTGGTGACCCGTCCAGTCTGGCTCTACGAGCCCGAGCGGTGGCGAGACCCGCAGACCGCGCTCGGCTCCGAGCACGCGGAACTGCGCGCTCGGATCACTACTGAGCTCGGCGTTCTGGTGGACGAAGACACGGTGCGCATCAGCGGATGATGCCGGTCAAGTGGCGACTCCACGCGATGACGGCATTGAGGACGACCGCGGCGCGGTAGACGATCGCGAGTTTGTCGTACCTGGTCGCCAGGCCCCGCCACTGCTCCAATCGGCAGAAGCCGCGCTCGATGACGTTGCGCTGCTTGTAGTCGACGGGGTCGTGGGCGACGGGTCTGCCGCCCCGTGACCCGCGCCGCTTCCGGTGTCCCTGCTGGTCGCGGGGTTCGGGGATGACTGCCTCGATGCCGCGGCTGCGGAGGTGGGTGCGGATCGCTCGGGACGAGTACGCCTTGTCGCCGCGGAGCTTGTCCGGTCGGGTGCGTGGCCTGCCGACAGGACGGGCAACGCGCAGCTCAGCCAACAGTGGCAGGAGCATCGGGGAGTCACCGGCCTGTCCGGGCGTGACCACAGTCACCAGAGGTAGCCCGCGGCCGTCAACGAGCTGATGCACTTTTGTGGACAGGCCGCCGCGGGATCGGCCGAACGCGTGATCAGGCGGCTCGAGCCCGATCTTCGTGTAGTTCGATGGTTCCCCTGTGGTGCGGGTGATGTTCGTCGCGTGCTGATGCGCACGAGCGATCGTGGAGTCCACTGACACCGACCAGTCCACCTGCCCGGCGGCGTCCGCTGCGGAGAGCAGACGGTCGAGGACGATGTCCCAGGTGCCGTCCCCAGCGAGGCGTCGATGCCAAGCCCACACCGTCTGCCACGGCCCGAACGTGCGCGGCAGATCCCGCCAAGCAATCCCGGTCCGATACCGGTAGGCAATCCCCTCGACCATGCTCCTCGCGTCCGCGAACGGACGCCCCTTCCGACCCGTGGGGCCGGGCAGCAGGTCAGCGATCACCGCGAACTGGTCGTCCGAAAGCAACTGGAACCGAGACACCCCACCAGCATCCCCGATGCCAGCCCGACCCAATTACAAGACACGCCCTAGCTGGATGCGCGTCAGATCCGCGGCCGTCGTCGTCCGCGACGAGAGCCTCCTCGTCATCGATCGGTTGAAAGACGGTCGGAGCTACTGTGTTCTCCCTGGTGGTGGGGTGGAGGAAGGCGAGAGTCTCCGCGAAGCGTGTCAGCGCGAACTGCGTGAGGAGACAGGCCTCGAGGCAACCATCGGCGATCTGCTCGATGTACCAGTGGATAGCGACGCTCCAGCGGCCTACTTCGCTGCCCAAGTGCGTCCTGCTCCGTTGGCACTCGGCGGCCCAGAGAGCGAACGCGCGTCCAACCAGAACCAGTACGAGCCGAGGTGGGTGGAAGTGAATTCGCTCGCGCGGGTCCCGCTGGTCCCGGAAGCGGCCAGGCAAGCAGTGCAGCTGGTTATTGAGGCGCGTCGGTAACGGATCGGCTACCGGGCGTCGCCGTTGGCCATGATGTGCGCCAGCACGGCAGTCTTGATGACCACCGCTTCTTCCGCGTAGTGGTTGATCAGCAGTCCGTGCATACCAGCGGAGTGCGCGCCAGCGAGGTCTTGCGACGCGTTGTCTCCGACGAAGAGACAGTCGGAGGCGTCGACTCCGAGCTCGTGCGCGACGGTCAGGAACGCCCGTTCGTCCGGCTTCTGGAAGCCGATGCGCTCGGAGATGCAGACCGCGTCGAAGGCACCGTCGAGACCGGTGTGCGCGAGCTTGTCGAGCTGTTGCGCCTCGGCGCCGTTGGTGAGCAAGCCCAGGCGATATCCCTGCCCACGGAGCTCTTGGAGCAGCGACACGCTCTCGGGGAACGCCCGCCAAGACGCATGATACGAGCTCAGGTAGTCGTCGAACAGCGAGTCCAAGCCGACCTCATCCGACGGAGGTTGGCATCCGAGCGGTGGCAGCACGGTGCGGAGACGTTCACGTCGTTGCTCTTGGAAGGTGATCTGCCCGGACCGCCACCGCTCGAACTGCTCGTCCTCGGCGGCGACCACGAGTCCAGCGCAGACTCCGTCGCGGCTACCCCCAGGCTCTCGAGGAAGTGGGTAGCGCCGGCTCGTGCTGACCCCCTGTGATCGAACAGGGTCCCGTCCAGGTCGAAGCAGACTGCTCGCAATATCCCCACCTGGCCAGACTAGAACTCGCTCGTCCGGTAGCCGATCGGCTACCGGGCGGCAGCAGCCTGGCCAACTGCCTCCGAGCGTGCCGTCATGCCCGCCACCTCGGGTGCTTGGGCTTGCCATCCGGGTCCGACTCAGCACTGACGCCGATCAAGGCTCAAGGGGGAGGTGCGGACCATCAGGTACCTACTTGTTCCGCCGACTTCTGATGAAGAGCCCTACGAAAATCGCTACCGCAACAATCGCGAATATGATTGTCCCTGCCGGCGTTGCTCCGTTACCAGCCCACATGACTCCACCTTATTCCGCGAGTTGCCGACTGCCGGTGGCGTACACGGATCGTCGTCTAGTTCCGCAGCACGTCCCGTAGAGAGCCGCCGGCCTCGAACAGGGGTGCATCGGTCCGCGTCTCGATGAAACCACCGACCGGCTATCGGAACAGCGGAAGCGGTGTGCGCCCGACTACGCTCCGAGCATGAGCACGCGGGGATCGTCTTCTTCGATATCGATGGCACGTTGGTCCCGTCCATGTCGAGCAGCAGCTTCCTCGCCAGGCGCTTCGGACATCATCACGCGCTCGACACTGCTGAGCAGCGGTACGCCGAGGGCGAGCTCACGAATGAGGACGTCAGCGTCATCGACGCCGAAGGGTGGCGCGGAACTCCGACGAGAACGGTTGCCGCATGGCTCGAGGAGCTTCCACTCATAGCCGGTGTCGACGCTGTGGTTGCATGGTGCGTCGAGCACGATGTCGAGCCGGTCCTCGCGTCTCTCGCTTGGCAGCCCGTAGGAGAAGCGATCGCGAAACGTCACGGGTTCACCGCGAACGGCGGTCCGCGTGTTCACGTCGTCGGGACCGACTACGACGGCAGCGTGGCGGAACACTTCAACGAGCACGACAAGCGAGACTGCGCGCTCCAACTCGCGGCGGAGCGCGGTGTCCCGATTGGGCACTGCTGCGCCATCGGAGACAGTCGGTCCGACCTTCCCCTGTTCGATGCCCTACCGGCATCGCTCGCTCTGAACGCCAGCGCGATGGCTCGAGCGGCCGCATCCGCTGCCCTTGACACAAAGGACCTGCGCGACGTCATCCCCTGGCTTGAGACGTGGAAGGACACCCTGCACTCACGTCGGGCGCTCTCCGGCACAGACGACCGGTAGCCGATCGGCTACCGAGACAGACGTACGACACTGACGGATGCCTCCCGAACGACTCCGTCTTCTCGGCGCCATCGCGCTCGAATCGGTTGCGCCGGTAGAGAGCCTCGGCGCGGGGATTGTTTTCGGCCATCCACAAGAACGCCGCGTCGTTACCGATCGCGGCATCCAGCAGCTGCTGCCCTGCTCCCGATCCGTAAGCGGACGCGAGGACGTAGATGCCCTCGAGCTCGCGGTCGGTGGGAGCGGATCCGTCCCTGCCGGATCCGCCGTTGCCCAGCCGATGATCTTCTTTCCGTCGAGTGCGACGATTACGTCGGTGACGTCGTCAGCGATGATCGTTCGCCAGCCTGTCTCGCGTCGGCCCTGGTCGGGTGCAGCCAGGAACTCCGCAGGCATCAGGTGCGCGTATGCCTCGCGCCACGCCTGGACGTGGACGGCTGCGATTCCGGGAGCGTCTGACTGCCGCGCCGGACGAACTGTCGAGTGCGCCATAGTGTCATTCCATCATCCATCGCGTGTTCGGTGGCGGATCGGCTAGTGAGGCGTTTGCGTCCGGCGGTCGATGAGGAGGTAGGCGAGCGTCGCGAGGGTGAGGGCGGCCGCGATTGCGAACATCGTGCGGCCGCCGAGACCGAGGAGGGTGCCTGCGATCGCGGTACCGGCTGAGGAGCACGCAACCTTGATACCGGCCATGCTGACGAAGATCTGCGCTTCCGCGCCGGGTGGTGAGAACGCTGCCCGAGCTGCCAGGCTCGCAGTGAAGAGAGCCCCGGTCGAGACGCCGAGGAGCGCGAAAGCAGCAGCACCGGCGGGGACGGAGAAGATCGCCAGGCCGAGCGTGAACCCGACTGCGACGGTGATGACGCCCCAGCGGATGAGCCGGTCTGCCTGCCCGCGGGGCGGTAAGACCATCAGCAGCAAGGACACTGCGAGATTTCCCGCACCGTAGGCGGAGGTGAGCACGGCTGACGAGGCGGCGGACGCGTCGAGGGAGTCGACCGTGCCGACGGCGAGGAGTGGGACAGCGCCGAGAGGGACCGCTGTCAGGGCGGTGGCGATTGTGGTCCGTCGCAGTCCCGGTAGTTGCAGGAGCATCCCGAGAACAGCGCGCAGCCCGACCGGTGCTGCCCCTTCGCCGTCGGCGGGCTGCTGGGTTGCGCGGGGAAGGGCCAGCACGACGAACCCTCCGGCGACTGCGGCGCCGGCAGCGGTGAGGACCGCAGCAGCGGGGGCGCTAGCGGTGGCCACGATGGCGATGACGGCGGGGCCTGCCGTGGCGGACACACCGTAGGTGAAGGCGTCCATCCCCTGTGCACGTCGTCGTGTGCGCTCGTCGGTGCCGACGATTGCCGCGAGCTGGCTGCTGAGACCACCGGTGAGCAGAGGCCCGGCCAAGCCCGCGAGGAGGAGGCCGCCAGCTGCTCCCGTGAGCGTGGTCGGGAGCAGGAGGATCGCACCTGTGAGGGCGAGCCCGTAGACGAGTCCCGCACCGGCGAGGACAAGCTTCTTGGAACTGGCACGGTCGAGGAGGTGCGCGGCGACCGGACCCGCGAGGTGGGGCAGGGTGATGCAGGCGGCGAGAAGCCCAGTGGCATCGCCGGCATCAGCCGGACGGGCAGCGAGGACCACACCGATGATCGCGGCTGCATCGGCACCGCGGAGCAAGCAGGCCGCGATGAAGTAGACGACCAACCCCCGTGCCCGCACGTGCACCCCCTCGTGAGTATCGACGCTACTGCGCCTCACCGCGGGACGCTCAAACGATCCCGGTAGCCGATCGCCTACCGGACTGAGGCGTGGGCAACGACCGCCTTGCTCTCGAACGAGAGGACATTGGAAGCGGCCTGCCGCCTCGCGGCGTCCGTGAAGACAGCCTGCATCCGTCCGCGGCCTTCGTCAGGCTGGCGCATGTACGTCTGCCCGATCGTTGCGATCCCTGCTGTTACTGCTGCCCAGAGGTCGTCGGGCGTATACGGAAGGTGTACGAGAACAGGCTGCAGTCGACGGTGGTTGCGCCAGCGATGCGGAACAGCTCGCGGAAGCCTCCGACGGTTCTCGAGAAATCATCCGCTGGAGGCAATCGGTGTCCGGCGGGCACCGTGACGTCCGCTTTTCTCATGATCATGTTCCAGAACTGGTTGAGCGCTCCGACCGGTTCGGACGGCCAAATCGTGGCGGCGACGGTTCCACCAGGACGGGTGACTCGAAGGAGCTCACGAGCCGATGTGAGCGGAGTTGGTACGTGGTTGAGGACGAAGTTCGCAGTCGTAAGCGCGAACGAGCCCCGTCGTAGGGCAGTGAGGGCAACGCCGCAGTTGCGATATCGACAGTCGGGTAGCGTCTTGCAGCGAATCGCACCATGGAGCGTTCCTTGTCGCATGCAGTGACCGCGAATCCGCGTCGGATGAGGGCACCTACGACGGATCCCGTCCCCGTTCCGACGTCCAGAGCGGGCCCGTCGCCGACGCTCACGTGGTTCCCAAGCAACCCGTCGATAGCACCTGCGCAGAGTTGCGCGAAAGACCTGTCGTAAGCAGTCGCAGCATCAGACCATCCGTCGAGCATGTCTCGACGCTACCCACTCAACCGATCCCCGATGAGGGATCGGCTTCCGGTCAGGCTCAGGCAGCAGGTATCAAGCCGAAGTCCGTCACGCGCATCCTTGCCGTTGTTCGTCCGGGCATTCGCCGATCAACCATTTCTGGGAAGCGGCATCGATCCGCTGCTTCACTCGTGCGTCCGAGGTGTTGTCGGTGATGCGTGAGGCGCTGAGCGCGATGGGGATGATGACCCTGCGCTCGCGGCCCTTCCGCTTGAGGACGACGGTGGACCCCTGTTCGATCCCGACTACGTCAGACTTCGGGATCCTTCTCACCGACACGATTCCGACGAGGACGAGCTTGCGCGGAGAGAACACGACCTTCAAGACAAGGGCACGCCACCAGAGCAGGACCATCAGCCCCGTCACCGCCAACATCCAGGGGCCAGCAGCTAAGGCAAGGAGCGCGCTGCCGATGATAAGAAACGAAAACACTCCAGCAAGTATGTAATCCGTGGCTTGGGAGAAGCGAACGATCTCGGTCATTTGCGTCGCCGGTCTGAAATCACCGCAAACACGATGGCCGCGACGATCAGAGGCCCCGCGACCCACGGTACCCAGGGAAGCACTGCAGCACCCATCCCGACTCCCTCCTGCCGCACAGGCCGTCGGCCGCTATCGCCCAACGTATCGTGCTGACTCGCTGCGGGTGCTCGAACCGCTGCCCGTGAGCCGGTCGTTCACCGATCGTCGTGCGAGGCGGGATCACGACGCGAAGCGCCGCGAAAGCGACGACACGGACCGAGGGCCATCACAGCGTCGCGGGTGGCCAGCCCTTTGGCGTGCGCGGCCGGACCGGCTCGCGCGACACCAGCTAGCAACACGAGGGGTGAGTCACGGTGCTGCCCTCTTGTCTGCGGCTTCGTGGGACCGGTCGAGGAGAACGCACGTCAGACCGCCGGCGAGCACGAACGCGACTGCGGCCGCGAGGAGCCGCGCCTCGGTGTATCCCGGGGTGAGGACGTATCCGGCCGTGGCGGCGAGCACGGCGATGGCTGCGGCGACTCCCAGCTCCCGGGCGTGTCGATGATCCCATCCCCGCCACAGGCTCAGCGTGACCAGCACCGCTCCGGCGACGAGGGCAGTCGGGCGCGCTCCGAAGGTGATCCCGTACCGCAGCGACAGTGACGGGACAGCGAAGAGCACCAGGAACCACCCGATGGACCGTGTGGCGGACGCCACGACGGGCCCCTGAGCATGTTCGCTCCGTGCTGCCAGCCGTCGGCTCAGCGCCAGGACCACCCCGGCGACCGCGGCGCCTGGTGCCCAACCGGCGGCGTGTCCGAGGTTGTACAGCGTGGCGACGTCGTAGACCGCGAGCACCAGGTATCCGAGCGCGCCGACAGAGAACGCGAGGGACACGAAACCGGCGGCTTCCCCGTGCCCGCGGCGAGCTTCGGCAGCAGGAGCGGTGTGACGACGCCGGAGGCCACGCGGATGACGAGATCGGTCGCCGTGTACGGGCTCGCGAGGTCCAGCTCGATCAGACAGAACGTCACCGTGAACCACGCTGACATCAGCCACCGTGCGGCGAGGACGCGTGCGAAGGCCTGCTTGCCGCACCAGGAGCACACCAGCAGGTACGCGAGCATCACAAACGGCAACTCCAAGGCCGCTTGTACGTGCAGGACGGTCCACGACCAGGCGGGCAGTGCCCAGGCAATCGGCCGAGGTCGGCGAGACCGAACCAGCCGGGTGGCAGGTACCGGGTCACCGGTGCCGGGTTGCCGTGCCAGACCTGATCGACGAACGCGGTGACCAGGACCTGGTTGACGAAGAACAAAGCAACCGTCACACCGAGCCAAGTACCGGGATGACGCCACACGCTCGGCGCATACTGCCGGCCGGTGGGCCGCACGCGCGGCACACACAGCACCGCGGTGGCGGCTGCGGCCACGAGCACTACGTCGAGCACGCATTCCCGCATCACTGGATCGTAGGACGCCGGCGCCGATCAAGCCGGGCTCGAGGGCGTGACTGGCGCGAAGGACACATCCTCGGCTCGCTCAGGCCCGAGCACGGGCAGCCTTCCTCTCGACACGGGCCAGGTTGCCGACGGATGTATTCGAAGGACCGAACCTGGTTGGACACCGGCCTTCCCATGAAGGAGGGGGCGCGGCGAGTGGTCACGTGATCCGCAGGATCGAGTAGACGTAAATCAGGGTCGAGTGCTGCGGCGTCTTGCCGCTGAGCACGATGAGGTACCCCCGATGACGCAACGTTGTGATGTGGGCCGCGCCGAGTCTTCGCAGAGCCGCTTCACCGTCGGCGGTGCTCGGTGACGGGGCGTTCCGCAGCGGCAGCGACGCTCCGTCTCCGAGGCTGATCGGGTCGCTGGTGCCCTTCAGTTCGATGACGCCACTGATGTACTCGAGCCCGCCGAACGCTCCGGGGAACCCGGCCGATGACTCGACGACCCGCGTGGAACTCGCGACCCATCGGTACCCGGCGACCAGGAGCAGCGTGTTCAGAGGAACGTCATGACATTCACGTGTGAGCGACGAGCATGTTCCGTACTCAGTTCGATGGGCGAAAAACTGTTTCACACCGTAGGCGCTGAACATCACGGCGATGGTGATGGCCGCTACGAGAACGTACGACAACCGGTGCCTGCTCGCGTTCATGATTGCCCCTGCTTTCCGGTAGTTCACGCTGTCATGCAGCCTGCCAAGCCCACACAAGTAGAAGAAGTGCGACGCACTCGTGAGCGTCACCCTCACGACGGTTTCCGAGCCCACGGTGAGTCTTGACATCCACCGACTCGGTCCAATCGGGGGTCCACTGAAGTGCACCCCAAAAGTTGGACACCTTGACAAGGAGGAGTCCGCACGTGGGTACGGTAGAGGCAGCGAGTCGCAAAGCTTCGTTCGCAGCGTTGATCGATCAGGGAACATCGGCTCGTGAAGCATCGCGGCAGGTAGGGGTGAGTGCGACAGTTGGTTACCGGTGGCTGGCGATGTACCGGCGAGGCGGCCTCGAGTGGCTGCTGCCAGTCGGTCATGGCCGGCATCGGTACCCCTTCCTACTGAAGTATCAAGTCGTGCAAGCGCTGCGCGCTGGGGTCGGAGAGGCGGTGCTTCTGAAGACGTTCGGGCTGCGATCAGGGAAGACGGCTCATCGGTGGCGTCGCGCTTTTGAGGATCGTGGCGCAGCAGGGATTGGTGGGACCGACGCGGACCTGGCAATGGCGAAAAGCGCATCTCCGCCCAAGCTGGAGACAGCGCAGGGACGTTCCCGGCCGTCTGACCAAGCGCGGCGCGTGTTCGCGGATGCCGTCGCTGCAGGAAGCGGGTATGAGTCCGCTTCCAAGCGGGCCGGGTGCCGTTCTCAACTGGGTGGCGTTGGTACCACAAGCTCAAGGCTGGTCAGCCCATAACGTTGGCGTCGATGAACGTGCCACGTCGCTACTCCCCGGAACTGAAACTCCGCGCTGCAAAGGCCATCGTCAACGACGGTGAACCGCGATTCTATGTTGCTCGTCGTTTCGAGATCCGCAGCCATAGCACCATGGACCAGTGGGCTGACCAGTATCGGAAGCACGGCGAGCTCGCGTTCACGCCGATCGCTCGGATAGAGCGAAGCTCCGCGGAGAAGTCATCAACCGTTGCGCAGGAGCGCAGCGCTCTTGCTGACGTGCTCGCGCATTTGGACACGAACCTTCCAACAGAGATGAAGGTGCAGATCGTGCAGTCCCTGGCCGGGCAGTACCCGGTCCGGGTGCTGCTCCGAGCACTGAGCCTGCCGCCGAGCACCTACTACTACCGCCGCTCTCGACCTCCGAAGGAAGACCGCTACGCCGCTGTACGTCCGATGCTGCGCCGCGAGTTCGAAACTGCCTACTCTGCCAACGGGTATCGACGGATGCGCGTCCGGCTTCGCCGCAAGCACGGGTTGCAGATCAGCGGTAAGACCGTCCGTCGACTGATGCGTGAGGAAGGCTGCCGGTGCCAGGTCCGCCGTCGCAAGCGACGGATGCCACCGGAAGCGGTCAACCCTGCGAACGTGTTCGCACCGAACCTGCTGCAACGGAACTTTGCTGCTGACCTGCCGGGCAGAAGTGGGTAACTGACGTCACTCAGTTCGCGATCGACGGCACGGTGCTCTACCTATCGCCGCTGCTTGACCTCTGCACGCGGAAGGTCGTGTCGTACCGGTTAGACACGAATCAGAATCTGCCGATGGTGCTGGGCATGCTCACCGACGCCCTCCCGCATGCCCGCCCCGGCGCCACGATGCTGCACTCGGATCGAGGCTGGCAGTACCAGCACGGCAACTTCCGACACGTCCTTCGCCAGCATGGCATCACCCAATCGATGTCTCGCAGCGGCAACTGCTACGACAATGCCGTCGCCGAAAACTTCTTCTCCCACTTCAAGCAAGAGTTCCTCCGCGGCCGCACCTTCACACTTGACACCTTCCCGACAAAGCTCGACCGCTGGATCGAATGGTTTAACGTCGATCGGATCAGCCTGCATCAGAGATCGAGAGGGGTTCGCGCTAGCACGTCTCGGCACGCAGGTGGCTGCTCACGAGACTGACCACATCCTCGGGTGAGTCCTCGGGGACAAGGTGCGCGGCATGCTCGATCTCGGTGAAGCTGCGTGCGTTCACCCGACGGGCTAGGTCGCGACCGTGGCTGATAGGGATGTTGTGGTCGTGTGTGCCCCAGATCACATGCGGACGGATCGGAAGCTGGTCAAGGCGGTCCTGAATGGCCTCGAGCGGCACAGCGGTCGACTGCAGTATCTGATCGTAAAAGCGGTGTGCACCATCCGTTCCTCGCCAGGGAGTGAGATAGAGATCCAAGACCGATTCGGACAACGGGCTGCGAACCCCGTTCTGCAGGAACGCAGAAACGACAGCGTGATGCATGTACGACGGCAAGTCACGGAACGCGTCGATGTGCGCCCGCGCGTGGGTCCAGAAGGGTGAACCTGACGGCAGGAGCCCCACACTGTCAATCAAGGTCAGGCCCGAGAAACACAGATCCCGTTCGAGAATGCCGCGGAGCGCCGCGAGGCCACCGAAGTCATGCCCGACCACGTACGGCGACCTCAGATCCCATCCAGCGATCAGGTCTGCGAGGAGCCGATCCTGTGCGGCGGGCGATACGTCGCCGTCTTCCGGAATGCTGGACTCGCCGAAGCCAAGGAGATCTACGTAGTAGACGCGATACTCACGGGCAAGTGCCGGCGCAACGCGCCGCCACACCTGCGAGGACCAGGGAAACCCATGCAGGAGGACGACTGGCGTTCCCGATCCGATCACGTCCCAAGCAACTTGCGCACCGCGATGCACCGTCCGCTGACGCAGTGGAAGTCGATCGATGAGGTAACCTGTTTCCATGACCAATGACGTTACACCAGCACCAGTGCGACGGCACGCATGGCAGCAGTACGGGCCACTCGGGGAGCGATGGCTGCTTGCGTTGGTCAACACGGTTGACGACACCGGGAAAAGCCGCCAGAAAGAGGCCCTCCCCGATCAGGTCGCAGCCGTTGAGTGGGGCAGGCGAACCGAGATTCTGGAACGGGACGAAGTCGTCCCGGTGCAAGACCTGCTCTCACTTCGTCGGTTTCGTGAAGACGCCTGGCAGCTGCTGGCCGCAGCCGCAGCAAACCGGTCTGCTCCGGCAGGCCCGCGCGAACGTTTCGAAGCCGAGGTGCAAGCTGCCGCTAGTCGCGCGTACTTCGTTACAGATGGGATCCGGGCTCAGTGGCTCGCACGCCGAGGTCCCCTGCTCCTCCAGGACCGGATCGCTCTCGACGCCGCATTTGACTTGCTCACCGGAGGTTTCTCAAGGCTCCGTGAGTGTGATCGATGCACTGCGCTGTTCCTGGACAGCAAGCAAGGCGCAGCTCGGCGCTTCTGCCGCACCAACACCTGCGGCAATCGAGACAAGTTGGCGCGCCACAGAGCTCGCCGACGGCAGAGCTAACCAGGCTCGGCGCGTACCGATATCGTGATGTGTCCAACTATCGGTGCGCAGTTCACACCGCGGACGAGGCGGAGGGCCGCTCCGGATGACCGAGGTCGATTGCCCGAACATCTGCGAGAAACGCCGCTGCATGAAGCATCTTCAGAGGCGCTTGTACGCCCAGACATAGACTCGACCATCCCGATGCCCGGTGTAGACCTTCATGAATCCGGAGGATCCGCCGTCGATGCTCGTCACTCCGAGATCGGCGAGCTGGGGTGCTGGCGCGGAAGTGGCGAAGTGATCGGTCGTGTCAGCGAGGGAGAGCCAGCCGCTGACGTCCGTCCCAGCTGGTGCTTCGAACAGCACCTGAATCTGCGCAGTGCCAGTAACGCCTGCTACAGGATCGGCTTTGGCGGCCAGCATCGTCCAACCGGGTTGAATCGTTCGCCCGAACTCCGCCTCAACGGTTCCCTCGGGGACTGCGTCACACGCCCACGGCATCTGATTGCGGCATTGCCCGAACGCACCGCTGGACGGACGTGAGATGACATGTGCGCCGTTCGCAACCGTTGCTTGGTCCACTGAGGCGAACATGGCTGGGTGGGTTTGAGCCCACCGCGCGAGTTCATCTGCACCGGCGAGAAGCTCGGTACTGACTTCCTCGATACTCCCGATGGCCCCGGCGGCCGCGTCGGCATCAAGCCACTCCCAGAACCCTGGCGCGAGGTCGAACGCGTAGTACCGGTTCTTTGCCTCGATGAACACGTTTGTGTCGAGTAGGTACATCACGCCACCCCCAGCTCAACGGCGAGCTTCCCGAAAGTCTCGGGTTTCGCTGTCCCCAGGAGCCGGTACGCCTCCCCGTACGTGGTGCCTCCACCTCGCGCATCCGCAACAACTGCTCGAGCAAAGCGGCGCCCAGCCGCAGCCGCTGCGTCTTGTAGAAGTCGCCGCCACTGCTGCCCTCCTTCGCCTTCCGAGCGAACTCCCGCACCCTGCTGAGCTCGTCCCGGTACCGTGCGCGGTACTCGTCCCATCCGATGAGCTGCGTATCGTGCAGTCGGCTCAACAGGACGAGAGTGCTAACTCGGTATAGGGCCGCTGGTCGTTGCAGCTCGGCGGTGTCGGCCACTCCTCGGAAAGCTCCGGGCAGCGTTGCACGCGGTACCAGGATCTCCGCCGCGACTCGGTTGCACCAGCGCTCGTGCTCGTCGTGGTCCGGTCGGTCCACTCCTGCGTCCGAGAGGGCGGACTCTCCCGCTGCGATGTGTGCGAGTTCGTGAACGATCGTGAATATCTGAGCCGCCCTGGTGTCCGCGGCGTTGACGAAGATTAGCGGTGCGTACTCGTCGACGAGGGCGAAGCCGCCGAACTCGTCGGGGTCAAGCACGCGATGCGTGTTGACGCCGACGATGCCGTTGACGGAGACCAGTACGCCCGCATCTTCGATGAGGTCGATGAGCTGGCGGAACGCCGCTGCCCAGCTCTTGAAGGCGCTGCGTCGCTCCATACCGAAGCCGATAGCGTCACGGATCCTCTCGGCGACCGGCTCGATCGGGTCCCCGACGGAAGCGAAACCGACCAGAGGCACCTCCCCGAGTCCATGCGTGAGGGCGAAATCGCGGTACCAGGCTTGACGGCGCTGGCATGCGTAGATGGTGTCGCGAAGGTCCGGGACAGTTCCTCCCGCCGCTCGTCACCGCGAGTGCGGAAATCTCGGATCGGCGAAGGCTCCTCGGGTGGCGTCGGGAGCATGAGGTAGCCGAACGGAACGTGGGCGGCCTGCGCGAAGGACTTAAGCTGCTTCAAAGTGGGTGCTGGATCGGCGACCAGCCAGCCCTCGAACCGAGGGAAGCGGCCGTGTAGCGCGTCTTCGCTCCAGCCCGCACGGTCAACCGCCCAGCGCAGCACTTCCGCGCTCACCGGGATCCGCACACTCATCACGTTCCCCTTCAGCTCGTAACGCGCTACCCACATCGTAAACGGGTCACTTGTGAGCAGCTTCGTTCGGTGTCGTCGTTTTCGCACAGCTCCGTGTCAGGCGGTTCAGGTGACGAAGGCAGAACGGTGGCTAGCAAGGCCAGGCGTATAGGAAATCGGGCCGCCGCGCGATGCTGATAACCACATCCCCGCACTGGCAGCAGCTTCCCGAAAGGTGCCGCCATCTAAGCCCGATCCGGCCTAGGCAGCCGAGAGCGCAGACTTGACGAACATGGCGAGCGCTGTTCGTCGTCGTTCGTGTGCAGCGGCGGGGTCCTTTTCTGTTGCGACGACGGTGATGGAGCCCTGAGCCCACGTCGTTGCGGTTGCAATGAGCAGCGACCAGATGTCCCAGGGGTCGAGGTCGCTGCGAATCACGCCCGTTCGTTGCGCATCAGCGATCGCAGCGAAGTGCTCCCGGTCCTGCTCCTCATGGCCGGGATAGAGATACCCGGACCACTCCTGTTCGAGACGCTTCCACATGAGGAGGCGCACCAGGGCAGGATCTGCGAGGTAGTCGTCGTACAGGGACACGGCGTAGCCAGGCAGATCCTCCGAGGTGAACGGCACCCGCTCTTTGTTGCCAAGCACCCTCGCTCGGAAGACCGCGTCGAAGAGCGCGGCCTTGCCGCCGAAGTACGCGTACAACATCGGCTTGCTCATGCCGGACCGCTCTGCGATCCGGTCCACGCGAGCGCCCGCGATGCCGTGAGCGGCGAATTCCTCGGTCGCGGCGGCGAGGATGCGCTCTCGGGAGTCCGTGACGCTCGGCATGGGCCCGAGTGTACTTGCTACCGACTAGTAGGTAGTGTGGCGGCATGATGACTACCGCCTTGATGGCCACCTCGCCGGCCGCCGCCCTTGAACTGACTCAGATCGAGCGCCGCGCGCTGCGTGCGGATGACGTTGCCGTGCGGGTCACGTACTGCGGTGTCTGCCACAGCGACCTGCACTCACTCCACACCCCGGTCGAGGCGGGAGGCAGCTTCCCGCTAGTTCCGGGCCACGAGTTCGTCGGGGAGGTCGTCGCAGTCGGCGACGACGTCCGCTCGTTCAAGCCCGGGGACCCGGTCGCGGTTGGCAACATCGTCGATTCCTGCGGCACCTGCCGGATGTGTCGGGCGGGGCAGGAGAACTTCTGTGCGGAGTTCCCGACGCTCACCTACAGCGGCCGTGACCGCATCGACGGGTCCGTGACCGTGGGCGGCTACTCGGGGCTGTACATCGTCCGCGACCGGTTCGTCTATCACCGGCCGACGTCCCTGGACCCGGCCGCCGTCGCGCCGCTGATGTGTGCCGGAATCACCGTGTGGGAGCCGCTGCGGGTGGCCGAGGTTGGCGCGGGGACGCGGCTCGGCGTCGTGGGACTCGGCGGCCTCGGACATCTCGCTGTTCGGCTGGGCAGTGCGCTCGGAGCCGATGTCACGGTCTTCACGACGACACCGGCGAAGGCCGCCGACGCCGAACGACTCGGCGCGGCGCACGTCGTCGTCTCCACGGACCCCGCCGCTATGCGACGCGCGGCGGGCACGCTCGATGTCATCATCGATACCGTCGCGGTCGATCATGTTCTCGCGCCGTACCTTCGGGCGCTGGACCTTGACGGAACGCTGTTCTCGATCGGCTATCTCGGGAGGTCACCCTTGCCACGACCGATCTCCTCGTCGGGCGGAAGCGGCTTGCCTCCGCAGGAAGCGGTGGACGCCGATGGACGCAGGACCTGCTTGACTTCTGCGCCGAGCACGGCATCACCGCGGACGTTGAGGTGCTGCCTGCGGCTGAAGTCAACACCGCGCTCGCTCGTCTCAGCCGGAACGACGTCCGATACCGCTTCGTCCTCGACTTTGCGGGCATCGATGCGCACTAGGCCGTGTTGCCAAATGTTTGGCTCGGAGTCATCGGTCATGCTTGAGGTGTGTCGCGTGATTTGATCTTCGATGAGACATGGGCTGTGATCGATCCTCTCTTCCCTGCCAGCGAAGACGAGGGACGCCCGCCGGTGGATCGACGGGTCGTGGTGGAAGCGGTGGTTTGGCGGTTCCGGACGGGCGCACCATGGCGGGACTTACCGGAGCGGTTCGGGCACTGGAACACGATCTACCGCAACTTCGACCGATGGGCCAAAGCCGGCATCTGGATCCGGCTACTCGAACATGTGCAAGCCGCAACCGAGCGCCATGGCGACATCGACTGGGGTGGCTCGATCGATTCCACAATTGCCCGTGTGCATCAGCACGGCGCGACGCTGCCACGGGTCAAGAAGGGGCACGTCGAACTACAACAAGACCGCGGCTGAGCCGGTCGATCATGCGATTGGACGATCTCGTGGCGGGCTCACGACCAAGACGCATCTCGTTTGCGACGGCCAGGGCAGGCCGCTCGGCTGCGTGGTCACCGTCGGACAAGTGAGCGACGCTGATTTGGATTGCAATCTCCTGAGTAGTTCGTGATGGCGCGGATTCCGGGTGAAGGTGCGGATCCTGCCCCGCAGCGGTCCGGTCGCGCTCAGTCGCCGGGGTCGTTGAGTTGTGCGGGAAGGCCACCCTTGAGTTCGATGGCGATCTGTTCGGCGTCGAGTGCTGCGAGGACCTCGCGAAGTGTGCTCGAGGTATAGGTGCCGGCTTGCCGCGCTGTGAGGAGGGTGCGGCGTTGCACGTCGATGACCGCGAGGCGGAGTTCGAACCCCTGCTCCTTCGTCTCTTGCAGCGCATCCTGGTGCCGGACATCGGCGGCTTCGAGGATACGGCCGCGCACCATCCGCACGAGTGCAGGGTCGTATGTGTCACCGTTCGGGCGCTGCAGGCCGGGGTTCTCCAGCACGGATGCTCCCGCCTGGTTGATGCTCGCGAGGAGGCGAGCGCGTTCGGCCTCGACGAGTGCCGGGTCGGTGCCGGTGAGACGCAGCGCCTTGACGAGGGTGGGAAGCGTGCCGCCCTGGAGGAGGAGGGTGCCGGCAGCGACGACGAACGCGATCAGGATCAGCAGCGCCCGGTGCGGGGTGTCATCGGGCAGGGTCTGCGCGGCGGCGACGGTCACGGCGCCACGCATGCCCGCCCAGATGATCACCGCGCGTTCTCCCGCGGAGAAGACACCGCTGACAAGGAACGACCCGGTAGCGCTCTTCCCGCGAGAAGCGTGTGGCGGGTTCGCTTGTCGACGTTTGACCTGTGCGCCGAGGCCGAGGAGCAGGGCCGTGACGTGGAGCGCACGGACCAGGATCACCACGCCGGCTACCGCAGCGCCGAGGAGGACAGCGGTGCGCAGCGCATCGCCGCCGTCGCGGAGGTCGGTGATCAGGCCGTGGACCTGCAAGCCCATGAGGAGGAAGATGCCGCCTTCGAGGAGCAGCTCGATGGTTCGCCAGTTCTGCTCGTCGGCGTTGCGGTCCTGGGGCCGGAGGTAGCGGGCGAGTCCGCTTCCGGTGACGAGTCCCGCAGCGACGGCCGCGACGAGCCCGGACGCGCCGAGCGCTTCCGCAGGGATCGACGCAACGAACGGGACGACGAACGAGATCGCAGTGCTCGCGGCCGGGTTCCGCAGCGCACGCCGGATCCGCAGGTTCACGGCCCCGACGAGGACGCCGATCACGACCGCGACGATCACGGAGAACGCGAACTGGAGGGCGATACCGCCGACCGACACGGTCCCGGCTGTCGCAGCGATCGCTGCGCGCAGCAGTACCAGTGCGGTTGCGTCGTTGAGCAGGCTCTCGCCTTCGAGCACGGTCACGACGCGTGATGGGACGCCGAGGTGTCGTGCGATCGAGGTTGCGACGGCGTCGGTGGGGCTGACGATCGCGCCGAGCGCGATCCCCGCCGGCAGTCCGAGTCCTGGGATCAGCCAGGACAGAACGACGCCGACGGCGACCGCGCTCAGCACCACGAGGATCACCGAGAGCGCGCTGATGGGCCGGAAGTCGCGGCGGAAGTCCATCGATGGCATCGACACTGCCGACGAGTACAACAGCGGCGGGAGAACCCCGCTCAGGATGATCTCCGGGTCCACCTCGACACGTGGTACCCAGGGCAGGAAGCTGACGATGACGCCGATCACCACGAGAACCAACGGCCCCGCCACGCCCACACGAGGCGAGAACGCGGTGACGATGACGACGAGGACAACGACTCCGATAGCGACGATCAGCGGCTCCATCGCTTCATCCTGCCCGGCGGATACGCCATCGCGTCAACTGCGCGCGTGCCCGCGCTCCAGGAAGAACGCGAGGATGTTGATTGCTAGCGCCGCCGCGGCGACGTAGGTCTGGGGTCCCAGCCGACTCGTTCGAGCAGGCGGGTCCATCATCGCGACGCCGGGATAGGCCGACGCGGACAGTTGCGTCGTCCAGTACATCGACGCAGCACCTGCGGCCACCTGCAGACGCCCTTTCGACCAGCGGCCCCGCCCCCAGATGGCGGTGAGCGCGGCGGCGGACAGCGCCGCGCCGAGGCTCATCGTCTGCGCGTTGTGGAACTTCGCGTGCGGTGGCCAGTCCGGGTTGTGGATGTGGGTCTTGTTCCAGTCGAACACGTACGGCCCCGCACCCGCGTACAACGCGGTGACCGTCAACAGGACCTTCCCGAGCGTGATCTTCGACATCAGATGCGTCCTCCGCTGATCAGAACTCGGCCGCGTGATCGGCGGCCCACACGTCGAACCCGAGCGCTGGCCGACCGAGAACCCTGCTGACCGTATCGGTGGCGGGCGAGTTGCCGGCGTCGGCATCGTCGAGGAACTGCAGCACCGCCTCCGCCTCCTCGGCGGGCATGAAGCGCGCGAACTGGGCGGCCGCCTCGTCACGGGTGAGCTCCGTGACCGTGATGTCCTTCCCAGTAGCGGCCGCAATCGCTGCGACCTGGTCACGCTGGCTGATGCGGGCAGTGCCAGTCAACAGCTCGCTGACAGCGGCGGAGGTGTTGCCAGTGAGAGCAGCGACGGCGACAGCGGCAATGTCCTTCTCGTGAATCGGAGCAGTGACCGCATCCGGCTCGTACAGCGCGACCGACGCGCTGGCCTTGATCGGCCATGCCCAGCCCAGCGCATTCGTCGCCAGCACCAGCGGCCGGATCGGGACAACCGTCAAATCCGACGCGGCGTCGAAGGCGTCCTCGATCTGCCGGTGCGCCTCCGTGATCGCGTTCCCTGCCGAGGTCGGGTGGATGACACTGCCCGAGGACATGAGCACGATCCGTTCAACCCCCGCATCGCGTGCGGCGTCGATGACACCGTCAACGCCTTCGTGGTTGGCGTAGAGAAACACCTGACCGACACCATCGAACGCCACGGCGAGGCTGGCCTGGTCGGTCAGGTCGGCGGCGAACACCTCGACACCGGCAGGGAACTGGCCCGGCTCGGGCTTCCGCGCGGACGCGCGCACCGGGACACCCTGCTCCAGCAGAGCATCAAGAACGAACTTGCCGACGCTGCCACGAGCACCCATGACCAGGGTGGGCTTACGATCGAGATGGGACATGACTGACTCCTGAACACGTAGAACCTACGCGCCACGGACAGCCGAACCCGGCACCGAGGCGTTCCGACGCATCACCTCGACGACATTAGAGTATACCGGCGCACCTTGCTGAGGAAGTCGATTCGTGCGGCAGGGTGGGCGTGTCTCGTCGGCCTGTCGTGGAGCCTCGGGTCGGATGCTCAGCCCGCGACCTAAGCTCGCCGCGTCTACCCTGACGCGTCTATGCCCTCTGTGCGATGACGTCGATCTCCACGATGGCCGCGGGGTGCGGAAGTGCTGCTACGCCGACTGCTGTTCGCGCCGGCGCCTGGGTAAAGAACTCCGCGAAGGCGGTGTCCATCTCGTGAAAGTGGCGCATATCGGTGAGGTAGATGCCGGCGCGGACGATGTCTGCGAGCGTGAGTTCGGCGCCTTTCAGGATGTTTTCGATGTTCCGCATCACCTGTCTGGTCTGATCGGTGACTGTACGGGCGACGATGTCACCTGCGTCGGGATCGACGGAAAGCTGTCCGGAAACATAGACGGTGCCGTCAGCGCTGATGATTCCTTGCGCGTATGCCCCTACGGGGGCGGGGGCGGTCGGAACGGAGATGTGTTGCATGGGGCTTACTTTCTGAGTCGCGGGTTAGATGCGCCACGCGTCGAGGACGGATGCGCGGTAGTGCGGGTGGGTTGTCCATGTCTGTCCGATTCGCTGAACCTGGCGTTCCTCAGCCTCGTATGGTGCCCAGCCGGGGTCTCCGGTCCGGATGAAATCCACCCACGCTGCATGCATGCGCGAGGCGAGACTCTGCGGAACAGCTCCGACGCCCAGGAGATGGTTGATGCCTTGCAAGCCCGGTTCTTCGGCACGGTCAAAGACGAAGGGAAGTTCCATCAGGTGGGAGGCGCCAAGGGGCCGCTCGGGTGTGATGGAGCGCCAATCAAATTCATATACGAATGTCGGGGCGGTGTGTGCGTGGGTCTCGGCGGCGCGACGGGTGCCCTGGGTAAACATGCCGTCGCTTCGGATGAGGGAGCGCAGCTCGAGCATGCTCAGGTCCGGGAATTCTTCGCGGTAGGTGGCGACAAGGTGGGCGGGGTTGTCCGAGAGGCGTTCTGCTGTGACGAGGAGGCCCGTGTCGTCCGGGAGCGACGCGGCAGGGTCAGCGTAAAGTCCCGCCTCGTCGAGGTTGCTGCCCAGGAGGAGCGGTCGTGTCGAGCCTGGCCCCGTGTGGAGCCGCGTGAGGAGTTCCTCGGTGCGGGAGAGGACGCCGAAGCGCACGATGCCGTCCATCGGTGGCCGGGCATCCGGTGTGGACAGATCAACACTGTTGGCCTCAATGGACGCTGTGACGAAGTCGTCGTCCGAGAAGCGCGAGAGAGATCGGGCGGTCGCACCGGAGCCGAGGGTCATCGCGACCGAGGCGGTCACCCGGTTGGCCTGATCGGCAGTGAAGCCGCCGAAGGGGGTACCGCTTTGCGCGATCGCCTTCGCGAAGAGACCCTCGGCGTCTTTGTGACCGGCGAGAGCCATGACGAGGATGGCGCCCGCGGATTGTCCCATGACGGTCACCTGCTGGGGGTCGCCACCGAAGGCGGCAATGTTGTCCTGCACCCATTCGAGTGCAGCGATCACATCAAGGAGCCCGCGATTATCTGGGCGTCCGGGAGGTGGAGGAAACCAGGGATTCCGAGGCGGTAGTTCAAGGCGACGTAGATGACGCCGTCGCGGACGAAGCGGGATCCGTCATAGGCAGCTGCTTCGTTGGAGCCGGCTATGAAGGCGCCACCGTGGATGAACACCACTACGGGGGCGGAGGTGGTGTGGTTTGGGGTGTGCACAGACACGGTCAGATAGTCAGATCCGCGATTCCAGCCTGGCGCGAAGAATGGCGACAGGTCGAGGGTCCCGAATCGAGAGCGGTCCGGTTGAGGGGCGGTTGCTGAAGGCGCGGTGGCGTCACGGACGCCAGCCCAGGGGGCGGGTTTGACAGGAGGCATGAAGCGTCCGACGCCCTGGGGGGCTGCGCATAGGGAATGCCGCGGAAGAGCTGCCGTAGGGTGTCGCCGTCCCACGGAGTCTGCCGGCGGAAATACGGATAGTGGGCTGGCTCACAGTGCGCTCATTTCTGACCAGGACCGGATGGCGTAATCGTCGCCATTGCGGGCGATGTTGAACGCTCCGTGCCCACTGAAATGCGCGGGGAACACGGTGGCGGAGTTTTCGATCGCCCAGTCAAACATGGTGCGGCGGCTACGGATCGCCATGGCCGGGTCGACGCAGAAGCAGCTGTTGTGCGTAGGGTGCGGCACCTGTACCGGGCTGTGCACGAGATCTCCGGCGAAGAGGGCGTTGGTGCCGCCGGATTTGAGGACGACGACGCTGGAGCCGGGGTATGTCCGGGAACTGCGCGCAGCTGAAGCGCGGTGTCGATCTGGTATTGGTCGGACCAAGTGCGAACCTGACCTGATTCGAGGACGGGCTGCACGCTGTCTTCGAAGACGTTCTCGTTCACTGACCCTGCAACGTGATCGTCGTGCATCGGGTTCCAGAAGCGCACGTCGGCGTCGGGCATCAGGTAGGTGGCGTTCTTGAACGTCGGAATCCAGCGACTGCCATCCCACTGGGTATTCCAGCCGACGTGGTCGACGTGAAGGTGGGTGTTGACGACGATGTCGACATCGTCGGGCGTGACGCCGGCTGCGGTGAGGGCTCCGAGGAAATCGTGGGAGTTGTGGTCCCAGGCATCGACTGAGGGTCGGGATTTGTCGTTCCCAACTCCGGTGTCGATGAGGATGGTCCTACCCGCGCTTCGCAGCACCCAGGTTTGGATAGCGACGGAGATCCACGCGGCGGCCGCGTCCATGTGATGGGGCACGAGCAGCTCGTGTTCGGCGTCGAATATTTCGGCCGGTACGGTTGGGAAGAAAACGGACGGCGGCATAATTGGGCCGTGCATCTCCTCGACACGGTCGACGGTGACGTCGCCGAACACGAGCTGCTCCATGGAGTCTCCTTGCGCGTTGGGGCTATTTCAGGGTTGCGGTGATCATGTTGGGGTCGGACTGGGTCGTGTACGCTGCACTCGGGATCCATAGCTGCGAGCCACGGACCAGGACCGAGGTTGGGTTGGACAGGCCGTCCCTTTGGTGAGCAGCGTGTGCTGCTTGCCGGTCGAGGAGATGGCGACAACGGTGCTTGTCGGATCAATGGCGGCGATGATCTGGTTGCCGCGGCCGGAGAAGGCGAAGTCGTCAATCCCGGGGAGATTCTTCGCGACGGTGGTCACGGCACCCGCGGCACGATTGGACTTGATCGGGATGCGAACGACGGTTCCGAGGTCCAGGTTGGATGCGTAGACGTTTCCGTTGTGCACTTTGACCCCATTAACGCCCAGGAAGCCGGTTGTCCGCAGGGCCTTGTCGGCGCTCCACACCGTCGGTTCACCGCCCTCGAGCGGGATGCTGACGATGTTTCCGGTGACAGAGTCGGCGGCGTAGAAGGTATCGGATCGCGAGTCGAAAGCAAGGCCATTGGGTAGGCCAGTGCCAGGAAGGGCGGCGATCCGCTCGGGATCATGACCCGGGATGAGTTTCCATAGTCCCGTGGTGGCATCCTCACCGGTGGCATAGAGCACGTAGAACGTGTCCCCTCGGCGAACGAGGCCGGTCGTCAGCGGGAAGCCTAGGACCGGGGTCTTCGCTGCCGTGTTCTCCGGCGTCGGCAGCGCGCCAAGAACCGTGGTCTTTCCTGACGGCGAGATATGAGCAACTTGCCGGGCCGCGGCGAAGGTCACGTCGACGCCGCCATCAGCAGCACCGACGATGTTTTCGGGCAGCTGTCCACCGGTGAGGTCGAAGTGTTCGATGATCCGTGGTTTCTGCGCTTCTGTGAACGCCGAGGTGTTCTCAGCGATGGTCGTCGGCTGCGCGTGGGGGGTGCTGCAGCCCGCGACGCCCGCGAGGGCACCGAGGATGATTGTTGCTGCCAGAAGATGGCGGGGTGTTGCGAACTTCATGCTGTCTTTCTGTGGTGCTGGTGAAGTTGGAACGGTCGCGTCAGATGGCGTCGAGCGGTTCCCAGGACGCGATCTGGAAGCCCGTTGCGGTCTTGGCGACGGTGAACCCACCGTGACCGCCGAAGTGTGCCGGGAACATCGGGATCGCGCGTTCCGCGGCTTCCGTGAAGATGCGCTCGCGGGTGGTGTGAGCCTGGACGGTGTCCTCGTCGAAGCAGCTGCTGGTGTGCACGTCAACGACCTGAGCGGGGTTGTGCAGGATGTCTCCAACGAACAGTGCCTCGGCGTCGCCGGAATGCAGGCGCACGATGCTCGTGCCGGGAGTGTGGCCGGGCGCGGCCTCCAGGGTGAGGGCATCGTCGATGCGGTGGGAGCCGGTCCAGGCGGTGACCAAGCCAGCATCGAGGAGCGGCTGGACGCTGTCTTCCCAGACCGTGACGGCACCGGGGCCCATGATGGTGGCGTTGCCCGATTCCGGGTTCCAGAAATCAAGGTCCTCAGAGGCAATGAGGTAGCGTGCGTTCGGGAACGTTGGGGTCCAAATGCCGTCAACGAAAGTGGTGTTCCATCCGACGTGATCGGCATGCAAGTGAGTGTTGACGACGACGTCGACGTCCTCAGGCGTGACGTCGGCCTCCGCGAGGCGGCTGAGGAAATCCGTCGACAGGTGATCCCAGCTGGGCACGTCCGGTCGGGCCTTGTCGTTGCCGACGGCCGCGTCGATGAGGATCGTCTTGCCGCCGGAGCGGAGGATCCACGTCTGGAAAGCAGTGCGCGCGGTGCTCGTCATCGTCGAATCGCCGTCGGCTTCGAGGAAGTGCGGGCGGAGCCAGTGCTCGTGCCCCTCCCACGCGTTAGCTGCGGTGCCCGGGAAGAACTGGTCCGGGATCATGCCGATGCTGCCGACACTTTCGACGGCGCGGGTCACGCTGACGCCACCAAAGGTGATTGTCGTACTCGTGGTAGTGGGATTGCTCGGGTGTTATCGCTCATGGCATCAACGATCGGGGCGAGCGGATGGGGACGAACAGCCCCGCGTATGCCTACCCCTGTCAGGGGTAGGCAAAGTGCGCCGGTTACGATGAAACTAGGCGGATGGCATCGACTGAGACCACGCCGTTGGCGTCCTTCTTGCAGGCCAGCCGAGCGCGGCTCGCACCGGAAGACGCCGGTTTGGCGTCTTTCGGTGATCGACGACGCGTTGCTGGGCTCCGGCGTGAGGAGCTGGCCATGCTCGCCGGGGTGAGCGTGTCTTACTACACGCGCCTTGAGCAGGGACAGTCGACAAATGCTTCACCGCAGGTCATTGACGCCTTGGCGGCTGCACTGCAGCTCACCAGCGCCGAGCACGCCCACCTGCGGATACTCGCAGCCCAGTCTGGTCGCCGGGCCCCAATGAAGCGGCCCGCCGCAGAGCATGCCGACCCGGCGCTTCTCCAGCTAGTAGAGGCACTCGGAGATGTGCCTGCGCTTATCCTTGGTCGCCGATCCGATGTGCTCGCGTGGAACGCAACCGGGCATGCCCTTCTTGCCTCCCACCTCCCCGCGAACGCTCCCGTGTCTCCTGCAACGCGCCCAACCTGGCGTCAATGGTGTTCCTCGACGCGCACACCAGGGGCCTGTACGCGGACTGGGCAAGTAAGAGTCGGGCGGTCGTCGGTAATCTCCGGCTTGTTGTAGGCAGCCACCCGGATGACCCTATTTTGGCGGCACTGATCGGATCGCTGACGATGGCCAGTCCTGAGTTCGCGAAGCTGTGGGCCGACGTGCGTGTCCAGCCGTGCGCTACGGCCATCTACGAGGTCGAGCATCCGCTCGTAGGTAGGTTCGCTATCACTCAACAGACATTGCGCTCAATCGATCGTCCCGATCAGACGCTCGTAACTCACACGGCCCCTGTCGGCAGTGACAGCGCTGTCTCACTTCATCTACTGACGACGCTCTCACAGCGGGTCGCAACTGATGCGGGGCCGACGAAGCGACATGCGCCGCAAGACCTCGACTAAGACCGACAGCTACGCTCGGTGCGAGCGCAGCTGTCAACCGCGGACGTCAGCGACAGGCGTAGCTCGAGCTCACGTAACCATGGACTATGGCGCCATTCCCTTCGCCGGTTGCATGCGCTCTCGTTACCCTGCGGTCAAGGCGACAAATGGGTGGAACTTTGGGCCTGCTGAGGGTTGCTTGCCTCCTTCTGAAGCCGACCCTTCTCCTCCGATCGGGTGGGCTAGTTCCTCTCACTGGGGTTCGTCACGCCAAGCAGAGGGAGCAGATCCGCTCGGAGGGCCTCCTCGTCGGGGGTGTCTCCCGTGGCCGCCGCCTGCCAAAGGATGTATGCCGGTGCAAGTTCGGCGCGCGCCTGGAGGTCCTCGACGGGTCCGATGCATCTTTGGAGGCGACTTCTTACCGCGGCGACCATAGGCGTGACCTTTGCGCGTCGTGCGGCGACGGCGATCTCGGACCGGGGGTCGCGGAGACATGCAGCCATCAGCGCGCCGAGCCCTGTCGAGACGGCGGCGCTGATTCGTAGGAGGGCAGCGACGAGCTCGTCGACAGGGTCGAGGGCGGAGCGGTTTCGTGCTCTCGCGGGCTGAGTTGCAAAGCAGCGACGACGAGTTCCTGCTTACCCGACCACCGGCGATACAGTGCCCCAACCCGATCCCCGCCCGAGTTGCGACGTCCTTCATGCGTAGCGTGTCGTACCCGTCCTCCTCCAAGAGAGCGACGGTTGCCGTCAGAGCGGCGTGATCGATCTGTTCGTCGCGTGGCCTCCCACGTTGGACATGTTCCATTCCATTATGATAACGTGTGTTTCCGGTAACACTAATTATCGGAAGGTTGTTCATGTCTCAGTCGACTACGACACGCGCTTTGGTCCTCGGGGGTGGCGGTGTCACCGGTATTGGATGGGAAGTCGGCATCCTCGCCGGCCTGCTGGACGAGGGGGTCGATCTTCGACACGCGGAAACCGTTATCGGAACGTCCGCCGGTTCGTTCGTCGGAACCAACTTCAGTTCCGGCGCGGACTGGGATGAGGTGTTCGCGGCCCAAGCGCACGCAGCCGATCACGAACCCACGATGCGCACCGACCCGGCTGTGTTTCAGGCGTGGCAGGAAGCGTTCCGCAACGGACGAGGCAGTGCCGCGAAAATCGGCGCAGCGTTCGGAGATATCGCACGAGAATTTCCGTCGCCAGTCCCTATGAAGGTGCGAGAGGATGCCATCCGATCACGCTTGCGCACGAACCGTTGGCCCGAGACGATGCGAGTCACGATCACAGATGCCGTGACCGGCGAGGTGAAGCTTCTCGGCCCAAACGACGGCGTACCGATCGAAACAGCAACCGCGGCCAGCGGTGCAGTCCCTGGTATCTGGCCCAGCGTCGTCATCGCGGGGCGTGAGTACGTCGACGCCGGGATGGTATCCGCCGCGAACTCGTCCCTGGCTGCGGGGCACGATGTCGTCGTGGTGCTCGCACCCATGCCGGCAGGCTACGCCGGCATCCCCAGCGCCCAGGACGACGTCGATCGGCTGAACGAAACCGCGACCGCCGTTCTGGCGGCGCCTGATAAGCACAGCCGTGAGGCGATCGGATCCAACCCATATGACCCGACCCGCGCAGCGGCCGCCGCAGCAGCAGGCCGCCAGCAGGGCCGAGCCCTGGCCGCACACATTCGCAACGTCTGGTGACGGAGCCCATGGGCGTCGACGTCCATGCTTTACAGCTTGCCGACCACGTGAGCGAAGCGACAGACATCATTCGCGACCACATCAATGAAGCCTTTGAGCTACTCGCTACAACAGCCGCCCGACCTCGCCAAACAGACTGACCAGACGCGGTAGGGCTTTTCAGCCCGGCGTGTATCCGTCTCGATTGAGGATCGGCTATCGGGCCGTCAGAAAGGCCAGTCTTCGGGGTGTCGGTACGGGACGGCGACGATCTGTGTGGCGTCGCGGTAGACGATGTGCCCTGGCGAGTGCGTTGCCAGCTGCGTCCACGGCACCTCGTATCGATCGAGGAGATCGAGATACAGCGCGGTCATCTCGAGGAGATCCCGGGCCTCAGCAACGAACCAGGAGCGTGCGCCGGGATTGAGAGTCGCGTCGTAGCAGGCGGGGTCGATGGTCGCCGGATCGACGTAGGCCGCGGTCGCTTTCCGATTCGCGTCGAGCAGCCACGTCCGGTCTTCGGGGGTCAGCAGGCCATCGTCGCGGAGTCCGTTGGCGAGAGCGAACACCCCGGGGAAGTGTCCACGCCGGTTGGGTACGGCGCTCTGGTACCGAACGAACTGGGTCACGGCAGCGAGCGTACGAGAGGGCAGCACTTCATCGGAACCGAATCCCTTAGCGGGCGACGGTCGACGTGATTGCTGCCCATGCTGCTCGGCCGAGTGCGCGATCGGCATCTTCAGACCCACCGCGCTGCATCGTCTGCCCACCGGCGACGATCGTTTCACCGGGGAGGATCGTCCGGTGTCCTGCGTCCTCTCTCGAGACGAGGGTGGTCTCGCGGCCTGCATCCCGGCGCCGGACCCTGATGCGGTGAGCGCTTTCGGTGCTCGGCCAGACCTGATCGTCTCCGCCGGCCACCATTACGAGCTGTTGAATCTGCTCCACAGGAATGACTGCCGCTTCGACGTTCGCGGGTGACCGCGCGTACGACTGCTCGTAGAGCGGCCGGAACCTCGCCGGCGTCTCTGGCACGTCAGCTGTCCCACGCGAGCGGAACGAACGGCACAGGAACGCCCGCCAACGTCCAGTGGGAGCACTCGATCCCCGCGTGATCCTTCCACGGCCACACCACATCGGTCGGAGCGAATGCAATCACCCCGGCCACCGACTGCCGGTGCGCTCCAATCAGTAACGCAGCCTCCGCACCCAGCGAGGTACCCACGACCCACACCCGATCGCTCACCGACTGCAGAGCGGTGACCCGATCAAAGAAGGTCTCCAAAGGGATCGCCCACGGCCCAGCATGCTGTCCAGGACCCCCGAACCAGCGGATGGACTCCGCCACAAAGCCGTGCTCCGCGAACGCCCGTGCCCGGTCGGAATCGACTCTCCCGCTTGAACCGGCAATCACCAGCGCGGCGTCCCCGAGGGATCGTTCGGGATGAATCGCACACCCTCCGGAGAGCCGAGCAAGATCTGCTGCATGGTCCCATCCTGGTCGAAGCTCGCGGCCAGCCACCCACACGGCGTCAGCCCGGAACAGCATCCGGCAGCGGATGGGCACACGGGACACCTCTTGACACGTACTCGGTTATGGTCTGCTCATGGGATCGGAGGTCTCGAGCTCGTACTCGCGCCGAGCCGCTGAGTACACCGAACGGCTGGGTTCGATGATGACGGTGCATCCATCCGATGCGCACCTCGTCTCGACCTGAGCGACGGGGGTCGAAGGCCCGCTGCTCGACGCCGGCTGCGGCCCGGGCCATTGGACGGCGTACCTCCGAGAGGTCGGCCATGATGCCCGGGGAGTCGACCAGGTCGCCGGATTCATCGAGCACGCCAAAGACTCGCACCCGAGTGCGCCGGTTGCGGTCGGGAACATCGACGCACTCGACGACCCGGCCGATAGCTACGGTGGAGTCCTCGCCTGGTACTCGTTGATCCACCACGAACCGGAAACCATTCATCGTCCTCTGGAAGAGTTCGCGCGCGTGCTCCGGCCAGGCGGCCGCCTGCTCGTCGGCTTCTTCGTTGCCGACAACGTGGAGCCGTTCGACCACGCTGTCGTTACCGCCTATCAGTGGTCGAGCGCGGCGCTCGGCAATGAAGTAGACGCTGCGGGTTTCGACATCGAGGAGACGCCTACTCGAACGGTGTCGGCCCCCACCCCTCGCCCGCACGGTGCGATCCTGGCTCGGCTCCGCACCACTGGCTGAAGTCCGTACGGCCGAGGATGGGCTCATGGCCAAACCGGAGTTAACGATGATGGTGCCATGGCTGACATCGGCCGTGATCGGATACGACCCTGCATAGGCGTATCGGTTGGCATTTGACGGGTCGAGGGGCGTGTCGCTCAAAAGGCGAACGGTCCCGCAGCGCGTAGCGCGGGACCGTTCGAACTACTCTTAGCACTTGCTCAATCAGCGCGAACGAGGCCTAGTAATCGCGGGCGTGGGATGTCAGTGTCAGACCGTAGACACCCGCCACCAAGGTTACCGTGGCTACGCCTGCAGAGGTTCCCCAGCCCGCCAATTCGCCGCCGAGTGCTCGTATTGTGACGACAAGAATCAGTACCAGGGTTACGGCTAAGGCTGCAATCGATAGACTGTTCCGCCCCGGGTCTGATGGAGGCTCTCAATCCACGGGAGGATGAGAGTCATGGGAGCACCGAGGAAGTACCCGCAAGGAGCTTCGGGAGCGGGCGGTCCGGCTGGCGGTGGAAGCGCGTCGCGACCCGATCACCAGGGCTGGCGCGTTGCGTCGGATCGGTGAGCAGTTGGGGATCAACCCCGAGACGCTGCGGAACTGGGTGCAGCAGGCCGAGATCGATGCCGGCGACCGTCCAGGCGTCACCACGGAGGACGCGCATCGGATCGCGGAGTTGGAACGTGAGGTCCGGGAGCTGCGGCGGGCGAACCAGGTTCTGAAGTCGGCGTCGGCTTTCTTCGCGGCGGAGCTCGACCGCCCGTCCAGCAGGTGATGCAGTTCATTGATCAGCACAAGCACGAGTTCGGGGTCGAGCCGATCTGCAGGACGTTGCAGGTCGCCCCGTCGAGCTACTACGCCGCCAAGTCACGGCCGCCGTCAGCGCGGTCGGTCAGCGATGCCGTCCGCATCGTCGAGGTCGAGCGGGTGCACCGCAGCAACTACGGCGTCTACGGCGCCTGGAAGGTACACGCGCAACTTCGCCGGGAGGGCCACCAAGTGGCGCGCTGCACCGTCGAGCGCCTGATGCGGGCCGCCGGGCTGGTGGGTGTGTCCAAACGGAAGGGGCCGAAGACGACGGTTCCCGGTCCGGTCGGGACCGGCCGGCGGATCTGGTGCAGAGGGCGTTCACTGCGACCGGCCCGGACCAGCTTCTGGGTCGCGGACATCACCTACATCCGCACCTTCTCCGGCTGGGTTTACGCCGCGTTCGTCACGGACGTGTTCTCCCGCCGCATCGTCGGCTGGCAGCTGTCCCGGAACATGCGCACCGACCTGGTCCTCGACGCCCTCGAGATGGGCATCTGGACCCGGCACTGCGAGGACCGCGATCTGTCGCGGCTGGTCCATCACAGCGACCGAGGAGTCCAATATCGGGCCATCCGCTACACGGACCGGCTCGCGGAAGCCGGCGCGGTCGCGTCCGTCGGGTCAAAGGGCGACAGCTACGACAACGCCCTCGCGGAGGCGGTGAACTCGATCTTCAAAGCCGAACTGATCCGCAACCGCGGGCCCTGGCGCGGTATCGAGGACCTCGAGATCGCGACGGTGGAGTACATCGACTGGTTCAACCACCGACGCCTCCACGGCGAACTCGGCATGGTCCCACCGGTCGAGTACGAGCACGACTACTACCGGCACCACGCCGCTCCGACTACCGTCGAAGCGGCACTACCGAGCCTCCACTAAACCCGGGGCGAAACACACCGCCAACACGCTCCTCCGCGCCGACTTCCGCAACGACGACGACGCGGCATCGCTTGACGAAGTACGCAACCGGCTGCAGTTCGCCGCCGACACCGGATACGACTTGCGGCACAACCTGCCGAGCTAACGAGTACTGCCGTCTGGTTCGCGAACGTCCGTTCGAGACAATGTCGTGAGAATCAAGTCGGACGGGCGATAGCGGCAGAGGGTGTGCGGATCCTCCGGGCGGACCACCGCTGGCCGGTGCACGACCGGCTACTGGTCAGGCGTTGAACGTGCCGCTCAGCTCCACAAACAAGCGGTTGCCATGGTCGTACGGAAGCCACCGCTTGCGGTGCATCTGATGCACGGCTACGCCTGGCGCCACTCCAACCTCAGCTGCCCGTCGCGAGATCTCTCGGTCGGCACTCAACCCTCGGAACGGCTCGAGACCATCTTCGCCGAACAAGACCTGCATGGCGAACGTGTTGGCCAGCTTCTCCGCGGCTGAGGTGCGCTTCTTCTCGGTTCGATACTCGAGGTGCATCTCGCCGCGAGGGTCGTTCAGCACGTGCCCCAACTCATGAAAAAGGGTCCAGATGACAAAGCCGTCCCTACCCCACCGTCCGGTCTGCTGGATAACGGGCACGCGCTTGTCGATCCACCGAGTCATGCCCAGCAGCGGGAAGTTCGCTGGTGGCGGCACCACCATGAACACCACTCCGACGTCCTCGAGCATCGCCGCGATGTCGAGCAGCATTCGATCGTCGGGCGTTGCAGCTCGCTGACGAAGCGTCGGTAGCGCGGCCTCCAGCTGATCCGGCGCATACGACAGCGAGCGTCCCCGCTCGAATGGCTCACTGAACTCGGCTGCTCGCAGCCACGTTGACAAGACAGTGGAGTCGACGGTGGCGTTCGACTCCGTGAGCGCAGCGAGGGCGTAATCACCGCGAGTCGCTGAGTCGTGCATATGCGTGTACGCGTCCCAAGTCCCGCACCGATGGAACGCGAGGAAGTCCGACACAAACTTGCCGGGCTCACGCTTTGTGGCTGTTGTCGCGTCGAGGCTTCGGAGGTACGTTGCAGCACTCGGGTGGATGTCGTCGAAGTGATCGGCTAGGTGCTCCTCGTCGGCGATGCGAGCGAGATCCGCCCGGTACGCAGACTCGTACCGGAGCCAAGCGTCAGCCGGTATGCCTACCACCCGCTGTAGGCGCGCGGCAGTGTTGGCAGTGACGGGCGCCCGGCCGTTGACGATCTCGTTCACGTGCTTGCGGCTATATCCGAGGCGGTCCGCAACGCCCTGCTGGGAGAGACCGTTGTCCTCGATCCACTCCTCGAGGTACTCGCCGGGGGCGACGGCATAGTTCGTGGTGGTCATGGTGTCTCCTTTCAGGAGTTGCTGGCCTTGTCATGCACCGTGGTAGTCCTCGATGTCGACCACGGTGACCTCGCTCGCGTGCAGCTTGTTCGGGCTCGGTTCGACGATGAGGCGCCAGTTGCCGCTGAGCTCACCCGACCAGGTACCACTTCGGTCGCCCTTTAGGTCATGCCAGGCGCCACCCGGGTCTTCTACCGGAAGGTCACCAAGCGTTCGGACCGTGTACAGCGCCTTCACGCGTAGCCGCAGTTTCTTTTCAACCTTCGGCCACTTCCGACGCATCTCGCGCTCGTCGGTGCACTGCTTCTCTAATTTGTTGCTCTTGTACAGTACCCTCAACCGCTGTCACCGATCTCGTTACACACTAACGCTCGTGGCCCTCAGGGTATGCCCAACAGTCAGCTGACCCCGATCCGACGATCCCTCGCGGACAGGAGGAATCTATACGACTGCCACGTCCCAGCGTCCCGTGGAGACCGCGAGCCGCTGAGCGGGAGAGTCACCCCCGCGACACAGGCTCTGCAACGTCGATGGGTGCCGGCAGGAAAATCAGCGCAGGCTTGCGAACCGACGATCCGCCACCCGCGGTGCTCGACCAACGCTGTGCTTTTGGAGCCGCTCGTCGAAGGACGGCTGACGACGATAGCGATCAAGCTGGTCCGCCCGGGGACCGCATGGACAGCGCTCTCTTGACACTCCTGCCCCAAAGCATCGAGGCTCGCCGGACGATCAGCCTATGAGGCGTGGCGTCACGCCGGGAGTACCAGCCGCACATCGAACGGCTCGAGGTCGTCCGCCGCGTACAGCTGCTGGCAGCTCATGGCCGGGGAGGCCCATCATCTCCAACAGGGTGACCGCGAGTTCGTGTGCGGCGCCGATGGACTGCCCGTCCGCGATCGAGGCGTAGAACCGTGCGGCGTAGTTGATGGCGTCGGCGTCCCCGATCGAGTCGGAGTGGCCGATCGCGAACGACGTGATGCCGTCGACGAGTCGTTCCGCTTGCCGAGCGGTGCTGCAGGCGTTCAGGACCACTAGGAGCGGCGTCTCGTCGACGGCTTGCAGGGCTCGGCCGAGAACGCGGCTCGGCAGTGGTGCGCCGGCGTTCCGTGAGTCGACGTCTTCCTCGAAGACGATGAGGTTTTCGTCGCCGTGCCCCGAGAAGTGCAACACATGGGGCACCGTCTGGGCGAGGCCGCTGAGGAGGTCTTCCCGGGTGCTGCGGGGCGAACGTCGAGCTCGACGTGGTCCCTGCCCGATGCGAAGCGGACAGCGTCTTGAATACGTTTCTGCTCACGCCCGACTCGCAGGTCGTCACGGCTGGACGCCGTGAGGATCAGAACGCGCAGCGCCTCCTGTTTCGGCGCCCGCAGTTCCGCGATGGCCCGTTCGTGGGTGTCAAACCTCGTCGTCATCTCGCGGCGCAACCGATCCGTCTCACGGCTCGCTGCCGCGACCTGCTCAGCTCGGCGACGCTCAGATGCGGCGTCCGCCTGGTCCCGTTTCCGGTCCGCGGCCTTCCGTTCCGCTGCTTCCGCGTCGGAGAGCTGCTTCTGTAGGCGAACCTCCTCGTTGAGGTAGCCACTTGCTTTGCCTTGCCAGGTGGCTGCGTCCTTACCCGCTGCGTTCGCATCGTGCTCGTACCGGTCGGCCTCTCGTAGGCGGGACTTCCGGGTCGCGTCGTTGGTCGCCTTAGCGGCCGACGTCCTCGCCTTAGTTGCATCGGACCGTCTCGAGCTTCTCTTTCGACCGCGCGGTCGATGCGTGCTTTTCAGCGGCGACGCGCTGCGCGCGTTTCCGCTCGAGCTGGGATCGAATCGATGAGCTGCTCATGCGGTGCCCTCCGAACGGGGACCGGCAGCGCCGGGGATGCGAGCTTCGACGGTGTCGGCGAGTGACTGGCAGAAGTTCGCGATCCGCTGGTGGTCGTCGATGCCGTCCGGACCGAGGTGCGGGGGCGCCACCGCATAGAGCGTGGCGATGCGGCGAGCTTCTGCTGCTGCGGCGCGGGGGAGCGGCGCCTCGCGTAGTGTCGCCTCGTCGTACGGGTGGGGGAGCGAGGCTCCCCGTCGCTGGCGGATCCTCTCGAGCACGACGGTCGTTCCGGTGAGGTGGGCCCGGTCCGCAAGGGGGAGCTGCCGGATCCACTGGGCGAGCCGTTCCGCTCGGCCGTCGTCCGCGTCGATCATGATGCCTCCTCGTTTGTCCGATCGTAGGTCGGACAACCGACACAGGCTGGCGACGATCAGGCTTCTCGAGCGGCGACGCAGACCGGAGAGCTTCTGGTGCCGCGCATCAACTCGAACGCCGTATGGGAACCGCTCGACACGCTCCGAGAACCACAAAACATCATCCGGTCCCGAACCGACCGGAGCCCCTGGGCCGTGAACGGCCCGTTCTCCGATATCGACGACGACAGCGAGGTCGGCCGAGTCCACATGCTCGAAGTCCTCGGCTGTGCCGACCGCGTCTACGTTTGCGCCGACGCATCTCGCGTCGGCTAGCAATGGGAATGGAGCAGCCGGCCCGCCCACGCGCTACTCAACCCCGAACTCCGGTGAACGTCGGACCGCCACCTGCACCACATTGTTCCTGCACCCGCCCCTCCGTGGACCGCCACGTTCCTCGGCGTGTCCGCGAACCTGGCCTTCGTCGCCTCCGACTGTTCGGCAGCCCTCACATTTTCAAGGCGACGGAAACGAAGCGCGGAGCTTCGCGACGGAGTCTGCCCAGTTCACCAGACCGGCTACCGAATCGCGAAGAACGATCGCCTGAGCGCGCGCCACGTCCGGGGCGTCGAGCACACCTTGAATCGCGTCGGCCCACACATCCACTGCAAGCCGGGTCAGTGAATCACTCGTTGACGCAATCGAAGAAGGGCTTGTGTCGATTGCCGAGTCGCGCAGGAACTCCGCGAGGCCCGACTCCGCGCTGATGATCACCGGGACACCACTCGCGATCGCTTCATACGCGGCAAGCCCGAAGCCCTCATGTCGGGACGGCATCAACAGTACGCGCGCTTGCGCGAGGTCTTGCGTGACGTCTGCCTCCGTATCGGTGAAAGGACGCAGATGAAAGTTCACGCGCCCTTCCAGAATTCGGTCGAGACGAGCCTTGACTTCCGTAGCCGCGTCGTCGGGGACACCCCTGATGATGAGGACAGGACGATGCGATTTGTTTGATGGCCACGCGTCGGCGACCTTGAGCATCGCTTCGGCAGCGATATCTATGCCCTTCGAGTGAAAATCATCCGCGCGGCCCACGATCAACACATGGTTCCGCACGGGAGTGAGAGCGGTACTGACGTCGAACGTTTCACGCAAGCCAGGCATCAAGCAGATCACATGGGTCGTGGGCTCCCGGCCAATGAGGTCGTCCCGAATACTCGCGGCAAGCAGGGGGCCTACGCCGACAACGAGGTGCGCCGACTGCGCGAGTTGCTGCTCCAATCGCCGCCGGGCGTCCGAATCTGACATGCGCGATCCCCCGCCGAGCTTCTTCCTTCGCCGACTCAAGCTGTTCGGCGTCCGTGTGTACGAAATGCACGCGACTCGCCTGGGGAAAAACTGTTGCTGTTGAGCAGCCGCGTAAGGACCGAGAACACGCCCGTGCCCGATGATAACGTCAGGTATCCACGACTGGTCCGCGAAGACCGGACGAAGGAGCAGTGTCTCGCGATCAGTCAAACCCGGCACTCGGGCCGGAGTCACGAGCGCAACATCGACATCGGAGGCGGCCTTGATATCTTCCGGTGAAGCCTGCGGAACCATCACCGCCGAGTCAACACCCGCGGCGGCTAGGGCGATCGCTAACTCCCGATTCACCGTAGAGATGCCGCCGCGCCCCGAACGCCACTCATCGGCAACGAGCAAGCACCGGTGAAATCCCCGCGTTCGCGCACTCATAGGGCGTTGGAGCGGAACGGGGCGCGTCGTCGTTAGTAGGTTTAGCGCCTCTCGCGCAGAGCGCGGATGCCCTGACACTGGGAGATCACCGTCCGAACCTGCGGTGAAGAACTGCCACTCCATCACAGTGGCTGCAGTACCAACTAGCACAGAGTCAAATCCCACACCGTCATCGGCTCGAACAAGCTGAGACGCCAGCTCAGAAGCAAACTGCCAGGATTCTGGCCGGCGTACACGCCATTGGCGTCTCCGTAGAGAAGGACCACGGCCGCGACACTTGCCTCGTCGCGAAAAGAGCGGCGGATTCGCACCGAGTCCGCCAGCATCTCTGACACGCGATTTCGGAAATTCTTCGGGAAAGACCGGCGACTGAGCACCTTCAGCTCAATGGCGAGGGGCCGAGCATCCTCCCGCCCCACGAGAATGTCCGGGCCGGAATCCGAGATGCGCTGGGCCTGCTGGCCACCCACAAGCTCGGCAAGATAACGCTCAACCGCGAGATGAGTGCCAGCGGCCCGAGGCTCTGCACGTGTGTCCTGCAACAGCGCAATCAACTGCTGGTCGACTGATTCTTCCATGTTGACCAGCCTAGGGTGACTATGTTCGACGCCCACAAGGTGCCGAAGCTGGTCGTGGTGGTGTGAGCGCTGGCTGGCGTCTGGTTCACGATCGGCTGCCGGGAAGGCCAGTCGTCGTACGCACGTCGACAGCGCGCTGGTTCGGCCGGGAGGGGACGCTCCGATCAGACCGTCTGGTGCGGCCGCTTCCCGTGATTGCGTGCCGGCCGACGGGGCTCGGTCGGTGATTTCGAGTTCGTCCGGCATACCTCGCCCACTCGTGGAGGCACGTCGGACAGGCATACGTCAGATGCTGCGACGCGAGGAGGTCGCGTTCGAGGCCAGCGTAGAACTCGTCATCCGACGTGCTTCCCGCATTAAGGATCGCCCGCTCATCCACATCGGGATACTTCAGGAGAGCGCGATGAAATCGCTTCGGGTCGTCTACAACTCGCATCACCTCGGGTGCGACGTCCCACAACGCTCTCTGCACAGCAGTGAACGGCCGCGGCCCGCCGAGGTCTCCGTTGAGGAGTTGGCGTTCATCGCGACGAGCCTCAGCGATGCACACCATCTCGACGTAGTGCAGTTCGAGCTGGCTGGTCGCCGGGGAAGGGATCTGTTTGAGGAGACCGCCCGGCCCGCGGCGTTCAAGGACCTACCGGATGAAGTCGCCGCTGTCGAGGTAACCCGAAACGTGCTCCGGGTCCAGTCGAGTGCTCTGGCCGATGTGCGACCAGCTTTTATGCCATCCGTACGGAACACGTAGCTTATCGCCTCGGCTGGTATTTGCACGCTCTGATGCGTTGCCGTTTCCCCGTCTTCCGATTCTCGCCGCAGCCTAATGCGGCCCTACATGCTGGGGTCTCGTAGCCCGAAGCGATGTTACTCCGCCCCTCTTCAGATCCTCACGAGCAAACTACGCTCAGACCGTCAAAACAGCGCATCCTACTCCGACAACTCGACTTGCACCGGAGCTGGGGAGAGCAGCCACTTTTTGCCATCAAATCCCATTCATTGCCTTCCATCGAAACCCGCGACGGGCTCATAGTCGACTCGATGGATCAGACGGCGCAGCACAACACTTGATGGGTCGAGAGTCAGAAGCAGTTCATCGGGCGAGGTGCCTGACGCTAAGGGCTTGGCCGCTTGTTCGACCTGTGCATATTCGCGTTCGGCAACGTTGTCTGCAGTGGCGAAGATCACGCAGTTCGAGTCGCCAGTGTGCGCACTGGCGAACGCGATGCCGTCCAACCGAGGGGTAACAGCGCGCCGGAAAACTCGGCGACGACCCGCGTCGGGACGTAGTCAATGTGCTGGCGCCCGTCCGGCACAATTGGCCGACTGATTGTTTGCCGGAACTCGTCAAGGAACAGCAGAAGGATGCGCAGGTCGAGGTGTTCTTCGTCGAAGGGAGAGGCAAATGCCGTGGCAGTGCGCAGGTCAAGCATCCGAAGCGGTCGGGTTGGATAGAACGCACCGACTACGGCATGCTGCGCGACACTGAAAGCGGCGACCTCGTTTAGCGCCGTGGCCTCGTCCTCTGCCACGTAAAACATGGGAATCCCTGCTGGGGACATGCGATTCGCAGCTGCAAGGTCTGCTGGAGCAGGGCCGAGCGCAGCGCCTGACGTCGGAAGGGTCGCCTCGTTGGGCCACGAGTAGTCAACTGTACGTGCCCGATACAGCGGGTGCTCGGGCAGGAGGTAACTGACGAGGCCACTTTCGTCGCTCGCAAGTTGCCCAAGCTTGCGAAGAAAGTCCTGCACGTCTGCGCTCGGACCGTCGCTACCCATGAAAACGAAACGGCTTTCGTGCTTGACGGTCGATTCAAACGTTTCCCGCTCGTGGCTGAGGCCATCGGCACTGACTGCCGCGCCGAAGGTGCTCGCCTCGTCAACAGTGATTGCCCCTGAGATCAGCGGCCCGATCGTCTCGATGAACCGAGTCTCGAACGCCCACTGCGAGAGGTAACCTACGGCCCAGTCTGTTTCTTCAAGGTCGCTCGGTGTCGGTGCTGTCTCGGGTCGTTCGTACTCGCGCCAGAACGCGCGCATGAATGGCTCCATGACCGCGTCCCACTGCACAGCAAATGCCGGCTCGCATGCGGCTTCAGCGCGGCCACAGACAGTGCATTCGCGGTCGGTGGCGACGCCGACTTCTGTGAGGAGGGACGCATCGATGATGTGCGACAAGCACACTGATCCCTCAATCGTCGTCGCGGTGGAACTGTCCTCGTCCATGTGCTCCCTGTTCTATGAATAAGCCCATCGGCTCGAACGAATCAAGCTCCGTGTGGAAGCTGTCCGTTCGGCGGCAACAGTAGCGGTGACATCCTCGCGTTGCGATGGTCTCTCTCGACCTCGACCGGGTTGCAGCGGCGCGTCCCAGCCCAGCTGACTGCTGCGGTTTCGGTTGACTCGTTCACTTCGGCCGCGAGGGCGTTTGCATCACTGCGCGCCCTGATCCTCGCGTCCGCTTAGTGAGATCGGCACCTGCATCGGTGGCATGAAGGCGCATTCCCATTGATTTAGCCACTGACTCACTCGGGCTTAAGCGAGCTTCTTCAGGTACTCGTACAGCATGGCCGGCAGTGCTCTTCCAAGCTCACCGAACAGGCTGCTGTTCGTGAAAAGGTCGTCGATGAACGCCGGGGTTTCCTCCGCACCCCTAGCAGTGCCTTGGTGAATGCCTTTGGCAGGGCCGGGACTCTGCGAACTGCTGTGCGGTGTTCACCGATGCCTGGCCCTTGAGATCCTCGTCGAGCGCGAGCTTGCCGACGATGTGGTTCATCTGAAGGTCGATGACGCCGACGCCGTACTTGTCGCCAAGGCGTTCGTTGAGTTTCTGGATGATCTCCTCGAGGGCGCTGCGGTGCTTCTCGTGGATCGCGCCCGACCCGATCGCGCTGATCGGATCCAGCGCGGACCCCTGCTCGAGGTTCAGCTTCACGGCTTCACCGGCGCTGATCTTGTAGCCCACGAGGGTTACATCCGAAATGTCCACCGGTTCGAGGATCGTCGCGGTCGAGAGTTGCGGCAGGATACGGCGGAAAAGTAGTGCCGGCGAGGCAAGTCGGTGTCTTCGAGGTTGCGGGCTTGAGAAATGAAGTCGTAGAACTTCACGAAGTTCCCCACGTCCGCCTTGAACAGCCGCAGTTCGTCCTGTTCGTCCTTATCGTCATCAAGCACTGCCGCGACCCACCGCTTCTGGAACCGGTCCACTGCCGGCGCGGTCGCCGCGGACACCTTCGAGTTCGCATTGAGCCCGCCAGCGAGCGCGGCATCGAACGCCTGCTCCACCTCGGTCATGTCGTAGATCCCGGCCGAGTCGAGCTTCGCCACGAGGTCGTAGATGAGGTTTGGATCGGTCGTCGCGGTGAGCGTTGCCTTCCGGTAGTACGGGAGGAATGCGTCCAGCACCTCCCGTGGGTCGTTGACAAAGTCGAGGACATACGTCTTGTTCTTGCCCGGATGAGTGCGGTTCAGCCGGGACAGCGTCTGCACGGCTTGCACCCCGCCAAGCTTTTGTCGACGTACATCGCGACCAAGCGAGGCTGGTCGAAGCCGGTCTGGAACTTTTCCGCAACGATCATCACGTTGAAGGTGGCCGGCTTGAACGCCTCCGCGAGATCCGACTGCACCCCAGGGTTCTGGGTCCGTTCCGTTAGCCCCTCGCCGACGTCGTCGGGTCCTCGACCGTGCCGGAGAACGCCACCAACGACCGCACACCCAGTACGCCCGCATCGGTGATGTCAGCTGTCGAGGTACTTCTTCCACCGCACGGCCTCGAGCCGTGACCCGGTGACGACCATCGCCTTCGCCTTGCCGTCCAGCAGCGGCTGCACGAAGGTGCGGAAGTGGTCAACGACGATCTTGGCCTTCTGGCTGATGTTCGTCGGGTGCAGCCGCACATAGCGGACGAGCGCCTTCACCGCGATTGACTCGTCAACCTCACCGGCAGCGTCGTAGTCGCCGTCGGGGTGTTGCAGCTTCCACGCCACCCTGTACGGGGTGTAGTTCTGCAACACGTCGAGGATGAAGCCCTCCTCGATCGCCTGCTGCATCGAGTACAGGTCGAACGGCTCAGGAGTCGCATCCGGCCCTGCCCCTTCGGGCACTCGGCCGAACAGCTCCAGGGTTTTCGCTTTCGGAGTGGCGGTAAACGCGAAGTAGGAGAGATTCGGCGCCGATGCAGTGACCGACATAGCCCACTGCAGGTACGCGTCCGAGTCGATGGGGCCCCTTCAGCGACGGCGGCCTGCTCATCTGGAGACAGCACCTTCGTCAACGCTCCAGCCGTCGACCCAGTCTGCGACGAATGAGCCTCGTCCGCGATCACCGCGAATCGGCGCCCCTTCAGCTCAGGTAGGGTCTGGATAGCGGTGATCAGCGCCTCGAACGACTGAATCGTCACGATCACGATGTTCTTGCCACCGGTAAGTGCCGCGGCGAGCTGCTTCGACTTCGACTCACCCCCATCTTTCGTGATGGACTGCACCACGCCGGCCTGCTTCTCGAACTGTGCGATCGCGTCCTGCAGTTGCTTGTCCAGCACGGTGCGGTCGGTGACCACGACAACTGTGTCGAATACTCGCTGGTTCTCGTCGTCATGCAGCTGGGAGAGGCGGTGGGCGAGCCAGGAGATCGAGTTCGTCTTCCCCGACCCCGCCGAATGCTGCACGAGGTACCGTTTCCCAGCCCCCTCGGTCCGCGCCGCCTCAACCAGCCGGGTCACGGCGCGCCACTGGTGATAACGGGGAACAGCACCTTCTGCGCTCTTGTCTTCTTGCCTGTGTCCGGGTCGACATCGGTTTCGACCTGCAAGTGCACGAACGTCCCCAGCAGTTGCAGCCAGGTGTCGCGCTGGAGTATCTCTTCCCAGAAGTACGATGAGGCCGATCCGTTCGGGTTGACGGGGTTCCCCGCCCCTCGTCCGCACCCTTGTTGAAGGGCAGGAACCGAGTGGCGGCTCCGGCGAGCCTGGTCGTCATCCGCACCTCGGAGTTCGACACCACGAAATGCACAAGCGACCGCTTCGCGAACCCGAACAACCGCTCACCTGCCGGCGACCGGTCGAACCGGTACTGATCCACGGCGTTCTCGATTGGCTGCGTGAAGTCCGTCTTCAACTCGACCGTCGCGACCGGGATCCCGTTGACGAACAGCGCCAGATCCAATGCCTTATTCGGATGCTTCACCGAGTAATGCACCTGGCGCATCACCCGCACCCGCATCTTCGCGTATGCCGCCAGGGTGTCTGGGTTCTGAGTGGTTGCTGGCCGGAACTGCGCCACCCGGAACCTGACCGCACCCCCGTGCAGCGGCACCATCGAGAAGCCCTCGTGCAGGATGCGGATCGTCCCACCGTTCTTCAACGGATCTAGATCCAGAGACTTCGCCAGACGTGTCAGGATGCTTTGGGCCGCCGCGTCACGCTGAGCGTCCGTATCAGTCGGCCGTACGACCGTCTCGTATTCGGCAGGCTGTGAGTCCTCCAGCCAGCCGAGGACGTCCTCGGAGAACAGTGCGAGTTCGCGGTCGTACCCGGCGTCGGTTGGCGAGTACAGCCATCCGTTCGCCGCGAGATGTTCGGCGATCTCGGTCTCCAGCCCCGACTCCAGATGTGCTCCAGCAACACCGCTCATGCAGCCACCCCCACATTGATTTTCCCGGTCACCGCAGCCGATATTAGAGCCGCACGGCGCTCCTGAGCCAGGCTGACGCTGCGACGTGCAGTCGCAATGGACCTATCGATTTTCGCGCATCGATCCTTGAGATGAAAGCTAATCTGTTCCTGTTCCTTCTGCGTCGGTACTGGCACCATGAACCGCCGAAGGTTGGCCTGCGAAAGGTTGTTCGCGAGCCCGTCAGCACCACTCACGCTCGCCTCAACCTGCTCGCGGTACATCCGTGAATTGAGCAGCCAATACAGGTAGTTGCGAGACGTACGAGCAGTCGGAACGATTCTGAAGGTCTTATCCGAGAGAATCAGACGATACGCACTCTCGGTGGCAATTGCCGCCGACCCGAGCAGCTGAACGCTTCCGCTCGCGCGATTGATGAGGAGGTCCCCAGGGCGAACGAGAAGCGACCGATCGAAGTCGAACCCGGCTGGAAGTAGCTTGTGCTCGGTCGGCCGATAGACCCCGCCGTTAACACAGCCGGCTTTGAGTACCCCAAACTGGTTATCGCCTTCCGCGAGCCCACTCTCAGCCTGAGGACTCACGCCTTGCTCGATCCGCCGCAGCAGATAGCGAAGGGGCATCACCTCCCAGCGTGCCGGGATCGCACCTATTCGCGGCTCATCTTGACCTCCGGCGCTGTCATCAAGCCCTGAGGTCAGCGCATATGTGATCGTTGCGGCGCGGCGTTCGGTGAGGAGGGTGATGAGTTCCTCGTTCTTCGCGATGAACGCGTCGATTTGCGCCGTCTCCCGATCCAGATAGTCCGCAATCGCCCGCTGTTCGGGCTCGGGCGGCACCGGGATCTTGATAGATTTCATGTCCGACCATTTGGTGCTCCAGAGGTCGTCAACGATCCCGTGGCCCCATCGGTAAAACTCCTCCTGGAAGGGGCGACTCCGAAGTAGGTGATGCGTGAACCTCGGGTTCAGGCCGCGTGGTTGCAGCACCGTAGTGATCACCGAGACGCTGCCGTCCAGCCCAGACATGCCAGCCGAGCCCTTGCGGTCGGAGCGGCTGTTGATGGCAAAGTCTCCCTTGAGAACGAGCTTCCGGTTCGCGTTGTTGTTGGTCTTCGCCACGTTGTCGAGCTGGGGACGATTCCCTGCATGGTGACGGAGAGTGGCGCGAAATCGGCGTCACTGACCGTGGTCTTCCGTTCCCTAAACCAGCGGCCGAGCGGCTCTACGCTCCATCCTTCCGGAACGACGCCGATCCACACTTCGCTGGACAGGGAAGTACTTCTGTCCATCACCGTTCGACCTCGACGAGCATCGCTCGAAGGTCATCCATGACGGCTTCGAGGTCGCGGTCGATTTGTTCAAGTGGTCGCGGCGGTACGTACTGGTAGAAGTGGCGGGTGAAGGGAATCTCCGCACCTTCCTTAGTCTTCGAGTGATCGAGCCAAGCCTCGGGCGCGAAAGGGAGGACCTCGTGGGCGACGTAGGCGTCGACGTCTTCGTCCCATGGCACGTTCTCGGTGTCGCGGAGCGCCGCGTCCGGTTCCGGGTTGCCCTTGCTGTCGGTGCAGATGTCGGCGGTATCGTCCTGCTCGCCAAGCTCGGTGGTAACGGTTTTCAGCAACGGTGCGGAAAGGGCGAGCCCTTCGGCTTTCGCAGCATCCTTCAGAGCCTTATGGAACGCCGTGCGGTTTCTCCACACCGTGTCGGTGCCTAGCCGGTCGAGCGCGGCACGCAGCGCTCCGGCATCCAACTCGCTCAGCTTTGAACGGCCTTCGCTTCGAGGACCGCGTTGACGCGCTCGGGAGTGGCGTGCCAGTTGAGTCTGAGGGGGCGCTCGACGGTGATGGTGCGGTACAGGAGTTCTTCGTTGCGGAAGATTTTCGAGTGCTTCCCCTCGGCAAATTTGGCGTACAGCTCGACCATCGTGTCGATGTTCTGCGGCGAAAGCTCATTGCGCTTGGAGCCGAGTCCCTTGCGAAGCTTGACGAACATCTCGCGGCCGTCGATCAGCTGCACCCGGCCCTTGCGGTCGCCGTCCTTCCGGTTCGTGAGGATCCAGATGTAGGTGGAGATGCCGGTGTTGTAGAACATGTCCTTCGGCAGTCCGATGATCGCTTCGACGAGGTCGTTGTCGAGCAGCCACTTGCGGATGTTTGACTCGCCGCCGCCCGCGCCGCCGGAGAACAGCGGCGACCCGTTGAGGACAATTGCCATGCGCGAGCCGCCGTCTTCGGGCTTGCGCATCTTCGATACCAGGTGCAGAAGGAACAGCATGGCCCCGTCGCTGACGGCGGGGGTGCCGGGGCCGAACCGGCCGTTGAAGCCGAGCTTGGCGTGCTCGTCGTCGACGGCGGCGCGCTGGTCTTTCCAATCGACGCCGAACGGCGGGTTCGACAGGCCGTAGTCGAACTTCTTGTCCTCGAAAGCGTCCTCAGTGAGGGTGTCGCCGAGGGCGATGTTGTCGACGTCCTGACCCTTGATGACCATGTCGGCCTTGCAGATCGCGTACGACGCGTCGTTGTAGTCCTGCCCGTAGAGGCTAAGCTGAATCCCAGGATTCATTCTGCGCAGGTACTCGTCCGCGACGGACAGCATCCCTCCGGTCCCGGCGGTCGGGTCGTAGATGGACCGAACCACATCGGGCTTTGAGAGGGCGTCGTCGTCGAGAGCGAACAGCAGCTGCACCATCAGCGCGATCACCTCACGGGGCGTGTAGTGGTCGCCGGCAGTCTCGTTCGACTTCTCGTTCGCGAACCGGATGAGCTCTTCGAACACGAGCCCCATCTGAATGTTGCTGACCGTGCGGGGGTGGAAGTCAGCCTGGGCGAACTTCTCCGTGACCGCGAACAGCTTGTTCTTCTCGGCCAGCTTGTTCAGGGTCTTGTCGAACTCGAACCGTTCGAAGATGTCCCGTATGTTCGGCGAGAACCCGGCCAGGTACGACGCAAGGTTCGCGCGGAGGTCCTGCGGGTCAGCAACGAGCTTCCCGAGGTCGAACGGTGAAGTGTTGTAGAACTCGTGACCTGATGCTTCGGTGAGCGTGACGGTCTGCAGCATCTCGGGGAGTGACACGATCGCCTTTGCGGTCTGGAGGACAACGGGCTTCGTGTCGGCCAGGACGGCGTCGAGTCGGCGGAGCACCGTGAACGGGAGAACGACGGACCCGTAATCAGAGGGCTTGAACGGCCCGCGCAGCGACTCGGCAATGTTCCAGATGAAGGCGACGTGATTCACCACGGATGGGCACCCCTGCGGTTGAGCAACGAACATGCGGCTCGAACGCCGCGAACTCTCCCATCCTCGTCCATGAAGGGGGAACACGCGCGCACAGGGGCGACTCGCCCTGTGATATGGCGCGTCGGCGCGGCCGAGCTTCGTGAGTCGCGTTCGTTGCGCTTGGCGCTCTTGGAGCCTCCGCTAGAGACGAAGTTCGCGGCCCCCAGGCGAAACGAGGCCTTGCTAGAGGACGGGGACGGAGTCGCCCTGCGGAGCTTCGGCAAGCTTTCGTTAGCGCCGGTTCCAGGTGCAGCAGTCTCAACTACTTCGAGAGAAGTCTCATCTGCGCTGAGAAACGACATCTGACCGCTCAGATTAGCGAGAGGCTCGCCACAGGCCCATCCTGGTGCACTGGCGCAGTCATAGAGCAAGATCGACCATCACGCCCCACGTCCGGCGCAATCAGTCGCCTGTTGCCGCCACTCACGACGACGCCAAAGTGTGCAGTTCTACCTCAATGCCATTTCGACGACTTCCTCGGGAACGATGAAGTGCGTTGCGCGTACGCCGCGCTCGTACCACGACGACAGCAACGGCAGGACACCTTCGGGCACAACGCCGGCGACTTGCAGTTCCCTAGTAACACGAGCGACCGGCCGGGTGAAACCGGTCAGCATCCGGCCGTCTGTGCGCCCCGTTATCCGATATACGTCGGTGCGCTCGACGCGCCCTCCGGCGTCGGCGGCCGCCATGATCACCTCAGCTTGTGCCAGCTTCTTCGTCTTGGAGCCGCTGCAGCACCTGACGGACCGCTTCGGCGGTCCAGGGACGGTCTCGTCGCGGACCCGTTCGACATCCTCGACCGACAGTGGGTTGATCTCTACGTCAAGGGCGGCGGACGCGCGGAGGAACGCCGAGGGTTCGAGGAGATGGACGCGACCGGCTGCCTTTTCCCGAAACTCCGCGATCAACTCCTTCCGAGGTCCGATCAAGGTGCCGAGTGGGCCACGCTCCCACCAGTCCTCTTTCACATCACCGGTGACGAGCACCAAGTCCAATTGTCGTCTCGCCGCTTCGTCGATGAGTTGGGCCCAGACGAGATAGTCTCCGGCCGCACGCTCGGGGTTGTCCGAATCGAGCTTGTCGCTGTCCTTGTATCCGGGAGGGATCTCTTCCTCGACCCGTCGGTTCCCCTCGGTCGTCTCGCGCTCCTGACGCTCATCATCGAAGGCCTGACCGACTTTTCCATCGAGGATCTGCTCAAGCGTGAGGAGAACCCGATCCTCATCCGTCGGCGTCGTCGCTGAGACGCGCGGGGACGGATGGCATCAAGACGGTTACGCACCTCTGCATACGCGTCGTCAATGACGACCGACAGCGCATCTGTTTCCCTGGAGGGTAGTGCCAGCTGCTTCGCCCACCGCTCAATGGTCGAAACAGACGACGAGCGGCTCTTCTCCAGTAGCTTCAACGCTTCGGCTCGGGAGCTGGCCGGATTGCCAAGCACTACGCGACGGTTCCGCCAGAACTCCCGCAAGACCTGATGGGGTATGAACAGCCGGTCGCCGAGCTTCCGAAGCAACTCGAGGAGGTCCTCAACGGTCGAGTCGTTGTAGCGATATAGGCTCAGCAGCACGTTTGTGTCGATCGCGACGAGCCCGTCACGAAGCGCCTCGTGCACCTCCATCTCCCGCGGAATCCGGTACGCCTCGAAGTCGGTGTACAACCCGTTTGCCATCGATCCCCCTCGAACTTGGTCGTTCGACCTACATTATCCCAAATTGCGGGGCATACGGCAGGACTGGGCATCAGCTTCGGACTACTGCCTTTGTTCTCCTCGCCGGTCGTCAGCAGAAGGAGCAGACTCGAGTCAGAACCAGCGGATAGTTCTCTGAGGGCCTCTTGAAGCGCCGTCTCGGTGTCCTCATCGATGAGGGCCTGGCTACTCTGCAGGATGGCTTGCACGCCGGCGACGATATGTTCCGATGTCAGCCCTTCGTACGGGCGTCCTGCTTCCACAGACGCCGGGCCTCCGATGATTTGGGCGTCTCTCAGTGCGTGCCACTGCTCGACGAGGAACCGCAATGCGGCGAGCATCGCGATTCGCCGCGCGTGCGCTTCGGCAGTGGTCATGGACGTCGCCGCTAGCTGGGGGTGCTCGACACGACCTCATCGTCGCGGACAGCTACTCGCTCAAAATTGGAGTCCTCTGCGCTGTCGACCGTGTCGCTCGTCTCGCTGCGCCGCTTCGACCAGCGGAGCTTGATGGCGGGCCATGCTCGCTCTGACCACCACTCGAGGAAGAGAGGTGTGCCAACTTCGACGACGGTGGAACCCGCAGCGATCAATGCGGCCGCGAGCAGCTCACTGAGGAACTGGCCGGTCAGCGTCGAGTCGCTGTTCATGGCGGGTGGTTCACCGCCTGAGTGCTTTGACTCATGGGTTGAGGAATCGATGAGCGCTACCGGGGGACCGACCATCTTGTTCGTGTCGTTCTCGAACAGCAAGGTTCTGACGGCGCCAGACGAGTCCCTCGCGGGCCGAAGATGATGCCCGTCCGGCACAAAGATCCTCGCGCTCTGCCAGTCTCCGTACTCAGTACCATTCATTGCCGAGCGCCTGTCTTTCGAAATCCTGATATCACGCATGGCCGGGACGTAGGCCGGCAATGGGTTGGGTTCCCGAACCGACCCACCTTCGTGAAACGCACGTGCTAGTCGTCGCAACCATGCTTCCTCCGATGTTCAATGTCCACCACATCTGTCCCCGTGCCGAGGTCACTCGGGCCCAGTCGCTACCCTGATGACGGACCGCCCTGGCGATGCACTGCTGAAGATGGACTGCACAACGATGAGCCCTAGGGTGGCACCCTCATCACGGGATGCTCTATGGCTAGGCCTCCTGTTCTGAGGTGTCGTTCACCACGAGGCGTAGTGACGCCGGGTCGATGTCGTCGGCGGCAACGATGATGGGCAGGTCAAAGTCGTCGAGGCCGTTCATCTTCATGTCAGCGCTTGCGAGCGCGAGGGCTCCTTGCACTGATTGCCCGTCCGCAACTGCTCGGTAGAAGCGGGTGGCGAACGTGATCGCATCCGCGTCGCCGACAGCGGCTTTCATGCCGATTGCGATCGGTACTCCGGCGAGAAGCGGCTGCAGGTTCTCAGCCGACTCGCAGGCGTTGAGGACGACCAACTGCGGCGGCTCGTCCGCAGCCGATAGTGCTTCCATGAAGGCGCTGATGGGGACACTTCGGTGCGCGCCCTCCAACGACCCATCGTCGAAGAACAGTTCATCGGCGTTCGCGTGGCCCGAGAAGTGCACGACATGCGGACGGAACGACGTGACGTAGTCCAGCAGATCACCGCTGGTGATGTCGGCTGCGTGTCGGATGGAAACCTGGTCGCGGTGTACGGCGGCGCGCACCGCGGCTTCCACTCGCCGGATCTCCTGGTTGACGCGGAGATCGCCGTCTGGTGTTGCCGTGCCGTAGAGGATCCGGAGCGGTTCAACCTTCGGTTCGCGCATTGCCACGATCTGAGCAGCGAGGCGGCCCTCAGTTCGGGCGAGCTGGTCGGCAGCGGCTGCCTGATGACGCTGTTGTTCGAGGCGGTCCTGCTGCCGCTGACGCTCAGTCGCGCGGCGCGCGGCCTCTGCGTCGCGGCGGTCCTTGTCCGCCTGACGAACGGCAGAGGCGTTCTCTCGCTGAATCGCGCCGTTGAGGTCTCGGTTGACGGTCGCCTCTTGCTTGCTGAGGTCCGCGCGCTTCGATGCCAGCGCCGCGAGCTTCTTCTGCTCGCTTGCCGCGGCATTCCGCGCTGTCTCCGCTTGCCGCAGATACATGCGTCGGGACGAATCGCTCTTTGTCGAGGCCTCGCGTACTGCCTTCGAGGCGGCTTCCGCGTCCTTGTCACCCTTCCGCTTCTCGGCCTTGCCAATCTCAGACTCGACCGTCGCTCGCTTCTTTGCGAGTTCAGCCAGCTTGCGTCTTGCGTCGTCTGACTTGCTCAATGTCCATCCTGACTCTTTGAGGGTCGGAGCCTATGGGGCCGCGCGTCTGCTGAGTGGCCCGAGGCCGGGCGGCGCTCCGCTGCCCAGCCTCAGTTGTGGGGTGGTGCTCGCGAAGGAGCACCACCCCGTAGGCCGCTACCGCAGGTTGAAGGCCCGGCCGCAGTTGCCGCACCGGATCACACCCGGCGAGTAACCGCCGATGAGGAACTTGGTCCGGCAGTGGGGGCAGGTAACCGTGTAGCCACGGGGGTTGCTCTTCAAGATGTGCCTCCTTGGCACTTGAGGAGAGGAAGAGCCGCGGTGATGCCGACACGGATGAGCCGAGAAGCTGGCGAAAACGCGGCCGCCCCTGCCCATCGGACGCAGTACCGCCGTGGACTTCCTCCGAGGAGGCAGATGCACGCCCCTGTCCACCATGTGGCCGACTGGCGTAAGGGTTACGGAACCCCTAAGGTCGAGGACGTCCTTCCAAGACACCTCAGCCCCGATCTGCTGTATGAGAGCCTCTCGGACCAGTCGATCGGGGCTCTGTTTGTACTCAGCATTCTAGTCGAAGTCACCGACTAACTGAGTGGCTCACCTAACTTTCGCCGAGGTCCTCGCTCTTCCCGAGCCGCTTCCGTAGCTCCACGCGAGAATTTTCGATCGCCGATTGAGGCATAAGCACGCTCACCCTCGAGCAACTCGCACTCCCGCTCGCCCTGGTGCTTGCCACCCGATCTGAACAGCCGCCCGCACGGATGGTCGGGCCATGTGCAACACGAGCGCTTGCTGGCCTCCCACCCTCATGGACATCGAGACAATCGTTAGCAAGATTGCTCCTTCCGGGAGAGTCGACCGTTTGAACGACGAGCCGACTACCTGGGTGACGAGCCAACCGCCTGAATGACGAGCGCTAACGACACAGTCGCTACTGCGGCATGTCGACGAACCGCGAGAACATCCCGTGGAACGCCACCGTGATGGTGTCTGGCACTCGCCTTTGCCAGCCACCGGCACACCAGGTTGTGCTTGAGCGCCCTCACAGCGCCGTGTCGAGTGGGTTGTTGCACGCGTGGTCGGCGCGCGCGGAGGCGCCATCCTCGCTCTCCTCGTATCCTTGAGCCATGGCAAGGACCGCGCGCTCCACCCCAGCGGAACTCGCCCCTGCACCCTGGCCAGACCGTCACTCAGCGGATCCGTCGGCGGAGGTAGCCCGACAGTTCGTCCTCAATCTCCACGATGCGATGGAAGGCAGAACGCTCCGCGATGTTGCCGCCCAGGCGGGTATTCACCACGTGACGTTGCTCAAGATTCTTCACGGCCGCGCCTGGCCCGATCTCGCAACGATCTCGCGGCTCGAAATCGGACTGAACGCCGACCTGTATCCGACCCGAGCCCCGTTACGGAAGTCGGGCGGTTCACGGTCGAAGCCCTCGAAGGCAGCGGAATAGCGGACGAAGCACGGAGTACTGAGCCCGCTGGGAGTGCGGGAGACACGGTCACGACTTCTCGAAGGCGTCCGAAGGTCTGATCTGCACCGTTCACACCGCGTCCTACGATGAGCAGGTCGAGCAGCACCATCGCTATGCGCACGACCGAAGAGCCGCTCGGAGCGGTCGTCTCAACCTGACGCTCGCCTGTCCGAAGGTCGACGGTGCCACCGACGACCTCGTCGCCACGGACGACGGATACCTCGGCCCGGGTTCCGAGGTCGGCGACGTCGATCTGGTAGCCCGGCGGGATGATCATCCCACGCACCCATCGCATGTCGATGGATGATCCGCCGATGCGGACGATTCGGATAGCCGCTGGACCGGGCTTGCTCATGCTGATTACAGTAACCACAAATGACGACGAGCGGAAGCCGAGATGCGAAGAGCGTGACCGACCACTACGAATACACACCCTTGATGCCGCCGGAACTGTGGGCGCGGATCGGCGACTTCGTTCGCGAGGTCGTCCGAGCGGCTTCGCCGCACACGGCTTACTCGGAAAAGCCAGCTGTACCCCGTCACCGCGAAGCTCGCCCGATGGGCGGTGGAGCAAGTCGGATACCCGCTGAAATCAACCGTGCTGTTTCAGCCGTCAACCATCGACCGCTTCACTGCGGAGGCGCTCCTGACGTACACGAACTCGGGTAGAGCGACGATGCGGTCGAAACTGCGCAGCATGGCGCCGTCGCTCTTGGCCGACAAGGGGCGGGCACCGGACTTCGTCATGCCGATCCGCCCGACCTCACCGCTCCGCCCGTATTCCGAACGCAAGCTTGCCACGCTCCTCAGCTGGGCGGCAGCGCAGCCATCACCCGAGCGACGAACCTCCGCGCGCGGTTTGCTCTCGCTGGGGATCGGAGCAGGGCTGGCAGGTCGCGAGATCTGCAGCGTCGTCGCGGGTGACGTCACGATCAGCGGTGACGCAATCTCCGTCCGTGTCCGGCATGGACTCGCACGAGTCGTGATCGTCGATAAGGCATGGGAGGTCGGGCTTCGGGAGCGATTCGATTTCGTCGACGGCGAGGGCTGGATGTTCCGTGCGGGCCAGGCGGGTGGGAACCCGAACCTCATCTCGGATTTCGTCACACGCAGCAGCCAGCGCGTTCACATGCAGGCCCGTCGGATGCGTTCAACGTGGCTCGTCAACCACTTGGCGAAGGGAACACCGCTCGACGTGCTCCTGGAGGCTGCGGGCTTGCAGTCGGGCGAGGCACTGGACCGGCTGCTTCCGTTCGTTCCTAGACGAGATGCCGATGATCGACGGCGCTGGCTGCGTGGCGCTTGACGAGACGACCCGGTCGTCGCCCCGCCAAGCGTCACGTGCTACTTCGCGTCGGCGGCTTTCCTGCCACGGGCGCGGCCGAGCGGCTTCGACGCGGCAGCTGCCTTCTCGGCCTCCTGCTTCTTAACCTCCGCTGCGATGGCGCGCTGTTCCTTGAGGGTCAGGCCCTTCCGTCGACGAGGTGCCTTGTAGAAGCGTCGGTAGTCGGAGTCGCCGTTGACGTCGCGCGCACGCGGCGCTTCCGGCTTCTCGATACCGGCGGCGCGGTCGGCGAGGAACTTGTTCAGTCGCGAGAAGTTCGCAACGGTGAGTACCATCGTGAAGATGAAGTTCTGCGCGGCGAGCCCGCGCATCTGCCGACGGTCGGGTCTCCGAGTCCGTGCACGTCCTTGAGGTACACGTTGAAGCTCTCCTGGGACTGGCGGTCGTGGCTGTACGTCTTCAGCCACTCGGGGGTGGCGAACGGGAACACCTGGCGCGTTTCCAGCGCATCGTCCCACTCGAGGCGGAACGTCTCGTCGCGGCAGATAGTGTCTGGGATGACCGGCAGGAGGTCCGGGTCGATGTGCGGTCGCTTCAGCGCGACCGCTGGGTTGCGGCTCGCTTTCGCGTGCATGTGGACGAGGTCACAGGTCACCATCGGGCTCTCGCGGCGAGCCGGGCAGAACATGTACACACCGCCGTTCTCGTCCGGAGCCCCCTTGGGTCGCGCACGGTACTTCTGCCGCTCGAGCACCTTCGCGAAGTACTCCTTCGGCGTGATTTTGTGCGTGCGCGCATCCTCGCTGAGCGTCCGGAGGTCGACGGGTGTCGCCGGGCAGAGCACGTCGCCTTCCACCTGGAGGCCACCGGCGACGGTTTCCTTCCTCGCCGTGAGCTGCCAGCTTGCGTAGTCGATGACGAGGCCGACGCCGCGCTGCGCGAGGGGCTTGTGGAACTCGTCCAGAGAGATACCTGCGCTGTAACCGCGGTCGACCGTGAGGCGCTTCACCGGCCTTCCCTTCTGGAGGACCCAGTCGACACCTGCGATGGTGTGTTCGGCGATGCTTCGTCCGAACTTGTGGAGGCTCGCGGCGACCACCATCTGCGGGTGTGCGTACGGGTCGTCGGGTTCGGTCATCATCATCATGATGTTGGCCGCGTACACGTGGTCGAACTCGCTCGGACGTCCGTTGTAGTCCTTGTCCTGCTTGCCCTTGTCGCGGGGGTACGGAGTCGCGTCAATCTCCAGCACCTTCTTCGGAGCCTCGACCCACTCGGCATTGCCGTCCTCGTCGAACACCTCAATCTCGTCCGGGACTTCGGGGCTACCGTCGATTTCGTGGTCGCGCTTCCATGGCATCCGCTGGCTGGGCGCGGGAATCGCGCTCTGGTCCGCCGACAGCGCACCCTTCCATGCCGACGCGTAAGGCTCGGGGATGGCCTGGATGCTCACATCGAGCATCGTGTTGGTGAACTCGCGCGCTCTCGGTTCCTTGATTGCCCGCATGGCGGGGTCTCTGTCAGCGATAGCCTTCTCGCGTTCCTGACGAGTGTGCAGGAATCGCACCGCCGGCCAGGCGTCGAAGGTCTCGATGATGGTGTGGAGCGCGCGCTCCAGACGCATGTACCAGTTCCAGTAGTCCTTCTGCGGGTCGCCCGTCTCTTTCACCCCATCCACGCCGAGCACGACTCGCGCCTCCTTCGTCATCCGGTACTGGAGGGCCACGGCGAATTCGTGGATGTTGAAGCTTGGTCCGGTCGTCCGCGAGGACGAGCGCGAGGACGATGCACTTCCTCGTGTCAAGCACGGGTGGGCGGCCTCCAGGCCTCTTGCCCGCGCTGTCTTCCCGCTTGTACTGCTCGACGAGCGGCGCGACGTCGCTGGCATCTACGCGAGCGCCCCAGAAGCTCGAAGGCTTTCGCTTCGAGCGGCGTGGTCTTGTTTCCTGCAGCTGCCACTTCGTCGATGTCGAGCAGTGCGCTGTCGCGAGCGGCCTCGTAGATGGCAAGCGCCGCTTCGTCGAAGACACCATCGAGGATGTCGTCTCGGAGGTTCACTTCGCACCGCCGATGGCACGCGGGTCGCGAAGGATGGTCGCGAGCTCGGCATGGTCGGGGACGGTGAAGTACGCCTCGTACTGGTCGAGCGAGGACAGGTGCCTGAACCCTGCGGCGTAGACCAGTTCGCCTGCGGTGAGTACCGAGCACACTTCGGCGAGCCACGTCGCGCGGAGTCGAGATGCATCAGGGAGCCGGCCGCCTTCCGGGTTGTGGAACTTGCGCAGCTTCTCCTCGCGGCTCGCGCGATTGGTCAGCCACGGGAAGATGACGTACTCGTCCACCCATGCGTCCTTCAGAGCGCGAGCGAGGTACGGCTCAAACTCTCGACGGACGACGACCGTGCGGCCCGGCTCACCGGAGACGCGGACAGAGTAGCCGTCCTCGCTGCTGTTGATGTCGGTGGTGCGGAGGTAGATGACTTCCTTCCGACGCAGACCAGCCCCTCCACTCAGGCCCATGAGCGCGAGACCTGCGCGTCGCCAGTCCTCAGAACGAGAGTTCTGGACGTAGGTAGACATCTCGCGCAGCTCAAGCGGACTGAGCGGCGTCACCGCGAGGGACCGTTCCGCGCCGAGCACCCGACCCGCCCGCTCACCTCCGTGCGCTTCGCGAATCTGGAGAAGGCGGCTCTCGAACGTCTTCCGCTGGAGCGCCGTGGTCTGCACGCTGGCGAATCGGCGGATGACCGCCGGGTCGAGCAGGCTGTGTCGCGTCGGCGGGAGTCCGAGCTCTCGGAGGCCGAACAGGGCGAGTGCGGCGAGTGGTCGCATGTACTCGCGGACGTACTTCGTGTTCGAGAAGTCGGCGTCGAGCACGCACGCGATGACGAAGTCGCGGACGATGGCCCAGTCGGCTTCGGGCATCCGAGGCTTGTAGCTCATGATGGCATCTCGCACATTCGACGCGTGTCGCTGCTGATTGTTATCAGCAGATTGTGCTACGCGAAGTCCGGCAAGGGAAGGGGTGGTGGCCTGGGATCTTGGATCGAGGATCATGCCGGAGCTATGCCGGCACCGCCAAGGCAGTGAACGCACAGAGACGCGCCAGCACAAGATCCCCGCCATCATGCGGATCGAGGTATGTTACCGAGCATTTGTCGTCTACGCTTCGGTGTTTACTATCAGCATTTGCGAAGCGGCATCGACGTGGTTGCACCCGCTGGTCGGCGGCCTATGTGAGGATGAGTCGTGCCCGAAGTAAGCGTGTCAGCAGGCCAGCCACTCCTCGAGTCCTACACACGAACGCCGGCCGTGGGAATCTGCGAGCTCGTTTGGAACGCGTTCGACGAAGACGCCCACAACGTGCACGTCACCATGGCTCGAAGTGACCTCGGCGCAGTTGAATCCGTGGCGGTCGCTGACGACGGACGCGGCATGACCGTTGAACGCGCCGAACTGGCGTTCTCACGAGTCGGTGACAGCTGGAAACGGATGCCCGGCACAACCTCAGAAGCGGGCCGCTTCGTCCATGGTCGTCTCGGCCGAGGGCGATACTCCGCTTTCGCACTCGGTGACTCCGTTGAATGGGAATCGACAAGCGAAGCTCTCGAGGGCGGGCTCGCCGGGATCCGCATCATCGGGTCTCGAAGCGCGCTCGACAAGTTCAACATCGAGCCGAACGACCCGAACGCAGCCACGGGAACGACCGTGCGGATCGTCGGCATCGGGAGGACGGCCGCCCGCGAACTCGACGCACCGAACGCGCTCCGCGAGCGGCTCCTGACCGAATTCGCCCTTCAGCTTGCGCGACACGACGACTTTCACATCCACTTCCTCGGGGAGGAAATTCGTCCAGACGAAGTCATCGAAAGCCGCCGCGAGTTCTCGCTCCCGCCTCAAGACGGTGTTGTCGGCGAGGCAAAGCTCATCATCATCGATTGGAAGCTGAGCGGAGTCGAGCGACGGTTGTACCTGTGCTCCGAGGACGGCGCCATCATTGACGAGATGGCACCTGGCATCCAAGCCGTCGGTGCGGAGTTCACTGCGTACGTCAGCTGGCAGGGATTCCGAGACGCTTCGGGCGTGATGATCGAACTCGACGGCGAATCGCCCGCTGCAAAGGTCATCGAGGCGACGAAAACGCGCTCCGAGATCACCTCGCGAATGCCGGTCGCCGTCGCGAAGCGGAGACAATCCAGCGTTGGAGATCGGAAGGCGTCTACCCGTACAAGGCAGCGCCGCGGAACGACCAGGAGCGCGCGACGCAGGACACGTTCAGAGTCGTGGCCATGGCCGCCGCGCGTACTGTGGACGAAGCCAGGGCCCCGAAGTCGAAGGCGCTCGCGTTGAGTCTTCTCCGCGAGACCTTTGAGACGGACCCGGAGGCGTTACTCCCCATTCTTCGCAACTTCTCGCAGCTTCCGCAGGCGAGAATCGACGAACTGAAGGAGGTCCTCGAGCACACGACTCTGTCGCAGCTGATCTCACTCGGGCGCGAAGTCGGAAACAGGGTCGAGTTCCTCTCCGGACTCAACGCCGTGCTCTTCGAGCGCGCCATCAAGAAGCGGATGCTCGAGCGGCGGCAGCTGCATCGCATCCTCGCGCACGAGACTTGGCTCTTCGGCGAGGAGTGGGGCATCACCGGCGACGACGAGCGACTCATCGAGGTGTTGAAGAAACACCTCAAATTGCTCGGCCTCGATGTCGAACTTGCTGGCGGCGCACCACTGCTTCGAGAAGACGGTTCGGACGGAATCCCGGACCTCGTACTCGGACGACGCCTCGAGACACGCGAGAACGAGTTCGCTCACCTTGTCATCGAGCTGAAGCGTCCGAGCCACAAGCTGACAGATGAAGACGTCAGCCAGATCAGAAGCTACGCGAGCGCAATCACCAGCGACGAGCGCTTCGACCAGCCGAACTCGCATTGGGACTTCTGGCTGATTGGCAACGACGTCACCGACTCTGTCGAAGATCAGCGGACGCAGACGACGCTCCCACATGGCGTCGTGCAGAGCAGCAAGAAGTACCGCATCGTCGTCCGAACCTGGGCCGAGGTCATCGGCGACGCCGAGCATCGACTCAAGTTCGTTCAGGCGTCACTGAAGTACGAGTCCAACCGAGACCAGGGCCTCGTGTCGATGCGCGACAAGTACAGCGAGTACCTACCACAGGAGGCGCTCGACGCGGCTGCGAAGGCTGCGGAGGCCGGCTCGGCTGCGTAACCGTGAGCATGAAGAAGGCCCCGGACGGATCCGGGGGCCTTCTTCCTAGGGCTCAACGAGTTTCGTAAACACTTTCACGGAGTTTCGTTAGGAGCCCCACTGGCGGTACCGGTGGGATTTGAACCCACGGTGGAGTTGCCCCCACACATGTTTTCGAGACATGATCCTTCGGCCGCTCGGACACGGTACCGGGAGAGAGTTTACACGATCCGGGAGGCGCGACGCACCACCGCACGTCGGCCCACCCTCCACAGAGCGCCCGCCCACGGCCCTCGTCCACCATCCAGGCTCGCACCATCTCGCACCGGGGAACGCCGCGTAACGTCCACCCCATGAGACCCCGCACCCTCATCGCACTGCTGTCGTCGGTCGTCGGCGGCCTCGCGGTCCTCGGCGGAGCCGCCTTCGGCGCCCGCGCCGGTGTCCGCGGGCAACGCGCCGCCGCCCGACGGGTGGTCGACATGCTCCCCGTCCACGCGGACTGGTGGCGGGAGCGCCTGCAGCACGAGGGGAAGATCACGTACCTGGCGATCGGCGACTCCGCTGCCCAGGGAGTGGGGGCGACCGAACCGCACCGGGGCTACGTGGGACTCCTGGCCCGACGGATCCGTCATCGTTCCCGCACGTCTGTGCGGGTCGTGAACCTCAGCGTGTCCGGCTCGACGACGTGGGGCGCGCGGAAGGACCAGCTCCCGAAGCTCCGGAACTACTCGCCCGACGTCTGCACGGTGTCGATCGGCGCGAACGACATCGCCGACTTCCACCCGGACACGTTCGAGCGGAACATCCGCGACATCTACGGCGCGGTCCCGTCGCACGCGATCGTGGCCGAGCTGCCGTGCATGTTCGTGCCGGATCGGGAGCGCAAGGTGGCGGTGGCGAACGAGATCGTGCACCGGGTGGCGGAGGAGTTCGGCCTGACGGTGGCGCCGCTGCACACGATCACGAAGCGCGTCGGGCTGCGCCGCACGTTCTTCAACAGCTACGGGGACCTCTTCCACCCGAACGACCGCGGGTACGAGATCTGGGCGAGCGCGTTCGAGCCGGCGGTCGACGCGCGGGTCGACGTCGTCGCTGCGATCCGCAACTACCTCTCCGCGCGGGAGGCCGAGGACCTCGGCGCGGGAGCAGGAGCGGTCGCCACGGCGCGAGCCGAGCAGGACACCGAGGGCGTGGAGGAACTCGAGCACGCCGAACGCCCGGGCGCATGGAGCGGCTCCGGCAGCGCATGACCGGTTCGGTGCCGCTTCCCGTGGGACTTCCCGACGACCCGGACGACCGCTCCGGTGATGTCGGCGGCACGGCCTAGCCTGGCGATCATGGCCCGCCCTCAGTCCCTCTACCGCTGCACGGAGTGCGGCTGGACCAGCATCAAGTGGGTCGGACGGTGCGGCGAGTGCCAGTCGTGGGGCACGGTCGAGGACTCCTCCGCGGCCACCGCCAGCGTGAGGGGAACCGCCGCGGTGTCCGTCGCCGGCGACCGCGTCGCCAGGCCCATCACGGAAGCCCGGGGCAGCCGCGTGGAGCGCTGGCGGACCGGAATCGGCGAGTTCGACCGCGTCCTCGGCGGGGCGTCGTCCCCGGTGCCGCAGTCCTGCTGTCCGGTGAGCCGGGCGTCGGCAAGTCGACCCTCCTGCTCGAGGTCGCTTCCCGTGCGGCCGCGTCGGGCAAGCGGGTCCTGTACGTCAGCGCCGAGGAGTCGGTGGACCAGGTCCGCCTCCGTGCCGAGCGCACGGGGGCGATGCACGACGACCTCTACCTGGCGAGCGAGGTCGACCTGGGCGTCATCCTCGGCCAGATCGACCAGGTGCGTCCCGACCTCGTGATCGCCGACTCCGTGCAGACCATCTCCTCGAGCACGGTCGACGGCATCGCGGGCGGCACGTCCCAGGTGCGAGAGGTGGCGTCCACCCTGATCCGCGTCGCGAAGGACCGGGCGCTCCCCGTGCTCATCGTCGGACACGTCACGAAGGACGGCACCATCGCCGGCCCCCGGCTGCTCGAGCACCTCGTCGATGTGGCGTGCCACTTCGAGGGTGACCGGCAGACCGCGCTCCGGTTCGTCCGGGCGCTCAAGAACCGCTTCGGCCCGACGGACGAGGTCGGCTGCTTCGACATGGCGGGCGACGGCATCCACGAGGTCCCCGACCCGAGCGGCCTGTTCATGTCGAAGAACGGCGCGCCGGTGTCCGGCACCTGCGTGACGGTCGCGCTCGAGGGTCGGCGTGCCCTCCCGGTCGAGGTGCAGGCGCTCGTCGTCCCGAGCTCGGCTCCGCAGCCACGCCGCGTGGTGAACGGCGTCGACTCGTCCCGTGTGGCGATGCTGCTCGCCGTGCTGGAACGCCGAGCGGGTCTGAAGCTCGCCGACGCCGATGTCTACGTCTCCACGGTGGGCGGCATGAAGCTGACGGAACCGGGTGCCGACCTCGCGATCGCGCTGGCGCTGGCGAGCGCGGCGCGCGACCGCCCCTACCCGCACACGCTCGCGGCCGTCGGCGAGATCAGTCTCGCGGGCGAGATCCGCCCGACGACCGGCACGAAGCAGCGGGCGAGCGAGGCGGCACGACTCGGGTTCACGACGGTGCTCGGCGCGGACGCGCAGCATCTCCGAGAAGCACTCCGGGTGGCGTTCTCCCTGGCGGCCGACGAGCGTGAGCGGGAACTCGACCGAGCGTTCTGACGAGAAGTCCCTTACGCGCGCAACGCCGCGAGGAGATCCTCGGGTGCCGCCTGCATGGTGTGGGGACCGGCGATGTCGAAGAACACACCCTCGAGCGATCCGAGGTGCGCCGCGAGGAACTCCTCGAGGCGGGGAGCGTCGTAGACCATGACCTGTCGGATCTTCTCGTCCGGCACCATCGCGGTGTACGCGTCCGCCGACGAGAACAAGAGCAGGATCCGTTTGTCGGAGCCTTCACGACCGAAGACCCGCACCTGCATGTCCTTCTTGCCGGTGACGAGGCGCGGGACGATCACGATGTCGTTGCGGAGCGCGAACGCCACCGCGGCGACGTCCTGCTTCGCGAGGGCTTCCTCGAGCTGTTCGCTCCGGAAGCGCTGTTCCTTGTCTGCCATCACCGCACAGTCCACCAGATTCGTGGCCGTTCAGCGACTTCGGCTCTTCCCTTGTCGCCGAGAGGGACTAGATTGGTGGCAACCGCTCCGGCGGAGTCGATCGTTCTTCCGGTGCCATGCACCTCGAGCGCCATCGGTCACTGGCCTTCTCCGGCCGCCTGGCCCCGAACCCGTCCCGCCGGTCCATGCCCGCGGGGCGCATCGATCTGACGACATCCGTTGGTGGATCGGCGGCAGCGAATGCCGCTTCGCAAGGCAGTCGACAGCAGATGTCGACTGGCAAGAAAGTAAGGAAACACCTCTCATGGCTTCAACTGGGACCGTCAAGTGGTTCAACAACGAAAAGGGCTTCGGCTTCATCGCGCCGGACGACGGCAGCGCTGACGTCTTCGCTCACTTCTCCGCGATCTCGGGGAACGGCTACAAGTCGCTCGAGGAGGACCAGAAGGTGGAGTTCGACATCACCGAGGGCCGCAAGGGCCCGCAGGCGGAGAACATCACCGTCATCGGCTGATCTCCTGCTGCTCGAACGGGCCCGTCGTCCTCGTGACGACGGGCCCGTTCTCGTTCGCAGAGTCCGCCGGACCGGCGACTAGTTGAGGATGAACTGCACCGAGTCCTTCGACTCGATGTTCCCCACCGCGACCTGCAGGTGGTAGCTCGCTCCCCGCCGGTCACCGACGGCCGCGAGGAGTCGCACGTCGATGTCGACGATCGCGTCCGGTCCCACTCGATCGACGGCGTGGTGAGGGTCTGCCCGGCCTTGATGGTGACGTCCTGGTTGGTGCCGCCGGTCTGGCAGTCCTTCGACGACCAGTACTGCTCCTCCCCGGAGCTGATGGTGAGGACCTGCTGCGACGACCCGAGGTCCATGTGGCAGGAGTTCGCCCCGGTGTTCTTGATCGACATGGCGATCTTCGGGTCCTCGGTGGGCCCGTACGAGGTCTTGTCGACGACGGCGGACAGCTGGATCTGGTCCTTCGTGCACGTCGAGCCGTCGGCGGTCGACGACGAGGCGGACGAGGACGGCTTCGGTGTGGACCGCGAGGACGCGCCCGCTGACGACGACGCGGACGACGAAGACGAAGACCGGGACGACGAAGACTCCCGGGACGCCGAAGCCGCGGCCCCGGGCTCGGCGGAGGTCGCCCCACCCCGCCCGACGACGATCAGCACGACGACGACCACGATGACCAGGAGCACCCCGACGACGGTGGCGCGACGACGCCAGTAGACACCCGGCTTCTCGGGCCCGACGGGTGACGGAACGACGACATGCGCACAGGGTAGACAACGGTGGGAGCGCCGTGAGGGAACCCCGCCGCGCATCGCCCGAAAGCGTCAGAGGATCTTCAGCATGCGGGTGTTGCCGAGCGTGTTGGGCTTCACCCGCGCGAGATCGAGGAACTCCGCGACGCCTTCGTCGGACGACCGTACGAGTTCGGCGTACACCTCGGGTGAGACGACGCTCTCACCGATCTCGAGGTACCCGTGCTTCGTGAAGAAGTCGACCTCGAAGGTCAGGCAGAAGATCCGCGCGACCCCGAGCTCCCTGGCGTCGTGCTCGAGCGCTTCGAGCATCCGGTGCCCCACGCGCTTGTGGATCCACGCGGCGTCGAGCGCGAGCGTCCGGACCTCGGCGATGTCGTCCCAGAACACGGCGAGGGCGCCGCACCCGATCGGGACGCCGTCGGGTCCCTCGGCGATCCGGAACTGCTGGATAGAGCCGTAGAGCGCGACGTTCTCCTTGCCGAGCAGGATGCGACGGTCGACGTACGGCGCGATGAGGCGCTGGATGTGCGGGACGTCGGACGCGAGCGCCGGACGCACCAGGATGCCGTGCTCGTCCCGTTCGTGGAACGCGTGCTTCCCGTGCTCGACCATCTCCCACACCCTAGTGCGCACCACGACCGAGACCCTGTGCACTCCGGGAACACGGCCCGGAGCCCAGTCCCGGGGACACGACCCCTGGACCGTACCCAGGCGGCCCCGCCTACCGTCCACGCCATGCCTCAGATCATCGAGACCGTCGACGTCAACGTCCCCGTCCGCCAGGCCTACGACCAACTCCTGGAGCCGTAGCCGAGCGACGGTCGAGAACATCGTCCAGGTGGACGACGAGACCACCGACTGGACCGTCAAGGTCGCCGGCCAGGAGCGCGAGTTCCGCGCCGTCATCACCGAGCAGCACCCGGACGAGCGTGTCGCCTGGGCGGTGCAGGACGGCGAGACGAACCATGCCGGTGTGGTCACCTTCCACAAGCTGTCGGAGAACGAGACCCGGGTCACGGCGCAGATCGACTGGGAGCCGTCCGGCATCCTCGAGAAGCTTGGCTCCGCGGTCGGTGTCGGCGGCCACGCGATCAAGAAGGACCTGCAGAACTACAAGGAACGCGTCGAGAACGCGCCGACCGAGCCGGGTTGGCGCGGCGACGTGCAGCGCTGACGTCTCGCAGACGTCCAGGAGCCCTCGTGCTGGGAACGGCACGGGGCTCCGGCGTACCGTCCGGCACATGGACAAGCACACCGACCCCGACCGCCCGGAGGAGCACGGCTCCCTCGCGGATCTCAACGACGAGTCCATCGGGCACGTCTTCGACCAGACCAACGGCCTCGCCGACGGTCTGGACGGCGACTCCGACGGAACAGCGGACAGCGACGTCGCGAGCGACGCCGACCGCGGCGACCAGATCTGATTAGCGCACTCACACGAGTCGACGCACCCACGACGACGGACGGGAGGCGCGGTGCCAGCTGGCACCGCGCCTCCCGTCCGTCGTCTGGTGGGTCCTGAGGACTCGATCTCGCCCGGTGAGGCGTCCGCCCCCTCGACGGCGGCAGCCCCGGCGAGGACCTCCTCGCGGCCGGGCTGACGCCCGGTCTCGAACTGGAACGCACCCTCGGCGAAGTCGACCTTCACGTGGTCGCCGGCGTTGAGCTCACCCTGCAGGATGTGCTCCGACAGCTGGTCCTCGACCTCGTGCTGCATCGCGCGGCGGAGCGGGCGAGCACCGAGCGCCGGATCGAACCCGACCTTGATAAGCTGTTCCTTGGCGGCGAGCGTCAGCTCCACCGTCATGTCGCGGTCGAGCAGGCGGTCCGACAGGCGCTTCACGAACAGGTCCACGATCTGCAGCAGCTCGGGCTGCGACAGCTGCGGGAACACGATCGTGTCGTCGACGCGGTTGAGGAACTCGGGCTTGAAGTGCTTCTTGAGCTCTTCGTTCACCTTCGAGCGCATGCGGTCGTAGGAGATCCCGGAGTCGCCCTCGACCTGGAAGCCGACGGGGCCGCCCGCGATGCCCTGGGACCCGAGGTTGGTCGTCATGATGATGACGGTGTTCTTGAAGTCGACGACGCGACCCTGACCGTCCGTCAGACGACCCTCTTCGAGGACCTGCAGCAGCGAGTTGAAGATGTCCGGGTGGGCCTTCTCGATCTCGTCGAACAGGACCACGGAGAACGGCTTGCGGCGCACCTTCTCGGTGAGCTGGCCGCCCTCCTCGAACCCGACGAACCCGGGAGGGGCACCGAACAGGCGGGACACGGTGTGCTTCTCGCCGAACTCCGACATGTCGAGGGAGATCAGCGCACCCTCGTCGTCGAACAGGAACTCCGCGAGCGCCTTGGCGAGCTCGGTCTTGCCGACGCCCGTGGGCCCGGCGAAGATGAACGAGCCCGAGGGGCGGTTCGGTCCTCGAGGCCGGCACGGGTGCGGCGGATGGTCTTCGAGAGGGCCGAGATGGCCTCTTCCTGACCGATGACGCGCTCGTGCAGTGCCTTCTCCATGAACACGAGACGCGAGGTCTCCTCTTCGGTGAGCTTGAACACCGGGATGCCCGTGGCCTGCGCCAGGACCTCGGCGATGATGCCCTCGTCGACGGTGCCGGACGCGGCGACGTCACCCGCACGCCACTGCTTCTCGAGGCGGAGCCGCTCGCCGAGGAGCTTCTTCTCCTCGTCGCGCAGGCTCGCGGCCTTCTCGAAGTCCTGCTCCTCGATCGCGGCTTCCTTCTGCCCGCGGACCGCCGAGATCTTCTCGTCGAACTCGCGGAGCTCCGGCGGCGCCGACAGGATCGACAGGCGCAGGCGAGCGCCGGCCTCGTCGATCAGGTCGATGGCCTTGTCCGGCAGGAAGCGGTCCTGCACGTAGCGGTCCGCCAGATTCGCGGCGGCGACGATCGCACCGTCGGTGATGGACACCTTGTGGAACGCCTCGTACTTGTCGCGGAGACCCTTGAGGATGTTGATCGCGTGCGGCAGCGACGGCTCGTTGACCTGCACCGGCTGGAAGCGACGCTCGAGTGCGGCGTCCTTCTCGAAGTGCTTGCGGTACTCGTCGAGCGTGGTGGCCCCGATGGTCTGGAGCTCACCACGGGCGAGGAGCGGCTTGAGGATCGATGCGGCGTCGATCGCGCCCTCAGCGGCACCGGCACCCACGAGCGTGTGGATCTCGTCGATGAAGACGATGATGTCGCCGCGGGTGCGGATCTCCTTGGTGACCTTCTTGAGGCGCTCCTCGAAGTCACCGCGGTAGCGGGACCCGGCGATGAGCGATCCGAGGTCGAGCGAGTACAACTGCTTGTCCTTCAGCGTCTCGGGCACGTCGCCCTTGACGATCGCCTGGGCGAGGCCCTCGACGACCGCGGTCTTGCCGACTCCGGGCTCACCGATCAGGACGGGGTTGTTCTTGGAGCGGCGGGAGAGGATCTGCATGACCCGCTCCATCTCCTTCTCGCGCCCGATGACCGGGTCGAGCTTGGCGTCGCGCGCGGCCTGGGTGAGGTTGCGACCGAACTGGTCGAGGACCTGCGAACCCTGCTGGGCGTTCTGCTGCTGCTCGCCGCCGACGGCGACCGCTTCCTTGCCCTGGTAGCCGGACAGGAGCTGGATGACCTGCTGGCGGACGCGGTTGAGGTCCGCGCCGAGCTTGACGAGCACCTGGGCGGCGACGCCCTCGCCCTCGCGGATGAGGCCGAGGAGGATGTGCTCGGTGCCGATGTAGTTGTGACCGAGCTGCAGCGCCTCGCGCAGGGACAGCTCGAGCACCTTCTTGGCGCGCGGCGTGAACGGGATGTGCCCGGTCGGCTGCTGCTGCCCCTGCCCGATGATGTCCTGGACCTGCTCGCGGACGGCATCGAGCGAGATGCCGAGCGACTCCAGCGCCTTCGCGGCGACGCCCTCGCCCTCGTGGATGAGGCCGAGGAGGATGTGCTCGGTGCCGATGTAGTTGTGGTTGAGCATCTTCGCTTCTTCTTGAGCGAGGACGACAACACGACGGGCTCGGTCGGTGAATCTCTCGAACATGTGCTCTCCCTTGCCGGGCTCGTGGAAGTCCGGTGACGTACATCGAGAGTAACCAGCGCTCCCCTCGCGGGCTGCCCCTGTTCGCCGTGGGCGTGACCTCGTTGCGCCCCGTGCACAGGGGACGTGCACGGGCGGGATCGGTACGATCCGTGCATGGAGCAGCCCGTCGTCGGCCTCGTCGTCCACCCGACCAAGAACGTGCAGGAGTCCGTCGCGACCCTGCAGCGCTGGAACGCCTCCGGCCGCGGTCGGCTCGTCGCCCGGCGTCCCGACGCGCAGCGCATCGGCGGCGGCGTCGACGTCATCGCCGACGAGGACTTCACCGACGGCGTCGACCTCGTCGTCGCGCTCGGCGGGACGGCACGATGCTCGGCGCCATGCGGCTCGTGGCGAAGCGTCCGGTGCCGGTCCTCGGCGTCAACTACGGCAACGTCGGGTTCCTGGTGGAGATCGAGCCGCCGGAGCTCGAGGGCGCCCTCGAGCGGCTGTCCGCCGGCGACTACCAGCTCGAGCCCCACCACGCGCTCGAGGCTCGGCTGTTCTGGAGCGGCGCACGGACCGACTACCTCGCGTTCAACGACCTCACCATCGTGCGACGGCCGGGCGCCGGGCAGGTGTCGGCGGACCTCAGCGTCGGCGGCCTCGGGTACGGCTACTACCGCGCGGACGCCATCGTCGCCGCGACGCCGGCCGGGTCCACCGCGTACAACTACGCGGCCGGCGGCCCCGTCCTCTCCCCGCGCTCTCCGGCTCCGTCGTGACACCGGTCGCACCGATGGCGGGCATCGACCGCGCCGTGGTGCTCGCCGCTCGCGAGCGCTACCGGTTCGACATCGCCGAGGGCACGCTGAGCGCTGCGCTCGAGGTCGACGGCCTCGTCGTCGGCGAGGTGGCCACCGGGGCGCAGCTCGACGTCCGGCTCCGGAAGGACGCCGGCAGCGTGGTGCGCCTCGACGCCGAGCGGCACGGACGGACGGGGCGGGTGAAGCTCAGTCTGCTCGACCTGCCGGTGCGCCCGGACCAGCTCATCGAGCTCATCCCGCAGGACCTGCGGCAGAAGCTCGGCCGCGAGGTCGAGGACTGACGCGGACGCCGGACACGTGAATGGCCCGCCCAGGCTGTGCCTGAGCGGGCCGTCCCATCACCCCACCGGATCGCCTTCCCACAGGACGACCCGGTTCCCCGTGCCGGCGCTCGCGCACCGGCCGAAGTCCGCTGACCTCACTCGGTCAGGTACAGCTGCATGTCCTGCGAGACCGCCTTCGCGAACAGGCGGAGTTTCGCGCGCGACTCCACGCGGCTGACCGCCTGGCGGGTCGTGTGGACGATCTTCGAGATCTCGTCGAGCGTCATCGGCTTGTCGTCGTCGAGGCCGTAGCGCATGCGGATCACGTTCGCCTCGTCGCTCGGGAGCTCCGCGACGATGGAGCGGATGTCGCGGTGCAGCAGCGTCGTCTCGGTGAGCTCGTTCGGGGACGCGGCGTCCTCGTCCTCGATGAAGTCGCCGAGCTCGCTGTCGTCGGAGTCGCCGACGACCGTGTGGATCGACACCGGTTCGTGCGAGCGGCCCTTCAGGTCGACGAGCTCCTCGACGCTCATGCTGAGCTCCGCAGCGACTTCCTCGGGCATGGGGGCCCGGCCGAGGTCGACGGTGAGGTCCCGCTCGGTGCGGGAGATCTTGTTGATCAGCTCGACGGTGTGGACCGGGATGCGGATCGTGCGGGCCTTGTCGGCCAGACCGCGGGAGATCGCCTGACGGATCCACCAGGTGGCGTAGGTCGAGAACTTGTAGCCCTGCGTGAAGTCGAACTTCTCGACCGCGCGGACCAGACCGAGGTTGCCCTCCTGGATGACGTCCATGAACGGCAGGCCGCGCTGCGAGTAGCGCTTGGCGATGCTCACGACCAGGCGGAGGTTCGACGTGATCATGCGCTCCTTGGCGCGCTCGCCGTCACGGACGAGCCAGCGGAGCTCGCGCTGGAGGGTCTTCGCGAGACCCTTCTCGGTGTTGAGCTTCTCTTCGGCGAACAGGCCGACCTCGATGCGACGGGCGATGTCCGCCTCGTCCTCGGCGGTGAGGAGCGAGAGGCGCCCGATGTGGCGCAGGTAGTCGCCGACCTGGTCGACCGAGGCACCGCGGACTCCTGCGAGCTGCTCGTCGGCCTCGACCTCGTTGCCGAGCGTGGTCTCGACCGCGGTGACCGGGGTCGTCGCCGGAGCCGCCTTCTTGGTGCGGCGCGCGGTGGTGCCAGTGGTCGTCGTCTTCGGTGCTGCGGTTGCGATCGTCATGGTGACTCTCCCTGCGTTCGACGGTGATGGCCTCGTTGGGGGTGGCAATGAGTAAAGCGGTCGCGAGGTGTACCCCACAAACCGATCGGATCGATTCCCAGGGTTCTCCGTGCTTCATCATCGAAACCGTCCCCCACGGGGTACAGCCCACGGCCAGTCTGGTCCCCCAACAGCCGGTTTTCAAGGGCGTGACGTGATGTTTCCGGCGTTGCATCGGTGTTTCATGCCCGTTTCGGATGGTGTACCCGGACTCCCGCGCACAGCGGACACGAAAAGGGGTACGCCGTACCGGATCGATGTGATCCGGTCGGCGTACCCCGACGACCGTACGGGTGGGGCTCACCAGGAGGGCTCGAGCCACCCCTCGCGACGCTTGGAGACCTCGAGATCGGCGTCGCGGTCGAACTCGTCGTACTCGTTCTCGATGTCGCCGACGAGGCTACGGCCGGTGAACACCCGGCCGCGGGCGACGGGGAGGCCGCGTCGGCCGGTGAGGATCTGCGTGATGGACATGCCGTCGATGCTCACCCCGCGACGCGACGTGCGGGTGAACGGGCGGTGACGCGGTCCGGACGCTCAGACGTCGATGTCGTCCTCGTCGCCGTCCGGCCAGACGGCGTCGTCCCGCGCGGGGTCGGCGACGGCCGGGTGTCCGAAGGCGTCCTCCGGGTCGAGGTCGGCGAGGTCGCCCGGGTCGACGGGATCGACGTGCTGCGAGGTCGGGCGCATGCACGCCATGGTCACACCGCGCGGTGAACGCACGGTGACGGGACGGGCGGGACTACTCGGCGGACACGGGCGCCGGTGCGGGAACGCCGTGCTCCCGTTCGAAGCGGGCGCGCTCCTCCGCCTCGACCTTGGCGTACGCGGCACGCTCGGTGCGATCGGCCCGCAGGATGGCACGCATCACGAACCAGAAGATGAGGCCGACGACGACGGTCGGCGTCAGGGCGAAGATGATCCCGGTCACGACTCCATGCGGCACCGGAGCATCGTACCTCCCTTCACCGGGAGCTCCTGCACCGACGGGAACGCTACTTCACCAGCGGGAAGAGGATCGTCTCGCGGATGCCGAGTCCGGTGATCGCCATGAGGAGGCGGTCGATGCCCATGCCCATGCCACCCGACGGCGGCATCGCGTGCTCGAGCGCCCGCAGGAACTCCTCGTCCACGCGCATCGCCTCCGGGTCGCCGCCGGCCGCGAGCCGCGCCTGGTCGACGAACCGCTCGCGCTGGACGACCGGGTCGACGAGCTCGGAGTACGCCGTCGCGAGCTCGAAGCCCCGGACGTACAGGTCCCACTTCTCGACGATGCCCGGTCGGGTGCGGTGCTCGCGCGTGAGCGGCGAGGTGTCGACCGGGAAGTTCATCACGAACGTGGGACGGTCGAGCGAGTCGATCACGAAGTGCTCCCACAGCTCCTCGACGTACTTGCCGTGCGTGGCGTGCGCCACCTCGACGCCCTCGGCCTCGGCGAGCGCCTGCAGTTCCGCCAACGGGGTCGAGGGCGTGATCTCCCGACCGGCCGCCTCGGACAATGAGCCGTACATGTCGATGCGGGGCCACTCGCCGCCGAGGTCGTACGTGGTGCCGTCGGCCAGGGTGACCTCGAGCGAGCCGCCCGTCACCGCTCGGGCGGCGTTCTGCACGAGCTCCTGCGTCAGGTCGGCCATCTGCTCGTAGCTGCCGTAGGCCTGGTACGCCTCGAGCATCGCGAACTCGGGCGAGTGCGTCGAGTCGGCGCCCTCGTTGCGGAAGTTCCGGTTCACCTCGAACACCCGGTCGATCCCCCGACGACGGCGCGCTTCAGGAAGAGCTCCGGCGCGATCCGCAGGAACAGTTCGGTGTCGAAGGCGTTCGAGTGCGTGACGAACGGGCGGGCCGAGGCGCCCCCGTGCTGGGTCTGCAGCATCGGGGTCTCGACCTCGAGGTAGTCGTGGCCGGCGAACGTCTGCCGCAGCGACGCCATCACGGCGGCTCGGGCACGGACGGTCGCGCGAGCGTCCTCGCGCACGATGAGGTCGAGGTAGCGCTGACGGACCCGCGTCTCCTCGTTCAGCTCGTTGTGCAGGTTGGGCAGCGGCAGGATCGCCTTCGCCGCGATCGCCCAGTCGTCGACCATGATCGACAGCTCGCCACGACGCGAGGAGATGACGCGGCCGTGCACGAACACGTGGTCGCCGAGGTCGACGAACTCCTTCCAGCGCGCGAGCGACTCCTCGCCCACCTCGGCGAGGGACACCATCGCCTGGATCCGCGAACCGTCGCCGGACTGCAGCGACGCGAAGCAAAGCTTGCCGGTGTTGCGCGAGAACACGATGCGGCCGGCGACGCCGACGACGTCCTGGGTCTCCCCGCCGGTCGCCAGCTCCGCGTGGCGCGCGCGGACGGCCGGGATCGTGTCGGTGATCGGGAGCTCCGCCGGGTACGCCTCGATCCCCGATTCGAGGAGCTTCGCCCGCTTGTCGAGCCGGACCTGTCGCTGCTCGCTGGTCTCCTCGGCTGACAGGACGTCTGCGGCGGTTGCTTCGCTCATTGCTGGTGCGGCTCCGGTGGGGGTCGTGGGGATGCACCGATGCTACCCGCCCGGCGCTCCCGGCCCGGAATCGCGGGCGTCGGGGCGGCTCGCACGCGGAACCGACGTCGGGCCCGGGCGTCGGGCTAGAGCGCCGCCTGGCCGTCGGCCGCGGCGAGGGCGTTGTCGACGGCCGAGCGGACGAGGGCTCCGAGGACACGTCCGGGTGCTCCACCCCGATGCCCTCGAGCGTGCCGGCCGACTGGTCGACGATCGCCGTCGAGAAGCTCACCGCGGCGCGGACGGCATCGGCGTACGCGGGTCGGTCCTGCTCGGAGACGACGAACGGCTCCGCCCCCATCTCGACGACGAGCGCCTGGGCGATCGGGAGCACGGGGGCGGGTGCCGTCACGGCGCAGTACGCGTCCCGGAGCCGCACGAGGTCGACGCTCGTCCCCGTGAAGGCCATCGCCGGGTGGATCGCCAGCGGGATCGCGCCCGCCGCCGTCGCGGGGGCGAGGACGCCGACGCCGTGGTCCGGGCTGGTGTGCACGACGAGCTGACCCGGCTGCCAGATCCCCGCGTCCGCGAGCCCCTGCACGAGCCCGGCGAGCTGGTCGTCCGGCACGGCGAGCAGCACGAGCTCGCTCCGCTCGACGAGGTCCGGTGTCTCGAGCACGGGCGCGCCGGGCAGCATCGCCTCGGCACGGTCGCGACCGGCGTCGGACACGGCCGTCACGCCGACGACGGCGTGCTCCGCGTTCGCGAGCGCCGCGCCCAGGACCGGCCCGACGCGTCCGGCGCCGATGACGCCGATGCCCAGCCGTCCCGCCCTCACCGGGCGGCTCCCGGTGGCGGGGTCTCGCCCCACGGGCCTGGAGGCTCGGGAGCGGCCCGGTGCGCGCCCTGCGGACCGGACGGGGTCGCGTCCGATGCGCCGGGAACGGCGGTGGGGGTGGCGGTGGCGGCGGCGGTATCGGCGACCGCCTGCTGGTCGGTGGCGATCCCGGCGGAGCCGGAACGGGCCTCCCGTTCGCGCCACCGGTGGGACGTGTCGGCGGCAGCGGCCTCGACCGCTCGCCCCGCGGTGTCGGACCACAGGCGCTGCGCGTCCCGCGCGTCGAGCGCACCGACGCGCGCGGTCACCGGGCCCTGCACCGTCTGCACGTGCACGGAGGCGAGCCGCAGCGCACGCTCGAGCGGCCCCTGGGACACCTTCACGCTCTGCACCCGCGGCAGCGGGACGATCACCAGGGAACGCCACACGGCACCGAGCCGGAGCAGCACCGCCCCCGGCACGAACCGGTAGCCGTTGCGTCGGAACGCCAAGGGCCGGAGCCAGGCGCCCCGCCGCGGCGAGTGCACGAACCCGCCGCGGTCGCCCGTGGTGGTGAGGCTGTCGTCGACGACGTCGACGGCCTCGGACGATCCCTCGCGGAGCTGCTCCCGTGACGCGGTCGGACCGGCGACCGCGGCGCCGACGAGCCCGGGAGGATGATGTCGAGCACCTCGCGGACGTCGGCGGCCGTGCCGACGGGCAGCACGATCGACGAGACCTGCTGGTTGTTCGACGCCCCGTTGCCGGCGTTCGTCGCACGGTTGATCCGGACGTCCCACCAGCCGAAGGGCCGCCAGAGCAGCGGCTGGGCGACGCTCACGGCGTGGATGCGCCCCGGCGGCAGCGTCTCGTTCGACGTCGACACGAGACCGAAGCCGATCCGGATGCCGTCCCGCGTCTCGGCGATCGTGTACTGGAGCGAGCGGGAGAACTTCCGGACGTAGTACCCGCCGGCGCCGATCACCGCGGGAACAGGCCGAAGAGGATGCCGTACTCGCCCGTCACCGCGACGCTGACGATCATCGCCGCGACCGCGAGCACGATGAACACCGTCGTGCCGGACAGGAGCATCGACGCGATCAGCCGGCCGGGTGCACCTTCACGATGCGGGTCGCTCGCACGGCAGCCGGGTCGAGCTCGGGCGAGAAGATCTCGTCCACCCGGTCCTGCAGCACGCCGTTCGACGCGCGCGCCGGATCGTGCTGCCGGTCGTCCTCCTTCGCGCCCGATGCGAGCACGAGGATGCGCTGCCGGAGGTCGTCCGCCGCCTTCACCCCGAGGTACGCGAGCTGGACGTTCGCGTCGTTGCCGGCCTGCGCGATCTCGAGCTTCGCGGTGCCGAAGATCCGCGGGACGAGGGGTCGCGAGATGTTGATGCCCTGGATCCGGTCGAGCCGGGCCTTCCGGTTCGTGCGGAACAGCACCCCCGAGCGGACCTCGACGATCTCGCCGGTCACACGGAACTCGTGCATCCGCCAGGAGAGGGTGAAGAGACCCAGGAGCACCAGGAGGATGACAGCCACACCGAGCAGGACCCAGCCGACCACGCCGTGCTCGTAGACGTAGCGCACCGGATCGCCGTCGTCCTGCTGCCCCGGCCGCCGGGGATGAAGAGCTCGACGAGCTGGTCCCGCAGGCTGTTCAGCACGTAGCCGAGGATCACGATGAGGAAGATGCCGCCCTTGAGCAGCGGCGTCAGCGGGTGCATGCGGTGCCACTCGCCGTCGGTCAGCGGAGCCGCGGCCGCCGCATCGCCGCGCTTCGGCGGAGCCGGCGGCGGTGGGCCTGGTCGGAACGTCATGCGCAGCCCCTACAGTCCGGCGCGGCGGGACTCGGCGAGCTCGACGAGCCGGTCGCGCAGCTCGTCCGCGTCGGCGAAGGGGATGCCGGGGATCCGCACGTTCGTCGAGGCCGCCGCGGTCACGAACTTCAGCTCGCTCATGCCGAGCGCCCGGTCGAGCGGCCCCCGGTTCACGTCGACGAGCTGCATGCGGCCGTACGGCACGGCCGTGAAGCGCTGCCACGTCAGGCCCCGGCGCAGCACCAGGTCGTCGTCTCGCAGGGCGTACCCGATCGCGCGGACGCGGCGAGGGGTCAGGGCGGCGGTGATCGCCGCGACGACGAACACCACGACCGCGATCGAGGTCCAGACGATGCCGGCGGGGCGCCGAAGCCACCGTTCACGACGCCGATGAGCACGCAGCCCGCCGTGACGACGAGCCCGATGACGGTCGTCGTGACCAGCTCGGTCCAGACGAGCTTCGGCGACACCCGGGTCCAGGTGGTGCCCGTCAGGCCGAGGCCGGGCTCGTCGAGTCGTTCACGCGGCATCGCGGGCCTCCTGCGGTCTGGTCGGTGCGCCTGGGTGGATCGGTGCGCCCGGATCGGTGCGCGTGGATCGGTGCGCGTGGATCAGTGCGCCTGCGTCGTGCCGCCCGGGGGAGGTCGTCGTCATCGTCGCCCGGAGGCACGATGCACATCCGCTCGGCGACGAGTGCGCACACCGTGAGCACGAGCCCACCCCGACCGCCACGGCGTTCGGCATGGTCGAGCCTAGCGAAGGGAGGGCCGAGCGGGTCAGGAGGTACACGAGCAGACCGAGACCGAAGCCGCCGAACAGCGAGCCGCAGATGCTCGACGCCTTCGCGAGCACGACCACGCGTGTGGCGTAGAGCGGGTCGACCGGTCGCTGGCGTGCGGCGCCGTCGCGGGCGTGGCGCCGGATCGGGCGCGCCATCAGCACCACGGCGACGCCGATGAACGCGAGGGTGATGCCGAGCGGGGTCGCGAGGAACAGCGTCGGCACCTGACGGGAGGCCAGGACCGCGTCGAGGGCGAACCCGGCCACGGCCGCCACGACGGCGACGCTGATCAGGGTGGAGGCGCGGGTCGGCTTCACGGGAGCACCTGCGGTTCGTCGGTGGTCGGCCGGTCAGCGGTCGGCTCGTCAGCGGTGGGCTCGACAACGGTCGGCTCGACAACGGTCGGCTCGTCAACGGTCGGCTCGTCAGCGTTCGGCTCGTCGAACAGGCGTGGCTCGTCGACGCGCTCGGTGTCGTCGCCGATCGCGGCGAGCAGGTCCGCCACCGGTCCGGCGCCGGGCAGGACGGCGCCGGATCCGCATCGAGCCACGGCGCGAGCACGAACGCACGCTCCGCCGCACGCGGGTGCGGCACCGTCAGGATCGCCGTGTGCAGCGACAGGTCGTCGTACACGACGAGGTCGAGGTCGAGCGTGCGGTCACCCCACCGCACCTCGCGCGTCCGGCCGTGCGAGTCCTCGATGCCGTGCAGGGCGTCGAGGAGCTCCTGCGGCTCGAGCTCGGTGTCGACGACCACGACGGCGTTCCGGTACCGCGGCTTCGTCGGGTCCGGACCGTCGAGCGTGACGGCGACGGACTCGACCTCGCGACTCGACGCGACGGGCCGGACGCCGGGCAGCGCGGCGATCGCGAGCGCGGCGGCGCGCAGGGTGCTCCCCGGTCACCGAGGTTGGCGCCGAGGGCGACGACGGCGCGGCTCACTCTTCTTCCTCGTCGCGGTCCTCGTCGTGGGCGGCTCCGCCTCCGTCGCGGGAGCGTCGGATCGTGATCGAGACATCGGTGAACGGCACCGTGATGGGAGCCTGCGGCTTGTGCACGGTCACCTCGGTCGCCAGCGCCGCACGGTGGGCGAGCACGGCCCCCGCGATGCGCTCGGCGAGCGTCTCGATGAGGTCCACCGGATCACGTTCGATCTCCGCGACGACCTGCTCGGCGAGCACCCCGTAGTGCACGGTCCGCTCGAGGTCGTCGTCGTCCGACGCGGCGCGGGCGTCGACCTCCACGGCGACGTCGACGACGAACTCCTGTCCGTCGGCGCGCTCGTGGTCGAAGACGCCGTGGTGGCCGCGCGCGCGGACCCGGTCAGTCGGATGGTGTCCCTCACGATCGAGCTGCCCTCCAGGCGTCCCAGACGTCCAGCACGGCACGGGTCGGTGCCGGGTCGTGCACGCGCACCCCCCACGCCCCGCGCTCGGCGGAGAGCAGGCTGATGGCGGCGGTGGCGAGGTCGCGGTCCCTCGCCGGGGCACCGGCGGCACTGCCGACGCCGTCGAGGAAGCGCTTGCGCGATGCGGCGACGAGCACCGGGAGCCCGATGGACGCGAAGCGTTCGTACCCGGCCAGGATCTCCCAGTTCTGGGTCCCGTGCTTGGCGAACCCGAGACCGGGATCGATGACGACCTGTTCCTGGCGAACCCCGAGGACGATGAGCTCGGCGACGCGGAGCTCGACCTCGCGCCGGACCTCTTCCACGGCGTGCACGTACTCCGCGTTCCGGTACATCCGATCGCTGTGCCCGCGCCAGTGCATCACCACGAACCCGGCGCCGGTGTCGCGCACCACGCGTGCCATGTCGGCGTCGGCGAGCCCGCCGGAGACGTCGTTGACGATCGCGGCACCCAGCTCCACCGAACGCTCGGCTGTGGCGGCGTTCATCGTGTCGACGCTCACCGTGATGCCCTCGGCGACGAGCTGCTGCACGACCGGCAGCACGCGCTCCTGCTCGACCGCGACCGGGACGCGCTCCGAGCCGGGGCGCGTGGACTCACCGCCCACGTCGACGATGTCCGCACCCGCCGCGACGAGCTCGCGCGCGTGCTGGACCGCGGCGTCGTACGCCTCGTGCAGGCCGCCGTCGCTGAACGAGTCCGGCGTGACGTTGAGGATGCCCATCACCCGCGTGCGGTCGTCGACGGGGTCGGCACGTCCGCGGTCCCGCCGTCGGCCGGTCACGATCTCCGGCACCGGTGCGGGTGCGCGGAGGTCGATCGCGACCGTCGGCGGTTCGGCAGCAGCGGCCCGCGCCCGGCTCACCTCGGCGAGCCGACGCGAGCGTCTCGTCGGCAGGTCGGTCATGCCGGCCTACGCGGGGGCGATACCCGGGTTGCCGAAGGGACGGCGACGGGGCTTCGTCGACTCGGGGCCGGGCTGCTCGGACGCGGTCGAGGCGGCCTTGCCGGGAACCTCGATGGCGGGCAGGTTGCTCACCGGTCGCTTGTCGCTCGAGAGCCACTGCGGGCGCTCCGGCAGCTTGCGGACGTCCTTGAAGATCTCCACCAGCTCGGGGGCGTCGAGCGTCTCCTTCTCGAGGAGCTCGCCCGCGAGACGATCGAGGATGTCCCGGTTGTCGTTGAGCACCTGGTAGGCCTCGTCGTGCGCGGCCTCGAGCAGGGCACGGGTCTCGGCGTCGACCGTCTCGGCGATGTTCTCGGAGTAGTCGCGGCCGTTGCCGCCGCTCATGTCGCGGCCGACGAACGGCTCGCTCGACCCGGAGCCGAGCTTGACCGACCCGACGGCGCGGCTCATGCCGTACTCCGTGACCATCTTGCGGGCGGTGCCGGTGGCCTTCTCGATGTCGTTCGACGCACCCGTGGTCGGGTCGTGGAAGACGATCTCCTCGGCGACGCGGCCGCCCATGGCGTAGGTGAGCTGGTCGAGCAGTTCGTTGCGGGTGACGGAGTACTTGTCCTCGAGCGGGAGCACCATCGTGTAGCCGAGGGCGCGGCCGCGCGGGAGGATCGTGATCTTCGTCACCGGGTCGGTGTGCCGCATGGCCGCGGCCGCGAGTGCGTGGCCGCCCTCGTGGTACGCCGTGATGAGGCGCTCCTGGTCGGACATGATCCGGGTCCGGCGCTGCGGACCGGCCATCACACGGTCGACCGCCTCGTCAAGCGCGCGGTTGTCGATGAGCTGCGCGTTCGACCGGGCCGTCAGGAGCGCGGCCTCGTTGAGCACGTTCGCCAGGTCGGCGCCCGTGAAGCCCGGCGTCTTGCGCGCGAGGAGCTCGAGGTCGACGCTCGCGGCGAGGGGCTTGCCCTTCGCGTGCACCTCGAGGATCTGCTTCCGGCCGTCGAGCGACGGCGCGTCGACGCCGATCTGGCGGTCGAAGCGCCCCGGGCGGAGAAGCGCCGGGTCAAGGACGTCGGGACGGTTCGTCGCGGCGATGAGGATGACGTTGGTCTTGCCGTCGAAGCCGTCCATCTCGACGAGGAGCTGGTTCAGCGTCTGCTCACGCTCGTCGTTGCCGCCGCCGATACCGGCGCCGCGGTGACGACCGACTGCGTCGATCTCGTCGATGAAGACGATGGCGGGCGAGTTCTGCTTCGCCTGGTCGAACAGGTCACGGACACGGCTGGCACCCACACCGACGAACATCTCGACGAAGTCCGAACCGGAGATCGAGTAGAACGGCACGCCCGCCTCACCGGCGACGGCTCGGGCGAGCAGCGTCTTGCCGGTGCCGGGAGGGCCGTACAGCAGCACGCCCTTCGGGATCTTCGCGCCGACGGCCTGGAACTTCGCCGGCTCCTTGAGGAACTCCTTGATCTCCTGGAGCTCCTCGATCGCCTCGTCGGCACCGGCAACGTCCGCGAAGGAGACCTGCGGGTTCTCCTTGTTGTTCATCTTCGCGCGGGACTTGCCGAACTGCATGACCTTCGACCCGCCGCCCTGGGCGCTCGACAGGAGGAACCAGAACACCGCTCCGATGAGCAGGAACGGCAGGATGATGCCGAGCAGCGAGAGGAACCAGTTCGACTGCTGGACGGTGTCGTTGTAGCCCTTCGGCAGGTTCGCGTCGTTGACGGCCTTGATGACCTCTTCACCGCGCGGCGTCGAGTAGTAGAACTGCTCGTGCGCGTTGCCGTCCTTGAGCGTGAGGTCGACCCGCTGCTCGGTGGAGTTCACCACCACGGACGAGACCTTGCCGTCGGCGAGCTGCTCGAGGCCCTTCTGCGTGTTGATCTGCTGCGTGCCGGACTGGCTGATCACGGCCCAGCCGATCCAGATCCCCACCATCGCGATCAGCACGTAGATGTACGGCCCGCGGAGGATGCGCTTGAAGTCCATGTGATCCGGGCAGAGCGCCCGACACCTTTCTCTGCCGAAGTTGCGTGCTGATCAGCATACGGCCGCGATTCTGTGGCGAGAATGGGTGTCCTCTGCGGGCGAACTCCGCCCGCGGGCAGGATCAGCTGTAGACGTGCGGCGCGAGCACCCCGACACCGCGGAGGTTGCGGTAGCGCTCGTCGTAGTCCAGCCCGTACCCGACCACGAACTCGTCCGGGATCTCGAACCCCACGTACTTCACGTCGACCTCGACCTTGGCGGCCTCGGGCTTGCGGAGCAGGGCGACGATCTCGACGCTCGCGGCCCCGCGGGACTCGAGGTTCTGCCGGAGCCACGAGAGCGTCAGGCCGGAGTCGATGATGTCCTCGACGATGATGACGTCACGGCCGTGCAGGTCCGTGTCGAGGTCCTTGAGGATCCGCACCACACCGGACGACTTCGTACCGGAGCCGTACGACGACACCGCCATCCAGTCCATGCGCGCCTGCATCTTGAGGTGGCGCGAGAAGTCGGCCATCACCATGACGGCACCCTTCAGGACGCCGACGAGGAGCGGGTCCTTCCCCGCGTAGTCGCGGTCGACCACCGCGGCGAGCTCGGCGAGCTTCTCGTCGATCTGCTCGGGGGTGAAGAGCACTTCGGACAGGTCTGCCTGGACGTCGGAGAGTTCCACCACCACAGACTAACCGGCGCTGAACGCCAGACGGTCCCCCGATCGCGACGCCCGCACACCCGGCAGGTCGATGGGCCCCTGCCCGCTCCAGTCGGTGACGAGCCGGCACACCTCGAGCGTCTGCACACGGGACAGCGTCACGCCGAACTCGCTCTCCACGGCCAGACGCACGAGCCGCTGCCGCAGGGCGGGCGGGTTGGCCGCGAGCTCCCGCACGGACAGCGAGATGCCCGCCTCGGAGTGTTCGGCGAGGTCCTCCGCCATCTCCTCGGCGAAGTGGTCGAGCGCCGCGGAGTCCTCGCGCAGCTGGTCCGCCGTCCGCGCCAGGGCCTCGGGCACCCCCGCGCCGAGCTCGCGCTCGAGCGCCGGCATCAGCCTGTTCCGCACCCGGACACGCGTGAACGCCGGGTCGTCGTTCTGCGGGTCGTCCCACGGCGCCAGCCCGGCGGCCGCGCACGCCTGTCGCGTCGTGTGCCGGCGCACGCCGAGCAGCGGCCGCCCGTACGCGGGTCCGTCGTCGCGCCGCGACAGCGGCGCCATCCCGGAGAGCGAGTCCGGCCCGCTCCGCGGGCGAGGCCCAGCAGGACCGACTCGGCCTGGTCGTCGAGGGTGTGCCCGAGCAGCACGAGCGGCGACCCCGTCGCGGACGCGACGTCCGCGATCGACGCGTGCCGTGCCTCCCGGGCGGCCCCTTCGGGACCCCCTTCGGAACCGACGGCGACCCGACGGACCGTCACCGGTGCGAGTCCCAGCTCGGATGCCTGCCTGGAGGCGCGGCTCGCCACCGCCCCGGAACCCGCCTGGAGTGCGTGGTCGACGACCACCGCGCCTGCTCGCAGTTCCTGCTTGGGCGCCTCGAACGCGGTGGCCGCGGCGAGCGCGAGCGAGTCCGGTCCGCCGCTCAGCGCGACGAGCACGAGGTCCCCGGGGCGCACCGTGCGGACGTCGAGCGCCTGCGCGAGCAGGGTGCGGACCGCGCGACGGGTGTCGGCGACCGCTGGGTCGAGCCGGGACGCGGAGTGTTCACCCGGTAACGTTAGCCGCGCTTTCTTCCGCACATCAGACCAGGAGCGCAACATGGCCGCGTACGACGTCGTCGTCGAGATCCCCAAGGGCAGCCGCAACAAGTACGAGGTGGACCACGAGACCGGTCGCGTGTACCTCGACCGCGTGCTGTTCACCTCGTTCGTCTACCCGACCGACTACGGGTTCTTCGAGAACACCCTCGGGGACGACGGCGACCCCGTGGACGCGCTGCTGCTCCTCGAGTACCCGGTGTTCCCCGGTGTCGGCGTCAAGGTCCGTCCGGTCGGCGTCTTCAAGATGAGCGACGAGGCCGGCAACGACGCGAAGGTCCTCGTGGTCCCGCGAAGGACCCGCGCTGGCAGCACATCCAGGACATCTCGGACGTCGACGAACAGACGAAGGCCGAGATCGCGCACTTCTTCGAGCGCTACAAGGACCTCGAGCCGAACAAGTGGGTCAAGGCCGAGGGCTGGGGCGACGCCGCCGAGGCCGAGGCGATCGTGCAGGCCGGTCAGGCCGCGTACGTCCCCGGCTCGCACTGACGCTTCCGCGCCACCCGCTCGGAACCAGGTTCCGGACACAGCACCGCGCATCTGCGTGGTGTGGTGTCCGGAACCTGGTTTCGTTTCCGGGACTAGAGCGAGCCGCTCGGTCGGGCGACGTAGGGCAGCAGCTCGTTCGGGAGCCAGACCGCGCGCTCGACGACGCCGACGCCGGGCTTCGCCGCCTCGACCATCATCCCGTTTCCGGTGTAGATCGAGTCGTGGTAACCACCCGAAGCGGTTCCCGTCTTCGAGTAGAAGAGGATGTCGCCGGGCTGGCGCTGCGAGAGCGGGACGAGGCGGCCGATCGACTGGAAGTAGTTGTACTGCCACACCACGTTGTGGCCGCCGGTGGCGATGCCCTGCGAGCTGTACGCCATCATCACGAGGCCGGAGCAGTCCCAGGTGTTCGGGCCGGCGCCGCCGAGCTCGTACGCCTTGCCGATCTGGGCTCGGGCGTAGGCGATCGCGCCCGCGGCCTTCGAGGGGCTGCTGGGCGTGCTCGGGGTGCTCGGCGTCGACGGTGTGCTGGGCTTGGACGGCGTGCTCGGGGTGGACGGCTTCGCGGGGGTGCTCGGCGTGCTCGGCTTCGACGGGCTGCTCGGCGTGCTCGGCCGGGCCGCGCTGCCCGAGCCGCCGCCGGTGCTCGGCTTCGACGGGCTCGTCGTCCCGCCGGTGCCGCCGCCGTCGGCCGCGGTCGACGTCCGCGAGGCGAGCTGCGCCTCGGCCTGCTTCGCCTGCTGGGCGTTCCAGTACGCGGTCTCGGTGGCGACGCTCGTGCCCTTGAGGTACGCGAGCTGCTGGAGGACCTCGTCCTGCTGCTCCTGCTCCTTCTGCAGTCGGCTCTGCGCCGACGCAGCGGTGTCGTTGGCGTCGTCGAGGGCGCGCTTCGTGACCTCGGTCGCCTTCGCGAGGGCCTTCGTCGCCGCGGACTGCTGCGCGGCGATCGAGTCGACGGTGTTCTGGTCCGCCCGGGCCTGCGCGAGGACGGTCGCCGAGCGCTCGGACAGGTGCGACATCGTGCCGACCCGGTAGAGCAGGTCCTTCGAGTCCTCCGCGTCGATGAGCATCGTCGTCGAGAGGTCTCCACCGCCCGTGCGCGACAGCTCGACCACGAGCCCGGCGACCTGCGACGCGGAGTCGTCCGCCTTGCTCTTCGCACGCTTCGCCTGCGCGGTGAGGTCGTCGAGCGTGGACTGCGCCTCCTGCTGCTGCGACGACGCGAGGGCGTACGTCTGCCCGGCCTGCATCTCCGCCACCGATGCACTGTCGGCCGTGTCCTGCAGGGTCTGCAGCCGACTGCTCAGCTCGTCGACGGTCGCCTGTGCCTGTGCGGTGTCCGCCTTCGCCGCTCGCACGTCGTCCCAGCTCGGAGCGGACGGTGCCGCCTGGGCGGGGCCTGCCATCACGACGGAGAGACCGATCCCGAGGGCGGCCACCACGGCGATCCCGCCGGACAGGGAGCGAGCGGACTGCTTCACGACGTTCAGGGCCTTCCGGGCGCGCGCATGGTCATACCGAGATCCCCCGCGCTGCCATGAAGGGGACCGGATCGACGGCGGAACCGTTGATCCGGGTCTCGAAGTGGAGGTGGCACCCGGTCGACCAGCCGGTCGACCCGATCTTCGCGATCTGCTGCCCGGCGCTGACGTGCTGGCCGACCGACACGAGGATGCCGCCGTCGACGATGTGCCCGTAGGCGGTGGAGATCCCGCCGCCGTTGTCGAGCACGACCTCGTTGCCGTAGCCGCCGCCGTTGGCTGCGAACGTCACCGTGCCCGAGTGGGCTGCGTAGATCGGGGCGTAGCAAGCGGGAGCGAGGTCCACGCCGGCGTGCAGCGCGCGGTAGTGCGTGTAGGGGTCGACGCGGTAGCCGTACGGGCTCGTCTGGTACCCGCCGGACGGGCGCACCCAGCCGGAGGAGTTCGGTGAGCCGCCGCCGGAACCGCCCTGGCTCGTCGCCGCGGCCTTGGCGGCCGCTGCCGCGAGGGCGGCCTGGCGCGCCTTCTCGACCTGGACGCCCTTGTTGTACCGCGCCTCGACGTTCTTCTCGCTCGTGGTGAGCAGGGTCAGCTGCGCCTCGAGCCGGGACTGGTTGTCGCTCTGCGCCTCGACGGCCGACTGCGCCTCGTCAGCGGCGCTCTGGGCGGCCTGCATCTTCTGCTGCGCAGCGTCGGCGAGCTTGCCGAGGGCGTCCTTGGCGAGGTCGGCCTTGTCGGCGAGACCCTGGGCGACGCCCCGGTCCTGCGTCGCCTGCGAGTAGATGCCGTCCGCTTGCTCACTGAGCTTCGACATCGCGCCGAGCTCGTACAGCAGGTCCCCGGACTTCGAGGGGTGCGTGAGGATGTCCGTCGTCACGTCGTTGGCGCTCGCCCGACCGAGCTGGGCCGCGAGCTGGCCGGCCTGCTCCTCCGACGCGGCAGCGGTCTTCTCGGCGTCGTCCGCCTGCGACTGCAGCTTCTGCTGCGTGAGCGTCGCGTCGTCGTACTTCGTCTGCGCGGTCTGGTACGCCGTGCCCGCGGCCTCGGCGGACTTCTTCGCGGCCGACGCCTTCGTGGTCAGGTCCGCGATGAGCGCCTTGATCTCCGTGACCTTGGCCTGCTGCGCCGACTTCGAGGCCTTCGCCTTCTGGACGTCGGACCAGCTCGGGTACGACGCCGCGTTGGCGGCCGTCACCGGGGCCAGGGCGGCGAGGGTGCCGGCGGTGAGCGCGACGGCGACCGCGGCGGCGATGACGCGGCGGCGGGGGCGGAGTGACAGCGATGGTGAGGTCGACATGTATCTCGATTTCGTAACAGCGCGGCAAGGCTCACGCACGTAACACTGTTAACAAGCGCAACAGTAACAACAGGTGTCGCACCCGCGCACCCCCTCGCACGAGGGACACGGGGTCGACGACGATGCTCGCATCCGAGCATCGACAGCACGAATCGGGGCCTGGTGCCCCAGGGTGAGTGAAGCCCCGGTCGCTTCGGTCGCTCCTGCGACACGCCGGGGATGCCGCTCCGCCCGGGTCCGATTTGTGAAACCCGTGGGGCATCCGTATGCTTGTCCCTCGGTAGCGCACTGCACCGCTTGCGGCCCTATCGTTTAGTGGCCTAGGACACCGCCCTTTCACGGCGGCAGCACGGGTTCGAATCCCGTTGGGGTCACTCTTTGTGGGTGAGCAAGCAAGCAGAGTGAGACCACAGCAAGAACGAGTAATTCCACATGGCCCTGTAGCGCAGTTGGTTAGCGTGCCGCCCTGTCACGGCGGAGGTCGCGGGTTCAAGTCCCGTCAGGGTCGCCACGGCTGGATAGCTCAGTTGGTAGAGCGTTCGACTGAAAATCGAAAGGTCCACGGATCGATGCCGTGTCCAGCCACGGTGAACGGCCCCTGCTTCGGCAGGGGGCCTTTTCGCGTTCCCGACCGGTCGGGACCGGCAGCCGGCTACGCCTCGCGGGTCTTCGGGCTGCTGTCGTTCGTCTTCGCCGGGTCCCGTTCGACCACGGAGCCGAGCGCGTCGTCGATCCGGGACATGACCTCGGCCGGGATCGACACCCGGCGGCGCCGGCGTTGTCGTGCACCTGCTCGGGTCGCGATGCACCGATGATCGCGGACGCCACGTTCCGGTTCTGCAGCACCCACGCCACGGCGAGCTGCGCCATCGACAAGCCCAGTTCGTCCGCGATCGGCCCGAGGTCCTGCACGGCCGAGAGGACCTCGTCACGCATGAACCGCTGGATCATCTTCGCGCCGCCCTTGTCGTCGGTGGCGCGTGACCCTTCGGGCAGCGGCTGGCCGGGCTGGTACTTCCCGGTCAGGACCCCTGCGCGATCGGCGACCAGACGATCTGTGAGACGCCGAGCTCTTCGGACGTGGGGACGACCTCGCCCTCGATGACCCGCCAGAGCGCGGAGTACTGCGGCTGGTTCGAGATGAGCTGGACCCGAGGTCCTCCGCGAGCTCGTGTCCCGCGCGGAGTTGCTCCGCCGTCCACTCGCTCACGCCGATGTAGAGCGCCTTGCCCTGCCGGACGACGTCGGCGAACGCCATCATCGTCTCCTCGAGCGGCGTCTCATGGTCGAACCGGTGCGCCTGGTAGAGATCGACGTAGTCGGTCTGCAGACGCTCGAGCGATCCGTCGATCGACTCGAGGATGTGCTTCCGGCTGAGCCCTGTGTCGTTGTGTCCCTTCGGACCGGTGGGACCGAACACCTTCGTGGCGATCTCGAGCGACTGCCGTCGCTCCCCCTTCAACGCCACACCGAGGACCGCCTCGGCGCCGGTGTTCGCGTAGACGTCAGCGGTGTCGAACGTCGAGATGCCCACGTCGAGCGCTGCCCGGACGCAGGCGATCGCGGCGTCGTTCTCGACCTGGGAGGCGTGGGTGAGCCAGTTGCCGTAGGTGATCTCGGAGACCTTGAGGCCCGAGTTGCCGAGGTAGCGGTACTCCATGTGCGTGTCACTCCTGTCGTGGCCGCGTCGGTGCGGCTCCGCGAGTGACGGTAGTCCTCGAGCCATCGGCGTGAGGAAGGAACTGTACGGTGATGTATCAGAAGTCGGCAGGAAAGACCAAACCCCGGCGATGTGGCCTGGCCAGGGATCGTCCCGGGGCTTCGAGGACAACGAAAGCAGACAGGGGCGTGACGCAGGAAGACGAACTCGAGCGGTTGATCACCGCCGACCGGCTCCGCTCGTACACCGAGCGGATAGGGTCCTCGGCTGGCACGAAGTCCACGGGCGGGTCATCGCGGAACTCACGTTCGGGTTCTGGCGGTACCTCGTCGAGTCGCGGTACCACACCTCGCTCTGGGTGCCCGATCTGCACCGGGCCTTCCCGCACGGGCCGGACGATCTGCGTGTCCGGCGGAGCGAGGTCACACGTCGACTGCAGCAACGCACTTCGTCCGCAACCGCGCAGCGCACCACGAACCCGTCCACGCGCGGGACCTCCAGCGGGACCACGACTACGCACTCGAACTGCTCGGCTGGATCAGCCCGCACGCCGCGCTCTGGGCTGCGGACACCACGTCGCTCCGCGCTCGTCCTGACGGGTAGGTGCAGGATCGGAAGGGTTGCGGTGCAGTGGTGCACCGCCGGGAGCGAAGGAGCATCCATGTCGGGACCGAGCGTGCTGTTCATCGGCGGCAGCGGGGTCATCAGCGCGGCCTGCGTCCGCGAAGCCGTCGAGCAGGGGATCGACGTCACCGTGCTCAACCGGGGACCACCGGGGCAGGCCGATCCCGGAGGGCGTGACGCGCCTCCAGGCCGACGTCTCGGACCGCGCCGCCCTGGCGGACGCACTCGGCGACCGCCACTGGGACGTCGTCGTGAACTGGATCGCCTTCACGCCGGACCAGGTGCAGGCCGACGTCGAGTACTTCGCGGGCCGGACCCGGCAGTACGTCTTCATCAGCTCGGCGTCGGCGTACCAGACGCCGGCGACGCACCTGCCGATCACGGAGTCGACGCCGCTGAAGAACCCGTACTGGCAGTACTCGCGGGACAAGATCGCGTGCGAGGACCTGCTCATGGCGGCGTACCGGGAGCAGGACTTCCCGGTGACGATCGTCCGGCCGTCGCACACCTACGACGAGACGAAGCTGCCGTTGACCGGCGGGTGGACGGCCGTCGCGCGGATGCGGGCGGGCAAGCCGATCATCATCACGGGCGACGGGTCGAGCCTCTGGACGATCACGCACAGCCGGGACTTCGCGGTCGGCTTCACCGGTTTGCTCGACCGGGCGGAGGCGATCGGCGAGGCCTTCACGATCACGAGCGACGAAGCACCGACGTGGAACGCCATCGCGCAGGAGATCGCCGCGGCGGCGGGGGTCGACGACCTGCGGATCGTGCACGTGCCGGCGGACGCGATCGCGGCGGCGGACCCCGAGTGGGGTGCGGCACTCCTCGGCGACAAGGCGAACAGCTCGGTGTTCGACAACAGCAAGGTCCGGTCACTCGTACCGTGGTTCCACCCGCGGACGCCGTACCGGCACGGCGTCCGCGAGGTGCTCGCGTGGTACGAGGCGAACCCCGACGCGCAGGTCGTCGACGAGCGGCTCGACGCCCTGATGGACCAGCTTCGCGGAGCGCTGGCAGGTCTGACGGACAGGCGGTGCAGGTGCGGAACCAGGTTCCGGACACGGAACCACGGATTCTCGCGGTGCTGTGCCCGGAACCTGGTTGCGTTCTGCGGCTGGGCCGACGGGAGGCACGGCGCTGGTCGGCACCGCGCCTCCCGTCTGCGCGTGCGCGCGTCAGCGTCGCGCGGCGAGGACCTCGCCGAGCGTCCCGATCGCGAGGCGGATCTCGTCGTCGGTGACGACGAGCGGCGGCGCGAACCGGATCGTCGACCCGTGCGTGTCCTTCACGAGCACGCCCCGGTCGGCGAGGTCGTGCGCGATCTCCTTGCCCGTGCCGAGCGCGGGGTCGATGTCGATGCCCGCCCAGAGCCCGGCGACGCGGTGCGCGACGACACCGTGGCCGACGAGCTCGTCGAGCAGTCCGCGGAGCAACGGCTCGCCGTCGAGCGCCCGCTGCTGGAACGTGCCCTCGTCGAGCATCGCCACGACCTCGGAGCCGACGGCGGCGGCGAGCGGGTTGCCGCCGAAGGTCGAGCCGTGCTCACCAGGACGCAGCACACCGAGCACGTCGCGACGTCCCACCACGGCGGACACGGGGACGATGCCGCCGCCGAGCGCCTTGCCGAGGGTGATCAGGTCCGGCGTGACCCCGACGCGCTGCACGGCGAGGGTGTGCCCGGTCCGTCCGAGGCCGGACTGGATCTCGTCGGCGACGAACAGGGCACCGAACTCGTCACAGATGCTTCGCACGTCGGGCAGGTACGAGGCCGGCGGGACGACCACGCCGCTCTCGCCCTGGATCGGCTCGAGCAGCACGGCGACGACGGTCTCGTCCATCGCTTCGCGCAGGGCAGCGGCGTCGCCGTAGGGCACGGTGCGGAACCCTGGCGTGAACGGGCCGAAGTCGTCGTGCGCGACGGGTCGTCCGAGAACGACACGATGGTCGTGGTCCGCCCGTGGAAGTTCCCGGACGCGACGACGATCGTGGCCTGTCCCGCGGGGACCCCCTTCACCCGGTAGCCCCAGGCACGGGAGACCTTGATCGCGGACTCGACGGCCTCGGCACCGGTGTTCATCGGCAGGACCATCTCGGTCTCCGTCAACGACGCCAGTGCCGACGCGAACGGACCGAGGCGGTCGTTCACGAACGCGCGCGACGTCAGCGTGACCCGGTCGAGCTGCGCGCGGGCGGCGTCGAGCAACCGCGGGTTCCCGTGGCCGAAGTTCACCGCGGAGTAGGCGGCGAGGCCGTCCAGGTAGCGCTTGCCGTCGACGTCGGTCACCCACGCGCCGGAACCCGAGGCGATGACCACGGGCAGCGGGCTGTAGTTGTGCGCCAGGGAGCCGTCCTCGACGGCGAGCGCCGCAGCGGTCGCCGTCCCGAGTGCGGCGCCCATCAGGACCGCGCCACCGAGTTGCCGGTGCCGACGGGGTGCAGGTCGAGCGTGCAGCACTTCACACCGCCACCGCCGAGCAGCAGCTCGGACAGGTCGACGCCGATCGGGTTGTAGCCCTTCTCGCGCAGCTGCTCGGCGAACCGAACAGCCCGGGACGCGATCACGACGTTGTACCCGTCCGAGTAGGAGTTCAGGCCCAGGATCGCGGCGTCCTCCTCGGTCGCGATGATCGCGTCCGGGAAGCGCTCGCGCAGGATGGCCAGCGAGGGCTCGTCGAACGCGCTCTCGAGGTACGCGATGTTCGACGTGCCGTCGGCGGCGGGCTCCGGGTCGAGCACGGCGATCGCGGTGTCGAGGTGGTAGAAGTTCGGGTTGATCAGCTTGAGCGTGACGACCTCGCGGCCGTAGATGCCGGCGAGCTCCTCGTGCGAGGTGCTGTCCGAGCGGAAGCCGGTGCCGGCGAAGATGGTGTTCCCGACGAGCAGGAAGTCGCCCTCGCCCTCGTTGGTCTGCTCGGGGTCGGCGACGGTCAGACCGTTCGCGGCGAACCACTCCATGTACGCGGGACCCTCGGGCTGCCGCTCGGGGTACTGGAACTTCGCACCGTAGGCGATGCCGTCGAGCACGAAGCCGCCGTTCGCGGCGTAGACCATGTCCGGCAGGCCCTCGATCGGCTCGATGTACGAGATGTCGAAGCCGAGTCGCTCGTAGACGTCGACGAGCGACTGCCACTGCTGGACGGCCTTCGAGGTGTCGGTCGGGTCCTCCGGGTGCATCCACGGGTTGATCCGGTAGCTGACCGTGTAGTGCGTCGGCTTGCACATCAGGATCGTGCGCTTCGTCGCCGTGCGCTGCGGGGTCTCGGTCTGGGTAGCGGTGTTCGACACGCAGTCCTCCTGGGACTCAGGGCCCGAGCCTGCCAGGAACCACCACGGTGAGAGCTCCGACGAGATGCAGGCTCACTCGCCGGAGGCGGACCAGGTCAACGCCTGCGACGAGTCTAGACAGCACCGTCCGATCGGTGCAGTCACGACCTGGTCACGGTGTGGCACCCGTTCGGGTGACGCAGGTTTCGTGCGCGGAAGCCGTCGCCCGTGCAACAAGTCCGCGTACCATGGGGTCCGATGGATTCGCTCGACCACCGCATCCTGGACCAGCTCCGGGACAACGCCCGTGCCGGCTACGGCGACATCGGGTCGGTGGTCGGACTCTCGGCCTCGGCCGTGAAGCGTCGCGTCGACCGGCTCGTGGGCGACGGGGTCATCCAGGGCTTCACGATCAAGGTCGACCCGGCCGTGGAGGACCGCGGCACCGAGGCCTGGGTGGAGCTCTACTGCCGCGGCACGGTCTCCCCGGACGAACTGCGCTCCCTGCTCGACACCGTCCCCGAGGTCATCGACGCCGGCACCGTCACGGGCAGCGCGGACGCCGTGGTGCACATGCGGTCCAAGGACCTCTCCGCACTCGAGGAAGCGCTCGACAAGGTCCGTCTGGCACCCCAGGTGGACCACACGCGTTCCGCGATCGTGCTCTCCAAGCTCGTCAGTCGCGAGACCGCGTAACGTCCCACGCATCGGACGGAAGACGACAGCCTGGAGGCGCGGCGTGCCTCCAGGACGGTCCGTGACGGCCCGTCAGCTGGTCACCGCCGCGTCCGCCGCCTACCTCGCGAACTGTCTGTGGGGCACGGCCGTGGCCGTGCGCGTCATCCGCACGAAGAAGCTCCGGATCGTGCACCACGGCCTGTTCGTCGTGACCGCCACGCTCACCGGAGTCGCCGCGACGACGCCGCTCTGGACGCGTGACCGGAGTGCGCTGTTCCTGCTGCCCGCGCTCGTGCCACTCGCCGCCGCCCCACGCACGAACCCGCGCTCCGGAGCACACTGGAGAGTCGCGGTCGCCGCCGCACCGTCCTACCTGGGGGCGTTGCTCGCACGTCGGTGACCGCGTTCACGAACAAGGGACAGCAGTGGAGCTCTTCGAGGCGATCCGACGGCGGCGTACGACCAACGGGGCGTTCCTGCCCGACCCGGTCTCCGAGGAGCACCAGCGGTTGCTCATGGAGCTGGCCGGCCGGGCGCCCTCGCAGCTGAACAGCCAGCCGTGGCGGTTCGTCCTGGTCGAGGAGCGCGCCACGATCGACCGCGTCGCCGAGATCAGCGGCTCGTCGATGACCAGGACCATGGCCGAGGGCACCTTCTTCGAGCGGTACCGCCCGTACTTCCGGTTCTCGCAGGCCGAGATGGACGAGCGTCGCGACGGCATGCTGTTCGACAAGCTTCCCGGGCCGCTCAAGCCGTTCACGAAACAGGTGTTCACGAAGCGCGGGCAGCTCCTGATGAACACGCTCCGGGTGCCGCACACGCTCGGCGAGGAGAACCGGAAGCTCGTGGCCGGGCGCCGCTGCTGCTCGGCGTGATGCTCGACCGGCACGAGTACCGGAAGGAGGAGCTCTCCGGCTTCTACTCGGTGTTCAGCATGGGGGCGGCGGTGGAGAACATCTGGCTCGCCACCACCGAGCTCGGCCTCGGGATCCAGTTCGTGTCCTTCCCGATGGAGACCCCGGGCGCGTGGGCGGAGATCGAGGGCCTGCTCCGCGTCCCCGAGTCGCTCGAGCTGATGGCCGTCTACCGGATCGGGTACCTGCCGCCCGAGCGCCGGCGTCCCGCGATCGACTGGACCTCCAGCGAACGGAAGCGCCCGTCGCAGTACGTGTTCCGCGGGACCTGCGACACCCCGCAGCAGGGGTGGGACGACGCGCCCGTGGCGGGGCGCATCGCCCCGGAGACGACCACGCCGTGACCGCGACCGCGCCTGCCGGAGGCGATCCGCGCCTCCCGGCAGTCGCCCCCGGCCTGACCGGACGCCCCTGGATCGAACAGGCGTGGCGGGACGTCGTCTTCGTGCACTGGCGCGTCGACGTGTCGGCGGTGGCCCCACTGCTGCCGGCGGGCACGCGGCCGGACACCCTCGGCGTCGACGGCCTCGACGGCGTCGACGACGGCGCGACCACCTGGGTCGGCCTGATCGCGTTCCGGTTCTCGGACACGCGCTTCCCACCGGTCTCCGTCGGCCGCGTCGGGGACTTCATCGAGGTGAACGTCCGCGTCTACACCGTCGACGACCGGGGGCAGCACGGAGTCGTGTTCCTCTCGCTCGACGCCGGCAAGCTCGCACCGACCATCGGTGCACGCGTGGCGACCGGGCTGCCGTACAAGTGGGCGGTGGCGCAGCAGCGACGACCCGCGGCCGACCGGGTCGCCTACGCGGTGCGGCGACACGGGGTGACGATGGTCCCGGTCGCCGTCGCAGATCCTCGACGGCGACGGTTCGCCGTCGGACAACTCTGGATCTCCGCGGAACTCGCGATCGCCGAGGTCGCGGCCGTCGGTTCCGGCCGTGCCGGCGCCCGTCGCCACCGCAGCGTCGGGGGTCGTCGCTAGCGTCGGGAACATGAGCACGACCTACTCCGTCGCCTCCTCCCTCGACGGGTTCGTGGCCGCCCCCGGTGACGACCTCGACTGGCTGCTGCAGTTCGGCTTCGAGCCGTTCCAGGAGCACTACGACCGCTTCTTCGCGGGCGTCGGCGCGATCGTGATGGGGTCGACCACCTACGAGTGGCTGCTCGCCCACGACGACACCTGGGCATACCCGGACCTGCCGACCTGGGTGTTCACGACGCGCGACCTGCCCGTGGCGGACGGCGCCGAGGTGCACTTCGTGTCGGGATCGGTCGCGGACCACCAGGCGGTCGTCGAACGTGCGGCCGGCGAGCGCGACGTGTGGGTCGTCGGCGGCGGACTGCTCGCGGCGCAGTACCAGCAGGCAGGACTGCTCGACGAACTCCGGGTGACGGTGATGCCGATCGCGCTCGGCGCCGGATCACCCCTGCTGCCGGTGGCCGCGCCGACGCTGGTGTTCGAGCTGGTGGGGACCATCCCGTTCAGCGGCGGAGCGGTCGAGCTGCACTACCGCTCGACGGACGGCGCGCTCCGAGAAGCGCGCACCGGAGTCTGACGCCCATGCGCCGCGGCGTAGCGTCCGCGACATGAGCGATCACGAACAGACCGAGCCCGTCATGGACGGCGCCACCGAGGCCACCAACCACGAGAAGCTGCACGGCCTCATCGAGCAGGTCGACAACGACCACGCGGGCGAGGGCGCCGGGGCGATGGCAGACCGCCTCCGCGACCGCATGGACGAGACGGGCGTCGAGGACGAAGCAGCGGGCGACACCGAGGACTGATCCGGCGGCGCGTCGCCGGGCCGTACCGACCGCTCAGGCGACGTGCGCGCGGAACGTGCGCAGTGCCTCCAGGTCGGCGTCGTCGAGACCGGATCGCTCGACGAACCGCACCACGTCGAACGGGTCGAGCGCAGCGCGGAACGCGCCCTCCACCGTGGTGCCGTGCTCGGCGCACAGGGCCTCGATCTTCGCCTCGTTCGACGGCACGCCGATGGAGGCGAGCAGCGCCGGCGCGTTCTCGACCGTGACGAGGTAGTCCGCGACGATCGCCTCGGGTTCGACGCCCGCGATCGTCAGGAGCGCGAGCGCGATGATGCCGGTGCGGTCCCGTCCGCCGGCGCAGTGGAACAGGACACCGCCTGGTTTGGCGCGGGCGATCGCCCGCAGCACAGACCCGGTCCGTTCCGGGAGCTCGTCGAGGTGCGGGCCGTAGTACAGCGGGGTGCCGACCAGGCCGGTCTCCCAGTAGGCCGACCAGAACGACGGGGCGTCGTCGAGCCCGTCGTGGTCGATCACCACGGTGGTGAGCCAGTCCGGACGAGCGCCGGTATCCTTCGCAGTCTCGGACGGCGCCCGCAGGTCGACGATCGTCCGGATGCCGGCGTCGTGGAGTGCCTGCCAGCCGTCGGCCGTCAGACGGTCGACGCTCTCCGACCGGAACACGCGACGGGTCGGGGTCGACCCACCGCCCTCCAGCGGGAGGCCGCCCAGGTCACGCCCGTTGAACAGGCCGTCGGCGTGCAGGGTGCGGTCGTCAGACATGCAGCTCCGAGAGGTCGGGGTCGAGGTCGCCGAACCGGTGCGCCGTGATCGACACCGCCTGCTCGCGCAGGAACGGCAGCATCTCGATGATCCCGGCTTCGACCACGGGGGCGTCGTGGATCGCCACGTCGACGCTCGCGCCGAGTGCTTCCTCGAGTGCGAGGGGGTCGCCGCCGACGAGCCGGATGCGCGCACCAGGGCCACCGAACGCCGTGTGCGCGGGCGGCTCCTGCCCCTGCGAGAGCACGGTCTCGAGCGCGTCCTGAGTGTCGTCCTCGCCACTCGTCCACGACTCGCGGAAGACCTCGCCCGAGGCCGCCCGGCGCAGGAACTCCTCGTCGGACTCGACCAGGTGGTCGACGACGTCGAGCGGGGATCGGCTCGACGCGAGCAGCTGCGTCAGCGGTCCGGGGAGCGGTCGAGCGCTGCTCAGCAGCACGTGGGCCCTGGCCGCGGTCGCGGCGGCCAGGACACGGACGAGGTCCCCGGTCGTGGCGCCCTCGGCCTGCCGCACGATCACGGACTGCGGGCGCCAGCGCAGCACGTTCCGCTGCACCACGAGCGCGGAGGGGTCGTGCGAGACGCCGAACTCCGTGGCACGCGCGCGGACGTCGCTCAGCGCCCCCGCGCGGACCTGGTCGAACTCCTCGAACGACAGTCCGCTCCGTGCTGCCTCGATCACCGCGGTGACCCGTGGCGGCAGCCCGTGCAGCTGGACGCTCTTGTGGACGGTGCGGGGCAGCGGTTCCCATCGGCCGAGCGTCGCGACGTACATCGGGCCACCGGCCTTCGTACCGGTGCCGACCGCGGAGCGCTTCCACCCACCGAACGGCTGGCGGCGGACGATCGCGCCCGTGATCCCGCGGTTGACGTACAGGTTGCCGGCCTGGACGCCGGCGATCCAGTCCGCGACCTCGTCGGTGTCGAGCGAGTGGATGCCCGCTGTCAGTCCGTAGTCGGTGCCGTTCTGGATCGCGAGGGCCTGCTCGAGGGTCTCGGCGCGCATGATACCCAGCACCGGGCCGAAGTACTCGACCTGGTGGAAGTCGCTGCCCGGACGGACACCGTCTCGGATCCCCGGGGACCAGAGGCGACCGGAGTCGTCGAGCGGCACCGGCTGCACGAGCCAGGACTCCCCCGGTCCGAGTTCCGTGAGCCCGCTGCGCAGCTTGCCTGCCGGCTCGGCGATCACCGGCCCCATCTGCGCCGTCGGGTCGTCCGGCCAGGCGACCCGGAGGGTGCGGGTGGCGTCGACGAGCTGCCTGCGGAACCGCTCGCTCTCGCCCACTGGGCCGACCAGGATCACCAGGGACGCGGCGGAGCACTTCTGGCCCGCGTGCCCGAACGCCGACTGGACGATGTCCTGGACGGCGAGGTCGAGGTCCGCGCTGGGTGTGACGACGATCGCGTTCTTGCCGCTCGTCTCCGCCGTCAGGGGCAGGCCGGCCCGCCACCAGCGGAACGACCGCGCGGTGTCGGCCGAACCGGTCAGGATGATGCGGTCCACCGCGGGGTGCGCGATGAGGTCACGGCCAGCTCGTTCTCCTCGAGGTCGACGAGTTGCAGCAGGGAGTGCGGGACACCGGCGTCCCAGAGCACGTCGGCGAGCAGGGCACCGCAGCGCTTCGCCTCCGGAGCAGGCTTGAGGACGACCCCGCTGCCCGCCGCGAGCGCCGCCAGCACACCGCCGGCCGGGATCGCCACCGGGAAGTTCCACGGCGGCACGACCACCGTGAGTCGCGGGGGACGTAGCGGGCGCCGTCACCGTCGAGGACGGCCAGGTGCCGGGCGCCGTCGGCGTAGTGGTGCGCGAAGTCGATCGCCTCGCTCACCTCGGCGTCGGCCTCGCCGAGGGTCTTGCCGGTCTCGGCAGCCATCACCTCGATGAGGTCCGCACGGCGGACCTCCAGCTCGTGCGCGATGAGGTCGAGGAGCTCGGCGCGGTCGGAGGGGTCCTGCCGTCCCCAGTTCACGCCGGCCTGAGCGGTGCGTGCCACGATGCGCTCGAGCGTCGAGCGGTCGGCGACCTTCGCGCCGCGGATCGTCTGCGCACCGAGCTGCGACCGCGGCACCCGGCGGAGGACGTCGAGCGCCCACGAGCGGTTGGCCGCGATGGAGGGGTCGGTGTCAGGGACGTTCTCGAACCCGTCACGGTGCACCGGTTCGCCGATGGGCCGATTGCGGTCCTGCGTCCGGTTCGTGGCGACGACGGGCTCGTCGAGCGCCTCGATCGACGCCAGCCACCGGCCGTGCTCCCGCTCGAACACGCTCTCGTCGTGGTCGATGTCGGCGGCGCTCGCGATGAAGTTCTCCGGGCTCGCGCTCTCCTGCAGGCGTCGGGCGAGGTAGGCGATGGCGGAGTCGAACTGATCCGGCTGCACGACCGGCGTGTAGAGGAGGACCTGACCGACGTCTGCACGGACGGCCTCGGCGTGGGTGGACGCCATGCCGAGCAGCATCTCGACGTCGATCCCGTCGGTGGCCCCGCGGCGCTGGGCGAGGGTCCACGCTGTGGCGAGGTCGAACAGGTTGTGGCCCGCCACCCCGATCCGCACCGCGTCGAGGCGCTCCGGCGTGAGCGCGGTGTCGATCATCCGGAGGTACGCGGTGTCGGTCTCGCGCTTCGAGTCCCACGTGGCGAGCGGCCACTCGTGCAGGATCGCGTCGACCCGCTCCATCGCGAGGTTGGCGCCCTTGACCAGGCGGACCTTGATGGGGGCTCCGCCCCGGGCTCGCCGCTGCGCCGCCCAGGCCGTGAGCTCGTCCAGGGCGCCGGCGGCGTCGGGCAGGTAGGCCTGCAGGACGATGCCGGCCTCGAGCCCGAGGAACTCGTCGCGGCCGAGCAGGGTCCGGAACACGGCGAGGGTGACGTCGAGGTCGCGGTACTCCTCCATGTCGAGGTTGATGAACTTCGCCGGATGCCCGGACGCGAGCGGAGCGGCCGCGAGCCGGTACAGCGGGACGAGCCGGTCGACCACGCGCTCGACGGTCTGCTCGAACCCCCACATCGACATCTGCGGCACCACGGCGCTCACCTTGATCGACACGTAGTCGACGTCGTCCCGGGCCAGCAGGTCCGTCGTCCCCTGCAGTCGCCGGTCGCTCTCGGCGCTGCCGAGCACCGCTTCGCCGAGCAGGTTCACGTTCAACCGGGTGCCTGGGCCACCGATCTTCGCGAGCGCCGGCCCGAGCTTCGCGGGGGTGGCGTCGATCACGAGGTGCCCGGTCATCCGGCGCAGGATCCGGCGGGCGGTGGGGATGACGGCCCACGGGGCCATGGTCGCGAAGCCGCCGCCGAGCGTCACTGCTCCGCGGAGGTACCAGGACAGGAACTCGGGGACGTCCTGACTGACCTTCTCGAGGTTGCGCGCGGCGACCCGCGGGTCCTCCGGCCGGATCACCCGGTCCACGAACCCGCGGGTGAAGTCCAGACCGTGCTCGTCGCGCAGCACGTCGGCCAGCCGGGCAGCCCCGGCGTCGGGCTTCACCCCGGCGGACGCCGCCAGCCACCGCCGGACGAGGGCGACGGCGTCGTCGGTGCAGTCCTGCAGTCGCGCGCTCGGCATGCACCGATCGTATGCCGGACCTCCGACCGCACCTCGGAGCGAGCCGAGTGCGTCCTCCGAGTCGTCCGCGCCGGCGGTCGGGGCCGCGGTCGCGGCCGCGGTCGGTACGCTGACGCCATGTCGAACGAGGGCGCCGATGGCCACGACTGGGCAACGTGGGACGCCTACCACGACGCCTGGCGGCGCCTCGACCGGGCACTGGACCGGGCGGTGCAGCAGGGGCCGGGATCTCCGTCCCGGAGTTCGAGATCCTGATCGGGCTCCACCGAGACCCCGACCACCGGCTGCGGGTCCGTGACATCGCGTCCGGCATCGGCTGGGAGAAGTCGCGCGTCAGCCACCAGGTGACGCGGATGGTCGCGCGCGGGCTGGTGGAGCGGGCGGACTGCCCGACCGACGGTCGCGGCAGCTGGGTCGTGATGACCCGGACGGACGTCGCGCGGTGCTCGCCGCCATCCGCGCGCACACGGGTGCGCTCGAGGACCTGTTCTGGAGGCCCGTGGGGACGGACGCCGGCACGTTGCGGTCCGCCAGTGCTCGCGTCCAGGACGCGATCGGCCCCGACGAGGAGCTCGCCGCCGACTAGGTGCACCGTCCAGGAGGACCGACACGGCCCTCAGCCGATGAACCGCTCGGCGTTCGCCGCGGTGAGCGACCGCCAGGAGGCAGCGCCCTCCGGTGCCGGGGCGGCGTCGATCGTCGCGAGCTGGGCGTCGACGCCCGCAGGCGGTGTCCAGCACGAGTCACTCCCGTAGAGCACCCGATCGGTGCCGACGAGGCTCGTCAGCGTGGGGACCGCCCGTGGGAACGGCGTGCCGGCGGTGTCGAACCAGAGTTTCCCGAGCTGGCTGTCCCACGCCGCCCCGACCTCCGTCCCGACGAGCATCGGCAGGAACGCGGAGACGCGGTCGGCGAGGACCGCGAGCACGGCGCCGGAATGCGGGATCACGACGCGCATCGCGGGGTGGCGCGCCACGACGCCCGCGACGAGCAGGTCGACGACCGTGCGAGTCGAGTCGACCATGAACTCGAGCATCGGCCGCGGGAGACCGAGCGACGTCTGCTCCCACGCCGGCGGCGACGTCGGGTGGACGAGCAGCACGCCCGACGCCGGGTCAGTTCGGCCCACAGCGGCTCGAACGCCGGGTCGCCGAGGTAGCGGCCGTGCACGTTCGACTCGACGATCGCCCCCACGGCTCCGGCGTCCATCGCCCGGCGGAGTTCGCGGACCGACGCGTCCACGTCCGGCAGCGGCACGGACGCGAGGAACGCCAACCGCTCCGGGTGGGCGCGGACCATCCCGATCGCGGCGTCGTTGACGTGACCGGCCAGGGCGAGTGCGCCGTCGTCGTCGCCCGGGACGAGGTGGACGCCCGGCGAGGAGATCGACAGCACGGCGCGGTCGATGCCCCGACGGTCCATGGCGGCGAGCTGCTCGTCGAGCGAGAAGCCCGGCCACCCGGGCATGCCGTCCGGGTGCTCGATGCCGGCGGCGCGCGCGGCGGCGACGTACTCGTCGGTCAGGAAGTGGGCGTGGACGTCGGTGAAGCGGTCTGGCACGTCCGGGACGATACGGTCGGCGAAGACGCCGAGGGCAGCGTCTTCCACTGGGTGGAAGACGTCACCCGCCGCGCGCGAGTGCCCGGGAGATCGCCCTCGCCGTCGTCCGGACGACGGGGACGAGTGCGGCGGCGGTCTCCGGACCGGCGGGACGCACGACCGACACCGCTGCGACGACGGAGCCGTCGGTACCCGTGACGGGCGCCGCGACCGTCGCCATCGGTGCCGGCCGAACGGCCGGAGCGCGCTCCGGCCGCGGGGGCTCCGCCGGAGGGGGCTCCGCGGCGACGAGGACGTGTTCCCGTCGGATCGCCGCCAGTCGTCGCCGCAGCTCGCCGCCCGGGGCCCCGCCCGTAGCCCCGAGCGGAGCCGTCCCGTCCGTGTCCGCGGTCGCGATCGCCGCCTCCTGGAGACCCGTGGGCGCGTGCGCGAGCAGCACCAGTCCGCCGCCGGTCCGGACCAGGGGCATCCGTCCGCCGACGCGGTACCGCACGTGTCCGGCCCCGCGTGCGGACAACCGTTCGACGAGGACCGCCTCGTCGTCCTCCCGCACGCTGAGCAGGACGTGCTCCTCCGTCACGGCGTGCAGGTCCTCGAGGTACGGCATCGCGACCCGGCGCAGACCGTGACTCCGCGGTGCCAGGGCGGCGATCTCGAAGAGGCGGAGGCCGACGACGTACGTCCCGTCCTCGCGCCGCTCGAGCGCACCGAGACGGACGAGGTCGCGGGCGATCCGCAGCGTCGTGTTGACCGGGAGCCCCGCGCGGCGCGCGATCGTCGACAGCGGGAGTGCCCGGTGCCGGTCCCCGAACGCGCCGAGCACGGCGAAGGCGCGGTCGACCACGCCCGCTCGGCTCCGTCGGTCCACCATGCGCGCCATCCTTCCACTGGGTGGAACTCGCGGACCTGCCGTACACCGCGGCCCGTACCGTTCTGCCCATGCCGACCGCACTCCTGCTCCGCGCCGCCACGGTCGTCGACGTCGAGGCGGGCAGGCTCCTGCCCGACCTCGACGTCCTCGTGACCGACGGGCGCATCACCTCGATCGACCCGACCGGCAGCGAACCGGTGGACGGCGTCCAGGTCGTCGAGGCCGCGGGACGGTTCGTGGTCCCCGGGTACGTCGACATGCACGCGCACCCGCTCGGTCGACCGGGGACGTCCGAGGCGCTGGAGCTGATGGGGACGTACGGCATCACCGGCTTCCGGCAGATGAGCGGGTCCGCGGCGCTGCTCGCCACCAGGGCGGCGGACGGCCTCGGCCTGCCCGTCGACGGCCCCGAGCTGGTCGCGATGCCCGGTGACCTGCTCACGCCGGTCAACGCCGGAACGGTCGAGGACGCCGTCAGGACCGTGCGGGAGCAGCACGACGCCGGTGCCGACTTCCTCAAGGCCGCGTCGGTGACGCCCGCCGTCCTGCTCGCCGTGCTCGACGAGGCCGCTCGTGTCGGCATCCCCGTGGCGGGCCACCTCCCGAACGGCATCGACGTCCGCGAGGCCTCCCGACGGGGCATGCGCTGCATCGAGCACCTCGGGCCGGGAGTCGGCATCACAGCGGCGACCTCGGCGGACCAGGACACGATCCTGGCCGAGGCCGCTGCCGGCGCGAAGTCCATCCGGCTGCCGAAGCTGCGGCTCCCCGGCGCGTCCCGGGTGATCGAGCGCGTGATCCGCCGGCTCGTGGTCAACCCGGTCACCGCGAACACCGCCACGGACGTCGCGCTCCTCGAGCGTGCCGACGCGACGTTCGACGAGGAACGGGCCCGTGCCGTCGCGACGGAGTTCGTCCGGAACGACACGTGGCAGTGCCCGACGCTCATCCGTGTCCGCACCCAGCAGCTCGCCGACGACCCGGTGCACACGGCCGACCCGGCGCTCCGCTTCGTCCGCCCGGCACCCTGAAGACGTGGCGGGCCGCCACCGCGCGCTTCGCGAAGGCCACCCCCGAGACCCGCGCGACCTACCGCCGCAACTACGCCCTGCAGCTCCGGCTCACGAAGCTGTTCGAAGACGCCGCCGTGCCGTTGCTCGCGGGCACCGACGCGTGCGGCGCGGGGTGGGTCGTCCCGGGCACTCGCTCCACCAGGAGTTCGACGAGCTGGCCGCCGCGGGCCTGACGCCCCTCGCCGTCCTCCGCTCGGCGACGCTGAACCCTGCACGCTTCCTCGGCACGACCGCCGACCAGGGCACCGTCTCCGCCGGTCGACGTGCCGACCTCGTCGTCCTCGGCTCCGACCCGCTCGGGAGCACGGCGGCGCTCCACGACATCACGGGCGTGGTCCGCGCCGGCCGGTGGCGACCGCTGACCGAGCTCGCCGGTGTGCAGGAACGGATCGCCGCGGCGCGCTCGATCCGCTGACCTTTACAGCGCGACGGTCGCCAGCGCCCGCCCCTGCCCGTGCAGCCGCACCTCCACCGATGCGATCGACGCGAGCGGCACGTCCGTCGCCGCCGCCAGGCCGGCGGCCCGTCGACCCGAGGCGCTCCACGACGCCACGGTCTCGTCGGTGCCGTCCTTCCGCACCACCACGAGGTCGTACCGGACCGCGTTGTCCGTTCCCCAGTCGCGACCGCCGTACTCGCAGCCCCAGTCGAACCGGGTCCCCCACGCCCGGCCCGTCACGTCGAGGTCGACCGTGAGCCCGGAGCCCGACGTCATCGCGTAGCGTTCCCCGGCCCGCACCGACGACGGCGACGACGACGGAGCGGGGACGCCGCCGGTACCGAACGCGACCCCGCCGAGCACCGCCGCGACGACGGCCAGCCCCGCTGTGGACGCGACCAGCACCCGGCGACGGCGCCGACGGGTGCGGACGCGGTGCGCGACCACGGCGAGCGAGTGCTGCGGGGCCGGATCGGCCTCCCGTCCGGTTCTGCGATCGCGACCGCGTCCTCGGCCGGCAGCCGCCCCAGGAGCCCCGGCATCCCGGCCAGCTCCGCGACGGCGGCGCGGCACGCGGCGCACGTCTCCAGGTGCCGTTCGTACTCGAGCCGCTCGTCGGTCGGCAGCGAGCCGAGCACGTACGCGGCGTCCCAGTCCCGGTAGCGGTCGTCGGTCATCGGGTCACCCCTCGTTCCTGCAGTGCGAGCCGGAGCGCGCGGAGACCGTAGTGCAGCCGCGACTTCGCGGTGCCCTCCGGGATCCCGTGGCGTCGGGCGATCTCGGGCACGGTGTGGCCGAGCCAGTACGCGTCTACCACGACCCGTCGGTGTTCCGGCGAGAGGCCGGCGAGCGCGTCCGCGACGACGATCCCGTCGAGGACGGCGTCCGTGCGGTCGGGCTGGACCTCATCGACGGGCAGGTCGGAGCCGACCTCGCGGCGGCGCCGGGCGGAACGCGCATCGTCGACGACGAGGTTCCGCGCGACCGTGAACAGCCAGGCACGGGCCGCATCGGCGTCGCGCTCGAGCACCGCGGGCCGCTGCCAGGCACGCACGAGGGTCTCCTGGACGACGTCCTCGGCGAGCGCCCGGTCCGTCGTGAGGTGCAGCACGTACCGACCGAGCGCGTCCCCGTGCTCGGCGTACAGCGCCGTCAGGAGCTCGTCGGCGGGCCGGGCGTCCACGGTCACCGCGCCAGCTCGACCGAGAACTCGACCGCACCGTGCTCGTCGACCCGCACGAAGCCGAGGTCCGGGGCCTGCACGCCGTAGTCCGCGAACGTGATCGGGACCGAACCGGCGACCTGCACGTGTCCGTCCCGGTCGACACCGAGCTGCGCGTCCGCCGTCACGGCCTTCGTGACGCCGTGCAGGGTGAGCTCACCGCGCAGGGCGACGTCGGGGTCCGTCCCGGCGAGCGCCGCACGGACGTCGACGGGCGCGGTCACCCGGAACGTCGCCGTCGGGAAGCGGTCCGTCTGCATCGCGGTCCCGCGGAAGTAGTCGTCACGAGCGGACTCGGGCGTGCTGATCGACGCGACCTGCACCGTCACCGTTGCCGCCGTGAGGGATCCGCCCGCCACGGTTGCTCGGGCATCGACGTCCTTCGTACGTCCGGTCACGGTCACATCCTGGCCCCGGAGGACCTCGTGCACCCGGTACCCCGCGAAACCGCTGGAGGTCGAGGCCCACGTGCCGTCCACCTCGGTCGCGCTCAGGGTGGCGCCTCCGGTCGGCGCGAGCGAGGGCGCTGCGTCCGCGGCGTCGTTCACGAAGTTCGCGTAGACGATCGGGCCGCCGACGACGCCCGCGGCGCCGACGACGACCACACCGGCGGCGATGCCGAGCAGGACCTTCGTTCGTCTCTTCACACCCGGTCAACGAGGCAGGTCGCCGGATCGTTCGATCCGGGTCGGGATCGAACGATCCGGCCCGTCGCGCCGTGTCACCTCATGAGCGGATCCGTTGCAGCCGGGAGGCCCGGCCCGGGTCCGCAGGACAGGGGTCACCCATGCGTTCCACACGTTCACTGCTCATGGTCGCCGGAGTCGCGTTCGGCGCGCTGGCACTCGCGGGCTGCGCGACGCAGTCGACGCCGTCGTCGGGATCGTCGAGTTCACCTGCCGCCGCTTCGTCTTCGTCGTCGTCCGGGGTCTGTACGGTTCCGACGACGGCGGCGACGGTGGCGGCCGGGGGCCGACGACGGCATCGGGACCGCGTCGACCTCGCTCGGCACGGTCATCGTCGACGGGAAGGGCATGACCGCGTACTTCTACGACAAGGACGTCAAGGGGTCCGGGAAGAGCACCTGCACGGGTGGGTGCGCCTCGGCCTGGCCGGCGATCGAGTCCGCCGCCGCCGCTCCCTCGGTGTCCGGTGTCACCGGCACGATCGGCACGATCACCGGCGAGGACGGGAAGCTCCAGGTCACGGTCGACGGGCGGCCGATCTACACGTACGCGGCAGACCGGAAGCCGGGCGACGTCACCGGGCAGGGCGTTGGCGGGGTCTGGTACGCCGTGGACCGGACGGGTCCGAGCACCGCTGACCGTCCTAGTGGTGGCGGTGGTCCTGGATCGTCATGCGGGGGCCGAACGACGGCTTCCGGAACCCGGAGCCGCCGATGAGCCGGACGACCCGCTCCCGGTGCCCGCGCCAGGGCTCGAGGAGCTCGAGCATCCCGTCGTCGTCCACCGGTCCCCCGGTCAGCGCCCACCCGACGAGCGCCGGCACGTGGAAGTCCCCGACACTCGGGGAGTCCGGGTCGCCGTGCGCGCGCTGCGCCGTCTCCGCCGCCGTCCACTTCCCGATGCCCGGCACCGACTGCAGGCGTTCGGACACGACGGAGCCACCGCGGCCCAGTGCCAGGGTCCGCTCGAGCGCCGGCGCGACGCGCATCGCCCGCATCACGGTGGCCGAGCGCCCGGGCTCGATGCCGGCCCGGTGCCACTCCCAGCTCGGGATCGCGGCCCATCCCGCTGCGGTCGGAGGCACGTACATGCCCTCCGGCGCGGGGCCGGGCGCCGGGGCTCCGTGACGGCGGAGCAGGTACCGCCAGGCCCGCCACGCCTGCCGCGAGGTGACCTTCTGCTCCATGATCGCCGGCACGAGCATCGCCGCGACGGTGTTCGTGCGGACCAGTCGGAGTCCGGGCTGTCGATGCCGGGCGTCGGCGAGGAACGGGTGCCCGAGACGTCCAGCGAGGACCAGTCGTCCCCGCGGCCGAGGAGCTCGGGTGCGTGCGCGACCGCCCACTCCGCGCCGGCGCCCCACGCCGACACCGTGATCGCCTCGCCGGTTGGCCGGACGGCCACGGAGGCCGGCCCGGCAGGCGTCCGGAGCGCGAGCCACACGACGGAGCCGACCACCCGGAAGGCCGGGTCGCCGGAGCCGCGCTGCAGGGGCCGGAGCGTCGCGGGGACGTCCACCGTGCCTCCAGGCCGGTACACCGTGTCGACCCGCGACGCCGCGTCGTCGACGCGACCGGTGGCAGAGGCGGGCGGAGCGAGGGACACACGGGGATGGTAATGCGGAACCACCGTCAGTCATGATTGGGACGTCCCACCACCACGCGACGACGGAGTTCCCATGCGCATCGGCATCCTCACCTCCGGAGGCGACTGCCCCGGCCTGAACGCGGTCATCCGCGGCATCGTGCTCAAGGGCATCGCGATCCACGGCCACGAGTTCGTCGGGTTCCGGGACGGCTGGCGCGGCGTCGTCGACGGCGACATCGTCCCGCTCGGCGGAAGGACATCCAGGGCATCGCCAAGCAGGGCGGCACCATCCTCGGGACGAGCCGCACGAACCCCTTCGAGGGCCCGAACGGCGGCGTCGAGAACATCGAGCGGATGCTCGAGCGGCACGGCATCGACGCCATCGTGGCGATCGGCGGCGAGGGCACCCTCGCGGCGGCGAAACGGCTCACCGACGCCGGGCTGAAGATCGTCGGCGTCCCGAAGACCGTCGACAACGACCTGGGCGCGACGGACTACACGTTCGGGTTCGACACCGCCGTCGCGATCGCGACCGAGGCGATGGACCGCCTCCGTACGACGGGCGAGTCGCACTCGCGCTGCATGGTCGCCGAGGTCATGGGGCGCCACGTCGGCTGGATCGCCCTGCACTCGGGGATGGCGGCGGGCGCGCACGCGATCCTCATCCCGGAGCAGAAGACGAGCATGGAGCAGATCGCGAACTGGGTGCGTTCGGCGTACGACCGGGGTCGCGCGCCGCTCGTCGTCGTGGCCGAGGGCTTCGTCCCGGACCACGAGGACAACGCGCACACCGAGCGCGGTCTGGACGCGTTCGGGCGGCCGCGGCTCGGCGGGATCGGCGAGCGCCTCGCACCGCTCATCGAGGAGATGACGGGCATCGAGACCCGTGCGACGACGCTGGGGCACATCCAGCGCGGCGGCACGCCGACCGCGTACGACCGCGTGCTGTCGACGCGGCTCGGTCTCGCGGCGATCGACTCGGTGGTCGAGGAGCGGTGGGGCCGGATGGTCGCGCTCAAGGGCACGGACATCGTGCACGTGTCGTTCGAGGACGCGCTGGGCAAGCTGAAGACCGTCCCGCAGGACCGCTACGACGAGGCCGCCATCCTGTTCGGTTGAGTTCGCGGCGCGTCCGCGTCCGCGTCCGCGCGCGCCTTCGCCAGGGCCTGGGCCCACGCCGCCGGTTCCGGGGCGACGCGCCAGCGGCGGTCCGGCCGTGCCGGTGGGGAGAGGCACGGGTAGCGTCCGACGGGTGACCCGCGCAGTCCTCGTCTCCAGCTCCGCCTCCCCGCCGTCACCGAGGTCGACCTCCCCGACCCGGCCGAGGGCGAGGCCCTCGTCGACGTGACGTACTCGAGCGTCAACTACAAGGACGGCCTGGCGCTCGCCCGGAACCCCGGCGTGGCCCGCCTCGACCCCCTGGTGCCGGGGATCGACGCGGTGGGCACGGTGTCGGCCCTCGGCCCGGGCGTGCACGACGTCGCGATCGGCGACCGCGTCGTGCTCAACGGTGCCGGACTCGGTGAGACCCGCCACGGCGGCTGGGCGGCGCACGCCGTCGTGCCGTCCGGGTCGCTCGTGGTCCTGCCGGAGACCGTGGACGACGCCTTCGCCGCGGCCATCGGCACGGCGGGGTTCACGGCGATGCTCAGCGTGCTCGCCCTCGAGCGCTTCGTCGAGCCCGGTGACGGACCGGTGCTCGTGACGGGCGCCTCGGGCGGGGTGGGACGGTGGCGATCGCCCTGCTCGCCGCGCGCGGGTACCGCGTCAGCGCGTCCACCGGCCGGACCGGCAACGAGGCGTCGCTCCGGGCCCTCGGCGCGGACGACGTCGTCGACCGAGCCGGCCTGTCCGACCTCGGCAAGCCCCTGCAGCGCGCGACCTGGGCCGGCGCGGTGGACAGCGTGGGCGGTGCGACGCTCGCGAACGTCCTGGCGTCGACGCGGTGGGGCGGAGCGGTGACGGCGTGCGGTCTGGCGCAGGACTCGGCGCTGCCGACCTCGGTGATGCCGTTCATCCTGCGGGCGGTCTCGCTGCTCGGTGTCAACTCGGTGGACGCGCCGCTGTCCCTCCGCCGGCGCGCGTGGGAGCGACTCGCGACCGACCTGGACCCCGCGCTGCTCGCCGGGGTCACCCGTACCGTCGGGCTGCGGGACGCGATCACGACGGGTGCGGAGGTCGTCGCCGGCCGCGTGCACGGTCGCACCGTGGTGGCAGTGGACCGGTGACGGCACTGGAATGTCAGGACATTGATGTTTTACAAGCGCTTGCACATTGACACGCTAGGATTGGAGTACGGAACAACTCAGCCTGTGAGGAGCCCGGGATGCCGGTACCGAAGTCGACCGTCGAGAACTCGCCGCGCAAGCTCCTGCGCGACGTCGTCCTCGAGAAGATGCTCGCCGCCATCCAGGACGGCACCCTGCAGGCCGGCGAGCGCCTCAACGACGACGAGCTCGTGCAGTGGCTCGGCGTCAGCCGCACCCCGATCCGCGAGGCGATCGCGAAGCTCGTCGACTACGGCCTGGTCGAGATGGAGGCCAACCGGTACACCCGCGTCGCCACCCCGACGCTGAAGCAGTTCGACGACACGCTCCAGGTGCTCGGCGGCTTCACGGAGCTCGCCGCGCGGTGGGCCGTCCCGAAGCTCGACGACGGGTCGGCGAAGGACCTGCTGGACGCCCTCGAGGCGCTGCGAGCAGCTGCCGACGCGGAGGACCGCGCCGTCATGTCGCAGCAGCTGGGCCGGGTGGTCACCGGACTCATCGTCGCTGCCGACAACGATCTGCTCAGCCAGCTTCTCCGTATCGCTCCTGCCCGGACGAACTTCCTCTCGCTGACGCACCCGAGCGGACTGTTCTGGGATGTCAAGCACTTCATCGACCCGCTCCGGGCGGCGATCAAGAAGCGTGACGGCGAGGCCGCCGGCGCGTCGATCCGGTCCCTCACGGCGACCGTCGAGGAGCACACCGACCACGTCCGCGAGGTCGCCCCGACCGAGCGCACGCTCACGCAGACCGGCCGCAAGCGCTGACCTGCGCCACGATGGACTCGTGAGCAGCACCGACGACGTCCTCGTCCGAGCCACCGGGGTCCGCGTGACCCGGTCCGGCCGCGACCTCCTGCACGACCTCGACCTGACCGTCCGGCGCGGCGAGCACTGGGCGCTCCTCGGGCCGAACGGTGCGGGCAAGTCCACCCTGCTCGCGGTCCTCGGGGCGACCGGTCACCCGACGGCCGGCTCGGTCGAACTGCTCGGCCGTCGGCTGGGGCGCGTGGACGTCCGGGAGCTCCGGGAGCACATCGGGCACGTCGACCCCCGCCACCGGATGCTCTCGCCGCTGACGGTCCTCGAGACCGTGCTGACCGGGCTCACCGGGACGACCGACCTCATGATGCGGTGGGAGCCGACGGCGGAGCAGCTCGCCGCCGCCGAACGGCACATCGCCGACGTCGGGCTCACCGCTCGCCGCGAGGCACGCTGGCCCGTCCTCTCCCAGGGCGAACGTGGCCGGGCCCTGATCGCCCGGGCGCTCATGGCCGAGCCGCGGCTGCTCCTGCTCGACGAGCCCGCGACCGGGCTCGACGTCGCGGCCCGCGAGCACCTGCTCGAGACCGTGGACACCCTCCGGCACCGTCACCCGGCGCTCGGCAGCGTCATGGTCACCCACCACCTCGAGGACTTGCCGGCGTCGACGTCGCACGCGATGCTCCTCCGCGACGGCGTCGCCGTGGCGCAGGGCACCTCGGACGAGGTCATCGCCTCAGCGGCGGTCTCGCACGCCTTCGACTTCCCGCTCGCCATCCTCCGGGCGGAGGGCCGCTGGGCCGCACGGCGCGCGTCCTAGACGAGCAGTGTGACGGACGCGAGCCACGCGTCCCGGTCGACCCGCGCCTCCAGTCCGCCCCCGGTGCACGACACGGCTGCGGCGCGCTAGGCGGCTGCTGCTGCGGCCTTCGCCGCGGCCGGCAGCGCCTCGAGCACCCGACCGACGGCCCGGTCGTCGTGGGCGGCGGTGACGAACCAGGCCTCGAACACGCTCGGCGGCAGCGTCACCCCGGCGTCGAGCATCGCGTGGAAGAACGGCGCGTACCGGAACGTCTCCTGGGCCCGCACGTCGTCGTAGTTCCGCGGCGCGGTGTCCGTGAACGCGAAGGAGAACAGGTTGCCGGCGTGCTGCACGGTGTGTGCGACCCCCTCGGCGGACAGCGCCTCGCTGGTGGCGTCCGCGATGACCGACGCCGTGCGGTCGAGGTGCGCGTACACGTCCGCCGTCGCGGCCCGGAGCGTGGCGATGCCCGCAGCGACCGCGAGCGGGTTCCCGGACAGGGTGCCGGCCTGGTACACGGGACCGAGCGGGGCGAGGTGGTCCATCACCTCGCGTCGACCGCCGAGCGCGGCGAGGGGCATCCCACCGCCGATCACCTTGCCGAACGTGACCAGGTCGGGCTTCCAGCCGGCACCGTCCGGGACGACCGTGGACGCCTCGAGGCCCCACCAGCCGGACGGCCCGACCCGGAACCCGGTGAGCACCTCGTCGACGATGAGCAGTGCGCCGTGGGACTGGACGATCTGCGCCAGTGCCCGGTTGAACCCGCGCTCCGGGGCGAGGACGCCCATGTTCGCCGCGGCCGCCTCGACGATGACGCCGGCGATGCGCTCGGAGTGCTCCTCGAACGCGCGGCGGACGGCCTCGAGGTCGTTGTACGGCAGCACGAGGGTCTGCGCGGCGGTCTCGGCGGTGATGCCCGCACTGCCCGGCAGCGCCAGCGTCGCCACGCCCGAACCAGCCTCGGCGAGCAGGGAGTCCGAGTGCCCGTGGTAGTGGCCGGCGAACTTCACCAGGAGGTCACGGCCGGTGTAGCCGCGGGCCAGCCGGATCGCGGTCATCGTCGCCTCGGTGCCGGTCGAGACCAGACGGAGCTTCTCGATCGGGCCGTCGCCGTCGACCGACACCCGCTGCTTGACGAGCTCGGCGAGCTCGGTCTCCCCCGGGTCGACGCCCCGAAGCTCAGTCCGCGGGAGGCCGCCTGCTGCACGGCCTCGACCGTCGCGGGGTGGGCGTGGCCGAGGATCGCCGGCCCCCAGGACGCCACGAGGTCGACGTACTCGCGCCCTTCGGCGTCGGTGACGTACGCGCCCTTCGCGCTCGTCAGGAAGCGCGGGGTCCCGCCGACCGACCCGTACGCCCGGACCGGCGAGTTCACGCCCCCGGGGATGCTGTTCTTCGCCCGGCCGAAGAAGCTGGTCGTTGGTGGTGGTCATTCGGGGGCCTTCCCGGTCGAGGCGATGCCGGCGACGTCCGCGGTGCTCCCCGAGGCGCGGAGACCCGACTCCTGGTTAAGCTTCCGCGCGATGTCGACGGCGAAGTAGGTGAGGATCGCGTCGGCGCCCGCGCGCTTGATGCCGACGAGCGCCTCCATCGCGGCGGCGTCCCGGTCGATCCAGCCGTTCTGCGCGGCCGCCGTGATCATCGCGTACTCCCCGGAGATCTGGTACGCCCAGACCGGCACCGGTGACGTCGCTGCGGTCTCGGCGAGCACGTCGAGGTAGCTCATGGCGGGCTTCACCATGACGATGTCCGCGCCCTCGTCGATGTCGAGCGCGACCTCGCGGAGACCCTGCCGACCGTCGGCGGCGTCGATCTGGTACGTCCGGCGATCGCCGACGAGCGAGGAGTCGACGGCCTCGCGGAACGGACCGTAGAACGCGGACGCGTACTTCGCGGAGTACGCCAGGAGCGCGGTCGCCGCGTGTCCGGCGGTGTCGAGGGCGTCGCGGGCCGCGGCGATCTGCCCGTCCATCATGCCGCTCATGCACACGAGCTCGGCACCTGCCTCGGCCTGCACCACCGCCATGTCCCGGTACCGTTCGAGGGTCGCGTCGTTGTCGACCGAGCCGTCGGCCGCCAGGACGCCGCAGTGCCCGTGGTCGGTGAACTCGTCGAGGCACAGGTCGGACTGCACGACGAGGGCGTCGCCGACCTCCTCCCGCGCGACGCCGATCGCGACGTTGAGGATGCCGGCCGGGTCGGTCGCGCCGGATCCCTGCCCGTCCTTCGTCGTCGGCACGCCGAACAGGTTGACACCACCGATGCCCTGCTCGGCGGCCTCGACGAGCGCCCGGCGGAACGAGTCGAGGGAGTGCTGCGCGACCCCCGGCATGCTCGAGATCGGGACGGCCTCGGTCGCGCCCTCGCGGATGAACATCGGCAGCACGAGCTCGGCGGGGTGGAGTCGGGTCTCGGCGACGAGCCGCCGCATCGCGGGAGTGGCGCGGAGCCGACGGGGGCGGACCTGGGGAAGCGGCCGGTCACGGTGTGCCTTCCTGTTCGGATCGGGAGTGGAGTTCGGTGGCGACGGCGTCGAGCAGCGACACGGCGGAACGGGTCCGGCCGACGACGTGGACGGCCAGCCCGGCGGCGCGGGCATCGGCCGCGGTTCGCGGCCCGATGCAGGCCACCACGGTGCGCCGGTCGAGCGGCGCCATCCGGCGAGCCACCTGGCGTGCCACGCTGCCGCTGGTCACGAGCACGGCGTCGGGCGGGGGTCGAGGACGACGGGCTCGTCGCCGGTCCCCACGGTACGGTACGCGACCACGTCGTCGACGTCGATCCCGCGGGCGCGCAGGCCGTCGACGAGCGTGCTCGCGGCGATCTCCGAGCGCGGGTACAGGACACGGTCGGCGTCGGCCGGGAGCGCGCCGACGAGGCCGGCCGCGCTGGCGTCCGCCGGCACGACGTCGACCCGCCAGCCCGCATCGCGTGCGGCTCGAGCGGTCGCCTCGCCGACACAGGCGACACGCACGTCGGACGGGAGGCACGGCACGCGTCCGGCGACCACCCTGACGGCCGTCGCACTGGTCACCACGAGCCACCCGTACCCGGCTCGTTCATCGTCGGCGCGGTCCGTCGCGAGCGGCACCCCGCCCTGCGGCTCGCGCTCCGGCCGCTCGCGCTCCGGCCGGTCGCGGTCCGTCAGCCCACCCGGCCGCGCCCGGTCCTGGGGCATGCGGTCCGACGGCACGCCGACCGCGCGCTCGGCCCGGCCGGTCAGCCGGTCGAGCGCGGCGACCAGCGGTGCCGGGTCCCTGGGCGGCGCGTCCGCGATGAGCGGCACCACGACGGGGTCGAGGCCACGCGCTCGGGCCGCCGCTGCGACCGACTCGCCCCACGCACCGCCACGCGGGACGAGGACGACCGGGTGCCGTGCCTCGTCCGCGACGCGACGCGTGCCGTCCGTGGTGACCGCCTACTCCGCCGGGGTCGCGAGCCCGGGACCCACGGTACGGTCGCCGTCCGTCGTGGCGCCCGCGCCGGAGCTCCCCAGGTCGGCGAGGCTCGCGGCACCGCTCTCGAGCAGTTCCGTCGCCACGCGGGAGCCCAGGGCGAGCGCCTCGTCGAGTCGGTCCTGCGCCGAGCCCTCCAGCACCGCGGCGTGCGACGCGGTCCGGTGCTCCGAACCGTCGGGCGCGTAGACCGTCGCGGAGACGAGCAGCAGCTTGGCGTCGACGATGGCGGTGGCGCCGATCGGTGCGGAGCAGCCCGCCTCGAGCTTCGCGAGGACCTCTCGCTCGGCAGTCACGGTCAGGCGGGTCGGCGCGTGCTCGATCTTCCGCAGCGCGGCGAGCAGGTTCCGGTCGGACTCGTCGGCGCGCGTCTCGATCGCGAGCGCGCCCTGGCCGGGAGCGCTCGGCCAGAAGCCGAGGTCGAGCATCTCGGTCGCGACGTCGAGCCGGTCGATCCGGCCGAGCCCCGCGGCGGCGAGCACGACCGCGTCCAGGTCGTCGTCGACGCGACCGAGCCGCGTGTCGATGTTCCCGCGGATGTCGACCACGTCCAGGTCGGGCGCTGCGCCCTCAGCTGCGCGACGCGGCGTGGCGACCCCGTGCCGACCTTCGCACCCTCGGGCAGGGTCTCGATGGTGGCGGCGTTCCGGGCGACCAGGACGTCCCGGGCGTCCGCACGCTTCGGCACGGCAGAGATTGTCAGGCCCGGGTACGGCGCGGTCGGCAGGTCCTTGAGCGAGTGCACGAGCACGTCGACCTCGCCCGCGACCAGGGCCTCGCGGAGCGCGCTGGCGAACACCCGGTCCCGCCGAGGCTCGCGAGCGACGCCCGGTTCGTGTCGCCCTCGCTCGTCACCGTGACGAGCTCGACCGGGCGCCCGAGGCCTTGGCCAGGCGGTCGGCGACGTCCTGCGACTGTGCGACCGCCAGGCGGCTGGCGCGGGTGCCGAGGCGGATCGGGGCCGGGCCGTCGGCGGTCGTGTCGGGCACGGTGGCATCCGTCACGGCGCGAGCCCGGCGGCCGCGGGCTTGAACCCGGCGCGGACGTTCTCGCAGCAGCCCGGACGGCACACGTCGTACCAGGGGCCGAGGTCGGTCACGTGCGGGCGCTCGCTCGTCGGCGTGCCGTTCACGCGCTCGAGGACGAGATCGACCAGACCCGCGACGTAGGCCGGGTCGACACCCGGGGTCTGCGTGCGGACCGACCAGAAGCCGAGCTCCTCGGCGGTCTCGGTGGCTTCTTCGTCGAGGTCCCACATGACCTCCATGTGGTCGCTCACGAACCCCAGCGGGACGATGAGGACCGCACGAGTCGGGCCGCCCTTGAGCGTCTCGTTCATGTAGTCGTTGATGTCGGGCTCGAGCCACGGCATGCTCGGCGGGCCGGAACGCGACTGGTAGACGAGCTTCCACGCCGGCTTGCTCGTGCCGCGGAGCGACTCGTGCTCCGGCCGCTCGAGCAGCTCCACCCACGCCCGGTCGAGGACGACCTGCGCGACGGCCTCGTGCTGGGCCGCGTACGCCCCACCCTCGCCGAACCCGCGGAAGTCCGGGCCCGACCTGGCGGCGTCGGTCGAGGGGATGGAGTGCGTCGAGAAGAGCACGTGCACCTCGGTCGCGACGTCGAGCCCGTCGTTCTCGGCGATGGCCCTCGCCAGACCGTCGCGGACACCGTCGACGAACGGCTCGACGAAGCCCGGGTGGTCGAAGAACTGCCGGACCTTGTCGATCTTCACCGTGTCGATGAGTCCCGTGGAGTCGAGCACGCGGGCGAAGTCCTCGCGGTACTGCCGGCAGCTCGAGAAGGACGAGTACGCGCTGGTGGCGATCGCGATGAGGTTCCCGTAGCCCTTGTCGGCGGCCTCCTTGACCACGTCCTCGAGGTACGGGTCCCAGTTGCGGTTGCCCAGAGCACCGGCAGGTCCACGCCGCGCTTCGCGAGTTCGCCCTCGAGCGCGGCCTTGAGCGCACGGTTCTGGTCGTTGATCGGGCTCACGCCGCCGAAGTGACGGTAGTGGTGCGCCACCTCCTCCAGACGCTCGTCCGGGATGCCGCGGCCGCGGGTGACGTTGCGGAGGAACGGGATCACGTCGTCCTGCCCCTCCGGCCCGCCGAAGCCCGCGAGCAGGATCGCGTCGTACGCGACCGGGACCTCGACGTGTTCCGGGCCGTCGGCCGCGGCCGGGGTCGCACCGATGACCGCCTGACCGTTCGTGATGTGACTCGTGTCGGTCATGACAGCACCTCCGGCAGTTCGTCGGTCGTCACCCGGCGACCGGTGAAGAAGGGCACCTCTTCGCGCACGTGCAGGCGCGCCTCGGTGTAGCGCAGGTCGCGCATCAGGTCGACGAGGTCCACCAGGTCGGGGCTCTCGAGCGGCAGGATCCACTCGTAGTCGCTGAGCGCGAACGTGGCGATCGTGTGGGTCAGCACGCGGCGGTACTTCGCGCCCTGCATGCCGTGGTCGCGGAGCATCTTCGACCGCTCTTCCTCGGGCAGCAGGTACCACTCGTAGGAGCGGACGAACGGGTAGACCGTGATCCACGCCTCGGGGTCCTTGCCGCGCAGGAACGCGGGGGTGTGCCGCTTGTTGAACTCGGCCTCGCGGTGCATCGCCATCGCGTGCCACACCGGCTCGGCGTCCTGGAACAGCCCGGTGCGGCGGATCTCGCGCAGGACCGCCTGGATCGCCTGCGCGTCGTCGCCGTGCAGCCAGACCATGACGTCCGCGTCGGCGCGGAAGCCGGAGACGTCGTAGAAGCCGCGGATGGTCACGCCACGCTCGGCAGCGGCGGTCACGACGGCGTCGAGCTCGGCCACGGCGTCGTCACCGACGGTGTGGATCGGGCCGAGGGGCCGGCGGAACACGGCCCAGAGGGCGTACGCCGTCAGCAGGTTGGGGTCGACACCGTCCGGGGCGGTCTCGTGGGCGTCGTGCGCGGGCGAGGGCGCGGTGGAACTCATGGAATCCATTGTCCTATCGGTTGCCAGGGGAATGGTTCGCCGGCCCCCTTTGCCGAGCGAGCGCCCTCCCGTCGGCGACCACCGACACGGCGGTCTACCGCCGTCGGAGCACCGCTACGACGATACCCCGACCACCGCCACACCGGCTGCGAGCCCGGCCAGGTACGGCACGGGCTTCTCGTCGATGCCGCGCCGGACCCTCGACGCCGCGATGCCGATCTGCTTCGGCACGTTAAGCTTGTCCTCGATCGCGTCGAGGGTGTCGAAGAGCTGGGCGCGCGTCGCCGCGACGCGGTCGGCCAGGTCGTCGTGCTGATCGGTCACGTGGTTCCTCCGAGGGGGTGGTGCGGGGCCGCACCGCTAGAAGCGGCCACCGACGTCCGGCTTGCGGGTGCCGTACTGCGTCGGCGGCGTCGGCTTCTTGCCCATGCCCTTCACCGCGTTGATGTCGTTCTTGACGCTGTCGATCGTGCGCTTCGGCGTGATCGGGAGCCCCTTCTTCAGGCGCCTCCAGCCGATCAGTCCGAGGATCGCGGCGACGATCAGCATCACCACGGCGATCACGAGTGCCGCGAGCCACGCCGGCATGACGGTCGCGAGTCCCATCACGGCCGCGGTCAGCAGGACGCCGATCGCGTAGAGGACGATGACGAGCGCACCCACGAGGAGACCCGCGGCGAGGCCGAAGATCTTCGCCTTCGTCAGCATCTCGGCCTTGAGCAGGTTCAGCTCGCCCTTGACCAGCTCCTTGACGAGCTTGGGGACGTCGCCTACCAGACCGAACAGCGAACGCGGCTTGCGGTCGCGGGTGTCGGTCATGAGGTCGCGTCGTCCTTCTTCTGCCCGACCTTCCGGACGACCTTCTTGGTCTGCTCACCGACGAACTCGGCGACGTCAGGCGTCTTGTCGGCGATGAAGTCCTCGGCGACGTGGACGCCCTTCTGGACACCGTTGCTGTTCCAGACCTTGCCGGTGACGGTCTTGATCTGCTCGTACCGCGCCCGTCCGGCTCTCGATCCCAGGACGTACCCGAGTGCGGCGCCGGCGACGAACAGGAGCTTGCCTCGCATGTGCGATTCCTCCGTTTGGTCAGTGTGCGGTGGTCATGCGCTGAACGGAATACGTCCGGCGTTCCTGCAACAGTAGCCCTCCCCAGCGTGGCGCGCGTTCAGGAATCCAGGATGCGTTCAGCGGCGGTGCGCGACGATGCGACGATCCCCGCCAGCCCTCGGCCGGTCGACGCCTCGCCGATGCCGACGACGCCGTCCGCCAGACCCGCTGCGGTCGTGTCGGGCCCGTTCCACCGGACCCGGGCGGCGCCGACGACCGCGCGCGGGGCGATCGGCACGCCGAGCAGCGCGGTCGCGTCGCGGGTGGAGCGGGTCCCGACGGCGTCCTCGGGGTCGACCTGGAGGCTCGTGGCGACGGCCGCCCCGTCGGCCGCGGTCGTCGCGGAGCTGAGTCGGAGCACGTGTCTGCCCGCCGCCGCCTCGGCGAGCCACGGCCACTTCACCGTCGCGCGTGTGATCGCCTTCGCGTGGACGCCGGGGGTGGCGGGGTGCACGAGCATCCCCGTGCCCCGCGGAGCCGCGTCGAGCTCGGGCTGGTCGACCACGAGCGTGACGAGCTCGATCCCCGTGCGTGCGGCGGGGGCCGTGCGGCGCGGGTCCGGCGTGGAGGCGAGGACGTGCTCGGCCGACAGCCGTTCGCGCTGTCCGCCGGCCGGCAGGACCTCGACCGCGTGCTCCTCGATCGCGGTCGCCCGGGTGCGCAGGCGGACGTCGACCCGGTAGGTCTCCATGTCGGCGACGAGTTCGTCCACCAGCCGTACGATGCCGCCGCGGAGCCCCTGTACGGCGGAGCCGGCCGTCGCCCGGGCCCGGAGCGAGAGGACGGCCCGGGCGAGCGACCCCTCGCGGAGCAGGGCGGCGCGCAACCCGGGGGCCACACGGTCCGGGTCCAGGTCGTCCGGGTGCGTCGAGTGCACGCCCGCGACGATCGGGACGACCAGGTCGTCGAGGACCCGCTCGCCCATCCGCGCCCGCACCATCGCGCCGAGCGAGGTCGACTTCGACCCGACGAGCGACGGCAGCAGCGCGTCCATCTGCGCTCGGAGCGCCGCCTTCTGTCCGATCACCGCGAGGACGTCGGCCGCCATCGGACTCCCCGGGACGCCGAGCAGGCCGGTCTCCGGGATCGGCGCCGTCCGACCGTCCCGGGTCATCAGCCACGCACCGCGTGCATCCGGCGTGGTGATCTCGTTGCCGAGGCCGAGCTCGATCGCCAGACGGCCGACCGCGTCGGTGCGGGTGGCGAACGAGTCCGCGGCCATGTCGAGGTCGAGCCCGGCGACCGTGTGCCGGCGGACCATGCCGCCGAGCACGCCGGAGCCCTCGACGAGGACGACGTGCGCGCCGCCCTTCGCGAGGTCGCGCGCGGCGACGAGGCCGGCGACCCCGCCCCCGACCACGACCACGTCGGTCACGCCGAGGCCCCGGTCGTCCCGTCCGTCCCGTCGCCGAGCTCGTGGACCAGGGACACGATCCGGGTCAGGACCGCCGGGTCGGTCTCCGGCGGGACACCGTGGCCCAGGTTCACGACGTGGGCCCGCGCCGCGCCGCCGCGTCGGACGACGTCCCGGACGTGGGCCTCCAGCACCTCCCACGGTGCGGCCAGCATCGCCGGGTCGATGTTGCCCTGGACCGTCACCCCGGTGCCGACGCGGCGGACGGCCTCGTCGAGCGGGATGCGCCAGTCGACGCCGACCCCGTCCACCGCGACGTCCTCGCCGCCGAACGTCGTCATGTCACGGAGCACCTCACCGCTGCCGACGCCGAAGTGGATGCGCGGGACCCCGAGGTCGGCGACGTGCGACAACGCGCGTTCGGAGTGCGGCGCCACGTGCTCGAGGTAGTCGGCACGCGGGAGCGAACCGACCCACGAGTCGAAGAGCTGCGCGGCCGAGGCGCCGGCGAGCACCTGCGCCCGGAGGAACGTCCCGGACACGTCCGCGGCCCAGTCGAGCAGACGCGACCACGTCCCGGGGTCGGCGTGCATGAGGGTGCGGGCGCGGATGTGGTCCTTGGACGGGCCGCCTTCGACGAGGTAGGCGGCGAGGGTGAAGGGTGCACCGGCGAACCCGATGAGCGGCGTGCTGCCGAGCTCGGCGACGGTGCGCGCCACTGCCTCGGTGACGGGCGCGAGCGACGCGGGGTCGAGGGCGCCGAGCGCGTCCACGTCGGCCGCGGTGCGGATCGGGGACCCGAGCACCGGCCCGCGACCGGGGACGATCTCGACGTCGACGCCCGCGAGCTTGATCGGCACGACGATGTCGCTGAAGAAGATGCCGGCGTCGACCCCGTGCCGACGGACCGGCTGCAGCGTGATCTCCGACGCCATCACCGGGTCGAGGCAGGCGTCGAGCATGGCGGTGCCGACGCGGAGCTCCCGGTACTCCGGCAACGACCGACCCGCCTGGCGCATGAACCACACGGGGAGCGTCTCGGGCGCTCTCCCCGGAGCGCACGGACGAGCGGCGAACCGCTGGTCAGGCCGGAGGCGAGGGGGTGCGTGTCGGGGAGGGCGGCGGTCTGGGCGTCGGTCACCGGACGATTCTCCCACCGTGCGTCCGGACGGAGGCCGTGCACGCGACGAGCGAACAGGGAGCTCGCCGGGGCGAGTTACCATGGATGACGTGCTCATCTGTCTCACGGCGTCGCACCGCAACGCCAGCTTCGATCTCCTGGAGCGACTGAGCATCGGCGCACCGACCGCCGCGAGCCGTCTCGTCACGGACTCCGACGTGCTGGACGGGGCCGTCGTCCTCGCCACGTGCAACCGCTTCGAGGCCTACCTCGACATCGCCGGCGACGACCGCGACTCCGCCGTGTCGGCCACCGTCGACGCCGTCGCCACCGCCAGCGACCTCGATCCCGCCGAGGTCCTGCGGTCCGTCGAGGCGCTCGGCGGGAAGGACGTCGTCCAGCACCTCTTCGCCGTCTCGAGCGGCCTGGAGTCCGTCGTCGTCGGCGAGACCGAGATCTCCGGGCAGGTGCGTCGCTCGCTCGAGGACGCCCGGTCGAACGGCACCACCACCTCGCCCCTCGAACGGCTGTTCCAAGAGGCAGCGCACACCTCCCGCGGCGTGAAGACCCGCACCCGGATCGGCGCCGCCGGCCGTTCGCTCGTCCGCCTCAGCCTCGAGCTCGCGTCGTCCCGCGTCACCGATTGGGGCCGCACCCGGGTCCTCCTCGTCGGCACCGGCAGCTACGCCGCGACCACCATCGCTGCGCTGCGCGACCGCGGTGCCGCCGACATCCAGGTGTTCTCCCCCTCGGGACGGGCACCGTGGTTCGCCGCGAAGCACGACCTCGTCGCCGCACGCGACCTCCGCCGGGCCATCGGCCGGAGCGACGTCGTCATCACCTGCACCTCGACCGAGGTCCCCGTCGTCGAGCCGGCCGACCTCGACGACGGCGTCCGCCGCATCGTCATCGACCTCGGTCTCCCCGCAACGTCGACCCCGATGCCGCCGACGTCGACGGCGTCGAGCTCCTCGACCTCGAGACGATCAGCATCCACGCGCCGATCGCCGAGCTGAACGCCGAGTCCGAGGCCCGCGCGATGGTGGACGACGCCGTGTCCCGCTTCCGCGCCCAGGCGCTCGAGCAGTCGACGACCCCGGCGCTCGTGGCCTTCCGCAAGCACGTGTTCGACATCCTCGACGACGAGATCGACCGCGCGAAGCGTCGTGCCGACGGCGACGAGGAGTCCGCGGCGCAGACCGAACGGGCGCTCCGGCACCTCGTCGGCGTCCTGCTGCACCGCCCTTCGGTGCGCGCGCGCGAACTCGGCCGCGCTGGACGGGGGAGGAGTTCGTCGGGCGCTCGACGCCCTGTTCGGTGTGCGTCCCGAGCCCGAGGCGGAGCTGCCCTCGCCCGTCGTGCCGCTGGCAGAGCGCACCGCGCCCGAGCGAAGCGTCGCGGACCGTGCCGACGAGGCGGACGCGAGCTGAGCCTCCCCGCCGACCCCGTCACCCTGCGCGTCAGTGCGCTGCTGCTGGTGCGCGACCGACGTGTGCTCATGGTGCGCGCCCGAGCGCGCGACGTCCTCTACCTGCCCGGCGGCAAGGCCGAACCGCACGAGAGCGACGTCGAGGCAGTCATCCGCGAAGCGCTCGAGGAGACCGGCCTGCGGCTGATCGCGGACGACGTCGAGCCCTTCGGCACGGTCACCGAGCCCGCGCACGGGCAAGCACCCGGCACGATGGTCGCGATGGCGCTGTTCCTGGTTCGACCTGGAGGCACGCTCGACTCCGCCACGCCGATCGCGTCCGCCGAGGTGGACGAGGTCGAGTGGGTCACCTCCGCGGACGCGGACCGCTGCCCGCCCGCAGGCGTGGAGACGCTCCGTCGTCTGGTGGCTGCGGAGCTCATCGACTAGCTGTCCGGACCCGGGATCGATCTAGGAGCGGTCGGTGTCGGTGTAGTGGCCGACCTCACCGTCGGGAGTGGGCTCCACTTCCCGGGGATGTCCGACTCGACGTACTCGCCCTCGCCGTCGTCCCCGTCGGGCCGGGTCTCGCCGGGGATGTCGCTGGAGACGAACTCGCCGGCGGGTTCGTTCGAGCCGACGGGCGTCTCCCCGGGATCTCACTGTCCGTGAACGCCCCGCCCGCGGCTCGACACCGTCCGCACGGCCCTCGTCGCCCCGTGCCTGTTCGTGCTTCCCTGCCATGTCGACCTCCGTTGCTCGCGAGCCTGACTCGTGCTCGCGAGTGTGCTCGTGACGGCTGGGTACCGTCCGAGTGCTGTACCCCGGGAACAGTGGTTGCGTGGGGACATGCAACGTCGCTCCGTCATCCCGTCCGTCGTCACCTGCATCGTCGCGGTCGGCCTCCTCGCCGGCTGCTCGTCGAGTGGAACGGAGACCCCCTCGGCGACGGCGACGCGGACGGTCACCGCGACGCCGAGCACCACGGGCCCGTCGTCGTCGGCCTCGTCCACCGGCTCCGGTCCGGCGCCGTCCTCAGGCGAGTCGTCCGCGGGCGGATCCTCCGCGGACGGATCGGGCTCGCCCGCCCGCTGCGCGACGTCCTCACTCACGGGCGGCGTCGAGGCCGGTAGCGGCGGAGCCGCCGGCAGCACGTACGTCCACCTCACGCTGCAGAACACCGGCTCGCAGCCCTGCACGTTGCAGGGGTGGCCGGGGGTGTCCTTCGTCGGGGACACGAACGGGACGCAGATCGGCAACGCAGCGACCGAGGACCGCGGCTCCGCGCACCCGACCGTCACCCTCGCTGCTGGGCAGAAGGCCGTCGCGCCACTGAAGATCACGAACGCCGAGAACTACCCGTCGGGCAAGTGCGACCCGGTGTCGCCCGATGGCTTCCGGGTCTACCCGCCCGGGTCGAAGCAGTCCCTGTTCGTGCAGGACGGCGACCACACCGCCTGCCGGTCCACCGATGTGACGGTGCTGAACGTCCAGGCGCTCGTGGCCGAGGGCCAGGCAGCGGACTGACGCCGGAGGCGGTCGCGGGGCGCGGGCCGGGCAGTACGCTCGTCGCCGTGGACGCGATCACTGCACCGGCCCTCGTCGGTGCCGCCGCTGACCTGCTCGGACGACCGCTGGCCCTCGTGCGGGAGCTCACCGGTGGCCAGCACGCCCGCACGCTCCTGGTCGCCGACAGCGAGGACCGCGCGGTCGTCCGGATGTTTCCGCGCGCCGACGACGCGGTCGACCGCGAACTCGAGGTGCTCCACCGCCTCGGCCCGCTCGGACGCCTGGCACCGGGACTCCTCGCCCACGGCACGGCCGCCGGCCATCCGGTGATCGTGACCGAGGCACTGCCCGGAGGGCCTCCGGCCCCGGACCTCGACCCCGAGGCCATCGCTGAGCAACTCGGGGTCGCACTCGCAGCGATCCACGGGCTCGAACCGACCGGGCTACCGGACGACGCTCGACGGCCCGAGCGCGGCGCCGGTCGTCTCGCGGCTGCCGCGCACGAGGCCTGGCTCGAGCCTCGAGCCCGACCGTGTGCTCACCCACGGTGACTTCTGGAGCGGGAACACGGTGTGGGCCGGCGACCGGCTGAGCGGGATCGTCGACTGGTCGGGTGCCCGTTCCGCCCCGCGTGGCGTCGACCTCGCCTGGTGTCGCCAGGACCTCGTCCTGCTCGGGTCCACGACGGCGGCCGACCGGTTCATCCGCGCCTACGAGACGGCCGCACGTCGCCGGGTGGCGGACGTCCACGCGTGGGACGTCATCGCTGCGGCCCGGGCGGACACCTCCGTCGAGACCTGGGCGCCGAACTACGCGGGCATCGGCCGGCCGGAGATCGACGGGCGGGTGCTCCGGCAACGCTTCGACGACTGGGTCGGTTCGCTCATCGGGACCCGCATCGTGTCCTGAGCGGGAGGCGCTCAGCGCACGGCCGGCTCGTGCACGGCCTCGAGCACCTCGGTGCCCATCGTCCGCAGCGCTTCGACGACGGCCAACCGCCGCTGCAGCGACGCGTCGTCGAACGTCACCGTCACCGCGTAGCTCACGGACGACCCGGGACCGCGGAGGATCCCGGCCTCGGCGCGGACGCCCGTGCTCGAACCGGTCGCCGCCACGACCTGGAGCCCGTGGTCGAGCGCGCGGTGCGCCAGCGGATCGAGTCCGAACGACCCCGCGACGAGGCTGAGGTCGCTCGCGAGCGACAACCACCCGAGCACCCGGTTGGACACCGCCTCGTCCACGACCTCACCGAGCGCCAGTCCGCGCATGAGCCACGCGAGCTCTCCCGTCGGAGCCACCGAGGAGTCAGGGGCGTCATCGGGGCCACGACGGTCCCGCACCCGGTCGATGAGGGCCGTGCGCTCGATCCCGAGCGACTCCGCGCGCTCGCGGACGGCGTCGATCCCGACCGTCGTCAGCAGTGTGTTCATCGCCCAGGCGTCGGCGTTCGACCCCACCAGGGTCGCCAGGTCGGACACCTGCATGGTCGGCTCCTGCAGGAACTGCCAGAGTCCGGCACCGGTCGCGGTGTCCCGTGCCATCCGTTGCAGCCGGTCGCCGTGCAGTCCGCCGTCCTCGAGCTGCGCCGCGACCTCGACGAGGAGCAGCACACGCCCAGGCTCGCCACCGGTTGGACGAGTGTGTCGTCCACCGCCAGCAGCGCCTTCCCGGTCGAGGTGTCGATGATCGAGGCACTCACCGACGCGCCCTCCCGGGCGAGCGTGCCCAGCGACTCCAGGGTGGACCCGAAGCGCTCGTCGGCGCCACCGCGGTGACGGCCACGGGCACGCCCGTCCGGCCCGCCGGCGTGCTGTCGTCGACGCGACCGGCGAGCCGCTCCCGGCTCCGAGGAGGGAGCCGCGTCCGGCTCCGCCATCACCAGATCGAGACGCGCTCGCCCGGGTCGAGGTACATCGCGTCCCGCTCGGTCACGCCGAAGGTGTCGTACCAGACGTCGATGTTGCGCACGACCTGGTTGCAGCGGAACTCGGTCGGCGAGTGCGGATCGATGCTCAGCAGTCGAGCGGCTTCCTCGGGCGGATGGCCATCCGCCACGCCTGCGCCCAGCTAGGAAGAAGCGTTCGGCACCGGTCAGTCCGTCGACGACCGGAGGTTCCTGCCCGTCGAGGGACAGCAGGTACGCCTTCCACGCGATCGACAGCCCGCCGAGGTCGCCGATGTTCTCGCCGATCGTCAGCGCGCCGTTGACGTGACCGTCCGGGACCTCGGTCGGCACGAGGGCGTCGTACTGCGCGATGAGGGCCTTCGTGCGGTCCTCGAAGGCCGTGCGGTCGGCTTCGGTCCACCAGTTCTCCAGCCGGCCGTCGCCGTCGTACTGGGAACCCTGGTCGTCGAACCCGTGGCCGATCTCGTGCCCGATGACCGCGCCGATCGCACCGTAGTTCGCCGCGGCATCACGATCGGCGTCGAAGAACGGAAACTGCAGGATCGCCGCCGGGAACACGATCTCGTTGAAACCGGGGTTGTAGTAGGCGTTGATGGTCTGCGGCGTCATGAACCACTCGTCGCGGTCGATGGGCTTGCCGATCTTGCCCAGCTCGCGGTCGACCTGGAAGCTCGCGACCGAGCGGACGTTGCCGATGAGGTCGTCGGCGGAGATCTCGAGCGCCGCGTAGTCGCGCCACTTCACCGGGTACCCGATCTTCGGCGTGAACTTGTCGAGCTTGTCGAGCGCCCGGGCACGCGTGTCGTCGGTCATCCAGTCGAGTCCGGTGATGCTCAGCCGGTACGCCTCGACCAGGTTCGCGACGAGGTCGTCCATGGTCGCCTTCGAGGTCTCGTCGAAGTGCTCCTGCACGTAGATGCGGCCGACGGCCTCGCCCATCGCGCCCTCCACCAGGGAGACGCCGCGCTTCCAGCGCTCGCGCTGCTTCGGCGCGCCGGTCAGCGCGGTTCCGTAGAACGAGAAGCTGGTCGCCGAGAAGGCGCTCGTCAGGTACGGAGCGGAGGCCCGGATCACCTGCCAGCGGAGCCAGTCCTTCCAGACGTCCAGCGGCTCGGCGCGGAGCAGCTCCGCCAGACCCGTCACGAACGACGGTTCCCGGACCACCACGGTCTCGAAGGCGCCGACGGGGGCGTCGATCGCCTGCCACCAGAAGCTGGAGGTCGATGCCCTCGGCGAGCGCGGCGACCTCGGCCCACGGGAGCTTGTTGTACGTCTTCTGGCTGTCGCGCGTGGTGACGTTGTCCCAGTGCTTCCCTGCCAGAGCGGTCTCGAGCGCGATGACGTGCTCCGTACGGTCGCCGCCGTCCTCGAACCCGGCGAGGGGGAACATCGCCGCGACGAACTCGCGGTACTTCGTGCGGATGTCGGCGAAGCGGTCCTCGCGGTAGTACGACTCGTCGGGCAGTCCGAGGCCGGACTGCTCGAGGAAGACGACGTAGGACTCGGGGTCGCCCGGGTCGTTGTCGACGAAGAGCTGCAGGAAGCTCGGGAGCCCGAGCCGTTCGAACCGCCCGACCATGCGGACGACGTCCTCGGCGGAGTCGATCGCCGCGATCTCGGCGAGCAGGGGCTCGATCGGGGCGGTGCCGAGCGCCTCGAGCCGCTCTTCGTCGATGAACGACGTGTAGAGATCGCCGACCTTGCGTTCCTCGGTGCCCGGCTCCGCCCGCTGCGAGCGCTCGATGATCTCTCGCACGGCGATCTCGGCGGCCTCGGCCAGCACCGTGAACGAGCCGTACCGCGCCTTGTCGTCGGGGATCGGTGTCGCGTCGATCCACGAGCCGTTGACGTGGCGGTAGAGGTCGTCCTGCGGGCGGACCGTGGCGTCCAGCTCATCGGTACGGATGCCGGAGGTGCTTGCGACGTCGGTCATGGCGTCCACGATAGCCACCACTCCCTGGTGCGCGGTCCCTCAGCCTCGGTGCGACGGCCGCCGGTGAACGGAGCGGAGGAACGGCACCGCGGCGAGCAGGACGAGCCCGGCGGCGAGCAGCGATCCCGCGATCCCGAGGGGCAGGGACGGGTCGTCGCCGGTGTAGGCGAGCCGCTTCGTCGACGGGCTCGCGGTGATCTGCGCGGCGGACGCGTGGGCGACCGAGGGGTGGGTGCCGATCGAGATGCCGGGGCCCGAGCCGCCGGCGACGCCTTCGTCCGGTCCGGGTCGCACCGGCAGCTTCGGGAGGACGAGCCGGAGCGCGCCCTGTTCGACCCCGTCCACGCGCTGCCGCGCGATCACCACATCGGCGGGCAGGTCGTCGCGGGCGACGACGAGTTCCCATGACCGACCGATCATCGTCGTGATCTGCTCGCCGTCCTCGCGGACCACGGGCTGTCCGCTGTCGGTCTCGAGGGCGACGACACCGCCGACCTCGCCCGTGCCGGAGAAGCTTCACCGAGCCGTCCGGCAGTTCCTCCGCCGAACCGGTGATCGCGAGCGGCACCGTCACCCGCGCGTCGGTGGCGCCGAGCGGGGTGTCACCGTCGGACGTCGTCACGGTGACCGTGTGGAACCGCGCTGCTTCCGGGATCGGCAGCTGCACGTCCCACCGGGTGGACGCGGGCACCGTCACGGCCACGGGCTCGCCGTCGGCCCCGAGCACCGGTCCCTGGGCGTCCGAGAAGCGCAGCGTGGTGTCGGCGGGTGCTCGGCCCGCCAGGTGGATGCGCTCGGTCTCGCGCGAGGCCGAGGCCGCCGTGACCACGGCCGCACCCGAGAGCGTGTAGACCTCGTCGACCCCGCCGTTGTGCTCGCCGTCGAAGTACTGCCACGCCTCGATGTGGTGCTCGCCGAACGCGAGCCCGGTGAGCGTCGCCGACCACGAGCCCTCGTCGTCGACGTCCGCCTCGGCGAGCGTCTCGCTGCCTTCCCTGATGACGAAGTGCGCCCCCGGGTGCCCGGTGCCGTCGAGGTCGATCGTCCGTGCGATGCCGTCCACGATCGCGAGCATCTCCGGTGGCCGGAGGATCAGTACCGAGGCGTGCACGTCGATCGCCTTCCCGTTGACCTGCGAGGTCACGCGCAGGACCCGGTCGCCCGACCGGACCCGGACGTCGGCGGACCAGGTCCCGGAGGCAGTCGACTCCGTCCAGGTGGTCTCGACGCCGTCACCGGTGATGCCGATGCTCCCGCCGATCGGGCCAGTCCCGATCAACCGCACGATGCCGAGGCCGTGGTTGATCGACTTCACACCGGCGGTGAAGTCGGCGGTGGGGCTCGCGCGGCGCTGTTCCGGCGCGGCGACCGCGCCGACCGTGCCGGACACGAGGACGACCGGGGTGAAGGCGACGGCGAGCGCCGCGACGCAGGCGGCCGTGCGGCGGATGCGGGGTGGGCGGACGTGGTGCGACATGGTGACGGGTGCTCCTCACTGATACGTCACACACTCTATACAGGTCGCTCGGAGGGTGGAAGCCGTCTGCCGTCACCTGTGGAGAACTGCCGGTACGGTCATCACCATGGGACTTCCGTGGAAGCTGCACGGAGACGGCAAGACCGTCTCCGCGACGACGATCGTGGCGCCGGACGAACGGCTCGCATGGGGTCGCACGATCGGGCTCGGCGTGCAGCACGTGGTGGCGATGTTCGGCGCGACGTTCCTCGTCCCCTCCTCACGGGTTTCCCGCCGTCGACGACCCTGCTCTTCAGCGGCATCGGCACGATCCTGTTCCTGCTCGTCACCGGGAACCGGCTGCCGAGCTACCTCGGGTCCTCCTTCGCCTTCATCGCGCCGATCGCCGCCGCGACGAAGATCGGCGGCATCCCCCTCGCGCTCTCCGGGATCATCGTCGTCGGGGCACTGCTCGCGATCGTGGGTGTCGTGGTGCACCTGGCAGGTGCCGGGTGGATCGACCGACTCATGCCACCCGTCGTCTCCGGCGCGATCGTGGCGCTCATCGGCTTCAACCTCGCCCCGGCCGCCCGCGACAACTTCACCAAGGCCCCGGTCGTCGCCGTGATCACCCTCGCGGCGATCATCCTCGTGACCGTCCTCTTCAAGGGCCTCATCGGACGCCTGTCCATCGTCATCGGTGTCATCGTCGGGTACGTCGCGGCACTCATCGGCGGCGAGGTCTCGTTCGACGCCGTCGGCAAGGCCGCGTGGATCGGCCTGCCCGAGTTCACCGCTCCCGCCTTCGATGGATCGCAGCTCGCGATCTACCTGGCGTTCGTCCCGGTCGTCCTCGCGCTCATCGCGGAGAACGTCGGACACGTCAAGGGCGTCGGACAGCTCACCGGGCGCGACCTCACCCCGCTCACCGGGCGCGCGCTCTTCGCGGACGGCATCTCGACCGTGCTCGCCGGCGTCGGCGGCGGCTCGGCGACGACCACGTACGGCGAGAACATCGGCGTGATGGCGGCGACCCGGGTGTTCTCGACGGCGGCCTACTGGGTGGCGGCGATCGTCGCCGTCCTGCTCGGGCTGTCCCCGAAGATCGGCGCCGTCATCTCGTCCGTCCCGGCCGGGGTGCTGGGCGGTGCGACCACGGCGCTCTACGGCCTGATCGGAGTCATCGGGATCCGGATCTGGGTGGAGAACCGGGTCGACTTCGCCAAACCGAAGAACCAGCTCACCGCGGGGATCGCGCTCATCATCGGCATCGCGGACTTCACGTTCTCGTTCGGCGAGGCGAGCTTCGGCGGCATCATCCTCGGCACCATCGCGGCGATCGTCGTCTACCACCTGATGGACCTCGTCGGCCGGGCCCGGGGACCGACGAGCCGACGTCCACCGTGTCGGACGAGGCACATGCGGCCACCGGCGCAGTCCCGCCGAACCGCGCGCGGACTGACCGCTCAGCGCGAGCCGACCAGCCCCAGCAGCCCGATCACCAACTGCACCACCGCCAGCACGACGAGCACCGCCACGAGCGACAGCGAGCCCCACCGGGCGATCCACGCGCGCATCGCGGCGAGCGCCCGGCGTGCGTGCGACCCCAGCGTCACCGCGAGCACGATCGGCAGCAGCGCCGTCGACCCCGCGACGAGCACGAACACCGCACCGGCGACGATCGTCTCCGCCGCCCCCGGGTCGGCGTCCCCGAACGCCAGTCCGGCCGCGAGCGACAGGACGAACAGCTTCGGACTGAGGAACAGCAGCCCGCCGAGTCCGAGGGCCCGCGCGGGACCGATCGCCTCCACCGCGTCCGACCACTGCGAGCTCGCGGGCGACCCGTCCGGCAGGCGGCGCCGGACCCACTGCCACGCCGCGAGCGCGAACAACAGCGCGGACGCGCACAGCGCCACGATCGCCTGCACGGGCGGCCCGTCCGCCGAGGGCGCCGGCAGCCGCTCCCCGACGAGCACCGACACGACGAGCGCCACCACGATCGTGGCGATCCACCCCACGGCGCACGCCACCGCGGATCCGTACCCGCGCCGGTGGCCGAGCAGGAACACGATCGAGGCGACGGTCAGCGGACTCAGCGCGATGCCGATCGCTCCCGGTACGAGCGCGGTGATGTCCACGTGCGGAGCGTATCCCGGGAGAATGTCCCGGTGCGCCGTTCCCCTGACACCCGGATCGTCGACCGGGACATCGTCCGGCTCGCCGTGCCGGCCCTCGGCGCCCTCGTCGTCGAGCCGCTGTTCCTGATGACGGACACGGCGCTCGTCGGCCACCTCGGCGCGACGCCGCTCGCCGCCGTGGGTCTGGCGAGCGCGGTCCTGCAGACCGTGACGGGGCTGCTCGTCTTCCTCGCGTACTCGACGACGCCCGCGGTCGCCCGTGCTCTCGGCGGTGGGGACCGCCGCGGTGCCGTGCACGCGGGCATCGACGGGATGTGGCTCGCCCTCGTGCTCGGCGTCCTGCTCGCCCTGGTCGGCTGGCCGCTCGCCGACGGGTTGGTCGATGCGTTCGGCGCATCGGGCGCGGTCTCGGACGCGGCGACCTCGTACCTGGTGCTCTCACTCGTCGGGCTGCCCGCGATCCTCCTGGTGACCGCGTCGACGGGACTGCTCCGCGGCCTGCAGGACACCCGCACCCCGCTCGTCGTCGCGACCGTCGGCTTCGTGGCGAACGGGCTGCTCAACGCGGTGCTCATCTACGGCGCCGGCTGGGGCGTCGAGGGATCGGCGGCGGGCACCGTCATCGTGCAGTGGGCGATGGCAGCGGTCTACGTCGCGATCGCCGTGCGGGAGGCCAGGTCGTCCGGCGCTCCGCTGCGTCCCGGGGCCTCGGGCGTGGTCCGGGCGCTCCGCTCGGGGGCGTGGTTGTTCCTCCGGACGGCATCGCTCCGGATCGCGATGCTCGCCACCGTCGCCTCGGCCACCGGTCTCGGCACGACCGGGCTCGCCACCACGCAGGTCGGACTCACGGTGTTCTCGACGCTGGCGTTCGCGCTGGACGCCCTGGCGATCGCGGGTCAGGCGCTCGTCGGCCACGGCCTCGGCGCGCGAGATCCCGACCGGGTCGCACTCGTGACACGGCGACTGGTGGTGCTCGGGATCGCGGGCGGTGTGCTGCTCGGCGTGCTGACGCTCCTGGTCAGCGGCGTGCTCGGCCCGGCGTTCTCGGACTCGGCGGCGGTCCGCTCCGCACTGCCGGTCGTCCTGCTCCTCGTCGCGATCGGGATGCCGGTGGCCGGGTACGTGTTCGTCCTCGACGGCGTCCTCATCGGTGCGGGGATGCCCGGTACCTCGCGCTGGCGGGCGGCGTGAACCTCGTGGTCTACCTGCCGCTCCTGTGGTGGGCGGCGGCAGCCTCGCGGGGCTGTGGGCGGCGTTCGCCTTCGGGTACATCGGCATCCGTGCGGTCACGCTCGGGGTGCGCGCACACCGTCAGGGGTGGATCGCGGTCGCCCTGGCGCGCTGACGGCCCGAGACTCGCGCAGCCGGAGGAGACGCAGCCGGCCCCGAGACTCGGCGTGAGCGACAAGTCTCGGGCGCGCGAGCACGAGAGTCGTCGCCCAACGCGAGACTCGGGGCCAACGCGTGCCTCGGGCTCAACGCGTGCCCCGGGCTCAACGCGTGCCTCGGGCTCAACGCGAGACTCGGGGCCAACGCGAGACTCGGGGCCAACGCGAGACTCGGGGCCAGCGCGAGCCGACTGGCGGCACTACGCGCGCGGCGGTGCCGTCGTGTCGCCGATGCGGAGCTCGGAGCGGAAGGCGGCCGGCTGCGGCTCGGCGCCCTCGAGCATGGCCAACGCGGCCCGGGCGGCGGCCTGGCCCTTCTGCACGAAGGGCTGCACGAGCGTCGTGAGCTGCCGGATGCGGGTGCGGTGGAACAGGCTGTCGTCCACCGTGATGCCGTCGAACCCGACGATGCTGACGTCCTCCGGCACGCGGAGCCCGGCGTCGAGGGCCGCCGAGATGACCCCCACCGCGAGGACGTCGCTCTGCGCGACCACCGCCGTCGGCCGCGGCCCGCCGGGCGCGAAGAGCGCGGTACCGGCGATGCGGCCCTCTTCCACGGAGCTGCCCGCCGCCTCGATCGCGACCGACTCCGGGTAGACGCCGCGCACCCCGCGGAGCCGCTCGAGCGAGGTGAAGGCGATGCCCTCGGCCTCGCGCTCGGGATCGACGAGGCCCCGCCGGTGGGAGCCGTCGAGGGGCAGGGTGACGGTCGTGACGGCCTCGTGTCCGAGGTCGCGGAGGAAGGCGGCGGCACGGCGGGAGGCCTCGCGGTTGTCGAGCTGGATCGGGACGGCGCCCTCGATGTCGTCGGCCTCGATCGCGACGACGGGGATCTGGCGACGTCGGAGCACCGCGACCGCGGGGTCGATGCGGACGTTGCAGCCGACGAGCACCACGGCGTCCATCGGGGCGTCGACGAGCGGCACCGCCCCTGCTCGTCGTCGAGGGGGCTCCGGACGAGCAGCAGCGAGGCGCCGGCGGCGCCGGCCACCTCGGCGATGCCGTCGAGGGTCAGCACGTTGACCGGGTCGCGGAAGGCGTCGCTGAGGCGCTCGTCCATGACGACCCCGATCACGCCGGAACGGCCCCGCCGGAGGGACCGGGCACGCGGATCGGGTCCGCCGTAGCCGAGCTCGGCGGCGGCGGCGAGGACGCGCGCCCTGGCGTCCTCGGACACCGGGCCGCTCCCGCTGAACGCGAGGGAGGCCGTGGACGGCGCGACTCCGGCCGCGCGGGCGACGGCGGCGAGTGTCGGACGGGCGCGGCGCACGACACCGGAGTCGTCCGACCCGGAGCGTGCACGCACGCGACCCGCAGGACGCCCGGCACGTTCGGCAGGCCCGGGGCGTTCGGCACGCCCGGGGCTCCCTGGCGTCGGCCGGTCGGTCCCGGCGCGCGGGGCACCGTCGGCGTCGGCGCGGGGGAGTCGGTCCGCGACGCGCCGGGTCGTGTTGCCGGTTCGTCCATCGCCCGTTAGCGTAGCCGGAAACACCGGTCGAATCGATTCGACACGAGCGCGACACGCGCCGGCGGCCCGCACCGGGCGGCCCGCACCGCACGGCCCGCACCGCACGGCCAGCGCAACCCGCAACCCGCATCACCCGCGACACGCACCACGATCGCCGCACCGCAGCACGATGGGACCACCATGACGACGCCGTCCGCCCGCACCACCCCGAGCACCAGGGCCTGGATCACCGCGGTGTTCGTCGTCTTCACGCTGTCCGGCCTCGACATCGCGACGTGGCTCGGCCGGATCCCGAGCGTCCGCGACTCGCTCCACGCCAGCACGTTCGAGATGGGCCTGCTCGTGCTCGGCATGGCCGTCGGCTCGATCGGCGGCCTGACGTTCGCCGGTCACATCGTGGCGAAGCTCGGCGCCCGCCGCGGCGTCCAGGTCGCCGCCCTCTGCCTGACCGCGGGCATGGTGTTCGCGGGACTCGCGGTCACCCTGGGCTGGGGCTTCGCCGCCATCTGGATCGCGTTGATCGCGTTCGGCTTCGGCAACGGCCTGTGCGACGTCTCGATGAACGTGTCCGGCGCCGCCGCCGAGAAGGCCGGCGGCCGCACGATCATGCCCCTGTTCCACGCCGCGTTCAGCCTCGGCACCCTGGCGGGCGCGGGCCTGGGCGCCCTCACCGAGGCGCTCGAGGTCCCGGTCGCCTGGCACTTCATCGTCCTCGTGCTCGTCACGAGCGCCGTCATGCTCGTCGCGGTCAGCCGGTTCCAGGACGAGCACCGCTTCGAGGAGCACGTCGCCACGGACACCAGCCCGGTGCCGACGCAGGTCAGCCGCTGGCAGGTGTGGGCGCAGCCGTCGACGCTCCTCATCGGCGTGATCGTGCTCGGCATGGCGTTGGCCGAGGGCTCCGCGAACGACTGGCTCCCCCTCGCGATGATCGACGGGCACGGCCTCGACAACGCCGCCGGTTCGGCCGTCCTCACGGTGTTCCTCGCCGCGATGACCGCCGGACGGGTCGCCGGCAGTCCGCTGATCGACCGGTTCGGACGCGTCCCCGTGCTCCGGACCAGCGCCGCGGTCGCCGTGGTCGGCCTCGGCATGCTCATCTTCATCGACGACGTCCCGCTCGCGATCGTCGGTGTCGTGCTCTGGGGTCTCGGCGCCAGCCTCGGGTTCCCGATGGGCATGTCCGCCGCTGCCGACGACCCGCGGACGGCCGCGCTGCGCGTGAGCGCCGTCGCGACGATCGGGTACGTGGCGTTCCTCGCGGGACCGCCGCTCATCGGGTTCCTCGGCGAGCACGTGGGGCTGCTCGGTGCGCTCCTGGTGGTCTTCGTGTTCATCATCGCGGCGGGTCTGGCGTCGGGTGCGGCCCGCGAGCGCGGCGCCGCCGCCCGGCCGACCGGCCGCCGCGGCGAGGGGCACGGCGGAGGCGAGCCGCGCCTCCAGGCCGACGACACCATGACGGACCCGGCCTCGTCCGGCGGAGGCCGCGACGCCCGTTAGGCTCTCGGTCGTGCGTCTCGTCATCGCCCGCTGCTCCGTCGACTACGCCGGACGCCTGTCGGCCCACCTGCCGCTCGCGACCCGTCTCCTCATGCTGAAGGCCGACGGCTCGCTGCTCGTCCACTCGGACGGCGGCAGCTACAAGCCGCTCAACTGGATGAGCCCGCCCTGCTCGATCGAGATGGGCGAGCCCTCGGAGGAGCAGGCGAGCGCGGGCATCACGCAGGTGTGGACGGTCACGCAGAAGAAGACCCAGGACCGGCTCATCGTGAGCATCCACGAGGTCGTCGCCGACGAGACCCACGACCTCGGCGTCGACCCGGGGCTCGTGAAGGACGGGGTCGAGGCGCACCTGCAGCAGCTCCTCGCGGAGCAGATCGAGCTCCTCGGCGACGGGCACACCCTCGTCCGTCGCGAGTACATGACCGCCATCGGTCCGGTCGACATCCTCGCGCGCGACGATGCCGGTGCGAGCGTCGCGGTCGAGATGAAGCGGAACGCGAACATCGACGCGGTCGAGCAGCTGACGCGGTACCTCGAGCTGATGAACCGCGATCCGCTGCTCCGCCCGGTGCAGGGCGTGCTGGCCGCGCAGACCGTCGCGCCGCAGGCGCGCACCCTCGCGGAGGACCGCGGCATCCGCGTGCTGGTGCTCGACTACGACGCGATGCGCGGCATCGAGGGCGGGCACACCCGCCTGTTCTGACGCGGCCGCCGGCCGGCGGCCCCGTCCGGAACCAGGTTCCGGACACAGCACCGCGAAAGCGCACGGTGTGGTGTCCGGAACCTGGTTCCCGGCGCACGGGCGGACGGGAGGCACGGCTCGCCGCCGCCGCGCGCGCTCAGGCCCGTCACCGGTCGCGTCCACTGCCACGGCTAGGCTGGGCGGGACATGACGCGCCCGTTCACCGCCATCCTCTTCGACCTCGACGGCACCATCAGCGACTCCGCGCCGGGCATCCTCGAGAGCCTGACCCACACCTTCCGGAAGGTGGGCGTCCCCGTCCCGGACCACGCGACCCTGATGTCGTTCGTGGGGCCGCCGATCATGGACACGTTCCGCACGGCCATGGGGATGGACCTGGAGCGCGCCGAACGCACCCTCGCGGTGTACCGCGAGCACTACTTCTCGCACGGCGCCCTCGACTCCGCCATGTTCCCGGGGATCGACGTCGTGCTCCGCACCCTGCACCGGGCGGGGCTGCCGATCTCGACCGCGACGAGCAAGCCCGAGACCCGGCGACGTACATCCTCGAGCACTACGGGCTGACCGGCGACATCGACATCATCACGGGCGCGAGCGACGACGAGGTGCGGTCGAGCAAGGCCGACGTGGTCGCGGAGGCACTCAGGCGGCTCGACGCCCGCGGCTTCGACACCAGCCGTCCGGTGCTCGTCGGCGACCGGTTGCACGACGTCGAGGGCGCTGCCGTGCACGGCGTCCCGGTGGTGTTCGCGGAGTGGGGGTACGGCTCCCCGCCGAGGCCGAGGGGACCATCGCGCAGGCGGCGACCCCGCTGGACCTGCTCCCGATCCTGCTGCCCGGGACGGTCGTCCCCGAGTGAGCGCCGCTGCCCGCACCGGTCTGCGCGGTGCTGCCTGGGTCCTGCCCGCCGCGATCGTCCTCGTCGCGCTGAACCTGCGCGGGCCGATCGTCGCGCCCGCTCCCGTGATCGGCGACGTCCGCGTCGACCTCGGGCTCACCGCCACGGTCGCCGGGCTGCTGACGACCATCCCCGTGCTCTGCTTCGCCCTCGCGACGCCCTTCGCGAGCTGGGTGATCGCGAAGGCCGATCCCGAGCGGGCACTGTCGCTGTCGCTCGTCATCGTGCTCGCCGGCACGGTGGTCCGGTCGATGCCCTCGGCGGCGGCGCTGCTCATCGGCACGGCGGTGATCGGCGTCGGCATCACCATCGGCAACGTGGTCATCCCGGTGGTGATCCGCCGTGACACCGCTCCGGAGCGCGTCGGCCTCGTCACCGGCGTGTACACGTCGGCGCTCAACGTCGGGTCGATGATCACCTCGCTCGGGACCGCACCGATCGCCGCGGCCTGGGGCTGGCCCGTCGCGATCGCGGTGTGGGCGGCGCTCGCCGTCGTCGCCGGTCTGGCGTGGACCTACGCTGTCGGGGCGCGGTCGGCCTGGGCGCGCCCCGTCGCCGCCAGCGGCGAGCCGCTCCCCGTGACGGGGCCCGTCGACCAGGTGCTCGGGACGGGCGCGATCCGCACCGTGCCGGCCGCGGACGCCGAGCCGGTCCGCCCGGCCCGCCGTCTGATCACCTGGGGGCTGACCCTGGCGTTCGGCGGTCAGGCGTTCTCGTACTACGCCCTGACCGCGTGGATCCCGACGCTCCTGCACGACGAGATCGGGTTCTCGAAGGCCTCGTCCGGTGCGAGCTCGTCGGTGTTCCAGATCCTCGCGGTCGTCGGCGCGCTCGGTGTGCCGGTGCTCGCGTCGAGGTGGCGTCCGCGCGCGATCATCGCCCTCGTCGCCGTCCTGTGGCTCGCGATGCCCCTCGGGCTGCTGTTCGCGCCGCAGCTTCTGGCTGCTCTGGTCGGTGCTCGGCGGTGCTGCCCAGGGCGGTGGCATCACGGTCATCTTCATCGTGATCGTCCGGATCGTGTCGAGCGACGCCGACGCCCGCCGGATGTCCGCGTTCGTGCAGGGCGGCGGCTACCTGATCGGCTCAGCGGGGCCGCTCGTCGCCGGGTCGCTGCACGGGGCGACGGGGACTGGACGGCACCGCTGCTCGTCGTGCTCGTCGCGGTGCTCACGCTGGGGATCGTGGGGACGACCGCGGCGCGGCGCGTCGCGTGAGGCGCGCCCAGCGGGCTCCCGAGGGCAGGTGAGTCCGCGGCATCACGTCCGCACGGCGTCGCATCCGCACGGCGCCAGGTCCGCACGGCGTCACGTCCGCACGGCGTCACGTCCGCACGGCGTCACGTCCGCACGGCGCCAGGTCCGCACGGCGTCACGTCCGCACGGCGTCACGTCCGCACGGCGTCACGTCCGCACGGCGTCACGTCCGCACGGCGCCAGGTCCGCACGGCGTCACGTCCGCACGGTCCTGGAGGCACGGATCACCGTTGGCGCGACCCTCGCGGCGTTCACGCCGTCGACCTCGGTCGCCCACCGGCGGGCCTCCTCGTGGTCACGGCCGTGCTGCACATGCCGGCCGACCAGGCGGTCGACGCGGACGTCGTCGTCCACCTCGCAGTACCAGGTCTCGGCGAACAGGGCGGTCAGCGCCGACCAGGGCTCGGCGTCGTCGAGCAGGTAGTTCCCCTCGGACACCACGAGCCGGGCGCTCGGCGGGACGGCGATGCTGCCGGCGACCGGTTCGTCGACCCGGCGGTCGAAGTCGGGAGCCCAGACGACCGGCCCGGACCGGACGGCAGCGTCGGCGGTGTCGGCCCCGCTGGCCCCGTCGACCGTGTCGGCTCCGCCGGAGGCGTCGGCCCCGCCGGTCGCACCGGTCGCACCGGTCGCACCGGTCGCGCCGGTCGCGCCGCTGCTCGCGAGCCGACGGACGAGCGCGACGTACCCCTCGCCGTCGAAGGTGTCGATCGCGCCCTTGCGGTCGTGGCGTCCGAGGGCGTCGAGTGCCGCGTTCGACAGGTGGAAGCCGTCCATCGGCACCTGCACGGCCGTGCCGGCGCCCAGTGCGGCGTCCACCGCGGCGACGATCCGCCGGGCGAGCGTGGACTTGCCCGCTCCGGGCGCCCCGGCCACGCCGAGCACGGCGCGGGGCCGCCCGCGGGCGAGCACGATCGCGCGCTCGACCGCCTCGTCGACGGACATCTCGGGCGGGAGCACGCGTTCATCCTGGCAGAGCGCGCCGACAGCGGGCGGTCGGTGGTTCACTTGCCGCATGGTCGATGCGACGAAGGCGTTCAGCGGGTTCTCGGTGCGCGACGTGCCGGAGGCGAAGACGTTCTACCAGGACGTCCTGGGGCTCGGGGTCACCGAGGACCACGGCATGCTCTTCCTGCAGCTCGGCGACGGACACGGCGTGCTCGTGTACCCGAAGGGGCCCGCGCACGAGCCGGCGTCGTTCACCGTGCTGAACTTCCCGGTGCCGGACGTCGACGCCGCCGTGGACGACCTCACCGCCAAGGGTGTGGCCTTCCTGCAGTACGAGGGCGTCACCGACGAGAAGGGCGTGAACCGGGAGGGCGGCCCGCTCATCGCGTGGTTCACCGACCCGTCCGGAAACGTCCTCAGCGTGCTCGAGGAGTAGCCGCGGCGGTCAGCGGGAGAGCGCGCCGGTCAGCGGGAGAGCGCGCCGGCCCAGCCGAGGGCGATCGGGACGATCAGGCCGTGGCGGTGGTGGGGCAGCTCCGCGATCGGCACCCACGCGGCCTCGTCGGTCGAGCCGTCCTCCTCGGAGCGGAGCACGCCGCCGGTGATCGCCGCACGGAACACGACCTGCACGGCCTTCATCGGCCGGCCGTTCGCGTGGATGCGTCGTTCGGCGGGGACGATGTGGTGGCGGACGCCGAGCAGCTGCCCGACCGAGGCCTCGTACCCGGTCTCCTCGCGGACCTCCCGCACGACCGCCTGCTCGACGGTCTCGTCGAACTCCACCCCGCCGCCGGGGAGCGTCCACGTGCCGGCCTCGGGGAACCGGAGCTTCGCCAGGAGCACGCGGTCCCCGTCCGTGATCACACCGTAGGCGGCGAGCCGGGTGTCGTAGTCCGTGTACTCCATCCGCCGACCATGCCAGGTCGGGGCCGCGAGGCCGGCGAGCCGCGCCGGTACCGTGCGGCCGACGAGCCGCAGCGGCCGTCAGACGGTCACGGCAGCGGCCGCCCACCCCGCCCGCATGCGCGCGACCGCCCGGTCGAACCCGGCGAGCGGTTCGGCGTCGTCGCGGAGCAACGACTGCAGCTGCAGCCCCTCGTACAGGGCCACGAGCTGTTCGGCGGCGTGCCGCGGCGACGTGCCGCGGGGCTCGCGGCCGGCGACGACGTCACGCACGAGGGCGAGCGTGACGTCCTCGAACGAGCGGGTGTACTGGCCGCGGAACCACCCGGCGGCCGGGTGCTCGGGGCTCGAGGCGGCACTCAGCAGGGCGACCCGCAGGCGCACGAGGGCCGGATCGTCACGGCCGGCCTCGAGTCGGGCGCGCAGGTAGGCGACGGCGCCCGAGCGTTCCGCGACGGCCCAGAGCGACCTTCGGCTGCCGTTGTTCCAGCGGTCCATGACGGCGACGACGAGCAGGTCCCACAGCGGGTAGACACGACGGACCTCGGGCTCGGCGACCTCGGCGCGTGCGGCGACCTCGGCCACACCGACCGTGTGGAAGTCGGCCGCGCGGTACGCCTCGATCGCCCCCTGGACGATGCGGGCGCGCAGGTCGGCGTCGGACTCGGGCATGCCGTCGATTCTCCGGCTCGCGAAGGCCGCCCGCGACCGCCAGTTCTGGGGACGGACCTTCCCGGCCTCAGCCGCGGTCGAACGTCAGCGTCTCGTCGTCGGCCGCGGTCACCCGGCCGGTCCGCGCGAACTCGGCCCAGACCGCCCGGAAGGCCCTGCCGCGCCGCTCGGCCTCCGGCCAGTCCCGTACCGGCAGGAACCGGGTGCCCGCCCACGCGTCCCGACCGCCGAGCAACAACGGCAGGTCGCTCATGTGCACCGCCCCCGTCGGCTTCGTGGTGACGCCGCGGTGCAGTCGGTACGAGATCGCGCGCCCGCCCGCCGCCCGGTGCCGTGCGGTGAACCGCCGGACGTCGCGCCCGTAGATGACCTCGGACGACGGCCGCACGAGGAGCCAGCGCAGCAGCGGCCGCACGGCACGGAGCCGCGCGATCGACCGCAGCCCCGGACGAGCGGCACGTACATGCCCGTCTCGTCGGCTCCGGAGCCGATCAGGACGTCGACGTCGCGCGCGACCGCGCTCCATGCCCGGTCGACGTCGCGCTCGGCCGGCAGCGGCGCGTACCCGTACTGCGTGCCGTACGGCATCCCGCCGGGCAGCCCGAACGGCGCCGCCGCACGGATCCGAGTGCCTGCCGCTCGAGCAGGTCGTCGAGCGGCGCGTCCGGGTGCACCGCCCCGACGGCACGGAGCATCGCACGGTTCATCCGCGCCCGGCCCCGCGACAGGCCGAGCGGGGCGCTCTGGACGATCGCGCGCCGGAACAGCCCCGCAGTGCCCGCGCTGATCATGAGGTGCGCCGCCGCGTCGCCTCCCGCCGACTGGCCGGCCACCGTCACGAGGTCCGGGTCGCCGCCGAAGGCGGCGATGTTCGCCCGCACCCAGCGGAGCGACTCGATGAGGTCGAGGAGCCCGAGGTTGGCGGGCACGACCTCCCCGTCGCCGAGGAACCCCAGGACGCCGAGCCGGAAGGTCACCGAGACGAACACGATCCGCTGCTCGGTCACGAGGTCGCGCGCGTCGTAGATCGGCAGGTCGCCACCGCCGATGACGTAGGAGCCGCCGTGGATCCAGACCATCACCGGGAGCCGCTCGCCCGGCTCCAGGTCGGACGGCGCGGTGATCGACAGCCGCTGGCAGTGCTCGTCGACGACGAGTCCCTCCACCGGGTGGAGCAGCTGGTCGACGAAGGTCGCCCGGGGTTGCGGCGCGACCGGCGACGGCGTCGTCGCCGGGTACGGCGCGTCGAAGACCGGCATCGGTCCGGGTGGCGCGAAGCGCTCGGCCCGCGCGTAGGGGATCCCGAGTGCGCGGACCACGCTCCCGTCGACGGTGCCGGTGATGCGTCCGGCGGGCGGGTCCCAGGTCGGCGAGGCGGCGTCGAGCATCCGCCCACGCTACTCAGCGCGACCAGGAGGCGACCAGGAGGCGGCCGGGAGGCGCGGGGCGGCGCCGTCCCGCGCCTCCCGGCCGTCGTCAGTCGCGTCGGACGACGGGACGCAGGGAACCGGACGCGGCGAAGGCCGCGACGAACAGGACGGCGACCAGCCAGAGCGCGCTCAGCGCACCGACCTGCTCGGCGATCGCACCGACCACGGGCGGTCCGGCGAAGTTCGCGAAGTACCCGATGGAGGCGACCACGCTCACCCGGGCCGCCGGGTTCGGTCCGCTCTGCGCGGCAGCGGACATGCCGAGGGGGAAGCCCATCGACACACCGATCGCCCACAGCACGACCCCGACGAGGGTGAGCCACCAGCTCCGCCCACGATGAACAGGACGGCACCGACGATGCCGAGCGCCGTGGTCCACCGCACGGTGCGGACCCGCCCGAGACGATCGACGACGGGCCCCGCGAACACGCGCGTCGCGGCCTCGGAGACCGCGAACACCGTGAAGAACAGCGCCCCGACGGCCGCGGTCTGACCGTGCCCGTCTGTGGTGGCCAGGGCGAGCCAGTTGTTGGCCGAGCCCTCGCCGAGCTCGACACCGAGCATCACGACCCCGATGAGGAGCAGCCGCACGTCGGCCCAGCCACGCGCCCACTGGCGGAGGCGCTGCCGGGGCATGAGGGTCGTGTCGTGTTCCTCGGCACGCGTACCGTCCGGGACGCCGCGCAGGGCGACGACGCCGACCAGGAGGATGACGATCGCCTCTCCCGCCAACTGGGCCGACGGGGAGATGCCCAGCCACGCGCACAGGGCGGCGATCCCGGCGCCGAGAGCAGCGCCTCCCGACCAGGCGGCGTGCATCAACGGGAGCAGCGTGCGCCCGGCGAGCGCCTCGATGGCGGTGCCCTCGACGTTCGCCATGACGTCGAGGGCGCCGATCCCCGCGCCGGCGACCACGAACCCGACCGCGGCGAGCGGGGCGGAGTGGAGCGCCGCCGCGCTCCCGATGACGGCGATCGCGGCCGGGACCAGCACGACCACCGCGGTGAGCGCGCGGCGGCCGCCGAGCCGCCGCAGCAGTGGAGCCGCACTGAGCAGCCCACCGATCGACCCGATCGTGACCCCGCCGAGCATGAGCCCGATGGTGCCGACGTCGACGCCGAGCTCGGCGCGGAGCTCGGGCAGGCGCGGACCCCACGCCGCCAGGCTCACACCGCCGATCGCGAACGCGACGATGACGGCGTTCCGCCACGCGGTGAGCTGCTTGCGGTCCTCGTCGACCGGCGATGTCGTCATGCGACTAAAACTACACAGCGGGTGGTTTTGGGGTAGCGTCGTACCCGATCTCGCCGCGGAGCATCGCTCCTCGACGGACTGCGACACCCGCGTGTCGCGACACCCAGTCAGGACCGAAGGAGCCTCCGCAATGCCCACCACCTCTGTGCAGCTGTACTCGCTGCGCGACGCCGTCGCCGAAGACCTCGACAAGGCCATCGCCCGGGTGCGCGAGATCGGCTACGAGAACGTCGAGCCGTACGCGTTCGTCGAGCGTGCCGCTGACCTCGAGCGCGCCTTCGCCGCGACCGGCCTCAAGGCTCCGTCGGGTCACGTCGCCGTGATCGACGCCGACGACACGACGCCGATCTGGGACGCCGCCGAGCGCCTCGGCATCACGACCGTGATCGATCCCTTCATCCCGACCGACCGCTGGCAGACCGCCGACGACGTCGCGAAGATCGCCGAGCGCGTCAACGAGCTCACCGCCGAGGCCACCGCCCGCGGCCTGCGGTTCGGGTACCACAACCACCAGTGGGAGTTCACGAACAAGGTCGACGGTCGCCCCGTCTACGACCTGTTCGTGTCGCAGCTGAGCCCGGAGACGGTCCTCGAGGTCGACACCTTCTGGGCGACCGTCGGCGGCGCCGACGCCCCCGCAGTGCTCCGCTCGCTGGGGGACCGCGTCGTCGCGATCCACGTCAAGGACGGCCAGGTCGACGGTGACATCCGCACCGCGCTGCCCTCGTCCGAGAGCGCCCTCATCGTCCCCGAGGCCCTCCAGCGCGCCTTCGAGAACCAGACGCCGGCCGGCCAGGGCGACGTGGACGTCCCCGCGATCCTCGCCGCGGCGCCGCAGGCCATCCGCGTCGTCGAGTTCGACGCGTACAAGGGTGACGTCTTCGAGGGCATCGCCGAGTCCCTCGCCTGGCTGCAGGAGAACGACAGGTGACCCGTGTCGGGATCGGCATCATCGGTGCCGGCAACATCTCCACGCAGTACCTGGAGAACCTGACGAAGTTCGCCGACGTCGAGGTCCGCTTCGTCGCCGACGTGCTGCTCGACCGTGCCGCCGCCCAGGCCGCGGCGTACGGCGTGGCGGCGTCGGGCTCGGTCGAGGAGCTCCTCGCCCGCGACGACATCTCGATCGTGATCAACCTGACGATCCCCGCCGCGCACGCCGAGGTCGACCAGCAGATCATCGACGCCGGCAAGCACGTGTGGAGCGAGAAGCCGATCGCGACCGACCACGATTCGGCCGCCGCGGTGCTCTCGTCGGCCGCGTCGAGGAACCTCCGTGTCGCGACCGCTCCGGACACCGTGCTCGGTGCGGGCATCCAGACGGCGCTGCGGGCCATCGCCCGCGGTGACATCGGCGAGCCACTGTCCGCGACGACGCTGTTCCACGTCCCCGGTCCCGAGGCGTGGCACCCGAACCCGGACTTCCTGTTCGCCACGGGTGCCGGTCCCCTGTTCGACATGGGCCCGTACTACGTCACGACCCTCGTGCACGCGTTCGGACGGCGTCGCGCGTGCAGGCCGTCTCGTCGAAGTCGCTCGACCGGCGCACGATCGCGTCGGGCCCCCGCGCCGGCGAGACGTTCCCGGTCGAGGTCCCGACGCACCACGCGGCCCTGATCGAGTTCGCCGGCGGCCAGTCCGCCCAGTCCACGTTCTCGTTCCAGCACGCCCTGCCGCGCATGGGCTTCGTCGAGATCAACGGCACGCTCGGCACGATCTCGCTCCCGGACCCGAACACGTTCGAGGGTGCGTCGCAGCTGTGGCGCTACGGCCAGGAGGAGCCCGAGACGCTCCCCGCGGTCGGCTCCACGTGGGGCCGAGGCACGGGTGTCGTCGAGCTCGCCCGCGCGATCGCCGAGGGCCGCCCGGAGCGTGCCTCGGGTACGGTCGCGCTGCACGTCCTCGACGTGCTGCTCGGCATCCGCGACGCGGCGGAGTCGGGGTCCGCAGTCGACATCACATCGACGGTGGACGCGATCCCGCCGCTGCCGGAGGACTTCGACCCGTCGGCCGCGGTGCTCACCGCGTAGGCGAGGTCGCCCGGCGGCGCGGTCGCACGGTCGCGCAGTCGCCCGGTCGTACTCCGCGGAGCAGAAGACGTCGGGTACCCGACGTCTTCTGCTCACCCGATGATCGGGCTGCGGAGCGCGTGCTGCGGCGCGCGTACTGCGGCTCGTCGAGCCTCAGTCCGCCGCCGGCACGATCTGCTCGAGCAGACGCAGCACCCGCTCGCCGTCCACCGCCTCCGGGTCGAGCAGCCACTGCACCTGCAACCCGTCCGACGCGGCGATGCTCAGGGACGCCAGGTCGACCGGGTCGAGGTCCCCACGGATGCGTCCGGCCGCCTGGTCGGCCTCGATCAGGGCGGCCAGCTCGGCCCGGAGGCGGGTGAACCGCTCGTGCATGAACTCCCGCGTCGCCGGGTGTCCCTCCTGCACCGCGTCGGCAGCGAGGGTCGTGTAGAAGCTGCACCAGCCCGGGCACCGCACGGTTCCGCGCGGCGCTGTCCCGCATGTCCCCGATCGCGGACTTCATCCGGTCCGGCGCCCCCTGCTCCCGGACCTCGTGCTCGCGGTACACGGCGAGCAGCAGCTCGTCACGACTCGGGAAGTAGTGCCGGAGCGCGGCGTGGGTGATCCCGAGCGCGTCGGCGACGGACCGCAGCGACGATGCGTCGACGCCCTGGTCCGCGACCATCCGGATCGTCTCGTCGAGGATCTGGGTGCGTCGCTCGGCACCCTTGCGGTACCCACCGCGCCGCGGCGCGGCCGCTTCGTCGTCGGATGGGTGCGTCATCCTGCCAACTTACCGCTGGAAGGTTTCTTCCGGGAGGCCCGGCTCGGCCTCGTCACCCGGCTCCCGCTCAGGAGTCGTCGGGCTCCACCGCGCCGGCCGGAGCGACGGTGTACTCGTCGACCGGAACGGGCCTGCCCTCGGCCAGGGCCTCGGTGATCTGGGCGAGGCACCGGGCGAGGACGTCGTTGTCCTCGTTCGACAGGTGGTCCATGACCTCGACCACGGCCTCGTGGAAGCGGGCGTAGGACGCGTCGATCTTCTTCTCCGCCTGGGCGGTGGGCTCGAGCACCTGCGCTCGCCGATCGGTCGGGTGCGGTGCCCGGACGAAGTCGCCCTTGGCGACCAGCCCGTCGACGATCTTGGTCACCGACGCGTTGGAGACGTTGAGCATGACGGCGAGGTCCTGGGGCCCATCGGCCGACCGTCGCGGTGCGCCTGGAGCATGTACCGCACGGCGAGGAACTCGTTCTTGGTGAGACCGCTCTCCGAACGGGCCTGTTCCAGCTGCTGCTCCTCGGCGTGCTGCAGCCGGAGGAGCGCGTCGACGGCGACCTTCGCCGAGCGCGACCGGGCTCCCGGGCGTAGAGGTGCATGTGCTCACGGCGGACGACGGTCAGCGGCATCTGGTCGGGTGGTCTCTCTGCCTCGTGGAACTGTGGAGGGTGCGGCGGCTCGGGCCCTACGCTGCGGGCGCGGTGAAGAAGTCCGCGTAGGACGGCTCGGTGCGAGCGGACAGCAGCGACGGGTCCTGGATGCGACGCTCGACGTAGGCGTCGATGACGGCCGGGTCGGTCAGGCCGACGCGGGTGTGCGTTCCCCGAGTCGTGCTTGTCGCGGCATCCCGGTGTACGTGCTGTGCATTGCGATCCCGCCTTCCTGCTTCCGTGCTGTCCCTGCGGACGACAGAAGTGTTTCACAGAATGAACGATCAACGCAACGAACAGTTTCCGTTCTGTACGGTTCGCGCGGCGAACTGTTCCACGAGGTGAACTACATCGGTGTCATTCGACCGGCCGCCCCGCGGGCGGCATAGCGTTGCAACGTGGACCTCGAACTCAAGAACCGCGTCGCCCTCGTCGTCGGAGGGAAGGGGTACATCGGCGCAGCCGTCGCCGATCGACTCCGTGCCGAGGGGGCGACGGTCGTCGTCGCCTCCCGGAGCGCCGGCGGCGTCGCGGACGGCGTCGTGATCGACACCGCTGACCAGGACTCGGTCGACGCCGGCATCGCGCGCGTGCTGGAACACCACGGCCGCATCGACGCCCTCGTCGTGACGGCCGCCCCGAGTGCGGGGACCCTCGATCCGGCGAAGAGGTCGGACCCGGACCAGGTGCTCACCGCGATCGACGGCAAGGCGCTCGGGTTCCTCCGGGTCGCCAACGCGGTGCTGCCGGTCCAGCGCGCAGCCGGCTTCGGACGGGTCGTCGTGGTGAGCGGCCAGAACGCGTACCTGTCGGGCAACATCACCGCGTCGCTCCGGAACACCGCGGTGAGCGTCATCGCGAAGAACCTCGCCGACGAGTCGGCGGGCTCGGGCGTGACGGTCAACGTGGTCAACCCGGGCACGGTGACGGACACCCCGAGCGTCGAGGTGCGACCGGGCAGGCCCGGTGACTCGAGTCCCCAGCAGATCGCAGACCTGGTCGCGTTCCTCGTGTCGCCGCTGTCCGTCGTGTCCGGCGAGTCGATCTCGATCGCACACCGCGTCCTCGGGTCCGTCGTCGTCTGACCGACCGACGCCGCGGGGGTCGGACGCCGTTCGTCCTCGGGGACGACGCAGTTCAGCCCCGCGCCCGATGCTCGGCGGCGGCGGTTCGTCGACGCTTGACGCATGGAGTCCTCCACCAAGCACGTCGTCGCCACCCTCGCGGTCTGCGCCGCCATCGTCGCGGTCACCGCCGTCGCGCTCGTCTCGATGACGCCGTTGCCGTGAGCGTGCGCGCCACCGCTGGCCCGCCCGGGCCGGACGCCTCCGTGCGATGATCGGAGCCGTGACGGAGCGGGGCACCTTCATCCGACCGCTGACAACGCGCTCGATCGTCATCGACGTGGTCTGGGCGGTCGTCGCGGCGCTCGCGTTCCTCGCCCCGGTCGACCTCGAGCTCGAGCACGCCAGCGTCCTCGCGGTGGTCGCGGCCGCCGGTGCGATCGCGGTCCGCCGGATCTCGCCGCCGAGCGCGATGCTCCTCGTCGTCGCGCTCGGCCTCGTCCAGGTCGCCGGCGGCGAGCGCCCCTCCCTCGTCGACCTGGCCATCTTCGTCGTGATCGGGACGACCGCAGTCGTCGGCACCCGGACGGAGGTCGTCCTCGCCGGTGTCCTCGCCGTCGTCGCCGGAGTCGGCGCCACGCTGTACCTCACCGTCACGGGCTTCCGGTTCGCCGTCCTCGTGAACGGCCCCCGCGACCAGGCGTTCCTCGCGATGGCGGCCCCGGTGACCGCGCTCCTCGGTGTCTGGGCCGGCGGCGTCGCCGTGCGGGCGTTCCGGTCCCGCGACCGGGAGTCCGAGCGTCGTGCCGACGCCGAGGCCGCGGCGTCGCGTGCCGAAGCGGTCGCGAACGAGGCCGAGGCCACCGCCACCAGGGCGATCGACGAGGCCGAGTCCGAACGCATCCGCGCCGACATCGCGCGCGATGTCCACGACGTCGTCGGGCACTCCCTCGCGGTGATCATCGCGCAGGCGGACTCGGTGCCGTTCCTCGACGACGAGGCGCGGATCCGCGAGGTCAGCGCGACGATCGCCAGCACCGCCCGGAGTTCCCTCGTCGAGGTCCGCCAGGTCCTCGGACACATCGACGGATCGGGCGCCTCGACCGACCCCGGCTCGCTCGACGAGATCGTGCAGGGCATCCGAGAGGCCGGCGTCGACGTCGACCACACCGTTCGAGGGGTCGCGGTGACGCTCGGCCCGGAGAGCGGGACGGCCGCACGACGGGTCCTGCAGGAGATGCTCACGAACGCGCTCCGGCACGGCGCCCGGGGCGGCCCGTCGTCGTCCGGGAGACGTGGCGGAGCGCCGACCTCGTGCTCGAGGTCGAGAACGAGGTCCCGCGGATGGCGAACCGGACCGCGCCGCCGGTCTCCGAGACGACCGGACCCGTCCCGAACACGCGCGGCTCCGGCCGCGGGCTCGCCGGCATGCAGTCCCGGCTCAGCGCACTCGGCGGGTCGTTCGACGCCGCCGTCCTGGACGACGTGTTCGCAGCACGCGCCCGCATCCCGTTCGACGTCCTCGGGGGACCAATCGATGACCGATCCGATCCGCATCCTGCTCACCGACGACCAGGCGCTCTTCCGTGCCGGCCTCCGGGTCGTGCTCGACGCCCAGGACGACATGGTCGTCGTCGGCGAGGCGTCCGACGGTGCCGAAGCGCTCGCGCGCATCCCGGAGCTCCGCCCGACGTCATGCTCCTCGACATGCGCATGTCGGGGATGGACGGGGTGGAGACCGTGCGCCGGCTGTTCTCCGGCGCGGTGGACGGGCCGCTCCCCGCGTGGTCGTCCTCACCACGTTCGGCCTCGACCCGGCGGCGGCGACGGCCATCCGCCTCGGCGCGAGCGGGTTCCTGCTCAAGGACACCACGCCGCCCTTCCTGTTCGCGGCCGTCCGGGCCGTGCACGAGGGGAGCTCGGTGATCGCGCCGAACGACCTCTCGCAGCTTCTTCGGCGCAGACGTCGAACGCGCGCCGGCGCCGCAGCCGCCGGAGTTCCAGGCGCTGACGGACCGGGAGCGCATCGTCTTCGGATGGGCCTCGCGCGGACTGTCGAACGCCGAGATCGCGGCGAAGGAGTTCGTCACGGAGTCGACCGTGAAGACACAGATCTCGAGCATCCTCGGAAAGCTGGCGCTCCGTGACCGGGTGCAACTCGTGGTGTACGCGCACGACCACGGGCTGGCCGGCGCCCGCGACGAGCCCTGAGGACGGGGACCGCGGCGGTCCGAGCCCCGAGCCCGGCGGCCGGACTTCCTCAGGCCTCGGGCGCCCGAGGCGGCGTCGCGCCGACGTCGGGCACCGCGCCCTGTCCGAGGTGGACCTCCATCGCGTCGTACGTCGGAGCGGCCGGGCGGTTCGTGCTGGGTCGGTCGAGGTAGAAGAACGCCGTCGACGCGATGTCGTCGTGCAACGGGAGGTAGCGCCACCCGCTGCGCCAGCCGAGCGCCTGGATGTCGACACGGCGCAGCCCGGTGCGGAAGGTGATGGGTCGGGCAGGTGCCACCGACGCGAAACCGACCACCATGCTAGCTTCATCCAGAACTTCACATGCTCGAGAGGGAACAGGTGAACCATCGATCGACCACGGGGCGAACTACGGTCGCGCGACGGTGACGACCCTGCAGCACAAGCGATCGCTCACGTCAGCATCACCGGAGTCGGCACAACGTCCGGGTCATCGCAGGTCAGCTCCTGCTTCTCGCCTCGCCGGGTGAGCGCCAAGTGCACGTGGACCTGGATGGGCAACTACGGAACCGCCCCACTCAAGTGCGTGCTCAGCTGAGAGGAGTGGCCATGACCGGACCTGACTACGATCGCCCGTACGGCGACGATGGGTTCGCGGACCCCAGGAAACGAGGGTGGATCGTGACGATCCTCCTCGCCGTCCTACGGTCGCTCATCGGGGTGTTCGCCGGCTCACGCGGTGGCCAGTGGCCGCGTCAAGCGCCTCTTGATCGCCCGTCGGGACGCGACGATCACCGCCCGTAGACCGCGCAGTCGGGGATGACCCAGCCTCGTCGCGCGAGGCGACGTGATCAGGCGGTGGAAGCGATGGTCTCGGCTTCGTCGAGGATCGTCGCGATCGCCGCGGGGTCGTGTGCGAACCGTCCGAGGAACAGACCCCCGATGCGGCCACGCCCACGAGTGAGCAGTCCCGGGCCGGCGCTGCCACCGTAGATCGCGACGCTGCCGACGAGCTCCGGTCGGCTCGCGAGGTACGACTCGACGCCGGCGAGGACCTCGACGACGTGCTCGTCGGGCGCGGGAGCCGGAGCCCCGATCGCCCACACCGGCTCGTACGCCACGACCACCCGGCCCACGATCCGGTCCGCGATCGCCGTCGCCAGGAACCGGCCGAGCTGCGCGGTCACCTCCGCGACCGCCGACGCGGCGGAGGAACGGGTCGGCTCCCCCACACAGATCAACGGCCGCAGGTGGTTGCGGAACGCGGCGTGCACCTTCCCGGCGATCTCGTCGTCCGTCTCGTGGAACAGAGACCGGCGCTCGGCGTGCCCGATCTCGACGAGCTCGACGCCGATCTCCCGCAGCTCCGCGCCGGACACCTCGCCGGTGAACGCGCCCTCGTCGGCCCACGCCAGGTCCTGCGCCGCGAGCAGCACCGGGGCGTCACCGATCAGGGCACGGACCGGCACGAGCGACGGGAACGTCGGGGCCACGAAGAGCTTGACCGTGCCGGACCGCACCGCGGAGTGTCGACGAGCAAGGTCCGCCACGGCGGCCGTCCACTCCAGCGTCCGGGCGTGCGAGAAGTACATCTTCAACGACACCCCGATCGTCAACGGGGCGGCCGCCGTGGGCCCCGGCATCAGACGTCGCCCCGACCGGCACCGAACGGTCGACGTGTCGCGGCGTCATCGCGCTGCTCCCTCCTCGATGACCGTGGTCACCGTCTCGACGATCAGCGCGAAGGACACCGCTCCCGGGTCCCTCGTGCCCACGGCCTGCTCGGCGTGGGTCCTGGCCCGACCCTTCCGCGGCACCAGGTCCGCGGTGGCGTCCGCGGCCTCGCGTGCAGCCGCTGCGGCGGTCCGCCAGGCGTCCGCCGTCGTGGCGCCGTCGCGCACGGCGGCCTCGAACGCCTCGTCGAACGGCACGAGGGCGTCGACCATCGTCTTGTCCCGGGAACGGCACCGAATGCCAGCACCGCCGTCGTGGCGGCGTGCACCGCGTCGGCGAGCCGCGCCGACGACGGACGCGAGTCGTCCCCGACGACGCGACCGAGTGCCTCCAGGGCGGCCCCCAGATCGCACCGGACGTCCCGCCGGCCTTGTCCGACCACGCGTCGGCGGCGACGGCGAGCAGCCCGCCGGCTCCGACGTCGCGGCCCAGCGCCTGCTGAGCGGCGGCGTCCGCGGCGTGCGCGCCGCGCTGCATGCCGATCCCGTGGTCGCCGTCCCCGGCGATCGCGTCCATCTCACCGAGTTCGTCGACGTGCTCGTCGACGACGCGACGAGCCGCGGCGAGCGCCGCGGCGACGCGCGTCGCGACGGCCTGCGACTCGGCCGAACCGGAGCCCACCGTGACGCCCTCGTCGGCCACGAGCGTGGACTCGGGCAGCCGCTCCGCCTCGATCGCGCCGCCCTTCCGGAACGCCGGGGCGTCGGCCGGGGCCGACCAGAGCCGTTCGAGCTCGTCGTCCAGCCAGAACAGGGTGAGCGAGACCCCGGCCATGTCGAAGCTCGTCACGAGCTCGCCGACCTCGGGGTCGACGATCACGACGCCGGCGTCGGCGAGCAGCCGCTGCACGGAGCGGTAGACCACGAAGAGCTCCTCGTACTTGACGCTGCCGAGGCCGTTGAGGATCGGCACGACCCGCGCGCCGTCCGGGTCACGCCGTGCGGCAACTCGTCGAGGAGCCGGCTCACGAGCAGGGTGGCCAGGCCGGACGCGGTCGGGACGTCGGTCTCGTCGATGCCGCGTTCGCCGTGGATGCCCATGCCGATCGCCATCCGGCCCTCGGGCACCTCGAACAGCGGCTCGTCGGCGCCGGGCAGCGAGCACCCGGAGAACGCGACGCCGAAGGACCGGGTCCGGTCGTTCGCGCGGTCTGCGATCGCCGTCACCGTGTCGAGGTCGTCGCCGCGTTCCGCCGCGGCACCCGCCACCTTGAAGACGCACAGGTCGCCCGCGATGCCGCGGCGCTCGTCCGCGCGGTCGGCCGGCGCGGACGCGACGTCGTCGGTGACGCGCACGGTGCGGACGTCGATCCCGGACGCCTCGAGTGTCCGCGCGGCCGCGTCGAAGTTCAGCACGTCGCCGGCGTAGTTGCCGTAGCTGAGCAGGACCCCGCCGCCGTGCTCGCTCGCCCGTGCCACGGCGGCGACCTGCTGCGCGCTCGGGCTGGCGAACAGGTTGCCCATCGCGGCTCCCGCCGCAAGCCCGGGCCCGACGAGTCCGCCGAACGCCGGGTAGTGGCCCGAGCCGCCGCCGATCACCAGGGCGACCGTGCCGTCGGGCGACGCCGTGGCGCGGGCCACGCCGCCGTGCACCCGGCGGACCCACCGCTCGTTGGCGGCGACGAACCCGTCGGTGGACTCGTCCGCGAAGGCCGCGGGGTCGTTGAAGAGCCGGGTCATCGCTCGCCCTCCCGCGTGCGCACGTGCGTCGTGTCGAGCAGCTCGTCCGCCTTCGCACCGCGGAAGAGCTTCGTGCAGAAGATCATCACCGCGGCCACGAACGCCAGGATGCCGAGCGACACGATGCCGAACGCTCCGCTGTCCGTCGGGACGACCTCGTTGATCGCCGTGCGCATGATCGGGGCCACGAACCCGCCGAGGTTGCCGAGCGAGTTGATGAGCCCGATGCCGGCGGCCGCCGCGGCACCGGTGAGGAACGCCGTCGGGTACGCCCAGGTGATCGGCCCCACGGCGAGGAAGCTCGCGACCGCCAGGGTGATGAAGAGGATGCCGAGGACCGGCTGGCCGTTCGCCCGGCCCACGCGGACCCGAGGATCGACAGCCCGGTCGTGACGTAGAACAGCGAGCCCCAGCGTCGCCGCCGACGGACGGTGTCGGCCTTCGACCCGACGAGGTAGCAGGCGACCAGGCCGACGAGCCACGGGATCGCCGCGACGAGTCCGACCTGCCAGCCGACGTCCTGCCCGAGGAGCGACGACACCTGCTGCGGCAGGTAGAACGTCGTGCCGTAGACGGCGACCTGCAGGCAGAAGTAGATGACCGTGAAGTACCAGACGCGCCAGCTCGCCAGCGCCTTCCAGATGCCCGTCGGGCCGTCCTCGCTGCGGGCGGTGTCCTCGCGCGCCATCGCCGCCGTCAACGAGTCCTTCTCCCCGGCTCCAGCCACCTCGCCTGCTGCGGGCTGTTCGTGAGGAACACGAGTGCTGCGATGCCGGCCAGCACGGCCAGGAGCCCCTCACCCGCGAACATCACCTGCCAGCCGTGGAACGGGGTCGCCTGGTCGCCGAAGCTGATGAGCCCGCCGGAGAGCGGGGCGCCGACCATCTGCGAGAAGGGCTGCGCCAGGTAGAAGATCGCGAACATCCGCACGCGGACCTTGTTCGGGAACCACTCGGACAGGTACATGATCACGCCCGGGAACAGTCCCGCCTCGGTCACACCGAGGATGAACCGCAGCACGATGAACATCGTGTCGTTCGTGGTGAACGAGAACAGCGCGGCGACGATGCCCCACGTGATCGCGATGCGGGCGAGCCAGAAGCGCGCACCGAACCGCTTGAGGAGCAGGTTCGACGGGATCTCGAAGATCGCGTAGCCGATGAAGAAGATGCCTGCGCCGAGGGCGAACGCCGCGTCGGAGATGTCGCGGTCGACGCTCAGGGCCTCCTCGGCGAAGCCGACGTTCGTGCGGTCGAGGAACGCGACGAAGTACAGGATGACGAGCATCGGCATGAGGTGTTTCGTCGCCTTGCCGATGGCCGACTTCAGGGCTGGGTCGTGGGTGGACCCCAGGGCGGGCAGGGATGAGGACACGGTCGCTCCTTCGCGATCATGGTCGGTTCTTCGGGTCGGCCGGCGTCGACCGTCGGGTCGGCGGTCCGGCCTGGAGGGGCGGCTCGTCTCGTGCCGTCGGCACGCGAACCGCAGGCGGTTCCGTCTAGTGCATGTACAGGCCGCCGTCGACGTTCAGCGTCTGACCGGTGACGAACCCGGCGTCCTCGCCGATGAGGTAGGCGACCGCGGCCGCGATGTCCCGCGGCGTCCCGATCCGGGGCAGGACCCCGTCGGCGGCCAGCTCGACCTTCCGCTCCTCGGACAGCGTGCCGCCCATGATGTCCGTGTCGATCGGCCGGGGGCGATCGCGTTGACCGTGACGCCCTTCGGTCCGAGCTCCCGGGCGAGACCGCGGGTCAGACCGATCACGCCGGCCTTGGCGACCGTGTAGGGCGTCTTGCTGAAGGTCCCGCCGCCGCGCTGGGCGGAGACGGACGACAGGTTCACGATGCGTCCGTAGCCGTGCTGCACCATCGACTCCGCCGCCCGGAGGCTCGCGAAGTGCACGCCGTCGAGGTTGATCGACAGCACGCGGTGCCACTCCCCCTCGGGCAGGTCGAGGTAGGCGTGCGCCGAGGACACCCCGGCGAGGTTCACGAGCGCGGTGACCGGCGCGAGCTGCGCCTCGACCGTGTCGAAGGCCGCACGGACGGCGGACTCGTCGGCGACGTTCGCGCCGGTGCCCACGGCCCGGACGCCGTGCTGCTCGCGGATCTCCGCGGCGACCTGCTCGCTCGCGGTCTGGTCGAGGTCGATGATCCCGACGTTCCAGCCCGCCTCGGCGAGGTGGTGTGCGGTCGCCCGGCCGATGCCCCGCGGTGAGGCCGCTCCGGTGAGGACGACGGTGTGGTCCAGGTTCTGGTCGCTCATGGTCGTTCCCCTCAGTGGATCGGTGCCGGGCCGAGCTCGTCGAGGAAGCTTCTGCATGGCGACGTACGCCTTGTTCCGGTAGGCCACGAGCTCCGGCGTCCGGTCGGCGGGCACCTCGAGGTACCCGGCACCCGACTTCGTGCCGAGCTCGCCCGCGTCGACGTGCTGCTGCAGCGACGCCGGGGTGGCGAAGCGCTCGGGCCAGCGGGTCTGCAGCGACTCGAAGCAGAACGCGTAGACGTCGAGCCCCGCCATGTCGGCGATGGCGAAGGGGCCGAAGAACGGCAGGCGGAACCCGAAGGTGGTCCGGACGATCGTGTCGATGTCGTCAGGGCTGGCGATGCCCTCGTCGGCGATCTTCGTGGCCTCCTCGAACAGCGCGTACTGCAGCCGGTTGAGGACGAACCCGGTCGAGTCCTCGACCCGCGCGGACTGCTTGCCCGTCGCGGCGACGACGGCCTCGCCGACCTCGATCGCGTGCTCGTTCGTCGTCGGGTGCGGGATGAGCTCGACGCCGGGGATGAACGGCGCGGGGTTCGAGAAGTGCACCCCGAGGAACCGCTCCGGTCCGACCACGGCCTCGGCCAGCGACGCGATGAGGATCGTCGAGGTGTTCGACCCGATCACGGCGTCGGGGCGGGCGGCCTCGCTGATGCGGCGGAGGGTCGCGTGCTTGATCTCGAGCTTCTCGGGCACGGCCTCCTCGATGAAGTCGGCCGTGGCGACCGCTTCCTCGATGGAGGTCGCGGCGCTGAGGTGGGCGTCGACGCGCGACACCGCGTCCGCGGGGAACAGGCCGTCCGCGACGAACTGCTCCGTCTCGGCGATGAGCCGTGCGCGGTTGGACGCGGCGATCTCGGCGGAGACGTCCGCGATCCGGACGGTGTGGCCGGCGAGGGCGAGGACCTGGGCGATCCCGCCGCCCATGTAGCCGGACCCGACGACGGCGATGTCGAGGGTGCTCATCGTGTTGCTCCTTCGTGCTTCGTGCCCACGCTCGTGGTGGCGAGCACGGAACGGATGTACTGCTGGTTGGTGGCGCAGACGCCGAGGCTGTCCCCGCCGTACTGCTCCGTCATGACGATCCCGCGAAAGCCGTCGGCCACGGCGTCGCGGAGGACCTGGCGGTAGTTGATGAGCCCGGCCTCCATGGTGCTCGGCGCGCTCGTCGCCCAGCTGCCGTCGCCCGCTTCGTCCCGCGTGTAGTTCTTCACGTGCAGGTAGTTCGTCAGCGGCATGGTCTTGGCGAACAGCTCCCGCCAGTCCTCGACCGGGCGGTGCAGGCGGATGAGGTTCGCGACGTCCGCGTTGAGCCCGACGTTGTCCAGGCCTATCTCCTCGATCAGCCGCACGGCACTGTCGGCGGTGCCGAGGTACGTGTCCTCGTACAGCTCGAGCGCCATCGGCAGCCCGACGGAGGCGGCGTGCTCCCCGAGCTCACGCAGTCGCGAGACGGCGGCCTTCCGGACCTCCGGGTCGTCGGGGTCCTTCGGGCCCTGCGCGGTCCAGAACCACAGGGCCGCGCGCTGGGCGTCGGTGAACGGCTGGTGCAGTCCGGTGGAGAAGACCTGCATGCCCCACTCGGCCGCGGCGTCGATCGTCCGGTGCGCGTAGGCGAGGTTGTCCTCCTCGTGCCCGGGCTGGATGACGCTCTTGCGCTGCAGGTGCACCGACGGGATGCCGACGCCGTGGGCCTTCGCGATGGCAAACAGCTCGTCCCGCCGGGACCGCTCGAGGTCGGCGGGCCGGATGTGGCTGTCGGCGAGCTCGGCGAGCGAGAACCCGACGGCCTCGATCTGCGCGAACACGTCGTCCCAGACCTCGGGGTCGGCGTCGTGGAACGCGGTCCCGTCACGGGTGACCGGGGGAACCCGTGCAGACAGGTGGCGATCGGCCAGGTGTCGGAGGTCCAGGTGGCGGGGTTCCAGTCCTGGTCGACCCAGTCCTGTGGTGTGGTCACGGAATGCTCCCTCGCATGTCTCGGTTCGGCGATGAACCTCTTTCCTATAGGAAAGATACTCACACAGCGCCGAAACGCAACCCCGTCCGCGCTACCCGGTGTGCGAGGCGTCGGCGCGGGACCGCAGTCGGACCGCGTCGATGTGGTGCCGCATCGCCGCCACCGCTTCGGCAGGTCCCTCGGCGAGCGCGTCGAGGACCGCCCGGTGCTCCTGCACGGCCCGGTCGGTGTCGTCGCCGCCACCCTCCACGATCTGGCGCATCCGGTGCACCCGCGTCGTGATGATCTCGGACATCTCCTCGAGGAACGGGTTCCGTGTCGCGTCGAAGACGAGCTGGTGGAACTGCCAGTCGCTCCGGAAGAACCGGGCCATCAGCTCCTCGGACGCGTCCGCCGCTCCGACGGCGGCGATCTCCTCGGCGACGGCCGCCTGCTCGGCGAGCGCACCCTCGAGACGGCCCCGCAGCACGTCGACGTCTCCGCGGGCGGCGAGGTCGACGGCGCCGCTCTCCACGATGAGCCGGGCGTCGAAGAGCGCCTCGAGCTGGTCCCCGCGAGCGGCGGGGACACCCGGTACCCCTTGTTCGCCTCGCGCGTGACGAGGCCCGTCCGCTCGAGCTGCACGAGCGCCTCGCGCACCGGGGTGGGTGAGACGCCGAGGGTCCGGGCGAGGCCGTCGATCGACAGGCGCATCCCCGGTTCGACGTCGTGGCCCATGAGCACCTCGAGCACCCGGTCGTAGACGCGGTCCCGCAGGCCGAGCTGCGTGATGCGTTCGCTCCCGAACCCGGGCATCGTGCTGGACATGCCTCGATCCTAGAGAATCGACGAATCAGTACAGGGCGTCGATGCCCATCAGGTCGCCGAGCCCGAGCGTGCGCTGGCCGACCTCGCAGGTCGTCGACGCCGGCTTCATCACGAGGCCGCTGTTCCGCGCCGTGTGCCCGGCTCCGAACGCGTGGCCCCACTCGTGCGTCGCGACGCCGCGCAGGTCGAACCGGGCACCGGAGCACGCCGTGAGGCCACCGCCGTCGAGTACCGCTGGTCGACCTCGATCGCCGTTCCGGACCGCGACCAGACGCACGTCACCGCCAGGGTGCCCGAGCGCAGCGAGCCCCACCCGACGACGCTCGTCCCGCTCGACGCCCCGCACCCACTGGCCGCCGTGACGCCGGTCGCCTGGGTGGTGGTGCCGACGAACCGCTCGGCCGCGGTCGTGGTGGCCTTCCTCCCGCACACCGACACGGCGCCCGTCCACGCGTCGGCCCCAGAACGGATCGTCGACGCGCCGGAGACCTTCTGCCCCGTGGCGTTGTAGCTCCAGCTGATCGGTGCCGCCCACCGGAAGCCGAGTTTGGTGAACGTCCTGTTGCTGCAGCTCGACACTGGCTGCGTCGTGGTCGCGGTGGCGGCGCGCGCCACGACGGCGGACCTGGCCCGGACCGCCGCTCGCTCCTGCCGGACGGCCGCCGGCGAACCGGACCAGACGTGGTCGACGACCACCGCGATGCCGGCCCGCCCGGTGTTCGTGATGGACACGTCGCCCGGGTCGTGCGCACCGGCTGCGCCCACCGGCAGCGCGGACACCGTCGTGCCGGCGCGCGGGACGCCGAAGCGGTGGCCGTCGGGCAGGACGACCGTCCCCGTCGCCACCGCGCACCCGGTCGTGAGTTCGGCGACGGTGATCCGGTCGCCCCGACACGTCGGCGCCGCGTCGGCCCGCCCTCGTCGATCGAGGTGACGACGACCGCGGTGACCACGATCCCGAGTACGACCACCCCTGCGGTCACGGAAGACATGCGCACGATCGACCCTCCTGGTCCCCTGTGCCCGGGCAGTCCCTTGCCCGACGCAGTCAGTGTGCTGATCGGCTGCCAGCAGGGTCAACCTCCCGAACTGGCCTGTGCGCGCGTGCGTCGGATGTGCCTTCCGGCAGGATCGGTGCATGGGATCACGCTCCGCCGTCGTCATCGGGTCGGGCATCGCCGGCGCCGCCACCTTCTTCGCCCTCGCCCGTCGCGGCGTGGACGTGACGCTCGTCGACGACACCGCGGTCGGGCAGGCGACCGCGGCGAGCGCCGGGATCCTGCAGCCGTGGTCGTCGGCGATCGACGGCCCGTTCGCGGACCTGTACGTCCGTGGCGCGGCGTTCTGGCCGGAGGTCCTGACGCGTCTGGAGGACGTCGGCGTCACGCACACCGGTCACCGGCGGAGTGGCGCCCTCGTGGTGAACACCGACCCGTCGGCGGTCGACGCGGCCGAGGAGCGGGTGGAACGCCGGCGCGCTGCGGAGCCGGACGTGGTCGGCAGGGTGGAGCGGATCGGCGGCGACCGCGCTCGCGAAGCTGTTCCCGCCGCTCGCACCCGGTCTCGACGCCCTCTGGATCGAGGGCGGCGGTCGGGTCGACGGGCGGACCGTCCGCGATGCGCTCGTCGAGGCCGGCCGGCGGCACGGTGGGACGACCGTCACGGCGCATGCCACGCTCGTCGACGACGGACGGGTGCGCGTCGGGGACCGGGCCGTGGAGGCCGACGCGATCGTGCTCGCCGGCGGCGCGTGGACGAACGACCTGCTCGGAGCCCTCGGGCTGCGGGTCCCGGTGGCGCCGCAGCGCGGACAGATCACGCACCTGAGCCTGCCCGGGTGGACACCACGCACTGGCCCTCCGTGCACCCGCTCTCGCACCACTACCTCGTCGCGTTCGACGGGTCGCGCGTCGCCGTCGGTGCGACCCGCGAGACCGGCAGCGGCTTCGACGCCCGTGTGACGGCGGCCGGGCAGCTCCAGGTCCTGCGGGACGCGCTGTCGATCGCGCCGGGGCTCGCCGACGCGACGTTCCTCGAGACCCGTGTCGGACTCCGCCCGCTGGCCGACGACACGATGCCGATCGTCGGGGCCGTCCCGGGGCACGAGCGCCTCTTCGTCGCCACCGGCTACGGCGCAGCTGGACTCACGATGGGCCCGTTGCTCGGCGATGCCCTGGCCCGCTGCATCGTCGGCGACCCGGCCCCGGAGCTCCACGCCCTGCACCCCACGACGTCCGCCGCGACCGCCTGAGCGCTCAGGGCACCTGCACGAACCGCGGTGCCCCGCGGTCCCGCAGCCGGAACCCAAGGTGCTGGTACAGCCCGATCGCCCCGGTGTTCCCGGCGGCGGCGTGCATGAGCGGCGTCTCGCCCCGCTGCCGGATGCCGTACGCGACGTCGAGCACCAGGCGCCGACCGAGCCCCGTCCGCGGAACTCGGCGTCCGTGCACACGGCGCTGATCTCGGTCCACCCCGGCGGGTGCAGGCGCTCCCCGGCCATGGCGATCAGGCGTCCCTCGCGCCGGATGCCGACGTAGCGCCCGAGCTCGATCGTGCGGGGCAGGAACGGCCCGGGCTTGGTGCGGGCGATGAGCCCGAGGATCTCGGGACGTCGTCGGGCGTGAGTTCGACGACCTCGGGGTCCGGAGCGCCCTCGATGTGCTCGCCGGTGAGCTGCACGCCGCCGGCGCTCTCGACCGCGGGCCACCCCTCGGGGACCTCCGCCGATGCACCGACGCCGAACACCGCACCGGATCCGAGCAGCAGACGGACGTCCTCCCAGTCCTGCGCGGTGGGCCGTTCCGGGATCCCGGTCCACACCGACACGTCGGGCAGGTACCGCGCGATCTCCCCGCGGCGTTCGGCGAACCGGGCGTGCGCGCCGTTGAGCGAGGCCAGCGCTGGGTTGTCGAGGAGACGGGTCGGGGTGCCGTCGTCCGCGATGGTGAGGTCGAGGATCCGGACGGCCTCGCCGCGCGCGTCGCCCGCGGAACCCGAGGTCCTCGAGTCGGCGCCGGTCGCCGTCCGCCCACCCGGCGGTGTCGGCGACCACCGCGGCGGCGTAGCGGTTGCGCGCCCGGTCCACGACGTCGCCGACGTCCGCGGCAGTGGTCAGGAGGACCTCTCCGGGCCGTGTCAGGTCGGTCGTCGGGGCATCGGTCGTCATGCGTCCATCCTGCGACTCCGCGAGGGCCCCGCGGCGCATCGTTGCACCACGTGACGCGGCGCCCGCACCTCGCACCGTGCGACGTGCGCTCCATCACCGTGCGAGGTTCGGAACACGGTGCGAGGCGATCCACCCCGCACGCTGCGCGGAACCTCGCACACTGCGGAGCGCGGCGCGGCGCGGCGCGGCGCAGCGCCCGCCCGCCCTACCGCAGCCGGGACGCCAGGAACCGCACCATCCGGCCGACGAGCTCCGCGCGCGAGGACGCCCGCCGGTACTCGTGCCCCTCGCCCGCGAGCTCGAGGTACTCCACGTCGTGCGACCGCCCCCGCAGCGCTGCGACGACCTGGTGCGCCTCACCGATCGGCACGTTCGTGTCGAGTTCGCCGTGCACGACGAGCAGCGGCGCGGTGACGTCGTCGATCGCCCGCATCGGCGAGAGCGAGTCGAGCAGAGCGGCGTCGTCCACGGGGTGCCCGTACTTCGTGGCCGCTGCCGACGCGATCCACGGCTCGGTGTCCCGGTAGAACGTCGCGAAGTCGCTCATCCCGCACACCGCGACCCCCGCCGCGAACACGTCCGGGGTGAACGCCAACGACGCGAGGGTGGCGTACCCGCCGTACGAGCGGCCCTCGACGGCGACCCGGGAGCGGTCCGCGTACCCGTTCGACACCAGGAACCGTGCGCAGTCCACGACGTCGGCAAGCGCGTTCCAGCGCAGCGCGAGGTCGTCGGCGTGCACGAAGTCCCGCCCGTACCCGCTGGATCCGCGGATGTTCGGTGCGAACACCGTGACCCCCGCGGCGGCGAGCGCCTGGTGCTGCGGGAGAAGGTGGGTCGCTCCTGCGACTCCGGTCCGCCGTGCAGGTGCAGCATCGCTGCGCGGCCTGGGCCCACGCGGGCCGGTACCGACGCGTCGCGAAGCGGCGTGGCGGCCGAGCCCGTGGGGAGAGGCACGGCACCGGCATCGGGGTCGCCGCCGGTCGACGACGCGGTCGGCTCCACGGCCCGGTACAGCCAGCCGGTGAGCTCCAGTCCGTCTCGTGCGGCGAACCGCTCGAGGGTCGGCTCGACGAGGGTCGCCTCCGGCAGCACCGGCACGTCCGTGACCCGGCTCCAGGTGAGCCCGTTCGTGTCGAGTCGCCAGAGTTCGCGTGGGCGGGTTGGGCCCTCGACGGTGAGGATGACGCTCCGCCCGTCGCGGCTGAGGACCGGGTCGGTGACGACGTACCCGGGCAGGTCGGGCACCGGGGTGCGCGAGGCGTCGTGCGTGTTGATGAGGTCGAGTTCGCTGCGGCCGTCGACGTTCCAGACGAGCAGGAGGGTCCGCCCGGCGTCGTCGGCGTCGAGGTACTCGAGCTCCGCGTCGGCGCGCTCGATGATCCGTCGGGGCTGCCCGCGCCACCCGTGCGGTCCGACGGGCTGCGCGACGAGCTGCCGGCGCGGCAGGCCTGCCTCGGTCGCGACGTAGGCGACGAGCGGACTGGTCTCGCTCGCGGGCGATGGGCGGAGGAACGCGATCTCCGCCGACCCGTCCGGCGGGTCCGTCAGGAGCGCCTGGCTCTCGTCGGTCAGTCGGTCGACCACGACGACGAACTCGTGGCCGCGCTGACCGTCCCGGAGCACGACGAGGCGTTCCTCGACGGAGAGGTCGAGGATGTGGATGAGTTCCCCGACGGCGAGGTCGTCGCGGTCACCGGAGACGGGGTCGACGAGGTACGAACGGGCCGGCTGCTCCGGTTCGGTGGAGGGCAGGGTGATCACGACCCGGTGCCCACTGCGGCTCCACGGCCCGAGTTCGGCGTGCTGGTACCGCGAGCCGGCGATCTGCGCGGCGTCGCTGCCGTCCGGGCGCACCACCCACACCTGCTGCTTCACGCCGCCGTCGGTCGCGATCGCCACGGCCAGCCACTCCCCGTCGGAGGACCACGTGACCCGGATCACCGGGTCGTCGGACAGCCGGATCCGGACGGGTTCGGACGGAGCACCGTCGACGACGACGTCCTGCACGAAGACCTCGGGGCTGCCGTGCCGGTCGCTGACGAAGGCCACCCGGCGCGCGTTCCGCGTCATGGTGGGCCCCCACGATCCCCAGGCCGCGACGAGGCGCTCGCCCAGGTCGACCGCCTGCTCGACGCGGGCCGACGACGCGACGCGATCCGTGCCTCCAGGCCGCACCGTGGGCCCGCTCACCGCACCCCCTGGTGCTGCAGCCACATCTCGATCAGGCCGAGCTGCCAGAGCGCGTTGGCGCCGATCTCGGTCCGCGTGCTGTTCGGGTCCTGGAGCATCCGCTCGACGGTACCCGGGTCGAACAGCCCGCGTTCCCGCGCCTCCGGGGCGTGCAGCGCCTGCCGGACGCGCTCCAGGTAGGGGCCCTCCAGCTGGCGGATCGCCGGCACCGGGAAGTACCCCTTCGTCCGGTCGATGACGGCGTCGGGCACGATGCCGCGGGCCGCACGCTTCATGACGCCCTTGCCGCCGTCCGCGAGCTTGAGCTCGGGCGGGATCGCTCCGGCGAACTCGACGAACTCGTGGTCGAGGAACGGCACGCGCGCCTCGAGCCCCCACGCCATCGTCATGTTGTCGACGCGCTTCACCGGGTCGTCGACGAGCATCGTCATCGTGTCGCTGCGGAGCGCGGCGTCGACGCTGGTCTCCGCTCCCGGGACCGCGAACGAGGCATCGACGAACGCCGACGGGGTGTCGTCGTCGCTCCGCCAGCGCTCCCCGAGCAGCGGCTGGAGCGCCGGCCAGCGGCGGTCCATGAACACCGAACGGTAGACCTCGGCGGCCTGGTCCCGCGGGACGGACGCGAGCGGCGGGTACCAGCTGTACCCGCCGAGCACCTCGTCGGCACCCTGGCCGGACTGCACGACCTTGACGTGCTGCGAGACCTCCTGGGAGAGCAGGTAGAACGCGACGCAGTCGTGGCTGACCATCGGCTCGCTCATCGCCTGGATCGCGCCGTCGATGCCGTCGAGCAGGCGCGACGACGGGATCCGGATGCGGTGGTGGTCGGTGCCGAAGTGGCGCGCGACCTCGTCGGAGTACTCGAACTCGTCGCCGGACTCCCCGCCCGCCGACTCGAAGCCGATGCTGAACGTGGCGAGGTCCTGCTGCCCGGCCTCGGCGAGCAACGCCACGACGAGGGACGAGTCGATCCCGCCGGAGAGCAGCACGCCGACCGGCACGTCGGCCACCATGCGGCGCTGGACGGCAGTGCGGAGCTGCTCGGTGAAGCCCTCCTGCCAGTGCTGCTCGCTCCAGTGGGCCTTGTCCGGGTCGCGCTCGAAGCGGGGCTCCCAGTAGGTGGTGTCGCGGAACGTGCCGGACGGTTCGATCACCCGGACGGTGGCGGGTGGCAGCTTGCCGACGCCGGACAGGATCGTCCGCGGCGCCGGCACGATGGAGTGGAAGGTCATGTACGACGCGAAGGCGACCGGGTCGATGGACGTGTCGACGCTGCCCCGGGGCCCCCGTTGCCGGCGAGGATCGCCGGCAGGGAGCTCGCGAAGCGCATCCCGCCCGTGACCTCGGCGACGTACAGCGGCTTGATGCCGAGCCGGTCGCGGGCGAGCACGAGTCGACCGCTCGCGTGCTCCCAGATCGCGATCGCGAACATCCCGATCAGGTGGTCGACGAACGCGGTGCCCCACTCGGCGTACGCGGCGACGATGACCTCGGTGTCCGAGGTCGAGTCGAACGTGTGCCCCTCGCCGTGCAGCTCGTCGCGGAGCTGCCGGTAGTTGTAGACCATGCCGTTGTAGGCGATCGTGAGTCCGAGCCGCGGGACCACCATCGGCTGCGCCCGGCCGTGGACAGGTCGACGATCGACAGCCGGCGGTGCCCGAGCGCCACCGGTCCGCGTGCCCACAGTCCGTCGCCGTCGGGGCCGCGGTGTCGCAGACACCCGGTCATCCGGGCCACAGCCCCCACGTCCGGCGCGGTGCCGTCGAACCGGATCTCACCCGCGAGTCCGCACATCAGCTGTCCCCTGTCGTTCCGATGATCCAGGTGTCCTTCGCGCCGCCACCCCGCGAGGAGTTCACGACCATGCTGCCCTCCGGCGCCACCCGGGTGAGGGCGACGTCGGCGAGGTGGGTGTCGTCCGGACCGGTCCCCGTGACGTAGACGAAGGCCCGGAGGTCCACGTGCCGGGGGTCGAGGCCCGCCGGCCCGATCGTCGGGTGCGAGGACAGCTGCACGACCTCCTGGCCGACCCACCCCTCGGGGTTCGCGGCGATCTCGCGTCGGCGCTCGGCGACCTCGGGAGCGCTCGCGCTCGGTCCGATCAGGACGTCGCGGCCGCCCTCGCCGTCGACGGGTTTCGTCACGAGTTCACCCACGCGGTCGAGCACGGAGAGCCGTTCGCCCTCGATGCTGGTGCGGTACGTGGGCACCGACTCGAGGAGCGGCTTCTCGTCGAGGTAGTACCAGATGAGGTCCGGCACGTTGACGTACATCGCCTTGTCGTCGACGAGCGCGTTGCCCGGGGCGTTGGCCAGGTGGACGCGTCCCGCCGCGGCGACGTCGAGGATGCGGGCGCCGAGGTCCGGTGCGTGGTCGGCGGTCATGGCACTCGCGTCGCGGTCGATCCGCAGGTACAGCGCGTCGAGCACCTCACCGGTCGCCGCGACGACGACGTGGCCGTCGTGGACGTCCAGGTCGGAGCCGGCCAGGAGGCGCAGCCCGGCCCCGTCGGCCAGCCTGCGGTGCTCGAACCACGCCCCGGCGGCGGGGCCGTCGCTGATCAGCGCGATCACCGGGTCCGGATTGCCGGTCACGGCGGTCGCGTTGGTCCGTAGCGTGTCCTGGAGGCGCGTGGGGACGCCCGCCGGGTCACGCAGGTCCGCGGGGCGGGAGCGTCCGGCACCACGTCGTCCATGAGCTCGCGGAGCGCGATGCCGTACGCGACCCCCGACGGCGAGCGGACGTTGTCCTCGAGGACCCGCCACCCGCCGAACTCGTTCCGGACCAGGTCGAAGCCCATCACCGGCGCACGGACGGCCGAGGCGGGGAGGCGTGCTGCGTCCGGGTCCCAACCGTTCGCGCCGACGAACTGGTGCTCGTCCATCGCCCCGTCGGCCACGATCCGCCGCTCGCCGTACGCGTCGCGCAGGAACAGCTCGATGGCCCGGGCACGCTGTCCGAGCCCGGCTGCGAGCTGACTCCACTCGTAGGCGCTGATGGTCCGCGGCACGAGGTCACACCCGAAGGCCTGGACACCGCCGTCCACCACGAACCCGACCTCGTGCTCGCGGGTCCAGGCGTCGCGGGCGGCGCAGCGATCGATCGTCGTCTCGGCGTCCCAGCCGCGGAAGAACGCCGCGAGCTCACGGAACGCCGGACGGGGCGAGCACCGGGTCCGACCGCCTCGTCGCCCGCACGCACCCGGTACGACGGGAGGGTCACCGCGGGGTGGTCGTCGCGTCCCGACGGTGTGCCGGCGGTGTCCTCCACGACGAGCGCCACCACGTCGTCGAGGTCACCGCGCTCGGCGTACGCGGTGCGCTGCCGGTCGGTGGAGTTGCCGCGGGCGAGCGTGTCCTCGAGCAGGTCGGCCACGGTCCCCCAGTCCCCGAGCTCCTCGAGCTCGGGGCGCAGGCGGTCCAGCAGCTGGCGGATCGCGATCTCGGCCGGCAGGCGCTCCGGGTGCCGGCCGAGTGCCAGCAGCTCACCGGTGAGGCCGCTGCGTGCCGCCTGCCACATCGCCGCGCGGTGCAGCGGCTCGCTCCGCGGTTGCCACTCGGCGCCCGACTCGACCGCCTTCTCGGCCTTCCGCACGGCTGCACGGAACAACCCGGCGATGAGCACGGCGTCGTCGACGATCGGGGTCGCATCGCAGACCCGGAGCTCGAGCGTCGGGGCGTGCGACGAGGGACGGACGTCGAAGTAGGCCATCTTCTTGTCCGCGATGACGCCCGAGGCGATGAGGTCCTCGAGCATCGCGTCGTACTCGGCGGCGCTCGACACCCGGCCGAAGCTGCCGCGGACGGCCACCGCTGCCAGATGATGCTGCGGAACGAGGAGTAGCCGGTGTCCTGCCCGTTCCAGAACGGGCTCGATGCACTGAGCGCCAGCAGCACCGGCAGCACCGGGGCCACCCGCTGGGCGATCTGCACCGCCAGGTCGCGGTCGCTCACCCCGACGTGCACCTGCAGGCCGCAGATCGAGCTGCTCGTCGACGAGCATCCGGTACTGCTCCTGCATGCGGCCGTACCGACCGCCGGAGGTCAGTTCGAAGTCGGCGTACTCGGACCTCGGTGCGGTGCCAGCCGCCGCGATCGTGACGCCCGCCGGGGCGATCGCCGCACTGAGCTCGGTGCGCAGGTCGATGATCACGCGCCTGAGGTCGTCGAGCGTCCGCACCACCGGGGTGTTCGTCTCGATGGTCGTCCGCTGGAGTTCCGCGCCGAAACGATCGGCGGGAAGCTTCGGGAGCAGGCGCGGGGCCTTCGCGGAGAGTCGGCCGGACCCGAGGTCGATGAGGTGCAGCTTCTTCCTCGGCGCCCAGCGTCAGCTCTGCACTCATGCCTGGAACCTATTCGCCGGGACCGGCCGGCGTCCTGACTCGCAGGAGATCGTCGCACGCCCGAAACATCGAGCCGCGGGGTACACCCCGCTGGGAGTGCCGCCGTGCGGCACCGTAGGAACGGAGCATGCCCACCACCGTGTTCTGCCTGCACGCCCTGGGCTCGAGGCTCCGAGGAGTTCGCGGAGCTGCGCACCCGCCTCTCCTGGATCCTCGACCTCGTCGGGATCGACCTGCCCGGGTTCGGCACGAGCACCGCCGCGACCGGCACCACCGTCGAGGAGATGGTCGTGCTCGTCGAGCGGGCGATCGGTCGGAGCGGTGCCACCGACTGGGCGCTCGTCGGGCATTCGATGGGCGGCAAGATCGCCTCGGTCGTGGCCTCCCGCACCGTCGACGGCACCAACGGCCTGTTCGGCTTGCGCGCCGTGGTGCTGATGGCCGCGTCGCCACTCTCGCCGGAACCGATGGACGAGGAACGCCGGCAGCGCATGCTGGACTGGGCCGCCGACGGCGAGATCGGTCCGGACGAGGCCGAGGAGTTCGTCGACGCGAACACCGCGTCGCGGCTGGCGCCCGAGCCGCACACCATCGCCGTGCAGGACGTCCAACGCGCCGTGCCGCAGGCCTGGACGGACTGGCTCGTGCGCGGCAGCCGCGAGGACTGGTCGACCGTCTTCCCGCCGAACCCCGTCCCGGCGCTCGTGCTCGCCGGCGCCGCGGACGGCGACCTCGGACCGGACGCCCAGCGCTCGCTGAACCTGCCGCACTGGACCACCGGCGAGTTCGACGTCGTGCCCGGAGCCGCGCACCTGCTGCCGTGGGAGCAGCCCGACGAGGTCGCCGACCGCATCCGGGACTTCTGGCGGCGTCGGGTCGACCACGGGCCGATCGTCCCCGCCGACACCGCCCGCGTGATCGCCTCGCCGCGGGTCAGTGCCCGCACCCGGGGCATCCTGGCCGTCCGCGCGCTCCCCGACGACCCGGACGGCGAGCCGCGCGCCCTCACCCGGACCCAGCTCGACACGCTCCGTGCCCTCGCCCGGGTGGTCGTGCCGCAGCCAGGTGACCGGCCGATCGACCTCGCCCTGCGCGTCGACGACCAGCTCGCCGAGGGGCTCGGCGACGGCTGGCGTCCGGACGGCCTGCCCGCCGACGTCGACGCCTACCGTGCGGGACTCGACGCGCTCCAGGCATCGGCAGCGCAGGGCGACGACCACCTCGCCGGTGTCCTGGAATCGATCACCGCGGGCGAGTACACACCGGTGTCGGGTGGCCTGGACTCCGCGCAGCTGCAGGCGTGGGCGGAGGACGCCGCCGTCGACCTGGCGAAGCAGTGGATGGCGCACCCCGCGACGATGGCCGCGATCGACTACGACGGGTTCGCCAACGGCGGCGACGGGCTCCGCAAGCAGGGCTTCCTGCTGCTCGGGGCCGACGAACGCGAAGCATGGGAACCGACGGGAGCCGCACGATGAGACTCGACCACCAGCGCCACCACAACGAGGACGAGGTCGTCGACGTGGTCGTCGTCGGCACGGGAGCCGGCGGCGCACCCCTCCTCGCCAGCCTCGCCCGCCGTGGCCTGCGCGTGGTGGCGCTCGAAGCTGGTCCGAACACCGAGCCGGGCGACCACACCCCGGACGAGGTCGAAGCGCCAGGGACATCAACTGGATGGACGAGCGGATCAGCGGCGGCAGCGCCCCCACCGCGTTCGGGCCGAACAACAGCGGCACGGGCGTCGGCGGATCGACCCTGCACTGGGGCGCGTTCACCCCGCGACCGAACGAGCACGACATCCGGCTCCGCAGGGACTCCGGGCAGGGCGAGGACTGGCCGATCGACCACGCCGAACTCACCGGCTGGATCGAGCAGGTCGAGCACGACGTCGGCATCGCCGGACCCGCGCACTACCCGTGGGACCCCGCGCGCCGTTACCGGATGGGACCACCGGCACGGAACGCCTCGTCGGACATGGTGATCCGCGGCGCTGCGGCCGTGGGCATCACCGCGACGGACGCCCCCGTCGGCCTGACCACCGAGGACCGGCACCAGGACCACCACGGGCTGCGACAGGCCTGCGTTGCGTGCGGATCGTGCCACCAGGGCTGCCGGAACGGGGCGAAGGTGTCGATGGACACCACCTACCTGCCGGCCGCGGTGGCGTTCGGCGCCGAGATCCGTGCCGAGGCGTTCGTGCACGGCATCGAGCTCGACGCCCGCGGCGAGGTCGAAGCCGTCGTCTACCGTCAGGACGGCGACGACCACCGACAGCGGTGCCGCGCGCTCGTCCTCGCGGCGGGCGGGATCGAGACGCCGCGCCTGCTCCTGCACACGGGGCTCGCCAACAGCAGCGGACAGGTCGGCCGGAACTTCACCGCGCACGGAGCAACCCAGGTGTGGGCGACCTTCGACGAGTCGATGCGCTCCTACCGCGGGTACCCGTCGTCGATCATCACCGAGGACTTCATCCGGCCGGCCGACGCGGACTTCGCCGGCGGCTACCTCATCCAGAGCCTCGGCGTGCAGCCGCTGACCCTCGCCACCTCGCTCGTGCGGGGCGGCGGGCTCCGCGGCGCCGAACTCGTCCGTGCCCTGCAGGACTACCCGCGGATGGCCGGCGTCGGCATCAACGCCGAGTGCCTGCCGTACGACGACAACCGGCTGGTCCTGTCCGACGAACTGGACGAGAACGGTGTGCCGAAGGCCCGCGTGACGTTCTCGCCCGGGTCGAACGAGGAGGCCATCACGAAGCACGCGGTCCGCACCATGACGGCGATCGTCGAGGCCGCCGGGGAAGGACGTCCGGGTCCTCGACCGCACGGCGCACACCGTCGGCACCGCGCGGATGGGCACGGACGCGGGGAACTCGGTCGTGGACGACGCCGGTCGGTCGTGGGACGTGCCGAACATGTGGATCGTCGACAACTCGGTCTTCCCGAGCTCCCTGATCGCGAACCCGGCGCTGACGATCATGGCGCTGTCGCTCCGCACCGCCGACCGCCTGCTTCGCACTGGACGGTGAAGTACCACGTAGGCTGGTGACGGGAGGATCCCACCGCCGGGTGGTGCTTCCGGGCAAGGGTGAAGCCCACCACCGCGCCAACGGTGATGGGCTTCGATTTGCTCTCCGAGTGGAAAGCCGAGGACGGGCAAAATCCGTTCCCGAGTCAAACGCTCGGGTCCAGTGCAATCGAGCTCCGACCCGATCGCACGCCCGGCGTCAGCCGCGCGTTCGGGTCAAGCGCCGGTTCAGCGCCCCGTTCAGCAGTGCGACGAGCAGCCCCACCCCGAACACCAGCGTCCCGAAGCACAGCACCTGCGGCGGCATCCCGGCCTTCGCGGCGCCGTACACGAACAGCGGGAACGTGACCGAGGGTCCGGCGACGAACGACGTGATCACGTAGTCGTCGATCGACATCGCCAGGGCCAACAGCCCGGCAGCCAGCATGCCCGGGGCGAGCAGCGGCAGCGTCACGAGCCGGAACGCCTGGAACGGCGTGGCACCGAGGTCGCCCGCGGCCTCCTCGAGCGCCCGCGACGTCCCCGCGATCCTCGCTCGGAGCACGACCACGACGTAGGCGACGTCGAACGCCACGTGCGTGATCAGCACGGTCAGGAACCCGGTGCCGAGACCGATCGACAGGAAGAACGACAGCGACGCCGACCCGACGACGATCGACGGTGCCGCGATGTCCGCGAACACCACGGCGTTGACGGCACCTCTGCCGAAGAACCTGTACCGCTCGAGCGCCAGGGCCAGGGGGAGGCCGATCGCGACGGAGACGATCGCTGCGAGCAGCGCGATGACGACCGAGGTGACGAACGCCTGCCCGAGCCCGGACACGTTCACGAGGTTCGCGTACCAGTACGTCGTGAAGCCGTTCCAGGCGAACGACAGCCGGTTCGTCGGGGCGTCGTTGAACGAGTACACGATCATGTAGACGATCGGCACGAGGGTGATGGCGATGACGACCCAGTACACGATGGCGAGCCACGGCCCGCGACGGTTCACGCCGTGACGGCCCGGGAGACGACCGGTCGCACCGGTAAGGGGCGACGTCGGGGCGGCGGACGAGCGAGTTGGTGCGACGGAGGTCATACGAGGTCCTCGAGGTCGTCGGTGCCGGAGACGCGGGCGTAGATGAACAGGATGATCCCGAGCACGACCATGAGCACGGTCGACAGCGCTGCGGCGACGTTGTACTGCTGGTTGCCGGAGTAGGCGTCCTGGATGGCCTGGCCGATCGTGTACGTGTTCGTCCCGCCGAGGAGCGACGAGTTCACCGGGTCGCCCACACAGTCGATGAACACGAGGAGCACCCCGGCGAAGATGCCCGAGCGGGACAGCGGCAGCGTGGTGTGCCAGAACGCCCGGAACTTCCCTGCGTACAGGTCGTTGGCCGCCTCGCCGAGCCGGGGGTCGATCCGTTCGAGTGCGGCGTAGATCGGCAGCACCATGAACGCGAGGTCGTTGTACGCGTCGCCGAAGATGACCGCGCCGCCGGTGCCGAGGATGTGGAAGTCCTTGCCAGCGAGCCCGATCCCCTGCAGCAACGTGACGACGGGCCCTTGCGACGCGAGCACGAAGGCCCACATGTCGGTGCGGATGATGAACGACACCAGGAAGCTGACGAACACGAGCATGAGCAGCGGGTTCTTCCACCGCGGAGAGACCCGGAACGCGATGAAGTAGGCGACGGGGTAACCGACGATGATGGTCACGAGCGTTGCAGCGAAGCCGTACCAGAGCGATCGGAGCAGGAACGTCAGGTACGGCACCTGCGGGTCCACGAACAGGGACGAGTAGATCCCGAAGTTCCACGTGAACGTGTAGCCGTCGTCCGGGTTGCCCGACATGAGCGAGACGATGAGCCCGGACACGAGCGGGATGACGAAGAACACGCAGAGGTACGCGGTCCCGACCAGTGCGAGCAGGAACGGCGTACTGCGACGACGACCGCGACGGACCGGAGCGGGGCCGGCACCGAGACCGGGTGTCACGCCGACGGCCGTCACGACTGCGCCACCGCGTTGAAGATGCCGTTCCACTCCGAGTACTCGTCGTAGTTCTCGAACACCCGGAACTCGTGCGACTTCGCCAGGACCTCCGACGACGGGAACACCAGCGGGCTGTCCGCCACCGTGGCGTCGTCGAGCTCGTTCCGCACGTAGTCCTCGGCGCCGGGCACCGGACAGACGTAGTTCACCCAGTCCTCGACGATGCCGGCGACCTTCGGCGTGTAGTAGAAGTTCATCCACTCGAGCGCCGACACGGGGTTCGAGGCCTGGCGCGGGATGAGCATGTTGTCGTGCCAGGTCATCTGCCCCTCCTCGGGCGTGACGAACTCCAGGTGCGGGAACCCGGACTGCTGCGCCTGGAACACGTCGCCCGACCATGCCTGCGTGATCCAGGTGTCGCCGTTCTCGAGCCGGTTGATGTAGCTCTGGTCGTAGAACCCGGTCACGCTCGGCGGAGTTCGCGGAGCCAGTGCTGCGCGCGACGCCAGTCCGCCGGCGTGGACTTCTCCGGCGCGATGCCGAGCGCGAGCAGGGCCAGGGAGCCGAGCTCGGTGTTGTCGCTCATCAGCCCGATGCGGCCCGCGAACGCAGGATCGAGCAGGTCCTTGAACGAGGTGATCTTCCGGCCGGTGTACTTCGGGTTGTACGCGAGTCCGGTGAACCCGGTCTGCCAGACGACGGAGTGCTTGTTGCCCGGGTCGTAGATCGGGTCCTTCACCGAGTCGGACGCGTTCGCGGCGAAGTTCGGCAACCGGGAGTGGTCGAGTTCGCACACGAACCCGTTCTTGATCATCTCGGTAAGCTCGTACCCGTTCGTCATCACGACGAGGTCGTACCCGGTGGCACCCTGCGCGCGGAGGATCGGCGAGACGGTCGCGTAGAACGTGGCGTTGTCCTGGATGACCGCCTGGTAGTCGACCGAGATCCCCGTCGTCTTCTTGAAGAGCGCGAGCGACTCGGACTTGCCGTGATCGGAGTCGATGTACAGCGGCCAGTTCGCGAAGTTGAGCTCCTTGGTCGGCTTGGCGTCCTTCCAGAACGCCGTCCAGTCGACGGCCGGACCCATCGACGCGGCGGACCCCTTGATGCTGCACCCGGCGAGCAGCGTCGCGACGGCGGCCGCGCCGCCGCCGGCCAGGAACCCCCGTCGGCTCACCCGCGCGGACGTCAGCCCGCGCACCAGGTCGGGCCGGCTGCTCACGCGACCGCTCCTGCGGTGGAGGGCGCGGACTGGAGGCGCGGGTCGGCTCCGGCGGTGACGGTCGCGTCGGACGCGGGGTGCGCCTCCAGGCCGAAACCGTGGTCGACGCCCCACGTGAGCCAGACCTCGGTACCCATCGCGATCCGCGGCCCGCCCTTCGAGTTCTGCGCGAAGACGGAGACGCGACCCGCGCCGGGGACGTCGACGAGGTACTGGGTGCTGACGCCGGAGAACGAGACGTCGACGACGCGACCCGGGCCGAGGATGTTGCGGCCGGCCTCGTGCGCCGGCTCGGCGGTGCGGATCTTGAGCTTCTCCGGCCGGACACCGACGACGACGCGACCGGACGTCGCGACGGCGCGCGCAGCCGGGAGGGCGAGGGTACCGGCCCCCGTCGCGACCACGAGCAGGCCGCCCTCGGTGCCGCGGACCTCGCCCTCGAGCAGGTTCGACTGCCCGAGGAAGTTCGCGACGAACGCGGTCCGGGGCAGCTCGTACAGGTCCTGGGGGCTGCCCATCTGCTCGATGCGGCCGCCGTTCATGACGGCGACCGTGTCGGCCATCGTCATGGCTTCCTCTTGATCGTGGGTCACGTGCAGGAAGGTCAGGCCGACCTCGGCCTGGATGGTCTTCAGCTCGAGCTGCATCTGGTGCCGCAGCTTCAGGTCGAGCGCGCCGAGCGGTTCGTCGAGCAGGAGCAGCGCCGGCCGGTTCACGATCGCCCGGGCCAGGGCGACGCGCTGCTGCATGCCGCCGGAGAGCTGGGCGGGACGCTTGCTCGCGGAGTCGTCGAGCTCGACCAGGTGCAGGGCCTCGCGCGCCTTCGTCATCGGGTCCGGGATCCGGCGGCGCTTCAACCCGAACGCGACGTTGTCGAGGACGCTCATGTGCGGGAACAGCGCGTAGTTCTGGAACACCGTGTTGACGGGCCGCTGGTACGGCTTCGTGTCGGTGACGTCCCGCCCGCCGATCGTGATCGTGCCGCTCGTGGGTTCCTCGAGCCCGGCGACGAGCCGGAGCGTCGTGGTCTTCCCGCAGCCGGAGGGGCCGAGCAGGGCGAAGAACGACCCCGCGGGGACGGTCAGGTCGAGCGCGTCGACCGCGGTGTGCCCGGGGAAGGACTTGGTGATCTGTTCGAGCCGGAGATCGGCTCCCGATTCGGCGAAGGTGCCGGTCATTGCCATGGTGCCTCCAGGGGGTGGTCGGCCTCAGCCGATGTAGGACATGACGTGCTTGATGCGGGTGTAGTCGTCGAAGCCGTACTGCGACAGGTCCTTGCCGTAGCCGCTGTGCTTGAACCCGCCGTGCGGCATCTCGGCGACGATCGGGATGTGGGTGTTGATCCACACGCAGCCGAAGTCGAGGTCGCGGGCGAAGCGCATGGCCCGACCGTGGTCCGTCGTCCACACCGAGCTCGCCAGGCCGTACTCGACGCCGTTCGCCCACCGGAGTGCCTCGTCCTCGGTGGAGAAGCGCTGCACCGTCTGCACCGGGCCGAAGATCTCCTGCTGCACGGCGCGGTCGTCCTGTCGCAGCCCGGAGACGATCGTGGCCTGGTGGAAGTAGCCGCGGTCACCGACACGACTGCCGCCGAGTGCGATCGAGGCGTGGTCGGGCAGGGTGTCGACGAAGGACCGGACGTGGGCGAGCTGGTTCGCGTTGTTCACCGGGCCGAAGTACGGGGTGGGCGCGTCCGGGCCGGTCTGCGCGTCCGTTCGGGCGGCTTCGGCGAGCGCCGCCACGAACTCGTCGTGGATGCCGTCCTGCACGAGCAGCCGGGTGGCGGCGGTGCAGTCCTGCCCGGCGTTGAAGAACCCGGCGGCGACGATCCCGGCGACCGCGGACGGGATGTCGGCGTCGTCGAACACGATCACGGGAGCCTTGCCACCGAGCTCGAGGTGCGTGCGCTTCAGGTCCCGGCGGCGGCACGGGCGACCTCCATGCCGGCGCGGACGGAACCCGTGATGGACACGAGCTGCGGCGTCCGGTGGTCGATCATGGCGGCGCCGGTGGTGCGGTCCCCCACGACGACGTTGAGGACGCCCGGCGGCAGGAACTCGGCGGCGACCTCGGCGAGGAGCAGGGTGGAGAGCGGCGTGGTGTCGCTCGGCTTCAGGACGGTCGTGTTCCCCGCGGCGAGCGCCGGGGCGAACTTCCACACCGCCATGTTGAGCGGGTAGTTCCACGGGGTGACCTGGGCGACGACGCCGATCGGCTCGCGGCGGACGAACGAGGTGTGGTCGGGCATGTACTCGCCGGCGCTGCGCCCCTCGAGGTTCCGGGCGGCCCCGGCGAAGAACCGGATCTGGTCGACGGACAGCAGGATCTCGTCCTCGACGAGGGTGGCGCGGGCTTCCCGGTGTCGAGCGACTCGAGGTCGGCGAACTCCTCCGCCCGCTGCTCCATCGCGTCGGCGATCCGGAAGAGCGCGAGCTGGCGTTCCCCGGGGTCGTGCTGCGCCAGGTCTCGAACGCGGTGCTCGCTGCGGCGAACGCGGCGTCCACGTCGGCGGCGGTCGACACCGGCGAGGTGCCGTAGACGTGCTCGTCGGTCGGGTCGACGAGATCGAAGGCGACATCGGCGCGCGACGCGACGGACGTGCCCCCGACGAAGTTGCGCACCTCGTGCGTCTCCGTCGCTGTCTTCGTCGTGTCCAGCATGGCGGCGATACTGGCACGGAATCCGACGGCACGGAAGAAGAATCCGCAGGTTGTGGAGAACCGTAACAACGGAAATCGTCGCGAAACACGGTGTTCACAACGAAATCCCTTGCTTTCTCGCGAAGGTCACTGCAATGCTGTGCGGCATGGCGGCAGCACCACGACGTCCCGGACCGATCGACGACACCTCGAAGCGGATCATCGAGCAACTCCAGGCGGACGGGCGCCGTCCGTACGGCGAGATCGGCAAGGCCGTCGGTCTCAGCGAGGCGGCGGTCCGGCAGCGCGTCCAGAAGCTGACCGAGACCGGCGTCATGCAGATCGTCGCGGTCACCGACCCCATGCAGCTTGGCTTCCACCGGCAGGCGATGATCGGCATCCGCGTGAACGGCGACACCCGCAAGGTGGCCGACGCGCTCGAGCAGCTCCCGGCGGTCGACTACCTCGTGATGACGGCCGGCAGCTTCGACCTCATGGTGGAGGTCGTCTGCGAGGACGACGACGACCTCATCGAGCTGCTCAACGGCACGATCCGGGCCATCCCGGGCGTGACCGCCACCGAGACCTTCGTCTACCTGCAACTCCGCAAACAGCTTTACGACTGGGGAACGCGATGACCATGTCCGACCAGACCACCCGCCTCGGCTCCTACGACCCGTTCGCCCCGGTCGACGATGCCGCTCTGCAGCAGAAGTCCCGCGACCACCTGTGGATGCACTTCGCCCGGCACGGTGCGAACCAGGCCGGCGCCGACGTGCCGATCATGGTCCGTGGCGAGGGGCACCACGTCTACGACAGCCACGGCAAGGGCTACATCGACGGGCTCTCCGGCCTGTTCGTCGTCGCCGCCGGGCACGGCCGGAAGCGGCTCGCCGAGATGGCCGCCAAGCAGGCCGAGACGCTGTCCTTCTTCCCGATCTGGTCGTACGCGCACCCCGCGGCGATCGAGCTCGCGGACCGCCTGGCGGACCACGCGCCGGGCGACCTCAACAAGGTGTTCTTCTCGACCGGTGGCGGTGAGGCCGTCGAGACCGCGTTCAAGCTCGCGAAGTACTACTGGAAGCTCCGCGGCAAGCCGATGAAGCACAAGGTGATCTCCCGCGCGGTGGCCTACCACGGCACGCCGCAGGGCGCGCTCGCGATCACCGGCATCCCGGCGATGAAGCAGATGTTCGAGCCGCTCGCCCCCGGTGGCTTCCGCGTCCCGAACACGAACTACTACCGCGCGGCCGAGATGGGCTTCGCCGGCGAGAGCGAGGAGGAGTTCGGCTTCTGGGCGGCCGAGCGCATCCGCGAGATGATCGAGTTCGAGGGCCCGGACACCGTCGCCGCGGTCTTCCTCGAGCCCGTGCAGAACTCCGGCGGCTGCTTCACCCCGCCACCCGGGTACTTCCAGCGGGTCCGCGAGATCTGCGACGAGTACGACGTCCTGCTGGTCTCCGACGAGGTCATCTGCGCGTTCGGCCGCATCGGCACGATGTTCGCGTGCGACACGTACGACTTCGTGCCGGACATGATCACGTGCGCGAAGGCGATGACCTCCGGGTACTCCCCCATCGGCGCGACGATCATCAGCGACAAGCTGTTCGAGCCGTTCTCGAAGGGCGACACGACCTTCTACCACGGCTACACGTTCGGCGGGCACCCGGTCTCGGCCGCCGTCGCGATGGAGAACCTCGACATCTTCGAGGAAGAGGGGCTGCTGCAGAACGTCCAGCAGAACGCCCCGCTCTTCAAGGCCGAGCTCGACACCCTGCTCGACCTGCCCATCGTCGGCGACGTCCGCGGCGCCGGGTACTTCTACGGCATCGAGCTCGTGAAGGACAAGGCCACGAAGACGACCTTCGACGACGACGAGTCGGAGCGCCTGCTCCGCGGGTTCCTCTCCAAGGCGCTGTTCGACGCCGGGTTGTACTGCCGCGCCGACGACCGCGGCGACCCGGTGGTGCAGCTCGCTCCGCCGCTCACCATCGGGCAGCCGGAGTTCCGCGAGATCACCTCGATCCTGCGGAGCGTGCTGTCCGAGGCCGCGTCGAAGATCTGACCGTGACCGGCTACCGGGGCGTCTCGTTCTGGCTCGACGCGCTCGTGTCCTCCGGACGCGACGACCTGACGCCCCGGCCGCCGCTCGACGGCGACACCACGGCGGACGTGTGCATCGTCGGGGGTGGACTGACGGGTCTCTGGACCGCGTGGTACCTGCACCAGGCCGACCCGCGCCTCCAGATCGTCGTCGTGGAACGCGAGATCGCGGGGTTCGGCGCGTCCGGACGCAACGGGGGTTGGTGCTCCGCCCTGTTCCCGCGCTCCGCCGCCTCGATCGCCGAGGAGCACGGCCGCGACGCGGCCATCGCCCTGCGCGCCGCGATGCGCGACACCGTCGACGAGGTCGGACGTGCCGCGTCCGAAGCCGAGGTCGACTGCGACTTCGTCAAGGGCGGGACCGTCCTCTACGCCCGCTCCGCCGTGCAGGAGCGCGCAGCGCGCGCCGAGGTCGACTCGTCCGCCGCGTGGGGCGACGACATGACGTACCGCGACGGTCGCCCGGGCGACGCGGCCGGTTCGGCCGGCGTCGCGTGGACCCGGACTGCGCGCGCGTCCAGCCCGCAGCGTTGGTCCGTGGCCTGGCGGCCGCCCTGGAGGCACGGGGCGTCCGGATCGCGGAGCACACGCCCGCCGTGTCGTGGGCTCCAGGGCGCGTGGTCACCACGCGTGGGATCGTCTCGGCCGGTGCCGTGGTGATCGCGGTCGAGGGGTACGGTGCGCAGCTCGCGCAGACACGGCGGCGGATCCTGCCGCTGTACTCGCTCATGATCGCGACCGCACCGTTGCCGGCCGCGGTGTGGGACCGCGTCGGCCTGGAGCACGGGCAGACCTTCTCGGACTACCGGCACCTGCTCGTCTACGGCCAGCGGACCGCGGACGACCGCCTCGCGTTCGGCGGCCGGGGCGCCCGGTACCGCTGGGGGTCGTCGATCACGGCCGGGTACGACCGGGTGCCGCGCGTCTTCGCACACCTGCGCTCGGCGCTCGTCGACCTGTTCCCGGCGGTGGCCGACGCCCCGATCACGCACACCTGGGGTGGCCCGCTGGGCGTCCCGCGCGACTGGTGCGCCTCGGTGACGTGGGACGGACACGTGGGGACCGCCGGCGGGTACGTGGGCGACGGCCTGTCCACGACGAACCTCGCCGGGCGGACGCTCGCCGACCTCGTGCGCGGGGAGTCCTCACCGCTGACGGCGCTGCCGTGGGTGAACCACCGTTCGCCGGACTGGGAGCCGGAGCCGCTCCGGTTCCTCGGCGCGAACGCCGGGCTCGTGGCGACCGACCTGGCCGACCGCGAGGAAGCACTGACCGGACGGCCGAGCCTGGCCGCACGACTGATGGCACCACTCACCGGAGGACACTGATGACGATTCCTGCCGACCACGACGCGGACGTCGTCGTCGTGGGGGCCGGGGTCTCCGGTCTCGCCGCCGCCCGGGCGCTGACACGCGCCGGTCGGTCCGTCGTCGTGCTCGAAGCCCGCGACCGCATCGGCGGGCGCACCTGGACCGACACCGGTCTCGGCGTGCCCGTCGACCTCGGAGCGTCCTGGATCCACGGCATCGACGGCAACCCGCTGTGGTCACTGGCATCGTCCTTCGGGATCGAGACCGTCGAGTTCACCGTCGGCAGCTTCCAGTTCGACGGTCGCCCGATCGCGTGGCACGGCCCGTCCGGCGCGCGGCTGTCGCCCGAGGCGGCCGCGGCGTTCGTCGCGGACCTGCACGTGGTGGACGCCACCCTGGTCGAGGTCGTCGCCGCCGCCCCGCCGCCCTCGACCTACGCCGTGGCGGTGGACACCGCGCTGCGCTCGCTCCGCTGGGAGGGCGACCGCGCCGCTCGCGTCCGGGAGTACGCGGCGCACCGGTCCGAGGACCTCTGCGGCGCACCGATCACCCTGCTCGACGCGCACGGCCTCGACGAGGAACACGTCGCCGGGGACGAGGTGGTGTTCCCGGGCGGCTACGCGCAGTACGCGCACGCCCTGGCGTCCGGCCTCGACGTCCGACTGTCCTCGGTCGTCCGGTCCGTGACCTCGTCCGACTCGTCGGTCACCGTGGAGCTCGTCGACGGGTCGACGGTGTGCGCGTCCTCCGTCGTCGTCACCGCGCCGCTCGGCGTGCTGCAGGCCGGGGCCATCACGTTCGAGCCGCCCCTCGACCCGTCGTGCTCGACGCGATGGGTCGGCTCGGCATGGGCGTCTACGACAAGGTGTTCCTGCGCTTCCCCGAACGGTTCTGGGGCGACGACTGGGTCGTGCGGCAGCAGGGGCCGGCGGGCGTCGACTGGCACTCCTGGTACGACATGTCCCGCGTGACGGGCGAACCGGTGCTCGCAGCGCTCGTGGGCGGCACCGGTGCCCGGCGGATCGAGACGCTGCCGGACGCCCTGGTCGTCGACGAAGCGGTGACCGCGCTGCGACGGATGTTCGGGTCCTCCGTCCCGGAGCCCGAAGCGGTCCGGATCACCCGGTGGGCGGCGGACCCGTTCGCGCGTGGGTCGTACTCGTACCTGCACGTCGGGGCGTCGCCGGACGACCACGACCTGCTCGGGACACCGTCGGGTCGGGTGCAGCTCGCCGGCGAGGCCACGTGGGGCGACGACCCCGCGACCGTGCACGGGGCGCTGCGCTCCGGGCTGCGCGCGGCCGGCCGGCTGCTCGGGACCGAGGTGGACGCGGGGTCGCTCGCCGCACCCGTCGACCGCTGACCTCAGTCGAACGCCGGGGTGTCGGCAGAGCAGGTCACGGGCTCGCCGGCGGTCGCGGTCTCCGTGGCGATCTCGCGCTTGCCGTCGAGCAGGATCCGGCACGTGGCCGTGGCACCCTCCGGCGGGGCCGCCCGGACCGAGGCGCGTTGTTCGGCGAGGACGATCACGTCGTGCTGCCAACGCGACCCGTCACCGTCCGCCGCGTCCGTGTCCTGGGTTCCCAGTCGGTGCACCTCCGGGGCGTCGCCGCGCTGCTCGGCGCCCTCGACGCGGACGTCGGACAGCGCCGAGCCGGTGGGGGCGTCGACCTGCACCTCGTACGTGACGGCCCAGGCGTCGCCGGTCTGCCGTTGGACGAAGCTGCAACCGGTCGCGAGGACGGCGACGGAGCCGGCCACGACGACGACGGCCAGGAGACGGGCGGTGGGACGGTTGTGTTCGGACATGTCCCCAGCCTGCGCACCCGGCGGAGCCGGATCGTCCCCGGGGGGTGCCACGTCGTGCGACGACCGGGCGATCCCGGGTCCTCCGAGCGGCTGATGTGCGGGTTCGCATCCGCCGAGGTGCGGGCGGACGTCGAGGACGATGATGCGGTGCCACACTGGCGATCGTGAGCACGACGACACCGACCACGCCCCGGCACGAGCACCGCGGACCGGTCGCGGTCGCCGTGCTCGTGAACCTCGCGCTCAGCCTGTTACTGCCGGACGATGTCCTGTTCTTCCCGTCCTGGGTGGTCCCGCTCCTCGGTGTCCTGCTCCTTACCCCGCTCATCGTGTTCAACCCGCGACGGCTGACCCGCGAGACCACCTGGACCCGGTGGCTGGCCACGGGCCTGGCAGTCCTCCTGACCGTCGCGAACCAGCTCACGGTCGTGCGGACGATCGACCAGCTCCTGCACGGGCACCCGGACGGCGGTGCAGTCCTGCTCACGGCGCTGCAGGTCTGGGTGAGCAGCATCATCGCGTTCGGCCTCGTCTACTGGGAGCTCGACCGCGGTGGGCCGGTCGCTCGGCGTCGGCCCGACCTCTTCGCGAGCGACGAAGCGGACTTCCAGTTCCCACAGGAGACCGACCCGAAGACCGCTGCCTGGCGTCCGGTGTACCTCGACTACCTCTACGTGGCACTGACGAACATGATGGCGTTCAGCCCGACCGACACGATGCCCATGTCCGTCCGCGCGAAGATGATCATGGCCTACCAGTCGCTCGGTGGCTTCATCCTGCTGGCCCTGGTCATCTCGCGCGCGGTCAACATCATCAGCTGACACCGCCGGTGCCGACGGGCACCCCGCACCGGCGGGTGCGGGGTGCCTGGGCTCAGCCCTCGCGCCACAGCTTCGACCAGGAGCCGGGCCACGGTCACGAGCAAGCTCGCGATCCCCAGCCACGGCACCGGTCGGCCGCGACGCGGTTCGTTGTCGTTCGACATCGGACCACCTTCGTGTCAACGCCGACGGACACGAGAAGTGCAGGCCGAGGGATGCAACTCGCTCGGCGAGCGGGTTGCACTGGGTCCGAGTTCAGGCTCGGGACCCGATGCGTCCCTCGTTCTCCACTCGGAGGACGAACCGAAGCCCATCACTGTTGTCGCAGTGATGGGCTTCACCCTTGTCCGGGCCCTGCCCCGGCGACGCCGCGGTGCCATCGCCAGCACACTGGTACTCCGATGAGCAAATGGGCCTTGCGAGTGTTGACCATGTGATCAACAATGGCGGCATGGACGTCATCACCGGCACGCCGCAACCGTCACCCCTGCGCGAGGAAACGGGGACACCCCGGCGATCCGCGCGGGTCGGCCTCGTGCAGGCCCGCTGGCTCGAGGATCCCGTCGAACACCAGCGACAGCTCGCCGACGGCATCGCCACCGCCGCGGCGAACGGTGCGACCGCGGTCTTCCTGCCGGAGCTCACGCTGTCGCGCTACCCCGGCGACATCCCGGCAGACGGCGTCCCGAAGGACCACGCCGAGTCGCTCGAGGACGGGCCGACGATCACGTTCGCCCGCCAGCAGGCCGAGGAGCACGGTGTGTTCGTGCACGCTTCGCTGTACGAGCGTCCTGCCGAGGACGACCTGCCGGAGGACCCGCGCGGCTACAACACCGCGATCCTCGTCGCTCCCGACGGCGCGCTGGTCGGCCGGACCCGCAAGACGCACATCCCGATCAGCGCCGGCTACTACGAGGACACCTACTTCCGGCCGGGGTCCGACGCGGATGCCTTCCCGGTCTACGACGCGGCGGGCTTCCACCTCGGCCTGCCGACGTGCTGGGACGAGTGGTTCCCCGAGGTCGCGCGGTCCTACGGGCTGGCGGGGTCCGAGGTCCTCGCGTACCCGACGGCGATCGGCTCCGAACCGACCTTCCCGACTTCGACACCGCACCGATCTGGCGCCAGGTCATCGTCGCGAACGGCATCACCGCCGGCCAGTTCATGGTCGTGCCGAACCGCTGGGGAACGAGGGCGACATCACGTTCTACGGTTCGTCGTTCGTCTCGGACCCGTTCGGCCGCGTGCTCGTCGAGGCGCCGCGCGGTGCCGACGCGGTCCTCGTCGCCGACCTCGACCTCGACGCCCGCGTCGAGTGGCTCCGGCTCTTCCCCTTCTACCTGACCCGTCGACCCGACCTGTACGGCGGCCTGGTGCAGGAGGTCGACCCCGTCCGCGACGGTCACGGCGCGCGCGAGGCGATCCGCGCCTCCATGGCGGTGCACTCGTGACCTGGCGGATGCCGGCGGAGACGGCACCGCAGGAGCGCACGTGGATGGCGTTCCCCGCCCCGGCGCCACCCTCGGCGACGACACGGCGAGCGCCGAGGCGGCTCGGGCCGCCTGGGCCACGACGGCGAACACCATCAGCGAGTACCAGCCGGTGACCGTCGTGGTCGACCCGGTGGCCCGTGCGGACGCCGACCGCCTGCTCGCGGGTGCGGTCGAGGTGCTCGAGGCACCGCTCGACGACTTCTGGATGCGCGACATCGGACCGACGTTCGTCGTCGACGACGCGACCGGCGAGCGCGGTGCCGTCGACTGGGTCTTCAACGGCTGGGGCGCGAACGCCTGGGCCACCTGGACACGCGACGCGGCGATCGCGGCGGTCGTCGCCGAGGCGGCCGGTGTGCATCGGGTGCCCTCGCTCCTGGTCAACGAGGGCGGGGCGATCCACGTCGACGGCCGGGGCACCGTCCTCGTCACGGAGACGGTCCAGCTCGATCCCCGACGGAACCCGTACGCCGACCGGGCACGGGTCGAACAGGAGCTCGCACGGACGATCGGGGCCAGCGAGGTGATCTGGCTCCCCGGGGGCTGACCCGGGACTACGACGGACTCGGCACCCGCGGGCACGTCGACATGGTCGCCACCTTCGCGGGCGCGCAGAACGACACGATCCTGCTGCACGCACAGCCGGACCCGGGCCACCCGGACCACCTCGTGATGCCGATCGTCCGGCGTGCGATCGAGGAAGCCACCGACGCGACGATCGTCGAGTTCCCCGCGCCGGCGACGCTGGCGGACGACGGCGGACCGGTCGACTGGAACTACGTGAACCACGTGGTGGTGAACGGTGCCGTGATCGCATGCGGCTTCGGCGAGCCCGCGGCCGACGACCGCGCTCGGGGCATCCTGGCCGACGTCTACCCGGGCCGGGAGGTCCGCACGGTCGACGCACGCGAGGTCTTCGCCCGCGGCGGCGGCCTGCACTGCATCACCCAGCAACAGCCCGCGTAGCGCACCCGCCGCCGCGTACAGGTGAAACCGACGTCCTGTACGTCACGGCAGGTCCCCCGTCCGACACCCCGTCGGTATGTTGCTCCGAACCGAACCGGGCACCGTCGCCCGGCTGAGAAGCACAGGGAAGTCAACGCACATGGCATCACCCATCGCGGTCACCGCCCCGGCCTCGCCGCCGCGCGGCGGTTCACTGAAGCGGAGCCTCGGGCTCTGGGCCATCGTCGGCCTCGGGCTCGGGTACATGACCCCCACGGTCGTGTTCGACACGTTCGGCATCGTGTCCGGTGAGACCGACGGTGCCGTGCCGAGCGCGTACCTCATCGCCCTCGTGATCATGCTCCTCACGGCGGTGAGCTACGGCAAGATGGTCCGCGTCTACCCGGCAGCCGGTTCGGCGTACACGTACGTCCGGGAGTCGATCCACCCGAACGCCGGCTTCATGGTCGGCTGGGCGTCCCTGCTGGACTACCTGCTCCTGCCAATGGTGAACGCGCTCATCATCCGGCTGTACCTGGAGCAGGTGTTCCCGTCGCTGCCTGCCTGGGTGACCGTGGTGGTCTACACGCTGTTCGTCACGACGGTGATCTGCCTGTCGATGCGGGGACGTCGAACCTCAACATGGTGCTGCTCATCGGGGCGATCCTCGCGATGATCGCGTTCGTGGTCTTCGCCGTGATCGAACTCGTCCGCGGAGCCGGCGCGGGCACGCTCGTCAGCACGGAGCCGTTCGTGCACGACGGCGTGACCATGTCGGCGCTGCTCACCGGCGCGACGGTCGTCTGCTTCTCGTTCATCGGGTTCGACGCGGTGACGATGTACACGGAGGAGGCGAAGAGCGTCCGGATCATGCCCAAGGCGATCGTGCTGACCGTGCTCATCGGCGGCCTGATCTTCCTGGTCTCGGCCTACTTCGCCCAGCTCCGGTTCCCGACGAACGCCCCCTTCGGCGAGTTCACCGACGACCCGCTCCCCCAGATCGGCCTGCTCGTGGGCGGCAAGGTGTTCCAGGCGATCCTCGTCGCCGCCGGGTTCGTCGCCGCACTGGCGTCCGGCCTCGCCTCGCACGCGAGCGTCGCCCGCATGCTCCTGGTGATGGGCGGAACAACGTCCTGCCGAAGCGGGTCTTCGGCTACGTGAGCCCCGCACCCGGACACCGATCCCCAACGTCGTCATCGTCGGCGCGGTGACGCTGCTCGCGATGACGTTCTCGCTCGACACGATCTCGTCCTACATCAACTTCGGCGCCCTCATCGCCTTCACGTTCGTCAACCTGACCGTGATCGTGCACTTCGCCTGGCGCGAGGGCCGCCGGCACGACGCCCGCGACCGCTTCACGTACATCGTGCTGCCCGGCGTCGCGATGCTGCTCACCGGTGTTCTCTGGTCTCAGCTGCACGCCGACGCGCTGATCGCCGGCGGGGTCTGGGCCGCGATCGGCTTCGTGTACCTGCTCGTCATCACGAAGGGGTTCCGGATCCAGCCGAAGGGCTTCGACGAGAACCAGCCCGTCACGGGAGTCAACAAGCAGCTGACCGACCAGCACGCACAGGAGACACGATGACTGACACCGCCACCGTCTACGCCGTCACCGACCCGACGACCGGCGAGGTGCTGACCACCTTCCCGACCATCACCGACGACGAACTCCGCGCAGCGATCGACACCGCGGACCGCGCCCACCGCGAGCGCACCAGCACCGTGGGCGACCGGGCCGCGCTCCTGCACCGCGTCGCCGAGCTGTACCGGGAGCGTCGCGACGACCTCGCCACGACGATCGTGCGCGAGATGGCGAAGCCGATCGACCAGGCCCTCGGCGAGGTCGACTTCTGCGCCGACATCTACGACTACTACGCGGACCACGCCGAGGAGTTCACCGCCGACCAGCCCATCACCCTGGCCGACGGCAGCGAGGGCAGCGCGTTCATCCGGAAGTCCTCGATCGGCGTGCTGCTCGGCATCATGCCGTGGAACTTCCCCGCGTACCAGATCGCCCGGTTCGCCGGCCCGAACCTGCTCATCGGCAACACCGTCCTGCTGAAGCACGCCCCGCAGTGCCCCGAGTCGGCACTGGCCATCGAGCGGATCTTCCACGACGCCGGGTTCCCCGAGGGCGCGTACACGAACGTCTTCGCCACGAACGACCAGGTCGCCGACGTCATCGCCGACCCCCGCGTGCAGGGCGTCTCCCTCACCGGCTCGGCTCGCGCCGGCGCTGCGGTCGCCGAGATCGCCGGCCGGAACCTGACCAAGGTCGTGCTCGAACTCGGCGGATCCGACCCGTTCATCCTGCTGTCGACCGACGACCTGGACGCCGTCGTCGAGTCCGCCGTCGCCACCCGACTCGAGGGAAACGGGCAGGTCTGCAACGCCGCGAAGCGGTTCCTCGTCGCCGACCACCTGTACGACGACTTCCTGGCGAAGTTCACCGAGGCGATGGCGACGGTCGAACCGACCGACCCGACGACGCCCGGCGCCGAGCTCGGCCCGCTGTCGTCCCCGGCCGCGGCCGACCGCCTCGCCGAGCAGCTGGAGAGCGCACGTGCACAGGGCGCGACCGTCGTCACCGGTGGCGAGCGCCAGGGCAACGCCTTCACGCCGACGGTGCTGACCGGCGTCACGCCCGAGAACGCCGCCTACCGGGAGGAGTTCTCGGCCCGGTCGCCGCCGTGTACCGCGTCGAGGACGAGGACGCCGCGATCGTGATCGCGAACGACACCCCGTTCGGTCTCGGCTCGTACCTGTTCACGACGGACGCCGAGCAGGCGCTCCGGGTCGCGGACCGGATCGAGGCCGGCATGGTCTACGTGAACATCGTCGGCGCGGACAGCCCGGAACTCCCGTTCGGCGGGGTCAAGGCGAGCGGCTTCGGCCGCGAGCTCGGCCCCCTGGGGGCCGACGAGTTCGTCAACAAGAAGCTGATCCGCGTCGGCTGACGGACGCTCCGTGGTCGGCACCCGACGGACGGGAGGCGCGGCGCCAGCTGGCACCGCGCCTCCCGTCGATCCGTTGGTCGCCTCAGACCGCGATCCGACCGCCGTCCACCGGCAGGACCGCGCCGTGCACGAAGGAGGCGGCATCCGTCGCGAGGAACACGATCGCGTCGGCGATCTCCCGGCCGTGCCCGGCCGTCCGGCCGGGCCGGCCGCGGCGAGCTGGTCGAGGCTCTCCCCATGGCGGCCGTGCCCTCGGTGCGGGTCGGTCCGGGGCTCACCGCGTTGACGCGGACGCCCGCCGGGCCGAACTCAGCGGCCCATGACTTCGTCAGCAGGACGAGCGCCGCCTTCGTCGATCCGTAGAGGCCCATGCCGGCAGCGCCGAACTCCGCGACCATCGTCGTGACGTTCACGATCACGCCCGCGCCCCGTTCCGCCATGCCCGGAGCGAGCGCGGCGACGAGGAAGTACGGCGCCTTCACGTTGATGTCGTAGACCTCGTCGAAACCGTGCGAGGTGGTGTCGGCGGTGGCACCGAACGGGAAGATGCCCGCGCTGTTGACGAGCACGTCGACCCGCCCGTCGCCGATCGCGAGTGCCGCAGCGGCGAGCTCCTTCGCGCTGGTGGCGTCGCGGAGATCCGCTCGGACGAAGTCGGCCGTGCCGCCGGCCGCCCGGATCCCCTGCACGACCTCGTCACCCCGCTCGGCGTTCCGGCCGGAGACGACGACGTGCATCCCCGTCGCGGCGAGGCGCTCGGCGGTGGCGCGGCCGATGCCGCTGGTGGACCCGGTGACGAGGGCGGTGGTGGTCATGGTCGATGTCCTAACTGAACAGATCGGTTTGGTTTGGCGCTGATAACTGTACAGATCAGTGCAGTAAAGTCAAACCATGCCCGACACGACGACTCCGCGGTCCAGACGCCGCCCTGCGTACGAACGCGCGGTGGCCACCGCCGACCGACTGTTCTACGAGCAGGGGATCCACGCAGTCGGGGTCGACCAGGTCGCTGCCGAAGCCGACATCTCGAAGGCGAGCCTGTACACGCACTTCCGGACGAAGGACGACCTCGTGCTCGGCTACCTCCGTGGCCGGAGCCGTTCGTGGCAGGAGCACGTGGCGGCTGAGCTCCCCGGACGTGGCGGCACCCCACGCGACCGGATCCTCGCGGTGTTCGACCTGCTCGGCGAGTGGTTCGTGGCGCCGGGGTACCGCGGCTGCCCGTTCATCAACGTCGAGGCGGAGTACGGCGCCGAGCACCCGACGCACGAAGTGACGCTCGAGCACCGTGCATGGGTCCGAACCCTCTTCACATCGCTGCTCACGGATGCCGACGTGGCCGACCCGGACGGGACGGCGATGCAGCTGTGCCTGCTCTACGACGGCGCGATGGCGAGCGCGCAGGCCGATCCTTCGCGGCCGTGGGCGGCCGCGGCGCGGGCGGCGGCAGCGAAGGTCATCCGCGCCTGATCGCGAACGCGACGGCTCGGAGACGGCCTGGAGGCGCGGCACCAGCCGGCACCGTCTCTCCAGGTCGGCTCGGTGTGGGTCTACCGCACCGCCGGCAGTGGGAGCGAGGCGAGGATCTCCGCGGCCGCTTCGCGGCCCATCCGGACCGCCCCGTCCACGTGCTGGTACCCGTGTCCGGCGAGGTCGCTCGACGCGAACCGGATCGGGCCGACGGCCGCGCGCTGGTCTGCGCCGTACCGGACGAGACCGCCGAGGTCGAAGCTTCGCGGCGTACGCGCCGCGGGTCCACTCCTCGGTGCCCCAGTCGCTCTCGTAGTAGACGACCGGCCGGAGCGCTTCGTCACCGTAGTAGTGCGCGAGCGACGCGAGCACCCGGCCCTTGCGTTCCTCCGCGCTCAGCGCGAAGACGTCGTCGGCGTGCACGTCCGAGACGAACCCGACGAGCGTGCCCTGCTCCGAGCCGTGGGACGTGTTGTCGTACGCCTCGTGGACGAGCTCGTAGGGACTGAACGCGGTGCCGGACAGTCCGGCTCCGCGCCAGAACGGTCGGTCGTAGACGGCGTGCACCTTGATGACGAAGCCCATCGACAGGTGCTGGTGCAGCTGGTGCTGGCGTCGCGGCAGCGGCGGCTCGTAGGAGATGCGCGAGTAGAGGGGCGGCGGCACGGCGACGAGCGCCTGCCGTGCGCGGACCTCGATGCCGCCGTCGGCGATCGCGACGACGCCGTCGTCGTCCCAGCGCAGGGTGCGCACCGGTGCGTCCAGGTGCACGTCGGCGCCGAGGCGCTCCGCCAGGCGCTCGGAGACCTGCTGCATCCCGCCGACGACGCGCTTGTCCAGGATGAAGTCGGCGTCGACGAGGTTCGTGAAACTGCCGGCGGACGCGGCCATGAGCAGCGCCTGCAGTGCGGAGAACGCGTGCGCGGGCTTCGTGAGCATCGCGCCGGCGATGAACAGCTCCACGTTGTCGGTGGCGACCCGGTCGTCACTGAGCGTGTGCAGCCAGGCGCGGAAGGAGGTCTCGTCGAGGGCCGCGGCACCGGGCGCCTCCCAGGGGCGGGCCGGGTCGACCGTCGCCACGTACTCGTCGACGACGGCGACGAGCCGTTCGATCTCGGCGGCGGTGGCCGAGGGCAGCGGGAAGATGTCGCCGGTGTACTCGGTGCGGGTGCCGTGCTCGTCGACGTAGACGCTGGAGCCCTCGCGGTAGCGGTCGTACGTCTCGAGGCCGAGCTCGTCGAGGGTCTCGAGCAGCGCGGTCTGGTCCGGGGAGACCCACTGGCCGCCGATCTCGAGCGTGACGCCCTCGATGTCGTTCGTCCACGTGCGGCCGCCGACGCGGTCGCGGGCCTCGAGCACGGCGACGGTCCTGCCCTCGGCGACGAGGCGGTTCGCGGCGGTGAGCCCGGTCACGCCGGCGCCGATGACGACGACGTCCTTCTCGATGGTCATCGCTGCGTTCCCTTCGTGCGCCGAACGGGTCGGGCGTCAGTGTGTACATGGTCTCGAGGTACTCGGCGATGCCCTCACCGCCGCCCTCCCGACCGAGGCCGGACTGCTTCACCCCGCCGAACGGGGCGGAGGCGTTCGACACGACGCCGGTGTTGAGTCCCAGCATGCCCGTCTCGAGCCGCTCCATGAGCCGCTGCCCACGAGCCGCATCGGACGTGCAGGCGTAGCCGACGAGACCGTACTCCGTGTCGTTCGCCGCCGTCACCGCCTCGTCCTCGGTGCGGAACGTCCGGATGGCCAGGACGGGCCCGAAGATCTCGTCGCGGAGCAGCTCGCTGCCGGGCTGCACGTCGGTCAGGACGGTCGGGGCGTAGAACGTGCCCGGGCCCTCCACGGGGTGCCCGCCGGTGCGCAGGACGGCACCGCGCTCCACGGCGTCGGTGACCAGGCGGTGCGCCTTGTCCACCGCGCGCTGGTCGATGAGCGGGCCGATGGTGACGCCGTCCTCGGTGCCGCGACCGACGGCCATCGCCTCGACGCGCTCGGTGACCCGACGGGCGAACTCCTCGGCGACGTCCTCGTGCACGAGGAACCGGTTCGCGGCGGTGCACGCCTGCCCGGTGTTGCGGAACTTCGCGGCGAGGGCTGCGTCCACCGCGAGGTCGAGGTCGGCGTCCTCGAACACCAGGAACGGGGCGTTGCCGCCGAGCTCCATGCTCGTCCGCAGCACCGTCTGCGCGGCCTGCGTCAGGAGCGTCCGGCCGACCGGCGTGGACCCGGTGAAGGACAGCTTCCGCAGGCGCGGGTCGGCGACCAGCGGCTCGGACAGCGCGGCCGCGTGCGTGGTCGGCACGACGTTGACGACACCCGCCGGCACACCGGCCTCGAGCAGCAGATCGGCGAAGAGCAGGGTGGTGAGCGGGGTGAGCTCGGCCGGCTTCACGACGACGGTGCACCCGGCGGCGAGCGCCGGCGCGATCTTGCGCGTGGCCATCGCGAGGGGAAAGTTCCACGGCGTGATGAGGAACGCCGGACCGACGGGCTTGTGCGTGACGATCGCCCGGCCGGTGCCCTCGGGGTTGGTGCCGTAGGACCCACCGATGCGGACCGCTTCCTCGGAGAACCAGCGGAGGAACTCGCCGCCGTACGCCACCTCGCCGCGAGCCTCGGCGAGCGGCTTGCCCATCTCGAGCGTCATCAGCAGCGCGAACTCCTCGCGACGTTCCTGCAGCAGGTCGAACGCCCGGCGGAGCACCTCGGCGCGCTGGCGTGGCGGGGTGGTCGCCCACCCGTCCTTCGCCGCGTACGCGGCGTCGAGCGCCCGTCGTCCGTCGTCCGGGGTGGCGTCGGCGATCCACAGGAGCGTCTCACCGGTGGACGGGTCGACGACGGGGAACGTCGCGCCGTCGGCCGCCTGCTGCCAGCCGCCGTCGACCAGGAGGCCCGTGGGGACCCGGTCGAGCACGGCCTGTTCGGCGGCTGGTCCGGTCGCGTCGGGGACGGCGGGCCACGCGGTGGCGGTCGCCGTGGTCGTGGGTGCCGTGGTCGTCATGCGGTTGCCAGTCCTTCCAGGACGACGTCGAGGCCCTCACCGAGCAGCGCGTCGTCGATCGCGAGCGGGGGCAGGAAGCGCACGACGTTGCCGTAGGTGCCGGCGGTCAGTGCGATGACGCCGTGCTCGTACGCGTACCGCACGACCGCGCCGGTGAGTCCGGGGTCCGGGTCGCCGGTGGTGGGGTCGACGAGTTCGATCGCGACCATCGCGCCGCGCCCGCGGACGTCGCCGATCCGGGGGTCGGACGCCTGGGCGGTGCGGAGTCGGTCGAGCAGGAGCGTGCCGATCGCCTCCGCTCGCTCGACGAGTCCGTCGTGCTCGAACGCGTCGATGGCGGCGAGCGCGGCGGCGCAGGCCACCGGGTTGCCGCCGTACGTCCCGCCGAGGCCGCCGACGTGGGCGGAGTCCATGATCTCGGCGCGGCCGGTGACCGCGGAGAGCGGCAGACCCCCGGCCATCCCCTTCGCGGTGGTCACGACGTCTGGGACGATCCCCTCGTGCTCGCTGGCGAACATCGCCCCGGTGCGGGCGAAGCCGGTCTGCACCTCGTCGGCGATGAACACGACGTCGTTCGCCGTGGTCCACTCCGACAGGGCGGTGAGGAACCCCGGTGCCGGGACGACGAAGCCGCCCTCGCCCTGGATCGGCTCGATGAGCACCGCGGCGGTGTTCTCCGCGCCGACCTGCTTCTCGATCTGGCTGATCGCGCGCTTCGCCGCCTCGGCGCCGGTGAGCCCGTCGCGGAACGGGTACGACATCGGGACGCGGTAGACCTCGGGGGCGAAGGGACCGAAGCCGTTCTTGTAGGGCTGGTTCTTCGCGGTGAGCGCCATCGTGAGGTTCGTGCGGCCGTGGTACGCGTGGTCGAACACCACGACGGCCTGCCGACCGGTGTGCTTCCGGCGATCTTCACCGCGTTCTCGACGGCCTCGGCGCCGGAGTTGAACAGGGCGGTCCGCTTCTCGTGGTCGCCGGGGGTCAGGCGGTTGAGTGCCTCGGCGACGGCGACGTACCCGTCGTACGCGGTGATCGTGAAGCACGTGTGGGTGAACGCGGCGACCTGCTCCTGCACGGCGGCGACGACCCCGGGGTGCGCGTTGCCGACGCTCGTCACGGCGATGCCGGAACCGAGGTCGATGAGCGAGTTGCCGTCCGCGTCGACGACCACGCCACCGCCCGCGGCGACGACGGCGATCGGCACGGCGACGCCGACCCCGGCCGCGACGGCCGCGGACTTCCGCGCGAACAGCTCCTGCGAGCGCGGGCCGGGCACCTCGGTGACGAGCCGGCGTTCCTGGGGCAGCGAGGGGCCACCGGGGGCGGCGCTGATCGAGGGTGCAGCGGTGGAGGTCATGCGGCGATGGTAGGAGCGTCGCGCGGCGGGACCCGCTGTCCGCCGTGTACACCGGGGGTGGTCCGGGTCGACTCGATGGATAAGGTGCTCCCATGCCCGCGACGCTGCGATCCCTGCTCCACCGCGCCGACCTGCGCCTCCGGCTGCTCACCGGCGCCGAGGCCGAGGCGCTCGACGCGCCCCTGTCGTGGCTGCACAGCTCCGACCTCGACGACCCGACGCCGTTCCTCGCCGGCGGACAGGGACTCTTGACCACCGGGCGGCAGTTCGGTGCGGAGTCCGACGTGACCGAGTCGTTCGCCGCCTCCTACGTCCGACGGCTGCGGGAGCGTGGCGTCGTCGCCCTCGGGTTCGGCACCGAGGTGGTGCGTGCCGGCACCCCCGCGCAGCTCGTCGCCGCGTGCGAGGCCTCCGGGTTGCCGTTGTTCGAGGTGCCGTACGAGACCTCGTTCATCGCCGTCGCCCAGGCGAACGCGGACGCCGTCGCCCGCGAGGCCAACGCTCGGAACGCCTGGGCCCTCGCCGCACAGCGGGCCATCTCGCTCGCCGCGATGCGACCGGACGGCCTCGGCGCCACCATCGCGGAGCTCTCCCGGCAGCTGGACGGTTGGGTCGGGCTGTTCGACGTCTCCGGTCGTCTGGACCGCGGGTACCCCGAAGACGGCGTCCCGGCGGCCGACCTGGACCTGCTCCGGTCCGAGTCGCTCCGACTCCTCCGCGCCGGGCAGCGGGCGAGCCTGCCGGTGACGACCGAGCACCACACCGGGTTCACGCTGCAGACCCTCGGTAGCGGCGGCCACCTCAGCGGTGTGCTGGCCATCGCGAACGGCGGCGCGCTCGATCGCGCCGGCCGGGAGGTCGTGACCGCGGTCATCGCCCTCGCGGGTCTCGCGCTGCAGCAGAACCGCGAGTTGGCGCGGGCCCGTGGCCTGCTCCGCACCGGCCTGCTGACGATGCTGTCGGTCGGCGACCCCGCCGTCGTGGACACCACCTCGCGGGAGGTCTGGGGACCACTCCCCACCGAACCGGTCCGGATCGCCGCACTCGACGTCGCCGACCAGGACCTCGACACGGTGGTGGACCTGCTCGAACTCTGGGTCCAGGACCGGCCCGGTCGACTGTTCTTCGCCGTGGACGACGAGCTTTTCCTCTGCGTGGGCGCGGACGACACCGCGGTCGTCGAGGAACTCGTCGCCCGGTACGACCTGCACGCGGGGCTCTCCGACGGCGCGTCGTACCCCTACTTCGGTCGCGCACGGACGGAAGCCGTCCAGGCACTCGACCGTCGTCGCGAAGGACGCCCGGGGATCACCGAGTTCGGCGACCTCGCCGGGACGGCGTCCTCGCGCACCTCGCCCAGGTGGACGTCGACGCCCGCGCCGTGGCCCGGGCCGTGCTCGCTCCGCTGCTCGACCACGACCGCTCGGCGGGCACCGACCTCACGCGCACCGTCCGGACCTGGCTCGAGCAGAACTGCGAGTACGACCGCACCGCGCAGGAACTCGGTGTCCACCGGCACACCGCCCGCGCCCGGATCGAGCACGCCGGCCGACTGCTCGAGCGGGACCTCTCCGTCTTCGCGACCCGGGCGGACCTGTGGGCGGCCTTCGTGGTCGAAGGCGCGTGACGCCTCGAGCGCACCCGGTGCGCGCCTACGCTGGGACCGTGCCGACGACACCGGCCCGCCGGCGCCTCAGCCCGGCCAGACGGGAAGCGCAGATCGCGGCCGCCGCGATCGCCGTCGCCCGCGCCGAGGGCCTCGCCGCCGTGACCCTGCGCGGCGTCGGGGCGTCGATCGGTGTCGCCCCCTCGCTCGTCGCCCACTACCGCCCGAGCACCGCCGAGCTCGTCGGGGAGACGTTCCGCACCGTGGCGGCCGGTGAGGTCGCCGAGGTCCGGACCCTCGTCACCGCCGAGGCCGACCCGGTGGCGCGGCTCCGCACACTCCTCGCCTGCATCGCCGACCCGGCCCGGGACGACGTCGCGACCCTGTGGGCGGACGCCTGGAGCATCGGGCGGACGAACCCGGTTTTGGCGTCGGCTGCCCGCGAGGTCATGGACGACTGGCAGGCACTGGCGACCGAGGTGGTCCGCGCCGGGGTCGGCGCCGGGGTCATGCAGACCGACGACCCGGACGCGGTCGGCCGGCTGCTCTTCGCGCTCGTGGACGCCACGAACGGGTACGCCCTCGTCGACTACCTCGACCGCCCCACCCGCGAGGGGCTCGTGCGGACGACGATCGCCCGCGCCGTCGGCCTCGACGCCTCAGCCCTCACGTTCTGACTCCGGGTGCAGTGCCACCCACTGCAGCAGCATGATCGTCTTGCCGTCGGCGATGCGACCGTCGTCCACCATCGCGAGCGCCTCGACGAGCGGGAGTTCCAGGACCTCGATGTCCTCACCCTCGTCCTCGATCCCCCGCCCCCGTCGACGCGGTCCGCCGGTCGGTACGCGCCGACGTAGCAGTGCACCCGCTCCGTGACCGAGCCGGGGCTCATGAACGCGTCGTGGACCAGCCGCACGTCCCCGAGCCGGATGCCGAGCTCCTCGGCGGCCTCCCGGCGCACGGCGGTCTCGGGGTCGTCCTCGTCGAGGAGCCCCGCAGCCGCCTCGACGAGCATCCCGTCCGGGTGACCGTTCACGTAGGCCGGCCAGCGGAACTGCCGGGTGAGCAGCACGGTGCCGCGCTCGGCGTCGTACGGCAGGACCGCCGCGCCGTTGCCGCGGTCGTAGGTCTCCCGCTGCTGTCGGTCCCAGCGGCCGTCACGCCGGCGGACGTCGAGGGTCGTCCGGCGCAGCACGTGCCACCCGTTCGAGACCACCTCGACGTCCCGGACGACGACGTCCGGGTTCCGGTCGAGGTTCCGGCCGACGGCGTCGAGGCCGGTCCGGCCGCGATCGTCGGCACCGTCGTCCCGGGCCGGGGTCCGTCCTCCGCGCATCGTCCACGGCCTCAGGCTAACGCCCGCCGGGGACGACGGACCTGCCCGGGTACGCCCGTCACGCCGCTGCTGGGAGCTGCAGGGACGCGCGAGGGGGCTCGTGCGGACGACGAGCGCTCGCGCCCTGGGTCTCGACGCTGAGTCCCTCCAGCACCACGGGATCGCACATCCCTGACTTCCATGTCCCCTTAATTAGGTTTAACCTGTAAACCTCAACAAGGCGCGACAGGAGGGTCGGATCGTGGGCGAAGGACCCTTCACGAGCGTCGGGTGGGAAGACCGCGTCCTCCCACGTCTCGACAATCCCGATCTCCTCACGCGGCGAGACGCAGAACTCCGCGCCCGTCCCTACCGAGCATCCCTGCCGTCGACGATCACGGCAATGACGTTCGACTTGTCTGCGCAGACGTTGGCGGATGCCGACGACGCGGCCCGGGCCATCACCCGGTTCGATGCCGAGTACGAGGACTTCCCAGCACCGTTCGCCGGCGTGCTCCTGCGCACCGAGTCGGCTTCGAGCTCGGAGATCGAACACCTGACAGCGGGCGCGCGGGCGATCTCCGAGGCCGAGATCGACGGACGGATCAACGGGAACGCCCCGCAGATCGTCCGGAACATCCGAGCGATGCAGGCCGCCGTCGCACTGGCCGACGACATCGGCAACGACACGATCATCGCGATGCACCGCGAACTCCTCGACGACGTCACGCCGGACTCGTCGGACGGTACCGCCAGGAGCAGGTCTGGATCGGCGGACGGCTCCCCACCTCGCGGCGTTCGTTCCCCCACACCACGAGCGCGTCCATGACGGCATGGACGACCTCGTGACCTTCGTGCGGCGCACGGACCTTCCGCTCCTCGTCCAGGCCGCCGTCGCGCACGCGCAGTTCGAGACCATTCACCCGTTCCCTGACGGCAACGGGCGGACGGGGCGCGCTCTCGTCCAGGCGATCCTCCGCCGTGGGGGTCTCCTCCGCCACGTGACGATCCCGGTCAGCAGCGGGATCCTGACTGACCTCGACGGGTACTTCGGCGCGCTCGACGCGTACCGCGGGGGAACGTCGACGCCATCGTCGACGTGTTCGCCCAGGCAGCGCTGTCCGGACTCGGGAACGCCGAACGGCTCGCCGGGGAGATCCGCTCACTCCAGACCTCCTGGGACGACCGGATGCGTGGACTCCGCGCCGATGCCACGGCCCGGAAGATCACGCGACTCTCGATCGAGCACCCCGTGCTGAACACCCGGCTCGTCACCACGGAGACGGGCGCGAGCGCTCCGGTCATCGCCAACGCGTTCGCACAGCTGGTCGAGCTCGGCATCCTCCGGCCGGGCAACTCGAAGCGGCGGAACCGCATCTGGGTGAACCTCGAGATGGTCGATGCGCTCGATGCGTTCGCCGCACGCAGCGGTCGACGACAGCCCCCGGCGTACTGAACCGGCGCACGCGAGGTCGGTACGCTCGGCACGTTGCACAGGGAGCGGCGGAGATGGGGACACGATGACCACGACGGACGACCTCCGACGGACACGACCGAGTCGCCCACGGGTGGTGACGATCGCCGTCGTGCTCTGGGCGGTGTGGCTGGTGGCCGGGTGCTGTCCACCGTCCTGGTCGCGACCACCGACGGCCTAGCCGGCGTCGGCGGCGTCCTCACGATCGCGCTGTCCCTCGTCATCTGGGCGGTGGTCGCCGCGGCGGTCGTCCTGCTCCTCCGTGGTTCCGCGGTCGCGCGCATCGTGCTCGTCGCGGTCGCCGCCCTGCGTGCCGTCCTGAGCATCACGGAAGGCGGGCCCGCAACGGCGCTCATCGTGCTGTCGGTGGTGGCAACGGTCCTGCTCTTCCTGCCCAGCGCACGCCCGTTCTTCCTGCGAGTCGACGCTGCGGGGCCGACCCGCGCCTCCAGGCAGTGATGTCCAGCAGGTACACAGAAGGCCCCGGATTCCTCCGGGGGCCTTCTGTGCAGCACGTGATGTGCACTGCGCCTGGTGCGCGAGGGGGACTTGAACCCCCACGCCGTTTCCAGCACACGGACCTGAACCGTGCGCGTCTACCAATTCCGCCACTCGCGCCAGCCCCAGAACACTACCATGCAGAGAACCTGCCAGACGCCACCGACTACCATGCAGGGGTCGACGACCGAGAACACTGGAGACCCATGGGCCTGTTGGACAGCTTCGAGCGAGGGCTGGAGCGTGCCGTGAACGGCGCGTTCGCGAAGACCTTCCGCTCCGGCGTGCAGCCCGTCGAGATCTCGAGCGCACTCCGCCGCGAACTCGACACCAAGGCTGCGGTGGTGTCCCGCGAGCGCATCCTCGTACCGAACGAGTTCACGGTGCGACTCGCTCCGCCGGACTTCACGCGCATGAACGACGTCGGCCGTCCGCTCATCGACGAGCTCTCGCAGCGGGTGCAGCAGCACGCCGTCGCGCAGAACTACTCGTTCTCGGGACCGGTCACGATCCGGCTGCAGCAGGACGGCACGCTCTCGACGGGAATCCTGCAGATCGACTCGACGACCGTGCAGCGCGACGTCGCCTGGGTCGCCGTGCTCGACATCGGTTCGCAGCGGCACAAGCTGCAGCGCGGCCGGACGGTCATCGGCCGCGGAACCGACGCGGACATCACCGTCGCGGACACCGGCACGAGCCGCAAGCACGTCGAGGTGATCTGGGACGGCAAGCACGCCCAGGCCAACGACCTCGGGTCGACGAACGGGTCGAAACTGAACGGGGAGCGCTTCCAGCAGGCCATCGTGGAGCCGGATTCGACGATCGAGATCGGTCGTACCCGTATGGTGTTCCGGGTGATCCCCGAGAACGACGGAGGTACCAGGTGACCACAGGGCTGACCCTGCTCGTCCTGCGCTTCGCGTTCCTCGCGGTGCTCTGGCTGTTCGTGTTCGTGATCGTCTTCGCCCTGCGGAGCGACCTGTTCGGTCAGCGCGTGCGCACCATCCCCACCGACCCGAAGGCCGGTGCGTCCGGTCCGACGACACCTGCGGTGCCGGCAGCAGCGGCACCGGCTCCGGCGCCCGCCGGCGCGTTCACGGATCTGATCGGTCAGCCCGGAGGCGCGCAGCAGTCCGCCACGCCGGCCGCGACCCGCCTCGTGATCACCGAGGGATCGCGCGAGGGCATGGAGATGCCGCTCGGCGGCGGACCGATCACGATCGGTCGGTCGAGCGAGTCCAACGTCGTCATCCGCGACGACTACACCTCGACCAACCACGCCCGCCTCGACCTGCGCGCCGACGGCTGGCTGCTCACCGACCTCGAGTCCACGAACGGCACGTTCGTCAACGGTCAGAAGGTGACCACTCCCGTGACCGTCGCGGAGCGGACGCCGATCACGATCGGGACGACGACGTTCGAGCTGCGGCGGTAACCCGGCATGACGGCTCGCACGCTGAGCGCCGCTGTGTCGCACGTCGGACGCATCCGCGCGAACAACCAGGACTCCGGCTACGCCGGGCGGCACCTGTTCGCGGTCGCCGACGGCATGGGCGGCCATGCCGGTGGCGACGTGGCCTCGGCGATCGCCATCCGGCGCATCCGTGAGGTCGATCGGGAGTTCCCGTCGGCGCACGACGCCGAGTTCGCGCTGCAGTCGGCGCTCATCGCGGCGAACCAGCTCATCACGGAGACCGTGTTCGAGCACCAGGAGCTGACGGGCATGGGCACCACGGTGTCCGCGATGATCCGCGTCGGCGACCAGGTGGCCATCGCCCACATCGGCGACTCGCGGATCTACCGCCACCGTGACGGTGAGCTGCAGCAGATCACCTCGGACCACACGTTCGTGCAGCGTCTGGTGGACAGCGGCCGGATCACCCCGGAGGAAGCCGCGGTCCACCCCCGCCGCTCCGTGCTCATGCGGGTGCTCGGCGACGTCGACGCCGCCCCCGAGGTCGACACCGCCATCATGGACATCCGGCCGGGCGACCGCTGGCTGCTCTGCTCCGACGGCCTGTCGTCGTACCTCGCCGAGGAGCGCATCCGGCACGCGCTCGCATCGAACATGGACGCCAACCAGGTCACGCAGCGCCTCGTGAAGGAGACGCTCGACCACGGCGCCCCCGACAACGTGACCGTCGTGGTGATGGACGTCACGGACACCGAGCCCGTCGACGACGACGACGCGGCGACCACGGTGGGTTCCGCCGCAGCCCCCTGACCTTCGAGGCGTCGACCGGCCGCAAGCCGATCCGCCTCCCCACGATCCTGCTGCACCCGCTCAAGGTCACCACGGCCCCCGAGGACTCCCACTTCGAGCCCGAGTCCGACCAGTTCTTCGCCGAGCTCATCGCCGAGGACCGTCGACGCAGGATCCGACGCCGCATCTCCTGGGCGATCGCCCTCGTGGTCGCCATCGCGGCCCTCGTCGGCGCGGTCTTCCTGGGCTGGCGGATCATCCAGGACCACTACTACGTCGGGACCGACCGTGGCACGGTGGCGATCTACAAGGGCGTGCAGCAGTCGATCGGGCCGATCGCCCTGTCCGACGTGTACGAGGACACCGACATCTCGGTGTCGTCGCTGCCCGACTACACGCGTGAGAACGTCCGCTCCACGATCAACGCGCAGTCCCTCGGTGACGCGCGCGACATCGTCGACCGGCTGCGCAAAGCCGCCGAGACCGGGCAGGACCAGGCCGGCACGGGTGGCGAGGGGGGTTCGTCGTCGTCCCCGACGCCCACGTCCTCCGACTCGCCGACGCCGTCCAGGTCCCCTGGAGCGAAGCGATGAGCAGCGCGACCGCACAGTCCTTCACGCAGGCGATCACGATCAAGCTGCGCGAGCCAGCCCGGGCGAGGAACCTCGAGCTCGTGCTGCTCGTCATCGCCTGCGGCATCTGCGCCGGGGCGATGGTCCTCGTGCAGCTCGGCACGAAGGGCAAGCTCTTCGACACCTCGGTGCTCTGGGTCGGCGCGGGCATCCTCGGCCTGGCGCTGATCATGCACGTGGTGCTCCGGATCGTGGCGAAGAACGCCGACCCGTTCATCCTGCCGGTGGCCCTGGTGCTGAACGGCATCGGCATCGCGGAGATATACCGGATCGACATCCACAACGACCTGTCCGGGTGGTCGGCGATCGGCGTGAAGCAGATCGTGTGGACGATGCTCGCGATGGTCCTGGCGATCATCACGGTCGTGCTCGTCCGGAACCACCGGTTCCTGCAGCGGTACCGGTACATCTTCATGTTCCTGACGATCGCGCTGCTGCTCATGCCGATGCTGCCGGGCATCGGGCTCAACGTGAACGGTGCCCGCGTCTGGATCAAGGTCGGCTCCTTCACCTTCCAGCCCGGCGAGCTCGCGAAGATCACCATGGCGCTGTTCTTCGCCGGCTACCTGGTGACGGCGCGTGACTCACTGTCGATCGTCGGCCGGAAGTTCCTCGGGATGACGTTCCCGCGCGCCCGTGACCTCGGTCCGATCCTCGTCATGTGGGGCGCGGCGATGGGCGTCCTGGTGTTCCAGCGCGACCTCGGCACCGCCCTGCTGTACTTCGGCCTGTTCCTCGTGATGATCTACGTCGCGACGGCTCGGCTGGGCTGGGTCGTGATCGGACTCGTGCTCTTCGTCGGCGGCGCACTCGTGGCGCAGTCGGCGCTCGTGTACGTGCACGGTCGGTTCGAGCAGTGGCTCGACCCGTTCGACCAGGAGATCTTCACGCGGCAGACCCAGGGCAGCTACCAGCTCGTCCAGGGGCTCTTCGGCTTCGCGAACGGCGGGATCACGGGCACCGGCCTCGGCCAGGGCCGCCCGTACATCACCCCGGTCGCCAACGCGGACTACATCATCGCCTCGCTCGGTGAAGAGCTCGGTCTGATCGGCGTCTTCGCGATCCTGGCGCTGTTCATCGTCCTGGCCTCCCGAGGCCTCCGCGTCGCCTTCATGGCGCAGGACGACTTCGGCAAGCTGCTCGGCGTGGGCTTCGGGTTCATCATCGCCCTGCAGGTGTTCGTCGTCGTCGGCGGCATCACCCGCGTCATCCCGGTGACCGGCCTCACGACACCGTTCATGGCGGCCGGCGGTTCATCACTCGTCGCCAACTGGATCATCGCCGCGATGCTGCTGCGACTGACCGATGCCATCCCAGCCGAACAGCGCGTCCAGCAGGGCGCGATCCCCGCCGCGCGCGGGCGGACTGCGCGCGCGACCAGGAAGGAGCGCAGCCGGTGAACCGACAGCTTCGCGGTGTCTCGACCGTCATCGTGCTCATGTTCGTCGCGCTCTTCGTGTCGACGACGTCGATCCAGTTCTTCTCGGCGGACTCGCTCCGCGCCGACTCGCGGAACTCCCGGACGATCCTCGCGAGCTACTCGACGAAGCGCGGCGCGATCCTCGTCGACGGCAGCCCGATCGCCGAGTCGACCCCGGTGGACGACCAGTACCAGTACCAGCGCAAGTACACGAACGGCGACCTGTACTCGGCCGTGACGGGGTACTTCACCATCGGCCAGGGGAACTCGGGCATCGAGAGCGCCGAGAACAGCGTGCTCTCCGGCAACTCCGACGCCTCGTTCTTCCAGAACCTCAACGCCATCCTCACGGGCCAGGACGTCCAGGGCGACAACGTCAACCTCACGATCGACCCCGACGTGCAGAAGGCCGCGTACGACGCGCTCGGCGACAACACCGGTGCGGTCGTCGCGATCCAGCCGAAGACCGGCAAGATCCTCGCGATGGTGTCGAAGCAGGGCTACGACCCGAACACGCTCACCTCGCACGACACGCAGAACGTCATCGACCAGTACAAGGCGCTCGAGTCGGACGCGGCCAAACCGCTGCAGAACCGGGCCATCGGCGGTGACCTCTACACGCCGGGATCGGTCTTCAAGCTCATCGTCGCCTCGGCCGCGCTCGAGGGCGGCAAGTACGACCTGGACTCCGAGTTCCCGAACCCGTCGCGCCTGCAGCTGCCGGGGACCAGCACGTACATCAACAACGCCGAGGGCGGGTCCTGCGGCGGGGGCGACACCGTGAAGCTCCGCACCGCCATCCAGTACTCGTGCAACATCCCGTTCGCCGAACTCGGCCAGAAGCTTGGGTACGACACGATCAAGAGCATGGCGGACAAGTACGGCTTCGGCGACGCCATCGAGGTGCCGATGCGCGCCACCGCGAGCCAGTACCCCGACGTCGACTCCACCGCGCAGCTCATGCTGAGCTCGTTCGGTCAGGCCAGCGTGCGGGTCTCCCCGTTGCAGATGGCCATGGTGTCCGCCGGCATCGCGAACGACGGCAAGGTCATGCAGCCCTCGCTCGTCGACTCGATCACCACGAGCGACCTGAAGACCGTCGAGTCCTTCTCCCCGAAGCAGTACAGCGATCCGCTGTCGTCGTCCGAGGCGAGCGACCTCACCGAGGCCATGCAGAGCGTCGTCAGCTCCGGGACGGGCACCAATGCCAAGATCGACGGTGTCGACGTCGCCGGCAAGACGGGTACTGCAGAGGGCGGCACGGGCGACCCTTACACGCTCTGGTTCACGGGCTTCGCCCCGGCGAAGGACCCCGACGTGGCCGTCGCGGTCGTCGTCGGGAACGGCGGCGGGCTCGGGCAGTCCGGGGTCGGCAACACGGTCGCGGCCCCGGTCGCGAAGAAAGTCATGGAGGCGGTGCTGAACAAATGAGACCCACCAGCGGACTCACCTTCGGTGGGCGGTACCAGCTTCTCGTCCCGGGTCGCCATCGGCGGCATGGGAGAGGTGTGGCAGGCCACCGACCTCGTCATCGGCCGGACCGTCGCACTCAAGATCCTCAAGGACGAGTACCTCGGCGACCCGGGCTTCCTCGAGCGGTTCCGCGCCGAGGCCCGGCACGCGGCGCTCGTCAACCACGAGGGCATCGCCAACGTGTTCGACTACGGGGAAGAGGACGGCAGCGCCTACCTCGTCATGGAGCTCGTCCCGGGCGAGGCGCTGTCGACCATGATCGAGCGGGAGCACACGCTGCCGGTCGACAAGGTCCTCGACATCGTCGCGCAGACCGCGAACGCCCTGCAGGCCGCCCACGCGGTGGGTCTGGTGCACCGCGACATCAAGCCCGGCAACCTGCTCATCACGCCGGACGGCCGCGTGAAGATCACGGACTTCGGCATCGCCCGCATCGCCGACCAAGTCCCGCTCACCGCGACGGGGCAGGTCATGGGCACCGTCCAGTACCTCTCGCCGGAGCAGGCGAGCGGACACCCGGCGTCGCCGTCGACCGACATCTACTCGCTCGGGATCGTCGCGTACGAGTGCCTCGCCGGACGTCGTCCGTTCACGGGCGAGTCGCAGGTCGCGATCGCGATGGCGCACATCAACGAGCAGCCCCCGGCGCTCCCCGGGGACATCCCCGAGCCGGTGTCCGCCCTCGTGATGTCCTGCATCGCGAAGAAGCCGGCCGACCGCCCCGCCACGGCCGCGAACCTGGCCCGTGCGGCACAGGCGCTCCGGCGCGGCGACGTCGCGGCGGCCACCGTCGCCGTACCGGCGATCGCGGCCGGCGGCACCGTGGCGTTCAACCCGCCGCAAGGCCAGGGGAGCGACGCCGCCACGGCGCTCATCGGGACGACACAGGCCGGTCCGATCGCCGGAGGACCAGGCACTCCCGGTTCACCGGTCGACGGCGAGGACGACGAGCCCAAGAAGAAGCGCGCCTGGATCTGGTGGCTGGTGGGCGGCATCGCGGTGCTCGTCGTCGCAGGTGTCATCGCCACGTTCGCGCTGAACGGCGGCGGTTCCCCGGCGCCGACAGCGACGCAGTCCTCGGCGAAGCCGACGCGTTCGCACACGCCCACCCCGAGCGCCACCCGACGGAGACCCGCGTCCTCGTCAACGCCGCGGACTACGTCGGGCTCTCGGTGACCGACGCGCAGGCGAAGCTCCAGTCGGTCGGCCTGACCTCGCGCGTCGAGGACGGTGATCCGGCTCCGAGCGCCGACAAGGCGAACACCGTGCAGTCGATCAGCCCGACCGGAAGCCTGACCGCGGGCTCCCTCGTCGTGATCCAGCAGTACACGGCCCCGCCCACGGTGAACCAGCCGAACGCTGCGTCGCCCGGAGCCGTGTCCGCCGACGGCCAGGTGACCTTCAGCTGGGCCGCCGCGACGTGCCCGACCGGGTACACCGTGTCGTCGTACGCGTACACGATCACGGGCGGCAAGGACGGCTCGAGCAAGACCTCGGGGACGCTCGACGCCGATCACCGCTCGGTCACGGTGCAGATCGATCAGATCAACACCTCCGCCTCGCTGAGCTACACCGTCACCTGCGGGAACCTCACCCCCTCGGCCCAGTCGGAGAGCGCATCGAGCGACACCTGGCAGTCGACGGACGAGCCGACCACGGACCCGACCGACGGCAACAACCCGAGTCAGGGCCCGCAGGACGACAACTGAACGACCCCCGGACGGGGGCTCGCGACACCGTTGCGTAACGGTTCGGTCCGAGCCCTCGCGGCCAGCGTCTCACCAGGGAAGGCTGCCGTACACTGGCCCGGACGGACATTCGGAGGAGTACGTGCCAGAAGGTGTGACCGCGGGGATCACCCTCCTCGCCAACCGCTACGAGATCGGTGACGTCATCGGTCGGGGCGGCATGGCCACCGTGCACCTGGGCAACGACACGCGCCTCGGGCGCAAGGTCGCCGTCAAGCTGTTGAAGCCGAGCCTCGCCAACGACCCGGCGTTCCGGACGCGCTTCCGTCAGGAAGCCCAGGCCGCCGCCCGCATGGCGCACCCGACGATCGTCCGCGTCTACGACGCGGGCGAGGAGACCGTGACCGAGACCTCCGGCGCCGAGGTGCAGGTGCCCTTCATCGTCATGGAGTACGTCGAGGGCCGCCCGCTCTCCGACATCATCGACGACGGTCCGGTCGCCCCGGACGAGGCCGTGCGGATCACCGAGGGCATCCTCACCGCGCTCGAGTACTCCCACCGGGCCGGGGTCGTGCACCGCGACATCAAGCCCGCGAACGTGATGGTGACCCACTCGGGCCAGGTGAAGGTCATGGACTTCGGCATCGCCCGAGCCATCACGGACACCTCGGCCACGGTCGCGCAGACCACGTCGATCCTCGGGACGGCATCGTACTTCTCTCCGGAGCAGGCGCGGGGCGAGACCGTCGACGCCCGCACCGACGTGTACTCGACCGGTGTCGTCCTGTTCGAGCTGCTCACCGGGCGGCCACCCTTCCTCGGCGACACCCCCGTCGCGGTCGCGTACCAGCACGTCAGCGAGCAGCCGGTCGCGCCGTCGACCCTGTCGCCCGGGGTCTCCCCGGCGCTCGACGCCGTGACACTCCACGCCCTCGTCAAGGACCGCACGCGCCGGTACCAGAACGCCGCGGAGTTCCGGACGGAGCTGCAGCAGGCGGCCGCAGGACACGTGCCGGCGTCGACCCGCAAGCTTCGAGCGGCAGTCCGCCAACGACGCTTCGACGGTCCTCTTCGGAGTGAACCCGCGCACGACGTCGAACCCGTCGGTCGCGTTCCGCGAGCTCGACGACGACACCGCCGAGCACCGGCCACAGCGGACGCAGAACCGCCCACCGGTCGCCTGGATCTGGGTCGGGATCCTCCTCACGGCGGCGGTGATCGTGGCGGTCGTGTTCTTCGTCGCCAACCTGCAGCCCGGCAAGCCGCCCGTGTCGTCGTCGGTCAGCGTGCCCAACGTCGCCGGCGCCACCTACGACTCCGCCGCGTCGGCGCTCGAGAAGCGCGACCTCGTCCCGGTGAAGGTCGAGGAGAACTCCGACGACGTCGACAAGGGCACCGTCATCCGGACCGAACCGGGTCCGGAACCAACGTCGGGCGGAGCCAGAACATCCGCGTCGTGGTCTCGCTCGGGCCGGAACAGGTGGCCGTCCCGGACCTCGCGGGCCAGGCGCAGGACGCCGCCGAGAAGGCACTGAAGGACGCGGGCTTCACGGTCGGAGCGATCAACTCCGACTACTCACCGGACGTGCCTGAGGGCACCGTGATGAGCTCGGACCCCGCCGCGACGTCGCAGCACAGCAAGGGCACCGTCGTGAACCTGACCGTGTCGAACGGCAAGGTCGACCTGCCGGACGTCACCCAGCAGCCGTTCCCGACCGCGAACGCGACCCTCGCCGATCTCGGGCTCAAGGTCACGCCGGCTCCGTCCTACTCGTGCACGGGCAGCACCGTGACGCAGCAGAGCGCGCCCGCGGGCGACATCGCCCAGGGCAGCACGGTCGTGCTCACGTACTGTGCCGGCTCGTCGCAGCCCACGCAGCCGCCGGCCTCCGACGGAGGCGACGACAACGGAAACGACGACGGCGACGACGGTCACTGACCCGGCCGCGTCCTGATCGACGCGACCACGTCCCGACGGAGACAGGCACGCCCGGTCGGACCGCGCCTCCAGTCCGCGTGCCACCACGTCGTTCCCGCGACCAGCGCCCGTCCCGCGACCAGCGCCCGTCCCGGAAGCAGCGCCCGTCGCGGGAGTGGCATCCACCCCGGACCCAGCGCGGGTCCCGGACCCAGCGTCCGCCCCGGGCCCAGCGCGGGTGCCGGACCCAGCGATCGCCGGACCGGCCTGGAGGCGCCACGCGCCACCCTGCACCCGTCCAGGTGTGCAGGCGGTTGGCGCTGGATCAGGCGCGGTGTGCTGCGATGAGCGGGTTCAGTCCGGCTGCACGGTCGGCGGCGCCGGTCAGACCGGCGGTCTCGAGCCAGTTGCCCACCATCCGGTAGCCGCCCTCGGTGAGCACCGACTCGGGGTGGAACTGCACGCCGTACACCGGGTGGTCGCGGTGCTGGACGCCCATGATGACGCCTCCGCCGGTGCGTGCCGTGACGGTGAGCTCGTCCGGAACGGTGCCGTCCACGATCGCGAGCGAGTGGTACCGGGTGGCCGTGAACGGGTGCGGAACCCCGGCGAAGAGCACGCTGTCGTCGTGGTCGACCTGCGACGTCTTGCCGTGCATGAGCTCCTCGGCATGCGTCACGGTGGCTCCCAGGGCCTCGGCGATCGCCTGGTGCCCGAGGCAGACGCCGAGGAGCGGCGTGTCCGCTCCGAGGGCCGCGTGCACCGTCGCGATGGAGACGCCCGCGTCGGACGGGTCCCGGGACCGGGAGACAGCAGCACCCCGTCGTACTCGGCGATGCGATCGGCGATCGCTGACGCCTCGATCGCGTCGTTCCGGACCACGTCGGTCTCCGCACCGAGCTGCTGGAGGTAGCCGTTGAGCGTGTAGACGAAGCTGTCGTAGTTGTCGACGACGAGGATCTTGGTCATGGTCGGTTCACCGTACTCGTGGGGATGTGTGCAGCCGGCTGAGAGTCCTCCCACACACGTGGTCACGGTAGGATACCGGCCATGGCCAAGGACAAGGACCGCACCAAGCCCGCCCGGAGGACCCGAGCCGACTCGGTCGACACCGCGGGGACCAGCCGAACCCCGTGTGGTTCAAGCCGGTCATGTTCGGCTTCATGCTCCTCGGTCTCGCCTGGGTGATCGTCTTCTACATCTCGAACACGACGCTTCCGGTTCCGTCGCTCGGATCTTGGAACATCCTCATCGGGTTCGGCATCATGTTCGTCGGCTTCCTCATGACCACGCGCTGGCGCTGACGCCGTCGCCGTCTTCTCCTCGACGCCCGTCGCACCGAATGGTGCGGCGGGCGTCGTCGTTTGCCGTGCTCTCCACAGGCCGTCCAGCGGAACGTCTGCGTTCTCCCCATGTGATGGAGCGTTCCCCACACTCTCCACACGCCCATCCACAGGCCAGTGCCGGGGTTATCCACAGCGCAGTCCACAGTGGGGATAATCACACTCGTGTAACTCACGGCTTTCTCCACACCTGTGGACAACTCGCTCGTGCACGTGTGGACGGCCGCCCGACAACGACGAAGGCCCCGCCGCGCATGCGACGGGGCCGTGCGGTGACGCAAGCCTAGATGCCGAGGCCGACCTGCAGTCCCGTGTACGCGGCGTAGATCGCGGCGATGACCACCACGGCCTCCGCGACCAGCAAACCGATCTGGAGCCCACGCTGCCGGACGTTCCGCGTCTTCGAGAACACGAACCCGGTGATGAAACCGAGCACGATCCCGCCGACGTGCGCCTGCCACGAGATCGCGGTGCCGGGCAGGAAGCCGACGATGAGGTTCAGACCCATGACGACCAGCAACTGCACCGCGTTGTACCCGAGGCTGCGCTGGATCACGAAAAATGCCGCGAACAGGCCGAAGATCGCTCCGGAGGCGCCGACGACCTGGGTTCCCGGGCTGAGCCACGAGACCGCGAGGTCACCACCGAGCCCCGCGAGGAAGTACAGCGCCAGGAACCGCCACGTCCGAGGATGTTCTCGAGCATCCGGCCGAAGATCCACACCGCCCACATGTTGAAGGCGATGTGGAGGATGGACGAGTGCACGAACAGCCCGGTGACGAGCCGCCACGGTTGCGTTCCCACCAACGGCGTGTAGTAGCTGAGCCACGCGTTGACGTACCCGCCGCTCACCGTGTTCACCAGCCAGAGCACCACCGAGACGGCGATGATGACGACCGTGGCCTTCTGGTCGAGCATGGCGAAGCGCCGTCGGGCGACCGTCATGCCGCTGGCACCGGTCGCCCGGCGGTTCGCCGAGAACTGGGCACGCTGCTCGCGTACGCACTCCGGGCAGTGCACTCCGACGGCCGCCGGCGTCTGGCACTCCGGGCAGATCGTGCGCCCGCACCGCTGGCACAGCGCGAAGCTCTGCCGGTCGGGTGCCGGTAGCAGGTGTTGGTGGAGGTGTACGCCGGATCGCTCACGTGGTGACTCAGACGTCCTCGACGTCGATGCTCTGGATGACGACGTCCTCGAGCGGCTTGTCGCGGCCGTCGGTCGCCACACCCTCGATCGCGTCGACGACCGCACGGGACTCGTCGTCCGCGACCTCGCCGAAGATGGTGTGCTTGCCCTGGAGCCACGGCGTTGCCACCGTGGTGATGAAGAACTGCGAGCCGTTGGTGCCGCGGCCGCCCTGGATGCCCGCGTTCGCCATGGCGAAGATGTACGGGTTCTGGAAGGTGAGCTCCGGGGAGATCTCGTCGTCGAACCGGTAGCCCGGGCCGCCGACACCCTGTCCGAGCGGGTCGCCGCCCTGGATCATGAAGTCCTTGATGATGCGGTGGAAGATGACACCGTCGTAAAGCTTGTCGGTGGACACCTTGCCGGTTCCGGGGTGTGTCCACTCCTGCTTGCCCGTGGCGAGGTCGACGAAGTTCTTGACGGTCTTCGGAGCGTGGTTGCCGAACAGGTTGACGCGGATGTCGCCCTTGTTGGTGTGGATCGTTGCGACAGCGGTGTGCAGAGACATGTTCCGATTCTCGCATGTACTGCTGATGGTCAGACGGATCCCACAGCTGAGGCTCCGTGACCTGTCAGGCAGTCCGGTGGCAGGATGGACCCACGCCGATCCGATGGAGGTACCAGATGACGACGATCGAGATCCCGCGCAAGCGTCGGAAGCAGATCAAGAAGCTCAAGGGCCAGACCGCCTCGCTCCTCGGCGAGCAGCGCAAGGTCCTCGAGCACGCGAACGCGATCCTGGCGGAAGCCCGGTCGAATGCGGCGGACGCCGCCCGCAAGGACATCGCGCCGCGTGTGCAGAACGCGATCGACAACGGGATCCGCCCCGCAGTCGCGACCGGGGTGCACGCTGCGACGAGTGCCGCGCAGAGCGCCTCGCACCGCTTCCAGTCAGAAGTGGTCCCGGGCCTGGTGTCCACCGCCGGCTCGGTGCTGAGTGCGGTCGACCTCGCGAAGGACCCCCGGGTCCAGAAGATCGTGAAGGATGCCCAGAAGAAGGGCAAGAAGGCCAAGAAGTCCGCCGCCAAGTACGTGCCGGCCGCTGCCAAGCAGAAGAAGGGCATCGGTTTCGGCGGTGTCGCGCTCATCATCGTCGGCGTGGTCGCCGTGGCGGGTGCCGCGTACGCCGCGTACCAGACGCTCCGCGCCGACGACGACCTCTGGGTTGCCGACGACGCCGACACGGCGGAGAAGCCCGCCGCCTGACCTCCCGGTTCGCACGAAGGGCCCCGGCATCCGCCGGGGCCCTTCGTCGTCCGCGGGGGCGGCGGTGCCGTCGGCGACGGCGACGGCGATCTCGAACGGGCGATTTCCGTCACGCTCGCCGCCACTCGACGACGTGTTCCGCCCGCTCGGCGGTAGCGTGCGGCGTGTCCTGCTCACTCGCGGAACCGCGCGCGCCGAAACGTCCGCGCAATGGCACCCATCGCGGACCCGCGCCGAGACGTCCGCGCAACAGCAACCATCGCGGAGCGGCGCGCCGAAGGCGCCGACGAGCACACCGACCGAACGCGGCGAAGCGAGGAACGAGCGAAGCAGCGTTCACCCTGAGGGAGTGGAGCCTAGGAGAATCGAACTCCTGACATCCTGCTTGCAAAGCAGGCGCTCTACCAACTGAGCTAAGGCCCCGGGACACCCATGCTACGGGGTGTGGGAGGGAGATGGTGGGGCTACAAGGACTTGAACCTTGGACCTCTTCGTTATCAGCGAAGCGCTCTAACCGCCTGAGCTATAGCCCCTCAGACCGGATGAAAGCCTACCGTACCGACGCCGCAGAGCGAAATCGGAGGGGCGACCCATCCGGGCCGGGTGTGTCAGTTGTTGGTGAAGCCCACGAGCAGACCGCCCGTGATCCGGACACTGAGGTTGTAGAGGACACTCACGATGGCACCGAGCACGGTGCCGACGACCACGTTGAGGATGCCCACCACGATCGAGAACCCGAGCACCTGGCCCAGCGAGAACTGGTCCATGATCGAGTAGTTGTTCTGCCCGGTGACGTCCTTCAGCAGGGCGTCGATCTGGGTGAAGACGCCGGTCTGGTTGAGGATGACCCACACCAGGGCGGTGGCGACGACGATCACGATCGAGCCGGCCAGGGCGATGAGGAAGCTGAGCTTCACCATCGACCAGAAGTCGACGTACACCAGACGCAGCCGCACCTGCCGGGTGCCGACGGGACGCTTCGCCTTCTTCTGGAGCTTCTCGGCGACACTACTCATTCTCAGACTGGTCCTCTCCGGCCACGGTGTCCGTGGGCATCGTGTCGGCGGGGTCGGCGGCCGCTTCGTCCGGGCTGACCGTCTCCACCGGGCCCGCAGGCTCGATCTCGGCGTCGTCCTGGTCGTCCAGGTTCCGCTCTGTGTTCCGGGCCACCGCGATGATCCGGTCGTTCTCCGCGAACCTCGCGAAGACCACACCCATCGTGTCGCGACCCTTCGCGGGCACCTCGGACACGGCAGACCTTACCACCTTGCCCGATTGCAGCACGACGAGCACCTCGTCGTCCTCTCCCACGATGAGAGCACCCACAAGGTCACCGCGGTCGGCTGCCAGCTTGGCGACCTTGATGCCGAGACCACCGCGGCCCTGCACGCGGTACTGGTCCACCGAGGTGCGCTTGGCATAGCCGCCCTCGGTCATCACCCAGACGTAGCCGTCGTCCGAGACGACCCGAGCCGCGAGCAGCGAGTCCCCGTCGCGGAACGACATGCCCTTCACGCCGGAGGTCGAACGACCCATCGGGCGCAGGGTGTCGTTCGTCGCGGTGAAGCGCAACGACATGCCGTGCTTTGACACGAGCAGCAGGTCGTCGTGCTCGTCGACGAGGAGTGCCTGCACGAGGGTGTCGCCGTCACGGAGGTTGATCGCGATGATGCCGCCGGTGCGGTTCGTGTCGTACTCGGTGAGCGCGGTCTTCTTCACGAGGCCGTGCTCCGTCGCGAGCACGAGGTACTGCGCGGCCTCGTAGTCGCGGATGTCGAGCACCTGCTGGATCTGCTCGTCCGGCTGCATCGCGAGCAGGTTGGCGACGTGCTGGCCCTTGGCGTCGCGACCGCCCTCTTGCAGTTCGTACGCCTTCGCCCGGTAGACGCGGCCCTGGTCGGTGAGGAACAGCAGCCAGTGGTGCGTCGTCGTGACGAAGAAGTGCTCGACGATGTCGTCGGCCCGGAGCTGGGCACCCTTCACACCGCGTCCGCCGCGGTGCTGCGAGCGGTAGTTGTCGCTGCGGGTGCGCTTGACGTAGCCGCCGCGGGTGATGGTGACGACCATCTCCTCTTCGGGGATGAGGTCCTCGATGGACATGTCGCCGTCGAACCCGAGCATGATCTCGGTGCGCCGGTCGTCACCGAAGCGGTCGACGATTTCGTCGAGCTCCTCGCCGATGATCGTTCGCTGCCGGGTCTCCGACGCCAGGATGTCCTGGAAGTCGGCGATCCGGCGCTCGAGCTCCTCGGCCTCGTCGTGGATCTTCTGCCGCTCGAGCGCAGCGAGGCGGCGGAGCTGCAGCTCGAGGATCGCTCGCGCCTGGATCTCGTCGACGGAGAGGAGCTCCATCAGGCCGGTGCGAGCCTCTTCGACGTCGGGCGACCGGCGGATGAGCGCGATGACCTCGTCGAGGGCGTCGAGCGCAGCCAGGTAGCCACGCAGGATGTGTGCGCGCTTCTCGGCCTCGCGGAGCCGGAACTGCGTGCGGCGGACGATGACGTCGATCTGGTGGTCGACCCACGCCGAGATGAACCCGTCGAGCGCGAGGGTGCGGGGCACGCCGTCGACGATCGCGAGCATGTTCGCGCCGAAGTTCTCCTGCAGCCTGCGTGTGCTTGTACAGGTTGTTGAGGACGACCTTGGCGACGGCGTCGCGCTTCAGCACGATGACCAGGCGCTGGCCGGTACGACCCGAGGTCTCGTCGCGGATGTCCGCGATGCCGGCGAGCTTGCCGTCCTTGACGCCCTCGGCGATGCGGATCGCGAGGTTGTCGGGGTTCACCTGGTACGGCAGCTCGGTGACGACCAGGCAGGTGCGGCCCTGGATCTCCTCGACGCTCACGACCGCGCGCATCGTGATCGAGCCACGACCGGTGCGGTAGGCGTCCTGGATGCCCTTCGTCCCGAGGATCTGTGCCCCGGTCGGGAAGTCCGGCCCCTTGATCCGCTGCATGAGCGCGCCGAGCAGCTCCTCGCGCGTGGCGTCCGGGTGCTCGAGCGCCCACTTCGCGCCCTCCGCCACCTCGCGCAGGTTGTGCGGCGGGATGTTCGTCGCCATGCCGACGGCGATGCCGACCGACCCGTTGACGAGCAGGTTCGGGAAGCGCGCCGGCAGGATCGAGGGCTCCTGCGTGCGTCCGTCGTAGTTGTCCTGGAAGTCGACGGTGTCCTCGTCGATGTCCCGGACCATCTCCATGGCGAGCGGGGCCATCTTGGTCTCGGTGTACCGCGGGGCGGCGGCACCGTCGTTGCCCGGCGACCCGAAGTTGCCCTGGCCGAGCGCGAGCGGGTAGCGGAGCGACCACGGCTGCACGAGACGGACGAGGGTGTCGTAGATCGCGGAGTCGCCGTGCGGGTGGAACTGCCCCATGACGTCGCCGACGACGCGGAGCACTTCGAGAACGCCCGGTCCGGTCGGTAGCCCCCGTCGAACATCGCGTAGATCACACGGCGGTGCACCGGCTTGAGTCCGTCGCGGACCTCGGGGAGGGCGCGACCGACGATGACGCTCATCGCGTAGTCGAGGTACGACCGCTGCATCTCGAGCTGCAGGTCGACCTGCGAGATGCGGTCACCGGAGACGACGATGTCCCCGCTGTCGCCGTGGACGATCTCCGGCTGCTCGTCGGCGCCGTTCTCGTTGTCGTCAGCCATGTGGCTTCGTTCCCTTTCTGGACAGCCTGGAGGCTGTGGTTCCGTCAGTCGCGCCGGGCGCGACCGCAGGTGGTCGGGACTGGACCGCGCGGCTCACACCGCGCCTCCAGACCGAGATGTCTCAGATGTCCAAGAACCGGACGTCCTTCGCGTTCTGCTGGATGAACTGGCGACGCGACTCGACGTCCTCGCCCATGAGCGTGGCGAACACGCTGTCCACCGCGGCGGCGTCCTCGAGCGTGACCTGCAGGAGCGTCCTGGTGTCCGGGTTCATGGTGGTGTCCCACAGCTCCTTGTAGTCCATCTCGCCGAGACCCTTGTAGCGCTGGATCCCGTTGTCCTTCGGGATGCGCTTGCCGGCAGCGAGGCCGGCCTGCATCAGGGCGTCGCGCTCGCGGTCGCTGAACACGTACTCGTGCGCCGCGTTCGACCACTTCAGTCGGTACAGCGGCGGCTGCGCGAGGTACACGTACCCGCGCTCGATGAGCGGGCGCATGTAGCGGAACAGCAGCGTAAGCAGGAGCGTCGTGATGTGCTGACCGTCGACGTCCGCGTCGGCCATGAGCACGATCTTGTGGTACCTGGCCTTGTCCGGGTCGAAGTCCTCGCCGATGCCCGCGCCGAAGGCCGTGATCATCGACTGGATCTCCTGGTTGGCCAGGGCACGGTCGAGACGGGCCTTCTCGACGTTCAGGATCTTGCCGCGCAGGGGGAGGATCGCCTGCGTCATCGGGTTGCGACCCTGCACCGCGGAACCGCCGGCGGAATCGCCCTCGACCATGAAGATCTCGGAGACCGTCGGGTCCTTCGACTGGCAGTCCTTGAGCTTGCCGGGCATGCCGCCCGACTCGAGCAGCCCCTTGCGGCGGGTCGTCTCGCGCGCCTTGCGGGCTGCGAGCCTGGCCTGCGAGGCCTGGATCGCCTTGCGGACGACGTCGCGCGCCTGCGTCGGGTTGCTCTCGAACCAGTGCGTGAGCTCGGTGCCGACGACGCGCTGGACGAAGGACTTCGCCTCGGTGTTGCCGAGCTTCGTCTTCGTCTGGCCCTCGAACTGCGGCTCGCCGAGCTTCACCGAGATGACGGCCGTCAGCCCTTCGCGGATGTCGTCACCCGTGAGGTTGTCGTCCTTCTCCTTGATGATCTTCGCTTCGCGCGCGTACCGGTTCACCAGGGAGGTCAGCGCCGCGCGGAAGCCCTCTTCGTGGGTGCCGCCCTCGTGCGTGTTGATCGTGTTCGCGAAGGTGTGGACGCTCTCCTGGTAGGAGGTGTTCCACTGCATCGCGACCTCGAGCGCGATCTTGCGCTCCGGGTCCTCGGCCTCGAAGCCGATGACGTCCGGGTGGACCAGGTCGGCCTTCTTCTGGGCGTTGAGGTACTCGACGTAGTCCGCCAGCCCTCGCTCGTAGAGGAAGGAGTCCTTGCGCGCTTCTTCCCCTCGTCGGGGGTGCGCTCGTCCTGCAGCGTGATCCGGAGGCCCTTGTTCAGGAAGGCCATCTGCTGGAACCGCGTGCGGAGCGTCTCGTAGTCGAACACGACCGTCTCGAAGATGTCCGCGTTCGGCCAGAACGTGATCGTGGTGCCGTGCTCGTCGGATTCCTCGTCCTTCGACAGCGGGGCGACCGGGACGCCGTCGGTGTAGCTTCGGCGCCAGACGTGCCCCTGCTGGCGGACCTCGACGTCGAGCTCGGAGCTCAGCGCGTTGACGACCGACGAGCCGACGCCGTGGAGACCACCGGACACCGCGTACGCCCCACCGCCGAACTTGCCGCCCGCGTGCAGCACCGTGAGGACGACCTGCACGGTCGAGACGCCCTCCGCCGCGTGGATGCCGACGGGGATGCCACGGCCGTTGTCGACCACGCGGACGCCGCCGTCTTCACGGATGGTGACCGCGATCGTGTCGCAGTACCCGGCGAGGGCTTCGTCGACGGAGTTGTCGACGATCTCCTGCACGAGGTGGTGCAGACCGCGAGGCCCGGTGGAGCCGATGTACATACCCGGGCGCTTGCGGACTGCTTCGAGCCCCTCGAGCACCTGGATCTGGTCTGCGCCGTAGGACGGTTCGCTGTGCGGGGTCTTCCGGTCGTCGTCAGATCCTGATGTCATGTCGAGAGTGCTCCTGCCTGCGCGCGGAACGCCCGCGCACTGCACCCCCAAGTCTACCTCAGGACCCCTCTTCCCAGGGCCGGAATCGGCCGTTCAGCGCCCGAATTCGGCACCGCAGGATGATTTCGTCGGCTCAACCGTAGGTGTCGCGAGGGCCGCGCCCCTGAACCGTCCTGAGGCCGCGTTTCCAGGTGGGGACGTCCGGTCCGGAAACCCGGATCGACTGGACGCCCGCCTCCGGTGCCGTTCGGCGATGGTCGTCGTGATGGTGCCGCGCATCAGCCGGAGCTGGGTCGCCCAGGCCGTCGAATCGCACCGGATGACCAGTGCGCCGTCGTCGATGGTCATCGGGCGGGAGTGCTTCGCGAGCTCCTCACCGACCACGGCGGGCCAGTCCACGAACAGTTCGGAGCGCGCCAGTGGCTCGGTCCAGCCCAGCTCCTGCGTGAGCGAGCCGACGACGTCACCCAGACCCTTCGGCTCGCGCCCGCGACCGTACGGCACCGAGTCGGGGTCGAGGCCGTTCGCCCGACGACGTCGGGCGTCGACGCCGCGCAGGGACGGATCGCCGAAGACGGCGCGGAGGTGGCGGTACACCCGCGAGGGCTCGGTCGGCTTCCAGGGCTTCGGCATCAGGCGCCGGCTTCGGCGGTCGTGTCGGCGTCGGCGGTCGCGTCGGCGTCGGCGTCGGCGGAACCAGGTTCCGGACTCGGAACCGCGGTTTTCCGTGGTGCTGTGTCCGGAACCTGGTTCCCGGAGTCGGTCACGATGGTGCCCGCCTCGATGCGCACGGTGTGCGCGGCCAGCTGCTCGGGAACGTCGCCGAACACCGCCGCGGTGATGAGCACCTGCTCGTAGTCGGCGACCGCGGCGGCCAGGCGCTCCCGACGTGACTCGTCGAGCTCGGCGAACACGTCGTCCAGGATGATGATCGGGTCACCGAGGCTCGACTCCGCACGCAGGATCGATGCACTTGCCAGCTGCACGGCGAGTGCGAAGGACCACGACTCTCCGTGACTGGCGTATCCGCGAGCAGGTAACCCGTTCAGCCGGAGGAGCACATCGTCCCGGTGGGGTCCGACGAGGGTCAGGCCGCGGTCGAGCTCGTCTCGCCGACGCCGCTCCAGCGCGCCACGGAAGGCGTCCGCCGCCGCCGAGACCGTAACCGGCTCATCGGGTGTCCCGAGGACGGGGTCGGTCGCCGCGGCGTCCTCGGGGTCGCCACCACGGACGCTCAGCACGCCCGTGATCGACGCCTCGTGCCGCTCACCCGCGACGGTCGCGTACGACTCCGTCACGAACGGGGCGAGGCGACGGGTGAGGTGGTCGCGTGCAGCGATGATCTCGGCGCCGAACGAGACGAGCCGGTCGTCCCAGACGTCCAGGGTGGCGAGCGAACCGCCCTTGGCACCGGCCGCCCGGGCCGACTTGAGCAGGGTGTTCCGCTGCCGGAGCGTCCGGTCGTAGTCGGCCAGGACCCCCTGCATGCGCGGAGCGATCTGGCCCAGCAGCTCGTCGAGCATCCGACGCCGGCCGGCCGGTTCGCCGCGGACGAGTGCCAGGTCCTCGGGAGCGAAGAGCACGCTCGTGCAGTACCGCGGGAGCTCGCGCGGCTTGATCGCCCCACGGTTCACCTGCGCGCGGTTCGACCCCGTGCGGTTGATCTGCACCTCCGCGAGGATGCTCCGGTCCTCGTGGGCGAGTCGGGCGCGGACGATCGCAGCGTCGCAGCCCTGACGCACGAGCGCCGCATCCGTCGGGACCCGGTGCGAACCGAGGGTCGACAGGTACCCGATCGCCTCGACGAGGTTCGTCTTGCCCTGCCCGTTCCGCCCGACGAACAGATTCGGCCCGCGTGCGAGGTCCACCTCGGCCTCCCGGTAGTTCCGGAAGTCCGTGAGTTGCAGGTGGTCGACGTGCACGCGGGCCGAGACGAGCTCAGGTGGTTACCTGAGCTACGCCTTCTTGACGGCGTGGCCGCCGAACTGGTTGCGGAGCGCCGCGACGGCCTTCATCGTCGGGGACTCGCTGCCCTGACGCGACACGAAGCGCGCGAACATGGCCGCCGAGAGCGCGGGCATCGGCACCGCGAGCTCGATCGCCTCCTCGAGGGTCCAGCGGCCCTCGCCCGAGTCGTCGACGTAGCCCTCGAGCTCGTCGAGCTTCGGGTCCTCGTTGATCGCGAGGACCAGGAGGTCGAGCAGCCAGGAGCGGACGACCGTGCCCCGCTGCCAACCGGCGAAGACCGCCGGGACGTCGTGGATGATGTCCTTGGCCTCGAGGAGCTCGTAGCCTTCGCCGTATGCCTGCATGATCGCGTACTCGATGCCGTTGTGGACCATCTTCGCGTAGTGGCCCGCGCCGATGCCGCCGGCGTGCGAGAAGCCCTCTTCGCGGGGACCCTCGGGGCGGAGCGCGTCGAAGACGGGCATGGCGAACTCGACGTCCTTGACGTCACCGCCGACCATGAGGCCGTAGCCGTTCTCCTTGCCCCAGACGCCACCCGAAACGCCGGCGTCCACGTACCGGATGCCCTTCGCGCCGAGCTGCTCCGCGTGCTTGGTGTCGTCGAGCCACTTCGAGTTGCCGCCGTCGATGACGAGGTCGCCCTCGCCCAGGACGTTCGCGAGCTCGGTGATCACGTCGTCGGTGATCTTGCCGTGCGGGACCATGACCCACACGAGCTTCTGCCCCTCGGGGAGAGCGGACGCGAGCTCGGCGAGGCTGGCGACATCGGAGACGGCGGGGTTGGCGTCGTACCCGGTGACCTCGATGCCTGCGTTGCGGAGACGGGCACGCATGTTGTTGCCCATGCGACCGAGGCCGACAAGACCGATGTGCATGATTTCCTCTTCTGTTCGTCGTCGCGCTGATGCAGGGGTGGCGCGTCAGCGCAGTGTTCGGCTGTTGCGCTTACCGCAGCAGGAGATTGGGCTGCAGCAGGTACCGGTATCCGTCCGTCGCCGGCGACTCTTGCGAGGTCTGGCCGGTGATCAGCACCGGGCCCGGCTTGTTGGGGTTCTCCGTCTTGGTGAAGGAGATCCGGACGAACTCGGAGTGCACCGCGTTCAACCCGTCCAGGAGGAAGGCGGGCTTCAGCGAGACCACCGTTTCCTCACCGGTCAGCAACGCACTGATCGACTCTGACGCCTGCGCTTGTTCGGAACCGATCGCCTCGAGCGTGAGCCCGTCGACCGTGAAGGAGAACCGGAGCGCTGCTTCGCGCTCCAGGACGAGGGAGACCCGTCGGACCGCCTCGACGAGTTCCGCGGTGTTGATCACCGCGTGGTCCTCGACGGTCTCGGGAAGAGCCGGCGGACCGGCGGGTAGTTGCCCTTGATGAGCAGGGAGGTGACGGTCTTGTCGTCGGCGTGGAACGCGATGAGCTCGCGGTCCGACGAACCGCTGATCGAGACCGACACCGTCGATGCCGATCCGAAGGTGCGGCCGACCTCTTGCAGGGTGCGCGCCGGCACGAGCGCGTGCAGCGGCTCCGAACCCACACGCCCCGAGTCCCACGCGATCGTGCGGACGGCGACGCGGTACCGGTCGGTGGCGATGAGCGAGAGGTCGTTGTCGCCGACCTCGAGCTGGACACCGGTGATGACCGGGGTGACGTCGTCACGGCTGGCGGCGACGGCCACCTGGGACACGGCCTCGGAGAACGCGTCTCCGGGGATCACACCCGTCTGCGCGCCGATCTCGGGAAGCGTCGGGTACTCCTCGACCGGCATCGACAGCAGCGTGAAGTGCGCCGGACCGCACGTGACCGAGATCTTCGTGTCCTCGGTGGTGAACGTGACCGGGGCGTTCGGCAGCCGGCTCGCGATGTCGTTGAGCAGGCGGCCCGAGACCAGGACGGTGCCGGGATCGTCGATCTGCGCGGCGATCGACGTCTGCGCGGAGACCTCGTAGTCGAACGACGAGAGCGTCAGACGGCCGCCCTCGGCGTGGATCAGGACGCCCGAGAGGATCGGCAGGGTCGTGCGCTGTGGGAGGAGCTTCACCGCGAAGGAGACGGCTTCGGAGAAGACGTCCCGGTTGACCTCGAACTTCACAGCTGGAACCCCTGTCGATCGGTTGGACTGTCCGGCCGCCCCATTCTGGCACAGCCCGGCGGAGCCAGGATTTCTCGTCATCCCGCCGTCCACAAGGTTGGCCCGCGGATCTTCATCATTGGCAAGGAGTAATGGTCTTAACGCCTGTGCACACTGTGGATAACCCTGTTGATGCCGCTTGTCCACAGGGAACTACACACGTGTGAGTTGTGAGTGGTGTGTGGGCGAGGTCTGGATGAATTATTCTCATCTATCCACTTCCATCCCCAGTCTCCACAGGTGACCTATCGACTGTGAACAACCGGGCGGCGTGTCCTCCACAGTTATCCACAGGCTTTCCACACTGTGAGAACTTCGGCGCATGGAACCGTCTCAGATGGTGGATGCGCGCGGCGGCAGGCCGATCCGCGCGTTCCGACGGTGGGTGTTCGAGGCGACCGCGACCGGACTGGAGGCGCGGTTTCGGCCCGACCCGCGCCTCCAGTCCGGTCGCTGCGTCCGTGGCGTCCGCGGCCCGCGTCACCTCGAAAGCGCGGTACTCGTCCCGCTCGGAACGCGCTACGCGCGTTCGCTACCCGGTCGGAGGATGACGTGCGGCGTGTTCCGCCCACCCGTCGCGACCCGGCGGTGATCAGCGGTAGCGGCGGTCCTGCTTGATGCGGCTGGTCAGCTCGGTGACCTGGTTGTAGATCGACCGGCGCTCCTTCATGAGCTCCGTGATCTTCTTGTTCGCGTACATCACGGTGGTGTGATCGCGGTTGCCGAACAGCTGCCCGATCTTGGGCAGGGACAGGCTCGTCATCTCGCGGCAGAGGTACATCGCGATCTGCCGGGCGGTCGCGATCGCCTGCGATCGGGAGGACCCGTAGAGGTCGTCCACGGAGAAGCTTGAAGTACTCCGCGGTGTGGTTGATGATGTCCGTCGGTGCGATCACGTTGTCGTCGTCGAGCGTGATGAGGTCCTTGAGGACCGTCTGCACCAGGGCCATGTCGACGGCCGTCCGGTTCAGGCTCGCGAACGCCGTCACCCGGATGAGCGTTCCTTCGAGCTCGCGGATGTTGCTCGACACCTTCGAGGCCATGAACTCGAGGATGTCGTCCGGTACCTGCAGGTGGTCCGACTGCGCCTTCTTGCGGAGGATCGCGATGCGCGTCTCGAGGTCCGGTGCCTGGACGTCGGTGATGAGGCCCCGCTCGAAGCGGGAGCGCATCCGGTCCTCGAACCCGGTGAGGTGCTTCGGCGCGACGTCCGACGTGATGACGACCTGCTTGTTGTGGTCGTGCAGCGTGTTGAACGTGTGGAAGAAGGCCTCCTGCGTGGAGTCCTTGCCCTGCAGGAACTGGATGTCGTCGATCAGCAGGATGTCGATGTCGCGGTACCGCTGCTGGAACTGGTTGGAGCGGTTGTTCGCGATCGAGTTGATGAAGTCGTTCGTGAACTCCTCGCTGGACACGTACCGCACCCGGATGCCCGGGTAGAGGCTCTCGGCGTAGTGGCCGATCGCGTGCAGGAGGTGGGTCTTGCCGAGGCCGGAGTCCCCGTAGATGAAGAGCGGGTTGTACGCCTTGGCGGGGCCTCGGCGACCGCGACCGCAGCGGCGTGCGCGAACCGGTTCGACGAGCCGATGACGAAGTTGTCGAAGTTGTACTTCGGGTTGAGCCGCGACTCCGGCCGGCCACCGGTTCCCGGGGAGTCGATCTGGCTCGGGACGAACGGCGCCTCGATGTACTGACGCGGCGCGGCGCTCTGCTCCACGGCTTCCTGCACCGGCTCGGCGTACTCGGGCACGTTGCTCGGAGCCGCCGCCTCGGCCCGGGGTTCGGACGCCATGTCGGGGTTCACCGTGATGGCGAAGTTGGCGACGGTGTCGTCGCCCATGCGCGAGACGGCCTCGGTGATGGGGATACGGATGCGCTGCTCGAGCATGCCGCGGGTGAGGTCGTTCGGGACCTCGAGGTAGAGCGTGCCGGCGAGCACGCCCTTCGGCTCGACGAGGTTGAGGAAGCCGTGGAGCTGCGGGGTGATGCGGTCGTCCTCCGAGAGGAGTCCGAGGACCGATGACCAGAGGTCCTCGACGGGGTCGGCCGGCATCGTCATGTCCGCTCGTCTCCTGGTCTCGTGTCGTGCTCTTCGCTGGGCGCGGGCCCTGCTGTCGGGTCGGCTGTGCTGCCGGACGTGCCGGGACAGCGTCGACCGACGGGGGCCTCCTGGCGGGGGTCGTCGTGTCCGGGTGGCTCCTTCGACGGCCCGGACCGCGTGTCGTCCCGCGTGTCGGTCCACAGGGTTGTCCACAGTCTTGTCCACGACCGCCGTGCACTGCAGCCGAGGAGGATCCCCGTCCTGCCGGGCTCCGGCGGATCGATCCCACCACTGTAAAGGACCGGGGCGCGTCGTACCGAACGCACGTTTTCCCCAATGTGGATAATGAACGTGCGGCACGTTCCGGCGTTCGTCCCCGCGGTCGCCGTTTGACCTGCTCGCTGCTGTCACGTACCGTTGTCCAGTCGACTGCGGCCGTTCGGTCGCGCCCATCTGCGTCGTTCGGCACCGAGCGGCGACACGTACGTGACGGCTCGCGCTGAGATTTCCCCGGCGCAGCTGTGTGGAGATCATCATGAGCAAGCGCACTTTCCAGCCGAACAACCGCCGCCGCGCCAGAAGCACGGCTTCCGCGCCCGCATGCGCACCCGCGCCGGCCGCGCCATCCTCGCCGCGCGCCGCGCCAAGGGCCGCACCGAGCTCAGCGCCTGAACGAGCAGCGCCTGATCGGGCAGCGTCCGTTCCGGTCGCGGCTCGGCACCCGGTAGCGATCGTGTTGGCCCGCGCCAACCGCATCGTCCGTGGTGACGACTACCGGTCCGTCGTGCGTCGTGGTCGCAGGAGCGCCACGGCGCACGTCGTCGTATCGGTGGTCCGTCGGCCCGCGGACGATGCGTCGAAGGACGCCGATCCGACCCGCTTCGGGTTCATCGTCGCGAAGACGGTCGGCAACGCCGTGACCCGCAACCTGGTCCGGCGGCGGCTCAAGGCGATAGCCCACGGTCTGCTCGTCGAGATCCCCGTCGGGTACGACGTGGTGGTCCGTGCACTGCCAGCCGCTGCGCAGGCCGGATGGCCTACCCTGCTCGAAGACGTCTCGCGCTCCTGCGCGCGTGGTGTGGAGAAGGCCGCATGAACCGCAACCTGTGGACCCGGGTCGCCTGGGTCGTCGCGTTGCTCCCGCGCAACGCGTGCGTCGTCGTGCTGCGCGCCTACCGGGCCGTGATCTCGCCGCTCTACGGCAACGTGTGCCGGTACCACCCCTCCTGCTCGCGCTACGCCCTCGAAGCGATCCAGCAGTACGGGGTCGTCCGCGGAACGGCGATGGGCGCGTGGCGGATCGCACGGTGCAACCCCTGGGCAGCCGGGGGCATCGACGACGTCCGTGAACGGCGCCGTCCCTACGACGTCAACCGGTTCGGGTTCGTGCTCGCACCGGCCCAGCAGCCCGCGGGAGGGACCGACCTCCCGGCCCAGCAGCCGCAGGCCGCGGGAGGCAACGCCCTCCCGGTCCTCCTCCCCCAGCGCACTCGAAAGGCGTGACCGCCCCCATGGACCTCATCGGAACGATCCTCTGGCCGCTCAAATGGGTGGTCTCGGCCATCCTGGTCGGCTTCCACTGGATCTTCGAGACCTTCGGCATGGACCCGGTGCGGGGATCGCCTGGGTGCTCTCCATCATCTTCCTGACGTTCGTGGTCCGCGCCGCGCTCATCCCGATCTTCGTGCGTCAGATCAAGTCCCAGCGCCGCATGCTGGAGGTGGCGCCGCAGCTTAAGAAGATCCAGGACAAGTACAAGGGCAAGAAGGACCAGTTCTCGCGAGAGGCCATGAGCCGCGAGACGATGGCGCTGTACAAGGAGACCGGGACGAACCCGCTGAGCTCCTGCCTGCCGCTGCTCATCCAGATGCCGATCTTCTTCTCGCTCTACTCGGTGCTGCACGAGGCGCAGATCAACAAGACGGGCATCGGCCTGCTCACCAACGACCTCGCCGCGTCGTTCGGCAACGCGTCGCTGTTCGGTGCTCCCCTGCACGAGACGTTCACGAACGCCTCGGGCTGGGAGGTCCGTGCGATCGCCGGCTTCATGATCGTCGTGATGACCGCGTCGCAGTTCATCACCCAGCTGCAGCTCGTCGCGAAGAACATGTCGCCGGAGACCAAGGCGTCCCCGATGTACCGCCAGCAGCGGATGATGCTGTACGTCCTGCCGCTGGTCTTCATCATCTCCGGCCTCTCGTTCCCGCTCGGCGTCATGTTCTACTGGCTCGCCTCGAACGTCTGGACGATGGCGCAGCAGTACTTCGTCATCCGCAGCATGCCGACGCCGGGCTCCGAAGCCGCTCTCGCTCGTGAGGCGCGACTCGCCAAGAAGGCGCAGCGTCGTGGCGCGGCGACTCCGGTCCTCGCCGAGGCGGGTGCCGGTGCGGGTGCCGCCGAGATCGAGCCGGTGCGGGTGACCACGCAGCGCCAGCAGCCGGTGGGCAAGAACCGTGCCAAGAAGAACGGGAAGAAGTAAGTGACCGAGCAGGACATCGCGAACGCCGTGGACGCCCCCGTGGAGAGCGACGCCGTCGTCGACGACGACACGCGGGACGAGGCCGACATCGCGGCGGACTACATCGAGGAGCTCCTCGACATCTGCGACCTCGACGGCGACATCGAGATCGAGGAGCGCGCCGGTCGCGTCTACCTGTCGGTGGCCGACGAAGGCGGTGCGCTCCGGGTGCTGTCGAAGCCGGACACGGTGTCCGCGCTGCAGGAGCTGACGCGCATCGCCGTGCAGGCGGAGACGGGCGAGTTCAGCCGTCTCATCCTCGACGTCGGCGGATCGCGCGACGCTCGGGCATCGGAGCTGGAGCGCCTGGTCGCCACGGCGATCGAGCGGATCGAGGGTGGTTCGACATCGGCTGCTCTGCCGCCGATGTCGTCGTACGAGCGCAAGCTTCGTCCACGACCTCGTTGCCGAGAAGGGCTTCCACTCGGAGTCCGAGGGTGAGGGTCGGGACCGCCACACGGTCGTCACCCGATGACGGACGCGGCGCTGCCCGTCCTCGAGTCGGAGCCGGCTGCTGCCGCGACGCTCTTCGGGGAGCGGATCGACGTCGCGCGCTCGTTCACGAACGAGCTTGCACGACGCGGTGAGGAGCTGGGCCTGATCGGCCCGCTCGAGTTGCCGCGACTGTGGACTCGACATATCCTCAATTCTGTGCTGCTGGCACCCCTCCTGGAGGCACAGGGTCGCGTCGCGGACGTCGGCTCGGGTGCTGGCCTGCCAGGCCTGGTGCTGGCCATCGCCCGGCCGGACGTGCGGCTCACGCTGATCGAGCCGATGGAGCGTCGGGTGGACTGGCTCACGTCCGAAGCTGGTCGGCTCGGGCTCGGCAACGTGGACGTCGTGCGTGCGCGCGCGGAGGACATCGCCGATGACATCGTCGTTGATCAGGTGACTGCTCGCGCCGTGAGTGCCCTGTCGAAACTGATTCCCCTGACTGTCCCGCTTGTGCGTTCCGGTGGTCAGCTCATCCTGATGAAGGGTGCTCGAGTCGACGACGAGATGGAGAAGGCGCGCAAGGTCATCCTCCGGAAGCGCCTGACCGACGTCGAGGTGCTCGAGCTCGGAGTCGGTGTGGTCGACGAGACCACACGGGTCTTCCGGGCTACAGTTGACTGACGCAGCGGCTCGGGCCGGTTCGATCGGCCGCCAGTGGCTCCGCGTTCCACGTGAAACACCGAACCGGGGAAGAGGCACTCGTTGAGTTCATCGACCGATTACGACGCGTCGACTCCGCTCGCCCGTGAGATCGCCGACCTGAACCGCCGGCGGCGAGCGATCGCGACCCAGCAGTTCCCGCTGCCGTCGACGACCCGCGTGTTCACGGTGTCGAACCAGAAGGGCGGCGTTGGGAAGACGACCACCACGGTGAACCTCGCCGCCGCGCTCGCGCACGGTGGTGCCCGGGTTCTCGTCATCGATCTCGACCCGCAGGGCAACGCCTCCACTGCCCTCGGCGTGAATCACCAGGCCGAGGTCGCGAGCATCTACGACGTGATCGTCGATGAAGCGCCCATCGCCGACACCGTCCAACGCTCCCCGAGTCCGAGACGCTCTGGTGCGTTCCGGCGACGATCCACCTCGCGGGTGCCGAGATCGAGCTCGTCTCCCTCGTCGCGCGTGAGCAGCGGCTGCGGACGGCGCTCGACCAGTACCTCGCGTCCCTGGACGAGCCATACCACTACGTCTTCATCGACTGCCCGCCGTCCCTCGGCCTGCTGACGATCAATGCCTTCGTCGCAGCACAGGAAGTCCTGATCCCCATCCAGTGCGAGTACTACGCGCTCGAGGGCCTGAGCCAGCTGCTCCGCAACATCGAACTGATCGAACGGCACCTCAATCCGAACCTTCGAGTCTCGACGATCCTGCTCACCATGTACGACAGCCGCACCAACCTGTCCAACCAGGTGGCGGCCGATGTCCGTGAGCACTTCGGTGGCCAGGTGCTCGAGGCGATGATCCCGCGATCGGTTCGCGTCAGCGAGGCCCCGAGCTACGGCCAGAGCGTGGTCGCTTACGACGTCAACTCCACCGGTTCGCTGTCCTACCTGGAAGCGGCCGCCGAGATCGCAGCACGAGGAGCGCAGGACTGATGGCACCGAAGCGGACCGGACTCGGACGGGGCATCGGTGCCCTCATCCCGACGGCGACCGAGCAGCAGGATCGCCCCGTTGATGTGTTCTTCCCGACGGGCGGATCGCCAGCGTCAGCGCCCAGCGGAGAGGCGCCGACGGCGGAGGACTTGGTCGCTGTGCCGGGCGCGCGCCTCGCGAACCTCAATCCGCTGGACGTGGTGCCGAATGCACAGCAGCCTCGGAAGGAGTTCCGCGAGGAGGAGCTCCAGGAACTGGTGCACTCGATCCGCGAGATCGGGGTGCTGCAACCGATCGTCGTCCGTCCGATCGTCGGCGCCGCCGGAACGGAGCCGCAGTACGAGCTCATCATGGGCGAACGTCGTCTCCGGGCGACCAAGGAACTCGGTCTGACCACCATCCCGGCGATCGTCAAGGAAACCCCGGACGACGCCATGCTCCGCGATGCGCTGTTGGAGAACCTCCACCGGGCACAGCTCAATCCACTCGAAGAAGCTTCGGCGTACCAGCAGCTGTTGGCGGACTTCGGGATCACGCAGGAGCAGCTCGCCCAACGCATCGGTCGTTCGCGTCCGCAGATCACGAACACGATCCGTCTGCTGCGCCTGCCCTCCCCCGTCCAGCGCCGCGTCGCTGCTGGCGTGCTCTCCGCCGGCCATGCCCGCGCCATCCTTGCGGCGCCGGACGCCGAGGCGATGGAGTACCTGGCGGAGAAGATCGTGAACGAAGACCTGTCCGTGCGGGCCGCGGAGGCGATCGCCCAGCAGCTGCTCCGCGAAGAGCCCGGTCAAGCCCAAGGCGGAGCCGTCGAAGCGACAGGCCCACTTCAACGACCTGGCCGAGCGGCTCGGCGATCGCTTGAACACGCGCGTGAAGATCGCCGTGGGAGCGCGCAAGAGTTCGGTGACCATCGACTTCGCAAACGGTGACGATCTCAACCGGATCCTCGCCGAGCTGGGCGTGGGTGACGTCGCGCGCTGACGACCGCGCGCTGGCGACCGCGCGCTGACGACGCTGTGTGGCCCGGTGTGCGGTTTTCACGGGTGACGACACGACCCGGGTAGTCCGTGCGCGTTTCGAAGTCTGTGAGGCCGTCCTCGGCGCACCTGGGCGGCGCTCCTGCTCTCTGCGGTGGGGCGGCCGCCCTCGGGTGGTGTCGCCCTATGTGCAGATGCCGTGCTCGTCCGCGCTCGGCGAACACCGAATGCGGACGTTCCACGTGGAACATGGCAGCCTGAACCGATGACCTTCCCTCTCGCTCCTGAGCCGCTGTGGCGCGACCTCGTCGGTGGACAATTGCGGTGTCGGCGTCGAGCGCTGGGCGATACCTTGCAGGACGTCGCGCGGCGTGCCGGCGTGTCACCGCAGTACCTGTCTGAGATCGAGCGCGGACGAAAGGAGCCGTCGTCCGAGATGCTCGCGGCGGTCGCCGGAGCGCTGGAGATCACGCTGCTCGACCTCACGAGCGGCGCCGCTGAGCGACTGCGCGGTGAACGGCATGACAGCCAGGCGCATGGTGCCGCGCGTGTCTCGGTTCAGAGCGTCTTCGCGTTGGCAGCCTGACCGAGCTGGCTCCGTCATGCGCGCCGGCGCCGTCATACGTGCCGGCGCCGTCATACGCGCCGCAGGAGGACATGGTCGACCAGGCCGTACGCTCGTGCCTGCTGTGCGGTGAACACGCGGTCGTGATCGGTGTCGGCGCGAAGCTGCTCGGTGGACTGGCCCGTGTGCCCCGCCAGGACTGACTCGATGTCGGAGCGGATCCGGACCAGTTCATCGGCCTGCAGGATCAGCTCGGGGATGGCACCCTGGCCCTGCGATGCCGGCTGGTGCAGCACGACGCGAGCGTGCGGAAGCGCTGAACGCTTGCCGGCGGCCCCGGCCGCGAGGAGTATCGCGCCGACTCCGACAGCCTGGCCGACGCACGTCGTTGAGACCGCCGGACGGATGTACCGCATGGCGTCGTAGACAGCGAGCATGGCGCTCGGGTCTCCGCCCTCGCAGTTGATCGTGAACTGCACGTCGGCGTCGGGATTGTCGGATTCCAGGAACAGGAGCTGTGCGATGAGCGCATTCGCGACGCCCGCATCGACCGGTGTCCCGAGGTAGATGATGCGCTCCGTGAGCAGATGTGAGTAGACATCCATGACCCGCTCACCCGTGCGTCGCCCGCGATGACGTTCGGGATCGTGTAACTGGTCATCGCGCGACCTCCTGCCCCGGGTGGTCCGGGCCAGCGCCCACGGCGGCGAACCCGAGCGTGCTCGTCCGTGACGGGGCCGGGCGGATGGAGGAGAAGTCATCGACGACCGCGTCGATGAAGCCGTACTCGAGAGCCTGCGGCGCCGAGTACCAGTGGTCGTGGAGCGAGTCCTCGAACACACGCTCCACCGGCTGCCCGGTATCGTCCGCGATGAGCTGCAGCACGGTGTCCCGAGTGTCCCGCAGGTGGTCCGCTTGGAGGGCGATGTCGACCGTGGAGCCGCCGATGCCGGCGGACCCCTGGTGCATGAGGACCCTGGCGTGCGGGAGGGCACGACGCTTCCCCGGTGTACCGGCGGAGAGCAGGAACTGCCCGGCACTGCAGGCGATGCCGAGGGCCAGCGTGCTGACATCGTTCGGGATCGTACGCATGAGGTCGCGGATGGCGAGCATGGCTGGAACGGAGCCACCTGGGGAATGGATCCAGAGGGCGATGTCGGCACCCGGTTCCACCGCAGCGAGTTGTACGAACTGGGTCATGAGCAGGGTGCCGTTGTCGTCGTCGAGTGCGCCGTCGAGGACGAGGACACGTTGCTCGAGAAGGGATCGACGTTGATTGAGATCGAAGGCGGGAAGGGCTGGCGAGTCGGACATGGCTTCACCGTCGTCGCGAGAGGCGCGCGTGTCCGGCGGTGCTGCCGAGAGCAGAAGCTGCTGTCAGCAGCGGGAAGGTTTCACGTGGAACGGAGCACAGCGCGGAGCTTCCAGAGTCCGACCGCCGCGAAGACCGGCTTGACCGCGAGCATCTCGCCGGGGCGGTAGTCAGCCGCCGGAGCGAGGCGAAGGCCGGGAGTAGTGCGCTGTCGCCGGAGGTACAGACGTGCCTTCTCGGCGTGCAGGCTGTTTGACGCGAACGAGACCCACTCCATGCCATCGAGGAGCGGGAGGATGTTCCGGACGTTCTCCCAGGTGGACGCGCTCGTCCGTTCGGTGTGAACGCGGCCGTGCCAGTGCAACGCTCCGGCGATGTAGTCGGCGAGGAGCTCGGACTCCGGCACGGCGCCGTGCACCGCTCCCCCAGCACAGATGATGGTCACATCACATCCTCGCCGAACAGCACCGCGCGCCGTCCGAACCGCGATCCTGGCTCGCCATCGGTTGATCGCGTTGATCCGGGCACCGTGGTTCCCGAACCCGAGCACGACCACCGCGCCCGCGGTACCTGGCGCGGGAAGCGGCAGTCCAGCGGATCGACGCGCCGCTCGCGCGTGGACGACCTCGCCCCACAGGAAGATCCCCGCGAACACGCCACCAATGCTCGCGAGGACCGACACCGACAAAGCCCAGCGCGATGTTCCACGTGGAACGGCGGCGCGCACGGGCCTCAGCCCCGGTGGTCCCGGATCGCCTGCTCGGCGAGCTCGGCGTAGGTCCATCCAAGGTCGAACCCTGAGGCCCACAGTGCCTGCGGGACCAGGGAGGTCTCGGTCAGACCCGGTAGCACGTTGGCTTCGAGGAACCACGGAGTCCCCGCCGAGTCCACGATGAGGTCGACGCGGGAGATGTGGCGGAGACCGAGCGCCGTGTGTGCCGTGACAGCCGCGTGCGAAGCGGCCGCGGCGAAGTCCTCCGACAGGCGGGCCGGAGTGTAGAACGTGGTCTCCCCTGCGTTGTAACGGGCCTCGAATCCGTAGGTACCGCTGCGGGGAACGATCTCGACTGCGGCGAGCGGGACGGGGCCGTCACCGGTGTCGATGATGCCGACGGCGACCTCGGTCCCCGGATAAGCTGCTGAACCAGCACGTCATCGCAGTACGTGTAGGCCGTGACCATCGCACGCGGCAGATCGTCGACGTCATCGACGAGCGTCACGCCCTGCGCACTGCCACCGCGCGCGGGCTTGACCGCGAGCGGGACTGGGTGTTCCGCGGCAATGCTCTCGAGCACCCCGACGGCACCGAGCTCGCGGAACACGTCGTGCGACAACGTCACCGAGCGCGGGGTGTGCACGTCTGCCCGGGCGACCAGCGCTGATGCGGTGGGCTTGTCCCAGGCCAAGCGAGCCGACGTGGATCGTGAGCCGACGAACGGGATGTCGAGTGCCTCCAGGATGCCCCGCAAGGCACCATCTTCACCCGAGGCGCCGTGCAGCGCCGGCCACACGACGTCCGGGTGTGTCTCGCGCAGGGTCGGGAGAAGGGACGCGTCAGCGTCCCGGAGGTCGACCTGCCAGCCGTAGCCCGTGAGGGAATCGGCGACTCGACGACCCGAGCGGAGCGAGACATCACGCTCGTGCGAGATCCCCCAGCGACGACGACGACGTGACGGCGGGTGAGCTCGGCCATACGGCAAGACCTCCGGTGCTACAGCGGGAAGACGGGCGGTCCTGATCGAGAGAAAGTGCTGATCAGGATATGTTCGGCGGCGGAGCGTTGACCGTAGAGGTCGGTCGGACCACCGTGGTCGGGCGGGTCGCCGAGCCGAACGTCTCGATGAGCTCGAGCTCGTCGTTCACGACGTTGGCGAGCCGCTTCACTCCGACGCGGATCTGCTCCGGCGTCGGGTAGCAGAACGACAGGCGGATGTGCCCGCCGCCACGACCGTCCGCGTAGAAGGCGGTACCGGGCGTGTAGGCGACGAGCTCCTTCACCGCGCGGGGCAGCATTCCCTTCGAGTCAAGGGAGTCCGGCAAGGTCAACCAGACGAAGAAGCCGCCGTTCGGCTTCGTCCAGGTCAGGTCCGGCAGGAACTCCCCCAGCGCGGACAGCATGGCGTCTCGTCGTTCGGCGTACAGCCCGCGGAACGTGTCGACCTGGCCCTTCCAGTCGGCGGCGTCGAGGTAGGCGTTGACGACGTACTGGCCGAAGGAGTTCGGGGCGAGGACGGCGGACTCGTTCGCCAGGACCAGCTTCTCGCGGATGGCGTGCGGCGCGAGGGCCCAGCCGACGCGGAAGCCGGGTGCGAGGGTCTTCGAGAAGGAGCCCAGGTAGACGACGCCCTCTTCGTCGATCGACCGGATCGCCTGCGGGGCCGGTTCGTCGAACCAGAGCAGTCCGTAGGGATTGTCCTCGAGCACGAGGATGTTGTTGGAACGGCAGATGTCGAGGATCTCGATGCGGCGCTCTCGGCTGAGGGTCACGCCGGCCGGGTTGTGGAAGTTCGGGATCGTGTAGAGGAACTTGATCCGCCTGCCCTGCGCACGAAGGTTCGCGATCGCCTCGCGCAGCGCTTCGGGGACGAGGCCGTTCTCGTCCGTCGTCACGTGGACCGTCTCGGCCTGGTACGAGCGGAAGACCCCGATCGCGCCGACGTACGAGGGCGACTCCGCCAGCACGACGTCGCCCGGGTCGATGAAGAGCCGCGTCACGAGGTCGAGCGCGTGCTGCGAGCCGGTGGTGACGACGACGTCCTCGGCGCTGGCACGGATGCCCTCAAGGCTCATCACGTCCACGATGTGCTCGCGCAGGGACCGGAGCCCCTGCCCACCGCCGTACTGCAGCGCCATTGCGGCGTCCTCGGCCATCACGCGGTCCAGGGAGCCCGTGACGAGCTCACGTGGCAGCGCGGAGACGTACGGCATGCCGCCGGCGAGCGAGACCACCTCGGGCCGCGACGCGACGGCGAACAGGGCTCGGACCTCGGAGGCGCTCAACCCAGCGGTGCGCTGGGCGTAGGAGTCGTACCAGGGGTCGAGGCTGTTGCCGTTCGTCATCAGGGCTCCGTTCCAGCGGGACACGCCCGCCACTCACATTCCCGCCACACTACGACATCGACTCCGGAAACCCGGGGTCCGCGACGAGGCCGATCCTGAACCGGTGGACCGGAACGACGAACGGCCCCGCTCCCTGTTCGGGTGCGGGGCCGTTCGGCCGGTGTGGTCCTACGCGAGGAACTCCGCGAGGTCCGCCTCGAGCGCCGGCTTCGGCTTGGCGCCGATGACGGTCTTGACGACCTCGCCGCCCTTGAACACCTTCATCGCCGGGATCGACGTGATCTGGTAGTTCATCGCGGACTGCGGGTTGTCGTCGACGTTGAAGCTTGACGATCTCGATCTTACCCGCGTGCTCCTCGGCGATCTGGTCGAGGATCGGCGAGACCGCGCGACACGGACCGCACCACTCGGCCCAGAAGTCGACCAGGATCGTCTTGTCGGACTTGAGGACCTCGTCCGAGAAGGTGGCGTCGGTGACTGCCTTGGCGTTGGACATGTGTGCTCCTTCGAGAAGTCGATCAGTGGGTGCAACGGCGGGTGCCGTCGGTGCATTCCTAGGCGGATGCGGTGACCGGGGACACGGGCGCATCGCCCTTTGCGGGGACGGTCAGGGCGTCGTCCAGGTCGGCCAGGTACTTCTCGGCGTCGAGCGCGGCCACCGTGCCGGACCCGGCGGCCGTGATCGCCTGGCGGTAGGTCGGGTCGATGACGTCACCGGCGGCGAACACGCCCGGGAGGTTCGTCTTCGACGAGCGACCCTGGACCGCGATCGTGCCCTCCGGGGCGATGTCGATCTGACCGTGGATGAGGTGCGTCCGCGGGTCGTTGCCGATCGCGATGAACAGGCCGTCGAGCTCGAGCGACGAGGACTCGCCGGTCACGGTGTCGCGCAGCTGGACGCCCGTCACGGAGGAGTCACCGTCGATGCCGGTGACCTCCTTGTTCCACGCGAACTCGATCTTCGGGTCGTTGAAGGCCCGGTCCTGCATGATCTTCGACGCGCGCAGGGTGTCCTTGCGGTGGATGACCGTCACCTTGTCGGCGAAGCGGGTGAGGAAGGTGGCCTCTTCCATCGCGGAGTCGCCGCCGCCGACGACCGCGATGTTCTTCTGTCGGAAGAAGAAGCCGTCGCAGGTCGCGCACCAGCTCACGCCGTGGCCGGAGAGGCGCTCCTCGTCGGCGATGCCGAGGTGCCGGTACGCCGACCCGGTCGCGTAGATGACCGCGAGCGCCTCGTACGTCTCGCCGGAGCCGACCGTGACCTTCTTCACGTCGCCCGTGAGGTCGACGGACACGGCGTCGTCGTACAGGACCTCGGCACCGAACTTCTCGGCCTGCTCCTGCATCTTGATCATCAGGTCCGGGCCCTGGATCCCCTCGGGGAAGCCCGGGAAGTTCTCGACCTCGGTCGTCTTGGTGAGCTCGCCGCCGGTCTCGACACTCGACGCGACGATGAGGGGCGCGAGCTCCGCACGCGCGGCGTAGATGCCGGCGGTGAACCCGGCCGGGCCGGAACCGATGATGATGAGCTGGCGCATGCCTCGCTGCCCTTCCGTAGAGATCGCTGACCGGGTCAACACATGCTACCGGCGCCGCATTCCGCCGCGGCCGGTAAGCGCTCAGCGGCCGAGCCGGCTCCGGAGGATGGACACGGCGTTCGCGATCTCGCCGTTCTTCGCGACGACGAGCGCCCCGAAGTAGACGACCACCATGACGGCGCCGGTGAGGGCGACCGTGATCAGGGCACCGGTGACGTCGGCCATCGCGAAGCCATCCGACGAGAACGCACCGAAGAAGTTGGCGACGACCAGCCCGGCCACCCCGGCGATGAGCGCGGCGATGACGAACTGGGCGTGCGACCGCGTGACGATCGCGCCCTCGATGCCACCCAGGCGCTTCCGGACGAGCACGAGGGCGACGATCGTCTGCGCGGACCCGGCGATCGTGGTGCAGATCGCGATGCCGACGCCGATGACCGTGCCGGGCAGCAGGGCCACGGAGAGGGCGCCGATCACGAAGAGACCGGACTGCACGAGCTGCATGAGGAACGGCGTGCGGTGGTCGTGCATCGCCCAGAACACCCGCTGGATGATGAAGAGCATCGAGAAGAGCACGAGACCGGGCATGTACGCGACGAGCACGAGGGCCATCGACTGCGTGTGGCCGAACTCGTTCTCCCAGATGCGGGCGAACGGCATCGCGGTCACGATGAGGGCCACCGACGCGAACACGGTGAAGAGTCCGACGATCCGGAGCGACAGGGACAGGTTCCGGCGCACCGCGGCGATGTCCCCGCGTTCCGCGTCGTGGCTCATCCGGGTGAAGTAGGCCGTCGCGATCGACACCGTGATGATCGAGTGCGGCAGCATGAACAGCAGCCAGGTGGTGCTCAGCGTCGCGTTCCCCGCACCCGTCGCGAGCGAGGCGACGCGGGCCTGCACGATGCCGGCGAGCTGCGTGACGAGGATCATCGCGAAGAGCCAGCCCGCGGCGGTGCCCGTGGACTTCAGCCCGACCCCGCGCCAGCGGAAGTCCGGTCGGAAGGTCAGACCTGCGCGGCGCCAGAACAGCGGCAGGAAGGCCGCCTGCACGAGGACGCCGAGGGAGGCGCTGCCGGCGAGCACGGCGATCTTCAGGGGCGTCCAGTCATCGGTCGAGGCGTTCACGCCGCGACCGCCGAACAGGGCGATGAAGACGATGAGTCCCGCGATCGCGATCACGTTGTTGAGCAGCGGTGCCCAGGTGAACGGTCCGAACACCTGCTTCGCGTTGAGCACCTCGCCGAGCAGGGAGTACATCGCGTAGAAGAGGATCTGGGGCAGGCACCAGAAGGCGAAGGCGACGGCGAGGTCCGTCGTGGCTGCGCTGAACCCCTTGCCGCCGTCGCCCGCGCTCTGGCTGTACACGCGCACCAGGACGGGCGCGAGCAGCGTCGCGATGACGGTGATGACGAGGAACGCCGACCCGCCGAGGGTGACGATCTTGTTGACGTACGCGGTGCCGCCGTCGGTGTGCTGCTTCATCGAGCGCACGATCTGCGGGATCAGGACGGCCGACAGCAGGCCGCCGGCGATGAGCGCGTAGATGTTGTTCGGCAGCTGGTTCGAGATGGCGAACGCGTTCGCGGCGTCGGAGCCGGTGTTCCCGATGGCGAACGCGAGCACGAAGGTCTTCGCGAACCCGAGGACGCGGGAGACCATCGTCCCGGCCGCGAGCATCGCGCTCGCCCGGCCGAGACTGCGCTCGGCGGCAGGCTCCGCGTCGACCGACGGCTGGGGCTGGGTGGCGCTGATGACTGGCTCCTCGGGGTCGGCTGACGGCTCGGCGCGATCGGTCCGGTCGTCGGCCCACCGCTCGGACCGCTGGTCGGTCCCCTCGGTCCGTCGATCGGTCCGCTCGTCGGCCTGGAGGAGCGGTGCCGGTCCGTCACGACGCGTCGCGGCCGGCAGGGGGTCGCCGAGTACCGGCTGGACCTCGAGGGGCCGGTTCGGGTCGTCGTCCTCGTCGTCGAGGTCGCCGTTCCGGCGACGGATCCGTTTGCGGATGCTGCGGAAGATGCCGAAGCCGAAGATCGCGACGAGTGCGACGGCCGCGGTGGCCGTGATCACGGTCTCCCACTGCGCCTGGACGTTGAGCTTGACCGTCGCCGGGTCGCTGACCTTGATCCCGGTCGGGCTGGCGAGCGACATGGTCAGGTTGACCTTGCCGTTCGCGACCGACTGCACCGGCACGGTCGTCCGGGTGGAGGATTCGGGCTGGATCTTCACCTCGATGTCGTTCCGTACGATGCGCAGCGCCGAGTTCGACGGCCGCACGGAGAGTCGCACGGTGACGGGGTACTTCGAGCTGTTCCGGATCGAGATCGGCAGCGAGGAACGGTCCCCGAGCAGCGTGAGGCTGCTGGAGTCGACGATGGCGACCTTCGACACGGTGCTCGCCCAGTTCGCGACCTGGGCGTTGACCGCGGTGGCGAAGCCGTCCGGGTCGGATCGCCAGGCGTTCGAGGCGAGCGCGAGGAGGTTGAGACGGGCCGGCGCGGTGAGGTCGGTGGGGGTGTCCAGCGCGGAGGAGAACGCGGTCAGGTCCTGCTCCCCGTCGACGAGGCGCTGGAGCTGGTCGATCCGGGCGTCGCCGTTCGTCCCGGCCGCGAGCGTGAGCGACCCGGCGGTCGCGGACGATGTCGACGACAGGTCGGTCGGTGCGACCCACGGGGTGCCCTCGATCGCGTCGAGCGCCGAGCTGAGCCGCGACGAGTTCGTCGGCCACTCGCGATCGAGCGTGAGGAGGATCGGGCTCTCGGCGGTCCCGCCCGGGCGGCGGTCGCGAGGGTCGCCGTGAGCTCGGACATCGACGTGGCCCAGTCCTGCTGGTTCGTCGCGGTGGCAGCAGAGCGGAGCAACGAGGACATCGACTGGTCGGACACGAGCACGTGCTGGCCGCTGATCTGCTCCGACGCCGCGATGGTCGTGTCGGCACCCGCCGAGGTGTTGCCGCTGGCGACGATGGTGGTCGTCGAACCTGCCTTCGCGAGGGCCGGGAGGTCCGCCGAGGTCACGGTGCCGTCGGAGGGCCACGCGATCGAGTCCATCGAGTACGGGAAGTCGAGGAGCGTCTCCGTCGTCGGCAGCGTGTCCGGCGTGCCGTCGTCGGCGGTGCCGTCACCAGAGTCGGCGGTGCCGGAGTCGGTCGGTGTCGCCGTCGCGGAGGTGCCCGTCGAGGGCGTCGCGGGATCGTGCGTGGGCGTCGGCGTCGGCGTCGAGGCGCCGGGGAAGTGGTCGGCCTTGACCTCTTGGTCGAGGGAGATCGGCGACAGGACCCCGGTCGCCCCCGCCTGGCGCAGCCCCGTGACGTCGGCGTCCGCGTACGAGAGGCGAAGGTCTCGTTGCGGAGCGACTCGAGACGCGTCAGCCAGGCCGTGGCGGACGAGGGGGCGTCCTCGCCGAGGAGCCGGATCGAGGCGATGATCCTCGGGTCGACGGCCACGGCGACGTTGTGGTCCTCTGCCGCGTCGAGCTGTTGCGTGAGCGTGCCGTCGACGGCCGTCGCCGCGGCGAGCACCCCGGCCCCCAGGACGCCGTCGCCGGTCTTCGGCATCGTGATCGGCATCGCCACCGAGACGCCCACCGGGGTCTGGTCCGCGGAGTCCGGGTCCCAGGTGATCGCGGAGCGTGCGACGGCGTAGGTGTCGCCCGCGGTGTACTCGGCCGCGATGCGACGCGCACCGAACGAGGAGTACCCGCCGAGCGCCACGTTGCCCGACACGATCTTCACCGAGCCGAGCGTGACCGATCGGTGTGCCGGGACGGCCGGGACGTCCACCGAGTCCATCGGGGCGCCGAGGTAACCGGTCGTGCTGGTGTCGTTGAGCCAGTCGGCGAGGACGTCGCGTGTGCTCACGGAGCGGAAGATGTCGAGGTCGACCGTCCCCGCCGGCACGTCGGCGTCGGTGTCGTTCGTCACCGTGACGGCGAGCTCGAGGTCGTCGTCACGCTCGACGATCCCGCGGTTCGCCGGAGCGATCGAGATCGTCGTCTTCCCTGCTCGGCGGCCGCGGGGTGGGCCGTACGGGTCTTCGTGGCAGAGGCGGTCGTGGCGAGGGCGCCGTCGGCGGCAGCGGGCGCGACGACGAGGCCGAGCGTGACGAGGGCCGTCGCGGCGGCGGCGAGCGTGGAGCGGAAGATGTGCATGCGGGGAGGCCACGGGATCGGTTCGGGCCGTGCACGAGTGTATGAGGCGCGACCATGAACGCTCCCGTGCGCGCGCACGTTGTGGAGAACTCGGGGGCGGGATCTGGGAGGATGAGGACCGTCATGCAGTCCGTTGCCCAGGCCGTCGAGCGACTCGACGCACTCGCCGCCACCGAGCCCGTCGCCCTCCTCGCTCGGGCGTTCGCCGACGCCGGACACGAGCTCGCGCTCGTCGGCGGCCCCGTCCGCGACGCGTTCCTCGGGCGGGCGGTCACCGACCTGGACTTCACCACGGACGCGCGGCCCGACGACATCCTGCGCGTCGTCGAGCCGATCGCGAGCAACACGTGGGACGTCGGCCGCCAGTTCGGGACCATCGCCGCCCGCGTGGCCGGTGAGCAGGTCGAGATCACCACGTACCGCAGCGACGTCTACGACGGCGAGACCCGCAAGCCCGACGTGGCGTTCGGCGACACCATCGAGGACGACCTCCTCCGCCGCGACTTCACCGTGAACGCGATGGCGCTCCGGCTGCCGGCACGCGAGCTCGTCGACGTGCACGGCGGCGTCGAGGACCTCCTCGCCGAGCGCCTGCACACCCCCAGGCCGCACGGGTGTCCTTCCGCGACGACCCCTGCGGATGATGCGCGCCGCGCGGTTCACCGCCCAGCTCGGGTTCACCGTCTCGGACGAGGTCCGTCAGGCGATGACCGACCTCGCCGACTCGATCGACATCGTGTCGGCCGAACGCGTCCGCGACGAACTCGTGAAGATGCTGAACACGGACGACCCCGTCGACGGCGTCCGACTGCTGGTCGACACCGGACTCGCCGAACGCTTCCTGCCCGAGCTGCCCGCGATGCGCCTCGAGATCGACGAGCACCACCACCACAAGGACGTGTACGAGCACTCCCTCACCGTCCTTGCCCAGGCGATCGGCTACGAGGCCGAGCGTCACCCCGGCGAGGCCCCGGACACCGTGCTCCGGCTCGCCGCGCTCCTGCACGACATCGGCAAGCCGGCGACCCGCAAGCTTCGAACCGGGCGGCGCCGTGAGCTTCCACCACCACGACCTCGTCGGGGCGAAGCTCGCGAAGAAGCGTCTGCGGGCCCTGCGCTTCGACAACGACACGATCGCCGCGGTGAGCCGGCTCATCGAGCTGCACCTCCGGTTCTTCGGGTACACGGACGGCGCCTGGACCGACTCCGCGGTGCGACGGTACGTCCGTGACGCCGGGCCGCAGCTCGAGCGCCTGCACGAGCTCACCCGATCGGACGTCACGACCCGGAACCGCCGCAAGGCCGATCGACTGGCGTTCGCGTACGACGACCTCGAGGACCGGATCACGGCGCTCGCCGACCAAGAGGAACTGGACGCGATCCGGCCGGACCTCACCGGCGACGACATCATGCGCATCCTCGGGATCCCACCGGGGCGCGCGGTCGGCGAGGCCTACCGCTTCCTGCTCGAGGTCCGCATGGACGAGGGCCCGCTCGGCCCCGACGCGGCCGAGGCGCGCCTGCGCGCCTGGTGGGCCGACCGCGACGCGTAGCGGCCGGCGCGCCGCGCCGTTCTCGGAACCAGGTTCCGGACACGGAACCACGCTTTTCCGCGGTGCTGTGTCCGGAACCTGGTTCCGGGTGCAGGCACGAGCGCACGACGCGACCGGCTGGAGGCCCGGTGCCGGTCCCGGGAACTGGTGGCGGGCCTCCAGTCGGTCGGGTAGGCTTGCGGGGTTGCCTGCGCGCGATCGTGCGTCGGCACATGCATCAACCCTCCTGCTCCGGGAACCGCCCGGAGCCGTTCGAGACCAAAGGAGGTGGGTTCCGCATGCACCAGTACGAACTGATGGCGATCCTCGACCCCGAGATCGATGAGCGCACCGTCGCTCCCAGCCTGGACAAGTTCCTCGCGGTCATCCGCAACGACGGTGGAACCGTCGACAACGTGGACGTCTGGGTCGTCGCCGGCTCGCGTACGAGATCGCCAAGAAGTCCGAGGGCATCTACGCCGTCGTCGACTTCACGTCCTCGCCCGAGGCCGCCAAGGAGCTGGACCGTCAGCTCGGCCTCTCCGAGGCCGTGCTCCGCACGAAGGTCCTCCGCGCCGAGGAAGCGATCGCCCAGGTCGCCGCCCAGAAGCAGCGCGACGAGGCCCGCGCGGCCCGCAAGGCCGCGAACGCGACCGCGAGCGCCGAGTAACCCGTGGCCGGCGAAACCGTCATCACGGTGGTGGGCAACCTCACCGCGGACCCGGAGCTGCGCTACACGCAGAACGGGCTCGCCGTGGCGAACTTCACCATCGCGTCCACCCCGCGTACGTTCGACCGTCAGGCGAACGAGTGGAAGGACGGCGACGCGCTGTTCCTCCGTGCGAGCGTGTGGCGCGAGTTCGCCGAGCACGTGGCGGGCTCGCTGACGAAGGGCTCGCGCGTCATCGCGCAGGGTCGTCTCCGTCAGCGCTCCTACCAGGACCGTGAGGGTCAGCAGCGCACGAGCATCGAGCTCGAGGTCGACGAGATCGGCCCCTCGCTCCGCTACGCGACCGCGCAGGTCACCCGTGCTTCGGGTGGCTCCGGCGGCGGTCGCGGCCAGGTCGGCGGCAACGCCGGCGGTGGCGGACAGCAGGGCGGCTGGAACAACGGCGGCGGTCAGTCGGACGCGCCCTGGTCCCCTCAGGGTGGCCAGCAGGGCGGCAACGCACAGTCGAACGACGTGTGGAGCACCCCGGGTGGCACGTACGACGACGAGACCCGTTCTGATCCTCGGTCCCTTCGGACAGACGAAAAACTTCATTCTCTAAGGAAGAACAATGGCTGGAAAGAGCACCGGCGATCGCCGGAAGCCTCGCGGCAAGGGCGGCAAGAACGCCGCTCCCGCGAAGTCGATCAAGGTCGGCGTCATCGACTACAAGGACGTCGCGACCCTTCGCAAGTTCATCTCCGAGCGTGGCAAGATCCGCGCTCGTCGCATCACCGGCGTCTCCGTCCAGGAGCAGCGCCTCATCGCCCGTGCCGTGAAGAACGCCCGTGAGATGGCGCTCCTCCCCTACGCCGGCTCCGGCCGCTGATCGGAGGTCGACCCATGTCGAAGCTCATCCTCACCCACGAGGTCTCCGGCCTCGGTTCCGCCGGTGACGTCGTCGACGTCAAGAACGGCTACGCCCGCAACTACCTGATCCCGCAGGGCTTCGCCGTCGCGTGGTCCAAGGGCGGCGAGAAGCAGGTCGAGTCGATCCGTGCGGCCCGTGCCGCTCGCGAGCTCGCCACCATCGAAGAGGCCCAGGACCTCAAGATGAGGCTCGAGAACGCGACCATCAAGCTGACAGTCAAGGCCGGCAAGGACGGCCGTCTGTTCGGCTCGGTCCGTCCGGCGGACGTCGCCGACGCGGTCCAGGCGCAGGGCGTCGGCTCGCTCGACAAGCGCAAGGTCGAGGTCCCCGCGACCATCAAGACCGTCGGTGACCACGAGGCCACCGTGCGTCTGCGCGAGGACATCACCGCTGTGATCTCGCTCCAGGTCGTCGCTGCCAAGTAACACTGGCCACGGTCTCCGCTCACGACGGGCGGGTCTCCTCCGGGAGGCCCGCCCGTCGTCGCGTTGTGGGGCGCGGGGGCGGGTGCGTCCGGCGCGCGGGAGCGTCCGCGGGCGAGGCATGGGGTCGGTGAGACGCCGCCGCGCTGACGAGACGCCGCCTGGAGAACGGAACACCGCAGGTTTCGGCGGTGTCTCGGCTTCCGTGCGGCGTCTCGCCGACCGTCCGGTCTCACGCCAGATTGCCTGGAGGCGCGGCTTGTCCCGCGCTGACCGGTTACCTCTCAGACACGGTCGCGGATGCTGGGAACGCCTTGGGAACGTTGTCCTCAGGTTCGCGTTTGTCAACCGCTTTTGCACACCTGATTCGATGGAGCGGGCAACCTTCAATGCACACTTGAAGTCCACTTCTCCACACGCAGCGCGGAACGGAAAACCCCAGGTCAAGTGGTCGAACATGTGTTCCCGCAGTAAGTTGTCCACAACGCCGTCCACAGTTGTCCACACACTGCCCGGCGTGTTCCGCAGCCTCTCCACAGAGTTATCCACAGGGGCGCTTGCTGGGGATAACTCTGTACCCGTAGCTTGGCCCAGCGACTCGGCGATGTCGGTCGCTCGGGGTAGAACAAGGGGCGTTCGGTTCGTCCGACGGCCGCCGTCAACAACAAGGAGCAAGTGTGTCGATCGCGCATCTCGAGCCCGCACCGCAGGAGTTCGCGGAGCGTGGCGGCACGGAGCGCACACCCCGCACGACCTCCTCGCCGAGCAGTCGACCATCGGCGGCATGCTCCTGTCGAAGGACGCCGTCGCCGACGTCATCGAGACGGCCCGCGGAGTCGACTTCTACATCCCCAAGCACGAGGTCATCTTCGACGCGATCCTGTCGCTGTACTCCCACGGTGAGCCCACCGACGTCATCGCCGTCACCGACGAGCTCGACGAAGACCGGCCTGCTCTCCCGCGCCGGCGGCGCCGAGTACCTGCACAGCGTGACGAGCATGGTGCCCACCGCCGCGAACGCCGGCTACTACGCCGCGATCGTCGCCGAGAAGGCCGTCCTCCGCCGCCTGGTCGATGCGGGCACCCGCATCGTGCAGATGGGCTACGCGTCCGAGGGTGAGGTCACCGACCTCGTGAACAGTGCCCAGGCCGAGGTGTACAACGTCGCCGGCGGCGTCCAGACCGAGGACTACGTCCCGCTCACCGACGCCATCTCGGCCGCCCTCGACGAGATCGAGGCCGCGAAGGGCCGCGACGGGCAGATGACCGGCGTGCCGACCGGGTTCGCGCAGCTCGACGGCCTCACGAACGGCTTCCACCCGGCCAGCTCATCATCATCGCCGCCCGCCCGGCCCTGGGGAAGTCGACGCTCGCGCTCGACCTCTGCCGCGCAGCAGCCATCAAGCACAACGAGACCGCAGCCTTCTTCTCGCTCGAGATGGGGCGTGCCGAGATCGCCATGCGTCTGCTCTCCGCCGAGTCGAGCGTGCCACTGCAGAACATGCGCAAGGGCACCGTCGACTCCCGCGACTGGACCACCATCGCGCAGACCCGCGGGCGCATCAACGACGCCCCCTTCTTCATCGACGACTCCCCCAACATGACGCTCGTCGAGATCCGCGCGAAGTGCCGGCGGCTGAAGCAGCAGCACAACCTCCGCATGGTCGTCATCGACTACCTGCAGCTGATGACCTCGGGCAAGAAGGTCGAGAGCCGCCAGCAAGAGGTGTCGGAGTTCTCGCGAGCCCTGAAGCTGATGGCGAAGGAGCTCCAGGTCCCCGTCGTCGCACTGTCACAGCTGAACCGCGGGCCCGAGCAGCGGGCCGACAAGAAGCCGCAGATCTCCGACCTCCGAGAGTCGGGCTCGATCGAGCAGGACGCCGACATGGTGATCCTGCTGCACCGCGAGTCGGCGTACGAGAAGGACAACCCCCGTCAGGGCGAGGCGGACCTCATCGTGGCGAAGCACCGCAACGGACCGACGGACACCATCACGGTGGCGTTCCACGGGATGTTCTCGCGGTTCGTCGACATGCCGCAGTAGCGACTCTTGTCGTCCGCCAGCTAACTTGTCCAACTGCCACTCAACGTGTCTGAAATACGGAGATGGACACAGTATTTGGCAGTGCCGTCGGGTCGCGCACAGGTGTCGCCGCGCACACAACTTGTCTCCTTCGCATTCAACTTGTCGCCAAACAGCGGTCCTCCGCCATGCTGTGAACGGACACGCAAGGTGTCGCTGGCTCAACGAACGTGTCGCCCGCAGCTCGGGGCGACAGATTGCCTGAACATCGCTGTCGCCGCGCACACAACTTGTCTCCTTCCCGCACAACTTGTCGCCGGCGCGCGTTCCTCGGTCCTGCCCCAGTCGGGGGTCGTCTCCCGGCGAGTCAGCAGCAGCGTGCCGTGCGGACTAGTCCCTGGCAGCGCACCCACAGCGGACCACATCGTCGGAGTTCGCAGTTGCTCGGCGACAGTTGCAATGAGGAACATCGTCGTGCCGTACCTCAGCATTAGGTCGCCCGGGTTCTTCGCCCCCGCGGCGAGCCCCTCCGCCTTCGTGTCGTGCTCGCGGCTCGGCAGCCGATCGTTGACCGGACGTGAGGAGTTCCAGGCGATGCACTGCGGGGGCACCGTATGCCTCTCTGGGGGTCGTGGTTTTCGCTCTACGGGCGTATGGTCACGTGCAATCAGGAGATGACGATGTCTCCGTTTCATGGATCAGGGGTTCCCATGGTTACAACAGCGGTACGGGTGGAGATCGTCGGCGGCGGAAGACGGTGCTGGCAGTGTTGGCTGGGGGTTGGTGCTCGGTGTCGGGGCGGTCGTGACGTTGGCGGCGTGGCAGGACGATGAGTTCGCGCATGGCACGTTCACCTCGAGTGGTGATTTCGCGTTGGCAGGTCAGGTGAGCACGGCCGAGGGGTTCACGGACCACGCGTCCAGCCCGGGTGGTGCGTTGGCGTTTGATGTGAACGCGGCGTCGTTGGCTCCCGGCATGGTGTCGTATTCCCCGTACGGGGTGGAGCTTGCTGCCGGGACGACGGTGCCGGCGACGGTGACGGTCACCGCGGGAACGCCGTCCGGGACGGTTGATGATCTGACGTACGGCATCTACGCCGTTGATTCGTTCACGTGCGATGCTGCGGCCGTGACGGCGGGGACAGCCGTGATCCCTGAGGGCACTGCGATCGACACGGTGCCGGCCGATACGACGTTCGATCTTGCGGCGGCGACTTCGGACACGGCCGGCGCGCCGCAGTACTTGTGCCTGGTGGTCACCGCGGGCGGATCTGGCCACGGCGCAGACGGGTGCCGCGGTGTGGCAGTTCCAGGCGGCGTCGCAGTAGCTGACCGTGATGCGTGGAACACGTCACCGCGTCCGGCGGTGGTCTGTTCTCCTGCGTGGTGTCCTGGCATTCGGGCTCGTGGCCGGCGTTTCGGTGTCGGGGACGGTAGCGCAGTGGACGGATCAGGAGTACGGAACGGGAACATTCACGGCGGGGAGTTTCGCGATGCAGTCGTCGACCGATGGGGCGGCGTTCGCTGACTACCCGACGGGGTCGGCGGCATCGTTGACCTTCAACGCGGCGGCGATGTATCCGGGGTTGACGGTCGCCGCGCCGTTGGTGGTGCGCACCACGGCAGGGTCGCTCGGCGGGACCGTGTCGTTGTCGTCCGCGTCGACATCAGGGAACGCGACGCTGGTGTCGACGCTGGTGTACAAGGTGTACGTCGATTCTGTCGGCGGGTGCACGACGACATCCGCCCGAGCAGCTCGGGCGCCTGGGTCGCGGGCACAGCGACCACGTATGTGGCCGGGTTGGCGTCGACGGTGCCGGCGAACACGCGTTCGTTGCCTGCGGCGACCGCTGGTGCGCCTGGAGCGGCGGTGTACTACTGCCTCATCGTGCAACTGCCTGCGACCGCACCCAGCACGGTGCAAGGCGCCACCGCGACCGCGACATGGTCCCTCACCGGGAACCCGCCGAGCGCATGACCCCGCAGACACCAGCTCGTCAACGGCATCGGCCGCGCGCACGTGGGCTCCGGATCGTCCGCGGCGTGCTGCTCAATATCGCCGCGGCGGGCGGAGCAGTCTGCATCGTCCTCGTGATCCTGGCGCTGACGCTGCACATCACCTTGATCATGTTCCGGACCGGGTCGATGGCTCCGACGATCCCGACCGGATCCCTTGCGGTCGTGAAACAGATCCCGGCCGGAGAAGCACAGGTCGGCCAGGTCGTCACGGTCGACCGTGCCGGCCAGTTGCCCATCACACACCGCGTCGTGTCCGTAACACCCAACACGGACGGTTCCGCGACGTTGCAGCTGCGGGGCGACGCCAATGACGCAGCCGACCCGAACCCGTACCGGGTGAGCCACGTGCGTCTGGTGATCTGGTCCGCTCCCCGCCTCGCGTACGTGGTGGTGTGGCTGTCACAACCCGCCGTCATCGGCGGCCTCGCCGTCGGCGTCGCCGCGCTCGTGATGTGGTCCCTCTGGCCCGACCGCGGCACCCCCGACACGGGTGATACCGCACCAGACACCGTCGACGATCGCAGCAGCACATGAGCGCCACGGCGGTCGTGCGCTCCCTGGCCGCGGCATCGTGCGTGCTGGGGACGGGACTGGCGCTGGTATTCGTGGGGGTGCATCGTGCCGAGGCAGTTGAGCACGTCGACCCCACAGCGATTGACGGAGCGCTTCGGCTTTCGGGCACTCCGGTCGCGATGACCGTGACTCCGGACACTCCCGCGTACTGGGCGATCGGAATCACCACAGCACCGGTCACCGTGCGGAGCCTCCTCGGCGCCGTCACCGCCACCGAACCGTCCGGCACCACCACGCACGCGTTGACCATCGCAGTATCCAGCTGCACAGCACCATGGCAGCAGACCTCATGCACCGGCGCCGAACACCGAGTCCTGCAACCAACACCGATCAACGCGCTCACCGGCACCGCCTCCCCAATCACAGCAACCACGACGATCCCCGCCAAGGTGTACCTCCTCGCCACAGTCACGCAATCCATCCCGACTGCGGCGCCAGAGACCAGTGCCGTGACCATCAGGGTCTCCGCCACCGGAACCGACCCCGCCACGGCACACAACACCCGAACACCCACCGGCACGCTCGCCTACACCGGTACACGCCTGACCCTCTGCACCCTGGCTGCCGCACTGAGCGTCACCACCGGGACACTGCTCGCACGCCTCGGACCACGACACGCACAGAAACGGCGACCATGAATCGGGCACGCTGGACCGCTGCCGCCATCGCCGGGCTCCTCTCCGCCGTGCTGCTGATGCCGCAGGGCAGCGCCGCAGCGTGGACCGACACCGAAACCGGTGCCGGCCAGTTCACCGCGGCCACACTCCCCGGCCCGACCTTCGACAGCTGCAGCAACACGGCAGGCGACATCACCGTCACCTGGCACTACGCCACAACCACCATCCCCACCCTCACAGCCGGGAACGTGCAATGGGCCGCATCCGGCACCATCACCCACGAACTCGCCAACATCATCACCCCCAGCGGCACCACCACGACCGGACCCACCAGCACGGGCCGCTACCAGACCACCATCACCGCCGGCGCGATCGGCAACCTCGTCTCACTGAACTCCTTCGTCATCCAAGCCCAAACCGTCCTCGGAACCTGGACAACGATCAGCACCAACAGCGCCCAAGGCGTCAGCACCGGCCTGGTCGGCATCGGCGTCTACACCTGCACCCTCAACTGACCACCCCGAACACCGGCACGAAGATCCGCGACTGGGCCGCCGCGAACGAATGCGCATCAGCCAGACCGTCCGCGACGCCTACAACGCCGCCCACTGACACAAGCCCGCGCCTCCCGCTACGCTCACGCACGAGCACCGTCATCGGAGCTCCCGGCCGGACCGCCACGACACTGACGGTCCGGCCGCTGCTCCGCGAGCTATTGATCACGGTCGGTCAGGCTCGAGCTCGGCGATGACCTCGTCAGGGGAGACGCCTTCCAGAACAGCTTCGAGCGCGTTCAAGCACGCCCTCGTTGCCCGGCAAGCGCAACCACTCTTCGTACGTGTGGTCAATGCCAAGGTCGCAACGACAGGAGATTCCCACGCCCGCATCAGGGGCGGTGCGTGACAGTCGCTCGATGTGGGGCACAGGCATCTTCAGTCCCTTGGGTCGATGGCTCCGCAGCGTCAATGATCTGAGTGAGTGTCAAGATAGCCATCGCGGTGTGGTCGGCAACTCGAGCTGCGGTAATCGGATTCGACAGCGGTCCAGACGAAGCAACCAGTTCCCCCTCAGGTCCGACGTTTCGGGGCGTTGTCATGACGGAACTGGCCGGCCGCAATCGGCGCTGATCGTTCACGTGCGCACGGTCAGCGCAGTTGGGTACCGCCGTGATGCCCCCCTTTCGGGGCATGTGCTGATGGTTCTGACAGGCGTACCGTCGCCGCCACAACACCGATGTTGAGGCGGCATCACCATCCGCCGGAACGGATCAGAACATGCTCGTTGGAGAAATCAGACCCGCACGCCCGCAACCGGCCTCCCGGAGGAGGCCACATCTGGGACCGCTCGTTGCCGCAGCGACCGCCGTCTTGCTGGGTGCCGGCGGCAGCATCCTTGCCGCCGAGTCGGCGTCCGCGGCCCCAGTGGTATCGACTGCGGACGGGCGGTTCCTTAGCGGAACAGCGCTCGGGATCAACCTTGACAACATCCTCACGGTCGAGCCGGCAGACGCGACGAACACCGGCGGCGCAGCCGTGACGGATGTGCACCCGTTGAACGTGACCGCGTTGAACGCAGTGAACGTGGACATCGGGTCCGGACTGAACCTGCTCGGCGACAACGGCATCCTCACCCTCGGCGCGGTGAACCAGTACGCGGCAGCGAACCCTGACGGCAGCTCGGCGGCCGCGTCCGGGGCGGTGACGAACACGGGCGGTATCGGCGTCGGCGGTGCCGACGGGGTGTCGCAGTCGAACGCGACACTGGACCTGTCCGGTCTCATCGGCGCGGACCTCGCTGACTCGATCGCGGACGTGCAGCTCAGCACCGGGGCGCTTTCCGCGACCGCCACGCAGGCAGCGGGCACGAACGGCACACAGGACGGCGATTACCAGATCGCGGGACTGACCCTGAACCTCACCAGCCCAGCCCTGGCGGACACTGTCGCCGGGCTCGGCACCACCCTGGACGGGTTGCAGCCAACGGTCAACGGCGTCGTGGACACCCTCAACGGGCTCGGGCTGGGAGTGGTGACCGTCACGGGCCTACCCAACCTCAGCGACACCCTGGACAGTGTGACGGACGTGACCAGCGCGGACGGGTCGATCACCGCGAACCTGCAGACCGGCGCGATCAGCGTGGATGTCGCCGCGGTACTCGCCAGCCAGGGTCTGGACCTGAACAACCTGCCCGCTAACACGGAACTGCTGCCCTACATCACTCGCGCGCTGACCACGCAACTGCTGCCGGCGCTGACTCAGGCTCTCACGGGCGTGGCCAGCCAGATCACCTCCTCGCTGCAGAACGTCACCGCGACCGTGGCAGGCATCCCGATCCCAGCAGGCACGCTGCTCGGCGTCGTCACCCCGGTCATCGACCAGGTCGTCGCACCGATCAACACGGCGGCGACCGGGCTCGGGGAAACGGTGGTGACGCCCCTCGCGACCGCGCTCACGACCGTGCTTTCGGTGCAGGCGAACCGGCAGGAAACCGCTGGCGGCATCTTCACGGAACGGGCGCTGCGCATCGGCCTATTGCCGACCGCTGCCACCCCCGCCGCGATCGTGAACCTCGCTTCCGCCAGCGTCGGCCCGAACGCGGGCCCGGCCGCAGCACTGCCGACGATCACGGGTATCGACCCGATCACGGCCCGACAACCGGTGGGACCCGTGTCACGGTGACCGGTACCGGGTTCACCGACGACTCGACCGTGTCAGTCGACGGCAGCGACCCGATCACACCGACCACGGTGTCCGATGACGGCACCTCGCTGACGTTCATCACCCCGCCACACACCGCAGGCGACGTGACAGTCACCGTGACCAGCCCCGCGGGACCAGCCCCGCAGAGACCTACACCTACGACCCCGCAACCGGCGCCGACGTACCGACGATCACGGGTATCGACCCGATCACGGCCCGACAACCGGTGGGACCCGTGTCACGGTGACCGGTACCGGGTTCACCGACGACTCGACCGTGTCAGTCGACGGCAGCGACCCGATCACACCGACCACGGTGTCCGATGACGGCACCTCGCTGACGTTCATCACCCCGCCACACACCGCAGGCGACGTGACAGTCACCGTGACCAGCCCCGCGGGACCAGCCCCGCAGAGACCTACACCTACGACCCCGCAACCGGCACGGCGACGACTCCGCCACCGGTGATCACGAGCCCGACCGACGGGTCCACAGTGTCGACCGGAACACCCCGATCACCGGCACCGGCACGCCCGGAGACACGGTGACAGTCACCGACGGTGACGGGAACATCGTGTGCACCGCCACCGTCCGCGCGAACGGCCAATGGCGCTGCACACCGGCGATCGCACTCACCGACGGCGACTACGTCATCACCGCGACCCAAACCGGCGCGAACGGCACATCCGCACCGTCCGACCCAGTCCGGTTCACTGTCCGCAGCGACGGCTCCGTGATCACGGTCGGGACCTCAGGCGGCACGGGAACAGGCACCAACGGCACCCTCGCGTACACGGGAACGGATGCAGCACCGCTGGCCCTGCTCGCCCTGCTCCTGCTCACCACCGGCGGCACCCTCATGCTCATCCGCCGTCACCGACGCCACGAAACTGGCGCCGTGTGACCATCACACGCTGAGTAAGGAGACCGGAGGCCGGTGACGTCATGGAGACGTCACCGGCCTCCTCACGTTCCCACCGGACCTCAACCGGATGGCTGTAGCCGATTCATCCGGTGCCGGCGTCCTGAAACGCCCGCGACACACGTTCGGTGAAATGGATGAACGTCTCGACCCGATCAGGTGCAACGGACTGCTGCAGCGCGTCACGGTAGGCAGATCGGAGGGAGTGCAACCTGTTGGTCCTCAAGCCAAGAGATCAACGCTGCCGCCCTGACCTGGTTCGGTGCCACGCCAGACGAGTTGCTGCTTCCCTCGGACCCAGCACAGCTGTTCCAGCAGCTCCGCGACAAACTCGACGCTCAAGCCGTCACACCCGAGATGCTGACGCTCGCAGATGACATCGAGTCCCGCAGCCGTCTTCTGTTCCACCGCTCAACAGCCGAACAGGCAGCGCTCCCGCCCGCGCGGCCCACTGATCAGCATGTCGCGGTGGTCATCCCATTCCGGTCCAGCGTCGACACGCCTCTGCGCACTGCGAATCTTCGTGCGGTTGTGACCGCTCTCGAGCATCAGCAGATGCCGAGAGACCAGTACTCGATCACCGTCGTCGAGGAAGCATCCGAAACGACCGTCCCTGACGACATCCTCGCTCGGATCGACACGTCGATTCAGATTCCCTATACCGGCCCGTTCAACAAAGCGCTCGCCCTCAATGCCGGCGTCGCTCCCGCTCCTGCGGACGCGGTTCTCTGCCTGCTTGACGGTGACATTTTTCCAGACGGGCACTTCCTCGCCCGCAATGCTTCCCGCGTCGCCACACGGCCCGACCTCGCCCACCTGCCGTACTCGGACATGTTCTGCTTGCTCCCTCACGACAGCGCGAGGATCCGCCGCGGTGAGCAACCCGGAGAAGCCAGTCGGAACGGCTACGTGATCACGCACCCGCCAGGCGGATGCGTGTTCCTCACGGCCGCGCTCTACCGCACCGTCGGAGGCTTCGATGAACGTTTCGTTGGATGGGGCGGAGAAGACCGTGACTTCATCAACAGGATCGAGGCGCACACCGAGATCCGCCGGCATCCCGAACTCCTGACCCATCTGCACCACGAACGACCGAACATGCGATCCGACCGAGACGAGATCATGACCACAGCCACCACGGCTGCAGAAACCCACGCCAGCTGATGGACGTCTCCTTCAAGGCTGTGCTCTTCGACGGCGATGGGCGCGTGCTACTCGGCACAAACCCTCGAAACGAGTGGGAACTGCTCGGCGGGCGCGCAGACCCTGAAGACAGCGGTCCTGCCGACACCATCACCCGTGAGCTTGCCGAAGAAGCCGGTGTTCGCATCCAGGTCGACCGCCTCATCGACATCTGGTACTACGACATCCCCAACGAAGGACGCGTTGCCGTCGCAAGCTACCTCGCGCAATTCGTAGGTTCCACAACCGTCCAGCCAAGCCACGAGCACGGTGAGCTGCAGTTCTTCAGCGTCGACGAACTCGGTTCGCTGCCCATGCCGACCCAGTACGCGGCCACCATCCGTGCCGCTTCCGCTCTCCTGACCGTCAGTGAACAGAAAGGGATCCAATGACGGACACCATCGAACTGACACGACCCAGCGATGTCGATCGCTCAGCAGAACTCAAGCGCCAAGTCGACAGCGACGGCATCGTCCTGTTCAAGCTCGCCTCTCGAGCAGAGCTCCTCAGCTTCAGCCGAGGATTCGGCGAACTGCTCATGCACCGCGACGCCGAACCCGACACCGTCACCGTCGTGAAGCATGTGCCGGACAAGGAAGGCCTTGACGGGTACGCCGGACTTGCCGCGGGCCCTCTCCGCCCGCACACCGACGGCTCCGGCAACAACGTCGTCCCGAAGTACATCACCCTGTGGTGCGCAAGAAACGAAGGCAGCGGCGGCCAGTGCACCATGGCCGACGGCCAAGCCGTCGTCGAGGACCTCCTCCGTGACACGCCCTGGGTCGTTGAGAAGCTCGCTGCCGACAACGCCGCCATCTACAAGTCAGGCGACGAGCAGTACAGTGGACCCGTCATCCGCAACGACAACGGCCGCTGGAAGATCCGGCTCCGCATCGACTCCAACGGATTCTTCTCCGCCGAAGCCTGTTCCGCCCCGGGTCTGATGGAGGCTCTCAATCCACGGGAGGATGAGAGTCATGGGAGCACCGAGGAAGTACCCGCAAGGAGCTTCGGGAGCGGGCGGTCCGGCTGGCGGTGGAAGCGCGTCGCGACCCGATCACCAGGGCTGGCGCGTTGCGTCGGATCGGTGAGCAGTTGGGGATCAACCCCGAGACGCTGCGGAACTGGGTGCAGCAGGCCGAGATCGATGCCGGCGACCGTCCAGGCGTCACCACGGAGGACGCGCATCGGATCGCGGAGTTGGAACGTGAGGTCCGGGAGCTGCGGCGGGCGAACCAGGTTCTGAAGTCGGCGTCGGCTTTCTTCGCGGCGGAGCTCGACCGCCCGTCCAGCAGGTGACGCAGTTCATTGATCAGCACAAGCACGAGTTCGGGGTCGAGCCGATCTGCAGGACGTTGCAGGTCGCCCCGTCGAGCTACTACGCCGCCAAGTCACGGCCGCCGTCAGCGCGGTCGGTCAGCGATGCCGTCCGCATCGTCGAGGTCGAGCGGGTGCACCGCAGCAACTACGGCGTCTACGGCGCCTGGAAGGTACACGCGCAACTTCGCCGGGAGGGCCACCAAGTGGCGCGCTGCACCGTCGAGCGCCTGATGCGGGCCGCCGGGCTGGTGGGTGTGTCCAAACGGAAGGGGCCGAAGACGACGGTTCCCGGTCCGGTCGGGACCGGCCGGCGGATCTGGTGCAGAGGGCGTTCACTGCGACCGGCCCGGACCAGCTTCTGGGTCGCGGACATCACCTACATCCGCACCTTCTCCGGCTGGGTTTACGCCGCGTTCGTCACGGACGTGTTCTCCCGCCGCATCGTCGGCTGGCAGCTGTCCCGGAACATGCGCACCGACCTGGTCCTCGACGCCCTCGAGATGGGCATCTGGACCCGGCACTGCGAGGACCGCGATCTGTCGCGGCTGGTCCATCACAGCGACCGAGGAGTCCAATATCGGGCCATCCGCTACACGGACCGGCTCGCGGAAGCCGGCGCGGTCGCGTCCGTCGGGTCAAAGGGCGACAGCTACGACAACGCCCTCGCGGAGGCGGTGAACTCGATCTTCAAAGCCGAACTGATCCGCAACCGCGGGCCCTGGCGCGGTATCGAGGACCTCGAGATCGCGACGGTGGAGTACATCGACTGGTTCAACCACCGACGCCTCCACGGCGAACTCGGCATGGTCCCACCGGTCGAGTACGAGCACGACTACTACCGGCACCACGCCGCTCCGACTACCGTCGAAGCGGCACTACCGAGCCTCCACTAAACCCGGGGCGGAACAGCCCTCCACGCCGTCGAAGTACTCCGAGAAGCCATCGCGGCTAGAACGTTCACCTTCCCACTGGAGCCCGGCGACGGCTACATCATCGACAACGAACGCTATCTCCACGGCCGCCTCACCTTCAGCGGCGCACGCGAGATGCTTCGCACCCTGATGCTCTAACCCAACCCCGCGGTTCACACCTCGAACGCTCCTCACACACGCGCAAGAGACGCACAACGGCCGGGCACCTACAGGTGCCCGGCCGTCTCGTCCTACGCAACCACTGACCTCCCACGTCCTACAGTGACGCCGATAGGCGGCTCTATGTCAACCCGCGCTCTTGCAGGACAATCCGCCCGGCGTCACGCGACGACTTTGACGAGTACCGCACTACCAGAGTCGAAGCCATCCATCACCGCGAGGGTAGGAAGTTCTGCTCCGGCTAGCCCGCCAAGCTCGAGCGCTGCCCGTCCAAGCCCGTGCGCCGCACCAATGGACTGGCCGTTTGCCAACGCCGCATAGAAGTGGGCTGCGTAGCCGATCGCATCAGCGTCGTCGATCTCATCAGCCATGCCTATCGCGAACGGGGCGACCGCCTCCACCAGAGCGTCGATCTGCGCGGCTGAATTACACGAGTTGAGCACGATGAGGAGAGGCGGTTCGTCGACGGCCCGCACCGCGCTCGCAAAGGCTCGCGCGGTCACCACAACCCCATCGTGAGGCTCATCTACCTCATCCTCAAATTCAATAAGACCGTCATCACTGTGCCCCGAGAAGTGCACGATATGAGGCCGGAACCTAGCTGAGCCATCCAGGAGATCTTCCGTCGTCGCTGCAGGGCGGACGTCGAGCTCGATGAGATCGCGATGTTCCGCCGATTGCACGGCACGACGAATACGAGTCTGTTCACGCCCCACCCGCAACCCGCCATCGGAGGATGCGCCGAGAATCAAGATACGCAGCTTTTCCTGGCGCGGAGCTCGAATCTGCTGAACAGCGTCACGAACGGTGGCCTCGCCTCTAGCTACACGAGCCTCGAGCGCGGACTGATTCGCAGCCGCCATACGACTCGCGCTTTCCAGGGCCTTCGCCTGAGCCCGCTGCGCAGCCAAGGCTTCGGCTTGCTCCGCCTTAACCAGCTTCGTCTGGAGGCTGGCAGCTTCTTTCGCGTACGAAGCAGCTCGGGCCTGCCAGTTCGCAGCATCCTTGCCCGCCTGCGCCGCTTCGGTATCCCTGCGCTGCGCTTCGCGAAGACGGCTCGACGCAGTGCTCGTGCTTGTCGTCTTGGTCGCCACTAGGCGGGCTTTGCTGGCGTCGGCTCTCTTCTTTGATTCTTTCGACCGATACTCCCCTACCCGTCTCTCCGCGTCGAGTTGCTGCTTCTGCTTGTTTTCAAGTTGCCGGCGGTACTGACTGGCGCTCATGACTCCCTAGTTTCCACTCCATAGGACGAAGCGCTGCCTGGCCGCTATGCACAGCGGCCAGGCAGCGAGATCAGATGCGGAATGTCTTGCCACACTTGCCGCAGTTGATGAGGCCATGCCGGGTGACTTTTACTCCAACGAAGACGTTGCGGCAGTAAGGGCAGGTGACGGTGGGAACAGAGGGAGCCATGGAAGCCTTTCGAGTCGGGTGCATGCGCCTTCGCATGCCTCGAGACAAGGATACTTCGCGTGACCGACATTCGGAAGCAAATAACCCGTATTCGGCGAGACGCTATCGTTGCCCTGGCTATGTACGGACATCTGCGCCGCGCCCTGGTGTTGAACTAGACAACTCAAACCCGTCCGACATGGCGGTACTCGGCCTGGTCGCAAGCCTCAACCACCCGACGAGCAACCCCTCGCAAAACGACGCGACTGGCTCGCGTAGCACTGGGGTATACCCCAGTGCTACAGGCATCCGGCAAGTGATTTTTCGTGGTTCTAGGGTGCCATTCCCTCCTTTCACTACAGGAGTGTGCGAAGGTCTAGATGTGATGCAACATTAGACGCAGACGGTCGCCTACGTTCGGGTGAGCTCGATTGATCAGAACCTCCACCGGTAGCTCGAGGCGATCGGCGACGTCGATCGAGTGTTCGAAGAGAAGTCTCCGGCGGATCTCGCACCGACCGGACCGCACTGCTCGACTGCATCGGGTACGTTCGCGACGGTGACGTCGTCCGCGTCGCGTCGATGGACCGGCTCGCCCGCTCCCTCGGCGACCTGCGCGACATTGTGGACGAGATCACCGCCAAGGGCGCCTCGGTCGAGTTCGTCAAGGAGCAGCAGACCTACAGCCGCGACACCGACGACGCCATCGGCCGGCTCATGCTGAACCTCCTCGGCGCCTTCGCCGAGTTCGAACGCACCCTCATCCGCGACCGCCAACGCGAAGGCATCCGCATCGCCAAAGCCGCCGGCAAGTACAAAGGACGATCCCGGAAACTCACCGATAACCAGATCACCGAAGCACGCCGACTCATCGGCACCGGCGTCCCGAAGACCACCGTCGCCCGACAGCTCGGCATCGACCGCACCACGCTCTATCGGATGCTCGCGACCTCCACCGCACTCGCACCCGGGACGCTCACTACTGAGCACCCCGAGGGCGAGCGCGAAGCCGTGTAGCGTTTAGCGCCCCTTCACCGGGCCTTCTTGCCGAATAGGCATACGGCGATATCCCTGGTCAGGCGACCGCAGCGTAACGGAACCCGTTGTGAGCGCCAACTGTCGCGGAGCGCTGAACGGCCGGCTGTCGGGCGCATTGTTGTGGGGTTATGCGGCGATCTCCGTGATGCAGAAGATGTTGCCGTCAGGGTCGGTCGCGGTAGTCGGCGCCGAGCCCGCGCACCACCTCTCAGATCATCCGCGCCATTCCGAGGGCGGTGTGTTGATCGGTACGAACCGTCATCGATACCTAGATGTACCCGGTCATGAGGTTGGTGGCAGCCGGCTGATCGGAGGTTTGCCGCCGAGTGCCGAGTGACGTCGAGTGTGGTTGTAGTGCTCGATCCACGGGCGGAGGGCCGCAGTGCGCTCGTCGTTGCTGGTGAAGGCTTGCCGGTAGGCCCACTCCGTCTGCAGCGTTCGGTTCAGGCGTTTGACCTTGCCGTTCTGCCAGGGGCAGTGCGGCTTGATGAACTTCTGCTTGATGCCGTGGGCGGCGCAGAGATCGCGGAGCGAGAATCGGTGGGCCCACGCGTTGTCGGTGATGAGGCGCTGGACGTTGTCGATGCCGTGGGTTGCGAAGTAGCGGATGCCGCGTTCGAGGAAAGCGGCGCAGGTCGCGCCTTTCTCGTCAGGGAGCACTTCTGAGTACGCGAGTCGGGAGTGATCATCGACCAGTGAGTGGATGTAGTCGTAGCCGACGGGCGTTCGTTTTCGTTGGGCAGTCGATCCCATGGCACGCCCGTGGGCTCTCCATCCGCCGCCTTCGGGGATACGGCCAAGCTTCTTTACGTCCATGTGCGCGAGCTCGCCAGGCGTGGCGCGTTCGTAGCGGACGGTTGTGGTTTTCGAGGCTCGGATGACGTGGCCGGTGATCGGGTCGAGCGCGGAAAGGTGCGGCTCGCCGTGGCGGGCGAGGATGCGCGAGACGGTGCGGGCGGCCGTGCCGGTTCGGTGGGAGATCTCGTCCCGTCCAAGGCGTTCGCGACGGCGAAGATCCAGCACGGCCGCTTCGACGTCTGGTGGAGCCTGTCGCGGTGAGCGATGAGGGCGTGAGGATCGGTCGATCAGGCCGGCGTCGCCTTCGAGTTCATAGCGGTAGAGCCAGCGCTTCACGCAGCGTCGGGACACTCCCATTGCTGCGGCGATGTGAGATTGTTTCCAGCCCGAACGGAAGCTGTCGACGATCAGGCGCCTGCCGCGTGGGGTCAGACGAGCGTTTGCATGAGTCACAGAGAGTCTCCAAAACGAGAGACGTCGGCCGCTCCGCGCGGCCGCAACCCGCGACTCCTATTGCCAGGTGGCGGTGTCGGGGTCGATGCCGCGGGCGCGTGCGCTGGCGTCGATGATGTGTCGCAACCACGAGGCGAGCCCGGTTCGGACTCCGTCGTAGTGTGCGGCGTATGCGGGATCGGCTTCATACATGCGGCCGAGGACAACCTGCATCTGCCGCGTGATCGGGAAATAAGCGGAGAACACCTCGCGGTGCTGTTCAACGAGAGCGTCTGCGGCTGGGTTGCCGGGTTCGACACCAGCATCCATTGCGCCGGCGAGGGCCTGATCAAGCGCCGCCGACGCATCCGCGATGGCCTGCCAGTCGTCCGCGGTGCGTGACGCGGAGCGCTCGGCGTATTGCGCCCACTCGGTCGTATCGCCGTAGCGTTGCCGTGCCTCAGCCGGCCACCGCGGATTCCAACCGGGCCCGAACGTCGCGGCCTGCTCCTCAACGGTCATGAGGAGCCCTCGCTCGTGCGCGTCGACCATCCGTGCCAGGTCATCGCCCAGCGCGCTGAGATGCTCGATCCGCGCCGCAAGCTGGGCCTGCTGGGCGTGCAGCGCGGTGACAACATCCGCATTCGGATCGTCGAGGACGCTCCGAATGGCTTCCAGGTCGAGCCCCAGCTTCGCGGTAGACGACGATGCGCCGCAATCGCTCGAGGTCGCCTTCGGTATAGAGCCGGTACCCGGCAGCTGACCGTGACGACGGCTGCGCAAGGGCGATCTCATCCCAGTGATGCAACGTCCGGACCGTCACGCCCAGGCGCGCTGCGGCCTGACCAACAGTCAGGTCCACGGCGTCACTGTCATCAGGCACGCACTCCATTCTTCTCGCCGTCGATGTCCGGTGCGGTGATGCCGATCGCTTCGAGGTTCCTGGCGACCTGGCTGGCCGGATCGAAGGGCTTCGCGGCAGTGAAGACGACTCGTACGTTCTCCGGCGTGAGCACCTCGACATCGCGGGTGCCCCAGAGTGTGTCCCGCGGTTCGCTCACCACGCCCGCGCCGTGGTCTCGGCACGCGGCCACGAGGGCATCAATCTGATTCAAGACGCACGCGAAGCTGAAGCTCACCGCCGCCACCTGATCTGGAGCTGAAGCGGTCGGGACCAGCAGGACATCTTGGAAGGCCCACCGGCGCAGGTGCACAAGCTGGCCCGGCACGCTGAACAGCTCGAAGAAGTCCAGGCCGCGAGTCCAGAAGTCGACGGACGCGACCAGATCAGTTGTCGGGATCGTCACGAACGACGGCATCCCGTAAATCCCGTGAAATGCCTCAGGCGCGACCGCATCAGGGCCAGGAGCGGGGACAGGGCTCACCTCAAAGGCGTTGTAGTAATTGCTCATGGGCTCCACGTTCCGCCCTCACGCCACGTGAGGGTCAATCGAATTCTGGGACCAACCTGTTGGCCCGGTACAGCCGTAACCGGACACAACCTCGTCACGGACGCGGTTTGGATGTGGCCAGATGAACTCACCGCGACGAGCACCGTCCCCTCGGAAGCGGCGGAGCTCGGCGCTCACGTGGCGCTCACCGCCGTGGAGGTGCTGGCCGATGAGCGGGTTCCCGGCATCGTCGTGCTGGGCGACTCGATCACGGACGGTGCCGGCGCGAACGCAGGACGTCGCGGCTCCTGGCCGACAGCGCTAGCAACACGCCTTCTGGCCGGTCCCGGGCCGGGCGCCGCGACCGCCAATGCTGGGATCAGCGGCAACCGATTGCTCAACCCTGGGTTCGGAGACGCAGGACTTGCCCGTTTCGACCGAGACGTCCTCGCCACACCAGGATGCACCCACGTCATCGTTCTCGCCGGAATCAATGACATCGCGTTCTCAATCTCCCCCGCGAGCTCGTCCACCGACCTCGCCGCGATGATGCCGAACGACTATGACGTCCAGGTCGATGACCTCATCGCTGCATACTGCCAGATCATCGAACGATGCCACGACCGCAGCCTCACGGTGATCGGCGCGACCCTCACCCCATTCGGCGAATCGGACCTGCACACCCCCAGGGCGAGGACGTACGCAGTCAAATCAACAATTGGATCCGCAACTCTTCCGCTTTCGACGAAGTGCTCGACTTCGACGCGGTCTGGCGCGACGAGCACGACCACAGACGCATCCGATCGCCCTTTCAATGCGGCGACGGACTACATGGCAGTGACGCCGGATACGCTGCCCTCGCCCAGGCAGTCCCGTCCGGCCTCTTTCAGCATCACCTGAGGTAGACGAAGCGGAACCGGCGTACCGGCGCATTTCAGCCCCACGGCCGCTCGATTCGGGTGGCTGTAGAATGTCTCCGCTGCGCATAAGAATCAAGCCGCAACCATTGTGAATACTTGTCGACGCGGGCACCAGCCAGTCGTCATTGACCGGTCCCGACCGCGGCGCGCTCCCCTTCGTTGCGCATCGCCTCGGCTTCCCGGTGCCGTGGCGTAGCTGTGCGTGTCGACGGGCGTTGCAGCCACGTCACCGCGCCGAAATCGGGAGGATCACGTGGCAACCGCGGCCACTTACTGCGTCAGCGCGCCCGCCACGAGATCGATGACGTCGGGACCAACGATCGGATGCCGGTGATTTTGGCGTCCGCCCAAGGAACGACGTCCTCGTGAGCGAGCCGCTCCGGTCCGACTTCACATAGGACGGCGATCGCTCTAGTCGCGGCGGGTCCGCATGAAGCCATCCGACACACGAGTGGGTGAGTTCGGAGCCGTTCTAGTTTCGCGCGCGCCCGGAGACCTCGGATTCGCGCCGGACGGCCATTCCCGAGCGAACAGGTCCACGGACCCCGCGCATTTCGCGTCAGCGGATCAAGCGGCTGGGACGCTATCGACCTATGCGGGAAACCCTGTGACTTGGTGGGTCATGGCGTAGCAGGCGAACGTCCACGAGCAATGGGAGTCGACGGACCTCCGCAAATCGCCCGTCCATGCGCAAATCGACTTGCGGGGGGGGTAGTAGCGGGACCTAGATTCCGTGACTGAGTTCCGATACAAGACACGCTGTGGATAGCAGCGCTTCGTGGCGCGCTTTTGGTGACGCTAGCTGTTCCTGCGGACCAAGGGCGGCGGTCATGTGCTGGTGGAGTCGGTGGAACGTCTCGTCGATGGTCTCGTCGAGGTCTGTTGAGCCGGCCTGCATCCAGCTCCGGATCGCGGTCGCGAACACGTCCATGCCGACGCGGGCACAGAGCAGCGCGTCGATTCGATCGACGCCGCGGGAGCTCAACTCGTCCTCGACGAGGTCGACGAGCGCGGCCGCTTTCGTCCGCTCCCGTTCCATCAGCGCAGCGGAGCCGGTGATGATCTTGGCTCGGGGTACTGACAGTGGGCGGTTGCGTTCGAGCAGCGGGACGACGCCATGCGCCGCGTGTCGCAGCACGGCAAGCGGGGGCAGGTCGCCGGGTGCGGCTCGCAGGCTCCGGCGCAGTTCCGTGCGCAACTCGTCCTCCGAGGCGAACAGTGCTTCGCGTTTGTCGGCGAAGTGCCGGAAGAACGTCCGTTCTGTCACGTGCGCGTGCTCGGCGATCTGCTGCGCTGTCACGCCGTCGAAACCGTGTAGTCCCATCAGCTCCAGCGCGGCGCGCTGGAGTCGTTCGCGCGCTACGGTCCCGTCTCTCGGCATAGCCAGAGCATACCGGTTGCGACAGTCACTGACAGTATGTAAAGTCAGTCACTGACAAATCCGTGGTGCTGTTGGGTAGCGGAGAGAGCAAGGAGGGCATGGTTGTGGATCGTTTCATGGGAAAGACAGTCGTCGTTACCGGTGCGAGTTCGGGGATCGGGGTGGGGATCGCGCGGCGGTTCTCGAGCGAGGGTGCGAACGTGGTCTTGGCGGCGCGGCGGCAGGAGCTCCTGGAGTCTCTGGCCGTCGAGCTGGGTGGTGAGCGGACCGCGGCGGTGCGGACGGACGTAACCGATCCGGGGCAGTTGCGGGCGTTGATGACGGCGGCCGTGGACCGGTTCGGTGGCATCGATGTGCTGGTGTCCAATGCGGGGACGGCGGTGCTGCGCACGGTCGAGGAGACCTCGGAGCAGGACTGGCGGATGACGATGCGCACCGATGTCGACAGCTGCTTCTTCGGAGCGCAGGCAGCACTGCCGCACTTGCGGAAGACGAGGGGCAGCATCGTGCAGATCGCGTCGGCATCCGGCCTCGGCGGCGATCGCCGCATCGCGGCGTACAACGCCGCAAAAGGCGCCGTCGTGAACCTCACCCGCGGGCTCGCGTTCGACCTCGGCCCGGACGGCGTCCGAGTGAACACGATCGCCCCGTCGCTGACGATCGCGCCCGAGCACGAATCCCTGCCACAGCTCGACTCGATGGTGGCGCGCTTCAACGAACGCCGCGCACTGCCCGGCTACAGCACCCCCGACGACATCGGCGCCGCCGCCGCGTTCCTCGCCTCCGAGGACGCAAGGTTCATCACCGGGATCATCCTGCCCGTCGACGGCGGCATCACCGCCGGCAGCGGCCAACCCGACCTCTTCTGACCCCCCCTAGAAAAAGCAATTGCGCAGAAAGGCGACGCATATGAGTGCACAGCTTGACCCGGAGCTCGCCGCGATTCTCGCGGTGATCCCCAAGCTGCCCAACGGCGGCATGATCGACCTGTCCGACATCCCCGCCTACCGTGCGATGACCGCCGCGATGATGGCCGCGGTTCCCCGCCGGAACCCGACCCGACCGTGACGATCACCGTCCACACCGCCGCCCGGCCCGACGGATCCGCCCTGGACCTGATCGCGTACCGGCCCCACGCGGCAACGGAACCCGCTCCGGCACTGCTGTGGTTCCACGCGGGCGCGCAGGTGCTCGGCAGCGGCCATGACGACGCCGCCTACCTCGCCGACCTCGCCACGACCATCGAAGCGGTCGTGATCTCGGTCGACTACCGTCTCGCCCCGGAGACGCCCGCACCCGGTGCCGCCGAGGATGGGCTCCTGGCCTACACCTGGACGCGCGAGAACGCGGACACCCTCCACATTGACCCGCAGCACATCGGGCTGGCGGGCGCGAGCGGCGGCGGCGCACCCGCCGTCGCGGCGGCGCTGATGATCCGCGACCAGGGCCTTCCGCGCCCGCGGCTGCTGGCACTGAACTACCCGATGCTCGACGACCGCAACACGTCGGCGTCCAGCCATCAGGTCATCGACATCGGCGTCTTCGACCGCCGTGAGAACCTCGACGCCTGGGCCGCCGTCCTCGGCGACCGTGCGGGCACCGAGGACGTCGACGTCTACTCCGCCCGGGCCGCAGAACCGACGTGCACGACCTCCCCCGACCTTCATCGCCGCCGCCCAGTACGACGTGTTCCGCGACGAGGACATCGCCCTCGCGACCGCTCTCGCCGCCGCCGACGTCCCCGTCGAACTCCACCTCTACCCGGGCGCATTCCACGCCTGGGACCGATTCGCTCCCACGTCCCGCCTCGCACGCGACTTCAATCACACCTGGCACGACTACCTCACCCGCAGCCTCGCCACAACGGAAACGAGCCCTCGAGCATGACCGAACAGACTGCAACGATCCGCGGAACCCAGATCGCATACACCGACGAAGGCGACGGCCCTGCCGTGTTCAACCTCCACGGCCTCATGCAGCACCGCCAAACGGATCGCCTCGCCACGATCATCGATCCCGCGGCCCTGATCAGGCCGGGTATCGGGTGATCTCCTACGACGCCCGCGGCCACGGCGAATCCGCGGGAACCTCCGAGGCATCCCAGTACGAATGATCCGAGCTCGGACAGGACCTCCTCGCCCTGGCCGACCACATCGCGCCCGGCGAACCGATCCCGGCGATGGGTATCTCCATGGGCACCGGGACCATCCTCAACGCCCTCCGCATCGCACCCGAACGATTCCAGGCCGTCGTCCTCGGCGCGCCCCCACCGCGTGGTCGACCCGCGCCGCGCAGGCCGGCGTTTACCTGAAGATGGCCGACCTCATCGAACAGACGGCTACACCGCCCTCGCCCCACTGATGGCCGCCGCGACCTCACCACAGATATTCGCCGGACGCACAGCCGAGATGGGCGCGCCGACACCGGCAGAGTCCATCGCACCCGCCGTGCTTCGCGGAGCCGCCGTCTCCGACCTGCCCGACACCGACGACCTCGCCCGCATCGCCGTGCCTGCCCTCGTCCTGGCATGGGACACCGACCCCGCCCACCCGGTCTCCACTGCTCTGGCCGTCGCGGACGCCCTCCCGAACGCCGAACTGCGCACCGCGACAAGCGTCGACGACATCGCCGAATGGGGACACCGCGCCACAGAATTCCTCAACCGCGCCCGATAACGAGCGACGACAAAGTCGTTGTAGCGGAATCGAAGGTTTTGGGTACCTCGCGAGTCGTCCGCACCGGGAGTGGAGCATTGAAGCAGACGGTCCCAGCAGTCCTGCCGGTTACCGCTTCTCGGTCAGCGACACGCTCTCCTCCATAACTCGTTGATGCGCGCGAGGTCGTAGGAGTCGTCTGACGAGCGAATCGCAGTGTTCTGCTCGAAGTACTTCCCAGAGGTGCTGGCGAACTGGGTGTCGGTGACAAGACGCGCGAGGGCTGCGCCGGATTCTGCGGGGTATGGACGTTTGATCCGAGGGCGCGGCGGAGCAGTGGGATGATGCGGGGCATCACGTGCTTCGCGGCGAAGCGCAGCGGAGCTGCGGCGTTGCGCGTCAAGCTGGTCCCGGCATGAGGCCAGGGTCGAACGCGTTCGCGCTGACGCCGTCGGGTAGCCGTGCGGCAAGTCCGTACGTGAAGTACACATTTGCCAGCTTCGAGGTGGTGTACCGCCGACCTCCTGCGACGAAGGGACTGTCGGTCTGGGGTGAGGGGGCCAGCTCGCCGCGTGCCAGGGCTCGTGGGGAACTCCAAGCGGGGGCAGGGGCGCCCGCCTTCTTCGCGGGGTCATGGGTGTTGCTGGCGACGACGACGGCACGGGCCGGCGCTTCCAGGGAGGGTAGGAGCTCGGTCACGAGAAGGAAGTGCCCGAGATGGTTGACACCGAAGGTCGACTCGAACCCATCGACGGTCGTCATCTGGTTCGCCCCCGTCTGCATTCCGGCGTTGCACACCACCGCGTGAACCGGCGGGAGGCTGCCTTCTCGTACTCGACGCTCGACCTCGTCGGCGAATTCGCGCACCGAAGCGAGGGAGGCCAGGTCGAGCGCCATCGCTCTCACTGACCCGGTCCTGCCGGGGAGCGCGGTGAGCCGGTCTACGGCTTCCTGCGCGCGCTGCGGGTCACGGCAGCCGATGATGACTTGCCACGGTGCTCCACCAGGGGTGCTGAGGATCGCGGCCGCAGTGGCGTAGCCGAGGCCGGAGTTGCCGCCGGTGATGATGACGGTTCGGGTGCCCCTCGACGCGGGCGCGGGAGATTTCTCGTTCATTGTCAGTTCTCGATTCGCGCGTGTACTGGTGTCAATGCTGTTCGGGGGTGCGAGTGGGAATCGCGTCGAGCAGTGCCGTCATCGGTCCGTGAGGGCGACGTCTCCGGTTGCAAGGTTCGCCTCGAGGTGGTCGATGGATGCGGTGCCAGGGATCAGCAGCGTGTTGGGGGTGTGGTGCAGAAGCCAGGCGAGGCCGACCTGCGCGGGGCTGTGACCGAGGTCCGCAGCGATGGCCTGCACGTTGGGTTCGTCGGTGACCTTCGGGAAGCCGGGGAAGGCACTGCCGAGGGGAAATACGGCACCCAGGCAATGCCCTCTTCGACGCAGAGAGCGAGGAGACCCTCATCGCTGCGGTCGACGAGGCTGTACGCGTTCTGCACGCACGCGACACCGACAGGCAGGGCACGCCGCAGAACATCTGCGTCCACCGTGCTGAGGCCGATCCCGCCGATGAGCCCCTCGTCGCGCATGGCTGTCATCTCTGCGAGTTGGTCGTCGAGATCGACCTCTTGCCCTTCGGGAACCGGGATACGCGGACCAACGTCGATGCGTCGGAGGTTGACCACGGGGATCTGCTCGAGGCCAAGCGCTCGGAGGTTGTCCTCGACGCTGACGCGGAGCTCCTCCGGGCGTTGGGCGAGACGCATCGGCAGTGGGCCACCTACCTCGGGGGCCCAGCCGACCTTCGAGACGAGCATCACGTCGTCACGGCCTGCAAGAGCCTCTTTCAGGACACCGTTGGAGAACCCGTTGCCGTAGAACTGCGCGGTGTCGATGTGGTTCACGCCGAGCTCCACCGCTCGGCGCACCAGGCTCACCGCCGCATCACGGTCATCAGCAAGGCGCGGCAGCTGCATCGCCCCGAAGCCGATGCGCGACACAGTGCGGCCGCCGAACGAATACGTTCCCCCGGGTCGCGGCGCGTTGGTCACTGAGCTGGTCATGATGTTCCTTCACTCGGGTACTGTTGACATCTCGACATTAGCTACCGGAGTGTGGACATGTCAACAGATAGCGCGGGTGATCTTGACCTGTGGCTTGCATGGAAGCGAGTGAACGAGGTAATCCGCGGGCGCATCCTCGCGGATCTGGTCAAGCACGGCCCCTTGACCGAGCCCGAGTTCACGGTCCTGGCGTACCTCGATGATGCGCAGGGACGATTCGCCAGAACGCCCTCGCTTCCGCCGCCGGCTGGGACCGCACCCGTCTGTCACATCTGCTCAAGCGGATGGAGGGTCGCGGCTACCTGTCCAGGACCAAACTCAAGAACGGGGTCGAGGTCCAGCTCCTCCCTGCCGGCCGCGCAGCATTCGACGGACTGCACACACACCTCATCCAGGCCGTCCACGAGCACTTCACTTCTCTCCTCGACACGCACCAACGCGCCGCGATGCGCTCCCTCACCCAGGCGCTCGAGGACCCGACCAGCTGACATCGCGGTTTCCAAGCGTCGCGCCGCTCACCGGAGCAGCCGGTAGCAAGCCTGGGACTGCGAGCAACTCTCGGAGCGTCGAACGTGCTCAAAATCGCGCAGGTCAGCGCGAACAGTCACAGCCCAGTGAGACGGTCTCCACTCACTCGGCGTCGACCCCGAGAACGTGCACGTTGGCCACGGCATGACCGGTACGAACCGTGAACGCCTGGGGTTCCGCGAAGCTCTTGCCGTGGTCCGCAAGGGTGAAGTCCTGGTCGTCACCAAGCTCGACGGCGGTCTCAACCGATCAACGCACCACCCTTGGGATGATGCGAACGATCGGAGAGGCGGCGCGTGGGTTCGAATTTGGCACCGGAGCAGCAGAACGTGATCTGGGATAGGTGGAGAGCAGGAGAACCAGCGCGGATGATCGCCCGAGCGGTCCGTTGTAGCCCTGCGACTGTGCGGGGCCATCTGGCCTGCACGGGCGGGATACGCCCGGCGGTCTGTGTTTGTCAACGCTGGGTGGCCCCGGCTTGTCGGAGGTAACTGGCTCCGGTTGATGGGTGGGTTCGGTCATGATCGAGGTATGCGTCGATTGCTGGTTGCTGACCATGAAGCGCCGAAACGCGCTGCTCTGACGATTACGCCAGGTCAGGTGGTCCGTGTGGGTGAGCGGGACACCGAGTGGCCCGCGTTCGTGTTCGTGAGTACCGACGACGGGTCGGGATGGGTGCCGGGCGCCATCTGACGATCTCCGGTGACTTCGGGACCGTGGTGACGGCTTATGACACGACCGAGCTGACCGTTGGTGCGGGCTCGGCCGTTGAGGTCCTCGTCGATGATGTCGCCAGCGGGTGGTCGTGGTGCCGATCACAGGCGGGATCCGAAGGCTGGGTGCCGAACCGTGTCCTCGCGAGTTAGCTGCTAACTCTGGAGCGGTTGCTGGCTGCGGGTGTGTCCGAGGCGGTAGCTGGTGGTGCCGGTTTCGAGGATGGTGCCGTTGAACGTGAGCCGGTCGACGATCGCAGCGCAGAGTCTGGGGTCGGTGAAGGTCTTCGTCCAACCGGAGAACGACTCGTTAGCCGATCGACTAGCGGACGACTTGCTCAGGAGGGGTGCGAAGCTATGAACCCCGCGGCGTCGAACGCTCGTTGGTAGATCTCGCGGATGACGGGTGTCTTTCGCGCGTTGTACTCAGTCATAAAGCTTGCTGGCTCTTCCGCAGCCTGGGGCTTGGCTGCGGCGTAGCGGTCCCGGTCGGCACTGTTGGCGCGCAGCCAGTCCCGGAAGACGATGTGCTTGATCAGTTCAGGGCTGTCCGGCCCGAATACGTGAATGAACACGGCGAGGTCGCCGGCAGACGCCGGGAGCGCCTCCGACCTCGGGTCATGGCGGAGCAGTCGGTGTTCATGCCACCAGGGCTCTCGGACTGTCAGGGTGAAGCCGATTGCTTCTAGGCGTGGTAACCAGACGCGTTCGTCTGAGGGATCGGCGACGGTGAGGTCCAGGTCGAGGATCGGTTTCGCTGGAAGATGTGGGACGGCAGTCGAGCCGACGTGTTCGATGCGGAGCGCTCGCACACCCAGCGCCTCCATAACACGGTCCCGGACGGTCGCTGCGTGTTGAGGCCAAGCCGGGTCGGGTTCGACGATGCGAATCGGACTGCTGACCCGCGGGGCAACCCAGGGGCTCGCTCCTGCCGGCACGTCGGGCTCATCGAAGCTCAGGATCTCGGCTGTCGTCGGCACGGTCACATTCAATCGGCACTTCGGACACGGCGCGTGCGATCGCGTCGAGCCGTCACCAGGCTGCACAGTGGAGTGGCCTTCGACGCTGCGCGTGCCCGCTAAGCTGCTATGAGGCGGTTTTGCTTTCTGATGCCGGTTCTGCCTGACGGCGAACGATCAGAATGGAAGACGCCCGTGGCACTCGCACCGCACAGCCCTATGCCCCTCCGGGGATGGAGTCTTGTTGGCCGTGACGCATGAGCGTCCCTACCGCCGCCGCACGTCGAGCGTTCCGCGCGACGCTGGTCGGCACCGTCGTGACTTCGATCGGTCAGGGTCTCACGCTGCCGTTCCTCTTCGTCTACCTGAACGAAATTCTGGGTGTCCCGCTCGTAACGGCCGGGTTCATCGTCGCTGGGGCAGCCGTCCTCGTGCTCGGCGCGTCCGGGCTGGGCGGCAGCCTCGCTGACCGGCTCGGGCTCGGCCGGGTCGCTGTCCTCGGCCTCACCCTCCAGGCGGGAGGGACACTGCTGCTTGCACTTGCGCGCGAACCCGTGCTCGGTGTAGTCGGTCTCGTCGTGATGTCCGCTGGTAACTCGCTAGTTTGGCCAAGCCTGAACGGCCTAGTGACGCACCAGGTGCCCTCGGAGAAACGGTCTCGAGCGTTCGCCCTGCGATTCGGTCTGATGAACGTCGGGGCCGGCATCGGTTCCCTCATCGCAGCGGTGTCGGTATCCGTCGCCAACCCGGCAAGTTTCCACACGGTGTACCTCCTCGACGGAGCGACAGCCGCCGTCTTCGCGGCGATCCTGCTCGTCGCGCTGCGAGGCACGACCGGTTGGGGCGCACACCGCGCCGCGCAGCTGCCGGCCACGCCCTCGAGCTACGGGGCTGTGTTCCGCGACAAGGCCTTCGTCGGGTACCTGGCGGTGCTGCTGACGATGGCCGTGTTCGGAAGCGCGCAACTTGAAGGGCCGTGGGCATCGTTCGTCACGACGACCTCGAACACCGGTCACGTGATCGGTCTGGCATTCGCGGCCAACACCCTCGTGATCATCGCCCTGCAGTTGCCCGTGGAACGGCTCACCCGTCCCCTCCGACGGAGCAATTTGCTGGTCCTGTGCTCCCTGTCCTGGGCTGCAGCGTGGGCACTGACCGGGCTTGCCGCGTCCACCCTTGTACCCCAAGCCGTGACCGCGACCTTACTCGTCATGGCACTTGGGATGTTCGGCCTCGGAGAGACGTTCCTCAGCCCCGTCATCAACGCGATGCCCAACGCACTCGCGCCGGAGCACCTGCGCGGACGCTACAACGCCATGAACTCCGCCACCTACCCGGTCTCACGCTTCATCGGCCCGCCCCTGGCCGGGATCCTGCTCGGCGGCGGTCACCCATACCTCTGGGTTGTCTTCATCGTGGCCGGAGCGGTCATCGCCGCTGGCGCAGGATCCGTCCTCGGCCGACGACTCCCACCGCACGCGGAACTCCCACTACCCCCGGAGCCGGAGCCGGGCAGGAGCGCAGACACGTGGCGGGCCATCAGTCGAGGGCCCAGCCCCCGCCGACACTGTGGCCGCCCGTCCCCAGTCCCCATCCTGACCACCCGTCAACCGCATAGCCTGCACCTTGGCAGCAGTCCGCGGCTTCAAGTCGGTGTCCGACCCTTCTATAGGTGATGTCAAGCAGTCTCCGTGGTGGCCGATCGGGCCATAGGTTGTGAGTCTTCCGCGGTCCGGGTTGAGCTAGGCCAGAGTGGAAGCATGGTGACTGCAGCTCGGAACACGATTCACTTCCACCGGAAGCACTACGACGCGATGGTGAGTGGCGCGAAGGTGACGACTGTCCGATGGAACGAGTCCGTGCCGGTAGGGGCAGCGATCTTCGTCTTCGACGAACACCCGACGGCGGTCCCGATTGCTGGTGCGGTCACCGCAGTGCAGCGCTACCGGCTCGACACGCTCACCGCTGGTCAGGCGCACCAACCGCCGGGAACGGACATGCAGCTTTTCGGGCGACAGCTCCGAGAGAACTACTACCCAGACATGCCTGCCGATGCGGTCGTCGAGGTGGCCGAGCTGACTGTTGAGCTTCTCCACCCGTCGCGCCAATGATCTGACGCTGTCGAGGTAGCGGTGAGGTGGCGGTAGATCTGTCGGGCGATGTAACGCTTGAGCATGCGCTTGATCTCTTCCCGGTCTTGCCTTCGGCGAGGCGGTGTTGCTTGTAGGCGCGGGTGTCGGGGTCGTAGGAGAGCCGGACGCGGGCGACGGTCTCGAGCGCCGAGTTCAGCCGTCGGTCGCCGTGCCGGTTCAGTCGGTGCCTGTTGGTGTTGCCGCTGGAGGCGGGGATTGGTGCTGCGCCGGCGAGGGACGCGAACGCGGCTTCGCTGCGGACTCGGCCCGCGTGCGAGTACGCGGTCAGGAACACGGCCGCTGACACCGGCCCGACGCCGGCGATGTCCAGCACCGACGGAGCGAGAGCAGACACGTGCAGTCGGAGCGCGTCATGGTTGGCTTCAAGCCTGACGGTGAGATCGAGGACGTCGCGGGCGAGGCGGACCGCTTCGCCGCGCGCGATCGTCTTATCGATGTCGTCGCTGGGGTGGGGCCGCCATGCTGCGATCGAGGCGATCTGTCTGTCCGTCAGCGGGCGCCGAGCGTCGACACCGAGGTTGATCGTGCGCAGCAACGCGGTGAGCGCGTTCCGGCTCGCGGTGCGTTGACCGTCCATCGATTTCCTGGCAGCCAACAGAATGCGCAGTGCCGACCGGATCTTGCCGGTCCTGGGCCAGGAGAGCAGTGCGGTGTCGGTGCGCAGCACGGCACGAGCCGCGGCCTCAGCATCGATCGGGTCGGACTTCCCGCGAGCCCCACGGTCGGCTCGTCGTGGTGGCCGCGCTTCGACCACAGAGATTCGAGCCTGCTGCAGCGCTTCGGTCAGGGACGCTCCATAAGAGCTCGTTCCCTCGACGGCTGCAAGCCGGCCAGCGGATGTTCGACGGTCGATCCAAGCCAATGCCCGGGCAAGACCTGCCGAACTCGTCGGGAACGTCGCGGTGTCGACGATGCCGCCGGTGCGGGTGTCGAGGATGACGTAGGTGTGTGTTCTGGCGTGCGTGTCGACGCCGATGACATGCTTGTACTCGTCTGCGATGGGCATTGCGGGACTCCTTCCAAGACGGGAACCGTGTTGGTGCCCGGCCCGGGAGAGTCGTTGCGGGGCGGATCTCTAACGAGTCACAACCAGGTGGCTGGTTGGACGACCTTCTATCAAGCCATCGCAGCGGACGGGCCGGCACCAGCCCCGCTGCCCGCGGTGGACGAGTCGGACGAACGTCACGTCACGGGGACGGACAGATAGCCGATGAGTCACACCACGAGCTGGGACCGGTGCCAGCCTGTCAGCCGACCCCAGGCCAGCCAAGGACCATTAGAGATAGCCGATCCCTCATCGGGGATCGGTTGAGTGGGTAGCGTCGAGACATGCTCGACGGATGGTCTGATGCTGCGACTGCTTACGACAGGTCTTTCGCGCAACTCTGCGCAGGTGCTATCGACGGGTTGCTTGGGAACCACGTGAGCGTCGGCGACGGGCCCGCTCTGGACGTCGGAACGGGACGGGATCCGTCGTAGGTGCCCTCATCCGACGCGGATTCGCGGTCACTGCATGCGACAAGGAACGCTCCATGGTGCGATTCGCTGCAAGACGCTACCCGACTGTCGATATCGCAACTGCGGCGTTGCCCTCACTGCCCTACGACGGGGCTCGTTCGCGCTTACGACTGCGAACTTCGTCCTCAACCACGTACCAACCCCGCTCACATCGGCTCGTGAGCTCCTTCGAGTCACCCGTCCTGGTGGAACCGTCGCCGCCACGATTTGGCCGTCCGAACCGGTCGGAGCGCTCAACCAGTTTTGGAACATGATCATGAGAAAAGCGGACGTCACGGTGCCCGCCGGACACCGATTGCCTCCAGCGGATGATTTCTCGAGAACCGTCGGAGGCCTCCGCGAGCTGTTCCGCATCGCTGGCGCAACCACCGTCGACTGCAGCCTGTTCTCGTACACCTTCCGTATACGCCCCGACGACCTCTGGGCAGCAGTAACAGCAGGGATCGCAACGATCGGGCAGACGTACATGCGCCAGCCTGACGAAGGCCGCGGACGGATGCAGGCTGTCTTCACGGACGCCGCGAGGCGGCAGGCCGCTTCCAATGTCCTCTCGCTCGAGAGCAAGGCGGTCGTTGCCCACGCCTCAGCCCGGTAGGCGATCGGCTAATGGTCAGGCGATCGCGACGTTGTGGGCGCGGAAGAAGTAGCCGTCTTGCCCTCGCGGGTAGGGCTCCACCTCGAACCGAACACGTTGGCCAGCTTCAAGCGAGTGGTAGCCAGTCATGTTCACATCGGAGAAATGCACGAACACGTCCGACTCGACCCCGTTCGAACGGAGGACTCCCCAACCGTCCTCATCACGCCACCAGACACACACGCCCTCGACGATCTGCACCAGCGCACTCTAGCGCGCAGCGTCGTCCGTTCAGCGATCGGCTACCGGCAGCATGGGAAGATCCGGTCGTGCTGACTGAGGATGCCATCGTTGAAGTTCTGCGCCGGGACACAGGATGGCGCCTTTTAGACCCTCGGAAGAGCAGTCGGTTGGACTACCGATTCACGGACGTCCGCGTGCGAGACGGACACGTCCTCGACCTGCGCGTCACACAGCGCGACGGCGAGTCCGCTCGTCTGCTCGTCGGGATGCCCTCTTCCGGGTCACCTCAGTACTGGATCTACGCCCGACCGGAGGATGCTGCCGACTGGGTCGGTCAACTCCTCACTTGGATCGACGAGGAAATGTTCACCGACGGCTTGGGACCGGGACGCGTCCGGGAAGACCACAGCGGCGAGAGCTACGTCGTCGTCACGAACTATGGATGGCAGCAGACCGACACCGCAGAACACGCACGCCTCACTGCTGCTGCCGGGCCCGAAGGCTGGCACGGCGGCGACTCCGCCTGACTTAGCGTCCTGGGTCGTTCCGGTAGCCGATCGGATACCGAGACGGCCGACGGTCAGTTGCCCGCCTCGCGAGACGACGTAACGGCGCAGACCCTCGTGGGCGTGCGACGATCGCTTCATGAATGATGCAGATCTCTCTCCTTACGGGGATCGCAGTCCGGTACAGGGCGCTTCACCCGTTCGGACCGAGTGGAACGGACGAGCGGTCGGTCTCGCCGTCCTGGCCATCGTCACTTCGGTGAGTGCGCTGGCTGGCGCCTTCTACTGCATCTGGATCGTCGTAGCGGCTCCGGAAGGTGGAGGGGTGAACTTCGCTCTCGGATACATCGGCCTCGCGGTCGTCTGTCTCGGCGTGATCGCGGGATGCGTGATGGCGAGTGCCCGAGTTGCAAGACGCCGCTAGTACCGCCGTCCGGTCCACCATCCGCTACCGGAGCTCACGCATGGTGACCACTAGGCCTGTCCGCTTCAGTTGACCGCATCACACGACCAGGTCAGGTCATCGCTGCCGGCGATGGCGAACGCCTCGAAACGAGGGTCCTCGAGCACACCGTCGATGAGGCCGCGGCTGCCGGCGACGACGGTGAAGTCCCAGTCGATCTCGGTCGCGAGCACCCAGCTGTGGTCCTCCGGCCACAGCATCTGCGGCGTATGGCCGGCGGCGGGCCAGACGTCGACGGAAGCTGTGTCGAGCCAGTCCGGCTCCGCGAACAGAGCGAGGGACGCGGACATCAGGTGAAACTCCCGTCCCGGCCACTCGAACGTCGGACCAGCCAGTGCGTCCGCGACGGCGGCGTTTCGGAGCCGTCGCCGTTCCGCCTGCTCTTGCAACTGTCGCAACTGCTCCTCGCTCGGCTCCCCGACCACGAAAGAGCCTGACGCGGAACCGCCGTTGAGGTCGCCCCAGCCGTTCCACACGGCTGCAACCAGGTCGTCCGGCATGGTCGTGGCTCGTCCGAGGTGCTCCGTGAGTGCTGCGAGGATCGCCGAGTCAAGCTGCCCCTCTTCTGGAGGACCGACGGTCCACCCGTCCTCGGGCTCGATGCCCTGAGGTGGCTCCTCTCCGGACAGACGCACCCACTGCACGAGGGGGTGCACATGGCGACCGTTCAGGGCTGCGAGCTCCGCCCAGGTCCACGCGCGATGTTCGACGATCGGATGGCCTCCCCAGTCGTCGGACGCCGTGAGGTCCTCCCGGTGAGCGGGCAATGGGTGCAGGACCCGGGCATATGCCTCAAACCCAGTCCCCGCGACCCCACCCGCAGTCGCCCAGTGTCCCGCGCGCGGGCGCAGCCAGTCGCCTCGACTGGTGTCCGAGATGAGAGCCATGACCGCACAATACCGCCGCGGCAGCGACGTCTTGTACGGAAGCCGATCGGCTACCGAGATGGGATCACGACATGGAGCGGTGCGAAAACCACGACACCGAACGAAGCTGCTCACACCGTCCGCGCCAAGAACCCGTCCCGTCCGATGGACGACCGGCTACCGAGACGCTGTGGCCAACCGGCCGTTTGCGTACGGCGCGGGCTGTCGGCACCGGGCGTACTTGCGAGAAGTGCGGCGGGCTGGGTAGTTTCTTGGAAACACAAATGGGGGAACAGTGAAAGCACTGAGAAATATTACCATCGCTGGTGTGGGAGCGATGTCGCTTCTCGTCGCTGGCGTAGCTCTCGCACCTGCAGCGCACGCGGCTGAGCCGAGCATCACAGACGGGGCCTCCACCTTGTCTGCTGTGGCGCCGGGAACCGTAGTTGGTGACACACCCACCACGCAGATCACGGTGGCGCAGTCGGCAAGAGTTCAGACTCGCTCACGAGTGGCGGCAATGTCGACGCCGTCAGTGGAGGTCACGTCGACACCGGACGACAGCGAACCGATGTCCGTGAAGTTCGCACTCGATGGAGCGACTACCACGACGGGCACCGCCGACGGCGTCACGTCATTCGCGACGAAAGACGCCGATGTCGCGCGATACATCTCTGACGCAGGCACTGGCGCACGCATCCTTACGGCCTACGCGGCTCCGCAGGACAGCTACGAAAGCCGCACGACGTTTTCGTTCGTCGAAGGGGAGCACGTCGCGCCACGACCAGGCGGCGGCTACTACTTCAAGGTAGGCGACGACATCGTCGGCGCGCTCGATCCCGCATGGGCGCTTGACGCCAACGGGGCATCACTCGAGACCACCTACCGGTGGGACGGTTCGACACTGATCCAAGACGTGCAGGTACCCGCAGACGCTACGTTCCCCGTAGTAGCCGATCCCGCGTGGTCGTATACCTGGACCGCAGTGGTGAAAAGGGTTCCCCCGCGGACCTGCACAAGCGAATGCACGACTGCTTCAACTGCATCTTCCCAGTCTCGGGGGCGCCGAAAGCATTCCCGAAATACCACCAGAAGCTGCCGCTGACGGTGCTGACGATGAACTTCGCATGCATCTTCGAGCAGGAACAGTTCCTGCCCGCCGGGAACCCACTGTTCCCAGGCGGTGACTTCGGGTTCTACTTCACCGCTGACAAGGGCCATGTGGATGGCGCTGGGTCGACCATCAGCTTCGACTGGTGGACCGGTGCAGAGAAGCCCGTCGCAGGCGAGAAGATGCGGTTCACCGTCGCCGGCCACGTCCTCAACGAGAAGGTGCCAGGCGGGCAGCCCCTCTACCGGGCCGGCGCGAAAAGCGAGTGGGGCAAATTCGTCAACCAGTACATGCTGTCGATGATGGCGCCGACGGGTCCTGGTATTGGACCAACTGACGACGACGCGGGATGGTGGGAGCATGCACGCTCTCACCACTCCGCGGTTCTCCGGGCTAACCCGGTCCCTTGCCTGGATGGTGAGCCGACTGCTCCTGGTGTGCGTGCAACTGGTCACCTTCGCCATCACCAGAGCAGTAACGGGTATCCCGTTCCTCGATCACACCGTCGGTACCAACTACGGTTTCGGGCTGCTCTACATCCCGATCATCGCGCTCGTCATCTCTGCGGTGAGCTGGCTCGGACTGGAGCTCCTAGGAGCAGCACAGAGCCGCAATCCCGAATCACGGGGGGCGCGTCGGGTCTTCGGCGCGGGACTCGTCCTGGCACTCGCCCTTGAAGCGCTGGCTTGTGGCGGGACGCTGCTTCTGGTCATACCGAACTACCCGACAACCGTGGCAGTGATCGCCATAGCGACGGGGCCGATGTGCTGCTGCTGTGTTGGCTTCACCGACCGATCCTGCGCTGGTGAGTCAGCTCCTCTTCGCTGCGTCCTGCACAAGGCTTGTCAGCACACTCGCGTTGATCTGTCCCAGGATCCGGGAACTCGCCCTCCCCTGCCGATCAAGCACGATCGTCGCAGGCGTCGAGTTCGGCCGTTCTTGCCGGCAAACGCCAGCTGAACAGCACCGTTATCCGCATCAAGAACGTTGGCGTACGGCACCTCGAACGTACGAACAAACGCTTCAGCAGTACCGCTACCATCACGGACGTTGACCTCGACGAAGGTCGCGTCGTCCGCTGTCTTCTCGCTGACTGACTCGAGGTCCTTCGCTTCGGCTCGGCATGGCGCGCAACTGGTATACCAAGAGTTCAGAACCGCAACCTTCCCCGAAGCTTCTCTACAGAGACCGGATTCCCCTGTAGGTCCGTGGCGGTGAAGTTGACAGGCGCTCCACGGTCCTTCGCGTCAAACTCACTGACTGCGCGTTCGGGCGCAGTCACGCCCAGACGCGCAGCGGTCTTCCTCGGCGGCGTGTGCGGTCGGAGCCGTTGTGCGGGTCGACGGCGCGCACAGCGGGTGCAGGCCGTCTCGGCGCGCTCGGCGACAGTCCACACGGTGTTGGGAGTTCGGCATCTCTTACAGATATGCAAGCCCCACCTGATCGAACCGGTAGTGGGCATCGGAGCGGACGGCGACCACCGTAAATTGCCCTCGAGAATGGCGGCAACGAACTCGACCAACGGCACCCGTCAGCCGAACGTGCTCCATGCGTGATGGTGAGTTCGTCCGCTGCGGGATCCACTCGCACTGCCGGGACACCTGCGAGATGCCTGGTGTTGGCGAGAGACGTCAGCCAGAACGCCTCGAAGCCCTCGCGCTCGTACCGGCTCTGACGATGCCGATACTTCTCCAGGTTCTGCGAGGCGATCTGAACCTCGAACACCACACGACGGTCGTCCCGCTCCACCATCGGCTACCGGACCGTTCGAGCGTCCCGCGGTGAGGCGCAGTAGCGTCGATACTCACGAGGGGGTGCACGTGCGGGCACGGGGGTTGGTCGTCTACTTCATCGCGGCCTGCTTGCTCCGCGGTGCCGATGCAGCCGCGATCATCGGTGTGGTCCTCGCTGCCCGTCCGGCTGATGCCGGCGATGCCACTGGGCTTCTCGCCGCCTGCATCACCCTGCCCCACCTCGCGGGTCCGGTCGCCGCGCACCTCCTCGACCGTGCCAGTTCCAAGAAGCTTGTCCTCGCCGGTGCGGGACTCGTCTACGGGCTCGCCCTCACAGGTGCGATCCTCCTGCTCCCGACCACGCTCACGGGAGCAGTGGCGGCCTCCTCCTCGCGGGCTTGGCCGGGCCTCTGCTCACCGGTGGTCTCAGCAGCCAGCTCGCGGCAATCGTCGGCACCGACGAGCGCACACGACGACGTGCACAGGGGATGGACGCCTTCACCTACGGTGTGTCCGCCACGGCAGGCCCCGCCGTCATCGCCATCGTGGCCACCGCTAGCGCCCCCGCTGCTGCGGTCCTCACCGCTGCCGGCGCCGCAGTCGCCGGAGGGTTCGTCGTGCTGGCCCTTCCCCGCGCAACCCAGCAGCCCGCCGACGGCGAAGGGGCAGCACCGGTCGGGCTGCGCGCTGTTCTCGGGATGCTCCTGCAACTACCGGGACTGCGACGGACCACAATCGCCACCGCCCTGACAGCGGTCCCTCTCGGCGCTGTCCCACTCCTCGCCGTCGGCACGGTCGACTCCCTCGACGCGTCCGCCGCCTCGTCAGCCGTGCTCACCTCCGCCTACGGTGCGGGAAATCTCGCAGTGTCCTTGCTGCTGATGGTCTTACCGCCCCGCGGGCAGGCAGACCGGCTCATCCGCTGGGGCGTCATCACCGTCGCAGTCGGGTTCACGCTCGGCCTGGCGATCTTCTCCGTCCCCGCCGGTGCTGCTGCTTTCGCGCTCCTCGGCGTCTCGACCGGGGCTCTCTTCACTGCGAGCCTGGCAGCTCGGGCAGCGTTCTCACCACCCGGCGCGGAAGCGCAGATCTTCGTCAGCATGGCCGGTATCAAGGTTGCGTGCTCCTCAGCCGGTACCGCGATCGCAGGCACCCTCCTCGGTCTCGGCGGCCGCACGATGTTCGCAATCGCGGCCGCCCTCACCCTCGCGACGCTCGCCTACCTCCTCATCGACCGCCGGACACAAGCGCCTCAATAGCCGATCGTCTACCGGTCGCGCTGCTGGCGACTGTCGGTGGAGGCAGACAGTTGGCTTCAGACCTCGACGTTATAGTCCAGCGCCAACTCCGCGGCGTTCCGGCCCCGGATGCCCCAGTTCGCCTTCGGCGTCTCGGTGATCGTGATCTCGACACTGTGAGGTGAGATGCCGGCCGCGTTTTCGATCCGAGCAAACAGCTCGCTGATCAGCTTTCGCTTCGCAGCATCGCTCCTGCCCTCAAACATCGAGATCTCGATGATCGTGTAATTGGGGCCTCGGTCGCCGGGGTACACGAAGTCGGAAGGGTCGAGACCGACGAACCGCTGGAACCGCTTCTCTGGTGGGTACTCGAGCGCTTCCATGATCGCGCTGTGAATTGCGCCCGACAACGCCATGCGATGTGCGTCAAGGGACGCACGAAGCCCGTAGACGACTACTCGTGCCATAACCAGATGCTAGCGAGCAGCGCAATACCCCCGACTCGACGTTCCCTCATGGTGCCAGTACGCAACGTCAGCGCTGCTGATCCCTGGACCGGGCGCGCCGTCTCACACGGCTCCGGTCGTGACCCAATCGCGGAACCTTGGTCCGACGACCTCGGTCTCAGGGACAGGTAGAAGGGCACCCTCCCGGAATGCTCGCCCCATCCGGCCGGGATCATGAGGGGCACCGGTCGGACACGGGGGTTCGGGAGCGCCTTGGTCATGCTCGACAACGTCATGGTGTCGGGCCCCGCAACCTCGACTTCTCGCCTGGAACGATCGGCGACGACAGCCTCGGCGATCACCGCTGCCACCGCATCGAGGGAAACCGGAGCGATCGTCATCCCCGGGACGAGCGCTATCGGTCCGAAGCGCATCCGCTTGAGGTTCTGCCGTGCGAACTCGAACCACTGCGTGGAGCGCACGATCGTGAGGCGCGGACTGGTCGAGCGTGCAACAGCTTCTTGCGCGGTCTTGCCGGCAAAGTAGCCGTACCCCTGCACCTCGGGGAGCATGCAATTCACGATCGAGAGCAGCACGTGGTGCGCTCCGACCGTCTTCGCGGCACTCCCGACCGCGCGTGTGGACGCCGTGAAGAACTCGGTGGCCGCTTTCCGGCTCATCGTGAACCGACCGGTCGCCTCGACGATCACGTCAGCTCCCGCGAACGCGGCGGCAGCGTCGTCACGCAGCACGTCGAAGCCCCGCGACCGTGACAGCTGCGCGACCGAACATCCCCGCTGCTGCACTGCCCTACTGATCGCGGCACCGGAGATGCCGCCACCCACCACAACTACTCGCATAACCCCACCCATCCTCTACGTCTGTAGAGAATACTCCGATAGTAGAGGCCAGAAGGAGTGCGTATGGATCGGCGGGAACAGCTCGCGGACGCGGGAATCCGACTGACGGCGAGCGGCGGCGTCCGCGCGCTCACGCATCGCGCAGTCGACGCCGAAGCCGGAGTCGCCGCTGGATCGACGTCGTACTACGCACGCACGCGTCGTGAGCTGACCGCACTTGTCGTCGCCCGTGTCACACAACAGCTCTCCGCCGAGCTCGGCGCGTTACAGATCCCCGAGGACCTCGATGACACTGCCGTCGTGCGAATCGCGGCCGCATTCCTCAACCAGCTCGCAGCACGAGAGCAAGCGCAGGCGGCGCGCCTCGCCCTCCTGCTCGAGCTCCGAGACGATGAAGACCTCCGCGCTTCGCTCACTGGCGCCGATCCGGTGCGCGCCCGGCTGAACGAGACGGCCCGATCGCTTCTCGATCGGCTCCGCGTTGTGGCCCCAGAGCAATCCGCCGTCGATCTCGTCGGCCTCATCGACGCGATGCTGCTATACCGCACAGCCGCAGTCGCACCCCTGGACCCAGTATGCGTCCTGACCGCCTACATCGCGGGGCTTCCGCGTCGATGACTACGGGCGACCCCGTCCTCGCGCGGACGCCGATGGGCGTAGCGTTCATGGCATGCGCGTGGGGATCACTGGGGAACGGGTTTCGTCGGACGGCACCTTGCGGCCCGGTTCGACCCCGAAGGTATTGAGGTCGTCTCTCGCAGCACCGGTGTCGAGATCGACGACGTCGACGCGCTCACCACCGCGTTCACCGGAGTCGACGTGGTCGCGCACTGCGCGGGCATCAACCGGGAGATCGGCGAGCAAACCTTCGACCGTGTGCACGTCCGCGGCACAGCGGTCGTGCTCGAGGCAGCCCGACGGGCGGGTGTCCGGAAGATCGTCCTGTTGAGCTTCTTGCGAGCGCGCCCCGGTTCGGGATCCCCGTACCACGAGACGAAATGGCAAGCCGAGGAGATGGTCCGTTCCTCCGGCCTGGACTACACGATCCTGAAGGCCGGCATGATCTACGGGCACGGCGACCACCTCGTCGACCACCTCAGTCACACCGTGCAGACCGTTCCGCTGTTCGCATCGGTCGGGCTCCGCGAGAAGACGATCAGCCCCATCCCGGTCAGCGAAGCTGGTGGACGTCATTGTTGCGGCGCTCGGAGGCCGACTGTCCCGCCAGACCGTCGCCGTCCGTGGAGGTGAGACCCTGCTGCTCAGCGACGCCGTCCGTAGGGTCGCCGATGTCGTCGGGCGCAGGGTCGTGGTCTTCCCCGCGCCGGTGTGTGCGCACCGTGTGCTCGGTCAGGTGACGGAATGGACGATGAAGGTCCCGCTCGTCGCCAAGGCGCAGGTGCGTATGCTCGCCGAGGGCGTCACCGACGCAGTACAGCCGGCAAGTGAACTCCCCGCAGATCTCGCACCTCGGCTGTCGTTCACCGAGGACCAGATCCGGAACGCGCTTCCACCACGAGGCGGCTTCACCATCAACGACCTCCGATGGGCAGCAAGCGGCCCCGAGGGCGCCACTGCCCGCTGACCGATCGCCTACCGGGTGATTATCCCAGCGCCGCACGCAGGGCGGTGTACGGCTCGTCTGCGACGTGGGCTGACCTGTCGCGTGGCCAGAAGTTCGCGTCATCGTCCGCCCAGCAGGGCAGGACATGAAAATGCAAGTGCGGCACAGTTCCGCCTGAATCAGGCCCGCTGGCCTGGATGAGAAACGTTCCAGTACTCCCAAGCTCCGTGCGCATCGCGTCGGCAACGCGCCGGAGGAGGTTCATCACAGCCGCGAGTTCCGATTCATCCGGACCGAGGAGCCCCTCCCGGTGGTTCCTCGGTATGACGAGGGTGTGCCCAGGAGCAAGAGCGTCCTCGGGGAGCGGCTTGAAAGCGACTGCGTGTTCCTCGGTAGCCACCCAGATCGCGGCGTCGTCACGGATCAGGTTGCAGAAAACACAAGACGAACACATGGAGTAGAACGTATCGCTGCTGCGCGCGCGGCGAGGCACAGCGGTGCCGTCTCAATCGCCGATCGGCTACTGAGAAGACTTCCCTATCGATCAGAACTCGGTAATCGTGCACGGTCGCGATCTGCGGTATGAAGAGGAGCACGGTCAGGGCAGAGCTCCACCGATGCGGCGCCTTAGTGTTCACTCATTCAGACGCACCGCATGACGGCATCTACCTCTTCGGGGTTCGCGTGATGCGCAGCGAGCAGAATGCCGACAATGTCCTCGGATTGCAGTGCGAACACGCCTCGGTCGCGCCGGCGCAGGCCGAACGCGAGGCTTTGGCACCAGGCGTCTGCGATCTCCATGGCCTTCTTGGGGTCGTTGGTCAGTGGTGCGGCCTTCTTGAGCTCACCGCGGAATGCGAACGTGCTGAGGGCATCGACGGCGGAGGGCTTGATGGAGCAATGCCCGGCTCTATCGCACGAGCGGTGGATGCACGGTCTGGCACTTCGGTAGCGTCCAGTCGCCGCCGCGGTCGTCGCTGGAGAATCGGGCGACGAACTCTGGGATACGCAGCGCACATGCGACGGCGGTCACGGCTTGGAACGCGATGATGCTGGCACGCCGCCGTGGCAGACCGAGTTTGAGGATGGTCGGCTTGACGAGCGCTTGGATCTCGTCGACGAAGGGGCGCAGGACGGCGTCGTACCGTGCGAACGCGGAGGGCAGATCGGACGGGCTCGCGGTGATCTCACCGGCGAGGACGTAGGCGCCGACGAGGCTGCCGGACACGCCCATCCCGCTGTACGGTGACGCGCAGTGCGCGGCGTCGCCGACGAGCACGACCCGACCCTTGGACCAGGTGTCGGTGCGGACCTGCATGACTTCCTGCGAGTAGAAGAACGGCGCATCTGCCATTCCCTTGACGAACCGTGGTGTCTGCCAGCCAGCATCGTGAAACCGGTCGGCCCAGAATCGCTGCTGCTCCTCGACGGGCTTGCGGTGGATTGCGGACGCCTCGGCGGATGTCTCACGGAGCACGAAGTACACCTGCGTCTCCTGCGGGTTGTGGCTGCGCCGCATGATCTGCCGACCGCCCGGAACCATGTAGGTGTCCCGGACGTCGCCATCCGATGCGATCCGTGGGATGAACCAGTACGCCATGTGGATTCCCGTCCGCCAGTACGGATCCGCGTCCGCCGGCAGCATGGCCCGCCGAACACGTGAGCCCTGCCCACCCGCGCCGACCAGGATGTCGTACTCCTCGGACGTGCCATCGGAGAAGTGCGCGGTCACGTGGTCGGCGTGCTGGTCGTACCCGTCGACGCTGACGCCGAACCGGTACTCGACGTCGTCTTTGGTTGCGTCGTGCAGGATCCGGACGAGATCGCCGCGCATGATCTCGTACTCCGACGTCAGCGTCTGCCGGCCCTTCCCGGACGTGTTCGCCATGATCGTCGCCAGCGGCCTGCCCTTCCCGTTGATGAACGCAACCCCTCGCTCGTCCACCAGATGCGCTCTGACCTCGTCAAGCAGGCCCATCGCCTTGATCGCTTCGATCCCCTGCCCACGCAGGTCCACCTGCGCCCCGCGGCGCGCAGTGACGGGAACCGCTCGACCACCGTCACCCGGTGCCCGCCACTGACGAGCCAGAACGCCAACGCCTGGCCAGCGATTCCCCACCGCACACAAGGATCCTCAACGACTGCTTCTCCGGCTTCACTGCCATGGTCCACTCAACCTTCCCTATCGTCGATAGACGACCAGCAGTATCGCCTATCGGTGATAGATTGGCAAGATGACGAAGCTCGAACGGGAGAGGGTCATCCAGGAGGCGCTCGATCTCCTGGACGAGGTGGGGTTGGACAAGGTGAGCACACGTGCGCTTGCTCGCCGCCTCGGCGTCGAACAGCCATCGCTGTACTGGCACTTCCGCAACAAGGCAGAAGCTGCTGTCGGCGATGGCTGAAGCAGCGATGCGCCCACATGCACGGGCACCGTTGCCGGCTCCCGGGGAGGACTGGCGGGAGTGGTTCGTCGAGAACACCCGCAGCTTCCGCCGCACGCTGCTGGCGCGGCGCGACGGCGCGCGCCTCCATGCGGGGTCGATGCCGCAGGGTGACGACTTCGAACGAGGTGTCCGCAAGCTCGCCTTCCTGGTCGATTCGGGGCTGCCGGAGGCCGAAGCGGCGGCGGCGATGCTGGCCTCGGGTCGGTTCACTATCGGCAGTGTCCTCGAAGAGCAGAACGAAGCCGATCGGGCGTCGACGGACACGTCGGCACTGGGGTCAATCCCACACGCCGAGGCATTCGAGGCCGGTCTTCTGCTGATCCTCCGCGGAATGGAGCAGTGCATCCCTAGGCCGTGTCGTTAGAGGCCGATCTCGGGGCGGGAGCGTGACTTGAACAGTCGTCGCGTGATCTGACGTTGGATGAGGTGTGGGCTGTGATGGGCCCGGTGTCAGATCGATGCTGAAGCGCCGAAAGTGCCAGACCCCGGGGCCCGGATCACCTCGACCGCGCTACATGCCTCGTCGAGGTGAACCGTGCCTCCAGTCCGGGGTGTGGTGATCGTTGTCAGGCGGCGCCGATGGTATCGACGTAGGTGCGCTGCGCGGCTCGGTAGGTGTTGACTTCGTCAGTCACCTGTGCGGATGTGAGGACCCGGTTCTCGCCGTAGTAGACGTAGTCGACGTCCTCGTGCCAGGTGCTCGTCCCGGTGCCGGAGTGCCCGGTGAGGTCGAGCAGCCACAGATTGAAGTCGATTGCCATGTTGCGTCGCGGGTACACGGCGCCGGAGTGGTCGGCGACCTGGACTCCGTCGATGAAGTACTTCACGTGTCCGGAATCGACGGTGGACATCACGGTGTGCCAGCCCGCGAGGCTCGCGTACTGGTCGGACTCCTGGGACACGGAGCAGCCGTTGCCCGTGCTTGCCCAGGTGGTCTGCGAGTTGAAGGTACGGGGTTCGCCGTACCCGCCGTTGGGCAGGTACTCGGAGAAGTCGTTCTCACTGTAGGTGGAGTCGCACTCGGCTGTGGCGGAAGACGAGTAGGCGAAGAACGTCTCGACGAGGTGGTCGCCGTCGGTGCCGGCTGCAGGTGCGTCGGTGAACTTGATGCGGGCGGCGTAGGTTCCGGCGAAGGCGTCCTCGTCGGTGCGGCTGATCTCAGAGTTCGTGGTACCGGTCGAGGTGCCGTCGGTCTGCATCGCGAGGTCCATCGACTGCTGTCCGTCGACGATGGGGAAGGTGATGTTCGACGGCTGCCAGGTGGCGCCGTTCTTGACGCCAGGGCCGCCCTCGCCGCTGCGGACGGTCCAGCCGTTGGCGGTGAGCTGTGGGTCGGAGGACGACGCGTAGTTGAAGTCGTCGAAGAGCGCTCCGCAGTTCGCGGGGTCGGCTGCGGTGCATGCCGGCAGAGCAGCCGTGCCGTGGCTGTGGTACGGGCGCGCTGATGCGGGGCCGGCTCCGGTGACGCCGGCGACGGTAAGGGCCGTGGCCGCCAGGACGGTGGCGGTGGCGCGGAGGTGACGGTGCGGAGCGTGCTGCATGGTGGTCCCTTTCGACGATGGAGGGTGCATGCGACGGTCGTCTGACGGTCGCGAGGGACAGCGTGCACTGCAATCGTTTGCACTGTCAAGGTGCTGTCGAGGGGCGTTCAGTCAGCATCAAGCGCGTCGGGCGCGAGGCGCGGCCGTGGTCGAACGCACGATGAGGTGCGTGTCGACCGTCAGACGTCGCGCCCGTTGCGGCCGGTCGTCGAGCAGGCCGATGAGCGTGTCGACCGCACGGGTGCCGGCCGTCGTTGCCGCTTCGGAGATGGTTGTCAGCGGCGGTTCGGTGCTGGTGGCGAGGGTGTCGTCGCATCCGATGACGCTCATGTCCGCGGGGACCCGCAGGCCGCGGGTGGCGAGGCCCGCCAGCAGGCCGTGTGCGAGGACGTCGTCGAACGCGATCGCGGCGGTGGCGCCGGAGGTGGCGAGTGGTCCGGCCGTCTCCACACCGGCGGTGAAGGTCGGACGGCCTGCCTCGATCACTGACACACCCAGCCCGAGGCGCTCTGCGGTTCGCCGGACCCCGCCACGACGCTGTTGGTCGGCCCAAGCATCGGTGGGACCCGCGACGTATGCGATCCGTCGATGCCCGAGGCCAGCGAGGTGTTCAACGGCTTCGGCGATCCCACGCGCCGAGTCGATCAGCACGCGGGGGATCGTTGGGATGTCGCGGTTGATGAGCACGGTGGGGCGGGTGCTGACCAGCGCGGTGATCGTCTTGCGGTCGAGTCTGGTGCCGGCGAGGACGAACCCCTCGACCTGGCCGCTGAGGCGCGACAGCAGGGTGCGCTCCCGCTCCGCACGCTCGTCGGAGTCCCCGAGGAACACGGCGTATCCGAGTTCGTCCGCGCGGTTCTGAGCGGCCCGGAGCATGGGCGGGAAGAACGGGTTCGCGATGTCGGGCACGACGATCGCAATGTTGCGGAAGCGACCGGTCTTCAGGGCGCGAGCGGCATCGTTGCCAACGTACCCGAGTTTTTCGGCAGCCGCTTTCACCCGACGAACGGTCTCATCGCTGATGAGGTCGGGGCGCGAGAACGCGCGCGAGACGGTGGCGCGCGAAACGCCTGCGGCGACGGCGACGTCGCCGAGGGTTGCGTCGGGTCCCCGGCGATCGGTGCTGGTCATGGACACGAACATATCGCACCTAGGGTCTTGACGTGCAAACGTTTGCACTCCAGGATGGCCGACATGAATTCGCTTCCCGTCACCGTGCACGACTCACGATCCGCACTCGGGTCGGCCGCCGCTCAGGACATTGCCGACGCCCTCGTCGCCGCGGTCGCCGCGCGTGGGTCGGCCCGGGTGGTCTTCGCCGCCGCCCCGAGTCAGCAGGAGACACTCGACGCGCTCGTCCAGGTCGACGGCGTCCCGTGGGACCGCGTGGACGCGCTGCACATGGACGAGTACGTCGGGTTGCCGGTCGGCGCTCCCGAACGGTTCGCCGTGTGGCTCGACCGCACGCTCTTCGGTCGGCTCCCGTTCCGGAGCGTGCACCGCATCGACCCTGGTTCGGATCCCGAAGCGGAGGCAGCCCGGTACGCGACCGTCGTCGCGGACGGCCCGATCGATGTCGTCGTCCTCGGCATCGGCGAGAACGGGCACATCGCCTTCAACGACCCGCCCGTCGCGGCCTTCGACGACCCGGTGCTCGCCAAGCTGGTCGATCTCGACGACGCCTGCCGCGAGCAGCAGGTCGCCGACGAATGCTTCGCCCGCTTCGCCGACGTGCCGAAGCGCGCGATCACGCTCACGGTGCCGGCGTTGATGAGCGGTGCGCGGCTGGTGTGCGTCGTGAAGGGGGAGCGAAAGGCCGCTGCCGTCCGAGCGACGTTCGAAGAGCCCGTCTCGACCACGTGGCCGAGCACGATCCTGCGCACGCACCCGTCCTGCGTCGTCCACCTCGACCGGCAGCTGCTTCCCAGCTGCAGGTCACCGCATGAGCACCGTGCAGTGGGCCCTCTCCGGTTTCGGTGATGAGATCGACGCCGACCCGGCGATCCAGGTGGCGGTCCTCCAAGCGCTGGGGGCCAGCGCCATCGAGGTCCGCAGCGCGTGGGGGGTGAACGTCGTCGACCTCGACGAGGACCAGCTCGCCGGCCTCCACCGCCTGTTCGAGGAGCGCGGGCAGACCGTGTCCGCCATCGCCTCGCCGATCGGCAAGGTGCCCGTCGACGAGCCCGTCGAGCACGAGGTCGGACGGCTCGGCCGGGCGATCGCCGCCGCACACGCGCTCGGCACCACCAACATCCGCATCTTCTCGTTCTACTTCGAGGGCCGGCAGCCCCAGGACGTCCGCGACGACGTGCTCGTCCGGATGCGCGCCCTGGCCGACCTGGCCGAGCGCGAGGGCGTCACGCTGCTGCACGAGAACGAGAAGGACATCTACGGCGACGTCCCCTCGCGCGTGCTCGACATCGTCGAGAGCGTCGGGTCCTCCGCGCTCCGGCTCGCCTGGGACAACGCGAACTACGTGCAGTGCGGCGTCAAGCCGTTCAGCGACGGCTGGGCGCAGCTCGCCCCTACGTCGACTACCTGCAGGTCAAGGACGCGCTCGCCGCCGACTCCTCCGTCGTCCCGGCGGGCGAGGGTGACGGTGAGCTCGTGGAGACGCTCACCGCGCTCCGTGACGCCGGGTACTCCGGCTACGCCTCCCTCGAGCCGCACCTCAGCGACTTCACCCACCTCGGCGGGTTCTCCGGCCCCGCGGCGTTCGGCCGCGCCGGCCGCGCCCTCCGGAAGCTCACCGACCAGATCGGAGTCACCCTGCGATGACCATCCCCAACGAAGTCAGCCCGCTCCGCCTGGCGGTCGTCGGCGCCGGAGTCATCGGACGCCACCACGCCAAGGCGGCCCTTCGTCAGGGCGATTACGAGATCGCCGCACTCATCGACGACTCGGACGCGACCGCAGCCGCATCCGCAGACGCTCTCTCCGCCGTCGGCGGCAGCCGACCGTCGACCTGGCGCACCATCGCAGATGCGCTCGCGGCCACCGACATCGACGTGTTCGCCATCTGCACCCCGTCCGGCCTGCACGTCGACCTCGCCGAACAGGCCATCGACAGCGGCCGGCACGTCCTCATCGAGAAACCGCTCGACACGACCATGACCCGTGGACGTCGGATCGCCGCCGCGGCCCGAGCCGCCAGTGATCGCGGTCAGGTGGTCGGGTCGTCAGCCAGCACCGACTCGACCCGAGTTCGCAGCTCGTGACGGAGACCGCGCACCGCGGCGGCTTCGGCACGGTCACCTCCGGCGTCGCGAGCGTCGCCTGGTACCGCTCGCAGGACTACTACGACTCCGGGGACTGGCGCGGCACCTGGGACCTCGACGGCGGCGGCGCGGTGAGCAACCAGGGCGTGCACACCGTCGACCTGCTCGTCTGGACCATGGGCGAGCCGGTCGAGGTGTCCGCGCAGACGGCGCTCCTCGGCCACCGCGACATCGAGGTCGAGGACGTCGCCGTCGCCACCGTCCGGTTCGCGAGCGGCGCGCTCGGTGTGATCCACTGCACGACGGCCGCCTACCCCGGACTGTCGGCCCGGTACGCCGTGTACGGCACCAGGGGATCGGCTGTCGTGGACGACGACCGTCTCGCGTACTTCCATGCGGCGACTGCCGACGCGTCGCTCGCTTCCGCGTCGACGACGAGCGGATCGCAGTCCGCGGAAGGCGTCGACGACCAGAAGGACAGGCTCGTGCCCGACGGTTGGACCGTCGACAGTCGACTCGAGGACGACCACTTCCTGTCCGGACACGTCCGTCAGTACGCGGACTTCGCAGAGGCTGTGCGGACCGGTCGGCCGCCGGCGGTCACGGTCGACGCTGCGCTGACGACGCTCGCCACCGTCCGCGCGCTCTACGCCTCGGCGACGCTCGGCGAGCCCGTCCGCGTGTCGGACGTCCTCGACGGACGGTTCGACGACACCGTCGATCGTCTCAGCGGAACAGCCGGGGGTGAGGGATGAGGTTCTCGGTGTTCACCGCGTCCACACCGGAGTGGACGCCCGAGCAGGCCGCGACCACGCTCGCCCAGCAGGGCTGGGACGGCATCGAGTGGCGGATCGTCGACCAGGCCGACAACGGCCAGCCCGGGTTCTGGTCCGGCAACCGGTCGACGATCCCCTTCACCGGCGTCCTCGACCGGATCGACGAGGTCGCAGCGCTGATGCGCCGCACCGGTCTGGCGTACTCCGGGATCGGCGGGTACCAACCCGTTGGCGATCGCGATGCCGTGCTCACGATGCTCCGGCTCACGGCGGCGCTCGGAGCCGAGCGCGTCCGGGTCGTGATGCCGGCGACCGGCAGCGACCGACCGTACCCGGAGGTGTTCCGGGCGACCCGCGAGGACCTGGCCTGGGTCGCGGACCGCGCAGGCGAGTTCGGCGTGCAAGCCCTCGTCGAGGTGCACCAGGACACCATCACTCCGTCGGCGTCCGCGGCCCTCCGGCTCGTCGACGGGCTCGACCCCCGGCACGTCGGCGTGATCCACGACCTCGGCAACCTCGTCGTCGAAGGGTTCGAGCACCTGCGCTCCGGTCTCGAGATGCTCGGCCCCTACCTGGCGCACGTGCACGTCAAGAACGCACGCTGGGCCCCGACCGGCACGAAGCGGCCCGACGGCAGCGACGATTGGGCGTCCGAATGGGCGCCGATGACGACGGGCGTCGCCCCGGTCGCCGAGTATCTCGCCACGCTGACCGACCTCGGCTACGACGGATGGGTGACGGTCGAGGACTTCTCGACGGAACTCCCGCTCGCCGAGCGCACCGCCGGCAACCTCGCCTACCTGCGCTCCGTCACCGAACCGCACCACCAGAACGATGCAACCCGGCTCCACCACCCACGTTAGGAGAGCACATGTCCCGCCATGCCATCAGGCGCATCGCCACCGCGATCGCCATCGGATCCGCCGGCGTCCTCGTTGCCGCCGGCTGTAGCTCCGGCAGCTCAGCCGACGCCGCCAAGAGCGCTCCCGATCACCTCACCGGCACCGTCCACCTCTGGCACTTCTTCACCGGGCACAACGCCGACGTCGTCGAGCAAGCCGTCGCCGGCTTCGAGAAGGCGAACCCTGACGTCACGGTCGACGTCCATGCCGGCCAGGATGACGAGAAGATGCAGAAGGCCATCGCCGCCGGTCAGCAGATCGATGTCGGCGTCTCGTACTCCACCGCGATCGTCGGCAGTTTCTGCTCGTCCGGAGCCTTCCGCGACCTTTCCCCGTACATCAAGCGCGACAAGGTCGATCTCGACGACATCCCGACCGCGGTGCGCGACTACACGCAGTACAAGGGTAAACGGTGCGTGCTGCCGATGCTGGCCGACACCAGCGCGCTCCTGTACAACACCGAGGACCTCGCGGCCGCGGGTATCTCCGAGCCGCCGAAGACGCTCGACGAGCTCGAGGCGGACGGCCTCAAACTCACCACTTACAACGCTGACGGCTCGATCAAGAAGCTCGGGTTCAACCCGCTCATCGACTTCTACGAGAACGGTGCCGGACACTTCGCGCCGATGGTGAACGGGAAGTTCCTGCGGAAGGACGGATCCTCCGCCATCGGGTCCTCCGCCGGCTGGAAGAAGCTCATCGCCTGGCAGAAGGCGTACGTCGACAAGATCGGCTACGACAAGCTCAAGAAGTACACTGCCGGGCTCGGACAGGAGTTCTCCGGCGACAACGCGTTCCAGCACGGCGACGTCGCGATGGAGATCGACGGCGAGTACCGCATCGGGTACATCGACCAGCAGACCCCCGACCTGCAGTACGCCGCGGCGCCCACTCCGGTGTTGCCGGGGTACGGCAACTACGGCGCGTCCTACATCACCGGCAACGTCGCCGGCATCGGCAAGGGATCGAAGAACCCCGAGGCGGCTTGGGCGCTGCTGAAGTACCTGTCCACGACGACGAGTACCCAGGTGGAACTGGGCAACGGCGTCAAGAACGTGCCGACCCTCACCTCCGCACTGCAGAGCCCGGACCTGCAGACCGACGGCCCGTTCAAGACGTTCATCGACGCCGCGAACGACGCGAACACGATCACGACGCCCGCCACGAGCGACGGCGCTTCCTACCTGCCGACGTTCCAGACCTGGTGGGCCACCTACCAGGAGAAGGGCGGCAACCTCGACGCAAGCCTGAAGAAGCTCGACTCGGACATCGACAACGCCAACCAGCTGGCTGGTCCGTGACCATGACGGACGTCACCGCCCCTGAAAGCGCCAGCCGAGAGGCACGGCTTACCCGCGCCTCCCGGCGCGCCGGCCCGGCGGGGTCGGCTCCCGACCCCACTGGCCGCGCCGCGCGTCCGTCGCGTCGGCGGCGGAGCGCCGAGTCCCGCCGACGCGTCGTCGCCCTGACGATGCTCGCCCCCGCGCTGCTCGGGCTCGTCGTCTTCTTCGCCTACCCGCTCATCGCGTCGATCGTGTACTCGTTCACGCGCTACGACCAGCTGCAGGAACCCGAGTTCGTCGGGCTGCTGAACTACCGGTTCCTGTTCACGCAGGATCCGCAGGTCTGGACGGCGGCGATCAACACGCTGTGGTTCGTCCTGATCCTGGTCCCGGTGCGGATCGTCTGCGCGCTCCTCGTGGCCGGCCTGCTCTCGCGGGCCCGGGCGATGACCGGCTTCTGGCGCACCGTGTTCTACCTGCCGGCGCTCGTACCGCCGGTGGCGAGCGTCGTGTCGTTCGTGTTCCTGTTCAACCCGGGCACCGGCCGGTGAACCAGGTCCTGCGGTTCTTCGGTGTCGACGGGCCACTGTGGTTCAACGACCCCGCCTGGTCGAAGCCATCGCTCGTGATCCTCGGTGTGTGGGTGATGGGCGACATCATGATCATCTTCCTGGCAGCCCTGCTCGACGTTCCGAAGGAACTGCACGAGGCGGCCGCCCTCGACGGCGCGAACGGCCCGCAGCGGGTCCGGCACGTCACCCTGCCGACGATCTCGCCGGTCATCGGGTTCGCCGTCGTGACCGGGGTGATCGCCGCGCTGCAGTACTTCACCGAGGCGGCGGTTGCGTCCCAGGTCGCGTCGGGCAAGGCCACCGTCGGCGGTGGTACCGCCGGCGAACTCGGCTACCCGGGCACGTCGCTGCTCACCTACACCGAGCTGCTCTACCAGCACGGTTTCGCGAACTTCCAGTTCGGCTACGCGTCCGCGATGGCCGTCGTCCTGTTCGTGATCACCGCGATCGTGCTCGTGTTCACGATGCGCCGCATCTCCGTCTTCAGACCTGAGGAGTCCTGATGACCGCCGTGTCCCAGTCCCCGCTCGCCCGGGCTCCCCGCGGCGCGGCGTCCGGCTCCGCGCGCGGTCCGCGCCGCAGCCTGCTCGTCTGGATCGCCGAGCACGCCGCGCTCGTGGCGCTCGGTGTCCTGACCATCGCGCCGATCGTCTTCGTCGTCCTGACGTCGCTCATGTCGAGCAACCAGGCGCTCACGGCGTCGATCATCCCGAGGCCGTTCGACTTCTCGAACTACGCCCGGGTGTTCAGCGAACTGCCGCTCGCGCAGTGGTTCGGCAACTCGTCGATGTACGCCGTGCTCGCCACCGCGTTCATGCTCGTCAGCTCGGTCCCGGCGGCGTACGCGCTCGCCCAGATCAAGTTCAAGGGGGCGAACCTGGTCTTCACCGTGATCATCGTCGCGATGCTCCTGCCCCCGCAGGTCACCGCGGTGCCGGTCTACGTGATGTGGTCGCACCTGCACCTCACCGGCACGCTCTGGCCGCTGATCCTGCCGAACCTGCTCGGTGACGCGTTCAGCATCTTCCTGCTCCGCCAGTTCTTCCTGACGATCCCGAAGGAGTACGGCGACGCCGCCCGGATGGACGGGTGCAGCGAGTGGGGCGTGCTCTGGCGGGTCGTCGTGCCGATGGCCCGGCCGGGCATCGCGTCGGCGGCGATCTTCATGTTCTTCCACTCCTGGAACGACTACTACGGCCCGCTCCTCTACGCGTCCGAGAACCAGGCCGCCTGGCCGGTGGCGTACGGGCTCGCGACGTTCCGGGGCCAGCACGGCAGCGACTGGTCGATGACGATGGCGCTCACGGTAGTGATCATGGTTCCCGTCGTCGTGATCTTCTTCTTCGCACAGAAGGCATTCGTCGAGGGCATCGCACTCTCCGGGGTGAAGGGATGACGCGCGGCCTCGTCCCGCGCCCCAGGTCACGATGGGACGGAGACGGCACCTTCACGTTCGATCACCGGACGACGCTCCGGGTCGATGAGGGAGCAGCACGAGCGGGTCGCGAGCTCGTCCGCGTTCTGACGGCCTCGACCGGCATCCGGCTGCGTCCGGAACCTGCCGACGGAGCCGGGCATGCGGTGCCCGACACCGGGCTCGTCACCCTGTCCGTCGAGGACGACCACGACCTGCCGACCGGACCTCGTGGCGACCGATCGGAGTCGTTCCGGCTCCGTGTCACCCCGCATCGGGTCGACATCGTCGGCGGCGGGGCTGCCGGGGCCTTCCACGCCGTGCAGGCGCTGCTGCAGCTGCTGCCGTCGGACGTCCACCGACGCAGCACCGTCGGCAGCGGCCCGTGGGCAGTGCCGACCCTCGTCGTCGCCGACGCACCCGCCTTCGCGTGGCGAGGCGTCATGCTCGACGTGGCCCGACACTTCCGTACCGTGCCCGAACTGCTCCGGACGATCGATCATCTCGCGGCACACCGCATCAACCGGCTGCACCTGCACCTGACCGACGACCAGGGATGGCGTATCGAGATCCGGAAATATCCGCGGCTCGTCGAAGTCGGATCATGGCGCCGAGAGACGCAGATCGGTGCCCTCGTGGACGGCGAACCCGTTGGAGGCTTCGATGGACGCCCCCACGGCGGCCACTACACCCAGGACGACATCCGCGAGATCGTCGCCTACGCGGCGGAACGCTTCATCACTGTGGTGCCCGAGATCGAAACCCCCGGACACGTCAGTGCAGCACTCGCCGCCTACCCACAACTTGCCGTGCGCAGCCGCCGTGAGCGCCCCGAACCGCTCAAGGTCTGGACACGCTGGGGAGTCAGCGAGGACATCCTCAACCCCGACGAGCCAACGATCCAGTTCTTCCAGGACGTCCTCGACGAGGTCATCGCATTGTTCCCATCCGAGTACATCGGCCTCGGCGGGACGAGTGCCCAAGACTCAATGGCGCGAGGACCCGGACGTCCAGACACGCATCCGCCAGCTCGGACTCCGGGACGAAGGGCAGTTGCAAGCCTGGATCATCGGGAGGCTGGCCGAACATCTCGCATCATCGGGACGCCGCGCGTTCGGGTGGGACGAGATCCTCGAAGGCAGCAACCTGCCACAAGACGCAACGGTGATTTCCTGGCGCGGGAACCGGGGAGCGATCACCGCCGTGAGACGAGGACACGACGTGATCTCGGCCGCCGACGACCCCGCCTACCTCGACTACCGGCAGAGCGACGATGACAGTGAGCCCATACCGATGGGCGTCGTGAACGGGGTTGCCGAAGTGTTCGCCTTCGACCCCGTGCCCGAAGGGCTCGACACAGGTCAGCGAGCCCACGTGATCGGCGGACAGGGCAACCTATGGTCCGAACACCTCGACACGGTCCGAATGCACGACTACATGCTCTTCCCGCGACTCGCTGCGCTTGCCGAAGCGCTCTGGTCCGCTGACACAACGGGACCGCGCGACTTGGCCGACTTCGAACTCCGTCTCACGGAACACCTCGAGCGACTCGCTGCGATGGGCATCGAGTACCGGCCGCCGCCAGGTCCCCTCCCTTGGCAGACCCGGCCTGGAATTCCAGGCCGCGCGTACACGCGTGCAGCACGCTCAGCACGCATCGCAGCGCTCACCGCGAACATCACCGACTGATCGCGGCCGACGTGTTCGGCGACGTGCACCGACGCTGCCCATCCGCCAGCATCACAGCGCACGTTCAGTAGGCGCCCACGCCCTGTCAGCTCCATTCGATGGCCCGGAGGACCGGCCAGGCTCCTTCGGATGTGTTCGCGATGACGGTACCCGTGAGCCCGGACTCCGGATCGTGCCACGTCCGGGCCGACACACCGGCGTCGTACCCCTCGAGGATCACGGTGCTCGACTCCCACCCGCGCCAGAACCCATGCCCGTACCGCATCCGCTCGTCATCGACACGGTGCAGCGGCTCGAGCAACGCCGCCAGCGTCTCCTCGGACACGATGCGGAAGTCGAACACAGCCGACCAGAACGCCGCCAGGTCGGCCACGGTGGAGGCCGCGCCACCGTCCCCGCTCCCACGAACCGGAAGGTGGAGGACGTTCGTGCGGTCATTGCTCGCACCGAGGTACCCGAGCGCCATGTCCCCGGGAACCTCGTCCGTCCGGGGGTACCCGCTCGCGTTCATGCCTGCGGGGGCGAACACACGCTGCCGCACCAGGTCGTGGAACGGCACCCTCGACACCCGCTCGGCGATCAGGGCCAGCACCACGAAACCGCTGTTGCAGTACGCGAACCGAGATCCTGGCTCCGTCACCTGCGGGCGCCCGCCCAGCATCGGCACGAACGCCTCCGTGGTGTCCAACTCGTGGACCGGTCGGGTCAGCACGTGGTCGGCAACGTCGCCGGTGGTCTCGTCCAGGTAGTCACCGATCCCCGCGGTGTGCGACAACAGGTGCCCGACCGTGACAGCCTCGTCGATCAGCGGAAGGTCGTCGCCGAGGAACGTGCGCGCCCGCGAGTCGAGGGTCAACGCTCCGTCATCGACGAGCGTCCCGACCGCGAGCGCGGTGAAACCCTTCGCAACGCTCGCGATCCAGCAGCGGTGATCCACGCGCATCGGAACGCCACGTCCCCGGTCGGCAGAACCGTACGCCCGCGCGAACGAGCAGCCATCGGGCCCGTCCACCCTGATCACCCCGCTGAAGCCGGAGTCGGTTGCGGCGTCGTGCAGTGCACGAGCGGTGCTGTCGATCATGATCGACACGATAGAGCGCACGCCGGACGCACCGGACCGACGACAGACCGGAGCGTGACGATCCACACCCGAGCCTCGTCCTACAGGGTGACGGGGCTGCGAGCGCTCGGCTCGCGGCCGACGTCGCACGCTCCCTCACCTGATGGCCGAGACCGGAGCGTGGAGGAGACGGCCCTGGGGTGGGCCGTCTCCTCGACTCGTGGCACCGCCGGAACCCGAACCGGCGGTGCCACCTCACCCGCCTACCGCCTGGGCTCCTAGGGATGCACCCAAACGGGGCGTTCAGAGTCGGGCCCACGCGGCGGTGGGCACATGCCGGTCACCGCTGCTCTTGACTCGCTCTTGGCGTGTTGCTGCGGGGAGGAGCGTCCCGGGTACGTTGCCAGACTGGCCGCGTGCGGATCGCTCTCATTTCGATCGACGTTCAACGGTTCCCCTACTCGGCGAAAACGGTGCCGCGTCGAATGCAAGAGGCAACTGATTGCTGCTGGTGAGGTACCACATGCTGGCGATCGGCATGTCGACGAGGATTTCGAGCGGGCGTCCCAAGGCACTCCCGCTCTGGAGAACGCTGTGTTCGACATTGTTCATGACGACGATGACACCGTTGGGTGCCTCTGGTTCGGCCGTGACGACTCAAGGGATGCGCTTCGTGGTATGTGTGGGACCTCGGCGAGCCGAGCAGCGCGGCAGAGGGTATTGACGGGCGGCGATGCGGCTCGATCGGCGGGGCACGCACTCTCGGGCTGAGTGTCGGGTTCTCGCGATGCGCTCCGACAAGACCGCACGGAATTACCACGCAGGGCTCTGCCTCGCAGCGGCACTGCTTTGGACTGCAATCTCCTGAGTAGTTCGTGATGGCGCGGATTCCGGGTGAAGGTGCGGATCCTGGCCAGAGCGGTCCGGCGCTCAGTCAGCAGGGTCGTTGAGTTGTGCGGGAAGCCCACCTTTGAGTTCGATGGCGATCTGTTCGGCGTCGAGTGCGGTCAGGACGTCACGGAGTGTGCTCGAGGTGTAGGTGCCTGCTTGCCGGGCCGTGAGAAGGGTGCGGCGTTGCACGTCGATGACTGCGAGGCGGAGTTCGAACTGTTGCTCCTTCGTCTCTTGCAACGCGTCCTGGCGCCGGACATCGGTGGCTTGGAGGATGCGCCCCCTCACCATCCGCACAAGCGCAGGGTCGTAGGTTTCACCAGTTGGGCGCTTCAGGCTGGGGCTCTCCAACACGGATGCTCCCGCCTGGTTGATGCTCGCGAGGAGGCGAGCGCGTTCGGCCTCAACGAGCTTCTGGGTCCGTCCGGGTGAGACGCAGTGCCCTCACGAGCGCGGGAAGCGTGCTGCCCTGGAGCAGGAGGGTGCCGGCAGCGACGACAAACGCGATCAGGATCAGCAGCGCCCGGTGCGGGGTGTCGTCGGGGAGTGTCTGCGCGGCGGCGACGGTCACGGCGCCGCGCATCCCTGCCCAGATGATCACTGCACGTTCTCCCGCGGAGAAGACACCACCGACCAGGAACGACTCGGTCGCGCCTTTCCCACGAGAAGTACGCGACGGTTTTGCTTGTCGCCGTTTGACCTGTGCGCCGAGGCCGAGGAGCAGGGCGGTGACGTGGAGCGCGCGCACCAGGATCACCACGCCGGCGACCGCCGCGCCGAGGAGGACAGCGGTGCGCAGCGCATCGCCGCCGTCGCGGAGGTCGGTGATCAGGCCGTGGACCTGCAAGCCCATGAGGAGGAAGATGCCGCCTTCGAGGAGCAGCTCGATGGTTCGCCAGTTCTGCTCGTCGGCGTTGCGGTCCTGGGGCCGGAGGTAGCGGGCGAGTCCGCTTCCGGTGACGAGTCCCGCAGCGACGGCCGCGACGAGCCCGGACGCGCCGAGCGCTTCCGCAGGGATCGACGCAACGAACGGGACGACGAACGAGATCGCAGTGCTCGCGGCCGGGTTCCGCAGCGCACGCCGGATCCGCAGGTTCACGGCCCCGACGAGGACGCCGATCACGACCGCGACGATCACGGAGAACGCGAACTGGAGGGCGATACCGCCGACCGACACGGTCCCGGCTGTCGCAGCGATCGCTGCGCGCAGCAGTACCAGTGCGGTTGCGTCGTTGAGCAGGCTCTCGCCTTCGAGCACGGTCACGACGCGTGATGGGACGCCGAGGTGTCGTGCGATCGAGGTTGCGACGGCGTCGGTGGGGCTGACGATCGCGCCGAGCGCGATCCCCGCCGGCAGTCCGAGTCCTGGGATCAGCCAGGACAGAACGACGCCGACGGCGACCGCGCTCAGCACCACGAGGATCACCGAGAGCGCGCTGATGGGCCGGAAGTCGCGGCGGAAGTCCATCGATGGCATCGACACTGCCGACGAGTACAACAGCGGCGGGAGAACCCCGCTCAGGATGATCTCCGGGTCCACCTCGACACGTGGTACCCAGGGCAGGAAGCTGACGATGACGCCGATCACCACGAGAACCAACGGCCCCGCCACGCCCACACGAGGCGAGAACGCGGTGACGATGACGACGAGGACAACGACTCCGATAGCGACGATCAGCGGCTCCATCGCTTCATCCTGCCCGGCGGATACGCCATCGCGTCAACTGCGCGTGTGCCCGCGCTCCAGGAAGAACGCGAGGATGTTGATTGCTAGCGCCGCCGCGGCGACGTAGGTCTGGGTCCCAGCCGACTCGTTCGAGCAGGCGGGTCCATCATCGCGACGCCGGGATAGGCCGACGCGGACAGTTGCGTCGTCCAGTACATCGACGCAGCACCTGCGGCCACCTGCAGACGCCCTTTCGACCAGCGGCCCCGCCCCAGATGGCGGTGAGCGCGGCGGCGGACAGCGCCGCGCCGAGGCTCATCGTCTGCGCGTTGTGGAACTTCGCGTGCGGTGGCCAGTCCGGGTTGTGGATGTGGGTCTTGTTCCAGTCGAACACGTACGGCCCCGCACCCGCGTACAACGCGGTGACCGTCAACAGGACCTTCCCGAGCGTGATCTTCGACATCAGATGCGTCCTCCGCTGATCAGAACTCGGCCGCGTGATCGGCGGCCCACACGTCGAACCCGAGCGCTGGCCGACCGAGAACCCTGCTGACCGTATCGGTGGCGGGCGAGTTGCCGGCGTCGGCATCGTCGAGGAACTGCAGCACCGCCTCCGCCTCCTCGGCGGGCATGAAGCGCGCGAACTGGGCGGCCGCCTCGTCACGGGTGAGCTCCGTGACCGTGATGTCCTTCCCAGTAGCGGCCGCAATCGCTGCGACCTGGTCACGCTGGCTGATGCGGGCAGTGCCAGTCAACAGCTCGCTGACAGCGGCGGAGGTGTTGCCAGTGAGAGCAGCGACGGCGACAGCGGCAATGTCCTTCTCGTGAATCGGAGCAGTGACCGCATCCGGCTCGTACAGCGCGACCGACGCGCTGGCCTTGATCGGCCATGCCCAGCCCAGCGCATTCGTCGCCAGCACCAGCGGCCGGATCGGGACAACCGTCAAGTCCGACGCGGCGTCGAAGGCGTCCTCGATCTGCCGGTGCGCCTCCGTGATCGCGTTCCCTGCCGAGGTCGGGTGGATGACACTGCCCGAGGACATGAGCACGATCCGTTCAACCCCCGCATCGCGTGCGGCGTCGATGACACCGTCAACGCCTTCGTGGTTGGCGTAGAGAAACACCTGACCGACACCATCGAACGCCACGGCGAGGCTGGCCTGGTCGGTCAGGTCGGCGGCGAACACCTCGACACCGGCAGGGAACTGGCCCGGCTCGGGCTTCCGCGCGGACGCGCGCACCGGGACACCCTGCTCCAGCAGAGCATCAAGAACGAACTTGCCGACGCTGCCACGAGCACCCATGACCAGGGTGGGCTTGCGATCGAGATGGGACATGACTGACTCCTGAACACGTAGAACCTACGCGCCACGGACAGCCGAACCCGGCACCGAGGCGTTCCGACGCATCACCTCGACACCACCAACATACAACGTCCGCGCTCCGCAACGAACCAAGGCCGGGGGCGCCCGGCGAGCACTCTTCCGTTCTGACTCGCCCGCACCATTTGGCAACACGCCCTAGCGCAGGCCTTGGTAATGGCGGAATCCCGAAGAAGTACACGCCGGTGAGCGATTGGCTGCTCGAGCTGCTTCGCCCGGTGCTCGAGGATCAGTTCGCCACCAATGCCGATTACGAGCGGGCCTTCGACGACGCCGAGCTGTTCCTAGGTGTGATCTCCCAGGACCTGGTTCTGCAGAGCGACAGCACGTGGCGGCAGGGCTCGGCATGGTTCGGCCGATACACGTGGAGAGACCGCCACCGCTCGCCGTGTCGTCGATGAAGCTTGAGCTTCGGGTCCGATCCTCTGGTCAGGCGTGGGGTCTGCTGCACGGATGGGTGACAGTTGTAGTCACGCCGCGAGTGCGACGTTGGTCTGCATGATGGTTTCGAACGCGATGGGCGTCGATCGGCCGAGTCGGGCCTGACGGCGTCGTCGGTGGTAGGTCCGCTCGATCCAGGTCACGATGGCGATGCGGAGTTCTTCCCGGGTCGCCCACGAGCGCCGGTTCAGGACGTTCTTCTGCAGGAGCGCGAAGAAACTCTCCATCGCCGCGTTGTCGCCGCAGGACGCGACTCTGCCCATCGATCCGACCATGCTGTGACGGGTCAGCGCGCGCCGCAGTTTCCGGCTCCGAAATTGCGACCCTCGATCCGAATGCGGGACGCATCCGGACACGTCCCCACGCATCAGAACCGCGTTCTCCAACGCGGTCACGGCCAGACGCGACTTCATCCGGGAGTCGATCGAGTACCCCACGATCCGACCCGAACAAGCGTCTTTGACGGCGCGGAGGTAGAGGTTGCTCTCCGCGGTCTTGTGCTCCGTGATGTCGGTCGACCACAGCCGGTTCGGCGCCTCAGCGGTGAACACGTGCCGGGTCCGGCCGTCCGCATCGGTCACGGTGCACAGGTCGTCGTGGACCGCGGGCCCGGGTTTCTTCCCGGCTCTGCCGCGCTTGTTCCCGAACACACTCCACCAGCCGTTCTGCGAGGCGATCGTCCACGCGGTCCGGTCCGCCATGGGCTCCCCGTGGTCGCGGGCCTCATCGACCAGGAGCCGGTACCCGAACTCGGGATCGTCCCGATGCGCGTCGAACAGCGCGTTCGCCCGATACGCCGCGACCACCTCGCTCCGGGTGATGGGGTTCGCCAGCCACCGGGAGTACGGCTGGTGGGAGAGCTGCAACACCCGGCACGTCGCCTGGGCGGGGATCCCGTCCGCGGCGAGCTCGCTCACGGGCGGGTAGAGCCTTTTCCCGGCAGGTTCGCCTGCGACAGATGCGCTGCCGCGCGACGAAGCACCTCGACCTCTTGCTCGAGGAGCCGGTTGCGTTGACGCAACTCACGGATCTCAGCATCCCGGTCACCCGGCAGCGCAGCACCAGTGTCGACGGCGATCTTCTCGGCGCGGGAGCGGGCGAGCCACTTCGTGAGGGTCATCGGGTGGGCACCGAAGTCGCTGGCGATCCGCTCGATCGTCACGCCGGGATCGCGGTTCTCCGCGACGCGCACGACGTCGTCGCGGAATTCCTTCGGGTACGGCTTGGGCACGGTGGCATCCTTCCAGGCCCACCCACCCGAGCAAGCCAGATCCGATGCCACCCATCCATGCTGCAGACCCCCACGGTACCGGGTGGGCACCGCGGGGCTTCGTACATGTGAGGACTACTTGCCGCGGTAGACGGGGAAGTTGCTGGAGTCGCCGTAGTCGCGTTCGTGCAGCTGCTGGAGCGTCGCCATGTCGTCGTCGGAGATGAGGAAATCGACCTCGGCGTTGGAGCGCATGTGCTCGACGTTCGCAGTCTTCGGCAGTGCGACGGTGCCGAGCTGCACGACGTACCGGACGCACAGCTGCGCAACCGACGTCGCGTACCGGGCCGCCATCGCCTTCAGATCGGCGTTGCCGAGGACCTCGCCGTGCGCGATCGGCGAGTACGCCTCGACGTGGATGCCCTTGTCGGCGCAGAAGGCGAGCAGGTCGGTGGGAGTGTTCCCGGCGTGGACGAGCAGCTGGTTCACGTGCGGGGTGACGGTGCCGCCGTCGATGATGTTCTGTACGTCCGCTTCGAGGAAGTTGGAGACGCCGATCGCGCGGAGCTTCCCGGCCTCGAGCGCTTCCTCGAGGGCGCGCCATGCGGCGAGGTTGCCGTCGGCGTAGCCGCCGCCGCGGAAGTCGTCCCACGGCTGCGGTGCGTGGATGAGCATCAGGTCGATGGAGCCGAGGTCGAGCTTCGCCAGGGACTCGTCGATCGCCTGCACGGCGGCGTCGTAGTCCTTGATCTCGGCGGCGAGCTTGGTGGAGACGAACAGTTCCTCTCGGGCGACGCCGGATCCGCGGACGCCCTTGCCGACGCCGTGCTCGTTGCCGTACGCCTGCGCGGTGTCGATGTTGCGGTACCCGACGCCGATCGCATCGCGGACGGCCTGCTCGGCCTCGTCGTCGTCCATCAGCCAGGTGCCGAGTCCGATCTTGGGGATCTCCACGCCGTTGGAGAGGGTGTACGTGTCGGTCAGGGTGCTCATGCGTTGGTTCCGTTCTTCGGTAGGGCGTCGTACACCTCGTCGGTGACGGGCTCGAGCCATTCGTTGCTGACGTTCTTGCCGGGGGTGATGAACGCCAGGTGCGAGAACCAGGAGTCGGCCTTCGCGCCGTGCCAGTGCTTCGTGCCGACGGGGACGCGGACGGCTGTGCCGGGGGTGAGGCTGATCGGGTCGGAGCCTTCGGCCTGGTACCAGCCGGAGCCGGCGGTGCAGATCAGGACCTGGTCGCCGCCGCCGTTCTCGCCGCGGTGGATGTGCCAGTTGTTCCGGCATGCCGGCTCGAAGGTGATGTTGTTCACCGGGACACTGCCGTCCACGACGGGTGCGTTGAAGCTCCGCCCGGAGAAGTACTGCGCGAACGCGTCGTTCGGCTCACCGGTCGGGAAAGGCTGCTCGAAGCTGGTCTCAGGCACGGGGTTCTCCGTTTCTGTGGTGGTTGGGGTCAGTGGTGGTCGGCGGGGTGGTGTGGGGTGACCTCGACGGTGGCGGCCTTCGGGCCGGCGGCGATCATCGGCGGTAGGTAGGGGCTGCCGGCGTACTTCGCCTGGTAGGCGGCGTCGATCCGGTCACCGAGAGTGGTGTCGTCGACAGGGGCGAAGGTGACGTCGTGTTCGGTGCCGGCCGCGGTGATCTTGCCGGCACCCGCGCGAGCGCCGCCTGGTACCACCGGCCGTGGATGCCGTTGTAGGCGCGGACGAACACGCGGCCGTCGACGACGACGGACCAGATCCACGTCAGCGTTCCTGGCGTCTGGCCGTCGGGCCGGTACGGGGCGATGTGGAAGTCGTCGGTGGCGGCGATCTGCTGCGCCGTGTCGGCGGGCCAGGCGGTCACAGGTCACGTTCCACGATGTTCTTCAGCACGGTCGTCGCGGCCATGCCGTTCGGCCAGCCGGCGTAGAACGCCAGGTGCAGCAGTGCCTCCTGGAGCTCCTCGTCGGTGACACCGTTCTGACGGGCGTAGCCGAGGTGGAACTGCAGCTGGTCGGTCTTCCCGAGGGCGGTCAGTGCGGCGATCGTGACCAGGCTCCGGTCACGCTTGGACAGGCCGTCGCGCTCCCAGACCTCGTCGAAGAGGACCTTGTCGGTGTAGTGCACCATCCCTGGGCGAAGTCCCCGAACGCCTTCTTGCCACCGGTCCAGCCGGTCTGTTCGTCGTCTGCCATCACATGTCCTTCCTGTCGGTGTGCGCCGTGGTGGTCGCGGCACGAGTCGGTGGTGCGGTGCGCGCGGAGGCGTCGGCGGCGGGGTGCTCGTGCGTGGCAACCCAGGTCGCGAGGATCTTCAACCGGTCCTCGGTGACCGAACCGGGCACGGCGGCGTACATCAGCACGTTCAATCCCGGCTCACCCATCGGTTCCATCGCCTCGTACCGCATGTCGAGGTCGCCGACGACCGGATGCTGGAACTGCTTGACGCCGTTGGAGTGGTGTCGGACGTTGTGCGCACCCCACCGGGTCCGGAACTCGACACTCCGTGTGCTGAGTTCCCCGATGAGGTCCTGCAGCGCCTTGTCGCCGGGGTTCCGACCGGCCTCAGTGCGGAGGATCGCGACGTTGATGTCGGCCGACATCTCCCAGGACGGGTACATCGATGCCGCAAGCTCGGGTTGCAGGAACGTGAACCGGGCGAGGTTCACCGGCCGTTCGGGTAACCGGTAGAGCTCCCAGTACAGGCCGCGGAACAGCGCGTTCTCCGCGAGGACGTCCATCCGACCGTTCCGCACGAAGGCAGGCCCGGCCGTGTACCCGTCGACGGTCCACTGCATGGTCTGGCGCATCGGCTTCGGAGCCTGCCGACGCTTCCGGATCGGGGAGGCGTTCGCGGTACTCGCGAGGTCGAACAGGTGCGCCCGTTCGGCGTCATCGAGCAGCAGCGCGTCCGCGATCGCGGCGAGGACGACGTCGGAGGCCCCGGCGAGGTTGCCGCGTTCGAGCTTGGCGTAGTACTCGACGCTGACGCCGGCGAGCATCGCGACCTCGTTCCGGCGCAGCCCCGGCACACGACGGTTGCTGCCGCCGGGTAGGGACACCTGCTCCGGCTGCACCTTCGCACGGCGGGTGGTCAGGAACTCCCGCACGTCATCCCTCGTGGTCATGCCTTCGACGGTATTCCCGCCCCCACGTCGGCGGGGCGCTCTCTCAGTACACCTTCCGGAGCGCGCTCGGCGCGCTCCTCGCCGAGGCGGACGAACGGGAGGCGGACGAGCGCGAGGCGGACGAGCGGGAGGCGGACGAGTGGGAGGCGCTGAGTCGGTGCACCGACTGACACCGATGGCGGACGGGAGGCGCGGTACCAGCTGGCACCGCGCCTCCCGTCCGTCCTGCGGCTCTGACACGGCGTTCCGTAGGCGGCGGTCGGCGGGCCCGGGTCGGGCCCGCTGCCGGCCGACGGCCGCAGGCTCCGTGCGTCGGCGCACCGGTCAGACGGTCACGACGATCTTCCCGCCGCCGTGACGTCCGGACTCCAGCCGTCGGTACGCGTCGGCGACGTGGTCGAGGTCGAACACGTGCTCGATGGACGGGTGCAGCCCGCCGTCGGCCAGCCCGGCCTCGAGGAACGCGCCCATCTGCGCGACGACGTCCGGGTCGGTGAGGTGATCGAAGCCGCGGTACCCGAGGACGCGCACGCGGTCGTCGTCCGGCGGCGGCGTCGGACGGGGGTCGAGGAAGCCCGCCTCGACGAGCACCCCACCGGTTCGGGCGGCCTCGAGGAGCGCTCGTTGCCCGGACCGCGAACCAGGTCGAGCACCACGTCCGCCCCGCGGCCCTCGGTGAGCGACCGCACTGCCGCGGGGACGTCGTCTCGCCCCGACACGACGACCTCGGCGGCACCGAGCGCGCGCAGAGCATCGGTCTTCGCCGGATCGCGGGTGATCGCGATCGCACGTGCTCCGAGCCGCGCCGCGATCTGGACCGCAGCCCGGCCGACGCTGCCCGACGCCCCCGTGACCAGGACCGAGTCACCCGCACGGAGGCCTGCGACGGTGACGAGCGCGCCGTACGCGGTGGAGAACCCGACCCAGACGGCCGCGGCCTCGACCACGCTGAGCCGGGCAGGGCGACGGATGAGCGTGCTGCTCGGCAGGGTCGTGTACTCCGCCGCGGTGCCGCGGACGTCGGAGTCCGGAACGGCGGTCACCACGACGGGGTCCCGACCGAGAACGCCCGGACGCCCGGGCCGACCGCGTCCACGACTCCGGTCGCCTCGACGCCGGTCCGTGCGTGCGGGAGCCGCACCGGCACCGGCAGCGCCCCGGTGCGCAGCATCGTGTCGAGCGGGTTGACGGCGAAGGCTTCGATCCGCACCCGCACCTCGCCTTCCGACGGTGCGACCGGTTCCTCGTCGACCGGGTGCAGTACCTCCGGCGCTCCGAGCCGGTCGAACACGATGACCTTGGACACAGCGACCTCCTCCTCGATCCCGGACCCGATGGTCCCGGTTCGCTGTCGACGCTACGGAGCAGCCCGGTACCTGGAGGTACCGTGGCGTGGTGCAGCAAGGCTCTTCGTCGTTCCTCGCGGACTGCCCGACCCGTCTGACCGTCGAGATCCTGTCGGACAAGTGGTCCGCGCTCGTCCTCTTCGCCCTGCGGAGCGGGCCGATGCGGCACGGCGCGCTCGTCGACCGCATCGGCGGCGTCTCCCGCAAGGTGCTCACCCAGAGCCTCCGGAGACTGCAGGACTACGGGTTGGTCGACCGCGTCGAAGGGCCGGCCCGGCACATCGACTACCGCCTCACCGAACTCGGGCGGAGTCTGGTGGGTCCGATCGAGACACTCAACGCGTGGGCGCAGGAGCACGCCGGGGCGGTCCAGGACCACCGCGATCAGGTCGTACGCGACCGGGGACGCTGAGCCTCGTCCGACCGCACCCGTGGCGCGGCACGAAGCACCAGGGGCAGTGATCACATCCGGGTGCCTCAGCGCGTGCGGAGCTCGGCGCGTTCCTGCTGCCCGGGACGAAGGGCCCTGCCCGCCGCGCCACCGCAGCACGAGGCTGAGGGCATGGACACCAACAACATCCCCACGCTCGACCGCGTCGTCGTCGGCGTCGACGGTTCCGACCAGTCCGTCGCCGCTCTCCGGTACGGCGCGACCATCGCCGACGCCCTGCGCGCCCGGATCACCGTCGTCGGGGCATGGCAGTCGCCCGTGACGTACGGCGAAGCGGCCCTGTTGACGACGTGGTCGCCCGAGGACGACGCCCGGTCGACCGTGAACGAGGTCGTGCGGAAGGCGTTCCCGGACGGGACGCCGGAGGGCCTGGCAGCCGGTCTGGTCCACGGACCGGCCGCGCACGCGCTCGTCGAGGTGAGCAAGGACGCCTCCTTGCTCGTCGTCGGCAGCCGGGGACACGGCGGGTTCGCCGGACTGCTGCTCGGCTCGGTGAGCAGCGCCTGCGCCGAGTACGCGCAGTGCCCGGTGCTCGTGCACCACGTGCGCCGGCCCTGACGACCCGACCCGAACAGCGGCGTGGGTGCGACTCCTGACGAGGAGCCGCACCCACGCCGCTGTCGCCGCTACGGGTGGACCAGGATCTTGACGTGGTCCTCGTTGTGGTGGACCAGCTGGTCGAAGCCCTGCTCCACGAGGTCGTCGAGCGCGATGCGGCCCGTGATGAACGGCGCGAGGTCGAAGCTTGCCCGAGCGGACGAGCTCGATCGTCGCCGCGTGGTCGTTCGCGTACGCGATGGTGCCGCGCAGGTCGATCTCCTTGACGACAAGCTTCTCGAGGTCGACCACCGGCTTGTGCCCCAGATGGACACGTTCACGATGACCGCACCGGGTCGGACCGCGTCGAGCAGGGTGTCGAGCACGATGTCGACGCCGGCGCACTCGAACGCCACGTCGGCGCCGCGGCCGCCGGTGAGCGCACGCACCGCTCCGGCACGTCGACCTCGGTGGGGTCGAGCACGTGGTCGGCGACCCCGGTGCGGATCGCCGTCTCCTTGCGGGCGGCGCTCACCTCGCTCAGGACGACGGTCAGTCCCTCGGCCTTGCAGATCGCCGCGGTGAGCAGGCCGATCGGGCCCCCGCCGCCGACGAGGGCGACGTCGCCGTCCGAGGCGCCGCTGCGCACGAACGCGTGGTGTCCGACCGAGAGCGGCTCGATGAGCGCGGCCTGGTCGAGCGGGAGGTCGCCGACCGAGTGCACCCACCGGCGCTCGACGACGATCCGTTCGGACAGGCCGCCGCCCCGCCCTGCCAGTCCGATGAAGTTCATGTCGGGCGACAGCTGGTACTCGACGCCGGGCTCGGCCCGCACGTCGTCGCGGATGATGTACGGCTCCACGACGACGTGCTCGCCCACCCGCAGATCGGTGACGCCGGCGCCCAGCGCGGCGACCGTGCCGGACATCTCGTGTCCGAGGGTGACCGGGGCGGACTCGCCCGAGATCGGGTGCGGATGCCCGGCGGGCGGCACGAAGATCGGTCCGTCGAGGTACTCGTGCAGGTCGGTGCCGCAGATGCCGCACCATGCGACGTCGATGAGCACGGTGCCGGGCGCGAGCTCGGGCTCCGGGACGTCCTCGATGCGGATGTCGCCGCGGTCGTGGTAGCGGGCTGCCTTCATGGTCGTCTTCTCCTGTGGTCTGGGCCTGGAGGCCCGGTGCGGGTCGTCGGGGCCGGTCGCCCGACCGAGGTGGTCGGCGTGGTCCGCCGACGCGGTGACGGCGGGTGCCGACCGGCACCCGCCGCCGGGGGTCGTGTCAGACGAGCCAGTGCGCTCGACGCACGATCGGGAGCTGCTTCCACCAGGTGCCGAGGCCCCAGGTGTCGCCGGCCGACAGCGCCGCGACCGCGATGAGGGCCAGCGCGTACACGATGTGGTAGTCGACGAGCGGGTTCGTCGAGGCGGCGTTCGCGGTGAACGGCCACTCCGCCAGGTACATGAGCAGGAGCACCGCGGTGCCGGCGATCGCCGAGACCCGGAGCCCGATGCCCGCCATCACCGCGAGGCCGATGCCGAGCATCGCCGCCATGAACAGCCAGTCGGTGGCGGGACCGGCGATGCCGGCGAAGAAGCCCTTGAGCGGCCCGCTCACCGCGTCGCTCATCAGGAAGCCCTGGCTCGGCGCGCCACCTCGGACCCAGGCGCCCGCGGCCGGTGTCGAGAAGCCCAGCCCGAAGGTCTTGTCGAGGAAGGCCCAGAGGAAGATGAAGCCGGTGCCCAGGCGCAGGACGGCGACCGCGCGCCGCCCGGCTGCCGTGGTGACGATGCTCCGTTCGGTGGCAGCGGCCTGCGGCTGAGCCGCGGTCGCGGTGCGCTGCGTGTCGTGCAGGCCGTGCGCTGTCGTTGTCATGGTGCTCGTCCCTTCCGGACTTGCTGCGTCGGGCCCGTCGCCCTCGCTGTGCTTCCATCCTTCGCCGCCCGGAAGGGGCGGCCCAGGGACCCTGGTCCCGATCCGCACCCGCCCCGTCGACGTCAGCGGTCCGTCCTCACTCGTTGTCCCCGCCGGTGGTCGACGCGGCCGAGAGCGCCGTCCCCACGCCGACGTTCGCGGATCGGACCGCGTCCGGGTCGTGTGTCGAGGCCGCCGCGTCGGTCCACGTCCACTCGGCCACCTCGGGCAGGTCCTCGCCGTGCTCCCGCGTGTACGCGCGCGCCGCGACGCGCTTGTCCTGCATCCGCTGCCGGAGGCCTGCGTACCGGGCGCCGAGACCGGGCACCCGGTCGAGCACGTCGATCACCAGGTGGAAGCGGTCCATGTCGTTGAGCATCACCATGTCGAACGGCGTGGTGGTCGTGCCCTCCTCCTTGTAGCCGCGCACGTGCAGGTTCGCGTGGCCGTGTCGGCGGTACGCCAGCCGGTGGATGAGCCACGGGTAGCCGTGGTACGCGAACACGATCGGCTTGTCGGCCGTGAACACCGCGTCGAACTCGGCGTCCGACAGTCCGTGCGGGTGCTCCCCCTCGGACACCAGGCGCATCAGGTCGACGACGTTCACCACGCGGACCCGGAGCCCCGGCACCTCCTCGCGCAGGATCGACACCGCGGCGAGCGTCTCGAGCGTCGGGACGTCGCCGGCACAGGCGAGGACGACGTCGGGTTCCTCGCCGTCGACCTCGTTGCCCGCCCACTCGAAGATCCCGAGACCGCGGGTCATGTGGGCGATCGCCTCGTCCATCGGCAGCCAGTCGAACGTCGGCTGCTTGCCCGCCACCACCACGTTGACGTAGTCGACCGAGCGCAGGCAGTGGTCGTACGTCGACAGCAGCGTGTTCGCGTCGAACGGCAGGTACACGCGGACGACGTCGGGCTTCTTGTTCACGACGTGGTCGATGAAGCCCGGGTCCTGGTGCGACAGACCGTTGTGGTCCTGTCGCCACACGTGCGACGAGAGCAGGTAGTTCAGGGACGCGATCGGGCGACGCCAGGGGATCCCCTTGCTGACCTTCAGCCACTTGGCGTGCTGGCTGAGCATCGAGTCGACGATGTGGATGAACGCCTCGTAGCTCGTGAACAACCCGTGGCGGCCGGTGAGCAGGTACCCCTCGAGCCACCCCTGGCACTGGTGTTCGCTCAGCATCTCCATCACGCGGCCCGCGCGGGCGAGGTGCTCGTCGGACGGGACGGTCTCGGCGTCCCACTGCTTGTCGGTGACGTCGAGCACCGCGTTCAGCCGGTTCGAGGCGGTCTCGTCCGGCCCGAAGATCCGGAAGTTGTCCGGGTTGGCCCGCACCACGTCCGCGAGCCACCCGCCGAGCACCCGGGTGGACTCGTTGATCGATCCGCCGTGGGTCGGAACGTCGACGGCGTACTCGCGGAAGTCGGGAGCACGAGGTCGCGCTTGAGCAGACCGCCGTTCGCGATCGGGTTCGCGCTCATCCGGCGGTCGCCCTCGGGTGCGACCGCGGTGGCCAGCGCCACCGGGGCGCCTGCCTCGTCGAACAGCTCCTCCGGGCGGTACGAGCGGAGCCAGCCGTCGAGGACCCGCAGGTGCTCCTCGGTGTCGCGGGCGCTCGCGAGCGGCACCTGGTGGGCGCGCCAGTTGCCCTCGGCGGGCTTGCCGTCGATCTCCGGCGGGCAGGTCCACCCCTTCGGCGTGCGCAGGATGATCATCGGCCAGGCGGGACGCCCGTCGAGCGTGCCGGCGGCCGCCCGCGACTTGATGTCGGCGATCTGGTCGAGCGCCCGGTCGAGTGTCCCAGCCATCCGTCGGTGCACGGCGCGGGGTCCTCGCCGTCGAACCCGCCCGACACGATGTACGGCGTGTGCCCGTACCCGCGCATCAGGTCGAGGAGCTCCTCCTCCGGGATCCGCGCGAGCACCGTGGGGTTCGCGATCTTGTACCCGTTCAGGTGCAGGATCGGCAGGACGACCCCGTCGTGCAGCGGGTCGATGAACTTGTTCGAGTGCCAGCTCGTCGCGAGCGGCCCGGTCTCGGCCTCACCGTCACCGACGACCGCGGCGACGAGCAGCCCGGGGTTGTCGAAGGCTGCTCCGTAGGCGTGGGAGAGCGCGTACCCGAGCTCACCGCCCTCGTCGGATCGACCCGGCGTCTCCGGGGCGGCGTGGCTCGGGATGCCACCGGGGAACGAGAACTGCCGGAAGAGCCGGCGCACCCCGTCCTCGGTCTGCGGGATGCCCGGGTACACCTCGCTGTAGGTGCCGTCGAGGTAGCCGTTGGCGACCATGCCGGGGCCGCCGTGGCCGGGCCCGGTGATGAAGACGGTGTCGAGGTCGCGCTCCCGGATGACACGGTTGAGGTGCGCGTACACGAAGTTCAGCCCGGGGTGGTCCCCCAGTGGCCGAGCAGACGTGGCTTGACGTCGTCACGGGTGAGCGGTCGTCGCAGCAGCGGGTTGTCGAGCAGGTAGATCTGGCCGACCGACAGGTAGTTCGCCGCGCGCCACCAGGTGTGCACCCGCTCGATGGTCGCCTCGTCGACGGGAGATCCACCGCCGCGCCGGAACGCGACCGCCTCCCCGCCGGTCGACGGGTGTTCGTGGTGGCCGTCGTGTCGGTCATGCCGTCTCCTTCATGAGGTGGGAACGTGCGCCGCTGCCGGAGCCGTCGTGGCGTGCGACGAGCACCGGCGCGGTGAGGTTGATGAGGACGTCGTGCAGCACGGCGCTGACGTGTCCGGCGCTGATCTCCGAGGGGTGCCGGGCGCCGATGACGAGGAGCGCGTGGCCGAGGGCGGCGTCGAGCAGCGTCGGTGCGACTGCTCGGCTCGTCGTGCGGCACGACACCGGAAGACCCGGGTGCGCGTCCTGCAGCCGGCCCCCCTCGATCGCGAGCGGTCCGTCCCCTCGCGGTCCGGACCGCCCGCGCGGATGAGCACGAGCTCGTCGCCGCGTCGTTCGGCCTCGGCCGCCGCGGCCTCGCTGACGACGACGGCGTCGGGGCGCGTGTCGATCCCCGCGACGACCCCTCGTCGGAACCGCAGGTCCATGTCCGGCACCACCACGACCGTGCAGGGCGCCGCGGTGGCGAGTGCCAGGCCGGTGGTGCCGAGCGACCTGCCGTACAGGTGACCGGTCTTGTGGGTGCCGATGACGAGCACGTCCTCCGGCGCGACGAGGTCGAGGAGCGCGGGCACGACCTCACCGTCGAGCACGTGCGCGAGGACCGACTGCCCGGGTGGCGCTGACGGGCGGAGGCCGCTGCGTCCTCGGCGGCGGCCGCGCCGCGCTCGGCGTCCGCGGGCACGCCGGAGCGGACGTGGGCGAGCAGCACCGGGAAGTGGTCCTTCGCCGCCCGGTTCACCGCCCAGTCGAGGGCGCGACGGCTCGGCCCCGAGCCGTCGTACCCGACGATGATGCGTTTGGTCATGGCCGTCCTTCCCGCCTCGATCGTCTGCCCCGCGCTCGACGCAGGGGAGAGACCAAGGTCCCGAAGACGGTCCCGACGGGGGCCGTGCCCGGCCCTAGGGTGGAGACGACGAGGGGAGGCCACGTGTCGTACGACCAGGACCGGATCGAGTTCCCGAACGGCCCGCGGACCGCGCTCGAGCGGACGATCGGAGAACTCGTCGACCGTGCGCAGGAGGTGCTCGCGACGCAGGGGCGGTTGCGCGGGCTGCTCCGGGCGAACCGGCTCGTCGTCGAGGAACTCGACCTGACGGCGGTGCTGCGTCGCATCGTCGAGGCCGCCGTGGAGCTCGTCGGTGCCCGCTACGGCGCCATGGGGGTGCTCGCCCGGACGGCACCCTCGAGCAGTTCGTGCACATCGGCATGTCCGAGGCGGAGGTCCGTGCGATCGGCGACCTGCCCCGTGGCCGCGGGCTGCTCGGCGCGATCCTCGCCGCCCCGCACCCGTTGCGCCTCGACCACATCCGTGACGACCCACGGTCCGCGGGGTTCCCCGCGCACCACCCGCCGATGGACGCGTTCCTCGGGGTGCCGATCCGGGTCCGGACGAACTCTTCGGCAACCTGTACCTCACGCGTGACGACGCCGGGTCGTTCAGCGACGAGGACGAGGAGCTCGTCGTCTCGCTCGCCGCCACCGCCGGTGCCGCCATCGACCACGCCCGGCTGTTCGAGGAGTCCGGCCGTCGACAGGCGTGGTCCGCGGCGCTCGCCGAGGTGACCACCGCGCTCCTGTCGTCCGACGCCGTCGACGGGCTCGGTGTCGTCGTCGACCGCGTGGCGCCGCTCGCTGAGGCGGACTTCGCGTGCGTCCTCGTGCCGGACGGCGGTGTCCTGCGCGTCGACGGCGCGCGGGGCTCGGGGCGGACGACCTCCCGGGTTCCCTCGACGGGCCGGCCGCCACCCTCGCGGGACGGTCGATGGAGAGCGGGCACGTCACGACCGGCGATCTGCGCGAGGAACCCCCGTTCTGGCCGGAACAGCTCCGATGGGCGGTCGCGCTGCCCCTCGCCGCGTCGGAGACCCCGCTCGGGACGCTGCTGCTCGCCCGGCGCGGTGACCGTCCCCGGTTCGGGGCGTCCGAACTCGACCTGGCGTCGGGGTTCGCCGCGCAGGCCAGCGTCGCCATCGAGCTCGCACGTGGTCGGCGCGATCGGCAGGAGCTCCAGCGGGTGGAGGACCGGGGCCGGATCGCACGCGACCTGCACGACCACGTCATCCAGCGCCTGTTCGCCGCCGGGCTGACGCTGCAGAGCATCGAGCCGGCGATCCCGGCACCGTTCCGTCAGGACGTCGCCGACCAGATCGACGCGATCGACACCGCCATCGCGGAGATCCGCACGGCGGTGTTCGCACTGAACAGCCGACAGCGCGCCCAGCGCGACACCATCCGGCACCGGGTGCTCGAGGTGGTGTCCGACGTCGCATCGATGCTGCCAGGCCCGCCGAGTGTGACGTTCGCCGGTGCGGTCGACGTCCTGGTGCCCGAGGAGTTCGGCGACGACATCGTCGCGGTCGTCCGTGAATCGCTGACGAACGTCGGTCGTCATGCCGAGGCGTCGAACACCGAGGTGCAGGTCGTCATCGACGAGGGGCACGTGATCGTCCGCGTCGAGGACGACGGCCGGGGTGTCCACGGCAGCACCCGCGCCAGTGGGACGGCGAACCTCGCGGCCCGTGCCGCCGCACGTGGCGGGCACTACTCACTCGACGGCCGTGAGGGCGGGGCACGTCGATGACGTGGCGCGTCCCGCTCCCGAAGGAGGTGGCAGCGTGACGCTGCGTGTGTTCCTGGTCGACGACCACGAGCTTCGTCCGACAGGGGGTCGCCAGGATCGTCGACGCCCAGGCCGACCTCGAGGTCGTCGGCGAGGCCGACAGCATCGCACGGGCGATCCCACGGATCGCCGCGACCCGACCGGACGTCGCGGTGCTCGACGTCCGGTTGCCCGATGGCGGCGGGATCGACCTCTGCCGGGCCGTGCGCTCGGAACGTCCCGACCTCCCGTGTCTGATGCTCACGGCGTACGACGACGACGAGGCGACGCAGTCGGCGGTGCTCGCCGGCGCGGCCGGCTACGTGCTCAAGGACATCCGCGGAACAAGCTCGTCGACGCCATCCGCGGGGCGGCGAGCGGTGCGGTCATGTTCCCGCCCGAAGCGGCTCGGCGCGTGCGGGACGCGGTCGTGCCGCCGGCCACGGCCGCCGACGACGGGCTGACGCGGCGCGAGCAGCAGATCCTCGACCTCATCGTCGAGGGGCTGACGAACCGGCAGATCGGCGAGGAGCTGCACATCGCCGAGAAGACCGTGAAGAACAACGTGACCGTGCTGCTCGGCAAGCTGCACCTGGAGCGGCGGACGCAAGCAGCGGTGTACGGAGCACGTCGCACCTGACGCCGACGCCGGACGGAGCCGGGACCAAGGGCCCTCCCGCCCGCTCGGGCATGCCGGGAGGGTTGGATCATGCCCGATCACGACCAGCCCCGGCACGTCTCCGATGCCGAGTGGCAGCGACTCAAGCGGGAGGCCCGGGAACACGCTCACCTGGACTCCACCGGTCGCACCCCCGATGACACCCGCCGGCAGGACCCGGACGGGTCGGCCCGGTGATCGAGGTCCTCGACCGCGTTCTCCGTGGCCACCCCCGCGTCCACTGACACAAGGAGGAAGCCGTGCCCGGAACCGAACCCGAGCCGATGCAGCTTACCCCGGACCAGTGCTGGGGCCGTCTGAGCGGGAGCCGATTGGGACGAGTCGCGTTCGTCCGGGGAGACCAGGTGGAGATCCTCCCGGTCAACCACCGATCGGTCGACCGGACGATCCTCTTCGAGACGTCGAGCCCGGTCATCCTCGAGGCTGCGACCGCCCGTGCGGAGATGACGTTCGAAGCCGACGACCACGACGGTTGGACGGCATGGAGTGTGGTGGCGCGCGGGCCGGCGGTGATCACGACCGACGACCCCCGGAGGACTACGACGTGCGGTCGCTACTGCCCACGCCGAAGATCGCCCGCGTCCGGATCACCCGACGAGCCTCACCGGCCGTCTCTTCGACACCGTGCCACTGCAGCGCGTGGAAGCGGAGCGGCCCGAGGACGACCCCGTCAGCGACTGACCGGCCGGAGCAGGACACCGTCACCGCAGGCGCCCGTCAGGAGGATCGTGGGGACATGGACACGAACGACACCTCCACTGCGGGCCGGATCGTCATCGGTGTGGACGGCTCCGCCCCGTCGATCGCCGCACTCCGGTACGCGGCAGTGATCGGCGCCGCCCTCGACGCCGAGCTGACGGCGGTCGCCGTGTGGCAGGCACCGATCGCGTACGGCGAGTCAGCGCTCTACTCCACGTGGTCGCCCGAGGACGACGCCCGCAGCATGCTCACCGATGTCGCCCGCAAGGCGTTCCCGGATGGGGTGCCGCCCGGGTTCCGGACGGCGCTCGTGCACGGCTCCGCCGCGAAGGCGCTCGTCGAGGTGAGTCGCGATGCCGCGATGCTCGTCGTCGGCAGTCGTGGTCACGGCGGGTTCGCCGGGCTCCTCCTCGGCTCGGTGAGCAGCGCGTGCGCGGAGTACGCCGCGTGCCCCGTGCTCGTGCACCACGGGCCGCACGACTGACGCCACCGCGCCTGGTGCCAGGGCGGGCAGCGCCTGCTTCAGGCGTCGTCGCGCAGTGATCGGATCATGCTCCGGAGGATCCGGAGTGCCGCGGCCTGCTCGTCGCCGGTCATGCCGCCGAGCATCCGGACCTCGACGGAACGCACCGCGACGGTGGCCTGCTCGAGGCGCTGCCGACCCTGCGGCGTGAGCCGGGCGGGCAGCGCCTTCCCGACGGGGGCCTCGGTCGGCCGCGTCACCGAGCCGTCGCGCTCCAGGGCCTGCAGGAGCACGTTCATCGACTGCCGTGTGACGAACGCCCCGCGCGCGAGCTCCGAGTTGGACAGCCCCGGACGCTGCGCCAGCAGTTCGAGGCACGAGTAGTGGGTGATGGTCATGCCCAGGGGACGCAGCACCGCTTCCATCGCCGTGCGCAGGGCGCTCGAGGCCTCCTTGAGCAGGTACCCGAGGGACGTGTCGAGATCGATTCCGGTTCCGTCTTGACGCATGTCAGAAGTCTGACATAGATTGCTCTGTGTCAGAAGACTGACACGAACTGAGGAGTACCCCATGCCCGTCACCGGCCCAGACTTCATCTCCCTGCAGACCCGCGACCTCGACGCGTCGCAGGCCTTCTACGAGCACTACCTCGGTCTGGTCCGATCCCAGGCCGGGCCGCCGCACGCCGTCGTCTTCGAGACCACCCCGATCGCGTTCGCCTTGCGGGACCTCGTTCCCGGCACCGACCTCGACGCCGTGCCGCAGCCCGGCATCGGTGCGGCGGTGTGGCTGCACGCCACGGACGTCCAGGCGATCCACGACGCGCTCGTCGCCGACGGCCACACGATCGTGTCCGCCCCGATCGACGGCCCCTTCGGACGCACGTTCACGTTCGCCGACCCCGACGGCTACCACGTGACCCTCCACGACCGCGCCTGAGGTCGCGACGCGACCGCGCCTGAGGTCGCGACGCGACCGCGCCTGACGTCGCGACGCGACCGCGCCTGACGTCGCGACGCGACCACGGCCTGGAGGCGCGGTGCGGGTCGGACCCGCGACGCGCCTCCAGGCCGGGTCCCGTCCCACCCCGTCCACCGGTTCCGCCTCGACACACCCGGTCCGCCCCGTGGCGGCCGCGCTCGCTGCGCCGCCCGGCCTAAGGTGTCGGCATGAGCAACGGAGCGGGGACCGGAGTCCGTGGCGAGCGGTCGTGGGCAGGCCGGCGGTGTGGCAGGGCGTCGTGTGGATCGCGATCGGCGCCGTGTGGCTCGCACTCGCGGCGTTCGAGGCCGGCGTCTGGCGCTGGATCGTCGGAGGCGCGTGGGTCGTGCTCGGCGTCCTCGTGCTCGCGGTCGCGCTCTTCGACCGGAAGCACGGCCTCGGCCGGTACGGGCGATCGTGATCGTCTGGCTGAACGGCACGCACGGTGTCGGCAAGACCACCACGGCGCGGCTCCTGCAGCCGCTGCTGCCCGACGCCCGGCTGCTCGACCCCGAGAAGGTCGGCGAGACCTTGATGGACATCAAGCCGGTCCTCCGGGCGACGGACGACTTCCAGCACTGGGACCCGTGGCGTCCGCTGGTGGTCGAGACCGCCCGGCGGGTGCTGGACTACGCCGGCGGGACGCTCGTGATGCCGCAGACGGTCCTCGTCGAGCGGTACTGGCGGGAGATCGCGGCCGGGCTGGCCGCGCACGGCATCCCGGTCCGCCACTTCGTGCTGCACACGGACCAGGAGACCCTCCGGGAGCGCATCCGCAACGACACCGTGATGGGCCCGTCGACCTTCCGGTTCAGCCGGGTGGAGCCGTACGCCGAGGCCGCGCGCACCTGGCTGCACGCCGAGGCCGAGGTGGTCGACACCACGCAGCAGCTCGGCGGCGCAGGCGGCGCAGCGGATCGCCGACGCCGTGACGGTCTGACCTCAGGCAGCTGCAGTGGACCGCGGCTCCCGCAGTGCGGGACAGTGCTCCGCCGTCGGGTGCTCGGTGATCGCGATGACCTCGTCGAGGCGTTCCCTGGCGGCCTCGAGCTCGGCGAGCTGGGCCGAGATCCGGTCCCGCTCGGCGACGAGCAGCGCGAACGACTCCGGAGTCGCCCGGCCTGAGTCCACGCACGGCAGCAGCTGCACGATCGTGCGGCTCGGCAACCCGGCGGCGAAGAGCTGCTGCACGAGCTGCACCCGTTCGACTGCCTGCGGCCCGTAGGTCCGCTGGCCGCTCGGCGTCCGGGCGGCGGAGAGCAGGCCCTGTTCCTCGTAGTACCGGAGTGAGCGCACGCTCGCCCCGGTGCGTGCCGCGAGGTCCCCGATGCGCATGGTCTCTCCGCTCTCGTCACCGGGACTTGCCCCTGACATCCATGTGAGGTCCTAGCGTATCCGAGCCGACGCGGGAGATGCTCGCCAGGCAGGAGGAACCCCATGGACATCGCTGGATCCGTCGCCCTCGTCACGGGCTCGAACCGCGGCATCGGACGGCGCTTCGTGCAGCAGCTGCTGGAGCGCGGCGCCGCGAAGGTCTACGCCACCGCACGTCGGCCCGAACTCGTCGATGCCGAGGGCGTCGAGGTCCTGCGGCTCGACATCACCGACCCGACTCCGTCCGCACAGCGGCCGAGACGGCGAGCGACGTCACCCTGTTGGTGAACAACGCCGGCATCGCGACGCAGGGATCGCTGCTGACCGGGGACCTGGCGGACGTCCGGCGCGAGATGGACACGCACTTCTGGGGCAACCTGGCCATGGTCCGGGCGTTCGCGCCGGTCGTCGAGCGGAACGGGGAGGCGCCGTCGTCAACGTGCTGTCGGCGTTGTCCTGGTTCGTCTACCCGGGTTCGGGCGGTTACGCATCGGCGAAGGCCGCGGAGTGGAACATGACGAACGCCGTGCGGCTCGAACTGGCCGGCCGGGGCATCACGGTGCAGGGTCTCCACCTCGGGGCCGCCGACACCGACATCATGGCCGGCTACGAGGGCCCGATGATCGACCCGGCCGAAGCCGCGCGCGCAGCGCTGGACGGGGTGGAGCGGGACGCCGCAGAGGTCGTCGTCGACGAGTGGAGCGCGACGGTCAAGGCGTCGCTCGCCCACGCCCCGGAGGGATTCTACGCGCAGTTCGGCTGACACGGGTTCGCCATGGTGCTCCGTCCTCAGCCGCGCAGGAAGTCGGCGATCGGGGTCGAGCCGGTGGCGAAGCGGATCGTCCGCCCCACGGTGGTGTCGTCCTCGAGGGCGTCGGCGATCACGTGCGCGACGTCGCCGCGCGGCACCTGGGTCGACGAGCCGTCCCAGCCGATCGAGCCGGTCGGCTCGTCGTCCGTCAGGGTGCTCGGTGCGACGACCGTCCACCGGAGTCCCGAGTCACGCAGGACGGCGTCCGCGATCATCTTCGACTGCGCGTACGCGAAGAAGTCGTCGTCCTGCGGCACCCCGTGGTCGAGGACGGAGCCGGACCAGGAGACCATCACGTACCGGTCGACTCCCGCCTTCGCAGCACCCTGCATCGACAGGACGGCGGCGTCGCGGTCGATCGCCCACGTCCGAGCGGCCGAGCCGCCGCCGGCCCCGGCGGACCAGACGACCGCGTCGTGCCCGTGGACGAGCTCGGCGAAGTCGGTGAGCGTCTGCTGCTCGATGTCCGCGACGTGCGGCCGGCCGCCGTGGGAACGGACGTCGTCGGACTGGGCCGGGTCGCGGATGACCGAGGTGACGGCGTGGCCACGGTCGGCGAGGGTCCGGGTTGCGAGGAGTGCGACCTTGCCGTGGCCGCCGAAGAGGATGACGTTGCTCATGCGGCGGACGGTACTCGCGGCGCCTCGGCGGACCGGGTGCGCACCAGGACGACGGGCGCTCACGGTGGAACGCGAGCACCCGCCGTCGACGTGCGCACCAGCGGACTGGAGGCGCGGTGCCAGCTGGCACCGTCCCTCCAGTCTCGGCCGTCACGCCGCTGGCGCGTCGCGCCGGTACCGGCCGGTTGGGGCCCACCTCCAGTCCGCCTGGTGGTCGCGTCAGCCGACCCGCCGGCGCTGCACCAGGGCCGCGGCGCCGAAGGCGACGAGCAGGATCCCGACGCACCAGGCCAGCGCGACCCACAGGTCGGCCTCGGGGGGCCGACCCGCGAACAGCGCACGGATCGAGTTCACGATGGACGTGACCGGCTGGTGCTCCGCGAACCAGCGGACCGGACCGGGCGGATCGCCGCGGTCACGAGGGGTCCTCTTCGGCGTCGGCGCGGTCGATCGCGTCGACGAGGCGCTGCTGCTCCTTGCTGAGCCACGAGCCCAGGCCGTAGTTCGCCTTGAACTCCTCGGCGAAGACGATCGGGTCCTCGCCGACGACCGTGCGGACGCTCGTGCCGTCGGCGGCGCTCTGCTCGAACAGGTCGGCGAGGTCGTCGAGCATGCGCATGAGCTGCTCGCCGTCGCTCGGGCCGGTGTGCATCAGGTACCGCTCGATGCCGTCGATGGCGGTGCGGTGGCTCGTCGGCAGCGCTGCCGTGCGGGCCTTGTACTGCTTCCAGCGCTTCTTGTCGCCGATGAGCTTGGTCGTGATGTCCGAGGTCGAGATCCCCATGATCAGTCCCGTCCTGTGTCGTTCCGGTGCTGGGCGGTGTGGTGTCGCAGGCGCTCGAGCCGCTCGGCGAGGAAGGTCCATGCCTGCCAGAAGTCGTCGAGCTGCTCCTGCCCGCGGGTGTTCAGCGTGAACACCTTGCGGGGCGGGCCCTTCTCCGAGGGGACCTTCTCGACGTCGACGAGGCCGCGCTGCTCGATGCGGACGAGCAGGGCGTAGACGGTGCCCTCGGCGATGTCGGTGAAGCCCTGCTCCCGGAGCGAGGCCGTGATCTCGTACCCGTGGGCCGGTCGGCCGACGAGCACGGCGAGGACGATCCCCTCGAGGATGCCCTTGAGCATCTCGGTCTCCTGCTTGGGCATGCGTGCCTCCTGGTGATGACTACTCTGTGACGCTGACTACCGGTACATAGTATCGCTGAGTACCAGGAGCGCAAGAGTAGGTTCCGGACGGACACGACAGGAGAACCCATGAGCAAGAACAACGAGCAGCACACCCTCGTCCGCACCCTCGTGCTGGGCATCCTGAGCGGGGGTCGGAGCGCCACCCCGCTGGCCGTCATGGCGCTGAACCACGACCGTTCCTCGCTGAAGGGGTCGTGGCAGGACTGGAAGGTGTTCGGCACACCGATCGGCCGCGGCGTGCTCGTGGCGTCTGCCGTGGGTGAGCTGATCGGGGACAAGCTGCCGAAGACCCCGAACCGGATCTCCCCCGCCGGCCTGGTCGGCCGCGTCGCCTCCGGTGCGCTCGCCGGTGCCGCGCTCGGGACGACGGGCAAGCGGGACCTCCGCATCGAGGGCGCGATCCTCGGCGGCGTCGGTGCGCTCGTCGGCAGCTTCGTCGGCTGGGGTGCGCGCAAGCTCGTCGGTGCGACCACGCGGCTCCCGGACCCGGTCGTCGCGCTCGCCGAGGACGCCGCGACGATCGCCGGTTCCGTCAAGGTCGTCACCGCCGACTGACGCACCGTCCGGCGTCGTGCGCCTACCGTGACGGGCATGCGCATCGTCGTCATCGGAGCCACCGGCCACATCGGCACCTTCCTCGTCCCCGCCTCGTCCGCGCCGGGCACGAGGTGATCGCCGTGAGTCGCGGAAACCGCTCCGCCTACGCCGACTCCCCGAGTGGGCGCAGGTCGAGCGGGTCACCGCGGACCGCGAGCAGGAGGACCGCGACGGCACGTTCGGTGCCCGCATCGCCGGACTCCGGGCAGACGCCGTCGTCGACCTCGTCTGCTTCACCCTGTCGTCCGCCGCGGCCCTCGTCGCCGCCCTCCGCGGGACCGGCACGCACCTGGTGCACTGCGGGTCGATCTGGCGTGCCGGGGTCTCGCACGTCTTGCCGATCACCGAGGAGAACGCCACCGAGCCCTTCGGTGACTACGGCACCCAGAAGGACGCCATCGCCCGGATGCTCAAGCGTGAAACCGCCGACGGTGGTGTCGCTACGACCTCGCTGCACCCCGGGCACATCAGCGGTCCGGGCTGGGCGCCGATCGGTCCGCTCGGCAACCTCGATCCGTCGGTCTGGTCACGACTGTCCGCCGGTGAGACGCTCGAGCTCCCCGGCCTCGGCGCCGAGACCATGGCGCACGTGCACGCCGACGATGTCGCGCAGGCCTTCCAGCTGGCGGTCGAGCACCGGGACGAAGCGGCCGGCGAGGACTTCTTCGCCACGGCCCCGACGGCGCTCACGGTGCGCGGGTACGCCCACCTCGCGGCGTCGTGGTTCGGTCAGGAGGCGCGGCTCGAGTCGGTCACGTGGGAGCGGTTCCGCGAGACCACGGCTCCGGAGCACGCCGGTGCCAGCTGGACCACCTGTCGCGCAGCCAGGTGTTCAGCACCGAGAAGCCGCGCCGGCTGCTCGGCTACGAGCCGGCCCACACGGCCGAGGCGACGGTGCTCGACGCAGTCCGCTGGCTCGTCGAGCACGGCGAGGTCGACGTCGCGCGTCCGCTCATCGCCTGACCGCACCCGGTTGTGCTTGCGTCTGTGATCAGTTGCAGCTAATATCAGTCCTGACTAATCTGCATTGCATGCGGATCGACTGGCCACGAGAGTTCGACGACCAGCTCGACCGACTCGAAGCCGACGCGACCCCGCGTGGGCAGCGTCGGCTCGAGCTCCTCACCTTCATGCTCAAACGGTTGGCGGATCTGGACGCGGTGCCCGTGCAGGACACGGCGATGATCAAGCGAGTCCGGCAGTCGAAGCAGCACGTCGTCTGGCGGGTCTCGCATCCGTACGTCGAAGGAATCGCGCTGCGGTTGATCTGCTGGTTCCCGCCGGGTGCGGATCGAGTGGTCGTCACGCTGTTCTCGGGAGACAAGGCTTCGATGGGCGACGTGTTCTACGACTCGGTCGGCATCCGGGCCGACCGATCGATCGACCGGTGGGTCGACGAAGCGAAGGAAGCGTGATGGGCGAGAAGGACTTCGTGCGCGGGAACGACCGCCTCGAGCGGCTGCTCCGGCGCCCGGGCATGGCGGAGGCCGTCGAGGCGCTCGATGCCGAAGGCGACGAGCTGGACCGTGTCCACGCGATGAGCCTCGCGATGGTGCGGGAGGCCGGCAAGCGGACGCAGGCCGAGATCGCTCACGAGCTCGGGATCAGCCAGGGTGCGGTGTCGCAGATGGAACGCCGCGAGGACATGCTGCTCTCCACGCTCCGGAGCTACATCACCGCGACGGGCGCGCAGAACCCACGGATCATCGTGACCGTCAACGGCCACGACGTGGAACTCGCCATCTGACCGTCAGGCGGCTGGCGCGCCCTCGTTCACCGCGGCCAGACCGTTGAGCGTGCGGGGGTACCCGATCCATGGAACCAGCACGGTGAGCACGTCGAGTAGGTCCGCGCGGGTGTTGCCGACCTGCAGGTTCCCCGCCACGTGCCCGCGCACCTGACCGTCCGCCCCGCCGAGGGCGACGAGGACCGCGAACGTCAGGAGCTCCCGCGTCCGCAGGTCGAGACCCGCCCGACCCACGGTGTCGCCGAAGCAGTTGCCGGTCAGGAACCGCTGGAAGTGCAGGGTGTCCGGCGTCGCGTCGTCGTACATCGCGTCGAGGCGCTCGGTGCCGACGACGGCGCCCTGGACTTCCCGGCCCCGCTCGAGCCGGTCCTCCGGGGTGCTCGTCGACTGCCCGGGCAGCGGCAGGGAGACGCCCCGCGCGGTGAGCGCCTCGTTCACGATCCCGAGGAAGTCCGACGCGCGAGCGAACCCGACGTACGCGACCGCCTGGTAGACGACCTCCTTCGCCTCGACCGGCGTGACCGGCCCGTCGAGCGCCGTGCCGAGCAGCTCGCGGAACGTCCCGTGTGCGCCTACGGCGACGACGGCGCCGAGCTGCACCACGAGTCGGTCGTGCTCGCCGATGGATGCGTGCCGCAGCGTCTCCTCGACGAAGGCGGCGGAGTACTGGGCGAACTCGGGGTCGGTCTCGGTGATGCTCATGGCTCGACGCTACGGGCGGGTGCAGGCGTGAGGGAGGTACGGTCCTCACCCCTCTCCGGTCCGCCCACCGACCTACCGTGGCAGCCGTGCAGGTCGGCCGAGACCGGCACGGAGAGGAAACCATGGAGTACCGCCAGCTCGGACGCACCGGTGTCGAGGTGAGCCCGCTCGCCCTGGGCACGATGATGTTCGGCCCGTGGGCGAACGCCGACGTCGACGACTCGATCCGGATCATCCACCGCGCACTCGACGCCGGCATCAACTTCGTCGACACCGCCGACGTGTACTCGGACGGCGTCTCGGAGGAGATCGTCGGCAAGGCCGTCAAGGGTCGCCGAGACGACGTCGTGCTCGCGACGAAGTTCTTCATGCCGATGGGCGAGGGGCCGAACCGCTCGGGAGGCTCGCGCCGCTGGATCATCCGGGAGGTCGAGGAGTCCCTCCGTCGCCTCGGCACGGACCACATCGACCTGTACCAGGTGCACCGGCCCTCGCCGTCGATGGACGTCGAGGAGACCCTGGGCGCCCTCACCGACCTCGTCCGTCAGGGCAAGGTCCGGAACATCGGGTCGTCGTCGTACTCCGGCGCCGAGATCGTCGAGGCGCAGTGGGTCTCCGAGCGTCGCGGCCTCGAGCGCTTCCGCACCGAGCAGCCGCCCTACTCGATCCTCGTGCGCGGCATCGAGGAGGACGTGCTCCCCACCGCCCGGCGGTACGGCATGGGCACCCTCGTGTACAGCCCGCTCGCCGGCGGCTGGCTGAGCGGCCGGTGGCGGAAGGACGCCCCGGGCACCCCGACCGCGAAGCACCGCCCGGCAGCCCGGTTCGACATGTCGACGCCGGCGAACCAGCGGAAGCTCGACGTCGTCGAGGAGCTCGCACTGCTCGCCGAGTCGCAGGACATGTCGCTCATCGAGCTGTCCCTGGCGTGGGCGATCACCCACCCCGGGGTCACGAGCGCGATCATCGGTCCCCGCACGATGGAGCAGCTGGAGTCTCAGCTGCCCGCTGCCGACCGGGTCCTGAGCGCCGAGGTGCTCGACCGCATCGACGAGATCGTCGCACCCGGCGTGACGATCAACCCCGACGACAACAGCTACGGCCAGCACACGCTCGTCGCGTCGGCCCGTCGCCGCTGACGACGAGGCGGACTGGAGGTGGGCCCCAACCGGCCGGTACCGGCGCGACGCGCCAGCGGCGTGACGGCCGAGACGGGAGGGATGGTGCCAGCCCGCACCGTGCCTCCAGTCCGTGCACCGCACCATCCGCACGTCAGTGCGCGGCGCGCACGACCAGGCCGCGTCGGCGGTGGACCGCCCAGACCGTCAGCGCGAACCCGACTAGGACCGCGCCGCCCACGGTGACCGTGGTCCACCCGCCGGCGTTCCACAGGACCGAGGCGAGAGCGGACCCGATCGCTCCGCCGACGAAGTTCCCGGTGACGAACGCGGTGTTGAGGCGGCTGCGCGCTGCCGGGTCGATCGCGAAGAGCCGCGTCTGGTTGAGGACGTTCGTCGCCTGCACACCGACGTCGAGCAGCACGACGGCGACGAGGACCACCACGATCGACCGCGATCCGAGCCCGGCGACCACGAGCGAGACGAGCACGAGGGCGATCGCCGCCCCGGTCACCGGCACCGACACCCCGCGGTCGTGGAGTCGACCGACCCGCTGCGCTGCGACCGCACCGGCGAGCCCCGCCAGGCCGACGAGTCCGATCGCGCTCGTCGAGTACCCGAACGGTTCCGCGCTGAGCAGGAACGTCAACGCGGTCCAGAACATCGTGAAGACGGCGAACACCGCGGAGCTGATGACGAGGGTGACGCGCACGGCGCGGTGCGCGGCGACCGCACGGAACACCGACGCGATGAGCGCCGGGTAGCGCACACGGTCGCGTCGCTCGAGCTCGGGGATGGCCCGTCGGAGGAGCACGGCGAACACCAGGGCCGCGACGGCGGCGACCACGTAGATCGTCCGCCAGCCGAACGCGTCCGCCACGAGCCCGCTCACCGTCCGGGACACCAGGATGCCCGTGAGGACGCCGGAGGCGATGGTGCCCACCACCCGCCCGCGGGACGCCGGATCGGCGAGGTCGCCGGCGAGCGGGATGAGGAGCTGGCCCGCGACGGTGGTGAGGCCGACGAGTGCGAGTGCCACCAGGAGCACCGCGAACGACGGCGCCACGGCGGCGAAGAGCAGCGCGACGGCGGACGCGACGAGCACGCCGGGACCAGCCGGCGTCGATCGAGGACGTCGCCGAGCGGCACCACGAGGAGGATGCCCAGTGCGTACCCGACCTGGGTGAGCGTGACGAGCAGCCCCGCGACCGCGGCGGACGTGCCGAGCGACGAAGCGATCTCGTCGAGCAGCGGCTGCGCCCAGTACAGGTTCCCCACCGCCGCACCCCCGGCGACCGCGAACAGCAGGGTCCGCGCGGGTGTCATCCCCGTGCGGTCGCTCACGGACGGCGCCGGAAGAGTTCGCCGAGGTGCCACGGCCCCGGGGTCAGGCGGACGGCTGCCTCGGCGCGGATGCGTTCCTCGCGGGCTCGGTCACGGGTGAGTTCGTCGATCTCGCGTTCGGCGTGGAGCCGGAACCGGATCCGCCCGAGGAACGAGAGCGGTGCCGCTGGGCTGGCGGTCCGGATCGAGTCGGTCTCGCTCATGCGTCCTCCGCGGTGGTCACGGCGGCGGAGACCGCGGCCCCGGTGGCGCTCGCCGATTCGGTGGCGCTCGCCGCCTCGGTCGCGGCGAGGTTGGCGAGCAGCTGCAGGCGTTCCTCGGACGGGGAGCCGGGCTCGGCGCCGTAGACGACGAGCGTCAGTCCGGTGTCGGTGACCAGTTCCATCGTCTCGTAGGTGAGGTCGAGGTCGCCGACCTCCGGGTGGTGGAGCTGCTTCGTGCCGGTGCGGTGCCGCATCACGTCGTGCGCGGCCCAGCGCTGCCGGAACTCCTCGCTGCGGGTCGAGAGCTCCCGATCAGGTCGGTGAGGCCCTTGTCGTACGGGGATCGCGCGGCCTCCGCCCGGAGCACGGCGACCATGTCACCGGTCACGCCGTCCCAGTCGCGCCAGTACTCCCGGCCGCGCGGGTCGAGGAAGGCGAAGCGTGCGGTGTTCGGTGTGCCGGACGGCTCGAGGAACAGCGGTGCGTAGAGCGCGCGGGCGAGGGCGTTGCCTGCAAGGAAGTCCGACCGGCCGTTCCGCACCCAGGCCGGGGCCGTCATCGAGTCGAGCACCCGCTGCACGTTCGGCCGGACCTTCGACGTCGGTGTCCTCCGCCGCGTCGTGGCCGAGGCGTTCTGCGCACGGGCGAGGTCGAACAGGTGGACGTGCTCGACGTCGTCGAGGCGGAGGGCACGGGACAGCGACTCGAGGACGCTCTCGGACACCCCGGTGAGGTTCCCCGCTCGAGCCGGATGTAGTAGTCGACGCTCATGCCAGCGATGAGGGCGAGCTCCTCACGGCGGAGACCCTTCACCCGGCGCGTGCCGCCGAAGTCGGGCAGACCGACCTGCTGCGGCGTGACGCGCTCGCGGCGGGTGCGGAGGAAGTCGCGGACTTCGTCTCTCGTGTCCATGTCCTCCACGGTACGGCGACCGCGCGCGGCGAAGGAGGGGACGACCGTACCTGCCAGCAGGGAGGTACTGCTGTTCCCCGTCAGCCTGACAACGGCGGTCGTAGCGTCGTGGACATGGACACAGTCACCCTCAACAACGGACTCGAGATCCGGCGATCGGCTTCGGCGTCTTCCAGAGCGCGCCGGCGGACACGGTCGACGCGGTGCGCACGGCGCTCGAGACCGGGTACCGCCACATCGACACCGCCGCGGCGTACGGCAACGAGCGCGAGGTCGGTGAGGGCATCCGCGCGTCGGGCGTCGACCGCGACGAGATCGTCGTCGAGACGAAGGTCTGGGTCTCCGACTACGGCTACGACGAGACCCTGCACGCGTTCGAGAAGGCCACGGGGAAGCTCGGCTTCGACACGATCGACGTCCTGATCCTGCACCAGCCCGCTCCCGACCGCTTCGAACAGACCGTCGCCGCGTACAAGGCCCTCGAGACCCTGTACGCCGACGGCAGGGTCCGTGCGATCGGCGTCAGCAACTTCATGCCGCACCACCTCCGCTCCCTGCTCGACCAGACGGACGTGATCCCGGCGCTCAACCAGGTCGAAGCTGCACCCGTACTTCACGCAGCCGGACGTCCAGCGCGCCGATGCGGAGCACGGGTCCTCGACCAGGCGTGGTCGCCGATCGGTGGCATCACGTTCTACCCCGGCTGGGGCGACGAACGGGTCAGCGTGATGGACGACCCGACCATCCGGGCGATCGGCGAGGCGCACGGGAAGACGCCGGCGCAGGTGATGCTCCGCTGGCACCTGCAGCAGGGGCGGAACGCGATCCCGAAGTCGACGAATCCGGGCGCATCGCCGAGAACTTCGCCGTGTTCGACTTCGCGTTGTCGGACGAGGAGCTCGCCCGCCTGGACGCCCTCGACACCGGCCGTCGAGGCGGCCCCGACCCCGACGGCACCGACACCAGCCGGTTCGAGCGGGTCATCCCGGAGGCCTGATCGGCCCGCCAGGCCTGGTCGGCTCGCCGGGCCACGTCAGGCGAGCGGCACCGACACGATCCGGTCGTCGTCCTCGGTGGGGTCCCCACGGCCGTCGGTGTTGTTCGTGACGAACCAGAGCGCGCCGTCGGGCCCCTCGAGCACGGTCCGGATGCGGCCGAAGTCCCCGCGAAGTACTCGGCGGAGTCCGCGGGCGAAGCGGCCGGGATCGCCCGGACCACCTCACCGCGCAGGTTCGCCACGAACACGGTGTCGCCGATGACCGCCAGGCCGCTCGGGGAGGCGTCGTCGGTGGCCCACTGCTGCACGGGGTCGACGAACCCCTGGTCCTCGCCGCCCGTGCCCTCGACCTCGGGCCAGCCGTAGTCCTTCCCCGGCTCGATGACGTTCAACTCGTCCCAGGTGTCCTGCCCGAACTCGGACGCGAACATCGTGCCGTCGGCGGTCCACCCCATGCCCTGCACGTTCCGGTGCCCGAGGCTCCACACCGGCGAGCCGCGGAACGGGTTCCCACCGGGTACCTCGCCGTCCGGTGTCAGCCGCAGGATCTTGCCGGCGAGCGAGTCACGGTCCTGGGCGTCCGATCCCGTACCGGCGTCACCGACGCTCGCGTAGAGCATGCCGTCCGGTCCGAACGCGAGGCGGCCGCCGTTGTGGAAGCTGTTCGACGGCAGCCCGTCGATGATCGTGGTCGCGTCGCCGAGCGCGTACGACCCGGCACTGCCGGTCAGGTCGTAGCGCTGGATGCGGTTGCCGTCCTCGGCGGTGGAGTACACGAACAGGTCGCCGTCGTGCAGCGCCAACCCGAGCAGTCCGCCCTCGCCGCCACCGCTGACCCCGTCGACGGTGCCGACCTCCCGTGTCGTCCCTGCGGCGGTCAGCTCGAGCACCTTCGCCGAGTCGCGCTCGCTGATCAGGGCGTCGACACCGTCGCCGGTGCGGACCACCGACCACGGGGCGTCGAGGCCGGTGGCGAGGTCGGACGGCTCACCGCCTGGGGCGAGGAGTCCGGGCGCCGAGGTCGTCGGGACGGTCGTCGGGCGGTCGTCGCCGACGCGGTGCCCCGCAGCGTCCGTGCGCCGTCGTCCGTGCAGGCCGTGAGGACGAGTGCGGTGACGGCGGCCGCGCCGAGGGCCGCCCAGGTGCGGTGCGGTCGAGGGGTCGTGTGCACGGTGTTCCTCCCGGCTCGTGCGTCGATCACACTCGCCGCGATCGGGAATCCGCTGGGTGGCCCTGTCCGCACCCCTCTCCGGTGCGCCGAGCGGCCTACCGTCGGGTCCGTGCACGAGCACGACGCCGGCGCAACCGGAAGGACCACCTCATGACCACCATCGCCATCGTCGGAGCCGGCAAGGGGCTCGGCATCGCCGTCGCCGAACGCTTCGGCCGGGAGGGCTTCTCCGTCGCCTTGATCTCCCGCAACCAGGACCGCCTCGACGGCCTCGCCGCATCGTTGCGGGAGCAGGGCATCACCGCGGCCGGCTTCGCCGCGAACGTCCGGGACGGTGACTCGCTCCGCGGCGCGCTCGAGCGTGCCACCGAGCAACTCGGTCCGGTCGAGGTGCTGCAGTACAGCCCGCTGCCCGCCAAGGAGTACATGCGCCCCGTGCTCGAGACCACGGCCGAGGACCTCGTCGGCCCGATCGAGTTCTCGGTCTACGGCTCGGTGAACGCGGTCCGCCAGGTCCTGCCGGGCATGCGTGCGATCGGCCGCGGCACGATCCTGTTCGTGAACGGTGGCAGTGCCGTCCGCCCGGGTGCTCGGGTCACCGGCACGTCCGTCGCGTTCGCGGGCGAGAGCGCCTACGCGCAGCTGCTGCACGACGCGGTCCGCGACGAGCAGGTGCACGTCGGGCAGCTCATCATCCCGTTCGGGATCGACGACGGGCAGCCGGACCACTCCGGTGCGTCGATCGCGGATCGGCTGTGGGCGATCCACACCGAGCGCGGGGACTTCCGCACCTACGCGGAGCCGCTGCCCGAGTGACGGCCTGGAGGCGCGTGGGGACCTGCCACGCGCCTCCTGTCCGTCGCCGGGTCACGTCGAGAGCAGCGCGACGGCACGCGAGGCGCGTGCGGCGATCTGGTCGGCCGTCGGCTCCGGTGCCAGGCCGAGCAGCCGCTCGCGGTGGAGCTCCCCGAGCAGCAGCGTGAAGAGCTCCGCGGCGGTCTCCGGTGTCGCGCCCGCCCGGACGAGGGCGGCCTGCGCGGCGAGCGGTCCGGCCTCGTGGAACTCCCGCGCCAGTTCCGGGTTCCGACCGGCCTCCGCGATCAACAGGCGGTGGAGCGCGACGGCCCGATCGGTCAGCAGCGCGCGTGCGATCCGCGCGGCGGTCGATTCGAGGTCGCCGGTCGGGGCACCTGCGTAGGTGTGTTGTCGACGCACGACGGCGCGGAGCAGTTCGCGCTTGTCCCGACGGAGACGGAGAGGGTCCGTTTCGTGACCCCGGCATCGGCGGCGACCCGGTCGAGGGTGACCCCGGAGAAGCCGTGTGCGAGGAACAGGTCCGTGGCGACGTGGAGGACCCGCGCGTCCACGGCGCGATCCCGATGGACCCGGAGGTCGTCCTCGCCGAGGTGCCGATCCCGATGGGCCGTCGGACGTAGTCCCCACCCGGACGGGGCCGGGCCGAGGTCCGACTCGTAGCGTCGCGGTGTGGACCCCGACGCCTTCGATGCAGCGGCTGGCACGGCGCTGTTCCTGCTGATGCCCGCCGCGGTGCTCTTCGCCGCCGCGGCCTTCCGGCGACTCGGGGTCCCGCGGTGGTCGTGGGCGCTCTTCCTGCTCGGCATCGGCGGCGTGCTCGTGCTGCTGCACCTGGACGGGCACAAGCGGTACGAACTCGACGGCCCGTCCCCGACACGATCGTCGGGTGGGGGTTCGGTCAGTTCGTCGGTCTCGAGTTCGGTCGGATCGGTGTCGCCGTCAACGCTGTGGCCGCAGCCGTCTGGATCGCAACCCGCAGGACGGGTTACCACGAACGACTCCCCGAGCGGGAGACGGGTCTGCTCGTCGCGGCCTACGGCACGATGGCGATCGCGACCGCGCTCCCGGCGACGTGGTGGGCCGTCGGGCTCGGAGTCGTCCCGCTCGTCGTCGAGGCCCCCGTCGTCCTGGCGGGTGCGGCGTTCCTGACCGTCTCGCTCACGCTGCGCTGGCGGCGACACCGGCGGGTGCCGGAGGACGAACTCCCCTCGATCGTGACCACCTGGCCGGCGGATGCCGTCGTCGCGGTGGGGCTGTCGGCCGCCCTCGCGATCGGTCCGCTGTTCGCGGGCAGTGGCCTGCCGGATGCGTCACTGTGGCCCCGACCCGAGTCTGCGACGTCCCCGGACCGCCGCGGACGCCGGAGCCCGAGTGGCCGGGACCGACGCCGGTGACCTCGACGAGCCTTGACACCACCGCGGTCGAGGACGGCACGCGCACGCTGCTCACCGACACGATCCGCTGGGCCGGTCCGCTCGACGACCTGTCGTCGCCGACCCCCGCACGAGCGGATCCGCCGCCCGTGGTCCTGACGGAGGAACGGTGCGAGGGGGAGAAGCGGCGGTGGACGGGTCCCTCGTGCTGCCCACCGTGCGACCGCAGGACCTCGCACCGCGGGTCCTCGACGGGTGGGAGTCGGCGGGCTACGCGGCGGTCGACCGTGCGATGGGGACCGACCTGGTCATGCCGCTCCGGGGGATGCCGCCGTCGAGCGGATGCGATTCGGCGGTGGCACCGACGGGGTGCACGTCACCGTCGAGTCGTTCTGCGTCGACGGCTGAGGGCGACCCGCCCGGGCCGCCCCGGTCAGCGGAGCCGGGGCGTGGCGGCGGCGAGCTTCGTCCCAGTGCCGGTGGCGTGCCTCCAGAGCGGTGCGTTGCTCGTACGCGAGGCGGGCCGCCGTCCGGTCGGACGTCGTGCGGAAGCCGGTCGGGAACTCGACCCGGGCGGCACGCGATTCGCTCCAGCGGAGCAGCGCCGTGCCGATGCGGTGGGCGGCCCGTTCGAGCGGGCCGACTTCGGTGAGGTGGAGTGCTGCGCTCATGATCCTTGCTCTTCGTCGTCGAGGACGGGTAGTGCTGCGAGGCGGAGGAAGACGCGTTCCGTGCCGTCGATCGTGGTGTCGTCGAGCACATGCCGGTCTCGGAATGTGTCGATGAGGGCGTGGATGCCGTCGGTGAGCTCGGTCACCTCGGCCGGGGTGAGCCGCATGATCGCGACGGAGAACTCGCTCGCATCGCGCCAGGCCGGCTCGAGCGACTCCTGGTCACGCGCGAGGAACTCGCGGATCAGCTGTTCGGAGAACTCGTTCGACCCGTTCGCCAGCAGCCGGGCGGCGGCGATGCCAGCGGGTGACTGCGGGCCCGTCGTGCCGCCGGAGTGCACGGCGACCGGGACCCGGCGCCACCAGCGCTCACGGCCGTTGCCGCGGCCCTCGACCTCCTCGATGAAACCGTGCTTCTCGAGTTGGCGGAGATGGTAACTGGTCGAGCCGGTTGACTCACCGACCCGTTGCGCGAGGGTCGTGGCCGTCGCCGGACCGTGCGCGGCGAGCTCGTTGAAGAGCTCGGTGCGCAACGGGTGGTTGAGCGCCTTCATCGACGGGAGGTCGAGGACGCGTGCTTCGGGGGCCATGCTCCGAGCGTACGACTGCAAAGAACTCTTTGCAAGTAATTCTTTGCAAGCACTTCTTTGCAGTGCCCCGGGATCAGGTCAGCGTGCCGCCGCCGTGATCGCCGAGGCCATCGCACGGGCGATCACGACGTTCGCCGCCGCGGTGCCGTGGATGCCGTCCGGCGAGGACCCACGCACCCAGGCGCCGTCCGCCTGCCGGAACGCCGTGAACGGGTCGACGTACGACCAGCCGTGCTCTGTCGCGTCCCGCTCGAGCGCACGGCTCAGGACGAGCTGTCCGGTACGACGATCGGCGCCCCACCGGCTGCTCGTCCAGTCGGACGGCGGACCGGCCACGACGAGGACGTGCTGCGCGCCGACCTTCCGTACGACGGCATCGACGTTCGCGATCGTCGTCGTCGTCGAGACGGCCTGGTTGACGTCGTTCGTACCGAGCTCCACCACCAGGACGTCCGCCGTCGGCACCGGGCCGATCTCGTGGAGCACCTGGTCCGCCCGGTACCCGCTGTGCGCGTAGCCGCCGACGGCGTGCAGACGCGCGTCGGACTCGATCACGTGCAACCACGAGTCCGGCCGAGCCGTGATCGAGTCGCCGGCGTACGCGAAGGTGACGGCACCGGAGCGGTCCCCGGACCCCAGGGCACCGGTCACGACCTGCTCGCGCACCGGGATGCGGGTGTCCGCCCGCTCGACCGGAGCGAGCCCGGCTCGGGTGGCGCTCTCGGCGGATGCCGTCCGCGCCGGCCCGAGGACGACGGAGCCGACGACGACGGAGCCACCCGCGACGAGGCAGGCGGAGGTGACGATGCTCGCGATCAGGGCGAGCCGACGGGTGCGGGACACGACAACAGGTATCCCCGGATCGCCGCTCGGTACCACCCCCCAGACCTGGGGAACGGCAGCGTTCGCTGTGGGTCCTCGCACCGTGGCAGGTGCGTCTCGCAGTGTGCGAGGCTCCGCGCGCAGTGGCACCGCAGGTGCCTCGCACGCAGCGCGAGACCTCGCACACTGCTGTGCTGTGCTGCGTGGCCACGTCAGAGTGCGCGACGCACCGCGACCCGTCGGCTGCGGCCCGCCGTCAGCCACGTCCCCGCCGTCACGAGGACGGGCAGGCCGACGGCGAGCAACGCGAGGAAGGGCCAGTCCGCGACGAACGGCAGGTGCGACGCCCGACCGGTCCCGCCGTGAAGCGCAGCGTGAGCGCCCGGATCGGCAGCAACCCGAGCAGGGTGCCGATCACCGCGCCGACCGTGGTGAGGATTGCCGCCTGCCAGGCCGACACCCGACGACGGAGGACCGGGGCCGCACCGACGGAGTCGAGCACCTCGTCGTCGCGGCGACCGTCCGAGCGTGCGAGTCCGATGGCGACAGCCGTCGCGCCGATCGTCACGGCAGCGGCGAGCGCGAGCACGAGCGCCTTCACCACGCCCTGCGCGTCCACCGGACCGGTCTCGTACATGAACGTCGGGCCACTCCACCGGTCGCGGTCGAGGCCGCCCTGGCTCTGCCACGCCGAGGACAGCTCGTCCCACTGCGTCGGGGTGAGCTTGGTCGGCTGCGTCGTCACGAGCATCCCGTCGACGGCGGGCACGCGGTAGCGCTCGGCGGTCTCGCGGGTCATGAACACGCCCACCTGGATCCGCGGCGACTGCACGTCGAGCACGGCCGGGATCGTCGTCGTCGCGTCCGGCCGGTCCCCGACGTCGTCGTCATGCTCTCCCAGGTCTGGTCGTGGAACGTGTCGATCTGCACGGCGCCGTCGTGCGCGTACTCCGGCCAGAGCGACACCGCCTTGCCGGATGCCAGGGCGTCACGGACGGTCGCGGACGGGCGGTGTCCGGTCAGCAGGGCGTAGTCGTCGACCGTGCCCGTCCAGATGTGCGGCGTCGAGTCGTCCTGGGACTGCAGGTACATCGAGCACGAGGTCGTGTCGTTCGTCGGGCACTCCCGCTTCTGCCAGTCGTGCGGGAGGGTGACCGTCGAGGGGGCGTCGCCGGCCTGCTCGGACACGGCGCCCAGGACCCGGACGCGGTCGTGGGTGAGGACCCGGCCACGACCTTCGCGGCGCGGGCCGTGAGGGCGGCGTCGTACCCGGTCGCGTTGCCCTGGTCGTCGGTGACCGACACCGATGCGGTGGCGACGCCGACCGCCGTCCGGTACTCGTAGTCACGGACGAACTGCGCGTGCGAGGACGCGCTCCACGTGATCGCGACCGAGGCCACGAACACGACGCTCATCACGCTCGCCAGCACCGGGACGGTCCGGACCGGGTTCCGTCGGGCGTCCCGCGCGGCCAACCGTGCCGACAGCCCGAGCTTCGTCGACACCCGGGCGACCAGCGCGAGGAGCCACGGGGAGCACATCGCGACGCCGACCTGCACGAGGCACGGGCCGATCGCGACGCCCGCGCCGACGACCCACGCGAGGTCGTCGTGCTGCACGGGCCGGTCGTTGAGCAGCAGGACGCCGACGCCGCACGCGAGCGTCATGAGCGCACCGACGACGATGAGCACGGGTGCCCAGATGCGCCGTCGCCGTTCGGCGCGGGGGTTCACCTGCGCCGGTCGGAGGGACCCGCGCAGCGCGGCGAGCACGTTGATCCGGGTGGCGGCACGCGCGGCGACCAGGGCGGCCACGAGTCCGGCGAGCACTCCGGCGGCACCGATCGCGAGCAGCAGGAACCCGGGCACGTGCAGGCCCGGCCACCTGCTCACGTTGCCGTTGTCGACCAGACGGAACGCCAGCACGCCGATGCCGGTGCCGAGCGCGACGCCGAGCGCCGCCCCGGTGACACCGAGCACGAGACCGGACCCGGCCACGATCGTCCGCACGAACCGGCGGTCCCCGCCGACGCTGGTCACGATCGCGTACGAGCGGGTGTCCGCCCGGGTGCCGACCAGGAACGCGGCCCCGGCGAGCAGGGCGATCTCGAACATCGCGAAGACGCCGAGCAGCGCCATCGCCCCGAGGTACCAGCCGAGCTGGTCGCCACGCTGCGCCGCGGGGAAGCGCTCGTCCGGCGGGTCGAGCACGACGGGTCGGGACTGGACCACGATCCCGTGGGCGTTGAGCTGCCGGATCTCCGACCACGTCGGTGCGTCGGACGCCAGGTAGACCGTGACGTCGGAGACGCCGTGCACGTCCTCGCCGGTGGTCGGGGAGAGCGTGGTGCCCACGGCAGGAAGACGCCCTGCTCGTCCGGGTCGTAGCCGAGGTCGCGCATCGTCCCGGTGATGGTGAACCGCTTCGTGACCGGGTCGGTCAGGTCGACGGTGTCCCCGATCGACGCCCCGAGGCGCGTCAGCGTCGCCGGCGTCACCATGAGTTCGTCGCGGTCGGTCGGTGCGGCGCCCTCGAGCACCTGCCAGTGCCCCGCGAGCGCCTTCGACCACACCGCACCCTCGACGGCCATCAGCCCGATCGGCCCCTTCGGTCCGGAGAGCACGATCGACGCGGACCCGACCGGGATCGACACGGCACCGGACGGCACGTGGTCGAGCACGTTCGCGGCCTGCGCGTCACCCTGGGCCTTCGCGGCGGGACTGTCCTTCGCCGGTTCGCTGTACTGCCACTGGACCGGGTCCTGCCGCATGCCCGGCAGGTCGGGGCCCATCGACCGCATCTGCGCGGCCGCGTGCCCGAGGTCGTACCGGAGCTGTTCGGTCGTGGTCGGCTGCGTGGACTGGACCACGACCGACACCGCGGCGAACCCGGCCGTCGGGATCCCGATCAGCGCGACGATGAGCGCCGCACGCCCGATCTTCGCGAACGCCAGACGTCGCCCGAGCCGGAGCGCCGGCCGGAGTGCGAACGGCGTGCGGACACGGGGCTGGTCGACGTCGGCTCGGCGCCGACGTGCGCTCACGAGGCGGCCCGGTCCGTGAGCGCCATCTCGACGCCCGAGTACACCGTCTCGTCCACCACCCGACCGTCCCGGAGGAACACGATGCGGTCCGCCCAGGCCGCGTGCCGGGCGTCGTGCGTCACGAGGAGCGCCCCGGCCCCGGCGTCGACGTGTCGGCGGAGCATCCGGAGCACGACCTCGCCGGTCTGCGAGTCGAGGGCACCCGTCGGCTCGTCGGCCAGGACCAGCCGGCGCTCGCCGACGACCCCGCGCGCGATCGCCACGCGCTGCTGCTGGCCGCCGGACAGGTCGTCCGGGAAGGCATCGGAGCGGTGGCCGAGTTCGACGTTGTCGAGTGCGAGTTCCGCGGCGCGCCGGGCCCGCGAGGCCTTCCACCCGTCGAGTTCGAGCGGCAGTGCCACGTTCTCGACGGCGGTGAGCGACGGGATGAGGTTGAAGTCCTGGAACACGAACCCGACCAGGCGTCGGCGGAGCGCTGCGAGGTCCTTCGCGGGACGGTCCGACACGAAGTCCCCGTCGATGACGACCTCACCGCTGGTCGGCGGCAGCAGGGTGCCGGCGCACGCGAGCAGCGTGGACTTGCCGGAACCCGACGTGCCCATCACCGCGACCATCTCGCCGCGGCGGATCTGCAGGTCGATGCCGGCGAGGGCGGTGACGGCCTTCGCGCCGGAGCCGTACTGCACGCTCACGGCGTCGAGCTCGAGGAGCGGCGCGGCGCTCACCGGGCGCTCCGGGCCGTCGCGTCGGACGCCGGTGCGTCGACCGGAGCGGGATGCTCGTTCGGCCGGTACCGGGCGACGCTCGACTCCACGTGGTCCAGCCAGCGCACCTCGGACTCCGCCTGGAACAGCATCGACTCGAGGACGAGCGACCAGGCGAGGTCCTCCGCCGGGTCCGTGCTCCGCTTCAGGCGCGTGAGGTCCTGCAGGTTCCGCACGGCGGCCGTGCGCTGCACCCGCACGAGGTGGGTGACGTCGACGCCGGGCACGGTCACGGCGAGGGCGAACTTGATCGCCAGTTCGTCGCGCCCGCGCTTGACCGGGACGGGCTCGCTGAACCAGCGCGCAACCTCGTCGCGACCCGCGTCGGTCGCCGTGTAGACGACGTGTCCGTCGTCGTCGGCGTCGCCGCGGGCCACGAGGCCGTCACGTTCCAGACGGTCGAGCGTCGTGTAGACCTGGCCGATGTTCAGCGGCCAGCTGCCGCCGGTCCGGTGCTCGAACTCCCCCGGAGCTGGTACCCGTAGCCGGGTCCTCCCACCAGCAGCGCGAGTACGCCCATCCGTACGCTCATGACACTTCCCCAGTTTCCGTCCGTCGTGGACATACTGAGTATGCACATACCCGGTATGGGTACGCAAGGTGCATGTCGGATCTGGTTCGTATGCTCGTCGGGTGCCCTTCCGTTCCCCACGACGGAGTCCCGGCCGCTCGCTCGTCATCGGTGTCGTCGGGATCGTGCTGCTCGCCGGGATCGTCGTCCTCGTGTTCCCCGCCGCGCTCGGTGTCCTCGGGACCGCCGGTTCGGTCGTCGGCTCCCTGTTCCCCTGGCTCGCCCTGCTGCTCGTCCCCGTCGCCGGGGTCGCCCTCGGCACCCGGTCGAAGCGGCTCGCGGTGGGATCCCTGGCCTTCGCCGCCGCGTGGGCGTTCGCGATCCTGCCCGGGTGCTCACGCCGGATGCGCCGGGGTCGCCGCAGCTGACGGTCGTGACGGAGAACGTCGAGGCCGCGAACGAGGATCCGGCAGCCGCGGCGCGGTCGATCGCCGCACGCACCCCGGACGTGATCGCGCTCGAGGAGCTCACGGAGTCCTCGGGCACTGCCGTCGCGGGCGTGCTCGACGAGCGGTACCCGCACCACTACCGGGTCGGGTCGGTCGGGGTGTGGAGCCGGACGACGCTGCGCGACGGCGAGCCGATGACGCTCGGCCTCGGGTGGGCGCGGGCGCTCCGCGTCACCGTGGACACCGACCTCGGGGACGTCCGGCTGTACGTCGTGCACATGGACTCACTGCGGCTCGGCGGCGAGGACGGACGCCCGAAGATGCTCGCGTCCCTCGCGACCGCGGTCCGTGACGACGACGCGGAGCGGCTCGTCGTCGCCGGGGATTTCAACGGCGGCTCGAAGGACCCGGAGATGCTCCCGCTGACCCGGATGCTCGACGAGGGCGGCGGGTTCGGGTTCACCTGGCCCGCGCAGGCGCCCGTCGTGCGGATCGACCACGTGTTCGTCCGCGGGCTCGACACCACGTCGACCGAGGTCCTCCCGGCGAACGGCAGCGATCACCGGGGCGTGCGGGTCTGCCTGCGGGGCTGACGCGGGGTCAGGCCTTCCGCGGGTACGGGGTCTCGCCCCGCTCGAGCCCGCCGACGAGCTTCGCCAGCCGGTTCGTCCGGGCCGTGGCGCTCGGCGCGGTCGTGATCCGGTGCAACACCGCGTACCGGTTCGTTGCGTCGAGTTGGGCGAACAACGCGGCGGCTGCCGGGGAGGCGTCGAGTGCTGCCTGCAGGTCCTCGGGCACGGTGGCCGTGGCGGCCCCGGAGTAGGCGCGGTCCCACCGGCCGTCTCCCTTCGCGCGGTCGATCTCCGCCTGGCCCCGGTCCCGCATGCGTCCCTCGGCGATGAGGGTCGCGACGAGCCCGATGTTCCGCTGCGACCAGAGCGAGGCCTTCCGCCGCGGGGTCAACCGCTGCCGGAACGTCGCCTCGTCGCGCCCGCGCTTCTGCCCGTCGATCCAGCCGGAGCACAGGGCCTCGTCCAGCGCCTGGTCGTAGGTCAGCGTCGTCGGCTCACTGGTGCCCTTCTTCGCGAGGACGAGCCACACGCCGCTCGGGTCGTCCTCGTGGGCGTCGAGCCAGGCGCGCCAGGCGGCGGCGTCCGGCAGTACGAGGTCCTCGATGTCCACGCGCTCATCGTAGGACGAGACGCCGTCGCCCAGGCGAGACGCCGCACGACCGCCGAAACACCGCGGGATCCGGCGGAGTCTCGCGCATCGCGCGGCGTTTCGCGCGTCCGGCGGCGCCCCACCCGCTCCACGCGGAGCGCCCGTCACACCCAGTGCGGCTGCGCCAGCACCCCCGTCGGGTCCGCCTGCTCGGCGATCCGGTGCAGCCGAGAGGTGTTCACGTCGAAGTAGTCCGCCGGGTCCGTGATCGCCGCGTCGCAGTAGTTCGCGTACGCCGCGTCGCCCCACGCCGGCCGCATCGCCTTCCGGAACCCCCGCACGTACGCGTCGAACGGCGCCGGGTCGGCCCCGTCCGCGAACACCGCCGTGTACTGCACGGTCATCAGGGCCGAGCGCCACGGGAAGGCGGTGTCGGTCCGCCCGACCTCCGCCACGGCACCGCCCAGCGCGTCCAGGGAGACGCCGCCCTCGCGGTTCCCGGGCACATCGCCGGCCGCGGCGGCGCGTTGCACGAGCGTGTCGATCTGCGCGTCCGTCAGCTTCGAGGTCCCGATCGACGAGGTCGCCGCCTGCGACACGCGCTGCGGCTTCCCCGCGAGCGTCGACATGGCCGCGCCGTACGTCAGCTGCTGGGCGGTGTGTGCGAGTGGCTTCGTACCGGTGGCGCTGATGAACCCGTCGACCGAGGCGTCCGCACCGGACTTCGCGCCGGTCCAGACGCCGGTGACGGTGACGGTGGGCGCGGTGTGCCGCGAGCCGTTCAGCAGTTTCAGCGTGGACCAGAGCCTCCGGTCCGCCGTGGGCGCCCAGTCCTGCCAGGCGCGCACCACGGCAGCGGCGGCGGACCAGGGGAACGTGATGCGGAAGAGCAGGACGGGAGGCGCGGCCTGCGTCCGGTACGTCAGTGCGGTCACGACGCCGACGGTTCCACCCCCGCCGCCCCGGCAGGCCCAGAACAGGTCGGGTTCGGCGGTCGCGGAGACCTCGTGCACGGTGCCGTCGGGGGTGACGAGGGTCACACCCGTGAGCTGGTCGCAGGTCAGGCCGAAGGAGCGCACGAGCACGCCGACACCGCCGCCCAGGGTCAGGCCCCCGATGCCGACGGTGGGGCACGAGCCGGCCCCGATCGCTCGGCCTGCCTTCGCGAGCGTGGCGTACACGTCGCCGAAGCTGGGCCCCGGGCCCGATCGACACCGTGCCGTCGTCGTGCAGCTCGATCTGGTCGAGGTCCTGCGTGCTGATCACGAGCGACCGCGGGACGTCGGTGCCGCTCGCGCCGCCGGCCGACCACCCGTGTAGGAGTGCCCGCCGGCCCGGAGCGCCACGGGGTGTTCGTGTTCCGGGCGAAGGCGAGCCCGGCCTGCACGTCGGTGGCGTCGGCGGCGCGGAGGATCGCCTGCGGATCGGCGTCGTCGTACCGGGGTTCTCGACGAGCCGCGCCGAGTCCCAGCCGTTCGAGCCCGACCGCAGCAGCCGGCCGGACACCGCGGCGGCGAGGGCGTCCCACGTGTCGGGTCCGCCCGGAGTCGGGGACGCGGTCGGGTCCGCGTCGGCCGGGGCGTCGACGTGGCGCTGGGCGACGGCGACGGGGACGGTCGACTGCACGCCGCGAGCACCCCGGCGATCCCGAGTCCGACTCCCCGGCGAGCAGGAGCCGCCGGCTCGTCGCAGGGGCCCGGGGGTCGTCGTCTCGTTCGCTCACCCGCCCTGTCTACGCCGCCGCCGGGCTGCGGCCGTCCGTCGACCGGCTGAGATGCGGTGGTCGACCGGCCAGCGGTCAGCCGGCGGCGCTGCTGATCCGGGTGGCGCCCGCCCAGTCGTGCACCCACTCCGGGAGCGCCAGGTCCCGGTCCGCGCCGCCGGCGGCCTCGAGCAACTCGGCGGTCGGCACCGTTCCGCCGGTCTTCCGCAGGAACCGACCCTGCACCACCGCGCGGGCGACCACGCTCCCGCGACGGACGAACGTCTGCTCGAGGTACACCGCCCGGTCGTCGACGCCGAGCACCCGCGTCACGAGCTCGAACCGCTGCCCGAGCGTGAGCGACCGCTTGTAGGTGATCGTCTGCGCGGACACGACCGGGTACCAGCCGTGCTCGGCGATCTCGCCCCAGAACCCCGAGCGCACCATGAGGTCGAGCCGCCCGAGGTCGAGCATCGACAGGTACTTCCCGTTGTTCACGTGTCGCAGCGGGTCGAGGTCGGTCAGGGTCACGCGGAACGGCGTGCGGACCTCGTCCCAGAGCGAGGGACGCCGTCCGCCGATGGTGGGGCGGAGCCGGATGCGCAACTGGAGCAGGAACAGCCGGAAGTACAGGTTCACGGATCCGATCCCACCAGGGAGGACCGCCGGACGTGCGGAACCTTGGAGGAACCGCACGAAGCCGCATTCCCCGCTGACGGGTCCGATCAGTGCCTCCCTCCAACCGAGGGACCCGGAGTAGACCTGCATCCATGCAGACACGCAAGCTCGCAGACCTCGAGGTCGGATCGATCGGCCTCGGCACCATGGGCATGAGCGCCTTCTACTCCGGCGCCGGCTCCGACGACGACGAGTCGATCCGCACCATCCACCGCGCGATCGACCTCGGCGTCACCCTGTTCGACACGGCCGAGGCGTACGGCCCCTACACGAACGAGGACCTGCTGCGCCGCGCCCTCGCAGATCGTCGCGACGACGTCGTCATCGCGACGAAGTTCGGCCTCATCACGCACACCGCCGGCGAGGAGACCCCCGCTACCGAGCGCCGCATCAGCTTCCGCCCCCGAGTCCGTCCGCGAGGCGCTCGAGGGCTCGCTCCGCCGGCTCGGCACCGACCACATCGACCTCTACTACCAGCACCGCGTCGACCCCGACGTGCCGATCGAGGACGTCATCGGGCAGCTCGCCGGCTTCGTCGAGGAGGGCAAGATCCGCCACATCGGCCTGTCCGAGGCGAGCGCCGCGACGATCCGGAAGGCCCACGCCGTGCACCCGATCACGGCCCTCCAGAGCGAGTACTCGCTCTGGACGCGGGACCCCGAGGGCGACGTGCTCGACACCCTCCGCGAGCTCGGCATCGGCCTCGTGCCGTACTCGCCGCTCGGCCGTGGGTTCCTCACCGGCGCGATCACGAAGCCGTCCGACCTCGGGGACGACGACTTCCGGTCGCAGAACCCGCGCTTCCAGGAGCAGGCGTTCGCCGACAACATGCGCATCGTCGACGCGGTGCGTGCGATCGCCGACGAGGTGGGTGGCACGCCGGCGCAGGTGGCGCTCGCCTGGCTGCTGGCGCAGGGCGACGACGTCGTGCCGATCCCCGGGACGAAGCGCGTCTCGCGGCTCGAGGAGAACGTCGGTGCCGCTGACCTCACCCTCACCGCCGACCAGCTGTCGCGCCTGTCGTCCCTGCCGGTCCCGACCGGCGACCGCTACCCCGACATGTCCTCGATCGGTCGCTGACGCGACTGCCCGTCGGACTGGAGGCGCGGTGCCAGCCGCACCGCGCCTCCAGTCCGTCGCCGCCCGGCTGCCGCCGCCCCGCGCCCGCCCCGCCGTGAGCACCGCGAGCGGGCGAACATGCGCGTCCAGCCATGGACGGATGGCGTATTTCGCCGCTCGTCGGTGTGTGGGGTGGTACATGCCGGGCGGGGAATGTGGGCTAGACCTCGGTGGCGAAGGAGGCTGCGCGCAGCTGCAGGTCCTCGATCCGTTGCTGGCGCGCGGCCTCGACGTCGTAGCCCTCGTACGCCAGGGGCGGTGTCTTCCGGACGTTCCGCGAGCACTGGAAGTCCTGGCAGACGAGCGTGCCGACGGTGTTGCCGTTCCGTCCCGCCTTGCCGGACCGCTTCGCGCTGTAGAACACGACGTCGTTCGGCAGCTTCACGTCCTGGCACCACGAGCACTGCGCGCGTGATCGGGGCGAGGCCTCGGCCTGGCGGAACAGGATGCCGACGAGGTCGCCGTCGAGTGTCGGCACGACCGCGTACGCGCGCCGGCCGATCTTGGGATCGCGCCAGCCGAGGTAGTCGAGGGCGTCCCAGTCGAGCGACGCGAAGTCGCCGGGGAGGGTGATGTCGCCGGTCTCCCTGCGGGAGGCGTTGACGAAGGACGTGCGGAGGGTCTTCTCGCTGATGGGCAGCATGGTGAGCGCTTTCGTTCGGTCACCCGGGGCGCGGTGTCGCGCCGCACCGGGCGGAGGTCCAGGGTCGATGACGGTGGCCGCGCCGGACGGCACGACCGGGGGCGTCACGCCCTGATGCCGGCGAAACGAGCGCCGACCACCTCCTGGAAGCTCACCCCTCCAGCCTACGGTGGCGTGTCAAGCCGGGTGTGTCGCCGTGATCAGCACCAGTGAGCCGTCGTAGGTGGGCTGCACCCGGAGCGCACCGTGGGAGCGGTCCCGCTCGCCGGACTCGAGCGCGGTCCGGAGGGCCGTGACCGACCGCCGGGCCGTCATCTCGTCGACGAGGCTCCACGCCGAGTTCGCCCGTCGTGCCCCGGGTCGAGGAGCCGCTCCGGACGGGCGTAGTACGCCTCCGAGAAGCCGTCGACGCAGGTGAAGGGGATCGGTAGCCGGGTACTCGTCACGGTGTCCCGGTCCAGTGCGGCGGTGATCCGGGCGAGTGAGGGGTAGCGCCGGGCCTCGGTGGCCATGACTTCGGGGCGTACTCCGCGAGCCAGAAGTCCTCGACCCGATCGGGGTCGCACGTCAGGATCACGATCGGACCCGGGTCACCCGGCGCAGCTCGGCCAGCCCGCGCTCGAGGTCGCCCCACTGGTGCACGGAGAACGTCGTCATCGCGGCCTCGAAGGTGCCGTCGGCGAACGGGAGGGCCTCGGCGGTGGCATCGATCGCCGGCGCCAGCGTGTCCGGCCGCTGCGCGCGCATCGAGGCCGATGGCTCGACGGCCGTGACGTCCCGGTCGGTGGGCTCGTACGAGCCCGCCCCGGCACCGACGTTGAGCACGGTCCGTGCGTTGCTGAGCGCCTTCGTGATCGCCCGCGCGAAGGCCGGTTCCGGACGTCGGTACTTCCGGTAGTCCTCGCCGATGCGAGCGTAGTCGGCGTCCCCCGCTGAACCGTCCGTCGTCCTCGTCACCACTCCAGCCTACGGACCGTGCGGGGCAGCGCGGGGTGGAGCGATCCGGGTTCGCGATCGACGGCATCGGTTCTTCCGTGCCGGGAACCGTGAACCGGAACGGTCAGGGGCAGGAGCCGCGACGCGCTTCCGGACGATGCCGGTGCGAGGCACCTCGCGCCCGCGCCCGGCGTGCCTTCGCCAGGCGTGCCTTCGCCCGGCCAGCCGAGCCTCAGTCGACGGACTCGGACTCCGTCTCCCGCAGGGCCGCGTAGCGCTCCGCGCGCTCGGTCGCAGCCCAGGACCCGAGCAGCGCCAAGGACCGTTCGGACTCGCTGCCCGGCTCTGCCGAGTACGAGAACATCACCAGGCCCGGATCGGCGACGAGCTCGAGCGCCTCGTAGTCCAGCCGCAGCTCCCCCACGATCGGGTGCAGGATCCGCTTCTTGCCGGTGCGGTGCACCCGGACGTCGTGCGCGGCCCACCAGGTGCGGAACTCCTCGCTGCGCGTCGACAGCTCACCGACCAGCGTCACGAGCCCCGGCTCGCACGGGTTCGACACCGCCGCCGCCCGGAGGATCGCCACGGCGTCCCGAGCGGTCTGCGCCCAGTCCGGAAGAACTCCTTCGCCGCCGGGTCGAGGAACGTGAACCGCGCGGTGTTCACCGGACGCCCGGGGCCAGCGAACATCGGCGCGTACATGGCGCGGCCGAGCTCGTTCGTCGCGACGACGTCTCCGCGCTCGTTCCGCACCCACGCGGGCGCCCCGGTGATCGAGTCGAGCAGCCGCTGCACGCCGGGCCGTACCCGGGTCGGGACGGTGCGGTGCATGACCTTGACGCCCGCGTTCGCCAGGCGTGCGAGGTCCCACAGGTGCACGCGCTCGTCCTCGTCGAGCTGCAGAGCACCGGCGAGCCCTTCGAGCACGCTGTCCGACACGCCCTTGAGCGACCCCCGCTCGAGGCGCGTGTAGTAGTCGACGCTGACCCCGGCGAGCATGGCGACCTCGTGGCGGCGCAGACCCGGCACGCGCCGGACCCCTCCTCCGAACGACGGCATGCCGACCAGCTCGGGGGTGAGCCGCGCCCGCCTCGAGGACAGGAAGTCGCGGATCTCGTTGCGCACGTCGATACCCATGCGAACGAGCGTACGTCGCCCGACCCGTGCGGAGGCAGATCCTGCCCGTACCCGGCTGCGCCGTATGCGCTCGACGCGGGGTGGTGCGGGTACGGGGAGTGACGCGCGGACGGGGAGCGACGGGCGGACGGGGAGTGACGGGCGGACGGGAGGCACGGGACCGGGCCGCCATGCGCCTCCGGTCCGCCACGCGGTTGCGTCGATGGCGATGCGGACCGCCACCCGATAGCTGGCCATGGCGGTTACCTGCAGGACGTGGCCGCCAACCCAGGCGAGGCGCTCGGGGCGGGTGGCTTCAGCTCGTGAGGGATCGACCGATGCGGGTCTCGAGCCACACCTCGGGATCGATCGGGGCGACACCGTCCATCAGGACCTCGAGGTGCAGGTGCGCGCCGGTCGAGACGCCGGAGGAGCCGACCTTGCCGACGAACTCACCAGCCTCGACCGTGTCACCGACCCGCAGGGGCGAGGAACCCGGCATCATGTGCCCGTAGAGGGTGGCGACCTTCCGGCCGTCGATCACGTGGTCGATGACCACGGCGTTGCCGTACGAGAAGTAGGTGCCCGAGACCCGCACGGTGCCGGCCGCGACGGCACCGATGGGTGCGCCCATCCCGGGATTGAAGTCGAGGCCCTGGTGCAGCGACGAGCACGCACCGCACGGCGCGGACCGGTACCCGAAGCCCGAGCTCATCCGGACGGGACCGGGGAACGGCGAGCGGACCTCCCCGCCGTAGGACACCGACGTGCCGGGAGCGCCGGCGGAGCCGCCGCCCACCGTGAACTCGTCGCGGTCGAGGGCTGAGGCCGAGATCGCCTGCGTCACCGCGTAGTCCTGCGTCCGGACGGACGGCGCGAGCGTCGCGGTCGCCATGGACGTGCCGGCGCTGGCGTGCGCCGGCATCGCCGACGCGGCGAACATCGCCAGTGCTGCGAGTGCGCTCGTGAGCGTGACCCGGCTGGCCCGGTGCGGACTGGAGGCACGTGGCACGCTGCGTGCACCGGTCACGGCGGATGACCGGCTGGACACCCGCGTGATGCGCTGGCCGTCGAGCCCCGTGCGGACGCGCGCCGCGGACGCGCCGCGCCGCGCGCGTGCCGGCGCGGGATGCTCCGGCACGGCCGTGCGTGCCGGCGCGGGATGCTCCCGCACGGCCGTGCGTGCGCCACGTGACGGCCCTGCGGGCTGCGCCGTCCGGTCGCGGCGGGCCGGTTTGCGAGCGGCCGCGCGCTCGGCTTCGAGGGCGGCGCGCCGGGACAGGTGCACCACCGGCGTCGCCGGGTGCTGGTCGTGTTCGCGTGCTGTCGTCATGGCCGCCCACCATTCTGCACGACTCTGTCCCTTTGTACAGGTCTGCTCGTGATCTCTTCGTGACCGACGGCCTGGGAGGGTCCTGATCCGCGGGCCCGCCCGGCCGCGGACCCTTCGGGGTCGGTAGTGTCCGCAGTGAGCGAGCGGAAAGGACCCTCCACATGGCCCGAACGCCGCGACAGCGGCACGAACCCGTCGACCTGTCGTCGGCGCACGTCGTGCTCGCGGGGACGCAGGAACTCCTGCCGGTGCTCCGGACGGCAGCCGTACGCGCCGGGTCGATGCGGCTCGGATGCGCGTGGTCGGGTCGATGACCTGCCCGATCCGGAGGAGACCTGGGACGCGGGACTCGCCGTCATCGCCATCCGTCGACCGGGTGACGACCCTGCGTTCCACCGTGCGCAGGAGGCGGCGGAGATGATCGACCCGCTGCTCGGGCCGCACGCGGTACGGATCGTCGTGACCGTGTCCGGCTTGACCCGGCTCGCGCCGAAGCTCGAGCGGACGCTGACGTCCGAGGTGCTGCACCAGATCGGCGCGGCATCGGCGCGGTCGGGGTTCGAGCGACCGTTCCGGTCCCTCCGGATGCGGCTCGGGCTCGCTGCGCTGAAGACCGCTGGGGTCCGGGTCTTCCGGATCCGCATCGGCGAGTGACCGCGGACGGCCCACTGACCGTCAGCGGGCCGGCGCGCCCCTGAGCTCGAGGGCGATCTGCTCCGCGTCGAGGTTCTGCAGCATCGACTCGAGCACCTCGGCGTCGAAGCTCCCGTCGTCGCGGGCGTCGAGGATGGCGGCACGCTGGGCCTCGAGCACCGCGAGTCGTCGGGCCTTCTCGCGACCCATCCACGCCCGGAGCTCGGCGGGGTCGGCGGCCTCGAGCTCCTCCTTCGTCCGCGGCGGTTCCCCGTGCGTTCCCGGGACCCGCTCGGCGGCGGTCCGCATGAGGTCGAGCAGTCTCCGGCGCTCCTCGGTGTCCTTCGCGGCGGTGTCCGGCGCCGGGGCTGCGATCCGCCGGAGGAGCGGTCCGATCGTGCCGCCCTGGATCACGAGCGACAGGAGAGCGACCGCGAAGGCGACGAACACCAGAAGCGACTGCTGCGGGGTCCCCTCGGGCAGGGTCTGCGCTGCCGCGACCGTCACGGCGCCGCGCATGCCCGCCCAGACCACGGCGGTGCCCTCGCGCCAGCCGAGCGGAGCCTTCGTGTAGTACGCGATGTCCGCCAGGGTGCGGCGAACACGCGTGGTGAACCGGTCGAGCTCCCGTTCGGACGGCGCGCGGTTGCCCGGTCGGTGCTCCCGGATGACGTCGCTCATGGCCTCGCGGTCACCGGCGTGCATCTCGGCGAAGCGCTCCTGCATGCGCTCGCCGCGCTTGGCGCTCGACGACAGGGCGAGCAGCAGCGGCACGACGTACGCGGCCCGGACGACCACGGTGAGCACGAGCGCGCCGACCGCGATGAGGAGCGCCGGCCCGATGCCCGAGTGCTCCCGCTGGACGTCGCCGAGGATCTTCGCGAGCTCCAGGCCCATGGTGAGGAACACCGCGCCCTCGAGCACGAGCTCGATCGTCTGCCAGTTCTGCGCGTCCGACAGCCGGTGTCCGGGCGGCAGCTTCCGTGGCCCGACGATCCCGGTGAACAGCCCGGCGACGACCGCGGCGACCAGACCCGACCCCTGCATGAGCTCGGTCGGGACCGCGGCGACGAACGGCACCGCGAACGAGAGCGCCGTGTTGACCGCGGCGTTCGGGACCCGGGCGCGGACCCACACGTTCGCCCAGCCGACGAACCAGCCGATCACGACCGCGATGGCGACGGCCTTCGCGAAGTCCCCGAGCGCCCCCAGAACGAGAACGACGCCCCCGCGGTGAAGATCGCCGTACGCAGGAGCACGAGCGCGGTGGCGTCGTTGAGCAGCGATTCGCCGTCGAGGATCGAGATCGCCCGGCGGGAGATCGAGGTCTGCTTCACGATCGAGGTGGCGACGGCGTCGGTCGGACTGACGATCGCGCCGAGGGCGATCCCCACCAGAACCCGAGCCCCGGGATCACCCAGGCGAAGAACAGTCCGAGGACGAGCGAGCTCGCGATGACGAGCAGGACGGACAGGCCGCTGATCGCGCCGAACTCGCGTCGGAAGTTCATCGACGGCATCGACACCGCGGAGGAGTACAGCAGCGGGGCAGCACGCCGGCGAGGATCCACTCCGGGTCGATCTCGGCGTTCGGGATCCACGGCACGAGGCTCGCGACGATGCCGACGACGACGAGCACGAGCGGCGCCGCCACCCCGATGCGCGGACCGAGCACGGCCGCGCCGGCGATGGCGATGAGGGCGATGACGCCGACGACGAGGAATTCGGTCACGCACCCACCATGACACCGTTCAGGCGGTCAGTCCCGGTCGGGCTCGCCGCTGTGGACGGCCGAGGCGTTCACTCCGCGGTGTGGAGGAGCGATGTGCGCGACGACGGCGACGCTCCCCACGGCGAGGACGAGGGCGAGCGTGCCCGCGGTCACGGCGGTCCCGATCCGCCGCCACCGCGAGCCCGTCCCGCGGTCCCGTGGCGCGAACCGGGCGAGGCCACGACGCGGCTCCGGTCCGACCAGCCACGGCCCGGAGCCGTCCTCGTCGTACGAGAACGGGCCGGACCCGTCCGGCGCGTACCGGTACGGGCCGCTGCCGTCCACGGCGTAGGCGGAGCGCAGGTCCTCGGCGGACCACCCGAAGTCCGATGGGGTCTGGCGCTGTGTCATGGCACCCTCCTGTGCTGCTCGACTGTGTTGCTCGACCACGGCCCTGGTGCCGCGGAAGACCATTCCAGGCGACGTTCCTATGAGGCGACAGTGCGCCTCCAGGAAGAAGACCGAGCGTCTGCTCCACGCAGAGCGCACCATGTATCTTGATGTCGAGACATCCCGCGCCCCGAGTAGCGTGGACGTACCGACGGTCGAACAAGGGAGTACCCGCCAGCATGGCCAAGATCATCTACACCCTCACGGACGAGGCGCCGTTCCTCGCCACCCACTCCTTCCTCCCGGTCATCCAGGCGTTCGCCGGCACCGCGGGTGTCGACGTCGAGACGCGCGACATCTCGCTCGCCGGCCGGATCATCGCCCAGTTCCCGGAGCGGCTCACCGCCGAGCAGCGCCTGGACGATGCCCTCACCGAGCTCGGCGAGCTGGCGACGACGCCCGAGGCGAACATCATCAAGCTGCCGAACATCTCGGCGTCCATCCGCAGCTCAAGGCCGCGGTCAAGGAACTGCAGGCACAGGGCTACGACCTGCCGGACTACCCGGACGAGCCGGGGACGGACGAGGAGCGCGACGCCCGCGCCCGCTACGACCGCGTCAAGGGCAGCGCCGTGAACCCGGTGCTGCGCGAGGGCAACTCCGACCGTCGCGCCCCGCTCTCGGTGAAGAACTACGCCAGGAAGCACCCGCACCGCATGGGCGCGTGGAGCCCCGAGTCGAAGACGAACGTCGTCACGATGGGCAAGGACGACTTCCGCTCGAACGAGCAGTCCTGGATCGCCCCCGCCGACGACACCCTGACGATCGAGTTCGTCGGCACCGACGGTGAGACGACCGTGCTGAAGCAGTCGATCCCCGTCCTCGCGGGCGAGGTCGTCGACGGCACGGTCCTGCACGTCGCCGCGCTCGAGGCCTTCCTGCAGGACCAGATCGCAGCCGCGCAGGAGCAGGGCGTCCTGTTCTCGGTGCACCTCAAGGCCACGATGATGAAGGTCTCCGACCCGATCATCTTCGGTCACGTGATCCGCGCGTTCTTCCCGAGCGTCTTCGAGCGGTTCGGTGCCGACCTCGCGGCCGCCGGCCTCAACCCGAACGACGGCCTCGGCTCGATCCTCGCCGGACTCGACGACGTGCCGAACGGCGCCGAGATCAAGCAGGCCTTCGCCGACGGCCTCGACGCGGGCCCCGAGCTGGCCATGGTCGACTCCGACAAGGGCATCACGAACCTGCACGTCCCGAGCGACGTCATCGTCGACGCCTCGATGCCGGCGATGATCCGCACCTCGGGCCACATGTGGGGAGCGGACGGCGAGGAGCACGACACCCTCGCAGTCATCCCGGACTCGAGCTATGCCGGCATCTACCAGGCCGTCATCGAGGACTGCCGCGCGAACGGCGCCTTCGACCCGGCGACGATGGGCTCCGTGCCGAACGTCGGCCTCATGGCGCAGAAGGCCGAGGAGTACGGCTCCCACGACAAGACGTTCGAGGTCCCCGCCGACGGTCGCGTGCGCGTGGTCACGAGCGGTGGCGAGACCGTCATCGAGCACGAGGTCCAGGCCGGCGACATCTGGCGCGCGTGCCAGACCAAGGACGTCGCCATCCGCGACTGGGTGAAGCTCGCCGTCACGCGCGCCCGTGCCACCGGGTCGCCCGCGGTGTTCTGGCTCGACGAGTCCCGCGCGCACGACGCGAACCTCATCGGCCTCGTGGCGCGGTACCTCGGCGAGCACGACACCGACGGGCTGCAGATCGAGATCAAGTCCCCGAGGATGCGATGCGCTTCTCGCTGGAGCGCATCCGCCGCGGCGAGGACACCATCTCGGTGACGGGCAACGTCCTCCGCGACTACCTCACCGACCTGTTCCCGATCATGGAGCTCGGCACCTCGGCGAAGATGCTCTCCGTCGTTCCGCTCCTCGGCGGCGGCGGCCTGTTCGAGACCGGTGCCGGCGGTTCGGCGCCGAAGCACGTGCAGCAGCTCGTGGCCGAGAACTACCTGCGGTGGGACTCCCTCGGCGAGTTCCTGGCGCTCGCGGTCAGCCTCGAGCACCTCGCCGGTGTGACGGGCAACGCGCGGGCGAAGATCCTCGGCGACACGCTCGACCGCGCCACGGGCACGTTCCTCGACGAGAACAAGTCCCGGGCCGGAAGCTCGGCTCGATCGACAACCGCGGCAGCCACTTCTACCTGGCGAAGTACTGGGCGGACAAGCTCGCCGCCCAGACGGAGGACGCGGAGCTGGCAGCGGCGTTCGCGGACGTCGCGAAGCGACTCGGCGAGCATGAGGACACGATCGTCGGCGAGCTGAACGGGTCCAGGGCCACCCGGCGGACATCGGCGGCTACTACCGGCCGGACGACGGCAAGACGAGCGCCGTGATGCGCCCGTCCGCCACCCTGAACGGGGTGCTCGCGGCCCTGTAGGCCGTGGTCGCTGACGGGAGGCGCGGTGCCGGCTGGCGCCGCGCCTCCCGTCCGTCCGATGCGTGCGCTGACGGGCTGCGGCGAGCGGGCGAAGTACGTCGCGTTCGCGGCGCTCGGCCGATGTGTTCTGCCCGCTCGGCGGACGTGAGCGGCGCGTGGTGCCCGTTCGGCGGTGGCGCCCTCGCGAGAACACCCGACACACCGGCGGTCGTATCGATTCGACGCCCGCGGACGGTAGCGTCGTGCACATGTCGACGTCGACCGAGTCCCGCCCCCTGAACATCGTCGTGTGGAACGAGAACGTGCACGAGACCCGCGGAGACGCGACCGTCGTCGAGCACTACCCCCACGGCATCCACACCGTGATCGCCGCGGCGCTCCGCGAGCTCCAGCCCGCCGCGGAGGTCTCCACCGCCACGCTCCAGGAACCGGAGCACGGACTCACGCCGGAGCGTCTCGCCGCCACCGACGTCCTGTTCTGGTGGGGCCACGCCGCACACGACGACGTCTCGGACGAGGTCGTCGACCGCGTGGTCGATGCAGTGCACGCCGGCATGGGGCTCGTCGTGCTGCACTCGGGGCACTACTCGAAGCCGTTCAAGCGCCTGATGGGCACGACGTGCTCCCTCAAGTGGCGCAACGACGGCGAACGCGAACTCGTCTGGACGGTCGCGCCCGAGCACCCGATCGCCGCAGGGGTGCCGCACCCGATCGTCATCGACCGCCAGGAGATGTACGGCGAGTACTTCGACATCCCGCGCCCCGACGAGGAGGTCTTCCTGTCGACGTTCGCCGGCGGCGAGGTGTTCCGCTCGGGCGTCGCGTACCGCCGTGGCCTCGGCCGGGTGTTCTACTTCTCCCCCGGCGACCAGGAGTACCCCGTGTACCACCACCCGGACGTCCAGCGGGTCCTGTCCAACGCGGCGTCGTGGGCGGCTCCGGTGTCCGAGCGCCGCGACCTGACCGCCGACCCGCACCCGCGGGACTGGTTCCTGGGCGGCGACGTCTCGAGACGGGACGGCTGAGCCGGTCTGGTCCGGCGCGCGCGACGGAGGATCAGCGACGCGCGGGCCGCGAGGTCAGTGACACGACGAGCAGCGTTGCGAGCATCCCGAAGCCGGCGAGCTCGATCCCGAGGCCCGCGAGCTGCCAGTAGGCGCTGCCGACCACCTGCGGCTGCGTGATCGACTCCGGCCACCACCCGTCGATGAGCGGGAACGACCCCGGGAACGGGTCGAGGCCGAACACCACGAGGCCGCCGAGCAGCAGCACGACGCCCAGTCCCGCCATCGCCCCACGGGAGCGCCGGAGCATCCGTGCGACGAGTGCCGCCGCGATGCCGACCAGCCCGACGACGGCGAGCAGGAACGCCAGCACGACGATCGTCTGCGGTGCCAGGGCGACCCAGTCGAGCACGGCGATCGGCAGCAGCAGCCACCGCCCCGTCCGGGCCCAGCGCGCGGGGTTCCGCCATCCGTCCATGCCGGGAACCGTACGACAGCCCGCCGGAGAGAACCCGGGAGCCGCCCTCGGTACGCTTGCAGCATCATGGTGCAGGACGGTCGCACGCGGCAGCAGCGGGCAGTCGCGACCCGCGCCGCGATCATCGACGCGGCAGCGCGTGAGTTCGACGAGCGCGGGTACCTCGGCACCTCGATCGACGCCGTCGCCGTCCGGGCGGGCCTGACGAAGGGCGCGGTCTACTTCCACTTCGCGTCGAAGGCGGACCTCGCCGGCGCGGTGGTCGCGCGGCAGCACGAGGTCTCCCGGCAGTACGGCGAGGCCGCGTTCGCCCGTGGGACGACACCGCTCGAGATCATGATGTGGATGTCGCAGGGCCTGGCGTCGCAGATGATCCACGAGGTCGTCGTGAGCGCCGGCATCCGGCTCTCGACCGACACCGCCACCGCGGAGGTCGACCGGCAGGACCCGTACACCGACTGGATGCAGGTCGCCACCGAGCTTATGCGGCAGGGGATCGACGCGGGCGAGATCGACCCCGCCTGGGACCCGGAGCTCGTCGGACGCGTGGTCATCCCCGCGTACACCGGCGTGCAGACCGTCTCGGACGTCCTCGCCGACCGGGCCGACCTGTACGAGCGGCTCCGAGAGCTTCTGGGCCGTGCTCCTCGCGGCGATCGTGACCGACCGGATGCGACCGGAGATCCCCGGCTCGTCGCGCTGATCGCGCCGCTGCCGAGCGAGGACTGAGGCACCGAGGCCGCCGAGCGAGGACCGAGGGATCCGAGCGACGCGGGTCCCCCAGGGACACCCACGTCACCGTTCCCCATGAGGATACCAAGCAGTCGGTTTCGCCTCCGGCCCCCGTTCACGGGCCCGTGCGCCTCCTGGCTAGCCTGGTCCGGTGCCCACCCCCGCCGCCGAGGTCGACGTCGACCTGCCGCTCGTCCGTGCCCTGCTCCGCGACCAGCACCCGGACCTCGCCGTCCTGCCGCTCGAGATCGCGGCGAACGGCTGGGACAACGTCATCGTCCGGCTCGGGGACGTGCTCGCCGTGCGGCTCCCCCGCCGTGCCGCAGCGGCCGAGCTCATCGAGCACGAACAGCGCTGGCTGCCCGAGATCGCCCACCGGGTGGCGGCGATCGTGCCGGTCCCCGACCCGTGCGGACCGGTCGCCCGGCGCTCGGGTTCCCCTGGTCGTGGAGCGTCGTCCGCTGGTTGCCCGGCTCCCCGGCCGGCGAACGCGCCGGCGGCGTCCGCGTCGCCGAGGCGCTCGCCGCGTTCGTCGGTCTCCTGCACGTGCCCGCACCGGAGGACGCGCCGGTGAACCCGGTCCGCGCCGTGCCCCTGGCGACGCGGAGCGACGCCGTGCTCACGCGACTCGCGACGTCGGACGTGCCCCGGCCGGTGAGCTCGCGGCAGTCTGGCGGGCCGCGGCCGGACTGCCCGCGTACGCCGGGCCTCCCGTCTGGGTGCACGGCGACCTGCACCCCTTCAACGTGCTCCTCGACGAGTCCCCGGACGGCGACACCCGCCTGTCGGCGGTCGTCGACTTCGGCGACGTGACCGCGGGAGACCCGGCCGTCGACCTGGCGACCGCCTGGCTGACGCTCGACCGGGAGGCGCGGCGCACGTTCCGCACGCTCGTCGCCGCCGACGACGACACCTGGGGACGGGCGCGCGGCTGGGCCGTCTCGATCGCCTCAGCGCTCCACCTGTCCGACGACCGCACCTTCCGCACGGTCGCCCGCAGAGCGATCGGAGAAGTGCTGGACGGCTGACTCCGGCCGGGCTATCGTGACCGCACCAATCCGTGCACGTGAAGATCGGAGGGGCCGTCATGACCCTCGAGTTCCGCGTCCAGCACGACGTCGACACCGACGCCTCTCCCGTCCCGTCCACCCCGACCCGAACCGGCGTCCGAGGCCTCCTCGACCGGATCGGCGCGCGCCGGGCCGCCGCACGCGTCCGACGCATCGAGGCCCGCCTGCAGGAGCTCAGCGACCTCGAGCGCCTGCTGTCCGGCGCTCGCAGCGTCATCGAGCGGGGGTGGATCCAGCACGCCTGGTTCGCGTACGTCGACGAGCACGGCCGGATGCGGAAGGCCTCCAGCGCCGCGGCGATGGACGTGCAGGGCCGGCCGCTCGTCGCGGCGTGCCTGGTCGGCTCGGTCGTGTCCGCCGCCGGCGGACCGCACGCGGTGCACTCGCAGCAGGTCCAGCGCGCTCTCGACCTGGTGTGGCACGCCCTCGCCGTCGAGGAGGGGCAGCCGGTCCTCTGGTGTCCGGCGCCGGACATCCGGATGGGCCGTGTCCGTGACCTGACGAGCTGGAACGACGCACCGACCCGCAACTCCGGCGAGGTCGCGGGGCTCCTCCTGACCGCGGAACGCGTCGCGGTGCACGAGGCCGAGCGCGTCCGGGAACGCGCGGTGGCACGATCGAGGGCATGAGCAGCGCCGATCCCGTCCCCCAGGTCCACCCCGCACCGGCGGGCCGGTCGCTGGCGTCCAGCGGTGGGTCCGCGCTCTCGGACGAGGGATCGGCTCCGGTCGTGGACGCCGCGCTGTTCAAGCAGACCCTGCACCGGTACCTGCAGAAGCACCGGGCCGCGCTCCTCGCGAAGCTCGACGGGCTCGCCGAACGCCAGGCCCGGTGGCCGGTGACGCCCACGGGCACCAACGTGCTCGGGCTCGTGAAGCACGTCGCCGGGTGCAGGCCGGGTACTTCGGCGAGGTCTTCGGCCGGCCGCTGCCCGATCCGCCCGCCTGGCTCGAGTCGTGGGAGGGCGACGACATGTACGCCGCGCTCGACGAGACGCTGGACGACGTCGTCGCGTTCCACCACCGCAGTGCCGCGCACGCCGACGCCACCATCGACGCGCTCGACCTCGATGCCCGCGGGGTCGTGCCGTGGTGGCCGGAGGACCGCCGAGAGGTCACGCTGCACCGGATCCTCGTGCACATGGCGTACGAGACCGCACGGCACGCGGGGCACGCTGACATCGTGCGCGAGATGCTCGACGGCCTGGCTGGGGACGGCGACGGCAACCTCGCCGAGAAGACGGCGGACGAGTGGGTCGAGTGGCGCGAGCAGCTCGTCGGCATCGCCGAGCAGGCGGGCCTCCGCGACCTGCAGGCATAGCCGACGACCCCTCGGGATCGTTACCGTTCTCCCAGGGCGCACTCGACACTGCTCTCTGATCAGGCATTTCTCCCTGCTTGGATGCGCAGGAATCGATCCTCGGCAGCGCTCGGCGTTGTACAAGCACCCGTCATGCTGCGTAGCTTGGACGGCGCTTGTGCCCCGCTCCGTGGGTACTTCTGCCGACCCGAGAGGAGCGCTTCCGCGTGTTCCAGTACGTCGTGGAGCGATGGGACCAGATCTGGTTCGCGTCGTGGCAGCACTTCTCGCTGGTGGTCCAGTGCACGGTGCTCGCCACGGTGATCGCCGTGGTGCTCGCCACACTCGTCTACCGCAGCGAACGACTCACCTCGGTCGCCAACGGGGTGTCCGCCATCGGCCTGACCCTGCCGTCCTTCGCGGTCATCGGTCTGCTCATCGTCCCGCTCGGGTTCGGCGTCGTGCCCTCGGTCGTGACGGTCGTCTTCTTCGCCGCGCTGCCCATCCTGCGCAACGCGGTCGTCGGTCTCGCCGAGATCCGCCCACCGTGGTCGAGTCGGCCAGGGGCATCGGCATGAGCCGGTTCCGCACGCTGCTCCAGGTCGAGCTGCCGATGGCGTGGCCGATCATCCTCAGCGGGGTCCGGGTGTCCGCGCAGATGGTGATGGGCATCGCCGCCATCGCCGCGTACGCGCTCGGCCCCGGGCTCGGCGGGTTCATCTTCTCCGGGCTCTCCCGCCTCGGCGGCGCCAACGCCCTGTTCTCCGTGACCGTCGGGGTGGTGGGGGTCGTGCTGCTCGCCCTCGTCCTCGACCTGCTCCTCCTCGGCCTCGGCCGCCTGACCATCTCGAGAGGTATCCGTGTCCAGCACTGACTCCGCCACCACCACCGCTCCCGACGGGGACGTCACCGGCCGCAGCATCCTGCTCGACGAGGTCACCAAGCGGTACCCCGGTCAGACGAAGCCCGCCGTCGACGGCATCACGCTCGAGATCCCGGCGGGCAAGGTCGTCATGCTCGTCGGACCGTCCGGTTGCGGCAAGACCACGACGCTCAAGATGATCAACCGGCTCATCGAACCGACGCAGGGCCGGATCGTCGTCGGCGACGACGACGTCACGAACATCGACGGCGACGAGCTCCGCCGCCGCATGGGCTACGCGATCCAGGCCGGCGGCCTCTTCCCGCACATGACCGTCGCGGCGAACATCGCGATCGTGCCGAAGATGCTCGGCTGGTCGAAGGAGAAGATCGCCGCCCGCGTGGACGAGCTCCTCGACCTCGTCTCGCTCGACCCCGACACCTACCGCGACCGGTTCCCCGTGAACTCTCCGGCGGCCAGCAGCAGCGCGTCGGCGTCGCCCGCGCACTCGCCGCGGACCCGCCCGTGCTCCTGATGGACGAGCCGTTCGGCGCGGTCGACCCGATCACGCGGCAGCGCCTGCAGGACGAGCTCCTCCGCATCCAGGAGGAGCTGCACAAGACCATCGTCATCGTCACCCACGACTTCGACGAGGCCGTGAAGCTCGGGGACTGGATCGTGATCTTCACCGAGGGCGCGCACATCGTGCAGTACGACACCCCCGAGCGGATCCTCGCCGAGCCGGCGAACGAGTTCGTCGAGAACTTCATCGGGTCCGGGGCCGGCCTCGAGCAGCTGACGCTGAACCGGGTGCGCGACGTCGAGGTCGAGTCCGCCGTGACGTGCTCCCCGGGCGAGGAGGCGAAGGCCGTCCTGCAGCGCATGAGCGAGGCCGGCGGCCACCAGCACGCCGTCGTCGTCGACGGGCGCCAGCGTCCCATCGGGTGGCCGAGCAAGCGGCAGCTGGAGCGGCTCACGCGCATCCCCGACGGCATCGAGCCGGACCTGCCCGTCGTGGGCGAGGGGGCGACGCTGAACGACGCGCTCGACACCATGCTCGTGTCCAGCGCCGGAGCGGCCCTCGTGACCGGTCGACGCGACGCCTTCCGCGGGGTCATCACCGTGGAGACGGTGATGGAGGCGATCACGCGTTCGCGCTCCGCCGCCGCCGACGAGCAGGCGTACACGCCGGTCGGGACGAACACGAACCCGATCGAGACGATGCCGTCGTCCCCGCTGGCGGCCGCCCCCACCGGGGAGGACCTGTGAGCGCAGTCGCGGCCGGCCCGGCCACCGGGACCCGCACCTCGTGGAAGGGACTGCTCGTCCAGCCGATCGCGATCCTCGTGGTGCTCGCGGGCTTCGCCGTCTGGCTCGCCACGGCCGACCTCACCGCCACCGAGCGCAGCACCCTCAACCCGGCCGACATCCTGGAGCTGACCGGTCAGCACCTCGTGCTCACCCTCGAGTCGACCGTGCTCGTGCTCGTCATCGGGATCCCGCTCGGCATCCTGCTCACCCGCGGGCCGCTGCGCCGGGCGAGCGTGTACGTGCTCGCCGTCGCCAACTTCGGGCAGGCGGCGCCGGCGGTCGGCCTCATCGTGCTGCTCGCGGCGTGGCTCGGCCTGAACTCGTGGTCGGCGGTGGTCGCCCTCGTGCTCTACGCGATCCTGCCGGTGCTCCGGAACACCATGATCGGCGTGCAGAGCGTCGACTCCCGTCTGGTCGAGGCCGGCCGGGGCATGGGCATGAGCGCGTTCAGCGTGCTCGTGAAGGTCGAGCTGCCGCTGGCCGTGCCCGTCATGCTGTCGGGGATCCGCACCGCGCTGGTCCTGCTCGTCGGCACGGCGAGCCTGGCGACCTTCGTCGGTGCCGGCGGCCTCGGGCTCCTCATCACCACGGGCGTGAACCTCTTCCTGCCGAAGGTGCTCGTCTCCGGCGCGCTCCTCGTGGCGCTGCTCGCCCTGTCCATCGACTGGCTCGGTCGCGTGGTCGAGACCGTCGCACGACCGAAGGGACTCCGATGACCCGCAGCACCCGCAGCACCCGCAGCACCCGCGAGGCCCGCGGTACTCGCAGCACCCACGGCGTGCGTCGGACCCGCGCCGTCGCGGCGTCGTTCCTCGCCGGAACCGCCGCGCTGGTCCTCGCCGGCTGCGGACTGCAGCCCGCGACCTCGTTCGTCCCCGCGGCCGGAGCGGGATCGATCGAGCGCATCGACGACCTGCCGGACGGCGCCCACATCACCGTCACCGCGAAGAACTTCACCGAGCAGCTCGTGCTCGGCAAGATCGCCGTGCTCGCCGCGAAGGCCGCCGGGTTCGACGTCACCGACGAGACGAACGTGCCGGGCAGTGTCGCCGTCCGCCAGCTGATGACCTCGCACGACGCCGACATGACGTACGAGTACACCGGCACCGCGTGGCTGACCTACATGGGGCACAAGGAGGGCATCCCCGACAAGACCGAGCAGTGGCAGGCCGTCAAGAAGGAGGACGCCGGCAACGGTCTCACCTGGCTCGAGCCCGCGCCGATGAACAACACGTACGCCTTCGCCGTGCGGGACGAGGCGGTCGCGAAGCTCGGGAACGTGAAGACCCTCTCCGACGTCGCGAAGCTGCCGGTAAGCGAGCGCACGTTCTGCGTCGAGTCCGAGTTCAACTCACGGGCGGACGGCTTCAAGCCGATGCTGAAGAAGTACGGTCTGGAGCTCGGCGGCTCGGGCGAGAACGGGATCCCGAGCAGCAACGTCAGCATCCTCGACACCGGCACGGTCTACACGGCGACCGACCGGGGCAAGTGCAACTTCGGCGAGGTGTTCACGACCGACGGCCGCATCAAGTCGCTCGGGCTGAAGGTCCTCGAGGACGACCGCGGGTTCTTCCCGGCGTACAACGTCGCGCCCGTGCTCGACTCGGCGACGCTGCGGGAGTACCCGCAGCTCAAGGGCGTCTACGACCAGATCTCGCCGAAGCTCACGGACTCGGTCCTGCAGGAACTGAACCGGCAGGTGGACGTCGAGGGCCGGGAACCGGCCGACGTCGCGTTCGACTGGATGGTGAAGGAGGGCTTCATCACGAAGCCGTGAGCGTGCGTCGCACGCTCGTCCACTGAGCAGAGCCACCGAGCAGAGCCACCGAGCAGAGATGGTCGGGTCCGTCGGACGGCAGCCGACGACTTCTGCTCGCTCGATGACGGCCTGGAGGCGCGGTGCGGGTCCGCCCCGCGCCTCTCCAGACCATCACTCGGCTGAGATCCGGGCCGCGGTGTCGCGGATCGTCGCGACCACGCGTGCGCGCACCTCGTCCGGTTCCGAGCCCTCGTGCCGCGCCGAGCTCCGCAGCCCCGTCATGCACATGCCGAGCAGCATCTCCGCCGCCTGCGCCGTCGCCGCCTCCGGACCCCAGGCCGGATCACGCTCGAGGATCGTCCGCACCGCGCCGGTCATCGCCTCGGCGACCGTCGTCATCCGGGACACCTGACGGCGCATGAGCTGCGGGAAGCGCACGATCACCTCCTTCCGGGCGTGCCGCTCGTGCTCGTCGCCGAAGGACGAACCGAACACGAGGAATGCCAGGTCCACCACGGCCTGTGCCGCCGGCTCCCCCGCGACCGCGGCCAGGTGCGCCTCGAGCGTCTCCGGCGTCAGGTCGAGTTCGGTGTGCCCGAGGACGGCGTCCTCCTTGCTCTCGAAGTAGTTGAAGAACGTCCGGGGCGAGACCTCGGCGCGGGCGGCGATCTGCTCGATCGTGGTGTGGTCGATGTCCTGCTCGAGCGCGAGGGAACGCGCGGCCTCGGCGATGCGACGGCGGGTCTCGATCCGCTTGCGGTCGCGGAGACCCATCTCGTGAGCGGGCGCGGTGTCGGGCATGCGCCGACTGTAACCCGAACGTCACAGCTTTACAGCAAACGCAAACTTGCAGTCGTGCAGTGGACAGTACGCTCAGGCGCATGACCACTCCCGTGCTCGAGGCCCGCGGCCTCGCCAGGACCTACGGCCGCGGCGCGACGCGGTTCGACGCGCTCAAGGGCGTGTCCCTGCAGGTGGACCCGGGCGAGAGCCTCGCGATCGTCGGCAAGTCCGGGTCGGGGAAGTCGACGCTCATGCACCTGCTCGCACTGCTCGACAAGCCCTCGGCGGGTCAGATCCTGCTCGAGGGCACCGACGCCGCGACGCTCAGCGCCCGGCAGGTGAACCGCACGCGGAACAGCACGTTCGGGTTCGTGTTCCAGCAGTTCTTCCTCACGCCGAAGACCTCGGTGCTCGAGAACGTCGTGCTCCCGCTGAAGATCGCCGGTGTCTCCGGAGCCGAGCGGAAGCGTCGGGGCATGGCCGCGCTCGACGCCCTCGGCCTGGCCGACAAGGCGAAGAACGACGCGAACGACCTCTCCGGCGGCCAGAAGCAGCGCGTGGTGATCGCCCGTGCGCTGGTCGGCGAGCCGAGCGTCATCTTCGCCGACGAGCCCACCGGGAACCTCGACACGAACACCGGGCAGGTGGTCGAGGACATGCTGTTCGGACTGCAGCGGGAACGCGGGATCACGCTCGTGGTGGTCACCCACGACGAGGAGCTCGCCACGCGGTGCGACCGGAGCGTGAACGTGCGCGACGGGCTGATCGTCGGCGGTTCCTCCGGTTCCTCCGGTTCTGACGAGTCGGCTGGTTCCGCGGGGGCCGCCGTCGATGCGCCGGCCGGGCACGGAAGGCACTCCGCATGAACTTCCTCGACCTCCTCCGCACCGCCGTGGCGAACACGTTCCGGTCGAAGCTGCGCACCACGCTCACCGTGATCGCGATCTTCATCGGCGCGTTCACGATCACGCTCACGTCGGCCATCGGCACGGGCGTCAGCAACTACATCGACACCCAGGTCGCCTCCATCGGGGACACCGGTTCGCTCACGATCACCAAGACGGTCCAGACCTCCACCGACAGCGGTCCCGCGAAGTACGACCCGGACGAGTCGAGCCAGAGCGTCAACCGGGGACCGGCGTCGTTCGCCTACCTGTCCCAGTCCGACGTCGACACGATCAAGGGCGTCTCGGGGGTCAAGAGCGTCCGTCCGGCCGTCGCCCTCAGCACGAAGTGGGTCGAGTACGACGGCAAGGGCAAGTACGTCGTCGACGTCGCGGCGAACGCCGGGAGCTCGACGCCGACCTCGCCGCCGGCAAGCAGCTCGACGACGCGTCCTCCGCCGGCAACCAGGTGCTGCTGCCGACGAACTACCTGAAGAACCTCGGTCTGGGGAAGTCGTCCGAGGCGGTGGGCAAGGAGCTCACGATCGCCGTCGACGACTACCAGGGCACGGAGCACACCCTCACCGCGACGGTCGTGGGGGTGCAGAACGAGTCGCTGTTCGGTGGTGGAGCCGGGGCGAACGCCGCGCTGACCGACGCGATGCAGGCCGCGCAGGAGACCGGGAAGCCGTCGTCCATCGCCACGTCCTACGCCAGTGCGACGGCGACGCTCGACCCCGGAGCCGAGGTGTCCAGCGTGAAGAGCGCCCTGTCGAAGGACGGCTACACGGGCCAGACCATCCAGGACCAGCTCGGCCAGTTCCAGACGGTGATCAACGGCATCGTCGGCGTCCTCAACGCCTTCGCCGTGATCGCCCTCGTCGCCGCCGGCTTCGGCATCATCAACACACTGCTCATGAGCGTGCAGGAGCGCACCCGGAGATCGGCCTGATGAAGGCCATGGGCATGGGCGGCGGCAAGGTCTACACGCTGTTCTCGCTCGAGGCCGTGTTCATCGGGTTCCTCGGCAGCGCGATCGGCGCCGGGGTGGCGATCCTGCTCGGCACCGGGATCTCGAACCTGCTCGCCGGCACCGTGCTGAAGGACCTGCCGGGTCTGCAGATCATGCAGTTCGCGCCGTCCTCGGTGATCACGATCATCCTCGTCGTGATGTTCATCGCGTTCCTCGCCGGAACCCTGCCCGCGCGCCGAGCAGCGCGGCAGAACCCCATCGACGCGCTCCGGTACGAATAGGCGCGGTCGTGCATAGTCTCGGACCGTGGCGGCATTCGGGCGGGACCTCGGCGACGGGTGCACGCTGACACTGCGCGACCTGACGACGGTCGAACCGCTGCACCGTCTCGTGCAGGCGAACCTCGATCGGCTCCGCGCCGCCGAACCGTGGGCGTGGGAACCGCAGACCCGCGAGGCAATCGGCCTCCAGACCGAGCACCTGCTCGGGCAGTACGCGATGGACCGCGCGCTCCCCTGCGTCATCCGGCAGGACGACCGCGTCGTCGGGGCGGCCTCCCTCGGGTTCGACCCCTACCTCGGGCAGGCATCGCTCGGGTACTGGGTGGACGCCGGCCTGGAGGGACGGGGCGTCGTCCGGCGCGCCGCCACCGTCCTCGTCGGGGTCGCCAGGGCACGCGGCACCGCGCGGGCGGAGATCCGCACGGCGGTCGGCAACGCACGGAGTCGCGGCCTCGCCGAGCGGCTCGGCTTCGTGCACGAGGGCACGCTGCGGAGCGGGATGCCGCTCGGTGACGTCCGGGTCGACGTCGCCGTCTACGGCCTGGTGCTCTGAGCCGGATCGGGCACGGGCGTCGCGCGCGCCGAGGTGCGCGCGCCGGCGGCCCGGCTCCGATCGCGCCCGGTACGATCACCGCACTCCGGCGCGCCGGGGGCGCGGTGTCCGCACGGGGGCGCGGTCGTCGTCAGGAGCCCTGCGTCGCCCCGTCCAGACGGCGAACACGCCGCCGACGACGAGCAGCGCGAGCAGGAGGATCCACACCGCCAGCGCGATGAGGTTGAGGAACACTCCCAGCCCGCGCGGCCGCGGGCGAAGGGCTCACGGCTCCGCGAGGCGATGCCCAGGCAGAGCCCGACGATCGGAGCGACGAACGTCCAGCCGGCGAGCAGCGAGCAGATCCCGAGGACGAGACTCGCTGTCCCGAGACCGGTGCGGGGGATTCCGAGTACGTGACCATGCGACCGACGGTACGGGCGCAGACGAGGCGAGTCGTCCCTCCAGGGCCTGATCCGGGTCCACCCGCGGACGGACGGACCGCGGACGCCGGTACCCTCGATGGCATGGCACTGTTCGGACGACGCAGCAAGCACGACGTGCGCGACCGACCCGTCAGCCAGGTCGAACTGAAGCGCGCCGTCGACGAGGGGTTCCTCATCGCGAAGGCCGCCGTCACCGTGGCCGTCGCCAACCGGATCATCACGAACGCCCTCCGCGACCAGGGGTACTTCGACCACGCCGTCATCGCCGAGGCCACCCGCGAGGAACTCCACCGCATGGCCGAGGAACAGCGCGGCGACGCCGAGCGCATGCGCGACATCCGCGCCAAGTCGAGCAAGCAGAAGGGACGTTCGCGTCACCAGCACGACTACCGGCGCGGCGACGACCTCAAGCTCCGCACGCGGGAGGCCACGTACGAGCAGCTCGCGTCCATGCTCGACAAGCGCCGCGAGGACCAGGGGTTCGTGGACGGCATCGTCCTCGCGGCCCGCGCCCGCGCCTGGGACGACATCGGCACGACCGTCGTCGGGCGTCTCGGCTGGGCCCAGCGTCCGGCCGACGACTACGAGGTCGGTCGTGACGACCGGCTGCAGCAGATGCTCGACGAGGACTTCGCGGCGCTGCTCGCCGAGCACCCGGTCGGAGCCGGGGCTCCGGCGGATGCCGACGAGCCCGATGCGGCGGACGCGGGGGACGACGGGTCCGACCCCGCGGATCCGGACGCTGCGAGGACCTGAGAACGCGGTGTCTCGGCCACGGGACACCGCCCGCCGCCACGGGACGCCGCCCGCGCCACGGGACACCGCCACGGTCGCCAGACACCGCGGGAACCGGCGGCGGCTCGATCTCGACGCGGTGTCTCGCAGGTCACGCGGTGCCCGGCGTCACCGAGACGGTACGCAGCCGTCGGTCCCTAGGCTCGGTGACATGGTGGATGCGGTGGTCGTCGGAGCCGGCCCGAACGGACTCGCGGCGGCGGTGACCCTCGCACGCGCCGGGCTCTCGGTCGAGGTCGTCGAGCGCGGCGACACGATCGGCGGCGGCGCCCGCACCGCCGAGCTCACCCTGCCCGGCTTCCGTCACGACGTGTGCTCCGCCGTGCACCCGATGGCGCTGCAGTCCGAGTTCTTCCGGCGCTTCCGGCTGGAGGACCGCATCGAGCTCCGGCTCCCCGAGGTGCAGTACGGCCATCCGCTGGACGGCGGTCGCGCGGGCATCGCGTACCAGGACCTCCGGCGCACCGCGGAGGAGATCGGCCCGACGGTCGCGCGTTCCGCCGGCTCATGCGCCCGCTCGTGGACAACGCCGATCAGGTCGCCGACTTCGCGACCGACGCCCTGCTGAAGGTCCCGGGCCACCCGCTGAGCGTGCTGCGTTTCGGGCTGCGCGCGCTGGAGCAGGGCACGAGCGCCTGGAACCTCCGCTTCCGTGAGGAGATCGCCCCGGCGATGGTGTCCGGAGTCGCCGCGCACTCGATCCAGTACATGCCGTCGCTCGCCACCGCAGCAGCGGCGCTCTCGCTCGGCTCGTACGCGCACGCGAAGGGGTGGCCCGTGCCGATCGGCGGGAGCCAGGCGATCGTCGACGCGCTCGCCGCCGACCTCGTCGCACACGGTGGCCGGATCGAGACGGACCGGGAGGTCCGGTCGCTCGCCGACCTCACCCCGGCGAAGGCGGTCCTGTTCGACACGAGCGTGCCCGGCATGCTCCGGATCGCGGGGAAGCAGATCCCGACACCGCGACGGGGCGTGCTCCGGCGGTTCCGGTTCGGGAACGCCGCCGCGAAGGTCGACTTCGCGCTCTCCGATCCGGTGCCGTGGACGAACGAGGCCCTCCGCCGAGCCGGCACCGTCCACGTCGGGGGACACGGGCCGAGATCGCCGCCGCCGAGCGTGCCGTCGCCCGTGGACAGCACACCGAGAGACCGTACGTCCTCGGTTCGGAGCCCACGGTGATCGATCCGAGCCGGGCGCCCGAGGGCAAGCACGTCTTCTGGGCGTACGCGCACGTGCCGGCGGGGTCGGACGTCGACCAGACCGAGGCCGTCACGCGGCAGATCGAGCGGTTCGCACCCGGGTTCCGCGACACGATCCTGCAGTCCAGCAGCCGCACCGCCGTCGACCTCGCCTCCTACAACCCGAACTACGTGGGCGGTGACATCGCCGCCGGTGCCGCGAGCTTCTGGCAACTGGTCAAGCGGCCGGTGCTGTCGTCGGACCCGTGGCGGATGGGCGGCGGCATGTACCTCTGCTCCGAGGCCTCCGCCCAGGACCCGGTGTGCACGGCATGGCCGGCTGGCACGCCGCGCGGAGCGCGCTCCGCCACACGTTCGGGCTGCCCGAGCACGTCGAGCTCGCACCGGAGGACTGACCATGTCGAAGAACGTCCGTATCCTGCACTGCCGGCCGGAGGACGTCTTCGACGTGCTCCGCGACGGCTGGCTGTTCACGACGTGGGTGGTGGGAGCGTCCCGCATGCGAGCCCAGGACGCCGGGTGGCCGGCCGTCGGCACACGTCTGCACCACTCGTTCGGCTCCTGGCCCCTGGTGATCGACGACGTCACGACCTCCCTCGAGTGGGAGCCGTCCAGACACATGGTGATCCAGCCGAAGGGGTGGCCGCTCGGTGAGGCCCGGGTCGAGATCTCGGTCGAGGAGCACCGCCGGGGCTGCAAGGTCACCATCGTCGAGAACCCGGTCGCCGGGCCCGGGACGTGGGTGCCCGGGTTCCTGCTGCAGCTGCTGCTGTGGGTGCGCAACCGCGAGACGCTGCGGCGGCTCGGGTGGGTGGCGACGGGTCGCGCCGCGACCAGCTGACGGACGGGAGGCACGGTGCGGGCCCGCCACGTTCCTCCAGTCCGTTGCCCTGCGGTCTCACGTGCGGCGTTCTCATTCGCTGCGGCTGAACTCGCTCGCCCGTCGTACCTGATCGTCCGTCAGGGCGACGCCCGTGTACCGCTCGAACTGCCGTGCCGCCTGCAACGCGATCACCTCGGCACCGGTGATGACCTGCTTGCCGGCTGCCCGACCGGCGCGGACCAGCGGAGTCTCCGACGGGAAGGCGACCACGTCGAACACCGTCGTCGCCGCGTCGATCCGATCCCGGCGGAAGGCGAGCTCGTCCTGCTGCTCGCCCCGCATGCCGAGCGGCGTGACGTTGACGACGACCTCGGTGTCGGGGGCCGACCGCTCCTCGGCGACCCAGTCGTAGCCGTACTGCTCCGCCAGCGCGGGGCCCGTCCGCTCGTTGCGGGCGACCACCGTCAGCCGCTCGAAGCCCGCTCCACGGAACGCCGCGGTGACCGCCTTCGCCATACCGCCGGAACCGCGCAGCAGGACGCTCGCCGACGGGTCGACCGCGTGCGAGGCGAGCAACGACGCGATCGCTTCGTAGTCGGTGTTCGACGCGGTGAGCACGCCGTCGTCGTTCACCACGGTGTTGATCGACGCGATCGCCGCCGCGGAGTCCTCCACGACGTCGACGAGGGGGATGATCGCCTCCTTGAAGGGCATCGAGACCGAACACCCGCGGATGCCCAGGGCGCGGACGCCGGTGACGGCGCCCGCGAGGTCCGTCGTCGTGAACGCCTTGTAGGCGAAGTTCAGCCCGAGCTCGTCGTACAGGAAGTTGTGGAACCGGGTGCCGATGTTGCTCGGCCGGGCGGCGAGTGAGATGCAGACCTGCATGTCCTTGTTGAGGATGGGCATGACTCCAGTCTCGCATCACCGCGGCGATGGAGCGGTCCATGGCATCGACGTGTGGACAGGGGTGGGGTTGTCCCCACCCTCGACCCGGGTGTCCCCCGGATTCGCTCCTGGGTCGGCCCTCCGTAGCGTCGAGGACATGAACGCACTCATCCGCCCCGGCAACGGCCGACTCCTCGCCGGGGTCTGCGCCGGCATCGCCGACCGCTTCGGCTGGTCCCGCACCCTCGTCCGCATCGCCTGGGTCATCCTAAGCTTCTTCCCGGACCGCTCTGGATCGCCTACGTCGTGCTCTGGATCCTCATGCCGAGCCAGGGTTCGCGTCGCTGACCGCCCTCCCGTCCGGACGGGCTAGCGTGGCGGGGTGCCGGTCTCCGTCTTCGATCTGTTCAGCATCGGGATCGGTCCGTCGAGTTCGCACACCGTCGGACCGATGCGTGCCGGATCGGCCTTCGCCGCACGCCTGGCCGACGCGCCGGTCGCCGCGCTCGCCGTCGACCTCTACGGCGCCCTGGCCTCGACCGGGCAGGGGCACGGGACGCTCGGCGCGGTCGTCGCCGGCCTGATGGGGCGTGACCCGGAGACGGTCGACCCCGACGCGATGGCCGAGTCCCTCGCCACGCTCGAGGACACCGGGGCGCTGCGGCTCGCGGGTGGTGCGACGGTCCCGTTCCGGCTCGCCGACATCGTGCTGCACCCGCTCACCATGCTCCCCGCCACCCGAACGCCATGCGGCTGCGTGCCACGGACGCGTCGGGCGCGACACTCGCCGAGGAGACGTACTACTCCATCGGCGGCGGGTTCATCACGAACGACTCCGAGGGCGGGGTCGCCGAGGCAGCCATCCCCGTGGACGACACCGTCCCGCATCCGTTCTCGAGCGGCGCCGAGCTCCTCGCGGCCTGTACCGCCAGCGGCCTGCCGGTCAGTGGCATCGCGCTCGCGAACGAGACGGCCACGCGCAGCGCCGACGACGTCCGGGCAGGACTCCTCCGCATCCACGGCGTGATGGAGTCCTGCGTCGAACGGAGCGTCCGTCGTTCCGGTGCGCTGCCCGGCGGGCTTGCCGTCCGGCGCCGGGCCGCGAACTGGTTCGACCAACTCACCCGCGACGACCCCGACCACGATCCACTCTTCGCCATGGAGTGGGTGAACCTCATGGCGATGGCCGTGAACGAGGAGAACGCCACGGGCGGCCGGGTCGTCACCGCACCCACGAACGGCGCCGCGGGCATCATCCCCGCCGTCCTCTACTACGCGCTCACCTACGTGCCGAGCGTCACCGGAGCGAACCGGGGCGACGCGGTCGTCCGTTTCCTCCTGACCGCCGGTGCCGTCGGGTCGATCTACAAGGAACGCGCCTCGATCTCGGGCGCGGAGGTCGGCTGCCAGGGCGAGGTCGGCTCGGCCGCGTCGATGGCCGCCGCCGGACTCGCCGAGGTGCTCGGCGGCACGCCCGAGCAGGTCGAGAACGCGGCCGAGATCGCCATGGAGCACAACCTCGGGCTGACCTGTGACCCGATCGGCGGGCTCGTCCAGATCCCGTGCATCGAACGGAACGCCATCGCCGCGAACAAGGCGATCAACGCGGCACGGATGGCCCTGAGGGGTGACGGTGTCCACCACGTGTCCCTCGACCAGGTCGTCGAGACGATGCGGCAGACGGGCGCCGACATGTCCACGAAGTACAAGGAGACCGCGATGGGTGGCCTGGCGGTGAACGTCCCCCTCTGCTGAGCGGAGTCTGCGCCTGCTCGTCAGGCGTGCAAGAGGGTCAGGAGCCTCGCCGTCTCGGTGGAGATCGCGTTCCGGCCCGCGGCCACGTACTTCCGAGGATCGACGACGTCCGGCCGCTCATCGAGGACCTCCCGGAGCGCGCGCGTGAACAGGCCGTTGAGGTGCGTCGAGATGTTGACCTTCGTCATCCCCGCCCGCACGGCGCCACGGAGTTCGTCGTCGGACAGCCCCGAGGAACCGTGCAGCACCAGTGGCACCGGGACCGTCGCGCGCAGCCGTTCGACCAGCGCGCGGTCCACGGACGCCTCTCGTGTCTGCATCGCGTGCGACGTGCCGACCGCCACGGCCAGGGCGTCCACCCCGGTGTCGGTGACGAACGCGGCGGCGTCGTCCGGGTCCGTGCGGACACCGGGCGCGTGCACGCCGTCCTTCCCGCCGACCTCACCGAGCTCCGCCTCGATCGCCACTCCGACGTCGTGACACCGCCCTGCCAGTCGCCGGGTCGCCTCGACGTTCGCGGCGAAGTCGAGGTGCGAACCGTCGTACATGATCGAGTCCACGCCGAGATCGATCCCCTCGGCCACGAGCTCGGGGTCCTCGATGTGGTCGAGGTGCACGAGGACCTCGACGTCGGCAGACCGGGCGATGGCCTGCGTCCCGCCGTGATCGGGGCGAGGCCGCCGTGGTACCGGACGCAGTTCTCGCTGATCTGCAGGATGACCGGCAGGCCGGCCGACTCCGCTCCGGCGACGATCGCCTCGGCGTGTTCGAGGAGGACGACGTTGAAGGCCCCGACACCGCGACGCGCCGTGCGCGCGGTGTCGAGCAGCCCGGTGAGGGCGAGGTCGGTGATCATGCGGAGCTCCCGGTTCGGTCGTCGTGGTGCTGGTGTGCGGAGTGGTGGGAGGCGTCGGCGGCGGAGCCCGGAACGGATGCACCCGCGTTCAGGAACCGCTGGACGTCCTCGGTGTCGACCTCGCCGGCGACGGGCTGGAGGACCGCCGCCGCGCCGTGGGCCGCAGCGGAGCGGAGTGCCGCGACGTCGACCAGGCGGGTGGCGTCCCCGGTACTGGACGCGCGCTCGCCCTGGTGCGGCCCGCCCGCCCCGCGGCCATCCGGTCGACGAGTGCGACGACGAGGCCCGCGGTCGCCGCGTCTCCGGCACCCGTGGGGTTCCCGACGACCCGGAGATCGCCGGCACCTCGACCACCCCGTCGACGGTGTGCGCAGCGATCCCGTCGGAACCGCGTGACACCACCACGACGGAGGCACCGCGTTCGAGCAGCCGCAGGGCTCCTTCGCGTTCGTCGGCGGAGCCCGTGGCCTCGAGCAGCTCGGCGCGGTTCGGCTTGCACACCGTGGCGCCGGCGTCGGCCGCCGCCAGGAGCGCAGGGCCCGAACAGTCGACGACGCTCACGACGTCGTGCGCCCGAGCCGAGGTCACCCAGCCTGCGACCACCTGCGGATCGGTGCCACGTGGCAGGGATCCGGACACCACCAGGATGTCCACGGCCCCCGCGGCCTCCGCACCGAGGGCGCGGTCGATCGTCTCGGTCACCGCGGTCCACTCCCGATGCGTGACGTCCGGCCCGGGCTCGCCGAACATCGTGGGGTGCTCCAGGTCGTCGACGACGGTCACCGTGGTGCGGGTCTCCCCCGTCACGGCGACGTCGGTGTGGGCGAGTCCGAGCCCGTCGAGCGCGTCCGCGATCCACTGGCCGGCAGCACCGCCGAGCGGCAGGACTGCCCGCGTGGCCGTGCCGGTCGTCTCGAGCACCCGGCCGACGTTGAGGCCTTTGCCGCCCGGACGTCGTGCGACGTCGAGGACCCGCTGCGTCTCGCCGATCCGCTGTGCGGCCACCCGGTAGGTGACGTCCACCGCTGGGTTCGGCGTCACGATGAGGATCACGGGGCCACCTCCTCGTCCGCGATCGTGTCGAGGGCCGTCCATCGGCCGGAGGTCTCGTCGATCGCGACGATCTCCGCCGGTGCGCCCACCGTGAGCGGAGCGGCCCGGCCGAGCAGTCGTGCTGGGCGTGTGGCGGCGGCGGCCACGACCTCGGTGAGCGAGGAGCCGCGAGCGAGCAGTCGTCGCGCGGCGTCGGCCACCGTGATCGTGCTGCCGGCCAGCGAGGACCCGTCGGTGAGGACGGCCATGCCGTCGCGCACCGTCACGGCCGAGCCCGCGATGGTGTGCTCGCCGTCCGCGCAGCCGGTGGCGGACATGGCGTCGGAGACGAGTACCAGCCGCTCCGGTGCCGCCCGTCGGACGAGGTCCACGGTGGTCCCGTCGAGGTGGTGGCCGTCGACGATGCACTCGAACAGCACGCGATCGTCGGTCAGCGCGATGCCGACCGGCCCGGGCGTGCGGTGGTGCATCGGCGGCATCCCGTTGAACAGGTGGGTGACGAGGGTGGCGCCGGCGTCGATCGCCCGACGGGTCTGCTCGGCCGAAGCGTCGGTGTGCCCGATCGCGACGACGACGCCGTCGGCGACCAGCCGGCGCACGGTATCGAGCGCTCCGGGAGCTCGGGCGCGAGGGTGACGATCCGGAGCGCGCCGTCCGCGGCGGCCAGGTACGTCTCGACCTCCTCCGACCGGGGGCGTGCAGCAGGTCGGCGCGGTGCGCGCCGCGGCGTTCGGGCGACAGCCAGGGACCTTCGAGGTGGAGCCCCGCGAGCGTGCCGTCCGCGACGAGGGGGCGGAGGCGTGCGAGTGCCGCGGCGGTGTCGGCGACCGGACCGGTCGCGATCGATGCGAGCATCGCCGTGGTGCCCGGGCGCGGTGGTGTCCCGCCGCCGCCACGGCCCCGTCGACGCTGCAGGTCGCGAAGTCGTACCCGAGCGCGCCGTGCGCGTGGAGGTCGACCAGACCGGGGACGATCGTGCCGTCGATCGTCGTCGTGGTGTCGGTCCGCGGTGGTGCTCCGGTGCCGACCGCACCGACGGTCCCGTCGTCGGTGACGGCCAACCATCCGTCGTGCAGGTCGTCGGTGGCGGTGAGGATGCGCCGGGCACGGACGAGCGCGGTCATGCCGGAGCTCCGGCGATCGTCCGTCGTGCGAGCAACCCCGCCCCGATGGCACCGGCGGCGTCGCCGTGTCGTGCCGGGACGAGGGCGGGAGCCCGCAGGCCGGCAAGTCGCTCGGCCACGGCGGTCGTCAGCGGGTCGAACAGCAGCGGCCCGGACTCCGCCAGTCCCCGCCGACCACGACGGTGTGACACCCGGCGACCGCAGTGGTCCACACCAGGGCGTCCGCGAGCACGGCGACGCACTCGGCCCAGACTTCCGTGGCGATCGGGTCGCCGGCTCGAACTCGGAGCATCGCCTCGTGCGCGGACGCCGAACCCGATCGCCGTGCGACTCCCCGGCCGAGGCGATCTCCTCGACCCGGAGGCCGGCATGCGGACCGGACGGGATGCGGACCTGGCCGATCTCACCCGCCCAGCCGTCGCCCGGGACGACCGAGCCGTCCACGACGAGGGCGCTCGCGAGGCCGGTACCGACCGGGACGAACGCGACCGACCCGCGTGTGAGTGCGGCATCCGTACCGGAGGTCTCCGCCACGGCACCGGCGCGGACGTCGTGTCCGAAGGCGACAGGGACGTCCAACCCCCGTTCCGAGAGTGCAGCGCGTACGCGTTGGCGGACGGGGACGTCGTGCCAGCCGAGGTTCACCGCGAGGACGACGGTGCCGGCCCGCTCGTCGACCACGCCGGGTGTCACGAGGCCGATCGCGCGGAGCGGCCCGCGGGCGAGGGCCCGCGACGCGAGATCCGCCACGCAGTCGGCGAGCCGCGCGGCATCGGGGTCGTTCCGCGGCGTCGGTACCCGGGCTTCGTCCAGGACGAGGCCGTCGGCGTCGGTCAACCGGGCCTTGATGCCCGTGCCGCCCACGTCGACCCCGAGCACCGCGCCTTCGGCGGACATCAGGTGAGGATGACCGAGCGAGTGAGCGAGCGGGGGTTGTCCGGGTCGAGCCCACGGCCTTCGGCGAGGGCGACGGCGAACCGGTGCACGACGACGAGGCCTGCGATCGGGTCGAGGTCGTGCTGCACGAAGCGGGCGCCGGTCGCGGCGACCTCGTCGGCCAGGCCCTCGGGCGCGGCACCGAGCGACCAGACCAGGCGGCCGGGCTGCGCGATCGCGATCGGCCCGTGACGGTAGTCCATCGCCGGGTACGACTCGGCCCAGAACTGCGCTGCCTCCCGCGTCTTGAGCGCTGCCTCGAACGTCAGGCCCACCGCTGCGCCGCGGCCCACGAAGCTGACCTGTTCGGCGTCGAGGAGGTCGTCGATCGGCAGCGCGAGCGCGGTCTCCGCCTGTGCCGCGAGGGCGTCGACGTCGTCGCCGATCGACGCGCGGAGGAGAGCGAGCGCCGTGGTGGCGAACCGGGTCTGCACGACGGAGCGCTCGTCGGCGAACGGCAGCGCGACCACGTCGTCGGCGACCGCCGCCGCGGGGCTGTCCGGAACGGCGGTCAGCAGGACGGTGCGCTGGCTCGGGAGGGCCTGCAGCAGGTCGACGATCTCGGTGGTGGTGCCCGAGCGGCTGATCGTGACCACCCGGTCGTACTCGCGGCTCGCCGGGTACTCGGAACCGGCGAACGCGTCGGTGACCCCGAGCCCGGCCTGCTCACGGGCGACGGCGTAGCTCATGGCGATGAACCAGCTCGTCCCGCATCCGACGACGGCCACGCGGTCGCCGGGCTGGGGGAGCGACTCGGCGAACGACGGCAGGAGCGCAGCGGCGGCGCGCCAGGTCTCCGGCTGGGACGCCAGCTCTGCGCTCACGAAGGTGTCGGTCATGGGTGCCTTCCGGTCCGGGTCGATCCGTGTGATCGATGATCAGGAATCGTAGCGAGCGATCGTGCGCGGTGGAAGGGCAAAACGTCATTTTCGATCAATCCGCGTGCATGACGACGCCCTAGGATGGCCGTCATGACTCCGCAACAGCGGCTCAACGCCCTGCTCGAACTGGTGAGTGAACGCGGCAACGTGTCGATCGCCGAGATCGGGGAGATGCTCGGGATCTCGGCTGCAACCGCCCGGCGCGACCTGGCGACCCTGGCGGACCAGCGGCTCGTGACGCGCACGCACGGCGGGGCGGCCGCGCTGGGCGCCGGGTACGAGCTGCCGCTGCAGTACAAGATCGCCCGGCAGGCCGAGGCGAAGACCGCCATCGCGCGTGCCGCGTCCCGGTTGGTGCAGCCGGGCGACACGGTCGGGTTGAACGGCGGGACCACCACGACCGAGGTCGCACGTGAGCTGGGGAAGAGCGAGCGGTTCACCCGGGCCGACGGCGAGTACGGGGTGACCATCGTCACCAACGCCCTGAACATCGGCTACGAGCTTCTCCGTCCGCGCCAACGTCAAGATCGTGGTCACCGGTGGGGTCGCGCGGCGGCAGTCGTACGAGCTCGTCGGCCCCCTCGTCCGGGACACCCTCGACGAGTTCGCCCTGGACGTCGTCGTGCTCGGCGTCGACGGCCTCAGTGGCCAGTACGGCGCGACGACCATGCACGAGGGTGAGGCAGAGGTGAGCCGGCACTTCGCCTCCGTCGGGCGCCGGGTCATCGTGGTCGCGGACTCGACCAAGATCGAGCGTGCGACCTTCGCGCGCATCTGCCCGCTCGACCGGATCGACGCGCTCGTGACCGACCGGGCCGTCTCGTCGCCGTTCGCCGCCGAGCTCGCGAGTGCCGGTGTCGAGCTCGTCGTCGCCGACTGAGCCGCATCCGCACCGGGGACTCCTCGCCGCGGCCCTGTGGACGACGTTTCGATCGTGTAAAACCCTCCACAGGCTCCCCATGAGCGTTCTCTGAGCGCCTATTGTGCATTCATGATCGATTCGGCATCATGGGCGTCACAATCACGCAAGGGAGCGAGATGAGCATGGGTGACGCGTTCACGACAGGACCGCTCCGGGTCGGCATCGTCGGCATGGGGCAGCGGGCGGCGATCGCCCGCCACGTGGCTGAGGCGGCTGACGCCGCGCCCGACCTGGAGGCACGGGTCGTCGCCGTCGCGGAGGTCACCGAGCAGGGCCGCGAGCGGGCACGGGCCGAGTACCCGGACGCCGTCGTCGTCGAGCGTCACGGCGACCTCGTCGGTGCGGTCGACGCCGCGATCGTCACGACGCCGGACTGGACCCACGCCGCCATCGCGATCGACCTGTTGCGGGCCGGCATCGCGGTGTACCTCGAGAAGCCTCTCGCCATCACGGTGGAGGACGCCGATGCCGTGCTCAACACGGCCGCCGAGACGGAGACACCCCTGTACGTCGGCACAACTTCCGGCACGCCGCCGTGGTGCGACTCATGCGCGAGATCGTCGACCGCGGTGAGATCGGCCAGGTCAAGGCGGTCTGGTGTCGGCACTTCGTCGGGAACGGCGGCGACTACTACTTCAAGGACTGGCATGCGGACCGGTCCAAGGTGAACTCCCTGCTCCTGCAGAAGGCCAGCCACGACCTCGACGTCATCCACGCCCTCGGCGGTGGGGACACGGCGCGGGTCGTCGGCATGGGATCGCTCTCGGTGTACGGCGACGTCGCGGACCGCCGGGACCGCAGCGGCGAGCTCATGGGGGACTGGTTCTCCCTCGACAACTGGCCGCCGCTCACACAGACCGGCCTCAACCCGGTCGTCGACGTCGAGGACGTCTCCATGGTGATGATGACGCTCGACAACGGCGTGCAGGCCAGCTACGAGCAGTGCCACTTCACCCCGGACTACTGGCGCAACTACACGGTCATCGGCACCGAGGGGCGTCTCGAGAACATCGGCGACACCGGTGGCGGGGTGGTCAAGGTCTGGACGCACCGGCGCGGATGGGACGTCGCGGGAGACCGCGAGTACCCGATCGACGGCGTCGCGTCCGGGCACGCCGACGCCGACCTCGTGACGATGACCGAGTTCCTCCGCCACGTCGCGCTCGGGGAGCCCACGACGCTCTCACCGATCGCCGCCCGTGCCGCCGTCGCCGCCGGAGCCCTCGCGACCCGATCGCTCCGCAGCGGTTCGGTCCCCATCGACGTCCCGCCGCTCCCGGCCGAGACGATCGCCCACTTCACCACCCCCACCCCGGCCGTCACGCGCTGACGGACTCGCGAAAGGACACCCGATGCCCGCAACCACCTCCGCGAAGGGCCGTGGCCGCCGCCGCGCGCTCCTCGGCGCCGTCGCCGCGATCGGTGCCGCCGCGCTCCTCGCCGGCTGCAGCACGTCCTCCGGTGCCGCCGGTTCCGGCGGCGACTACGACAAGGCAGCCAAGGACACCAAGGCGACGTTGACCTACGCCGTCTGGGACGAGAACCAGGTCAAGGCGATCAAGGCGAACCTCGAGGGGTTCAACGAGGAGTACCCGAACATCAAGGTCAACGTGGACGTGACCCCGTTCGCCAGCTACTGGACGAAGCTGCAGACGCAGGGGTCGAGCGACACGCTGCCGGACGTGTTCTGGATGAACGGACCCAACTTCCAGCTCTACGCGGCGAACGGCAAGCTTCGCCCGATCACGGGTGAGGTCAAGGCCGGGGCGATCGACCCGGCGAAGTACTCGTCGGCGCTCAACGACCTGTACACCTACGACAAGACGCAGTACGGCGTGCCCAAGGACTTCGACACCATCGGGGTCTGGATGAACAAGGCGCTCTTCCAGAAGGCGGGAGTGGCCATGCCGTCGAAGGACTGGACGTGGGACGACTTCCAGAAGACCGGTGCCGAGGCTCTCCGAGAAGCTGAAGTCCGAGGGCGCCTACGGGGCCGCCGGCGGCATGGACGGCCAGACCACGTACTACGACACCATCTTCCAGGCCGGCGGGAACGTGATCTCCGCGGACGGCAAGAAGTCCGAGTACGACTCCTCCGCTGCTGAGAAGGGGCTGCAGTTCTGGACGGACCTCATCGAGTCGGGGGCGTCACCGTCGATCAAGCAGCTCACCGACACCACGGCCGACCAGTGGTTCACCTCGGGCAAGCTCGCCATGTACCAGGGTGGTAGCTGGTTCCGTTCCGCCCTGACCGGCACGGACCTCGAGAAGGACGTCGTCGTCTACCCGCTGCCGAAGGGCAAGGAGCAGGCGACGGTCATCCACGGTGTCTCGAACGTCGTGTCCGCGAAGAGCAAGCACAAGGCCGCGGCCCAGGCGCTCCAGGTCTACCTGGCGAGCAAGAAGGCGCAGCAGCAGCAGGGTGACATGGGCGCGGTGATCCCCGCGTACGACGGCACGCAGGACGCCTTCACGAAGACGATGCCGGACGCCGACCTCCAGGTCTTCCTCGACGCGGTGGACTACGCCAAGCCGCTGCCCGTCTCGAAGAACACCGCCGCGTGGAACACCCTCGAGACGAACCTCCTGCCGAGCGCCTTCGACGGCTCGACCCCGGTCGACGACGTGGCGAAGCAGCTCGCGCAGAAGATGGACGCGGCCCTGACCAAGGAACGGTGAGTCCGGACCCGTGACGATCCACACCGAGCGGCACCCCACCGCGAACACCCGGCCCGGACGCAGCAGGCGTCCGGCCCGGCTCCGGGCCCCGAGCACCCGACGAGCAGCCGGACGGGCGGTGCTGCACGGCGGACGGACGGCTTCTGGCCGTGGCTGTTCGTCCTGCCGCTGCTCATCGGCGTCGGCACGTTCTACATCTGGCCGATCCTCCAGACCTTCTGGTACTCGTTCACCACGTGGGGCGTGTTCGGCGGCGCGACGTTCAGCGGCATCGCGAACTACGTCCGGCTGATCTCCGACCCGCAGCTGTACCAGTCGCTGCTCAACACGGTGATCTACACGGTGATCGTCCTGCTCGGCATCCCGGTGGCGGTGTGGCTCGCCAGTCTGCTGAACACGCCGGGGCTGCGGTTCGCCCAGTTCTACCGGGTCCTGTTCTTCCTGCCCTACGTCGCCATGCCCGCGGCCATCGCGCTGGTCTGGCGCATCATGTTCAACGGCGACTACGGCATCGTGAACTGGTTCCTCGGCCGGTTCGGTGTCGACGGCCCGTACTGGATCTCGACGCCCGGGTTCGCGCTCGTCGCCGTGTCCCTCGTCGGGCTGTGGTCCTCGCTCGGGTTCTCGATGATCATCCTCGGCGCGGGTCTCAAGGACATCCCGCCGGAACTCTACGAGGCCGCCGAGCTCGACGGCGCTTCACGGTGGCGGCAGTTCCGTTCGGTGACGGTGCCGCTCCTGAGCCCGAGCATCTTCTTCGTGCTGATCGTCACCACGATCTCGAGCTTCCAGCTGTTCGACCTGCTCTACGCGATCCTGGGCAGCTCCAACCCGGTGATCCCGAAGACGATGTCCCTCGTCTTCTACTTCTACAGCGCCGGGTTCATCGACAACGACAAGGGTTTCGCGGCGGCGATCGCGATGGTGATCTTCGTCCTCATCGGCATCGTGACGCTCGTGCAGTTCCGGTTCCAGCGGAAGTGGGTGCAGTCATGACCAGCACGACGATCGGTCCGGGTACGGACCCGGCACGGGCCGCGTCCCGGTCACGGCGGGCCAGGCGGAGTGGCAGCCACTGGTGGATCCACCTGGTGCTCGGCGTCGGCGGGTTCGTGATGGCGTTCCCGTTCCTCTGGCAGATCATCATGTCGCTCTCCACCAATGCGCAGGTGCAGTCGGTCACCCCGACGTTCTGGCCGGGCGAACTGCAGTGGCAGAACTACGCGCAGGTGTTCGAACGTCTGCCGTTCCTCAGCCAGCTCGGCACCTCGGTGATGGTGACGATCATCCGGACCCTCGCGCAGATCGTGCTCTGCACCCTCGCGGGCTACGCCTTCGCGCGGATGCGGTTCAAGGGCCGTGCGATCCTGCTCGCGATCGTCCTGTCCATCCTGCTCGTGCCGTCGCAGGTGTACCTCATCTCGCAGTACCAGATCGTGCAGGGCCTCGGCTGGCTCGACACCCTCATGGGGATCGTCGCGCCGGGGCTGTTCAGCGCCTTCGGCACGTTCCTCATGCGGACGGCGTTCCTCAACCTGCCGCCCGAACTCGAGGAAGCAGCGCGCATGGACGGCGCGAACCCGTTCCAGACGTTCTGGCGGATCATGCTCCCGCTGGCTCGGCCGTCGATCAGCGTGCTGGCCATCACCACGGTGCTCTGGTCGTGGAACGAACTGCTGTGGCCGCTCGTCGTGTCGACCCGCGCCGAGGACATGCCGCTGGCCGCGGGCCTGGCGACCCTGTCGAGCGACCGGACGATCGACTACCCCGTGCTCATGGCGGCGAGCCTCATGGCGATGGCGCCCGTGTTGATCATGTTCATCGTGCTGCAGCGCCGTGTGATCGACGGCCTGGCGTCGTCGGGACTCAAGTGAGGCCGATGACGACCATCAGCGCACGACGACGGCCAGCGCACGACGACGGCCAGCGCACGCCGACGGCCAGCGCACGCCGAGGGCCAGCGCACGACGACAGGGAGTGCATGATGACGGCCAGCGCATGACGAGGGGGAACGCCGCGACGGTCGAGGTACTCGCCGGCGCGATCGGCACCGTGCCGCGCCCCGCCGAGGTCGCAGCCCTGCTCGAGTCGAGCGTCGCCGACGTACGGCAACCGGACCGGGACGCCGCGATCGTGGACGCGCTCCACGCTGTACGACCGGAGACCGAGTCGTGGCTCCGGAGCCACGGTGCGAGTGCAGAGCAAGCCGCCGACAGTGTTGCGGACGTCGACCGCAAACTGGCGCGGTACGGCCTCCGCGGGACAGGACTCGACTGGTTCTGCGCGGTCCTCACTGGCCGGGTCGTGACCGTCGGCAGGTTGCAGTTCGAGATCGGCGACACCCTCGCGGACGGACGTTCCGCGTGGGGCGTGCACATCCCCGAGTCCGGGCCGCTCGACGTCGGAGCCTGCGACCGCTCCTTCGCCGAGGCGCCGGCGGTCCTGAGCGCCCTCGCTCCGGAGCGCGTGGCCGAGTGGTGGCAGTGCCGATCGTGGATCCTCGACCCGGGCTGATCGAGGTGCTCGGGCCGGATGCCAACCTCGTGCGTTTCGCCCGTCGCTTCCGGCTCGACCCTCCGGGGCCCGACGACGCCACCGAGGGCGACGAGAGCGTGGCGAAGTTCGTCCTCCGTGAGTCCGATCGTGGGCCTGGGCCCACCGACCCTGGGCCCACCGACCCTGGGCCCACCGACCCTGGGCCCACCGAGCCCGCGCCCACCGAGCCTGGGCCCACCGAGCCCGAGCCGAGACCCGGCCGTCTCGCAGCGGCCGTCCGCGCACGGTGGGCCGCCGGCGGTCACTGGACGGTCCGCACCGGCACCGCCCCCATCCAGGCGCACACGCCGGGCACGGACGGCCGGAAACGTCGGGACTGGGAAAACAGGGACAACCGGGACGACAAGGACGCCAGGGACAAGGACAAGGGACAGGGACAGGGACGACCACGAACCGGGCAGAACGCCAGGACGCCGGGCGTAGCGTCGCAGCCATGACGAAGCCCGACCGCGACCACCTCGACGACGGTGTCGACATGTCCTTCGAAGAGCGTCGGCAGGACACGTTCCGCCGTATGTCCGGCTCCGACGCACACGACGCCGATCCCCGGGTGCAGGTCTCCCGCGCCGAGGACGGCGACGTCCGCATCGACGTCGCCGACACCGCGGCCGTCCGCCCGGGCGGCACGACACCGCGGGAGCACGACGGCCAGCGGAAGACTCGCGAATGACCCTTCCGGGATCCGACCCGACGCAGTAGCGTGCGAGGAACACCGCGCACAGCGGACAGACCGCGTACTTCGGACTGCCTCCGCACGGCGGACAACGGGCACCATCGGATCGGCGCGAGGAGTCGACATGGCCGGGAAGTTCGAGATCTGGACCGACGCCAAGGGGGAGCACCGCTTCCACCTCAAGGCGGCCAACGGCGAGGTCATCGCCACGTCCGAGGGCTACGCGAGCAGGTCCGGTGCCCGGAACGGCATCGCCTCCGTCCAGGCGAACGCGTCCGGCGCGGACGTGGTCGAACTCGACTGACGGTGGCGCACGGCATGATCGTTCCGTGCACCTCGTCCTCCGCCGCGTCGGCGGCGGCGTCCTCGCGACGACCCTGACCGACGCGGGGACCCCCGCCGGCGAGCCGACCCGCCTGGACGAGCCGGGCCTCCCGGCCTTCGTCGCGGCGCGGGACGCACCCGACGTCCGCTGGGTGTGGGACGACACCGCGCGCTGGTACCCGGGCGTGCTCGCGGCCGGAGGACGGGTCGGGCGCTGCACCGACCTGCGACTGTGCCGTCGCATCCTGCGGTCGGCCCTGTCCGCGCGTGGTTCCGCGCTCGCTGCGGCTCCCGTCGACGGGTGGGACGCCGCCGTCCAGGAGGCACGTATCGGCCACCAGGCGCATGCTCGCCTGTTCGACGACTCCCTGTTCGACGTCCCCCACCGGACGACGCGCTGGACCCGGTCGCGGAGCTGCGCCTGCAGCTCGACGCGGTCGCCGCGTCGACGGCACCCGGTGCGCTCCGACTCCTGCTCACCGCGGAGTCGGCGGGCGCGCTCGTGGCCGCGGAGATGTTCCACGCCGGCCTGCCGTGGCGCGCGGACGTGCACGAGCGACTGCTCGAGGACGTGCTCGGGCCGCGTGTGCCGTACGGGGTGCGACCGCGCCGGCTCGAGGAGATCGCGGCCGTGGTCCGGGAACGTCTCGACGATCCGTCGCTCAACCCGGACTCGCCGTCCGACGTCCTCCGGGCGCTGCGGCGAGCGGGCCTGATGGTCACGAGCACCCGGAAGTGGGAGCTGCAGGAGATCGAGCACCCGGTCATCGAGCCGCTGCTCGAGTACAAGCGACTGGCCCGCCTGCTGACCGCGAACGGCTGGACGTGGCTCGACGAGTGGGTGCAGGACGGTCGATTCCACCCGAAGTACCTCGTCGGCGGGGTGGTCACCGGCCGTTGGGCGGCCGACGGCGGCGGGGCGATGCAGCTGCCGAAGCCTGGTCCGGCCCGCGGTCGTCGCCGACGACGGGTGGAAGCTCGTGGTGGCCGACGCCGCGCAGCTCGAGCCACGGGTGCTCGCGGCGATGGCAGGGGACCGGGCGATGGCGGCCGCGGGGACGGGCGTGACCTCTACGACGGCGTCGTGGCCTCGGGCGCGGTCGACACCCGGCAGCAGGCGAAGGGCGCGATGCTCGGTGCGATGTACGGCGCGACGCAGGGTGAGGGCGGGCGCCTGGTGCCGCGGTTGGCGCGCGCGTACCCGGACGCCCTCGGCCTCGTCGAGCGTGCGGCGCGCGCCGGGGAGCGCGGGGAGCCGGTGACCACCCTGCTGGGCCGGACCTCACCGGTGCCCGATCCGTCCTGGTTCGAGGCCCGCAACCAGGCGTACACGGTCGAGGGGACCCCGGCGATGCAGCGGGCGGTGGAGTCCCGGGCGCGGAGCTGGGGACGGTTCACGCGCAACTTCGTCGTCCAGGGACCGCTGCCGAATGGGCGCTGGCGTGGATGGGGTCGCTGCGCTCGCGGCTCGCCGCGCGGTTCCCCGGTGCCGTGACGGACGGCCCGCACCTCGTGTTCTTCGTGCACGACGAGATCGTGGTGCATACGCCGGCCGAGCACGCCGACTGGGTCGCCGAGCAGGTCCGCGCCGCGGCGGCCGATGCTGGCAGACTCCTGTTCCGGGACTTCCCCGTGGTGTTCCCGCTCTCGGTGGCGGTCGTCGAGGACTACGGCGCTGCGAAGGACTGAGCGCCGCGCGCGGATGTCGAGACGTCCGCGCACATGCGACTTCGGGCATGGTGGTCGAATGCGGACCGACGACCACGACGGCACGGACCGGCACGTCGGTGACGACCGGCACGTCGGCGACGTCGACCTGACGACGTGGCGGACGCGTGCGGGCCGGGCCGCCGCCGACCGGTGGGTCGTCGCCGGTGCCCACTGGGGTGCGCTCCCGCTCCTCGTCGTCACCCTCGTGGTCGGCGTCGGCATCGCGGCCGTCGCGACCTGGGCGGCCTCGGCGGTCTACGACGCGGTGCGCGAGTCCGACGACGTCGCGGTCCTCGACCGTCCGGTCCTCGACTGGATGCTCTCGATCCGATCGCCCGCGGCCGACACCCTCGTGACGTGGTGGACCGACATCGCCGGTACCGTCGGGATGCCGATCGTCGCCCTGGGCTTCCTGGTCGGGTTCACGATCCAGCGTCGGGCGTGGACGCCCCTCGTGCTCCTGGTGACGGCGAGCGGGGGATCGCTGCTCATGACCATCGCAGGCAAGGACCTCATCGGTCGTGCGCGTCCACCGCTCGCCGACGCGGTCCCGCCCTACGAGCACTCACCGTCGTTCCCGTCGGGGCACACGCTCAACGCGACGGTCGTCGTCGGCACGATCGTGTACCTGTTGCTGCTCCGGCAGTCGCGACTCGCCACCCGCGCGTGGACGATCGTCGGCGGCACACTGTTCATCGTGTCCGTCGGCGTCTCGCGGGTGTTCCTCGGCCATCACTGGCTGACCGACGTACTGGCCGCGTGGGCGCTCGGGCTCGCCTGGCTCGCGCTGATCGTGACTGCGCACCGGTTGTACCTGACGGCGCTCCGACGAGGTGCACGACCCGTCAGGTGGTCCCGGTAGGTTTCCCGCATGGAAGAACGGGTCTTCGGCGGTCGCTACCGCGTCACGGGCACGCTCGGGCACGGCGGCATGGCCTCCGTCTACCGCGCGGTGGACGAGCAGCTCGGGCGTGAGGTCGCGGTCAAGGTGTTCCGCATCGGCGCCGTGGACCACGGGGAGCGCGCTCGTGCCGAGGCGGAGATCCAGACCCTCGCGGCGCTCCGGAGCCCTGCGCTCGTCACCCTGTACGACGCCGCGCTCGACGACGCCGACGGCGATTCGTACCTGGTGATGGAACTGGTGCCCGGCAGCGACCTCGCCACCCGGCTCCGCGAGGGCCCGCTCGACCCCGCCACGGTGGCGCGTGTGGGCGCTCAGGTCGCGGACGGCCTCGCCGCGGTGCACGCGCAGGGCATCGTTCACCGTGACGTGAAGCCCGCGAACGTGCTGCTCGAGCGCGACGGCACGCACGTGAAGCTCGCGGACTTCGGGATCGCCCTGCTCCGCGACGCTGCACGGGTCACGGGCACGGGCACCGTGATGGGCACGGCCGCGTACCTCGCCCCCGAGCAGGTGCTCGCGCAGGGGATCAGCGGCAAGGCCGACGTGTACGCCCTCGGCCTCGTGCTGCTCGAGTGCCTGACCGGCAGGCAGCCGTTCCCCGGTAGCGCGATCGAGTCGGCGACGGCCCGGCTCACCCGGAGCCCGGAGATCGACCAGCACCTGCCCACGGCGTGGCGCACGCTGCTGCACGTCATGACGGCGCAGGAGCCGGCCGACCGTCCCACCGCGGCGGAGGCCGCTCAGCGACTCCGTGCACTCGGCCACGACGACGCGGCCCCGGCCACGCAGCTCCTGCCCGGGGCGCCGGGCGCCGTCACCGAGGCAGCCGCAGCCGGCGGGGCGGCCGGCGCAGCCGCAGCGGCGGGTGCTGCCGGGGCCGCCCACGCGGACGACGCGACGCGGGTGATGCCGGCAGGTCGCGCCTCCGGTCCGGACGACGACGCGACGCGCGTCGTGGGCGCGCAGCAGCCGAACCCCTCGGACGACGTCGCCACCACCGTCCTCGGTGCCCAGGGCGGCGCGGCTGCGGGCGGCGGAGGAGGAGGACCGCGGGGGCCCGTGGCCGCACCGCCGGCAGAGGCGCCCGACGAGCCGAGGAAGCGGCGGCGAGGTCCGGTGATCGCCGCGATCGTCGTCATCGTCCTCGTGCTCATCGGCATCGGGGTGGCCCTCTTCGCGCTGAACGGCGACGGGGCGCACCGGCACCGACCGACTCGGGATCGCCGTCGACGGGCCAGCAGCCGAGCGAGCCGGAGCAGCAGCCGAGTCAGCCGGAGCAGCAGCCGAGCGAGCCGGAGCAGCAGCCGAGCCAGCCGGAGCAGCAGCCCAGCGAGCCCGAGCAGCAGCCGAGCGAGCCGTCCGAGGACCCGAGCGACCCGGCTGACGACCCCTCCGTCGGACCGCAGCCGTCGAGCCCGGCATCGAACCCCGTGCAGGACCCCCAGCAGGACACCGGCGCCGCTGCGGACGACAGCGGGCAGTCCGGCTCGGACGACGCGGCGGCGGTCGACCAGGGCTGACACGCCGCAGGTTTTCGTCCAGACGCTGGACCAAATAGGCTTGCCGGGTGCGAGAGCTGCAACGGAGCGGTGGGCCGACGACGGCCGTCGCGGCACGGGACCATGCCGGGTTCGGATCGCCGGAGGGGTACCTCCTCGAACGCGCAGCCGGGCAGACCACCGTCACGGCGGTCGTACCCGGGTTCGCCGGTCGACGGATCGGACCGGCCGACGAGCTCTCGTGGGTCTGGTTCCCGGAGCGCACCTTGCCTGCGGGGGCGACCGAACCGACCGAGGACGATCTGCCGCACTTCTGGGACGCGGCGGCCTGCACCCTCGACGTCGTGTTCGACGACGGCTCCCGCCTGAGCGCCGACGCCCGCGACCAGTACGGCGATGCGCTCACGCCCGAGGCGCAGGCCGCCGGCCGCAAGCAGTGGGTCGACCAGTGGAACCGACGAGCGGTCGACCTCACGCCGTTCGCGGGTCGCGTCGTCGACCGCCTGGAGGCCCGGCTCGGCTCCGACACGCAGCCCCGACCGGCGACCGGGAACGCCCGGCACTCCGCGGCTGGCTCGACGCCGTGCGCATCGGTGCCGCACGGCCCGACCCGGTCACGCCGCTCGACCACGTCCGGATGACCCGTGGCACGCAGGCGTCCGCCCGGTTCTCCCGCGGGAACAACGCTCCGCTCGTCGGGCTCCCGCACGGCGGGGTGTTCGGCCTGCCGATGACCGACGCGTCGAGCAACCGCTGGCCGTACGCGTACCAGGAGCACGATCGCGTCGACGGGTCAGGACGGCTGCGCCCCGCGATCCAGGCGTTCGCGACGAGCCACATCCCGTCGCCGTGGATGGGGGACCGCGGGGTGTTCCAGGTGATGCCGTCCCCGCTCGACACCCCGGACACCGACCGGACCGCCCGCGCGCTCGGCTTCGACCACGACCACGAGGACGACGGCCCGCACCGCTACCGGGTCGACCTCGACGGCGGCGTCACGGCGGAGATGACCGCGGGGGAGTTCGCCCTCGGCTTCCGGTTCACCGGCGCGCGCAGCATCGTGCTCGACCACCACGGCCGGGTGTCGGACGTCTCCGTGACCAGCACCGACGGTGTCGCCGTGGTCGAGGCCCTGCTCGACGACCGCCCCGGTACCCCGCCGCACTTCGTCCACGTGCGGATCCCCGGAGCCACGGCGGACCACACGGCGTTCGCCGACGGCCTCCTGCGCGGCTGGATCGGCGTGGCCGGGGGCCGCAGCGGCTCGGGCACCGACGTCCTGCTCGGCATCTCCACGGTCTCGTTCGAGGACGCCCGCGCGAACCTCGACGCCGCCGGTTCCTTCGACGCCATGCGCTCCCACGCCGAGCGGCACTGGACCGAGAAGCTCGCCACGCTGTCCTTCGGCGGTGCGACCCCCGACCAGCTGACCTCCCTGTACTCGGGGCTGTACCGGCTGTTCCTCTACCCGAACCGGGCCGGCGAGACCGCCCGGGACGGCACGCCACGGCACCGTTCCCCGTACGGGGCCGTCCAGGCCGACCCGATCCGCGACGTCCCGGGACCGGAGATCGTGGAGGGGCCCTTCACCACCACGAACGGGTTCTGGGACACCTACCGGACCGCCTGGCCGCTGCTCGCGCTGCTCACCCCCGAGACGGCGGGCGAACTCGCGCAGGGCTTCGTCGAGCACCACCACGACGGCGGGTGGACGCCCCGGTGGAGCGCCCCCGGTGCCGAGGACTGCATGACCGGCACCACGAGCGACACCGTGTTCGCGGACCTCGCGGTGAAGGGCGTCACCGGCTTCGACCTGGCCGAGGCGTACCGGAGCGCGGTGCGCAACGCGACCGTCCCGCCGCGGGACGAGCGCGTCGGACGCAAGGGGAGCCTCCCGGGTGCCTTCCGCGGCCACGTCGACACCGCGACCCACGAGGGGATGAGCTGGACCCTGGACGCGGCAATCAACGACTGGGGCGTCGCCGTGATGGCGGGCCTGCTCGCATCGCGAGCCGAGACGCCGGACGACCTCGCACGGTACGAGGCCGAGGCCGAGTGGTTCGCGCGTCGCTCGCTGCAGTACCGGAACGTCTTCGACTCCGAGCGTGGGTTCTTCATCGGACGCGACCCCGACGGTTCGTGGCGGATCGGCACCGAGTTCGACCCGCGCGACTGGGGCGACGACTACACCGAGACGAACGCGTGGGGGACCGCGTTCACCGCGCCGCACGACGGCGCCGGCGTGGTCGACCTGCACGGTGGGCCCGATCGGTTCGACGCCGCGCTCGACACGTTCTTCGCGACCCCGGAGACCGGCGCGACCGCACGTTCCGGGTCCTACGGGTTCCCCATCCACGAGATGACCGAGGCCCGCGACGTGCGGATGGGCATGCTCGGGCTCTCGAACCAGCCCGCCCACCACATCCCGTTCTTCCCGATGTTCACGGGGCGGCACGACGACGCGCACCGGATCGTCCGCGAGTGCCTCGAGCGCCTGTTCGTCGGCTCCGACCTCGGCCAGGGGTACCCGGGCGACGAGGACAACGGCGAGATGAGCGCCTGGTACGTCTTCGCGACGATCGGCCTGTACCCGTTGGCGCCGTCGACGGGTTCCTACGTGCTCGTGCCGCCGTCGGTCCGGAGGACGGTGCTGCAGCAGCCGGGAGGCGCGTCCACCGTCATCGAGGTCGCCGCCGGTTCCGCAGGCGCGTACGTCGCGTCGGTGACGGTCGACGGCTCGCCCTGGACGTCGGTCAGCATCCCGCACTCGGTGGTCGTGTCGGCGTCGCACATCGTCTTCACGTTGTCGTCCGAGCCGCAGGGCTGGGCGGCGGACACCCGCCCGGTGTCCGCGTCCGAGGTGCACGGGTACCGGGACACCCCGGTCGACCTGCTGCCCGTGGGGCTCACCCCGCTGAGCGACGACACCGGTCGGACCGTCACGGCGTTGACCGCTGGGACCTCGGTGTCCTTCGAGGTCGCAGCGGTACCCACGTCGCTCTACACGGTCACCGCGTCAGAACCCGGCGTCTACTCGTGGGACGCGTCGATCGGTGACACCCGCGTCGCCGTGCAGGACGCGGTGTTCGACTGGGCTGGGCAGACCCGGGTGTTCCGGCTGCAGGGGACCGGCACCGCGTTCTCGCTCTCCGCGGTGTCAGACCTGCCGCTCGCCCAGCTCGAGCTGATCGCGGCGGACACCCCGGAGGGCTGATCGCGCGTTCTCCGGAGGCTCTTGGGCGATTGCCAAGCGCGTCGGGCATGCTCGGGCGCATGTCGATCGCGAACTCGTGGGACCCGTCCGGTGGCCGTGCCATCCCCGAGGACCAGGTGAAGGAAGACGGGCTCGAGCTCGACGAGGACCCGGCGATGCTCGGGATCTCGTTCGACGTCGTGGGCGGGGCGTCCGCCGATCCCGCCGCGGTCTCGCCCGTGGACGTCAGCGTGCCGAGCGCCCCGGCTCCGCCGACTGACCGGGGTCGTTCGACGAAGCAGCGCCAGTAGCCTGACAGACGGTAGTAGTTGTGGCTCATCAGGAGTCGGGCGAGCCGCACGCGCTCGGAGACCGCACCTCCGAACAACCGCTGGCGCCCTCTCACGCACGGAAGGGCTGCGCTTCTGCCCCGACGTCCGGGAGGCGGTACTTGAACCCGACGTGCGAGCCCGTGAACCCGAGCCGCTCGTAGAACCGGTGCGCGTCCGTCCGGTCGGCGTCGGACGTCAACTGCACGAGGGGCGTCCCAAGCTCCCGCGCCGCGACGTCGATCACCCACCGCATCACCGCGCTGCCGATCCCGCCTGAGCGCACGGCACTGCTCACCCGGACGGCCTCGACGAGCAACCGGGCCGATCCACGCCGGGCCATCCCGGGGATCCGGGTGAGCTGCAGGGTGCCGACGACGCTGTCCCGCTCGTCCGTCACGACGAGGAGCGCGTTCGCCGGGTCCTCGACGACCGCCCGGAGCGCGGCGGCGTACAGCGGCTCGTCCTCCGGCGCGGCGACGTCCCCGCGTGCTGCGCTGGTCGGGTCGTCCGACAGCAGTGCCATCAGGGCGTCGAGATCGTCCGGCGAGGCATCCCGAACGGTGACGGCACCGGAACGGGCGACCAGGGTGGCGGGCAGGGCGAGATCGTGGAGCACGAGTCCCACCCTGCCCGATCCGTTCAGGGAACGGTGTGCCCCGCGGCGGTGAACACGCGGTACCACTCCTCGCGCGAGAGCACGACGTCCGACCCGGCGGCCGAGTCCCGGACGCGCTGCGGGTTCGTCGTGCCGAGGACGACCTGGAAGTGGGCCGGGTGGCGGGTGATCCACGCCACGGCGACGCCCGTCGGAGTGACCCCGTGCGCGGCCGCGAGCTCGTCGAGCACGTCGTTCAGCTCGGCGTAGTGCTCACGGTCGCCCAGGAAGACGCCGTCGAAGAAGCCCTTCTGGAACGGCGACCAGGCCTGCAGCGTGACGTCGTTGCTGCGCGAGTGGTTGAGGATGTCGTTGTCGCGGTCGATGGACTGGTCGAGACCGCCCATGTTCGCCGTGACGCCCTGCGAGATGACGTTCGCGTGCGTGATGCTCAGCTGCACCTGGTTGAACGCGAGCGGCTGCCGGACGTGCTTCTTGAGCAGCTCGACCTGACCGGGGGTGTGGTTCGAGACGCCGAAGTGGTGCACCTTGCCGGCGGCGTGCAGTTCGTCGAAGGCCGTCGCGACCTCTTCCGGCTCGACGAGCGCGTCGGGCCGGTGCAGGAGCAGGACGTCGATGAAGTCGGTGCGGAGCGCGGCCAGCGACTCGTCGACCGATTCGATGATGTGCTCGTACGAGAAGTCGAAGTACGCGCCGTTCGCGGTCGGGCGGATGCCGACCTTGGTCTGCAGCACGATCTCGGCGCGCTCGGACGGCGACAGGGTGACGGCCGAGCCGAACCGCTCCTCGCAGCCGTGCCACCCGCCGTAGACCGCGGCGTGGTCGAACATCGTCACGCCGGCGTCGCGCGAGGCGGCGTAGAGCGCACGGATGTCCTCGTCGCTCATGTCGTTGATCCGCATCAGGCCGACGATGACGTCGGAGGCGGTGAGGTCCGTCTGTGGCAACTCCAGTGTCTTCACGCCCTCGATCCTGCCACCGGCACCGCCGGACAGGCAGGCCCTGCCCGTACCCGCCAGGACCTACGGCAGCAGGACGGCGACGACGCCGGAGCCGTCGGCCCAGGTGCCGGTCAGGGTCGCCCCAGCGGGCAGGACGGCGCCGACGACCCGTGCGATGACGAGGGACCCGTGATCGGTGTCGATCGTGGTCGTCCCGTCAGTGGCGCGCACGACGACCGAGGACACCGTCGGCGAGTCCGGCGCGGTGCCGCTGCCGATCGCCGTGCCCTCCTTCTCCCACGTTCCCGGGGCACCGTCCCGGGTGAGCTCGGCCTCGTGGCCGCCGGTCGCGATCGCGCGGCGCAGGACGTCGGCGTACACGGGGTCGCCCGCGGCGTCGTACACCCAGCGGCGCCGAGGACGGAGTGGTCCATCTCGGTGACGAGGAAGTCCTCGGCACCGGCCAGCGGCGCCCCACGGTAGGTCAGGGGAGCGTGCAGTGTGCGTCCGTCGGGGGTCCGCACCAGGATCGTCTCGACGCCGACCTCGCCGTCGGGGTCGTCGAACCGGAACCTCCCCGCGATGGTGAGGTCCTCGCCGTCGGTCACCCCGCTCCACTGCTGCGTGGGCAACCAGGCGGCGAGCGCCTCGGCCTTCGACGGACGGAGTTCTGCCTGGTGGATGACGGCCATGTACCGACCGTACCGATGGGTCAGTGCACGTCGATGGTCGGTGCACGTCGATGGTCAGTGCACGGAGAACCCGCCGTCGACCGCGATCGACTGCCCGGTGACGTACGCCGACCCGTCCCCGGCGAGGAACACCGCAGCGGCGGCGAAGTCCGACGCGAGTCCGTTCCGCCCGACCAGGGTCCGCGCCGCGAGGGCGGCGACCGTCGCGGGGTCGGTGCTGAGCCGCGCGTTCAACGGCGTCTGCACGAAACCCGGGACGAGGACGTTGGAGGTGACCCCCTGCCCGGACCAGGCCTCCGCTTGGGACCGGGCCAGCGCCTCCAGGCCGGCCTTGGAGACCCCGTACGCACCGCTGGCCGCGAAGGGGCGGTGGGCCTGCTGCGAGCTGATGCTGATGACGCGGCCGTGGCCGCGCGCCGCCATGCCGGGCGCGAGCCGCTGCCCAGGACGAACGGTGCGTCGAGGTTCACCGCCATCGTGGCGTCCCAGGCGTCCTCGTCGAGTTCTGCCATCGGTGGGCGGAGGTTGATCCCCGCCGAGTTCACGAGGACGTCGACGGCACCGGCGGCGTCGGCGAGCGCGTGGGCTCCGGCTCGGGAGGACAGGTCGGCGACGATGCCGTCGGCCGATCCGCCGGAGTCTCGGATCGCGGCGACCGTGTCGTCGATCGTCGCCGCGGTGCGGGCCGCGACGAGCACGTGCGCACCGGCGTCGGCGAGGGCGGACGCGATGGCCCGACCGATCCCGGAACTCCCGCCGGTGACCAGCGCGGTGCGACCGTCGAGTCCGAAAAGCTGCTGCAGCGACATCCGGTCAGGCTACCGACGCCCGTACGCTGGTCACCGTGCGCGACGACCTCCTGCCCGTGCTCGCCTGCCCCGTCTGCGCCGAGCCCCTCGGCCGTGTCGACGGCGGCCAGGTCGGCTGCGCCGCGGGTCACCGCTTCGACGAGGCGAAGCAGGGCCACCTGACGCTGCTGCCGGCGAAACGTCGCGCGCTGACCGCGGACACCCCGGAGATGGTCGACGCGCGGCTGCGCTTCCTGGGTCGCGGCCACTACGCGCCCGTCGAACGGGCGCTCGCCGCGGTGGTCGCGTCGGCGGACGCGCCGGGCGTGGTCCTCGACGTCGGGTCGGGACCGGGCACCTACCTCGCGCACGTGCTGACAGCAGGCGACGTTCCTGACTGGGCCCACGCCGCCGGTCCCGGCGCGACGCGGCAGCGGCGGGCCGGCCGTGCCGGTGGGGAGAGGCTCGGGGTGGCGTTGGACCTGTCGGCCGTCGCGATCCGGCGAGCGGCTCGGGCACACGAGCGTGCGGGGGCCGTGGTCGGGGACGTGACCGAGCGCCTCCCGGTCGTCGACGGCGCGGCCGCCGTCGTGCTCGACGTCTTCGCCCCGCGGAACCAGACCGAGTACGCCCGCGTGCTGCACCCCGACGGCGTGCTCGCGGTGGTGACCCCGCGGACCGGGCACCTGGCCGAGCTCGCGGACGCCACGATCTCGGTGGACCCGGAGAAGGAACGGCGTCTGCACGACTCCCTGACGCCGGCGTTCGTGCTGCGGTCGTCGGAGGACCTCACGTGGACGATGGACCTCTCGGCCGAGGACGTCCACGACGTGGTGCACATGGGGCCGAGCCACCACCACGTCGACCCGGACACGGTGTTCGCCCCGGCGACGGTGACGGCCGCGGTGACGGTCAGCACGTGGACCCAGCTGCGCTGACCCGCACCTCCGACGTCAGGTGTCGCCGCGTTCGGCACGGCGTCGCGCGACGTGGGCACGACCGCGCGCACGGTCGATGGCGATGCCGGACCGCACCAGGAGGAAACCGAGGCCGACGACTCCCGCGGCGATGGGTGTGACGAACAGCTCGAGGTCGATGCCGGGTGCCCGCCACCAGTCGATCGACGAGGCGGCGACCATGCCGAACGCCAGGAGCAGCACACCGGTCCACCACCCGCGACCCGGCAGTCCGAGCGTTCCGAGCGCGGCGATGACCATCAGTGCCCAGCAGCCCATCGGCACGAGGGACCGCGGATCGTTCGTGCCGCAGGTCGAGACGGCGCACTCCCACTCGACCTGGTCGGCGACGCCGGCGTACCACCGGATCAGCAGGCACGCGCCGACGACGGCGAGGAGGGCGACGGGCGGACCGAGCCACCGCCACACGCGGCCGAACCGGGAGCGCCGTCGACGCTGCGCCACCCAGCCGTTGCCGAGTTCGTATCCGGGCATCGGGCGGAACTCGGGCATGGTCGCACGGTACCGCTGTTCGGTTTTCGTGGGGAAGTGATCCGGAATCCGGGAGGGGCGAGCGAGTGTTAGCGAGGCGCATGCGTCCGCCAGGAGCGCGTTAGGGATCCGTCAGGACCGGCCCGGAGGCGCGGCGCAGGACCCAGCATCGGTTCGGCACCACACGTGGTGCCGTCCGCGTCGCCCGGCGCGGACCCGTGACCTTCTGGAGTCCCTCGTGTTCGACGTCCTCGTCGTCGCCGGTGTCCTCGCCGTGTTCGGCGTGGTGGCACTGATCGCCAAGGGGGTGGAGCGGCTGTGATCGTCATCACCATCGCGGCCGCCGTCCTCGGCATCGCCGCTGTCGTGTACCTCGTCTGGGCGCTCGTGCGCCCGGAGAAGTTCTGATGAGCACCACACTGGTCTCATCAGGGGCAGAGTCGTGGGCGGGCATCGTCCAGGTCGCCACGCTCGTCCTGCTGCTCGTCGTCGCGTACCGCCCGCTCGGCGACTGGATGGCGCGGGTGTTCACCCCGGTCCGCCACAGCCGCGTCGAGCGTGGGGTCTACCGGATCATCGGCGTCGACCCGGACGCCGAGCAGTCGTGGCCCGCGTACCTCCGGGGCGTCCTGCTCTTCAGCGCCGTCGGGGTCCTCCTCGTCTACCTGCTCCAGCGCATCCAGGTCGTGCTCCCCGGGGACCTCGGACTGCCCAACGTCGGACCGTCGCTCGCCTTCGACACCGCGGCGTCGTTCGTGGCGAACACGAACTGGCAGTCCTACTCACCCGAGGTCACCGTCGGGTACTCGGTCCAGATGGCCGGGCTCGCGGTGCAGAACTTCCTGTCCGCAGCGGTCGGCCTCGCGGTCGCCGTCGCACTGGTCCGCGGGTTCGCCCGTCGGCGTTCCGGCACGCTCGGCAACGTCTGGGTGGACGTCGTCCGCGGGACCGCCCGGCTCCTGCTGCCCGGCGCGTTCGTGTTCGCGATCGTGCTCGTCGCCGGCGGTGTCATCCAGTCGTGGGGGAGCGGCATCGACGTCACGACCCTGACGGGTGGCTCGCAGCACATCCCGGACGGGTTCGTCGCCTCGCAGGAGGCCATCAAGCTCCTCGGGACGAACGGCGGCGGCTACTTCAACGCGAACTCGGCGCACCCGTTCGAGAACCCGCAGGCGTGGACGAACCTCGTCGAGGTCTTCCTCATGCTCGTCATCCCGTTCTCGCTGCCCCGCACCTTCGGACGCCTGGTGGGCGACGACCGGCAGGGCTACGCGATCCTCGCCGTGATGGGGGCGATCTTCCTCGTGTCGCTCTCGGTGATGTCCATCGCGGAACTCGGCGCCGGCGGAACCGCGACCCACGCAGCCGGGGCAGCGCTCGAGGGCAAGGAGATGCGGTTCGGTATCCTCGGCACCACACTCTTCGGCACCACCTCGACCGCGACCTCGACAGGTGCGGTGAACGGGATGTTCGACAGCTTCACGCCGATCGGCGGGATGATGGCGCTCGTCAACATGATGCTCGGCGAGGTCACCCCGGGTGGTGTCGGCTCCGGCCTCTACGGGATGCTCGTGCTCGCTGTCATCACCGTCTTCATCGGCGGGCTCCTCGTCGGCCGGACCCCCGAGTACCTCGGCAAGAAGATCCGCGCCCGCGAGATGACCTTCGCGTCGCTGTACGTCCTCGTCACCCCGACCCTGGTGCTGCTCGGCACCGGACTGTCGCTGGTCATCCCGGGCGTCCGCGAGCAGGTCCTCGGGACGTCGATCTTCAACCCGGGCAACCACGGGCTGTCGGAGCTGCTGTACGCGTTCACCTCCGGTGCGAACAACAACGGCTCGGCGTTCGGCGGGCTCACCGCGAACACGACGTGGATGAACTCCGCGCTCGGTGTCGTGATGCTGCTCGGCCGGTTCGTGCCGATGGTGTTCGTGCTGGCGCTCGCCGGGTCGTTGGCATCGCAGGACCGCGTGCCGGAGACCGCCGGCACCCTGCCCACCCACCGACCCCTGTTCGTCGTGCTGCTCGGCGGCGTCGCCGTCGTCGTCACCGCGCTCACCTACTTCCCGGTGCTCGCACTGGGCCCGCTCGCAGAAGCCCTCGTCCGATGAAAGCCTCGCCGATGTCAGAGAAAACAGTCATGACCGTCGCGACCTCCGAGCACGAGGCGAGCACCGCCTCCAGGCCGGCCACCCGCTCGTCCGCCTTCGGACCCCGCCAACTCGTGGCGGGCCTCCGGGCGCCCTCCGCAAACTCGATCCGCGACTCATGTGGCGGAACCCCGTGATGTTCATCGTCGAGGTCGGTGCCGCGGTGACCACCGCGACCGCGTTCGTCGAACCGTCCGTCTTCACCGCCGCCATCGCCGTGTGGCTGTGGCTGACCGTCGTCTTCGCGAACCTGGCGGAGGCCGTCGCCGAGGGCCGCGGCAAGGCGCAGGCCGACACCCTGCGGAAGACCCGTTCCACGACCAGCGCACGCCGCATCACGAGTGTCGTTCCGGATGGCACAGCCGACCCGGCGGACCCGGCCGCGCTGTCGGCCGTGACCGAGGAGATCGCCTCGGTCGACCTCGCGAAGGGCGACCTGGTGGTCGTCGTCGCGGGCGAGGTGATCCCGGGCGACGGCGACGTCGTGGACGGCATCGCCTCGGTCGACGAGTCCGCCGTCACCGGTGAGTCGGCGCCCGTCATCCGTGAGTCCGGTGGTGATCGCAGCGCCGTCACCGGCGGCACCCGCGTGCTGTCGGACCGGATCGTGGTGCGCATCACGTCGACCCCGGGTGAGACCTTCATCGACCGGATGATCCGGCTCGTCGAGGGTGCCGCCCGGCAGAAGACCCCGAACGAGATCGCGCTGAACATCCTGCTCGCGTCGCTGTCCATCGTGTTCGTGATCGTCTGCCTGACCATGCAGCCGATCGCCGGGCTCGTCGGCGCGACCGTGAGCGTGCCCGTCCTCATCGCGCTGCTCGTCTGCCTCATCCCGACGACCATCGGCGCGCTGCTCTCCGCGATCGGCATCGCCGGCATGGACCGACTCGTGCAGCACAACGTGCTCGCGATGTCCGGCCGTGCCGTCGAGGCCGCCGGGACATCACCACCCTGCTGCTCGACAAGACCGGGACGATCACGTACGGCAACCGTCGGGCGTCCCGCGTGGTGCCGATCGCCGGCGTCAGCGAGGGGGACCTGCTTGCCGCGTCCGCGCTGTCGTCCGCTGCCGACTCGACCCCCGAGGGCCGGTCGATCGTGGAGCTCGCCGCAGCCGCAGGTGTGACGACCGGGCTGCCGGCCGGGGCCACCGAGGTGCCGTTCACCGCGCAGACCCGCATGTCCGGGGTCGACCTGGCCGACGGCACCCAGGTCCGCAAGGGTGCCGCGGGTGCGCTGCTCGCCTGGGCGGGCACCGAGAGTCGGGAGATCGACGAGACCGTCGTCGCCATCTCGGACGAGGGCGGCACCCCGCTCGTCGTCGCACGGCGCGACCCGTCCGGGGCCGTCTCGCTGCTCGGCGTGGTGCACCTCAAGGACGTCGTGAAGGACGGCATGGCCGCCCGGTTCGCCGAGATGCGCGAGATGGGGATCCGCACGGTGATGATCACCGGCGACAACCCGCGGACCGCCGCAGCGATCGCCGCCGAGGCCGGGGTCGACGACTTCCTCGCCGAGGCCACACCGGAGGACAAGCTCGCGTACATCAAGCGCGAGCAGGAGGGCGGCAACCTCGTCGCGATGACGGGCGACGGCACCGACGACGCCCCGCCCTGGCGCAGGCGGACGTCGGCGTCGCGATGAACACCGGGACGACCGCGGCGAAGGAGGCCGGCAACATGGTCGACCTCGACTCGGACCCGACGAAGCTCATCGACGTCGTCCGGATCGGGAAGCAGCTGCTCATCACCCGCGGCGCGCTCACGACGTTCTCGATCGCGAACGACATCGCCAAGTACTTCGCGATCATCCCCGCGATGTTCCAGGCGGCGTTCCCCGGGCTGGCCGCGCTCAACATCATGGGGCTGCACAGTCCGTCGTCGGCGATCCTCTCGGCGGTCGTGTTCAACGCGCTCGTCATCGTGGCGCTCATCCCGCTGTCGCTGCGCGGCGTCACGTACCGCGCCGCGGCGGCGTCGTCGATCCTCGGCCGCAACCTGCTCGTCTACGGGCTCGGCGGCGTCATCGTCCCCTTCATCGGCATCAAGCTCATCGACCTCGTGGTCGGTCTCATCCCGGGGTTCTCCTCATGACATCTGCATCTCGTTCGTCGTTCCGCTCACTCGGTGTCGCGATCCGCCTCACCCTGCTGTCCACCGTGGTGCTCGGCATCGCGTACCCGCTCGCCGTCTGGGGTGCCGGTCAGGGAGTGTTCCACGACCAGGCGAACGGCTCGACGGTGACGTCTTCGGACGGCACGGTCGTCGGGTCCTCGCTCATCGGGCAGTCCTTCACCGGGCGCGACGCCGACCGGCGGTTCCAGTCGCGCCCGAGCGCCGCGGGGAGAAGGGGTACGACGCCGGCGCCTCGAGCGGGTCGAACCTCGGCCCGTCGAACCCCGATCTGCGCAAGGCCATCGAGGAGCGCAAGGCCGCGGTGGCGAAGGCCGACGGTGTGCCAGCGTCGGCGGTGCCTGCCGACGCTGTCACCGCGTCGGGCTCCGGCCTCGACCCGGACATCAGCCCGGCGTACGCGGCGCAGCAGATCGCCCGGGTGGCCTCGGCTGGGGACTGTCGGAGTCGGCGGTGCGCACGCTCGTCGAGCAGCACACCGAGGCCCGGCAGCTCGGGTTCCTCGGTGAACCCGTGGTCAACGTCCTCGAGTTGAACCTGGCGCTCGCGAAGCAGTCCTGACCATGCCGTCACGCCGCCGCCCAGGTCGGTCGCCCGCCGATGCCGTCGACCGGGTCGGCGTGCTCGTCGAGCAGACTCCGGACGGCAGCGGCATGACGGTCGCAGGGCCCGACCGTCTCGGCGAGGTGTGCCAGGAGCTCGAGCGAATGCGCCGGGTCCGCTTCGGCAGGGTCGCCAGCCGCTCGACGAGGTCGGGTGGGGAGCGGAACGACGGCGGTGGGACCTTGAGCTGTCGTCCCCAGAGCCGGGTGTGGTGCGCGCAGCAGTTCCGGACGTGTGTGACGTGTTGCAGGCACGCCCGCAGGGTGGCCGGTGGCACCCGGAACGCGGAGGCCACCTCGTCCCGCGCCGTCGGCACCAAGCCCTCGGTCAGGCGCGAGAGCTCGCCGAGGCTCGTCTCCTCGGCGAGCATGCCGAACGCAATGCGTTCGAACCGTTGCCCGTGCCACGCCGACGACACGGCTGGATCGGCGGCGCGATCGAGCGCGTGGCGCAACCGCACCAGCAGCGACTCATGATCGAAGGTGTCGCGGAACGCCCGAGGGTCCAGGTACCACCGTGGGCCGAAGTGAGCGGAGACGACCGCGTCGAGGCGTCCACGGAGCGCGAGCTCGATCTGTGCGATCAGCGCGAGGACCACCGATCGGAGCGACCCGTCGAAGTCGTGCACACGCCAGATGGCGGCATCCGAAGCGTCGAGGCCACGCTCGCGCAGAGCCTGCCGGAACTGAGTGGTCCGGTACTGCGACATGGTGACCGAAGTGGTCGGCATCGGGACGCTCCGAGATCGGAAGGACTGGTGATCTCGGGCGAGCCGGCAGCAACTACAGCTTGGGAAACGTACGTGAGCGAGGAAGTACGCCGTCCCGCGTCCTGGTGGACGCGGGACGGGACAGTCCCACCCGATTTGAGGAAGCCGAGGCTTGAGCCTTGGTGGGAACAGTTGTGACGAGCATATCAGCATGTCGGTTCGTCGGCAACCGCACACGCGAGAGGATGAGCACGTGAAGCGCGGGAAGCTGCGGGTCCTGCTCGGTGCGGCACCCGGTGTCGGCAAGACGTTCACGATGCTCGAAGAGGGGCGTCGCCTGCTCGACGAGGGCCGGGACGTCGTCGTCGCCGTCGTGGAGACCCACGGGCGCGCCGCCACGGCCGCGCTCGTCCACGGGCTCGAGGTCGTCCCGCGCCGCGTGGTGGAGCACCGCGGGGTCGAGCTCGACGACATGGACCTCGAAGCCGTCCTCCGCCGGGCACCGGACGTGGCACTGGTCGACGAACTCGCCCACACGAACGCCCCCGACGGCCGGCACGAGAAGCGCTGGCAGGACGTCGAGGAGCTGCTCGCCGCCGGGATCTCCGTGGTGAGCACCGTGAACGTGCAGCACATGCAGTCCCTCGGCGACGTGGTCCGCGAGATCACCGGCACGGTCCAGCGCGAGACCGTCCCGACGCGGTGGTGCGTGCGGCCGACCAGGTCGAGGTCGTCGACCTGGCTCCGGCGGCCCTCCGCGAACGACTCTCGGACGGGCTCGTGTACCCGGCCGCCCGGATCGACGCGGCGCTCTCGAACTACTTCCGGCTCGGCAACCTCACCGCCCTGCGGGAGATCGCACTGCTCTGGCTCGCGGACGAGGTCGACGACGCACTCAAGGCGTACCGCGCCGAGCACGGCATCGACCACCGCTGGGAGACCCGCGAGCGCGTGCTCGTCGCGCTGACCGGCGGACCCGAGGGTGAGACCCTCCTGCGCCGCGGGGCCCGGATCGCCGCCAGGAGCGCCGGGGGCGAACTCGCCGCCGTGCACGTCACGACGAACGACGGCCTCCGCGAACGCCACCCCGGAGCCCTCGGGAAACAGCGCACCCTGCTCGAGCAGCTCGGCGGGACCTACCACCAGGTCGTCGGCGACGACGTCCCCACGACGCTCGTGCGGTTCGCGAAGTCGATCGACGCGACGCAGATCGTGATCGGGGTGAGCCGCCGCAGCCGACTCGCCGCGGCGATCACGGGACCGGGCATCGGCAACACGGTGATCCGCGAGTCCGGCGACATCGACGTGCACGTCGTCACGCACGAACGGGCCGGCGGCGGCTTCGCCCTGCCGAAGCTCGGCGGCAGCCTGTCCCGCGGCCGGATCGTCGCCGCGTTCGTCCTCTCCCTGGTCGCCGGTCCGCTGCTCACCTGGCTGCTGTCGTTCAGCACCGACCCGGACTCGATCACCGTCGACGTGCTCGCGTACCAACTGCTCGTGCTCGTCGTGGCGCTCGTGGGCGGGATGTGGCCGGCGGTGTTCGCGGCGGTGCTGTCCGGGCTGAGCCTCGACTTCTTCTTCGTGCAACCCCTGCACATGGTCACCGTGCAGCAGCCCTGGCACCTCGTCGCCCTCGTCATGTACGTCATCAGCGCCGTGCTCGTGAGCTTCGTCGTGGACCGGTCGGCCCGTCGCTCGCGCGCTGCCCGGCGTGCCGCCGCCGAGTCGGGCCTCCTGATGGGCATCGCCGGCAGCGTGCTCCGCGGCGACGACGCCCTGCAGGCACTCCTCGACCGGACCCGCGAGGCCTTCGGCTTCGCGGGCGTCCGGATCCGCCAGGGCGACGACGTCCCGGCCGCGTCGGGACGTTCGGCGACACGCCGGACGCGGCCACGCGCCTCCAGTCCGGTGCCGTGCTCGAGTTCGCCGGCGCACCGGACGACCCGACCCAGCGTCGGCTCCTGCGCGTCGTCGAGCAGCAGCTCGACGCCGCCGTCGAGCACCGCGACCTCACCCGCGCGGCGGTCGACGCGGAGCGGATCGCCGCAGCGGACCGCGTGCGGAGCGCCATCCTGGCGGCCGTCGGACACGACGTGCGGCGGCCGATCGCGGCCGCTTCGGCCGCCGTGCAGACGCTGCGCGCGTCCGACATCGAGCTGTCGCGGACCGACCGGGAGGCGCTGCTCGCGACCGCCGACGAGAGCCTGCGTCAGCTGGCGGTCCTGTTGGCAGACCTGCTGGACGTCAGTCGCGTGCAGGCCGGGGTGCTCGCCGTCACACCGGTGGCGCTCGCGATCGAGACGGTCGTCGCCCCGGCCCTGGACGAGCTCGAGCTCGGGCCGGACGACGTCGACCTCGACCTGCCGGCGGACCTGCCGCCGGTGCTCGCCGACGCCGTCCTGCTCCAGCGCGTCGTCGTGAACCTCCTGGCGAACGCGGCCCGGTACGCTCCCGACGGCACGCGGGTGCGGGTGGCCGCGAGCGCGTTCGCCGGTGACGTCGAGCTCCGCGTCGCCGACCACGGGCCCGGCATCCCGCCGGACCGGGTCGACGAGGTCTTCCAGCCGTTCCAGCGTCTCGGCGACACCGACAACGACACCGGGCTCGGTCTCGGGCTGGCGCTCGCGAGGGGGTTCACCGAGGGGATGGGCGGGACCATCGAGGTCGACGACACCCCCGGTGGCGGCCTGACGGTCGTCGTGCGGCTGCCGATCGCCGGGCACGTGGGAGTCTCGGTCTCGTGAAGGTGCTCATCGCGGACGACGACACGCAACTCGTGCGGGCGCTGGCCGTCACGCTGTCGGCCCGCGGGTACGAGGTCGTCACCGCCAGAGACGGCCGCGCCGCGATCGACGCCGTGATCACCGAACGACCCGACCTCGTGCTGCTCGACCTCGGGATGCCGCGGCTCGACGGCATCGGGGTGCTCGAGGGGGTGCGTGCGTGGTCGCGGGTGCCGGTGCTCGTGCTCTCCGGCCGGACGGACTCGTCGGACAAGGTCGACGCGCTCGACGCCGGCGCGGACGACTACGTCACGAAGCCCTTCCAGATGGACGAACTGCTCGCCCGGCTCCGGGCGCTCGGCCGACGGCAGGTCGCGGCGGCGACGGCTGCGGGTGCGACGCCGACTGTCTCGGTCGGCGACCTGGTGGTCGACCTCGTCGCGAAGCAGGTCACTCCTCCGTCCGGCCCGGCGATCCGACTGACCCCGACCGAGTGGCGGCTCCTCGAGGTCCTCGTCACGAACCCCGATCGCCTGATGACGCGCGAGATGCTCCTCACCGAGGTGTGGGGACCGACGCACGGCAACGACTCCGGGTACCTGCGGCTGTACATGGCGCAGCTGCGGCGGAAGCTCGAGCCGGACCCGTCGCACCCGCGGTACCTGGTGACGGAGTCGGGCATGGGGTACCGCTTCAGCCCCGCGGGGATCACGGCCGGGAGCTGAAGGCCGCAGGCCGCGGCGGGGTGGGCATGTCGGACGCGTCCGGCGCCCATCGGGTTCCCGTCCTGTCGGCGGTAGCGTCGGGGCGTGACGATCGAGCTGCGCCGGGTGACGGCGGACGACTGGCGGACCTGGCGACCGGTCCGGCTGGCGGCGCTCGGCGAGGCCCCGGGAGCGTTCGGTCCACGCTCGACGACTGGGCGGACGCGCCGGAGCACCGGTGGCGCACCCGGCTCTCGATCCGGGAGCGCTCGACCTCGTGGCGTTCGAGGGATCGGCACCGGTCGGCATGGCGAGCGGCGTCCCCGGAGACGGGGCGGAGGCCGCTGAACTGATCTCGATGTGGGTCGACCCCACCGCCCGCGGTCGCGGCGTCGCGACCGCCCTCATCCGTGCGGTCGTCACGTGGGCGGCCGGGACCGGAGCGCACACGCTCGAGCTGTCCGTCATGCCGGACAACGCCGTCGCCCGTCGGACCTACGAGCGGAACGGGTTCGTCATCGCCGCCGACCTCGGGGACCCGCTGCCCGACGGCCGGCACGAGATCGTCATGCGCCGCGACCTCACCGCCGAACGCACCCTCGCCGCCTACGAGCACGGCGCCGAGCAGTACGCCGACCGCACCGACGACCACCGCTCGGGCCTCGTGGACGACCTGGTCGCCCTGGTCCCGCCGGGGTCACACGTCCTCGAGCTCGGGTCCGGCCCCGGCCGGGACGCCCTCGCGCTCGAGGACGCCGGACTCGTCGTGGACCGGACCGACGGAGCAGGCTCGTTCGTCGACCTGCTCCGAGCCGACGGGCACGAAGCGCGCGAGCTCGACGTCCGCGCGGACGACCTCGGCGGTCCCTACGATGCCGTGTTCGCCAACGCCGTCCTGCTGCACGTCGCGCGGGACGTCCTGCCCGGTGTGCTCGAGCGCGCCCGCGCCGCCGTCCGGCCCGGCGGGGTCCTGGCCGCGACGTTCAAGCACGGCGACGGCGACGCGTGGAGCACGAGGAAACTCGATCGTGTCAGGCACTTCACCTACTGGACCGAGGACGCCCTCGCCGAGGTCGTCGCGAGCGCGGGCTGGCGCGACGTCGTCGTCCGCGAGTCCACCCGCCCCGGCGCCGACGAGCGCTGGCTGACCGTCACGGCCCGTCGGTCGGAGGAAGCAGGACGACCGTGAACCGAGCACTCCGATGGACCGCGTGGGTCGTCGCCGTGATCGTCCTGATCGCGGTGGTGTTCCTCGTCTGGGCGAACATCGTCATGCAGGGCACCCGCAGCGCCGCGCTGCAGGTCTGGCGCGATGACCGCGTGTCCGTCCGCGACGCGGGCGACTCGGTCGTGATGACGCCCACGGGGACCGCGGACCGTGTCGGGATCGTGTTCATCCCCGGGGCGAAGGTTGACCCGTACGCGTACCTGGCGACGTTCCGGCAGGTGGTGGCGTCCGGCACGACGGTGGTGATCACGAAGCCGACCCTGCACCTCGCGTTCTTCGACACCCGCCCGCTCTCGACGTTCGAGGCGCACGCCCCGTCGGTCACTCGGTGGGCCGTCGGCGGGCACTCGCTCGGCGGCGTACGTGCCTGCCAGCTCGCTCCCGACGCGGACGGCCTGCTCCTGCTCGGCAGCTACTGCGCGAACGACCTCAGCCGGTCGGACATCAGCGTGCTCAGCGTGTCCGGTTCCCGTGACGGCCTGTCCACCCCGGCGAAGGTGGACGCTGCCCGGCACCTCCTGCCGTCGAGCGCGACGATGACCGAGATCCAGGGATCGAACCACGCCGACTTCGGTGCGTACGGGGCACAGTCGGGCGACGCCACGGCGACGCTCTCGCGCGTCGACGCACGGCGGCAGATCAGCGCGGCGGTCCAGGAGTGGATCGCAACGCTGCGCTGACCTCGCGCACGGCCTGCTCCGGGACCAGCGCGACAGTCGTCCTGTGACCGGAGCCGCGGTGCGGCGGCCTGCTCCGGGACGGACGGTGATCCCTCCACATCGAACGGCGGTGTGAACACTTTCCCCAGGGGACGGCGCGCCTGAACACTGGGGCTGGAGCGGTCCTAGACTCGTCCGGAAGCAACGTCGACGACCCGTCCCTGGAAGGCTGCACATGACGACGCCGGACCGACGCGCCCCCGCGCGACTCGCTGACCAGCGGGCGCTCCTGTTCGACCTCGACGGTGTCCTCACCCCGACCGCAGACGTCCACATGCGCGCGTGGAGCCGGCTCTTCACGCCCTACCTCGCGGCGCACGGCGTCGCCCCGTACACGGAGCAGGACTACTTCGCGTACATCGACGGCAAGCCCCGCTACGACGGGGTGCGGTCGCTGCTCGAGTCACGTGGCATCGACCTGCCGCAGGGCTCCCCCGACGACGCTCCCGACGCCGAAACGGTGTGTGGGCTCGGCAACCGGAAGAACGCCGAGTTCACCGCTGAGCTGGCGGAGCACGGCGTCGAGCCGTACCCGGGGTCGCTCCGCTTCCTGATCGCCGCCATCGATGCCGGACTGTCCGTCGCGGTGGTCTCCAGCTCCGCGAACGCCACGCAGGTCCTGCGCACCGCCGGCATCCTCGAGCGCTTCCCGGTGATCGTCGACGGCCTGGTCGCCCGGCAGGACGCTCTCGCCGGCAAGCCCGCGCCGGACACCTACCTCGACGCGGCGAGCCGGTTCGGTCTGACCGCTGCCGAGTGCGTCGTGGTCGAGGACGCGACGAGCGGCGTCGAAGCCGGTCGGAACGGCGCGTTCGGACTCGTCATCGGGGTCGACCGCGGTGCCGGCGCCGACGCGCTGCGGGCGCACGGCGCCGACGTCGTGGTGCGCGACCTCGACGAGCTCGTCCACGAACTGCCGGAACCCGCCCGAGCACGACGTAGGCCGAGCGGCCCAGGCGCACCGTGCCTCCAGGCCCGCTCGTCCCACCCGAACCCCCTCCCTTCCCACGGAGCACCATGAACCCCATCACCTCGGACCCGCTCGACCGCGTCCGCTACCCGATCGATGAGTGGGCGCTCGTCGAGACCGAGTACGCACCCGACGAGCAGGGCGTCGCCGAGACCAACTTCGCCGTCGGCAACGGCTACCTCGGCCTGCGCGGCAACCTCGACGAGGGCCGCGGGGGCGTGCAGTACGGCACGTACATCAACGGCTTCCACGAGACCTGGCCGATCCGCCACGCCGAGGACGCGTTCGGCTTCGCGAAGACCGGGCAGACGATCATCAACGCGCCCGACGCGAAGGTGATCCGGCTGTACGTCGACGACGAGCCGCTCGTCCTCGCCGAGGCGGACATCCTCCGCCACGCCCGCCGTCTCGACTTCCGCGGTGGCTACCTGTTCCGCGAGACGGAGTGGTCGACCCCGTCGGGCAAGCGGGTGCTCATCCGGTCGCGGCGCCTCGTGTCCTTCACGGACCGGCACCTCGCGCTCATCGACTACGAGGTGACCGTGCTCGACGCGGACGCCTCGATCCTGCTGTCCAGCCAGGTCCTCAACCGGCAGGACGTGCAGGACGAGTACCACGCGGGGATGCGGGCCGCTGCGGTCGCGTTCGACCCGCGCAAGGCCGAGGCGTTCACCGAGCGCGTGCTCGAGCCGACGATCAAGCGCAGCACGGGCGGCCGGTCGCTGCTCGGGTACCAGGCGGCGAGCTCCGGGATGACGATCTGCGTCGGCGTCGAGCACCACTTGGAGACCGAGAACAGCTGGGACGAGTCCTCGTCCATCGAGGACGACCTCGCGAAGCACGTCTACCGGGTCCAGGCCCGGGCCGGGGTGCCGATCCGCCTGACGAAGCACATCGTCTACCACACGTCCCGTGGGGTGCCCGCGCGTGAGCTCGCCGATCGGTGCGACCGCACGCTCGACCGCTCCCGTGCCGAGTCGGTGGACGCGGCCTTCGCCCGTCAGGCGGAGTGGATGGACGACTACTGGGCACGGAGCGACGTCGAGATCGCGGGGCAGCCCGCCCTGCAGCAGGCGGTCCGCTGGAACCTCTTCATGCTCGCGCAGGCGACCGCCCGCACCGACGGGCACGGCATCGCCGCGAAGGGCGTCACCGGATCCGGCTACGGCGGCCACTACTTCTGGGACATGGAGATCTACGTCCTGCCGTTCCTGTCGTACACGGCTCCGATCGTCGCCGGAACGCCCTGCGGTTCCGGTACAACATGCTCGACGCGGCCCGTGCGCGTGCCCGCGAGCTGAACCAGCGCGGTGCGCTCTTCCCGTGGCGCACGATCAACGGCGAGGAATCGAGCGCGTACTACGCGGCGGGCACGGCGCAGTACCACATCGACGCCGACATCGCCCATGCGCTCATGCAGTACGTGCGTGCCTCCGACGACCGCGAGTTCCTCAAGCGCGGAGCGATCGACATCCTCGTCGAGACCGCCCGCCTGTGGGAGGACCTCGGGTTCTGGCGGTCGAACGGCGACAAGAAGTTCCACATCGACGGCGTCACCGGCCCGGACGAGTACACGACCGTCGTCGACGACAACCTCTACACGAACGTGATGGCCCGCGCGAACCTGTGGTTCGCGGTGAACGCCTGCCGCGAGCTCGCGGTGGACGACCCGGAGGAGTACGACCGCATGGTGCGGCGGACCGGGCTGCGGGCAGAGGAGGTCACCGGCTGGGAGCACGCGGCCGAGTCGATGGAGATCCCGTTCGATCCGCACCGCGGCATCCACCCGCAGGACGCCCAGTTCCTCGACAAGGAACTGTGGGACCTCGAGAACACGCCGGAGAGCAAGCGGCCGTTGCTGTTGCACTACCACCCGCTGGTGATCTACCGGTTCCAGGTGCTCAAGCAGGCCGACGTCGTGCTCGCGCTGTTCCTCCAGGGGCACGAGTTCACCCCCGCCGAGAAGCGGCGCGACTTCGACTACTACGACGCGCTCACCACGGGGGACTCCACCCTGTCGGCGGTCGTGCAGTCGATCATGGCCGCGGAGGTCGGGTACCACGACCTCGCGCTGCAGTACTTCCAGACGGCGCTCTACGTCGACCTGGCCGACCTGCACGGCAACACCTCGGACGGCGTGCACATCGCCTCGACGGGCGGGATCTGGGCGCCGTCGTGAACGGGTTCGGGGGCATGCGCGACCACGGCGGCCGGATGACCTTCAACCCGAGGCTGCCGAAGGAGTGGGAACGGATCACCTACCGCCTCACGGTGCGGGGCTCACGGATCCGGGTGGACCTCGAGCAGGACACCATGACGTTCACCGTCGAGACGGGGACGGCTTCACCGCCTGGGTGCACAACCAGCAGTGGGACGTCACCGCCGGTGAGCCCACCGTCGTGCCGTTGCCGCACCAGGGGCCGCGGATGGCGGGGCGCACCCCGACCACGAGCGACATCCAGGGCACGCTGCGTGCCGACGGGTCGGTGATCACCGCGTCGATCCCGACGATCTCCCTCGATCGGGACCTGGAGCCGGACGACACGACGGCCTGACGCGGGTGAGGCGGCCCCGAGGCACGGCCTCCCTCGGCACGTGGTGGAGACCGCCACTGGTCACAGGAGCTTCCGGAGCGTGTTCGCGTTGCGTGTCGTCGTGGTGCGCTTGAAGCGTGCGGCCCCGGCCCGCTTCGCGAAGACCGTGTCCGTGCTCGCCCCCTTCGGGCACGACCAGTAGACGACACTCGACCCTCGGGCGACACGCTCGACCGAGTCGTCGAGGCGGAGGTCCGCGAGCAGCTCGTCGAGCGCGCCCTCGTCGGAACCGAACACGACGTAGTCGTGCCGATCCTCGGCGGACGGGAAGGGGAAGCCGTCGAGGATCGTCGCCAGCTCGTCGTGGGGACGAGGACGATCCAGGCGTCGTACCCGAAGCGGTCCCGGAGCGCCTGCTCGATGTCCGCCTTCAGCGCCGCCGCGGTGCCGATGGCCGAGAACACCACGTTGCCGGAGGCGAGCACGGTCCGGACGTCCTCGCACCCGCGCTCCCGGAACAGCGCCGCGAGGTCGGCGCTCGTGATCGTGATCCCGTTGACGTTCACCCCGCGCAGCAGCGCGACCCACCTGGCCATGCCGGAACCGTACCGCGCCGCCGCGACCCGAGGCGCGTGTCGCGCGACGGACCTCGCGTGACACGGTCGGCTCGGAGCGGTCGGAGGCCCGCTCCGGTAGACGGGGGAGCATGACCGACGACGCAGCAACCGACGCGCAAGGGCCCGACGACCGACACCGGGTGCCCGAGGGAGTGACCGACGCCACGGTCGAGGCGCTCGGGACGCTGTCGGCCGCGGTCGAGGTCATCGAGCACGCGCGGGGACTGCTCTACGGCTTCCACCGGCTCACGGGCACCGCCGACCTGGACCTCGGCGAGGCCGTCGAGCAGCTCCGGAAGGCGGGCCACGCGGACCTCGCCGACCGGATCGACACCGAGCTCGTCGGCCGCAACGTCATCGCGGGCCGGTGGACGTTCCAGATCGTCGAGGACTACGACGACGGGTACTACGCCCTCGCGAAGGAGCTCGAGCGGACCGCGCGCGACGAACTCGTGCAGGGTCGGCGGCACCTGTTCGAGGCGGCGATGAAGGAGGACCGGCGCACCCACGGTCGACGCCACCACGAGGCGACGCCGGCCGACCTGCCGGACTGACGCCGCGCCTCCAGGCCGGAACGACGCCCCACGAGACGCCGCCCGCATCCCGAGGCGCCGCCCAGACGACGAGACACCGCCGGATCCGGCGGTGTCTCGTTGCACATGCGGTGTCTCGCGCCGGCGGCGGCGCCGCGCCGCGCCGAAACACCGCAGCCCGCCCGACCCGCTCCGGACGCGACGCCGCCCCGGCGTCAGCCGACGCCGAGCAGTGCCTCCAACGGCCCCCGCGCGAAGTACAGCAGGAAGCCAGCGGCCACGACGTAGAGCAGCCACGACACCTGACGGCCCCGGCCGGACAGCAGCTTGATGAGCACCCAGCTGATGAACCCGGCGCCGATGCCGTTCGCGATCGAGTAGGTCAGCGGCATGATCACGATCGTCAGGAACGCCGGCAGCGCTGCGCCGAAGTCGGTCCAGTCGATGTCCTTCACCTGCGCCACCATGAGCGCACCGACGACGACGAGTCCGGCCGCGGCGACCTCGAGCGGGACGACCTGGGTCAGCGGGGTGAGGAACATCGACGCCAGGAACAGCAGGCCGGTGACGACGGAGGCCATGCCGGTCCGGGCGCCCTCGCCGATGCCGGCGGCGGAGTCGATGAACACCGTGTTCGACGACACTGAGGCGCCACCACCGGCGATCGCGCCGGCGCCCTCGACGACGAGCGCCGACTTGAGCCGCGGGAACGTGCCGTCGGCGTTCGCGACCCCGGCGGCCTTCGCGAGGCCGGTCATCGTGCCCATCGCGTCGAAGAAGTTCGTGAAGACGAGGGTGAAGACGAGCATCGACGCCGCGATCGGGCCGATGCGGGTGAACGCGCCGAAGACGTCCGCGTGCCCGACGAGCGACAGGTCGGGGACAGCGAACAGGGCACTCGGCAGCCCGGGGGCGTTGAGGTTCCAGCCGGTGGGGAGTCGACCGAGGTCGGCACCGTGAAGATCGCCTGCAGGATGATCGCGATGATCGTCGTCGCGACGATGCCGATCAGGAGCGCACCGCGCACCTTCCGGGCCATGAGCGTGCCGATGACGACCAGTCCGATCAGGAACACGATGGTCGGGAGCGCGGACACGGAGCCGTCCTCACCGAGCTGCAGCGGCGGCGAGGCGTTCTTGGTGGTGCGGACGAAGCCGGAGTCGACGAGCCCGATGAACGCGATGAACAGGCCGATGCCGACGGTGATCGCGGCCTTGAGCTGCGGTGGGACCGCGGTGAAGATCATGGTCCGGATGCCGGTGAGTGCCAGGATCACGATCACGACGCCGTTGATGACGACGAGCCCCATGGCCTCGGCCCAGGTGACCTGGTGGACGACGCTGACGGCGAGGAACGAGTTGATCCCGAGTCCCGCGGCGATGCCGAACGGCAGGTTCGCGATGAGGCCCATCGCGATCGTCATGAGCCCGGCCACGAGACCGGTCGCCGCGGCGACCTGCGCGTTCTGGAGCCAGCCGCCGAGGACGTCCTGCGGGGCCTGGTCGTGGCTGAAGCCGCCGAGGATGAGCGGGTTGAGGATGACGATGTACGCCATGGTCACGAAGGAGACGAGACCGCCGCGGATCTCGCGGGGATCGTCGACCCGCGGTGCGTGATCGAGAAGAAGCGGTCGAGGCCGGTCGCGAAGCGGTTCCGGGGCGTGGTGTCGGTCTGCGGGGCGCTCACCGATCAAGCGTAAAGGACGCTGAGTTTCGGGCATGTCACAGCATTTCCGCAGGGATGGCCGGGAGGCGCGGCTCGGCCCTTCGGGGTACGTCACGCCCGACGACGGTCGCGTTCTCCTGCCGTGGCTGGTGTTGGATGGGCACGTGACGTCACGCATGGACCGCGCCCGCGTCGAGGCCGCCGTGCGCGAGCTCCTGCTGGGCATCGGCGAGGACCCGGACCGGCCGGAGCTGGAGCGCACACCCGCCCGGGTCGCGGACGCGTACGCCGAGTTCTTCGCCGGGATCGGCACGGACGCCGTGGCGGTCGCCCGCGCGGGCACCGTGCACGCGGAGGAACGCGAACGCGGACAGCTCGTCGTCGTGCGCGACGTCCGGTTCCGTTCGGTGTGCGAGCACCACCTGCTGCCGTTCCTCGGTGTCGCGCACCTGGCGTACGCCCCGGCGACCGGCTGATCGGCCTCGGCACGCTGTCGCGGGTGCTCGACGCCGTTGCCTCGCGCCCGCAGCTGCAGGAGCGTCTCGGCGAGCAGGTCGCGGCGACCATCGCGGAGGGGCTCGGTGCCGCCGGGTCCTCGTGGTGCTCGACGCGCAGCACCAGTGCGTGACCACCCGCGGGGAACGCCAGACGGCGTCCACGACGGTGACCGTGGCGGCGACGGGGATCCTGGCGGAGCCGGCTGGCCGGACCGAGGCGATCGCCCTCATCGGCGCCGGGGCACGACCGGATCGGCCCCGGCCGAGGCCGGATCGTCTCCGGCGGCGGCACCCGACCGCGGGACGGACGCATGACGAGCGACGGCCGCTCCACGCGCCTCCGTCCGCCGGCCCGACCGGACCGCCCTGAGCAGGTCGACCCGGAACCGGCGGCGCGGAACCGGGCGATCGGCGCCCCCGGCTGGGTCGTCCCCGACCTGCGCGACCCCGTCCGGACCATCGGACGTCGCACCTTCGACTTCGACCGCCGCGTCGCCGTCATGGCGATCGTGAACCGCACCCCCGACTCCTTCCACGACCGCGGGGCCACGTTCGAGCTCGACCGCGCCGTCGAGGCCGCCGTCCGCGCGGCCGACCGGGGCGCCGACTGGGTCGACATCGGCGGGGTGAAGTTCGCACCCGGCCCGGAGCTGCCCGCCGCCGAGGAACTCGACCGCGTGGTCCCCGTCGTCCAGCAGCTCGCGCAGGAGTCCGACGTGACGATCAGCGTCGACACCTTCCGGCCCGAGGTCGCGGCGGCGGCGATCGCCGCCGGGGCGAGCGTCGTGAACGACACGACCGGCTTGTCCGATCCGCGGATGGCGAGCGTCGTGGCGGACTCCGACGCGACGATCGTGATCACGCACTCGCTGGCCGAGCCCCGTCGGCCGCTGCCGGCACCTCCGCAGTACGCCGACGTGACGGCCGAGGTGGTCGACTTCCTGCGGGAGCGGATCGACCGGGCGCTCGCCGCCGGCGTGCCCGACGCCCGGATCGTCGTCGACCCGGGCACGACCTCAACAAGAGCACCGTGCACACGCTCGAGCTGACCCGGCGGCTCCCCGACGTGGTCGCGCTCGGGTACCCGGTGCTGGCGGCGGTGTCGAACAAGGACTTCGTGGGGAGTCGCTCGGTCGTGCCCGGGGCGAGCGGCTGGCGGGGTCGCTCGCGGCCGCCACGATCAGCGCGGTGCTCGGCGCGCGGATCGTCCGGATGCACGACGTCGCCGAGAGCGTCGACGCGATGCGGATGGTGGAGGCCACCCTGGGGTGGCGCGAGCCGGTCGAGTCGAGGCACAACACGTGACCCTCCTGCCGCCCGCGGTCGCGGAGCTCTCCGACGACGACCTGCTCGGGCTGTACACCGCCGGCGCCGAGCGACCCTGGCTGCGTGTGAACTTCGTGACGACGCTGGACGGGTCCGCCTCGGCTGCGGGCACGACGGGTCGCTCGGCGGCCCGGACGACCTGCGCGTGTTCGACCTGCTCCGCCGGGTGGCGGACGTGGTGCTCGTCGCCGCCGGGACCGTGCGCGACGAGGGGTACGGTCCGATGGTGCTGCACGAGGACGACGTCGCGTGGCGCCGGGAGCACGGGATGCCCGACCACCCCGTGTTCGCGATCGTCTCGGGTCGTTGTCCCTCGACCCCGCCTCCCGGGTCTTCACCGCGGCGCCGGTCCGGCCGATCGTGCTCACGTCGTCGTCCGCGGCGGGGTCGTCGCGGACGACGGCGCTGTCCAGCGTCGCGGAGGTCGTGGCGTGCAGTGACCCGGCGCACCCGGACGACCTGGAGCCCGCACGGGTCCGGGACGAACTCGTCGCCCGCGGGTTCGGCACGATCCACTGCGAGGGTGGTCCGACGCTCTTCGGGTCCCTCGTCGCGGCGGACCTCGTCGACGAGCTGACGCTGACGATCGACCCGACGCTCGAAGGGGGTGCCGGTCCGCGCATCACCGGGGGTCCTCGCCGACGCGGCGGATGCGCCCGACGCACGTCCTCCGAGGGGCTGGGGGCGTGCTGCTGACGCGGTACGTGCGCGCAGGGGAGCGAGACTCGGATTGAGCGACGGTTCTCGCGCTCCGGAGCGCGAGAACCGTCGCGGTGCCGAGTCTCGGGTGCCCGCGCCGTTTCGTCCGTTAGGGTCGGGCGCGTGATCGACATCGTGGCGTCCGGGTCCTCTTCGACATGGACGGGACGCTCGTCGACTCCACCGCGGTGGTCGAGGCCGCGTGGACCGGGTTCGGCAGCCGGCACGGCATCGACCCGCAGACCATCCTGGCGTTCTCGCACGGGCGGCAGACGATCGACACCGTGCGCCACTTCCTGCCCGAGCTGCCCCTCGACGAGCAGCTCCGCATCGTGGACGCGATGATCGCCGCCGAGGTGGACAACGTCGACGGCATCGTCGAGGTTCCGGGAGCGGCGACGTTCGTCTCGAGCCTCGTCGACGCCGGAGTGCCGGTCGCGCTCGTCACGAGCGCCCCGCGAGACCTCGCCGTGAACCGGATGCGGGCCGCCGGCGTGCACGTGCCCGAGGCGCTCGTCACCTCGGAGGACGTCGAGCACGGCAAGCCACACCCCGACGGGTACCTCCGCGGGGCGGCGTTGCTCGGGGTGGACGCTGCCGACTGCGTGGCGTTCGAGGACGCGCCCGCCGGGCTCGAGGCCGCGATCGCCTCCGGCGCCACCACCGTCGTCGTCGGAGCCCTCGACGCCGAGGTCACCGCCGGCCTCTACCGCGTGCCGGGTACGAGGGCATCGCCGTCGAGCGCGAGGGAGCCGCGTTCCGCATCCGCGGCTGAGCGCCCTGCGGACGCGCCCAGCCGGTCGGGACGACGCTGGTCGTGTGCGGCCGGAACGACCGGGCCGCGGAAGGAGCGACCATGGCAGGCCTCGACGGCAAGAACGTCCTCGTCATCGCGACGAACTACGGCGTGGAGCAGGACGAGATCGTCGTCCCGACCGAGCAGCTCCGGGAGCGGGGCGCGACGGTGACGGTGGCGGCGCAGGGACGGACCCCATCCAGACGCTCGTCGGCGACAAGGACCCGGGCGAGACCCTCGACCCGGACACCACGATCGCGACGGCCTCCGTCGGCGACTTCGACGCGATCGTCGTCCCCGGCGGCACGATCAACGCCGACAACCTCCGGACCGATCAGCAGGCGGTCGCCCTCGTGAAGGCCTTCGCCGACTCCGGGAAGCCCGTCGCGGCGATCTGCCACGGCCCCTGGACCCTCGTGGAGGCTGGGTCCTGACGGGCAGGACCATCACGTCGTACCCGTCGCTGCAGACCGACGTGCGGAACGCCGGCGCCGAGTGGGTCGACCAGGAGGTCCAGGTCGACGGCGGACTCATCACGTCCCGGAACCCCGGCGACCTCCCGGCCTTCGTCGACGCGATCGAGCACGCCCTGACGCGCTGAGCGCTCGCCGGCTCGGCGCGCTCGCCGGCTCGGCGCGCTCGCCGGCTCGGCGCGCTCAGCGGCTCAGCGGCTCAGCGCGCCGCCAGCGGCACTGGGCGGGCCGTGCGGAGCACCGCCGGACCGAGGGCGAGCACGCCGTCGGACTCCGGGTCGCACCGCACCCCGCCCCGTCCCGCATCGCCCGGAACGCCCCCGGCGCCACCTCGTGGTCCATCCACGCACACGGGTTCGCGGCACGGTACCCGCGGAACAGGACCGGCCCGGACCGCCCGCGGGACCGGACAGGGAGAACGGCTCGCCCCGCAACGCCTCGACGTCCGCGCCGCGCAGGAACACGTTGCGACGGGTCGCCGTCGGGTCCACGACCTTGCCGAGCTCCTCGCCGACGGCCTCGAGCGCTTCGAGCCCGATGACCGTCACCGAGGCGTGCACGTGCGCCCGCGAGGCGAAGTACCGGTCGCCGACGATGCCGAGCCCTCGACGGAGCTCGATCTGCTCGCGCAGTTCGTCCGGGTCGTCGGCGAGGACGGGCAGCGCCCCGTCCGCCGGTCGCCCCTCGTAGCGGTGGCGACGGGACACGAGCAGCATCGCGATCTCGACGTCCGTCCGGTAGGGCATGTCGCCGGGCTCGGCCACGTCGTCGACGGATGTCACCCGCCCCACGCTAGCCGCGCCTTCAGTCCGCCATCGTGCGTCGGCGTGGTGAGACGCCGTGGATCCGCTGGGACGCCGCACACTGCGCGGGACACGGCGGGATCCGGCGGCGTCCCGCGCGGATGACGGTGTCCGGACGACGCGGCGGCGTCTCGCGCCCGCCCGCCCCCGGACGCTCCGCTGCCACGTCCGATTTCCGCCAGTCGACGTCGGTGGCGCGTGTCAGGCTGGACCCATGTCCACCGCACCCGACGCCCTGCACGCCGAGCGGTACCGCGTCGTCGCGTCACGCGACGCCCGGTTCGACGGCCAGTTCGTCACCGCCGTGCACTCCACCGGCATCTACTGCCGACCCTCGTGCCCCGCCAGGACCCCCAGGGAGTCCGGCGTGACGTTCTACCGCACCAGCGCCGCAGCGCACCTCGCCGGGTTCCGCGCCTGCAAACGCTGCCTGCCGGAGGCGACGCCCGGCAGTCCGGAATGGGACCTCCGTGAGGACGTCGCCGGACGCGCCATGCGCCTCGTCCTCGACGGCGTCGTCGAACGCGACGGCGTCCCCGGGCTCGCGGCCCGGTCGGCTACTCGGAGCGGCAGCTCAACCGCATCATGACCACCGAGCTCGGCGCCGGACCGAAGGCGCTGAGCCGGGCCCACCGCGCGCAGACCGCGCGGACGCTGCTGACCTCGTCGGACCTGCCGATCGCGGACGTCGCGTTCGCGGCCGGGTTCGCGAGCGTCCGCCAGTTCAACGACACCGTGCGCGAGGTCTTCGCGGTCACCCCGACGGAACTCCGCGCACGACGCGTCGTGCGTCCGGTCGCCGACGGCGCCCTGCACGTGCACCTGCCGGCGCGGGCGCCGTTCGACGCTCAGGGGCTGCTCGACTGGCACGCGCTGCACGCCCTGCCGGGCCTGGAGCAGGTGGAGGTCGACGACGCGGGTCGGGTCGCCTCCTACGGGCGGCTGCTCGACCTGCCTGGAGGCCCGGCGCACGTCACCGCGTCGGCCGCCGCCCGGCAGACGGCTGGCCGGGGCGCAGGGGCGCCCGGTGCCGACGCAGCCGCACGTGGCACCGGGATCGACGTGCGCGTCCGGGTGACGGACCTCTCGGACCTGCCGACGCTCGTGGCACGGATCCGGTCGGCCTTCGACCTCGACGCCGACCCGGTGGCCGTCGACACCGTGCTCGGAGCGGTCCCCGCGCTCGCCGACGCCGTGGCCCGGGTCCCAGGGATCCGGCTGCCGGGCGCCGTGGACCCGCACGAGATCGTGTTCCGCACGCTCATCGGCCAGCAGGTGTCCGTCGCCGCTGCCCGGACGGCGCAGACCCGGCTCGTGGCGGCGCTCGGAACGCCGGTGCCCGACGCGATCCTGCCCGATGGTCGGCTGTTCCCCTCGGCCGGGACGATCGCGTCCCGTGGGCGCGAGGTCCTGCGCGGCCCGTCCGCCCGCGTCGACACCATCGTGCGGGTGGCTGCGGCACTCGCCGACGGGTCCCTCGTGGTCGACGGCGGGCAGTCGCTCGACGAGCTGCGCGCGGGACTCCTGGCGGTGAAGGGCATCGGCCCCTGGACCGCCGACTACGTGGCGCTCCGGGTCCGCCACCACCCGGACGTGTTCCTCCACAGCGACCTCGCCGTCCGCAACGGTGCACAGGAACTCGGACTGCCCGGTACTGCCCGCGAGCTCTCCCTATGGTCGGAGCAGGTGGCGCCGTGGCGGAGCTACCTCACGATGCACTGCTGGCGACCGATCATCGACCGCGCGATCGCGACGGTCGGTTCGACACACACGACGACTGCGGCTGCGGCCGCCCGGAAGGACGAACGATGACCGACGCGACGATCCAGACCCTGGACACCCCCGACGGACCCTTCACCGTGCTCGAGGACGCGCAGGGCCGTGTCCTCTCCTCGGGGTGGACGGACTCTGCGGAGCGCATCCTCGGACGCCTCGCCGACAGGCACCGTCCGGAGCGCATCGCGGACGGCCGAGTGGCCTCAGCAGATGCCGTCGACGCCTTCTACGCAGGAGAGGTCGACCACGCGATGCAGGTGCCCGTGCGGCAGTTCGGCACCGAGCTTCTTCACCGAGGGGTGGCGCCAGCTGCGCAGCATCCCGGCGGGCGCGGTGCTGACCTACACCGAGTTCGCTGCGGCCATGGGCCGGCCGGATGCCGTCCGGGCGGCCGCGAGCGTGTGCGCCCGGAACGCGCCGGCGCTCTTCGTGCCGTGCCACCGCGTGCTCCGGACCGACGGGACGCTCGGCGGGTTCGCGTGGGGGCTCGACGTCAAGCGGGCGCTGCTCGAGCGGGAGTCGGTCGGGACGACGGCGCTCGTCTGACCGGCACCGTCTGCGCCGTCCGGTCGGGTGTCCTCCCCCTGGTTGCGGGTGTCGACGCCGGCGTCTGCTGCTGTCATGCTCGTCAGGAGCGACCCGCCCTGCCCGTCCCCGGACGGCACGACGCAGACTGCGATGCCGCGGTCGTACCACCGCGGCCGTGCACCCTGAGGACCCCATGGACCAGCACGCCGACCGCACGGTCGTCTCGCCCGACGGAACGGTGATCGCCGTGTCCGACGCGGGCGCCGGCCCCGCCCTCGTCGTCGTCGGCGGTGCGTTCGACCACCACGGGACCCCGCTCCTGGCCGGCCTCACCGCGGCCCTGCGGGACCGCTACCGGGTCGTCGCGTACGACCGGCGTGGCCGCGGGGCGAGCGGCGACACCGAGCCGTGGTCGATCGAGCGCGAGGTGGAGGACCTCGCCGCGGTCGTCGCGAGCATCGACGGGCCCGTCTCGGCGCTCGGCCTGTGCGTCGGCGCGGGAGTGGTGCTACGCGGCCTCGCGGGCGGTGTGCCGCTCGACGCCGCCGTGCTCTGGGAACCGCCCTACCGAGCCAGCGTGGACCCGCACGCCGACGACGTGGTGTTCGCCGACGTCCTCGACGAGCACGTCGCGGTCGGTCGCCGTGCCCAGGCGGTCCGGGCGTTCCTCGCCCAGGTGCTCGGCGTCCCGATGGGGCAGATCACGGCGCTGCGGCTGAAGGGTGCGCTCTGGCGGTCCCTCGTCGTCGACGCGCACGTGCTCGGTCGTGACGTCCGGGTGCTCAACGGCCTGGCGATCCCCGAGCGGACCGCGGCGGCCGTCGGCGTCCCGGTGCTCGTGGCGGCGGGCGGGGAGGGGCTCGAGTGGATGCGGGCGGCGGCCCGTGCGGTCGTCGACGCCGTCCCGGGTCGGAGTACGTCGAGGTGCCGCGGCAGGGACACGTCCCCGAGCCGGAGGCGATCGGCCACCTGCTCGACCGCTTCACCGCCCGCACCGCCTCGCGGGGCCGGGCCCGGGGCTGAGAGGATGGTGCGGTGAACGCACCTCGCCTCGGCCTGCTCCTCGACGTCGACGGACCGATCGCCAGTCCCGTCTCGCGCACCATCGCGATCCCGAGCATCGTCGAGGACCTCGTCGCACTCGCCGCCGAGGGCGTCCCCGTCGTGTTCAACACCGGTCGGAGCGACGCCTTCATCCGACAGGAGGTGGTCGGGCCCCTGCTCGCCGGAGGACTCGCCGCCGGCGGCCGCGTGCACGCGGTCTGCGAGAAGGGCGCCGTCTGGTGCTCGATCGGCCCGCAGTACGAGGGCGGCATGGGCGAGCTCACGGTCGCCGAGGACCTGGCGCTCCCGCGCGACTACGCCGACGAGATGCGCGAGCTGGTCCGCGAGGAGTACGCCGACCTGGTCTTCTACGACGAGACGAAGCGTGCCATGGTCTCGATCGAGCAGCGCGTCGAGGTGCCGAACGCCACGTACCTCGTCCGTCAGCCGGAGTTCGACGCGAAGGCGATGGCCGCACTCCAGCGCCGTGGCCTCGGGGTCCGCCGACTCGACGACGTCCGTCCCGATGCCGACGGGGCCGTGCAGTGGCGCGTCGACCCGACGATCATCTCGACCGACGTCGAGTCCGACCGGAGCGGGAAGGACATGGGGGCGGAGCGGTCCCTCGAGCTCCTCGCGCAGGACGGCGAGCTGCCGTCGGCCTGGCGGACGATGGGTGACTCCCGGAGCGACTACGCGATGGCGGACTGGCTGCACGCGCAGGGGCACGACGTGGCACACGTCGACGTGCGCCCGTCCGACGGCGTGCCCCGACGCCGTACCCGGTGCTCACCGCACCCGACGGCGTGATCCACGACGAGGCCGGAGCGCGGTTCCTGTCGGCCTGGCGCCGGTCCGCCTGAGCCGCGCCGCGCCTCCAGGCCCGACGGGCACGTCCTCGTCTCGAGACGCCCTGCGTGCCGTAGCGATTGCGAGACGCCCTGCGTGCGTCGAGACACCGCCGGATCCGCGGCGTCTCGCGAACCTGCCGGCGTCTCGCGAACCTGACCGCGTTTCGCGAACCTGCCCGCGTTTCGCGAACCTGCCCGCGTTTCGCGAACCTGCCCGCGTTTCGCGAACCTGACCGCGTTTCGCGAACCCGCCCGCGTTTCGCGAACCCGCCCGCGTCTCGCGAACCCGCCCGCGTTTCGCGAACCCGCCCGCGTCTCGCGAATCTGCCCGTGTCTCGACGGCGCCTCGACGACGCGCAGTGTTTGCGTGCCGGGGTGGTACACCAGTAACCTCGCGTGGTCCGCCGCCAGTCGATGACGGGAACCACCCCATGGCACCGAAGCTCCGCATCAAGTCCATCGAGGCCTCGCTGGCCGATTCCGAGGAGAAGGGGCGGTCGCTCAAACGGTCGCTGCGGACGTTCGACATCGCGGCGATGGGCATCGCCGTCGCCGTGGGCGCGGGCATCTTCTCGGTCGGTGCGAACGCCGCCGCGAACTTCGCCGGCCCGGGCGTCATCGTCTCGTTCCTGCTCGCCGCCGTCACCTGCGGTCTCGCGATCATGTGCTACGCCGAGTTCGCCTCGACGATCCCGGTCGCCGGATCGGCGTACACGTTCACCTACGCGACGATGGGCGAACTGCTCGCCTGGATCGTCGGGTGGGACCTCATCCTCGAGACCCTGACCGCGAGCGCCGTCATCGCGAAGTACTGGGGCATCTACCTCAGCACGGCGTTCGACGTGTTCGGCGTGACGTTGCCGTCCGAGATCGCGATCGGCCCGATCGGCTTCACCTGGGGCCCGGTGCTCATCGTCGGCATCTTCACGGTCCTGCTCGCGTTCGGCACCCGCCTGTCGTCCCGCGTCTCCGCCGTCATCACGATCATCAAGGTCGCGATCGTCGTGTTCGTGATCGTCGCCGGCGCGTTCTTCGTCAAGGCCGCCAACTTCACGCCGTTCATCCCGCCCGCGCAGCCCACGAAGGGTGCCGAGGGAAGCGTCTGGACCCAGTCGCTCGTGTCGTGGTTCACCGGCTCGGAGCCCGCGCAGTACGGCGTCTTCGGCCTGCTCGCGGCGGCATCGCTGGTGTTCTTCGCGTTCATCGGCTTCGACGTCGTCGCCACGAGCGCAGAGGAGACCGAGAACCCGCAGCGGACACTGCCGCGCGGCATCTTCCTCGGACTCGGCATCGTCACGCTACTCTACGTCGGCGTGAGCGTGGTCATCACCGGCATGGTCTCCTACCAGCGTCTCGCGCAGGAGGACTCGCCCTCCCTCGCGTCCGCGTTCGACATCGTGGGGCTGCCCTGGGCGGCGGGCATCATCGCGATCGGCTCGCTCGTCGGGCTCACCACGGTCGTGATGGTGCTGCTGCTCGGGCTCTCCCGCATCGTGTTCTCGATGAGCCGCGACGGCCTGCTGCCCCGCTGGTTCTCGAAGACGAACGCGAAGACGCAGACGCCGGTCCGCGTGCAGGTCGTCGCCGGTGTCGTCGTCGCGTTCCTCGCCGGGTTCACCGCCGTGGACAAGCTCGAGGGCATGATCAACATCGGCACGCTGTCGGCGTTCGTGCTCGTGTCGATCGGCATCGTCGTGCTGCGTCGCTCGCGGCCGGACGCGCCCCGGGCCTTCCGGGTGCCGTGGTCGCCGGTGCTGCCGATCGTCTCGGCGGTGCTCTGCTTCTGGCTGATGCTGAACCTCGAGGTCGAGACGTGGCTCCGGTTCGTCATCTGGCTCGTGATCGGGTTCGTCATCTACTTCGGGTACAGCCGCCGCCACAGCCGGGTGGGCAACGGGCTGCGGTAGCGCGCGCCCGCTGCCGGAACCAAGTTCCGGACACAGCACCGCGCAATCGCGTGGTTCTGTGTCCGTTCCGGAGTGCGTCGCGTTCCTGCTACGCGCCGACGACCAGCAGGGCACCGAAGCCGAGCATCACGACTGCGACCACGCCGTCGAACACCCGCCAGGTGAGCGGCTTCGCGAACAGCGGCCGGAGCAGTCGCCCGCCGAAGCCGAGCGAGCCGAACCAGAGGCAGCTCGCGGCCACCGCGCCGATCGTCCACCACCAGCGGTCGTCCACGCCCTGCTGGTTCGCGACGGAGCCGAGGAACACCAGCGTGTCCAGGTAGACGTGCGGGTTCGCCCACGTGAAGACGAGCATGGTCAGGACCGCCATGCGCATGGTCGGGGCGATGCTGCCGGGAGGCGCGGTGCGGGTCCGTCCCGCCGCCTCCGCCGGGCGGGCGGTCACCGCCACTGCCGCGTTCGCTCCGGCGGGGACGCTGACGGCGGGTGCGCCGTCGTCGTGCGCGTCCCGCTCGACCCGCATGGTGTCGCCCGACGGCCGGAGTGCCCGTCGCGCGGCCAGGACCCCGTAGGTGAGCAGGAACGCAGCCCCGACGAACCGGATCACGACGATCGCGACCGGGAACCGCTCGACCACGACCCCGACCCCGAGCAGTCCCGCGAGGATGAGCACGCCGTCGGAGACCGCGCACACCACGACCGCGGCGGCCACGACCCGCAGTCGGGCACTGACCGCGAGCCGGAGCAGGTACGTGTTCTGCACCCCGATCGCGACGATCAGGGCGAGCCCGGTGCCGAGGCCGGAGAGCAGGGGAGGAGTGCGGTCACGGTCCGACGCTAGGTCGCGAGCCGCATGCAGTACAGCTCAGGTTCCTGATGCTGCGTAAGCTGCGCTGCATGCCTCGACTCCAGCGTGAGCACCTCGAGACCCTCCTCGCCGCGGTCGACCACGGCACACTCGACGCCGCTGCCCGTGCCCTCGCGATCACGCCGTCCGCAGTGTCGCAGCGCATCAAGACTATGGAGCAGCAGGTCGGCCGGGTCCTGCTCCAGCGGACGACGCCCGTCCGTCCGACCGCCGATGGCGAGGTCGTCCTCCGGCACGCTCGGCAGGCGCGGTTGCTCGACGAGGAGACCGCGCGGGCGCTCGGCGACGGCGACTCGGTCGTGCCGTCGATCCCGCTCGCGGTGAACGCGGACTCGCTGGGCACCTGGTTCCTGGATGCCCTGGCGCTGGTCCGCGCGGACACCGAGGTGGTGTTCGACCTGCACCGCGAGGACCAGGACCGTACCGCCGAACTCCTGCGTGCGGGTACCGTCATGGCCGCGGTCACGGCAGAGGCGGATCCGGTGCAGGGGTGCTCCTCGGTCCCGCTCGGCGTCGATCGCTACCGTGCCGTGGCCGCACCGGCGTTCGTCGGGCGCTACCTCTGCGGCGTCGACACCGAGCGACGGATGCTCGACCGCATGGACCGGGTGCCCCTGGTGGACTATGACCGCGACGACGACCTGCAGCAGGGGTACCTGCGCCGTGTGCTCGGGCACGCTCCCTCGGGCCCGCGGCACTTCGTCCCGACGTCGGCGGACTTCGCCCGTGCGGTCGCGCTCGGCTTCGGGTGGGGGATGCTGCCCGAGGCGCAGTGCCTCGAGGCCCTCGAGCGGGGCGACCTCGTCGAGCTCGCTCCGGGGCGCCGCGCGGACGTCGCACTGTGGTGGCAGCGGTGGAACCTGTCGTCGCCGCTCCTCGAGCGCGTGACCGAGGCGGTACGGAGCACCGCGGCGGAGCGTCTGCACCAGGCGCGCGGTCGTGCGCGCGGGCCTCAGACGGTCGCGCGGTAGCGGAGCCCGTCGACGAGCAGGCCGACCATGAGCTGACTCTGCTCGGGTGTCGGAGCGCCGTGGCAGAGGTCGGCCACCGCGCGGAGGAGCACGGGGGCGTCGACGTCGGCCGGATGGTCCCGGCAGCGGCGGCAGTGTCGAGCAGGCCGCCGAGCGCGCCACCCAGACGGCCGAGGAAGTACGCGGGGAGCGCCTCGAACGCCGGGTCACCGGACTGCAGCGCCGCCGCGAGCCCGCGCTTCGTCGCGACGAACTCGGTGAAGCGCTGGAGCCATCGGGACAGCGCCTCGTCCGGAGCGAACGCGGCCGCGAACTCGTCGGCGGCGTTCGCGCATCCCTCGACGGCCTGTTGGAACACCGCGACGACGAGGTCGGACCGCTGCGGGAAGTGCCGGTAGAGCGTGCCGACCCCCACTCCCGCGCGGTCGGCGATGACCTTCGCGGGCACGTCGACGCCGTCGGTCGCGAACACGGCCTTCGCGGCATCGGTCAGGGCGTCGGCATTGCGTCGGGCGTCGGCGCGCACGGGGCCTCCTGGTTGCACGGGTCTTGCGTAAACGGAAAGCCATTCCGTATAGTTCCGGAAGGGCGTTCCACTTCGGTCCACGATACGACACCGCCAACCGGAGCGCCATCGACAGGAGGAACCGCACATGCAGTACCGCACCCTCGGACGGACCGGCATCCAGGTCAGCCCCTTCGCACTCGGGGCCATGATGCTCGGCACCGACGGCCGCATCGGCAACGGCGACGAGCAGGACTCGATCCGCATCGTGCACCGAGCGCTCGACGCCGGCATCAACTTCATCGACACCGCCGACCGCTACTCGCAGGGCGGCTCCGAGGAGCTCGTCGGCAAGGCCCTCGTCGGCCGCCGGGACGACGTCGTCATCGCCACCAAGTTCAACGGCCCGATGGGCGACGACCCGAACCGCCGCGGGAACTCACGCCGCTGGATCATGCGGGCCGTCGAGGACTCGCTCCGGCGCCTGCAGACCGACCACATCGACCTGTACCAGGCGCATCGCCCGGACGACACGGTCGACCTCGAGGAGACGCTCTCCGCGCTGACCGACCTCGTGCGCAGCGGCAAGGTCCGAGCGATCGGCAGCTCGGACTTCCCGGCGTCGATGCAGGTCGAGGCGCAGTGGACGTCCGAGCGGCGTGGGCTCGAGCGGTTCCGCACCGAGCAGCCCACGTACTCGATCCTCAACCGCGGCATCGAGCGCGAGGTGCTGCCCGTCGTGCAGCGGTACGGCATGGGTGCCCTCGTCTGGAGCCCCCTCGCGGGCGGCGTGCTGACCGGCCGGTTCCGGAAGGGGCAGGAGACCGACCTGGCCCGGGCGACGATGTTCCGGCACAACCAGGACGAGCGGCGCATCGACGCCGTGGAGCAGGTCGTGGCGCTGTCCGAGGACACCGGCATCCCGATGACCCACCTGGCGATGGCGTTCGCGATCGCGCACCCGGGTGTGACGAGCGCGCTCATCGGCCCGCGCTCGATGGAGCAGCTCGACGATCTCCTCGCCGGGTCCGACGTGGTCCTGACCGACGAGGTGCTCGACCGGATCGACGCGATCGTCCCCCGGGCAGCGACGTCGGGCGACTCGACCAGCAGTACAACCCGCCCGCGGTCCTGGACGCCACCCTGCGTCGTCGCTCGCCCGCGGATCGCGCTGCCGGCTGACCGCCCGCGCAAGCGCTCGCGCGGCGGCGCGGTGCGGATCACAGTGTGCGAGGTTCCGCGCACGGTGGGACCCCGGCGGCCTCGCACGGTGTCCGGAACCTCGCACACTGCGCAGGAGCCGTCGCACGGTGCGAGGTCAGGTCTGGCAGCGCGGGCACCAGTACGTGTCGCGCAGCGTCAGCTCCGAGTCGCCAAGCTCCCGTGCCGGATCGGCGTCCCGCAGCGCAGGCAGGGCTTGCCCGCTCGACCGTAGACCCAGAACCGCCGGCCCGGTCGGTCGACGCCGGTCGTCACGCGGGCGCTGCGGTCCCGGTTCGCCAGGATCAGGCGGCTCGCGAGCGCGATCACCCGCGCGGGATCGTGCACCTCGGCCACCGGTCGGATCGGCAGCACGCCGCGGAGGAAGCAGAGTTCGTTCCGGTACACGTTCCCGAGGCCGGCGAGGACGCGCTGATCGAGCAGCGCCAGACCGATCGGGCGTTCCGGGTCGCGGGTGAGGTTCGCCAACGCGAGGTCCGGGTCCCAGTCCGGGCCGAGCAGGTCTGGGCCGAGGTACCCGACGATCTCGGACTCCTGGTCGCGTGGGACGACCTCGAGGACGCCCAGTGCGAAGCCGACCGTCGACACCCCCTCGGCGTCGAGGATCGCCCGCGCCTGGTGTGCCGGCCGCCGCCACCGGTCACCGGGCGCGTAGACGTCCCACCGCCCCTCCATCTTGAGGTGCGAGTGCACGGTCAGGTCGCCGATCCGGTGCAGCAGATGCTTGCCGCGGGGCACCACTTCGTCCACGGTGCGGCCGACGAGGTCGAGCGTCGCGAACGCCGGCACCCGGAAGTCGCTGCGGGTGAGGACCTTCCCGGCGAGGGCGGTGTGCAGCCGCCGGGCTGCCCGGAAGACGGTGTCGCCCTCAGGCACGGTCGTCCCCGGGCGCTGTCGTCTCAGGCACGGAGCCGGATCCCTGCGGGGTGGCGGTGAAGCCGACCTCGCGGAGCGCGGCGCCGAGCGGGGTCTCGAGCACGAAGTCGCCGTCCACCCGCTCGACGGAGAGCCTGCCGAGGCCGTTCCGGACCGTCGCGGCGATCGCCGCCGCCGCCGCCGCGAGGTCTGCCGCATCATCGGTGAAGGTGAGCACGGACTTCCCCCGCGTTCGACGTAAACCGTGAGCGTGCCGTCCACCGTCGTCACGAGGGCACCGGCCTTCCGCCGGTCGGTGGCCACGGCCCTTCGTGGGGGTGTCGTCCGCCGACTCGTCGTCGCCGGGCCCGTCGGTCGGGGCATCGCTCGGCCACGGCAGCGACGCCCCGTACGGGTTCGCGGGGTCGGTCGCGGCGAGCGTCAGGGCCTCGCGCTTCCGTTCGGGATCGGCGCGTTCGTCGTCGTCGAGGTCGCGGGCGTACGTCCGGAGCCGGTCGACGGTCGGGCCGGTAGCGAACTGGGCGGCACCGAGACCCTCGACGAAGTACCCGCGACGCGCTCGTCCGGACTCCTCGAACCGGGAGAGCACACGGTAGACGCCGGCGAACCCGCCCGGACGCCCTCGACCTGCACCGCGCCGCGGGTGACGACCCGTACCGTTCGAGCAGTTGTTCGGCGGTCGCCGCGGCCCGCACGGTGGCGTCCGACTCGGCCAGGGGCAGCAGGGACCACCGGCCGCCGACGGACGGCGGCCCGGACTGCGTCGGCATCGTCGGGCGACGACGACCGCGGTACGCCCGGGCCCGCGGCGCGCTCGTGCTCTTCGCCTTGCCGCCGAGCATCGACCGCAGCGGGGCGAAGGTGTCGTTGGTGATCTGGCCGGCCCACACCAGGTCCCAGAGCGCGGTCGAGAGTGCCTGGTCGTCGGTGCTCCCCACGGCCTGCCCGAGCTGCCGGAAGAAGTAGGCGCCGCCGCCCGCGAGTGCTCCGAGCACGTCGCGCTGGAGCTCGGTGGTCTCGTCACCGGACGGCTCGGCGAGCGTGTTCGCCGCGGTGTCGGCGAGGTGCAACCGGACCCACCCGTCGTTGCCCGGCAGGGTGCCGCCGCCGGACCAGAGGACCTCGCCCGTGGCGGTCAGTTCGTCGAGCATGCTCGGCGCGTAGTCCGTGACGCGAGCGGGCAGCACGAGGGTCTCCCACGCGCTGGCCGGCAGCGCGACCCCGGCGAGCTGGTCGATGACCTGCAGCACGCCGTCGACGCCGCGAAGCCCCCCGCGTGTGCCAGACGTGCGCACGTGCTGCCAGGCGGGCAGGAATCGGGCGAGGGTGTCCGGCGAGACCGGTTCGACCTCGTGCCGGAGCGCCGCGAGCGACTTCGTGCGGATGCGGCGGAGCACCTCGGCGTCGCACCACTCGGCGCCCTGACGGTCGGGACGGAACTCGCCCTCGACCACGCGGCGGTCTGCGACGAGCCGGCGCAGGGTGTCCTGCACGACGGCGATCCCGAGCCCGAGGCGCGCGGTGGCGTCCTGCGCGGAGAACGGTCCGTGCGACCGCGCGTACCGGCCGACCAGGTCGCCGAGGGGGTCGGCAACGGGTTCGACGAACGCCGTCGGCACGCCGATCGGCAGCGGGACCCCGAGCGCGTCGCGGAGGCGGGAGGCGTCCTCGATGACGGCCCACCTGGTCGCTCCGGCGTGCGAGAACGACAGCACGCGGCGGTCGCGTTCGAGGGACTCCAGTGCCGTGCGGACGGCCGTCGTCGCCGTGGGGCGGTCCTCGGAGTCGGCCGGCCAGCTGCGCGCCACGGCCTCGTCGAGGTCGAGCGCCCCGACGAGGCGGAGGACGTCCACGAGCCCCTCCGCATCGCGTGCCCGGCGGTCCGGCGAGAGCCGCTGCAGGTCGCGTTCGACGGACGCGATGACCGCCGGATCGAGCAGTTCGCGGAGTTCCGCACGGCCGAGGAGCTCGCCGAGCAGCGTCGAGTCGAGGGACAGCGCCGCAGCCCGGCGTTCGGCGAGCGGGGAGTCCCCTCGTACATGAACGCGGCGACGTACCCGAAGAGCAGCGACCGAGCGAACGGCGACGGCTGTTCGGTCTCGGTCTCGACGAGCCGGATGCGCCGCCCGGCGATGTCGTCCGCGATCCCGAGCAGCGACGGCACGTCGTACACGTCCTGCAGCACTTCGCGCACGGTCTCGAGCACGATCGGGAACGACGGGTACTTCTGCGCGACCTCGAGCAGCTGCGAAGCCCGCTGCCGCTGCTGCCAGAGTGGCGATCGCTGCCCGGGGTTCCGCCGGGGCAGCAGGAGCGCACGTGCCGCGCACTCGCGGAAGCGCGCGGCGAACAGCGCCGACGCCCCGACCTCGTCGGTGACGAGCGTCTCGAGGTCGTCGCGCTCGAACACGAACAGGTCGGCGCCGGGCGGCTCGGCGTCGGTCTCCGGGATGCGCACCACGATGCCGTCGTCGGCGGCCATCGCGTCGCCGTCGATCCCGTGCCGTTCGCGCAACCGCGCTCCGACCGCCAGGGCCCACGGGGCGTGCACCTGCATGCCGTACGGGGAGTGCAGGATGAGCCGCCAGTCGCCGAGCTCGTCGCGGAACCGCTCGACCACGAGCGTGGTGTCGTTCGGCACGTGCCCCGTCGCCGCACGCTGGTCACGCAGGAAGGCCAGCAGGTTGGTGACGGCCCGTTCGTCCAGGCCGCCGGCGGCGACGCGAGCACGGGCGTGCTCGTCCGAAGCCGCCTCGACCTCGCGCACGAACGCCCCGGTGGCACGGCCGAGCTCCGCGGGACGGCCGATGCCGTCGCCCTTCCAGAACGGCACGCGGCCGGGCTGCCCGAAGGCCGGGCTGACGACCACCCGGTCGTGCGTGATCTCCTCGATGCGCCAGCTCGTCGCCCCGAGGGCGAAGACGTCGCCGACCCGTGACTCGTACACCATCTCCTCGTCGAGCTCGCCGACACGGGAGGCCTTCTCGCCCACCATGAACACGCCGAACATGCCGCGGTCGGGATCGTCCCGCCGCTGGTGACCGCGAGCCGCTGCGCTCCGGGCCGTCCGGTCAGGGTGCCGTGCACGCGGTCCCACACCAGGCGGGGGCGCAGCTCGGCGAACTCGTCGCTGGGGTAGCGGCCGGTGACGAGGTCGAGCGTCGCCTCGAACGCGGAGCGTGGCAGGCCGCTGAACGGGGCGCTCCGCCGGACGAGCTCGAACCAGTGCTCGACGTCGACGGTCTCGATCGACCCCGCGGCGACGGTGTGCTGCGCGAGGACGTCGAGCGGGTTCGCCGGGACAGAGATCGCCTCGATCTGGCCGGACACCATCCGCTCGACGGTCACCGCGCTGTTGACGAGGTCCGCGCGGTGCTTCGGGAACAGGACCCCGTGGGAGATCTCGCCCACCTGGTGTCCGGCCCGACCGATGCGCTGCAGGCCGCTCGCGACCGAGGGTGGTGCCTCGACCTGGACGACGAGGTCGACCTCGCCCATGTCGATGCCGAGCTCGAGCGAGCTCGTCGCGACGACGCAGCGCAGCCGGCCGGACTTCAGGTCGTCCTCGATGACGGCCCGCTGGTCCTTCGACACGGAGCCGTGGTGGGCGCGTGCGAGGACCGGCACGGACGCGTCCGACCCACCGCCACCGGTCTGCCCGGACGCGCCGATCATCTGCGCGGGCGGCCGCGCGTGCGCCGAGAGGCGGGCGGGGACTGCGCGCGGGGTGCGGCGGCCGGCAGCCCGTCGTCGGCCGGCGTCACCCCGACCGGCACCAGCGCATCGTCGCCGACGGAGCCGGCCGCCACGAGCACCCGTTCCTCGTGGATCTCGTTGAGGCGCGCGGTCAGTCGCTCGGCCAACCGCCGCGAGTTCGCGAACACGATCGTCGACCGGTGCTCCTCGATGAGGTCGACCACCCGTTCCTCGACGTGGGGCCAGATCGACCCGTTCGTCGGGGACTCGGTGGCGTCGGCACCGACCGGGGGTGCCCCGAGCTCGGCCATGTCATCGACGGGCACGACCACGCGCAGGTCGAAGGTCTTCTGGGCGGGCGGCGCGATGATCGTCACCGGGGCACGACCACCGAGGAACCGCGCGACCTCCTCCGCCGGACGCACCGTGGCCGACAGCCCGATGCGTTGGACGGGTTTCTGGAGCAGGTCGTCGAGCCGTTCGAGCGACACGGCGAGGTGTGCGCCGCGCTTCGTCGACGCGACCGCGTGGACCTCGTCCACGATCACGGTGTCGACGTTGGCAAGGGTCTCCCGGGCCTGCGACGTGAGCATCAGGTAGAGCGACTCGGGCGTGGTGATGAGGACGTCCGGCGGCTGTCGCAGGAGCCGCTGCCGATCGGACGACGGGGTGTCACCGCTCCGGACGCCCACCGTGACGTCCGGTGGCTCGAGTCCGAGGCGCCGGGCGGTCTGCGTGATCCCGACGAGCGGGCTGCGGAGGTTCCGCTCCACGTCGACCCCGAGGGCCTTCAGCGGTGAGACGTAGAGCACCCGTGTGCGCTGCTTCGCGGGTGGCCGGTCGGACGCGCTGATGAGCCGGTCGATCGACCAGAGGAACGAGGCCAGCGTCTTGCCGGACCCCGTCGGCGCGATCACGAGCGCGTGCTGCCCGGTGGAGATCGCGTCCCACGCCCCGGCCTGCGCGGCCGTCGGTGCGTCGAAGGCGCCCCGGAACCACTCCGCGGTCGCGGGGAGAAGCGCTCGAGCACGTGGGTCATGGTCCATCCCATCCTGCCCGTGACCACCGACAACCAGCCCGATCTCGAGGTGGGGTTGACAGAGCGATAGTTACCGATCTATCGTTAACACATCGCGATACGACACGAACCATCGCGAGCCAACTTCGAACACGCATCAGGAAGGACTCATCATGCGCCCCATGTATGACGACGACAGCAACATCCACCAGCACCCGCGCGGCCCCCGGTTCGGCGGCGTGCGGCAGCACCACGGCGCCGGGTTCCCCGGCCGCGACCGCGGTGACCACGACCACGGCGGGCGCGGTGGCTTCGGCGCCGGGTTCGGTCGCGGCTTCGGCGGTCCGGGTTTCGGTGGGCCCGGTTTCGGTGGGCCCGGCTTCGGCCGTGAGCGACGCCGCCGCGGCGACGTCCGTCTCGCGATCCTCGGCCTGCTGGCCGAGGGCCCGCAGAACGGCTACGCCGTGATCAAGACCATCGCCGAACGCACCGGTGGCGCCTGGAAGCCGAGCCCCGGCTCGGTCTACCCCACGCTCCAGCAGCTCGTGGACGAGGACCTCGTGGTCTCCACGGGCGACGGTCGCAAGACGCTCTTCGAGCTCACCGACGCCGGCAAGGCCGAGGCCGAGTCGAAGGCGGACGAGATCGCCGCGGCCTTCGACGCGCCGGGTCTCCCGGACTCGTCGCGCGAGTTCATCGAGGCGCTCCGCAAGACCATGGGCGTCCTGCACATGTACCGCACCAGTGCGACGGAGGAGCAGGCGAAGGCGGCCACGGCCAAGATCGATCAGCTCCGCAAGGACCTCCTGCAGATCCTCGCCGACTAGCGCCCACCGGACGGGAGGCGCGGTGCCAGCCCGCACCGCGCCTCCCGTCCGACCCTGGTCCGGACCACCCCGGAACTCGGCCTGAGCGACACGTCTCGCGCTCCGAAGCGCGAGACGTGTCGCTGAGCCCGAGACTCGGGTGCGCGCTCCTGCGCCGTGCGCCGAACTCGCCGCCAGGACTGGTAGACACGGTGCATGGCCTCGTTGCGCACCCCCGATCCCGATTCCGGCTGGCTGTCCGACGAGGAGCTCGCGACCGTCCGCCGTCGGCTGCCCATCTGCTACGTCGAGGCGATCCCCGTGCGTACGGACGGGCTCGGCGTCGTGACCGAGGTCGGTGTGCTGCTCCGCGTCGCGCCGAGCGGTTCGATCGCCCGCACGCTCGTCTCCGGACGCGTGATGTTCGGCGAGTCCATCCGCACGGCGCTCTTCCGGCACCTCGAGAAGGACCTCGGCCCGATGGCGTTCCCGCAACTGCCGGCGAGCCCGAACCCCTTCACGGTCGCCGAGTACTTCCCGCTGCCCGGCGCCTCGGTGTACACCGACGAGCGACAGCACGCGATCTCCCTCGCGTACGTGGTGCCCGTGACGGGGACGTGCGAACCGCGGCAGGACGCCCTCGAGCTCACGTGGATGAGCCCGATCGAGGCGGCCTCCGACGCCGTCGCCGACGAGATGGAGGGCGGGCGCGGAGCTCTCCTTCGCGCCGGTCTCGCCTCGGTCGGCGCCCTCATGTAGCGCCCGCGCCGCCGCGCACGACGAAGCCCCCGGGTCCGGATGGACCCGGGGCTTCGCAGCTCGGTGCTGGACCGGCTTCGTTACTTCTTGTCGGAGAAGCTGTCGGCGACGCCGTGAGCGGCGTCCTTCACGTCGGTGACACCCTGCTTCGCCGAGGCCTTGGCCTGGTCGGTCTGACCCTCGGCCTTGAGGCGGTCGTTGTCCGTCGTGTTGCCGACGGCTTCCTTGGCCTTGCCGACAAGCTTCTCGCCGGCGTTCTTGATGTCTTCGATCCCAGCCATAGGCACTCCTTCCGAAGCGGACGGTTTCCCCGTCGGCCGCTCGCGCGGCTTCCGGTGACGGAGAACCTACGCCGACCGGAGCGTCCCGCTCGCAGGGAGCGCCAAGGTTGTCCTCCGAGCGCGCGCCGCCGACGGCTCAGTGCGCGGAGCCAGCGGGTTGCCGGGTGGGCGCTGTGCACGGTGCGAGTTTCAGTGCGCGGAGCCAGCGGGTCGCCGGGTGGGCGCTGTGCACGGTGCGAGTTTCAGTGCGCGGAACCAGCTGGACGGGAGGCACGGCGCGAGCCACGACGACGGTTGCCGCTGGACTCGGTGCCGGTCCCACGGCCCGCGGCGTAGCCGCCCTCGGAGGACCAGACGGGAGCGGAACCGCCGCGCACGACATCGCTCGACGCGCGACGGCTGCCGCCGCCGCGGCGCTGCCCGCCGGTCGAGCCGCTGCTCTGCGCCCCGCTACGGACGGTGCGCCCCGCGGCGTCGGGGTGCGACGACCGTCCACGGGCGCGACCCTGCCGGTCGCCGGACGACTCGGTGCCGGAGCCGGCCGTGCCCGCGGCGGGAGCCGACTGCCCGGAGCGAGCCGTGCCTCCCGAGCCGCCGCGTCCACGGCGACGACGTCCGCCGCCGGTTCCGGCCGACTCGACGGACGACGACGCGCTCGCCGGCTGCTGCTTCTTCCGCTGCTGCTGCGCGGGCTGCTCCGGAGCCAGGTGACGGATCGGAGCGACCTCGCCGACGAGCTCGGTGACCGCGGGCGACGTCGCCGTCACCTGCTGCGGCTTCACGGAGATCGCAGCCGCCCGCATCATCTGCGCGACGTCCCGGCGCTCGGCCGGCATGGTCACGGTGACGACGTCACCCGACGACCCGGCGCGCGCGGTACGACCCGAACGGTGCAGGTACGCCTTGTGCTCGGTCGGCGGGTCGACGTGCACGACGAGCTCGACGTGGTCGACGTGCACCCCGCGGGCGGCGACGTCGGTGGCGACGAGGACGAGGGCCTCGCCGGAGGAGAACTTCGCGAGGTTCCGCTCGCGTGCGCCCTGCGACAGGTTGCCCTGCAGGTCGACGGCGGGGATGCCCGAGCTGGTGAGCTGCTTCGCCAGACGCTTGGCGTGGTGCTTCGTGCGCATGAACAGGATGCGGCGGCCGGTGCCCGAGGCGAGCGTCCGGACGAGGTCCTTCTTCGCGTCGGCGTCGGCGACCTCGAACAGGTGGTGGGTCATGGCCTCGACCGGGCTGGTCTCGTCGTCGACCGAGTGCATCACCGGGTCGTGCAGGAACTTCTTCACGAGCTTGTCCACGCCGTTGTCGAGCGTGGCGGAGAACAGCAGGCGCTGCCCGCGCTCCGGCGTCGCCTGCATGATCTTGGTCACACCGGGCAGGAACCCCATGTCGGCCATGTGGTCGGCCTCGTCGAGGACGGTGACCTCGATGCCGTCGAGGTGCACGTGGCCCTGCTGCATGAGGTCGGCGAGTCGGCCGGGGCAAGCGACGACCACGTCGACGCCGCCACGGAGGGCATCGACCTGACGGCCCTGCCCCACGCCGCCGAAGATCGTCGTGGTGTTCAGCCCCATGGCCTTCGCGAGCGGCGCGAGGGTCGCATCGATCTGCGTCGCGAGCTCACGGGTGGGGGCGAGCACGAGCGCCCGGGGGCGGCCGGCGCGCCGCTTGCGGGGGTCGGCGGCGAGCCGGGCGGCGAGGGGGATCGCGAACGCGATCGTCTTGCCGGAGCCGGTGCGGCCGCGACCGAGCACGTCCTTGCCCCGCAGGGAGTCGGGGAGCGTGTCGGCCTGGATCGGGAAGGCGGTCTCCTTGCCCTGGCTCGCCAGGACGTCGACCATCGGCGCCGGGACGCCGAGGTCGGAGAAGCGGATGTCGTGCGTGGTGTCGGTCATCGTGACCTTTCCAGCCGGCTCGACCGGCTGTGGGCGCGCTTGCGAGGCAGCGCGCGGGCGGGATGCGCGCCAACGGGTGTGGCTGGCGCAGTCGCCGCAGCAGAGAAGCCTGGGCACCTTCGCAGAGGTGCTCGATCATCGACCGTGGTCCAGCAGACACGTGGTCGGGAGTTCGGGGCGTCCGTACGACGCACGAGGCGATCGGCGCCTCGAGTACCACCATCATAGCGGGTGCACGTCCCGGGCCGCCGTCGGGGCGTCCATCCGGGCGTGCGAGGATGCCCGGGTGCGCGCCAGAACCGCTGTCCTGACCGTCGCGACGAGCCTCGCGGTCGTACTCGGCGCCGCCGCCTGTGCGACGGACGACACCGGTTCGTCGTACTCGGACCTGCCGACCTCGGGTCTCCCGGACTACCAGCTGGGCGGTGCGTACACGCCGCCGGACGCGGTGACGATCGTGGAGCGGGACAGCACGGCGGAGCCGGCGGACGGCACGTACGGCATCTGCTACGTCAACGGCTTCCAGACCCAGCCAGGCGATGCCGACGCCTGGCTCGCCGACCACCCGTCGGCGGTGCTGCGAGACGACGACGGCGAGCCCGTGTCCGATCCGGGCTGGCCGGACGAGATGCTCCTCGACACCACCACCGGGGCGAAGCGAGCGGAGATCGTCCGGGTGCTGACGAAGTCGATCGCCCGGTGCGCGGACCACGGGTTCGACGCGGTGGAGTTCGACAACCTCGACTCGTGGACGCGCTCGCACGGCGCACTGACCCGAGCCGGCAACCTGGCGCTCGCGAAGGCGCTCGTCGATGCCGGGCACGGGCACGGGCTCGCCGTCGGGCAGAAGAACACCCCGCAACTCGGTGCCTCCGGCCGGAAGACCACGGGGTTCGACTTCGTCGTCGCCGAGGAGTGCGTGCAGTACCGGGAGTGCGCCGCGTACACGAAGGCCTACGGGAAGCGCGCCATCGACATCGAGTACTCGGACACCACGAAGCGTTCGTGGTCATCGATCTGCGCGGAGCACGACCGTCCGGCGATGACGATCCTGCGGGACCGGGACCTCGTCACGCCCTCGGACGACGACTACGTCTTCGAGCACTGCTGACGCTGCGGGGCGCGCTCGACATGGTGCGAGGTTTCGTGCGTGGTGGGACGCGGGCGGCCTCGCACGAAGTGCGGGACCTCGCACGCTGCGTCGCTCGTCGCTCGTCGCTCGTCGCTGCGCTGGTGTGCCGCTGCGCTGCCTCCGTCAGGCGGGCCAGACCTCGCGCAGCGCCGAGGCCGCCTGGTCCGCGGAGAGCCCGGCACCACGCGCGGCGGCGGCCAGCGCCCGTGCCGCGTCGACGACCGCTGCGGGGACCTCGGCCGGACGGACCACCCGGGTGCCGGCCCCGCGCGCGGTCTGCACCAGCCCGGCCTCCTCGAGGAGCTGGTACGCCTTCGCCACCGTCCCCGCCGCCAGGCCGAGCTCGTCGGCGAGACCCCTGACGCTCGGCAGCCGCTCCCCGTCCACCAGGTAGCCGGCGGTGATCTGCGCGGCGATCTGCGACCGCACCTGCTCGAACGGCGGGACACGCCCGCCGGCGTCGATCGCGACGAGACCCGACATGCGCTCCACCCTAGAAGTCGTACTGCTCGCCGACGGGGATCGGGACGGCGACGGTGTTGCCCGGAGGAGCGAGCGGACACGCCCACGCCGGGTCGTACGCGCACGACGGGTTGTACGCGAAGTTGAAGTCGAGCACGATCTCGCCGTCGTCTCCGCCGAGGTCGGCGCCCTTGATCGTGTCCACGAGGTAGCGCCCACCGCCGTACGTGCCTCGGGCCCGACCGGCGCTGGTGTCCTTGACGGGGATGAACACGCCGCCCGCGTAGCCGCCGTGCGACCACACGTCGAGCGATCCGACGCCGGGCAGGCGGACGATGCCGAGCCGGTCGAAGTGCACGACGCCGTCGGTCCCGGTCTCGACGTCCATCGCGAGGGGCTCGGCCGGCTCGATGCGCGCCCGGAAGCGCCAGGACGGGTCGTAGTCGGGGACGGGGAGCGAGTCGAAGTCCCGGGCGTCCTCGTCGAGGAGCGGGCTCGCGGGATGCTCGCCGAACATCGCGTCCCGGGTCTCGCGCCACATCGCGTGCGCGGTCTCCGGGTCGGTCGTCGCCCGGACGCGGCGGTAGAGGTCGAACGTCATCCGCCGCCAGTCCACGGTGGCGAGCGTGCTGTGCACGCGGTCGTCGGTTGCCGGCTCAGGCGTCAGGCTCACGGTGCGAGCGTACGCCCGCTCCGTCGGCGAGCACCAGGACGTGCCGCTTCCTCGACGTCGGACCCACGTCGCCGGACCCGCTGCGGCGGTACCGGCCGGCGGGGCGGCGTGGTGTGCCGGGAGGGACGGCGTACCACCGCAGGTCAGGCGGCGGCTCGTCGGGGGCGCCGCCACCCGGGTGCGAGCGTGCGCATCCGCAGGCCGCGCCACTGCCAGACGACCCACATCCCCGGCCAGAGCAGGACGCCGAGCAGCGCGGGTCGCGTCCGGTAGACGAGTCGGTCGAGCAGGAGCGTCCGGCCGCCCCCGACGTCCACGGTCGCCATCCGGTGCTGGATGGCCATCTGCCCGAACAGGCCACTCGTCCCGCCGCCGCGGTCGCGCTGGACCCGCACACCCCGCACCTCGTACACGTCGAGGTCGACGTGGGTGTCCCGCTCGGCACCACCCCGAAGGCGCTCGCCGTGACCGGGTGCCGCGCCGGGGACCCAGCGGGGCGGGAAGCCCTGCGGGTCGCGGGATCGGTAGACCAGGAGCGGCTTCGTGACGGCGACCATCACGGCCGGGGACAGCAGGGCGTCCCGCACCGCGTCCACGGGCGCGTCGAGGGTGATCCGGAGGCCGACGTGCACGGCGCGGACACTACTCCGCCCGGTCCGTGCGGCTCGCCGTCGGGACTCAGGCGTGCCGGGCGGAGCGTCGGCGGGACCCCTCGGTGCGGTCGTGCCGGCGGAGCCGTTCGGAGAGCGACATCCGGACGGTGGGCCACTCGGACGCGACGATCGAGAACACCACGGTGTCCCGGAGCGTGCCGTCGCGGCCGATCGCGTGGTTCCGGAGGACGCCGTCCTGCTTCGCCCCGAGCGCGGCGATGGCGGCTCGCGACTGCAGGTTGTGCCAGTGCGTCCGGAACTCGACCGCGATGCACTGCCAGGCGTCGAACGCGTGCGAGAGCATGAGCAGCTTCGCCTCGGTGTTGATCCCCGAACGCTGGGCGGACCGGGCCAGGAACGTCGCGCCGATCTCCACGCGTCGGTTCGCGGTGTCGGGGTTCAGGAACGTCGTCGACCCGACCACCCGGCCGGTCGGACGGTCGCGTACCGCGAACGGCACCATCCGCCCGGCGGCCTGTTCGCCGAGGCGCCGGTCGATCTCGTCGTCGACCTGCGCCGGAGCGGGACCGCCGTGTACCAGGTGCGCCACAGATCGCCGTCGGCGACCGCCGCCCGCAGGTCGTCCGCGTGCTCGGAGCCCAGGGGCTCGAGCGTCACACGGTCGCCGGTCAGGGTGGGTGCGGGGGCGATCTCCATGGCATGGGATCCTACGGTCGCCCGCCCGGCGAACCTCCGGACCCGACCATCTGTGGAGAGGATCAGGGACCCGCGGCGGCTATCGTGGTCCGGGTGGCAGCCCGCACCCAGCAGAAGTACCAGGTCCGTTTCGCCTGGGGGACCGGGGGCGCTGCCCGCATCGCACCGGGGGCGCACCTGCTCGTCTGGGTGGACGTCCTGCCGTCCGCCGCGGGTCGCGACGACCGCGAGCGCCGGCGTGCGTTGCGTTCCCTGGCCGCGCAGTTGCCGGACGGGCCGGAGGTCGTGCTCGGCCACCTCGCCAACGCCGAGGCGGTCGCCGGACGCGTGACGCGCCTCCAGGCCGATCGTGGTGACCGCTGCGTCGTCGCGATCGTCGCCGCCGGACGCCACCACGAACCGGGGACGACGCGGCCGAGGCCGCCGGTGAAGCGGCCGACGTGCCGACGCGCCGGACTTCGCGGTCGAGGACCTCCTCGCCGCGGGGGCGGTCGCCGACGCGCTCGCCGCGGTCGGTATCGACCACACCTCGCCCGAGGCCGCGGCGGCCTGTGCCGCGTACACCGGACTGCGGCGCGCGGTGAAGCACCTGGTGAGCGCCTCCGAGGCGGCGGCTGCGCTCGAGCCAGGCGACGTGCACGCGGCGCTCGCCGCGGGCGGCGACCTCGTGACCCTGCGGGAATCGAACCCGCGAGCGTAGCGTTCCGGTCGTCACCGCAGAGCGAAGGAGCGTGCCATGAAGGCAGTCGTCGGAGACACCGTGATCGCCGAGGCCCCGCAGGAGGACCTCATCCAGATCGAGGGCAACTGGTACTTCCCGCCGTCGAGCGTCAAGTCGGAACTGTTCACCGAGAGCCCCACGCAGTACCACTGCCCGTGGAAGGGCGACACGCAGTACTACACCGTGAACGTGGACGGGCAGGCGCTGCAGGACCGAGCGTGGTCGTACCCGACACCGATCCCGTCGTCCTTCGACCGGGTCGGCAAGGACTACTCGGGCTACGTGGCCTTCTGGAAGGACGTGCGCGTCGTCGAGTAGTCCGCGCCCGGTCCCGCAGTGTGCGAGCTTTCGCTCGCTGTGGGACCCGCGCGGCCCCGCACGCTGTCCGGAGCCTCGCACAGTGTGCGGCGCCGGGCTCAGCCCGCGAGCGTGAGCGCGACGAGCGCCACGTTGAGCGCGACGATCACCAGCGCGATGACCCCGCCACGACGCGGGTGGTCACCGCGTTGACGTCCGCGCCCATCACGCTGCGTCGGGACGTGTAGACCACGAGCGGCACGATCGCGAACGCGATCCCGAAGCTCAGCACGACCTGGCTGACGACGAGGAGCATCGTCGCGTCGGCGTTCACCGCGAGCAGGACGATCGCCGGCACGAGCGTGACCAGGCGTCGGACGACGAGCGGTACCCGCACGTGCAGCAGCCCGTGCATGATCTCGGCACCGGCCATGCAGCCGACCGAGGTCGAGGCCAGGCCGGACGCGAGCAGACCCACCGAGAACAGCACGCCCACCACGGGACCGACGTGTTCGGCGATCGCCCCTGCGCGCCCGGGATCGAGTCCGTCCCCGCGACACCGGGCAGCGTCGCGGCGGCGAGCACGAGCATGCAGATGTTCACGCCCCCGGCGACGACGAGCGCCAGTGCCACGTCCCACCGCGTCGCGACGAGCACCCGGCGGCGTTCGGGGCCGGCGGGGACGTCGCCGTGCCGGTCCCGGGCCAGGGCCGAGTGCAGGTAGACGGCGTGCGGCATGACGGTCGCGCCGAGCATCGACGCGGCGAGCATCACCGATTCGGAGCCCTCGAAGCGTGGGACGAGCCCGGCGACGAGCTCGCCCGGTGACACCTGTGCGAAGAGCAGCCCCGCGCAGAACCCGACGGTCAGGATCGCCAGCATGGCGGTGAAGACGGCCTCGAACGTGCGGGTGCCGCGCCGGCTGTGCAGCATCAGGATCGCCATCGAGACCACGCCCGTGACGACCCCGCCGGCGACCAGCGGCAGCCCGAACAGCAGGTGCAGGGCGAGCGCGCCGCCGACCACCTCGGCGACGTCGGTCGCGGCCGCGACGACCTCGGCCTGGGCCCAGAACAGCAGCCGGGCGCGCGCCGCATCCGCAACCCGAGGTGTTCCGGCAGGGACTTCCCGGTGACGACGCCGAGCTTCGCGGAGAGGTACTGCACGACGACGGCGCTGGCGTTCGCGGCGACGAGGACCCAGAGCAGCAGGTAGCCGTACTTCGCCCCGGCCGTGAGGTTCGCGGCGACGTTCCCCGGGTCGACGTACGCGATGGCCGCCACGAAGGCCGGGCCGAGCAGCGTGAGACCGGCGGCGCGCTTGCGGGGACGTGTTCGGGAGTGCGCGGTCGCGCTGCCGTGTCGGTCATGCCGTCCAGCATGCCAGAGGATTCGGTGCCCGAATACTTGTTTTCGGGATGGCGAGTCACCCTCGGGTAGTCAGGCGGTCAGGCTGTGGCGCGCCGCGCCCGATGTGCCCGCACCTTCGCGCGGTTGCCGCAGCGCTGCATCGAGCACCAGCGGCGGGTGCCCCCGCGCGAGGAGTCGTAGAACACCAGACCGCAGTCGTCCGCCGAGCAGCGGCTCAGCCGGGTGGCCTGCCCGTCCGCGGCGACGTCGTCGAAGCCGACCTCGGTGAACAGCGCGACCGCGTCCCGTGCGACGCTCGAGAGCGCCTGTGCGAGTCGGACCCGGTTCGCTCCGGCCCGTCGACGGCCGCCCGGCAGGCTCGGGGGACGTCCGGCAGGGCCGCGAACAGGTTGACGGTGTCGATGTCGTCGGGCGCGGGACGCGTCCGGCCGGTCCCGGCGCGCAGTCCCGCCGCGACCGCGGTGCGCTCCGCAGCGGTCGACGCCGGGCCGGGGGCGGCGGCGACCGCCAGACGGGCGATCGCGGCGCGGAGCGCCCGGGCGTCCTGCAGCTCGCGTGCGGTGGCTCCGACGTCGATCGGCTCGGTGTGGTCGCTCAGCCACTCGTCGAGGTCAGCGGGGGTCACGAGCAGTTCGCCGAGCTGCGCCGCGGACGTCGTCCGTCCGCGTCGTCCGCGAACCCGCCGGTGTGCGCGAAGTCCAGGGCGATCCGTCCGGCGTCGAAGAACCAGGTGGAACCGGTGTCCGTGCGGATGTGCTGCCCGTGTGCATCCGCCCAGGCTAACGGGTTACCGGCGCGCCTCCGACTGCGATCGGCATCATGCGGTAGCCCGACGCTCGTCCGCCGGGCGTCGACGCCAGGTGATCACGTTGCGGGCGTCGAACCGCCGGGAGCACTTCGCGCACGCCAGGGGCCGGGTCGGCGTGCGGTAGCGGACGTGCTCGTGGCCGGCCGGGCACGAGCCGACCCAGGGCGCGAGCTCACTCGCCACGGGGCCGTCGTACAGCCGCGAACCCGTGTACCCGAGCGCTGTCGCCGTCCGACGCCAGGCCGGCCCGTGGCCCGCTCGGGAGCCTGCGAGCGCGTGCGCGATCTCGTGCAGGAGCACCTGGTCGACGTCGTCCGCGGAGAACCGCGCGGCCAGGTGCCGACTCACCGTGATGCGTCGGCGCGCGAAGTCGCACTGCCCCGCCCGGGTCTTCGCGTGGTCGAACCCGAACGTCCACGTCCCGGTGCCGAGGTGCACCGAGATGAGCTCCTCGGCGCGCATCCGGACGGCGTCGAGCGTCGTCACCGCGCGTCGTCGCCGGCTTCGTCCCGTCCGGCCTGCCCCTTCTGCGCGGTCCGCGCGGCGATCCGACCCCAGAGGTCGTCGGCCTCGGTGCGGGCGGCGTCCGGCGCCCCCAGCACCCGACGGCGGATCGGCGGGACCTGCTTCACGGGCTCGGCGACGCGGGTCTCCGGCTCGTCCTCCTCGGCACGGCGGGCAGCGACCTCGCGGGCGGTGCGCGGGCGGTCCTCGGCCTTCGGCTGGGCCACGGAGGCCCGGAGCGCGGCCTCGACGGCGGTCTGCAGGGCCTCGGTGCGCTCGGACGGGGCGCCCGCCTGGCGGAACGCCTGGTACGCGCGGGAGAGCGCCGAGCGGGCCTCGTCGAAGCGGGAGAGCTCGAACAGCGACCAGCCCTCGAGCTCGGCGGCGGCGCCCTCGAGCTCCGGCCACTCCTCGGTGCGGGCGGTGTCCCGGGCGAGGGCGGACTCGGTCGCGGCACGCTCGTACCGCCCGAGGTCGTGCAGCACGTGGGCGCGGCGGATGCGGGCGGAGACCTTGTCCGAACGCTCACCGGTGAACATCGTCAGCCGGAAGACCTCTTCCGCGATCACGAGCGACTCGTCCAGTCGGCCGAGCAGGCGGAGGAGCTCGGCGCGTTCGGCGAGGGCCTCGGTGCTGCGGCTCTGCCCGAGGTCCCGCAGACGCTGCTGGACCGCATCGGCGTCGACGGCTGGGCGGAGACTGATCGGCGCGAAGGTGCTGCCCGGGCTCACGCCCGCCGTCACGGGCGCCGCATGACGCGGTTCCCGGGCGCGGTCGGTGCGGTCGGGCTGCTGGCGGTCGTCGGGCGGGAGGGACATCGGTTCGAGGGTAACCGCGCCGTGCCGAGAGTGAGCGGTGCCACGCGCACGGGTCACCCGGGCGTGCCCCGCCGGACGTCGAACGGCCCGCCGCGCGGTTGCACGACGGGCCGTCCGGAGCGGTCAGCGGGTCAGCTCGCGCCGTTCACGGCCGCCGCTGCGGCGACACCGATGTAGGTGCCGAACGTGGCGATGGTCGCCACCACGGCGAGGATGATCGCGAACACACCCCATCCGCGGCCGCGCTTCGCGACGATCGCGATGATGCCCTGGACGAGCGCCCAGATGCCGAGGAGCGCCGCGATCCCGGCGACCACGGCCCCCACGCCGATCTGGGACACCACGCTGGGGTCGTTCATCAGCTGCTGCTGCAACTGTCCCTGGTCGGGAGTCGAGCCGTCGGTCGGCACGAGGTTCGTGACGGCGTCGCTGTTCGCGAGCGCGGAGCCCATGATGTACCCGCCGATGACCCCGATGACGAGGGACGCCAGGCCGAGGAAGAACGCCACCACGCCGACGGTCTTCTTCTTGGCCTTCGGTTCCTCGTAGCCCTGCCACGCGGGTGCACCGGCGCTCGCCGGAGCCGCTGCCGCGGCGTACGGCTGCTGCGCCTGGTGCTGGTCGCCCCACGAGGGCGCGCTCGGCTGCTGGCCGTACTGCCCCGTCCGTCTGCGGTCTGTCCGTACTGCGGGGTCTCGTACCGCGGGGTCTCGTCCTGCGGTCCCTGGCGCTCGCCGTACTGCTGCGTGCCGGCCGCCGGGTCGAGCCGCTCGCCGTAACGCGGCTCGTCACTCGCGGGTGCGGCACCGGTCGCGGGCTGCTGCGGCGCGTCGCCCCAGCTCGGCACCTGGCCGTCGCCCGTCCGGTCCTCGTTGCTCCGGTCGTCGTTCGTCATCGGGGGTTCCCCTCGCTCGGTCGCGCTCCTGCACGGTCGTTCAGACCATCCTGGCAGCCGCGCCCTCCGTGTGCCCAGCCGGTGACGGACTGCGTGCGGGCGGCGCGACGGACTGGAGGCGCGGCGCACGTCCGGCACCGCGCCTCCAGTCCCGGCAGGCGGTTGCGTCTGCAACAGGCGACGGCACCGGTGTCGTACGACGTCGGGCTGGTCGCGATCCCGCGTGCGCAACTGTTGCGTACGCGCCGGAGCGACATCGTCGGTGTCGTACGACGTCGAAGTCGTCGTTCCGGAACCACGGTGCGCGTACGACGTCGAAGTCGTCGTTCCGAGACGGCGGTCCGTCGGCGGGCGCCCCGGACGTCAGCCGCCGAACACGCTCCGGTTCGGCTCCGGCGACGCCACCGCCGTCCGGTCGGTCACGATCGGCGCCCCGGCGGTGAACGCCCGCAGCTCGGCGCCGTGCACGACCTTCGCCGGCATCGGGTCCGAGGAGTACCGCCTCGGCATGTCCGCCACGGGCAGGTCGGTGGGCGACCCGAGCAGCACGATGTTCCCGAACCGCCGGCCCTTGAGCATCCCGGTGTCCGCCACCGCCGCCACCGACGGCAGCACCGCCTGCAGGGTCGACGCCTGCCCGCGGGCGAACGCCAGCCCGGCTCCGTCCGCCACGTTCACGGCGACGATGCCGGTGGGCGACAGGAACGCCGCGACCTCCCGGTAGAACTCGACACTCGTCACGTGCGCCGGGATCTGCGACCCGCCGAACACGTCCACGACGGCGAGGTCGACCGTCCCGCGCAGGCCGGTGGGCAGCTTCGTCAGGACCTCCCGCGCGTCGCCGTACCGCACCCGGATCGACGCACCGCGGGGGAACGGCAGGGCGTCCCGCACGTGGTCGACGAGGTCGCGCTCGAGCTCGATCACCTGCTGGCGCGAGCCGGGCCGGGTCACCGCGACGTACCGGGGAGCGTGAGGGCGCCGGCGCCGAGGTGCAGCGCGGTGATCGGCCCCTCCGGCAGCAGGTCGATCGCGTGCCCGATCCGCCGGATGTACTCGAACGCCAGGTGCGTCGGGTCCTCGAGGTCGACGTGCGACTGCGGAGTGCCGTCCACCACGAGGGTGAAGGACCCGGGCGGTGCCGGTCGGGTTCGACCACCGCGTACCCCGCACCGATCCGGAACCCGTCGAACGCATCAGCCATGGGACCAATCGAACACCACCCCGGTCCCGACGGAGATCCCCACCCGGTCCCCACCCCAGGGTGGTGTGCCCGCGGTCGCCGTCGCACGAGGCTGGGGTCACCGGTCGGGAACGGCCCGCCGGACCTCCTCGAAAGGCACACCATGTCGGTCCAGCTCGTCGCGAACATCCTCATCGGGGTCGCGCTCGTCGTGTTCCTCGGCTACCGCCAGGCGACCTGGCAGTACCTCGACCCGACCCGCATCTGGCGGACGCCGGTGATCATGGCGATCGTCGGCGTGGTCGTCCTCGCGCAGACGACGACCACGATCACCACCACCGACGTCGTGTTCCTCGGCATCGAGGCCCTCATCACCATCGGCGTCGGCCTGACCATGGGGAGCATCACCCGCTTCCGCACGGTCGCCACCCCCGACAGCAAGGGCCGGACCATCCAGTCCCGCACGGGGCTGCTCGGAGCCGCGCTCTGGATCGTGCTCATCGCCGTCCGGGTCGGCCTCGACGTCCTCGGTGGCCACCTCGGCGCCCACCTGCTCACCTCGACCGGCATGATCCTGCTCGTCCTCGCCCTGAACCGTGCGGCCCGCGCCGTGGTCATCGACCAGCGCATCCCCGTGGTGACCGCCAGGCACGCGGCATGATGGTCCGGTGACCCTGCTGACCGGCCAGGACCCGGCCGACCTCCCCGGAGGCCGGCCGCGTTCGAGCGCGGCCTGGGGGCTCAACGCCCTCGGGATCGCGATCGTCGGGTTCTGGTTCGTGCGCAACGGCGTCGCGCTGCACCACCCGGTGTGGGTGTGGGTGCTCGGGGCCGTGGCACTCGCCGCGTGGGCGTTCCGGGAGTTCGGACGATCCGCGCGCCTGCTCGTCCCCGCCGGCGGCGTGATGGTCGCCGCCGGGGCCGTGACGGTGGTGCCGACCGAATCGCTGATGATCGTCCCGTCATCGTCGGGATCGTCCTGATCGGCGCGAGCCTGCGGGTCCCGATCTGGGCGGCGTCGGTCACCGCGCTGGCTGCCGTCGTGGTGGTCGCCGTGACCGCGACGCTGGAGCACGCGTCGCTCCAGTTCGTCCTCGGCACGAGCGGCGGCATGCTGCTCGGAGTCCTCATCGGGTTCAGCCGACGGCAGTTCCGGGTCGCCGCCGAACGGGCGCGCGAGGCGGAGCGGGAACAGCAGCGCGCGCAGCTCCTGGCCGACCGGTCGCGGGCCGCGCGGGACATCCACGACGTCCTGGCGCACTCGCTCGGCGGTCTGGTGCTGCAGCTCGACGCGGTCGAGGCGCTCCTCGAGGCCGGTCGGCTGGAGGAGGCGACGAAGCGTGCGGGCGAGGCGAGGATCCTCGCGGCAGACGGACTCGCCGAGGCGCGACGTGCGGTGCACGCGCTCCGCGAGGACGCGGGTACGGAACCCGCCGCGTCGACGACCGCCCCCGACACGGCGGAGCCGAGGCTGCCCACCGGGACGGGCCTGGCGGCCCTCGTCGAGGCGCACCGCTCGTTCGGCGGCGAGATTACGACGCACGGCGACACCGCGCTGTCCGACCTCGACGCGGCCCACCGTGCCGCCGTGGTCCAGGTCGTCCGGGAGGCACTGAGCAACGCCCGCAGGCACGCTCCCGGTGCCGCGGTGGTCCTGTCCGTCGTCCGGGACGGCGACGCCGTGGACGTCGTCGTCGCGAACCCGTTGTCCGCCGGTGGTCACGGCCTGCTCGGGATGCGCGAGCGCTTCGAGGAGCTCGGCGGCAGCGCCACGGTCGAGGCGGAGCGGTCGGACGACGAGTTCGTCGTGGCGATGCACCTGCCCGTCGACCGGGCCGTCGCCGCCGTCGATCAGGCTGTGGTCGAGGAGGACCGGTCGTGACCATCAGGGTGCTCGTCGTCGACGACCAGGCCATCGTCCGCGACGGCCTGGTGACGGTGCTGTCGCTCGTTCCGGACCTCGAGGTGGTGGGCGAGGCGTCGGACGGCGCCGAAGCGGTCGCCGCGGTCGAACGCGACGCACCGGACGTCGTGCTGATGGACCTCCGCATGCCGGTCGTCGACGGACCGACCGCGACCGCTCGGATCACCGGCGCGCACCCGCAGGTCGCGGTGCTCGTGCTGACGACCTACGCCGACGACGAGTCGATCGTCACCGCACTGCGGGCCGGCGCCGGGGGTACCTGACCAAGGACGCCGGCCGTACCGAGATCGCCACCGCGATCCGGGCGGTGGCATCGGGGCAGTCGACCTTCGACGCCACGGTCGGTGCTCGGCTCGTGGCGCAGCTTCGCGAGCGGCGCCGCTCCCGGTCCCGCTCCGGCTGCCGGGGGCGCGACGGCACTGCGGACGCGTTTCCCGGACCTCACCCCGCGCGAGGCCGACGTGCTCGAGCGCATCGCCGCGGGCCGATCGAACCCCGAGATCGCCGCCGAGCTGTTCCTGACGGTTCCGACCGTGAAGTCGTACGTGAACCAGGTCTTCACGAAGCTGGGCGTCCGGACCCGTGCCGAGGCCGTCGCACTCGTGCTCCGCTGACCCCGCTCTGATCCGAGTGCGCCCCGGCGGTCTCACCGACCGCTGATGAATGCGTGTACATGAACGGCCAGCCGACGCCAAGGCTCGTCGCCTAGCGTTCACCGGGTCGTCACCTCGGTGCGTCGATCCGCGCAGTGCCCCACACCTCGCGATTCCGCACCCCGCTCGTGACCGCGGCGTGTCCGTCCGGCAACCCCCACTGCCCCGCGTGTGCGCGCCGTCGGCGTGCGCCGGGCCCTCCGCTCTCCTGCGCGCCGCCCGTGGCCGGCCCGCGCCCGCCATTGAGAACATTGCACGTGCTATGTAAAATATGAGCACTGCAGTCCGGACCACGAATCCGCAGGAGCCCGAAGTCATGACCGACACCATGAGCGTCCCGACCCACCGTCTCGTCCCGGCGACCCGTCCTGTGGCCGCGCGCCGTGCCTCCAGTCCCGCCGTCGCACCCGCGCACGCCGACCACGAGTACGCACCGGCGTGGATGCGTGCCGTCGGGGCGGCGCTGCTCATCGGCGGTCTCGGGCTCACCGCGGCGGTCCTGGGATGGCCGGGGAGGCGCCGGAGGCGGCGCTCCTCGTGCCGGCGCTCGTGGGGGTCGTCGTCGGCTTCCTGCTCGTCGTCGCACGCTCCGGGTTCACCGTGACGGACACGCACGTCGTCCTGCACTTCCGGCCCCTGCCCGACCGGCGGATCGCCCGGCGGCGCATCGTGGACGCTCGGCTCGTCGAGGCGGACGCCTCGACCTACGGCGGTCTCGGGCTCCGGCTCGGACGCGGCGTGCGAGCGATGATCCTCACGCCGGGATTCGGGATCGAGTTCACCGACGACCGCGGGCGCGTGACGTTCGTGCGGACGCGTCGGCCGGAGGCGGCGTTCCGCGCCCTGCGCTGATCTGTGCGGGCGGCGGCGTGGCCGGGACGGTCCACGGCTTATACACGGCGCTGCCGAATTCGGTCAAGCCAGGACTGGACATCCGCGACCGGACCGACCTATGATGGCAGTTCGCGCTCCCTGGCATCCGTGTCGTCATATTGCGGTCGACGCAACGTTCTCTTGAACGAGCCCTGGTGGTGCCGGTCCCGTATATGTCGGCGGGGCCCGCTCACCAAGATCATCGCACACGTGCACAGCTTCACCGGCCGTCACGTGATCGCGAGTCTTCGTGGGGTGCGCCGAGCGATCAATCCACTCACCTACGTGCTGCTCGTCAGTACCGGCCCGACGGGGCCTACCGGAGGTCAAACCCTTGGCTGCTGCGCCCAACGCATCCACCAACCCCAAGAACGGTCGCAACCACTCGCGACTCTCGTTCGCCAAGATCACGGACACCCTCACGGTTCCTGATCTGCTCGCGCTCCAGACGGAGAAGCTTCGACTGGCTCGTCGGCAACGACGTCTGGAAGGCCCGCCTGGCCGAAGGCCAGGAGCAGGGTCGCACCGACCTCGCACTGCACTCCGGGCTCGAGGAGATCTTCGAGGAGATCTCCCGATCGAGGACCTCGGCGAGACCATGCAGCTCGGCTTCACGTCGCCCGAGCTCGAGGACCCGAAGTACTCGATCGACGAGTGCAAGGAGCGTGGCAAGACCTACGCCGCGCCGCTGTACGTCAACGCCGAGTTCATGAACCACATGACCGGTGAGATCAAGACGCAGACCGTGTTCATGGGCGACTTCCCGCTCATGACCGAGCGTGGCACCTTCATCATCAACGGCACCGAGCGCGTCGTGGTCTCGCAGCTCGTCCGCTCGCCGGGCGTGTACTTCGAGCGCCAGCAGGAGAAGACCTCCGACAAGGACATCTACTCGGCGCGTGTCATCCCGTCGCGCGGTGCGTGGCTCGAGTTCGAGATCGACAAGCGCGACCAGGTGGGCGTGCGCATCGACCGCAAGCGCAAGCAGTCCGTCACGGTCTTCCTCAAGGCGCTCGGCCTGACGAGCGAGGAGATCCTCGAGGAGTTCCAGGGCTTCGCCTCGATCGAGTCGACCCTCGAGAAGGACGCCATCCTCACCAAGGAGGAGGCGCTCAAGGACATCTACCGCAAGCTGCGTCCGGGTGAGCAGGTCGCCGCCGAGGCCGCGCGTGCGCTGCTCGACAACTTCTACTTCAACCCGAAGCGCTACGACCTCGCGAAGGTCGGCCGCTACAAGGTCAACCGCAAGCTCGGCATCGACGCGCCGCTCAGCGACTCGGTCCTGACCGTGCAGGACATCGTCCGCACGATCAAGTACCTGGTCTCGCTGCACGCCGAGAAGACCACGCTCGACGGTGTCCGCGACGGCGAGCCGGTGCAGCTGCGCCTCGACGTGGACGACATCGACCACTTCGGCAACCGTCGCATCCGCGCCGTCGGCGAGCTCATCCAGAACCAGGTCCGCACGGGTCTGTCCCGCATGGAGCGCGTCGTCCGCGAGCGCATGACCACGCAGGACATCGAGGCGATCACGCCGCAGACGCTCATCAACGTGCGTCCGGTCGTCGCCGCGATCAAGGAGTTCTTCGGGACGTCCCAGCTGTCGCAGTTCATGGACCAGAACAACCCGCTCGCGGGCCTGACGCACAAGCGTCGTCTCTCGGCCCTGGGCCCGGGTGGTCTGTCCCGTGAGCGTGCCGGCGTCGAGGTCCGTGACGTCCACCCGTCGCACTACGGCCGCATGTGCCCGATCGAGACCCCGGAAGGCCCGAACATCGGCCTGATCGGTTCGCTCGCGTCGTTCGGTCGGATCAACTCGTTCGGCTTCATCGAGACGCCGTACCGCCGCGTCGTGAACGGTCAGGTCACCACGACCATCGACTACCTCACGGCTTCGGAAGAGGACGACTTCGTCGTCGCCCAGGCGAACGCCCCGCTCACCGACTCCTTCCACTTCCAGGACGACAAGGTGCTCGTCCGGAAGAAGGGCGGCGAGGTCGAGCTCGTCGGCAAGGACGAGGTCGACTACATGGACGTCTCGCCGCGTCAGATGGTGTCGGTCGCGACGTCGCTCATCCCGTTCCTCGAGCACGACGACGCGAACCGCGCCCTCATGGGTGCGAACATGCAGCGCCAGGCCGTGCCGCTCCTCCGCTCCGAGTCGCCGCTCGTCGGCACCGGCATGGAGGGCTACACCGCCATCGACGCCGGTGACGTCGTCACCGCCGACAAGGCCGGTGTCGTCTCCGAGGTCTCGGCCGACGCCGTGACCCTGCAGCTCGACGAGGGCGGCACGCAGACCTACTACCTGCGCAAGTTCGACCGCTCGAACCAGGGCACGAGCTACAACCACCGCGTGGTCGTCTCGGCCGGCGAGCGCGTGGAGCAGGGCGAGGTCATCGCCGACGGCCCCGCGACGGAGAACGGCGAGCTCGCGCTCGGCAAGAACCTCCTCGTCGCGTTCATGCCGTGGGAGGGCTACAACTACGAGGACGCGATGATCCTGTCGCAGAACCTCGTGAAGGACGACACGCTCTCCTCGATCCACATCGAGGAGTACGAGGTCGACGCCCGCGACACGAAGCTCGGCAAGGAGGAGATCACCCGCGACCTCCCGAACGTCAGCCCGGACCTCCTGGCCGACCTCGACGAGCGCGGCATCATCCGCATCGGTGCCGAGGTCCGCCCGGCGACATCCTCGTCGGCAAGGTCACGCCGAAGGGCGAGACCGAAGCTGAGCGCCGAGGAGCGCCTGCTCCGCGCGATCTTCAACGAGAAGTCGCGCGAGGTGCGCGACACCTCGCTCAAGGTGCCGCACGGCGAAGAGGGCACGATCATCGGCGTCAAGGTGTTCGACGCGCAGGACGGCGACGACGAGCTCGGCTCGGGCGTCAACCAGCGCGTGGTCGTCTACATCGCCCAGAAGCGCAAGATCACCGCCGGTGACAAGCTCGCCGGTCGTCACGGCAACAAGGGCGTCATCTCGACGATCCTGCCGGTCGAGGACATGCCGTTCCTCGCGGACGGCACCCCGGTCGACATCGTGCTCAACCCGCTCGGCGTCCCCGGCCGAATGAACTTCGGCCAGGTCCTCGAGATCCACCTCGGGTGGCTCGCGAAGCAGGGCTGGAACGTCGAGGGCATCCAGGAGTGGGCTTCGGCCCTCCCCGAGGCCGCCCGCAGCGCGGAGCCCGGCACGAAGGTCGCCACCCCGGTGTTCGACGGTGCGTACGAGCGTGAGATCGAGGGCCTCCTCGACTCCACCCTCCCGAACCGCGACGGCGAGCGCCTGATCGGTTCGTCCGGCAAGGCGCAGCTCTTCGACGGCCGTTCCGGCGAGCCGTTCCCGGAGCCCGTGTCGGTCGGCTACATGTACATCCTCAAGCTGCACCACCTGGTCGACGACAAGATCCACGCGCGTTCGACCGGTCCGTACTCGATGATCACGCAGCAGCCGCTGGGTGGTAAGGCGCAGTTCGGTGGACAGCGCTTCGGTGAGATGGAGGTGTGGGCGCTCGAGGCGTACGGCGCCGCCTACGCCCTCCAGGAGCTCCTGACGATCAAGTCCGACGACATCCTCGGCCGCGTGAAGGTCTACGAGGCGATCGTCAAGGGCGAGAACATCCAGGAGCCGGGTATCCCGGAGTCGTTCAAGGTCCTCATGAAGGAGATGCAGTCGCTCTGCCTGAACGTCGAGGTCCTCTCGGCCGACGGCCAGGCGGTCAGCCTCCGCGACACGGACGACGAGGTCTTCCGTGCCGCCGAAGAGCTCGGCATCAACATCTCCTCGCGGTTCGAGTCGTCGTCCGTCGACGACATCTGATCCCGCCCGTACATCGTCTGATTCCAGCAAGAGAGAAGAACATTGCTCGAAGCAACTTCATTTGACGCACTGCGGATCGGCCTCGCCACGGCCGAGGACATCCGCCAGTGGTCGTACGGCGAGGTCAAGAAGCCGGAGACCATCAACTACCGCACCCTCAAGCCCGAGAAGGACGGTCTGTTCGGTGAGCAGATCTTCGGTCCGTCCCGCGACTGGGAGTGCGCCTGCGGCAAGTACAAGCGCGTCCGGTTCAAGGGCATCGTCTGCGAGCGCTGCGGCGTCGAGGTCACCAAGTCCTCGGTCCGCCGTGAGCGCATGGGCCACATCGAGCTCGCCGCACCCGTCACGCACATCTGGTACTTCAAGGGCGTCCCGTCGCGTCTCGGGTACCTCCTCGACATGGCGCCGAAGGACCTCGAGAAGGTCATCTACTTCGCGGCGTACATGATCATCGACATCGATGAAGAGGGCCGCCACGCGGACATGCCGGGTCTCGAGAACGAGATGCGCCTCGAGATCAAGAACCTCGAGAACCAGCGCGACTCGATCGTCGCCGACCGCCTCAAGAAGCTCGAGGACGACCTCGCGGCGCTCGAGGAAGAGGGCGCCAAGGCCGACGTCAAGCGCCGCACCAAGGACACTGCCGAGAAGGAGATGTCCCAGGTCCGCAAGTCGTTCGACGAGGACATCACCCGTCTCGAGCGCGTGTGGGAGGACTTCCGCAACCTCAAGGTCGGCGACCTCAAGCCCGAGGACGCCGTCTTCCACGAGCTCCAGGACCGCTTCGGGATCTACTTCGACGCCTACATGGGCGCCGAGGCGATCAAGCTGCGGCTCGAGGCGTTCGACCTGGCCGCCGAGGCCGAGGCACTGCGCCTGCAGATCGCCGAGGGCAAGGGCCAGAAGAAGATCCGCGCGATCAAGCGCCTGCGCGTCGTCAGCTCCTTCCTCGCCACCGGCAACTCGCCGGCCGCGATGGTGCTCGACGTCGTGCCGGTCATCCCGCCGGAGCTGCGCCGATGGTGCAGCTCGACGGTGGCCGCTTCGCCACGTCGGACCTCAACGACCTCTACCGTCGTGTGATCAACCGCAACAACCGTCTCCGCCGCTTGCTCGACCTCGGTGCCCCCGAGATCATCGTGAACAACGAGAAGCGCATGCTGCAGGAAGCGGTCGACGCGCTGTTCGACAACGGTCGTCGTGGTCGTCCGGTCACGGGTACCGGCAACCGCGCCCTGAAGTCCCTGAGCGACATGCTCAAGGGAAAGCAGGGTCGTTTCCGCCAGAACCTGCTCGGCAAGCGCGTCGACTACTCGGGCCGTTCGGTCATCATCGTCGGCCCGCAGCTGAAGCTGCACCAGTGCGGTCTGCCCAAGCAGATGGCGCTGGAGCTGTTCAAGCCGTTCGTCATCAAGCGCCTCATCGACCTGTCGCACGCGCAGAACATCAAGTCGGCCAAGCGCATGGTCGAGCGTTCGCGTCCGCAGGTGTGGGACGTGCTCGAGGAGATCATCCGCGAGCGCCCCGTGCTGCTGAACCGTGCGCCGACGCTGCACCGTCTGGGCATCCAGGCGTTCGAGCCGCAGCTCGTCGAGGGCAAGGCCATCCAGCTCCACCCGCTCGTGTGCGCTGCGTTCAACGCGGACTTCGACGGTGACCAGATGGCCGTGCACCTGCCGCTGTCGGTGGAGGCCCAGGCCGAGGCCCGCATCCTGATGCTCGCCTCGAACAACATCCTCAAGCCGTCCGACGGCCGTCCGGTGACCCTGCCCGCGCAGGACATGATCATCGGTCTGCACCACCTCACGACCGTCCGCGAGGGCGCCGTGGGCGAGGGCCGCGCGTTCTCCTCGGTCGCCGAGGCGATCCTCGCGAAGGACCAGAACACGCTGCACCTCAACGCGCTCGTCAAGATCCGCATGTCCGACGTGTACTTCGCCGAGGGCGAGGCGCCGGAGGGCTACGTGCAGGGCGAGCCGGTGCTGGTCGAGACGACCCTGGGCCGTGCGCTCTTCAACGAGACCCTCCCGGCGGACTACCCGTTCGTCCAGAAGGTCGCCGACAAGGGCACGCTCTCCGCGATCGTCAACGACCTCGCCGAGCGCTACTCCAAGACCGAGACGGCCGCCGCGCTGGACCGGATCAAGGACGCCGGCTTCTACTGGGGCACCCGCTCCGGTGTGACCGTCGCGCTCTCCGACGTCGTGACGCCTCCTCGCAAGAAGGAGATCATCGCGGGCTACGAGGCACAGGCCGCCAAGGTGCAGGGCGAGTTCGACAAGGGTCTGATCACCGACGCGGAGCGCCGCGCCGACCTGATCAAGATCTGGACCGAGGCCACGACGAGATCGCGCAGGAGATGCGCGACAACTTCCCGGTCGACAACACCATCAACCGCATGGTGTCGTCGGGTGCTCGTGGTAACTGGCTGCAGGTCCGCAACATCGCCGGTATGCGTGGTCTGGTGAACAACCCGAAGGGTGAGATCATCGCCCGCCCGATCATCAACTCGTACCGCGAGGGCCTGACCGTGGCGGAGTACTTCATCGCCACGCACGGTGCGCGCAAGGGTCTGGCGGACACGGCTCTCCGTACCGCCGACTCGGGCTACCTGACCCGTCGTCTCGTGGACGTCTCGCAGGACGTCATCATCCGCGAGGACGACTGCGGCACGACCCGCGGCCTCGAGCTGCCGATCGCGACCGTGGGCGCCGACGGCAAGCTCGTCCGCGACCCGCGCGTCGAGAACACCGTGTACTCGCGCACCCTGGCCACCCCGGCCGTGGACGCGAAGGGCACGGTCGTCGCCGAGGCCGGCGAGGACGTCGGTGACGTCCTCATCGACAAGCTCATCGCGGCCGGTGTCGAGAGCATCAAGGTGCGCTCGGTCCTGACCTGCGAGTCGAGCGTCGGTGTCTGCGCGAAGTGCTACGGCCGGTCGCTCGCCACGGGCAACCTCGTCGACATCGGCGAGGCGGTCGGCATCATCGCGGCCCAGTCCATCGGTGAGCCCGGTACCCAGCTGACGATGCGCACCTTCCACACGGGTGGTTCGGCTTCTGCCGACGACATCACCCAGGGTCTGCCGCGCGTCACCGAGCTGTTCGAGGCGCGGACCCCGAAGGGCGCGTCCCCGATCGCCGAGGCCCCCGGCCGCGTCACGATCGAGGACACCGACAAGGGTCGTCGCATCATCCTCACGCCGGACAACGGCGACGAGCCGTTCATCTACCCGGTGCTCAAGCGTGCGACCCTCCTCATCGAGGACGGCCAGCACGTCGAGCTCGGCGAGCAGTTCATCGCCGGCACGGTCGACCCGAAGGAGGTCCTCCGGGTCAAGGGTGTGCGCGAGGTCCAGAAGCACCTCGTCAACGGTGTGCAGGACGTGTACGGCTCGCAGGGCGTGCCGATCCACGACAAGCACATCGAGGTCATCGTGCGCCAGATGCTCCGCAAGGTCACCGTCGTCGACCACGGCGACACCGACCTGCTCCCGGGCGAGCTCGTGGACCGTTCGCGGTACAACGAGCTCAACCGCGCGGCGCTGCAGGAGGGTCGCAAGACCGCTTCCGCTCGCCAGGAGGTCATGGGCATCACCAAGGCGTCCCTCGCGACCGAGTCGTGGCTGTCCGCCGCGTCCTTCCAGGAGACCACCCGCGTCCTCGCGCAGGCGGCCATGGAGGGCAAGCAGGACCACCTCGTCGGCCTCAAGGAGAACGTCATCATCGGTAAGCTCATCCCCGCTGGGACGGGCCTCAGCCGGTACCGCGACGTGGACGTGAACGCGACGGAAGAGGCGAAGGCGGAGCGGTACCCGAACCGCATCTTCGCGGACGACTCGTCGTTCTCGGACGCCGACCTGAGCTTCGTCGACTTCGACAGCTTCTCGTCGGACGACTTCACGCCGGGCACCTACAACTGAGCCCAGTGACGTCGAAGGGCCCCGCATCCGTCAGGATGCGGGGCCCTTCCCGTTGCGGCTCGCGTTCGCGACCGACAGGCGGCCTGGAGGCACGGTGCGGGCCGGCACCGTGCCTCCAGGCCGTCAGGGGGTGCGTCTAGAGCGCGCGGTCCGCGCCGTCGTCGCGGCCGGATCCGCGACCAGGCTCGTCGACCAGGGAGAACAGGCTGAGGACGTTGCCGTCGGGGTCGCGGACGTCGAACCAGTCGACCGCGCCGTCCACGCACTCGACGGGCCCGATGTCGATGCCGAGAGCGCCGATGCGGGCGTGCTGCGCGGTGACGTCGTCGACACCGAAGCGGACGCTCACGGGGTTCTCCTCGGCGTGCTCGTCCTCGTAGAAGCTGGATCCAGATGCCGCCGACCTCGTACTCGGCGATGCCGTCCTCCGGCTCGAGGTCGGGCTCGGTACGTTCGAACACCGCGCCGTACCAGAGGCAGGACGCTTCGATGTCGGTGACGGGCAGCCCCACGGTCACGCTCGTGATGTCCATGACTCATCATGTCCCAGGGGCGCCGGGCACGTCGAGGGTTTCCTGCGTGCTGGCAGGCTGGGGGCATGGCGACACTGCGTGATCGGATCACTGCCCCGGCCCACCTCGAGCCGCCCGTGCCGACCGGCGGCCTGACGTTCCGGGCGGGGACACGGAAGGACCTGACGGCGGTGCACGCGGTCGCGGTCGCGGCGGCCGCGGTCGACGATCCGCGGAGCCGTCCCTCCACAGCGGACTTCGAACGGACACTGTCCACCGAAGGGCTGGACGTGGGGCGGGACACCCTCGTGGGCGTCGATGCTGAGGGGCATGTGCAGGCCTACGGCATCGTCATCGACGTTCCCTCTCGGGTCACCGCAGCACGGGTGGTGCTCGACGGTGCGGTCCACCCTGCGCTGCGTGGTCAGGGCATCGGCCGGCGCGTGCTCGCGTGGCAGGTCGGACGCGCTCGGCAGCGGCTCGCCTCCCTCGACCTCGACCTGCCCGCCACGGTCGAGGTCGGTGCTCAACAGGACGCCGGTGCGCTGCGACTCGCGACGCGGTTCGGGTTCGAGCCGACCCGTCGATGGATCGACATGCAGGTCGTGTTCGGTGAGCGTGAGCGGTCCGAGGTGCCGCCGCTCCCGGACGGGTTCGTCGTACGGGCAGCGACGCCCGACGACATCGAGCCCCGCGCGCCGCCAAGAACGACGCGTTCCGCGACCACTGGGGATCGCAGCCCATGGTCGAGTCCGACTGGCGCGGGTTCCTCACCTCGGCCACGAGTCGGCTCGACCTCGGCCGGATCGTGCTCGACGAGGACGGCACGATCGCGGCGTTCGCGATCGTGGAGGTGGACCCGGCCGGCTTCGCTGCCCGCGGCCGGTCGTACGGCTACGTGCACTGGGTGGGAGTGGTCCGGGCTGCTCGGGGCCGCGGTCTGGCTCCGATCGTCCTCGACGCCGCGCTCCAGGGCATCCGTGCCGAAGGGCTCTCCGCTGCCGTGCTCCACGTCGACGCGGAGAACCCGAGCGGTGCCGGCCGGATCTACGAGCGGCTCGGGTTCGTCGCGGAAGACGTGCACGTCACCGCGGCGACACCGCTCTGACGGTCGCGCGGTCTCCTGCCGGTCCCTCTGGGCACCCCAGCACTGGGGGCACCGGAACACCCCTCGCCCCCTCGTTGTGGGACTGCGGTGTCCGCTGGGCGCGGCCGTAGCGTGGTCGAGCGTCGAACCCCTGCGGCGCTCGTCCCCACGATCCGCGCGCGACCAGAAGGAGGCTCCGGAGCACATGGCAACGCTGTCCGAGATCCTCATCCTCAACGGGGCCCTGCCGATCGAGCACCTCGACTCGATGACCGGCGACGAGGAGCTCGACGACCGGTCGATCCGCTCGCTCGTCGACCAGGGCATCGTCAGCGAAGCGCAGTACATCACCGCGCGCGCGGCGTCGAACAACTCCAGGACGGTCCCGCTCACCGACTACCCGGTGGACGGGACGGCGGTGTCCATGCTGCCCGCCGCGCTCTGCCGGCGCCACGGAGTCCTCGGCGTGGGCTTCGAGGGCGAGACCCTCGTGCTGGCCATGGTCAACCCGACGAACGTCCTCGCGATCGACGACGCCCGGACCGCCTCCGGCCGCGCGGTGAAGCCGCTGCAGGTCGAGGAGCGGGACCTCACCGCCGCGCTGGACCGGTACCTGCGCGCCGACGACGAGCTGAACGACCTGACCTCCTCGCTCGAAGAAGAGGCCTCCGCGCAGGTGCAGCAGCAGGTCGACCTGATCGACGGTTCCCTCGACGACGTCCCGATCGTCCGGTTCGTGAACCTGCTCGTCTCGCAGGCGATCCAGGACCACGCCTCGGACATCCACATCGAGCCCGGCGAGCACGAGGTCCGCGTGCGCTACCGCATCGACGGCGTGCTGCACGAGATGGCCCCCGCGCCGAAGAACATCCAGAACGGCGTCATCAGCCGGTTGAAGATCATGAGCGACATCGACATCGCCGAGCGTCGGAAGCCGCAGGACGGCCGCATGTCGGTGCGTCACGGCGGCCGGCAGATCGACCTCCGCGTCGCGACGCTGCCCACGGTGTGGGGCGAGAAGGTCGTCATGCGGATCCTCGACAACACGAACACGTCGATGTCCCTCAAGGACCTCAACCTGCTCGAGCAGAACTTCCAGGCGTACCAGCGGTCCTACTCGAAGCCGTACGGGATGATCCTCGTCACGGGCCCGACGGGCTCCGGCAAGTCGACGACGCTGTACACGACCCTCAACGCCGTCGCCCGGCCGGAGATCAACGTCATCACCGTCGAGGACCCGGTCGAGTACCGGATGGCCGGCATCGACCAGGTGCAGGTCAACCCGAAGGCCGGCCTGACGTTCGCCTCGGCCCTGCGGTCGATCCTGCGCTCGGACCCCGACGTCGTGCTCCTCGGTGAGATCCGCGACCACGAGACCGCGCAGATCGCCATCGAGGCGTCGCTCACCGGTCACCTGGTGCTCTCCACCCTGCACACGAACGACGCCCCGTCCGCGGTCACCCGGCTGACCGAGATGGACATCGAGCCGTTCCTCGTCGGGTCCGCGCTCGACTCGGTCGTCGCCCAGCGTCTGGCGCGCCGGCTCTGCGACCGCTGCAAGGCCCCGGCGCGGTACACGCCCGCGCAGCTCGTGGCGCTCGGCTTCGTGTCGTCCGAGGACACCGTCGTACCGGAGTTCTTCGGACCCGTCGGCTGCGCCGTCTGCTCGAACACCGGGTACCGGGGCCGGATCGCCCTGCACGAGGTGATGACCGTCACCGAGGAGATCGAACGGCTCGCCGTGTCGCGAGCGTCCAGCGCTGAGATCGGCCGTGTCGCCCAGCAGCAGGGCATGCTCACCCTCCGTCAGGACGGGTGGGAGAAGGTCAAGCTCGGCATGACGAGCGTGGACGAGATCCTGCGCGTGGTCGCGTAGGCGTGGGAGTGGCACGATGACCGATCCCGTCTACGACATCTCCGTGCCGGAAGACGACCCCGTGGCCGGGTGGCACCCGGGACGACCCGGCAACGAGATCGGCGGCCGTCGCGCGGCGCGGCTCGCTGCCGCAGCGGCGCAGCAGCCGACTTCGCCGACCATGGACGCGCCGGTGGCACCGGCCTCGGCGTCGGTCTACGACCTGTCCGACGACACCGCCGCACGGGCGACCCCGGCAGCGCCCGGGTCCGCCGGGGCAGCGGCGTGGCCGACCGCGACGGCTCCCGCGGCAGTGCCGAGCGGCGCCCCGCCCAGACGTGGGCGACCACGGCGGCGTCGGCGTCCGCCTCGTGGCCGGCACCCGCCGGCGACCCCGTCGCCGTGCCCGTCGCGCAGCCGCAGGCTGCGCCGGCGACGCCACCCGCAGCCGTCCCGCCGTCGACCGCGTCCTACGGGTACGCCGACGCCGTGACCCAGCACCTGCCGGTCGTGCCCGCGGACCCGACCACGGTCCTCCAGTCCGTCCCCGTCGCCACCGACCGTGCCCCGCGCCCGCAGGCCGCGAGGAGATCAACTTCACGCGCCACGCGCGTGAGGTCGCCGATCCCGACCTCATCACCGCGCTCGCGCAGGTGGTCTACCAGGGGGCGTCCGACCTGCACCTCACCGCCGACGCGGCACCGACCGTGCGCGTCGACGGGTCCCTGCGTCCGGCCGTGCCGGGAGGCCCGTGGGCGCGCAACAAGGTGATCGCGGCCCTCAAGACACTGCTGTCCGTCGAGCAGGCCGGGCAGTTCGACCACGAACAGGAACTCGACTTCGCGTACTCGCTGTCGCCCGAGTTCCGCTTCCGCGTGAACTACTACCAGCAGCGCGGCAACTGGGGCGCCGCCTTCCGCATCATCCCGACGAAGATCAAGACGCTCAAGCAGCTTGGCATCCCCGAGCACGTCGGGGAGTTCGCGAAGCTCCCTCGCGGCCTCGTGCTCGTCACCGGTCCCACCGGATCCGGCAAGTCGACCACGCTCGCCGCGCTCATCGACCTCGTCAACGAGACCCGTGCCGACCACATTGTGACGGTCGAGGATCCGATCGAGTTCATGCACGAGCACAAGAAGGCGATCATCAACCAGCGTGAGGTGGGGGCCGACACGCACTCCTTCGCCGCCGCCCTCAAGCACGTGCTGCGTCAGGACCCCGACGTCATCCTGATCGGCGAGCTCCGGGACCTCGAGACGATCTCCGTCGCGCTCACCGCCGCGGAGACCGGGCACCTCGTCTTCGCCACCCTGCACACGCAGAGCGCCCCGGCACCATCGACCGCGTCATCGACGTGTTCCGCCGCACCAACAGGGGCAGATCCGCACCCAGCTCGCGTCCACGCTGGAGGGCGTGGTGTGCCAGACGCTCGTGCCGAAGGCGAACGGCGCCGGACGTGTCGTCGCCACGGAGATCATGAAGACCACACCGGCCATCGGGAACCTCGTCCGCGAGGGCAAGACGTACCAGATCACCTCGGCCATGCAGGCCGGACGCGACTCGGGCATGCACACGATGGACCAGGACCTCGCCGAACTCGTCAACGTGGGCACCATCACACGGAAGGCCGCGATGGAGAAGGTGCACGACCTCGAGGGCTTCGACCGGCTCGTGCAGCGCGTCGAGTCCCGTCTGACTCCTCGGCCGACGCCATCGCCGCGTCCGAGATCGACTTCGGTGACAAGTACTCAGGAGGCCACTGATGTCGCTCGCCTACGACTACCGCGGGCGTGACGGGGCCGGCAAGCTCGTCAAGGGGCGGCTCGACGCGTCCTCCGAGGGCGCCGTCGTCCAGCGGTTGCGGGGGATGGGTGTCTCGCCGATCGCCATCACCGAGGCGAAGCCCGGCACCGGACTGCAGACCGAGATCAGGATCCCGGGGTTCGAGAAGGGCGTCGGGCTCAAGGACCTGGCGATCATGTCGCGGCAGGCGTCGACGATGCTGTCGTCCGGCCTCTCGCTGCTCCGGGCGCTGTCGATCCTGGCGGACCAGACGGAGAGCAAGAAGCTTAAGGACATCCTCGGCAGGGTCCGCGACGACGTCGAGCGCGGCGTCTCGTTCTCGGACGCCGTGGCGAAGTACCCGGTCGACTTCCCGCCGATCATGATCAACATGATCCGGGCGGGGGAGACCGGCGGCTTCCTCGACCAGGCGATGGACTCGATCGCGACGAACTTCGAGAAGGAGCACAAGCTCCGGTCGACGATCAAGTCGGCGATGACCTACCCGGTCGTGGTGCTCGTGATGTCGCTGCTCGCCGTCGTCATCATGCTCGTCTTCATCGTGCCGATCTTCCAGGGCATGTTCGAGTCGCTCGGCGGGCAACTCCCACTGCCGACGATGATGCTCGTCTACCTGTCGCACGCGATGGTGTACGTCGGACCGGTGCTCGCGGTGGCGATCATCGTCGGATGGCTCTGGTGGCGGGCGAACAAGAACAGCGACAGAGTGCGGGGCGCCATCGACCCGCTCAAGCTGCGGCTGCCCGTGTTCGGAGTCCTGAACCGCAAGATCGTCATGGCACGCTTCGCCCGGAACCTCTCGAACATGATCGGAGCCGGCGTCCCGATTCTCGAAGCGCTCCAGATCGCGGGGCAGGTCTCCAACAACATCGTCGTCCAGCGCGCATTGCAACGCGTTTCGGAATCCGTTCGAAAAGGCGAATCGATTGCGGCTCCGCTCGAGCGGGAAACGGTGTTTCCGGCGATGGTCGCGCAGATGATCGCGGTCGGTGAGGACGCTGGTTCGATGGAATTGATGTTGGAACGTATCGCGGTCTTCTACGACAACGAGGTCGAGGCCTCGACCGAGGCGCTCACGTCCATGATCGAACCCCTGCTCATCGGGTTCCTCGGTGTCGTGGTCGGGGATGATCGTCGCACTGTACCTGCCGATCTTCCAGATCTCCTCGCTCGTGAAGTAGCTGCCTCTCGAACCGACCACCCTCTGACGGGGGTGGCCGTCGGTTGCTCCACCCCCGGTACTGGGGGCATTCCGCGGCGAGGATCACCCCCGTTCTCGGGATTATGCACCGAATCCCGCCTGAATACGCTCGTCAGCGGCGGCCGAGCAAGCCCCGAACGCTTTCTTCAACCACATTCTCGAAAGAATGGAACGACCATGTACTTCGCTCTCATGGGCAAGCTGAACGCTCGCCGCAAGGGTATTCTCGAAGAGAACGAGAAGGGCTTCACCCTGATCGAGCTCCTCGTCGTCGTGATCATCATCGGCATCCTGGCCGCGATCGCCATCCCGGTGTACATCGGCGTGCAGAACAACGCCAAGGACTCAAGCGCGAAGTCGGACGTGTCGAACTTCAAGACCGCCGTGGTCGCGCTCCAGTCGTCGTCCGGAAGCCTGCCGGCCACGGGTACCTACACGACGAGTACTGGTACCGGCACCGGTGCGCTCACGGCCGAGCTCAAGTCGGCCGGCGCCAGCCTCAGTGGCAACACGAACTCGCTTGCTTACACGATGACGCCGGCCAGCGGCACCACCGCTGCAACCTTCAAGGTCATCGGAACGAGCTCGACGGGAAGCAAGTTCTGCGCCTCGGACAGCTCCGGCGTCGTGAGTGGTGAGAGCTGCTGATCTGATCGGCGGCGACGGGCCGTGACCGACGTCACGGCCCGTCGCCGCACCACCATCCACCCCTGCGACAGAGAGGCTGAGCATGCTGCTGCGCATCGTCGACCGCCTCCGCGCGGCGCGAGAGTCCGACGAAGGCCTCTCCATCATCGAGGTGATGGTCGCGATGACGATCTTCGCGATGATCGCCGCCGGGGTCGCCGCGGGCATCGTCTCGACGATGTACCTCACGCAGGACAACCGCTCGCGCGAAGCTGCGCTCAACTTCGCGAACCAGGCCCTCGACGCGGCCCGCAGCACCAAGGACGTCTTCACGCTCGACGACGACACGTCGACGGAGTCTGTCGGCAACCAGACCTACACGATCAAGCAGACCACGAACTGGATCAACTCGGACGGCTCCGACAAGCCGTGCGGCGCCGGGGCCGGCGTCCTCGCCTACAAGCGCGTGTCGATCACCGTCTCGTGGACGAGCGGCACGTCGCCCCGCCAGAAGAACGTCGTCCTCGACACCCTCATCTCCCCGTCCTCCGCGGTGTCGAGCGCGACGGCATCCACCATCGTCGTCGGGGTCCGCACTGCGACCGGCGGCCCCAACACGGGCGTCGCGGTGACGATCACGCCGGTCTCAGGCGGTGCGACCAGCCTCTCGAACCCGCCGGCCGCGACGGACGCCAACGGATGCAGCTACGCCGTCGGCGTGACCCCTGGCACGTACACGGTGAAGATCGCGAAGTCCGGGAACATCGATAAGACCGGTGAGACGACACCCGACGCGACCGTGGCGACCACCGCGGGCGGCGTCGGCAACGCGACGTTCCTCTACGACCAGGCCATCACGGTGACCGCCGGAAGCCCGCTCAACCTCAAGGACGGCGTCACGGCGAAGCTGCCGACGTCCTTGCCGATGACCTACCGGTACGACGACACGGTCAAGACGGTCACGACGACGTCGACCACGCTCTTCCCGTACCAGTGGACCGCGATCGCCGGCGCGTACACGTCGACCTGCAAGGACGTGGACCCGAAGGCGTGGCCGACGGCGAACAACCTGACGACGTCTCCGAACGTGTTCAACGCCTCCGACGGTTCCACTCCCGGCTACTACCCGACGACGGCCACCACAGCGACGGCGCGGGCGCCGATGGGCGTCTTCAACGTGAAGATGGGCGGTTCGGACAGCGTGCTCGTGGCGACGGTGAAGAACACCAGCGCCGTCGCCAACGGCGATCCCGGCTGCTCACCGTCGACGACGTACTCCTTCACCGGGATGTCGGCCACTGCGACATCGACGGTCGCGCTGCCGTTCGGGACGTGGACGCTCCGCGGGGCGGGGACGGTCGGCGGCTCGTACAGCAGCAACTCCCCGGTGGTCTCGGCGAACCCGGACGTCTCGAACCTCAAGGTCTCGACGAGCGGCAACGTCGTCTCGCTCGACCCGCGAACGGTGCCGACGTCGTGATCGCAGCCGTCCGTCACGTACTGGAGCGTGGGCGAACCGAGGAGCGTGGGATCACGCTCGTGGAGCTCATCGTCGCGATGAGTCTGTCGCTCCTCGTCCTCACCATCGCAGGATCGTTCCTCATCGCCTCCCAGAAGGCGTCGGCGACGTCGAGCTCGGTGAGCCAGAACACCCGGGCCGCCTCGGCAGCCATGAACGAGATGAGCCGCGTGCTCCGCGCCGCGACGGACAACCCGGTGCCCACCGGAGACGACTCGCAGTTCGCGTTCCAGTACGCGAGTGCGACGTCGGTCCGGTTCTTCGCGTACGTCAACCTGGAATCCACGCTCTCCCAGCCGGTCGAGGTGCAGCTGACGCTCGACCCGGCCACGAAGCGGATCACCGAGACGAAGTGGAACGGCACGGCCGTGTCGGGCAACTCGTCGTACTACTCGTTCCCGCTGGCTGCCGCGGCGACACTCTCGTCGACGGCGAGCTCGCGGCGCACCCTGGTCTCGTCGGCGGTCAACACGGTGGTGTTCTCGTACAAGAACGCCGCGGGGAGCCCCCTCGGCTCCTCGACGGTGCCCGTCGCTGCCTCCGACCTGCCCAACATCAGGTCCGTGTCGGTCAGCGTCACGGTCGGCTCGAGTCCGACCGATCCGAACGCAGTGTCGCTGAGGAACGCCGCCAGCATGCCGAACATCGTGATGGGAGCCTCGTCGTGATCCGTCTGCTCCGCGGGATCCGCTCCCGCGACGACGACCGCGGTATGGCTCTCGTCGCCGTGGTCGGCATCGGGACCGTCGTGATGCTCCTGGTCGCGACGATGGTCGCGATCGCGACGTCGGGTGCGACGGTCACGGCGACGGATCGATCGTGGAACCGCGCGATCGCGGCCGCGTACGCCGGGGTCGCCGACTACCAGTCGCGACTGAACGCGGACAACTCCTACGGCGACTACGGGCAGTCCAGTGCGCCGTTCAGTTCCGCGACGAGCAGCACCTTCCCCAAGGGCACCGGGGGCAACGCTGCGTTCAACTACCGAAGCGACCAGCCGTGGGTCGCTGTCCCGACCTCGGACGGCACCGCGAGCGACTCGTCGTTCCGGTACGCCGTCGACAACAGCAGGCTCTCGTCACAGGGCGTGATCCGGCTGCAGTCCACCGGGAAGTCGGCCACCACGACGCGCACGGTCATCGCCAACGTCCGACCGGACGGGTTCTCCAACTACCTGTACTTCACCAACTACGAGTCAGGCGATCCGACGGTGACGAACGAGAAAGCCTCGACGAACAGCTCGAATCCGTGCACGTCCGCCTACCGACCGGTGGCCACGAGTACCAGCTGCGATCAAATCCAGTTCGGCTCAGGTGACGTCCTGGAGGGACCGGTGCGTTCGAACGACCAGATCAAGGTCTGCGGCGCCCAGTTCAAGAGCACGGTGCAGAGCGTGTACGGCGTGACCAGCAGCGGATGCTCCGTCGGTCGGTACGCGTCCAACCCGACGACCTCGTCGACGTTGACGCCGCCGGCCACCATCGGAGACCTGCGCGACTACACCCGCTCCGACCTCGCGTCGACGACGGCCACGGTCGAAGGCGTCGGTTGCCTCTACACCGGTCCGACGAAGATCACGTTCAACGGTGACGGCACGATGACCGTGCGATCGCCGATGACGATCGCCACCCAGGTGACGGGGGCGACCGCGACGCCCGGGGCTCAGATCGCCGGTGTCAACTCCGACTCGGCCGCGGCGGCTGCGAAGTGCGGCGCCCCCTCGGACCTCAGGAGCACCGTCGGCGCCCGGGTGACGGTTCCGAAGAACAACCTGATCTTCGTCCAGAACGAGCCGAACGCCCGCACGTCCGGGACCGTCCAGGACCCCAACTACTGGAAGGGCAACGCCACCCTCAAGAACGTCGCGACGGCGTGCGACGCGACGTCGGCGGCGAGCACGGCGACGTCGCTCAAGCCGAACGGTGTCGGCTTCCCGTACGTGGGCTCATCCGGCAGTGCCTCGGAGACCGACCCGACGGCCGGTGACGGTACCGCCGTCACGAATCCGTACGGCTGCGATCGCGGTGACGCGTTCGTCCAGGGACGGTGGACAAGGCGGTGACCATCGCCGCGGAGAACTACCTGTACGTGACGGGCGACATCACCTACCCGAGCACCCGGTCACCGTCGACGATCCTCGGTCTGATCGGTCAGCGGGCGGTCTGGGTCTGGAACCCGATCAACTCGAGCAACGGCGCGATCCTCTCGAGCAACAGGGAGATCGACGCAGCGATCCTCTCGAACAACGGCACGTTCGTCGTGCAGAACTGGACGCGCGGCTCGTCCAGCGGTCGTGGCACGCTCACCGTGAAGGGTTCGATCGCGCAGAACTTCCGTGGTGCGGTGGGACTGTCGAGCGGGCAGGGGTACACGAAGGCGTACTCGTTCGACTCGAGCCTGGCGACGTACACGCCCCCGAAGTTCCCGCAGCCGACCGTGACGACCTACCGGGTCGCGACCCAGGTCGAGTCGAAGACGGCGTACGACGCGAAGGGAGCGCCGATCCCGTGACGAGCGGACTCATGGCCCTGTGGGCGCTCATCGCGACGTTCGGCGGCGCGCTCGGGCTCGCCATCGGGTCGTTCCTCAACGTGGTCGTGTACCGCGTACCGGCAGGGATGTCCGTCATCGCTCCCGCGTCGGCGTGCACGAAGTGCGGTCGCGCCATCCGTGGTCTCGACAACGTGCCCGTCCTGTCCTGGCTCGTCCTCCGTGGTCGGTGCCGTGACTGCTCCGAGCCCATCGCGCTCCGGTACCCACTGGTCGAGGCCGGCACCGCAGTCCTGTTCCTGGCGGTCGGGATCCGGTTCCTTCCGTCGGCGGAGATCCCCGGCGCCGCCCTGGTCGGGCACGTCGTCCTCCTCGTGGCGCTCCTCTACCTGATGGCGACGAGTGTCGTCCTGGCCCTGATCGACGTCGACACGCACACCTTGCCGAACCGGATCGTCCTGCCGATGTACCCGGTGCTCATCGTCCTGCTCTCGGTGACGAGTGCGCTCACCGGCGACTGGAGCGCGCTCCTCCGCGGGCTCTTCGGCCTCGCCGTCCTCGGCGGGGTCTACCTCGTGCTGGCGATCGCCGTGCCGCGCGGGATGGGCTTCGGCGACGTGAAGCTCGCCGGAGTGCTGGGACTCGTGCTCGCGTACCTCGGATGGGGACCCCTCGCTGTGGGTGCTTTCGGTGCGTTCCTGCTCGGAGGTACCTTCGGCATCGTGCTCCTCGTCGCCCGCCGAGCCGATCGCGCGACCGGGATCCCGTTCGGTCCGTGGATGCTCCTCGGCGCGTGGGTGGGGGCCTTCGCGGGCAGCCCGATCTGGCACGCCTACCTCCGACTCCTCGGTCTCGTCTGACGACCGGGCCCGAACCCCCAGCCCGACTCGACCGGAAGGAACACGAGACATGGCGAAGAACATCGTCGGCATCGACATCGGTGCCGAGACGATCCGTGCGGTCGAGGTCGCCGATTCCGAGAAGGTGCAGCCGACGATCCTCCGCGTCGCGGAGGTGCCGGTGCCGAAGGACGCGACCAAGCACGGCGAGGTGCTCGAAGCGAACACCGTCGCCACCGCTCTCCGCGAACTCTGGTCGATCGGCAGGTTCAGGACGAAGGACGTCATCCTCGGCATGGGGAACCAGCGCGTGCTCTCCCGAGACCTCACCGTGCCGATGGCACCACTCGCACAGATCCGCGAGTCGCTCCCGTTCCAGGTGCAGGACATGCTGCCGGTGCCTGTCGGCGACGCGATCCTCGACTTCTACCCGACGTCCGAAGCAGTGGGCGAATCCGGTCCGGTGGTCCACGGACTCCTCGTGGCAGCCATCAAGGACGCGGTTCTCGCGAACGTGCGAGCAGCCGAGCTCGCGGGGTTGAACCCGGTCGGCGTCGACCTCATCCCGTTCGCGCTCACGCGTGCGCTCGCACCGCGCGTGGCCGGTGCCGGCACAGTCGCCATCGTCGACTGCGGCGGCAACACGACGTCGGTCGTCATCGCCCACGACGGCGTGCCGAAGTTCGTGCGCATCATCCCGACCGGAGGGGACGACGTGACGAAGACGATCGCGGCGCAACTGGAGATCCCGCTCGCCGAGGCTGAGTCGGTGAAGCGTCACTTCGGCATCGTCGGACGAACGCACACCCCCGACGACGTGCGAGCGGTGGCCGTCATCAAGGACACCGTCGGGGAGTTGCTCACGAGCATCAGGAACACGGTCACCTACTACACCAACACCCGCCCTGACGACGTCGTCCGCGGGATCGTGCTCGTCGGGGGCGGGGCGGCACTGCCCGGCTTCCGCGAGGGCCTCGGCGACGTGTCCGGGCTGCCCGTCGCGCTGGGAGACCCGTTCGTCGCCGCGCGGATCGGTCGTGGCATCACCCCTGAAGTGCTCCGCGAGCGGTCGGCGTCGATCTCCGTCGCGTGGAGCCTCGCGGTCGGAGGTCGAGCGGCATGACCGGGACCATCGAGCAACCCGCGACCGAACGTGGGGCGGCAGTCGCGCCGGCCCGCCGACCGAGTGGACAGCCCAGGAGCACCACCGGCGTCCTGGTCATCGGGGGTGCACCGCGGGTGGACCTCCTGCCAGCCGAGGTGCACGCGAACCGGCGTCAGCGCGGGACCGTCCGTCGAGCATGGGCCGGCGTCGTCGTGGTGGCTGTGGCCGTCGGGATCGTCGCCGGATGGGCGACCATGGGCCGCGCCTCCGCGGAGAGCGAACTGAGTTCGGCGCAGAGCGAGACGGTCGCACTGGCGCAGCAGCAGGCGCAGTACCGTGACGTCCGCTCGATCGAGGCCGGCACCACGCTCCTCGAGGCTGCGCAGAAGGTGGGCGGGTCGACCGAGGTCGACTGGTCCGCCACGCTGCAGGCCGTGCGTTCCAAGCTTCCGGCCGGAGTGCAGATCACGGGGATCGCCGTCGACTCCGCGTCCGCCACCGAGCCGTACGCACAGTCGGACGACCCGCTCCAGGGTCAGCGCATCGCGACGTTGACCTTCGATGCCAGGAGCTCCGCCCTCCCGTCCGTTCCGGACTGGCTGACAGCGGTGGGCGGTGTCACCGGCTTCGTGGACGCGAACGCCAACTCGGTGTCACGAGCGGACGACGGGAGCGGGTACGCCGTCAACATGACCATCCACCTCGACGAGAAGGCGTTCGACGGCAAGTACGCCGCGACGGACGCCGTGAAGGGCTGAACGATGTCCCGCAGCCGTCTCAGTCTCCTGCTCGCCGTCGTCGCGATGTTCGTCGTCGCGATCGGGGGCTTCTTCCTCGCGGTCCAGCCGCAGCTCTCGCAGACCGCTGCAGCGCGGGCGCAGACGGACAGCGTCGACCAGGCGAACGACACGAGTCGAGCAGAAGCTCGCACGTCTCAAGGAACAGGCGGCGGAGCTGCCCGCGATGCGGCGCGAACTGAAGGCGGTGTCCGCCTCGGTGCCGGACACCGCGAGTGTGTCCCCGTTCATCGACGAGCTCACCGCGATCGCCGCGTCGACCGGGATGCAGGTGTCCTCGTTCACGGCGAGCGACGCGACCGCCTACTCGCCATCGATCACCGAAGGATCCGACGGACAGCCCGCCGACGACGCGACCGCCGAACCGTCCTCCGCGACGAACGCCAGCACCGCGCCGGCGGCACCCGCTGCGCCGGGTGTCGTCACCGACGCCTCCATCACGGGGCAGAACCTCTCCGTGATCCCGGTCACGGTGGCGGTCGACGGCACGTTCGACCAGGCTCTGCACTTCGTCGAGGGCGTTCAGAAGGGTCAGCGGCTGTTCCTCATCACGACGATCTCCTCGACCGGCAAGAGCGGGGACGACGGCGCTTCGAGCGCTTCCTCGACGTGGACGTTCGGCGGATCGATCTACGTGCTCGACCGCTCGAGCGGCGCTGCGGCGGCACAGCCTTCGGCGACCCCCTCGAACGGCTGACCCGCCCCTCTGGTGCCCCACCGAACGGGGCGCGTCACGCCACGCCGCATCCCCTTCCGCCACGCCTGCCGCTGTGCCTACGATGCTCCTGAGCCCGCGATCGCGGCCGCTCGTCCCCCTCGAACGGTCGCCCGAAACGACCGTTCCTCGTCGTGCCCGGAGTCGCGCGTGTTGGCTGCAATCGTGGAGTTCCTCGGTTGGTTCGGAGCTGTAACCGTCCTTGCTGGTTACTTGCTCTTCTCGATGGGCAGGCTCCCCAACGGCCCCGTCTACCAGCTTTTCAACCTCGTCGGAGGGCTCGCCGTCGCGGTCAACGTCGCGGCGCACCACGCAGTCCCGTCGACGGTCGTGAACGGCATCTGGGCGATCGTCGCCGTCGTCGTCCTCGTCAGGATGGCGAGGTCCCGACGCGCGGCGCAGCGCGGCGTCCCGGACCTGGAGGCGGACCGGCCGGTACTGCACGCCGAGCCGCCGGCGACCACGGCTGTGCTCCCGGTGGTCGGGCCGGCGTTGCGTGACCACGAGCCGGACGCGACCGAGCGGACGCATGCCGCGCCGCGCCTCCAGGCCGGCACCGAGCTGCCGGCGCCGGACGCGCCCGTCGCGGCCGCCCCGATGACGGAGTCCATCCCGGTGATCACTGCGACCATCGCGCTCGCGCTCGTCGCCGCAGCCCAGGAGCAGAGCGACCGGCGGCCCGACCGGCGGGCCGACCACCAGGAGGCGCAGGGACAGACGGCACCCACCAGCACCCCACACCCACGTCCGGTCCCGAGCTCCGGCCCGCTGACTCCACCACGGTCTGACCCGCCGGCGCTACGATCGCCCCATGTCCCGGTGGCTGATCGCGACGATGACGTCGATCCTCTTCATCGCGCTCGTCATCGCGGTGACGGGCTTCGAGGCGCTGCTCGCCGACGTCGAGGTCATCTCCCAGCCCGACGCCACCCCGTACCTCGGCCCCGCGATGGTGCTCGCCGGCGCCGTGGTGGTCTTCCTCGCCACGGCGGTCGGCGCCCGCGACGGCAACCCCGGCGTCACGGGACTCGTCGCCGCGGCGACCGCGTACCTCGTGATGCTCGGCGTCGGAGCGGTCGGGTACAGCCTCGTCCGCGGAGACCTGACCGAGCTGCTGGTGTTCCCGGCTGGGTACGCGCTCGGTCCGTTCGTCGTCGGCTCGGTGGTCGTGGCGCTCCTCTGCGTCGTCGGCGGGGTCGCGATGGCCCGGCACCAGGCGAGGCGTCCGCCGACCACCACGGCCTCCGGCGACGACGCCGCACGGCGGTAGGATCCGGAGAGCACCACAGGACGACGGGGGACCGATGACCGACCAGCACCAGGCCGACGGATGGGGTTCCGTTCCCGACGTCGACTCGATCAGCGGTGAGCACGGCGCACCGGCGCCGACGGCGGCCCCGGCTCCCGCGACACCGCGCCGGAGGCTCGGCCGCGGCCCCTTGATCGGCATCATCGCGGGCGGCGTGGCGATCGTGCTCCTGGCCGTGGCCGGTGTGGTCGGGTACTCGGTCGGCACCACGACGCACTCCGCGGACCGCCCGGTGCGCGCGTTCCTCGACGACCTCACGGCCGGCAGGGTCGGCGATGCCCTGGCGGCTGCGGGCGTCGACCACGACAAGGGCGACGTGCTGCTGACGGACGCCGCGTACGCCAAGGCGCGGAACCGCGTCACCGGGTACCGGATCGCCGCCACGCGGGACGACGGTGACACGGCGACGGTGACGGCGTACCTCCGGCAGGGCGGGCGTGACGTCTCCTCGACCTTCACGCTGGACAAGACCGGTACCGAGTGGGCGTGTTCCCCGTCTGGGAGCTCGAGGCGCCGCGGCTCGGCGCGGTCGACGTCAGCGTGCGCGGGCCGGCGGGCGCGAAGGTCACGGTCGGCGGCCGGACGGTCACGACGTCGAAGGACGGCACGGTGACGCTGACGGCGCTCCCGGGCACGTACGACGTCGCGGTGGACGGCGGCAAGTGGTACACGGCGGATCCGACGACGGCGACGGTCGCCGGCTTCGGAGGCACGGCCTCGAGTCCCGTGTCGATGACGACGAAGCTCACCGCCGGCGGGAGCAGTCCGCGAAGGACGCGGTGGACGCCTGGGTCGACGGCTGCATCGCATCGACCGACGCGGCGCCGAAGGGCTGCAGCTTCTACGCCTACGGCGAGGACTCGGCGTACACCTACACGAACCAGAAGTGGACGCTCGACGCGCGGCCGTCGGTGTCCGTGGGCGCTTGGCTGTCGAGCGGGTGGCTGGTCACGACCACGTCGTTCGGCCGGGCCACCTTCACGGCGGACATCTCCGGCCCGGGCGGTGTGGGCACCGCCTCTGCCGGCCCGATGAACGTCAACGCGAGCGGGTACATCACGGGCTTCACGGACGACGGCGCGACGTTCCGGTCGGCGATCGGCAACGGCTCGTCCGACACCGGCTCCTGATCCGGCGCGCGATCGCGCGTGGCCGCTGGGCCCGGCCTGGAGGCGCGGTGCCGGTCCGCCAGGTCCGGTCGGGTGGGTGCGCCACGGGTCCGGCGAACCCGGCCTGGAGGCGCGGCGTCGGTCCGTCAGGACCGGTCGGGTGTCTGCGCCACGGGTCCGGCGGGTCTGGCCTGGAGGCCCGGCGTCGGCCCGCCACACACGGACGGCCGGTGCGACCCGGCTTCGGAGCGGGGCCGCGAGCCAGCTGCGCGAGCCGCTGGTGCAGACCGGCCCGGAGCAGCGCCCCGCGCCGAGCGCGACCGCCCTGTCGTCGTGCGTTCGCCCACGGCGGTCCCCGGGGGCCTCCAGGGCGACGCGCCCGGATTGATTTCGCCGGGTTACGCGGGTAGGCTCTTCCGGGTGTGCGCCCTCGGGCGCGCCCGAAAGTCCGTTCCGGCCCGCGGCCGGGCGGAACACTCCGTCCCCTGCTCTCGTCATCCGCCGTCAGGCGGTGCTCAGCGTGGGACGAGGAAGCCGGCGGTCCGCGCCGGCCGGAGAACACGAGCGAAGAACCAGGAGAACAGTTGCCTACTATTCAGCAGCTGGTTCGCAAGGGTCGCACGCCGAAGGTCACCAAGACCAAGGCGCCCGCCCTGAAGGCGAACCCCCAGCAGCGTGGTGTGTGCACCCGCGTCTACACCACCACCCCGAAGAAGCCGAACTCGGCACTGCGCAAGGTCGCTCGTGTCAAGCTTCTCGAACGGCACCGAGGTCACGGCCTACATCCCGGCGAGGGCCACAACCTCCAGGAGCACTCGATGGTGCTCGTGCGCGGCGGTCGTGTGAAGGACCTCCCCGGTGTCCGCTACAAGATCATCCGCGGTGCGCTCGACACGCAGGCCGTGAAGAACCGTAAGCAGGCGCGTAGCCGCTACGGCGCGAAGAAGGGTTGAGTCAATGCCTCGTAAGGGTCCCGCTCCCAAGCGTCCCGTCGTCGCAGACCCGGTCTACGGCGCGCCGATCGTCTCGCAGCTCGTGAACAAGATCCTGCTGGACGGCAAGAAGGGCCTCGCCGAGCGCATCGTCTACGGTGCCCTCGAAGGCGTCGCCGCCAAGAACCAGCAGGACGCGGTCGCGACGCTCAAGAAGGCGCTCGACAACGTCCGCCCGACGCTCGAGGTCCGCAGCCGCCGCGTCGGTGGCTCGACGTACCAGGTCCCGGTCGAGGTCAAGCCGCACCGCGCGAACACGCTCGCGCTCCGCTGGCTCACCTCGTACGCCAAGGCCCGTCGCGAGAAGACGATGACCGAGCGTCTCATGAACGAGATCCTCGACGCGTCGAACGGTCTCGGTGCCGCGGTCAAGCGCCGCGAGGACACGCACAAGATGGCCGAGTCGAACAAGGCCTTCGCCCACTACCGCTGGTAGTCACCGGCACCGATCGGGCGCCGGTGGTCATGAACCCCGGCGCCCGATCGGACGCCAACCTCTCCTACAACTCTTCCGGAGGAACCCTGTGGCACAGGACGTGCTCACCGACCTGAACAAGGTCCGCAACATCGGCATCATGGCGCACATCGATGCCGGCAAGACCACGACGACCGAGCGCATCCTGTTCTACACGGGCATCACGCACAAGATCGGTGAGGTCCACGACGGCGCCGCGACCATGGACTGGATGGCGCAGGAGCAGGAGCGCGGCATCACGATCACGTCGGCCGCGACGACCTGCTTCTGGGACAACAACCAGATCAACATCATCGACACCCCCGGCCACGTGGACTTCACGGTCGAGGTGGAGCGCTCGCTCCGCGTCCTCGACGGTGCTGTCGCCGTCTTCGACGGGAAAGAGGGCGTCGAGCCCCAGTCCGAGACCGTGTGGCGTCAGGCGGACAAGTACAACGTCCCGCGCATCTGCTTCGTCAACAAGATGGACAAGCTCGGTGCGGACTTCTACTTCACCGTCGACACCATCATCAACCGTCTCGGTGCGGAGCCGCTCGTGCTCCAGCTGCCGATCGGTGCCGAGAACGACTTCGTCGGTGTCGTCGACCTCATCGAGATGCACGCCAAGGTCTGGCCGGGCGACGCCAAGGGTGATGTCACCATGGGCGCCCAGTACGAGGTCCAGGAGATCCCCGCTGACCTCCAGGAGCGTGCCGAGGAGTACCGCGCGAAGCTGATCGAGCGCGTCGCCGAGTCGGACGACGCCCTGCTCGAGAAGTTCTTCGCCGGCGAGGAGCTCACCAAGGACGAGATCAAGGCCGGTATCCGCGCCCTGACCATCGCCTCCGAGGTGTACCCGGTCCTCTGCGGTTCGGCCTTCAAGAACCGCGGTGTCCAGCCGATGCTCGACGCGGTCATCTCGTACCTCCCGTCCCCGCTCGACGTCCCGCCGATGATCGGCCACGACGTCAAGGACGAGGAGAAGGAGATCATCCGCAAGCCGGACGCCTCCGAGCCCTTCTCGGCCCTGGCGTTCAAGGTCGCGGTGCACCCGTTCTTCGGCCGCCTCACCTACGTCCGCGTGTACTCGGGATCGATCGACTCCGGCGCGCAGGTCATCAACTCGACCAAGGGCAAGAAGGAGCGCATCGGGAAGATCTTCCAGATGCACTCCAACAAGGAGAACCCGGTCGACAACGTGACCGCCGGGCACATCTACGCGGTGATCGGCCTCAAGGACACCACCACCGGTGACACGCTCTGCGACCCGAACGACCAGGTCGTCCTCGAGTCGATGACGTTCCCGGAGCCGGTGATCGAGGTCGCCATCGAGCCGAACACGAAGGCCGACCAGGAGAAGCTCTCCACGGCCATCCAGAAGCTCGCGGAAGAGGACCCGACGTTCCGCGTCGAGCTCAACGCCGAGACCGGCCAGACGACGATCAAGGGCATGGGCGAGCTCCACCTCGACATCCTCGTCGACCGCATGAAGCGTGAGTTCAAGGTCGAGGCCAGCGTCGGCAAGCCGCAGGTCGCGTACCGCGAGACGCTGACCAAGCCGGTCGAGCGCTACGACTACACCCACAAGAAGCAGACCGGTGGGTCCGGTCAGTTCGCGAAGGTGCAGATCGCGCTCGAGCCGATGGAGGTCACGGCCGAGAAGGTCTACGAGTTCGAGAACGCCGTCACGGGTGGCCGCGTCCCGCGCGAGTACATCCCGTCGGTCGACGCCGGCATCCAGGACGCCATGCAGGTCGGCATCCTCGCGGGCTACCCGACGGTCGGCGTGAAGGCCATCCTCAAGGACGGTCAGTCGCACGACGTCGACTCGTCCGAGATGGCGTTCAAGATCGCCGGTTCGATGGCGTACAAGGAAGCCGCTCGCAAGGCCGGCCCCGTCATCCTCGAGCCGATCATGGCCGTCGAGGTCCGTACGCCCGAGGAGTACATGGGCGACGTCATCGGTGACCTGAACTCCCGTCGTGGCCAGATCGCCTCGATGGAGGACGCTTCGGGCGTCAAGGTGGTCCGCGCGAGCGTGCCGCTGTCCGAGATGTTCGGCTACGTCGGTGACCTTCGTTCGAAGACCTCCGGTCGTGCCGTCTACTCGATGACCTTCGAGACCTACGCACAGGTCCCCAAGAAGGTCGAAGAGGAGATCATCGAGAAGGGCAAGGGGAACTGACGCTTCCGAGCGCGTTCTCCACAGGCGGGGGCGCCCGGCGACGGGCCCCTCGCCACCAAGTAAAGTAAAGACACACACCCTGCAGGCCAACGGTTCACGAACCGGGGCATGCTCTCCGAGTCCTGAGGAGGACCCACAGTGGCCAAGGCCAAGTTCGAGCGGACCAAGCCGCACGTCAACATCGGAACCATCGGTCACGTCGACCACGGCAAGACCACGCTCACGGCGGCGATCACCAAGGTTCTGCACGACCAGTACCCGGACCTCAACGAGGCCCGTGACTTCGCGCAGATCGACAACGCTCCGGAGGAGCGTGAGCGCGGCATCACGATCAACATCTCGCACGTCGAGTACCAGACCGACAAGCGCCACTACGCGCACGTCGACGCTCCGGGCCACGCCGACTACGTGAAGAACATGATCACGGGCGCGGCGCAGATGGACGGCGCGATCCTCGTGGTCGCCGCCACCGACGGCCCGATGCCCCAGACGCGTGAGCACGTGCTGCTCGCCCGTCAGGTCGGCGTCCCCTACATCGTCGTCGCGCTGAACAAGTCCGACATGGTGGACGATGAGGAGATCCTGGAGCTCGTCGAGCTCGAGGTCCGTGAGCTCCTCGGTTCGCAGGAGTTCGACGAGGACGCCCCCGTCGTGCAGGTCTCGGCGCTCAAGGCGCTCGAGGGCGACGAGAAGTGGGTCAAGTCCGTCCAGGACCTGATGGCCAAGGTCGACGAGTTCGTGCCGGACCCGGTGCGCGCCACCGACCAGCCGTTCCTCATGCCGATCGAGGACGTCTTCACGATCACCGGTCGTGGCACGGTCGTCACCGGTCGTGTCGAGCGTGGCACGCTCGACCTCAACTCCGAGGTCGAGATCGTCGGCATCCGCCCGACGCAGAAGACCACGGTCACGGGCATCGAGATGTTCCGCAAGCTGCTCGACAAGGCCGAGGCCGGTGACAACACCGGTCTGCTCATCCGTGGCCTCAAGCGTGAGGACGTGGAGCGCGGCCAGGTCGTCGTGAAGCCGGGTTCGGTCACGCCGCACACCGAGTTCAAGGCGAACGCCTACATCCTGACGAAGGACGAGGGCGGCCGTCACAACCCGTTCTACGGCAACTACCGCCCGCAGTTCTACTTCCGCACCACGGACGTCACCGGCGTCATCACGCTGCCCGAGGGCACCGAGATGGTCATGCCCGGCGACACCGTCTCGATGTCGGTCGAGCTGATCCAGCCGATCGCCATGGAGCCGGGCCTCCGTTTCGCCATCCGCGAGGGTGGTCGCACGGTCGGCGCCGGTACGGTCGAGGAGATCGTCAAGTAACTCCGGTTACCTGCGTGCAAGCGGGGTCGGGCCTTCGGGCCCGGCCCCGCTTCGTCGTCGTCGTCGATCGATCCGGCGGGCGTTCTCCGTCAGTTCACACGCGTTCCGTGGACAAGCGATCGATCCGGGAGCACCATGTGGGCCAGACGGTCGGGAGGTCCGGCCGCGGAGCGGCCGGTTCGCCCGGCTGGACAGGGAGGCAGCATGGCCGGGTTCGACGACATCCAGAAGAACGTGTCCGCGAAGGCGCAGGAGGTGACCGACAAGGCGAAGGCGTTCGTCGACGAGAACCGCGACAAGATCGAGGAGGCCGTCACGAGCGACAAGGTCGAGGAGGTCTCCGACAAGATCATCCACGGGCTCGCCGACGGCATCAAGAAGGTCACCGGCGGACGGTTCGACGAGCAGATCGACAAGACCGCGCAGAACGTGGACGACAAGGTCGGCAACAACGGCGAGTAGCGGCCGCTCCGCCGGACGGGAGGCGCTGCTCACGACGTGACCAGCGCCTCCCGTCTTCCCTGTGAGCGCCGGCAGCGCCAGCGACGCGACCGGTCCTCGGGCGGGTCACAGGCAGCGGCGAGTTGCATCGACCGAGTGACACGCCTCCGCCGCTCCGCGACCAACGGTCGCGGCTACCACCGCGTCCGGAGCGGACGCGGTTCTCGTACCGGGACCCGGACGGGAACACCGTGACCGATCCGGACGTCCGCCGACGACTCGAGGACCTCGTCATCCCACCGGCGTGGGACGACGTCTGGATCTCGCCCTACGACAACGGCCACATCCTGGCGACGGGCATCGACGGTGCGGGCCGTCGGCAGTACGTGTACCACCCCGGGTGGCGCGAGCGGATGGACCGCATCAAGTACGATCGTGCCCTCGCGCTCGCGGAGTCGTTGCCGACGGCGCGACGCATGGTCACGATCGATCTCCGGCGGCCGGAGCCGGACAAGCAGCGCGCGCTCGCGGCGGCGTTCCGGATGCTCGACCAGGGCTCGCTGCGGGTGGGCTCCGAGCGCTACGCCACCGAGCACGGCAGCCGCGGTCTCTCGACACTGCTCTGCGCGCACGCCCACGTGTCCGGCGACGACATCGAGCTCGACTTCCCGGCAAGAGCGGGCAGGAGTGGTCCTCGTCGATCCACGACCCGGACCTCGCGACCGTCATCACCGGGATGAAGCGACGTGGGCCGAACGCTCGCCTGCTCTCGTTCCGGGAGCAGCGGGGCGCCGAGTGGGAGCCCCTCTCCGCCGAGGACATCAACGAGTACGTCAAGGAGCGAGCGGGGACGAGTTCACCGCGAAGGACTTCCGGACGCTGCACGGGACCGTCGCCGCCGCCGTCGACCTGGCGGAGACGGGGCGCAGCCGTCGCAGGCGAAGCGCAGGAAGGCGGTGTCGCACGCGGTGAAGATCGCCAGCGAGGAACTCGGCAACACTCCCACGGTGTGCCGGCAAAGCTACATCGACCCGCGGCTCCTCGACGCGTACGAGCACGGCGAGACCATCGACCCCGACCGGACGCACGCGGCAGAGTCAGAGGTGCGCGCACTGCTCTACCGACAGTGATCGGGAAGGCGCCGGGGATGACGTACGGTTGGACCTCGTGCCCGACCACCCCCACACGGGCACGGAAGGACCCCCACCAGTCGTGACTGACGAGTGCATCCACGGATTCCCCACCGAGCTTCTGCGACATCTGCGCCCCGCGCCGGCGCGAGGCCGATCAGACCCCGCCGTGCCGGCCCCGCGCCGCACCCGGATCACCAGCTCGCTCCGGAGCGTGCCCGGCCGGGCCGCCGCTCCCGCGTCCTCGCTGCGTTCCCCGGTGCCCGACCTGCCGGCAGCGCGTGACTTCGCGTCGCTCCGGGCACACCACGTGACCCACGTGGACAACCTCGACGACATCGTCGGGTCGGGTGCGATCCTCGCGTCCGACACCGTCACGCCCGTGGTGGACGTCACCTCCGCCGAGGTCCGAGCGGCCCGCGCCGGGGCGACCGCGCCCGACGGCTCCCCGGTCGCCGGCCACGTGCCGTTCGCGCTGTCTCCGGACGCCACACGTTGGGCCGAGCTCCGCAGCGGTGCCGAGGGTGAGCGCTGGTCCGACGCGGCCCGTCGCACGAGGGCGACCGAGTACGTCATGCTCGTCGTGCCGGTCTCGGCCTTCGGCGCGTCGGTCATCGTCGCCGACCAGGACGCCGAAGCCGAGGACGTCCGCTTCGCGGTCGGACCCGACGCGGCGACGAACCTCATCCGTCGCACGGACTTCACCGACCCGGAGATGCACGACCTCGAGCTGCTCGCCGGACCGAGTGCGCCGTTCTCCGCCGTCGCGGTGATCGGCGTGCCGAACGACCGCGTCCGGCAGAGCGTCAAGGCGGTCCTCAAGGACCACGGCGGACACGCACCGCGGGTCGCGGTCTTCCCGCCCTGGTTCGTGCCGCCCGTCACCGCCGAGTAGCACCTGCGGACCGCCGGCCCTGCCGAGCGAGCGCGTCGCCCGTTCGGCTCTGCCGACCGGGCGATTTCCGTCACGTTCGGCGGGGCCGTGCGACGCGGGACGCCCTTCCGGCGGACCGCGCGCGGCGTGTCGTGCTCGCCCGTGCGATCCGCGATCCGCGATCCGCTCGTGCGATCTGGTCTCGAGCCCGCGCCGGGCGCGATCTGCGGGTCGGAGCCGAGCCGCGCCTCCAGGCCGTCGATCCCCGTGGATCCGGGGAAGCGGGCCGATCCCGACACGCCCGTGAATCGCGACACGCCCGGGTTGCACGGATGTCGCGCCTATGCGAGACTTGTCCGGTTCCGAATTCCGCGCGCGTCCGCGTGCGCAGGATCACTGCTCTGGCAGTGCACAACCCCCCTGTCCAGCAGGGCTGGGTTGGGCCGCAGGCAGCAGAACACGATCGACTCCCCACCGAATCGTGACGGGCACTGCTGTGTCCGGATCGTGCGGGAGACGACATGCCCACGCTGGACGGCCCCGGTCGCCCCGCGCGGTTGACAGGAGAACAGCGGTCATCCCCAGGGATGCGGCCGGTTGGTTCAGGAAAACAGCCAAGCCCTGCAGGAATGCACGGTGACGGCGGCGTCAGGCGGCCCGGACGGGTGCGCGGCGCAGAGAGGACAAAGAGACACATGGCGGGACAGAAGATCCGCATCCGGCTCAAGTCGTACGACCACGAGGTCATCGACACGTCGGCCCGGAAGATCGTCGACACGGTGACCCGTGCCGGTGCGACCGTGGTCGGCCCGGTGCCGCTCCCCACCGAGAAGAACGTGGTCACCGTGATCCGTTCTCCCCACAAGTACAAGGACTCGCGCGAGCACTTCGAGAAGCGCACGCACAAGCGGGTCATCGACATCGTCGACCCGACGCCGAAGGCCGTCGACTCGCTCATGCGACTCGACCTCCCGGCCGACGTCAACATCGAGATCAAGCTGTAAGGGGGCTGCACTGATGGCGAACTCAACCAAGACCGTCAAGGGCCTCCTCGGCAAGAAGCTCGGGATGACCCAGGTGTGGGACGAGAACAACAAGTTCATCCCCGTCACCGTGATCGAGGTCGGCCCGAACGTGGTCACCCAGATCCGCAACGTCGAGCGCGACGGCTACGAGGCGATCCAGATCGCCGCCGGCGCCATCGACCCGCGCAAGGTCAACAAGCCGGCCGCCGGTCACTTCGAGGCCGCCGGGGTCACCCCGCGTCGCACCCTCACGGAGATCCGCACCAACGACTCCGCCGAGTACACGCTCGGCCAGGAGCTCACCGTCGACACGTTCGAGGCCGGCCAGAAGGTCGACGTCGTCGGCACTTCCAAGGGCAAGGGCTTCGCGGGTGTCATGAAGCGCCACGGCTTCGCCGGTGTGTCTGCTTCGCACGGTGCCCACCGCAACCACCGCAAGCCCGGCTCGATCGGTGCTTCGTCGACCCCGTCGCGTGTCTTCAAGGGCATGCGCATGGCCGGTCGCATGGGTGGCGAGCGCGTGACCGTCCTCAACCTCACGGTGCACGCCGTCGACGCCGAGAAGGGTCTGCTGCTCGTCAAGGGCGCGATCCCCGGTGCTCGCGGTCGCTCCGTCTTCGTCCGCACCGCCGTGAAGGGTAAGTGATCATGGCCACCACGACCGCAACCACGATCGACGTCCTCGACGCATCGGGTACCAAGTCCGGCACCGTCGAGCTCCCCGCAGCGATCTTCGACGTCGAGACCAACGTCCCGCTGATCCACCAGGTCGTCACCGCGCAGCTCGCAGCCGCGCGCCAGGGCACCCACAAGACCAAGAACCGCGGCGAGGTCCGCGGTGCCGGTCGCAAGCCGTTCAAGCAGAAGGGCACCGGCCGCTCCCGTCAGGGTTCGGTCCGCGCTCCGGAGCACACCGGCGGTGGCGTCGTCCACGGACCGACCCCGCGCGACTACTCGCAGCGCACCCCGAAGAAGATGATCGCCGCTGCACTGCTCGGCTCGCTCTCGGACCGCGCCCGCGGTGGCCGCATCGCCGCTGTGGAGGGCTTCGTCACGGCCGAGGTGCCGTCGACCAAGACCGCCCGCACGCTCATCGAGAAGGTCGCGCCCGTCAAGAACGTGCTCGTCGTGCTCGAGCAGGACGACGAGCTCACGCTCAAGTCGATCCGCAACCTGCCGAACGTCCACGCGCTCTCGTACGGCCAGCTCAACGCCTACGACGTGCTCCGTGCCGACGCGCTCGTCTTCAGCAAGAGCGCACTCGACGCCTTCATCGCGTCGAAGACCGCGAAGGAGATCTCCGCATGAGCGGCTTCAACAAGGACCCGCGCGACATCATCATCTCGCCGGTCGTCTCGGAGAAGAGCTACGGCCTGATCGACCAGGGCAAGTACACGTTCATCGTGGACCCCCGTTCGAACAAGACCGAGATCAAGCTCGCCATCGAGAAGATCTTCGACGTCAAGGTCGCGAGCATCAACACGCTGAACCGTCCGGGCAAGACCCGTCGCACGCGTTTCGGCATCGGCAAGCGCAAGGACACCAAGCGCGCCATCGTGACGCTCAAGTCCGGTTCGATCGACATCTTCACGGCTGTCGGCTGAGGACCAGAGGGATAAATCATGGCTATTCGTAACTACAAGCCGACGACCCCGGGTCGTCGCGGCTCGTCGGTCGCCGACTTCGCCGAGATCACCCGTTCGACGCCGGAGAAGTCGCTGCTTCGTCCGCTGCCGAAGACCGGTGGCCGCAACAGCTCGGGCCGCATCACGACCCGTCACATCGGTGGTGGCCACAAGCGCCAGTACCGCGTGATCGACTTCCGTCGTCACGACAAGGACGGCGTGGACGCCAAGGTCGCGCACATCGAGTACGACCCCAACCGCACGGCTCGCATCGCGCTCCTGCACTACGTGGACGGCACGAAGCGCTACATCATCGCGCCGAACAAGCTTAAGCAGGGCGACGTCGTCGAGCAGGGTCCCGGCGCCGACATCAAGCCGGGCAACAACCTGCCGCTCCGCAACATCCCCGTCGGTACCGTCGTGCACGCGATCGAGCTCCGCCCCGGTGGCGGCGCGAAGCTCGCGCGTTCGGCCGGCGCCTCGGTGCGTCTCGTCGCCAAGGACGGCCCCTACGCGCAGCTCCGCCTGCCGTCGGGCGAGGTCCGCAACGTCGACGCCCGCTGCCGCGCCACGATCGGCGAGGTCGGCAACGCCGAGCAGTCGAACATCAACTGGGGCAAGGCCGGCCGCATGCGCTGGAAGGGCGTCCGCCCGACCGTGCGTGGTGTCGCGATGAACCCGATCGACCACCCGCACGGTGGTGGCGAGGGCAAGACCTCCGGTGGTCGTCACCCGGTCAGCCCGTGGGGTCAGGCCGAGGGTCGCACGCGCAAGCCGAACAAGCCGAGCGACAAGCTCATCGTCCGTCGCCGTAACGCCGGCAAGAAGCGCAAGTAGGAGTTCAGAAGATGCCACGCAGTCTGAAGAAGGGCCCCTTCGTCGACGAGCACCTGCTCCGCAAGGTCGTCACGCAGAACGAGGCCAACACCAAGAACGTGATCCGCACCTGGTCGCGCCGCTCGATGATCGTCCCGAACATGCTCGGGCACACGATCGCCGTGCACGACGGCCGCAAGCACATCCCGGTGTTCGTCACCGAGTCGATGGTCGGTCACAAGCTTGGCGAGTTCGCGCCGACCCGCACCTTCCGTGGTCACGTGAAGGACGACAAGAAGGGCCGTCGCCGCTAACGCGGCGACGCAGAGGAGGAACGAAATGGTGGAGTCGATCGCACGCGTGCGACACATCCGCGTCACGCCTCAGAAGGCCCGTCGCGTCATCGAGCTGATCCGCGGCAAGCAGGCCCACGAGGCCCTCGCCATCCTGAAGTTCGCCCCGCAGGGCGCTTCGGAGCCCGTGTACAAGCTGGTCGCCTCGGCGATCGCGAACGCCCGGGTGAAGGCGGACTCGACGAACAGCTTCCTCGACGAGCGCGACCTCTACGTGAGCCGCGTCTTCGTCGACGAAGGCACGACCCTGAAGCGGTTCCAGCCGCGCGCCCAGGGCCGCGCCTTCCGCATCAACAAGCGCACCAGCCACATCACGGTCGTCCTCGCGACGCCGGATGAGGTCGAGGTTGCCGCGACGAGCAAGAAGGCGAGCAAGTAATGGGCCAGAAGGTCAACCCGTACGGCTTCCGTCTCGGGATCACGACGGACCACGTCTCGCACTGGTTCACCGACAGCACGAAGCCGGGTCAGCGTTACGCCGACTACGTGGCCGAGGACATCAAGGTGCGCGAGTACCTGAAGAAGACCCTCGACCGCGCCGGCGTCGCCCGCATCGAGCTCGAGCGCACCCGTGACCGTGTCCGCGTGGACATCCACACCGCGCGACCGGGCATCGTCATCGGTCGCCGCGGCGCCGAGGCGGAGCGCGTCCGTGGCGAGCTCGAGAAGCTGACCAAGAAGCAGATCCAGCTCAACATCCTCGAGGTCAAGAACCCCGAGACCGAGGCCCAGCTCGTCGCGCAGGGCATCGCCGAGCAGCTCTCCGCTCGTGTCGCGTTCCGTCGCGCCATGCGCAAGGGCCTGCAGGGTGCGCAGCGCGCCGGCGCCAAGGGTGTCCGCATCCAGGTGTCGGGTCGTCTCGGCGGCGCCGAGATGTCGCGCTCGGAGTTCTACCGCGAGGGCCGCGTGCCCCTGCACACGCTCCGCGCGAACATCGACTACGGCTTCTACGAGGCCCGGACCACGTTCGGCCGCATCGGCGTGAAGGTCTGGATCTACAAGGGCGACATCACGAACAAGGAGCTCGCTCGCGAGCAGGCGAACCAGCGTTCGTCGCGCCCGGAGCGTCGTGGCGGCCCGCGTGGCGAGCGCGGCGACCGTCGTGGCGGCGACCGTGGCGGCCGTCAGCAGCAGGCCCCGCAGGACGCGCCGGCCGGCGCAGGAGTTGAGGCGTAACCATGCTTATTCCCCGTCGAGTCAAGCACCGCAAGCAGCACCACCCGAAGCGTTCGGGCCAGGCGACCGGTGGCACCAAGGTGTCGTTCGGTGACTACGGCATCCAGGCGCTGACGCCCGCGTACGTGACCAACCGTCAGATCGAGTCCGCTCGTATCGCCATGACGCGTCACATCAAGCGTGGCGGCAAGGTGTGGATCAACATCTACCCGGACCGTCCGCTCACGAAGAAGCCGGCCGAGACCCGCATGGGTTCCGGTAAGGGTTCCCCCGAGTGGTGGGTCGCCAACGTCAAGCCGGGCCGTGTGCTCTTCGAGCTCTCCGGCGTCAACGAGGACATCGCCCGCGAGGCGCTGACCCGTGCAATCCACAAGCTGCCCCTCAAGGCACGCATCATCAAGCGCGAGGAGGGCGACGCATAATGGCGATCGGTTCCAAGGAGCTCCGTCCGACGGAGCTCGACACGTTCGAGAACGAGCGTCTTGCTGACGAACTGAAGAAGGCCAAGGAGGAGCTCTTCAACCTCCGCTTCCAGTCGGCCACCGGCCAGCTGGAGAGCCACGGTCGTCTCCGTGCCGTCAAGCGCGACATCGCCCGTATCTACACCGTCCTCCGCGAGCGCGAGCTCGGCATCCGTGCCACCCCCGCGCCCGTCGAGACCGCCACCAAGGCCAAGAATACGTCGAAGAAGGCTGAGAAGCCGGCCGAGTCGACCGAGGCCGAGACCGCCGAGGAGAACTGATGGCGACCGAAGAGAAGAACTCCGCCGCCTCCGCTCGCGGCTACCGCAAGACGCGTCGTGGCTACGTGACGAGCGACAAGATGGACAAGACCATCGTGGTCGAGGTCGAGGACCGCGTGAAGCACGCGCTCTACGGCAAGATCATCCGTCGCACGTCCAAGGTGAAGGCCCACGACGAGCTCGGCACCGCTGGTGTCGGCGACCTCGTCGTGATCAGCGAGACCCGTCCCCTCAGCGCCTCGAAGCGCTGGCGCCTGGTCGAGATCCTCGAGAAGGCCAAGTAGGCCCCGGCCTGCTTCGGAATAGGAGACAGCAGTGATTCAGCAGGAATCCCGCCTCAAGGTCGCCGACAACACGGGTGCCAAGGAGATCTTGACCATCCGCGTCCTCGGTGGCTCGGGTCGTCGCTACGCCGGTCTCGGTGACGTCATCGTCGCCACGGTGAAGGACGCCATCCCCGGCGGCAACGTGAAGAAGGGTGACGTCGTCAAGGCGGTCATCGTTCGCACCAAGAAGGAGACCCGTCGTCAGGACGGCTCCTACATCAAGTTCGACGAGAACGCGGCAGTGATCCTCAAGGCCGACGGCGACCCGCGCGGTACGCGCATCTTCGGTCCGGTCGGTCGCGAGCTCCGTGACAAGAAGTTCATGAAGATCATCTCGCTCGCGCCGGAGGTGCTGTAAGCCATGGCGAACATCAAGAAGGGTGACCTCGTCGAGGTCATCACCGGTGCCACGCAGGAGCGTGGCGGCGACCGCGGCAAGCAGGGCAAGGTCATCGAGGTGCTCCGCGACCAGGAGCGCGTCGTCGTCGAGGGCGTGAACTTCGTCACGAAGCACGTCCGCGTCGGCCAGACCCAGCGCGGTTCGAAGACCGGTGGCATCGAGCAGCACGAGGCACCGATCCACGTGTCGAACGTCGCCATCGTCGACCCGAAGACCAAGAAGCCGACCCGCGTCGGCTTCCGGAACGAAGAGGTGGAGAAGGACGGCGTCAAGAAGACCGTCCGCGTCCGCTACGCCAAGAAGTCTGGTGAGAAGCTTTGATGACCGACACGACTGCCGCGACGACTGAGGCTGCCACCACGGCAACCCCCAGCCGCGCCTCAAGCAGAAGTACAAGAACGAGATCGCCAAGGCGCTCACCGAGCAGTTCGGCTACGCGAACGTCCACCAGGTCCCCGGCCTGGTCAAGGTCGTCGTGAACACCGGTGTCGGCGAGGCCGCTCGCGACTCGAAGATCATCGAGGGGGCCATCAAGGACCTCACGGCGATCACGGGTCAGAAGCCGCAGGTCACGAAGGCCCGCAAGTCCATCGCGCAGTTCAAGCTGCGCGAGGGGCAGGCCATCGGCGCGCACGTCACCCTCCGCGGCGACCGCGCGTGGGAGTTCCTCGACCGCCTGATCTCGCTCGCCCTGCCCCGCATCCGCGACTTCCGCGGCCTCAGCGACAAGCAGTTCGACGGCAACGGCAACTACACGTTCGGTCTCACGGAGCAGTCCGTGTTCCACGAGATCGACCAGGACCGCATCGACCGCGTGCGTGGCTTCGACATCACCGTCGTGACCACCGCGAAGTCGGACGACGAGGGCCGCGCGCTGCTCAAGCAGCTTGGCTTCCCGTTCCGTTCTGCCGAGCAGACGGTCTAAGATACTTCGGGCGGTGCGGGCCGGAGGATTCACGTCCTCCGGCCCGCACGCACGAACACACCGATCCAGGGGAACCGCCCCCGGATCACCCGATCGCTCAGGTCGGCATTCGTGGAACGGGTGTCGAAACCAGGCGAAGAATGGACGACCATCATGACGATGACCGATCCGGTCGCAGACATGCTGACCAGATTGCGGAACGCGAACTCGGCGCACCACGACGCCGTCTCGCTTCCCAGCTCCAAGCTGAAGAAGAACATCGCCGAGATCCTCAAGCGCGAGGGTTACATCAGCGAGTGGAAGATCGAGGACGCCCGCGTGGGTCAGACCCTCACGATCGACCTGAAGTACGGCCCGAGCGCGAGCGCTCGATCGCCGGCATCAAGCGCGTCTCGAAGCCGGGCCTCCGGGTCTACGCGAAGTCGACGGAGATCCCCAGGTCCTCGGTGGCCTCGGCGTGGCGATCCTCTCGACCTCGTCGGGACTGCTCACCGACCGTGAAGCCGAGCAGAAGGGCGTGGGTGGGGAAGTCCTCGCCTACGTGTGGTGATCGACAATGTCTCGTATCGGACGTCTTCCCATCGACATCCCCGCCGGGGTCACCGTCTCCATCGACGGCCAGACCGTGGCGGTCAAGGGCCCGAAGGGTGAGCTCGCGCTCACCGTCGCCGAGCCCATCCAGGCCAAGGTCGAGGACAACCAGGTCCTCGTCACCCGTCCGGACGACGAGCGCGAGTCGCGTTCGCTCCACGGCCTGACCCGTACCCTCATCGCGAACAACATCATCGGCGTCACCCAGGGCTACTCCAAGGGCCTCGAGGTCGTCGGGACCGGTTACCGCGTGCAGGCCAAGGGCAGCAACATCGAGTTCGCCCTCGGTTACTCCCACCCCATCACGGTCGAGCCGCCCGCGGGCATCAGCTTCGCCGTCGAGGGCAACAACAAGGTCACCGTCAACGGCATCGACAAGCAGTCCGTCGGTGAGGTGGCAGCCAACATCCGCAAGCTGCGCAAGCCCGAGCCCTACAAGGGCAAGGGTGTCCGCTACGCGGGCGAGGTCATCCGCCGCAAGGCCGGAAAGGCTGGTAAGTAACCATGGCTCTCGGTATCCGAGGTAAGAGCAAGTCGGCCGCCAAGGCGCGCCGTCACAACCGTCTCCGCAAGAAGATCACCGGCACCGAGGCGCGTCCGCGTCTCGCCGTCACCCGCTCGTCGCGCCACGTGTTCGTGCAGGTCATCGACGACGCCAAGGGGCACACCCTCGCCAGCGCGTCGACGATGGAGGCCGACCTCCGGTCGTTCGACGGCGACAAGACCGCCAAGGCCCGTCGCGTCGGCGAGCTCCTCGCCGAGCGTGCGAAGGCAGCCGGCGTCGAGGCCGTGGTCTTCGACCGCGGTGGTAGCAAGTACGCCGGTCGCGTCGCCGCGATCGCCGATGGTGCCCGTGAAGGAGGGCTGAACCTGTGAGCGACATCGCGAACACGAACGAAGACGCCAAGGTCGAGACGACGCCCACCGCCGAGGCCCCGGCCACGGCCGAGCGCCCCGTCGAGACCGCCGCGGGCTCCGCGTCGAACAACCGCGACTCGAACGACAACCGCGGACGCCGTGGTGGCGGCCGCGACCGTCAGCAGGGCCGCGACCGCAACAACCGCGGTGGCGACAGCCAGTTCCTCGAGCGCGTCGTGACGATCAACCGCGTCTCCAAGGTCGTCAAGGGTGGTCGTCGCTTCAGCTTCACCGCGCTCGTCGTCGTCGGTGACGGCAACGGTCTCGTGGGCGTCGGCTACGGCAAGGCCCGCGAGGTCCCGACCGCCATCTCGAAGGGTGTCGAGGAGGCGAAGAAGAACTTCTTCCGCGTCCCGCGCGTCGGCAACACCATCCCGCACCCGGTGCAGGGTGAGGCCGCTGCCGGTGTCGTGCTCCTCCGTCCGGCCGCCGCCGGTACCGGTGTCATCGCCGGTGGTCCGGTTCGCGCCGTCCTCGAGTGCGCGGGCATCCACGACGTCCTGAGCAAGTCGCTCGGTTCGTCCAACGCCATCAACATCGTGCACGCGACCGTCGAGGCGCTGCAGCAGCTCGAGGAGCCCCGCGCCGTCGCAAGCCGTCGTGGCCTCGACGTCGACCGGGTCGTCCCGGCCCGTCTGCTCCAGGCCGAGGCTGCCGCTCTGCGCGCCGCGTCCGAGAAGGCAGGTGCGTGATGGCGACGCTGAAGATCACGCAGACGAAGTCCGTTATCAGCGAGAAGCAGTACCAGCGCGACACGCTCCGCAGCCTGGGTCTCAAGCGCATCGGCCAGACGGTCGAGCGTGAGGACAACTCCCAGAACCGCGGGTACGTCGCGACGGTCGCGCACCTCGTGAAGGTCGAGGAGGTCGACGCATGAGCGACGAGAAGAACGAGCGCGTGCAGGTGCTGAAGCTGCACCACCTCCGCCCCGCCGAGGGTGCCAAGAAGGCACGCACCCGCGTCGGTCGTGGTGAGGGCTCGAAGGGCAAGACCGCCGGCCGCGGTACCAAGGGCACGAAGGCCCGGTACCAGGTCAAGGTCGGCTTCGAGGGTGGGCAGATGCCGCTGCACATGCGCACCCCGAAGCTCCGTGGGTTCAAGAACCCGTTCCGTGTCGAGTACCAGGTCGTGAACCTGGACAAGATCGCGGAGCTTTACCCGAACGGTGGCGACGTCACCGTCGCGGACCTGGTCGCCAAGGGCGCCGTCCGCAAGAACGAGAAGGTCAAGGTTCTCGGTCAGGGTGACATCAGCGTGAAGGTCACGGTCTCGGTCGACAAGGTCTCGGCCTCCGCGGCCGAGAAGATCGCGGCTGCTGGCGGCACCGTCTCCCAGTAATCCCGTCGGCGGCCCGTGCGTTTGCGCACGGGCCGCCGTTACGGTTTCCTCTGACAGTGGCCGGCATCCGCCGGCCAGGTCGGCCCTGCCGACCACACCGGTGACGGTCCTGCATCGGACCGCCGGTCCCAGAAGTTCGGAGTCCTCGTGTTCAGAGCGGTCGCGCGCATCATGCGCACCCCAGACCTTCGCAAGAAGATCGGCTTCACCCTCGCGATCATCGCGCTGTTCCGCCTGGGTCGTACATCCCCGCGCCGTTCGTCGACTACGCCTCCGTGCAGACCTGCCTCGCCAGTGCATCGTCGCAGCAGGGCCTCTACGACCTGATCAACCTGTTCTCCGGTGGCGCGCTGCTGAAGCTTCTCCGTCTTCGCGCTCGGCATCATGCCGTACATCACGTCGTCGATCATCGTGCAGCTGCTGCGCGTGGTCATCCCGCACTTCGACGCCCTCTACAAGGAGGGCCAGTCCGGTCAGGCGAAGCTGACCCAGTACACGCGCTACCTCACCATCGCGCTGGGTGTCCTGCAGTCCACCACGCTCATCACGGTCGCGCGCTCGGGTGCCCTCTTCGGCACGAACGCGTCGTCCTCCTGCTCGTCGATCATCTCGAACGACAGCTGGTACGCGATCATGCTCATGGTCGTCACCCTGACCGCCGGCACCGGCCTCATCATGTGGATGGGCGAGCTCGTCACCGAGCGCGGCATCGGCAACGGCATGTCGCTCCTCATCTTCACGTCGATCGCGGCGCAGTTCCCGTCGGCCCTCTGGGCGATCGAGCAGTCGAACGGCTTCGAGCTCTTCCTGTTCGTCATCCTCGTCGGCCTGGTGATCATGATGGCCGTCGTCTTCGTCGAGCAGTCGCAGCGGCGCATCCCCGTCCAGTACGCCAAGCGCATGGTCGGTCGACGCACCTACGGCGGCAACAACACCTACATCCCGATCAAGGTGAACATGGCCGGCGTCGTGCCCGTCATCTTCGCCTCGTCGCTGCTGTACCTGCCGGCACTGGTCGCGCAGTTCAACCAGCCCTCCGACGGCACCGAGCCGGCCGCGTGGGTGACCTGGATCCAGAGCAACCTGACCTCGGGTGACAACTGGTTCTACATGGTCCTGTACTTCCTGCTCATCGTCGGGTTCACGTACTTCTACGTCGCGATCACCTTCAACCCCGAAGAGGTCGCCGACAACATGAAGAAGTACGGCGGCTTCATCCCGGGCATCCGGGCCGGCCGTCCGACCGCTGAGTACCTCGACTACGTCCTGACCCGGGTGACGTTGCCCGGCTCCCTGTACCTCGGTCTCATCGCGCTGATCCCGCTGGCTGCGCTGGCGTTCTTCGGTGCGAACCAGAACTTCCCGTTCGGCGGCGCGAGCATCCTCATCATCGTGGGTGTCGGCCTCGAGACCGTGAAGCAGATCGACTCGCAGCTGCAGCAACGTCACTACGAAGGGCTTCTCCGTTGAGCGCACGTCTCATCATCGTCGGACCTCCCGGAGCCGGGAAGGGCACACAGGCCGGCCGCATCGCCGAGGCGTTCGGGATCCCGGCCGTCTCCACGGGCGACATCTTCCGCAAGAACGTGGCAGAGGGCACCCCGCTCGGCGTGCAGGCGAAGGCGATCATGGACGCGGGCGACTACGTCCCTGACTCCCTGACCAACGAGCTCGTGAAGTCGCGTCTGCACGAACCCGACGCCGAGGGCGGTTTCCTCCTCGACGGCTACCCGAGGACCGTGGGGCAGGTCGAGTACCTCGACGCGCTGCTCGCCGAGCAGGGTGCCGGGATCGACGCGGTCATCCAGCTCGTCGCCGACCAGGACGAGCTCGTGGGCCGTCTCCTGAAGCGCGCCGAGCAGCAGGGCCGCAGCGACGACAACGAGGAGACCATCCGTCGTCGTCAGCAGGTCTACACCGAGCAGACGGCCCCGATCGTGGCGGCCTACGGCGAGCGCGGGCTCGTCGTGGACGTCGACGGCCTCGGCGGCATCGACGAGGTGGGCGACCGCATCCAGGTCGCACTGTCGTCGCGCGGGCTGACCGCGGGCGTCTGACGCCACGTGGTCCGCTTCCGCAAGCCCTCGATCTACAAGACACCGGAGGAGCTCCGCGCCATGGTGCGCCCCGGTCTGCTGACCGCGGCCGCCCTGGACGCAGTCCGTGCGGCCGTCCGTCCCGGCGTCACCACGGGTGCGCTCGACACGATCGCCGAGCAGGTCATCCGTGACGGCGGCGGCATCCCGAACTTCCAGCTGGTGCCGGGCTACCGCCACACGCTGTGCGTGTCGGTGAACGACGAGATCGTGCACGGCATCCCGGGCGACCGCGTGCTCCGGCCCGGCGACATCGTCTCGGTGGACGCCGGTGCCGAGGTCGAGGGCTGGAACGGCGACAGCGCCTTCACGGTCGTCGTCCCCGGTGGCGACGCCGGTGCGGCCGAGGCTCGGCAGACGCTCTGCGACACGACGGAGCGCGCGTTGTGGCACGGGATCGCCGCGCTCGCGCACGCGAAGAACCTGCACGAGGTCGGTGCCGCGATCGAGGACGCGATCGACGGGACCGGTGCGTGGGGCATCGTCGAGGACTACACCGGGCACGGCATCGGCCGTTCCATGCACGAAGACCCGCCCGTGTTCAACTACCGGGTCCGTGGCGCGGGCCCGGCGGTCAAGCCCGGTCTCGTGGTCGCCATCGAACCGATGGTCACGGCCGGCACGATCGACAGCTCGACGGACGACGACGACTGGACGGTACGCACGCTGGACGGGTCCGATGCGGCGCACTGGGAGCACAGCGTCGCGGTGCACGCGGACGGGATCTGGGTGCTGACCGCTGCCGACGGCGGCGCTGCGGGCCTGGCCCCGTTGGGCGTGACGCCGGCCCCGATCGCGTAGGTCGCGCCGAGGCCGCACACGAGTCTCGGGGTGCGCGACGGTTCTCGTGCTCAAGCCGCCGAGAATGGTCGCTGTGCCCGAGACTCGCGGGGCCAGCACCGAGTCTCGGGCCGCGGGCGCGGGTCAGTCGTTGCCGACGGAGCAGGTCTCCTCGGAGGCGCTCTGCCCGGAGATCGACGAGGGCAGCGGGGTCGAGGACGCGGACGCGCTGCTCGTCGCGCTGCTGCTGGACGAGTCGGCAGCCGTGCCCGAGCCGGTGCCCGTGGCGGTCCCGGACGACCCGCTCGAGCTCCCCGACGACGGCGAGGTGGTGGCCGTGCCGCCCGAGCCGGACGACTCCTCGGAGGCGCGCCCGGTGGTGGAGTCGCTCAGCGAGGTCTTCTGGTCGGTCTGCAGCGCCACGTTCAGGGTGTGGGCGGCGTCCTGGTCGACGATCACCCGGGCGCTGTCGTCCGGATCGTCCGCGACGGGGTACTGCACGAACAGCATGTTCGCCGTGCTCATGCCGCGGAGGGCTCCGGCGAGGCCGACGAGGGTGCGGGCCTGTGCGAGCCCGTCCGACAGCGTCATGTTCGACAGCGCGGCACCGGCGAGCTTGTAGAGCGTGATCGGGTTCGAGAGCGTGCCGTCCGAGGTCACCTTCCGCAGCAGCGCGGAGAGGAACACCTGCTGCGAGCTGATGCGGGCGAGGTCGCTGCCGTCACCGACGCCGTGCCGGGTGCGGAGGAACGCGAGCGCGTCCGAGCCCTCGAGGTTGTGCGACCCCGCGGTGAGGTGCAGTCCGGTGTAGGTGTCGTTGATCGGCTCCGCCACGCAGACGTCGACGCCGCCGAGCGCGTTCGACATCTCGATGACGCCGTCGAAGGTGATCAGCCCGGCGTACGGGATGCTCAGCCCGGTCAGGTTCTCGACGGTGTCGACCACGCACGAGACGCCGCCGTTGCCGAGCGCGGTGTTGAACTGCGCGGAGGTGGAGGCCGGGTACGTGGTGCCCGTCTCGGGGTTGGTGCACGCCGGGATCGGGACCATCAGGTCGCGCGGGAAGCTGATCGCGGTGAGCTGCTGGTGGTCCTGCGAGATGTGGATGAGCATCGTGACGTCGTTGCGCGCGCCCTCGACGTCGTCGGCGGAGTCGAACTGCCCGACGCGGGTGTCGCTGCCGATGAGCAGGATGTTCGCGCCGCCCTTGATCGCGGTGATGTCGGCGGTCTTCGCGGTGCTCTGGTCGTCCGTGCTGAGCTGCACCGTCTTCGGCGCCGCGGCGAGCTGCGCACCGGCGATGGCGGCGACGCTCGTCCCGCTGACCAGGACCACGGCGAGGGCGGACGCGACGATCGACGCGAGCGTCGTCCAGCCACGGCGGCGTGGGAGCCGGCCGTGGCGGGCGAAGGGGCGGGCGGCATCGGGCAACGTGGTCTCCGTTTCGGTGGTCCGGCGCGTTCGGGCGGCGCGGACGAAGGCTGCGGGGTCACGCTAGGGTCCGGTGACTGGTGGCGGCACGGAAGCCGCCGACAAACCACTGTGGAACGCTCAGCCGGGTCTGAGAAGCCCCAGACGTGGGGACTTCACCGTCTCCGCTTGGCAATCCTGGGTTTACCACATAAGATCGATCTTTGGTGTGTCATGCCCTCTGGGCGTGGCGCCGACCCGCAGACCGGCTCGGGGATCACACCGCAATCCAACCAAGCGACAGTGAGGCTATGGCCAAGAAAGACGGCGTCATCGAGATCGAGGGCTCGGTGCTCGAAGCTCTGCCCAACGCGATGTTCCGCGTTGAGCTGACCAACGGACACAAGGTCCTCGCGCACATCTCCGGGAAGATGCGCCAGCACTACATCCGCATCCTCCCGAGGACCGCGTGATCGTGGAGCTGAGCCCGTACGACCTGACCCGCGGCCGGATCGTCTACCGCTACAAGTGATCCGCGAGCTGGAAAGGAACGGCTCGGCAATCCTGCCGGGCACGAAGCCAGCGAGCACGAGGAAACAACAATGAAGGTCAACCCCAGCGTCAAGCCCATCTGCGAGCACTGCCGTGTCATCCGCCGCAAGGGCCGCGTCATGGTGATCTGCAAGAGCAACCCGCGCCACAAGCAGCGCCAGGGCTGAGCTCCAAGCAGGACCCACAACTCAACACCGAACACGCAGTACCAGAACCCACGGCTCCGGCCGTGGGGACACCTCGGGCGGAGGCCCGGGCACCGGCACTGCGCCACACCTCCATCGACAACAGGAGCAGCCAGCACATGGCACGTCTAGCAGGCGTCGACATCCCGCGCGAGAAGCGCGTGGAGATCGCACTCACGTACATCTACGGCGTCGGCCGTACCCGCGCGGTCCAGGCACTCGCCGAGACCGGTATCTCCGGTGACATCCGCGTCAAGGACCTGACCGACGACCAGCTCGTCGCCCTCCGTGACTTCATCGAGGGCAACTTCAAGGTGGAGGGTGACCTCCGCCGCGAGGTCGCCGCCGACATCCGCCGCAAGGTCGAGATCGGTAGCTACGAGGGTCTCCGCCACCGTCGTGGTCTCCCGGTGCGCGGTCAGCGCACCAAGACCAACGCGCGTACCCGCAAGGGACCGAAGCGCACCGTGGCAGGCAAGAAGAAGGCCCGATAGGAGATCATCATGGCTACCCCCAAGACTGCCGCGCGCAAGCCGCGTCGCAAGGAGAAGAAGAACGTCGCCGTGGGCCAGGCCCACATCAAGAGCACGTTCAACAACACGATCGTCAGCATCACCGACCCGTCGGGTGCCGTCCTCAGCTGGGCGTCCTCGGGCGCCGTGGGCTTCAAGGGTTCGCGCAAGTCGACGCCGTTCGCGGCGCAGCTGGCCGCCGAGTCCGCTGCGCGTCAGGCGCAGGAGCACGGCGTCAAGAAGGTCGACGTCTTCGTGAAGGGTCCGGGTTCGGGCCGCGAGACCGCGATCCGCTCGCTCCAGGCCGCTGGCCTCGAGGTCGGCTCGATCAACGACGTCACGCCGCAGGCGCACAACGGGTGCCGCCCGCCCAAGCGCCGTCGCGTCTGACGCGAGGAGCAACCGGCCGCGCCCTGCTCGTCCCCTGACGGGGCCGGGCAGGGCCCGCGGCCATTCCTGGTCGTTCGATCGCGCACCTCGTGCCGTCCTGGTCCGTCCGTGCGCGTGATCACAACTCAACAGACCCGTCGGGGCCCGGCCGGCCCCGACGTACCGCCGAGTGTCATATAGCGGACACTCCGCCGAAAGGAATCCCACAGTGCTCATTGCACAGCGCCCCACCCTGACCGAGGAATCGATCTCCGAGTACCGCTCGCGCTTCGTCATCGAGCCGCTCGAGCCGGGCTTCGGTTACACCCTCGGCAACTCGCTGCGCCGCACGCTCCTCTCCTCGATCCCCGGCGCGGCTGTCACCAGCATCCGCATCGACGGCGTCCTCCACGAGTTCAGCACCGTTCCCGGTGTCAAGGAAGACGTCACCGAGATCATCCTCAACATCAAGAGCCTGGTCGTCTCCAGCGAGCACGACGAGCCGATCACGGCGTACCTGCGCAAGCAGGGTGCCGGGCAGGTCACCGCGGCGGACATCTCCGCTCCGGCCGGCGTCGAGATCCACAACCCGGACCTCGTCATCGCGACCCTGAACGACACCGCGCGCTTCGAGCTCGAGCTGACGATCGAGCGTGGCCGTGGCTACGTGTCGGCGACGCAGAACCGTTCGGAGTTCAGCGAGGCCGGTCAGATCCCGATCGACTCGATCTACTCGCCGGTCCTCAAGGTCACCTACCGCGTCGAGGCGACGCGTGCCGGTGAGCGCACGGACTTCGACCGCCTGGTCGTCGACGTCGAGTCGAAGCCGGCCATCACGCCGCGCGACGCCATCGCGTCGGCCGGCCGGACGCTCGTCGAGCTGTTCGGGCTCGCCCGTGAGCTCAACACGGCGGCCGAGGGCATCGAGATCGGCCCGGCGCCGGTCGACGCCGTGCTCTCGAACGAGCTGCAGACCCCGATCGAGGACCTCGACCTGTCGGTCCGCAGCTACAACTGCCTCAAGCGGGAGGGCATCAACACGGTGTCCGAGCTCGTCGCCCTGTCGGAGACGCAGCTCATGAACATCCGCAACTTCGGTCAGAAGTCGGTGGACGAGGTCAAGGACAAGCTCACCGAGCTCGGCCTGTCCCTCAAGGACACCGTCCCCGGATTCGACGGCGCCCACTTCTACAGCGGGTACGACGAGGACGAGTCCAACAACTGACCTCGCGCTGACGCGCACGCGCGCAGCTGATGCAGCGCGCAACACTTTCACCACTGGAGAACTGACATGCCGAAGCCCACCAAGGGCCCCCGCCTCGGTGGCGGCCCCGCCCACGAGCGCCTGCTCCTGAGCAACCTCGCCAACGCCCTCTTCACGCACGGTCGCATCACGACCACCGAGACGAAGGCCAAGCGCCTCCGTCCCGTCGCCGAGCGTCTCATCACGTTCGCGAAGCGTGGCGACCTGCACGCGCGTCGTCGCGTGATCAGCATCCTGCGCGACAAGTCCGTCGTGCACACGCTGTTCACCGAGATCGCCCCGCAGGTCGAGGACCGTCAGGGCGGCTACACCCGCATCACGAAGCTCGGCTTCCGCAAGGGGACAACGCGCCCCTCGCGTCGATCGAGCTCGTCCTCGAGCCGGTGTCGAGCACGCCGGCCCCCGTCTCGCGCAAGTCGGCTCCGGCCGCTGCCGCGCCGGTCGAGGAGCCCGCAGCAGACGAGACGGCTGACGAGACGAGCACCGAGGAGGCCCCGGTCGAGACGACCGAGACCACCGAGGAGTCCGCTCCCGTCGCCGAGGAGTCCGAGACCGAGGCTGCCGCCGAGGTCGAAGCGGACGCCGCCGACAAGGCCGACGACACCAAGTAGGTCATCCGACCGACACGAGGAAGCCCCCGCAACACGCGTTGCGGGGCTTCCTCGTGTCGTGGGGGTGACCGGAAGACGGCCTGGAGGCACGTCGCGGGGCCGCCACGCGCCTCCAGGCCGACAGCGGCGCAGGTCGCAGAACGCGGGTCGGGCCCCGTCTCCCAGCCGCGGCCCCGTAGCGTGACCGGCCGACGAGAGGAAGCGATGCGGTTCGAGCACATCGCGGGGTCGGCACCCGTGTCTGGCGGTGGAGCCGGACCTCCGGCACACAGCCGCGCCTGCTGCACGCCGCCAAGGCCGCGGCCGCCGCCGTGATCGCCTGGTTCATCGCCCGGCACGTCCCGGCGTGGCCGCGGAGTACCCCTACTACGCCCCGCTCGGCGCCGTCGTGGCGATGCAGGCGACGGTGTTCGCGGGCATCCGCAGCGGGGTGCAGACGCTGATCGGGATCGCGCTCGGCATCGTCATCGCCGGCTTCACGATGTGGGTTGGGGACCCGGGGTTCCTCGCCGTCGCGCTGGCGGTCGGCATCGGGGTGCTCGTCGGCGGGTTCCGCGTGCTCGGCGAGGGCAGCTCGTGGGTGTCCACCGCGGCGCTGTTCGTCCTGCTCGTCGGCGGAGCGCACGCCGAGGGCTACTCGCTCGGGTACCTCGTGCAGATGGCCGTCGGCGTCGTCGTCGGGCTGCTCGTGAACTTCCTCGTGTTCCCGCCGCTGCACTTCTGGGACGCCGAGCACCGCATCGACGCGGTGAACGCTGTCCTCGCCGACCACCTGGACGGACTCGCAGAGGTCCTGGAGGGCGGTGTCCGGGACGAGAAGGCCTGGGACCGGCAGCAGGACCGGCTCGACCGCGCGATCGCCGACGTCCGGTCCCGCGTCTCGATCGCACACGAGAGCCGGCGGATGAACCCCCGCGGTGCGCTCCGCGGCTCCCGCGCGCGACTGCAGCAGGACGGGGCCCGCTTCCGCGCCCTCGAGCGCGTCGCCTGGTACACGACGGACCTCACGGAGCTCGTCGCGCGCTCCGGCCCGGTGTCGGAAGGCGTCGGCCGGCCGGACCCGGCGTTCGCGGAGCCGCTCTCGAAGGCGATGCGGCAACTGGCGTGCATGATCCGTGGCGAGTGCCCTGAGGAAGTCGGCGACGACGCGATCGCGGAGGTGGAGCGGGCGCTCGACGCCTCGCGGGAGAACCCGTCGCACGTGGCGGTGACCTCGGCTGCGCTCGTCGCACTGCGTGGGATCGTCGAGTCCGAGCGGCGTGCGACCGCGGACCTGGACACCCGGACGGGGCCGTCGGCGTTCGGGATGCCGCGCGGCTGACCTGGCGCCGTCCGTAGACTCGTCAGCGTGCCCGAGCAGCCCCGCATCGCCGTCCTCGGACCCGTGACGGTCGCGGGTCCCTCGGAAGTGCTGACGCCCGTGCCGGGAGCCCTCGCACGCTCGTTCCTCGTCGCGCTGGTGCTCGCGCGCGGACACGCCGTGACGACCGAGGCGCTCATCGACGAGCTTCTGGGGGACGACCAGCCACGCGGTGCACGTGCGGCGCTGCAGACCCTGGTCTCCCGGCTCCGGCGCAGCACCGCCGACGGCATCGTCGTCTCGACGAGCACCGGGTACGCACTCGGGGTCGACCCGGGCTCGGTCGACCTCACGGCGGCCGAGCACGCGGCGTCCAGCGATGACGTCGCCACGGTTCGGACAGCGCTCGACGGGTGGCGGGCGACCCCGGAGCGGACGTCGACGGGGACCTCGGTGCCGTGCTCGCCGACCGCGCCGCCACGGCCCGCCACGCGCTCCGACGCCGGCTCGGCGAACTCCTGCTCGACCGCGGGGACGCGGGCGAAGCGGCCGCGCTGTGGCTCGCCGAGTCCGAGGCGAACCCGTTCGACGAGGTCGCGGTCGCCGGGTGCATGCGCGCCCTCGTCGCGGCGGGCCGCACCGCCGAGGCGCTCGCCGCGTTCGCGACGCACCGGGACCGCCTGGCCGACGAGCTCGGTGCGGACCCCTCGGCCGACCTGGTCCGGTTGAACGCCGACCTGCTCCGCCGGTCCGCCGCCGACTCCGGACGTGCTCGCCGGGTCGGGTTGCGAGCAGCGCCGAACACGCTGGTCGGACGGCAGGAGGACCTCGCCGCCGTCACGGACCTCCTGTCCCGCAACCGGCTGGTCACGATCCTCGGTGCGGGTGGGCTGGGCAAGACGCGCCTCGCGCAGGCGGTCGCCGCCGGGGTGCCGCCGACCACCGGCGTGGTGGTGTTCGAACTCGCGCCGATCGCCACCGCCGAGGACGTCGTCCCCGCCCTCGGCGCCCTGCTCGGGGTGGCCGAGTTCCGCTCCGCCCGGGCGCTGCGGGACGTCGTCGTCGCCGACCTGCGGGCACGGGTGGGTCGGGCGCTCGGGGAGGCCCCGACGGTCCTCGTCCTCGACAACTGCGAGCACCTCGTGGGCGACGTCGCCGCGTTCGCGGCCGACCTCCTCGCGAGCATCCCGGACCTCCGGATCCTCACGACCTCACGCGCACCGCTCGCGATCGCCGGCGAGGTCGTGGCGCCCCTCGCGCCCCTGCCGGTCGAGGCCGACGGCGCCGCGGTGCGGCTCTTCACGGAGCGCGCCCGGGCCGCCCGACCCGGTGCCGTGCTGCCCGTCGACACCGTCCGCCGCATCTGCACGCGGCTCGACGGGTCGCCGCTCGCGATCGAGCTGGCCGCCGCGCGGATCCGGGGATGAGCATCGACGAGATCGAGCGCCGGCTCGACGACCGGTTCGCCCTGCTCCGCGGTGGTGACCGGAGTGCTCCGGAACGACACCGCACGCTCCTGGCGGTCATCGAGTGGAGCTGGCGCCTGCTCGACGCGGGCGCCCAGGAGCTCCTGACGCGTCTGGCGCTGTTCCCGGACGGCCTGGCGGTCGACGCCGTCGAGGCCGTGGCAGCCCCGGACCGACGCGACGATGCGCTCGACGACCTCGCCGAACTCGTCGAGCAGTCCCTCGTGCAGCTCGTCGAGGTCGAGGGGGAGCCGGTCCGCTACCGCCTGCTCGAGACCGTCCGCGAGTTCGGGGCTGCGCGGCTCGACGAACGTGGTGCCACCGCCACGGTCCGCACGGCGATGATCCGGTGGGGACGGGACTTCGCGGCGGATCGGAACCTGTTCACCATCACCGGGCCGGAACAGCTCCGACGGTTCCGCGAGGTCCAGCGCGAGGCCGACAACCTCGTGACGTTGCTCCGCTGGGCGCTCCGGGCCGACGACGCCTCGGCGACCGCGCAGGTCTTCGCCGCCCTCGGTGCGTACTGGACGCTCCGCGGGGCGCACGGCGAGGTGACGGCGATCGGCGCGGACGTGGTGGACGTGCTCCGGTCGGCCCCGCCGGCCCGGGAGGACCTCGCGGCGGTGCACGTCGGCCTCGTCGTCGCGGGCGCGTCCTCGGCGTTCGACGACCGCCGGACCGCGGCGTGGGCGATCTCCACGCTCCGACGGCTCCGTCGTGTCGGGACCACGGGCTTCCCGGTGCTCGACGCGCAGGCCGCCCTGCTCCTGACGCTGGGACGCCCGGCCGCGGGCGCCGCGCTGCTCGAGCGTCTGCGCGACGACCCCGACGAGGGCGTGGCCGGCACCGCCAACATGCTGAGTGCGCCCCTCGCCGAGAACGACGGCGAGTTCGAGGCCGCGCTCCGGTACGCCACCCGGGCGCAGACGCTCGCGGGGCGCACCGCCGACGCGTGGACGATCGGCACCGTGGCCGTCACCATGACCCAACTCCTCGCCCAGACCGGCCGGTACGCGGAGGCCCTCGCGAACGCGGGCCGCGCACGGAGCAGCTCGAGCGCTTCGGCGCCGAGGACGACCTGTACGAGATCGGCTGGACCGTCGGCCTCTGCTCGGCTGCGACCGGAGCCGTGGACACCGCCCGGTCGGTCGCCGCCGAGCTGCAGCACCGACCGGTCACGGGGCGCGGCGGCTTCGACGGCGACCGCTCTCAGATCGGCGTGCTCGCGGTCGCGATCGGGCGGAGTGCCTCCGGTTCGAGGGCGACCTCGACGGGGCCGCTGCGCAGTACGCGGCCGCGTGGGACTGGGTCCTGCCGCACCGGAAGGCGACGCCGCACTGGACCGTGATGGCGGGCGCGGCACGGATCGCGGCGGTCGACGAGGCGACGGTGCGTGCGGCCGACGGAGCCGCACCGTGCCTCCAGGCCGACGAACGCGCGGTCGCTCGCCGCATCCGGAACGCCGCACTCGTGATGATCCGTGTGCACCCGTGGTGGCTCGACCTGCCCGTCATCGGCACGACGCTCGCGGGACTCGCCGTGGCGGCGGCGCGCAGCGGCCGTCCAGCAGAGGCGGCTCGGTGCTGGGGCACCGCGATGCGTTTCGGCACCCGGCAGGACTTCGCGGTGCTGGCCCACGCACGGCTCCGGCCGCTCCTCGTCGACGCGGTCGGCGAGGGGCCGGTCGCGGACGCCGAGACGGCCTCGGCCGGATGGGACCGGGCCGAGGCCGTCGCGCAGGCGCGGATGCTGCTCGAGGAGCTCCGCTACGCCTTCCGCATGTAGGCGCGGACCGTCAGCGGGGCGAAGACCGCGACGACCACTGCCGCACCGAGCAGGCTGATCCAGAGGTCACCGGTGACGGCGCCGTGGTTGATCAGCTCCCGGACGGCGGTGATGAGGTGCGAGATCGGGTTGACCTCGGTGAACCACCGCAGCCAGCCGGGCAGGGTGTCGGTCGGGACGAACGCGTTCGACAGGAAGGTCAGCGGGAACAGCACCAGGTTCGCGATGCCCGAGACGCTCGACGCGGTGCGGGCGATCACGCCGAAGTAGGCGAAGATCCAGCTGATCGCCCACGCGACCACGATCACGAGCAGGCCGGCGAGCACGACCGCGGCCGCACCGCCCTCGGGACGGAGGCCCATGATGATGCCGACCGTGAAGGTGATGGCAGTGGCGATCGCGTAGCGGACCGTGTCGGCGAGCAGCGCGCCCGCGAGTGGGGCGATGCGCGCGATCGGCAGCGACTTGAAGCGGTCGAACACGCCCTTGTCCATGTCCTCGCGGAGCTGGACACCGGTGACGATCGACGACGTGATGTTCGTCTGCACGAGGATGCCGGGATGATCACCGGCAGGTAGCTGCCGATGTCACCGGCGATCGCGCCGCCGAAGATGTACGTGAACATCACCGTGAAGACGATCGGCATGAGCGTCACGTCGAACAGCTGCTCGGGCGTGCGCCGGACCTTCACCAGGCCGCGGTACGCCATCGTGAAGGACTGTCGGATCGTGGCGCCGAGTCCCGTCGCTCCGATCCCCGGGCGGGGCGCGACGCGAGGGCTGGTGGTGGGTGCGATGGTGGTCATGCGATGCTCCCTTCGAGCTCGCGCTGGGCGTCGTCGTCGGTGGTGGCCGGGGCGCCCGTGATGGTCAGGAAGACCTCGTCGAGCGTCGGCTTCTGCACGCTCATCTCGGCGAGGGAGATGCCGGCCTCGCGGAACGACACCAGGAGGTCGGTCACGCGGTCCGGGTCCGACATCGGTGCGGTGAGGCGTGAGCCCTCGGGGCTCGCCACCGCGTCGACGCCCAGGGTGTTCCGGACCAGCGCGCGGGCGGCGTCGAGTCGGAGGGCATCGGTCAGCCGGAGCTGCAGCGAGGACGTGCCGATGGACGCCTTCAGCTCGTCACCGGTCCCTTCGGCGACGACGCGTCCGTGGTCGATCACGGCGATGCGGTCGGCGAAGCTGGTCGGCCTCGTCGAGGTACTGCGTCGTCAGCAGCACCGTCGAACCGGTCGCGACGAGCTCCCGGATCGTGTCCCACATCTGCGCACGGGTGCGCGGATCGAGGCCCGTCGTCGGCTCGTCGAGGAAGATCAGCGGCGGCTGTGCGATGAGGCTCGCCGCCAGGTCGAGCCGACGGCGCATCCCGCCCGAGAACGCCTTCAACGGGCGCTTCGCGGCCTCGGTCAGCCCGAACCGCTCCAGCAGCTCGACCGACTTGCGCTTCGACTCGGCACGGCTCAGACCGAGCAGCCGCGAGAAGATGACGAGGTTCTCGGTCGCGCTGAGCGTCTCGTCGACGCTCGCGTACTGACCGGTCACGCCGATCAGGGAGCGGACGGTCTGGGCTTCGCGCCGGACGTCGTGACCGAAGACGCGGGCCTCGCCGGCGTCCGCCTTGAGCAGCGTCGCGAGCATCGAGATGGTGGTGGTCTTGCCGGCGCCGTTGGGGCCGAGCACGCCGTAGACCGTGCCGGCCTCCACGCGGAGGTCGACACCGTCCACTGCGCGGTTCGTCCCGAAGGTCTTCACGAGGCCGGTGGCCTCGACCGCGAGCGGTGTGGTGGTCATTCGCGCAGGTCCTTTCGTGGTGACTCGACGTGGTTCGTCGATGTCGAGGTCGATCGTGCCGCGGGCCGCTCACGCGGCACTGACGTGGCGCTGACACCCGTGGACAGTGCGCGTCAGGACCGCCCTGTGGAGGACGGACGGGAGGCGCGGCGCGTCGCCGGTACGGTGGTCGCGTGGACGAGACGGCTGGCTCCGAGATCGGCGCTGCGGACGGCGGCGTCCGGCTACGTCTCGACATCGCGTACGACGGCGCCGCGTTCTCCGGGTGGGCCCGGCAGCCCGGGCTCCGCACCGTCCAGGGTGCGCTCGAGACAGCGCTCGCGACCGTCTTCACCCGGTGGGGCGAACCGCCGCAGCTCACCGTCGCCGGGCGCACCGACGCGGGCGTGCACGCCACCGGACAGGTCGCCCACGTCGATCTCTCCGCCACGCAGTGGGAGGTCCTCGGCACCAAGCGCGCGCCGCTCGAGTCCCTGGCGAGACGCCTCAACGGCATCGCCGCACCCGAGGGGGACGTCGTCGTCACCCGGGCCTCGGTCGCGCCCGGCGGGTTCGACGCCCGGTTCTCCCCGCTCTGGCGGCGTTACTCGTACCGGATCGCGGACGCCGACGCCCCGCGCGATCCACGTCGACGGGGCACACCGTGTGGCACCCGACGCGACTGGACCCGGCGGCGATGGAGCGCGGGGCGCTCCGGTTGCTCGGGCTGCACGACTTCGCGACCTTCTGCAAGCCGCGCGCGGGCGCGACCACGATCCGGACGCTGCAGGAGTTCCGCTGGGACCGCGAGCCGGACGGCGTGCTGGTGGCGCGCCTCCAGGCCGATGCGTTCTGCCACTCCATGGTGCGCGCGATGGTCGGGGCGACCATCGCGGTGGGCGAGGGCCGTTTCGGGGCGGACCGTCTCGAGGAGCTGCGGGTCGCCGAGACGCGCACGAGCGAGTTCAAGGTCGCGCCGGCGAAGGGACTGACGCTGACCGAGGTCGGGTACCCGGTCGACGAGGAGCTCGCGGCGCGGGCGTCGCAGACCCGGGCCCGGCGGGGGCCGCCGACGATGCCGGTAGCGTCGTGGGATGAGTCCGCGCGAACCCCGCTCCGTCGTGTCCGTCGCACCCGGGGTGGTGTTCGTCGAGGGACCCGTGTCGAACTGGGTCGTCCTCGCGGAGGAGGACGGGGTCGCCCTCATCGATGCCGGCTACCCGGCCGACGCCGACCTCGTGCTCGACACCGTGCGGTACGCCGGGCACGACCTCGACGACCTGCGCCGCGTGTACGTCACGCACGGGCACGTCGACCACGTCGGCGGGATCCCCGGCATCCTCGCGCGGTACCCGCACGTGGAGGTGTTGGCGCACGCCGACGAACTCGACAACGTGCGGGGGCCGGCGCGTCAGCAGGTCACGCCCGCGGAGATCGGCGGCCGGCTGGCGTCCCCGCGGGTGCTGCGCTGGCTGACGCGGGCGATCCGCGCCGACGCGCTCCGGCCCACCACCGTGCCCTCCGCACGGGCGTTCACGGCGGCCGACTTCGACGGGCGGGCCATCACGCCGCTGCCCGCCGTCGGGCACACCGACGGGTCGACCGTCTACCTGCTGCCCGCGGCGAACGCGATCGCCACGGGAGACGCCGTCGTGAGTCGGCACGACACGCAACCGGGGTCGTGGTCACCACGGCCGCGGATGATCACGCCGTTCTTCGCCGCCGACCGGGACCGCGCGCTCGAGTCCGCCCGGGCCCTGCCGATCCCGGAGATCCTGCTGCCGGGGCACGGGCCGGCGGTGCACCGGGTCGGGTCGGCGTGGCTGCCGATCGGCTCCTGAGGCGCGGCACCGCGAGCCCGAGTCTCGGGGCCAGCGACAGTTCTCGTGTGCGACCGCGCGAGAACTGTCGCTGAGCCCGAGTCTCGCCCCGCCCAGCCGTCCACCTCCGATCCGCCGCAACCCGATCGGGGGTGGAACGGATCGTTCACCAGTCAGAAACCTGAGGGCCCCTGCAGGTCGGTAGCGTGCGACCATGCACAGATCCGTCGGACGCACTCTGCTGTGCGCTGTCGCTGCCGCCGCGCTCGTCGCCGCACCACTCGTCTCCGTCTCCGCCGCCAGTGCGGACACCGCCGGCACCGGGCTCGTCATCGAGGAGGCCTACCTCAAGGGCGGCAGCGCGAACCAGCCGTTCACGAACAAGTTCGTCGAGCTCGGCAACCCCACCGACTCCGCCGTCAGCGTCGACGGCTGGTCGGTGCAGTACCGCGCGGCGACCGGCACCGGTGCCCCCGCGGTCGGCAAGCTCAACGGCTCCGTCCCGCGCACGGCACCTACCTCGTGCAGATGGGGTCGAACGGCACGAACGGCCAGGCGCTCCCGGAGCCCGACGCGGTCACCGGCCTGAACCCGTCCGGCGCCACGGGCACCCTCGTGCTCGCCGACCAGGCGATCGCGCTGTCGCTGCCGGCCGGCGCGGTCACCACGGGCACACCGGGCGTCGTCGACCTGCTCGGGTACGGCACCTCGAACACGTTCGAGACCGCGGTCGCCACGGCAGGTACCGCGAACTCCGTCCCGGACGCGCTGACCCGCCATGGCACGATCGACACCGACTCGAACGCCGCGGACTTCACGGTCACGTCGTCGGTCACGCCGGAGAACGCGGCGGGCGAGACCACGCAGCCGACGGATCCGACCGACCCCACTGACCCGCCCGATCCCGGGACACCGGCCGAGCAGGTCACCATCGCGCAGCTGCAGGGCTCCGGCGACGCCTCCCGTACGCGGGCAAGCCCGTCCGCACCGACGGCGTCGTCACGGCGGTCTACGCCACGGGTGGGTTCAACGGCTACACGGTCCAGACCGCCGGCACCGGTGGGGCGCTCGACCTGACGAAGCACACCGCGTCCGACGCCGTGTTCGTCTACTCCGCGGCCACCGCCGGTTCGGTGCGCGTCGGCGACGTCGTCCGGCTCACCGGCACCGTGTCCGAGTTCAACGGCCTCACCGAGCTGACGGTCCCGTCGGCCGCGGGCCTGGAGCAGCTGTCGAAGGACGGCGTCGTGCAGCCGGTCCCGGCCACGCTCACCCTCCCGCGGACCGACGCCCAGCGCGAGTCCCTCGAGAGCATGCTCGTCGCCCCGCAGGGCGACTACACGGTCGCGGACGACTACACGACGAACCAGTACGGCGAGGTCGTGCTGGCCAGCGGGAAGCAGCGTCTCCTCCAGCCCACCGAGGTCGCCCGTCCGGGCAGCGCCGAGGCGGCCGCGGTGATCGCCGACAACGCGGCGCGCACGGTCACGCTCGACGACGGGGCGAGCACGAACTTCCTCAGTGCCGCGAACCAGTCGATCCCGGTGTCCTGGCTCACCCAGGGCCCGGTGACCGTCGGCGCAGCCGCGACCTTCCGCAAGCCAGTCGTCCTCGACTACCGGAACGACGCCTGGAAGTTCCAGCCCACCTCGCCGATCACCGGTGCGACCCCGGCGGCGGACCTGCCGACGGCGTTCTCGCACGTGCGGACCACCGCGCCGGAGAACGTCGGCGGGGACATCCGGCTCGCCGGGTTCAACGTCCTGAACTACTTCCCGACGACCGGCGACCAGCTCACCGGATGCACGTACTACACGGACCGTGACGGCGACCCCGTGACGGTGCGCGGCGGCTGTGACGCCCGAGGCGCGGCGAACGCGGACGACCTGGCCCGGCAGCAGGTGAAGATCGTCAAGGCGATCAACGGCCTCGGCGCCGACGTCGTCTCCCTCGAGGAGATCGAGAACTCCGCACGCTTCGGAAAGGACCGCGACGCCGCCGTGGCCACCCTCGTCGCCGCGCTCAACCAGGCGACCGGCAAGGACACCTGGGCGTACGCGAAGTCCCCGTCGAAGACCCCGGCGAGCGAGGACGTCATCCGTCTCGCGCTCATCTACAAGCAGGACCGCGTCCAGCCCGTCGGCGGCTCGACGATCCTCGACTCCACCGCCTTCGCCAACGCCCGACAGCCGCTCGCCCAGGCGTTCGCGCCCGTGGCGAAGAAGCCGGGCAAGGGATCGCAGAAGCCGAACAAGCAGGACACCTTCCTCGTCATCGCCAACCACTTCAAGTCGAAGGGGTCCGGCGAGGGCGTGGACGCCGACCAGGGCGACGGCCAGGGCGCTTCGAACCACTCGCGCGTCGAGCAGGCGAAGGCGCTCGTGTCGTTCTCGACGGCCCAGCAGCGGCAGACCGGCACCGACAAGGTGTTCATGCTCGGCGACTTCAACGCCTACAGCCAGGAGGACCCGTGAAGGTCCTCGACGACGCCGGCTACACCGACCTCGGGCCGACGAAGGACGCCACCGAGTGGTCCTACGTGTTCGACGGGCTGAGTGGCTCGCTCGACCACGTGTTCGCCTCGAAGGCCGCACTCCGGACCGTCACGGGCGTGGACATCTGGAACATCAACTCGGTCGAGTCGGTCGGCCTGGAGTACAGCCGCTACGACTACAACGTCACGGACCTGTACCGCGACGACGTGTACCGCGCGAGCGACCACGACCCGATCCTGGTCGGCGTCGACCTGCCCGGCGTCGGCGATCCCGGGCACGGGGACCCTGGCCACGGCGGTCACCCGGTGGGGACGCGCTCGCGGCGCTCGCCGCGCTGATCGCCTGGTTGCGGAGCCTGTTCGGCTGATCGAGTGCACAGTGATGGTCGGGTTCGCGGTGCGGACCCGACCATTGCTGCTCACCGGATGCGGCTGTGGCCGCGACGACCTGACTGCCTGGAGGCGCGGGGCGGCCCGGCACCGCGCCTCCCGTCCGCCGCTGCGTGCGTTCTGACCCATGACCGGTGCGATGGAAGGCGGAATCGCGCGTAGGGTGCAGGAACTTCCTGCCTCCTACGCGCGAAACAGCCTCCTACGCGCGAAACGGCCTCCCGTGCGCGGGACGGCTCCCGACGCGCAGAGCGGCCTGCACGGCCACCGTTCGACAACGTGAGCCGCGTCCGGTAGGCTCTCACCTTGGTCTGCGCGCCCCGTGCGCCGGACAGTCAGATGAGCCCTCCACCCGGGTGTTCCACCGGCCTCGCCGTGCGGAACCCCGACCGGAGCGGGATTCACGGACTCCTCACCTCGACACGAAAGCAGCACTCCTGTGACTCGCACGTTCTCACCGAAGCCGGCAGACGTCCAGCACGACTGGATCGTCATCGACGCCACGGACATCGTCCTCGGCCGTCTCGCCTCGCACGCTGCGGCGCTCCTGCGCGGCAAGCACAAGGCGACCTTCGCCCAGCACATGGACATGGGCGACTACGTCATCATCGTGAACGCCGACAAGGTCGCCCTGACCGGCTCGAAGCTCACGAAGAAGACCTACTACCGCCACTCGGGCTACCCGGGCGGCCTCACGGCGACCTCCTACCCGGAGCTCCTCGAGAAGCACCCGACCCGCGCCGTCGAGAAGGCGATCCGCGGCATGCTCCCGAAGAACACCCTCGGTCGTGAGCAGCTCAAGAAGCTGAAGGTCTACGCCGGCGCGGAGCACCCGCACGCCGCGCAGCAGCCCAAGGCGTACACCTTCGACCAGGTCGCGCAGTAACGACGGCCACGACGACTTCAAGGACACAGAGAAACTCATGGCTCAGATCGCTGACTCCCTCGACCAGACCCGGAGAGCTTCACCACGGAGAGCGCACCCGCCGCTGCCGAGGCCGCTCCCGCCAGATCCTCAACGTCTCGGGCGGTGCCGTCGGGCGCCGCAAGGAGGCCATCGCCCGCGTCCGCCTCGTCCCGGGCGGCGGCGAGTTCACGGTGAACGGTCGTTCGCTGGAGGACTACTTCCCGACAAGCTGCACCGGCCAGCCGATCGACGACCCGTTCAAGGTGCTCGAGCTCCTCGGCGCCTACGACGTCACCGCCCGCATCACGGGCGGCGGCCCCTCGGGCCAGGCCGGTGCGCTCCGCCTCGCCATCGCGCGTGCGCTGAACGAGATCGACCGCGAGAACAACCGCCCGGCGCTCAAGAAGGCCGGCTTCCTCACCCGTGACGCCCGCGTCATCGAGCGCAAGAAGGCCGGTCTCAAGAAGGCCCGCAAGGCGTCGCAGTTCTCGAAGCGCTAGTCGTCACCGGCTGAAGATCGCCATGCCGCGTCTGTTCGGTACCGACGGGGTTCGTGGTCTCGCCAACGGCGAGCTGACGGCCGCGCTCGCACTGGGTCTTGCCCAGGCGAGCGCGGCCGTTCTCACACACGGACACCACGCGGACGCCCGTCGGGCGTCCGGTCGACCGCGCCCCGCGCGGTCCTGGCGCGCGACCCGCGCGTCTCCGGCGAGTTCCTGGGTGCCGCGGTCGCGGCCGGGCTCGCCTCCGCCGGCGTCGACGTGCTCGACGCCGGGGTCATCCCCACCCCGGCTGCGGCGTTCCTCGTCGCGGACATCGACGCCGACTTCGGCGTGATGATCTCCGCGTCGCACAACCCCGCGCCCGACAACGGGATCAAGTTCTTCGCCGCTGGCGGCCGGAAGCTTCCCGACGAGGTCGAGGACCGCATCGAGGCGGCCATGCACGACCACTCGGCGCCGACTCCGACGGGTGGCGAGGTGGGCCGGATCACCCGGTTCGCCGACGCCGAGGACCGCTACGTCGTCCACCTGCTCAGCACGCTGCCGAACCGGCTCGCGGGGCTGCACGTGGTGCTCGACTGCGCGAACGGGGCGGCCGCGGGCGTCTCACCCGAGGTGTTCGTCAACGCCGGCGCACGCGTCACGCTGATCGGTGCCGACCCGGACGGCATGAACATCAACGACGGCGTCGGCTCGACGCACATCGACAACCTCGCCGCCGCGGTGCTCGCGCACGGTGCGGACGTCGGGATCGCCCACGACGGCGACGCCGACCGCTGCCTCGCCGTGGACGCCGCCGGCAACGCGGTCGACGGCGACCAGATCATGGCGATCCTCGCGCTGTCGCTCAAGGAACGTGGACACCTCGCGTCGGACACCCTCGTCGCGACCGTCATGTCGAACCTCGGGTTGATCCGGGCGATGGCGGACGGCGGCATCGCGGTGGAGCAGACCGCCGTGGGCGACCGCTACGTCCTCGAGCGCATGAACGAGGGCGGGTTCTCGCTCGGTGGTGAGCAGTCCGGCCACGTGATCTTCAACGAGTACGCGACCACGGGCGACGGCATCCTCACCGGGTTGCACCTCGTTGCCGAGATGGCGCGGACGGGCAAGTCGCTGCAGGAGCTCGCCTCGTGCATGACGGTGTTCCCGCAGGTACTCCTCAACGTGCGCGGTGTGGACCGGACCGGACTCGCCGACCAGGGCGTGCAGGACGCGGTAGCCGCCGCCTCCGCAACACTCGGTGACACCGGCCGCGTGCTGCTCCGTCCGTCCGGTACCGAGCCGGTCGTGCGCGTGATGGTCGAGGCCGCCTCGCAGGAGGACGCGCAGCGCATCGCCGACGAGCTCGCCGCGGTCGTGCAGGAGCGCCTGGCGCTCGACGCCGCGTAAGGACGCTCGCGGAACCAGGTTCCGGACACAGCACCGCGCACTTCCGTGGTGTGGTGTCCAGAACCTGGTTCCGCCCGCCGGGCTAGATCTTGCGGAGCAGCACCGACGACACCTTGTGGTCCGCGGCCTTCTTCAGCACGAGGGTCGCCCGGGAGCGGGTGGGCAGCACGTTCTCGATCAGGTTCGGCTCGTTGATGGCCCGCCACACGTCCGTCGCGGTGCGGACTGCGTCCTCCCGCGACAGGCTCGCGAAGCGGTGGAAGAACGAGTCCGGGCTCGCGAACGCCTCTTCCTGCAATGCCAGGAACCGGTCGACGTACCAGGCCTCGATGTCCTTCGTCTTCGCGTCCACGTAGATCGTGAAGTCGAACAGGTCCGACAGCGCCAGCCGTCCGTGCACCGGCGGCGCGAGCACGTTCAACCCCTCGACGATGAGGATGTCCGGCTGCCGCACCACGATCTCCGCGTCGGGCACGATGTCGTAGACCAGGTGCGAGTAGAACGGCGCGCGCACCTCGGCCGCGCCGCTCTTCACCTGACTGACGAAGCGCAGCAGGGAGCGGCGGTCGTAGGACTCCGGAAAGCCCTTGCGGTCCATGATCCCTCGGCGCTCGAGCTCGGCGTTGGAGTACAGGAAACCGTCCGTCGTCACGAGCTCCACCCGCGGGGTGTCCGGCCAGCGCTTCGTCAGCTCGCGGAGCAGACGCGCGACGGTGGACTTGCCGACCGCCACCGACCCGGCGACGCCGATGACGAACGGGGTGCGGCCGGCGCGCTCGCCGAGGAAGCGGCTCGTCTCGGTGTGCAGGTTCCGCGCTCCGGCCGCGTACAGCGTCAGCAGGCGGGACAGCGGCAGGTAGACCTCCTGCACCTCCTGCATGTCGAGCCGGTCGCCGAGGCCGCGCAGCTGCACGATCTCGGTCTCGGTGAGCGAGAGGTGCTCCTTCGGAGCGAGTTGCGACCACTCGTCACGCGGGATCTCCACGAAGGGGGTCGGGTGCGCGACGGCGGTGTCCGGGATCGGCATGGGAACGAGCGTACAGACGGGAGGCGCGGTGCAGGTGAGCGGACCGGCTCACGTGATCCGGGCCTCCCGTCCAGTGCTCGGTGTGCGTCCGTAGGACGCGGCGCGTCAGGCGGGCAGGGCCGCCTCGATGGCGGCGATGACCTGCGGCGCGTCCGGCTTCGTGGTGGGACGGAAGCGGGTGACGGTGCCGTCCGGGCGACCAGGAACTTCTCGAAGTTCCACGTGACCCGACCGGCCTTGCCGTCGGCGTCCGGTGTCTCCTTGAGTGCCTGGTACAGCGGGTGCGCGCTCTTCCCGTTCACCCGCACCTTCTCGGACATCGGGAAGGTGACGCCCCACGTCGTGGAGCAGTACTCGTCGATCGCCTCTGACGTGCCGAGCTCCTGCAGGAACTGGTTGCTGGGGAAGCCCAGCACGGTGAACCCGCGCGGGCCGTACTCCCTCTGGAGCGCCTCGAGCTGTTCGTACTGCGGGGCGAGACCACAGCGCGACGCGACGTTCACCACGAGCACCGCCTTGTCGGAGAAGGCACCGAACGTGGTGTCCTCGCCGTGGAGTGTCGTGATCGCGATGTCGTCGAACCGTCCCATGTCCCAAACGGTATCCCCACTTCGGCGGGCATGCAGGGTGGTCGTTCAGGCAGACCGTAGGATCGTCCCCATGTGTGGAATCGTCGGCTACGTCGGCAGCAACAGCAGTCAGGACGTGCTCCTCGGTGGTCTCCGTCGGCTCGAGTACCGCGGCTACGACTCGGCGGGCATCGCCGTCGTGGACGACGCGCACGAGCTGGCCTCGGCGAAGAAGGCCGGCAAGCTCCAGGCCCTGGTCGACGAGCTCGAGTCGCACCCGATCGCCGACGGCGGCACGGGCATCGGCCACACCCGCTGGGCGACCCACGGCGGGCCGACCGACGGCAACGCGCACCCGCACCTGGCGGACGGCGGCAGGCTCGCCCTCATCCACAACGGCATCATCGAGAACTTCTCCGAGCTCCGCGCCGAGCTGCAGGCCGAGGGCGTCGAGTTCCTCAGCGAGACCGACTCCGAGGTCGCCGCGCACCTCGTCGCACGGTCGTTCCGCGAGACCGGTGACCTGACCGGCGCCATGCAGCAGGCCGTGCAGCGGCTCGAGGGTGCCTTCACGCTCCTCGTCGTGCACGCCGACCAGCCGGGTGTCGTCGTCGGTGCCCGTCGCAACTCCCCGCTCGTGGTCGGCCTCGGCGACGGCGAGAACTTCATGGGCTCGGACGTCGCCGCGTTCGTCGCGTACACGCAGCGTGCCCTCGCCATCGGGCAGGACGAGATCGCCACGATCCGCCCGACGGCGTGGACGTGATCCACTTCGACGGCACCCCCGCGACGCCGTCCGAGTTCGAGGTGAACTGGGACGCCTCCGCGGCCGACAAGGGCGGCTGGAGCTCCTTCATGGCGAAGGAGATCAGCGAGGAGCCCGAGGCCGTCGCCAAGACGATCCTCGGCCGCGTGCACGACGGCGCCGTCACGCTGTCGGACCTCGACCCGATCGCCGAGCGCCTCGCGCAGGTCGACCGGGTCATCGTGATCGCCTGCGGCACCGCCGCGTACGCCGGCATCCTCGGCAAGTACGCCATCGAGCAGTGGGCCCGCGTCCCGGTCGAGGTCGAGCTGGCGCACGAGTTCCGCTACCGCGACCCCGTGCTCGACGAGCGCACTCTGGTCGTGTCGATCAGCCAGTCCGGCGAGACCATGGACACGCTCATGGCCGTCAAGTACGCCAGGGAGCAGGGCGCCCAGGTCCTCTCGATCTGCAACACCCAGGGTGCGACGATCCCGCGCGAGTCCGACGCGGTGATCTACACGCACGCCGGCCCTGAGGTCGCCGTCGCGTCGACGAAGGCCTTCATCGCCCAGGGCGTCGCGCTGTACCTGCTCGGGCTGCACCTCGCGACACTGCGCGGCACGCTGACGGCCGAGCAGATCGCCGAGCAGGTCGCCGAGCTCGAGGGCCTCGCGCCGAAGCTGCAGCAGACCATCGACGACGCCTCCGGCATCAAGGACCTCGCGCGCTGGATGGCCGACACCCGCAGCGTCCTGTTCCTCGGCCGCCACGTCGGGTACCCGATCGCGCTCGAGGGTGCGCTGAAGCTCAAGGAGCTCGCGTACATCCACGCCGAGGGCTTCGCCGCCGGTGAGCTCAAGCACGGCCCGATCGCGCTGATCGAGCCCGGCCAGATCGTCTTCGTGATCGTGCCGTCCCCGCGTGACCCGCGGTCGCTGCACCCGAAGGTCGTCTCGAACATCCAGGAGATCCGCGCACGCGGCGCCCGGGTGATCGCGATCGCCGAAGAGGGCGACGCCGCCGTGCTGCCCTTCGCCGACGAGGTCCTGCGCATCCCGCTCGCGACGCCGCTGTTCGAGCCGCTGCTCGCCGTGGCACCGCTGCACATGTTCGGCATGGAGCTCGCGGCCGCCAAGGGCCTCGACGTCGACCAGCCGCGCAACCTCGCGAAGTCGGTCACCGTCGAGTAGTCGGCGATGATCATCGGCATCGGGGTCGACGTGGTCGACCTGGAGCGGTTCGAGCGGGTGCTCGACCGGACGCCGGCGATGCGCGCGCGGTTGTTCACCCCCGCCGAGCTGCTGCGCGACGGCGAAGCCCGCCCGGCCGCGTCGCTCGCCGCGCGGTTCGCCGCGAAGGAAGCGCTCATCAAGGCGTTCGGGACGAGCGCCGGGTTGAGCTGGCAGGAGCTCGAGGTCGTCGCGGACGACCAGCGGAACCCGTCGCTGACCCTGCACGAGGGCGCGCGGCGGGTCGCGGAGCAGCGTGGGGTGTCGACGGTGCACCTGTCGCTGTCGCACGATGGAGGGATCGCGACGGCGTTCGTCATCATCGAAGGGAAGCCGGATTGACCAGCCACTTGCCGGAGCCGCGCCTGTCGGCGCGGCCGCACCCGTGCCTCCAGGCCGGTCCCGAGGACGCGCGATGAGCGCGTTCACGGGGATCACGGTCGACCGTCGGGATGCGGCGCTGCCGCTCATCGCCGAGGGGGTCGTGTCGTGAGTGCGTTCACGGGGATCACGGTCAACCGTCGGGATGCGGCGCTGCCGCTCATCGCCGAGGGGGTCGTGTCGTGAGCGCGTTCACGGGGATCACGGTCGACCGGGAGGCGCTGATCGCCAACTACGCGACGGTCGCCGAGCAGGTGGCTCCGTCCGGCGTCATCGCGGTCGTCAAGGCCAACGGGTACGGCCACGGCGCGGCCGAGGCCGCGCAGGCGTTCGTGGACGCCGGCGCGGAGTGGCTCGGCGTCGCGGACATCGACGAGGGCATCGCACTCCGGCAGGCCGGCATCGACGAGGGCGTCCGCATCCTCGCGTGGCTGCACGCTCCCGACGAGGACTTCCGCCGGGCTGCGCAGTACGGCATCACCCCGGCGGTGTCGAGCGTGTCGCAGCTGTCGGCGGCGGCGGACTCCGAGGTCCCGGCCGTGCACCTCTGCGTCGACACCGGTCTCAGCCGCAACGGTGCGGTCGAGTCCGAGTGGCCCGAGCTGTTCGAGACCGCCGGACGCCTGGCGCGTGGCGGCGGACGGACCGGGTCGAGGGGCTCATGTCGCACCTGTCGAACGCCTCGCGAGCGGACGACCTCGACCAGGACGCAGCGCTCCAGCGGGCGCTCGACGGCCTCGCGACGAACGGCATCGTGCCCGACATGGTGCACCTCGCCGCCAGTGCCGCGAGCATCGCCGTGCCGGAGACCCGTCGCGACGTCGCCCGCGTGGGCCTGGCGCTCTACGGGCTCAGCCCGTTCGCCGACCGCACCTCGGCCGACCTCGGCCTGCGCCCGGCGATGCGGGTGACCGCCGCGGTGCTGCGCACGGTCCCGGTCCGCGCCGGCGAGGGCGTCAGCTACGGCTACACCTGGCGCGCCGAGTCGGACACGCGGCTCGCGGTCATCGGCCTCGGGTACGCCGACGGCTTCGACCGTGACTTCGGCAACCGGGTCTCGGTCCGGATCGGTGACCGGGCGTTCCCCGTCGTCGGGCGCGTGGCGATGAACGCGATGCACATCGAGATCGGCGACGCCGACGTCCAGGTCGGTGACGAGGCCGTGCTCTGGGGCGACCCGGCGAACGGCGATCCCGCCGTGGAGGACTGGGCGGCGGCGATCGGCACGATCAACTACGAGGTGGTCGCCCGGGTCGGCCGCAGCGTCGAACGGAGGACGACGTGAACGCGCCGCTGCGCCGGGCCGAGATCGACCTCGATGCCTACCGCGCCAACCTCGACCTGGTCCGGGAGTGGATGGACCCCGTCGAGCTGATGGCCATCATGAAGGCCGACGCGTACGGGCACGGCCTCGAGCCGATCGCCCTCGCCGCCGTCGACGCCGGCATCCGGTGGATCGGCGTGCTCACCGTCCCCGCGGCCCTGCGGCTGCGCTCGATCGGCGTCGGCGAGGACGTGCGCCTGTTCACGTGGCAGCACGACCCCGCGCTCGACTTCCGTGACGCGATCGACTCCGCGGTCGACCTCGGCGTCTCGAACGTGCCGGAGCTGCAGCGGGTGATCGACGCCGTCGACCAGCGGCCCGCGCGCGTGCACCTCGGCGTCGACTCCGGCCTGCACCGCGACGGCGCGACACCGGACGACTGGCCGGCGCTGGTGTCCCTGGCACTGGAGGCGCAGCGCGCCGGGCGCATCGACGTCGTCGCCGCGTACACGCACCTGGCGGAGTCGTCGGACCAGGACGACACCGACGCCGTGGCGCTCTTCGACGCCGCCGTCGAGCAGGCCGAGGACCTCGGTCTCGACGTCCCGATGGAGCACGTCGCGGCGTCGCTCGCCGGGCTCGAGCGCAAGGAGTTCCGCAAGCACATGGTCCGGATGGGGGCGAACCTGTTCGGCATCCCCGGCGCTGACGGCGTCTCGGCGTCCGACCTCGGGCTCGAACCCGTGATGACGCTGACAGCCTCGGTCGCGAAGACCAAGCGCGTGCCCGTCGACACCGGGGTCTCGTACGACTACACCTACCGGACGGCCGCCGAGACGACACTCGCCCTCGTGCCGGTCGGGTACGCCGACGGGGTCCCGCGGCTCGCACAGGGTCGGATCGAGGTCGCGATCGGCGGCACGCGGTACCCGATCGCCGGCCGCGTCGCGATGGACCAGTTCCTGGTGGACGTCGGTGACGACGACGTCCGGATCGGCGACACCGTGGTGCTGTTCGGAACGGGTGAGCGCGACGAGATGACCGTCCTCGAGTGGGGCGAGGCGCTCGGCACGATCGGGAGGAGATCGTCTGCCGGATCGGGTCACGAGTCCCGCGCGACTACCAGGGTCACGGCGTCGAGGGGCACGTCGCGGAGTACCTCCGGGGCGAGCGGTGACCGACGCTCGCGTCCTGCTCGACACCACCGTCGCGACGACCGACGAGATGGGTGCGCTCGGTGCCCGGCTCGCCGCGGTCCTGCGCGCCGGGGACCTCGTCGTCCTGACCGGACCGCTCGGCGCTGGCAAGACCACGCTCACTCGTGGCCTCGGTGCCGCGCTCGGTGCCCGTGGCCAGGTGTCGAGCCCGACGTTCGTGCTCGCCCGGACCCACCCGACCACGGCCGGGCCGGACCTCGTGCACGTCGACGCCTACCGGCTGTCCGACCCCGTGGAGCTCGACGACCTCGATCTCGACTGGGACGCGTCGATCGTGGTGGTCGAGTGGGGGCGGAATTCGTCGACGGAATCTCGGAGAACGTGCTCGACGTCGAGATCGTCCGCGCGACCGGCGTCGGCGCCGGTGGCACCGATTTCGACCCGGACGACGTCCCCGACGAACCGCGCCGCGTCATCGTCACCGCCGCCGGACCCGATGGGCCGACGCCGTCCTGTAGCCGCCTACGATGGACGGGTGCTGCTCGCGATCGACACCTCTGCCGGGACCTCCGTGGCCGTGGTCGACCCGGCCACCGGCCAGGCCCGCGCGACGCGGAACACCGAGGACAGTCGCCGGCACGCCGAGGTGATCGGCCCGTTCCTCGCCGAGGTCCTCGACGAGGCCGGCATCACCGGCGCTGACGTCACCGGTGTCGTCGCCGGCATGGGCCCCGGTCCGTTCACCGGCCTCCGCGTCGGCATCGCCGCTGCCCGCACGTTCGCCACGGCACGCGGCGTCCCGTTCCTGCCGCTGGTCAGCCACGACGCCGTCGCGGTCGACCAGCGTGCGTCCGGCCGGGACGGCGCGTTCGTCGTCCTGACGGACGCCCGCCGGCGCGAGGTCTACTGGAGCGCCTACGACGGGACCGGCACGCGCGTCGCCGGTCCGGGACTCGCGAAGCCGGACGACCTCGCCGAGGCGATCCGTGCCTCCAGGCCGGACGCCGTGGGCTGGGACCGCGTGACCGTCGCGTCCATCCCGGCCTGGAGGCTCGGCGCGCTCGCCGCGGACCAGCTTCGCCTCCGGTACGCCCTTCGCCCAGGACGCGCCCCTCTACCTCCGCGACCCCGACGTGACCGTCCCGGGAGCGCCGAAGCGGGTGAAGCAGTGACCCTGCCCGACGGGCTGCGCCTGCGGCGCGCCCACCCGCAGGACCTCGACGACGTGATGTGGCTGGAGCACGCGTCGTTCCCGACGGATGCGTGGTCGGCGTCGCAGATGTCCGGCGAGCTGTACTCGCCGCACGGGTACTACGTCGTGGTCGAGACCGCGGAGGACGGCGCTCCGACGATCGTCGGGTACGCGGGGCTGTCCTCGCTCGCGGGCAACCCCGTCGCCGACGTCCAGACCATTGCGGTCGTGGCCGAGCAGCGCGGGAGGGGCATCGGCCGGGTGCTCTTCACCGAACTCCTCGCCGAGGCCCGACGACGCGGTGTGCACGAGATCTTCCTCGAGGTCCGCGCCGACAACCCCGTCGCCCAGGCGATGTACACCGCGTTCGGGTTCGAGCGGATCGCCGTGCGTCCGCGCTACTACCAGCCGGACGGGGTCGACGCGTGGGTGATGCGTGCGTCGCTGGAACCCGCGGCGCCCGCCGCGACCACCGGCGTCGGCCCGATCGGACAGGAGGCCCTCGGTGCGCACGACTGAACCACTGGTGCTCGGCATCGAGACCAGCTGCGACGAGACCGGGATCGGGATCGTGCGGGGAACACCCTGCTCGCGAACGTCATCGCGTCGAGCATGGACGAGCACGCGCGCTACGGCGGCGTCGTGCCCGAGGTCGCCGCGCGGGCGCACCTCGAGGCGATGACCCCCACGCTGTCCGCCGCGCTCGAGCAGGCCGGTGTCACCCTGGATGACCTTGACGCCGTCGCGGTCACAGCAGGCCCTGGCCTCGCGGGCGCGCTCATGGTCGGAGTCGGTGCGGCCAAGGCGCTCGCCGTCGCGACGGGGAAGCCGCTGTACGGGGTGAACCACCTCGTCGGACACGTCGGCGCTGACGTGCTGCGGTCGGACGGGTCGGAGATCGAACTGCCGACGGTGGCGCTCCTCGTCTCCGGTGGGCACACGTCCCTGCTGCTCGTGCGCGACCTCGTCGGCGACGTCGAGCTCCTCGGCGAGACCATCGACGACGCGGCGGGCGAGGCGTTCGACAAGGTCGCACGGCTGCTCGGCCTGCCGTACCCGGGCGGGCCGCAGATCGACCGGGCCGCAGCCGACGGCGACCCGACCGCGATCCGGTTCCCCCGTGGCTTGACCCTGCCGAAGGACATGGCCGCGCACCGGTACGACTTCTCGTTCTCGGGGCTGAAGACCGCCGTCGCGCGGTGGGTCGAGCGCTGCCGCGACGAGGGACGCGAGGTCCCGGTCGCCGACGTCGCCGCGAGCTTCCGGGAGGCCGTCGTCGACGTGCTCGTCACGAAGGCCCTGAACGCCTGCCGGGACACCGGCGTGCACCGGCTGCTGCTCGGTGGTGGCGTCGTCGCGAACGCCCGGCTGCGAGCCGTCGCGCTCGACCGCTGCGCTGCGGCCGGTGTCGAGCTCCGGATCCCGCCGTTCGACCTCTGCACGGACAACGGGGCGATGATCGCGGCGATCGGCGCGAGGCTCGTCACCGAGGGACACGCGCCGAGCGATCTCGGCATCGCAGCGGACTCGACGCTGCCGGTGACGACCGTCCAGGTCTGAGGCACGTCGTCCGAACCCACGCAGGGGCGTGTGTGGGAGGATTCACAGGGGCGCCGACGAACCAGGTGCCGAGAGGGGTGGATGGTGTCCGATCAGAACCAGTGGCCGAAGCCGGGCGAGACGGCTCCGGAAGGTGGCGCCGCGGCCGGGCGGTCGGCATCGCAGCAGGGTGCACCGTCGAGCGCCGCGCAGCCCGAGTCGGGCCAGCCGCAGCAGTACGGTGCGTCGGCGCCGGAGGCTCCGGCGGCGGCGCAGGGGGACCCGTGGACGCAGTCCGGACGGGGGCAGCGGCGCAGGGTGTGTCGGAGGGCAACACCGCTCCGCAGAACCCGTACGCGGCCCCGCAGAACCCCTACGCTGCGCCGCAGAATCCGTACGCCGCTCCGGGCAACCCGTACGCCGTCCCCGGGCAGTCGAGCGGGCAACCGGGCTACGGCGCTCCGCAGAACCCGTACGCGGCCCAGCAGAACCCGTACGCCAACCAGTACGCGGCATCGCAGAACCCCTACGCCGGTCCGGCCGGCTACGCGTCGGCCGGGTACCAGCCGTACGCCCAGCGTCCGAAGACCAGCGTCCTCGCCATCCTGTCGATCGTGTTCGCCTTCGGCGGCATCATCATCTGGCCGCTCGTGATCCTCACCAGCCCGGCCGGCGCGATCATGGGCCACATCGCCCTCGGCAAGATCAAGCAGTCCGGTGAGGGCGGCCGCGGCTTGGCGCTCGCCGGAGTCATCGGCGGCTGGATCCTGACGGGACTGTTCATCCTGATCGTCGGCCTCATCATCATCGTGGGCATCACCGCGAACTCGTACTCCGACAACTACGACTACGGGTACGACTCGGCGCCGTCATCGGCTGACCCGAGCGACCGCGGTCTTGCGCACGTGACCGGGCGGAGCGCCCGCGCCCTACCCGGCCACGTCCGCGAACCGCTCGCACATGATCGCGGTGTGCCGTCCCTCCAGGCGGGTGAGCACGAGCGTGACGCGACCGCGTCCGCGGGGCCGCAGCCGCTTCCGGAACTGCGCGGGGTCGACGTCGACCCCTCGCTTCTTGATCTCGACGGTGCCGATGTCGTCCGCGGCCAGTCGTGCGGCGAGCTGCTTGACGTCGAGCGGCATCGTGTCGATGACCCGGAAGCCCTGGGCGAACGGTGTCGTGACCGCCTGGTCCGAGGTGACGTAGGCGATCCCGTCGGACAGCATGCGGCCGTCGAGGGAGCGTGCGAGGTCGCCGATGAGCCGTGCTCGGATGACCGCGCCGTCAGGTTCGTAGAGGTACGCACCGAGCGGTCCGACCGGCTCGTCCTCGGCGTCAGCAGCGCCCGTGAGCTCCGCGATGCCGTGCGACCCGATGACGGTGGCCGCGCGGCGGATGCCCGGCCGGGCGAGCGGGCCGAACCAGAGGGCGAGTTCGACGACCTCGCGGTCGACCGAGGTCCACTGGGCCTCGGCGGTGTCGGGGATGAGGTCGCGGTCGACGCCCGGACCGAGCTTCACGCCGGTCGGCGTGGTCGTCGCGCTCGCGAACACGGTGTCGAGTGACGGCGACCAGTCGTCCGGGTCGGCAAGCCGCTTCGTGTTCGTGTGCCCGGAGGTCCGCCGTGCCGGGTCCATCCACACACCGTCGACGCGCGACAGGTCGAAACCGGCTGCGTCGCCGAGCTCGACGCGCGCGTTCCGCCACGGTGAGAGGTTGTGGGTCGCCACGGCTGCGGTCACCTCGTCCCGGTCGACCGCGGTGACGTCGAGGTCGAGCGCGGCCATCGCCAGGGCGTCGCCGCCGATGCCGCAGCCGAGGTCCGCGACGCGGGTCAGCCCGGCCGCTGTGAACCGTCCGGCGTGCTGCGCGGCGACCTGCAGCCGGGTGGCCTGTTCGAGGCCGGCCTCGGTGAAGAGCATGCGGGCGGCGAAGTCCCGAACTTCCCGCGGGCCTTCTGGCGCAGCTTGGCCTGGGTCAGGACCGCCGCCACGAGGCCGGGATCGTGGCCCTCGGAACGCAACCGGGAGACGACCCGGACGATCTCACCACCGTCGGACACGGCGGGGTACGGTCGAGCAGGGCCATCCCCTCGGGGGTCAGCAACTGGGCGAGATCGGCGGCTTCCACCCGACGATCCTCCCAGGTCGCCGAGAGCCCGGTCCGTCGTTGGCACTCGGATTGACCGAGTGCCAACGACGCCCTAGAGTTGGGGCAGTTGGCACTCTCCTGCGCGTAGTGCCAACCCGGTTCCCATCTGTACCGAGTCAGTACCGAGAAGAAGAGGTCACCGTGGCCGTCAGCATCAAGCCGCTCGAGGATCGCATCGTCATCCGCCAGGTCGAGGCGGAGCAGACCACCGCTTCCGGTCTGGTCATCCCGGACACCGCGAAGGAGAAGCCCCAGGAGGGCGAGGTCGTCGCCGTCGGTCCGGGTCGTATCGACGACAACGGCAACCGCGTCCCGCTCGACGTCGCCGTGGGTGACAAGGTCATCTACTCGAAGTACGGCGGCACCGAGGTCAAGTACTCGGGTGAGGACCTCCTCGTCCTCTCGGCCCGCGACGTCCTCGCGGTCATCGAGCACTGAAGTAACGAGCACTGAGACTCGTTCTCTGCTGCGAACGCCCCGTTCGGCTCCGGCCGGCGGGGCGTTCGTGCGTTCTGGTGCGGCTCACGGCGCGCGTGGTCGCGGGCGGGCCCGTGCCCGCGTCGCCGGTTCCGACGCGACGCGCCAGCGGCGTGGCGGCCGTGCCGATGGGGAGGCGCGGTGCGGCCCCGCCGGCGTCGGTGGCTCTTCCTAGGATGGTTCCGTGAGTGAACCGACCCGGCGCGCCCGGTCCGCAGCGAGGCATCCGCCGGTGTCGTGCAGGCGATCGTCGCGTACGGCCTCTGGGGCCTCATGCCCCTGCTCTTCGCCGCGATGGCACCGGCCGGCGCGTTCGAGATCGTCGCCTGGCGGGTCGTGTTCGGCCTGGTCTTCTGCGCCGTCGCGATCGCCGTCACCCGGTCGTGGCTCCGGACCCGCTCCCTGATGGCCCAGCGCCGGGTGATGCTCGTGATGGGCCTCGCGGCGGTGCTCATCCTGGTGAACTGGACCGTGTACGTGGCGGCGACGACCACGGGCCACACGGTCGAGGCCGCGCTCGGGTACTTCATCAACCCGCTCGTGACGATCGCGCTCGGCGTGGTGGTGCTCCGCGAACGCCTCCGTCCGCTGCAGTGGACGGCCGTCGGCATCAGTGTCCTCGCGGTCGTCGTCATCGCGGTCGGGTACGGCCGGATGCCGTGGATCTCGCTCGCACTGGCGTTCTCCTTCGGTCTGTACGGCCTGGTGAAGAAGCGTGTCGGCGGCACCGTGGATGCCCTGAGCGGGCTGACGATCGAGACCGTGTGGCTGCTGCCGATCGCTGTGATCGCGCTCGTGGTGCTCGGGCGACGGGCCTCGGCGGCGGGGTCACGTTCACGAGCGAGGGGTGGGTGCACGTCCTCGTGACGGTGCTGACCGGGCCGGCGACTGCCGTACCGCTGCTGTTGTTCGCGTCGTCCGCCCGGCGGGTGAGCCTGTCCACGCTGGGGCTGACACAGTACCTGGCGCCGATCATGCAGTTGCTCGTCGGGGTGGTCGTGCAGCACGAGCCGATGTCGGGCGCGCGATGGGTCGGCTTCGGCATCGTCTGGCTGGCCCTGGTCATCCTGACGGTCGACTCGTTCGCTGCCGCTCGGGCATCGCGGCGCCGGACGCCGGCGCCCACCGTTGCCGAGCCGGCCTGACGGCCCCCGCACCGCGCCTCCAGGCCGTCGATGGTGACCCGAGTCTTGGCGTGAGCGACACGTCTCGCGATTCGAAGCCCGCGAAACGTCGCTGGGCCCGAGTCTCGGCTTAGTGAAGCCGAGACTCGGGCCCAGTGTGGGACGGGTGGTGCGTGTTACTTCTTGACCGAGCCCTGGATCGCGCTCTGGTAGACGGGCTTGTTGTCGCCGTCGAACTTGTAGATGCCGATGTAGGCGCTCGACGGGTCGTTGTTGTCGTCGAACGGACCGATGCCCGACGGACCCGTGTAGTGGATGTCCTCACCCTTGTCGAGCAGGTCCTTGCAGTCCTTGAAGGTCGAGCACTCGGTGCCGCCGTCGGCTCCGGACACCGCAGCCATGTTGGCCTGGATGGTTCCGGAGTCCGTGCCCTTGCCCTTCACCGCGGCGAGGGCGGCCAGGACGGTGGCGTCGTAGGACTCGGCAGCGTACGAGTAGTCGGCGAGGTCCTTGCCGGACGACTTCTTGTAGAAGTCGGCGAGCTGCGTCTTGAACTCGTCCTTCGGCGACGCGCCGGGGATGGTGCCCTGCGCTCCGGTCAGCGTGCCCTTGTCGAAGTCCTTCGAGTAGTCCGCCGTGTTGCCGTCGGACATGTAGATCTTCGACATGTCGGCGTCCTGGGACTTCAGCTCCGGGATGATCGACTTCGTCTCGTCGAACGCCAGGATGACGATGGCGTCGGGCTTCGTGGCGAGTGCCGCGGTGACCTCGGACGAGAACGTCGTCTGGCCGGGCGGGAACTCCTGGCCCTTGCCCTTGCCGCCGTAAACGACGGATCCGCCGGAGTCCTCGATGGCCTTCTGGACGGTGTTGCGGAGGCCGGTGCCGTACGTGTCGTTGAAGACGAGGAACGCGACCTTGGCGTTGCCGTCGCCCGTGACGAGCTGGCCGAGCGCCGAACCCTGCACCGAGTCCGGCGGAGCGGTCCGGTAGTAGTACGACGAGTAGCCCGACAGGTCGGACGCGGTGTTCGCCGGGAGATCTCCACGATGCAGTTGCTCGTCAGCTGGTCGATGACGTTGAGCGTGACGCTGGAGGACTCGGCGCCGATCGCGACCGGGACCTTCGCGTTCACGAGCTTCGTCGCGGCCGAGCTCGACACGGTCATGTCGTTGCTGTCACCGGAGTCGGTGGCGGGTCGATCGAGACGTCCTTGTCGAGCACACCGCCGGCGGCGTTGATGTCCTGCACCGCGAGACCGACACCAGACTCGGCGGGCGGGTTGAGGTACGCCAGCGAACCGGTGAGCGGGAGGATCGTGCCGATCTTCAGCGCCTCGGTGCTCGGGGTGTCCGGGGCCTTGCAGCTCGCGGCGGGGTCCTTCTGGCGCCGCTCGACGCGGAGGAGGACGGGGAGGCGTCGCCGCTGGTGGAACAGGCGGCGAGCAGGAGCGCCGCCGCTCCCGCCACTGCCAGTGCCGTGGTGGCACGGGTGGTTCTGATCATCCGTGGAGCCCTTTCTCTGCGCGGAACCTCAGGTCCCGCTGGGACGTGAGAGAACGTAGGGTCACGGTGTTTCAGCCGCGTGACGGGGCGGTACGCAAAGTGTTTCGTTACCCACCCGTGACGCAGGACGGGGTGGCGGGGTGCGGCGGCCCCGGCGGCCCCGGCGGCCCCGGCGGCGAGACACCCCTCGGCGCGCGAGACGCCGCCCGATCCCTGATACTCCGCGGGATTCGGCGGCGTCTCGGCGGGCGTGCGGTGTCTCGGACGGGCAACGGTGTCTCGCTCCGGCGGAACACCGCATCATCCCCGAGGCGCGGACGGGCGACGGGGCGCAGCACGGAGGACCGGGAGCCCAGCGGCGATGAGGACGGTGGCGAGCTTCGCGGGATCGACCGCCTCGGACATCGTCCACCGGGCGACTCCGTGGACCGAGGCGTGCCGACGGAGTGCATCCTCGCGGAGCTTCTCGCGCCAGAGTGTCTCCGCGTCGTCGTACTTCACGCGCCCGTCGAACTCGCCGACGATCCCGTGCTCCGGCCACCAGAAGTCGACTCGGTACTGGCCGTTCCGAGTGTCGAACTCGTGTTGCAGGACCGGGGTCGGCAACCGGAGCTCACGGACCTGGACCCGACTCGCCGACTCGCCAGGGGATTCAGCGAGCGGGTCGGCGAACCCGACGGCGTCGATCGCCCGGCTGCTGCCACGGAGGCCGCGCAGCGGCGCGAGGGCGTCGAGCAGCTGAGGCTTCGTCAGCCTACCGAGGCGCAGCACGTGATCGAGCACGATGATCGCGTGGACGAACGAGACCGATCGGATCACGTCCACGACCGTGCGGAGCAGCGACGTGACCGGGACTCCGTCCAACCGCACGACCTCGTCCCGCCCGAGGGTGCCGACGTGCCGCACCACGCCCGGCCCACAGTGCGTCTTCGGCCGCCGGACGTCGATGAGGTGCAGCCGGCCGTCGTCGCGGTCGAAGTCGGGCAGACCCCAGAGCGCCGCGGCTGACCGGTGGGACACGATGCCGTCGACGTCGATCCCGACGGCATCCGTGCGAGCACGAACGACCAGGCGTCGGCGCTCGAGCGGGGTCATCGCGAGCCAGTCTGATCGCTCGACCGCACTACCCGGGAACAGGCGGACGGGTCGCGGAGAGAACCCGCTGGTCGGACGAGGGTGGCGCGGTTGATCGAGTGCATGCGCCGAGCGTTGCCGACCCGAGCGGCGGCGACGTGCGCCTCGGGGCGAACTGTGGAGAGCCTCCAGGCCTTCCGCGGTGTGGAGGACTGGCGACACGCCGTCTGCGAGCCGAGACAACGCCGACGACACGAGACACCGCGCGGCCCCAGACGCCCCCGATCAAGCGAAACGCCGCCGGACCCACGAGACACCGCGGGATCCGGCGGTGTCTCGCGCGTCAAGCGGCGTCTCGACCCAAACGCGGCGTCTCGTCTCACCGAGACGAGACGCCGCGCCGCGCCGCGCCGCGCGGCGCGGCGCGACGGGCGGAACCCTAGCGGCTGTAGTTCGGCGCCTCGACGACCATCTGCACGTCGTGCGGGTGCGACTCCTTGAGACCCGCCGGGTGATCCGGACGAACTTGCCGCGGGCCTTGAGCTCCGGAACGGTCCGGCCGCCGACGTAGAACATCGACTGACGGAGACCGCCGACGAGCTGGTAGACGGCGTTCGCGACCGAGCCGCGGTACGGCACCTGGCCCTCGATGCCCTCGGGGATGAGCTTGTCGTCCGACGGCACATCGGCCTGGAAGTAGCGGTCCTTCGAGTAGGAGGTCTTCTTGCCCCGGGTCTGGAGCGCCCCGAGGGAACCCATCCCGCGGTACGCCTTGAACTGCTTGCCGTTGACGAAGACGAGGTCGCCGGGGGACTCGTCCGTGCCGGCGAGGAGCGAGCCGAGCATGACGGTGTCGGCACCGGCGACGAGGGCCTTCGCGATGTCGCCCGAGTACTGCAGGCCGCCGTCGGCGATGACCGGCACGCCGGCCTCCCGCGCGGCGAGCGACGCCTCGTACACGGCGGTGACCTGCGGCACACCCACGCCCGCGACGACGCGCGTGGTGCAGATCGAGCCCGGTCCGACGCCGACCTTGACGGCGTCGACCCCCGCGTCGATGAGCGCCTGCGCGCCGGAGCGCGTGGCCACGTTGCCGCCGATGACGTCCACGCCGGCGAACGCCGGGTCGGCCTTGATGCGCCGCACCATGTCGAGCACGCCCTCGCTCTCGCCGTTGGCGGTGTCGACGACGAGCACGTCCACGCCTGCCTCGAGCAACGCGGTCGCGCGCTGCCAGGCATCGCCGAAGAAGCCGATGGCTGCGCCGACGCGGAGCCGACCGGCATCGTCCTTCGTGGCGTCCGGGTACTTCTCGCTCTTGTCGAAGTCCTTGACCGTGATGAGGCCCCTGAGACGCCCCGCCTCGTCGACCAGCGGCAGCTTCTCGATCTTGTGCTCCGCGAAGATGGCCACGGCGTCGTCGGGTCGATGCCCACGGGGGCGGTGATGAGCGGCGCCTTGGTCATGACGTCGCGTACGAACGTGGTCTGCTGCTCGAACGGTGCCACGAACCGCATGTCGCGGTTGGTGATGATGCCGACGAGCTTGCCGTCGCCCTCCACCACGGGCAGGCCGGAGACGCGGAACTGACCGCAGAGCGCGTCGACCTCGGCCACGGTGGCGTCCGGCGTGGTGGTCACCGGGTTGGTGATCATGCCCGACTCGGACCGCTTGACCTTGTCGACCGCTGCAGCCTGGTCGGCGATCGACATGTTGCGGTGCAGGATGCCGATACCACCCTGGCGTGCCATCGCGATGGCCATGCGGGCCTCGGTCACGGTGTCCATCGCCGCGGAGAGCAGCGGGACGTGTACCTCGATGCGCTTGGTGAGCCGGGACGTCGTGGACGCCTCGCTCGGGATGACGTCGGTGTGCCCGGGCAGGAGCATGACGTCGTCGTACGTGAGTCCGATGAATCCGAACGGATCCGGCTGGTCCATGGGTCCCCTTCGTGGGCGAGGTGAAGTGGTAGAGACACCTGAAGTGGTCGAGACACCGGGAACGCTGCGGCGGGTTCCGGATGGACCATGGTAACGCGCACACGCTCTTCCGCATTCCGTCGTGCCAGCAGCTGTGGACGGCCTGGAGGCGCGGATCGCGTCCGCCTGAGCGTCCTCCTCCACAACGTCACAGTTCCAGTACGAATCACACAGGGAACGTGATGGAAACACGGGTGTCACACAATCCCCCTAGCGTCTCTCGACATCCGAACGAGAGGCTCTTCCGTGGGATCCATCACTCCTCCGGGACCGGTGCTGCTGCGCCGGTTCCGCCTCCGCCCGGGGCGCCGGCGACCGGTCCTCATGGCCGTCCTCCTCGCCGCGTTCCTGGCGACCTTCCTGATCGACTGGGCGGTGACGCTGCCGGCGGTCGGCGCCACCTCGGTCCCGACCGCGAGCGCCTCGGCGAGCACGGCACCCGCCACCGGCCAGCCGTGCACGGTCAGCCCGACGAACGGGTGCATCCAGGGCACGATCACCGATTCCGACCGTGAACCGGTCGCGGGGGTCGCCGTCGACGTCAGTGGGCCGGGGACTCTCGCAGACCGCGACCACGGCCGACACGGGGCGCTGGTCGGTGAGCGTCACCCGGGCCGGCCGGTACACGTTGAGCGTCGACCAGGACACCCTGCCGAAGGGGCAGTACCTGACGAACGCAGCGGATGCGAAGCGGACGGTCACAGCGAGTCTGGGCGCCAACGTCGGCCAGATCTTCCAGCTCTCGGACCGGCAGGGGTCACGACGACCGACGATGCGACGAGCGTCACGCCGCAGCGTGCGTGGCAGCAGTTCGCGTCGGGCATCCGGCTCGGGCTGCTCATCGCCCTGGCGTCGGTGGGACTCTCGCTCATCTACGGCACCACCGGGCTGTCGAGCTTCTCGCACGGCGAGCAGGTGACCCTCGGCGGCCTGCTGGCGTACGTGTTCGCCAACCAGCTCGGGTGGAACATCTGGCTCACCGGCATCGTCGTCACACTCCTGTGCGCGGCGACCGGCTGGCTGCAGGACGCCGGCATCTGGCGTCCGCTGCGGCGCCGGCGCATCAGCCTGACCCAGCTCATGATCGTGACGATCGGGCTGTCGATCGCCGCCCAGTACGCGTTCCAGTACTTCTTCGGAGCCTCGACCGTCCGCATCCAGCAGGGCAACCCGGAGACGATCGCGTTCGCCGGGGTCACGCTGACCGTGCAGTCGTACGTGGCGATGGCGATCGCGCTCGTGGTGCTGGTCGCCACCGGCCTGTTCCTGGCGAAGACCCGGTTCGGCCGGGCGACCCGGGCGGTGTCGGACAACCCGGCGCTCGCCAGCGCGTCCGGCATCGACGTCGACCGGGTGATCCGGTTCGCGTGGACGCTCGCCGCCGGCCTCGCGGGCCTGTCCGGCGTGATGCTCGGCCTCGTGCTGAACGGCGTGAACTGGCAGACCGGGCTCCACTGCTCCTGCTCATGTTCGCCTCGGTCACCCTCGGCGGTCTGGGCACCGCCTACGGCGCGCTCGTCGGCTCGATGGTCATCGGCATCGTCGTCGAGCTCACCAACCTGGTGCTCCCCGGCGACTTCAAGTACGCGACCGCCCTCGTCATCCTCATCCTCATCCTGCTGTTCCGGCCGCAGGGCATCTTCGGCCGCGCCGAGCGGATCGGCTAAGGGAGCGCCTCCATGGACTACATCCTCGACCTGCTGTCCTCGCTCAGCCAGGAGGCACTCGCCCCGACCACGGCGGCCTTCGCGCTCGCGGCGATCGGCCTGAACGTGCACTTCGGGCTCACGGGCCTGATCAACATGGGCCAGGCGGCGTTCCTCCTGCTCGGGGCCTACGGCTTCGCGATCTCGATCACGAACGGGCTGCCGTTCGTGGTCGCGGTGCTCGTGGCCCTCCTGGTCGCGGTCGTCTTCGCGGTCATCCTCGGCATCCCGACCCTGCGGCTCCGCGGTGACTACCTGGCGATCGTGACGATCTCCGGCGCCGAGATCATCCGCATGGTGGGACGCTCGAGCCTGCTCACCACGACGACCGGCGGCTCGAACGGCATCACCGGATCGAGCTACCGCGACCCGTTCAACGCCCTCAGCCCGCTGCCCGACGGCACCACGACGGTCCTGTGGTTCACGTACTCGAACAACGGCGTCAACGGCTGGTGGATCCGGATCGCGGCGTGGGGCCTCGTCGCCCTGTTCACGCTCGTGCTCTTCCTGCTCATGCGCAGCCCCTGGGGTCGCGTCGTGAAGGCCATCCGCGAGGACGAGGACGCCGTCCGCTCCCTCGGCAAGAACGTGTACTCGTACAAGATGCAGGCGCTCGTGTTCGGCGGTGCGCTCGGGGCGCTGGCCGGCGTGATCTACGTCCTCCCGTCGAGTGTGCAGCCGGACGCGATGGGCCGCTCGATGACGTTCTTCATCTGGACCGCGCTCATCCTCGGCGGCGCTGCGACGGTGTTCGGTCCGGTGCTCGGCGCCGTGCTGTTCTTCGTCGTCCGGCTCGCGATCCGCACCCTGGCGGGTGACTTCATCCCCGACTCGATCATGAACGCGCAGCAGGCGGAGCAGTTCTCCTACGTGCTCGTCGGCGTCGCGCTCATGCTCCTCATCGTGTTCCGTCCACAGGGCCTCCTCGGCAACAGGAAGGAGCTGACGTTCAGTGTCTGAGACGTACGCCCACCCCAAGTCCGACCCGATCCTCACCGTCGACACCGTCACCCGGCACTTCGGCGGGATGACCGCGGTGGACGTCGACCACCTCGAGGTCCAGCGCGGTTCCATCACGGCCCTCATCGGTCCGAACGGCGCCGGCAAGACGACGTTCTTCAACCTGCTCACCGGGTTCGACAAGCCGAGCGCCGGCGCCGTCACCCGCTTCGACGGGGCCACCCTGCAGAAGACCAGCGCGACGCACATCGCGAACCGCGGCATGGTCCGGACGTTCCAGCTCACCAAGGCGCTCAGCCGGCTGACGGTGATGCAGAACATGCTGCTCGGCGCCCGAGACCAGCCGGGCGAGAACTTCTTCGCCGCCCTGGTCAAGCCGGTGTGGGCGAAGCGCGAACGGGAGATCACGGCGAAGGCCGAGGACCTCCTCGCCCGCTTCAAGCTCGACACCAAGGCGGACGACTACGCGGGGTCCCTGAGCGGCGGGCAGCGCAAGCTCCTCGAGATGGCACGGGCGCTCATGTCCGACCCGACGATGATCATGCTCGACGAGCCGATGGCCGGCGTGAACCCCGCGCTCACCCAGTCGCTGCTCGGTCACATCCAGTCCCTCCGCGACGACGGCATGACCGTGTTGTTCGTCGAGCACGACATGCACATGGTCCGGCACATCTCGGACTGGGTCGTCGTGATGGCCGAGGGCAAGGTAGTGGCCGAGGGGCCCGCCGACACCGTGATGGACGACCGGGCCGTCATCGACGCGTACCTCGGCGCCCACCACGACACCGACCTGGGCGACGACTCGCTCCTCACCGAGGAGACCTACGAGGAGCTCGCCGAGGAAGTAGCGGAAGAAGACGAGCAGGAGGCGACCCGATGACCGACGCAAGTGACCCCACGAACGCGAGCCGTGCCTCCAGTCCGTCCCCAGCGGCCACGCTGGAACGCGAGCCGGTGCTCAGCGCGAAGAACCTCGTCGCCGGCTACCTGCCGGGGGTGAACATCCTGAACGGCTGCGACCTCGACTGCTACCCGGGCGAGCTCATCGGCATCATCGGCCCGAACGGCGCCGGCAAGTCGACGCTCCTCAAGGCGCTGTTCGGCCTCGTGTCCATCCGTGACGGTTCCGTCACGCTGCAGGGCGAGGACATCACGAACCTCAGGGCGAACAAGCTCGTGCAGGCCGGCGTCGGCTTCGTCCCGCAGACGAACAACGTCTTCCCCTCGCTGTCGATCGAGGAGAACCTGCAGATGGGGCTGTACCTGCGGCCCCGGAAGTTCGCCGAACGCCTCGAGGTCATCTACGACCTCTTCCCGTCCTCGGTCAGCGCAAGGGCCAGCGTGCCGGATCGCTGTCCGGCGGCGAGCGGCAGTCCGTGGCGATGGCGCGAGCGCTGATGATGGACCCGAAGGTGCTGCTGCTCGACGAGCCCTCTGCCGGGTTGTCGCCGGTGCGCCAGGACGAGACGTTCATCCGCACCCGCCGGATCAACAAGGCCGGTGTGTCGATCGTCATGGTGGAGCAGAACGCGCGACGCTGTCTGCAGATCTGCGATCGTGGGTACGTGCTCGACCAGGGGAGGAACGCGTACTCGGGTACCGGGAAGGAGCTCGCCGACGACCCGAAGGTCATCGAGCTGTACCTGGGAACGCTCGCCAAGGACGTCGACGCGGCGCGGTAGCGCCCGTCGGCACGTGGGTGTCGCTGTGGGGGCGGCATCCGCACCGAGGAGGGTCGTGCGAAGTCGCTGATGCGCCGCGCGGCCCTCCTTTCATGTGTCGGCGGCGTCGTGCGGGACGCAGACGCCGCGCACGTGTCGAGACACCGCCCGGCGGCCGAGACACCGCCCGGCGGCCGAGACGCCGGCTGGCGGCCGAGACGCCGGCTGGCGGCCGAGACGCCGGCTGGCGGCCGAGACGCCGGCTGGCGGCCGAGACGCCGGCTGGCGGCCGAGACGCCGCCGGATCCCGCGACGTCTCGCGGTGCGCGCGGCGTCTCGCGGGCAGCGCGGCGTCTCGCACCCGGCCTGGAGGCGCGGCTCGACCCGGCAGGGTCGGTATCGTTCCGCACGTGCGTACCCCCGGCCCCCTCGTGCTCGACGCCCTCGTCTGGCTCGTGTTCGCCGCACTCTTCGTCGGAGCGGCCCTGCTCGTGAAGGTGGCCGCGGCGCTCCTCGGGGTCCTGATCGTGCTGGCGCTCCTGCTCGGACTCGTCCTGCGCGCCCTCCGCAAGCGCCGGGCCCGCACACATCCGCCGCGCTGAGGCTCGCACGGTGCGACCCCTGCGTGCACGCGACGCGCACCGGCACGTACTGTGCGAGGTTCCGCGCTCCGTGCGACCCGCGCGACCTCGCACGCTGCGCGGCACCTCGCACGCTGCGCGGCACCTCGCACGCTGCGCGGCACCTCGCACGCTGCGCGGCACCTCGCACGCTGCGCGGCACCTCGCACGGTGCGGGCCGGCCGCGCCCACCCGGGTCACGTGCGCGACCGGACCGGTAGGCTTGCCGAGTGACTGAAGTCGAGATCGGTGCTGGCAAGCGCGGACGTCGGGCGTACGCGTTCGACGACATCGCGGTGGTCCCCTCGCGGCGGACGCGCGACCCGCGTGACGTGAGCGTGCAGTGGTCGATCGACGCGTTCACGTTCGAGTCGCCGATCCTGTCGGCGCCGATGGACTCCGTCGCCTCGCCGGCCACGGTCATCCAGATGGGCAAGCTCGGCATGCTCGGCGTGCTCGACCTCGAGGGGCTCTGGACCGGTACGAGGACCCGACTCCGTACTACGACGAGATCAAGACGCTCACCGACGGCAACGTCACGAAGCGCATGCAGGAGATCTACTCCGAGCCGGTCAAGGCCGAGCTGATCAGCGCCCGTCTCGCCGAGATCCGTGCCGCCGGGGTCCCGGTCGCCGGCTCCCTGAGCCCGCAGCGCACGCAGGAGTTCTCGCAGACGGTCGTCGACGCCGGTGTCGACCTGTTCGTCATCCGTGGGACCACGGTGTCGGCCGAGCACGTGTCGCAGAACACCGAACCGCTCAACCTCAAGAAGTTCATCTACGAGCTCGACGTCCCGGTCATCGTCGGCGGCGCCTCGACCTACACGGCGGCGCTGCACCTCATGCGCACCGGTGCTGCGGGCGTCCTCGTCGGCTTCGGCGGCGGCGCGGCGTCGACCACGCGCGCCGCGCTCGGCATCCACGCCCCCATGGCCACAGCCGTCGCGGACGTCGCCGGCGCTCGCCGCGACTACATGGACGAGTCCGGCGGCCGGTACGTGCACGTCATCGCGGACGGCGGTCTGGACACCGCGGGCGACGTGGTCAAGGCGATCGCCATGGGCGCCGATGCCGTCATGCTCGGCACGGCGCTTGCCCGAGCGACGGAGGCACCCGGTGGTGGCTTCCACTGGGGTGCCGAGGCGCACCACCCTGAGCTGCCCCGCGGCCGCAGGGTCGAGGTCGGCACCATCGCCCCGCTCGAGAACGTGCTGCACGGTCCGACCCCGACATGGGACGGCCGCGCGAACATCGTCGGCGCCCTGCGTCGGTCGATGGCGACGACCGGATACTCCGACGTCAAGGAGTTCCAGCGAGTAGAAGTGGTCGTGGCGCCGTACCACCAGCAGTGACGGTGGCACCCGGTCGGCCCCGCCCGGGTGACGCCACGGCGCCGACCTCGGCACCGCGACACGGCGGCGTCGTGGCACCGCGACACGGAGGCGACGATGGCGAAGACCGGCACCACCAACACGTCCAGCGCGACCAGGCCCGCGCGGGCGGAGAACGCCGCCCCGGGGGTGGGCTTCGACCCGTCGGCGAAACTCGGACCGGACGAACGTTCGGCTGCGATCGAGGCCCTGAAGACCAAGGAGCTCGACGTCCTGGTCATCGGCGGCGGGATCGTCGGTGCGGGCAGCGCGCTCGACGCCGTCACCCGCGGGCTCAGTGTCGGCATCGTCGAGGCGCGCGACTGGGGCTCCGGGACGTCGAGCCGGTCGTCGAAGCTGGTGCACGGCGGCATCCGCTACCTCGAACAACTCAACTTCGCCCTCGTCCGCGAGGCACTCATCGAGCGCGGCCTCCTGCTGCAGCGGATCGCCCCGCACCTGGTCAAGCCGGTACGTTTCCTCTACCCGCTCAACCACCGCGTGTGGGAGCGGTTCTACATCGGCATCGGGATGGCGATGTACGACGCGTTCAGCTGGTCCGGCGGACGCCCGCCGGGGGTCCCGCACCACCGGCACCTCAGCCGGACGCAGGTGCTCCGGGCGATGCCGTCGCTCAAGAAGGACGCCTTCGTGGGCGGCATGACCTACTACGACGCCCAGGTCGACGACGCCCGGTACGTCGCCTCGCTGGTGCGCACGGCGGCGTCGTACGGTGCGCACGCGGCGAGCCGGGTCCGGATCGAGGGATTCATCCGGGTCGGGGAGCGGGTCGTGGGCGCCCAGGCGCACGACATCCAGACCGGCGAGCGGTTCGAGATCCGTGCCAAGCAGGTCGTGAACGCGACGGGCGTGTGGACCGACGACACCCAGGCGATGATCGGCACCCGTGGGCAGTTCAAGGTGCGGGCGTCGAAGGGCGTGCACCTCGTCATCCCGCGGGACCGCTTCCAGTCGAACACGGGCATGATCCTCCGCACCGAGAAGAGCGTCCTGTTCGTGATCCCGTGGGGACGGCACTGGCTCGTCGGCACGACGGACACCGACTGGTACCTCGACAAGGCGCACCCGGCGGCGACCGCGGCGGACATCGACTACATCCTCGAGCACGTGAACAAGGTCCTCGCGGTCCCGCTCACGCGCGAGGACGTCGAGGGCGTCTACGCGGGACTCCGGCCGCTGCTCGCGGGTGAGTCCGACCAGACGTCGAAGCTCAGCCGCGAGCACGTCGTCGCGCACACCGTCCCGGGGCTCGTGGTCGTCGCCGGCGGCAAGTGGACGACGTACCGCGTGATGGGCAAGGACGCCATCGACGAGGCGGTCGCGGCGATGGACGGGAAGATCCCCGGATCGACGACCGAGGACATCCCGCTCCTCGGCGCCGAGGGGTACCCGGCCGCGTGGAACCGTCGCGGCCGCACCGCCCGGTCGTTCGGGGTGCACAAGGTCCGCATCGAGCACCTGCTGAACCGCTACGGCACGCTCGCGACCGAGGTCCTCCGGCTCGTGAAGGAGGACCCGTCGCTCGCCGAGCCGCTCCCCGGCGCCGACGACTACATCGGCGCCGAGGTGGTCTACGCGGCCTCGCACGAGGGTGCGTTGCACCTGGAGGACGTCCTCGCCCGCCGGACCCGCATCTCGATCGAGGCGTGGGACCGCGGTGAGTCCGCCGCCCCGGTCGCCGCGAAGCTCATGGCGGACGTGCTCGGCTGGGACCAGGAGACCACCGAGAACGAGGTGTCGAACTACCTGAAGCGCGTCGCCGCCGAGCGGGAGTCGCAGCTGCAGCCCGACGACGAGTCGGCGGACCGCGTCCGTCTCGAGGCGCCGGACATCGCGTTCGGCTTCGATGAGGACGACGTGGTCGTCGGCGGTGGCCGCTCGAGCGGCGCGGAGGGCGCGAAGGCGTCCGACGAAGCGGTGGTCGGCGAGAAGACGACGGAACCCGAGTAGACCCGGCCCCGCCCGACGCGACCCGCGTCACGAACGCGGGTCGCGCCTCTCCCCACCGGCACGGCCGGCACGCCGCTGGCGCGCCGCACCGGAACCGGCGGCGTGGGCCCAGACCGACGTCAGCCTGGAGGCGCGACCCGCCCCCGTCAGGCGACCAGCGTCGCCGACGTGGCGTGGCGCGCACGGCGTCGCTCACCCACCACGAGGACGACCGGGATCGCGACGAGCGCGATCGCGCTGGTGACGTACAGGACACCGGCCCAGATGGCGTGGTCCTCCCCGCTGATGCCGTACCCGTCGGCGACGTCCATGCCGAGCTGGAAACCCGCGGCGAACGCCGGGACCGCGCCGGCAGCCAGGACGCCGAGGAACCAGGCGGCGACGAAGTGCGCTTCGGCGCGCCGCCACAGCGTCACGACGGCGACCACGATCGCGAGGACGACGCCGATCGACGCGATGACGACGACGCCCACCACGTCGGAGCGCACGTCGAACCCCTGCCCGTCGAGGTGTGCGTAGATCGTCGCGAGTGGCGTCCCCGGCACGGCTGCGAGCGGATCGAGCACGAGTTCCTGCACCGCGAGCAGTGCTGCGTAGACGATGACCGCCAGGACCCCGACCCCGACGACGACGATGCGTGTTCTCCCCATGCGCGGACCCTAGCGGAACCATCCGGACCACTGCCATGATCTGTACCGTCCAGTCGGTACCGTTGACCCGGCGCCGTCCGCGCCCAGCGCAGGAGCAGCATGACCACCACCACCACCGCACCCGCCGTCACGGTCGACGTCGGCGCACTCGCTCCCGGCGACGTGGTCGCCGTCGCCCGGCACGGCGCCCACGTCGCGCTCGCACCCGCCGCGCTCGCCGCGATGGCCGAGAGTCGTGCCGTGATCGAGGCCCTCGCGGACGACACCGTGCCGCACTACGGCGTCTCGACCGGCTTCGGCGCCCTCGCGACCAAGCAGATCCCGTTCGACCGTCGTGCGCAGCTGCAGGCCTCCCTCGTCCGCAGCCATGCGGCGTCGAGCGGCCCCGCGGTCGAGGACGAGGTGGTCCGTGCGCTCCTGCTCCTCCGACTGTCCACCCTCGCCACCGGTCGCACGGGCGTCCGTCCCGAGGTCGCTCGGACGTACGCCGACCTGCTCAACGCCGGGATCACCCCGGTGATCGGGGAGTACGGCAGTCTCGGCTGCTCCGGCGACCTCGCCCCGCTGGCGCACTGCGCGCTCGCCGCGATGGGGGAGGGCGACGTGCGGGTCAAGGGCGTCCCGATGCCGGCGGCCGAGGCGCTCGCCGCGGCGGGCATCGAGCCGCTGGTGCTCCGCGAGAAGGAGGGCCTCGCGCTCATCAACGGCACCGACGGCATGCTCGGGATGCTCGTCCTGGCGCTCGACGACCTCGGCGCACTGCTCAGCACCGCAGACCTCGCTGCGGCGATGAGCGTCGAGGGCCTGGCCGGCACGGACGCCGTCTTCGCCGCCGACCTGCACACACTGCGACCGCACCCGGGCCAGGCCCGCTCGGCCGCGAACATGCGAGCCGCGCTGGACGGTTCGCCGGTGATCGCCGCGCACCGCTCCACGGGCTTCACGCGGGTGCAGGACGCCTACTCCCTGCGGTGCGCCCCGCAGGTGCACGGGGCCGCGCGGGACACCGTGGACCACGCGGCGCTCGTCGCCTCCCGCGAGCTGGCATCGGCGGTCGACAACCCCGTCGTCACGGTCGACGGCCGGGTGGAGTCCAACGGGAACTTCCACGGCGCGCCGGTCGGGTACGTGCTCGACTTCCTCGCCATCGCCGTGGCGGACGTCGCGAGCATGTCCGAACGCCGGACCGACCGGTTCCTCGACGCGACCCGCAACGGTGGGCTCCCGCCGTTCCTGGCGAACGACCCGGTGTCGATTCCGGCACATGATCGCGCAGTACACCCAGGCCGGGATCGTGGCGGAGCTGAAGCGTCTGGCCGTGCCCGCGTCGGTGGACTCGATCCCGACCTCGGCCATGCAGGAGGACCACGTGTCGATGGGCTGGGTGCCGCGCGCAAGCTCCGGCGAGCGGTCGACGGCCTCACACGGGTGCTCGCGATCGAGATCCTGACGGCGGCGCGCGCGGCGGACCTGCGCGGTGGCGGGACGGCCCCGCTCACGGGTGCGGTGCGCGCGGTGCTCCGGCAGCGGGTCGCGGGGCCGGGGACGACCGGTGGCTCGCCCCGGAGATCGCCGCGGCCGTCGAGCTCGTCGCGGACCGGTCGCTGCTCGCGGCGGCGCGGGGAGCGAGCGCGGACGCCTTCGACTGAGGTCTCCCGCGGAATGGACGGGCCGTCCCGGTGGTTATCATCGGGGTACTCGAAAAGGGAGCCATCATGGTCGACGTCCATCGCGTCAAACTCCCCGGAGTCGGCGTGCTGCACAGCTTCTACACCGACGACGGTGGCAAGTGCGGTGTCATCACGCACCGGTCGGGTCACTCCGACCTCATCTCCTTCGCCGACGTCTCGGACGGCGCCGACAAGTCCGAGAAGGTCTCGCTGCGCCTCAGCGAGGACGAAGCGCACACGCTCGCCGAGCTGCTCGGCGGCACTCGGATCACCGAGGGCCTCGACAAGCTCGACGAGATCCCCGGTCTCAGCATCGACTGGTTCTCGGTCGACTACGACGACGCCATCGCCGGCAAGCCGCTCGGCGACCTGCACGACTCCGGCTTCATCGGCCTGACCGTGGTGGCCGTCGTCCGTGGCGACAGTGCCAACCCGGCCCCGTCGCCGGACTTCGTCGTGTTCCCCGGGGACACCATCGTCGTCGCGGGCGCCCCGAGAAGGTCGCCAAGGCGTTCTCCTTCTACCGCAGCGGACAGCTCGCGGCCGCGGCCGCCGAGGCGCCGCCCGGGAGCTAGCGCATGCACCTGGGTGGTGAGCTGCTGACCATCGGCGGCCTGTTCCTCATCGCCTACGTCCTCGGGCGACTGGGCAAGACCATCGGCCTGCCCGCCATCCCGATCTACATGGTCGTCGGGCTCATCGCCAGTCCGCACACCCCGTGGATCGGGCTGAACGTCGAGTCCCACACCATCGAGCTCATCGCGACGTTCGGGCTCATCCTGCTGTTGTTCAACCTCGGCCTGGAGTTCGACCAGGAGGAGTTCTACGGCAACGCCGGGAAACTCCTGGTGTCCGGTGGCACCTACGTCGTGATCAACATGGGCGTGGGCTTCGCCTTCGGGTTCTCGCTCGGCTGGGGGACGCGCGAGGCCCTCATCATCGCGGGGATGACGGCGACGTCGTCGAGTGCGATCGTCACCAAGCTTCCTCATCGAGCTGCGGCGGCTCGCGAACGACGAGACGCCGATGATCCTCGGCGTGACGGTGATCGAGGACGTCTTCATCGCGATCTACCTCGCGATCGTGTCGGTGGTGCTCTCCGGCGACACGAACATCTGGGCGGTCGTCGGCAAGCTGGCGCTGGCGTTCGGCTTCCTGATCGTCATGTTCACGCTCGCCCGGTTCGCCGGCAGGTGGGTGTCGCGGATCTTCGCCACCCGTGACGACGAACTGTTCACGGTGCTGTTCTTCGGCCTCGCGGTCATGTTCGGCGGCATCGGGGACCTGCTCGGCGTGACGGACGCGATCGGCGCGTTCGTGATCGGCCTGCTCTGCGGAGCCACCCGTTACCGCGACCGCATCGAACAGCTCGCCCTGCCGATGCGGGACGTCTTCGCGGCGTTCTTCTTCGTGAACTTCGGCCTCGGGCTCGACCTGTCCACGTTCGGCGAGGTCCTCTGGCCGGTGCTGGGGGCCATCGGCATGACGGTCGCGCTGAACGCGATCGCCGGGCAGCTCGTCGCCCGCATGAACGGATTCAACGTCCAGCAGGGCATCAACACCGCCGTCATCCTGGTGAACCGTGGCGAGTTCGCGCTGATCCTCGCCACGCTCTCGGCCGCCGCCGGCCTGGAGGCACGGATCACCGCGTTCGCGGGCCTCTACGTCCTCGTCATGGCCATCCTCGGTCCCTGCTCGCGGTGAACTCGGACCGGATCGGCCGCCTCGTGGTGCGTCCGGCCCGCGTGGCGCGGCTACGCTCGCGGCTCCGCGCCCGGCTCGGCCGTGGCACGGGACCGGCCCTCGAGGACGCGGCCGACGCGGCGGCCACCGCCGGCGTCGCCGACCACGACGCGGCCGTGGCCGCACGTCGGGCCGAACGCGACCGCCAGTTCGCGGAGGAGTTCGCCCTGGTGGAGGCGGCTGGCAGGGAAGAGCGGGAGAATGACTCTCCGGAGACGGTGTCCGAGCCCCGGACGTCGTCGGTCGAGATCCCGCCGAGCGCCCCGAACGCCCGGTCCGACAGCGCGATCCGGAGTACTGATACGAATGTGGGCCGTAGCCCGACGACCGAGGTGGATCGCGCTGCTGTTGCTGGCGCTCGTGCTCGCGGCGGTGTTCGCGTTCCTGGGCAAGTGGCAGCTCGAGCGCAGCATCGAGAACGGCAAGCCGCTGCCGGCGACCACGGAGACGCGGAAGACCCTCGACGACGCGATCACGCCGATGCGTCCCGTCACCGAGACGCTCGCAGGCCAGAAGGTCCGCGTCAGCGGCACCTTCGTCTCCGGCGACACGACGGTGCTCACCGGCCGCAGCGGGGGTGGGACGTACCAGACCGTGGGACACCTGGTGGTCTCGGGAACCGGAGCGAGCCTCCCGGTCGTCCTCGGCTGGTCCGACCAGCGGTCGGCCGCCGTCGCCGGGGGTGACCGTCTGACCGACGGCGCGACCGTCACGGTCGAGGGACGGCTGTACCCGAGGAGTCCCCGACCAGGACGCCTACGCGAAGGGCGAGTTCTCGGCGGTCGCACCCGCACGGTTCGTGAACACGTGGAAGTCCTTCGACGACCGGATGTACCTCGGGTACGTGGTCGCCGACGGCGCCACGGCGAAGGCGGCCGACCTCGGCACCATCGCCGACCGGGCCCCCACGCGCGAGGTCCAGTTCGACTGGCTGAACCTCTTCTACGCGATCGAGTGGGTCGTGTTCGCCGGGTTCGCGGTGTTCCTCTGGTACCGCTTCGTGAAGGACGCCTGGGAGCGCGAGGAGGAAGAGCGCCGTGAGGCCGCCGAGGCCGCTGCGACCTCGGGTGTCGACGGCTCCGGTGCGGCCTCCGTCCGACGGTAGGATGGCCGATATGGCTCTGACCGTCCGAACCCGCGACATCCCGAAGATCCCGGGTGCGGTGAAGTGGTACCGCGTCTCCGCGTACATCACCGGTGTGCTGCTGCTCGCCCTGGTGGCCGAGATGCTCCTGAAGTACACGCCGCTGCACCGCGAGATGCAGCTCGGCGGCGGCGCGTTCTTCGTGCCGGAGGGCACGGCGGGCAAGGAACCGGGCACGTTCAACCTGTCGATCGGCATCCTCATCGCCCACGGCTGGCTGTACGTGCTCTACCTCTTCACCGACTTCCGTCTGTGGAGCATCATGCGTTGGAAGCCGATCCGCTTCCTGCTCATCGCCCTCGGGGGCGTCATCCCGTTCATGTCCTTCGTGGTCGAGCACCGCATGCAGAAGATCGCCATGGACACCTACCACGAGCTGACCGCTGCGCAGCAGCGTGAGAAGGAGGCCGCTCGGTGAGCGAGACCGAACAGCGTCCCGTCCTCGTCGTCGACTTCGGAGCCCAGTACGCGCAGCTCATCGCGCGACGGGTCCGTGAGGCGAACGTCTACAGCGAGATCGTCCCGCACTCGATCACGGCGGATGAGATCCGCGCGAAGGACCCGGCCGCCATCGTGCTGTCCGGTGGCCCCTCGTCGGTGTACGAGCCCGGCGCGCCCTCGCTCGACGGCGAGATCCTCGATCTCGGGGTCCCCGTGCTCGGCATCTGCTACGGCTTCCAGGCCATGGCCTCGGCGCTCGGCGGCGAGGTCGCGCACACCGGGCAGCGGGAGTACGGCGCGACGGACGTGACCGTGACCGGTGGCGACAGCGTGCTGCTCGGCGACCAGCCGGCGTCCCAGGTCACGTGGATGTCGCACGGCGACTCCGTGGCCAAGGCGCCCGCGGGCTTCGACGTCCTCGCATCGAGCGCCTCGACGCCCGTCGCCGCCTTCGCGTCCGACGAGCGGAAGCTCTACGGCGTGCAGTGGCATCCCGAGGTGAAGCACTCCGCGTACGGCCAGGCCGTCCTCGAGAACTTCCTGCACCGCGCTGCCGGGCTCCCCGGTGACTGGAACTCCGCGAACGTCATCGAGGAGCAGGTCGAGCGCATCCGCGAGCAGGTCGGATCCGCGCGCGTGATCGCCGGGCTCTCCGGCGGGGTCGACTCCGCCGTGGCCGCCGCCCTGGTGCACAAGGCCGTCGGCGACCAGCTCACCTGCGTCTTCGTCGACCACGGCCTCCTCCGCGCCGACGAGCGCAAGCAGGTGGAAGAGGACTACGTCGCCTCCACCGGTGTCCGGCTCGTCACGGTCGACGCCGAGCAGCAGTTCCTCGACGCCCTCGCCGGCGTGAGCGACCCGGAGCAGAAGCGCAAGATCATCGGGCGGGAGTTCATCCGCACGTTCGAGGCTGCTGCCGAGGCGCTCGTGCTCGAGGCCAGGGCCTCCGACTCCGACACCGCGGTGAAGTTCCTCGTGCAGGGCACGCTCTACCCCGACGTCGTCGAGTCCGGCGGCGGCTCGGGCACGGCGAACATCAAGTCGCACCACAACGTCGGCGGTCTGCCCGAGGACATGACGTTCGAGCTCGTCGAACCGCTCCGCACGCTGTTCAAGGACGAGGTCCGCGCCGTCGGTCGAGAGCTTGGGCTGCCCGAGGTCATCGTCGGCCGTCAGCCGTTCCCCGGGCCCGGCCTGGGCATCCGCATCGTGGGCTCGGTGACGAAGGACCGTCTCGAACTGCTCCGCGCCGCCGACAAGATCGCCCGTGAAGAACTGACGGCGGCCGGGCTCGACGACGAGATCTGGCAGTGCCCGGTCGTCCTGCTCGCCGACGTCCGCTCCGTCGGCGTCCAGGGCGACGGGCGCACGTACGGCCACCCGATCGTGCTCCGTCCGGTCTCGTCGGAGGACGCCATGACCGCCGACTGGACACGCCTGCCGTACGACACGCTCGCGAAGATCTCGAACCGCATCACGAACGAGGTGTCCGACGTGAACCGTGTCGTGCTCGACGTCACGTCGAAGCCGCCGGGGACGATCGAGTGGGAGTAGTCCTCCCGCGCTGACGGGGCCCGGCACGCACCACGCGTGCCGGGCCCCTTCGCGTGCCCGGTCGCCCGCGCCGTGAGCCGGTGCCGTGCCATGCCCGTGCGCCCGTCCCCATCCCAGTGCCCGTGTCCCCATCCCCGCACACCATCCGCGAACGGGCACGACGCGCCGCATGTGTGCGCCGAACGGGCGGTAGCGGCGGCTGGACCCGACGAGCATGACGGAAAAGGCCCACTCGACGGGAACGCTGCCGCGCCAGCGACGACGAAGGGCCCCGGCGTGTTCGCCGGGGCCCTTCGGGTCGGAGCTCGTCGCGCTGGCGGCTCGTTGCGCCTGCTGCTAGTTGCGCTGGCTGCTCGCGATGATCGCGAGGATGCGCAGGATCTCCAGGTAGAGCCACACGAGGGTGACGATCAGGCCGAAGGCGGCTGTCCACGCGTAGATCTTCGGAGCACCGCGCTGGACGCCCGTCTTGATCCGGTCGAAGTCGAGGATCAGCGAGTAGGCGGCCATCAGCACCACGAAGATACCGATCACGACGCCCAGCGGGATACCGAAGACCGTCGTGCCCATGAGCCCGAACGCCGTCTTCGTGACGCCCGTCCACATCAGGACGAGGTTCACGAGGGAGAACGCCATGTACCCGACCATCGCAATGAGGAAGAACCGGGTGAGCTTCGGCGTCGCGCGGACCTTGCCCGAGAGGAACAGCAGCAGCGTGACTGCGAACACCCCGAGGGTGCCGAACACGGCCTGCGCGACGATGCCGTCCGCCTGCGGGAGTGCGGTCTGGAAGTAGTTCGAGATGCCGCCGACGAACAGGCCCTCGAAGAACGCGTACGCCAGCACCAGACCCGGCGACGGCTTCTTCTTGAAGGTGTTCACGAGCGCCAGCACGAAACCGACGATCGCACCGACGATCCAGACGATCGGCGGCAGGTTCCAGCCGGCGACCGCACCGACGATCAGCACGCCGAACGCGAGCAGCGTCTTGACGATCGTGTCCTCGTACGACATGCGGTCCGTGTCGACGGTGCTGGCCGATGGCCGGTCGTACAGGTACTGCAGCTGCTCGGGCGACATGCCGCCCTGCGCCTGCTGCGGCGTCTGACCCAGCCGGCCTGCTGCTGACCGGCGCCCCAGGCGTTCCGGCCCGCGTCGTTGAAGGCGGGGACTGGTCGAAGCCGGGCTTGAAGGCCATGGTGTCCTCTTCCTTGGAGATTCGAGTCCTCTCAGCCTAGGCGTGGTCGGTCACGGAAGGCTGAGGATTCGCGGCGAGCGGAAGCGCGTCGGCGTGGGCCAACGATGGCATCGAACGCTGGGAAACCACCCCTCGATTCCGTGGTGACACCGACCGGTGTCGACCCCGGTAGACAGGCACGATGAAGATGCGCTGCACGCGGAGCCACCTCTACCCCGGATGTCGGATCGTCGGCGGCTCCGGGGCCGTCCGGGCCGCCGCGGTCGAGCTGGCGTTCGCGGACGGCCCCACCGTCGTGGCGGAACTGCTGGACCGTGGTTCGGGCGACGAGGCGCTGGCGCTGGCCGTCCCGGCCCACCGGACGGCAGCCGGCACGGCCATCCCGGATCGGGTGTGGGCGGTGGACGTGCTGCCGGTGCAGGCCGCGGGGTGGGACCTCGTCGTCCGGCGCCGCGTCACCTGATCCGTCGCGACCCCTGTGATCCGTCGCGACGCTGCAGTGCCGCCGGCGTCGGGGATGACGCGGGGCGTGGGAAGCAGTAGGTTGTGCGTCGTAGGCAGACGTTGTGCACACTGAGCGGGCCTGCTCGCAGCGGTCGTCCCCGACCGCGAACCCCGCTCGCACGGACGCTGCTTCGTGCCCGGGATCGCTGAACGCCGACGACGGGCAGGGCGGCCCGACGTCGAGGACAGCAGATGCCGACGATCCCCAGCTCGGATGCCACCAGGACGGATGCGGAGATCCGTGCCAGGGTCGGCGCCTTCCCCTCGAGCGGAAGGTCCGGCTCCTCTCCGGTCGCGACCACTGGAGCACCTACCCGGATGCCTCGATCGGGTTGCGGTCGATCGTCCTCTCGGACGGGACGGTCGGTGTCCGGGGCGTCCGCTGGACCGAGCGCGACACGTCGATCAACACGCCGTCGGCGACCGCCATCGCCGCGACGTTCGATCCCGCGGTCGCGCAGGCGATGGGCGCGATCATCGGCGGGGAGGCGAGACGGAAGGGCGTCGACGTCGTCCTCGGGCCCGTCGTCAACCTGCAGCGCAGTCCGTTCGGCGGCCGTCACTTCGAGGCGTTCAGCGAGGATCCGTTGCTCACCGCGCGGACGGGCGCTGCGATGGTGTCCGGCATGCAGGCGGAGGGGGTGGCCACGGCGGTCAAGCACTTCGTCGGCAACGAGTCGGAGACGGATCGGCTGCACTCGAACTCCGTGATCGAGGAACGCGTGCTCCGCGAGGCGTACCTGCTCCCGTTCGAAGCGGTGGTGGCGGCCGGCGGTCTCGGTGTGATGGCGTCGTACAACCGGCTCAACGGAACGCCCGTCGTCCATTCGGAGATCCTGGAGGAGCTCCTGCGGGAGGAATGGGGCTTCGACGGCTTCGTCGTCTCGGACTGGGGAGCGATCCGCAGTGTCGCGGCGTCCGCTCGCGCCGGGACGGACCTCGCCATGCCGGGTCCGCATACCCGGTGGGCGGACGGACTGGTCGAAGCCGTGCGCGCGGGCGAGGTCCCCGAGTCGTCGATCGACGAGAAGGTGGTCAGGCTGCTCCGTCTCGGAGCGCGTGTCGGTGCGCTCGACGGCATCGCCCCGCTCGTCGACCGTGCCCTCCTGGCGTCGCCCCCGCACCCCGAGGACCCGACAGTACGGCGCACGCTGCGGGAGACGGCTGCGCTCGGCACGGTGCTGCTCCGGAACGAGGGCGGAGTCCTCCCGCTCGATCCGTCCGCGACCGGCTCGATCGCCGTGATCGGCCCCGCTGCCAGGACGCCCCGGACGAACGGGGGCGGCAGCGCCGCGGTCGTCGCACCCGACGCGGTCCCACCCGTCGACGCCCTGACCGACGCGCTGCCCGGTGTGGACGTGCGGTACGCGGAGGGCGCGCGACCGTCGTCGCTCCTCCGGCCGCTCACCTCGGCGAACGGGCGTGCTCCGGGCGGTGACGGGGTCGTCCTGGTCGAGTTCCTCCGTGCCGACGGAACGGTGGTCGGCGCCGAGGTCCGGGACCGGCCGGACACCCTCGTGTACGGCATGGGGTACCCGGACGGCGTGCCCGAGGACGAGGTGTCGGCGATCCGGCTGCGCACCACGATCACCGTGGAGCGGGACGGCGCCCACCTGCTCTCGGCCGCGGGAGTGGGTCACGCGCTGCTGACGGTGGACGGCGCGGTCCGTCTCGACGACGACCTGCTGCCGATCAACGACGACGCGGTGCTCGGCATGTCGTTGCCTCCCCAGGCCGTCGTCGAACTCGACATGCGATCCGACCGTCCCGTCGACGTGGAGTTCACCTACCGACCGCCCCGCGGACGGTGGCGGCGCTCCGCGTCGGGTTCGACACCGCCGTCCCGGACGCGGACCGGATGATCGCGGACGCCGTCGAGGTGGCCCGCTCGTCGGACGTCGCGGTGGTGTTCGTCGGGACGAGCGCCGAGAACGAGGCGGAGGGCTTCGACCGGACCGACCTCGCCCTCCCCGGCAGGCAGGACGACCTCGTCCGCGCGGTCGCGGCGGTGAACCCGCGGACGGTCGTGGTCGTGAACGCGGGCGCTCCCGTGCTCCTGCCTGGCGGGACGAGGTCGCGGCGATCGTCCTCCCCTGGTTCGGCGGACAGGAGACGGGGCACGCGATCGCGGACGTCCTCACGGGTGCCGCCGAACCCGGCGGACGCCTGCCCGTGACCTTCCCGTCCGGCGAGGACGGGTTGCCCTCCCCGTTCCCGGAGGACGGCGACGTGGTCTACCGGGAAGGGCTCGACATCGGCCATCGCGCCTGCATGCGGTCCGGAACCGTACCCGCGTACCCGTTCGGGCACGGTCTCGGTTACACGACGTGGGACGTCGGTCAGGCTCGCGCCGACTCCACCCGCACGGGGACCAGCGTCACCGTTCCCGTGCGGAACACCGGCTCCCGACGCGGGCGGGTCGTCCTCCAGGTCTTCGTCGCACACCCGGCGGCCGGCGCTGCGTACGCGGTCCCGTGGTTCGCCGGTGCATCGGCGTGCGAACTGGTCGCGGGAGCGTCCGCCGAGGTCTCGATCACGGTGGCCGACACGGCGTTCCGCCGGTGGGACACGGGGGCGGGCCGCTGGGAACCGATCACCGTGCCGTCGCAGGTGTTCGTCGGTACCTCGTCACAGGACCTCAGAGCCGTCACAGGACCTCAGAGCCGTGCAGACGGGGTGACCGCGCTCGGGAACGGGCGGTCGTCGTCTCGGGACCGGCCGCGGGGTACAGCCACGTCACGAGGGCGACCGAGATGGTCATGAGCAGCAGCCAGGCGACGATCTTCGTGGGCGCGACCGGTTCCCAGGCCGCCGCCTGCGCCGGGTAGGACCACGCGCCCGCCCACGTCGCGACGTTCTCGGCCAGCCAGATGAACAGTGCGACGAGCCCCATCGCGACGAGCACCGGCATCCGCAGCACCGACCGGTGGATCCGTACGTGCATGGTCGTCCGCACGAACAGGAGCCCGACGAGCGCGAGCAGGACGTACCGTGCGTCCCACACGAAGTGGTGCCGAAGAAGTTCAGGTAGATCGCACCGGCGACGACTGCGAGCAACCACTGCCGGGGGTACCGGTCGAAGCGCAGGTCGAACAGCCGCACCACCCGCACCATGTACGACCCGACCGCGCCGTACATGAACCCGGAGAACAGTGGCACCCCGAGCAGGACCAGCACGCCCGAGGGGTCGTAGGCCCAGGAGCCCATGTGGGTCTTGAACACCTCCATCATGGTGCCGACCACGTGGAAGAGGAGGACGACGCGGAGTTCCCGGACCGTCTCGAGACCGAACACGAGCATCCCGGCCTGCAGCAGCACGGCAGCCACCGTGAGCACGTCGTTGCGTGCGCCGGCGGGGACGGTGAGGTGCACGATCGCCATGGTCGCGAGCAGCAGACCGCCGAACGCGCACGCCCAGGCCTGCTTCGCGCCGAACACGAGGAACTCGGTGACGAGGACCCGCCCCGGCCGGTGCGGCTGGTGGCCCGCGTCGAGGACCCGCCTGGCGGCCCGGTCGATCCGGTGCTCGACGGCGGTGGAGAGGGCTCGGACGGTCATGCTCCGGATCGTGGCCGTGGGGGCTGCGAACCAGACCGTCCGGCGGGGAGGATGTGTCGGCGGACACACCTCTCGGGACGCCGGTCCCACGTCGCGGTCACGACCGGCCAGTAGGGTCTGGCCATGACCCTGGTGATCGCCCACCGCGGCGCGTCCGGCTACCGTCCCGAGCACTCGCGGAGCGCGTACGAGCTCGCGATCGAGCCTCGGCGCCGACGCGATCGAACCGGACCTGGTACCGACGCGGGACGGCGTGCTGGTCCTCCGCCACGAGAACGAGATCTCGGGTACGACCGACGTGGCCGACCATCCGGAGTTCCGGCACCTGCGCACGACGAAGACCGTCGACGGGCAGACGCTGACCGGCTGGTTCACCGAAGACTTCACGTGGGTCGAACTGCAGACGCTCCGGACCCGGGAACGCCTGCCCGCACTGCGTCCGGGTTCGGCGGAGCACGACGGCGAGGAGCCGGTCCTGCGCCTCGAGGACCTGCTCGGCATCCTCGACGCGGCACCGCGCCCGGTCGGGCTCGTCGCCGAGGTCAAGCACGCCGACTTCTTCCACCGCGCCGGGTTCCCGATGGACGAGCTGCTCGACGGCGTCCTCGGTGACGCCGGGTGGCGCGGCGACGAGCGGCTCACGGTCGAGTGCTTCGAGAAGGGCGTGCTCCGCGACCTCCGCTCGCGTGGGACGGGTGGTCGGCTCGTGTACCTCCAGGAGGCACGTGGCAGCGCCCCGGACGAGGTCGCGTCACACGGCTCGCTGGCCCCCACGTACGCCGCGGAGCGGTCCGAGGACGCGCTCACCTCGCTCTCGACCGAGTTCCACGGGATCAGCCTCGCGGTCGCCACGGTGATGGCGGGCACGGACAGCGTGGCGCTCGACGACCCGACGCCGGTGCGGAGCGCGATCGTGGACCGTGCGCACGAGTCCGGGCTCGCCGTGTACACGTGGACGCTCCGCCCGGAGAACCGCTTCCTGCCTGCACCGCTCCGTCGCGGCGGCGAGGTCGCCGCGTTCGGGACTGGGAGCGCTGGTTCACGTCGATCGTCCGGACCGGGGTCGACGGGGTCTTCGCCGACCACACGGACCTGGCGGTGCTGGCCCGCTCGGCTGTCGGGGGTCGCGCCTAGACTGTCCCGGACATGACGATCGTGCTCGACCCCTTCGACTCGACGCCCGGCCGTGCTGACGGTTCCGGCGCCGCTGCCCGCGCGTACGACGACCCGTTCACCGCGGGTCTGAACCCCCAGCAGAAGGAAGCCGTCGAGTACCGCGGTGAGTCCCTGCTGATCGTCGCCGGCGCGGGCTCCGGCAAGACGAGCGTGCTCACCCGCCGGATCGCGCTGCTGCTCGCCAACCGCGAAGCGTGGCCGTCGCAGATCCTGGCGATCACGTTCACGAACAAGGCCGCCGCCGAGATGCGCGAACGCGTGCAGGCCCTGGTCGGTCAGGCCGCCGAGGGGATGTGGATCTCGACGTTCCACTCCGCGTGCGTCCGGATCCTCCGTCGCGAAGCGGAACGTTTCGGGTTCCCGCAGTCGTTCACGATCTACGACTCCGCCGACTCCCGTGCCCTGCTCAAGCGGATCATCAAGGAGCTCGAGGCGGATTCGCTCGGTCTCACCGTCGGTGCCGCGGCGTCGAAGATCTCGAAGCTTAAGAACGAGCTGCAGGACATCGACTCCTACGCACGGAACATCAACGCGAACGACCCGCAAGAGGTCATGTTCACCGAGGTGTTCCGTCGCTACACGAACGAGCTGCGTCGGGCGAACGCGTTCGACTTCGACGACCTCATCGGCCAGACGGTGTTCCTGTTCCGTGCCTTCCCCGAGGTCGCCGCGCTCTACCAGCGCCGGTTCCGGTTCGTCCTGGTCGACGAGTACCAGGACACCAACCACGCGCAGTACGCCCTGATCCGCGAGCTCACCCGGCCGGTCCCCGTCGAGCAGGTCGACAAGCTCGAGGACTCCGGGCAGCACGTGGCGCGCATGCGCGAGGCCGACGGCTCGATCGCTCCCGCGTCGCTGACGGTCGTCGGCGACTCGGACCAGTCGATCTACGCGTTCCGCGGGGCGGACATCCGCAACATCGTCGAGTTCGAACGCGACTTCCCGAACTCGAAGGTGATCCTGCTCGAGCAGAACTACCGGTCGACGCAGAACATCCTCGACGCGGCGAACGCCGTCATCGCGAACAACTTCGACCGGCAGGCGAAGAACCTGTTCACCGACGTCGGCGCCGGCGACAAGATCGTCGGGTTCACGGGCTACACCGGCCACGACGAGGCCCAGTTCGTCGCCGACGAGATCCAGCGGCTGCACGACGCCGGACGGACTACCGCGACATGGCGGTCTTCTACCGGACGAACTCGCAGACCCGTGCGCTGGAGGAGATCTTCATCCGTGCGGCGATCCCGTACCGGGTGCTCGGCGGCACGAAGTTCTACGAGCGTGCCGAGATCAAGGACGCCATGGCGTACCTGATCACCGTGGCGAACCCCGCCGACCCGATGGCCCTCCGGCGGATCCTCAACGTCCCGAAGCGCGGTATCGGCGCCGTCACGGAGACGACGCTGCAGCGCTACGCCGACGAGCACGAGACGACGATGCGGGACGCGCTCCGGCACGCCGACGAGCTCGGGTTCGGCCCGAAGGTGCGCACGGCCATCACGGCGTTCGCGGAGCTGCTCGACACCGTGTCCGAGAAGGCGCCGACCCAGCCGGTCGTCGACACGCTCGCGCAGCTGCTCGACGGCTCCGGCCTGCTCGAGAACCTCCGGAAGTCGCCGGACGCGCAGGACGCCGCTCGTGCCGACAACATCGACGAACTCGTCGCGGTGACGCGGGAGTTCCAGAAGAACAACCCCGAGGGAACGCTGTCCGACTTCCTGACCGAGGTCTCGCTCGTCGCTGCGGCCGACGAGCTCGACGACTCCTCGGGCACGGTGTCGCTCATGACGCTGCACACGGCGAAGGGCCTCGAGTACGACGCGGTGTTCCTCACCGGCGTCGAGGAAGACCTGCTGCCGCACCGGATGTCGGCGAACGAGCCGGGCGGCCCGTCCGAGGAACGCCGGCTCTTCTACGTGGGCATCACCCGCGCGAAGAAGTCGCTCTTCCTGTCGCTCGCGATGACCCGTGCCCAGTTCGGCGACGTGAACGTGGCGATGCCCTCCCGCTTCCTGCAGGAGATCCCCGAGGGGCTCATCGAGTGGAAGCAGTCCCCGGGCATGGCGAACAGCCGGGGTGGCACCGAGCCACGGGCGCTCAACGCCCAACGTGGTGGCGGCATCGGCGGCGCGGGCGGCGGTGGCGGCTACCGCGGTGGTGGTGGCTGGGGCGGTGGCTCGTACGACCGTGCGGCGGCCGCGCAGAAGACGCGCCCGAAGACGGAGTGGGCGAACCGGGTGTCCGGCCAGGTCCGCGACAACGGCGACATGGAGCTCGAGGCGGGCGACCGCATCAAGCACGTCGACTTCGGCGAGGGCACCGTGTCCGCGGTCACCGGGGTCGGGGCGAAGCGCATCGCGGAGATCGCGTTCGACTCCGCTGGGCGCAAGAAGCTCCTGATCAAGATCGCCCCCATCGAGAAGCTCTGACCCCTCGGGCTGAGGGTCCGTACATCCCGGCGTCTCCCGGCGGGCAGCGTCCGGCATGCCCAGCGATGCGCACGCCACGCCCGAGACCTGGGAGAACACCCCCGTTCGGGTGACGTTCGCGGGAAGGTGAGGTTAGCCTTACCTAACGTGACAGCCCACATCGAAATGCTGACCTCTGCCAACGCCGAGCGCTACCGGTCGACCGTGGTGTCCACCGTCGACCGACTCGCGGACCGCATCGCCGACGTCGAGCGCCCGACCACCGACACCGCCCCGGACGTGCTCCGGGCCCGCGTGGCCGATGTCGACCTCGACGCGGAGCCGCTCGGGACGGAACGGGCGCTCGCCGAGCTCGACGACCTGTTCGTCCGCGAGGCCGTGTGGTTCCACGACCCGGCGTACCTCGCGCACCTCAACTGCCCGGTCGCGCTGCCCGCCGTGGCCGCTGAGTCGGTCCTGGCCGCCGTGAACCCGTCGGTCGACACGTGGGACCAGTCGCGGATCGGCACCGAGATCGAGCGGCACGTCGTCGACTGGCTCGCCCGGCGGATCGGGTTCGCCGAGGGGACGGGGTGTTCACCTCCGGTGGTTCCCAGTCGAACCTGCAGGCACTCCTCCTGGCGCGGGAGGCCGTAACTGCTGCGACTGCTGCGACTGCTGCGACCGCCGACATCCAGCACCTCACCGTCTTCGCCACCGCCGAGTCCCACTTCAGCGTGCGGAAGTCCGCGCGGCTCCTCGGGCTGCCCGACGACGCCGTGGTGGACGTTCCCACCGACGCCGCGGGGCGGATGCTGCCCGCCGCCCTCGCCGGGGCCGTCGTCACCGCCCGCGCCGCCGGGTGCATCCCGATGGCCGTCGTCGCCACCGCAGGCACCACGGACCGTGGCGTGATCGACCCCCTCGAGCCGATCGCCGACGTGTGCGACCTCGAGGACGTGTGGCTGCACGTCGACGCGGCGTACGGTTGCGGCCTGCTCGTGTCCCCGACGCGGCGCCACCTGCTCGCGGGCATCGAGCGCGCCCGGAGCGTGACCGCCGATCTGCACAAGTCGTTCTTCCAGCCGGTGTCCTCGAGCGCACTGCTCGTCCGCGACCAGGCCGACCTGCGGCGGACCGCTTGGTACGCCGACTACCTCAATCCCGAGGACGCCGCCGAGCCGAACCAGGTCGACAAGTCCCTGCAGACCACCCGTCGGTTCGATGCGCTGAAGCTTTGGACGACCCTCCGCGCCGCGGGCGCCGAGGCCATCGGACGCGCATTCGACGCGGTGATCGACCTCGCCGCGGCCACCCACGCCCTCGTCGAGGAGCACCCCGACCTCGTGCTCGTCGCCCCGACGCAGCTCAGCACGGTGCTGTTCCGCTGGCAGCCGGCAGGTCTGGGCGACGACGAGGCGGACGCCCTCGTCGCTCCGATCCGCGCGGCACTGCTCGCCGAGGGGCACGTACTCATCGCGAAGACGGTGGTCGACGGCCGACCGTGCAACAAGCTGACGCTGCTCAACCCGCTGACCACGGTGGAGCAGATGCGGACGTCGCTCGCGCACGTCGCGGCGACCGCGGAACGCGCCGCCGCACGTGCGACGACCGGCACGATGGCGGAGCGGCTCGATGACCACCGACCAGCAGACCCACGACCTGATCGGCATCGGTGTCGGCCCGTTCAACCTCGGCCTCGCCTGCCTGACGGACCCGATCGACGACCTCGACGCGGTGTTCCTCGACGCCGCCGACGGCTTCGCCTGGCACCACGGCATGATGCTCGACGACGCCACGATCCAGGTGCCGTTCCTGGCGGACCTCGTGACGATGGCCGACCCGACGTCACCGTTCTCGTTCCTGGCGTGGCTCAAGGAGACCGGGCGCCTGTACCCGTTCTACATCCGCGAGGACTTCCACCCCTGCGCAGCGAGTACGACGCCTACTGCCGCTGGGCCGCCGACCGGCTGGACACGCTGCGCTGGGGCCGCCGGGTCACGGCCGTCGAGCACGACGTGACGACGGACCTGTTCACGGTGCACGCCGAGACCGACCACGGCCCCGAGACGTACCGCGCACGCCACGTCGTCGTCGGCATCGGCACCGAGCCGGTCGTGCCGGAGCCCCTCCGCGGCATCGGCGGCCCCGCGATCCACTCCGCCGAGTACCTGCCGAACCGGGAGGGGCTCCGGACCGCGGGGAGCATCGCGGTGATCGGCAGCGGGCAGTCCGCCGCCGAGGTCTACCGCGACCTGCTCGAGGACGTCCGGCAGCACGACTACCGCCTCGACTGGATCACCCGGTCGCCGCGGTTCTTCCCGATGGAGGACACGAAGCTCACGCTGGAGATGACGAGTCCCGAGTACACGGACCACTTCCACGCGCTGCCGGAGGGCGTCCGTGACCGTCTGGGGCGCGAGCAGCGCGGCCTGTACAAGGGGATCAGCGCCGACCTGGTCGACGAGCTGTACGACCAGCTTTACCGGATCAGCGCCCGCGGTCCGGTCCCGACGAGCCTCCGCACCGAGACGAGCGTGGTCGATGCCGAGTGGCTCGCCGACCGGGGCACGTACCGGTTGACGCTCCGCCACGAGCAGCTCGGCGAGACGTACGAGCACGAGGTCGAGCGCCTCGTCCTCGCCACCGGGTACGCCCCGCGGCCGACGTCGTTCCTCGACCCGGTCGAGCACCTGGTCGCGCGCGACGCACGGGGGCGGTTCGCGGTCGCCCGCGACCACCACGTCGACCGCCTCGGCGGCCGCATCTGGGTGCAGAACGCCGAGGAGCACACGCACGGGCTCACCGCCCCGGACCTCGGGATGGGCGCGTGGCGGAACGCGTCGATCATCCGGTCCGTCACGGGTCGGTCCGTCCACGGCCTGGAGGAACGGATCGCCTTCCAGGAGTTCGGCCTGCCCGCCACCAGGCAGTCCACCCCGCATGCCGTCACCGAGCGCGCGGAGGTGACGGCATGACCGTGGACGCGACCAGCGCGCCGGCGGCGCGCCGACCCGTGGGGGCCGCACCGGGCCTCCTGTCCGTCGAACCCGTTGACCCGGACCGTGACGCTTCCGTCGTGCAGTCCTGGCTCGCCCACCCGGCGTCGTCGTGGTGGGAGATGGGGCACCTCGACGTCGAGGCGGTGCGCGCGTACCTCGCCGGCGTGCAGGCGGACCCGGGCCAGGCCGCGTGGCTCGGCCGCCGCGACGGCGCGCCGGTGTTCCTCGCCGAGACCTACGACCCGGCGCACGTCCTGCTCACCGACGTCTGGGCCGCCGAGCCGGGCGACGTCGGCATGCACCTGCTCGTCGCCCCGCCGCCCGCCGACGCCCGCGTGCCCGGACTGACCAGCGCGGTCATGCGGGCGGTGGTGGAGCACTGCCGTGACGCCCTCGGCGCGCGGCGGGTCGTCGTCGAGCCGGACGTCCGGAACACCGCGGTGCACGCGAAGAACGCCGAGGTCGGGTTCCGCGTGCTCCGCGAGGTCGACGTCGACGGCAAACGCGCCCTGCTCTCGGTGCTCGACACCGACCGGATCGGCGTGCCCGACGACGACGGACCCGCTGCGCACCTGCGGCCCGAGCACCTCGAGCCGGCCGAGCGGCACCTCGTGGCGAAGTCCATCGCGGAGTTCACGCACGAGCGGCTCATCGCGCCCGTGCCGGACGGGACGGCTGGCGACTGGACGCGGGGAGTCCACCTACCGGTTCCGTGCCCGGCGTCATGCACTCGAGCACTGGAGCCTCGACGAGGCGTCGGTGGTGCGGACGATCGACGGCGAGCCCGTGCCCCTCAGTGCGCAGGAGCTCGTGCTCGAGCTCCGGGACGTGCTCGGGATCCCCGACGAGCTGCTCGGGACCTACCTGGAGGAGATCGCCTCGACCCTGGCGAGCGCCGCGGCGAAGCACCGGCGGGGCGGTCCGTCCGCCGCGCAGCTCGCCCGCGGACGGACCGAGGGGCTCGACCGTGTCGTCGCCTCGTTCCAGGACGTCGAGTCGTCGATGACCGAGGGACACCCCGCGTTCATCGCCGCGAACGGCCGGATCGGGTTCGGGCTCGACGAGTTCCGCGCCTACGCACCCGAGACGGGCGGTCGGTTCCGCTACCGGTGGCTCGCCGCACGGCGCAGCTGCACGCACCTGGCGCTCGCCGCGGACCGCACCGAGGCCGACCACTGGACGGCGGAGCTCGACGAGGCGACGCTCGCCGCGTTCCGGTCGACGCTGCACCAGCGGGGGCTCGACCCCGACGACTACGTGTGGATCCCGGTGCACCCGTGGCAGTGGCAGCACCGGATCGCCGTGACGTTCGCGCCGGACCTCGGCCGGCAGGACCTCGTCGACCTCGGTGAGAGCCCCGACGAGTACCAGCCGCAGCAGTCGATCCGGACCGCCTTCGACCGCTCACGTCCGGAGCGTTCGTACGTCAAGACGGCGCTCGCCGTGCAGAACATGGGGTTCCTGCGCGGGATGTCCCGGCGTACATGCGGAACACCCCGGCCGTGAACGACTGGGTGGCGGCGCTCGTCGCCGGGGATCCGACGCTGGCCGCCGCCGGGTTCCAGGTGCTGCGGGAGCACGCCGCGATCGGGTACACCGGCGACGCCTACCACCGGGTGGACGTGTCCTCGCCGCAGCGGAAGATGCTCGCCGCGCTCTGGCGGGAGAGTCCGCTGCCCCGGTGACGGACGACGAACGGCTGATGACCATGGCGTCGCTGCTGCACCGCGACGCTGCCGGGAACGCCGTCGTCTCCGCGTTGATCGCCGCGTCGGGGCTGCCAGCCCACGCGTGGGTGCGGCGGTGGCTCGACGCCTACCTGCTGCCCGTCGTGCACTGCCTGACCGTGCACGACCTGGTGTTCATGCCGCACGGCGAGAACCTCGTGCTCGTCGTGCGGGACGGCGTCGTGGTGCGTGCCGTGATGAAGGACATCGGCGAGGAGACAGCGGTGCTCGGGACGCACGACGATCGCCCGGTGCCCGAGGACATCGCGCGGATCGTGCACCCGGTGTCCGACGACGAGGCGGCGCTCGCCGTGTTCACCGACGTCTTCGACGGGGTGCTGCGGTTCGTCGCGGCGATCCTCGACGACGACGGGGTCCTGCCCGAGACGCGGTTCTGGGAGGTCGTGGCGGAGTGCGTCGACGCACACGCCGCCGCGCACCCGGATCGTCGGCGGCCGCTGGACCTGCGGGTGTCGACGTTCGAGCACTCGTGCCTGAACCGGCTGCAGCTGCGGAACACCCTGTCGATGGTGGACCTGGCGGACCAGTCGTCGTCGCTCATCCGCGCGGGCGCGATGCCGAACCCGATCGCCCGGTAGCCCGGACGAACCACGGGACCGACGGCGAGTCGCGCCACGCCCGTCCGCGGCGGCTAGGGCTGCAGGCGCTCCGCGGCCCAGCCGTCGGGTCCGAGGCGGTACTGCAGACGCCGGTGCATCCGGTCCCGGCTCCCGTGCCAGAACTCGACGCGGTCCGGTTCGAGCCGCCATGCCCGCCACGACGTCGGCCGTGGCACGTCCTCCCCGTCCTCGTCGAGGAGCGCGTTCGCGTCGTCGATCAGGTCGTCGATCGTCCGTGAGCCGAACGCGGCGGACTGGTCCGCGACCGCGGTGGCGGCGCGGGACGCCGGCGACCGGTCCGCGAACAGGGCGTCCGACTCGGCGTCCGGCAGTGCGACCGCCCGACCCTCGAAGCGGAGCTGCTGCATGGTCTCCCGCCAGTAGACCTGCAGCGCCGCGAACGGGTTGTCGTCGAGCTGTCGGCCCTTGGGGCTGCGCGTCGAGGTCCCGAACACGAGGCCGGCGTCGTCGAGGCGCTTCACGTCGACGGTCCGTGCCGACACCCGCCCGTCGGTCCCAGCGGTCGCGAGGGTCATGGACGGGGCTCCGACACGTCGCGCTCCCGGGCGCCGTCGATCCAGGCCCGGGCGACCTCGAAGGGCGTCGCGGGCGGGTCGGCGAACTCCGGGAACGCGAACGAGGAGTCACCGGACAGGGGGCTGGATGCCATGCCCCCACTCAACCCCGCTCGGGGTGCCCGTGCCCGGACCGCGCGGACGTCGAGCGCTCGTCCGCGGCCCGTCGCATCGCCCGCAGCAGCAGCGGCCCGGGGAGACGCAGGAGCCACCCCGGCAGGACGCGACGCACGGCGCGCGCACCGGCCACGGCCCGTCGGAACCGTCGCTGCTCGCACGGCCCCCACGCGAAGCCGTACTGTGCACGCAGGGCATCGGGCAGCATGCCCACGGTGACGATCCGCACGAGGGGCATCGCCGCCCTGACCCACAGCGGTGCGAACCGCGGGTGCAGCAGGTCCCGCACCACGCCGCGGGCGTCGTCGGTCACCTCGAGCCGGTCGAGTCCGGCGTCCCAGTAGTGCTCGAACGCGGCGACCGAGGTGGGCCACCGCTCCGCCGGCACGCGTAGGGCCGTCCCGATCGGGCGGTAGGCGTCCAGCACGGCCTGGGCGCGGGCGGCGCCGACCGGAGTGCCGAACAGCGCGTGCGCGCGGACGGCGGAGTCGTAGAGCGTGGCGGCGACCCAGAAGCTGCCGGTCCTCGTCGTCGGCCCCGGCGACCGGCCGGTGCGCGCGGTTCACGAACGAGGCCGCGACGGCAGCGTCGGCGTCGCTGCCGATCACGACGGCGTAGACGAACATCAGGGTGTGCGCCAGCCGCTGCTGCGGTCGTCGCGCGAAGTCCGAGTGGCGACGCACGCCCGCCGCGACCACCGGGTCGGCGATCTGCAGCAGGATCGCCCGTCCACCCGCGGCCACCGGCGTGCTGTCGGCGAGGAACCGACGCAGGTCGCGGTCCGCGACACGGCCAGCGGTCGGACTGGAGGCGCGGTGCCGGTCGCGCGCCGTGCCTCCAGTCCGTCCTCCGGTCACCGCCGCCATGCGGCGGACACGGTCCTGGACGCGGCGGAGCACGGCCGATCGTACCGGGCCGTGCTCCACCGGAACCGGCTCAGAGGGGCTTCGTGCCCAGGTCGTCCCCGAGGTCGGGGCGTTCCTCGTCCTGCTCCCACAGGTCGGGCGATCCCTCACGGGGTGCGCCGCCGGTCGGGCCGTCGTCCGTGCCGTCGCCGGTCTGCGGTTCGACGGTCTCGCCGGCCACGCCGTCGTTCGTCACGGTCTCGAGGGACTCCTCGAGCTCGTCCGCCTCGTAGGGGCCGGTGTGTTCGGTGTCCACGTCGTCGTCGCGGAACTCGTCGGTTCCGTCGTCGGGCGTGATGCCGGGTCGCTCACTGCGCGCTCCTTCCGCGTCGGGGGAGTCCTGTTGTACGCCCCGGCCCTGCGGGCGCGTCCGGCTTCCCGCGCCCCGTGCTCCCGCGCCGCCCGGTTTCGTGTCGCGTTCACCTGCGGGACACCTCCGGGCCACGCCTGCGAGGCACACTCTCTCGTGCTCGGGGGAGTGGAGCGCGGTCGCCGACGGGTGGTCGAGCGACCGCGCCTTCCCCGCTCGGGTCCTCCGCGTTCGCGCATGCCGGCCCTTCCCGGGACACCGGCAGGGACGCGCGCACCGGACGTCCACGCAGCGGCGCTAGGCTGACCAGCGGCCGTTGTCTCGACATCGAGCGACCCTCGATGTGGAGTGTGGCGACCGGGTAACCGATGCCGATCGCACGGAACGTGCGGGAAGAAGAACAGCGTGGATCTTTTCGAGTACCAGGCCAGGGACCTCTTCGAGTCCTACGGCGTCCCCGTCCTCCAGGGGATCATCGCCGACACCCCCGAGGAGGCGAAGGCAGCGGCCGAGAAGATCGGCGGCGTGGTCGTCGTCAAGGCGCAGGTGAAGGTCGGCGGTCGCGGCAAGGCCGGCGGCGTCAAGGTCGCGAAGACCCCGGACGAGGCCTTCGAGCACGCACAGGCGATCCTCGGCCTCGACATCAAGGGCCACACCGTCCAGCGCGTCATGGTCGCCCAGGGCGCGGACATCGCCGAGGAGTTCTACTTCTCGGTGCTGCTCGACCGGGCCAACCGCTCCTACCTGTCGCTCGTGAGCGTCGAGGGCGGCATGGAGATCGAGCAGCTCGCGGTCGAGAAGCCCGATGCGCTCGCCCGCGTCGAGGTGAACCCGCTCACCGGCATCAACACGGAAGCGGCGCTGGACATCGCCCGACAGGCGAACTTCCCCGCGGAGCTGCAGGACGCCGTCGCCGCCGTCTTCGTCAAGCTTTACGACGTCTTCGCCGGCGAGGACGCCACCCTCGTCGAGGTCAACCCGCTGGTCCGCACCGGCGACGGCCAGATCCTCGCGCTCGACGGCAAGGTCTCGCTCGACGAGAACGCGGACTTCCGCCACGAGGCGCACAAGCAGCTCGAGGACACCGCGAGCGAGGACCCGCTCGAGGCCAAGGCGAAGGCCCACGGCCTGAACTACGTGAAGCTCGACGGCGAGATCGGCGTCATCGGCAACGGCGCCGGGCTCGTCATGTCGACGCTCGACGTCGTCGCCTACGCCGGTGAGCGCCACGGCGGCGTGAAGCCGGCGAACTTCCTCGACATCGGCGGCGGGGCGTCGGCCGAGGTCATGGCCAACGGCCTCGACGTCATCCTCGGCGACCCGCAGGTGAAGAGCGTCTTCGTGAACGTCTTCGGCGGCATCACGGCCTGCGACGCGGTCGCGAACGGCATCGTCGCCGCGCTCGGCATCCTCGGCGACGCGGCCACCAAGCCGCTCGTCGTGCGCCTGGACGGCAACAAGGTGGAAGAGGGTCGCGCGATCCTGGCGGAGGCGGCGCACCCGCTCGTCACCGTCGTCGCGACCATGGACGATGCGGCCGAGAAGGCCGCCGAGCTCGCCGCAGCGGCGTAAGGAGCGGAAGCAACAATGTCGATCTTCCTCAACAAGGACTCCAAGGTCATCGTCCAGGGCATCACCGGCGGCGAGGGCACGAAGCACACGGCGCTCATGCTCAAGGCCGGCACCCAGGTCGTCGGCGGCGTCAACGCCCGCAAGGCCGGCACCACCGTCACGCACGGCGACGTCACCCTGCCCGTGTTCGGTTCGGTGCGCGAGGCCATCGACACCACGGGTGCCGATGTCTCGATCGTCTTCGTCCCGCCGGCGTTCGCGAAGGACGCCGTGCTGGAGGCCATCGACGCCGAGATCCCGCTCGTCGTCGTGATCACCGAGGGCATCCCCGTGCAGGACTCCGCGGAGTTCTGGGCGCACGCGAAGGCGCTGGGCGGCAAGACCCGCATCATCGGCCGAACTGCCCCGGCATCATCACGCCCGGTGAGTCCCTCGTCGGCATCACCCCGGCGACGATCACCGGCAAGGGCCCCATCGGCCTCGTGTCGAAGTCCGGCACGCTGACCTACCAGATGATGTACGAGCTCCGTGACCTGGGCTTCTCGACCGCCATCGGCATCGGCGGCGACCCGGTCATCGGCACGACCCACATCGACGCGCTCGCCGCGTTCGAGGCCGACCCCGAGACCGAGGCCATCGTCATGATCGGCGAGATCGGCGGCGACGCGGAGGAGCGCGCGGCCGACTTCATCAAGGCGAACGTCACGAAGCCGGTGGTCGGCTACGTCGCGGGCTTCACGGCGCCGGAGGGCAAGACGATGGGCCACGCGGGCGCCATCGTGTCCGGCTCCGCGGGTACGGCCGAGGCGAAGAAGCAGGCGCTCGAGGCGGCCGGCGTGCGCGTCGGCAAGACGCCGTCGGAGACGGCGGCGCTGCTGCGCGAGGTGGTCGCGGGCAAGTGACGGCTCGCGTCTCTGCATGAGACGGACGGGAGGGACGGTGCCGGCTGGCACCGTCCCTCCCGTCTTGGCCGTCTCGGGCGTCACGCCGCTCGGCAGCCCCCGCGTCGTGCCGGTACCGGCCGGGTGGGGCACACCTGCCGTCGTTCCCGGATGGGTTCACGCCGCTCGCTCGGCGAGGATCCTCGCGACGACCTCGTTCGTCCACGCGCTCCGGATCTGGTGATCGTTGCCGCCGTCGTCGACGTTGTCCGCGGCGAGCGTCGGGCCGTCCCCGATCGGAACGTGCAGGATGTGCCTGTGGTCGTAGCGACCGATCGACTTCGGTGCGGCACCGGTCTCGACCGCCACTCGGTGCAGCCAGATGTCGTCGGCCCGCGGGGCTGCGGCCCGGAACTCCGCACGGCGATCGCGAAGGGCTTCGAGCATGCGGGACGTGAGGACGTGGCCCCATCCGCCGGTCGCCAGGTTCCGCGGCGACGCCGGGCTCGCTCCGATCCGGGCCCACTCGACGTACGGGGCGATGACGCCACCGGAGACCGGAATCCTCCGTGCGCGGTGAGTGGTGTTGGTGGACGGGTCGGCGCGATGGGCGTCCATGAGGTCCTCCAGCCATCGCCGAGGGAACAGCCAGTCGTCGTCGGCGGTGACGAGCGGCACACGGTGTGTGGGCACCGATTGCACGTAGGGGTAGTACTTCTTGTGCGGCCCGTCGTCCTCGGCATGGCGGACCTCGAGTCCGCGTCGCATCAACCGCCGCAGACCCTCGGTCGGGCAGGCCACGGCGGCCTCGTCGTCGAGCCAGAGGATCATCCGGCTCGGAAGCGCGGTGCCCGCGGCGATGCTCTCCAGCGCGAGATGTGCTGTGGCGATGCGCTCGCCGAAACTCGTCATGCTCACCACCGGTCCCATCGGGTCCAGCACCCTCCGTGTCGAGACTCTGTTCCGGAGGTGGAGTGTGGCCATTCGGGATGCCTTCGCGGCGGCCGGCTGCATCGGGTTCATATGTTCAGTATGAAATACAACATTTGAACACGCAAGGCGTCGTACCGCACGACTCTCCACGAGAGCCGCGCGGCTCCCGTCCGAGTGGCCGAGGGGCACGTATCCTCGCTCCGATGAACCGCCTGGGAACCGCACTGCTCGCCGCGATCGAGGCGATCGTGACGGTCGGCGTCGGGATCGGCATCGCCCTCGTGCCGCTCACGCTCCTCTGGGGCTTCGAGTACGGGCTCCAGATCGACTGGGACGTGTTCTGGAAGGCCACCGGCAGCGTGTGGCTCGTCGGACACGGGGTCGACGTGTCGTTCCTGCTGGGTTCGGCGCTCGCGAAGTCCTCCGGCGTCAGCGGCGCCACGGCCCCGATCCACGTCACGCTCGCGGCGCTCGGCTTCGCGATCGTCACCGCGTGGCTCGCCGGTCGTGCCGGCCGTCGGTTCGCCGAGACGGAGCACCGGACGACCGGGCTCCTGGTCGGCACCGGCGTCGTGGCGGTACTCGGACTCGCCGTCGCACTGTCCTCACGCTCCGCCGCCACCGACCCGACGACGTGGCAGGCGGTCGTCCTGCCGGCGCTCTGGTTCGGGGTTCCCGCACTGGTCACGTCCGAGGTGTGCCGGAGACGCCGAGGCGCGCCGGCGGATCCGGTCACCCAGCGTGTGCTCGATCTGCTCGAGCGCATCCCGGCGACCTGGCGGTCCGTCGTCGCGTTCGGCCTCCGCGCCGGAACGACCGCGACCGCCGCCGTCGTCGCCGTCGCCGGCATCGTCGTCGCCTTCCTGCTCTTCGGTTCGTTCGCCGAGGTCATCTCCCTCTACGAGCGGTCGCACGCCGGTGTCGTCGGCGGCATCGCCCTCACGGTCGGGCAGCTCGCGTTCCTGCCGGACTTCGTCGGGTGGGCGACGTCGTGGCTCGTCGGGCCGGGGTTCGCGATCGGCACCGGTTCGAGCGTCTCGCCGATCGCCACGACCCTGGGGCCGATCCGGGCATCCCCGTGTTCGGTGCTCTCCCGGCATCCGGGCACGCCTTCGGACTGGTCTGGGTGCTCGTGCCCGTGATCGCCGGGTTCGCCGTCGGCGGGCTCCTGCGTCCCCGGCTCGTTCGGGCCCTCGGCACCGTGAACTCGGCGGTGCGCCGCGCGCTCGGCGGTGTCGCCGCGGGTCTCGTCGCCGGCGTGCTGACGGGGCTGATCGCCTGGCTCACGTCGGGTCGTTCGGCCCCGGGCGCCTCGCCGACGTCGGACCGCATGCGCTGCTCGTGGGTGTCTTCGCCGCGCTCGAGGTCGGCGTGCCCGCCGTCGTCGCCCTCGCCGCCGGCAGCGACCTCGTCCGGATCCCCGAACGTGGATGGACGCGCGAGCGCTGGCACGAGACGGACGCCGACACGGGGACCGCAACCGGGTCTGAGACGGGCGCGGAGTCGGACGGACGGGACGGGTCGCTCCTCGCCGCGCTGGACGACGCGGGCGCCGGCCGCACCACGGACGTCCACCGCTTCGTCGTCGAGGAGACGCACGCCACCCCGGCCGAGGGCGACCGCCCCGAGCCGGAGCCGCAGGACCCGCACAAGGTGAGCCGCACCGCCGAGACGACTTCCGAGCCGACTCCCGCGCGCGACCCGGACGCCGACGTCGAGCTGCCGGACTGGGCCCGTACCGACGCCGTGGCGTCGGACCGTGTGACCACCCGTCAGCCCGCGGCCGCCCGCGGTGGTGTCGGCGCGATCCGCGAGCGCCTCCGGGGCGCGGCCGACGGCGTCCGCGAACGCGCCGGGAACTGCGCGACCGGGTGACCGGCGCCGACGCCGAACGCGAGGAGGCGGATTCCGCAGCGGAGCCGGCGCCGCGCGCGCCGGGGACCGAGGCGCAGCCGGCGTTCCCGTGGAGCACCGAGGAGTTCGTCGCCGGTCGCGACGACGTCGACGACGAGGCAGCGGACTCCTCCGCACCGGCGGCACAGAACCCCTCCGCGAAGCCCGCGTGGGACGCCACGGACCAGATCCCCGACGACGAACTGCCGTGGTGGCGGCGGCCGAAGGGCGACCGGTAGTGCCCGGCGTCGCACGACGGGACGCCCGGTAGGGTTGATCCCGTGCTCGAACTGGTCGTCCTGATCTCCGGTGCCGGCTCGAACCTGCGGGCCCTGCTCGAGGCGACCCTCGACGCCGAGTACCCCGCACGGGTCGTCGCGATCGGCGCCGATCGCGACGCCGAGGGTCTCGGCCTGGGCGAGGAGTACTCGATCCCGACCTTCACGGTGCCGTTCTCCCGCTTCGACTCGCGTGAGGAGTGGGGCCGCGAGCTCGCCGCGCAGATCCGTCCCTGGGCGCCCGACCTCCTCGTGCTCTCGGGCCTCATGCGGCTGCTGCCCCTGCCGTGGTGTCCGAGTTCGGACCGGCGATCATCAACACCCACCCGGCGTACCTGCCCGAGTTCCCGGGCGCTCACGGCGTACGGGACGCCCTCGCCGCCGGCGTCGAGCAGACCGGTGCGAGCGTCATCAAGGTCGACGACGGCGTCGACAGCGGCCCGATCCTGGCGCAGGAGCGCATCCCCGTCCTGCCGGGCGACTCCGAGTCGACGCTGCACGACCGCATCAAGCCGGTCGAGCGACGCCTGCTCATCCAGACCATCCTCGACATCGCCAACGGCACCACCGACCTGAAGGGCACCCCGAGCGCATGAGCGTGCACGCAGCCGACCCCAGCCTGTACCGCGACCGGGACCTCGTCCCCGTGCGGCGGGCGCTCATCTCGGTGAGCGACAAGTCCGGCCTGCTCGAGCTCGCCGGGGCCCTCGCCGACTCCGGTGTGGAGATCGTGTCGACCGGGTCCACCGCGCAGACCATCCGCGACGCCGGGTACGCCGTCACCGACGTGTCGAGCGTCACGGGCTTCCCGGAGTCGCTCGACGGCCGCGTGAAGACCCTGCACCCGTCGGTGCACGCGGGTCTCCTCGCCGACCTCCGCCTCGAGTCGCACGAGCAGCAGCTCACCGAGCTCGGCATCGAGCCGTTCGAACTCGTCGTCGTGAACCTGTACCCGTTCGTCGAGACGGTGGCCTCGGGTGCCGACACCGCGACCGTGGTCGAGAACGTCGACATCGGCGGCCCGGCGATGGTGCGCGCGTCGGCGAAGAACCACCCGAACGTCGCGATCGTCGTGTCCCCGTCGTCCTACGCCGAGGTCGTCGAGGCCGTCCGTGCGGGAGGGACCACGCTCGAGCTGCGGAAGCGTCTCGCTGCCCAGGCCTTCGCGCACACCGCCGCGTACGACACCGCGGTCGCGGGCTACTTCGCGAGCGACGTCGTCGCGGCCGAGGCAGCCGCACCGACCACGGCCGGCGAGATCGAGACGCCCGGCACGTTCGACGAGCACCTGTCGTTCGGCGCCGACCTCGCCGCCACGCTCCGGTACGGCGAGACGCCCACCAGGCCGCCGCGCTGTACGCGAGCGCGCAGGGCACCGGCATCGCCCAGGCGACGCAGCTGCACGGCAAGGAGATGTCGTACAACAACTACGTCGACGCCGACGCCGCCGTGCGTGCGGCCTACGACTTCGCCGAGCCCGCGGTCGCGATCATCAAGCACGCCAACCCGTGCGGCATCGCGATCGCCCGGCCGACGCCGCCGACCCGATCGCCGCCGCCCACGCCGCCGCGCACGCCTGCGACCCGCTGTCCGCGTTCGGCGGGGTCATCGCCGCGAACCGCCCGGTCACGGTCGCCATGGCCGAGACGGTGAAGGACATCTTCACCGAGGTGGTCGTCGCGCCGGCGTTCGACCCCGAGGCGATCGAGATCCTGTCGCGCAAGAAGAACATCCGCCTGCTCACGCTGCCGACCGACTTCGCGCTGGCCGAGCGCGAGGTGAAGCAGATCTCCGGCGGCTTCCTCGTGCAGGACGCCGACCGGTTCACGTCCTTCGACCAGTCCACCTGGACCCTCGTGGCGGGTGAGCCGGCGGACGAGCAGACGCTCGCCGACCTCGCGTTCGCGTGGAAGGCCAGCCGTTCCGTGAAGTCGAACGCGATCCTCCTGGCGAACCGGGGCGCGAGCGTCGGCGTCGGCATGGGCCAGGTCAACCGCGTCGACTCGTGCCACCTCGCGGTGAACCGTGCCGGTGACCGGGCCGCGGGCAGCGTCGCGGCCTCTGATGCCTTCTTCCCCTTCGCGGACGGCCTGCAGGTGCTGCTCGACGCCGGTGTCCGTGCCGTGGCCCAGCCCGGCGGGAGCGTCCGCGACGACGAGGTCATCGCCGCCGCGAAGGCCGCCGGCGTGACGATGTACTTCACCGGCGAGCGGCACTTCTTCCACTGATTCGAGGAAAGTGGTTGCGCCCTGTGACTCCCTCTGAATAGTCTGTAAGGCTCCGCGACAGGCACGCCGACGACCTCCAACCGGGTCGGCGGCACCGCGGACACAACGGTGACGAAGACGACGACTGGAGTGACGATGAACACGACGACCGGAACCGTGGCGACGGCTGCCCGTGCGGGTCTCGTGCTCTCCGTGGGGACCGCTCCCGACGCACGACCGTTCGGCGGAGCACGCGGCGTACGCCCGCGTCCCGCCCACGCGGCCGTCGCGCCGTACCCCTACCGGGGTGCGCCCGCCGTCACGGCACCGCTGTCCGCGTAGGGCTGCCTCCCACAGCCAGCGACGAGTCGTCGGGACCGCCCGACGACGACGAGCACGCGACGAGCCGCCGCGACACCAGCGACGACGACGAGCACGGGCCCGCGCGAGCCCACGCCTGAAACCCGGGGACGACTGTCTCCCGGTGCACTCCGACCGAACCGACGCCGCTCGACCAGCGGCGGCGGGCGACCGCGACGCGAACCGAGCACGCCCGACCAGGGCGAGCGCGGCCCGGGGCGCGACCGACCCGCTCGGCCGACGACCACCACGCAACGGACACCGAGCCTCCAGGCCGACGGCTGCGACAGCAGCGGCCGGCCCCGGGGCCCCGGCACGACGCACGAGGACGCAACCCCCATGTCCAAGACGCCAGACCAGGCGCGCCCGTCCACCGACCGCCCTTCTACCGTCCGCGCGATCGCGCGGATCTACCCCTTCGTGAAGCCCTACCAGGGCCGGCTCATCGGCGGCATGTTCGCCGCCATGGGCGCTTCCCTGGTGGCCCTCGCGATCCCCTACGTCCTGCAGTGGCTCGTCGACGGCCCGCTGTCCTCGAAGGACTCCGCACAGATCTGGCCCGCGGGCCTGGGCGTGCTCGCCCTCGGCGTGCTCGAGGCGTTCTTCATCGCCTCGCGCCGCCGGATGGTGATGCGCCCGTCGACCCGCATCGAGACGAGCATGCGGAACGCGCTCTACGCGAAGCTGCAGGACCTGCCGGTGGCGTTCCACGACCGGTGGGAGTCCGGGCAGCTGCTGTCCCGTTCCGTGTCCGACCTGTCGCTCATCCGGCGCTGGCTGGCCTTCGGCGTGGTGCTGCTCGTCGTGAACATCGTGACGATCGTCGTCGGCTTCGTCGTGTTGTTCACCTTCGGGTGGCTGCTCGGCCTGGTGTTCCTGGTCGCGTCGATCCCGCTGTGGATCAACGGGCTGCTGTTCGAACGCCGGTACTCCGTCGTCGCGCGCCGCAGCCAGGACCAGGTCGGCGACCTCGCCACGAGCGTCGAGCAGTCCGTGCACGGCATCCGCGTGCTCAAGGCGTTCGGCCGCGGCCGGTACAAGCTCGACGAGTTCAGCGAGCAGGCCGAGGCGCTGCGCGGCACCGAGATCGAGAAGGCCAAGGCGATCGCGGGCATCTGGCTGTGGCTGCTGCTCGTGCCGGACGTCGCGTTCGCGCTCTGCCTGCTCGCCGGCATCTGGCTCGCCTCGCAGGGGAACTCTCCGTCGGCCAGCTGTTCGCGTTCTTCGCGACGGCCACGGTGCTGCGGTTCCCGATCGAGTCGATCGGGTTCCTGCTCTCGATGACGTTCGACACGCGCACCGCGGTCGACCGCTTCTTCGAGGTCATGGACTCCGAGAACACGATCACGGACCCGAGTCGCCGGAGACGATCGCGGAGCCGCACGGTGCGCTGTCCTTCAACGGCGTGCGCTTCCGGTACCAGGACTCCCCGTCGCAGTTCCCCGACCTGATCAACGGCGTCGAGCTGCAGCTCCGTCCGGGCGAGACCATGGCGCTCGTCGGACTGACCGGCTGCGGCAAGACCACGCTGCTGTCGCTCGTGCCCCGGCTGTACGACGTCACCGGTGGTTCGGTGACGATCGACGGCGTCGACATCCGTTCGCTGACGCGCGAGGAGCTCCGGCGTCACGTCGGCGTCGCGTTCGAGGACGCCACGCTGTTCTCGACGACGGTGCGCGAGAACGTCCTGCTCGGGCGGCCGGACGTCTCGGGCGACGAGGCCGATGCGCTCATGCGCGAGGCCCTCGACATCGCCCAGGCGTCCTTCGTGGACGACCTGCCGGACGGCGTCGACACCCGCGTCGGGAAGAGGGCCTGTCCCTGTCGGGTGGCCAGCGGCAGCGATTGGCGCTCGCCCGCGCCATCGCGGCGCGGCCGTCGGTGCTCGTCCTCGACGACCCGCTGTCGGCGCTCGACGTCGACACCGAGGCACGGGTCGAGGCCGGCCTGCGCCGCGTCCTCGCCGAGACCACGTCGCTCATCGTGGCGCACCGCCCGTCCACCGTGACCCTCGCCGACCGCGTGGCGCTCATGGAGAACGGCGTCGTCACCGCGGTCGGCACCCACTCGGAGCTGATGGCGGACAACGACCACTACCGCTACGTCATCTCGTCGCTCGACGAGGACGACGCCACCGCACGAGAGGAGGCGATGGCATGAGCCAGCAGACCGACCAGAACCTGCCTGGAGGCACGGCTTCCGTCGACGACACCGCCGAGGGTGCGCAGACTGCCGCGCCCGTCACCGCGTCGATCACCACCCTGGGCGTGCGCGGCGAGGAGCGTGAGGACTTCACCAAGGCCGAGAGCAAGCGCCTGCGGCGCCGGTCCCTCGCCCTGCTCGGGTCCCTCGCCGCACCGCTCAAGGCCCGGCTCGTGCTGCTCGCCGTCGTGGTCGTCGTCTCCACGGCGGGCACCGTCGCGGGCCCGGCCCTGATCGCGTGGGGCATCGACAACGCCCTGCCCGCCGTGCTCGACCGGAACGACTGGGTGCCGGCGTTCGGCGTCGTCGCGACGTACATCGTCGTGGCGATCGCCGGAGCGGTCCTCACCGCCTGGTACACGGTGCTCGCGGCGCGGATCAGCCAGGCGATCCTGTTCGACCTGCGGAAGCGGGTGTTCCTGCACACGCAGCGGCTCTCGCTGGAGTTCCACGAGACCTACACGTCCGGCCGGATCATCTCCCGCCAGACGAGTGACCTCGACTCGATCCGCGAGCTGCTCGACTCCGGGCTGAACCAGCTAATCCAGGGCGTGCTCTACATGGTGTTCACCGCGGTGGCGCTCGTGGCGCTCGACCCGACGTCCGGGCTCGTGCTCGCTGTGTCGCTCGTGCCGCTGTGGTTCCTGATCCGCTGGTTCCAGTCGAACTCGCAGACGCTGTTCCGTGCCACCCGCGTGACGTCGGCCCGCGTGATCGTGCACTTCGTCGAGACCATGACGGGCATCCGCGCGGTGCAGGCGTTCCGCAAGGAGTCCCGCAACCGCGACGAGTACGGCGGGTTCGTCGAGGACTACCGCGTCGCGAACACCAAGGTGTTCAACCTGTTCGGGACGTTCGACCCGGTGCTCGTGCTCATCGGCAACGCCACGCTCGCGGCGGTCGTCATCGTGGGCGGCTTCCGGATCGTCGACGGTTCGCTCGAGGTCGGCGCCCTGCTCGCGGTCGCGCTGTACGCCAAGCGCTTCTTCGACCCGGCGCAGGAACTCGCGATGTTCTACAACGGGTACCAGTCGGCCTCGGCCGCGATGGAGAAGATCTCCGGCGTGCTCGAGGAGCAGCCGAGCGTGCCGGACCCCGCGAAGCCGGTGAAGCTGCCGGACGCCACCGGGAAGATGGACTTCGACGACGTCGTGTTCGCGTACAACGCGGGCAAGGTCGTGCTGCCGGAGTTCGACCTGCACATCCCGGCGGGGCAGACGATCGCGCTCGTCGGGTCCACCGGCGCCGGCAAGTCGACGCTCGCCAAGCTCATGGCGCGCTTCTACGACCCGACCCAGGGCTCGGTGCAGCTCGACGGGGTGGACCTGCGGGAGCTCGACGCGAAGGACATGCGCCGTGCGATCGTCATGGTCACGCAGGAGGCCTACCTGTTCTCCGGCACCGTGGCGGACAACATCGCACTCGGCAAGCCCGGGGCCTCCCGCGAGGAGATCGAGGCGGCGGCGCGGGCCGTGGGCGCGCACGAGTTCATCATGGCGCTGCCCGACGGGTACGACACCGACGTGAACAAGCGCGGTGGCCGGGTGTCGGCCGGTCAGCGGCAGCTCCTGTCGTTCGCTCGGGCGTTCATCGCGGACCCGAAGGTGCTCATCCTCGACGAGGCCACGGCGTCGCTCGACATCCCGTCCGAGCGGCTCGTGCAGGAGGGGCTGGAGACGCTGCTGGCCGACCGGACCGCGGTGATCATCGCGCACCGGTTGTCCACCGTCGCGATCGCCCACCGGGTGCTCGTGATGGAGTACGGCCGGATCGTCGAGGACGGCACCCGGACGACCTCATCGCCGGGACCGGACGGTTCGCCCAGCTGCACGCCGCCTGGCGCGACTCGCTCGTGTAGCGGCGCTCCGTGCGCACCGACCACGGTGTGCGCCCCGCAACGGACATCGCGCCTCGTCACGACGGGGCGCGATGTTCGTGTCCGGGCACGAACGCACGGCGACCCGTGGTTGGCTTGTCCCATGAGCGACGACAGCGTGCAGCCCGGCGGCGTGGCCCTGCGCGACCCCTTCTACGGGGCACCCTTCGCCGAGGCCGTCCGGCGGTTCTGGCGGAAGTACACCGTGTTCACCGGGCGGGCGTCCCGTGCCGAGTTCTGGTGGTGGTGGATCACGTCGTTCGCGATCGGCCTCGTCCTGCAGCTGGTCCCGCAGGTGTTCGCGCCGAACACCCGGTGCTCGAGAACCCGGTCGGCTCGTACCTGTTCGTGCTGTGGGGACTCGCGACGCTGATCGGCTCGCTCGCCCTCGGCGCGCGACGGCTGCACGACGCGAACCTGTCCGGCTTCTGGCAGTTCCTGCACGTCCTGGTCGGCATCGGCTCGCTCGTGCTGTTCGTCATGTGCCTGCTCCCGCCGAACCCGAAGGGCGCGCGCTTCGACGCGTGAGCCGACGCGCGCACCGTGGGTCAGAACGGGTCGTCCGCGTCCGTGGCGGGTGACCAGCGCGCCCGACGCATGTCGATCCTCCAGGTCGTCGTCCCCTGCACGAGCGGCGTGCCCTCGGCGCGGTAGTGCTCGTGCGCCCGGGCCTCGTGGTGCACCGGCGGCAGACCGCCCGACCGGACCACGCGCCACCACGGCAGGTCGGAGCCCTCGTGCGCCATGACCTTGCCGACGGCTCGGGATGCCCGGGAACCGAGGGTTGCGGCGACGTCGCCGTAGGTCATCACGTGACCGGGCGGGATGAGCCGGACGACCTCGGCGACGGCCGCCCCGAAGTCCTGCTCCACACGGGCATCCGGTTCCACTAGAGCGTGAGGACCGCGAAGTGGTCGCCGTACTGCGTCTCACGCACCACCTCGAACCCCACGGCGCGGAAGAACGCCTCCGGGCTGTCGTCGCCGCCGGGCTCGTAGACGACGGTGAGCCGTTCGAGGCCACGGCTGCGGGCTTCGTCCGCCAGGCCGTGCACGGCGAACCGGCCGACACCGCGACCCTGCGCCGTCGCTGAGACGTTCACGCGCCAGATGGCACTGCGGAGCTCTTCCTCGGAGTTGTCCTCGTCGAAGGTGCCGATGATCATGCCGACGACCTCGTCATCGTCGAGCACCACACGGGTCCACGCGGAGCTCGGCTTCACGTCGGACTCCGCGACGCTGTACGTCGTGGGTTGCACGAACTGCTCCTGCCCGGGCTTGAGCGTCAGGGAGTTCGCCGCCGCAGCGGTGGACGCGGAGAGTTCTTCGAGGCGGAGGTCCGTCATGTCGCTCAGGGTAACCGTGCGACCCGTGCGGGGGCCACTACCGCTTCCGACAGCCGCAGTGTAGTATATCAATGCCATGGGTCATGTCTCCGCCTTCCGTCACGACCTGAACGCGATGCGCGCCGTCGCGGTCCTCCTGGTCGTCGCGGTGCACGCCGTCGGGATCCCGACCGGTGGCTGGGTCGGAGTGGACGTCTTCTTCGCCCTGTCGGGATACCTGATCGCACGGTCGATGCTGTCCGAGCGGCTGCGCACCGGCCGCTTCCTGCTCGGAGCGTTCCTCGTACGGCGGTTCTGGCGCCTCTTCCCGGCGGCCGTGACGACCCTCGCCGTCGTGTGCGCTGCCGCGGTCGTCGCACTCCGCACACCGCTGGCCGCGAACGTCCTGGTCGACGCGGTGCGGCCGCGTCGGGCATCGTGAACTGGGTCTTCCTCGGGCGGGCTGCGGACTACTGGGCCTCCGCATCGTCGACCTCGCCACTGCAGCACTTCTGGTCGCTGAGCGTCGAGCTCCAGTTCTACGTGGCCTTCCCCGTTCTCCTCATCGCGACCTGGCGGTCGATCCGGCGGGCGGACCCGGTGCGGGCGCGACGCGCGACGGTCCTGGCCTCGTCGGTGCTCCTCGTCATCTCGGGTTGCTGGGCCTGGATCCTGGGAGCCGCGTCGCCGGGTGCGGCGTACTTCGACACCGGGACGCGTCTGTGGGAGCTCGCCGCCGGTGCTTCGCTCGGTGCTGTGTCCGTGCGCGCCGAGCAGGGCGGCTCCCGGGTGCCGAAGGCGATGCGGATCGCGGGGGTGTACACGGGATTCGGCGTGATCGTGCTCGCGGGCCTCACCGCCCCAGCGGCGGACGCCGTTCCGGTCCCCGACGCGGTGCCGGCCGTGGTCGGTGCTCTTCTCGTGCTGGTCTCCGGGCAGGGGCTGCCGCCGCTCCCTGTTCTCCGATGGCGACTCGTGCAGTGGTTCGGAGACCGCTCGTACTCGATCTACCTCTGGCATCTCCCGGCGGTGATCGCAGCCGGTCTCGTCTTCCCCGGCCAGCGGGTCGTCGCCGGTGCGGTCGCGATCGTGGCCGGGTCGCGATCGGGGCCGCGTCGCGCCGCTGGGTGGAGCTCCCGGCGATGCGGGCGAGACGTGGACTCGGCACGTCGTGGCGCGCCGTCACCGCCGTGGCCGTCGGCGCGGCCGTTGCAGCCGGCGTGGGTGGCGTCCTGGCCGTCCCACAGCCGTCGGAGCGCGTCGACGGTGCCGTGCGGACGACCGAGGCCTGGAGCGCTCCGACGCTCAGTGCCGCACTCCGGGACGGGCTGCGGGCCACGCGGTGGCCGAGCGGTCTCACGCCTGCGCTCGACGATCTCGCCCGGGCCCTCCCGCCGGGTTCGAGGCCTGTGACCGAACCGACATCGGGGACCCGGCGTCCTGCCGCTGGGCGCCGGACGAGCCGGTACGACAGGTCACGGTCGTCGGGAGCTCGGTCGGTGCCGCGCTCATGCCGGCAGCACGGGCGCATTCGCCGAGGACTCGATCGTCCGCGGGCTGACCGCCAGCGGCTGCCCGATGTTGGACATCAACGTCCGGGGCAAGTCCCACGACGACCAGCAGCGCTGCATCGAGCAGCGAGCAGATGCCATCGCAGAGATCAACGCTTCGAAGCCGGACATCGTGCTCGTCACGCACGGGTACGACGGGGTCGCGCAGCTCGTCGGGCGGCCGAGCCTGTCCGATGCCGGAAAGGAGTGGGAGGGCGCGGCCGGCCGATTCGTCGATGCCGTCGCCGAGTCCGGAGCGCGCGTCGTGTTCGTCGCGGCCGTACCGCAGGGCAGGTCACCGGGTGAATGTGCCGCTCTGCGCACGAGTGGACCCGACGCGTGCACGTCGGAGCTGTCGAAGGCGTACGAGGTCGGAGCTGACGCGGAACGTCGAGTGGCGGAAGCGAGATCGACTGCAGCGTTCGTCGATTCGAGCGGATGGTATTGCGTGGAGGACCGCTGCCCCATCGCTGTGGACGGCGTCCTGGTCCGCAAGGACGGCCAGCACCTGACCCAGGAGTTCGCCGAGCGCCTGGCTCCGGTGCTGCGGGACGCGGTGCTCGCGGAGCCTTGACACCGGGGCGCGTGCCTCCGCGGTGTCGAAGCCGGACCGAGCGGTATGGTCGCGGCATGGCAGAACATCGGCGTGGGGCGAACCTCCCGTCGATCGGGGGGTTCAACCGAACCGTCGTGCTCGACGCCGTCCGCCGTTCGCCCGACGGCCTCAGCCGCGTGGAGCTCGCGTCACGGACGGGCCTCAGCGCCCAGACGGTGTCGAACGTCACGCGGTTCCTGATCGAGGCTGGCATGATCGCCGAGTCCGGCACCGTCGTCTCCGGTCGCGGCAAGCCCCGGACCATCCTGCGGCTCGAGGCCGGCAGCCGGTACGCAGTCGGGGTGCACGTCGACCCCGCGGTCGTCACGTACGTGCTGCTCGACCTCGCCGGTACCGTCGTCGCGTCGACCACCACGTCGACTCCGACCGCGGACGACCCGTCCGAGGTCGTCCGAACGATCACGACCGCCGTCGACGGGCTCGTCACCGAGGCGCAGGTGGACGTGGACGCGGTGCTCGGGGTCGGGATCGCCAGTCCCGGCCGATCGACGTGGACGCCGGCGTCGTGCTCGACCCACCGTTCCTGCCCCGTTGGCGCGACGTCCCGCTGCGGGACGCGCTCGCCGACGCCACTGGCTACCCGGTGCTGCTCGAGAAGGACGTGACGGCGGCCGTCGTCGGTGAGATGTTCCTGGCGGGGGAGGCCTCGGCGCGCAACTTCGCCTTCGTGTACTTCGGCACCGGCTTCGGCGTGGGGCTCGTCGTCGACCACGAGCCCGTGCGCGGGGTCGGTTCGAACGCGGGAGACGCCGGACACATCATGGTCGACCAGGGCGCACTCGCCGGGACCCCGGACGGAGCGGGCACCCGGGGCGAGGTCGGTGCGGCGGTGGCTCCGGACCGTCTCGTGCGGATCGCCCGGTCGCGCGGGCTGTCGCTGGGCGCCGAACCGGAGGACGTGGCCACGGTCGACCGCGCCTGGGACGAAGCTCGCTGCCGCGATCGACGCCGGGGACGCGGTGGCGATGGGCCTGGCGGAGGACGCCGGCACGGTCATGGGCAACGCGGTCGTCCTCATCGTGAACCTGCTCGACATCGACCGTGTCGTGTTCGGCGGGCCGTTCTGGTCGCGGATCGCGCGCGCAGCGCTGCCGGCTGCGCGCGAGGCGATCGTCGGCTCGCCGCTGCTCGTCCCCAAGCACCCGGTCGTCGTGGACGAAAGTGGACGGGGTGCCGACGTCGCGGCGGTCGGGGCGGCGTGTCTCGTGCTCGACGCGGCGCTGTCGCCGCGCGCCAGCGCGCTCCTCATCCGTCGCTGAACGACCGGCTCGCGGCGCGGGGTGGTCGCGACCACCATCCCACGGGAGGCGCGGGTCGGCCTGGCACCGTCCCTCCAGTCCGATCACCGCCGGACGGGAGGCGCGGGTCGGCCTGGCACCGTTCCTCCAGTCCGATCACCGCCGGACGTCCGTCGCGTCCGGTGCCCGCGACACCTGTCGTTCACCTGGCCGCCACCAGCCGGACGCCCGGGTGCTGAACAGTCGTGCAGGTCCCGCCCCGAACACCCGTGAAGGACTCTGCATGCGTTCCCGTGCCCTGCGCCTCGGCGCCTCCATCGCGGCCGGCCTCGTGGTCGCCGCCGGCGTCCTGACGACGTCGCCCGCCTTCGCCGCCGTCGGTGACGACGACCCGTCCGTCGGCGCGGCGGCCGCGAACGGTCTCGTCGTGAACGAGGTCGAGTCCAACGGCGACGACACCGACTGGGTCGAGCTGAAGAACACCTCGAACGCGACGATCGACCTGTCCGGGTACGCGTTCCTGGACGACGACGGCTCCCACGACGCGTACGTCCTGCCCGACGGGTCCACGATCGACGCCGGCGGGTACTTCGTGATCGACCAGGAATCGGGGACGGCCCCGGGCTTCGACTTCGGACTCGGCGGTGCGGACACCGTGCGCGTGTACGACCCGGCCGGAGACCTCGTGCTCCGGTACTCGTGGACGACGCACGCGGCGGTCACGTACGGCCGCTGCCCGGACGGCACCGGCGCCCTCGTGGACACCACCGCGTCGACGAAGGGCGCGGCGAACGACTGCTCCTCGCCGGTGCGCATCAACGAGGTCGAGTCGGACGGCGGCACCCCGGGCGACTGGGTGGAGCTGACGAACGTCGGCACGACGTCGGTGGACCTCGGCGGCTACGTCCTCAAGGACAGTGAGGACGACCACGCGTACACGATCCCGGCGGGCACGACCGTCGCCCCCGGCGGCTTCACGGTGCTCGACGAGGCGGACTTCGACTTCGGGCTCGGCAAGGCGGACTCGGCCCGGATCTTCGACCCGCAGGGCCAGCTCGTCGACTCGTACTCGTGGACCGCGCACGCCGCGTCGACGTACGGCCGGAACCCCGACGGCACCGGTGCCTTCGCGGACACCGCGGCTCCGACGAAGGGCGCCGCGAACCGGTTCGCCGGGGTCGTCACGGCCGAGGCCTGGCCCGGCGGCCCGGACGAGACCGTGCTCGACGACGAGGACACCTTCACGGGCGACCTGAGCGGCATCGACTGGACGACGTCCCCGACCTCGGCGCAGGGGCAGCTCTGGGCCGTGCAGAACGGTGACGGGCTGCTCTACCACCTCGTGTCGGACGGTGCGGGCGGCTGGGCGCCGTCGAACGGCGCCGGCACCGAGCTGCACTACGCCGACGGCTCGGGCACCCCGGACGCCGAGGGCGTCACGGTGACGTCGGACGACCCGGGCGCGGTGTACGTGTCGACCGAGCGGAACAACGACGTGTCGTCGACCAGCCGCCCGGCGGTCCTGCGGTTCGCGACGACGTCCGGCGGGGAGTCGACGCTGAACGCCACGGACGAGTGGAACCTCGCCGCCGACTTCCCGGGGCTCGGTGCGAACGCCGGCCTCGAGGGCGTCGCCTGGATCCCGGACTCCTGGCTGACCGCGCACGGCTTCGCGGACGAGCACACCGGCGCGGTCTACACGCCGAGCACCTACGCCGGTCACGGTGACGGGCTGTTCTTCGTCGGGGTCGAGGGCACCGCGAGCGTGTACGCCTACTCCCTGATGGACGACGGTTCCTTCCAGCGGGTGGCCACGATCGCGACGCCGTTCTCCGTCGTCGCCGACGTCCAGTTCGACCCGACGCTCGACGCGCTCTGGGTGGTCTGCGACGACGCGTGCTCCGGGCGGACGGCGCTGTACGAGGTGTCCGACGGGGCGTTCACGGCCACGACCGTCCACGAGGCGCCGTCCTCAGTCGACCGCACGCTGGCGAACGAGGGGTTCGCGATCTCGGGCGTCTGCGCGGGCGGGTCGCGGGCGACCTTCTACGCTGACGACAACGACACGGACGGGTTCTCGCTCCGGACCGGGACGTACCCGTGCACGGACGACGGCGGCACGCCGGGTGACGGTGGGACGCCGGGCGACGGTGGTTCGACCCCGACCCCGACCCCGACCCCGACCCCGACGCCGACCCCGACCCCGACCCCGACGCCGGGTGGTGGCTCCTCGCCTGCTCCGGCCCCGGGCTCCGGTGGCGCGTCGCCGTCGGTCCCGGTGGCTCCTTCGGAGTCGTCGTCGACCGAGGCGAACCGTGGCACGGTGTCGGCGCCGTCGTCGGCCCGCCCGGGGAGACCATCACGATCACGGTCGGCACGCAGTACGCCGGCGACCGGGTGAACGTGTGGATGTTCTCCACGCCGACGCTGCTGGGGACACTGACGGTCGCTGCGGACGGGACGGTTTCGGTCTCGATCCCGTCGGATGCGCCGGCGGGCCAGCACCGCATCGTGGTGACCGCTGCCGACGGCACGGTCCTGGGCTGGACGACGATCACGATCGACCCCGTCACCGGCGAGCTCGCGTTCACCGGTGCGGCGGGGCTCGGAGCGTGCGCGCTGGCCGCGTTCCTGCTGCTCGCAGCAGGCACGGGCGTGCTGATCGTCCGCCGCCGCCGCGGGGCACCGAGCGCGGCATGATCGAGTGAGCAGCAATCGTCGGGTCCGCGCCACGGACGCGACAACTGCTGCTGACTGAACGCGGCCCTGGCCGCGACCACCTGACGGCCTGGAGGCGCGGTGCGGGCCCGCACCGCGCCTCCAGGCCGTCACTGCGTGCGTTCTGACCCATCACGGGCGCGCTGGAAAGCGGAATCGCGCGTAGGGTGCGAGAACTTCCCGCCTGCTACGCGCGGAACGACCGCCTGTGCGCGAAACGATCGCCCACGCGCGAAACGACTGCCCACGCGCGAAACGACTGCCCACGCGCGAAACGACTGCCCACGCGCGAAACGGCCGCCTACGCGCGGAACGGCCGCCTGTGCGCGGAACGACCCGCCGCCCGCGCCCGCAGGCCACGCGCTGCCGATCGGCCCGCGAGCGACGCGGGCGCCGGCAGTACCGTCGGGAGGGTGAGCATCGAGATCCTCCGGTACACCGCGTTCGCCTCCGAGCCAGGGGGCGGCAACCCCGCCGGCATCGTGCTGGACGCGGCCGACCTCTCCGACGACGAGATGCTGGCGATCGCCCGCGAGGTCGCCTACCCCGAGACCGCCTTCGTCGTCGGACACTCCCACAGCGGTCCGCGTGTCCGGTACTTCTCCCCGGGCGCCGAGGTCCCGTTCTGCGGCCACGCCACGATCGCCACCGCCGTGGTGCTCGCCGAGCGTGACGGCCTCGGGCGACGGGTCTTCACGACGGCCGCGGGGAGATCGCCCTCGATGCGACGGCCGCGCCGGACGGCACCGTGCAGGTCGCGATGACGAGTGTGGAGCCGAGCGTGCGACCCCTCGATCCGACCCTGTGCGACCGGCTGTTCGGGCTGCTCGGGCTGGTGCCGGACGACGTCGCCGAGGGGTTCCCCGTCCTGGAGTCATTCGCCGGAAACCGGCACCCCGTGGTCGTCCTCGCCGACGAGCAACTGTTCCACCAGTTCCGGTTCGCACCGGCGACCCTCGCGGACCTCATGCTCGAGGCCGGCTGGTCCGGGACTGCCACGGTCCTGCACCGCACGGCGACGCTCGAGTACGAGGCACGCAACCTCTTCCCGGTCGGCCGCATCACCGAGGACCCGGCGACCGGTTCGGCCGCGGCCGCCACGGGTGCGTACCTCCGCGAGGTCGGGGCCGTCGCACCGGACGACCGCGTCGTGATCCGTCAGGGGCGGCACGTCGGCCGTCCGAGCGTGCTGCTCGTCGACGTCCCGGCGACCGGTGGCATCACGGTCACGGGCGGTGCCACGCGCATCTGAGCGCCCGCCGCCCCTGGCTACCCCGACCCTGGGCCCGTCTGGCACCAGGTTCCGGACACAGCACCGTGAACAAGCGCGATGCTGTGTCCGGAACCTGGTTCCGGCGAAGAGGCTTGACAGCAATAAGTCAATACGGTGGACTAAGTGCGCGAGCGGGCGATGGAGCCCGCCACCTGTGCAAAGGAGCACCGATGAAACGCACCCGCATCATCGCCGGACTCGTGGCCGCAGCCGTCGCAGCGGTCGGTCTGGCAGGCTGCTCGAGCTCGGGGTCCGCCTCGAGCGACACGATCAAGATCGCGTACCAGAAGTTCGGGGCCTTCCAGCAACTCGACGCCCAGATGAAGGTCGTCAAGAAGCAGTACGAGAAGGACAACCCGGGCAAGAAGGTCGAACTCGTGCCGATCCAGGCGCAGGAGAACGACTACTACGCGAAGCTCGCCCTCATGAACAAGGCGCCGGCCACCGCCCCCGACGTCATGTACGAGGACACCTTCCTCATCAAGGCCGACGCGCAGGCCGGGTACCTCCTGCCGCTCGACAAGTACACGGCGAAGTGGAAGGACTGGAGCCAGTTCTACGACAACGCCAAGCAGGCCGGTGAGGGCGTCGACGGCAAGACCTACGGCGTCCCGATGGGCACCGACACCCGCGCCCTCTGGTACAACAAGGACATCTTCAAGAAGGTCGGGCTCCCCGTCCCGTGGCAGCCCAAGACCTGGGACGACGTGCTCGCCGCCGCGAAGACGATCAAGGAGAAGGACCCGGGAGTCATCCCGTTCAACCTCTACTCCGGCAAGCCCCAAGGCGAGGCGTCGACGATGCAGGGGTTCGAGATGCTCCTGTACGGCGCGGACGGCTCCGGCAACACGCTCTACAAGGACAAGAAGTGGGTCACGGGCTCGAAGCAGTTCGAGGACTCGCTCAAGTTCGTCAAGGACGTCTACCAGGGCGGCCTCGGCCCGACGCCGCAGCAGGCCCTCGACAGCCAGGTCGGCACGACGATCGCGCAGACGTGGCTCCCGAAGGGGCAGCTCGCGATCGACCTCGACGGGTCGTGGCAGTCCGGGACCTGGCTGAAGTCCGGCACCGCGCCGTGGGCCGACTGGTCGAAGGTGATGGGTCAGGCGCCGATGCCGACGCAGAACGGTCAGGACCCCGGGTACAACTCGATGTCCGGCGGCTGGACCCTCGCGGTGGGAAAGAACTCGAAGAACCCGCAGGCCGCGTTCGACTTCATCTCGACGTTCCTCAACCAGAAGGGCTCGCTGAAGTACGACATCGAGAACAGTCAGATCGCGGTCCGCAAGGACGTCGCCGAGGACCCGACGTACGACGCGTCCAACCCGACGTTCAAGTTCTTCTCCGGGCTCGTGGAGCACACGAACTTCCGCCCGGCGACGAGTGACTACTCGCAGGTCTCGAACGCCATCCAGGTCGCGATGGAGTCGGTGATGACCGGGCAGCAGACACCCAAGCAAGCCGCCGAGGCGTACGACAAGAGCGTCATCGGCGTGGTCGGCGAGAAGAACACCGTCTCCGGCTGATCGCTGCGGTGACCACCTGACGGACGGGAGGCGCGACACGCGTCGCGAGCCGCGCCTCCCGTCCGATCCATCCCACCTTCGGAACCCCTCTCCGCACCCGGAAGGCAACCACCGTGTCCAGCACTCCTCTCGCGCCGACCCTGTCGGCGCCCGGTGCACCCAAGCGCACCGATCCGCCGGCGCCGCGCAAGCGGCGACCGATGCGGAACGTCGGGCGGGCGGTCCCGCTCCTGCCCGCCGTCGTCCTGCTCGTCATCTTCCTGCTCGGGCCCGTCATCTCGTCGTTCTACGGCTCGTTCACCAACTCGGCGCTGACCGGGGTCGGCGCCGCCGACCAGCAGTTCGTCGGCTTGAAGAACTACATCGAGCTGTTCCAGGACAAGGACTTCCCGAAGTCGGTCGTCCTGACGCTCGTCTTCCTCATCGCGTCGGCCGTGGTCGGGCAGAACGTGCTCGGCCTCGGGCTCGCGCTGCTCATGCGGAGCGCGAACAAGGTCATGCGTGGCATCGTCGGCACGTTCGTCGTCGCGGCGTGGGTCCTGCCCGAGATCGTCGCGTCGTTCGCGGCGTACGCGTTCTTCAACGACAAGGGCACGCTCAACGAGTTCCTCGCCTCGATCGGGATCAGCGGGCCGAACTGGCTCTACACGTACCCGATGCTCGCCGTGATCCTGGCGAACATCTGGCGTGGGACGGCGTTCTCGATGCTCGTCTACTCCGCCGCCGTGCAGGAGGTCCCGAGGAGATCACCGAGTCGGCCGAGGTCGACGGGGCGCGGGGCTGGCAGCGGCTCGTGTACATCACGCTGCCCGTCATCCGCCGGTCGATCTCGACGAACCTCATGCTCACGACGCTGCAGACGCTGTCGGTGTTCACCCTCATCTACGTGATGACGGCGGGCGGTCCCGGCACCAACTCGTCGACCCTGCCGATCCTGGCGTACCAGGAGGCGTTCAAGTTCTCGCAGCTCGGCTTCGGCACGGCGATCGCGACCATCCTGCTGGTGGTCGGCGCGCTGTTCTCGATCGTCTACATCCGGGCGCTGAAGCCGGAGGTGGACTGATGGCGATCGCTGCCCCGACCGTCAGGTCTCCAACGCCACCCGTTCGGTGACCGCGCCCGGTGCCCTGCACATGACCTCCCCGCGCGGTCGGACCATGCGCTGGGTGTCGAACGTCGTGCTCGGCGTCATCGCGATCTGCTTCGCGGTGCCGCTGCTGTGGCTCGTGCTCGCGTCCGTCGACTCCGACGCGTCGCTGTCCGTGAAGCTGCCGCGCACTTCACCCTGGACAACTTCACGAAGGTGCTCACGCCCGAGCTGTCGTTCATCCCGCTCGCGAACAGCCTGCTGCTCTCCGGCGGCTGCGCGCTCATCACCGTGATCGTCGCGATCCTGGCGGCGTACCCGCTGTCGCGCTACCGGATGCGCGTCAACAAGCCGTTCCTCTACGGGATCCTGTCGGCACCTGCCTGCCGATCACCGCGATGATGGTGCCGGTCTACAGCCTGTTCGTGTCGCTCAACCTCATCGACAACGTGTGGGGGTGCATCTTCTTCCTCGCCGCGACGTCGCTGCCCATGGCGATCTGGATGGCGAAGAACTTCATGGACTCGGTGCCGATCTCACTCGAGGAAGCGGCGTGGACCGACGGCGCCTCGATGCTCAACACGCTGTGGCGCATCGTCGTGCCGCTCATGCGCCCGGGCATCGCCGTGGTGTTCATCTTCGTGTTCATCCAGGCGTGGGGAACTTCTTCGTCCCCTTCGTCCTGCTGCTCTCGCCCGACAAGGTGCCCGCCGCGGTGAGCATCTTCAACTTCTTCGGGCAGTACGGGGCGGTGGCGTACGGGCAGCTCGCGGCGTTCTCGATCCTGTACTCCGTGCCCGTGATCGCCCTCTACGTGGTCGTGTCCCGGGGCCTCGGCGGCGGCAACGCCCTCGCCGGTGGCATCAAGGGCTGACGCGCGCCCCCGACCGCCGCCCTACCGACCGTCCCGCTGGAAAGGACCCAACTCCATGCACCACGACGAACCGCTCGTCGAAGCCCGCATCGCCCGGCTCGTCCGGGACCGCATCGACCCCGCCGTGCACCGCCGGTCCGTGCCGGTGGAGATCGCGGCGTGGACCGTGCCGGACGAACCCGTGCCGTTCGAGGTCGCGGTGGCCGCCGCGTACGAGCCGTTCGCGGTCGGCGACGCCTGGGGAGGGCGACCCTGGGCACCACGTGGTTCCGCGTCCGGGCACCGTGCCGGAGGACTTCGGGACGACACCCGGCACGACCGCGGAGCTCCTGGTGGACCTCGGCTTTACGAAGCGGCACCCCGGGTTCCAGGCCGAGGGGCTCGCGTGGCGTCCGGACGGCTCGACCATCAAGGGCGTCGAACCGAAGAACGACACGGTCCCGATCGAGGTCGGCCCCGGTGAGTCGTTCGAGCTCTACGTCGAGGCCGCGGCCAACCCGGACATCGGCGGCGACACCTTCCAGGGGGCCACCCCGCTCGGGTCGCGCTCCACCGCCGGCACGAAGCCGATCTACAAGCTCAGGGCGCTCGAGATCGTCGAACGGGACGACACCGTGTGGGAGCTGCAGCAGGACTTCTGGGTCCTGCGGGGTCTCATGGCCGAGCTGCCACCGACGGTACCCGCGGTGCGGACCTGCTCCGCGTGCTCGAACGCGCGGCCGACGCCCTCGACCCGGACGACGTCGCCGGCACCGCCTCGGACGCCCGAGCGGTCCTCGCACCGGCACTCGCCGTCCCCGCCAGCGCCGCCGCGCACCGGGCCGTCGCCGTCGGTCACGCCCACATCGACTCCGCCTGGCTCTGGCCGGTCCGCGAGACGATCCGCAAGTGCGCTCGCACGTTCTCGAACGTGCTCGACCTGATGGACCGCGACCCGGACTTCACGTTCGCCTGCTCCTCCGCGCAGCAGTACGCGTGGATCCGGGACAGCTACCCGACGATCTGGGCCCGCATCAAGGAGCGGGTCGCCGAGGGTCGGTGGATCCCGGTCGGCGGCATGTGGGTCGAGTCGGACACGAACCTGCCCGGCGGCGAGGCGCTCGCCCGGCAGTTCGTCGCCGGCAAGCGCCTGTTCCTCGAGGAGTTCGGCATCGACACCCCTGAGGCCTGGCTCCCGGACTCGTTCGGCTACTCCGGCGCGCTGCCGCAGATCGTCCGCGCCGCCGGCTCGAAGTGGTTCGTCACGCAGAAGCCCTCGTGGAACGAGACGAACGTCATCCCGCACACCTCGTTCCACTGGGAGGGCATCGACGGCTCCCGGGTCCTGACCCACCTGCCGCCGGCCGACACCTACAACTCGGACGTCTCACCCGCCGACCTGCACCGCGGCGAGCGGCAGAACAAGGAGCGCGGCGTCGCCAACACCTCGATGCTGCTCTACGGCTTCGGCGACGGCGGCGGCGGCCCCACCCGCGAGATGGTCGCAGCGGCCCGACGCCAGCACGACCTGGACGGATCGCCCGGGTCGACCTCGGCACACCCGCGCAGGTGTTCGAGGAGCTCGAGGCCGCGCTGCCGACGCCGGCCGTGTGGTCGGGGAGATGTACCTCGAGTTCCACCGCGGCACGTACACGTCGCAGATCCGCACGAAGCAGGGCAACCGTCGCTCCGAGCACCTGCTGCGCGAGGCTGAGCTTCTGGGCGTCCACCGCGGCGGTCAGGCTCGGACTCGACTACCCGTACGAGGAGCTCGAGGAGGCCTGGCACACCGTCCTCCTGCAGCAGTTCCACGACATCCTGCCCGGGTCCTCGATCGCCTGGGTGTACGAGAACGCCGAGGAGAACTACGCTCGCGTCGCCGAGGTCCTCGAGGGCCTCATCGGGGACTCGACCACGGCCCTCGCCAACGGCGGAGCCGCGGCGCTGGCAGGTGTGGGTGCGTCGTCGACGGCGCTCGCCGGAGGAGCCGGGCCAGCCGCCGGAGCCGTCGGCGGCGCGCTCCTCGACGCAGCGTCGTCCGACGTCGTCGGCGGTGGCGCGTCCGTCGGGACGGTCGTGCGGTTCAACGCCTCGCCCGTCGCCGCGGGCGGCGCAACCGCCCTGGAGGTTCGCTCGGTGAGGAACCGCGACCCGTGCCTCCCGTCCGTCACGGTGACCGCTTCGTGTTCGACACCGGCGTCGTCACCGCGACCGTCGACGTGGACGGCCACGTCGTGTCGCTCGTCGACCACGCGACGGGTCGTGACGCCGTCGCCCGGGGGCGGCTGCTGCGGAGTACACCGTGTTCCGGGACACCCCGAACCAGTGGGAGGCGTGGGACATCGACCGCGCCTACCAGCGCAGCGGCACGGTCCTGGCGGCGACCTCGGTCGACATCGACGGTTCGTCGCTCGTCGTGCAGCGGCCCTTCGGGTCCTCCTCGATCACCACCCGGTACTCGGCGGTCGCCGGTTCCGCGGAGTTGGTGATCGAGACCGAGGTCGACTGGCACGAGCACCAGAAGCTTCCTCAAGCTGGCGTTCCCGCTCGACGTCCGCGCGGCGTCGGCCTCGAGCGAGATCCAGTTCGGGCACATCGACCGGCCGACGCACCAGAACACCTCGTGGGACATGGCACGCTTCGAGACCTCGGCGCATCGCTGGGTCCACGTGGCCGAACCGGGCTTCGGCGTCGCCGTGGCGAACGACTCCACCTACGGGCACGACATCACGCGTTCGACCCGGGAGGACGGCGGCACCACCACGCTCGTCCGCGAGTCGCTGCTGCGGGGCCCGACGTTCCCGGACCCGAACGCCGACCAGGGGCACCACGTGTTCCGGACGGTGCTCCGCGTCGGGTCCTCGGTGCTCGACGCGGCGGACTCCGGGTACCGGCTCAACCTGCCGGTGCGGACGGTCGCGGGGTCGTCGGCGGTGTCGCCGCTCGTGACGGTGTCGTCGCCGCAGGTGCTCGTCGAGGCCGTCAAGCTCGCCGAGGACCGCTCCGGCGACGTCGTCGTGCGGCTCTACGAGGCGTCGGGCGGCCGCGCCTCGGACGTCGGCATCGACTTCGGGTTCGACGTCGCCTCGGTGGCGACGGTGGACCTGCTGGAACGCCCGCTGGGGGACTCGTGGGAGTCGGGGGAGCCGGTCGTGCTCACCCTCCGGCCCTTCGAGATCGTGACTCTGCGGGTACGCCGGGCCTGAGGCAGCGGGTCCGGCCGGAAGACCACGGCGCCGGACGGGACACGGGTGCGTTCCGTCCGGCGTCGTGCTGCGAGCGGGGTGCGGGGTGCGGGGAGCGGGGTGGAGCGTGGCGTCCCTCACCTTGGTCGAATCGCGCGTAGGTGGTCGATTCGCCCGTAGGGTGCAGATTCGCGCGTAGACGGTCGTTTCATAGGTTGCCTACGCGCGAAAGTGCATCCCAGCGCGGCCGGTATGGGCAGGATCGCGTCGTCCTCCACAAGGCGTCTGCCTGGAGGCCCGTCCCCAGTTGGGCCCAGATCCTGCAGATGACAGCGGTCACCACGGCACGCTGACACCATGGAACGACCACTGCCCATCCACCGAGCGACAGCCACCCGCGAAGCCGGGCGCTCGGGCTCCGCCATGCGCCGACGAGTGTCGGCCGTCGGCACCTCCCGGCTCGTGCGGGTCGGCCCGAACGCATTCGTGCGTGGCGCCGACTGGGACACTGCCGGGCCACGCGCGCGATACGTCACCCGTGTGTACGCACGGGTCCTCCGACTCGGCGCCCGGCCACCGCCTCACACGCCTCGGCGGCCGCGCTCCTCGGTCTCGCCTGGTTGCACGGGTGGCCGGACGACGTCCACGTGACGGTTCCGAAGACCCGCTACCGCACGAGCCGGCCCGGACTGGTGCTGCACTCTCGACCGCTGCCTCCACACGAGGTCCTCGTCGACGGAGCGATGACGTCGACGACGGCAGCGCGCACCGTCGTCGACGTCGCAGCCACGGGAGACGTCAGGGCCGCCATCGTCCTCGCCGACTCGGCGCTCCGCACCGGGACGGGCAGACCGGAACTCGAGGCGGCACTGCCTGCATCGAGGTCGACCCGCGGGAGACGCCTGGCTGAACTGGTCGTCGACCTGGCTGACGGACGCTCCGGATCGCCGGCGGAGTCGCTCGCGCGGGTCGTCTTCCGTGAACTCGGCCTGCCGGATCCGGTTCTCCAGCACGAGTTCGTGGTCGACGGGCGCCGGATCGTCGTCGACTTCTGGTTCCCGGAGCAGGGCGTCGTCGTCGAGGTCGACGGTCGTGCGAAGTACACACAGTCGCGCTACCTCGGTGGCCGATCGCCCGAGCAGGTCTTCCTCGACGAGAAACGACGGCAAGAACTGCTCCTGACGGTGCCGGATGTTCGGCGCATGGTGCGCGTCGAGTGGCGAGACCTCCACCTGCCCGAGTGGCTCGCGCACCGTCTGCGTTCGGCCGGCCTGCCGTGCGCTGTCCGCCCGGGAGCGAGCGCCATCCTGGTCGCTGCTTGAGGTACCGCCGCCTAGCGTGGCGGCATGGCAGTCACCGAGTTATGGCTCGTCCGACACGGGGAGTCCACCGCGAACGTCGCCGCGGCACACGCCGAGGTCACTGGCGCGGACGTCATCGAGGTCGACCACCGCGACGCCGACGTCCCGCTGAGCCCGCTCGGCGAGGAACAGTCCCGGGCGCTCGGTACCGAGCTCGCCGAACGCGGCGTCGACGACGTCCCGGCGGTGCTCTGGGTGTCGCCGTACCTGCGTGCGCAGCAGACGATCGGCATCGCGCTCACCGCCGGCGGGCTCGCGGAGCCGCCGAAGCGGGTGGACGAACGGCTCCGAGACCGCGAGCTCGGCGTGTTGGACCTGCTGACCCGAGCCGGTGTGCGGAACCGATTCCCCGACGAGGAGCGCCGCCGCCAGTGGCTCGGCAAGTACTACCACCGGCCGGCCGGTGGGGAGTCCTGGGCGGACGTCATGCTCCGGTTGCGGTCGCTGCTTGCCGACGTCGATCGACTCGACGGTCCGGAACGTCTGGTCATCGCCGCGCACGACGCCGTCGTCATGCTGACCATCGCGGTGTGCCTCGACCTCGACGAACCGACGTTGATGGAGTTCGCACGGACGCACACGGTGGCGAACGCCTCCCTGACCAGGCTGCACCGCGTGGCCATCGGGTCACCGTGGGCTCTCGAGGAGTTCTCCGCCGTCGAACACCTCGCCGAGGCTCCGGACGCCGAGATCACGGAGCACAGCGGCCGGAAGGACGACGTCCGTGCCGGTTGAATCGGTCCGGGTCACGCCGGACCTGCTGCGCGGCTGGGCGCTGCCGGAGGTGGGCGGCAGCAAGTACGGTCGCGGCCAGGTACTCGTCGTCGGTGGTGCCGCCAGGACGCCCGGCGCGGCGATGCTCGCCGCGCTCGCCGCGCTGCGCTTCGGGGCCGGTCGTCTGACGCTCGCCGTCGGCCGGAGTGTCGCGACGCACGTCGCCGTGGCTGTACCGGAGTCCGGCGTCGAACCGCTCGACGAGGACGAAGGGGGCCACGTCGCCCTCGGTGCAATCCACGGCCTCACCGAGGCACTCGCAGCGTCGGATGCCGTGCTCGTCGGCCCGGGTCTCGACGAGCCCGAGGGAACGCGCGACCTCGTCGCCGGCCTGGCCGGTGCCGTCGGGCCGAACACGACCGTCGTGCTCGACGCGTTCGCGCTCGGGGTCGCCGCAGATCTCCACGACGAGCTCGAGCCGCTGGGTGGACGGCTCGTCATGACGCCGAACTCGGGTGAGGCCGCACGCCTGCTCGGCCACGAGTGCTCCGACGACGGAACCGACGCAACAGCGATCGCGGATCGGTTCGGCGCGGTGGTCTCGCTCGGCGGCGTCATCGCTGTACCCGACGGCCGGAGCTGGGTGAAGGGCACTGGCGCGGGCGGGCTCGGGACGAGCGGGAGCGGCGACGTGCTGTCCGGCGCGATCACGGGTCTGCTCGCGCGGGGTGCGGACGTGGCGCAGGCGACTGTCTGGGCAACCCAGGTCCATGCCGCGGCGGGGGATCGGCTCGCCGTGCAGGTCGGACCGATGGGCTACCTGGCAAGGGAGCTGCTCGCGGAGATCCCGCGCGTCCTCGTCGAGTTCGGCGCCTGAGCCCGCGCGCTCGCTCGTTCGTTCCCACATCGCGCGCGTTGGGAAACACTTTCGCGCGTAGGTGTACAGAAGTTCCGATCACCTACGCGCGATTCGACCACCTACGCGCGAAAATGCCCGCCGCGCCGCGCCGCGCCGCGTCTGGTCCCGGCCGATCAGGAGCGCAGGGACTCGACGGCCCTGTCGATCCGCCGCTGCCGGGTCTCCGGCGCCTTCGCCTGCACGACCGGGTCCACGATCGCCCGCTGCCGTGAGTTCGACAGTGTGTCGAAGGCCGCCCGGACTCCTGCCTCGTGCAGCGCCGTCGCCAGGTCGTCGGGCACGTCGATGACCCGCGGCTGCGCGTCGATCTCGATGGTGACCTCGACGGTGTCCCGGCCGCGACGCCGGCCGCCGCCCGATGTTCAGCGGACAGCGGCACGAGGAACTGCTCGTTCATGACCCGACCGTCGACCGGTAGGTGTACCCGCCGTCGAGCGTGACGATCACGGCCGGGCGCTTCCCGGAGCCGAGCGCGTCGATGACGGACGGCGGGACCGGCAGTCCGGTGGCCGTCTTCCTCGCTTGCAGGACCGTCGTCGTGAACTGCATCCGTGCCTCCAGGCCGTGAACGGCAACCCCTACCGGGCCGACGCCGGCGCGGCGAGCGCGAACCGTGACCGAGCCGACACACGAAACCGTACAGGCGAACCGGCTGTTCCGCCGCCGTTCACCGCCGCAGCACTGGCCGGAAACCGGCCGCGTCCACGATCATCCAGGGCCCGGACCCCGGGTTCCGCCCGACGCACGACAGCACCCGAAAGGCACACCCCGTGCAGCACAAGCGCACCCTGGCCGGCATCGCCCTGGCCGCCGCCGCGATCGTCACCCTCGCCGGATGCTCGGCCACGAGCTCCGCCAGCACGACCAAGGACGACACCGACTGGAAGACCGCCACCAGCGCCGACTCCGCTGGCGGCATGGACGCCCTCGTCAAGGCCGCCAAGGCCGAGGGACAGCTGAACGTCATCGCGCTGCCGCCGTCGTGGGCGAACTACGGCAAGATCATTGACGGCTTCACGAAGAAGTACGGCATCACGATCTCCTCCGCGAACCCGAACGGCTCGAGTGCCGACGAGGTCGCCGCGGTGAAGTCGCAGAAGGGCCAGTCGACCGCTCCGGACGTGCTCGACCTGGGCAACGCGGTCATGCAGCAGAACCTCGACCTGCTGACCGACTACAAGGTGGCGAACTGGGACGACATCCCGGCGAACCTCAAGGACGAGGACGGCGCCTGGACCCGCGATTACACGGGCCTGATGTCGATCGGCTACGACTCCTCGAAGATCAAGGACGCCCCGAAGGACCTGAACGACCTGCTCGGCTCCGAGTACAAGGGCAAGGTCTCGATCTCCGGCGACCCGACGCAGGCGAACCAGGCCGCGTCGGCGGTCTACCTCGCGGCGCTGGAGAACGGCGGCTCGGCCGACGACATCACGAAGGGCGTCGAGTACTTCGGCAAGCTCAAGCAGGCCGGCAACTTCCAGAACGTGCTGCCGACGCAGGCGACGGTGGCCTCGGGTGAGACCCCGGTCGTCATCCAGTGGTCGTACAACAACCTCGCGTGGGGCCCGGCCGCCGGGGCGAGCGGCGACAAGAGCTGGAAGACCGTCGTCCCCGAAGGTCAGGCGCTCGGCTCGTACTACTCGCAGGCCATCAACAAGGACGCACCGCACCCCGCGGCGGCGCGCCTGTGGCAGGAGTACATCGCGAGCCCGGACGTGCAGAACCTGTACCTCCAGGCCGGGGCCTTCCCGTCCACCCTCGACGCGCTCGAGAAGTCGGGCAAGGTCGACCAGGACGCCCTCGACGCCGCCGGTGGCGCGCCGAAGGACTACGTCGAGCTGACCGACGAGCAGGCCACGGCGGCCGCGAAGGTGCTCTCCGCCAAGTGGTCCTCGACGATGGGCTCCTGAGCAGCATGGCGAGCGCATCGGCACCGGGTGGAGCGCGTTCGCGCCGGGCGCGACGCCCGCTCCCGCCACGGCCGGGCCGGCCGCCACCAGCGTCGCGCCGGCCCCCGCCGATGTCACCTCCCGCCGCGGCGCCGGACCACGTGTCCGGCGCCGCGGCGGCATCGCGTGGCTCGGCCTCACCCCCTTCGCGGCGTACGTCGTGCTCTTCCTCGCGGTCCCGCCGTGATCGCGGTCGGCAGCGGGTTCTTCGACGCCGCGGGCCACGTCACGTTCGCGAACCTCGCGGCGTTCGCGGACCCGTCGGTGCTCCGGGCGTTCGGCGGTTCGTTCGCCCTGTCCGCCGTCTCAGCCGTGCTCGGTGCCGTCATCGGGGCGATCGTCTGCTGGGCACTCTCCGCGCTCCGGCCGGACGGGCTCGTCCGCTCCATGATCGACTCCGCCGCGAGCGTCCTCGCGCAGTTCGGCGGCGTCATGCTCGCGTTCGCGTTCATCGCGACGATCGGGGTGCAGGGGCTCGTCACGTCCTGGCTCGTCTCCGTGTTCCACGTCGACCTCAACGCGAACGGCACCTTCCTGTACACGGTGCCCGGGCTCGTCATCCCCTACGTCTACTTCCAGGTGCCGCTGATGGTCCTCACGTTCATGCCGGCCCTCGAGGGCGTCAAGGCGCAGTGGGGCGAGGCCGCGGCCACCCTCGGCGCCTCGCGTGCCACGTACTGGCGCCGCATCGGCCTGCCGGTGCTCGCGCCGGCGTTCTGGGGATCGCTGCTGCTCCTCTTCGCGAACGGGTTCTCGTCGTTCGCGACCGCCGCGGCACTCATCTCGCAGGGCGGCATCGTGCCGCTGACGATCCGCGCGCAACTCACGAGCGAGACGATCATCGGGCTGCAGAACGTCGCCGGGGTGCTCGCGTTCGGCATGGTCGTCGTGATGGCCGTCGTCATGGGTGCGTACTCGCTGCTCCAGCGCCGTGCCGCGAGGTGGCAGCGATGAGCGCGGCCACGTCCGGCACGTCGCGCCCGTCGGGTCGGTCCCGCCCGTCGGACCGGCCTGGGCCCACGCCGCCGGTTCCGGGGCGACGCGCCAGCGGCGGACCGGCCGTGCCGGTGGGGAGAGGCGCGGCTCGCGTCGGTCGCTTCGGCGTGGCCCCGTCACGGGTCACCGCCGCGATCGTGCTCGTCGTGATCGGCCTCGTGTTCGCGGTCCCGCTCGTCGCCCTCGCGGAGTTCACCTTCCGGCAGGGCACCGACGGCTTCACCCTCGCGCACTGGTCGGCGATCGCCGACCCGGTCAACCGGCCGACGTACCAGCCCGTGTTCGACGGACTCGGCGCTTCGCTGCTCATCGCGGTGATCACCGTCGCGATCGTCCTGCTCGTGCTCCTGCCCGCGCAGGTCATCACCGCGCTCCGCTACCCCCGCCTGCGCCGCGTGCTCGAGTTCGTGTGCATCGTGCCGATCACGGTGCCCGTCGTCGTCCTCGTCGTCGGGTTCATCCCCGTCTACCAGGTCGTCGCGCAGGTCTTCGGGTCGGACGCCTGGACGCTGGCCTTCGCGATCGGCATCGTCTCGCTGCCCTTCGCCTTCCGGCCGATCGCTGCATCCATCACCGCGATGGACATGCACGTGCTGTCCGAGGCCGCACGATCGCTCGGTGCCTCGTGGTGGACCGTGACGTGGCGGGTGCTCCTGCCGAACCTCCGCCGCGGCATCACGGCCGCGTGCTTCCTGACGATCACGGTCGTCCTCGGCGAGTACACCCTCGCCTCGTTCCTGTCCCGCACGACGTTCCAGACCGCGCTCGTGCTCGTGCAGCAGACCGACCCGTACGTCGCCGCGATCTTCTCGCTCGGCGCCCTCGTGTTCGGGTTCGTCCTGCTCGTCGTCATCGGCCGGATCGGGACCCGTCGATCCGGCGCCGGCGCCCGTCAGCGGCGCCCCCGGAAGGAGTCCGCATGACCACCGTCACCGCCCCCGTCGCACCGGCGTCGCTCGCCACCGCCGGCGCGACCGTCGAGCTCGAGGCCGTCGAGAAGCACTACGGCGCCCACCGCGCCCTCGCCGGCCTGTCGCTGCGCATCGAGCCCGGCGAGTTCGTGTCGCTCCTCGGCCCCTCCGGATGCGGGAAGACCACGGCCCTCCGCGCGCTCGCCGGTCTCGAGATCATCGACGCCGGCTCGATCCGGATCGACGGCTCCGACGTCGCGGGCACCCCGGTGAACAAGCGCGACATCGGCATGGTGTTCCAGCAGTACTCGCTGTTCCCGCACATGACCGTGCGGCAGAACGTCGCCTTCGGCCTCGAGATGCGCCGGGTCCCGGCAGCGGCGCGCCGTGAGCGGGTGATCGACGCGCTCGACATGGTCCACCTGGCGGACTTCGCCGACCGGTACCCGCACCAGCTCTCCGGCGGCCAGCAGCAGCGCGTCGCCCTCGCCCGTGCCCTGGTCACCCGTCCTCGGGTGCTCCTGCTCGACGAGCCGCTGTCCGCCCTCGACGCCAAGGTGCGGGTGTCACTGCGCGACGAGATCCGCCGCATCCAGAGCGACCTCGGCATCACGACCGTCTTCGTCACCCACGACCAAGAGGAGGCGCTCGCCGTCTCCGACCGCATCGCGGTGATGAACGCCGGCGGCATCGAGCAGATCGGCACGCCCGAGGAGCTCTACCGGTCTCCGTCATCGGCGTTCACCGCGGACTTCGTCGGCCAGTCGAACCCGCTCCGCGGTGACCTGCGCGGCGGCGACGTCTTCGTGTACGGGTTCCGCGTGCCCGCACTCGACGGCTCGTTGTCCGACGGGCCGGTGCTCGCCTACGTCCGGCCGGAGGACATCGCCTTCGCACCCGACGGAGTCACCGGCACGATCGTCGCCTCGAGCTTCCTCGGCTCGATCCGTCGCACCACGGTCCGGCTCGACGACGACACCGTCGTGACCGTCCAGCACGAGGTCGGCGACCGCCGCGCGGCCGGCGACGCCATCGCGGTGCGCCTGCTCGGCGCCCCCGTGGCGGTCGCACCGCTCGCGTAGCGGCGCCCCCGAGTCTCGTGACGAGAGCCCGAGACTCGGCCGGGCGACAGTTCTCGCGACGAAACAGGCGAGAACTGTCGCGTACCCCGAGTCTCGGGCCGGGCCCACTGGCCGGTGGGGTCAGCGCTGGAAGCGCGCGGCCGGGTCGTCGGACAGGGCCGCCTCGATCCGTGCCCGCATGTTCGCGGGCATCTCGGGCAGGGCGTCGAGCCGGGCCCAGAACGCCTCGGTGTTCTCGCCGTCGGCCGGGAACGGCTCCCCGGAGACGTACCGGCACGCGAACACGAGGTCGAGGTACTGCGCCCGGTCGCCGTTCGTGTAGGTCATCTCCGGCAGCACCTGCACCCACGCCAGGCGTTCCGCGACGGCGATGACGTCGGCCTCCTCGAGCACCTCGCGTTCCGCGGCGACCGCTGGTTCCTCGCCGGGGTCGACGATGCCGGTCACCGGCGTGTAGACGTGGTTGTCGGCACGGCGGACGACGAGGAGCTCGCGGTCCGCACCCTCGCCACGGGTGACGACGGCGGTGACACCGGTCAGCCAGAGCGGATCGTTCCCGATCTTCGAGCGCAGGGACAGGACGAAGTCAGGCGTGGGCATGCCGCCACGCTACCGACACCGGGCTCTGTCGCGGACTGGTCATGACCAGTAGGCTGTCCTCGTGGAGATCATCATCCTGCCCACGCCGGCTGAGGTCGGTCGCGTCGCCGCGGCCAAGATCGCCTCCGTCGTCGCGAAGAAGCCGTCCGCCGTCATCGGTGTCGCCACCGGGTCCAGCCCGCAGGGCATCTACGCCGACCTGCAGCGTCGTGTCGACGCCGGGAGATCTCGTTCGCCGAGGCCCGCGCGTTCGCCCTCGACGAGTACGTCGGCATCCCGCTCGAACACCCCGAGTCCTACGCCAGTGTCATCGCTCGCGACGTCACCGCACCGCTCGGCTTCGACCCGTCGCGCGTGCGGGTGCCGGACGGTCGTGCCGACGACCTCGAGTTCGCCGCCAAGGAGTACGACGCCGCGATCCGTGCTGCCGGGGGCGTCGACGTGCAGATCCTCGGCATCGGCGCCAACGGCCACATCGGCTTCAACGAGCCGACGTCCTCGTTCGCGTCCCGCACCCGCATCAAGACGCTCGCGCCGTCCACGCGCGAGGCGAACGCACGGTTCTTCGACAACCTCGACCAGGTCCCGACCCACTGCATGACGCAGGGGCTCGGCACGATCCTCGACGCGCGAAGCTTCGTCCTCGTGGCGCAGGGTTCGTCGAAGGCCGATGCCGTCGCCGCTGCGGTGGAGGGGCCGCTGTCGTCGTTCGTGCCGGGCTCAGCGCTGCAGCTGCACGAGCACGCCACCGTCGTCGTCGACGCGGAAGCCGCCGCCGGACTGAAGCTGGCGGACTACTACGAGTACACGTACGCCAACAAGCCGGCCTGGCAGCGCTTCGAGTGAGGACTCCGCTCAGCCGTCTGTGCGCCGCTCGTACGCGGTGCGCAGACGGCCGAGCGCTTCGTCGAGGGTCTCGGCCGAGCAGCCGAAGTTGAGCCGCGCGAACCCGAGCCCCTGCCGTCCGAAGTCCGGGCCGCTGCCGAGCGCGACCTTCGCCTCGTCGACGAGCAGTGACGCGGGGTCGTCGCCCCACGGCAGCGCTCGCAGGTCGAGCCAGGCCAGGTACGACGCCTGCGGCTGCCGGTAGCCGGCTCCCGGAAGGACGTCGCCGAGTCGCTCGGCGAGCGTGCGCCGGTTCGCCGCGAGTTCGGTCAGCAGCGACGCGAGCCACGGGCCGCCCTCGCGGAACGCGGCGAGCGCGGCGGTGTACCCGAGGATGCCCGTGCGTTCGACGACCTCGCGCGGCATGCCGTCGAACGACGCACGCGCCCGGTCGGAGGCCCCGATCATCAGCGCGCACTTCGTCCCGGCGAGGTTCCACGCCTTGCTCGCGCTCGTCAGGGCGACGCCGAGCTCCGCGGCCTCGGGGCAGGAGTCGAGGAACGGCGTGAAGACCGCATCCGCGTGGACGAGCGGCGCGTGGATCTCGTCGGAGACCACCACGGCGTCCCACTCCGCGGCGAGGTGTGCGAGGGCTGCGAGCGAGTCCCGGTCGTGCACGAGCCCGAGGGGGTTGTGCGGGTTGCAGAGCAGCACCGTGCGGGCCCCGTCGGCGAGGGCCCGCGCGATACCGTCCAGGTCCATCCGCCACCCGGCGGTCGTGTCGAACGGGTCGGCGTCGCCGTCCGGCGCGAGCAGCGGCACCTCGGTGACGGAGCCGCCTGCCTCGGCGACGTACTCCCAGAACGGCGGGTAGACCGGCGGCATGATGACGACCTGATCACCCGGCTCGATGACCCGGCGGAGCGTCTCCACCGCGGCCACCGAGACGTCCGTGGTGGTCCGGACGAGGTCGGGTCCACGCGCCAGCCCCAGCGGTCCTCCGCGAAGTCGGCGAACGCCTCGGGGAGTGCCCGGCCGTGACCGACGTACCCGGTGTCCCGGCCTGCACCGCGGCGACGAGGGCGTCCCGCACGGGTTCGGCGAGCGAACTGTCCATCTCGGCGACGAACATCGGGAGTACCTCCGGCGGGTAGACCGTGTACTTCTCGCTGGTGCGGGTGCGGTGGGCATCGAACGCGGAGACCATGACGCTCATGGGTCCATCTTCGCAGTCCTCGTCCGCGCAGCGCGGAGGAGGGTCCGCAGGCGGACGCCATCGTCGAGTGCCGTGCGCTGTCAGAGGGCGACCGCGCTGATCCTCCCCAGGCCGACACTGATGCGGTCCGCCACCTCGATGAGGTCCTCCGCGAGCGACGCCATGTCCCGCGTGCGGAGCACCGTCACCCGGCCGGAGATCGAGATCGCGGCGGCGATCGCCCCGCTCGCGTTCCGGATCGGGGCTGCGATGCAGAACCGACCGAGCGCGAGCTCCTGGTTCTCGACGCACCAGCCACGGGTCTCGGCGGCCCCGAGGTCCGCGGTGAGCGCGGCATGGTCGACGATGGTGTGCTCGGTGTACCGAGCGAGCTCGGTGCCGAGGAGGTCCTCGCGCTGCTGCTCGGTCATGTCGAGCATCAGGGCCTTGCCGAGCGCCGAGGCGTGCAGCGGCTGCCGCATGCCGACCATCGTGTGCGACTTCGGCGCGAGTCGACCCTCGAAGTGGCAGAGGTAGATGCAGTTCGTCCCGTCGAGGACGCCCACGTTCGCCGTGAGTTCCACCCGCTGCGCGAGTTCCTGGGCGGCTGCCCGGGACTCCCGGTGCACCGGGTCGTGGTTGAGCCCCTGACTGGCGAGTTCGAGCACCGCTCGGCCGATCGAGTACCCCTGCGTCTCCGGGTTGCGCCGCACGTACTGGAGCGCTTCGAGCGTGTTGAGCAGTCGTGCCGTCGTCGACGTGCCCAGCCCGATCGCGCGTGCGATGTCCGAGGCGCGGAGCGGGCCGTTCTCCGATGCGCCGAGCGCACCGAGGACGGCTGCGGCTCGTTCGATGCTCTGGTTCGCGGGAGCGCTCGTCATGAGGACATTCTGCTGCGCCGTGGCGCCGTCAGTAGACCTTCACGGCGCTCGCCGTGACGAACGGCGACCCGTTCGTGGCGGTGACGACGACGCGGAGCGAAGCGGTCCGTGTCGGCGGGACGTCGTGGACGCGGTGGCGGTGTCGGTTCCCCTCGACGGTGGCGACCGTCCGCCAGAGCCCGTCGGTGCACACCTCGATCCGGTAGTCCCGGGCGAGCGTCGGGACGGCGTCCCAGGGGGTCCGGTGGTGGTGCAGGTTGATGAGGTCGGCGTCGACGTCGTCGTTCCACACGACGCGCACCTGGCGCACGTCGACGGGCTCCGCCCAGTCGAGCGTGAGCGTCGCCGTGCCGTCGCCCGCCTCGGAGGACCACATGTGCGGCCCGCCGAACGGGCGCTGGAGGCCGTCGGCGACCCGGGAGGCACGCCACGCGTCCGATGCGCCGGCTGCGGTGAACGCGAACGAGCGTCCGCGCAGGGCCCGCGCTTCCCAGTCGGTGACGGGCTGGTCGGCCTCCTCGGGGATGTGGTCGTCGAAGTGCCCGTCGTCGGCGGAACGCGCCCGGAGCGCCAGGACTCCGTACGGGTGCCCCTCGGTCAGGAGCAGTCGCACGCCGGGTGCCTGGCGGACGACGACGACCGCGTTGCACGGTTCGTCCGGGTGGAAGGCGAGGTCGACCACCGCTTCGCCCGTGCCCGCCGGCACCGACGTGGTGTGCGTCGCGACGTGCTCGATCGGCGCGTAGTTCTGTGGCTTCCCGGTCGTCCAGAAGCTCGATCGTCAGCTCGACGGCGGCGTCGGCGTCGGTCTGCAGCACGAAGGTGCCGAGCGCCGGGTCGACGGGCAGGACGACCGCGACGTCCCGGTCGAGTGCGAACGCGTCGCCGGTCGTCCACGGCGCGGTGTCGAGCGCGGTGAGCTCGCTGCTCGCGCTGATCCGGGCGCGCTGGGCGAGGTCCGCCGCGTCGCGGACCTGGACCCCGATGAGCGGGGCGTCCTCGCGGAGGAGCGTCTGCTGGAGCATGGCGACGTGGTCGGTGCCGAGTTCGCGCGGGGTCGTGCCGTGCCGGGCCACGAGGTGCGCCGCGGTCCCTGCTGCCTGGCCCTGGGTCGAGCAGGTGGCCATCACGCGGGTCGAGCCGAAGGCCACGTGCGACGCGGAGATGTTCCGGCCGGCGAACAGCAGGTTCGTCACGTTCGCCGAGTAGAGGGTGCGGAACGGGATGTCGTACGTGCCGTCCGTGTACCGCTGCCGGGCGCCGGCCGTCTCGGCGTAGACGCCCTCGACGGGGTGCAGGTCGATCGACCAGCCGCCGAACGCCACCGTGTCCGGGAAGGTCCGCTGCGACAGGAGGTCCTGCTGCGTGAGGGTGTGGTCGCCCACGAACCGGCGGTACTCGCGCTTGCCGGGGATCGCGCCGACCCAGTCGAGGGTGAGCGAGTCGGCGTCGAACGCGCCGGAGTTCTTGATGTGGTCCCAGATGCCGTACACGACGCCCCACAGCTCGTCGCGGATCCGTTCGTTCTCGGCGACGGTGTCGAGCTCGCCGCCCCACTCGATCCACCAGTAGTTGCAGCCGTTGTCACCGGTGCGGATCGCCCGGTTCGCGAGGATCGGGGTCTTCGCCAGGTCCACCGCGATCGAGGGTGGCACGAACTTCTCGGGGCGGCCGGTGTCGTGTGTGGAGAAGAAGATCGAGCTGCCGAGGAGCTCGTCGTCCGGTTCGGCCGGAGCCCACTCCTCGCCGTACTCGTCGCGTCCTTCGCGGCCGATCCGGTACTCGGCGCCGGCGAGGGCCCCGATGAGACCGTCGCCCGTGCAGTCGAGGAACACCGGCGCGGTGAAGGCGGTCTCGATCTCGGACCCCATCGTCCAGCCGGTGACGGAGGTGATGCGCGGTGCACCGGTGCCGTCCTCCACCGTCGACACGGTCCGCACGTCGGTGTTGAGGTGCAGGTGCACGTTCGGCTCGGCGCGCACGAGGTCGAGCACGACCTGGTCCCAGTAGACCGGGTTGCCCTGGGGGTTCCGGTACTGGTTCTCGAGGAACAGCTCGCCCATGATCCCGGTCTCGCGGGCGAACCGCTGTGTGCCGTGGGCCGTGGCACCGACGACCCACACGCGGATCTCGCTCGAGGAGTTGCCACCGAGCACGGGTCGATTGGTCACGAGCGCGACGCTCGAGCCGAGGCGTGCGGCGGCGACGGCGGCGCTCACGCCGGCGAGGCCGCCTCCGACGACCACGACGTCGTGGTGCTCTTCACGGGACTGCATGCTCAGCACGCTATCACTCACCGGCTCGCGTTTCCCACCCTGTGGCAAACAGTGCCCGATCAGTGTTATGGTCAACCGACTCTCGACAACGAAGTGTGAGGACTCCCGATGAGCGGAACCACTGCAGGGCCTGACGCGTCCACCGTCACGCCCCTCGACGACGCAGCACGCCGTGCGCGACTGAAGAAGGTGATCGCGGCCGCGGGTGCCGGACACTTCGTGGAGTGGTTCGACTTCGGTCTCTACGGGACGCTCGCGACGGTCATCTCGGTGCACTTCTTCCGCCAAGGGGACCCGCAGGCCGCCCTGCTCTCGGCGTTCGCGGTGTTCGGGGCCGGCTTCGTCATGCGCCCGCTCGGCGGTCTGTTCTGGGGCTCGATGGGCGACCGGATCGGCCGGAAGACGACCCTCGCCACCGTCATCCTGGTGACGAGCGGCGCGACGTTCGTGATGGGTGTCCTGCCCACCTACCAGTCGGTGGGGCTCCTCGCTCCGCTCCTGCTCGTCGTCGTCCGGCTCGTGCAGGGCTTCGCCGCCGGCGGTGAGAGCTCGGGTGCGACCACGCTGCTGGCGGAGTACGCGCCGTCGAACCGCCGCGGGTTCGTCTCGAGCTTCGTCGACGTGTTCGGCTTCGCCGCGTTCGTCGTCGGCGGCGGTCTGGTGTTCCTCTTCACCTCGCTCGCGGGTTCGGACGCGCTCGACTCGTGGGGGTGGCGCGTGCTGTTCATGCTCGCCCTGCCGCTCGGCCTCGCCGGGCTCTACCTCCGCTCGAGGCTGGAGGACACCCCGGAGTTCAAGGCGGTCCAGGCCCGCGGTGAGGTCGCGGCGAACCCGTTGCGCCGATCGTTCCGGACGTCGTGGCGCGCCCTGCTGTTCTGCGTCGGTTTCGTCGTGATCAAGGCCGTCGGGCACTGGATCCTGCAGACCTTCATGCCGAGCTACCTCCAGACCGATCTGCACTACAGCCCCACGGTCGCGTACGGCGTGACCGTGATCGGGTTCGTCGTCATCGCGGCACTGGTGCCCTGCTTCGGGCTGCTGAGCGACCGCATCGGTCGGCGGCCCGTCATGCTCGCCGGATGCGCCGGGTTCGTCGTGCTGACCTACCCGACCCTCGTGCTCATGAACGCCGGGAACTTCTGGGCGGCCACCGCCGCGATGGTGCTCCTCGGGGTCTTCATGGCGGCGTTCGACGGTGCGATGAGCGCGGCCATGGCCGAGGCTGTTCCGACGAACATCCGGTACGGCTCGATGTCCATCGCGTACAACCTCTGCGTCGCCGTCTTCGGCGGGATCACGCCGTACTTCGCGACGTTCCTCATCACCTCGACCGGCAACACCTTCGCTCCGGCGTTCTACGTGATGGGCGCCGCGCTCGTCAGCGGCATCGTGGTGCTCCGCGCGCGCGAGACCTTCCGTGCCCCGCTCCGCGCCGAGTGAGGGCAGCCCCGACCACCGAAAGGGAGACAGACCATGCACATCGCAGTGACCGGAGCATCGGGACGAGTCGGACGCTCGGTCGCCACAGCGCTCGTCGAGCGAGGCCACACCGTGGTCGGACTCGACCTCGTCGCTCCCGCGCACCCCGTGGACGGCGTCGACTACCTGATCGGCGACCTCGCCGGGCTCCCGGACGCCGACCCACGACTCGGCGGGGTCGAGGCGGTGGCGCACCTCGGCGCGCTCATGTCCTGGGACGCCCGCGACGCGGACCGTCTCATGACGGCGAACGTGCTCGCGACCGAGCGTCTCGTCCGGGCGCTCGACGGCAGCGCGATGCGACGCTTCGTCCTCGCCAGCTCCGGCGAGGTGTACCCGAGAACGACCCGGTCCGGCAGCCCATCGACGAGACGCACCCGCGGCTGCCGCAGACCTGGTACGGCCTCAGCAAGGTGCTCGCCGAGGACATCGTCGCCTTCGCGGGTCGCACGGCGGGCTGGTCGACCGTCGTCCTGCGCTTCGCCCACACGCAGGACCCCGCAGAGCTGCTCGACCCGGACTCGTTCTTCTCGGGACCGCGGTTCTTCGCCTCGCGCCGGATCGCACGAGAGCGTGCCGCCGGGCACGACGCCGTGGTCCGCGCCCTCGAACCGTACGAGGGCGACGACGACACGCTCCTCGTGGCACACCGCGAGGACGGGCTCCCCGTGCAGATGGGCATCCTGGCGACGGCCGACCTCGCAGCGGGGGTCGTCCTCGCGCTCGAGGCATCGACGACCGGGCACGAGGTGATCGGCCTCGGGCCGGACGAACCCACCGACCTCGGCGTGTTCGCGACCGAGCTCGCGGCCGCGGCCGGCCTCGGCTCGGTCGACGTGACCCTGCCGGCGTCCGCGCCGAGCTACACCACGTCGAACGAGCGAGCCCGGAGCGTGCTCGGGTTCCGTCCCTCGATCGATCGCGCCGAGTTCGTCCGTCTCGCCGTCGCCGCCCGTGACGCGGGCGGTGCCTCCACCCGGTGACCGCGGGCGGCCGGGGAAGCGTCAGCCGAGCGGTCGGCCGGCGCCCCAGACGTGCTGCACCTCGAGCGCCGGCGACAGCGCCACGAGGTCGGCGGCGAACCCCGGTGCGATCCGCCCAGGCGGTCGCCGAGCCCCAGTGCCGTCGCCGGCACGCTCGTCACTGCCGCCACGGCCTCCGGAAGCGTCAGGCCGGCACGCGTGACCGCGTTCCGCAGCGCGACGTCCTGCGTCAGCGTCGACCCGGCGATCGTGTCCGTCCCGGCGACGTGCGCGACGCCGTCCGTGACGGTCACCGCGAGCGACCCCAGCGTGTACGAACCGTCGGCGGCACCGGCAGCGCCCATGGCGTCCGTGATGAGCGCGACCCGGCCAGGAGCGGCCTGCAGCAGCATGGACGCCACCGACGGGTGCACGTGCACGCCGTCGAGGATGAGCTCGAGGGTCACGCGGTCGTCGGCGACGGCGGCGGCGATCGGGCCGGGGGCGCGGTGGTGGATCCCCGGCATGGCGTTGAACGCGTGCGTGAGCAGGGTCGCGCCGGCGTCGAACGCGGCGCGGGCCTGGTCGTAGGTGCAGACGGTGTGACCGACCGCGGCGGTGACGCCCGCGGCGACGAAGCGCTCGATCGCGGACAGCGCACCGGGCAGCTCCGGAGCGATCGTGACCTGCCGGACGACGCCGTCACCGGCGGAGAGCAGGGCGTCGACGGCAGCGGGCGCCGGGTCGACCAGGTACGACTCGTTGTGGGCACCCTTGTTGTGCGGGGAGAGGAACGGCCCTTCGAGGTGCACGCCGAGCACGAGCGGGTCGTCGGCCATCACCGCACGCACCCGGTCCAGCGACGACGCGAGCGACGGGACCGGGTTGGCGACGAGGGACAGCACCGAGCGGGTCGTGCCGTGCGCCCGGTGCACCGCGAGGGCGGCCGCGAACGAGTCGTCCTCGTAGGCGGCACCCGCGCCGCCGTGCCCGTGCAGGTCGATGAACCCGGGCGTCAGGACTGCGTCGCCGAGGTCCACGACCGCATCGACCGACGCCGCCGCAGGTGCCTCGGCGCCGGCACCGACCGCGTGGATGGTGTCACCGACGACGAGGACCCAGCCGTCCGCCGTGGGACCGGCCGCGTCGACGACGCGGGCCGACCTGACCAGCGTGCGCCGTGCCTCCAGGCCGACCGACGCAGCGCTGCTCATCGCGTCTCCTTCCGGAACTGCACCACACCCGACAGTGCCGCCACCACCACGAAGACCAGCCCGATCACCGGGTGCCCGATCGAGATCCAGCAGGCGCCCGCGGCCACCACCAACGCGACCTCGACGATGGTCTTCCCCACCACGTCCGTCTCGATCGGCGACGCCGGCGAGCGGAAGAGTACCAGACCAGCGCCGCGAACACCGGGGCGCCGATCATGAACAGGATGCTCGGCATCGGGAACGGCCACGCGAAGTAGCCCAGGTCGCCAGCGACAGCAGCCCGAACGTGCACACCACGATGCGGAGCACGCGCCAGCCGTCGAACTCCCGGCGGGGCTTGCCGATCGCCGACGGATCGGGGACCTCGCCCAGTCGACGGGGACTGCGGTGCTGACATGCGTGGACCTACTTGAAGATGATCGTGCGGGCGCCGTCGAGGAGGACCCGGTCCTCCGCGATCCAGCGCACCGCCTGGGTGAGCGTGCGGGACTCCTCGTCCTGCCCGATCGACACGAGCTCCGCGGGGTCCTTCGTGTGGTCGACCCGCACCACGTTCTGCTCGACGATGGGCCCCTCGTCGAGGTCGCTCGTGACGAAGTGTGCCGTCGCGCCGATCAGCTTCACCCCGCGGGCGTGCGCCTGCCGGTACGGGTTCGCGCCCTTGAACCCGGGCAGGAACGAGTGGTGGATGTTCACCGCGCGCCCCTCGAGCGCCGCGCACAGCTCCGGGGAGAGGATCTGCATGTAGCGGGCGAGGACGACGAGCTCGATGTCGTGCTCCTCGACCGCCTGCAGGATCCTCCGCTCCATCTCCTGCTTGCTCGCGGCGTCCGTCACCGGGCGGTGCTCGAACGGCACCGAGTAGAACGACGCCAGCTCGGACAGCTCGGCGTGGTTCGACAGCACGAGCGGGACCTCGATCGGGAGCTGTCCACCGCGCTGCCGGTAGAGCAGGTCGTTGAGGCAGTGTCCGGCCGTCGACACGAGCACGAGCGTGCGCAGCGGCCGGCCCACGACGTCGAGCTGCACGCGGGCCCCGTAGCGCTCGGCGACGGGCGCGAGGGCGGCCTCGAACGTGGCGCGGTCGACCGGTGCCATGACCTGCAGGCGCATGAAGAACGTGTTGGTGTCGACGCTCGAGAACTGCTGGGACTCGGTGATGTTGCCGCTCGCCGCCACGACCGCTCCGGAGACGGCGTGCACGATCCCGGGCTGGTCGTCGCAGACCAGGGTGAGGGTCCAGTGCGTGGGGGTCTGGTCGGTCGGGTCGGTCACCGGATCAGGGTACCGGGATCGGCGTCCGGGCCGTGGCGCCGTCGGGTGAGCAGGGATCGTCGCGCCCGCGGCGGGGTGACGCGTCCTGCTCGCCCGAGACCGGCGCACGGTGTGCGCGTGGCACCGAGACGGCCTGGAGGCGCGGGGTGCGCCCGGCGGACGGGTCGCGTCAGCGGGGAGCGGCTTCGCGAGCGCGCGGTCGGCGATCGTCAGGACGCTGACGAGCACCGCGACGCCGACGATCACCCACGCCAGCACGTGCAGGTCCGGCGTGGTCGGTGCCTGCCCGAACACGCCGCCGATGAGCGACGAGGCCCCGATCGCCCCGATGTACACGCTCGTCCGGGAGAGCCCCGCGGCGGTGCCGATGTACTCGGCGGGCACGACCCGGTACAGCGCCGCCTGGTTCGACACGGACGCCAGGGCCTGCGGGACGCCGAACAGCGCCGGCGCGAGCACGAGCAGCCACCACGGGGAGCCCACGCCGAGGAACAGCAGGAGCGCGCCGCCGACGATCGGCACGACCGCAGCCACGATCAGCGGCCCGCGCACGGCCGTCTTCCGGGCGACGAGGAACGAGGCCACCCCGGCCACGACCGCGGCGGGGAGCTGCATGTACCCGGCGACGTCGCTCGGGTATCCGGCGACGTCCTGCACCCACTGCGAGAACCCGTACGTCATCGTGTAGGCCATCAGGTACGTCAGGAACAGCCGCACGTACGTGCGTGACAGCGCGCCGTTGCGGACGAGCAGCCGGACGTCGACGAAGGGCTTCACCGCCCGGCGCTCCCACAGCACGAGCGCCACGAGCAGGACGACCGCTGTCCCGAGCAGCCACCAGAGCCCGGCGGACAGGTCGAGCAGGAAGACGAGGAGCGCCGACACGAACCCGGTCATGAGCAGCATCCCGACGGGGTCGAGCGCGGTGAGCACCGGCAGGTCCGCGTCGTTCCGTGGTCGGAGCCGGTCGGACGGCAGCCACAGCGCGGACACGACGATCCCGAACGCCGCGAGCGGCACGTTCACGAGGAAGATCGCGTGCCACCCGAACGCCGCGATGAGCGCACCACCGAGCGGCGGCCCGGCGGCGGCGGACACGAGCGACGTGATCGACAGGGCGCCCAGCACGAGGGGTGGCGTCGGCTTCCCGATCCGGTTCGAGTGCTGTCGCAGGGTGGTCAGTGCCGCCGGGTACGCCGAGGACGTCCCGATGCCGATGAGCACGCGAGCGAACACCGCGCCGCCGAAGCCCGTGAGGACCTCGGGCACGACGCCCGCGACCCCGACGATGACCAGCCCGGCGAGGAAGACCTTCTTCGGGCCGAACCGGTCGGCGAGCTTCCCCATCGTCGGCTGCGCGATCGCACTCGCGAGGTACAGGGCGGCGACCAGCCAGATCGCCTGCGCGGCGCCGATCCCGAGGTCGCGGGAGATCGGCGCGAGGGCGACCGACACCATCGTCGTGTTGATCGGGTTGAGCAGCGGACCGACCAGGACGGGGATGAGGAGCTTCGGGCCGAAGCCGCCGCCGTGCTGATCGGTGGTGGTGGGGACGGGAGCGGTTGCGGTGGACGTGTCGGTGCGCCTTCTCGGCGTCGTCGTTCTTGGTGTTGTCGTTCTCGGTGTCGTCGTTCTGGGCGTGGTCGTTCTCGGGGTGGTCGCGGGGACGGGAGGAGGCACGGCTCGCGTCGACGACGCGTGTCACGTCTCGCGCTCGGTCACGTCTCGCGCTCGGTCAGGGCTCGACGAGGGTCGCGAGGACGGTGAGGGACTGCGCGACCGTCTCGCGGTCCTCGGGGTCGAGCGCCGCGAGACGTTCGGCGAGGAGCCTGGTGCGTGTGCGGTGCGATTCGTCGCGAGCGGCCCGGCCGGCGGCGGTGGCGTCCACGATGGTCCGTCGTCCGTCCTGCGGGTCCGGGGACCGTTCCACGAGGCCGAGCTCGACGAGTGCCTGGACCGTCGCGCCCATGGACTGCGGGCGGACCCCCTCGGCGCGTGCGAGGTCGGCGGTGGTGGCGGCGCCGTCCCGCACGAGTCGCCCGAGCACGGCCGACTGCGACGCGGTGACGTCGTCGACCTTGCCGACGAGCGTGGTGCGGCGGATGCGGCCGTAGGTGGCCAGCAGGTCGCCGGCGAGGTCGGACGCATCCGGATCAGTCATACCGGAACGGTACTACTTTACCAGGCGGGCTTGCAAGGCAGACTGTCGATCTCGACGAAGTAACCGATCGCGACCGAGGCGAGCCGTGCCTCCAGGCCGACGCCGTCAGCGCGCGGACAGGAGCGTCTCGACGAGGTGCTCCTGCACTGCGCCGAGCCAGTCGTAGACGTCCCGCAGCCCGACGCCGGCGTCCGCCGCGTAGGACCGCTCCTCGGTCGTGGCGTCCACGATGCCGAGCCGGTCCGCGATCGTCAGCCGCAGGTCCGTCAGGCAGCGGAGCCAGGCCTGCTCGTCCTCCGCGTCGAACGCGCCGTCCCGCGCACCCGCGGCCCAGGCGTGCACGGTCGACGCGTTCGCGGTCTTCTGCGCCACCAGGTCCGGCTCGGTCCACCGCCGGAACTCCGCGCTCGCCTCACGGTCCCCGGGTAGGCGTCCGGGAGCAACCGAGCCGCCGCGGGATCGGACGACAGGCCCCCGCCGAGCACCTGCTGCAGCTGCTCGGTCAGCGACGTGAGCACCGCGCGCTCGCCGGAGGACATGCGCAGGTGGACGCCGTCGGGCCGGCGGACGAACGGGATCACTGAGCAGGCGCCCTGTCCACCGAGGCCTGCAGGCCGTAGCCGTGCATGGCCTCGACGTGGGCCTCCATCGCCTCGCGCGGACCGGTCGCCACGATCGCGCGGCCCTCGTCGTTCACCTGGCGCATCAGCCGCTCGGCCTTGGCCCGCGGGAACCCGAAGTGCCGCTGGAACACGTAGGTCACGTAGGACATCAGGTTCACCGGGTCGTCCCACACGACGGCGACCCAGGGCGCGTCCGGACGCACGTCGACGTGGGCGTCGGTGCGCTCGTCGACATCGGGCGTCAGCAGGGTCATGCAACCAGGGTGACACGAACCGGGTCGCTCGGTACGATCGTCAGGTCGCGACTGGCGTTGGATGGGTCACCATCGGGGAGCGACACCTGACACGGTGCGCGGCCGTACGCCTGGGCCGCGACCACCCGTCCACCCCGTCGCGCACGCGTGCCCGACGGCGTCGCGTCGCTCGGCGCGGCCGTACAACGAGGAGTCCCGTGTCCATCACCGATCTGCCCCCGCAACCACGCAGTCCACGTTCAACGCTCCGCTGAGCGAGGTCGACCCCGAGATCGCGAAGGTCCTCGAGCAGGAGCTCGGCCGTCAGCGCGACTACCTCGAGATGATCGCGTCGGAGAACTTCGTCCCGCGCGCCGTCCTCGAGTCCCAGGGCTCCGTCCTCACGAACAAGTACGCCGAGGGGTGCCCGGGCAAGCGCTACTACGGCGGCTGCGAGTACGTCGACGTCGCCGAGCAGCTGGCCATCGACCGTGCGAAGGCCCTCTTCGGCGCGGCGTACGCGAACGTCCAGCCGCACTCCGGCGCCACCGCGAACGCCGCCGTCCTGCACGCCATCGCGTCGGCCGGCGACACCATCCTCGGTCTGGAGCTGCGCGCACGGCGGCCACCTGACCCACGGCATGAAGCTCAACTTCTCCGGCCGCATCTACAACGCCGTGTCCTACGGCGTCGACCCGGAGACGTTCGAGGTCGACTACGACGACATCCGCGCGAAGGCCGTCGAGCACCAGCCGAAGGTCATCATCGCCGGTTGGTCCGCGCACCCCGCCAGCTCGACTTCGCGAAGTTCCGTGCGATCGCGGACGAGGTCGGCGCCACGCTCTGGGTCGACATGGCGCACTTCGCCGGCCTCGTCGCCGCGGGCCTGCACCCGTCGCCCGTGCCGCACGCGCACGTCGTGTCGTCGACCGTGCACAAGACGCTCGCCGGCCCCCGCTCCGGCCTGATCCTGTCGAACGACGAGTCGCTCTTCAAGAAGCTTAACTCGGCCGTCTTCCCGGGGCAGCAGGGCGGTCCGCTCATGCACGTGATCGCCGCGAAGGCCACCGCGTTCCTGCTCGCCGGCACGCCGGAGTTCAAGGACCGCCAGGAGCGAACCATCCGCGGCGCCCAGGCCCTCGCTGCGCGGCTCACGGCCGACGACGCGAAGAGCGCCGGCATCGACGTCCTCACCGGCGGCACCGACGTGCACCTGGTGCTCGTCGACCTGCGCGAGTCCGAGGTGGACGGCAAGCAGGCCGAAGACCTCCTGCACGAGGTCGGCATCACCGTGAACCGCAACGCCGTGCCGTTCGACCCGCGTCCCCGATGGTCACCTCGGGCGTCCGCATCGGGACGTCCGCCCTGGCCACCCGTGGATTCGGCGACGCCGAGTTCGCCGAGGTCGCGGACATCATCGCGCTGACGCTCATGCCGAACCCGGACATCTCGGCGCTCTCGGCGCGGGTGACGGCCCTGACCGACGCGTTCCCGCTGTACGCGTGACGGCCGCACCGCTTCCTCGTGAGCGGTGGGCCGGCGAGGGATCGGCCGTCCGCATCGACGGCACCGCTCTCGCCGCCCGCACGCTCGACGACCTGAAGGTCCGCATCGACCGCCTGCACGACCACGGGTTCCGGCCCGGCCTCGGCACGATCATGGTCGGGAAGAACCCCGGCTCGGTGTCGTACGTCGCAGGCAAGCACAAGGACTCGGCGCAGATCGGGCTCGACTCGGTCCGCATCGACCTGCCCGAGACAGCCTCGGCCGCGGACATCCGGGCAGCGATCCTGCAGATGAACGACGACCCCCGGGTCACCGCGTTCATCGTCCAGCTCCCGCTGCCGCAGGGCGTCGACCCCGTCCCCATGCTCGAGCTGATGAACCCCGCGAAGGACGCCGACGGCCTGCACCCGACGAACCTCGGCGAACTCGTGCTCGCCGTTCCCGGCGGTGCCGGCACGATCGACGCGCCGCTGCCGTGCACGCCGCGCGGCATCGTCGCGATGCTCGAGGCGTACGAGGTCCCGATCCGTGGGCAGCACGTGACGATCATCGGGCAGGGCCTGACCGTCGGCCGGTCGCTCGGCCTGCTGCTCACCCGGCTCGAGGCGACCGCGACCTTGACCCATTCCCTCACCGAGGACGTCGCCGCCGAGTGTCGCCGGGCGGACATCATCGTCGCGGCGGCCGGTGTCGCAGGGCTCGTCAAGCCGGACTGGGTGCAGCCCGGGGCCGCGGTCATCGACGTGGGCATCACCCGCGTCGTGAACGAGGAGACCGGCAAGGCGAAGCTGCACGGCGATGTCGACCCGGCGGTGGCGTCCGTCGCGGGGTTCCTGTCGCCGACCCCCGGCGGGGTCGGGCCGATGACCCGCGCGATGCTCATGAAGAACGTCGTCGAGGCCGCCGAGCGTCACCTGCGCTAGCTGTTACTACCCAGGGACGTTGGTTGATGTGCAAGGACTCGCGGTCGTCGTAACGACGTGAGAAGGACCTCCTGCGGTGGAGTGGAGCTGCTTAGTTCACACACTCTCCGCAGGAGGTCCTCTTGTCCCACGCTAACGCTGCCCTGACCCCGCGTGCACGTCTTCGGATCGCGCGTCTGATCGTCGACGACGGTTGGCCGGTCCGTCACGCGGCGTTGTTCTTCCACGTGTCGTGGCCGACCGCGAAGCGGTGGGCAGACCGATACACCGCGATGGGCGAAGCCGGCATGCACGACCGGTCCTCCCGACCGCATCGCTCCCCGAACCGCACCCCGCAGACCCTCGTGAAGCAAGTCGTCCAGCTGCGGTGGCGGAAGCGGTTGGGCCCGGTCGCGATCGGTGGACGTTTGAGGATGCCCGCGTCCACCGTGCACGCCGTGCTGACTCGGTGCCGGGTGAACCGGCTGCACCACATCGATGTCCGGACCGGCGAGCAGGTCCGTCGTTACGAGCACGAGTATCCCGGCTCAATGATCCACGTCGACGTGAAGAAGCTCGGCAACGTCCCGACGGTGGCGGCTGGCGGTTCGTCGGCCGCCAGCAGGGCGGTAAGAATCGTGCGGCGACGCCCGGGACCGGTCGGAGCAAGTATCGCGGCGTTCTCGTCGGGACCGCGTTCGTGCACACCGTCATCGACGACCACTCTCGCGTCGCTTACGCCGAGATCCACGAAGACGAAAAGCTGTCACCGCGATCGGTGTCCTCCGCCGCGCTGTGTCCTGGTTCGCTGCCCGCGGGGTCCGCGTCGAGCGGGTCCTGTCCGACAACGGATCTGCTTACAAGTCCCACGCCTGGCGTGACGCATGTGCGGAACTCGACATCACGCCGAAGAAGACCCGACCCTACCGACCCAGACCAACGGGAAGATCGAACGGTTCCACCGCACCCTCGCTAACGGGTGGGCGTTCTCACGCCACTACCCGACCGAGTCCGACCGCCGGAACGCCCTTCCCGGGTGGCTGCATCACTACAATCACCACCGGCCCCACACCGCCATCGGGAACCAGTCACCCATCACACGGTTGACCAACCTCCCTGGGCAGTACAGCTAGCCGCGCACGCCCGAGTCTCGGGCGTCCGGGTCTCGCACGCCCGGGTCTCGCACGTGTCTGGTGAGCAGAAGTGCTCGGATCGGTTCATCACACTCGACCGCTTCTGCTCACCAGATGCCCGTCCGGTGCTACGGTCGCGCTGTGGGGGACGAACGACTGTTGACCGAGCCCGTACTGCGGCCGAGACCAGCACCGTCGCGGCTGACGAAGGACAGCCGGTGGTTGATCGTCATCGTCGTGCTCTGCATCCTCTTCCAGCAGCCCGGCTCGACCTGGGCGCCTCGTTCCCGCACGCCGGGCGGGAGTACTCGTTCGAGTCGCACCCCGCGGTCGGTTGGTCGCTCGTCACGGTGGGGTTCGCGGTTGCCGGTCTCCTCGTCGCGATCGCCCGTCGTGGTGCCGCGCGGTACGACGAACACGCCGTCATGGGCCTCGCCCTCGCCGGGGTGGTCGGCACGACCGTGCTGGTGTGGCTCCTCATGCCGGCGCAGACAGCGTGGGTGCAGTGGGCTGTGGAGCACGGCCGGACGCACCCGTTCGTCGTCGGGAACGTCACCGAGCACGTGCGATACGCCGGCTCCCTCGGTTGACGCGGTGGACGCGGTGGACGCGGTGGACGCGGTGGACGCGGATGACGCGGTGGACGCGGATGACGCGAGTCTCGCGCTGAGCGACACGACTCGCGTCTCAGACCGCGAGATCTGTCGCTCACTCCGAGGCACAGCCGCCGCCGCCGCAGCCGCCGCCGCAGCCGCCGCCGCCGCCGCAGCCGCAGCAGCCGCCGCAGCCGCCGCAGCGGCCCGGTGGGTCAGTCGCGGCGGGCGCCCTGCGCGGCGTGCACGGTGAAGACGTTCGGCTCGCGGTACCCGGCTGTGGCGAAGGCGGCGGTGACCGCGTCTGCGATCGTGCCACGGGCCTCCCGGTCGACCAGCGCGATCGCCGCACCACCGAAGCCGCCGCCCGTCATCCGAGCCCCGACGGCGCCGTGCTCCATCGCGGTCTCGACCGCGAGGTCGAGCTCCGGCACGGAGATCTCGAAGTCGTCGCGCATCGATTCGTGCGACGCGACGAGCAGCGACCCGATCGCCCGCGGTCCGTGCTCGCGGAGCGTGCGGACCGTGTCGAGGACCCGCTGGTCCTCGGTGACGATGTGCCGTACTCGGCGGAAGGTCTCGTCGTCGAGGAGTTCCTGCGCGCGGGGAGATCGTCGACCGTGACGTCGCGGAGTGCCTCGACCCCGAGGACCTGCGCGCCCTTCTCGCACGAGGCGCGACGGGCCGCGTACCCGCCGCTGGCGTGCGCGTGCTCGACCCGGGTGTCCACGACGAGGATCTCGAGGCCGTTCGCCTCGAGCGCCAGGTCGACCACTGCGGTGTCGAGCGTGCGGCAGTCGAGGAAGACGACGGCGTCCTGCTCGCCGAGGAGCGACGCGGACTGGTCCATGATCCCCGTCGGTGCGCCCACCGCGTGGTTCTCGGAGTACTGGCCCACGCGGGCCAGGGACTTGCGGTCGAGCCCGAGCCCCCACAGGTCGTTGAACGCCAGGGCGACGCCGCACTCGATCGCCGCGCTGGAGGACAGCCCCGCTCCCACGGGCACCTCCGACTCGATGAACACGTCGAACCCGGTCTTGTCGGACAGATCCGCACCGGCCTGCTCGCGGAGCGCCCAGGCGATGCCGAACACGTACGCCGACCAGCCCTGCATGCGCTCCGGCGACAGCTCGTCGAGCGCCAGCTCGACGGGCGCGCCGGCCGGGTCGAACGCCGATGCGACACGGACGAGACGGTCGTCCCGCTGTGCGATCGACGCGACGGTGCGCCGGTCGATCGCGAAGGGCAGCACGTACCCGTCGTTGTAGTCGGTGTGCTCGCCGATCAGGTTGACCCGACCGGGTGCTGAGTACCGCACCGTCGGCTCGTACCCGTAGACCTGCTGGAACGTCATGCGCGTTCGATCCCTCCTCGGATGAACTCGGCCGCCTTCTCGGGTACGAGGTCCCCGATCCAGGCGCCCATGGCGGCTTCGCTGCCGGCCAGGAACTTCAGCTTGTCCGCCGCACGACGCGGGGACGTGATCTGCAGCATGAGCCGCACGGTGTCGCGTGCCGTGTGCACCGGAGCCTGGTGCCACGCGGCGATGTACGGGGTCGGGTCCCCGTAGAGCTGGTCGAGGCCGCGCGTCAGGCGCAGGTGCATGTGCGCGAGCTCGTCCTTCTCCGGCTCGGTGAGTCCGGCGAAGTCCGGCACGTGCCGGTGCGGCAGCATGTGGATCTCGATCGGCCACCGTGCGGCGAACGGCACGAAGGCCGTGAAGTGCTCGCCCGCGAGGACGACCCGCTCCGAGGCACGCTCGTTCGCCAGGTGCTGCTCGAACAAGTCCGGTCCGAAGCCCTCGATCGACGCGAGCAGCCGCTGGGTGCGCGGTGTGACGTACGGGTAGGCGTAGATCTGCCCGTGCGGGTGGTGCAGCGTGACGCCGATCGCCTCGCCACGGTTCTCGAACGGGAACACCTGCTGGATCCCCGGCATGGCCGAGAGCGCTGCGGTGCGGTCCGCCCAGGCTTCGACCACGGTGCGGGCGCGGGACTCGGTGATCGACGCGAACGATCCGGTGGTCTCGGGCGAGAAGCACACGACCTCGCACCGACCGACGCTGCGGAACTCGCGGTTCAGGCCCCCCTCGGACAGGGAACCGAGCGACGGGGGAGCGTCGTCGGCCTCGAGCAAGGGGCCGAAGGACGGCGAACGGTTCTCGAACACGGCGACGTCGTAGCGGCTCGGGATCTCCGACGGGTTCTCGGTCGTCTGCGGCGCCAGTGGATCCTGATCCGCCGGCGGCAGGAACACCCGGTTCTGCCGGCTCGCGGCGATCGAGACCCATTCGCCCGTCAGCACGTCCTGCCGCATGCGTGCCGTGTCGGGCCTCGGATCCAGGACACGCTCGTCGATGCGGCGTTCTGCTGGCAGCGTCGAGTCGGCGTCGTCGAAGTAGATGAGCTCGCGGCCATCGGCGAGCGTCGTCACGCGCTTGGTGATCACCGCACCACCCTAGCGCTCTTGCGAAGCGTTGCGAAAGTGTCCGTAAGTGCGTGAAACTGAGCGCGTGACGGACGACGACCTCTCCTTCCTCGCCGGCGCGCTCCCCGCGCCGTTGCGCCAGGACCGCATCGTCTCGATCGTCGAGGGCGCACCCGGTCTGGTCCGCACCGCCGCGCTGGCAGCGGCCCTCGGCACCAGCGAGGTGACCGTCCGACAGGACCTCGCCGCCCTCGACCTGGAGGCGCGGATCCGGCGGGTGCGCGGCGGTGCCGTCCGCCTCGGGGCCGGTTCCGGCGAGCGCCCGCTCGAGGAGACCGCCGTGGAGCACCAGGTGGCGAAGGCGGCGATCGGGCGTGCGGCCGCCGAGCTCGTGCGCTCCGGGCAGTGCGTGGTGCTCGACGTCGGCACGACGCCGGCGGCGGTGGCGGAGGCGCTGGTGGCGCGGACCGAGCTGGTGGACCTCACGGTCGTCACGAACTCGCTCACCACGGCGCTCGCCCTCGAACGAGCGGTACCGCGCTTCACCGTCGTCGTGGCGGGCGGCACGCTGCGCCCGCTGCAGCACTCCCTCGTCGCGCCGTTCAACAACACCCTGCTGCCGATGATCGCCGCCGACGCGGTGTTCCTCGGCGGGACCGGGCTCGACGTCGAACACGGACTGACGAACGTGAACCTTCCCGAGACCGAGGCGAAGCGCATGCTCGCGGCCACGGCGCGGCGTACCGTCGTCGTGGCGGACGGGTCGAAGTTCGGCCGAGCCCATCTCGGGGTCGTCCGTGCGCTCGAGGACATCGACGTCGTCGTCACCGCCGAGGCCTCGGCGGACGCGGTCGCCCCGATCCGGGCGGCCGGCGTCGAGGTCGTCGTCGCCGACGGATCCGCCACCGCCGTAGGAAGGAAGAGCACGCCATGACCGCAGCACCCACCGGGGGCCGGTACCGCCTCCGCCACGCCGGACCGGACGGGGTCGTCGAGGCGGTCGTCACCGAGGTCGCCGCCGGCATCCGGGAGCTCCGCGTCGCCGGGTTCGACATCACCGAGCCGTTCCCGGTCACCGAGCAACCGCCCGGTGCGGACGGGATCGTGCTCGCACCGTGGCCGAACCGGGTCGCCGGCGGCGTCTGGGAGCTCCACGGCAGTCGTCAGCAGCTCGACGTCTCCGAGCCGAAGTACGGCAACGCCTCGCACGGGCTGCTCCGGTTCGCGCCGTACCGTGTCGTCTCGCAGACGGAGTCGAGCGTCCTGCAGGAGGCCACGATCCACCCGCAGCACGGCTGGCCTTTCACGCTGGAGACCCGTGTGCACCACGAACTCGTCGACGACGGCATCCGGGTGACGCACGAGGTCGTGAACCGGTCCGGTACGCCGGCGCCGTTCGCCATCGGTGCGCACCCGTACCTGCGTGCCGGGGACACCCCGCCCGATGACCTCGTCGTCACGCTCGACGCCGCCACCGCGTTCACGGTCGACGACCGGAAGATCCCCGTCGGGACGGTCGAGGTGGACGGCACACCGTTCGACCTGCGGGCCGGGGTGCGTGCCGGTGACGCCGAACTCGACACCGCCTACCGGGACATCGTCCCGGACGCCGACGGCATCCGGCGGACGACGCTGCACGGACCGGAGGGCGACGGCGTCGAGCTTCGGCAGGACGCGTCGTTCCCGTACGTGCAGGTGTTCACCTCCCGCGAGTTCCCCGCGGCGACGGCACCGGGCTGGCGATCGCCGTCGAACCCATGACGGCGCCCGCGAACGCGTTGAACTCCGGGGAGGGCCTCCGCTGGCTCGAGCCTGACGAGTCGTGGACGGGATCCTGGGCATCCGGCGCGTCTGGTCCTGACCGGCTCGACCGCGGCGGACTGAGGCGCCGGTTCCCGGTCCGCGAGACACCGCCCGACGTCCGAGACGCCCCCGACGTCTGAGACGCCCCCGACGTCTGAGACGCCGCCCGACGTGCGAGACGCCGCCCGACGTGCGAGACGCCGCCCGACGTGCGAGACGCCGCCTGACGTCTGAGACGCCCCCAGACGTGCGAGACGCCGTGCCGCACCCGAGGCACCGTGGCAGCGCGCGGTGTCTCGAAGCCGGGACCACGTCTGGCAGGGACAGCGGCGTCCCGTCCGAGCGAGACGATGCCGACGATGCTCCGTCCGCCTCGCTCGACACGAAGAACGCCGCCCCTTGGGGCGGCGTTCGGTGCGTCAGGCGTCAGGTGCCAGCTCGGCGGGTGTGTGTCAGGCGCGGCGCATGCGCAGTGCCTCGACCGCGAGGGACTCCGTGGCGTAGCGCCCGACCTCCTGCGCCCAGGCCGGGTCGTCACCGCGGAGGGCGATGAACTCCTTGCGCTGTCGGCACACGTAGCCGAGCACGGCGGTGGCGGTCGCGACCTCGATGAAGTCCTTGCGGATGTGCCGGGTCGTGACCTGGGCGTTGCGGCGGAGCGCGTCGAGCAGGAGCTCGTTGCTCATCGTCGTGTTGGTCGCTGCTGCGAGCTCGACGATGCGGCGCGCGTCCCCGGTGTTGCTGGTCTGCGTGGCTTCGATGGGCTCGATCACGGTGTACCCCGTTCGTTCTGTGGTGCTGCTGTTCTGCAGGATCCGTCGATCGGATCCGGGAACGACACTATCGGCGGTGGGCCAACAGACTGCTGAACGAAGACTGAACTGTGCACTGGAAACGCCATGAGCGCGCTGGGGAGGACTTGTACCCCGCTCGGGTGCTCAGGCGCACTGGTCGCCCTCGGTCGGCGTGGCGAGTTCGTCGAGGGCGTCCTCGATCCGACCGGCGAGGTACAGGTAGCCCGCGTCGTTGAGGTGCTGCTCGTCGGCGGCGGCGTAGCTCGCACTGTTCGCCTGCGTGAACCAGCGCTCGCCCAGGGCGTCGACGTACGGCACTCCGGCTGCGCGGGCCCCTGCGGCGACCGCGGACGAGATGCCCCCGGTGGTCTCTGCCCGGGGCACGGGTGCCGACGGGCCGATCGCCACGACGACCGCGTTCGGCCACTGGTGCCGCGCGGTGCGGAGGGTCCGTTCGACGCGCGCCTCGAGAGCGTCGCTGCTGACGAGCCAGTCGTTCTGACTGCCCTGCACGAGCACGAGCTGCGGGTCGAGCGCAGCCCTCCGCTCGATGCGGGAGAGGTAGTTCCAGCGCGTCGAGTTCGTCGCGCCGATGCTGACGTACCCGGTCCCGGGAACACCGTCGATCGTGGCGTCCCAGCCGCGTTCCGTGGCGAGGTCCTGCGCCCATCCGTGCGTGCCGTCGTGCGAACCACGGCCGGTCGTGTACGAGTCGCCGACGATGAGGACGTCCGACCCGCGCGAGATCGCCGCGGCGGCACGGGTCGCCGAGACGTCCGCCGCATCGGGCGCCGTCTGGCACGCGTCGGACACGGCGGGGAGCATCATGAGGCAGCCTGCCACGCCGACAGCCATCGCGCCGAGCGCGACGGCGGGGAGCGCGCGTCGGGATCGGCGTCGTCGTCTGACGGGAAGCGAACGAGGACCGTCCGGCCATCCGCCGTCGGTTCGTCGGGCCACGGCCGGGATTCTACGTGACGCTGCCATGGGCCCGGGCGACTGCGGCCGAGTGTCCCTGATCACGCTGACAGTCGGGCCGTGGCCCGCTGGGGCTCGAACCCACGACCCTCGGATGAGAAGGCGGGGTTCGGGAGGGTGTGGGCCCCGTGGGGCTCGAACCCACGACCCTCGGATGAGAAGGCGGGGTTCGGGAGGGTGTGGGCCCCGTGGGGCTCGAACCCACGACCCTCGGATTAAAAGTCCGGTGCTCTACCAACTGAGCTAGAGGCCCTCACCCGCAAGGCTAGCGGGTGAGGGCCTCCTGGTAGAACTCGCTCGTCCGGGGTCAGCTGCGCCGTCCGGTCAGTGCCCGCAGGAGCCAGGCGATCACCGCGATGACGAGCAGCACGATGCCGACCCACAGCAGGAACTTCAGGCTCGCGGCGAATCCACCGACGAACAGCAGGATGACCGCGATCACGGCCAGGATGATGAGCAGGGCGTTCATGAGGTCCTCTCCTTCACGTCCGGGAGTGGTGCCTCCCTGACGGACGAACGTACGCGGGATCGGCTCGTTGCGTTCTCGGCGAACGGGGGACGGCGACGTCGGTCGACGCGCCTACACTGTCGCGGTGCCTCGCGATCACCACCGTCCCGTCCACTTCACCGACCAGGAGTTCGCCGCGATCCAGGGCGGCGAGGACCCTGCACTGGTGAACCGTGTCGCGCACGAGACCGCGAACGCCCTGCTCCACCGCGTGCGGCAGGACCCGGACCCGGCGGTCGTCGAGCGCCTGGTGACCTACACGGACGTGCACGGCATCGACGCGATCGCCGAGCTGTGGGCGCGTGTGGGGGCGCATACGCTCCCGGGTGCGCTGTGGCGCATCTACCTGGTGCGGACCGTGATCCGGCAGAACCCGGAGGAGATCGCGTACCTCTTCGAGCGCGGCACGGAACGGATCGGCACGATCGACCAGGCGGTCGCGGGCGCCGAACAGCCGACGGGCCCGGCGGAGATCCTGACCCTGGCCGACCGCATCCTGCAGGGTCTGTACACGGGGGACCTGGCGGTGGCGCTGGACCGCGGAGCCGCGTTCTGCCGGCTCACGGCGGCTGGCGCGGCGGCGGTGGCGGACGAGTCGGACCTGACCGCGGGTGAGCGTGCGTCCGAGCTGACGACCCGTGCGCTCCGCCTGACGGAGCTGGCGGCGGACCTGACCGGGGCCGCCGCGCTCTGGCGCCGCGACAGCCTGGACTGAGCCCGACACCGGGGCATCCGACCCCTGCGCAGTGCGCCTGCGCGGCCACCTGTGAACAGCGCCCGCCGCGGCGGACCGGTACCGCGCCTCCAGGCCGAGCGGGGAATCGCCCGGCCGGAGCGCCCGCGCCGGAAGCGGGCAGAGAAGAACCGAGCCGCAGAAGCGCCTCTCGGCGCGAGGCCGCTCGAAGCGGCGAATGTTGGAGCCCGGGGCTTGCTGCGGCCCGGCGGTGTCGATTCTACGAGACGCTCGCTGTGCGCACGACCCTGTTCACTCTCGGTGGACACGATCCGGCCCGGGCGTGTGCCGCGAACGAGTGCGCGTCGCGAACAGGGGTGAGCCCTGCTCCAATCCGACGGCCCCAGGGCGCCGAATCATCAGCGTGACGGACGACATCGCCCGCCACGAAGGCGAGGTCCCGCGCGACCCGGTCCGCTACCCGGCGGACAAATCCCTGTGGGTCGCGCGGGCCCTCGTCCTGCTCAGACGGCATCGCCCCACTGCGCCTGCCGGACCACGACGCAACCGAGAGGAGGGAAACCTGCAATGCTTGCCCTCGTGGAACGCGACGCCGAGAAGCTGGAGCTCGCCAGAGCCGGCCCAGGCGTCGCCGGACGACCTCCTCGCCCGCGTGGCGACCGGCGACCAGGTAGCCTTCTCCGACCTGTACGACGTGCTGTCCGGCCGCGTGCTGGGTCTCGTGACGCGTCTGCTCCGTGACCGGGCGCAGTCCGAGGAGGTCACACAGGAGGTCTTCCTCGAGGTCTGGCAGCAGGCCACCCGCTTCGACCGGAAGCGCGGAACGGCGGCCAGCTGGGTCCTCACCATGGCCCACCGCCGAGCGGTCGACCGCGTCCGGGCATCGCAGTCCTCGCACGATCGCGACACGAAGATCGGGATCCGCGACTTCGAGGCCGGGTTCGACCAGGTCTCCGAGTCGGTCGAGATCCGCATCGAGCACGAACGCGTCAGCCGAGCGCTCGCGAAGCTCACCGAGTTCCAGCGTCAGGCCGTGCAGCTCGCCTACTACGGCGGCTACTCGCACAGCGAGATGGCCGAACGGCTCGGTGTCCCGATCGGCACCGTCAAGACCCGTCTCCGGGACGGGATGATCAGACTCCGCGACGAGATGGGGGTGACGTCATGACCGAGCACCACGAGGACCCGTCCCTGCTCACCGGGGCGCACGCCCTCGACGCCGTGTCGGACGACGAGCGTGCGCTGCTCGAGACCACGCTCTCCACGTCCCCGGAGCTGCAGGCCGAGACGGACTCGCTGCGCGAGACCGCGCTGCAGCTCGCCTACGCGGTCACCCCGATCGAGCCGCCGGCGTCGCTCAAGGCGTCGCTGATGGCACAGATCGCGTCGATGCCGCAGGCAGCGCCGGTGACGGACGCCGTAGCGGCGTCCGAGTCGGTCGCCGCACCCGCGTCCGAGTCGGTTCCTGCTGCGACGCCCGGATCGGTCGCTGCTCCTGCGTCCGGCCCGGTCGCTGCTCCTGTGTCCAGCCCGGTCGCCGACGACGGCCTGGAGGCACGGCCCGCCCCCGCCACGGACCGCACCCGGTCTGGTGGTCCGGCAGCCGCAGCGGCTCGCCGCCGGTGGTTCCAGCGTCCGGCGGCCGTCCTCTCCGCCGCTGCTGCGGTCGCCGTGGTGTTCCTCGGCGTGGGACTCGGCGTGGGCACGTCCTTCGCGCCCTCGAACGGGCCCGCCCGGGCACGACGCAGGCGAGCAGCGGACTCGACCGCATCTACGCGGCCTCGGACTTCGCGCGGAGCACCGCCAAGGTCACCGGCGGCGGGACGGCCACGGTCGTCTGGTCGAACGAGCTCGGCAAGTCCGCGGTCATCCTGGACGGGGTCGCTGCGGCTCCGAAGGACAAGACCTACGAGCTTCTGGTACATCGGCTCCGAGGGTTCGGGCGGGAAGATCCGTTCCGCGGGCCTCATGGACGACGTCTCGGACGGCGTGCACTCGGCGGTCCTCTCGGGCACGATGTCGCACGGCGTGACGATCGGCATGACGGTGGAGCCCGCGGGGGTTCGGACCAGCCGACCACGACGCCGATCATGGCGGTCCCCACCGCCTGACGGTCGGCGCCGTCGGGACCGACTCGGAACGACGTCTCCGCTGTCGTGCGACATCGCCCCGGTCGCTTCCACGCGCTCGCAACCGTGCGCTCCTGCACGCAACGACACGACCGACGTCATGCGACGTCGGTCGTGTCGTTCCGGGTCAGCGCGCAGCGCGACCGATCACCCGAAGCGGCCGGAGACGTAGTCCTCGGTGGCCTGCACCGACGGGTTCGAGAAGATCGTCGCGGTGTCGTCGAACTCGATGAGCTTGCCGGGGGCGCCCGTGCCCGCGATGTTGAAGAACGCGGTCTTGTCGCTGACGCGCGAGGCCTGCTGCATGTTGTGGGTCACGATCACGATCGTGAACTCCTTCTTGAGCTCCTCGATGAGGTCCTCGATGGCGAGGGTCGAGATCGGGTCGAGCGCCGAGCAGGGCTCGTCCATCAGGAGCACGTCGGGCTGCACCGCGATCGCGCGGGCGATGCAGAGACGCTGCTGCTGGCCGCCGGACAGCCCCATGCCGGGCTTGTCGAGGCGGTCCTTGACCTCGTTCCAGAGGTTCGCGCCCTGCAGGGAGCGCTCGACGATGTTGTCGGACTCCGAGCGGGAGAGGCGCCGGTTGTTGAGCTTCACGCCCGCGAGCACGTTGTCCTTGATCGACATCGTGGGGAACGGGTTCGGGCGCTGGAACACCATGCCGACCTGTCGACGGACGAGCACCGGGTCGACGCCCGCGCCGTACAGGTCGTCGCCGTCGATCTTCACGGAGCCCTCGACGTACGCGCCGGGGATGACCTCGTGCATGCGGTTGAGCGTGCGGAGGAACGTGGACTTGCCGCAGCCGGACGGGCCGATGAAGGCGGTGACGGTGCGGGGCTCGATCGTCATGTCGACGCCCTCGACCGCCTTGAACTTCGAGTAGTAGACGTTGAGGCCGTCGACCTCGATGCGCTTGGACACGTGGGACCTTCCGGGGCTAGCGGGGAGCTTCGGGGCGAACAGGCGGGTGATGAACCGGGCGAGCAGGTTCAGCGCCATCACGATGAGGATGAGGACCAGCGCGGCGGTCCAGGCCCGGTCGACGAACGGCACCGGGTTGGCACCCTGCTGCGAGTACTGCGTGTACGCGAACACCGGCAGCGTCATCATCGGGTTCTTGAACAGGTCGTAGTTCATGCTCGCGGTGAACCCGGCCGTGACCAGGAGCGGCGCGGTCTCGCCGATGACGCGGGCGATCGAGAGCATCACGCCCGTGGTGATCCCGGCCAGCGAGGTGGGGAGCACGACCTTGAGGATGGTGAGGTACTTGGGGACGCCGAGGGCGTACGAGGCCTCGCGGAGCTCCATCGGCACGATCTTCAGGACCTCTTCCGTGGAGCGCACGACGATCGGGATCATCAGGACGGAGAGCGCCACCGAGCCGACCAGCCCGAAGCGTGCGCCGGGACCGAGGAACAGCGCGAAGAGCGAGTAGGCGAACAGACCGGCGACGATCGACGGGATGCCCGTCATGACGTCGACGAAGAACGTGATGCCCTTGGCGAGCGCGCCCTTGCCGTACTCCACCAGGTAGATCGAGGTGAGCAGGCCGATCGGCACCGAGATGAGCGCGGCGAACAGCGTGATCTCGAGCGTGCCGATGAGCGCGTGCACGGCGCCGCCGCCCTCGGAGATGACGCCGCGCATCGAGTACGAGAAGAACTCGGCGTCGAACCGGGCGAGACCGTCCGCGAGCACGGTGTACAGGAGCGAGACGAGCGGCAGCACCGCGATCACGAACGCCGTGACCACCAGCGAGGTGATGAGCCGGTCGACCGCCTTGCGCCCGCCCTCGACGATGCGGGAGACGACCACGATGAGGACGTCGAACAGGACCGTGCCGAGGAAGAGGGCGCCGACGACGTTGAAGTCCTTGACCGCGCCGCCTGCGTTGAGCAGGGCGAAGACGAGGATCAGCGCGACCCAGGAGCCGATGAGGAGCAGCCACGGCACCGACCGGTGCAGCTTGCCGTTGGCGTAGACGTTGCCGGTGGTGCCGGCCGGACGGAGGGCGAGGGACATCGGGAGTGACCTCTCAGGAGACCCGCTTGCGCACGATGTAGCGCGCCAGCATGTTGATGACCAGGGTGATGACGAAGAGGATCAGACCCGAGGCGATGAGCGCGTTGAGGGCTGTGCCGGACGCCTCGGCGAACTGCAGGGCGATGTTCGCCGCGATCGTCGAGGGGTTCAGCGAGGTGAGCATCTGGAAGGTGACGTTCGTCGACACCGACAGCACGAGCGCGATCGCCATCGTCTCGCCGAGTGCACGGCCGAGACCGAGCATGATCGCCGAGACGATCCCGGACTTCGCGAACGGCAGCACCGACAGGCGGATCATCTCCCATCGGGTCGCGCCGAGTGCCAGGGCGGCTTCCTCGTTGAGGCGCGGGGCCTGCAGGAAGATCTCCCGCATCACCGCGGTCATGATCGGGATCGCCATCACCGCGAGGACGATCGAGGCGGTGAGGATCGTGCGTCCCGTCCCGGACACCTGGCCGGAGAAGAGCGGGAACCAGCCGAGGTACTCGTTGAGGAACGCGTAGAACGGCTTGACGAACGGCGCCAGCACCACGATGCCCCAGAGGCCGTAGACGACCGACGGCACCGCGGCCAGCAGGTCGATCACGTAGCCGAGGACCGGGGAGATGCGGCGCGGCGCGTAGTGCGAGATGAACAGCGCGATGCCGAGCGAGAGCGGCACGGCGATGACGAGGGCGATCAGCGCGGACCAGACGGTGCCGAAGACCAGCGGGCCGACGTAGTCCCAGAAGTTCGCGGCCTGGTTCGGGAGCTCGCCCACCTTCGCGCTGAAGGCCGGGATGCTCTGCCACACCAGGAAGGCCGCGACGAGCACGAGCACGAAGAGGATCAGGCCGCCGGCGATGACCGAGGCGGCGGAGAACACCCGGTCGCCGATGCGCACGACGGGCTTCGGCTTCGGGGTGACGGTGGCCACTGGCTGGGCCGGTGCGGTCGTCATGGGACTCCTGTCGGAGGAACGCCGGGGAGGCGACGGGTCGGGTTGGTGCTGCGAGGTCGTCACGCGGGCGCCGGCGCGTCACGCGGACGCCGGCGGCGATCCCGGCAGTGAGGCGGAACCGGGACCGTCGTCGGGACGACGGGCGAGAACCCGGACGCCGGTCGAGTGGGTGGGACCGGCGTCCGGGTGCTCAGGAGGACTTACTTGATGGAGGCGACGGCCTTGGCGGCCTTGTCCGCGAGATCGGTCGAGAGGGCGGCCGACTTGGCCTCCTTCGCGGCGGCGTCCTGCGCGTCCTTCGAGACGACGTAGTCGAGGTAGCCCTTCACGAGCGTGCCCTTGTCGGCGTCCTTGTACTCCTGGCAGGCGATCGCGTAGGAGACGAGGACCAGCGGCCACGCGCCGTCGGCGGTGTCCTTGCGGTTGATGTCGATCGCGAGGTCGTTGTCCTCGCGGCCCGAGACCGTCTCGGAGTCGGCGACGACCTTGGCGGCGCCGTCGGCCGAGATCTCGGTGGCCTTGTCGCCGACCAGGAGCTTCGCCTTGTCGAGGTCTCCGGCGCCGGAGTCGTCGATGTACGTGATCGCGTTCGAGGCGCTCGACATGGCCGAGGCCACGCCCGAGGTGCCCTTGGCGCTGTCGCCGACCTGGTACGGGAAGGTCTGGCTCGGAGCCTCGGTCCACACGTCCTTGGCGTTCGCCGAGACGTACTCGGAGAAGTTCTGCGTGGTGCCGGAGTCGTCCGAACGGTGCACGACCGTGATGTTCGCGTCCGGCAGGGTCGCGTCCTTGTTCAGGTCGGCGATCTGCGAGTCGTTCCACTTCGTGATCTTGCCGGAGAAGATGCCCGCGATCGTCTTGGCGTCGAGCGTCAGGTCCTTCACGCCGTCGACCTTGTACGCGATGGCGATCGGGAGATGTAGACGGGGATGTCGATGGCCTTGCTGTCCGCGGCGCACAGGGCGAACGAGCCCGAAGCTCCTCGTCCGACAGGGCGGCGTCGGAGCCGGCGAAGTCCGCCGCACCCGAGATGAAGTTCTTGCGTCCCGCGCCCGAGCCGTCGGGCGAGTAGTTGACCGTGACGCCGGAGGCGACGTTCTGGATGCCGGCGGACCAGGTGGCCTCGGCGGTCTGCTGCGCCGAGGAGCCCGAGCCGGTGAGGGTGCCGGAGAGCTTCGAGTAGTCGGTGCCCGAGCTCGAGCTGGAGGAGGCGGTGCTGCCCGCGTCCTCGTTCGCCGCGCACGAGGAGAGCACGACCGCGCCGGCGATCGCGATTGCCGCGACCGTACCGATTCGCTTGATGTTCACAGGGATCCCTTCGGGAATGTCGGTGCAGGTGGGACCGCTGCTGGTCCCTCGGATCGGTGCCGACCCGCGAGTGACTGTAGGGACGCGAGGTGACGGGTATGACGCCCGCCGGTGAACGGAAGGTGAACGTGGGGTTGTGTCGCACCGGCCGCCGTGCGGGAGGGGGCGCCCGGGTGCAGGATCGGGAACGCCGCGCCTGCGGCAAGACGATGCAGATGCATGCGTTCGTCGGCCTGGAGGCGCGGCTCGGCTCCGGCTTCCCGCCTCCGCCGGGACGGTGTCGCGGGCTACGCCGGGACCGGGTTGCGACGCCGGGGCCGGGTTGCGGCTGAGACCGGGACCGGGTTGCAACGCCGGGGCCCGGTTACGGCTGACGGCGCGATGGTGTTGCGGCTCACGCCGGGATGGTGTTGCGGTGCGTCTCCACGGCGACGAGCCGACCGTCGGCGATGTGCATCACGGCGAAGTCGCCGACCGAGAGCATCGCGGCACGACGGAGGTCGAACCGGCCGCTCTCGTCGGCCGTCGCGGTGGCGATGCGGGCGATGATGTCCGGCAGCACCGGCCCGTGCGAGCACAGCACGGTCGTCTTCGCCTTGTCGAGCCGCTTCTGCACGACGCCCTTCACGTTCGCCGCACCCCGGTCGTGGGCGTCCTGGCTGATGTCCGGCGTGCTGGACACCCCGAGCCTGGTCCGGTCGGACAGGGGCTCGACGGTCGCCAGACACCGGGCAGCCGTACTGCTGACGATCTTCTTCGGACCGAAGGCGGCGACGGGCGCGGCGACCGCCTTGGCCTGCGACCGGCCGACCGGCAGGAGCGGACGGGTGGCGTCGGGGCCGTCCCAGTCCGAGCCGGGCACGGTCTTCGCGTGCCGCAGGGCGATGAGGGCGAACGTGCGGTGCTCACCGGCGGCGACGCGTTCGGCGAACCGGTCGAGGATCGCGACGTCGCGCTCGTAGGTCAGGCGCCCCCGGGCGTCGTCGAGGGTGACCCACTCGACCGAGGCGACCTCGTCGTTGGGGTGGAACGTCCCGGCGCGTTCGAACTCCTTCGACGAGACCCGGGCCGACCAGTAGTGCACGACCTTGTCGCGGCCGCTCGGCAGCACGTACTCGGCTGTGCCGAGGGGAGCGCCGAGGTGCACGCGGTAGCCGGTCTCCTCGTCGATCTCCCGCACGGCCGTCGTCGGGACGCTCTCGCCCGGGTCGACCTTGCCCTTCGGGAACGAGACGTCCTTGTGGTGGTCGCGGTGGATGAGCAGCACGAGCGGGACGCCGTCCTGCTCACGCCAGACGACGGCACCCGCGGCGACGACCGGCCCTGAGGAGCCGCCGCTCACCGAGTTGAGCGCTTCCGCGCCGAGATCTTCCGCATGAGGACATTCTGCACGTCGTCGAGCGGTCGGCCGTCGTCGTCGGTCGAGTGGCGCGTCCACTCACCGTCCGACTCCAGGTGCCACGAGCTCGTCGTGTCCGCCATCGCCAGGTCGAACATCTCCTCGATCTCGTTCACGTGCGCCGGGTCCGACAGACGGACGAGGGCCTCGACGCGACGGTCGAGGTTGCGGTGCATCATATCCGCCGAACCGATGAACACGGCCGGGTCGCCGTCGTTGTGGAACGCGAACGCCCGGGAGTGCTCGAGGTACCGGCCGACGACGCTGCGGACGCGGATGGTGTCGCTGACGCCTTCCATCCCCGGCTTGAGCGAGCAGATGCCGCGCACCCAGATGTCGATCGGCACGCCGGCCTGGCTCGCCAGGTACAGCGCGTCGATGATCTGCTCGTCGACCATCGAGTTGACCTTGATGCGGATGCCCGAGGGCTTGCCGGCGCGGGCGTTGTCCGCCTCGGTCTGGATCCGCTTCACGAGCCCCTTGCGGAGGTGCAGCGGGGCGACGAGCAGCCGCTTGAACTTCTTCTCGATCGCGTAGCCGGACAGCTCGTTGAACAGTCGCGTGAGGTCCTTGCCCACCGTGTCGTCGGACGTGAACAGCCCCATGTCCTCGTAGATGCGCGAGGTCTTCGGGTTGTAGTTGCCCGTGCCGATGTGGCTGTAGTGCCGGAGGGTGCCGCCCTCCTGCCGGATGACGAGCACCAGCTTGGAGTGCGTCTTCAGCCCGACCAGGCCGTAGACCACGTGCACGCCGGCCTTCTCGAGCTTGCGGGCCCACGTGATGTTGTTCTGCTCGTCGAAGCGTGCCTTGATCTCCACGAGGGCCAGGACCTGCTTGCCCGCCGCGGCCGCGTCGATGAGCGCCTCGACGATGGGGCTGTCACCGGAGGTGCGGTACAGCGTCTGCTTGATGGCGAGGACGTTCGGGTCGGCGGCGGCCTGCTCGAGGAAGGCCTGCACGCTCGTCGCGAAGGACTCGTACGGGTGGTGCACGAGGACGTCCTTCGACGCGATGGCGCGGAAGAGGTCCGGCTTCGTGTTCGGCTCGCCCGGCTGGAACTGCACCGGGGTCGTCGGCACGTGCTTCGGGTAGTGCAGGTCGGGGCGGGAGATCTTGGCGATCTCGAACAGGCCGCCGAGGTCGAGCGGCGACGGCAGCCGGAAGACCTCTTGTTCGGTGATGTCGAGCTCGCGCACCAGCAGGTCGAGGGTCACCGGGTCCATGTCCTCGGTGATCTCGAGACGGATGGGCGGCCCGAACCGACGACGCAGCAGTTCGCGCTCGAGGGCCTGGATGAGGTTCTCGGCCTCGTCCTCCTCGATCTCGACGTCCTCGTTGCGGGTGACCCGGAACACGTGGTGCTCGAGGACCTCCATCCCCGGGAAGAGGTCGTCGAGGTGGTTCGCGATGAGGTCCTCGAGCGGGATGAACCGCAGGCGCCCGGAGTTGTCGTCGGGAGCTTGATGAACCGGGAGAAGTTCTGCGGCACCTTGAGGCGCGCGAACTCCTGCCGCTGCGACTTCGGGTTCCGGACCGGACGGCGAGGTTCAGCGACAGCCCGGAGATGTACGGGAACGGGTGCGCCGGGTCCACCGCGAGGGGCATGAGCACCGGGAAGATCTGCTCGGTGAAGTACTCGCGCATCCGCAGCCGGTCGGCCTCGGCCAGGTCGGACCAGTGCTCGATGTGGATGCCCGCGTCGTCGAGGTCCGGCTTGAGCGAGTCGATGAAGGCCTGCGCGTGCCGGTCCTGCAGCTCGTGCGCCATCGCGGCGATGTCCCGCAGGACGTCGCTCGGGCGCGGCCGACGTTGGTCGGCACGGCGATCCCGGTGTCGATGCGGCGCTTCAGTCCGGCGACCCGGACCATGAAGAACTCGTCGAGGTTGGACGCGAAGATCGCCAGGAAGTTCGCACGCTCGAGGAGCGGCTGCGTGCGGTCTTCGCCGAGCTCCAGCACGCGCTGGTTGAACCGGAGCCAGCTGAGCTCACGGTCGAAGTAGCGGTCCGAGGGCAGCGACTCGTGCTCGACCTCGACGACCTCGTCGAAGTCGTCGAGGTCCGGTGCGACGGAGTCGCCGTCGAGCTGCGGTTCGGTGTCCATGTCCACATCCTGCCACCCGGCCCCTGCGCTCGGAGCGTGGCAGGCGACCGCTGTGGAAACCGCCGGTGAACGACCGGGTGTGGAGGACGATCAGGGCGCGGCGTACTGCACGTCGATCGCGTACTGCGCGAAGCCCGAGCGGCGGTACAGCGCCAGCGCGGGCTCGTTGTCGCCCTCGACGTACAGCGCCGCCGCGCCGAGCCCCGACCGGTCAGTCGTGCCGTGCCCGCCCGCATGAGCACCCCGCCGAGGCCCTGCCCCTGCAGGTCCGGACACACGGCCACGGCGTAGAACTCGCCGATGCCGCCCTCGACCTTGAGCCAGCACGAACCTGCCAGCGCACCGGAGGCGTCGCGGAGGAGCAGCAGGTCCTCGCCGGAGAACCAGTCATCGGCTTCGCGGGCACGGAGGTCGTCGAGCGTCATCCGGCCCTGCTCGGGGTGGTGGGCGAACGCAGCAGCGTTGAGCGCCAGCCAGTCCGCCTCGTCCACGCCCGCCCGGAACGCGGCGAGTGAGTACCCGTCCGGGACGTCCACGACCGGAGCGGCTTCCGCGAGGGGTGCCGGAGCTGCAGCAACGTCCGCACCGCCGTCCAGCCGAACCGCCGCGCGAGCGCCCGCGCCGCCGGGTGGTCCCCGTGCGCCCACGCGAGCCGAGGCGCAGCGGCCCCGCCGCCCGGGGCGAGCGCCTGCTCGACCAGGGCGGTCCCGAGGCCGTGCCCCCGGGCCTCCAGGCGGACCACGAGCTCGAGCTCACCGTCGCGCACCACGGCGACCCCGCGCTCGTCCCCGATGACGATCGCGCGACCCGCGCGCACGTCGACCAGCGTCTGGTCCGAGAACGGCGGGGGCTCGCCCGCGACGGTGAACCGGTCGAGCGCGACGGCCACTACTGCCCCGTGAGCCGGTCGGTCTCGTCGTCCGAGACGTTGAAGCGGTACCCGACGTTGCGCACCGTGCCGATGAGCGACTCGAGGTCGCCAAGCTTGGCGCGCAGCCGCCGCACGTGCACGTCGACGGTGCGGGTGCCGCCGAAGTAGTCGTAGCCCCACACCTCGCTGAGCAGCTGCTCGCGGGTGAACACCCGCGCCGGGTGGGTGGCGAAGAAGCGGAGGAGCTCGAACTCCTTGAACGTGAGGTCGAGGGGGCGTCCCCGGACCTTCGCGGAGTAGCTCGCCTCGTCGATGACGACGCCGGAGGCCTGGATCTTCGAGCCCGTCTGGTTCTTCGACGCGCGCCCGGTGGTGAGCCGGATGCGCGCGTCGACCTCGGCCGGACCGGCGGACTCGAGCACCACGTCGTCGACGTTCCACTCGCTGTTCACGGCGGTGAGGCCGCCCTCGGTCACCACGAGGACGATCGGCGTCGTCGAGCCGCTCGTCTCGAGGATCTTGCACAGGGCCTTCGCGCTCGCGAGGTCGGTGCGGGCGTCCACGAACATGAGGTCGCTCTGCGGTGCGTTCACCAGCTGGGACGCCTCGGCCGGTAGCTGACGGATCCGGTGGCTCAGCAGGCCGAGACTCGGCAGGACGTCGCCGGGCGCGGCTGAGGTGAGTACCAGGAGCTGGGCCACGTGACCTCCAGGGCGTGGGGGAGTCGTGGACACATCCTAGTGACGCTCGGGAAGCGCCCCTCCGACCGGACGGTCGGGTGCTCTGCAGCGGACGGTCGGGAGGCCCGCTCTGCACTGGACGGCCGGCGGGCCCGCTCTGCAATGATGGGGCGCGTGACCGAGCCAGTGCCGCCCACCGACCAGCGTCGCCTCAGGCTGACCTCCGTGCTGCCGGTGTGGCTGCTGGCGATCGTCGGCGCCGTCCTGGTGCTCACCCTGACGGACAAGGACTCGTTCGCCTGGCTCCTGCTCGTCTTCGTGCTCTGCGTGCTGGTCAGCTTCGTGCTGCAGCTCATCACCGCCACGAAGGACGGGCTCGTCGAGCGGATCAGCATCGCGTCCTCGGGATCGTTCGTCGTCGTGCTGGTCACCGCCATCGTCCTGCTCGCTCGCTGAAGCGCCGCGCTCGCTCGCTGAAGCGCCGCGCTCGCCCGCTGACGCGCCGCGCCCGCCCTGGCGCCGTCAGGCGTCCCGCGTAGACTCGCACCATGGATTCGCTGCTTGCGCTCGAGCTTCTTCTACGTGGGCCTCCTCGGCCTGGCGTCGCTCGCGATCGCGTTCGTCTCGGTGACCGTCGTCGTGAAGCTGTTCAAGGGTCAGCGGTGATCGAACTGCCCGAGGGCCTCGCGCCCGAGCTCGTGCCGCTCTCCTGGCTCGTCGGGGTCTGGGAGGGCACCGGCGTGGTCGAGTACCCCGTCGGTGACGAACCGGAGCCGCGGAAGTACGAGTTCGGCCAGCGCGTGAGCTTCAGCCACGACGGCCTGCCCTACCTCAACTACTCGTCCACGACGTGGCTGCTCGACGACGAGCACACCCCGCTCGCGGCCGAGATGGGCTACTGGCGGATCGACCGTCCGTCCGAGCCCGGCGACCGCGGTCCGGCGATGCTCCTCGGCGAGGGGCCGACACCGTTCGGCACGGTCGAGAGCGTCGAGACGCTGCGGAACACCACGGACGGGTTCGACGTCGAGGCAGCGATCATCCACCCGACGGGCGTCAACGAGCTCTACGTCGGCCGGGTCCGGAAAGGCCGCATCGACCTCGCGACGGATGCGGTGATGCGCTCGCCGAACGCGAAGGACTACTCCGCCGCCACCCGGCTGTACGGCCTGGTCGAGGGCAAGCTCTTCTGGGCGTGGGACATCGCCGCGCTCGGCAAGGAGCTCACCTCGCACGCCTCGGGCAGCTCGCGAAGGTCGACTGATGTCGGCGTTCGCCGGCCGTGACGGCTTCGTGGGGACCGACGCGGGTCCCGCCGCCCACTTCGGCAACCCCCTCGGCGAACAGCGTCTGCTCGCCCGCAGCCGCGCCGTCGTCGAACTCGGCCTGGGGGTCGTCACGGTGTCCGGTCCGGACCGCCTGTCGTGGCTCAACTCGATCACGTCGCAGCTCCTGCTCGGGCTCGGCGCCGGTGTCAGCACCGAGACGCTCGTGCTCGACCAGTCGGGTCGCGTCGAGCACGCCGCCCGCGTCGTCGACGACGGCACGACGACGTGGCTGCTCACGGAACACGAGGACGCTGCGCCGCTGGCCGCGTGGCTGTCGTCGATGCGGTTCATGCTGCGGGTCGAGGTCGCCGACCGTTCGGCGGAGTTCGTGACGCTCGGCCGATTCGGCTCGGCGGTGCTCGCCGGCGACGTGGTCGTCGAGTGGGTCGACCCCTGGGCGTCCGTCACGCCCGGCGGGTGGGGCTACGCCGACCTGGAGGCCCACCCCGGCTCCGACTGGACCCTCCGCATCGCCGTGGTCACCCCCGGCACCGCGGCCGCGATCGCCGCGTCGGACGTCCCCGCCGCGGGACTCCTCGCCTACGAGGCACTGCGGATCGCCGCCTGGCGTCCCGCGCTCTCCGACGTCGACGAGCGCACCATCCCGCACGAGCTCGACTGGCTCCGCTCCGCCGTGCACCTGACGAAGGGCTGCTACCGCGGACAGGAGACGGTCGCGAAGGTCCACAACCTCGGGCACCCGCCGCGCCGTGTCGTGCTGCTGCACCTGGACGGGTCGGACGGTGTGCTCCCGGCTCCGGGGACGCCCGTCGTGCTCGACGACAAGGAAGTGGGGAGGCTCTCGGCCTCGGGGCTGCACCACGAGCTCGGGCCGATCGGCCTCGCGGTCGTGAAGCGGTCCCTCGACCCGGCGGCGACGCTGACCCTGACCGCCGACGACGTGGTCGTGGCCGCGACGCAGGAGGTCATCGTGCCACCGGGCGCCGGCGCGACGGCGAACGTGCCGCGGCTTCCCCGTCTCGGGGCCGTCCGGCGCTCGTAGGCGATGCCGAGCCTCGCGGCCGCGAGTCTCGCAGCCGCGAGTCTCGCAGCCGCCGGCCCGAGTCTCGGGCGAGGCGACAGTTCTCGTGCGCACGCGCCCGAGACTTGTCGCTGACCGCGAGTCTCGTGGCTCCGCGGCGCCCGCTCAGGCCGGCTCGACCGCGCTCCACGGGACGGTGAGCTCGCCGAGACGCCAGCGCGTCACGCCGTGCAGCACCGGCCAGCCACGGTCCCGCATGCCGTGCACCGTCGCGATCCACCGCTGCCGCGGGCCGTACGTGCCGAGCGGCGATGCGACCGCCCAGGCGAGGTCGAGGTCGGCGAGGAACGCGTGCACCCGCTCGCCTGGCACGTTGCGGTGGATCAGGGCCTTCGGCAGCCGCTCGGCGACGACGCTGGGGACGTCGAGGCCGGCGAGCCGCAGCGACACCGTGAACGACACCGCCCGGACGTCGTCGAGCGTGACCCAGGAGGCGACCCGTCCGACCTCGTTGCACGTCCCCTCGACGAGCGCGCCCCCGGGCTGCAGGCGCCCCTGCATGATCCGCCAGGAGTCCGCCACCTGCGACTCGTCGTACTGGCGCAGCACGTTGAACGCCCGGATCACCGCCGGCCGACGTCCACCGGGGGTCGGCGTCTCGAAGCCGCCGAGCCGGAACGTCACGCCGTCGCGGGTGCCGGCGTTCGCGAGCGCCACCCGTGCCGGTTCGATCTCGATGCCGGTCACCTCGACGTCCGGTCGAACCCTGGCCAGTCGGTCCCGGAGTTCGAGCGTCGTGGTCGGGGAGGCCCCGTAGCCGACGTCGGCCACGAGCGGGTCGTCGGTCCGTCGGAGCACCGGGAGCGTGGCGATCCACCGGTCGACCCGGCGGAGCCGGTTGTACCCGGTCGTCCCGCGCGTCACGTTCCCGATGGGCATGCATCCCAGGCTACGGGGCGCACGGCGCTCGGTAGACTCCGTGCATGACCTCCACGCTCGTCCTGCTCCGTCACGGCAACAGTGACTGGAACCAGAAGAACCTGTTCACCGGTTGGGTCGACGTCCGGCTCAGCGAGCTGGGCGAGAAGGAGGCGAAGCGCGCCGGCGAACTCATCGCCGATTCGGGCATCGTCCCGGACGTCCTGTACACGTCGCTGCTGACCCGCGCGATCCAGACGGCGGACATCGCCCTGCTCGAGGCCGACCTGGCCTGGCTGCCGGTGAAGCGGGACTGGCGTCTCAACGAGCGGCACTACGGCGACCTGCAGGGCAAGGACAAGGCCCAGACGCTCGAGCAGTACGGCGAGCAGCAGTTCATGGAGTGGCGTCGTTCCTTCGACGTGCCGCCGCCCCCCATCGCCGACGACGCCGAGTGGTCGCAGTTCGGGGACCGCCGCTACGCCGACCTCGGCGACCAGCTGCCGCGCACCGAGTCGCTCAAGCTCGTGATCGACCGTCTGCTGCCGTACTGGGAGTCCGACATCACGAAGGACCTCGGCGAAGGCAAGACCGTCCTCGTCACGGCGCACGGCAACTCGCTGCGGGCGCTCGTGAAGCACCTCGACGGCATCTCCGACGAGGACATCGCGGGCCTGAACATCCCGACGGGCATCCCGCTGGTCTACGAGCTCGACGACGACTTCCGCCCGACGAAGCCCTCGTACTACCTCGACCCCGAGGCAGCCGCTGCCGGCGCGGCCGCCGTGGCCGCGCAGGGCGCCAAGAAGTAGGCCCCGACGCACGAACGCCCCGCCTGGTCACCAGGCGGGGCGTTCGTGCGTTCGGCCTGGGGCGAGGCCCGGTCTGCGAAAGCGACAGTCCGCCGCGAACGTTCCGTCGACATCTGTCGCTCTGCCGGGAGGAACGGATCGCCTCGCCAGCACCGTGTCGCTTCGGCGGGGTGGTCGGCTCTGCCAGCCCGAGCCGTTCACACGAAGTGCGAGGCGATCTCCTGCACCAGGGCGCCGACGTCGTACGGCTTCGTGGTGTCCACCCGCACGACCGCGGTGCCCGGGAGTCCGATCGGTTCCGCGGCGGCGCCGTGTTCGTCCCAGAACGACAGGATGCCGGCGAGGTCCCCGTGCACCTCGTGTCGCACCGGCACGGTGCCCGGCTCGTACCGGTCGCGCAGCCGCTCCTCGGCGGTGGCTCGGTCGGCGTGGCACCACACCTCGACGGCGCGCGGCGACCCTGCGGAGGTGAGCCCTGCCTCCAGGAGGGCACGGTCGCGCGACGGCAGCCAGACGGCGTCGAGGACGACCCGTTCTCGACGGCCCGCGCCATCGACCACATGGTCTCCATCGCGATGGCGCCGAGCGGCCGCGAGGCGATCATCGGCCGACGATGTCGGCCAGGGGCTCCTTGATCCGGTCCTTCGACAGGAACGGGCAGCCGAGCACCTCGGCGAGGGCGGCCCCGATCGTGCTCTTGCCGGAACCGGGCATGCCGTTGACGATGATCGCGACCTGGGCCATGCCACGATCCTCCCAGAACGGCGGTGTCCCGAGTGCACGAGACGCCTTTCGGCCGACGACGCACCGTACGCGCCGCGAGACACCGCCGGAAGGGGCGGCGTCTCGGCGTGTTGGCGGTGTCTCGTGCATGAAGCCGCGTCTCGACCAGGCGAAACGCGGCGTCGTGTGAAAGACGAGCGCGGGTCAGACCGCCGCGGGCGTGGTGGAGGCGCCGGTCCAGTCGCCGGTCGCCAGGTACTCGACCTTCTTGGCGATCGACACCGCGTGGTCCGCGAAGCGCTCGTGGTAGCGGGAGGCCAGGGTCGCGTCGACGGTGTCGATCGGGTTGCCCTTCCAGGTCTCACCGAGCACGAAGTCGAACACGCTGGCGTGCAGCTCGTCCACGGCGTCGTCCTCGTCGCGGATCTCCGCCGACAGCGCGATGTCCTCGGTGGCGATCAGACGCGTGAGCTTCTGGGACATCGCGACGTCGTGCGCGCCCATCTGCTTGAACGTGCCGCGCAGGCCCTTCGGCACGACCTTCTCCGGGAAGCGCTGGCGGGCGAGCTGCGCGATGTGCTCGGCCATGTCGCCCATGCGCTCGAGCGAGGAGCTGACGCGGAGGGCCGTGACGACGACGCGGAGGTCGCGGGCGACGGGAGCCTGGCGCGCGAGGATGTCGATCGCGATCTCGTCGAGGCTGTTCGCGGCTTCGTCGATCTTGGCGTCGTCGGCGATCACCTCCTCTGCCAGGGCCACGTCGGAGTCGCTGAAGGCCTGCGTGGCACGGGTGATGGCGGACTCGACGAGTCCGGCGATCTCGGTCAGTCGCTCCTGGACGTCCTGGAGCTCCTGCTGGAAGACTTCGCGCATGGGGGAGTGCCTCTCTCTGCGTACCGGTCGAGTGTCGTCATCCCAGGTGAACGAACGGTGACGTCCGGTTGAACGCTTCGCGATCCCGAGCCGGAAGCGCCGCGGAGCGTGGTGAACGGGTCCGAACCGCGTGTGACCATCCCTACACTGACGGCATGGACAACGCGTGGCTCGTGCCACTGTCGATGCTCCTCGGCGGGGTGTTCGGCGCGGGCGTCGTGGTGCTGATCATCACCGCCGAGCGCACGGCACGTGCCGCGGACGTCGCCGAACGCACGCTGCCGGACGGCATCGCCGCGGTCATCGCCACGATGCACAACCCGGCCGTGGTGGTCGACCCGTCGAACACGGTCGTCGCGGCGTCGCCTCAGGCGCTGACGGTGGGACTCGTGGTGCGGCGGAAGCTCGTGCACCAGGAGCTCGTCGACCTGGTCGACCGGGTACGGAAGAGCGGTGAGATGGGGGCGGAGGACCTCGAGCTCCCGCGCGGGCGCCGGGGCGAGCTCATCGGTTACCTGAGCTTCCGCGCCGCGCAGCTCGGCAACCGCTACGTGCTCGTGACAGCGGACGACCTCACCGAGAGCCGACGCATCGACGAGGTCCGGCGGGACTTCGTCGCGAACATCTCGCACGAGCTGAAGACCCCGATCGGCGCCATCGGCCTGCTGTCCGAGACCCTGGTCGCCGCCGCGGACGAGCCGCAGCACGTCCGGAAGTTCGCGGCGCAGCTCGTCACCGAGTCGGAACGGCTGGCGGCCCTGACGAAGGACATCATCGAGCTCTCCCGACTGCAGTCCGTGGACGCGCTGGAGAGCAGCGAGGAGACGTCGATCGACCGCATCGTGCAGGCCGCCGTCGACGCGAACGAGATCGTGGCGCGCGCCCGCGACATCGAGCTCGTCCGGGCGAAGAAGTCGAAGCTTCCGGGTGATGGGCGATCCCGGGCTGCTGCAGATCGCGGTGTCGAACCTCATCGCGAACGCGATCAAGTACTCCCCGGACCACACCAGGGTCGGCGTCGGCGTCCGGTCCGCCAAGGGCTTCGTCGAGATCGCGGTGACGGACCAGGGCGTCGGCATCCCCGAGGCCGACCTCGACCGCGTGTTCGAGCGGTTCTACCGCGTCGACCCCGCGCGGTCCCGCGCCACGGGCGGCACCGGCCTCGGTCTCGCGATCGTGAAGCACGTCGTCGGCAACCACGGCGGCGACGTGCGCGTCTGGTCGCAGCCCGGCAAGGGCTCGACCTTCACCATCCGTCTCCCCGAGGCGGACACCGAACTGACCACAGCACTCGAAGAGCAACTGGAAGAGCAGCAATCGTGACCAAGATCCTCATCGTCGACGACGAGCCGGCCCTGAGCGAGCCCCTGGAGTTCCTGCTGCAGCGCGAGGGGTACGACACCTCCGTCGCTGCGGACGGTGTGACCGCGCTGTCGAAGTTCGACGCGGAGAACCCCGACCTGGTGCTGCTCGACCTGATGCTCCCGGGCCTGTCCGGCACCGAGGTGTGCCGGCAGATCCGCACCAGGTCGAACATCCCGATCATCATGCTCACGGCGAAGGACTCCGAGGTGGACATCGTCGTCGGGCTGGAGCTCGGCGCCGACGACTACGTGACGAAGCCGTACTCCACCCGGGAGCTCCTCGCCCGCATCCGCGCCGTCCTCCGTCGTCGCACCGAGGACGACCCCGCGGACAGCGGCATCCTGCAGGTCGGCGGCATCCGGATGGACGTCGAACGGCACACCGTGGCGGTGGACGGCTCCGAGACGCCGATGCCGCTCAAGGAGTTCGAGCTGCTCGAACTGCTGCTCCGGAACGCCGGGCGTGTGCTCACCCGCGGCAGCTGATCGACCGGGTGTGGGGGTCGGACTACTTCGGGACACGAAGACCCTGGACGTGCACATCAAGCGCATCCGGTCGAAGATCGAGCGCGTCCCGAGCGCTCCGGAGGTCCTGGTGACGGTCCGCGGCCTCGGGTACCGCATCGAGGGCTGACCGGGACACCGCCTCTCGCGCGAGACACCGCCGCCGGTCGCCGGAGCCAGGCCCCGTCTGCCGAACGAGACGACCCGCAATGCGCGAGACACCGCCGAATCCGGCCGCGTCTGGCGAGCCTGGGGGTGTCTCGCGAGCGCGGCGGCGTCGAAGGCAGGTCGGGGTGCGTCGCGCCCCGCGCGCCGCGCAACGGACTGGAGGCCCGGTGCACGTCCGTCGGACGTGCACCGGGCCTCCAGTCTGAAGCGCTCCGGGGCCGCTGGTGGCTACTGGCCGGCGTCCTGCGTGGCCGCGTCGGTCGGCGTCGCCGCGGGCGTCTCGACCGGCAGCGTGACCTCGCCCGTCGGCTCCGGCGTGGAGGTCGGCGCGAGCGTCGCGTACTCCTCCTGCGAGCTGGTGAGTACCGGCACGCTCGCGGAGACACCCTCGGCGCCGGAGTACGAGAAGTAGACCTTGACGAGCGATCCGGGCTTCGTGTCCGCGTCGTCGAACACGACCTCGCGCGACTCGCCGGCCTTCGTGCCCTGCGTCGTGCCGTCGCCCTCTTCCGTGGGGGCGGTGGCCTGTGCCGACGGGGCGGCAGTCCCACCGAGGTCGATGTGCGTGTTCGCCGGGACGGTGACCGTCTGCGTGTCCCCGCCGACCTCGATCGAGAGGGTGATGTCGCCCGTCTCGGCGTTGTTGACGAGCGTGCCGACGAAGCGGGCGCCGTCGGAGTCGTCGGCGATGAGCAGCGCGTTGCGGATGTCGATCTTGCCGGTCGAGACGTTCACGCCGTCGGTGATCTGCTTGATCTCCGTGGTCTGTGCGGGCGACATGAACTCGCAGCCGGTGGCGCCGAGCGCGATGGTTGCCGCAACGGCGACGGACACGAGTACCCGAGCTCGCAAGAGAATCCTCCGGAAGATCACGATGTGGACCGGACGGTCCGGGCACCATCCTAGCGATCACCGGGGAGGGGTACGGGTTAGGTGCCCCTTACCCGAAAACGGCTTGTGGTAAACTGGGTGCCTCGGAACGGAGCCTGATACATGCAATTCGAGGTCGGCGAGACCGTCGTCTACCCCCACCACGGGGCGGCAACCATCTCTGAAGTCAAGACGCGCGTCATCAAGGGCGAGGAAAAGGTCTACCTGAAGCTGCGGGTCACGCAGGGTGACCTGACGATCGAGGTGCCGGCGGACAACGTCGACCTGGTCGGCGTCCGCGACGTGATCGGCAAGGAGGGCCTCGACAAGGTGTTCGAGGTCCTGCGCGCGCCCTTCACGGAAGAGCCCACGAACTGGTCGCGTCGCTACAAGGCGAACCTCGAGAAGCTCGCTTCCGGCGACGTCATCAAGGTGTCCGAGGTCGTCCGCGACCTCTGGCGCCGCGACCAGGACCGCGGTCTCTCCGCGGGCGAGAAGCGGATGCTCGCCAAGGCGCGGCAGATCCTGATCTCCGAGCTCGCCCTGGCGGAGAAGACCGACGAGGACCAGGCATCGACCGTCCTCGACGAGGTCCTCGCGTCCTGAACGCGCTGAAGCACTGAACACGTCCTCGACCGTTCTGTTCCCCGAAGGGGTGAACAGGGCGGTCGTCGTCGTTGCGGCGGGTTCCGGCACACGGCTCGGCATCGGCACGGCGAAGGCGTTCGTACCGGTGGCCGGTCGCCTGATGCTCGCGCGGGCGCTCGAACCGCTGTTCACGACCGCGTCGCCGACGCTCGTGGTCGTCGTCGCGCCGTCCGCGCTGGTCGACCACTGTCGCGAAGTGGTCGCGTCGGTCGCGGGCGCTGCGGTCGCGTACACGGCGGTCGTCGCGGGAGGCACGGATCGCCACGGTTCGGTCGAGGCCGGCCTGGCAGTCCTGCCGGACTCCGTCACCGCCGTGCTGGTGCACGACGCGGCGCGCTGTCTCACACCGGCAGCGCAGTTCGAGCGTGTCTTCGACGCCGTCACCGCCGCTGGTGGTGCCGGGGTCGTACCCGCGCTGCCGGTGACGGACACGATCAAGCGCGTCGACGGGGACGTCGTCGTCGAGACCGTCGACCGGGCGGCCCTCGTCGGGTGCAGACGCCGCAGGGGTTCCCGCTCGCCGCGCTCCGGCAGGCGTACGCGGTGTCGCAGCAGGCCGAGACCGACGACGCCGGGTGTTCCAGGCGGCCGGCGGCACGGTGCGGTCCGTCCCGGGCGACGCCGACGCCTTCAAGATCACCACCCCGTGGGACCTCGGGCGGGCGGAGTCGATCGTGCGCGCGCGGTCCGGGCCGCCGTCCCGGTGGACACGCGTGTGGGCCTCGGCGTGGACGTGCACGCGTTCGACGCCGGGTCACCGTGCCGCGTCGGGCTGCTCGACTTCCCCGGTGAGCCCGGCCTCTCCGGGCACAGCGACGGCGACGCGGTCGCGCACGCGGTCTGCGACGCCCTGCTCTCGGCGGGTGGGCTCGGCGACATCGGCGGGGCCTTCGGGATGTCGGACCCCGCCTACGCCGGAGCCGCCGGCGACGTCTTCGTCCGCGGCGCGGTCCGGATGCTGGCCGACGCCGGCCTCGTCCCCGTGTCCGTCACGGTCCAGGTGATCGGCAACCGCCCGCGCATCGGTGCCCGGCGGACCGAGATGCAGGACGCGCTCACAGCGGTCGTCGGTGCGCCCGTCGCGGTGTCCGGCACGACCACGGACGGCCTCGGGTTCACCGGGCGCGGGGAGGGGCTCGCCGCGATCGCGACCGCGCTGGTGCGTCCGGCCTGAGACCGCGGTCGGCCGCCGATTAGGCTTGGGGCGTGACCGTTCGCCTGTACGACTCCCGCGCCGCAGCCGTCGTCGACCTCGTCCCGCTGGTCGACGGTCAGGTGAGCATGTACGTGTGCGGTCCCACCGTGCAGTCCTCGCCGCACATCGGGCACCTCCGCTCAGCGCTGGTCTACGACATCTGGCGCCGGTGGCTCACCTACCGCGGCCTCCGCGTCACCCTCGTGCGGAACGTCACCGACGTCGACGACAAGGTGCTCGACCTCGCGGCGGGCACCGACGAGGAGTGGTTCGCCCGGGCGTACCGCGTCGAGCTCGAGTTCACCGCGGCGTACAACGCGCTGGGCATCCTGCCCCCGACGTACGAGCCCGGGCCACGGCGAGCGTGCCGCAGATGCACGACATCATCCAGCGGCTCATCGACCGCGGGCACGCGTACGCGGCGGCCGACGGCTCCGGCGACGTGTACTTCGACACCGGCAGCTGGGCATCCTACGGTGCGCTCACCCGGCAGCGGCGCGAGGACATGGTCGAGGCCGCGGACGCCGATCCACGGGGCAAGCGTGACCCCCGGGACTTCGCGCTCTGGAAGGGTGCGAAGCCCGGGGAGCCGACGACCGCGAACTGGGACTCGCCCTGGGGCCCCGGCCGACCGGGCTGGCACATCGAGTGCTCGGCGATGTCCCGGCGCTACCTCGGTCCGGCGTTCGACATCCACGGCGGGGGCTCGACCTCCGGTTCCCGCACCACGAGAACGAGCTCGCGCAGTCGACCGCGGCGGGCGACCCGTTCGCGACGTACTGGCTGCACAACGGGCTGGTCACGGTCGACGGGCAGAAGATGTCGAAGTCGCTGGGCAACTCGATCTTCGCCGCGGACTTCCTCGGCTCCGCCCGTCCCGCGGTGGTCCGTTACTTCCTCGGCGCGGCGCACTACCGCTCGTCGATCGACCACCACGACGGCTCCCTCGCCGAGGCCGAGGCCGCGTACGACCGCATCGACGGCTTCCTGTCGCGCGCCCAGGAACGGCTCGAAGGCGTGCACCTCGCCGACGCCCCGACCGTGCCCGACGCGTTCGCCGCCGCCATGGACGACGACCTCGCGGTGCCCCAGGCCCTCGCCGTGCTGCACGAGACCGTGCGCGCCGGGAACGCCGCCCTCGACGCCGACGATGCGGAAGCGCTCGGAACCGCGTACCATCAGGTGGCCGCGATGGTGGAGGTGCTCGGCATCGACCCGCGAGCCGCCCACTGGTCGGGCGGGGCCACGACACCTCGGCCGCACCGCTCGCAGCCCTCGTCGAACGCCTCGTGCAGGAGCGTGCCGATGCCAGGGCAGCGCGCGACTTCGCCACGGCCGACCGCGTGCGCGACGACCTCGCCGCCGCGGGCATCACGATCGAAGACACCGCAGCAGGTACACGCTGGAGCATCGCCTGACAACGGCCGTGCCGGACAGGAGAGAGCAATGAAGAACGTCTCGGGGAGCAGGAAGGGCCGTCCCGGCGCCGTCCGCTCGGGCCGCAAGGGCAACAAGCAGGTCGGCTCCGGCGGCCAGGGCGCCCAGGCGCTCGAGGGCCGCAAGCCGACGCCGAAGGCCGAGGACCGCCCGTACCACCCGGCCGGCAAGCGCAAGGCCGCGAAGGAACGTCTCGAGGCCGCGCGCGGTCGCCACGGCGCGTCGAGCGCGCCGCAGCAGCGGACCGGCCGTCCGCCGCAGCGGAAGACCGACGACTCGGAGTTCGTCACCGGCCGCAACTCGGTGCTCGAGGCGCTGCGCACGAAGACCCCGTCGACGACGCTGTACATCGCTGCGCGCATCGAGGTCGACGACCGCGTCAAGGAGATCCTCGCGCTCGCCAACCACCGCGGCGTGCCGATCATGGAGATCATGCGTCCGGAGCTCGACCGCATCACGGGGCACGACAGCGTGCACCAGGGGGTTGCGCTGAAGGTGCCCGCCTACGAGTACGCGGTCGCCGAGGACGTCGTCGAGCGGGCGTTCGCCAGGGACGAGGTCCCGCTGGTCGTCGCTCTGGACGGCATCACCGACCCGCGGAACCTCGGTGCGATCATCCGGTCCACCGCGGCGTTCGGCGGACACGGTGTCATCGTGCCGCAGCGTCGTTCGGTGGGTGTGACCGCGAGCGCGTGGAAGACCTCTGCCGGTGCCGCTGCCCGGACGCCCGTGGCGATGGCCCCGAACCTGACGCAGACGCTCAAGTCGCTCAAGTCGATGGGGCTCTTCGTGCTGGGCCTCGCCGGCGACGGCGATGTCCAGCTCGACGAGCTTCGAGCTCGCCGACCGGCCGATCGTGATCGTCGTCGGGTCGGAGGGCAAGGGGCTCTCGCGCCTGGTCACCGAGACCTGCGACGCGATCGTGTCCATCCCGATCTCGAGCGCCACGGAGTCCCTCAACGCGGGCATCGCGGCGAGCGTCACCCTGTGGGAGGTCGCCCGGCGCCGTCGCGCCGAGTAGCGCTCACGACGCATCCGACTGGAGGCCCGGTGCCGGTCCGTGAAACCGGCACCGGGCCTCCAGTGCGTTCGCGACATGCCGCGGGTCGTGCGTCGACGTTCCGGGACCCGCCGTGTGGCGGCCGCCGAGGCTCCACAGGCGCGCTGACGAGGCTCCGAGGTTCCGAGATTTCGGAACCTCGGCCGGGCGGCGCCGCGCCAGCGCGGGCGCGGGCGCGGGCGCGTCAGACGTTCGCGCGCCAGTCCTCGACGTCGTCGGGCGAGGCCGGGGCAGCGTCGTCGACGACCTGGATCGGCAACGTCATCGAGGACGTCGGCGGGTTGATGAGCAGGCGTTCGTCCCGGCGGTGCCGCAGCACGTCGTTGATGTACGCGGTCGTGGCCTCCGGCAGCGACACGGAGCGTTCTTCCTCCTGCGACATGAACCAGCGGTGCTCGAGCAGCTCGTGGAACACCTCGGCCGGTTCGAGCCGGCCGCGGAGGTCGCGCGGGATGGACCGGATCACCGGTTCGAACACCTTCGAGACCCACTCGTGCGCGACCATCTCCTCGTCGAGCTGGTCGCGGCCGTTCCGCGCACGGTAGGAGTCGAGGTCGTTGAGGAGCCGCCGCGCCTGGTTCTCGCCGGCGTCGAGACCGGTCAAGCGCAGCAGCCGGCGCTGGTGGTGCCCGGCGTCGACGACCTTCGGCTGGATCCGCACCTGCGAACCGCCCTCGGTCGTGTGGATCGAGAGCTCCTCGATGTCGAAGCCGAGCGCGTTGAGTCGCTCGACGCGGTCGTTGATGCGCCAGCGCTCCTTGACGTCGAACTGCTCGGTGCCCGTGAGCTCCTTCCAGAGCGTCCGGTACTGCGCGACGATCCGGTTCGAGACGTCTACGGCGTCGGCGTTCTCGTCGAGACGGCCGCCGGCCTCGAGGTCCAGCAGTTCGCCGGCGATGTTGACGCGCGCGACCTCGAGGTCGTTCTCGCGCTGCCCGTTGGACAGCCCGCCCGGGTAAAGCTTGCCGGTCTCCGCGTCCACGAGGTACGCGGCGAAGGCGCCCGCGTCACGGCGGAACAGGGTGTTCGACAGTGAGACGTCGCCCAGTAGAACCCGATGATGTGCAGGCGCACGAGCAGCAGCGCGAGGGCGTCCACCAGGCGGGTGGCGGTCTCGGGACGGAGCGTCTGCGAGTAGAGGGCGCGGTACGGGAGCGAGAAGCGCAGGTGCCTGGTGACGAGCACGGGGTGCAGTGGCTCACCGTCGGCGCTCATCCGGTTCGTGATGACCGCGACCGGGTCGACGCAGGGCACGTCCATGCGCTGCAGGGTGCGGAGCATCTCGTACTCCGCGCGCGCCACCTCTTCGCCGGTCTCCTTCACGGCGACGACGTACCCGCCGAGCTGCACGAAGCGGACGAGGTGCCGGGAGATGCCCTTCGGCAGCGCGACGATCGTGTCGTCCGGCCACTCGGCCAGGGGGAGTTCCCAGGGCAGGTCGAGGAGCCCGGGGTCGACGGTGGCTGCGGTGATGGACATCGAGTCGGGCACGGTGGGGTTCCTCTGGGTGCGTGGGCGACGGATCGCGCGTGGGCGACGGACGGACGGGAGGCGCGGTGCCAGCTGGCACCGCGCCTCCTGTTCGTGGACCTTCCAGCGCTACGCGCTGACGACGGCCTTGTCGTCGAGGCGCTCGCCCGACTCCGTGTCGAAGGCGTGCACGTGGCCCTGCTTCGGCGTCACGACGATCGTGTCGCCGATCGACGGGTGCGAACGGCCGTCGACCCGGGCGACGATGTCGACGCGCGAGCCGTTGACGTCGGCGTGACCGTAGAGGTAGCCGTCGGCGCCGAGCTCCTCGACGACGTCGACCGTGACCGGCAGGCCGTCACCCGAAGCCGCCACCTGGACGTCCTCGGGCGGATGCCGACCGTGATCTGGGCGGCACGTGCGTTGGAGAGCGTGTCGCGGTCGATCGCGTGGTTGAGCGTGCCGAACTTGATGCCGCCCTCGACCACGTCGGCCGGGAGCAGGTTCATCGCCGGCGAACCGATGAAGCCCGCGACGAAGACGTTGTTCGGCTTCTCGTACAGGTCGCGCGGCGAGCCCACCTGCTGCAGGATGCCGTCCTTGAGCACCGCGATGCGGTCGCCCATGGTCAGGGCCTCGGTCTGGTCGTGCGTGACGTAGACCGTGGTGACGCCGAGACGGCGCTGGAGCGAGGCGATCTGGGTGCGCGTCTGGACGCGGAGCTTGGCGTCGAGGTTCGACAGCGGCTCGTCCATGAGGAACACCTGCGGCTGACGGACGATCGCGCGGCCCATCGCGACGCGCTGACGCTGACCACCCGAGAGGGCCTTCGGCTTGCGGCCGAGGTACTGCTCGAGGTCGAGGAGCTTCGCTGCCTCCTGCACGCGGGTGGCACGCTCTTCCTTGCCGACGCCGGCGATCTTGAGCGCGAAGCCCATGTTCTCGGCGACGGTCATGTGCGGGTACAGCGCGTAGTTCTGGAACACCATCGCGATGTCGCGGTCCTTCGGCGGGACGTCGGTGACGTCGCGGTCGCCGATGCGGATCGCGCCGGAGTTGACCTCTTCGAGGCCGGCGAGCATGCGCAGCGAGGTGGACTTGCCGCAGCCCGAGGGGCCGACGAGGACGAGGAACTCGCCGTCGGCGACGTCCAGGTCGAGGGAGTCGACCGCGGGGCGGGTGCCTCCGGGGTAGAGACGGGTTGCCTTGTCATAGGTGACGGACGCCATGAGCGTTCGATCCTTCCTTCACCGGCAGGTACGTGCCGGACGATCCGAGTGAAGCGGTTGCCCGTTGGGGCCCCGGATGGTCGCCGTCGACCATCGGAGTTCATACAACACGATCTCCGGCGGGTCCGCCAGTGTTTTCACCGGGTTGGGCGGTTCCGGGAAGGGCCACTACAATCGGCGGGTCCGTCCGCCCGTGCGGGGGAGGTCGTGCGGACGACGACCAAGTGAGGACTTTCGACGCATGACCAACCGCCCCGAGGGTGACGCCCGCGCCGCGCGGAACGAACGACGCGAGGCCGCACGGCAGCGAGCACAGCGCGCCCGTGCACAGCAGAAGCGACGACAGCGCGGTGTCCGACTCGGCCTGCAGATCGGCCTCGGCGTCGTGCTGCTGGCGGCGGCGACGATCGTGACGCTCGTCCTCGTCGACTCCGTCAAGCCCGCGGGCCCCGGTCCGGCGAACACGTCGCAGGGCGGCATCACGATCGGGCAGGACCTCAAGGCCGTGACCGCCTCGGCGCAGTCGCCCGCACCGACGGCCACCGAGGGCTCCGGCGCCGTCCGCATCACGCTGTACGTCGACTACCTCTGCCCGGTGTGCGGCCAGTTCGAGGACGCCAACGGGGACTACATCGAGAACCTCGTCGACTCCGGTGCGGCCACCGTGGACATCCATCCCCTGGCGATCCTGTCGAACCGTTCCCAGGGCACGAAGTACTCGCTCCGTGCGGCGAACGCCGCCGCCTGCGTCGCGGACGACTCACCCGACCAGTTCTTCGCCGTCCACCGGGCGCTGTTCGCGAAGCAGCCGGAGGAAGGCACGGCCGGCCTGACCGACGCGCAGCTCACGAAGGTCGTGACGGGGGTCGACGGGCTGCGGAAGCGTTCCGCGATCACGAAGTGCATCGCGGACCAGACGTACAGCAAGTGGATCGACGAGCGGACGAGTGCGGTGTCGGGCGGGGACATCCCCGGGTCGACGCTGAAGGACTTCCCGGGCACGCCGCTCGTGCTCGTGAACGGGCAGCGGTACGAGCTCACCTCGCCGATCACGAACGACGACTTCCGGAGCTTCGTGGTGACGGCGGCCGGTGCGAGCGAGCCCACGCCGACCCCCACGCCCACGGCGACGTCGAGTGCCACTCCGAGCCGGACGGCGACGTCGAGCGCCACCCCGTCGCGCTGACCCGGACGGGCGCTGACCCGGACGCGCGCTGTCCCGGGTGGGCTGCCTACAGGGACGATCCGGGCACGCTGAATGTGTCGCAGTTCGTCGCACCCCGCTGGTAGCCGCGCAGGAACCAGTTCTGACGCTGTTCGCTGGAACCGTGCGTGAACGAGTCCGGATCGACGTGCCCGCTCGACCGCTGCTGGATGCTGTCGTCGCCGACGGCGCTCGCGGCGGACAGGGCGTCGTCGATCTCCGAGCGGGTGATCGGCTCGAAGAAGGTCTCACCGTTCGCGTCCTTCGTGCTCGCCGCGTCGCCGACCCAGGCGCCGGCGTAGCAGTCGGCCTGCAGCTCGACGCGGACGCTGCCGGACGAGGCGCCGGTGCCCGAGCGGTCCGTGCTGGCGAAGGCGCCCTGCAGCTGCTGGATGTGGTGCCCCCACTCGTGGGCGACGACGTACATCTGGGCCAGCGGACCTCCCGAGGAGCCGTACTTCGACTGGAGGTCGTCGTAGAACGCGGTGTCGAGGTAGATCGCGCGGTCCGGCGGGCAGTCAGAACGGGCCGGTGGACGCCGAGGCCTGGCCGCACCCGGTGTCGGTCGCCCCGCTGAACAACACGAACCCGGGCGATGTGTACGAGATCCCGAGCTGCCGGGTCTCGCTGGTCCAGTAGCCGTCGAGCGACTCGGCCGCGCCCTCCATCCGGCACTCGACCCTGAGGTTGGCGTCGCGCCCGGTGCGGCACTCGCTCGCGGCGTCGACCGACTCGCCCCGCTGCTGGATCTGCGTCGTGCCCCGCCGTCGCCGACGAGACCGCTGAGGTCCACACCGGTGAACTGCGCGATGAGGAACACGACGATCGCGCCGACGCCCACGGCACCGCCGCCGATCGCGGCGCCACGTCCGCGTCGCGTGACCTTCCCGCCCTTAAGCTGCGAGTCCTCGTTGAACGTCATGCCCCGAACCTACGGGTCACCGTGGGTGCATGACCGAGCGACGACCGACGGGGAGGAGACCGGAGCGCATGCCCGCACTCGACGAAGCACACCCCCTGTTCCTGTTCGCGATGGACCAGCGGTCCTCGCTGCTCGAGCACACGTACGACGAGTCCGGCGGTGAGCCGGTCGACGAGGCGGAGGCCGAACGCGTCCGTGCCGGCAAGCAGCTCGTCTACCGCGGCGTCCTCAGCGCGCTCGCCGCCGGGGCCGCGCGGGAGCGCACCGGCGTACTGGTCGACGAGCGCTACGGCGCGGACGTCGCCCGGCTCGTGAAGGAAGCCGGTCTCCAGCTCGCGATGCCCGTCGAGCGCTCGGGACGCGAGTGGTTCGAGCTCGAGTACGGGGACGACTGGGAAGCGCACCTCGACGCCTTCGACCCGGACTGGGTGAAGGTGCTCGTGCGGGACAACCCCGACTTCGACCCGGCCGCCGTGCGCAGCAGGCGTCCGACCTGGCGGCGGTGGCGTCCGTCCTGCACGACGCCGGACGTCCCTTCCTCGTCGAGCTGCTCGTCCCGGCACCGACGACCAGCGGGCCTCCGTGAGCGACTACGACCATGATCTCCGGCCCGACCTGGTCGTGCAGGTGCTCGAGTACCTGCAGGACCGCGGGGTCGAGGCGGACGTCTGGAAGCTCGAGGGACTCGACGAGCGCGCCGACGCGGAGCGGATCGTCCGCACGGTGCGCCGCGGCGGCCGTGACTCCGTGCAGTGCATCGTGCTCGGCAGGGACGCCCCCGAGGAGCAGCTCGACCGCTGGCTGCGCACCGCGGCCCCGGTCGACGGGTTCGTCGGCTTCGCGATCGGGCGGAGCAACTGGGAGGAGCCGCTCGAGGACGTCGTCCGCGAACACCTCGATCCCGAGGCCGCCGAGGGGCTGATCGCCGCGAACTACCGGCACTTCGTCGACACCTGGCTCGAGGCGCGTGGCGACGTCGAGCACGGCGTGGACGCGGGCGCCGTCTGACGCCTGCCCATCGATCGTCCGACGATCAGGTCCGGACCAGGGGCTCCACCGCGGCGAGGTCCGCGCCGATGCCGACGTCCACCAGCTCGATCCGACCGGACAGCGTCGCGGCCGGCCCCGTCAGGAGCCCGGCCTTCACCCCGCCGAAGGTGACGGTGACGTCGGCGTGCAGGACGTGGTCGTCCGCGACCCCGCCGGTGTCCACGTCGATGCCGCTCGGGACGTCGACGGCGACGACGAACGGTGCGCGTTGGTCCCGTGCGAGCTCGCGGATCGCGTCCACGACCTCGCGTCCAGGTGAACGGAGCGGACCGTGCGCGCCGATGCCGAGGATCCCGTCGAGGACGAGGTCCGCCTCGAGTGCGGCTCCGGCCGCGACCCCGGCCAGCCGGTCGCCGTCGGTCGGCACCGCCGTGCGGAGGATGTCTGCGGCACCCGGGCCGACCGCGTCCGCGGCGTCGGGGGTGTCAGTCGCACCCGTGACGGCGGCATCCGCGGGGGCGTCGAGGAGACGCACACCGGCGTCCAGCGCCGCTGCCAGGCCCGCCTCGTGGACCCGTGAGCCGACGCGCACCGCCGCCACGTGCCTCCCGGCCGCTGCGAGCCGCGCACCCGCGAACAGGGCGTCGCCGCCGTTGTCGCCGCTGCCCACCAGCAGCAGGACCGATCCAGGCCCGTCGCCCGGCCGCACGGCCGGGTCGTCGAGCAGCTCGCCGACGATCGCAGCGAGTCCGTCGGCGGCGCGCTGCATGAGGGGCTCGCCATCCTCGAGGTGCGGCCGCTCCGCCGCCCGGATCTGATCGCCACCGTAGCCGTCCATGACGACCACAGTGCCCCGGTACCCTGGAGGCGACATGTCACTCGTCCCCGAAGCGCCTCGACCCGGGCCGTGATGTCCCGGACGGAATCCAGATCGCCACGTACGACTTCGGCGACCCCGAGGCCCCGGCCGTCGTCGCCGTGCACGGATTCGCCTCCGGAGCCGTTCTCAACTGGCACGCCTCGGGGTGGACCCGCGACCTCGTGCGTGCGGGCTACCGCGTCGTCGCGATCGACCAGCGCGGCCACGGAGCGAGCGCGAAGCCGCGCGATCCGGGCGCGTATTCGATGGACCTCCTCGTGGCGGACGTCACCGCGGTGATCGACACGTACCTGCTCGACGACGTCGCGTACCTCGGCTACTCGCTCGGTGCCCGCGTCGGCTGGCACACGGCCGAGCGGATCCCGGACCGGATCACCCGTGCGGTGTTCGGCGGCATCCCGGACGCCGACCCGATGCGCCGCGTGCGGGTCGACCAGGCGAAGGCGTACCTCGCCGACGGCACACCGATCGAGGACCGGGTGACGAACGGCTACCTCACGATGGCGGGGAACGTCGAGGGGAACGACCTCGCAGCGCTCGTGGCGATGGTCGAGGGGATGCGGGACAGCATCGAGCCGACGCCCTCGAACGCACCGTCGCAGCCCGTCCTGATGGCCGCCGGCAGCGAGGACGGCATCCGCGACAGTGCCGTCCGGCTGGCAGAGGCCGCTCCGGACGCGTCGTTCTTCGAGATCCCCGGGCGGAACCACTTCAACGCCCCGACGTCGCGGGACTTCCGGCGGGCGGCGATCGCCTTCCTGTCGGGCGCTGCCGAGTCCGACGAGCGCTGACGGGTACTGGCAGGTCCTCGTTGGCGGAGCCGCGCGGGCGTACCGTCCCGGCCATGGACTACAGACTCCTCGGCAACAGCGGGACATCGGTGTCGACGCTGACCCTCGGCACCATGACGTTCGGCAGCGAGGCCGACGAACCCACCTCCCACCAGATCATCGACACGTTCGTCGCCGCGGGCGGCACCCTGGTCGACACGGCCGACGTGTACTCCGGCAACGAGTCCGAGCGGATCATCGGCCGCTGGCTCGCGGCCCACCCGACCGAGGCGCAGCAGGTCGTCCTCGCCACCAAGGGCCGCTTCCCGCAGGGCGACGGACCGAACGACGTCGGGCTCTCGCGCCGGCACCTCGCCAGGGCCCTCGACGCGTCCCTCGAACGGCTCGGTGTCGAGACCATCGACCTGTACCAGATGCACGCGTGGGACGCCCTGACCCCGATCGAGGAGACCCTGCGCTTCCTCGACGACGCCGTCTCCGCGGGCAAGATCGGCTCCTACGGGTTCTCGAACTACCTCGGGTACCAGATCACGAAGGCCGTGTACGAGGCGCGCGGTCACGGATGGGCACCGCCCGTGACGCTGCAGCCGCAGTACAACCTGCTCGTGCGCGACATCGAGCACGAGGTCGTCCCCGCCTGCCTGGACGCCGGGATCGGCCTGCTCCCGTGGTCGCCCCTCGCCGGCGGCTGGCTCTCCGGCAAGTACCAGCGGGACGAGGCCCCCACCGGTGCCACCCGCCTCGGCGAGAACCCGCAGCGCGGTATGGAGGCGTGGGAGGCCCGGAACGGCGACGAGCGCACCTGGGCGGTGCTGGACGCGGTCTCGGCCATCGCCGACGCGCACGACGCCTCGCGCTCGCAGGTCGCCCTCGCCTGGCTCCTGTCGCGCCCGGCCGTCACGAGCGTCATCCTCGGGGCCCGCACGGTCTCGCAGCTCGAGGACAACCTCGGTGCGGCGGACCTCGTGCTCGACGACGCCGAGCTGCAGACCCTGAACGACGTCAGCGCGCCGAGGATCGACGACTACCCGTACGGCACGGCCGGGGTGGCGCAGCGCGAGCGCAAGCTCACCGGCGGTCGCTGAACGGGGGCTGTCCGGGTCCTGCGGCTTTCCGCGAGGTCGGGCGGTGCTGTGGACAGCGCACGCCACAGGTGTCACCATCGCTGCACGACCGGCTGGTTACCGCGTCGAGCGCCCGGAACGCCCCCTGATCCGCGTTCCACGCGCCGAGGGCCCCGGGTGACATCACCCGGGGCCCTCGCACGATCGGGGCCGGCAGCGGGACTTGAACCCGCAACCCCCGTATTACAAGTACGGTGCGCTACCAATTGCGCCATGCCGGCTGACGCGCCCCATCCTAGCGGCGGACGCGTCCGGTGCTCACTCGCCCGCAGGCTGCTCCGCGAAGTTCAGCGAGATCGAGTTCATGCAGTAGCGGTCCCCCGTGGGCGTCCCGAAGCCGTCCGGGAAGACGTGCCCCAGGTGCGAGCCGCAGTTCGCGCAGCGGACCTCGGTACGCGCCATGCCGAGGGAGTCGTCCTCGAGCAGCTGCACGGCGTCCGGACGGACCGACTCGTAGAACGACGGCCAGCCGCAGCCGGAGTCGAACTTCGTGCCGCTCTTGAACAGCTCTGCGCCGCAGGCCGCACACGTGTACACGCCGGCGCGCTCCTCGTCGAGGAGCTCACCGGTCCAGGGTCGTTCGGTGCCCGCCTGCCGGAGGACGGCGTACTGGTCCGGGAGAGCTCCTCGCGCCACTGGGCGTCGGACTTGTCGACGTTGTATGCCATTGCTTCCTCCTGCTTCCGGCCGCTGGTGGACGGCCACTCCAGTAAACTCGCGACGATGTCCGAGCATTCCGTGCACCGTTCCGGCTGGGCCCGGCTGACGACGGACGAACTGTACGGCATCGTGGTGCTCCGGAACCGCGTCTTCGCCCTCGAGCAGCGGGTCACCGCCGAGGACTTCGACGGCCGCGACCGCGACCCGGACACCGAGCACTGGTGGTTCGGAGCGGACGACCGGACGGTCGGGTACCTGCGGCTCGTCCGTCCCGCGGTCGACGAGCCCCACCCCGACGGTTCGGAGCCGCCGGCGTGGGTGATCGGCCGTGTCGCCACCCACCCGGACCACCGCGGCCGTGGGATCGCGGGCCGGCTCGTCGCCGCCGTCCTCGACGCCCACGGGCACGAGCCCGTCGTCCTGCACGCGCAGGAGTACGTCGCCGGGCTGTACGAGCGGCACGGCTTCGTCCGGTTCGGTGCGCCGTACGACGAGGCCGGTATCCGTCACGTGGGCATGCACCGCGCATGAGGACGCTCGACCGCTACCGCGCGTACGCCGACCGCATCGAGTCGGTCTCCCCGTCGTACGCGGCCTGGGCACGATCGGTCGACGCCTCGCTCGTCGCGCTCCTCGACGAGGTCCCGGAGCAGCAGCGGCAGCCCGAGCTGGTCTTCGCGGCAGCCCGTCGTCTGGGTGCCGACCCGGCGGACCCGGTGCGCTGCGCGCGCTCGGACTGGAGGCACGACCCGCCCTGGTCGCGGCCGTCGCCTCCGCCACGGTGCAGGCCAACGACCGCGGCGCCTCGCCCCGGTCGTCCCGCTGTTCGCAGCGCTCGCCGAGCACGTCGGGCGCCCCCTCGGCCTCGTCGACGCGGGCGGCGCGGCGGGGCTGTGCTCCGTCCCGACCGGGTGACGCTCGACTACCGGCTCGGAGGTGCGGGAGACAGCACGGGTGTGCCGGACCGCGCCCCGCTGCGGACGTCGCGCCCGACCGCGACCGGGCGCGACGTCCGTGCGGGGGCGCGAACGGAAACGGTCCGGATGCACACGGCGGTCGGTGTGCCAGCGGTCCGGCTCCGTGCCGACGCGTCGGGCGCGGTGCCGGCGCCCGCGACGACACCGATCGGCATCGCCGCGCGCGTCGTCCTCGACCCGAACCCGATCGACCTCGCCGAACCCGACGCGTTCGACCGGCTCGTCGAAGCCGTCCCGCCCGAGGCGACGGACCGGACCGCCCTGATGCGCGAGGCCGCGCGGGCGACGCTCGCCGCGCCTCCCGTCCGCCTGCGGGGCACGCTGCCCGGTGACCTCGACCGTGTTCTGGACACCCTGCCGGACGGTGTGGAGCCGGTCGTCCTGACCACCGGCACCCTCGTCTACGTGCCGGGCAGCGACCGGCAGCGGTTCGTCGACCGTGTGCGCGACCGCGGCGTGCACTGGATCGCGCTCGAACGGACCGGGATCCTGTCCGGTGTCGCGGCGACGCTGCCCGCGGACGTCGACGCCGCCGATCCGGACGCGTTCGCGACCGCCTCGCTCGACGGCGCGGCGATGGCCGTCTCCGATCCGTTCGGCGTGCGGATGCGATGGATCCGTGATCCGAACCTGTGATCGGTGTTCGCGACAGTCCAGCGGCGTGCCAGGGTCCGGATCATCTCCACCCCTACGATGTGCGAGACCCGTTACCTCACCGTGATCGGAACCGCAGTGACCGCCACACCCGTCGAGCTCGACGAGCTCGCCAAGCACGTGCTCGCCTTCGAGCACGGCCGGGCACGGCACGACCGCACGAAGGAAGCGGAGATCCGGGTCGAGTTCGACATGTCGCCGGCACGGTACTACCAGGTGCTGAACCGTGTGATCGACTCTCCCGCGGCGCTCGCGTACGACCCGCAGCTGGTCGCCCGGCTGCAGCGGCTGCGGCACGCGCGCACCAGTGCCCGGGCGGCGCGCAGCTTCGTCGCTCCCGGCGCAGCACCCGAAGGACGTGAAGAGGAACGATGACGACGAGATTCCCCGAGACCGGTTCGACGACGTCGCCGACGGCCCGCGGGTCGGTGCGCACCGCGGCGCGCAGCGGCGAGGCCGCGGCTGGATCGCGTTCGCCTGGGCCGCGCTCGCCACGGGTGTGCTCGTCGGCCTCGGCGTGCTCGTCCTCGCGCTCCTGAACGGCAGCTACTCGTTCAACGGTTCGTCCTCACCGTCGGCGTCGTCCTCGGCGTCCGCGACCTCGAAGCCGTCGTCGTCCGCGTCGGCGTCGTCCCCGGCGTCGCAGGCGCCAGCGGCGGGGACCCGGCCGACCAGGGCTCCACCACGCTCGTCGTGCTGAACGGCACGACCACCACGGGGCTCGCGGCCAAGGGCAGCGCAGCGCTCACCGCGGCGGGGTGGAAGGTCACGTCGACCGGCGACGCGGGCACCACCGGGACCACGTCGTCGATCGTGTACTACCAGCAGGCGTCCCAGGCGGCCGTCGCGCGGGGGATCGCGAAGTCCCTCGGCGTCACCGCGGTGCAGCAGTCGGCGGCGTTCCCGAACGCGGACATCAGCGTCGTGCTCGGTGCCGACTACGGCGGGTGACGCGTCTCCCGCGCCGCGGCGCGCATTTGTGACGATCGTGTTTCCGGCACGTTGATTCTTGACCGGATCGACGTGAAACAGCGTCACACCTCTTGCTCTGTCGGCGTTGTTCGGTCAGAGTCGTGCCGGGACGGCGACTGCGTCGTCCGCGACAGCACCACCGCAGGGAGCAAGAGATCATGGCCAACGGAACCGTGAAGTGGTTCAACGCCGAGAAGGGCTTCGGCTTCATCACCGTCGATGGAGGGGGCCAGGACGTGTTCGTGCACTACTCGGCAATCGACATGTCGGGCTACAAGGTCCTCGAGGAGGGTCAGGCAGTGACGTTCGACGTCGGCACCGGGCGAAGGGGCCCCAGGCCGAGTCCGTCCGCCCGGCCTGACCGGCGACCACTTCGAGTCAGAGCGAGCGCGCCGTCCCGCCAGGGGCGGCGCGCTCGTGCGTGCGGTGGCGTCCGTGGCCGGCGCGTCCCTGCGGTCGGTGCGCGCGTTCCGCAGCATGACCTGGGAAGACGACCCGCGCCTCCCGTCTGCGTTGCACTCGACCCGTGCGAGTGCCAGAATCGGCGTTGGCACTCGCTCACGCTGAGTGCCAGCACGACCCCCATGACGACGTCCGGGAGGGACGAGAAACTCACATGGCTAAGATCATTGCTTTCGACGAGGAGGCCCGCCGTGGCCTCGAGCGCGGCCTGAACACCCTGGCCGACGCCGTGAAGGTGACGCTCGGCCCGCGCGGCCGCAACGTCGTCCTCGAGAAGAAGTGGGGCGCCCCCACGATCACGAACGACGGTGTCTCCATCGCCAAGGAGATCGAGCTCGACGACCCGTACGAGAAGATCGGTGCGGAGCTCGTCAAGGAGGTCGCCAAGAAGACCGACGACGTCGCCGGTGACGGTACGACCACCGCGACCGTGCTCGCCCAGGCGCTCGTCCGCGAGGGCCTCCGCAACGTCGCCGCCGGCGCCGACCCCGTGTCGCTCAAGCGCGGCATCGAGAAGGCCGTCGCCGCCGTCTCCGACCAGCTCCTCGCGAACGCGAAGGACATCGAGACCAAGGACCAGATCGCCGCCACCGCGTCGATCTCGGCCGCGGACCCGACCATCGGCGAGCTCATCGCCGAGGCGATCGACAAGGTCGGCAAGGAAGGCGTCGTCACCGTCGAGGAGTCGAACACCTTCGGCACCGAGCTCGAGCTCACCGAGGGCATGCGCTTCGACAAGGGCTACCTGTCGCAGTACTTCGTCACCGACCCGAGCGTCAGGAAGCCGTCTTCGAGGACGCCTACATCCTGATCGTCAACTCGAAGATCTCGAACATCAAGGACCTGCTGCCGATCGTCGACAAGGTGATCCAGGCCGGCAAGCAGCTCCTGATCATCGCCGAGGACGTCGACGGCGAGGCCCTGGCCACGCTCGTCGTGAACAAGATCCGCGGCATCTTCAAGTCCGTCGCCGTCAAGGCCCCGGGCTTCGGCGACCGCCGCAAGGCAATGCTGCAGGACATCGCGATCCTCACCGGCGGCCAGGTCATCTCGGAAGAGGTCGGCCTCAAGCTCGAGAACGCGACGCTCGACCTGCTCGGCAAGGCGCGCAAGGTCATCATCACCAAGGACGAGACGACCATCGTCGAGGGTGCCGGCGACGAGGAGCAGATCGCGGGCCGCGTCCGTCAGATCCGCTCCGAGATCGAGGCGACCGACTCCGACTACGACCGCGAGAAGCTCCAGGAGCGCCTCGCGAAGCTCGCCGGCGGCGTCGCCGTCATCAAGGCGGGTGCCGCGACCGAGGTCGAGCTCAAGGAGCGCAAGCACCGCATCGAGGACGCCGTCCGCAACGCGAAGGCCGCCGTGGAAGAGGGCATCGTCGCCGGTGGTGGCGTCGCCCTGATCCAGGCCGGCAAGACCGCGCTCGACAGCCTCACGCTCGAGGGTGACGAGGCGACCGGTGCGAACATCGTCCGCGTGGCGATCGACGCGCCGCTCAAGCAGATCGCGCTGAACGCCGGTCTCGAGCCGGGTGTCGTCGCCGCCAAGGTCCGCGAGCTCGAGGCCGGCCACGGCCTCAACGCTGCGACCGGCGAGTACGTCGACCTCGTCGCCGCGGGCATCATCGACCCGGCGAAGGTCACGCGCTCGGCGCTGCAGAACGCCGCCTCGATCGCGGGCCTGTTCCTCACGACCGAGGCCGTCGTCGCCGACAAGCCCGAGAAGGCCCCGGCCGTCCCGGCCGGCGACCCGACGGGTGGCATGGACTTCTAGGCAGTCCTTCTGGAAGGGCCCCGCACGCTGCGCGTGCGGGGCCCTTCCGCGTCGTCGGGCGCCATGCGTGCGACTGCCGAGGTTCGAAAATCTCGGCATCTCGCCCCGGTAGCAAAGCACCTGTCGCACCTCGGCAATGCGCAGGCCGCGTGTTGTGAGACCTCGATTGGTGGCGTGCGCTCTCGGTCTGGAGGCGCGACCCGCCTTCTTCTCCACAGATGCGTCATGCACGCCCTGGCCTGGGCAGCCCGCGCGGGAGACTCGCTCCATGCCGAGCCCGACGCGCACACACGAACCGGCCGGAGCGTTCCGCGTCCGTGATGCCATCGCTGCCGGAGTGTCGCCCTCGCGGCTGACCCGGCGTGACCTCGAGGCCCCCGTGCACGGCGTCCGCTCTCGGGCCGGTGTTCCCATCTCGACGGTCGAGGCGATCGCACTCGTGCTCCGCGACGACCAGTTCGTCAGTCACACCACGGCCGCGCAGTTGTGGGGTGCCCCGCTGCCGCGTGAACACGAAGGCGCACTCGTGCACGTGACGTCGATCGGCACCGCACCCGTCATGCGCCGGCCGCAAGTGACATCGCATCGACTCCGATCCGACTCCTTCCGACCGGACCAGGTCCGAGGCATCCCCGTGAGCGGGCCAGCACGAGCCTGGTTCGAGTGCGCGTCACTCCTCGCCGAGGCTGATCTCGTCGTCCTCGGCGACTACTTCGTCGGACCGATCGGACTCGCAACCATCGACGGGCTCCGAGCCGCGATCGTGTCCGGAGGTCGGTCGTCGAGGAAGGCGCGAGCCGCGCTCGAACGGATCCGCTCCGGGGTCGAGTCGCCCATGGAGTCGCGATTCCGCCTGACGGTGATCGATGCAGGGTTCCCGGAACCGTCGGTGAACGTGGACGTCGTGGACGACTCGGGAGGTTCCTCGGACGACCAGACCTCGCGTGGCCGGACTCCCGGATCGCCCTGGAGTACGACGGAGACCACCACCGTGAGCAGCGCACGTTCCAGCACGACCAGCGACGTTCCAACGGGTTCGCGGTGAACGGGTGGATCGTCATCCATGGGACGTCGATGGACGTCGGCCGGCCCACGGTGCTCCTCGAGCGACTCCGCCAGGCGTTCGTTCAGCGCCGACTCGAAGGCAGGCGTCGCTCAGCAGCCTGACGCGGGCCTGGCGTCGCGACGACCCTGGCGCTCTGGCGTGCGCTGAACTCGTGCGCCGAGGTTCGGAGACTCGCCGTTTGCGTGGTGCCGAGATCTCGTAGACGTCCAGGACATCGTTTGAGATGCCGAGATTTTGGAACCTGGGGGCTGCGGCCGGGGTGAGGCGGCGGGTGGGGCTGCGCGCGGGCTCGCGGGGCGTCAGGCCTCGGCGGACGGGGCGGCGTAGTCGCGGGGGAGCAGGGGGAGCCAGACGCGGAAGGTGGCGCCGCCGCCCTCGGTGTCGAACACCTCGACCGACCCGTGGTGCGCCGCGACGATGCCCGACACGATGGCCAGCCCGAGCCCCGAGCCGCCGGTGTCCCGTGCCCGGGAGGTGTCGGCGCGCCAGAAGCGCTGGAAGATCTTGTCGCGGAGCTGCGGCGGGATGCCCTCGCCGTGGTCGATCACGTCGAGGCGTGCCATACCGCGCTCGTCGTCCACACCGATCCCGATCTCGATCGGGTCGTCGTACTCGGTGAACCGCATGGCGTTGCCCATCAGGTTCGTCACGATCTGCCGGATCTTGTTCTCCTCTGCCAGGACGATCGGCGGCCGCTGGGGAAGCACGACGGTGGGCAGGGGTGTGGTCTCGTCGGTCGGTGCCGCTGCGTCGACGCTCATCGCCCGGTTCCGGCGGGCGCGGAGGCGCGCGATGGTCTGGCGGGAGAACGCGATCGGGCCGGTCGTGTTCGCCGACGCTGGGGAGGAGGGCGGGGTGTCGCCGGGCGCTGGCGCGGACGGGGGACGGACTGCCTGTGCAACGCTCTCGCCGGTGACGGAGTCCTCGACGAGCACCTGGATCTCACGGTCGGGGTTGGACGCCATCGTGTCGAGCGCGGAGTCGCGTGCGATCGCCACGAGGTCGACCGGACCGAGCTCGAGCGGCTTCGACTCGTCGATGCGGGCGAGCTGGAGCAGGTCCTGCACGAGGAGCCCCATGCGCTGGGCTTCCTTCTCGATGCGCTCCATCGCTTGGGCGACGTCCTCTTCCTTGCGGAGGGCCCCCATCCGGTACAGCTCGGCGTACCCGCGGAGCGACACGAGCGGTGTGCGGAGCTCGTGGGAGGCGTCCCCGACGAACCGGCGCATCTGGTCGATGGTGCGTTGCCGGTCCTCGAACGCGGAGTCGATCCGCTCGAGCATGGAGTTCAGTGAACGGTTGAGGCGACCGACCTCGGTGTTCGGCGTGTCGGCTTCGAGGCGCTGGTTGAAGTCGCCGGCGGCGAACCGGGCGGCGGTGTCCTCCACGTCGCGCAGGGGGTCGAACGTGGCCGTGACGAGGAGACGGGTGAGCATGGCGCCGAGCAGGATCACCGAGATGCCGAACCCGAGGAAGATGACGGTGAAGCGTGCGATCGTCTGGTCGGTGTCCGCGCTCGACACGGCGACGAGGACGTAGCCGGTCTCGGTGGTGCCGCTCGTCTGGTCCTGCAGCGAGGCCGGGATCACCTGCGCACGCCATTCATGGTTGTGCTGGCTGTCGTACAGCGAGAACCGCATGCCGCTCTGTGCAGCGGCGCCGAAGTCGAGCTCGTGGATGTCCGGTCGACTGGACGCCTTGGTCTGACAGATCCGGTCGCTGTGGGAGTTGTACGCGGCGACGTAGGCGCTCTGCGAGAGGACGACGGAGAAGCTTGCAGTACTGCTCGCCGTCACTGATGTTCTGGCCCTCGAGCTGCTCGGTCGTGTTCTTCACGCTGTTGTCGAGCTGCGACATGAGGTAGGTGGAGAGCACGGTCATCGTGCCGAGCCCGGCGACGAGCAGACCGAGCGCCACCAGGAGCACCGTGATCCCGGTGATCTTGGTGCGCAGGGAGATCCCGTCCCACCAGCGGCTCATTCGCGTGTGCATGCTTCCCCAACGATAGACGGCGGCCGCGGGCCGAAACCCGACGGCCGCCGTGAAGACGGACCCGACCGACCCAGAGGACCGGACGACCGGTTACGAGGCCTTCGACGCCTTGAGCATGTACCCGAATCCGCGCTTGGTCTGGATGATCGGCTCGGCCGAGTACTGGTCGAAGCTTGCGGCGCAGGTACGAGATGTACGACTCGACGATGCCGGCGTCACCGTTGAAGTCGTACTCCCACACGTGGTCGAGGATCTGCGCCTTCGACAGCACGCGGTTCGGGTTGAGCATGAGGTACCGGAGCAGCTTGAACTCGGTGGGGACAGCTCGATCTGGGCGTCGCCGATGGTGACCTCGTGCGTGTCCTGGTCCATCGTGAGCTCTCCGGCCCGGATGATGGCGTCCTCTTCGTCGTTCATGGTGCGACGGAGGATGGCCTTGATGCGCGCGACGATCTCGTCGAGGGAGAACGGCTTCGTGACGTAGTCGTCGCCGCCGACGGTGAGGCCGGTGATCTTGTCCTCGGTGTCGTCCTTCGCGGTGAGGAACAGGATCGGGAGGTGTACCCCGAGGAACGCAGGCGCTTCGTGACGCCGAAACCGTTCATGTCGGGCAGCATGACGTCGAGGATGATGAGGTCCGGCTCTTCCTCGAGCACGGCGGAGATCGCCTGTGCTCCGTTGCCCACCGCGCGCACCGCGAAGCCGGCGAAGCGCAGCGAGGTCGTCAGGAGGTCGCGGATGTTCGGCTCGTCGTCGACGATCAGGATCTTGGGGCCATCGCTCATGGGCCCTATCTTCTGACCGTTCCCTAACGGTTTCCTGGGAGCGCTTGGTGCATCAGCCCACGACCGCCTGGACCTGGTCGGCGTCGAGGATCGTGTACGAGTACCCCTGCTCCGCCAGGAACCGCTGCCGGTTCTGCGCAAAGTCCTGGTCGACCGTGTCGCGCGTCACGAGCGTGTAGAACGACGCCGGCAGGCCGTCCTTGTTCGGGCGCAGGAGGCGTCCGAGCCGCTGTGCCTCTTCCTGCCGTGACCCGAACGAGCCGGACACCTGGATCGCCACCGTCGCATCGGGAAGGTCGACCGAGAAGTTCGCGACCTTCGACACGACCAGGACGTCGATCGAGCCCTCGCGGAACGCCTGGTAGAGGCGTTCGCGCTCGTCGACCGGGGTCGCGCCGGTGATCTCCGCCGCGTCCAACGACGTGGCCAGGTCGTCCAGCTGGTCGATGTACTGCCCGATCACGAGGATCTGCTCCCCGCGGTGCTTCGCGATGAGTTCGCGGACCACGGGGTCTTCGCCGGGGACGTCGCCGCGAGCCGGTAGCGCTCGTCGTCGCTCGACGCGGCGTACTCGAGCCGGTCCTGGTGCGGGAGGTCGATGCGCACCTCGTAGCAGGCGGCGGGGGAGATGTACCCCTGCGCCTCGATCTCCTTCCACGGGGCGTCGTAGCGCTTCGGCCCGATCAGCGAGAACACGTCGCCCTCGCGCCCGTCCTCGCGCACGAGCGTCGCCGTGAGCCCCAGCCGACGTCGCGCCTGCAGGTCAGCGGTCAGCTTGAACACCGGCGCGGGCAGCAGGTGCACCTCGTCGTAGACGATCAGCCCCCAGTCGAGGGCGTCGAGCAGCGACAGGTGCGTGTACTCGCCCTTCCGGCGGGCGGTGAGGATCTGGTAGGTCGCGATCGTGACCGGCCGCACCTCCTTCACACTGCCGGAGTACTCCCGATCTCGTCCTCGGTCAGGGTGGTCCGGCGCAGCAGCTCCGACCGCCACTGCCTGGCCGAGACGGTGTTCGTGACGAGGATGAGCGTGGTGGCCTTCACGGTGGCCATCGCCCCGGCGCCGACGAGCGTCTTGCCCGCGCCGCAGGGCAGCACGACGACGCCCGAGCCCTGCGCGAAGAACGTGTCGACCGCGTGCTCCTGGTACGGCCGCAGACTCCACTCCGACGTGTCCAGGTCGATCTCGTGCGGCTGCCCGGGGTGTAGCCGGCCAGGTCCTCCGCCGGCCAGCCGAGCTTCACGAGCTTCCTGCTTGACCTGCCCCCGTGCCCACGGCAGGAGTTCGATCTCCGACGGCGAACGCTGGTCGCCGAGGAGGGGCTTGATCCGCTTCGACCGGACGACCTCGGCGAGGACGGAGGGCTCGGTCGCTGTGAGGAGCAGGACGGGCTGCCGCTCGAGCTTCTTCGGCGGGGGAGTTCGCGATCGCGGGCGCGTCCGGCTTCTCGACGCGGCGGATGACGAGCCGCCCGTACCGGGCCACGGTGTCGCGGATGTCCACGGTGACGCTCTGCGGGACGGGGAACTTCGCGAAGTGTTCGAGCGTGTGGATCATGCTCTCGGCATCGTGTCCGGCGGCCCGAGCGTTCCAGAGGCCGAGTCGGGTGATGCGGTAGGTGTGCACGTGCTCCGGGGCGCGCTCGAGCTCGGCGAACACCGCGAGGTCGTGCCGCGCGTCCTCCGCCTGGGGGTGCGCCACCTCGAGCAGCACGGTGCGGTCGCTCTGCACGATCAGCGGTCCGTTCATGACGGATCAGCCTAGGCCGCGCGCCTGCGAACCGACGCGGTCCGGGTCGCCTGTGGACTCAGGCGTCGCTCTCCACAGCCACCACGAGGGAGAGCGGCAACGTGCGTTCGACGTCGACCGTCGTGTCGCGACCCCGCACACGTCCGGCGGCGACCGAGGTCGGCACGATCGTGAACGGCCGTTCGGAGCCGTCCGGCATCCTCACCGTCAGACGGACCGGGGTGCGTCCGCGGACGGCGAGGTCGATCTGCCGACCGAGCCACTCCTGCTCGGGCTCGGCCTCGCCGCGCTCGGTCGTGAGCCGAAGCCGTTCCACGAGTGCGTGCGCCGCCTGCTCCGGCGTGCGTCCGCCGGTGCGGCGTCGGCCTGGAGGCACGGATCCCGTCCCCGGGCGCGCTGCGGCCGTCAGCACGGCCGGGTAGCGCTGGTCCTCCAGCGCCGTGTGGACGACGTGCGGTGGGTAGCGGGTCAGGAGGGTCGTCAGGTCGCCGCGCTCCCACGCGAGCTGCCGGAGCTCGGCGTCCACCCCGATGAGGTCGAGCTGGTCCGCCGTCCCGTGCACGCGGGTGCCGATCCCCTCGGCACCGACGTCGACGACGATGCTGCCGTCTCGGGAGGCCACCTGGTCGACCAGGTAGGCGAGTGGCTGCGGGAGGCCGGTCGCTGACAACCGTTCGAGCAGCGCGAGGACGGCCTCACGCGTGTGTCCGGCGCGGAACGCGCGACGGAGCGAGTCCTCGGAGATGCGGTACCGCGCGGCGAGCCCGGGCGCCTCGAGCACGGCGACGGTCCGGAGCGCGGCGTCGTCGACCGGGGCGAGGGGCCCCGGCGCGATCACGGTCAGGTCGTGCTGCAGGTACACGCCGTCGACGGTCCGGGGCAGGTCCTCGGCGCCGGGCGAGGCGTCGCCGTCGAGCAGGGCGCGGCCGGTGCTCGTGACGATGCCGCCGACGGAGAGACCGAGCACGGCGGCGGTGCCAGCGACGTCGATGAGCAGGGCGTCGAGCCAGCGGGCGCCCGCCGGGTACGCCCAGCGGCCCACGGGGACCAGGTCACGCAGGTCGTCGCCAGCCGCGTCGAGCACGTCCTGCACAGCGCGGTCGAGGGAGTCCCGCCACGCCGACACGAGGGTCGACCAGCGATCGGGCCAGCTCGCCACGAGCCAGGAGCCACCGGCGGCGGTGGTCGTCCACGTGCCGTCCTCGGGCGCCGCGAAGCCGATCCGCTCGACGAGTGCCAGTCGATCGGGCACGATCTCGGGTCCGCTCCGGTCCGTTCGGCCAGCGCCTTCGCGAGCGGTGAGCCGATGCCGCCCTTCACGAGTTCGCGAACCGCGCCGTCGTCGACCGCCCGGAGCAGCTCGGCGAGCACGGTCATGGTCGCGAAGGCGTGCTCGGCGCCCGTCGCCCGGGCGCGTGCGTCGCCACCCGTCCCGGCGACCGGACCCGGCGGGGTGGGCCCGGAGAGCTCGGCGATGTCGTGGTGTGCCGCCAGCCGGGCGGCGACCGCGTCGTCGACGCCGCCGTCCTCGTCCGCCAGACCGAGCGACACGGCCGGAGCGAGGGCTGCCGTGTCACCGCCGCCGTCCCGCAGGGCGAGCAGCGTCGTTCGCGGCAGGCGCTCGATCGCGGCGTCGACCGCGTCGTCGGTACGGAGCGCCTCGGCGAGGTCGAAGAAGTCCGAGACGCGCAACGGGCCGGTCTCGGCGAAGACCGCTGCGGGGAGCCGCCGAGCCACGACGAGCCGTTCGAGCGCGTCGTCGGGCATCGCCCGGAGCCGGGCGGCGAGGTCCGCGGTGGTCGTCATCGTCCGCCGCTCGTCGTCGGCCCGGCCCTCAGCGCGCCGTCCGGTTCGCTCGGGCCCGGCGCGTCCAGGTGATGCCGAGCAGGGTGAAGACGAGGACCATCCCGATCGGGAAGCCGATCAGCGGGACCGCCATGATGACGGGCCACGGCATCGATCCCTGTGCGCTCGGGACGGTCAGCCACATCACGATCATCGCCGCCATGCAGAGGAATGCGGCGATGAAGATCCGCCGACCATGAACGCGAGGGCGCGTTCGGTACGATTGAACGTCACCGGGGGTTCCGCGGAGTCCTGCGTGTTCCCGGTGGATCGGGTCGGCTTGGCCATCGACCCAGGATATCCGACGCACCACGGCCGTTCCACGACCACGAGGAGACCGACGAATGCCCACCGGCAAGGTCAAGTTCTACGACGACCAGAAGGGGTTCGGGTTCATCACCGGCGACGACGGCGAACCCGTCTTCCTGCACGCGTCGTCCCTGCCCGACGGCGTCACGACGGTGAAGGCCGGTTCGCGGCTCGAGTACGGCGTCGTCCAGGGCAAGAAGGGCTCGCAGGCGCTGTCCGTGCGGCTCCTCGACCCGCAGCCGTCCCTCGCGAAGATGTCCCGCCGGTCGGCGGACGACATGGCCGTGATCGTCGAGGACCTCGTGAAGGAGCTCGACCGGATCAGCGGCGACCTCCGCCACGGCCGCTACCCGAAGAACGGCTCCCGCATCGCCGCCATCCTGCGGCATGTCGCCGACCAGTTGGACGCGTGATGACCGACACCTCTCCCGCCGCCTCGGCGGAACTCACGGCGCTCGCCCGGAAGGCGCTGCTCGAGGTGACCCCGGAGTCCACCGTCGGGGCGCCCGCGGGCACCGTCGACGAGGGCGACGGCGTCGTCTCCGTGCTCTTCGCCAACCGCATGGCCGGGTACCCGGGGTGGCGGTGGACCGTCTCCGTCGCGCAGGTCGAGGGCGACGAGCCGACGGTGCTCGAGGTCGAGCTTATGCCGGGACGGCTCGCTGCTCGCCCCGGACTGGGTGCCGTGGTCGGAGCGGCTCGCCGAGTACCGCGCCGGGCAGGACGCCGAGAGCGACGAAGACGACGAGGGCGACGAAGACGACGAGGGCGACGACGACTCCGACGAGGACGCGGACTACGACGACTCGGACGACGACGAGACCGATGACGACGAGTCCGACGACGAGGACGACTTCGAAGCGGACGAGGACGACCTCGACGAGTCGGACGACGACGACATCGAGGGTGTGGACGTCGACGAGCTCGACGACGACGACGATGACGATGACGAGGCGGACGTGACCCCGTCGCCGTCCCGCGGAGCTCGTCGCCGGTCGAGCCGCGTCCGCCCGGTCGACCCCGACGAGGACCTCGAGACGGACCGGCTCGACGCCGGCGAGGTCGACCCGGAGCGCCACGGCGCCTGAGACACCGCGTCTCGTTCGAGACACGCGTCGTTCGAGACACCACGTGTTCTTCGAGACACCGCGACCACGACGAAACGCCGCCCGATCGGGCGGCGTTTCGTGTGTCCGGCGGCGTCCGGCCGGGCAGCGGCGTCTCGTCTCAGCGAGACGAGACGCGACGCGACGCGACGCGACGCCGCAGCGTGTCAGTGCAGGGCGTTCACCGTGAAGTCGATCGCCTGCACGAGCTTCGCCACGTCGTCCGGATCGATCGCCGTGAACGTCGCGATGCGCAGCTGGTTGCGCCCGAGCTTCCGGTACGGCTCCGTGTCGACGATCCCGTTCGCGCGCAGGGTCGCGGCGACGGCCTTCGCGTCGATGGAGTCGTCGAGGTCGATCGTGGCGACGACCTGCGAGCGCGCGGCCGGGTCGGACACGAACGGCGTCGCGTAGTCGATCGACTCCGCCCAGTCGTACAGCGTCGACGACGAGGTCCTCGTGCGGGTGTCCGCCCAAGCGATCCCGCCGGACTCGTTGATCCACCGGACCTGGTCGTCGAGCAGGATCAGGGTCGCGAGCGCCGGGTGTTCAGGGTCTGGTTCAGGCGTGAGTTGTCGACGGCGTTCTTGAGCGACAGGAACTCCGGGACGTACCGGCCGCTCGCGGCGATCCGCTCGACGCGCTCGATCGCCGCGGGGAGAACAGTGCGAGCCAGAGCCCGCCGTCGGACGCGAAGTTCTTCTGGGGCGCGAAGTAGTAGACGTCCGTGGCGCTGACGTCGAACGCGGCTCCGCCAGCGGCGCTCGTGGCGTCGACGACGGTGAGTGCGCCGGGGTCCCCTGCTGCGCGGACGACCGGGGCCATGACGCCTGTCGAGGTCTCGTTGTGCGGGTAGGCGTACACGTCGACGCCCTCCACCGGCTCGAGCGACGCGAGCGACCCACCCGGGGCCTCGACGACGTGCGGGGCCTCGAGCCAGGGGGCGCCGGCGGCCTTGGCGAACTTGGACCGAACTCGCCGAAGGACAGGTTCTCGGCACGGCGCTCGATGAGGCCGAACGCGGCGGCGTCCCAGAACGCGGTCGACCCGCCGTTGCCGAGGACGACCTCGTAGCCGTCGGGGACGTCGAACAGGTCGGCGATGCCTTGCCGGACGCTGCCGACGAGGTCCTTCACGGGCTTCTGGCGGTGGGATGTGCCGAGGATCGTCGCGCCGCGTGTCACGAGGGACTCCAGCTGTGCGCCACGGATCTTGGACGGTCCGCAGCCGAAACGGCCGTCGGTGGGGAGGAGTTCGGCGGGGATGACGATGTCTGCCATGCACCGATCCTAACGAGCGGTATCCCAACGCCGGAGACCCTGGACCGGCCGGACGGGGCGGACCCGCACCGCGCCTCCAGGCGGTGTCGAGCACGGACTTCCTTGCACCTTGCAAGTGTTGGTCATTGCATGCCGCCGCGAACAAGTAGGGTGGGGCGCGCTGGGCCCAGACATGAGAGGCGGACCGTGACCGATCTCGTCGACACCACGGAGATGTACCTTCGCACCATCCTCGACTTGGAGGAGGAGGCGATCGTCCCGCTGCGCGCTCGCATCTCCGAGCGCCTCGGGCACTCCGGCCCCACCGTCTCGCAGACCATCGCCCGCATGGAGCGCGACGGCCTCGTCGTCGTCTCCGGTGACCGCCACCTCGAGCTCACCGGCGAGGGGCGCTCCCGCGCGACGCACGTCATGCGCAAGCACCGTCTTGCGGAGCGTCTGCTCTCCGACGTCATCGGGCTCGACTGGGCGTTCGTCCACGACGAGGCATGCCGGTGGGAGCACGTGATGAGCGAGCAGGTGGAGGTCCGACTGCTCGAGATGCTCGGCAACCCCACCGAGTCGCCGTACGGCAACCCGATCCCTGGCCTCGCCGAGATCGGTGGACCCGCAGCGCCCGGCTTCCTCGACGGCGTGCAGAACATCGTCGCCGCGACCGAGGGCACCGACGCCGTCGCGACCGGCGTGATCAGGCGCCTCGGCGAACCCGTGCAGTTCGAGCCGGAGCTCCTCCACCAGCTGCGGTCGGCCGGTGTCATGCCCGGTCGGCTCGCCAGCGTGCAACGCGCCGGGGCGTACGTCGCGGTGCGCGTCGAGGGCGAGGATGCCGGAATCGAGCTGCCCACCGAGGTTGCGCAGCACGTGTACATCGAGCGGTCCTGAACCACGTGTCCCCGAAACTGGGGCAGACAGAATTTGTCTGGCCTGATCAGGGGTTCTTTACCGTTCCGTTACAAACCGGCGTTTTCATCTCGACAAGGTAACGGTCGCCACGTACACTCGTCGAGTCCGCAGGCCGCCCACGAGGCCCAGGACCCGTGACAGGACGTCTCGAACCCGTCTCCTGTCTCGATCGGAAACGATGACGAACGGATGGGGTTGCACGGCCCGCGGTCTCCCGCGCGAGCAGTGATGACGAGACGCCGGAGACACCCCTTGACGCAGACCGGTTCCGCCGCGGACTCCCAGACGCCCGCGAACCCGACGAACACCGAGAACGCCTCCAGCGCCCCGCTCTCCCGGCGGGCCGCCCGCCAGGACGAAGCCGGAGCGCGACGCACCAGCCGTGCCGCCCGCACCGTGATGCCCGTCCGCGACGCTCCCCTCCCGGGCGGCCGTCGTGCCGCCCAGGCCGCTCGCTCGGCCGCCACGACGAAGGCCAGCTCCTCGGCCCGCAAGCGCCGCTTCCTCGCGCCGGTCGTGCTCACGGTCGCCGCGGGCATGTTCGGCACCGTCGCGGTCGCACCGGCGTTCGCCGCGACGCAGCAGTCCACGGGCACCGACGCCGCGAACGCGCAGCGCCAGATCCGCACGACCGAGGCCCAGAACTTCTCCGTGTCCGACGCGGTCGCCCTCGCCGGTACCAGCCGTGACGGCTACGGCGCCACCGCGCAGTCCACGCTCGACGCCGAGGCTTCGCAGAAGGCCGCCGCCGAGGCCGCGAAGCAGGCGGCCGCCACGCAGGCTGCCCGTGCGCAGACCGCCTCGCAGTACGCCTCGTACACCGGCCCGAGCGCCTCCGACTACGTGGCATCGTCGACCGCCGCCAACACCCCGTTCTCGCTGCCGGCCGTGGTCGCCACCGCCAAGCAGTACATCGGCACCCCGTACGTCTTCGGCGGCGCGGACCCCTCGGGCTTCGACTGCTCGGGCTACGTCATGTTCGTGTACGCCCAGTACGGCATCAACCTCGCGCACTCGGTGCCGCTGCAGGACCAGGCCGGTACCACGATCCCCGAGTCCGAGGCGCAGCCCGGCGACGTCGTCATCTTCAACAACGAGGCGCACGACGGCTTCTACATGGGGAACGGCATGATCATGGACGCGCCGAAGCCCGGCGGTTCCGTCTCGATCCGACCGATCTGGACCAGCGACTACCACATCGTCCGGTTCGGCATCTGACCCGTCGTACGCGCCAGCTCGGGCGCGACACCCGGGCGACGCATGCGCGTCGTTCCCGTGAACATCGCCGGAACCGGCCCGCACACGCTCGTGTCGGGCCGGTTTCTGACGTACCCTGACCCTGCACCGGTCCGAACGGCCCGAGCAGGGAGACCTCATGTCAGCGTTCCGCACGACCCGCACCATGGGTCGGCGCGCGCACGTCGACATATGGTCGACCACCGCCTGCGTGCACGAGCACGCCCCTGCATGACGAGAGCACTGCCCATCCGGGTGGTGCTCTTCGTGGTTCAGGGGCGTTCGCGCGAGCGGGGGTCACCTGCGCGGTGTCCGAGGTCCGACGCACCCGCACAGCCTGGAAGCCGTCCAGGCACGTCGGAAGGGAACCAATGCGCACTCTCGTCCTCAACGCCGGTTACGAGCCCCTCGCGGTGATCTCGTTCCGTCGGCCCTCGTGCTCGTCATGAACCAGAAGGCCGCCATCGTCGCCGCCGACCTCGAGCACCCCGTCACGGGCTCGACGTCGACCTACGACCGTCCGTCCGTCATCATCCTCACCCGGTACGTGCGGATCCCGCACTCCAGACTCGTCCCGGTGTCCCGGCGCGGGGTCCTCCGCCGCGACGCCAACCGGTGCGCGTACTGCGACCGGCACGCCACCACGATCGACCACGTCCAGCCCCGGTCGCGCGGCGGCGAGGACTCGTGGGAGAACCTCGTCGCCTGCTGCCTGGCGTGCAACAACACCAAGGGCGACCGCACCCCGCAGGAGATGGGGTGGCGGCTCCGGTTCCGCCCGAAGGCCCCGCACGGGGCGTCCTGGGTCGTGCGGGGCATCGAGCGCCCGCAGTCCGAGTGGGACGAGTACCTCGTGGCCGCGTAGCGGCCGCCGGCGCGCTCGCGCGCCGTTCAGTGAGCAGAAGTGGTCGGGTCAGGTGAACGGACCCGACCACTTCTCCTCCCTGGGTGCGCGGCTGACGCCGCATCGGACTGGAGGCGCGGGTCGGGCCCGCACCGTGCCTCCAGTCCGTCTGTCGGTCGGTGCGCGTAGCGTGCCGCCATGGCGGAGACCCCCGAGATCGACGACGCGACCATCGCGGACCTGCGCGCACGACTGCGTGCCACGCGGTGGCCGGACGTGCCGTCCGGGACGGGTTGGTCGCTCGGGGTCGACGTCGACGAGCTCCGGCCCCTCGTCGAGTACTGGGCGGACGGGTTCGACTTCGACGCGCACCGGGCCGCGCTCGCCGCACTGCCGTCACGACGGGTCGTGGTGGACGGCATCGGGATCCACGTGCTGCACGCCCGCGCCGACGCCCCGGACGCGCTGCCGGTCCTGCTCGCGCACGGTTGGCCGGACTCGGGATGGCGGTACCGCAAGGTGCTGCCGATGCTCGTCGACGCCGGGTTCGACGTCGTCGTGCCGGACATGCCCGGCTACGGCTTCTCCGACACACCACCGCAGCCCATCGATGCCCGCGCGGTCGCCGGCATGTGGGCGACCCTGATGACCGACCTCGGGTACGAGCGGTTCGCGGTGTCCGGCGGCGACATCGGCACCCACGTCGCCCGGTACCTCGCGCTCGACCACCCCGACCGCGTCGTCGCCGTGCACCGCATCGACGGCGGACTCGCGTGGCCGGGGCTCGACCCGTCCACCCTGTCGGAAGCCGAGCGCGCGTTCGTCGCCGAGACCGACCGCTGGCGCACGGCCGAGGGTGCCTACGCGATGATGCACCGGACCAAACCGCAGACCGCTGCGGTCGGCCTGAACGACTCCCCGGCGGGGCTCGCGGCGTGGATCGTCGAGAAGCTCCGGTCGTGGAGCGACTGCGACGGGGACCTCTGGTCGGTGTACACGCGGGACGAGGTCCTCGCGCTGCTCACCGAGTACTGGGCGACGGAGACGATCGGGTCGGCGATGCGGATGTACCACGCGAACGCGGCGGTCCCGGCGGCGCAGATGGCCCGACGGGTCGAGGTGCCGTCCGGGTTCTCGATCTTCCCTGGTGACCTCGTGCGGGCGCCGGTGGAGTGGCTCGAGCGGACCACGAACCTCGTCTACCACCGAGAGCTCGATCGCGGGGACACTTCGCGCCGTTCGAGCAGCCGGATCTGTTCGTCGGGGAGCTCCGCGCCTTCCTCGAGTCGTTCCGCCGCTAGAGTGGGAGGGCCAGCCTCTGTAGCTCAATGGAAGAGCAGTTCCGTCCTAAGGAAACGGTTGGGGGTTCGAGTCCCTCCAGGGGCACCGAAGTACGTCTCCCGGTGCACACGACAGTACACACAGTCGGACCGTTGCATCTTCGGGCGTCAGTGGCCACGCGCCCCGTCCGAGCAAGCCCGTCAGCTGACGGAGTGGGCAGGAGAGGTGGCACCGGTGGTTTGGGTTCCGGCGGTGCCACCTGGGTTGAGGAGGCGGCGGCCCACCGCCGGACCGCCCCTCTCACGCTCCCGTCCCAGCAATCAGATGGAAGAGCGCGAGACACCCACGGCGAGCTAGGGTCTCGCAGCGGCGTCACCGTGTAGGACGGCGTTGCGGTACGAAACGTCACACGGAGGCTCAGAGCTTCGGCACGGGCGATGAAATGACCGATTCTCGCAGATGGGGTAGCGCTTTCCCCGGCGCAGCGTTTACTCTCGCCCGCAGGCCCGGTTTGAGCGTGCTCCTGGGCTAGCACCTTGCTAGGGGTTGGGTGCGCTGTGGTGGTGCCGGGTGCCGGATCAGGGATTCGGCATCACCGCGGTCGGCTGACCCGTGCGCGGGCTCGAAGTGTCTGCCTTGGCGTTTCGCCGAAGAGCTCGCGGTAGCGGACGGAGAAGCGGCCGGGTGCGCCCAGCCGACGCGGGCTGCGACGTCCTTGATCACGATCGGTCCCTGACTGTGCAGCAGGATGTCTCGGGCGGCGCGCAACCGGAGTTCGAGGATGATGTTGGTCGCTGTTCGGTCGAGGTCGCGTTGGAACGCTTCCTGCATCGTCCGGGTCGCGTGCCCGCCGGCGGCCGCGATCTTGTCCGCTGTGAGGGGTTCGAGGTAGTGCTCGGAGATGAACGTGAGCGACGCGGCCACGGCTGGGGTCTGCGCCGCGATGTTGATGCCAGCGCGTTCCAGATCATGATTCGTGCTCATCTCACGAACACTAGTGCGAGCGTTGCGCGCTGCACGAGCCTGGTGTGCGACGTGGGTGGCAGGAGACAGGACGACGCGGTGAGAAGCAGGCTGTGGCGGGACTGGCAGCACGTCCTGACGGACCGGGTAGACGGGGAGGTGCCCTGCCGTCGGGTACACGTCAGGGCACCGCGGATCGTCTCCGTTCGGGTCGGGGGCGAACCGCAACGAGGGGGAGACGGCATCAGCTAGGGATCAGGTACCGCCTCCCCCTCCGCGCGGCAGCGGCCGGATCAGGGAACCTCTGCCACACGGACGCCGGGTGGCAGCCCGGCATCACGAAGTAGGACGGGCCGAGAAGCCATTTCGTCACGCACCCCCTTCGCTCCACCCGAACTCCGTCGGGTGCGGAGCCATTCCGCGGCCCGCCGTCCCCGAACTGTAGGCATGGCTACAGTGGTCTCATGAAGTGCCCGTTCTGCGGCGACACCCGCATCCTCATCACGCCTGAGCCAAGGGCAGTGACGGCCGGGCCTCTGACGTGCCAGCAGTGCGGGGCGACGTTCCCGGAGCCGGCGGTGTCGGCCCGGGTTGTGTGAGCAAGAGAGGCGTGCTGGCAGACTGAGACGAGAGGTACCTGCTGATGAGTCAGCCTCGAGCGATCGACCGCACCTTCGCGGCCGAGTTCGTCGAAGCCGTGCACGACCGATTCGCGAACGGTGACTTCCTCAACGACGGGATGACGTGGGTCGGCGGCGGCGTCCGCGGACCGGACGGGGCAGTGATCCTCTACCAGGATCGACCCGACGGCCCCGTGTTGGGCAGGCGCTACGACTTGACTTCGTACTCGGCTCTGTTCGGCGGGGAGACGCCGCAGTGGCTCGCAAACGAGGCTTGGATTTGCTGACGTCACCGATCCGTCCGGTAGCGGTGAGCAGAGGAACGTGGACTGGGCCGATGGCCTAGTGCCTGACCCGAGCGTCGTGCGACGGCTTGACTGATCCAGAGCGAACGCCCCCACCTGGGAAGGAAGGGGCGTTCGTGTGTCTGGTGATGTCGTCCGGCTGGATGACGGGCACAGGATCAGAGGCGCCCGCCCGGACCTGACCCGAACAGATCCGGACGGGCGCTTCCCTGATCCCGTTACGACGCTGATTCGGAGCAGCCCTGAGATTCGTTTGCCTGGCGCACGGATGCGCCCGCGCTGGAGTTCGGGTCAACGGCGCGGGCGCATCCTGTAACGGGTCGAGGACGACCGAAGCTGATTCGGTGCCCCCGAACAGGGGGTTTGGTCGGCTGCCCGCTTGGACCCGCTCACATCCGCCCCGGGTTCGTCGACGCTGACGGTGAGCGGCGGGAGCGAGGTATGTGACCCCCGTCAATCTGAGCATGCATTAAGCCCATACTGGAACTGACCCCTTCGACGGGTCTGCTGCACGGATGGGTGGCAGTTGTAGTCACGCCGCGAGTGCGACGTTGGTCTGCATGATGGTTTCGAACGCGATGGGCGTCAATCGGCCGAGTCGGGCCTGACGGCGTCGTCGGTGGTAGGTCCGCTCGATCCAGGTCGCGATGGCGGTGCGGAGTTCTTCCCGGGTCGCCCACGAGCGCCGGTTCAGGACGTTCTTCTGCAGGAGCGCGAAGAAGCTTCTCCATCGCCGCGTTGTCGCCGCAGGACGCGACTCTGCCCATCGATCCGCGACGCGCACGACGTCGTCGCGGAATTCCTTCGGGTACGGCTTGGGCACGGCGGCATCCTTCCAGGCCCACCCACCCGAGCAAGCCAGATCAGATGTCACCCATCCGTGCTGCAGACCCCCACGGTTTTCAGGGCGGGGAGGGGTTCTCAAACTCTCTACGAAGGAGCACCGGATGGGTCAGCCGGCGCACACAACACCCCGCTCGATCGGTTCGTCGCCGCTCGGCGATGAACGTCAGTGTCGCAGTGACCGCCGGCTGTCCGTGGCTCGACGTGGACGCCCCGCCCCGTCCAGAGCGTCGCGTGCTGCACGGTGTGACTGCGGTGCGCGCGGCACGCTCCGTCGTCGCGTGACGCGCGATGTCCTCAGGAACCGAGTCGGAGGTAGTCGTCGACGTCGTCGCCTCCGCGTGGTGCGGCGAAGATCCGTCGCGTGTCCTCGGGTCGTGCGGGGTCGAACAGCACGGACACGGGCGCGCCGTGTACCGGGGCAGTCCCGTCCCGGAATCCCTCTGTCCGTTCCACCCATCGACGGGTTCCGTGCAGATCAGTGAAGGCGAACGTCCACGAGAGCATCGTGTAGGTCGCTTCCGGGCTGGTGGTGCCGCTCACGGCGGTCACTTCGCCTTCGGTCCGACGTCCGGCACGCAGGAGCTCACCGATGAGGACGCGTCTGTTGCCGCGTCGACGCCGAGCGATCGCACCGCCGATGAGCGCGAGCAGGGAGAAGATGCTCGCGATCGCTGGGAGCCACCATCTCGCGGCGTACCAGATCCACTCGCCGACACCCCACGTCTCGTCCTGGCCGAACGTCGGGTCCACCGCGACGCCGACCTGGTCCGGAGCCGGCCACAGTGCCGTCGTCGCCCACCACAGGGACGCCGTCGCCCCGATCAGCCACGGCGTGGCCGGCCCGACGCCCGAGAAGTCCGACGTGCGGCCGGACCAACGGTGGTTCCAGCGGGTGTAGACGGCTCCGGCGATGAGCGACCCGACCACCGCAGCGGGAATCGTCCACCAGACCACCTGCGGGTCAGCGCTGTCCGAGAACACGCTGTTCAGGTTCATCATCCGGAACACGTTGACGAACTGCGATGCCCCGAGACCCGCGACGCAGCCCGCTGCCACGAGCAGCACGGCACCGATGACCGTCCAGATCAGGGCCGTCGTGGATCCGCGGTACGAGGCCTCGCGGATCTGGCGCTCACCGGCAGGGTCGACCGTGCTCATCGCGATGCTCCTGGCGGTCAGTACCCGTAGGTGGTCGACGGTGCGGAGACGGCTGCGAGCACGGCAACGGCGATGAGGATGACGTAGAGCAGCGTGATCGCGCCGCCGACGATGACCGCTGCGAGCGCGAGTCCACGACCACCCTCACCGCGACGCTTGACCTGCGACAGAGCGACGAAGCCGAGGATGAATCCGATCAGCGGTGCGACGAACGCGAGCACGAGCGAGATGATCGCGAGGGTGTTGGTCCGCGGCGCGACGGAGGGGGCGGGTGCGTAGGGCTGTGGGGATGGTGTTGACACGATCGAAGACCGTAACGCACTCGGATTTTCTGTGAGAACCGCCACACAATGCGAGCACCAGGACGCACCCTCTGAGCACGCCGTCAGGACTCGGACTGGACGGGGACCGCGTGCCGACCGTCACGCCGGAGGCAGGCACCGTGGATCGTCTCGTTCGGGTTCGGGGATGACCCCGACGAGGGGAAGCGGCGTCGACAGGGACCAGGCGCCGCATCCCCTCCGCGCGGCGGCGGCCGGATCAGGGAACCTCCGCCACGCGGACACCGGGTGGCAGCCCGGTGTCGACCAGTAGGACGGACCGAGACGCCTCCGCGTCACGTGTCCGTCCGATCTCGTCGGTTCGTCGGAGCGTCCATCCTGGTCGCGAAGTGGAACGTTCATCGCCGTCGCGAAGTGGAACACTGGCGTCGTGACGAACACCATCAGGGGCGGTAGCGCCGTGACGATCACCGCGACCGGCGAACACGGAGTGGTCGTCGCTCCGCACATCGCCGGCTCGTTCACGTTCATGCAGGCAGGCAGCGATCGGCTGAACATCCCGGTGTACTCGGTCCTCCTCGCATCGGGCGAGGTCCGGCAGTACGTGGGTGCCGCACTCGAGCTCGAGGCGTAGTCCCGGCGACGAACGACGCCGACGGGGAGCACTCAGGACGGGCACTCCTCGGGTCGTGGTCACGGCGACGGTGTCGTCACGTGGTGACGCGACCAGCGGCGGGCGGGGGGCACCGCCGGTTCGGGTTCCGGCGGTGCCACGAGTCGAGGAGACGGCCCACCCCAGGGCCGTCTCCTCCACGCTCCGGTCTCGGCCATCAGGTGAGGGAGCGTGCGACGTCGGCCGCGAGCCGAGCGCTCGCAGCCCCGTCACCCTGTAGGACGAGGCTCGGGTGTGGATCGTCACGCTCCGGTCTGTCGTCGGTCCGGTGCGTCCGGCGTGCGCTCTATCGTGTCGATCATGATCGACAGCACCGCTCGTGCACTGCACGACGCCGCAACCGACTCCGGCTTCAGCGGGGTGATCAGGGTGGACGGGCCCGATGGCTGCTCGTTCGCGCGGGCGTACGGTTCTGCCGACCGGGGACGTGGCGTTCCGATGCGCGTGGATCACCGCTGCTGGATCGCGAGCGTTGCGAAGGGTTTCACCGCGCTCGCGGTCGGGACGCTCGTCGATGACGGAGCGTTGACCCTCGACTCGCGGGCGCGCACGTTCCTCGGCGACGACCTTCCGCTGATCGACGAGGCTGTCACGGTCGGGCACCTGTTGTCGCACACCGCGGGGATCGGTGACTACCTGGACGAGACCACCGGCGACGTTGCCGACCACGTGCTGACCCGACCGGTCCACGAGTTGGACACCACGGAGGCGTTCGTGCCGATGCTGGGCGGGCGCCCGCAGGTGACGGAGCCAGGATCTCGGTTCGCGTACTGCAACAGCGGTTTCGTGGTGCTGGCCCTGATCGCCGAGCGGGTGTCGAGGGTGCCGTTCCACGACCTGGTGCGGCAGCGTGTGTTCGCCCCCGCAGGCATGAACGCGAGCGGGTACCCCGGACGGACGAGGTTCCCGGGGACATGGCGCTCGGGTACCTCGGTGCGAGCAATGACCGCACGAACGTCCTCCACCTTCCGGTTCGTGGGAGCGGGGACGGTGGCGCGGCCTCCACCGTGGCCGACCTGGCGGCGTTCTGGTCGGCTGTGTTCGACTTCCGCATCGTGTCCGAGGAGACGCTGGCGGCGTTGCTCGAGCCGCTGCACCGTGTCGATGACGAGCGGATGCGGTACGGGCATGGGTTCTGGCGCGGGTGGGAGTCGAGCACCGTGATCCTCGAGGGGTACGACGCCGGTGTGTCGGCCCGGACGTGGCACGATCCGGAGTCCGGGCTCACGGGTACCGTCATCGCGAACACATCCGAAGGAGCCTGGCCGGTCCTCCGGGCCATCGAATGGCGATAGACGAGGACGGTTCCAGCGCCCCGCTCCGGAGCGTGTGCCCCTCGATCGGCTCCGCTTCGCGGCGATGAGGGCTTCGCGGTGACGCGGGCTCCGGTGCTACGCGGTGACCGTGTCGATCCACTCGGCGGTGCCGATGACCGTCGCCTGCCGCGGGAACACCTTCTCGGTGAGCACCCGGTGCACCTCGGGGTCACCGTCGGCACACGCGTCCTCGAGCACGGTGATCCGGTAGTCGAGGTCCGCCGCCTGCCGCACGGTGGACAGCACGACACCGCTCGTCGAGATCCCCGCGACCACGATCTCGCGGGCTCCGGCGCCGCGAAGCAGGACGTCGAGGTCACTGCCGGCGAACGCGCTGATCCGTCGCTTCGTCACGATGGGCTCGTCCGGACGCGGTGCGAGCGCGGCGTGCACCTGCGTGGCCGTGCTCTGCTCGGTCATCGTGTCCCCGGCGTGCGTCTTCGCGGCTGCGAACCCCTGGTTGGTGTCGGCGACCTCGGGGTAGCCGGGACGGAACGCCACCCGGACGAAGAAGACGGGGATGCCCGCCGCGCGGGCGGCCTCGACCGCCCGGGATGCTGCGGCGAGGACGTCGGAGTCGCTGAACCGCTCGGTGATGCCGTTCTGGAAGTCCAGCGCGAGGAGGACGGAGTCGTGTTCGGTCATGACGTCACCCTAGATCGTCAGCCTGAACTGTACAAATCCAACTGCACAGCTTAGGCTGACGAACATGAACGATCTGCTGCCGCTCGGGACGGACACGGACACGGGCACGGACATGGACACGGACACGTCCGCACTCCGGGCGTCCATCGACCTGCGGGTCGCCGTGGGGCGGCTCCGGCGACGGATGCGCGAGGTGTCGTCCGGCGACGAGCTCACGGCCTCCCAGGTGTCCGTGCTCGCGCGCCTCGCGAAGGGGGAGGCGACGTCCGCCTCCGCGCTCGCCGGGCTCGAGGGCGTCAAGCCGCAGTCGATGGCGGTCACGCTCGCCGGGCTCGAGGACGCCGGACTGATCACGCGCAGCGCGGACCCCTCCGACGGGCGTCGGCAGATCGTGGCGCTGACCGACGTGGGCGAACAGCGCAACGCGGGCCTGCACGAGATCCGCGGCGAGTGGCTGGTCCGGACGATGCACGAGACCCTCACCGAGGCCGACCGCCGGACGATCATCGAGGCCGCAGCGATCATCGAGCGGATGGTGCGTCGGTGAGCACCCTCGCCGAACACGGGCCCCGGACCGATCGGTTCGACCGGCGGCTGCTCGCTCCGATGATGCTCGGGTCGATCCTCAACCCGATCAACTCGTCGATCATCGCCGTCGCCCTCGTCCCGATCGCCGCCGCGTTCGGGGCGCCGGCGTCGGAGACCGCGTGGCTCGTGTCGTCGCTCTACCTCGCGACGTCGATCGGGCAGCCGCTCATCGGTCGGCTCGTCGACGCGTTCGGCCCCCGCCGGCTCTTCCTGGTCGGCGCGTGCCTGACCCTCGCCGCGGGGCTCATCGGTACGTTCGCGCCGAACATCGGCGTGCTCATCGTGGCGCGGGTGGTGCTCGGGTTCGGGACGTGTGCCGGGTACCCGGCATCGATGTACCTGATCCGCAGCGAGTCCGCCCGCACCGGCATCGCCTCCCCCGCCGGCGTGCTCACCGCCCTGTCCGTGGCCACCCAGACGATCGCGGTGGTCGGGCCGACGCTCGGCGGTCTGCTCATCGGGCTCGGCGGATGGCGCGCCACGTTCGCCGTCAACGTGCCGCTCGCGATCGCGTGCATCGTGCTCGGTCTGCTCGTCCTGCCGCGCCGGACCCACATCGAGGTCGACGGCGCGCCCGATCCGGCCCCGGACCGCTTCCGGCTCGACCTCGTCGGGATCCTGCTCTTCGCCACGACCCTCGTGTCCCTGCTGCTGTTCCTCATGGACCTGCGCGTGGACACGCTGTGGCTGCTGGGCGTCACCGTGCTCGCGGCCGTCGGCTTCGCCGTCCGGGAGCTCCGGACCGCTGAGCCGTTCATCGACGTGCGGGTGTTCGCCGGCAACCTCCCGCTGGTGGTCACCTACGCCCGCGGTGTCGCGGCGGCGACGGTGTCCTACTCGTTCCTGTACGGGTCACGCAGTGGATGGAGGACGGCCGGGGCCTCAGCGCTTCCACCACCGGGCTCGTCCTGCTGCCCGTGTTCGCGACCGGCATCCTCGTGTCCACCCTGACCGGACGACGCCCGGAGGTCCGGCTGAAGCTCCTCGTCGGCGCGGTCGCCCAGGTCGTCGCCTGCGGGCTGCTCCTGTTCGTCCACACTGATGCGGCGATCTGGTCGCTCGTCGTCGTGGCGGTCGTGTTCGGCATCCCGCAGGGCCTCGTGAACCTGGCGATCCAGAACACCCTGTTCCACCAGGCCGATCCGGAGCGGATGGGCGCGTCGTCGGGCCTGCTCCGGACGTTCATGTACCTCGGGGCCATGCTCGCGTCGTCCGGCAGCGCCGCGTTCTTCGGCGACCGCGCCACGACCGGCGGCCTGCACGAGCTGGCGGTCTTCATGCTGGTCGCGGCGGGCGTCCTGGTCGCGCTGACCGTGGCCGACCGCACGCTGAAGCACGTGGTGCCCGCCGCCTGAGGACGCTACCGTCGCCCCGGACGGTCGCCCGGTCCGAGCGCCCCGTACGATTGACCCCGTGTCCAAGGTCCTGAGCAGTCTCCCCGTCGGCGAACGAGTCGGCATCGCGTTCTCCGGAGGTCTCGACACCTCCTGCGCGGTCGCCTGGATGCGCGAGAAGGGAGCGGTGCCCTGCACGTACACGGCCGACATCGGCCAGTACGACGAGCCGGACATCGACGCCGTCCCGGGTCGTGCGCACGAGTACGGCGCGGAGATCGCCCGGCTCGTCGACGCGAAGAGCGCCCTGGTCGAAGAGGGCCTCGTCGCCCTGCAGACCGGTGCGTTCCACATCCGCTCCGGCGGCAAGACGTACTTCAACACGACGCCGCTCGGCCGTGCGGTGACCGGCACGATGCTCGTCCGCGCGATGAAGGAGGACGGCGTCGACATCTGGGCGACGGCTCCACCTACAAGGGCAACGACATCGAACGCTTCTACCGCTACGGCCTGATGGCCAACCCACGGCTCCGCGTCTACAAGCCGTGGCTCGACTCCGAGTTCGTCGAGGAGCTCGGCGGCCGCAAGGAGATGAGCGAGTGGCTCGTCGCCCGGGGCTTCCCCTACCGCGACTCCACCGAGAAGGCGTACTCGACGGACGCGAACATCTGGGTGCCACGCACGAGGCGAAGAGCCTCGAGGAGCTCTCGAGCGGTCTGGACATCGTCGAGCCGATCATGGGCGTCGCCGCCTGGCGTGACGACGTCGAGGTCGCGACCGAGGTCGTCAGCGTGCGCTTCGAAGCCGGCCGCCCGGTCGCGATCAACGGCGTCGAGTACACCGACGCGGTGGCGCTCGTGTACGAGGCGAACGCGATCGGCGGCCGCCACGGCCTCGGTGCGTCGGATCAGATCGAGAACCGCATCATCGAGGCGAAGAGCCGCGGCATCTACGAGGCGCCGGGCATGGCACTGCTGCACATCGCCTACGAACGCCTGCTCAACGCGATCCACAACGAGGACACCGTCGCGTCGTACCACAACGAGGGCCGCCGCCTCGGTCGCCTCATGTACGAGGGCCGTTGGCTCGACCCGCAGTCGCTCATGCTCCGCGAGTCGCTGCAGCGCTGGGTCGCCTCCGCCGTCACCGGTGAGGTCACGCTGCGGCTCCGTCGCGGTGACGACTACACGATCCTCGACACCACGGGTCCGGCGCTGTCGTACCACCCGGACAAGCTGTCGATGGAGCGCGTCGGCGACGCGGCGTTCGGTCCGGACGACCGCATCGGCCAGCTCACCATGCGGAACCTCGACATCGCGGACTCGCGGGCGCGTCTCGAGCAGTACGCGGCGGCCGGGCTGATCGGCGGCGCGACGGGTGACCTGGTCGGTCGGCTCGAGTCCGGCGAGTCCGAGGAGATCCTCGGCGGCGCGGTCGTCACGTCGGAGACCGACGACGCCCTCGGTCGCGCGACCGACGCCGCGTCCGAGGGTGCGGCCTTCGACTCCGGGACGGACTGACCCCGGGGCCCGGGCGTCGGCTGACCGTCGGCGCGACCTCGAACGACAAGACCGACGTCGTACGACGTCGGTCTTGTCGTTCGACGCGCGCGTGCAACTGTTGCGTCCGCGGGTGAGCGACAACGTCGACGTCGTAGGACATCGACGTTGTCGTTCGGAGCGCGCGCACGCACGCGCAGACGGACGGGAGGCGCGGTGCCGGCTGGCACCGCGCCTCCCGTCCGTTCGTGGTGGCGTCGAGAGCCGTCAGCGCGCCTCGGCGGTCTCCACGCGCTTCTGGCGCCACGCGCGGGCGGGCTGGTCCGGGCCGTCCCACACCTGGATGACGCCCCACGCCGCAGCCAGGAGCGGGACCGAGATGATCGCCCCGGTGATGCCGGCGAGCACGGTGCCGGCGGTCAGGCCGATCAGGATGACGAGGCCGTGGAGCTTGAGCGTCTTGCCCATCAGGACCGGCTGGAGCAGGTTGCCCTCGAGCTGGTTGACGAGCACGACGATGCCGACGACGATCAGCGCCTGCACGGGCCCGAGGGCGACCAGGGCGACGAGGGCTGCGAGGATGCCGGCAGCCGTCGCACCGACGATCGGGATGAACGCCGTGATGAACACGACGACGGCCAGGGGAGCGCGAGGGGCACGCCGACGATCGCGATGCCGACCCCGATCCCGACGGCGTCCACCGCGGCGACGGTGGCGGTTCCGCGGACGTAGCCGCCGAGCGTCTGCACGACGCGGTCTCCGACGCGACGAGCGCGCTCGTACCGTTCACCCGTGAACGGGCGGAGCAGGAACTCCCAGATGCGGGGTCCGTCCTTGAGGAAGAAGAACAGCACGACGATCATCAGCACCAGTCCGGTGAGGAAGTTCGCGGTGGCCGAGGCCCCGGCGAGGGCTCCGGAGCCGAACTGCGAGCTCGTCAGGAAGTCCTCGATGCCGTTCACGACGTCGTCGACCTGCGCGTCCGAGATCGAGATCGGCAGCGTGGACGCGAAGCGCTGCAGCTGCTCGAAGCCGCGCACCGCGGACGCCTGCAGGTCCGGCCACTGGGCGATGACGGCGACGACGATGAGCCACCCGACGAGGCCGAGCACGACGAGCACGCCGACCAGGACGGCGAGCGTCGCGAGGACCGAGGGCACCCGGTGACGGCGGAGCCAGGACACGACCGGGTGCATGGCGGACGCGATGATCAGCGCGAGGAGGACCGGGATGGTGACGACGCTGAGGGTGGCCGCGGCGTAGACGATGCCGATGACGACGACGAGCACCACGATGAGCTGGAGGCATCGTGTCGCCAGACTGCCGAAGGAGTCGGACCACTTCCTCGACAGCGCGCTCGGCGGTGCGTCGGAGTGGGTGGCGTGCGGTCGGCCGAACAGGGGCATGGGGCTCCTCGGGTGCGGTGTGCCCGCCCACCGTACCGGGGTGATCGTGCTCCGGCACGAGCGATCGTGCTCCGGCTCGAGCGATCGTGCTCCTGGTCGAGCGATCGCGCTCCGGCCCGAGCCGCGGGGAAGCGCTCGAGGGCCGGAGCGTCGATGCTCGCGACGAGTCCCGGCGAGGGGAGCGCCGGTCGGGTGTGACTCGCTGCTGACGCCCACTCTATCCGTCTGCCGAAGTGTGGACAGACAGATCGGTCTCCCCAGTTCGGGGGCGTGGGAGGCGGAGCGCGCGACCACACGACGGACAGGAGGTGGGCCCCACCGGCCGGTTCCGGCGCACCGCGCCAGCGGGGCGACGGCTGTGCCGGAGGGGCCCACCTCCAGTCCGCTGTGGCGCACGCCCGGACAGTCAGGCGGCCGCTTCCTCCAGGGTCGCCTCCGCACGCTCCGGCGAACCCTCCGCGAGACCGCGGGCGATCCGCCCTCGGGACGCTGCCCAGAGCACGAGCGCGGCGACGAAGACGAGCACCTCGGTGACGGTCAGCGCCCAGATGATCCCGGCGAGCCCGAACCACAGGTTCCCGACGATGACGATCGGGATGAAGAGCACGCCCTGGGCCATCGAGAGCACCATCGCCGGCATGACCATCCCGGTCGCCTGGAACAGCGAGGTGAGCAGCCCCGTGAACCCGTTCACGATGGTCGCGACGAGCTGCGCGGTGAGGATCGTCAGGCCGATGGCGAGGACCGAGTGGTCGCCCGAGAAGATCGTGAAGACCTGCTCGCGGAAGACGAACACCGTGCCGAGAACACCAGCACGATCGTGCCGACGGTGAACGCGGCGCCGCGGAGCGCCGAACGGAGCCGGTCGGCGTCGCCCTTGCCGAAGGAGTACGCCAGCAACGGGAGCACGCCGATGGTGACGCCCATCACGAGGAACTCGGGAACCTGGGCGATCCGGACGGCCACGCCCATCGCGGCGAGCGGGTCGTCCCCGTACGCGGCGGCGAGGTTGTTGAGCACGAGCGTCGTGACGATGAGGAAGCCGGACTGCAGGAGCTCACCGGCACCGATGCCGAAGACGCCCTTGAGGACGTCGGGACGGAGGGTGAACCACTTCGGCGCGAAGCTGACGTTCTCGCTGTTCCGCTGCAGCCAGACGATCCAGTAGGTGATCGACACGACGTTGCCGAGGCCGATCGCCAGCGCGGCGCCCGCGACGCCCCAGTGCAGCACGAGGATGAAGAGCACGTCGAACACCAGGTTGCCGACCGTCGACAGGATGAGGCCGATCATCGCCTGGCGTGCGGCGCCCTCCGACCGCACGATCTGCTCGAGGGCGAACGAGGCCGCGAGCACCGGGACGAACGCGAGCATGACCGCGACGTACGCGCTCGTGGCGGGTGCCGCGGCGGCATCGGCGCCGAGCACGGCGACGAGCGGCCGCAGGAACACGAGGCCGATCACGGCGAGGACGGCACCGGTGACGACCGCACCCCACAGGGCGAAGGACGCCACGCGCTTGATGTCCTGCGCCTTGGCCGGGTCGTGCTCGGAGGCCCCGAGCATGCGGGACATCAGCGCGCTGCCACCGACGCCGAACACGCCGCCGACGGCCATGATGATGCCGAGCAGCGGGGTGCCGAAGGTGATCGCGGCGAGCAGTGACGTGTCGTGCTGCGAGCCGATGAAGCCCGCGTTGATGACGTTGTAGACGGCGCTGACGACCATCGCGGCGGCCATCGGCACGCAGAGGTGCACGAGCGCGCGTCCGATGGGAGCGGCGGACAGGTACCAGCGGTTCTTGGCCGCGGCGGTGTTCTCGGTCGGGACGTGGTGCTGGGGACCGTGGTGGTCATGGCTGCCTCCTTCTGGGCAGGGCTCCGCTGCCCGTTCCGGGCAGGGCGGTGCGCGCGGTCCGGCGGATGCCGTCGCGTGGGTGAGTGGGGCCTCCGGCGGGCCTGGAGGCGCGGGGTGCGCTGGGTGGGTCGGCGCTAGCGGGTGGGCTCGGGCAGTTCGGCGGTCACCTTCTGCAGGAGGGCCTGCAGCGTCGCCCGTTCGTGCGCATCGAGCGGGGCGAGCAGGACGTCGTCGAGGGCGACCATCGCGTCCTCGAACCCGGCGATGAGGGCCATCCCCTCGTCGGTGGCGAAGACGCGTTTCGTCCGCGCGTTCTCGGCGTCCGCACGTCGTTCGACGAGCCCGCGACGCTCGAGCCCCTGCAGGAGACTCGAGACGCTGGCCGCACTCGTCCGGGTGATCTCCGCGATGTCCCGCTGGATCGCTCCCGGCGTGTGCTGCAGGTACCCGAGCACGAAGCTTTGCTCCTGGGTGAGGTCCCGTTCGCGGACCCACTCCTCGGCTGCCTTGCGTTGCGCCCACCCGATCCAGCGCATCTGCTGGAGGGGTGTGTCGAACCGAGGTGCCTGCTGCGTCATGATCAGAACTCTAACCGTTTGAGTTCTAACTGTCAACGCTCGAACTGTTTGGATCTGTTCCTGATGCCTTCGCCGCGGGATACTGGAGCGGTGCGTGAACTCCAAGCCGCCATCGCAGCGGACCTCGACGTCCAGCCGACCATCGACCCGGAGCAGGAGGTCGCTCGTCGTGTCGGGTTCCTCCGCGACTACCTGCTCACGACCGGTGCCAACGGCTACCTGCTCGCGGTCAGCGGGGGCCAGGACTCCACGCTCGCGGGCCGCCTCGCGCAGCTGGCCGTCGAGTCGCTCCGCGCCGAGGGACGCCCGGCGGAGTTCACCACGGTGCGCATGCCCTACCGCGTGCAGGCGGACGAGGACGACGCGCAGCTCGCGCTGGACTTCATCGCCGCCGACCCGGGCATCGTCGTGAACATCGAGCACGGCGTCGACGGCGTGGTGCGGGACACCGCAGCCTCGGGCGTCGACCTGAGCGACTTCGTGAAGGGCAACGTGAAGGCCCGCATGCGCATGGTGGCCCAGTACGCCGTCGCCGGGCAGCGCGGGCTGCTCGTCGTCGGGACCGACCACGCGGCCGAGGCGGTGACCGGGTTCTTCACGAAGTACGGCGACGGCGGCGTCGACCTCACGCCCCTCACGGGCCTGACCAAGAGCCAGGGGCGCCAGCTCCTCGAACACCTCGGCGCCCCGGCCCGCCTGTACGAGAAAGCCCCACCGCGGACCTGCTCGACGAGACGCCCGGTCAGACGGACGAGGCGAATCTCGGCCTGAGCTACGCCGAGATCGACGCCTACCTGCAGGGGCGCGATGTCCCGGTCGAGGTCGCGGAGGCGATCGAGTCGCGCTACCGCGCGACGGAGCACAAGCGCCAGGTCCCGGCGACGCCCTTCGACGACTGGTGGCGTGCCGGCGCGTAGGCGCTCACGCAACACCGTCCTGGAGGCGCGGTGCGGGTCCGACCCGCACCTGGGCCCCGCCGGCCGGTTCCGGAGCGACGCGCCAGCGGCGGTCCGGCCGTGCCCGGTGGGAGCCTCCCGTTCGGAGTCCCTGGAACGACGGGCGGAGCGTTCCCACCCGTCGTGGTTCGGGAGCCTCACCGGTCCAGACCTCGACCGCCTCGTCGGTCACAGGGATCCTCCGCTCCGCAGGATGTCGTCGATACGAGCACGGGCCGCTTCGCTCCGGAACGGGTCGATCGCCTCGATCGCGGTGTCCGCGATGCCGAGCGCACCGAGGACGGCGAAGAGGGAGTCGACACGACCGCCCGTGCCGGTCTCGATCGCCCGCAGCGTGTCGCGCGTCACGGCAGCCCGGTCCGCGAGTTCCGCGGCGGACATGCGGTTGAGGGATCGCCACCGCCGGATGTTCTCGCCGAACGCGACGAGCTGCTGACGACGACGGGGCGACGAGCGCTGGACCATGACGACCTCCTGGCATGAAATCCTGCCACGACACGCGGTAATTGACATGAAAAGCTGTCAGTGGAAGCGATGCACTGTCGTCGAGAGTTCGCCACTCCTAGGATGAGAGGCGACGGAACAACAGATGCGGAATCCCGGTCCGACGGCAGGGCGACGGGTTCCGGAGGGGGAGCCATGGAAGTCCTGTTCGCGCTCGGAGCCATCCCGCTGATCATCGCGGGGATCATCGTCCTCGCGATCATCGCGTTGATCTACGCGAAGCTCGTCTACCGGAACGCCGGCGCGGACGAGGCACTCATCATCACCGGTAAGCGCTCCCGCAAGGTGAAGAACCCGGACGGCACGGAGACCGTCGAGTCCGGCATCAAGGTCGTGCTCGGAGCGGGTGTCCTCGTCCGGCCGTTCTTCGAGCGCGTCGCGAAGATCTCGCTGAGCTCGCGGGCGATCGACATCAACGTGAACGCGCAGGACTCCCGCGGCGTCACGATCGACGTCGAGGCCGTGGCCCTCGTCAAGGTGGGCGAGGCCGACGCCTCCATCCGAGCGGCCGCGCAGCGGTTCCTCGGGCAGGAGAAGAAGATCGACGACTTCGCGCGCGAGGTCCTGTCCGGTTCGCTCCGCGCATCGATCGGCGCGACGGACGTGTCGACGATCATCCGGAACCGCGACCAGCTTCACGGTCGCCGTGCTCGACGTCGCGAAGGACGCCCTGCACAGCCAGGGGCTCGACGTCGACTCGTTCGAGATCAAGGGCATCTCGGACCGCAACGACTACATCAGCGACCTCGGCCGTGCCGAGCGTGCCCGAGTCCGGTTGGAGGCCGAGAACGCCGAGGCGCAGGCCGACCGCGAGGCGCGTGAGGCCCGGGCGACCGCGGACCAGGCGATCGCAGAGGCCGAGACACCCTCGCCATCCGTCGCGCCGCGCTGCAGCTCGACGCCGACCGCGCGTCTGCCGAGGCCGCCGCCGCGGGCCCGCTCGCCCAGGCCCGTGCGGCCCAGGGGGTCGTCGAGCAGGAGCAGCTCACCGCGCAGAAGCGTGCCGAACTCCGGCGCGCCGAGCTCGAGTCCGAGGTCACGGCGGTGGCCGAGGCGCAGGCGCGCAAGACCCGGGTCGAGGCCGAAGCCGCCGCGGCCGCCCAGGTCGAGACCGCGCGTGCTCAGGCCGAGGCCCGGCGGATCTCGGCCGAGGCGATCGCGACCGAGGCGCAGGCCGAGTCCGATGCCCGCAAGCTGGCGGCCGACGCCTCCCGCGCCGAGGGCGAGGCGGCGGCCGACGCGATCCGCGCCAAGGGTCAGGCCGAGGCCGACGCCACGAAGGCCCAGGCGGACGCCCTCGCCCAGCACTCCGAGGCCGTGCTCCGCGTGAAGGCGATCGAGACGCTGCCGAGCATCGCCCGCGAGCTCGCCGCGCCCATGGGCAACATCGACAAGCTCACGGTGGTGTCGTCAGACGGTGCCGGGTCGCTGTCGAAGAGCGTCGTGAGCCAGTTCAGCGAGGTCGACGCGCTGCTCGGCACGACGGCAGGCTTCACGCTGAGCGACATCGTGAAGAGCACCACGACGGGTCAGGCCGCCGCCCGTGCCGTTGTTCGTGAGCGGGCGCAGGAGCCAGACGTCGGCGAGTGACCCGTCCGGCCGGGTGCGACGGGATCAGTCCTCGTCGCGCTCTGCCGCCAGCCGCTGCTGCCAGACCACGCTCCGAGCGGCTCCCTCGAGTATGTCGTCGACACTCCGGCCGGTCTGTGCCGCGAGTGCACCGCTCAGGCCGGCCGTGAGCGTCCCGCCGGCGGCCGCCAGCCGTTCGACCACCTGTTCCTGCCGCTCCGTCAGCGGCTCGTCGACCATCTGGTCGATGGTGTCGCGGATGTTCTGCTCACTCGCGTCCAGGGCTGCCTCGTCGCCGGAGTGCAGCGCTGCCGCCTCGCCGACGACGACGAGTCCGAGTCGCGCGGCGTCGTCCTCCGGGCGCAGATCGTCGTGCTCGTCAGTCATGCGCGGGACCCTACGCTCCGCCCCGCCGCGCTTCCTGGGCCGACGGGTACCTGGCTCCGGCCCGCGAAGCTGTGAAGGCGTTCACCAAACATGCACAATGGGAAAGTTTGCGTTGGCGGCAAACGTGCTCATGGTGTAAAGTTGCAGCGTCTGCAAGGTTGACCCGCCGATCTCGGCCCGCCACACACGCTCCGGCGTCCCTTGCCACCACGGACGATCACCACACGCACCCCTGAAGGACCCGCATTGTCTACAGCCACCGCACCCGTCGAGGTGCAGCGCGGACGACAGAAGCTCACCGGCCAGCGCGCCGGGGAAGCCGATCATGTCGCACCGCCAGATCCTCCTCGTCATCTACGGCCTCATGGCCGGCATGTTCCTGTCGTCGCTCGACCAGACGATCGTCGGGACCGCGATCCGGACGATCGGTGACGACCTGCACGGTCTCGACCAGCAGGCCTGGGTGACGACCGCGTACCTCATCGCGAGCACCATCACCACGCCGATCTACGGCAAGCTTCTCCGACGTGTTCGGCCGCCGGCCGCTCTACATCTTCGGCATCGCGGTGTTCATCCTCGGCTCGCTGCTCTCGACCATGTCGACGTCGATGATCATGCTCGCCGCGTTCCGTGCCTTCCAGGGCATCGGTGCCGGTGCGCTGATGTCGCTGCCGCTGGCGATCATGGGCGACATCCTCGCCCCGCGCGAGCGTGCGAAGTACCAGGGGTACTTCCTCGCGGTGTTCGGCATCTCGTCCGTGATCGGCCCGCTCATCGGCGGTCTGTTCTCCGGCGCGAACGAGATCCTCTGGATCACCGGCTGGCGCTGGGTCTTCCTCGTGAACGTGCCGATCGGCATCGGTGCGCTGATCATGGTCATCGCCTTCCTGCACCTGCCGAAGTTCGGCGACGCCAAGGCGAAGCCGCGCATCGACTGGTGGGGCGCCACGGCGGTCATCGTGACCCTCGTGCCGCTGCTGCTCGTGGCCGAGCAGGGCCGCACGTGGGGCTGGGGCTCGGCCGGCGCGATCGCCTGCTACGTCGTCGGTGCACTCGGTCTCGTCGCCTTCCTCGTGATCGAGACGCTCATGAAGGACGACGCGATCATCCCGCTGAAGCTCTTCCGCTCGGGTGTCTTCTCGATGGCCACCGTCCTCGGGTTCCTGGTCGGCTTCGCGATGTTCGGCGCCATGCTGACCATCCCGCTCTACCTGCAGATCGTCACCGGGCTGACCCCGACCGAGTCGGGCTTCGCGACCCTGCCGATGATCGGCGGTCTGATGATCGCCTCGATCGCCTCGGGCAGATCGTGGCCCGCACGGGCAAGTACCGGATCTTCCCGGTCATCGGCACCGCGCTCGTCTCGATCGGCTACGTCGTCCTGACGTTCATGACGATCGACAAGCCGCTCTGGTTCCTGATGATCGGCATGTTCCTGATCGGCCTCGGCCTCGGGCAGCTCATGCAGAGCATCACCCTCGCCTCGCAGAACTCGGTGCAGCCGCGCGACATGGGCGTGGCCACCAGCTCGGCGACGTTCTTCCGCCAGATCGGTGGAACGCTCGGCACAGCGGTGCTCCTGTCGGTCCTGTTCTCGATCATGCCGACGAACATCCTGCACGCGACGGCGGACGAGAAGAACCTCGCCGGTGCCCTCGACGCGGCGCTCAACCCGACGGTCGCCAGTGCGAAGGCGAACCACGGCGTGATGGACCAGATCTGGAACCCGATCATCGAGCCCGTCGAGAAGGGCGTCCAGACGAAGCTCGACACTGCGGCCACGCAGGCGAAGCAGGCGGCGGACGCCGCCGTGACGAAGCAGGTCACCGCCGCGGTGCAGGCGCAGGTCGCTGCCGGCGCGGTCCCGCAGGCCGCGTCGCAGTCGGTCATCCGCCAGCAGGTCGCCGCGGCTGCCCCGGCCGCCGAGCAGCAGGCACTCGCCGCCGTGGCGGAGCAGGCCCACGCGACCGTGCAGTCCGACGGCACCGTGAGCGTCGACTGGTCGAACGCCTCGCAGCGCGCGCACTGGGTCGACCAGCTCGCCCCGCAGCTTCTCGAAGACCATCGAGAAGAAGGCGAACTCCAGCGACTCGAGCAGCGCCTCGGACACGAGTGACACCTCGTACCTGAACGGTGCCGACAAGGCCCTCACGAAGCCGTTCATGACCGGGTTCAACTCGTCAGCCGTCACGGTCTACTGGGTCGGCTTCGCGGTGATCCTGCTCGCCTTCGTCCTGAGCTGGTTCTTCAAGGCGCCGCCGCTCCGCAAGAGCTTGGCCCTGCAGGAGCAGGCCGACAAGGAGCACACGGCGGACGACCTCGAGGTCCAGGCGGTCAAGGCCGCGGACACCATGGGCTCGCCCACGGCTCCGGTCACCGGTTCGATCCCCGTCCAGCGGAGCGCGTCGGACGACTAGGCCGAACGGGGGTCTCCCACCATCGGGTGGGAGACCCCGTTCCGCAACAGGAGCACACCGTGACCACCACCGAAGCACGCAGCACCGAGCCCGCCACGGCCGGCGACCACGGCCTTCGGGAGCGCAAGAAGCAGCAGACCCGGCAGGCGATCCACGAGGCCGCGCTCGACCTCGTCACCGAGCGCGGCCTCGCGGGCGTGACGGTCGAGGAGATCTGCGCGGCCGCCGGCGTCTCGCCCCGGACGTTCTTCAACTACTTCCCGTCGAAGGGCAACGCCGCACTCGGGCTCCCGGCGACGACGATCCCCGACGGTGCGCGTGAGGCGTTCCTCGCCTCGGGCGACTCGCTCGTTTCGGCTCTCTGCGACCTCGTTGCGCAGACCGTGAACCTGCCGGCCGACCGCGACCGGATGAAGGCCCTCGTGCAGGCCCGGCCCGAGATGGTGCCGACGATGCTGCAGTGGATGGCGGAGGCGCGGCTCTCGGTGTACGAGGTCGCCTCCGAGCGTGCGGACGCCGACTCGGCCCGGACCGCGGTGACGCTGGTGATGGCGGCCGTGATCGAGGCTGCGCACCGGTTCACCATCGGTTCGCGTGACGAACTGGCGGACCGGCTCCGCGGCGTCGTGGCGGAGATGGCCCGGCTCGCAGCCGTCTGACCGTTCCGACCCATCCCGCGTGCGATCGGAGGCGGAATCGCGCGTAGGGGGTCGAAATTTCCGACCTCCTACGCGCGATTCTGCTTCCTGCGCGCGATTTCGCCCCCTACGCGCGAATCGGCCAGGTGCGGGTCAGTCATCGGGTCACTGACCGGGTGCTGTGGCTCGAACGCGAGGAAACAGGGGCTTGACAGGATAGACATCGGATGTTTCGATTGCCTCGTTCGGTCGATGGAGACCGACGGGCAGGAGAGACGATGAGCCGCATCACCGGTCTGCGCGTGCGCGACATCCGGTTCCCGACCTCGCGGGACCACGACGGGTCCGACGCGATGAACCCCGCACCGGACTACTCGGCCGCCTACGTCGAGATCGTCACCGATGCGCGCGACGGGCACGTCGGCTCGGCCTTCGTCTTCACCATCGGCCGCGGCAACGAGGTGCAGGAGGCGGCGATCGCAGCCCTCCGCGAGCACGTCGTCGGTGCGGAGACCGAATCGGTCCTCGCCGACATGGGTGGAACGTGGCGCACCCTCGTGCACGACTCCCAGCTCCGCTGGCTCGGCCCGGAGAAGGGCGTCATGCACATGGCGATCGGCGCCGTGGTGAACGCGCTCTGGGACCTCCGTGCGAAGCGGGCCGGTCAGCCGCTGTGGGCGCTGCTCGCGAGCCTGTCGCCCGAGGAGCTCGTCGACCTGGTCGACTTCCGGTACCTCACCGACGCGCTCACCCCGGCGGAGGCGCTCGAGCTGCTCGAGGCGGCGGTCCCGCTGCGCGCCGAACGGCGGCGCCGTCTCGAGCAGCGGGGGTACGCCGCGTACACGACCACGCCCGGCTGGCTCGGCTACGACGACGAGAAGCTCGCGCGCCTCTGTCGTGAGGCGGTCGACGAGGGCTTCACCCAGATCAAGCTCAAGGTCGGCGGCGACGTCGACGAGGACGTCCGGCGCCTGGGCATCGCCCGGTCCACGGTCGGCCCGGAGATCCGGATCGCGATCGACGCCAACCAGCGCTGGGACGTCGACGAGGCGGTCGCGTGGATCGATCGGCTGCGCCCGTTCGACGTCGCCTGGGTCGAGGAGCCGACGAGCCCCGACGACGTCCTCGCGCACGCCGAGATCGCTCGCCGCATCCACCCGATCCCGGTCGCGACCGGCGAGCACATGGCGAACCGGGTCGTCGCGAAGCAGCTCATCCAGGCCGATGCGATGTCCGTGCTGCAGATCGACGCGACGCGCGTCGCGGGCGTGAACGAGAACCTCGCGATCCTGCTCCTCGCAGCGAAGCACGGCGTCCGGGTGTGCCCCCACGCCGGCGGGGTCGGCCTCTGCGAAGCCGTGCAGCACCTCTCGATGTTCGACGCGGTCGCCCTGTCCGGCGACCTGGACACCCGGTGCATCGAGTTCGTCGACCACCTGCACGAGCACTTCGTGACCCCGGTCGACGTGCACGACGGCCGGTACTGGCCGCCGACCGCGCCTGGAGCCGGCACCGAGACGCTGCCCGCCTCCCTCGACACGTACTCGTTCCCGGACGGCCCGGCGTGGGCCTCCGCCGAGCAGCCGATCCCTGACGCCGTCCGCGTCGCCTGAACCCCCACGACCCGACCGACACCCCTCACCCGATCACCACGACGAAGTGGAGACACCGATGCAACGACGTTTCACCGCCGGGCTCGCGGCAGCAGCCGCCGTGGCCCTCGTGCTCACCGGCTGTTCCGCCGGGAGCAGCGCCGGCGACGGCCAGTCCAAGGACGCACTCACCTGGGCCATGTGGATCTCCGGCAAGGAGGACAAGGCCGCCTGGCAGAAGGTCGCCGACACCGTGCAGACGGACGACGACGTGGACGTCACGATCCAGGGGTCGCCCTTCAACGACTACTGGACGAAGCTCCGGACCCAGCTGTCGACCGGCACCGCGCCGTGCATCGTCAGCATCCAGTCCCTCCGCGCCGCGAACTACACGGACGTGCTCGTGCCCATCGACGACCTGGCGAAGAAGGCCGATCTCGACCTGGGCGAGTACGACCAGACCGCACTCGACGGCATGAAGGTCGACGGGGAGCTGTACGGCCTGCCCTACGACACCGGGCCCATGCTCATGTTCTACAACAAGGACCTCTTCGAGAAGGCCGGTGTCGCCGACCCGCAGCCGGGCTGGACGGTCGACGACTTCGAGGCGGCGGCCGCGAAGATGAAGGCCGCGGGCACGACGATGTACGGCACGACGGTCGAGGACATCCCCCTCGAGGCGCAGATCCTCGGGTACGACGGCGGCCGCGTCATCAGCGACTCCGGGAAGCTCGACGCGAAGAACGCGAAGTTCGCCGAGGGACTCGACTGGATCGCGGGCCTGGTGAAGAAGGGCTACGCCACGCAGGCGAGTGCGGACGGATCGGCCGACGACAACGCCTTCGTGTCCGGCGACGTCGCGATGTACGCCGACGGACCGTGGTCGATCATCAGCCAGAAGGCCAAGGTGAAGTTCGACCTCGGTGTCACCACGATCCCCTCCGGAACCTCCGGCCCCAGCTCCTACGCGGCCGGATCGGGCTTCGGTATCTCGAAGCAGTGCAAGTACCCGAGCAGGCGTTCAAGGCCATCCGGACGATGACCAGCGAGAAGGTCCTGACCTCGCTCGCCGAGCAGGGGCGCGCCTTCCCCGGCCGAACGGCGGCACAGCAGGCCTGGTACGACAACACCGGGATCGACGGGGTCGAGGACACCCTGAAGGCGGCGCTCGACAAGGCCGTCCCGCTGCCGGGCAACAAGCAGAGCGATCAGCTCAGCCAGCTGTTCGCCCAGTACGGGCTGCAGGCGGTGAACGGGCAGACCTCCGGCAAGGAGACGATGTCCTCCATCGCCAGCCAGCTCGGCACGCAGTGACCGGCTGAACCAGCGGACGGACGGGAGGCGCGGCGCACGTCGCGATCCGCGCCTCCCCTCCGTGCCCACCACCGACCAGGACCCGGCGAACGACGAGGAGGTCGTCGCATGACCACCATCCAGGACCCAGCGCCCGCCCCGGGCGCGGCGGCCGAGGCGGCCGTCCCCGCCGTCGCGACCGCGGTCGCGAACGGCACGGCGACGCCGCGACCGAAGGGTGGCGACGCCCCCGGCGACGTCGGCCGACGCTCGTGGTGGGGTGCGGCGTTCGCCGCGCCGCACTCGATCGGGCTGGTCGTGTTCACGGCGTTCCCGATCGTCGCGTCGCTCGTCGTGAGCTTCATGAACTGGCCGATGCTGGGCGAACGCAGCTGGGCCGGTCTCGGCAACTACGCGAAGCTGTTCACCGACCCGATCTTCCGCACGGTCACCTTCAACACCGTGATGTTCGTCGTGCTGTACGTGCCGCTCAACCTCGTCGTGTCGCTCGGCCTCGCCGCCTGGCTGACACCGAAGATCCGGCACCGGCACGTCTTCCGCGTGCTGTTCTTCATCCCCACGGTGACGCCGATCGTCGCGAACGTCGTCGTCTGGCGCATGCTCTACCAGCCCGGCGGCGCCATCGACGCGACCCTGCAGTCGACCGTCGGCGTGCACGCACCGAACTTCCTGGCCGACGACCACTGGGCCATGCTCGCGGTCGTCGCGATGAGCGTCTGGCAGGGCTTCGGCTACAACATGCTGATCTTCTCGGCCGCGCTCGACTCGGTGCCGGAGAACCAGCTCGAGGCGGCCCAGCTCGACGGGGCGAACGCCTGGCAGCTGTTCTGGCGGATCAAGTTCCCGCTCATCTCGCCGTCGATCTTCTTCGCCACGATGATGACCCTGATCACGTCGTTCCAGGTGTTCGTCCAACCGTTCGTGCTCACGAAGGGCGGACCGGGCACGGCGACCGAGACGCTCGTGCAGTACATCTACAACACGGGCTTCCAGACGCAGCAGCTCGGACTCGCCTCGGCCGGGGCCTGGGTGCTGTTCGTCATCATCCTCGGCATCACGGCCGTGCAGTTCCTCGGACAGAAGCGGTGGGTGCACTATGAGTGAGCTGACCCGGGCACGGCCCGCGACCTCGGCGAACCGGACGGTCAACCCGCGAGCGGTGTCGCGCTCGCAGCGGCAGGGCGGCGGTGTCCGGCCCGCGATCGGCTACGTCCTGCTCTGCCTCGTCGCCCTGCTGTTCGTGTCGCCGCTGATCTACATGGTGGCGACGAGCCTGAAGCCGTCCTCGGACGTGTTCACCACGCCGCCGACGCTCTGGGGCTCCTCGATCGAGTGGGGCAACTACGTGCAGGCGTTCACGTACCTGCCGTTCGCCCGGTTCATCCTGAACGGCGTCTTCGTCGCCGCCGTGGGCACCGCGATCAACGTCGCCGTCGCCGTGCTGTCCGGCTACGCGTTCTCCCGTCTGCGCTGGCGCGGCCGGAACACGGTGTTCGTCCTGTTCCTCGCCACGCTGATGATCCCCCAGGACGTCCTGGTCATCCCGATGTACGTGATGATGCAGGGGTTCGGATGGGTCGACACGTTCCAGGCGCTCATCATCCCGTGGGCGTTCACGGCCCTCGGCGCGTTCCTGGTGCGACAGTTCTTCCTCACCGTGCCGCAGGAGCTCGACGACGCGGCCCGGGTCGACGGCGCCGGCGCGATCCGGACCTTCTTCTCGGTGATGCTGCCGCTCGCCCGACCGACCATGGCCGTCCTCGCGGTGTTCTCGTTCATCTCCTACTGGAACTCGTTCCTCTGGCCGCTCGTCGTCGTGAACGACGTCGAGGCCCGTGGCACGATCCCGCTCGGTCTGCAGCAGTTCTTCGGGCAGCAGGGCTCCGAGTGGAACCTCGTGATGGCGGCCTCGGTGATCTCGATGTTGCCCACCGTGATCCTGCTGATCCTGCTCCAGAAGCACCTCGTCAAGGGCATCGTCACCTCCGGACTCGGCGGCCGCTGACCAGGCCGCACCACGCCCTGGTCGTGACCGTACCGGGACCGCCGCCCACCCCGAACACCCGCACCGTTCCTCCCGTCCGACCATCCGAAAGGAAGACTGGCCACATGACCATCACCGCACCTGCAGAGCCGCAGACCGCGACCGACGCCGCCGGGTTGCCCGCGTGGTTCACCCACGACCGGTTCGGCATGTTCATCCACTGGGGCCTCTACGCCCTGCCGGCACGGCACGAGTGGGTGAAGAACCGCGAGCGGATCACCGACGAGGACTACCAGAAGTACTTCGACCACTTCGACCCGGACCTGTTCGACGCGGCCGACTGGGCCCGCCGCGCCCGCGAGGCCGGGATGAAGTACGTCGTCCTCACCACGAAGCACCACGAGGGCTTCGCGCTCTGGGACTCGGCGCTCACCGACTACAAGTCGACGACGACCCGGTTCGGCCGCGACATCGTGCGCGAGTTCGTCGACGCCGTCCGGGCCGAGGGGCTCCGCGTCGGTTTCTACCACTCGCTCATCGACTGGCACCACCCGGACTTCACGATCGACGGTGTGCACCCGCGGCGGGACGACGGCGAGTCGGCCATCGCGGCGTTGAACGAGGGCCGCGACATGGCTCGGTACCGCGAGTACCTGCACGGCCAGGTCGAGGAGCTGCTGACGGGCTACGGACGGATCGACTACCTGTTCTACGACTTCTCGTACCGGGACAACGACCACGAGGACATCTGGGGCGGCAAGGGCCGTGACGACTGGGGCTCCGAGGAGCTGATGGCGCTGACGAAGCGTCTGCAGCCTGGCATCATCGTCAACGACCGCCTCGACATCCCCGGCGACCTCGTCACCCCCGAGCAGTACCAGCCGGACAAGCCGATGGAGGTCGACGGCGTCCGGGTGCCGTGGGAGGCGTGCCAGACGCTCAACGGCTCGTGGGGCTACGACCGCGACAACCTGAACGTCAAGAGCGTCGACCTGCTCGTCCGGATGCTCGTCGACGGGGTGTCCAACAACGGCAACATGCTCCTCAACGTCGGGCCCACCGGCCGCGGCGAGTTCGACGCCGTCGCCCGGACGGCGCTCGCCGGGATCGGTGCGTGGATGCGCCGGCACGCCCGATCGGTGTACGGCGCCGGCCCGTCGGAGTTCCGGGCGCCCGCCGGTACGGTGTACACCCAGAGCGGCGACCGGCTGTACCTGCACCTGTTCACCTGGCCGTTCGAGCACGTGCACCTGCCCGACCTCGCCGGGAAGGTCGAGTACGCGCAGCTGCTGAACGACGCGTCCGAGATCCACTACCGGGAGATCCCGCCGGGGACCCGCGCGCAGAACACCGGACTCGGCGGGCAGCCGGCCGGGACGCTGACGCTCACGCTGCCGATCGTCCGGCCCGACGTCGCGGTGCCGGTCGTCGAGCTTCTTCCTGCGCGACTGATGCAGCGCGTCCTCTCACGCACCCGACTGCGCGCGGGGAACGAGGCGGAGTACGAACGCGTGCACGCCTCGATCCCGCCCGCGCTGGCCGAGCGGCTCCGCGAGGCGGGCGTCCACGACTGGACCATCTGGCGGGACGGGCAGGACCTCGTCCACCTCATCGAGGTCGACGACTACCGGCAGATGCGCCGGGCACTCGCGGACGACCCGGTGAACGCCGCCTGGCAGGACGTCGTCAACCCGCTGCTCGAGGCCGACGACGACTACTCCGGGGACGACGACGGCGTGCCCCGGGTGTGGTCGCTGTCGGGCAGGCCGACGCATGACCGCGCGCGCCGCCCTCGACCTCGGCGTCGGGCCGTTCTGGCTCGGTGCCGCCGGCATCGGCAACCTGCTGCACGAGGTCTCCGACACCGACGCGCGAGCCACCGTCGACGCCGCCTGGGACGCCGGCGTCCGGGGGTTCGACACCGCGCCGCACTACGGGCTCGGGCTGTCCGAACGGCGGCTCGGGACGGCGCTCGCCGGACGGCCGCGGTCCGAGTTCCTGGTGTCGACGAAGGTGGGCCGGCTGCTGGTGCCCGGTCGCGGCGACGGCGACGACCTGGCGTCCGGCTTCGCGGTGGCGGACGACCTCGTCCGGCAGTGGGACCTTTCGCCGGAGGGCGTCCGCCGGTCGCTCGACGAGTCGCTCGGCCGGCTCGGGCTCGCCCACGTCGACATCGCCTACGTGCACGACCCTGAGGTGCACTCGCTGCACGACGGTCTGACCCGGGCGCTGCCGACACTCGTCGAGCTGCGGGACGAGGGGGTCGTCCGGGCGGTCGGGGTCGGGTCGAACTCCGTCGAGGCCCTGGACGCCGCGGTGTCCACCGGTCTGTGCGACGTCGTCATGCTGGCCGGCCGGTACACGCTGCTCGAGCAGCCGGCGGCCGCGCTGGTCGCCCGGTGCGCGGACCTCGGCGTGGCCGTCGTCGCGGTCGGCGTCTACAACTCGGGGTTGCTCGGCCGTCCCCGGCCGGACGCCACGGCGACCTACGACTACGCGGCGGCCCCGGCGTCGCTCGTCGAGCGGGCGAACGCGATAGCCGACGTCTGCGAACGCCACGGTGTGACGCTGCCCGAGGCCGCGCTGGCGTTCCCGCACCGCGCCGCCGCGGTCCGGGCGATCGCCCTCGGCGCCCAGTCGGCCGAGCAGGTCCGCTCGAACGCGTCCCGCGCCGCGGCCGTCGTCCCCGAGGCACTGTGGACGACCTGCGCGCCGCGGGCCTGCTCGACGCCTGAGCGCTCGGACGCCGTCCACCCCTGAGCGCGCGGGCCTGTCGAACCACGGTTCGGACGTCGAACCAGCGGGATCGCCCGGTTCGACGTCCGAACCGTGGTTCGTGACGCGCGCCAGGACGTGCGTCAGGCCGTCGCCGTGCGGGGCTCAGTCCAGGGAGCGGCGGAGCCAGCGCTCGACGCCCTCGACGTGGGCCACGACGAGGGCCTGCACGAGCTGCGGGTCGCGGCGACGGATGGCGTCCACGATCGCCGCGTGCTCGTCGAGGGTGCGCTGCACGGAGCCGCTCTGCGTGAGGCCGCGCCAGACGCGCACCCGCACGGTCTTGCTCGACAGGGCGTCGAGCAGCCCGGACAGGTACTGGTTCCGCCGATGCCGGCGATCGTCGAGTGGAAGAGCAGGTCGTGGGCGACGAGGTCCTCGACGCCGGTGTCCTCGCCCACGGACTGCATCAGCGTCGCCAGGTCGTCGACCTGCTGCTCGGTGGCACGGGCCGTCGCGAGCACGGCGGAGGCGGGCTCGAGGATGCGCCGGACCTCGAGCAGGTCGACGAGGGAGCGGTCGTGGTGCATGTCGACGACGAAGGACACCGCCTCGAGCAGCACGGCCGGTTCGAGGGACGTCACGTAGGTGCCGTCGCCGCGCCGGACGTCGAGCACGCGGATGAGCTCGAGGGCCTTCACCGCTTCGCGCAGGCTGTTCCGTGACAGGCCGAGGGACTCGCTGAGCTCCTTCTCGGGCGGGAGGCGCTGCCCGGGTTGGAGCTCGCCGCTCACGATCATCTGCTGGATGCGCGCGATCGCGTCGTCGGTCAGCGAAGCCACGTCACCACCTCCTGCTCCGGGCGCGACCACTCGCACGGCGCGACGGGTCGACGATACCGGCACCGCGCCTCCCAGGGAGCCACGAGCGCGACCATCACGCCGGCCGGAGCCGCAGCGCCTGCATCCCGCCGTCGACCGCCAGGTCGACCCCGGTCGTCGACCGGGCGAGCGGACTCGTCAGGTAGGCGACCGCCTCGGCGACCTCATCCGCCGCGACGAGGCGACCGTGCGGTTGGCGCGCCTCCAGGGCGGCGCGTTCCGCAGCCGGGTCGCCCGCCGTCGAGAGCAGACGCGCCACCCACGGCGTGTCCGCCGTGCCGGGGTTGACGGCGTTGACGCGGATGCCCTCGCGGAGGTGGTCGGCGGCCATCGCCCGGGTCAGCGCCGCGATGGCGCCCTTCGTCGCGGAGTACAGCGCGCGCTGGGGGAGCCCGGCGGTCGCGGCGATCGAGCAGGTGTTCACGATGCTGGCGTTGCCGGAGGCCCGCAGGTGCGGCAGTGCGGCGCGGGAGAGCCGCACGGTGCCGAGCACGTTGACCTCGTACACGCGGCGCCACTCGTCGTCCGGGTTGTCCTCGACCGTGCCCTGGGCGCCGATACCGGCGTTGTTCACGAGGACGTCGAGGCCGCCGAGGTGCCCCACGGCGGCCTCGACGGCGGCGCGCACGGACACGTCGTCGCTCACGTCGCACGGCACCGAGAGCGTCCCGGCGGCCGAGGACTGCAGGTCGAGCACGGCGACGGTGGCCCCGCGGTCCTGCAGCGCCGCGACGATGGCGGCACCGATCCCGGAGGCGCCGCCCGTCACGATCGCGCGGACGCCGTCGTGGCTGCGACGGTCGTCGGCGGTGCGCCGGTCGCCGGACGCCGCCATCACGCCGCCCCGATCGTCTGCCGTTGGGCGCCGAGGCCGTCGGCCGTGAGCTCGACGACGTCGCCGGGCGCAGGTACGGGGCACCGCTGCCGAGTGCGACCCCTGCCGGGGTGCCGGTGCTGATCACGTCGCCCGGGTACAGGACCATGAACTGGGACAGGTAGCGGACGATCTCGGCCGGCCGGAAGATCATGTCGGCGGTGCTGCCGTCCTGCCGCACCTCGCCGTTGACGCTGAGCCGGAGCGCGAGGGCGTTCGCGTCCAGGCCGGCAGCGTCGAGTGCGTCGGGGGTGACCAGCCAGGGGCCGAGCGGGTTGAACGTCTCGCACGACTTCCCCTTGTCCCACTGTCCGCCGCGCTCGAGCTGGAACGTGCGCTCGGAGACGTCGTTCGCGATGGCGTAGCCCGCGATGTGCGTCGTCGCCTCCGCCTCCGACCCGCAGTACCGAGCCGTCGTGCCGATCACGATCGCGAGCTCGATCTCCCAGTCGGTCTTGGTGCTGCCGCGCGGGACCAGCACCTGATCGTCGGGTCCGATCACCGTCATCGGGTCCTTCATGAACACGATCGGCTCGGCGGGGATGTCCGCGCCGGTCTCAGCGGCGTGGTCGCGGTAGTTCAGGCCGATGCAGACGACCTTGCCCGGCCGGGCGACGGGGGCGCCGCGTCGGAGTGCGTCGGCCTCGGACCGGGGCAGCGCCGGGAGGTCGCCCGCGGCCCGGGCGTGACGGACGAGCTCGACCGGGCCGGGCTCCGTCGCCAGGAACGTGCCGCTGATTTCGCTCGTGATGCTCCGGAGGTCGAGGACCTCGTCGTCGGTGTCGATGGCCACGGGGATCTCGCTCCCCGCCGGGCCCAGTCGTGCGAACCGCATCGTTCCTCACTCTCCTGCTGCTCCAGTGCAGCGCAAACATCCTATGTCTGCTCGGGTGCTGCGGCAAGGTACACACGCTCGGCCGTGCCACGGAACACCGCGCCGCGCTCCGTGGCGGTGAGGTCGGCGAGGGCGTCGCGCGTCGCCCGCAGCACGGACGCGTAGTCCGTCGCCAGCGTCGACACGGGCCAGTCGGAGCCGTACATCGAGCGACTGGGCCCGAAGTGCTCGACGACCTCCCGGACGTACCGCCCGACCGGGCGGTCGCGCCAGGACGGCCCGGCCTCGGTGAACAGCCCGGAGACCTTGCACGTGACGTTGGGGCGGGCGGCGAAGTCCCGCATCCGTGCGCGCCAGGCGGCGGCGACCTCGGGTGCGTCGTCGGCGATCGTCGGCTTGCCGGCGTGGTCGAGCACGAACGACGCCTGCGGCACCGCGTCGACGAGGGTGAGGGCGGCGCGGTGCTCGCGCTCGCGGACGAGCAGGTCGACGACGAGCCCGGCCTCGGCGACCGCGCGGACGCCGCGCACGACCTCGGGGCGTGCGAGCCAGGCGGGATCGGGTTCGTCCTGCGCCTGGTGCCGGATGCCGACGAGCGGAGCAGTGTGCGGCCGGGCCCCGGCCCGGGCGCTCGCGAGCCGATCGGTCATGTCCGGCGCCGTCAGGTCGACCCAGCCGACGACACCGGCGACGGGCTCTGGCTGCGTGAGGAGCCAGGCGGTCTCGCCGGGTCGTGGACGGCCTGCACGACGATCGTCCGCGTGACGTCGGTGTCCCGCGTCGCGGCTCGGAGGTCGCCGACGTCGAACCGGCGGCGGATCGGCGCGACGGAGTCGTCCATCCACGGGTACGGCCGGTCGGCCGGGTCCCAGAGGTGGTGGTGAGCGTCGATGGTCACGCCGCCATCATGCCCGATTCATCCGATGTCCGCGCGGCTGTGTAGCAAGGGCAAGACTCGGCCGGGCGCGCGCAAGTCTCGGCCGGGCGCGCGCAAGTCTCGCGCTGCGCGACAGCTCTCGGGCGGATCGCCGCGAGAACTGTCGCCCAGCCCGAGACTCGGCGCGGCGTCCGAGACGCGGGCGCGCGCCCCGGGCCCCGCGTCAGACGACGCCGGCGGCCTCGAGCTCCGAGCGCAGCTCGGCGTCGGACGGCTCCACGAAGTGCTTGCCGTTCGGCAGCACCACGACGGGGATGTTCTTGCGCCCGCTGATCTCCTCGGCGCGTCCGGCGGCCGACAGGTCCTCCTCGACGTCGACGTACTCGTAGTCGACCCCGAGGGTGTCGAGCAGCGCCTTGGAACGGCGGCAGTCGCGGCACCAGTCCGCACCGAACATCGTGACCTTGTCGAAGGATGCATCGCTCATGTCCAGAGACTACGTCCGGGAGCCGCTCGGTATTCCATACGATTGGACCATGCCGCCAGGACCCGACCCCGACACCCTCGCCTGGGCGTCCGAGGCCGTCCGGCGGTTCGCGGCGGCGACGAACATGCTCGTCGCCGCACGCCGCTTCCGGATCGTCGGCGGCGACCCCCGCGACGCCGCCGCGCTGCACGGCCTGCTCACCGCGCTGGGGGCCCGCGCTGCCGCCGAGCACGAACCCGTCGACCAGCTTCTGGTGCCTCGGTACCCCCGACGAGTCGACCGCGGTCATCGAGCGCGAGGCCGACCGCCCCCGCGGCGCCACCCTCGTCGTGGTCGACGCCGGTCGGCACCTGCCCGCCGTCGACGAGGACGCGTTCGGGCCCGTGACGAGTGCCCGCCCCGGAGTGCTCGGCGTCCCGGTGCTGTCGGACGACGTGTTCCTCGTCTCCACGGGCCGCGACCCCGAGGACGACCCGGCCGCGGAGGCGCGCCTGCGCTGGGCCCGCCGCTCCATGCCGGTCTCCCGAGCCGTCGCCGCCGAGCTCCGGGACGGCGGACTCCTCCGCGGCACCCGGATCGGCGTCGCGATGGTCCTCGAGCCGAAGACGGCCGTGCTGAGCCTGCTCCTCCGGGACGCCGGGGCCGAGGTCGTCGTCTACGCCCACGCCGACGAGACCGACGACGCCGTCGCCGAGGTCCTGCGGCAGGCCGGGCTGACCGTCCACGCGAGCAGCACCGCCACGACCGCGGAGCAGAAGGCGCTCGCCCTCGCGATGCTCGACACCCGGCCGCACATCCTGCTCGACGACGGCTCGCACGTGATCCGGTTGGCCCACCAGGAGCGCCCGGACCTGCTGCCGACGATGCTCGGTGCCGCGGAGGAGACGACGAGCGGCCTCCGCCCGTTGCGCGTGATGGCGTCCAGTGGCGCGCTCGGCATCCCCGTGGTCGCCGTGAACGACGCCCGCACGAAGACGTTCTTCGACAACCGGTACGGCACCGGGCAGTCGACGGTGTTCGCGGTGCTCGACCTGGTCGACGGGCTCGCCTCCGGCACCCACCGGGTCCGGCCGGGAGGCGCGGCGGTCGTCGCCGGGTTCGGGCACGTCGGCGAGGGGGTCGCCCTGGTGCTCCACGCCCTCGGGTTCCGCGTCACGGTCGCCGAGACGGACCCGTGCGCGCCCTGCAGGCGCTGTTCGCCGGGTACGCCGTCGCGCCGCTGGCCGACGCGGTGCGCGAGGCCGACCTCGTGATGAGTGCGACGGGCGTACCGGACACGATCGACCTCGGGGTGCTCCGGGCCTGCGCGGACGCCGCGGTCGTCGCCGTCGCGGGCGGGGTCGACCAGGAGGTCGCGGTCCACGACGCGATCGCCGACGGCGCCGCCCGCACGACGATCGGCCGGAAGGTCGAACGCCTCACGTGGGCGGACGGCCACCACGTGCTCCTGCTCGACGACGGTGGCTGCATCAACATCACCGCTGCCGAGGGCAACCCCGTCGAGATCATGGACCTGTCCTTCGCCGCGCAGCTCGGCGCCGTGCGGATGCTCCTCGAGCGGGGCGACGAACTCGACCGTGCCGTCGTGCCGATCGACCCCGCCGTGGACGAGGCGACCGCCCGCGCGGCGCTCGCCGCGTTCGGGAGCCGACCCGTGCCTCTCCCCACCGGCACGGCCGGTCTGCCGCTGGCGCGTCAGCCCGGAACCGGCGGCGTGGGCCCAGGCCAGCCCGCCGCACAATCCGCGGACCGCGAGCCGGACGTCCGGACCCGCCGTTTCGGAGGCTCCGCATGACGGCGCACCCCGTCACCGTGCACTCGGCGCGCATCGTCGTGCCGATGACCGCTCCGCCGATCGCGGACGGCGCCGTGGCGGTGCAGGACGGCCGGATCCTGCACGTCGGCGACCGCTCCTGGGTCGTCGACCAGCTCGCCGCGTCAGACACGTCGTTCACCGAGCGGCGGTGGCGAGGAGCCCTGCTCCCAGGACTCGTCAACGCGCACTCGCACCTGCAGTACACCGGCATGGCCAGTGTCGGCCAGCGACAGTACCTCGGTTTCGAGGACTGGGCGCGCGCGTTCAACGAGGTCTACGCCGAACCGCACGACTGGCGCGCCGAAGCGGCTGCAGGCGCCGAGGCGTCGATCCTCGCGGGTGTGACGAGCATCGCCGATGTCGTCACCGACATCGAGGCCGCCACCGTGCTCGAGGACTCGGGCCTCGGCGGCATCGCCTACTGGGAGGTGATGGACTGGGAGAACGAGGCCTGGCAGACCCACGGCCGCGACCAGGTGCTCGCCGAGCTCGAACGGGTCCCCACCACCCCTGGCGCCGGACTCTCCCCGCACGCGCCGTACTCGCTCGACGTCGCGCCCCTGCTCGAGCTGCCCGACATCGTGCGGCAGCGCGGACTCCGGCTGCACCTGCACCTCGGCGAGGCCGCGTTCGAAGGCGAGCGCATCGCCCTCGGTCCGGTCCCCGGGCTGGACGGCGTCGACGGCGTCGGGCACGGGAGCGACTGGCACCTGGCGAACGTGCCGTCCTTCCGCGCGATGCGTGCCCTCGGTTTCGGAGCGAGCGCGACGGCCTTCGTCGACCGGCTCGGCGTGCTCGGCCCCGACTGCCACATCGCCCACGGGGTGTACATGACCGCGGCCGACCGGGCGCTGCTCCGGGCGCGGGGACCGCGGTGGCCCTGTGCCCCCGGTCGAACGCCGTCATCGGGCTCGACCCGCCGCCCGTCGCCGACTACCTGCGGGAGGGCAGCCCCATCGCGATCGGCACCGACTCGCTGTCGTCGTCCCCGTCCCTCGACCTGATGGCCGACGTCACGGCGCTGCACCGGATCGCCCGCGCCCAGGGGTACGGACATCGCGACCTGCACGAACGGCTCCTCGCGGCGGCGACCCTCGGTGGGGCACACGCCATGGGGCTCGCCGTCGGACCGGACCGGATCGGGCACCTCGCCGTCGGGGCCCGTGCCGACCTCGCCGTGTTCGACGTCGATGCCCGCACGGTCCCGGACGCGATGGCCGAGCTCGTGGAGGACGGGGCCGGACGGGCCGTCGCCACCGTCGTCCGCGGTGTGGTCCGTGCCGCGGACGGAACACACACCCCCGCCGTGGCGGCAGCCTCCCGCACTGCCACGACGGCCGCACCACTGCCCACCCCGCTGGAGGAACGATGACCGAGACCGCACCCCGACCCGGTATGGCCGCCCGACGCACCGTCGACGGCGAACTCATCGAGTGGCTCGACGTGCCGAAGCGCGCCGTCGCACTCGGCATGGAGCCGCACCCCGAGGGCGGCTGGTACGTCCGCACCTGGACGTCGCCGGCGACGGTGTCGACCCCCGCGGGCGACCGGCCCGCGGCGACGCTCATCCACTTCCTGCTGCCGCCGGGGAGGCCTCGGCCTGGCACCGTGTGACGAGCGACGAGATCTGGATGTGGCACGGCCCGGACACCGTCGAGCTGCAGCTCGGCGGCGACGGTGACCAGCCGGAGCCCGGGCGACGATCACGCTCGGCCCCGACGCTGGGCGGGACCGGGTGAACGATGCGCAGGCGTTCGTGCGCGGGGGCGTCTGGCAGCGGACGCTCCCGGGGAGGGCGAGGTGCTGCTGAGCTGTCTGGTGTCGCCGGGCTTCTCGTTCGAGGACTTCACCCTCGCCGACTGATCACGCACTGCGGCCCGTCGCGAGCGCGCTGAGACACCGCAACGCTGGCGAGACGCCGCGACGCTGGCGAGACGCCGCGACGCTGGCGAGACGCCGCAACGCTGGCGAGACGCCGCAACGCTGGCGAGATGCCGCGACGCTGGCGAGACGCCGCAGGATTCGGCGGCGTCTCGGGAGGGTGACGGCGTCTCGTGGCCGAGGCCGCGTCTCGCTACGACGGGACTGGCGGACGGGAGGCACGTGGCGGCGCCCAGTCGCGCCTCCAGTCCGGTGTGGGGTTGGCCGCAGGGCGGTGTCTCGCTGCGCCGAGACCGGCTCGCCCTGTCGAGACGCCGCGCCGGTGGCGAGACGCCGCGGAAGCCGGCGGCGTCTCGCGAGCCCGGCGGCGTCGCGCTGCGACAGCGGCGTCTCGTTTCAACGAGACGAGACGCCGCGTGGACGCCGAGACGCCGCGTGGACGCCGGGACGCCGAGGGAGTTGGACGGGGAGTGCCGGACGACGCTGTCAGGCGCTCCCCGTCGGCAACGTGCTGCGCGTTCATCATGCCCGAAGAATGCGCCGAGACAATGCCCGGATGTCATTCGTGAGCGGATCGAAATCGAATTACGGGCGTTTGTCATGCGGGTATTTCCGTCGATGAAACGCACAATTCTCAACGATGGCAGCGTCTCTGTGCGACGCCGTGAGTCGCGTTGGTACACCACTTCCCCGTACGATCTCCCTGCCCCCACCCCTCGCACGAAGGCCCGACCGTGACCCGTTCCCTCCGTCTCAGCATCGCCGTCGCCACCGCAGCGGTCGCCGCACTCGTGCTGTCCGCCTGCTCCGCCGGCAACAGCAGTGCCGACGGCACCGTCACCGGCGGCAAGCTTCACGATCGCGACCGGCCAGCCCGCGTACTCGCCGTGGGTCGAGGGCAACAAGCCGCAGTCCGGCAAGGGGTTCGAGTCCGCCGTGGCCTACGCGGTCGCGAAGGAGATGGGCTACGCGAAGACCGACGTGGTCTGGAAGCGCAGCACCTTCGACAGCGCGATCGCCCCGGGGCCGAAGGACTGGGACCTCAACGTCCAGCAGTTCTCGATCGATGCGAAGCGCAAGAAGGCCGTCGACATGTCGACGCCGTACTACACGACCACGCAGGCGGTCGTGACGACGAAGTCCTCGAAGGCCGTCGACCACACCACGATCGACGAGCTTAAGAAGGACGCCATCGGCGTCGCCACCGGGTCGACCTCCATCCAGAGCGTGAAGGACGTCCTCGGCGTCACCCCGCAGGTCTTCAACTCGAACGACGACGCCGTGCTGGCGCTCAAGTCCGGCCAGATCGACGCCGTCGTCACCGACCTGCCGACCGCCTTCTACATGGCCGCATCCCAACTCGACGACGGCACCGTGTCGGCGCAGTTCCCGGCCGACGGCAAGGGCGACCAGTTCGGCTTCGTGCTGCCGAAGGACTCCGAACTGACGAGCAAGGTCGACAAGGCCCTCGCCTCGCTCCGGAAGGACGGCACGCTCGAGGACCTGCAGACGAAGTGGCTCTCCTCGGAGACCGGCACCCCCGTCCTGAAGTAGCCGCATGACCGTGCCAGCAGGCGCCGGCACCCCGGTGGCCGCACCCGCGCCGAGCCAGGTCGAGCTGGAACGTCGGCTCTACCGTCGGCAGCGCGGACGCCGCTCGATCGTCGTGTCCGTGGCGTCGACCGTGGTCGTCGTCGCGATCGTGTACTTCGGCGTCGTGAACACTCCCGGCTGGGCCGCGGTCCAGCAGTCGTTCTTCGACCCGCAGACCGCCGTCGAGTCGTTCCCCGCGATCCTGCTCGGCCTGTGGTTGAACGTCCGGATCCTGTTCTTCAGTGCCATCGGGGTCGCAGTGTTCGGCACGCTGCTCGCCGTCGTGCGGGGACTGCGGAGCCCGGTGTTCTTCCCGCTGCGGATGCTTGCCACCGGGTACACCGACCTGTTCCGCGGCCTGCCGCTCATCATCGTGCTGTACCTGGTCGGCTACGGCATCCCGGGGCTCGGGGTGTTCCCGCGGCTGCCCGCCGAGGTGTGGGGCACCATCGCGATCGTGCTGACGTACTCGTCGTACATCGCCGAGGTCCTGCGCGCCGGCATGGAGGCCGTGCACCCCTCGCAGCGCCTCGCCGCCCGGTCGCTCGGGCTCTCGCACGCGAAGACCCTCCGCCTCGTGGTGCTGCCGCAGGCGATCCGGAAGGTCACCCCGGCGCTCATGAACGACTTCGTGTCGATGCAGAAGGACGTCGGGCTGGTCTCGATCCTGGGTGCGGTCGACGCTGTCCGCTCGGCCCAGATCGCGCAGGCCGAGACCTACAACTTCACGCCGTACTTCGTCGCCGGTCTGCTGTTCGTGGTGATCAGCCTGCCGCTGATCCGCGTCACGGACGCGATCGCGCGTCGCCAGCAGCGGCGCGAGCAGATCGGGGCACCGTGTGAACGACACCGAGTCCGGTCTGGAGGCACGGATCACCCCCGACGCGTCGGCTGCGGTCCTCGAGTTGCGCGGTCTCCGCAAGGCCTTCGGCGTGCACGAGGTCCTGCGCGGGATCGACCTGACGGTGCACCGCCACGAGGTCATCTGCGTCATCGGCGCGTCCGGCTCGGGCAAGTCGACGCTGCTCAAGACGGTGAACCTGCTCGAGGGCATCGACGACGGCGAGATCCTGCTGCAGGGCACCGACATCGCCGATCCCCGCATCGACGTCGACGCCACTCGTGCCCGGATCGGCGTCGTGTTCCAGCAGTTCAACCTGTTCCCGCACATGAGCGTGCTCGACAACGTGACGCTCGCCTCGCGCCAGGTGCACGGCATCGGCCGCGAGTCCGCGGAGGAGACCGCACGCCGTCTGCTCGACCGGATCGGCCTGGCGGACTTCGCGGGCGCGTACCCGGACCGGCTCTCCGGAGGGCAGCAGCAGCGCGTGGCCATCGTCCGGGCAATCGCGTCCGACCCCGAGCTGTTGCTCCTCGACGAGGTCACGAGTGCCCTCGACCCGATGCTGGTCGGCGAGGTGCTCGACCTCGTCACCGAACTGAAGCGCCAGGGCTCGACGATCCTGATGACGACGCACGAGATGCACTTCGCACGGAACGTGGCGGACCGGATCGTGTTCCTGCACGAGGGCGAGGTCGTGGAGCAGGGCGCCCCGGCCGACGTCCTCGACGCCCCGAAGCACCCCGCTCTGGTCGAGTTCCTCTCCCGCGTCCACCCCTAGCCCGCGCCACCTCGCACGGTGCACTCCCCACCGTGCGAGGTGCCCACCAGTGTGCGAGGCGCGCACCGTCTCACCGTGCGCGGAACCTCGCACACTGCGGGCGTTCCGCGTGCGACCTCGCACACTGCGGGCGTTCCGCGTGCGAACCCGCACCGTGTGGCGGGGCCGGCTACGCGGCCGGGGCCGGCGAGGCGGAGGCGAGCCGCGCCTCCAGGCCGTCGTCGGTCACCGTGTCGGGGACGTGCGTCGACCGACCCGCGGGCAGGAACGCCGCGACGACCGCGCTGACTGCGACCACGGCCGCACCGACCATGACTGCGGGCTGCGCCGCGTCGACGTAGCCGGTCGGCGTGAGCCGGCCGCCGTTGCCCGTGAAGACGGCCGTGAGCACTGCGATCCCGAGCGCCACCCCGATCTCCCGCAGCGTCGAGTTCGCGCCAGAGGCCTTGGCGTGGTCGTGCTGCGGCATCCCGGCGAGTACCGCGGTCGAGATCGGCCGAACACCGCACCCATCCCGACGCCCGCGAGCAGGAACCCGGGCAGCAGCGTGGTGAACGTGACGTCCGCCGCCATGGTGCCCGCGATCCAGAACAGTCCGGCGGAGAGGAACGCCATGCCTCCGGTGATGAGGACACGGGTGCCGACCCGGGGTGCGATGATCCCGGCCAGCGGGGCGACGACCATCGGTGCGAGGGTCCACGGCATCGTCCAGACACCGGCCTCGAGCGGGGTGCGGCCCTGCACGACCTGCAGGAACTGGATGAGGATGAACACCGCGCCGAACGCGCCGAACGAGAACGTCATCGCGACGAGGTTGGCGAGCGCGAAGCTCCGGTCGCGGAAGAACCGCAGGGGCAGGAGCGGTGCAGTGGTCCGGGCCTGCCAGAGCACGAACGCGAGCAGCAGCACGCCACCGCCCACCAGGCCGGTGAGGACCTCGCCGCTCGTCCAGCCGGCGTCGTTGCCGCGCACGATCCCGAAGACGACGCCGAGCACGCCGGGGCCGGCGAGCAGCACGCCCACGACGTCGGCTCGGACGCGGGCGCCGCGGGTGTTCGGCAGTGCGAGGAGTGCGAGTGGGATCGCGACGATGCCGACCGGGACGTTGAGCCAGAAGATCGCCTCCCAGCTCCAGCCCTCGACGACCGCGCCGCCGATGAGCGGACCGAGCGCGACGCCGAGGCCGGAGATGCCGCCCCAGACGCCGATGCCGACGGTGCGGAGCCGATCGGGCACGCTGCCGACGAGCAGGGTCAGCGACAGTGGCATGATCGCTGCGGCACCCGCACCCTCGACCGCGCGCCAGACGATGAGGGCGGTCGGGTCGGTGCTCATGGCGGCGAAGGCGGAGGAGACGGTGAAGACGGCGATGCCGGCGACGAAGAGGTGCCGGCGCCCGAGGCGGTCCCCGAGCCCGACGGCGAGCAGCATCAGGGCGGCGAAGGCGAGCGTGTAGGCGTTGGTGATCCATTGCAGCTCCTCGACCGAGGCGCCGAGGTCGGCGTGCACGGCGGGCAGGGCGCTCGTGACGACGAGGTTGTCGAGGGTGGCCATGAACATCGGGAGGGACGCGGCTGCGATGGCGAGCCAGACCGGGATGCGTCGTGTCATGGATGTGGTTCCGTCCTTTGGTAATCGGATGATTACTTACGATGGTGGACTGTAGTAATCCGCTGATAACCTGTCAACCATGAGTTCGGGAAACGCAGCACCGGTCGCCACCCGGATGCCCGCGGCGCAGCGTCGCGCGCTGATCCTCGAGGCGGCACGTGGGCTCTTCGGCAGTCAGGGCTACAACGGCACCACCACCGACCAGATCGCCGCGGCCGCAGGCATCAGTCAGCCGTACGTCGTGCGGATGTTCGGATCGAAGGAAGCGCTCTTCCTCGAGGTGTTCCGGGACACGCTCGACACCCTGCTCGACGCCTGGCGGGAGACGCTCACCGACCTCGGCCCGACGACACCGCGGCGCACGTCATCGGTGAGCAGTTCGTCGACCTCGCCGCGACGCGCGGCCTGCACACGCTCCTGCTGCAGGGCTTCGTGTCCGGGGCGGAGCCGGCTATCGGCGCCGCGGCCCGCAACGGGTTCCTCGAGATCTACCGGTTCCTGCGCGACGAGGCGGGGATCCCGGACGACCAGGTGCAGGGCTTCCTCGGCAGCGGCATGATCTTCGCGATCATGCTGGCGATCGACATGCCCGCCCGGTTCGACGACGACCCGGACGCTGCCGACCTGCTGCGGGCGACGTTCGGGCGAAGTGCGGTCAGGTGCTCGACCTCGTCCGTGGGCAGCGGGCGGCGGACTCGGGCCCTGGCGTGGGCGTGACCACGCCGGCGGGCGCGACCGCGTCCGCGGGCGCCTAGGGGGTCAGGAGCACCTTGCCGATGACCTCGCCGTCGCGCACCCGGCGGTGCGCCTCGGACGCCTCGGCGAGCGGCAGGACGGAGTCGATCACCGGACGCACGCGTCCGTCGGCGACGAACGGCCAGACGCTGTAGCGGACGGCCTCGACGATCGCCGCTTTCTCGTCGAGGGGTCGAGCGCGGAGCGTCGTCGCGCTGATCGTCGCCCGCTTCCGCATCATCGCGCCGAAGTCGAGCTCGCCCGTGCGGCCACTGCCGGACGCGATCACGGCGACGTGGCCGTTCGGGGCGAGGACCTCGAGGTTGCGGCCGAGGTACTCCGGCCCCACGACGTCGAGCACCACGTCGACGCCGTGTCCGTCGGTGAACTCGAGCGTCCGCGCGACGAAGTCCTCGGACCGGTGGTCGATCACGAGGTCCGCGCCGAGCGCCTCGGATGCCCGGACCTTGCGCTCGCCGCCCGACGTCGCGATCACCGTCGCGCCGAGTGCCTTCGCCCAGAGCACCGCGTGCGACCCCATCCCACCCGTGCCGCCGTGCACCAGGAGCGTCTGCCCGGCCGCAGCCCGGCGAGCATGCCGACGTTGGAGTACACCGTGCACGCGGCCTCGGGGAGACCGGCCGCCTCGACGAGATCGACCCGTCCGGGACGGGCAGCACCTGGGTCACGGGTGCGACGACGAGCGAGGCGTAGCCCCCACCGGACAGCAGAGCGCAGACACGGTCGCCGACAGCCAGGCCGGCGACGCCGGCACCGAGGGCGCGCACGGTGCCGGAGACCTCGAGCCCGAGGACCTCCGACGCCCCCGGCGGTGGCGGGTAGTTCCCGGCGACCTGCTGCAGATCGGCGTTGTTCACACCCGCTGCGGCGACCTCGATGAGGACCTCGCTCGCAGCCGGGACGGGATCGGGGAGTTCGCCGACGTCGAGAGTGCCGTCGACCGGCGTGATGGCTCGCATGCCCTCGACGGTACGCGGGCGACCGGGTGGGTGCGATGCGCCACAGGTCGATATGCTGACATGTGAGATGCTGAATCAGTCCGACAGGGAAGGCTGGTTCGAACATGGTGGCTCCGATCAAGGCGTTCTGGTGGTCCCCCGGAAGGACCTCCGCACGTTCGCACACGAGGTCCGCGATCACGGCGGGGCATGGGCTCGACTCGCCCTCGGGCCAGGGCGGGCGTTCACGAACCACGGCGACGAGCTGTCCGGGCTCGTCCTCACCGAGGCGCTCGGGCGTCCTGTCCGGTGGTCACCCCTCGGACGAGAGGACGTGGTCGCCATCGGCAGCGCCGTCGTGCCGTACCTCTCGCGTGGTGGCGTCGGCCGGATCTGGGGACGGGTGTCCACACGCCGGACCTGCCGGACGAAGACGTCGCGCGCATCCGTGATCGGGTGCTCGCCATCCGCGGTCCGCTCGCCCGCGCCGCGATGGGTCTGCCGCAGGACACCCCCATCGGCGACCCGGGCTCCTCGTCCGATCGCTGCGGCCGGGACGGCCACGGGGCCGTCGTCGTGGCACGGTCCTCGTCACCCACTTCACGTCCCACCTGACCCGGTCGGAGCGTCGCGCGATCGCTTCGATCCGAGCCACCGGAGTGCGGGTGCTCCCACCGACGTTGACGCCGTCGGACATGCTCGTGGAGCTCGGCTCAGCGGAGCACGTCCTGAGCGCGGGGATGCACGGCATCATCGTCGCGCACGCCCTGCGGACGCCGGCCACCCTCGTGTCGCTCCGAGCGACCTCGTCCTCGGTGCCGTCGTTCAAGTACCACGACTACCACCGCTCGGTCGGGCTCGACGCGGTCCTGACGCCGTGGCAGGCGGTAGCGGATGCCGCAGGTCAGCGTGACTCCCGCGCTCGTGCCGAGCGCGATCTCCTCACCTGCGATGACCGCATCGACGAGCTCGTCGATGGGCTCTTCCGATCGGCGGCTCCGCTCCGGAGCGCCGGGTGAGTGACCGCTCTGCTGCATGAGGCAGGTAGTCCCGGCGAGAGGATCCGCGACCGGCGACGGTTCGAGGGCGTGGGGCGCGCTGGCTATGCCCCCGTTGGCCGCGACGCGTCCAGCCGTGCGACGTCCTCCGGACGCAGACGCACCGTCGCCGCCGTCACCGAGTCGAGGATCGACTGCGGGCGGGAGGCGCCGGGGATCGGGACGACCACGTCGCTCTTCTGGAGCTCCCACGCCAGCGCGATGACCTGCGGGCTCACTCCGCGATCCCGGGCGATGTACGCGAAGTCCTCGTACGCGGTGCCGAGGTCGGCCGCGTTGGCGATTCCGCCGAGGGGGCTCCACGGCAGGAACGCGATGCCGAGCTCGTCGCAGAGCTCCAGCTCCGGTTCGCTCGAGCGGAACTTCGGCGAGAACTGGTTCTGCACCGAGGCCAGCCGGCCGTCGAGGACCTCGTTCGCCGTGCGGATCTGGTCGGGATCGGCGTTCGAGATGCCCGCCATCCTGATCACGCCCTCGTCGAGCAGCTCGGCGAGCGCCCCGACCGAGTCGGCGTAGGGCACGGCGGGGTCCGGCCGGTGGAACTGGTACAGCCCGATCGCGTCCACGCCGAGCCGCTTCGCAGAGGCCTTCGCGGCCTCCTTGAGGTACTCCGGGCGACCGTTGGTCGCCCACGGACCGGGCTCCGGCCGAAGGTGGCCGCCCTTCGTCGCGATGAGCACGGACGACGTGTCGCCGTGGTACTCCCGCACGGCCCTCGCGATGAGCTCCTCGTTGTGCCCCACTTCGTCGTGGCCGGCCAGGTGGTAGGCGTCGGCGGTGTCGATGAGGCTCACGCCGGCCTCGAGCGCCGCATGGATCGTCGCGATCGCCTGCCGCTCCTCCGGGCGTCCCTCGATGGACATGGGCATGCCGCCCAGTCCGATGGCGCTGACCGACACGTCTCCGATGACTCGTTGCTTCATGCTCCCAGCATGCGCCGGGGCCGCGCGCTCGCGCCCAGGTGCGTGGTGACCGGTCGCCGGCCTGGAGGCCCGTGTCGGCGCCGCCACGGGCCTCCAGTCCGGCGACCGCCCCCGGGACACGGCACGCTGGTCGCGTCGTCCGCTTGGCTGCGTCCGCGATCAGCGACATCGCCGATGTCGCACGACGTCGACCGTGTCGTTCTGCGTCGACCGTCGCGCTCGCAAGTCACGGTCGAGCAGTCACCGTCGAGCCCACTGCGGCGCGTGCTCCGGCAGCGGGCCGAAGGCGATGCCGCGGGCGTAGAGCCCGCGCACGGGCGGGACGTACTTCGCCAGGAGCACGGGCAACCTGGGCGGAGCCGACTGCAGCTCGCCCGCGAACGCCCGCTCGAACACCATGCGGTGCAGTGCCGCCTGCGCGGTCTGGATGAGCGCCGCCGGGCCGGTCCGCCGACGCTGCACGGCCGCGAGTGCGCCGTTCAGCCGGGTGCCGCGCAGCCCCGCCGGAGTGCCGGCACCAGGATCGCGGCCGTCGCGACGGCGTCCTGCACCGCGAGGTTGATGCCGACGCCACCGGCGGGGACATCGCGTGCGCGGCGTCGCCGATGCAGAGCAGGCCCGGACGCCACCACCGCTCCAGCCGGTCCATCCGGACGTCGAGCACGTGCACGTCGTCCATCGAGCCGATCGCGTCCACGCGGTCCGCGAAGTCCGGCCGGAGCCGGGCGACCCGTTCGCGGAAGGCCGTGAGCCCCGCTGCTCGGAGCGCCGCGTCGGAGCCCTTCGGCGCGAAGTAGGCGACCTGGTGGTAGTCCGGCCGCGGGAAGCTTAGCAGGACGTCGGTGCCGGAGAACGCCGGGACCAACGCGGTCGGCGCGTCGCCCGGCTCGCGGGGGAGCCGGAACCACCACGTGTCGAACGGCACCGGGAACGAGCGGGTCCGGAGTCCCGCGGCGGCGCGGAGGACGGAGTCACGGCCGTCGCAGGCGATCACCACGTCGGCGCGCAGTTCCTCGGTGTCGTTGTCCTGGGTGTCGTCGGCCGTGGCGGAGCCGCCGTCCCCGCGGTACGGACGGAGGTGCACTCCGGTGATCACACCGTTCTCCTCGATGGTCCCGGTCGCGGCGAGACCCATCGAGACGTCGAACGAGGGTTCCTCGCGCGCGGCGGTCACGAGCATGTCGAGCAGGTCCCACTGCGGCACCATCGCGACGTGGTCGTACGGCGGCCGGAGGCGGGAGAAGTCACCCAGGAGCGCGCGTGACCCGTCCGGCATCGGCAGTGAGAAGTCGTCGAGGCGGGACTGCGGGAGTCCACGGAAGCGGTCGCCGAGTCCGAGTTCGTCGAGCAGCCGGATGGTCGAGGCGTGCACGGTGTCGCCACGGAAGTCCCGGTTGAAGTCGTCGTGCTTCTCGATCACCCGGACCGCGACGCCGGCCCGTGCCAGCAGCAGACCGAGGACGATCCCGGCGGGGCCGCCCCCGACCACCGCGACCGTCGTCCGCGACACCGTCACCATGCCCCGGACGCTACCCCGTTCCGGACTGGAGGTGCGGTGCGGGCCCGCCCCGTGCCTCCCGTCCGCAGTCCGGTTGCGTCCACCGCCGCGCACGCGACGGCGTCGCTGTCACGCGACGACCACGATGTCGCAATGTCGCGCGCGCAACTGTTGCGTACGCGTTCGGGCGACAAGTCCGATGTCGTACGACGTCGGAGGTGTCGTTCCGAGTCGGAGCAACAGCGCGCGGCCCGCGCGTCAGGCCGTGGCGCCGACCGAGCTCGAGGTGGTGCCGGCGTCGGCGGCGCCGGCGAACACGACGCCGCCCCACGTGATGAGGCCGATCGCGAGCACGAAGCCGAGCGCCGCGATCCACCACGACGACTTCCGGCGGATCCACGCGCCGATCGCCAGCACGACGGTCGCCACCCCGATCACGAACGACCCGCCCACCGCGATGGCCGTCCCACCGATGTACCCGCCCGGCGAGCAGCCCGTCGCGGCGTCGCACGTGGCCGTCGCCGAGATCACGGCGATGATGCCGACGATCGCGGTGATGATCGTCATCACCGCGCCGAAGGCGAGCAGCAGCACGGTCGAGATCCGGTCGGCGAGCCGGCCGGGCGGGAACAGCGTGGCGCCGCCGCGCTCCCACGCGGCGCGCTGCGCGTCGGAGGGGCCGGAGGGGGAGGACTGCGGCGGACCGCCGGGGACGTTCGACCAGGTCATGGGTGCAGTCCTACCGTGCCTCGACGCCGAACGCCTGGGCGAGCCGCTGGATCTTCTGCGCACGACCGAGCCGCGGCAGGTCGGACCCGTCGCGGATGACCTTCCCGCGGGCCTCGAAGTCGTCGAGGAAGTCCTGCGCCCAGGCGACGTCGGTCGGGGTGGGGAGATCACCTCGTTGATGACGGGCAGCTGCTCGGTGTCGAGGCAGAGCTTCCCGGTCAGACCGAGCGACACCGCGACCTGGGACTGCTCGCGGAGGATCGGGTGCGACGAGCCGACCGTCGGGCCGTCGATCGGGCCGGGCAGGTCCCGACGCGGGACGCCACGACGAGGCGTGAGCGCGGGTACGCCATCGCGAGGGTGTCCGACGAGGTGCCGGTGTCACGGCGGTAGTCGCCGGAGCCGAAGGCCAGTCGGAACGCCCCTGCGCCTTCGCGATCGAGGTCGCCTCCTCGATGCCGAGGGCCGACTCGACGAGGGCGATCACCGGGTCTGCCCGCCGAGCCGGTGCCAGGTGTCGGTGACCTGGGCGGGCGACTCGGTCTTCGCGAGCATGACGCCCTGCAGCCCCGGCAGGCCGCGGAGCTCCTCGACGTCGTCCGCCCAGAAGTCCGTCGTCACGTCGTTGATCCGCACCCAGGCCTCGCCGCCGCCGGCCAGCCAGGACGCCACGGTGTTCCGGGCGCCGGGCTTGGCGGCGGGGTCGACCGCGTCCTCGATGTCGAGGATGATCTGGTCGGCCCGGGACCGCTGGGCCCGCTCGAACCGGTCGGCTGCCGTGCCGGCGACCAGGAGCCAGGACCGCGAGATCTCCGCGGGGACCGATCGACGCCGGTTCGGCACGGGTCGGCCGGCACACGGTCGGCCGGCACCGGGTCGGCCGACGCAGGGGTGGGTGGAGCGGTGCGGTCGTCGATGGCCATGCCCCCGTTGGTACCACATCGCGTGTGCGCGCATCGCATCGCCACCGCCCGGAAACCCCGAAACCTCGGTTCATTGCCGAGAGGCAGCCCGCTTCCGCCTACAGTGTCGGATGTGTGGCGAGCGGACAGGGTGACCGACGGCGAGGACGACGTGAACGACGACGTCCCCGTCGAGGGCGCCGACGCGCGCGCAGACGGACAGCAGGGGAGCAGGACCAGCGGGGAAGCAGGAAGAGACCGTCGTGACGGACGAACCCGACCGCACCCTGCGCCCGGAACTGCAGCTCACGAGCCCGCAGGCGATCAGCCTGGGTGATCCGCGCCTCCAGACCGGCAACGCCGCGGAGCCCGCGTGGGACGTCTGGCGCAAGCAGCTGACCGGCGTCGGCGGCACGAGCCCGCTGACCCACTTCGCCGACCACCCGCGTGCGCGCATCGAGCTGTCGACGACGCACCCAGGCGGCCTGGCCCAGTTCATCACCGGCAAGACGACGCTCCTGTCGAGCCTGATCCGCGACGAGGTCGCGCTCCGCGCCGCCCGCATCGCCGCCGGGCACGTCGAGGCGAAGGGCACCGAGCTCGCCACCGTGCGCGGCATCGACGCCGTGAAGCTCGGCATCGGCATGGCGGACTGGAAGCACGGCGACGAGCAGTTCCGGGGTCCGGTGCTCCTCCGCCCGCTGGCGATCCGCCGGCACGGCCGCGACTTCGAGGTCCGGCTGCTCGGCGAGCCCGTGCTGAACCCGGGTCTCGCCGACGCGCTGCACGAGCAGTTCGGCGTCATCCTCGACGCCCAGTCGTTCGTCGCGCTCGCGCAGCAGGACGGCTCGTTCACGCCGAACCCGGTGATCGACCGGCTCCGCGGCCTGACCGCACACGTCCCGGTTTCTCCGTGCACGCACGGCTCGTGGTGTCGACGTTCGCCGAGGTCGCGACCGGCATGGTCGAGGACACGCAGGACCTGGCGCACCCGGTGCTCGACGCCCTCGCGGGCAACCCGAGCGCCAAGTGGCAGGTCGAGCAGTCGTACCACCCGGTCGAGCAGACCCCGTCGGACGAGCGCAGCCCGGAGACGGACACGCTCCTGCTCGACGCCGACGACGAGCAGGAGAACGTGATCGCGCAGATCACGGCCGGCAACTCGATCGTCGTGAAGACCCTGCCGGGCACCGGCGGCACGCAGACGATCGTCAACGCGCTCGGCGGCCTGGTCGCCGCGAACAAGCGCGTCCTCGTGGTGAGCCCGCGCCGGGCGACCCTGCGCGGCATCGCGGCCCGCTTCTCCGAGGTGCAGCTGCCGGGGTCGCCGTCACGCCGTCGACCCTCCGCCGCGACGTCGTCCGGGCGATCGCCCGCAACGAGAAGGCGAGCCGTCCGAACCTGCGCGAGGTCGACGACGCCCTGGTCCGGCTCCGCAAGGTGCTCAAGGACTACCGCGGTTCGCTGACCCGCGTGGACCCGGACTTCCGCGTCTCGGTGCTCGACTGCCTGGTGGAGCTCTCGCGCCTGTCCCTGCTGCCGGTCCCGCCGTCGACGACCGCACGGCTGTCGAAGACCTCGGTGACGAGCATGGTCGAGGGCCGCTCCCGCGTCGCCGAGACGATGGTCAGCGCGGCGAACCTCGGCGAGTTCCGCTACGGCCCGGACGACTCGCCCTGGTACGGCGCGAAGTTCTCGACGAGCGACGGGGCGCAGCGAGCGCACAAGATCGCGAAAGACCTCGACGCTGACGCCCTGCCGACGCTGCTGCGCCGCGCGCACGATCTCGTGGCGACGACGCACATGCGCCAGTTCACGACGATCAACGAGCTGGGATCTACCTGCGCCTGCTCACCGAGATCCGGGACACGCTCGACCGGTTCCTGCCCGTCGTCTTCGACCGTTCCGTCTCCGAGCTCGTGGCCGCCACTGCCCCGCGCGGCGAGGGCGCGCCGATGTCGAGCACCAACCGTCGCCGGCTGAAGAAGCTCGCGCGGGAGTACGTCCGCCCGGGCGTCCATGTGTCCGACCTGCACGAGGCGCTCACCCGCGTGCAGCAGCAGCGCGTGCTCTGGCAGCGCTACGTCGCCGCCGGCGTCAACCCCGAGGTGCCCACGGGCATCGCCGACGTGCAGGTGCTCTTCTCGAACGTGGTCGAGGACCTGGCGCGCCTCGACGAGCCGCTCGGCCGCACGGCGCGCGAGACGCAGCTGGCGAACGTGCCGGTCGACGAGCTTGTCCCGACGATCGCGCGGCTGGCCGAGGACTCCGACGTCCTGCACAACCTGCAGGAGCGCACGGAGCTCATGCAGACCCTCCGTGACCTGCAGCTCGAACCGCTCATCACCGACCTTGCGAACCGGCACGTCCCGGACACCCACGTCCCCGCCGAGCTCGAGCTCGCGTGGTGGCAGTCCGCCCTCGAGACCATGCTCGAGTCCGACCGGGCGCTGCTCGGCGCGAACACCGACATGCTCGACCGGGTCGAGGCGGACTTCCGCCTCGTTGACGACGCCCACGCGGCCGGGTCTCCCAGGGCCTGGCGTGGCAGCTCGCCGAGAACTGGAAGGTCGGACTCGTCGACTGGCCCGACGAGGCCTCGGCGCTGAAGACCCAGCTGCGCGACGGCGCCATCACCTCGCGGCTGCTGCAGGACTCCGCACCGCACCTGTCCCGGTCGATCGCGCCGGTCTGGCTCGCGTCGCCGTACGAGGTGTCGCAGATCGCGGACACGATGCCGTTCGACACCGTGATCCTGGTCGACGCCGGTGCCGTCACCATCGCCGAGACGGTCGGTGCCGTCCGTCGTGCCCGCCAGACCGTCGTGTTCGGCGACCCGGTCACACAGACGCCGTCCCCGTTCCGGATCGCCGTCGACCCGGCGCACCGGGCGCTGCAGGTCGACGAGGGCACGCTCGACGCCTTCCACGCCGACTCCGCGCTCGCCAGGCTCTCGACGCTCCTGCCGACCCTGTCGCTGACGCGCTCCTACCGCGCCGGCGGCGAGGACCTCGCTGAGCTCGTGAACCGCCGCTTCTACGGCGGCCGCATCGAGTCGCTGCCGTGGGCCGGATCGTTCCTCGGCCACGGCTCGATCGCGCTGGACTACGTCAGCGACGGCAAGGCCGTGCCGGACCCCGAGTCCGGAGCCGTCGAGAGCGTGGACGCGGAGGTGGACCGCGTCGTCCGGCTCGTCATGGACCACGCCCGCACCCGCCCGACCGAGTCGCTCATGGTCATCACCGCCTCGGCGAAGCACGCCGTCCGCGTCGAGCAGGCCGTGCTCACCGCGGCGCAGGGGCACAAGGACCTCACCGAGTTCGTCATCGGCGACCGTTCCGAGCCGTTCATCGTCGCGACGCTCGAGCAGTCCGTCGCGCAGAGCCGCGACCGCGTCGTGTTCTCGATCGGTTACGGGCGGACGCCGCACGGTCGTGTCCTGCGCGACTTCGGTCCGCTCGGCAAGCCTGGTGGGGAGCGCCTGCTCGCCGTCGCGATGACCCGTGCGCGCCGATCGATGGTCATCGTCACGTGCTTCCAGCCGTCGGACATCGAGGCCGAGCGGATGGGCCACGGCACCGTCGCGCTGGCCGAGATCCTCGCCGAGGTGCGTGCCCGCACGACCGCCGAGTACGTGCCGGACGACTCCGACCCGCTGCTCGTAGACCTGGCGCGCCGGCTCGAGATGCGCGGCATCCCGGTCGCGCTCGGACACCGCGGCAAGCTCGGCCTGGTGGCCGCGCACGGTGGCGTCTGCGTCACGATCGAGACGGACGCCTCGCTGGTGAAGGGGTCGCTGCGCGAGTCGCTCCGCCTGCGCCCCGAGGTGCTGCGTCGACTCGGATGGCACTACGTCCGTGTGCACGCGTTCCAGCTGTTCTCCGACCCGGACCGCGTCGCGAACACCGTCGCCGCGGTGCTCGGTGTCGACCGCGGCGCCACGCAGGAGATCTCCATCCCGCCGATCCCCGCTCGCCGATGACACGGCGGGCACACCGGCCCGCGGGGCCGGTGACGCCCGAGACGGACCAGCTGGTGGGGACGTGGACGCGGGCCGGCGACGCGTCGTCAGCCGTGCCTCTCCCCACCGGCACGGCCGGACTGCCGCTGGCGCGTCAGCCCGGAACCGGCGGCGTGGGCCCAGTGCATCCGGCGTCTGACGGGGGCGAGTCGGACGACCGCCCTGGAGGCACGGTTCGCCGCCGTAGGCGCGTCACCACCCAGCCTGTGCCGGGCTACGACCCCGCCGCCCGGCGGAGCCGGCGCGGCACCGCGACGGTGAGAACGACGACCAGCTCCGCCGCGACGTCCCGCCGCACTGGTGAGCCGGTAGCCTGTCCTGCGATGAGTGACACCGCGCGACAGCGCCCGACTGGCTGACCTGGCCGAACCTGATCACGCTGTTCCGGTTCGTGCTGATCCCGGTGTTCGTCTGGCTCGTCGTCGCGCACCACCCGGGCTGGGCGCTCGTGTCCCTCGTCGTGCTCGGCGTGAGCGACTGGGCGGACGGGTTCATCGCACGGAAGTTCGATCAGGGCTCGAAGCTCGGCAAGGCGCTCGACCCGATCGCCGACCGGCTCGCGATCATCGCGATCGTGCTGGCGCTCGTCCTCACCGGGCTGCTGCCGCTGTGGGTCGTCATCGTCGTCGTCGCGGTCGACCTCGTGCTCGTCGTGCTGTCGAGCGTGCTGTTCCACGGCAACCCGGACCTCGACGTCACGTGGACGGGCAAGATCCGTTCGGCGCTGCTGTTCGTCGGGCTGCCGGTGCTGTTGTTCTCCGCCGTGCACACCGTCGACGAGAACGCACCCTGGGTCCGTGTCGTCGCACTCGTGTTCGTGTACCTCGGCACCGTCGGCCACGTCCTCGCGGGAGCGCAGTACGCGGTCGCGATGTTCCGCAAGCGTCGCGCCGTGTCTCCGCCTGACGCTCCCTGCGACGCCCCCGCCCCCGCGATCCCCCGAACCGAACCAGGTTCCGGACACAGCACCGTGGATCGCCGTGGTGTCGTGTCCGGAACCTGGTTCCGGGGGCGAGGCGCTACAGCTTCGTCGAGCCGCCGATCCCGGGACCCTCGGGAGCGTTCGACGGCGCCACGTGCGCGCCACCGCCGGTGTCCGCCGGCACGCCGTTCTGGGAGCGGAGCAGGTCGCGGATCTCCAGCAGCACCTCGACGTCGGTCGGCGGGACGTCCTGCGGCGTCTGCTCCTCGTCGTTCTTGACGCGCTCGAACGCGAGCTTCTTGAGGTGGTTCACGGGGAGCACGAGCGCGAAGTACACGACGGCGGCGACGATGACGAAGTTGAGCGCGGCGCCGATGATCGCGCCGAACAGCAGCTTCGCGTGGTCCCCGTCGACCGTCGGGATCTCGACGATGAGCGCCTTGTCGAGGCTCGAGGCGTTGAAGACCGCGCCGATCAGCGGGTTGATCAGGCTGGTGACGATCGCGGTGACGATCGCGGTGAACGCAGCACCGATGACGACTGCCACGGCCAGGTCGATGACGTTGCCGCGGAGCAGGAACTCCTTGAAGCCCTTCACGGGACTCCTTCCGGATCGAGGACGGCCGCCGGTCGGCGACTCCACAAACCTACCGAGGAGACCGGCGCTCGGTCAGGAGGCGGCGGGTGTGCTCGGCTTCGGCGTCGACGACTCGGTCTTCGCGGGCGTGGGCGTCGACGACGGGCCGGACGAGTCCGACGAGCCGCCCTCCGCCTTCGGGGTGGCCCGGGAGTCGGTGCGGTAGAACCCACCGCCGTTGAACGTCACCCGACCGGCGAGAACACCTTGCGGAGTGCGCCGCCGCACGCCGGGCACTCGGAGAGCGTGGCGTCGGAGAACGACTGCTTGATGTCGAAGGCGTTGCCGCACTGCGTGCAGCGGTACGAGTACGTGGGCACCCTAGCTCCGGAAGGTGATGATGCGCGACGGCGTGACGATGCCGTCGACGGGTTCGTCGTGGGGCTCGCGCGGGACCTCGTCGAGGTACTCCGCGTCGAAGATCACAGCATAGACGGGCGGGCGGTTCGCCATCGACCCGAGGGTCTTGTCGTAGTAGCCGCGGCCCCAGCCCATCCGGACGCCGTCGTGCCCGACCGCGGCGGCGGGGGCGATGATCGCGTCGACGTCGTTGATCGCGAGGGGGACAGCACCTCGCCGACGACCTCCGGCACGCCGGCGATCCCCTCGGTCTCGGACGACCCGTCGCCGACCGCCCAGTCGAGCAGGCCGTCCTCGCGGGTGATGGGCAGGAGCACGCGGATGCCCTGCTCGAACGCCCAGTTCAGGAACGGTCGGACGTTCGGCTCGTCGGGCGCCGACAGGTACAGGGCGATCGACGCGACCTGACGCTCCTCGGCGAAACGCTGCAGGGTCGCGGTGAGGGCCTCCGTGTCGGCGTCGCGTTCGGTCGTGGTCCGGGTGCGCCGCCGCTGCCGGAGCTCGGCTCGCAGGGCGCGCTTCTCGTTCCCGAGATCGGCGATCATGCCGAGGAGTCTAACGACCGCTCGGGTTGCGGCTTCCCGCCGGGAAACCCGCTTGGCCCGCTGTCCTCAGGAGCGACGACATGACCCGGCAAGGGGGATCGGATACGGTCTGGGGTATGGGCTTCCAGATTTCGAAGGCCGTGATCCCCGCCGCAGGCCTGGGCACGCGCTTCCTCCCCGCCACCAAGGCGATGCCGAAGGAGATGCTCCCCGTCGTCGACAAGCCGGCCATCCAGTACGTGGTGGAAGAGGCCGTCGGCGCGGGCCTCCACGACGTGCTGATGATCACCGGTCGCAACAAGAACGCACTCGAGAACCACTTCGACCACGTGTCCGAGCTCGAGGAGACCCTCAAGAAGAAGGGCGACCACGACAAGCTCCAGAAGGTGAACCAGTCGACGGACCTCGCCGACATGCACTACGTGCGCCAGGGCGACCCGCTCGGCCTCGGCCACGCCGTGCTCCGCGCGAAGATGCACGTCGGCCGCGAGCCGTTCGCCGTGCTCCTCGGCGACGACATCATCGACGCCCGTGACCCGCTGCTGCAGCGCATGATCGAGGTGCAGGGCGAGAAGAACGCGACCGTCGTGGCACTGCTCGAGGTCCCCGAGTCGCAGACGCACCTCTACGGCATCGCGACGGTCGAGGAGACCGACACCGACGACGTCGTGAAGATCACCGGCCTGGTCGAGAAGCCGGCGCAGGGCGAAGCACCGTCGAACCTGGCCATCATCGGCCGCTACGTCATCCGCCCCGAGGTCTTCGACGTGCTCGAGAAGCAGGAGCCGGGCAAGGGCGGCGAGATCCAGCTCACCGATGCGCTCATGAAGATGGCGAGCGCCGAGGAGTGGACCGGCGGCGTGTACGGCGTCGTGTTCCGTGGACGCCGGTACGACACGGGTGACAAACTCGACTACATCAAGGCGATCGTCCAGCTCGCCTCGGACCGCGAGGACCTCGGCCCCGACCTCAAGTCGTGGCTCAAGGAGTTCAACGCGGGCGAATAGCCGACCCGTCGCCGAACGGGTCCGGGGACGTCCCCGGCCCGTTCGTCGCCTCCGGAGGAACCAACTCGATGACGACGATCCCGACCCTGTCCCACGGGCGGGTCACCATCCGGCCCCTCCGGCTGCGCGACACCCGTGACCTCGACGTCGCCCTCGCCACCAACCGCGCGTGGCTCCGGACGTGGGAGGCCACGAACCCCTCCGGCCACGTCTCCACCGACGTCCGCGGCAGCATCCGAGCGCTCCAGGCCAACGCCCGTGCCGGGCTCGGGCTCCCCTTCGCGATGGAGCTCGACGGTCGCTTCGTCGGCCAGCTGAACGTGTCGGGCATCACGTACGGTTCCCTCGCGAGCGCCTCGATCGGGTACTGGGTCGTCGAGGACGCCGCCGGCCACAACGTGACGCCGATCTCCGTCGCGATGGCCGTCGACCACTGCTTCCGGACCGTCGGCATCCACCGGATCGAGATCTGCATCCGTCCCGAGAACGCGCCCAGCCTGCGTGTCGTCGAGAAGCTGGGCTTCCGGTACGAGGGCCTCCGCCGCCGCTACATCCACATCAACGGCGACTGGCGCGACCACTTCTGCTTCGCCCTCGTCGCCGAGGAGGTCCGCGAGGGCGTCCTCGAACGCTGGGTCCGCGGGCAGGTCCCGCCCGGCGCGGGCAGCGTCCCGGTCTCCGCGCGGGACGAGGCGGCGATGCCGCTGCACACGACGCCCCGTCTCTGACGCGTCCCTCGCCTCCGTCTCGGGGCGAAGGGCGAAGGGCGAAGGGCGGACGGGAGGCGCGGCTCGACTCCGACGATTTCGTCGCGACTCGCGCAACACGCGTCCGGCAATCACCTGTCAGGAGAACGGCGACCCCTACCGTGTCCCCATGGCAGGTATCGGCTCCTGGGGCGGCGGCATCGTCCTGCTCATCGCGGCCGTGCTCTGGCTCGTGTACCTCATGCCCTCCTGGGCGGCCCGACGGCAGTACCTCGCCACCGAGCGCAACGCGATCCGCCTGCAGCAGACCCTCCGCATCCTCGCGCAGACGGCCGAACTGCCGGACGAGGTCCGCGTCGAGATGAACGCCAAGTCCCTCGCCGAGGCGCAGCGCGTCGCGAGGTCCGAAGAAGCCAAGCGCACCGCGATCGTCCGCGCCCACGAGGCGGCCCGGCAGCGGGAGATCACCCGTCGACTCGCCGAGCAGGCGCCCGTGCTCGAGCGGGTGTCGAGCGTCCCGGCCCTCACGGCGATGCGCATGCGTCGGTCACGGCTCGGGCGACGCTGCTCGGCACCGCCGGCATCCTCGTCGCGATCGTCGTCTTCGTCGCGGCGCCGGCCGTCTGGCTCGTCGGCATCGCCGGGATCGTCGCGGCCGCAGGCTCCGCAGCCGTCCTCGCGCAGCTGCACCAGGTCGCGAAGGCACGGAAGGCGCGTACCGCGACGGTCGTGCCGGAGGTGCGCCGTGCCTCCAGGCCGACGCACGAGTGGACGGACCCGGCGCCGCCGCTGTCGACCGAGCAGCCCGCCGAGCCCGCGCGCGACCGCACCTGGACCCGAACACCGTGCCGAAGCCGCTCTACGTGGAGCGTCCGGCGGCCCCGCCGCCTCGCCGGAGTCCGCGGCCGAGCTCGCCGCGCGGCTCAAGGAGCGCGTGGCCGAGGCCAAGGCGGAGGCCGAGGCCGAAGCGGCCGCGATCCGCGCCGCCGAGACCGATCCGTCGCTCGCCCGTGTCTCGCCGATGCGACCGGACGTCGAGGAGGCCGTCGCGTCGCTCTCCGCGCACGACCAGGGCCGGCTGGCCGAACGGCTGGGGCTCCGCGCGCCGGCAGCGATCGACGCTGCTCCCGCGGAACCGGCTGCTCCTGCCGAGGCATCGCCGCCCGCTCCGCCCAGCCGGTGGGCGGGCATGGGCGTCCTCGACGACGACGCGTACCAGCAGGCCGACCTCGACGCGATCATGCGTCGTCGCCGCGCCGTCTGATCCGCCCGATTTCAACTCGGGCCGACCTGGGTGCTAGTGTTGACGAGTCCTTGGGGCTATGGCGCAGTTGGTAGCGCGTCTCGTTCGCAATGAGAAGGTCAGGGGTTCGAATCCCTTAGCTCCACCAGGGTCTGACCAGGATCAGACGACAGAAGGCCACCCGCTCGGGTGGCCTTCGTCGTTGTGGGGCTTGCCGCTCAGCCGGGACGCTGTCCGTCAGGACACCAGCGCCGGCGAGCTCGGTGTGGATCGCGTTCGCGGCCTGCTCGAAGGCCCGGTTGCCGCGTGCGATGCCGATCGCGCCGCCCTTGAGCGCCGACTTGCCGGACCCGCGGAGCAGACGCGCCACGGTGCGACCGTCGGGCGTCACCATGATCTGCACGTCGAGGCGGGTGTGGAAGGTGCGGTCGTTCGCGAGGCCGCCGATGAGCAGGGTGAGCCCCATGCTGCCTCGGGTCGCACGGAGTGTGCCCTGCTCACCGTCGTCGACGGCGTAGCCCTCGCGGACGAGTGCGTCGCGTACGCGGGCGCGGACGGCTCCGGGGTCGGCTGCGGCGAAGAAGTCGTGGCTCTCGGGCATCGGGTCTGGTCCTCTCGACGGTGGTTCCTGCCAGTGATCATGCCGTGCCGTCGCCTACCCTGGGAAGCACCATGACTGCCTCACTGACCCGCAGGTCCCTGCTGTCCCTCGCCGGGGTGACCGGGATCGGGCTGGCGGTCGCAGCGTGCTCCTCCGGAGACGGCGGCACGGGCACGGGCACCGACGGCGCCACGAGCGATGGCGGTGGTTCGTCCACGCCCACCGCGAAGCCCGTCGCGAAGTCCCTCAGCCCGGCGCGTGTCCCGCTCGCCGGCGGTGTGACGGTCACCGTCGCCGGCACCGGTCTCGGCGCGATCAAGGGCGTCACCGTGGGCGGCGTCGCCGCGCGCGACGTGCGGGCGACGGCGACGAAGGTGACCTTCACGGCGCCGCACCAGGCGATGTACGCGGCGGGCGCCGCCGACGTGGCGCTCTTCACGTCGGCGATCGAGCCGTCGCCGTCGGTGAACCAGTCGTCCGACGGCAACGGCAGCGCGGCGAACGACGGGCAGGCGGGCGCGACGCAGGACTCCTCGACCGCCAGCCCGAGCGCCAGCGCTGCGCCGACGCCCGACGCACGGTCGGTTGCGGCGACGACGACGCTCGCCTACGCCGCGCTCACCGACGTGGACCGGCAGCTCCAGTACGCGATGGCGCACTGGAAGGACTACAACCTGGCCGAGTACGGCACCATGAACCCGATCGGCGGGGACTGCGCGAACTACGTCAGCCAGACGCTCATCGCGCGGGGATGGAAGCAGCGCGACGACTGGTACAACCGCTCCGCGGGCGCGGAGCACTCGGCCACGTGGACGTACTGCCCGTCGATGGACCCGTGGCTGACCGCGAACGCGGCGGAGTTCGGGCTCACCCGGCGCACCCTGGACGAGCGGGACAAGGTACGGGTGGGCGACATCGTGTTCTACGACTGGAACGACAACGACTCGCCCGACCACACCACGATCGTGTCCGAGGTGTTCACGGAGCCGGACGGCACGATCCGCATCAAGTCGGCGAGCCACAACCAGGACGGGCCCTACCGCGACCTCGACGAGATGATCACGGTGCAGCACCCGGGCGGCACCGCCTGGTTCCACACGTTCGACGCGTAGCCCGCGTCGCGCCCGGGATCGTGGTCCGGAGCGGCCCCGGGGCCGGCCGGCACCGCGGCCGTGCCCGCGCGTCAGGGGTACCCGAGGAACCAGAGCAGCACGATCGCGACCGGCTGCAGGCACACCCCGACGACGAGCCACGTCGCCGCTCGACGCCGGGTCAGCACGAACACGTCCGACCCGAGCAGCGGCGCCATCGGCATGAGCAGCCGGGCAGACTCTGCTGCGGCAGGAACACCGCCACCAGGTAGAGCCCGTACGACGCGGTGAACGACAGGACGTCGACGCCGAGCGCCCGAACGTCCCGCCGCGCGAAGAACCAGACCGCACCGGCGAGCACCGCCACCACGAGCACGATGCCGAGCGGCCCGAGCCACGTCCCCGCCATCGTGAACCACGGCGTGAGCGGAGCGAAGTGCTGCCGGCCGACGAACCCGACCCACCAGGACAGCTCGGTGTCGAGGTAGGCGTTCGGATGCCCCGTCACCGCGGAGGCGATCACCGGCCACGCCAGCCCAGCGGCCGCCACCACCAGACCCGAGACGACGATCGCCACGGCCTCCCGGACGGGAGCGCCCGGCGCTCCTGCACCCACCGGACGACGAGGTGCACCGCGAGCGCCACGGCCAGCGCGAGCACCCCGGGCTTCGTGAACGCCGCCACGAGTCCGAGCGGCGCCACGAGCCAGTACCGCCGACGCACCAGGGCGAGCAGCGCCCCGAAGAGCAGCAGCAGGAACGTGCTCTCGGCGTAGGCGACCTGCAGCAGGAAGGCGGTGGGTCCGAACGCGAACAACGTCGTCGCCCAGCGCGCGCGGTGCGAGCACCCGACCGCGAGCACGAGCCGGTACAGCAACACGCACGCCCCGGCCCCGGCGAGCGTCGCGACGAGCACCGCGGCGACCCAGAACGATCCGCCCGTCAGCGGCATCACGACCCGCACGAGCGCGGGGAACACCGGCAGGAACGCCCACGCGTTCGGTGCGACGTGTCCGGCGTCGTCGAGCGGCAACGCGGTCGGGTACCCGTGCTCGGCGATGGTCCGGTAGAACGACGCGTCCCAGGACCCGGAGAACGTGAAGAAGGACGGATCGCGTCGGTACGACGCGAACGGCCAGCCGTTCGCGGTCGCCAGCAGGTAGACGGTCCCCAGCAGGACCGTGCTCACGACGCGGGAGGCAAGCCACAGGAGCAGGGGAGTGGTCCACCCGCTGTGACGTGCCTCCAGAGCCGGCCTGGAGGCACGGGTCGTCTCCGCAGCGCTCGTCACCGAGCGATCCTCCCACGTCCGCCGTCCGCGTCGGCCGCGCCGACCTGCGCCGATCTGCGCGTCGACTGAGCAGAAGTGGTCGGCCCGTTTCCGGAACCCGACCACTTCTGCTCACCGGAGGCGCGTCTCCCGGCTGCCTGCGTCGCGTCAGCGACCCGTGACCGCTCGGCGGATCTGCTCGATCGGCACCTTCGGTGTGCGGTCGGCGTTGAGCAGACCGTTCGTCTCCTGCATCGTGTCCGTCAGCTGCGTGTAGCAGGACCCCGCGAGGAACGAGCTCGCCCGGATCGCGTCGTACAGCGCCGTGATGCGGGCGATCCAGTCGTCCCCGTCCGCCGCCGTCGTGTAGCCCCACGCGTCGTCGCGCTGGGCTCCCGGCTGGTAGTTCACGCCGCCGAACTCGGTGAGCATCACCGGCTGCCCGAGGTCGACCGCGCCCCGACCAGGATGCGCCGGGCGGCGGGGCCGATGCCGTTCACGAGCACGGACCGCGCCGCGTCGTCGGCGTAGGTCGCGGCGAGACGCTCACCGTCGCCCTCGTAGTCGTGGATCGTGATGATGTCCGAGTTCGTGTGCTCCCAGCCGTCGTTCGAGATGACGGGTCGGCCGGGTCGATCGCCCGCGTGACGTCGGCCAGTGAACGCGCGTACGCCTGCTGTGCGGGGTCGGTCGCGATGTGCTGGACGCCCCAGCTTCTCGTTCGCCGGCACCCACGTGACGATCGACGGGTGCGAGGCGTCGCGCTCCACGGCGTCCATCCACTCGCGCATCAGCCGCTGCACCGCTCGTGGCGAGAACGCGTAGGCGCCCGGTGCCTCACCCCACACCAGGATGCCGAGCCGGTCGGCCCAGTAGAGGAAACGGGGGTCCTCGACCTTCTGGTGGTTCCGTGCGGCGTTGAAGCCGAGCTCCTTGATGAGTTCGACCTCGCGGCGGAGGGCGTCGCGGGACGGGGCGGCGATGTGCGAGTCCGGCCAGTAGCCCTGGTTGAGGACGCTGCGGACGTCGTAGCTCCGGCCGTTCAGGAGGAACGCACCACCGTCGACACCGACCGTGCGGATGCCGAAGTACGAGGAGACCGCGTCGATCGGGGTCGCGTTCGCTGCGGCGTTCGTGTCGCCGTGCGCGGGCAGCAGCGTGACCGTCGCGTCGACGAGCCGAGGCGCCTCTGGCGTCCAGTGCAGCTCGTCCTCGGCCTGCCCGTTCGTCTGCCGGGCGATGGGCACGAGCAGCTCGAACTCGTCGGCGGTGTCCCCGAGCGTGGTCTCGATCGTCGCCAGGTGCTCGTCCCGCTCGTCCCACCGCGCCTCGATCCGGAGTCGTTCGCCGCCGGTGCGGACACCGTCGACCCGGACGGTCAGACGGAGCGTCTGGTGGTCGAGGTTCGTCCAGCGCAGGTACTCGATCGACGCGGTCGGCACGGCCTCGAGCCACACGGTCTGCCAGATCCCCGTCGTCCGGCGGTACCAGATGGCGTGCGGGTCCTCGTGCCAGTCCTGCTTGCCGCGGGGCTGGGTGACGTCGTGCGGGTCGTCCTCGGCGCGGACGACCAGCGTGTGGACGGCGTCGGGGTCGGCGGCCAGGACGTCGGTGACGTCGAACGAGAACGGCGTGTGGCCGCCGTCGTGCGCGCCGATGAACCGTCCGTCGATCCAGACGTCCGCGTGGTAGTCGACGGCGCCGAAGTGCAGCACGAGCCTGGGCGCCGCGGCGCCGTGCCCGGCGGCGTCGAGCTCGGCACGGGTGATCGTGCGGGAGTACCAGACCACGGGTGGAAGCCGGGCTCGTCGATGCCCGAGGCGACGGACTCCGGGGGAACGGGACGACGATGTCCCGGGCGTCGGGGAAGCCTGCGTGCCAGCCGGGTCGTCGCCGTCGTTGCGGAACGACCACGTGCCGTCGAGGTCGGCCCAGTGCGGGCGCAGCATCTGGGGTCGGGGTAGGTGCCGTCCTGCCGGGAGGCGAGCGGGAGGGCCGGCGGGGGTGCGGTGTCAGGTGCGGCGACGGTGCCGTCGAGCGTGCTCATGCCTCCATGCTGGCCGTGGAGTACATCGTTGTAAAGGGGGTGGCAACGATTGCCCGGAAGCAGTCGACGCGCCCGCCGCCCTCGCCGCGTCAGTCGATCGCCGCGTCAGCCGATCGCCGCGTCAGCCGATCGCCGCATCGCGCGTGAGGACCATGACGTCCATACGCCCCTGCTGCACGACCTCGCCGCGCTGGTTGCGGAGCGACACGGTCCGCTCCACGATCCCGGTCCGGCCCGAGCTGGTCAGCCGGGTGGACAGGATCTCGACGTCGCACGTCAGCGTGTCCCCGATGAACACCGGCGCCGTGAAGCGCCACTGGTCGATGCCGAGCAGTGCCACGGCCGACCCCTCGAACACCCCGGTCCGTGCGATGAGCCCGAGACACAGCGAGGTGCCGAGCAGCCCGTGCACGATCCGCTGCCCGTACCGGGTCTTCGCCGCGAACTCGACGTCGGTGTGGACCTGGTTGTTGTCGTTCGTCCACGAGGCGAACGACACCACGTCCGCTTCCGTGATCGTGCGACCCGGGGTCGTGAAGGTCTGTCCGGCGGCGAGGTCCTCGAGGTAGTGCGGCACCTCGTCATCCTCCCAGACCGGTCGCGAGTCGTGCGAGGACCTTGCTCGCCCGCTCCCAGCCCCGTTCGACGGCTGCGCGCTCCGTCGTCGCCAGCGCTCCGTACCCGAAGGTGTCCTCGCCGCCGCGGGCCGCGAGCTCGGCGAGCTGCCGGTAGCCCGAGGTGGCGTGGGCGGCGTCGAGGACCTCGCCGAGCGAGTCCTGCACCCGTTCCAGCAGTCCGAGCCGACGCTTCCCGAGATCCGGTCCGTCCCCGGCGGCCTGCAGCGCGTACCGCAGGCGTCGCGCGGCCTTCCGGACCTCGTGCAGGTCGTCGAGCCCCTCGATCCGCCGTTCGAGCGTCTTCGAGACCCGAGCGCGCTCCCGCTCGATCCGTCGCATCGTGAAGGCTGGTGCGTCGTCGTCCCGTGTGGTCCCAGCGGGGCGCGCTCGATGAGGTCGTCCAGATGGTCGAGCGCCGAGAACCACGACGCCGAGCGCAGGGCGTGCCGGAGGTCGCCGGCCGCGGCGGCCTGCGATTCGCCGAGGTGCGCTCCGATCCGGTCGAGGGTCGCCGCGTCGACGTAGCCCCCGGGCGCACGGGCGGCCGTGCGCAGGAGCCGGTCGCGCAGGACCTCGGCGTCCCGCGCGACTCCGGCGACGCGGGACACCTCGGCGAGTTCGGTCCGGAGGGTCTCCGTCGCATCGCGGCCGAGCGCGCCCCGGTACGCGGCCAGCACGCTCCGCAACCGGCGCAGCACCTTCCTGAGGTCGTGCACCGACTCGCGCTCGTCCGCTCGGACCCGCGGGTCGACCGCCACGAGATCCGTCCGCAACGCCCGGAGGATCTCGCGCAGGGCCGCGGCGGCGGACCCCCGTCGTGGACGTTTCGACGTCCCGGTCCTGCGGAGGGGGCCGTGCCGCGGGGAGCAGCCGTCCGATCGTGCCCGCCACGATCGTCGTCGCCGGGCTCGGCCGCGTCCGACAGCGCGCGCTCCGCCGCTCGCGCGACCGTTCCGGCGCGGCCGTCGTCGCTGAGCGCCCACCACCGCGCCGACCGCAGCATCGCCGTGTCCGGGTCGCCCTCGTCGACACGGACGTCGGCGACCTCGGCTCGGACACGACCGTCGCGCCCGCGGAGCTCGACGAGCGTCGTCACCGTGTCCCGAACCCGGTCGACGCGGATCTCGCGGCCGCGGAGGTGTACCTCGACCACGTCCCGCGGCACGTGGTCGAGGTCGAAGCTCGTCCCCGCCGTCCAGGTCCGGCGCGACCGGGACGGGCCCGTCGCCGCGGTCGACCGACCACCCGGTGTCCGAACGGAGCAGCTCGACGCCCTCGGTCGCCAGGACGCGGTCGTCGGTGTCCCACACGGTCTCGCGCAGCAGGACGGGGTCGTACCGTCGGACGTCGTCCGCGAACGGTTCGAGGGCCGGCAGTCGGCGATCGTCGGCGATGCGCCACGTGCAGCGGGGGTCGGTGTGGCCGTGCGGCTCCTGGTGCGGGGTGTGCATGCCGACGAGTGTCGTCCGGTCGGCCCGGCTCGTCACGCCGACGGGCGCGTTCTGTGGATGCGCGGGCTCGATCGCCTCAGTGTGGGGGAATGAGCGCTGTGGGGGAATGAGCGCTGTGGGGGAATGAGCGCTGTGGAGGAACGAGCGCTGTGGAGGAACGAGCGCTGTGGAGGAACGAGCGCTGTGGAGGAACGAGCGCTGTGGAGGAACGAGCACCGCCCACAGCACCCGGCGCGTACCGTTCGCCCCATGAGCGACGAGGCACCCGACCAGGCCACCGGCGAGCCCACCGACCGCGCCGCGGTGCCGAGGGACCCACCGATCGTGCCCTCGAGGACTGGATCGCTCACCAACGCTGGTACACAGCCAAGGGCACCAGCCCGCGGCTGCGCACGCTCGCGCAGACCGACGGCACCCGGCTCGTCCTCGACGACGCCCCCACGGGCCCGGTGCTCTACCAGGCTCCCGTCGCACACGACGACGCGGGGGCGTTCCGGGACGCCACAGCGGACGCGGACTGGATCCGCGCCCTCGCGGCCCGCATCGACGCCGGCGACGAGAGCCTCCGGCCGATCGGCTCGGTGACGGCCTCCAAGGTCCTCAGCGGTGAGCAGTCGAACACCTCGGTCATCTGCGACACCGATGCTGGCGAACAGGTCATCGTGAAGGTCTTCCGGGTCCTGCACCACGGCGACAACCCCGACGTCACGACGCAGCTCGCGCTCTCCGCCGCCGGCAGCGCCCGTGTCCCCGCGTCTACGGCGCCCTCCGTGGGACCTGGCCCGACTCCGGGCGTCCCGACGGCACCGCCACAGGACACCTCGCCTTCGCGCAGGAGTTCCTGCCGGGCCTCGAGGACGCCTGGCGCGTGGCGCTCCGCGACGCGCGGGAGGGCACGTCGTTCTCGGCGGAAGCCGACGAACTCGGTGCCGCGCTCGCCGAGGTGCACCGGACGCTGGCCGCCGCGCTCCCAACCGAGCCCGCGGACGACTCCCGCAGAAGCTGCTGCGATCACCACCATGCACGACCGGCTGGACGCCGCGGCCGAGAGGCCCCGGAGGTGGGCGAGCACCTCGACGCCGTCCGTCGGGTCTACGCACGCGCCGAACAGGCCGATTGGCCCGACCTCCAGCGCATCCACGGCGATCTGCACCTCGGCCAGGTCCTCGCCGCGCCGAAGCCGCGCGGCTGGGTGTTCCTCGACTTCGAGGGCGAGCCGCTCCGTCCCCTCGCCGAGCGCTCGTTGCCCGACGTCACCCTCCGGGACGTCGCCGGCATGCTGCGCTCGTTCGACTACGTCGCGGGTGCGCTGGCCCAGGACCTCGACCCCGTCGACGCGGGCGGATGGGCGCACACCGCACGGTCGGCTTTCCTCGACGGCTACCAGCGCGGAACCGGCACCGACCTTCGCGAGCACCGCGAGCTGCTCGACGCGTTCGAGCTCGACAAGGCCGTCTACGAGGTCGTCTACGAGACCCGCGACCGACCGGCTGGGCCGGTATCCCGCTCGCGGCGGTCACCCGGTTGGTCGCGCGCAGCGCGGCCTGAGAGCCGGTTCCGGTCCAGGGCGGCGACCGGCTCCGTACCAGGGCCGGGACCGGTTCCGTACCGGGCGGAGGGTCGGCCCCGTGCGGGCCCGAAGACGGGTTCCGCACGGACTGGAGGCACGGCACCCGCCCGCCCCGCGCCTCCAGTCCGCCCCTGCCCGCGCCCCGGACGAAGCTGCCCATCGCACGCGCACTGGAAAGCCGAATCGCGCGTGGAAGGTCGGAACTTCCGACCCTGTACGCGCGATTCGACCGCCTACGTGCGATTCGACCGCCTACGCGCGATTCGACCGCCTACGCGCGATTCGACCGCCTACGCGCGATTCGACCGCCTACGCGCGAATCGACCACCTACGCGCGAATCGGCGACCTACGCGCGAATCGGCGACCTACGCGCGGAACGGCGCCCGGCCCTGGTCAGTTGACCGGGCCCGTGTACTTCTCCCGGGCCCGGCGCCCGGCGCGTCCTGGATGGCCGATGCCTCGCGGAAGGCGAGCTGCACCGAGCGCAGGCCGTCGCGCAACGGGCGGGCGTGGTGGTCGCCGATCTCCGTCGCCGCCGCGGTCACGAGACCGGCGAGCGCCGTGATGAGCTTCCGCGCCTCGTCGAGGTCGGTCTGTTCCTGCGGGTCGTCGGCCAGACCGACCTTCACGGCCGCGGCGCTGAGGAGGTGCACCGCGACGGTGTTGATCAGCTCGACGGCCGGCACCTCCGAGATGTCGCGGGCGGCGTCGTCGGCGGCGTTCGCTGGGGTGTCGGTCACGGTGCTCCTCTGCTAGACTCTCTCGCGGCAGATGCTGTCTGTGTGCCCGGACTCGTGCGAACGAGGCCGATCACATCGCCAGCGTCATGAAAGAGGAGTCTCTCCCACCCGCAGCCGCGCACCACCAGGCTACCGGGTCCACACCGCTCCACCGGCGTCCGCGCCGGTCGGCCGTCCCGCAAGGGTCGGTGTCGGGCGGCTGCCGAACGGGTCACGATCCGTGCGTCAGATCTCCTCTCGCGCCGTCGCCCAGGGCAAACGCCCTGGACGGCCACCACCTGATTGAAGGAGCTCCGCATTCCCGATCCCCGTACCAACGACCGAATCCGCGTCCCCGAGGTCCGACTCGTCGGCCCCCAGGGCGAGCAGGTCGGCGTTGTCCCCATCGCCGTCGCACTGCGCCTCGCGCAGGAAGCCGAGCTGGATCTGGTCGAGGTCGCGCCGAACTCGAAGCCGCCCGTGGCCAAGATCATGGACTACGGAAAGTTCAAGTACGAGGCCGCTCAGAAGGCCAAGGAAGCGCGTCGCAACCAGGTGAACACGGACCTCAAGGAAGTCCGGTTCCGCCTGAAGATCGACACGCACGACTACGAGACCAAGCGCAAGCGCGCCGAGGGCTTCCTCCTCGGTGGCGACAAGGTGAAGGCGATGATCCTCTTCCGCGGCCGCGAGCAGTCGCGTCCGGAACAGGGTGTCCGTCTCCTCCAGAAGTTCGCGGAAGAGATCGCCGAGTTCGGCGTCGTCGAGTCGCGTCCGACCCAGGACGGCCGCAACATGACGATGATCATCGCCCCGCTCAAGAACAAGTCCGACGTCAAGGGCGAGCAGAACGCCAAGCGCGCTGCTCAGAAGGCCGAGCGTCGTGCGTCGGAGCACGCTGCCAAGGGCAAGGAGACCGCGGACGCGGCCGCCGGGTCCGAGCAGACGGAGACTCCGGCCGATAGGTCCCACCGACCGACCCCGCAACGACGCGGCTTCCCATCCATCCCACGGAAAGGCACCACCATGCCCAAGCAGAAGACCCACTCCGGGTCGAAGAAGCGCTTCAAGGTCACCGGCAGCGGCAAGATCATGAAGCAGCAGGCCGGTATGCGTCACAACCTCGAGGTCAAGCCCGCCAAGCGCAAGGCCCGCCTCAACGAGGACCAGGTCCTCGCCAAGGCCGACGCGAAGAACGTCAAGAAGCTTCCTCGGCCGCTGAGTCGACCCGGAACGTAAAGGAACGAAGCAATGGCAAGAGTGAAGAGAGCGGTCAACGCCGCCAAGAAGCGCCGCGTCATCCTCGAGCGCGCCGAGGGCTACCGCGGTCAGCGTTCGCGTCTGTACCGCAAGGCCAAGGAGCAGGTCACCCACTCCCTCGTCTACGCGTACCGCGACCGTCACGCGAAGAAGGGCGAGTTCCGTCGCCTCTGGATCCAGCGCATCAACGCCGCGTCGCGTGCGAACGGCCTGACCTACAACCGCCTCATCCAGGGCCTCGGCCTGGCCGGTGTCGAGGTCGACCGTCGCATCCTCGCGGACCTCGCGGTGAACAACCCCGAGACCTTCGCGGCGCTCGTCGAGACCGCCAAGAACGCCCTCCCGGCCGACACCTCGGCCCCGAAGGCCGCGTAGTCGGTTCCTCTGCGCACGAAGCCCCCGCCGGTCCGGCGGGGGCTTCGTCGTTCGTTCGGTGCGTTGCGGGGTTCGACGGCCGTCGACGCCGGAACTGGGAGACTTGTGTCGTGAGCGATCTCCTCGAGAACCCCAGGGCCGGCCGTGTCCGTGCCGTCGCAGCGCTGTCAAAGAAGGACGCGCGCGCCGAGACGGGCCTGTTCCTGCTCGAAGGACCGCAAGCGGTGCGCGAGGCGATCGAGTACCGCCCGGAACTCCTGCGCAAGCTCTACGTCACCCCGACGGCGGCCGCGCGCTACGCGCTCGACGACGCGCCGGTCGACACCTGGTTCGTGACGGAGCAGGTCCTCGACGCGATGGCGGACACCGTGACACCGCAGGGCGTGGTGGCGGTCTGCCAGCAGTTCCCGACATCGGTCAAGGACGTCTTCCCGGACGCCGGTGGTGTCGACGTCGACGGCCTGGAGGCGCGGGGTGCGTCCGCCACCGAGGGTACGTTGCCGGGGCTGGTCGCGATCCTCGAGCAGGTGCGGGACCCCGGGAACGCCGGCACCATCATCCGGGCCGCGGACGCGGCGGGCGCCGACGCGGTCGTCCTCACGGGGCGCACCGTCGACCCCTACAACCCCAAGGTGGTCCGGTCGACCACCGGGTCGCTCTTCCACGTGCCCGTCTCGGTGGGGGCGCCCTGCCGGACGCCGTCGCCCGGGCGAAGGCCCTCGGCTACACCGTCCTGGCAGCGGACGTGTCGGGCGACGACCTGCCGGAGGTCCGCTCCGAAGGCATGCTCGACGGACCGACCGCCTGGGTCTTCGGGAACGAGGCGCGCGGGTTGACGGCCGAGGACCTCGCCCTCGTCGACCGCGCGGTGAAGGTGCCGATCTACGGCAGGGCCGAGTCGATGAACCTCGCCACGGCGGCGTCGGTCTGCTTGTACGAGTCGGCGTTCGCGCAGCGGCTCGCTTCCTCCTCCACAGGCCGCTGAGGGACGATCGTCGTCCACCGTCCGACGGGTACAGGACGTCGGTATCCCAGGGGCCGGTAGGCTTGGGCCTCGTGTCAGAACCTCTCGAGATCAGCGAATCGGCCGTCGCCGACGCCGTGGACCGGGCCCTCGAAGCCGTCCGCGCCACGACGACCGTCGCCGAGCTGAAGCAGGCCAGGGCCGAGCACACCGGCGAGCAGTCGGCGCTCGCGCGAATGAACGCGTCGATGCGCAGCGTCCCGCCGGAGCAGAAGGCCGCGGCCGGCAAGCTCGTCGGACAGGCCCGGGGCCGGGTGAACCAGGCCGTCGCGTCGCAGGAAGCCGCCCTGGCCGAGGCCGAGGAGCGCGCGCGGCTCGAGGCCGAACGCGTCGACGTGACCGCGCTGCCGTCGCGTCGCACGCCCGGCTCGCGCCACCCGCTGTCGCTGCTGAACGACGCCGTCGCCGACATCTTCGTCGGCATGGGGTGGGAAGTGGCGGAAGGCCCCGAGCTCGAGCACGAGTGGTTCAACTTCGACGCGCTGAACTTCGACCCGGACCACCCGGCGCGGGCGATGGCCGACACGATCTTCGTCGAGCCCGTCGACCGCCACCTGGTGATGCGCACCCACACCTCGCCGGTGCAGGTGCGATCGCTGCTCTCGCGCGACCTCCCGCTCTACGTCATCGCCCCCGGTCGCGTGTACCGCGCCGACGAGCTCGACGCCACGCACCTGCCGGTCTTCACCCAGGTCGAGGGCATCGCGATCGACAGGGGCCTGACGATGGCGCACCTGCGCGGCACGCTCGAGCACTTCGCGCGCCAGATGTTCGGTGCCGAGGCGCAGATCCGCCTCCGCCCGAACTACTTCCCGTTCACCGAGCCGAGCGCCGAGATGGACGTGTGGCAGCCGAACGCCAAGGGCGGCGCCCGGTGGGTCGAGTGGGGCGGCTGCGGCATGGTGAACCCCAACGTCCTGCGTGCGGCCGGCATCGACCCGGCCGAGTACCAGGGCTTCGCGTTCGGCATGGGCATCGAGCGGACGCTGCAGTTCCGCAACGGCCTGAACGACATGCGTGACTTCCTCGAGGGCGACCTCCGCTTCTCGCAGCAGTTCGGAACGGTGGTCTGATGCGCGTCCCACTCCGTTGGCTCGGTGAGTCGGTCGACCTCCCCGACGACGTCACCCTCGAGCACGTCCACGCGGCGCTCGTGTCGGTGGGCTTCGAAGAAGAGGACGTCCACACCTACGACCTGACCGGTCCGATCGTCGTGGGTCGCGTGCTCGAGCGCGAGCCCGAGCCGCAGAAAAACGGCAAGACGATCAACTGGTGCCAGGTCGACGTCGGCGAGCCCGAGCCCCGGGGCATCGTCTGCGGCGCGCACAACTTCGACGTCGGCGACCTCGTCGTCGTGACGCTCCCCGGTGCCGTGCTGCCCGGGCCGTTCCCGATCGCGGCGCGGAAGACGTACGGTCACGTGTCGGACGGCATGATCGCCTCCGCGCGCGAGCTCGGTCTCGGCGACGAGCACGACGGCATCCTGCGTTTCGCCGACCTGGGCATGGAGCCCGAGGTGGGCGAGAACGCGATCGCCCTGCTCGGCCTCGACGACGCCGCTGTCGAGATCAACGTCACGCCCGACCGGGGGTACGTGCTGAGCATGCGCGGCGTCGCGCGGGAGTACGCCCACGCCACCGGCGCGAGCTTCCACGACCCGGCGGACCGCGTCGCCCCCGCACCGCCGAGGGCTTCCCGGTGACGATCGACGACCGTGCTCCGATCCGCGGCCGCGTCGGCGCCCACACGTTCGTCACGCGCGTCGTCCGCGGCATCGACCCCACTGCCACGACACCGGCGTGGATGGTGTCACGTCTGGCCCTCGCCGGCGTGCGGTCGGTCTCGCTGCCCGTCGACATCACCAACTACGTCATGTTCGAACTCGGCCAGCCCCTGCACGGGTACGACCTGGCCGCCGTACGGGCGGACTCGGCGTCCGACGCGCCGCGACCGGCGAGACCCTGACGACGCTCGACGACGTCGAGCGCACCCTCGACCCCGAAGACCTCGTCATCACCGACGACGACGGTCCCGTCGGGCTCGCCGGCGTGATGGGCGGCGCCCGGACCGAGATCTCGGACACCACGACCGACGTCCTGATCGAGGCAGCCGGCTTCGACCAGGTCTCGATCGCCCGCACCGCACGCCGGCACAAGCTGCCGAGCGAGGCGTCCCGTCGCTTCGAGCGCGGAGTCGACCCGCTCGTGGCCGAGGCCGCGGCGAACCGCGCCGTCGAGCTCCTCGTCGAGCTCGCCGGCGGCACGGCCGACACCCTCGGCTCGACACTCGTCGACACCACGCCCCGCCCGCTCGTGACGATGCGGATCTCCCGCCCTGCCGAGCTGATCGGTGTCGAGTACACGGACGCCGAGGTCATCGACACCCTCCGGGCCGTCGGCTGCACGGTCGAGATCGACGGCGAGACCCTCGCGGTCACACCGCCGACCTGGCGTCCGGACCTCACCGACGACACGACGCTCGTGGAAGAGGTCGCGCGCATCGTCGGCTACGACCGCATCCCGAGCGTCCTGCCGGTCGCCCCGCCGGGGCGCGGTCTGACCGGACACCAGCAGGCCCGCCGTCGGGTCGCCGCAGCGCTCGCGGCGGACGGACTGGTCGAGGTCGTCACCGCTCCGTTCGTGTCGCAGGCCACGCAGGACGCCTTCCCGGGCATCGAGGGCGACGGCGGCCCGAGCGTCGTGCTCGCCAACGCCCTCGACAGCGAGCAGAACCTCCTGCGCCGCAGCGGGCTCCCGGCGCTCGTCGACGCCGCCCGCCGCAACGTGTCCCGCGGCCTCGTGGACGTCGCCCTGTACGAGACCTCGCGCGTGTTCCTCCCAGCGAACGGCGCGACCCTCGGCACCGACGCCGTGCCGGCGGGGCCGCTCTGCCCGATCGCGAGACCCTGGCCGCGCTCGATGCGTCCCTGCCGCCGCAGCCGTTCCACGTGTCCGCGCTGCTCACCGGCCACCGCGTCCTGAAGCAGCCCGGGACCCAGCCCGAGCCCTACGGCATCGCGGACGCGCTCGACGTCGCCCGCACCGTCGCCTGGGCGGTCGGAGTGGAGCTGACCGTGGCGCAGACGACCCACCCGTCCCTGCACCCTGGCCGCGCGGCATCGCTCCTCGTGGGCGACGCCGTCGTCGGGGTTGCAGGGGAGCTCCTGCCCGAGCTCACCGAGGCCGCGGTCCTGCCGCGCGTGGTCGCAGTCCTCGAACTCGACCTCGACGCCCTGGTCGCGGCCGCTCCCGAGCTCGTGTCCGTGGCGCCCATCGACTCCTACCCGGCGGCGACGCAGGACCTCTCCCTGGTGATGGCGGCCGACGTCCCCGCGGGCGAGGTGCTGGACGCGGTGCGGACTGGTGCGGGAGCGCTCCTGGAGTATGCTCGCCTCGTGGATGACTACCGGGGCACCGGCGTGGGCGAGGGACAGAAGTCCCTCACGTTCGCGCTGCGCTTCCGCGCCACGGACCGCACGCTGACCGCTGCCGAGGCCACCGAGGCCCGTGACGGCGCCGTCCGACGTGCCGGCGAGCGATTCGGGGCGACCCTGCGCGACTGATCCCATCGGGACCAGCACCGCCCGGGGCCGCCGCCTCCGACTCTCTCGACGACCAGTCCGACCAAAGGTGGAATCCCATGTCCGTATCCGTCGCCGTGGCGGGAGCCTCCGGCTACGCGGGCGGTGAGCTCCTGCGCGTGCTCTCCGCCCACCCCGAGTTCGACGTCAGGACGGTGACCGCGTTCTCGAACGCCGGACAGCCGCTCATCGCGACGCAGCCGCACCTCCGCTCGCTGTCGCACCTGACCCTCGTCGAGACGACGGCGGAGAACCTGCGCGGACACGACGTGGTCTTCCTCGCGCTGCCGCACGGACAGTCCGGGGCGATCACGGCGGAACTCGGCGACGAGGCCCTCGTGGTGGACTGCGGCGCGGACCACCGCCTGACGGACCCGGCGGCGTGGGAGGCCTTCTACGGTGGCGAGTACCACGGCGCATGGACCTACGGCCTGCCGGAACTCCTGCACGCGGCGCCCGCGCCCGGTTCGGCGGACGAGTGGCGCGACGTCGACGACATCCAGGCGCAGGGCCGGCAGCGTTCGGCACTCGTCGGCACGAAGCGGATCGCCGTCCCCGGCTGCAACGTCACCGCGGTGACGCTCGGCATCCAGCCCGGCATCCAGGCCGGGCTCGTCGAGTCCGACGACCTCGTCGCCGTGCTGGCCGTCGGTCCGAGCGGTGCCGGCAAGAAGCTCGCGACCACGTACCTCGCGTCCGAGATCATGGGCTCGGCCAGCGCGTACGCAGTCGGCGGGAAGCACCGGCACATCCCGGAGATCCAGCAGAACCTCGCGGTCGCCGGCGCCTCGGACGTGACGATCTCGTTCACGCCCGTCCTCGTCCCGATGTCGCGGGGCATCCTCGCGACCACCACGGCGAAGCTCGCGCCCGGGGTGAGCGCCCGCGACGTCCGTCTGGCGTGGGAGCAGGCCTACGCCGACGAGCCCTTCGTGCACCTCCTGCCCGAGGGTGAGTTCCCACGGGTCGCGGACACGACCGGGGCGAACACCGCACTGGTCGGGCTCGCCGTCGACGAAGCAGCCGGCCGGGTCGTCGCGGTCACCGCCCTCGACAACCTGGCGAAGGGCACTGCCGGTGCCGCCGTCCAGTCGACGAACATCGCCCTGGGCTTCCCGGAGACCCTCGGCCTCAGCGTGGACGGAGTCGCACCATGACGGACGCAAGCCAGCCGCAGGGCGTGGACGGAGTCGCAGCAGCGTCCGTCGGCACGGACGCAAGCCAAGGTGTGGACGGAGTCGCAGCAGCGTCCGTCGGCACGGACGCAAGCCAAGGTGTGGACGGAGTCGCAGCAGCGTCCGTCGACACCGACGCGATCCGGCCCACCCAGGCCGCCCCGGGCCTCCAGGGCGTCACCGCGGCAGCGGGCTTCCGCGCTGCGGGCGTGACCGCCGGACTCAAGCCGAGCGGCAAGCCGGACGTCGCCCTCGTCGTCAACGACGGCCCCCAGGCGGCGGTCGCCGCCGTGTTCACGAGCAACCGCGCACAGGCGCACCCCGTCATCTGGTCACGTCAGGTGGTCGGTGACGGCGTCGCCCGGGCGGTCGTGCTCAACTCGGGAGGCGCGAACTGCTTCACGGGCCCCTTCGGTTTCCAGACCACCCACCTCACGGCCGAGGCGGTCGGCGAGGCGCTCGGCATCGGAGCGGGTGACGTGGTGGTGTGCTCGACCGGCCTGATCGGCGTGGGCGACCAGACGTTCCGCGACAACGTCCTCAAGGGCGTCGACCTCGCGAGCGCGGCGCTCTCCGGCGACGGCGGACACGACGCCGCGACCGCCATCATGACGACCGACACGAAGGCCAAGCAGTCGGCGGTCGCCGAGGACGGCTGGACCGTCGGCGGCATGGCGAAGGGCGCGGGCATGCTCGCGCCGGGCCTCGCGACGATGCTCGTGGTGATCACGACCGACGCGGTCCTCGCCTCCGACGAGCTCGACCAGGCGCTCCGCGCGGCCACACGCGTGACCTTCGACCGCGTCGACTCCGACGGCTGCATGTCCACGAACGACACCGTGGTCCTGCTCTCCTCCGGAGCGAGCGGTGTCACGCCGGAGGTCGGCGACTTCCAAGAGGCACTGACAGCCGTGTGCGCCGACCTCGCCCGGCAGCTGCAGCAGGACGCCGAGGGCGCGAGCCACGACATCGCCATCGAGGTCGTCAATGCCGCGAGCGAGGCCGATGCCGTCACGGTCGGCCGCAGCGTGGCACGCAACAACCTGTTCAAGGCTGCGGTCTTCGGCAACGACCCGAACTGGGGCCGCGTGCTCGCGGCGATCGGCACGACCGACGCCGAGTTCGACCCGTACGCGGTCGACGTCTCGATGAACGGCGTCCGCGTCTGCCACGCCGGGGCCCCGGACCAGCCGAGCGACGCCGTCGACCTGCGCCCGCGGGACACGCACGTGCTCATCGACCTCGGCGTCGGACCGTACGCGGCGACGATCCTCACCAACGACCTCACGCACGACTACGTGCACGAGAACAGCGCGTACTCCAGCTGATGAGCGACCTGACGAAGCAAGAGGAGCACGAGCTCGCGGCGGTCAAGGCAGCGACGCTCATCGAGTCCCTGCCGTGGTTGAAGCGGTTCTCCGGGAAGATCGTCGTCGTCAAGTTCGGCGGCAACGCGATGGTGAACGACGACCTGAAGCGTGCATTCGCCGAGGACATGGTCTACCTGCGCTACGCGGGCCTGCACCCCGTCGTCGTGCACGGCGGCGGCCCGCAGATCTCCGCCGCGCTCAAGGAGCAGGGCATCGAGTCCGAGTTCCGGGGCGGGTACCGCGTGACGACGACCGAGGCGATCTCGGTCGTCCGCGACGTCCTGGCGGGCGAGGTCAACCGCGAGATCGTGGACCTGATGAACGAGCACGGCGACGGCCTGGCGGTCGGCGTGTTCGGCGACGGCGGGTCGCTCTTCACGGGCGAGAAGAAGGGCGTCGTCGTCGACGGCGAGCACTTCGACCTCGGCCACGTCGGCGACATCACGCACGTCGACCCGTCCGGCGTCCTCGCCGCGATCGAGGCCGGTCGCATCCCGGTCGTCTCGAGCATCGCGATCGACGACGCCCACCCCGACCAGGCCCTGAACGTGAACGCCGACGCCGCGGCCGGGGCGCTCGCGATCGCGCTCACGGCGTCGAAGCTGATGATGCTGACGGACGTGCCGGGCCTGTACCGCAACTGGCCGGACCGCGACTCGATCGTCGACCTCATCGCCGTCGAGGAGCTCCGCGAGCTGCTGCCGTCGCTCGAGTCGGGGATGATCCCGAAGATGACCGCGTGCCTCGACGCCGTGGTCGGCGGAGTCGGCGGCGCGACGATCATCGACGGCCGGATCCCGCACTCGATCCTCCTCGAGGTCTTCACCCTCCGGGGTGCGGGCACCGAGGTGATCCCGGACCCGAGCCGCCGCACCGAGAACCAGATGACCCATGCGGAGATCGGTCGACGCGTCGCAGTGCCGAGCACGTCCGCGGGGAAGCACGAAGCCGGCACGACCGGGAAGGGACACGAGCAGTGAGCACCGAGACGCAGACCGAGACCTGGAACGACCGGTTCGGGGTGTCGCTCATGCGATCCCTGACCCCGCCGAAGATCATGCTCGAACGCGGCCAGGGCTGCCGCGTCTGGGACGTCGAGGGCAACGAGTACCTCGACTTCCTCGCCGGCATCGCGGTGAACTCCCTCGGGCACGCGCACCCCGCGCTGGTCGAGGCGATCACCGACCAGGCGGCCAAGCTCGTGCACGTCTCGAACTACTTCGCGACGCCGCCGCAGCTCGAGCTCGCCGAGCGCCTCAAGCGCATCACGGGCGCGGGCGAGGCCGGCCGCGTGTACTTCGGCAACTCCGGCGCCGAAGCGAACGAGGCCGCCTTCAAGCTCGCGCGCCTCAACAAGGGCACGGACGGCCAGAAGACACGCATCCTCGCGCTGAAGCAGGGCTTCCACGGCCGCACCATGGGTGCGCTCGCGCTGACCGGCAAGCCCGCGCTGCAGCAGGACTTCCTGCCGATGGTCCCGGGTGTCGAGCACATCGACTCCACGGTCGAGGCGCTCGAGGAATCCATCGACGACACCGTCGCCGCGCTCATCATCGAGCCGATCAAGGGTGAAGCGGGCGTGGTCGAGCCTGCCCGAGGGCTTCCTGCTCGCGGCACGCCGGCTGACCGAGGAGCACGGCGCACTGCTGATCCTCGACGAGATCCAGACGGGCGTCGGCCGGACCGGCAACTGGTTCACCTTCCAGGGCCACGGGTTCGAGCCGGACGCGGTGACGATCGCGAAGGGCATCGCCGGCGGCTTCCCCATCGGCGCGCTGGTGACGTTCGGCTGGGCGTCCGACCTGTTCTCGGCGGGCCAGCACGGGTCGACCTTCGGCGGCAACCCGCTCGGCACGCGCGTGGCGAACGCCGTGCTCGCCGAGATCGAGCGCGCCGGCCTCGTCGCCGGTGCGGTGACGAAGGGCGAGCGCATCCGCGCGGGCATCGCGAGCCTCGCGTCGCCGCTCGTGGACGAGGTCCGTGGCACCGGTCTGCTCATCGGCGTGGGCCTCACCGCCCCCGTCGCGGCCGCCGTCAACGCCGCCGCGCTCGAGCGCGGACTGATCATCAACGCCCCGAACGAGTCGAGCCTGCGCATCGCGCCGCCGCTCATCGTGTCCGACGCCGAGATCGACGAGTTCGTGTCGATCCTCGGCCAGAGCCTCGCAGCAGTGCACGAGACGACGACTGCTGCCGCCCAGGAGCCGAACGCATGACCCGCCACTTCCTCCGCGACGACGACCTGAGCCAGGCCGAGCAGTCCGCGATCCTCGACCTCGCCGCCCAGATGAAGGCCGACCGCTGGGGTGCGAAGCCCCTGGCCGGCCCGCAAAGCGTCGCGGTGATCTTCGACAAGTCGTCGACCCGCACGCGCGTGTCCTTCCACGTCGGGATCTCCGACCTCGGCGGCAGCCCGCTCATCATCTCGACGGCGAACAGCCAGCTCGGGGGCAAGGAGACACCGTCGGACACGGCGCGAGTGCTCGAGCGCATGGTGTCGGCGATCGTCTGGCGCACGTACGGTCAGGCCGGACTCGAGGAGATGGCCGCGAACACCAGCGTTCCCGTCGTGAACGCCCTGTCGGACGACTTCCACCCGTGCCAGCTCCTCGCCGACCTGCTCACGATCCGCGAGCACCGTGGCGCCCTTGCCGGCCAGACGGTGGCGTTCATCGGGGACGGCGCGAGCAACATGGCGCAGTCGTACCTGCTCGCCGGCGCCACCGCCGGCATGCACGTCCGGGTCGCGGCTCCGGCCGAGTTCTCACCGGCTGCGGGAGTCGTCTCGGACGCCGAGCGTCGCGCCGCCGAGACCGGCGGGTCGGTCCTCGTGGTGACCGACCCCGTCGCAGCGGTCGCCGGCGCGGACGTCGTCGTCACCGACACCTGGGTGTCGATGGGCAAGGAGAGCGAGAAGCAGGCGCGGCTCGACACCTTCAGCGGGTACCGCGTCGACGACGCACTGATGGCGCACGCCGCCGAGGACGCCGTGTTCATGCACTGCCTGCCCGCCGACCGCGGCTACGAGGTCACCGCCGAGGTCATCGACGGGCCGCGGAGCATCATCTGGGACGAGGCGGAGAACCGTCTGCACGCCCAGAAGGCGCTCCTCGCCTGGCTCCTCGCGGCCGACGACTGAGCACGAACGACCAGCACGAACGACTGAGCACAGAGGGAGACCCACGTGGCAGATCGCGTCGTCCTCGCGTACTCCGGCGGCCTCGACACCTCCGTCGGGATCGGCTGGCTCCGTGACGCCACCGGCAAGGACGTCGTCGCGCTCGCGGTCGACGTCGGCCAGGACGGCGAGGACCTCGGGACGATCCGCCAGCGTGCCCTCGACTGCGGCGCTGTCGAGTCGATCGTCGTCGACGCCAAGGACGAGTTCGCTGACGACTACCTCGTACCGGCGCTCAAGGCGAACGCCCTCCACCAGAAGCGCTACCCACTGGTGTCCGCCCTGAGCCGACCGCTCATCGCGAAGCACCTCGCGCTCACCGCCAAGCAGCTGGGTGCCGACAGCGTCGCACACGGCTGCACCGGCAAGGGGAACGACCAGGTCCGCTTCGAGGCCGCCGTCGCGGCGATCGCGCCGGATCTGACGGCCCTCGCGCCGGTGCGGGACCTCGCGCTGACGCGCGACAAGGCGATCGTCTACGCGCAGCAGCACGCCCTGCCGATCGAGCAGTCGGAACGAGCGCCGTACTCGATCGACCAGAACGTGTGGGGTCGGGCGGTGGAGACCGGCTTCCTCGAGGACCCGTGGAACGCCCCGGTCGAGGACCTCTACGCGTACACGCAGGACCCGACCGTCCCGCGTGACCCGGACGAGGTGACGATCACCTTCGAGCAGGGCGTCCCGGTCGCCATCGACGGGCAGCGGTTCAGCGTGCTGCGCGTCGTGCAGGAGCTGAACGCGCTGGCCGGGAAGCACGGCGTGGGCCGCATCGACGTCGTCGAGGACCGGCTCGTGGGCATCAAGTCGCGTGAGGTGTACGAGGCCCCGGCCGCGGTCGCCCTGATCACCGCGCACGAGGAGCTCGAGAGCCTCACGCTCGAACGCGACGTGAACCGGTACAAGCGGAACGTCGAGGCGGAGTGGGCGGACCTGGTGTACGACGGCCTGTGGTTCGGGTGCCTGAAGCGCAGTCTGGACGCGTTCATCGACCACACGCAGCTGCACGTATCGGGTGATGTCCGGCTGCAGCTGCACGGCGGTCGTGCCGTCGTGACCGGGCGTCGGTCGAGCCAGAGCCTGTACGACTTCGACCTCGCGACGTACGACACCGGCGACACGTTCGACCAGTCGCAGGCGAAGGGCTTCATCGACATCTGGTCGCTGCCGAGCAGGATCTCCGCCCGCCGCGACCTCGCCAACTGACCGAACCGCACCACCCGTGCGACAGCGACCGACCGCCACCGAACGACGAGGGAACCACACGTGACCGACGCGAACCAGCCCGACGCGAACCAGCCCGACGCGAACCAGCCCGACGCGAACCAGCCCGCCGCGAAGACCGTCGCCACCAACACGGGCGCCCTCTGGGGCGGCCGCTTCGCCGACGGGCCGAGCGCCGAGCTCGCCGCCCTCTCCCGTTCGACGCAGTTCGACTGGCAGCTCGCGCCGTACGACATCGCCGGCTCGCGCGCCCATGCCCGCGCGCTGCACACCGCCGGCTACCTGACGGCCGACGAGCTCGAGCGGATGCTCGCCGGCCTCGACCGTCTCGAAGCCGCACACGCCGACGGCACGCTGCAGCCCGCCGACAGCGACGAGGACGTCCACGGCGCGCTCGAACGCCTCCTCATCGCAGACCTCGGCCCCGAACTCGGCGGGAAGCTCCGCGCCGGCCGCAGCCGGAACGACCAGATCGCCACCCTCGGCCGGATGCACATGCTCGACCACGGGCGCCGCATCGGGCACCTGGTGATCGACCTGGTCGACGCGATCTCCCAGCAGGCGAACGAGCACCCGGGTGCGATCATGCCGGGCCGCACGCACCTGCAGCACGCGCAGCCGGTGCTGCTCGCGCACCACCTCCTCGCCCACGCGTGGCCGCTCGTCCGCGACCTCGAACGCCTGCGCGACTGGGCCGACCGCGCGAGCGTCAGCCCCTACGGTGCCGGTGCCCTGGCCGGCAGTTCGCTCGGCCTCGACCCGTCGGCGATCGCCCGGGAGCTCGGGTTCGCCCGTCCCGCGGACAACTCGATCGACGCGACCGCCGCGCGTGACGTCGTCGCGGAGTTCGCCTTCGTCCTCGCGCAGATCGGCATCGACGTCTCCCGGCTGGCCGAGGAGGTCATCCTCTGGAACACGAAGGAGTTCGGCTTCGTCCGTCTGCACGACGCGTTCTCCACCGGGTCGAGCATCATGCCGCAGAAGAAGAACCCGGACATCGCGGAGCTGGCGCGCGGCAAGTCGGGCCGGCTGGTCGGCAACCTGACCGGGCTGCTGACGACGCTCAAGGGCCTGCCGCTCGCCTACAACCGCGACCTGCAGGAGGACAAGGAACCCGTCTTCGACTCCGTCGCCCAGCTCGAGGTCCTGCTCCCCGCGTTCACCGGCATGGTCGCGACGCTGTCGTTCGACACGGACCGGATGGCGGAGCTCGCCCCCAGGGCTTCTCCTTGGCCACCGACGTCGCCGAGTGGCTGGTCCGCCAGGGGGTTCCGTTCCGCGACGCGCACGAGATATCCGGCGCGCTGGTCCGGCACTGCGAGGAGCGCGGCATCGAGCTCGACGAGCCGACCGACGACGAGTACCGCTCCGTGTCCGAGCACCTGACCCCGGCCGTGCGCGAGGTCCTCACGATCGAGGGCAGCGTCGCGTCGCGCGCCGGTATCGGCGGCACCGCCCCGGACCGCGTCGCCGAGCAGCTCACATCGCTCACCCGTCGCGTCCACGACCTCGCGGAGGGTGCGCCGTTCACCCGATGACCGATCCCACGCTCGCCCTCCTGTCGGAGCCCGCACCGGTCTCCGCCCGGCGTTGCTCGGAGCGACGATCTCGGGCAAGGGCGTGACGCTGCGCATCACCGAGGTGGAGGCGTACTTCGGCCCCACGGATCCCGGATCGCACGGACACCGCGGTCCGACACCACGCAACCGGCACCTGTTCGGCCCGCCCGGAACCCTCTACGCCTACCGCTCCTACGGCATCCACACGTGTGTCAACGTCGTGAGCGGCCCGGCCGGCACGTCCTCGGGATCGCTGCTGCGCGGTGCGCAGGTCGTCGAGGGCGTCGAGACGGCCCGCGAGCGGCGCGGGCGCTCCGTCGCGGACGTCGCCCTGGCACGCGGCCCGGGCAACCTCGGCGGCGCGCTCGGCGCCGTCCTCGGGGAGGACGACGGCATCGGGCTCCTCGACGGCACCGGCCCGTACGTGCTGACGTTGGCACCCGGCCTGGAGGCACGGCTCGCGTCCGTCGGTCCGGGCAGCGTGATCGAGGAACTCCTGGTCGAGACCGTCCCGGGCCCGGCAGGGACCGGTCCGGTCCCGCGGATCTCGCGGGGGCCGCGGACCGGCGTCGGTGGCATCGCCGGCGGCGCGCAGTTCCCCTGGCGGTTCTGGCTGACGGGCGACCCGACGGTGTCGACGTACCGGCGTCACAAGGGTGCGCTCGACTGACGGGCGCCAGCCGCGCCTCCCGTCCGTCCACCGTTGGCGCGTCGCGCCGGAACCGGCGCCGCTACGATGGCCAGGTGTCCAGTGATACTGCTCAAGATGTCCTGACGCGCCAGCAGAACGACCCGACCTTCGCCTCGGTCTGGGACGAACTGCGCTGGCGCGATCTGGTGCACGTCTCCACCGACGAGACGGCCCTCAAGGAGGCCCTCGACGGCGAGCCGATCACGTACTACTGCGGATTCGACCCGACCGCGGCGTCCCTGCACTGCGGCAACCTGCTGCAGCTGCTCACGATGCGCCGGATCCAGCTGGCCGGGCACAGGCCGCTCGCACTGGTCGGGGGTTCCACGGGACTCATCGGTGATCCGCGGCCGACCGCAGAACGGACGCTCAACACCCGCGAGACCGTGGGGAGTGGGTGACACGTCTGCAGGGCCAGGTGTCCCGGTTCCTCAGCCCGACGGGGACAACGGCCTCCGGCTGGTGAACAACCTCGACTGGACCGCACCGCTCTCCGCGATCGACTTCCTGCGCGACATCGGGAAGTACTTCCGCGTGAACTCGATGCTCAAGAAGGACGCCGTCGCCGCGCGGCTGAACTCCGACTCGGGCATCAGCTACACCGAGTTCAGCTACCAGATCCTCCAGGGGCTCGACTACCGGGAGCTGTTCCTGCAGTACGGGTGCACCCTGCAGACGGGTGGGTCCGACCAGTGGGGCAACCTGACCTCGGGGACGGAAGCTGATCCGGCGGACCGAGGGCACGTCGGTGCACGCGCTGGGGACCCCGTTGATCACGAACTCCGACGGCACCAAGTTCGGCAAGAGCGAGGGCAACGCGATCTGGCTCGATCCGGAGATGACCTCGCCGTACGCCTTCTACCAGTTCTGGCTCAACACGGCGGACGCCGACGTGATCGCGCGGCTCCGGCAGTTCACGTTCTTGTCGCGTGCCGAGATCGAGCGACTCGAGCAGGCGGTGGCTGACGAGCCGTTCCGGCGCGAGGCCCAGCGGAGGCTCGCGTTCGAGGTGACCGCCGTCGTGCACGGCGTGGAGGCGACGCAGGCGGCGATCGACGCCTCAGCAGCGTTGTTCGGCAACGGGGACCTCGCTGTCCTCGACGCCGAGACCCTCCGCTCGGCCGTCGCCGAGCTGCCGGGTTCGGTCGCGCTCCCCGGTGACGCCGACGTGGCCCGGGCACTGGTCGACACCGAGCTCGTGAAGTCGCTGGGCGAGGCCCGGCGGGCGATCGACCAGGGCGGCGTGTATGTGAACAACGCCCGCGCCGAGGACGCGACCGCGACCCTGGCCGACCTGGCCCTGCCGGGGGAGTCGTCGTGCTCCGTCGTGGCAAGAAGACCCTCGCCGGTGTGACGCTCTCCTGATCGTCCTCGCCCGTCGATGCCCGGTTCCCCTGGTGGGAGCCGGGCATCGCTGCGTTCAGGCCGCACGTGTTGCACAACGCGACACGCCCGGGATGTGGCCCGTCTTGGCGCACCCGCCGAACGCTGCGTATAGTTCTTACTCGTCACCCCAAAGGTGCGGCGGAGCGGCTGGAGCGAAAGCCCAGAGCACGCCGGCCCTCAAGCGGGACCATCCTCCACTGAAGTTCAGATCTGGCCTTGCGCTGGATCGCTTCGACGCCTAGGATGACTACTCCACCGGTTCTCTCCCACGGGGTGAGCCACAGTACCTGACAGGCTCCGTGCCTCGGGGTCCGACGCAGGTTCCGACCTGACCGGTGACACCAAGAACGAATGCCTCTCTGGCGGAACCTCTTTCGGGGTCGAGTGGGGGGTGCGTCTGGTCCTTGAGAACTCAACAGCGTGCACATTGTCAATGCCAATTATTTTGTCCTCGTGACTCATCAGTTTGCTGGTGGGTTCGGGAGCAATTCCTTTTGGATTGAATTGATTGTCAGTAATGATGGTCTTTACAGTCAGTTTCAACTCGGCTACTGCTTTCGGGTAGTGGTTGGTAATTTTTTTACGGAGAGTTTGATCCTGGCTCAGGACGAACGCTGGCGGCGTGCTTAACACATGCAAGTCGAACGATGATGCCCAGCTTGCTGGGTGGATTAGTGGCGAACGGGTGAGTAACACGTGAGTAACCTGCCCCTGACTCTGGGATAAGCGTTGGAAACGACGTCTAATACTGGATATGACTACTGGCCGCATGGTCTGGTGGTGGAAAGATTTTTTGGTTGGGGATGGACTCGCGGCCTATCAGCTTGTTGGTGAGGTAATGGCTCACCAAGGCGACGACGGGTAGCCGGCCTGAGAGGGTGACCGGCCACACTGGGACTGAGACACGGCCCAGACTCCTACGGGAGGCAGCAGTGGGGAATATTGCACAATGGGCGAAAGCCTGATGCAGCAACGCCGCGTGAGGGATGACGGCCTTCGGGTTGTAAACCTCTTTTAGTAGGGAAGAAGCGCAAGTGACGGTACCTGCAGAAAAAGCACCGGCTAACTACGTGCCAGCAGCCGCGGTAATACGTAGGGTGCAAGCGTTGTCCGGAATTATTGGGCGTAAAGAGCTCGTAGGCGGTTTGTCGCGTCTGCTGTGAAATCCCGAGGCTCAACCTCGGGCTTGCAGTGGGTACGGGCAGACTAGAGTGCGGTAGGGGAGATTGGAATTCCTGGTGTAGCGGTGGAATGCGCAGATATCAGGAGGAACACCGATGGCGAAGGCAGATCTCTGGGCCGTAACTGACGCTGAGGAGCGAAAGCGTGGGGAGCGAACAGGATTAGATACCCTGGTAGTCCACGCCGTAAACGTTGGGCGCTAGATGTAGGGGCCTTTCCACGGTTTCTGTGTCGTAGCTAACGCATTAAGCGCCCCGCCTGGGGAGTACGGCCGCAAGGCTAAAACTCAAAGGAATTGACGGGGGCCCGCACAAGCGGCGGAGCATGCGGATTAATTCGATGCAACGCGAAGAACCTTACCAAGGCTTGACATACACCGGTAACGGCCGAGATGGTCGCCCCCTTGTGGTCGGTGTACAGGTGGTGCATGGTTGTCGTCAGCTCGTGTCGTGAGATGTTGGGTTAAGTCCCGCAACGAGCGCAACCCTCGTTCTATGTTGCCAGCGCGTGATGGCGGGGACTCATAGGAGACTGCCGGGTCAACTCGGAGGAAGGTGGGGATGACGTCAAATCATCATGCCCCTTATGTCTTGGGCTTCACGCATGCTACAATGGCCGGTACAAAGGGCTGCGATACCGTAAGGTGGAGCGAATCCCAAAAAGCCGGTCTCAGTTCGGATTGAGGTCTGCAACTCGACCTCATGAAGTCGGAGTCGCTAGTAATCGCAGATCAGCAACGCTGCGGTGAATACGTTCCCGGGCCTTGTACACACCGCCCGTCAAGTCATGAAAGTCGGTAACACCCGAAGCCGGTGGCCTAACCCTTGTGGGAGGAGCCGTCGAAGGTGGGATCGGTGATTAGGACTAAGTCGTAACAAGGTAGCCGTACCGGAAGGTGCGGCTGGATCACCTCCTTTCTAAGGAGCATCTGGCGTCCTGCAGGCCCTGTTTGGGTGTGTGGTGGTGTCCAGGCGCCGGATCGAGACGAACGTTCTCGCCGGTAGCTCATGGGTGGAACATTGACAGTGCAGTCGGGAGCGCCAGCTGCCGACCCTAGTACGACCTGCTTGCGGGTCTGGAACGGGTTGGGGGTGAGCGGGTTGGCTGGTGCACGTTGTTGGGTCCTGAGGGACCAGGCTTCCCGGTCTGTGTGACTGGGGGTTGGGCCGGCGGAGCGATTCCGTATGGTTCTTCGGTGGGCCACGTGAAGCTGGGAGCGGTTGCTCCCGGGGAGCGTGGTGCCGATCGTATGTTGAGAACTACACAGTGGACGCGAGCATCTTAGATCGCTCGTGACAATTGATCAGCTTTCGGGTTGGTGATTGTTCGAGTCGATCGCAATTTTAATCTTTGTGGTCAAGTTTCTAAGAGCAAACGGTGGATGCCTTGGCATCTGGAGCCGAAGAAGGACGTAGAAATCTGCGATAAGCCTCGGGGAGCTGATAATCGAGCTGTGAGCCGAGGATTTCCGAATGGGGAAACCCCGCCGGGCGACTTGTCGACCTGGTGACTCCCGCCTGAATATATAGGGCGGGTAGAGGGAACGTGGGGAAGTGAAACATCTCAGTACCCACAGGAAGAGAAAACAACATGTGATTCCGTGAGTAGTGGCGAGCGAAAGCGGATGAGGCTAAACCGATCATGTGTGATAGCCGGCGGGCGTTGCATGGTCGGGGTTGTGGGACACGTCGCTCAGTTCTGCCGGACTGGGGCGGTTACAGCGCATCATAGTCGAACTGGTTTGAAAGCCGGGCCGTAGTGGGTGCCAGCCCCGTAGACGAAATGGTGTTATGGCCGGATGTGTATCCCAAGTAGCACGGGGCCCGAGAAATCCCGTGTGAATCTGTCAGGACCACCTGATAAGCCTAAATACTCCCAGATGACCGATAGCGGACAAGTACCGTGAGGGAAAGGTGAAAAGTACCCCGGGAGGGGAGTGAAATAGTACCTGAAACCGTTTGCTTACAAACCGTCGGAGCTCCCTTTGTTGGGGTGACGGCGTGCCTTTTGAAGAATGAGCCTGCGAGTTAGCGATATGTGGCGAGGTTAACCCGTGTGGGGTAGCCGTAGCGAAAGCGAGTCTGAATAGGGCGATCCAGTCGCATGTCCTAGACCCGAAGCGAAGTGATCTATCCATGGCCAGGTTGAAGCGACGGTAAGACGTCGTGGAGGACCGAACCCACTTCAGTTGAAAATGGAGGGGATGAAGCTGTGGATAGGGGTGAAAGGCCAATCAAACTTCGTGATAGCTGGTTCTCTCCGAAATGCATTTAGGTGCAGCGTTGCGTGTTTCTCGCCGGAGGTAGAGCTACTGGATGGCCGATGGGCCTCAACAGGTTACTGACGTCAGCCAAACTCCGAATGCCGGTGAGTGAGAGCGCAGCAGTGAGACGGTGGGGATAAGCTTCATCGTCGAGAGGGAAACAACCCAGACTACCAACTAAGGCCCCTAAGCGTGTGCTAAGTGGGAAAGGATGTGGAGTTGCATAGACAACCAGGAGGTTGGCTTAGAAGCAGCCACCCTTGAAAGAGTGCGTAATAGCTCACTGGTCAAGTGATTCCGCGCCGACAATGTAACGGGGCTCAAGCACACCGCCGAAGTTGTAGATTTCGCACACTCGATAAGCCTTCGTGGTTCAGTCGTGCGGAGTGGTAGGAGAGCGTCGTGTGGCGAGTGAAGCGGCGGAGTGATCCAGCCGTGGACGCTACACGAGTGAGAATGCAGGCATGAGTAGCGAAAGACGGGTGAGAAACCCGTCCTCCGAAAGACCAAGGGTTCCAGGGCCAGGTTAATCCGCCCTGGGTAAGTCGGGACCTAAGGCGAGGCCGACAGGCGTAGTCGATGGACAACGGGTTGATATTCCCGTACCGGCGAACAACCGCCCAAGCTAATCCAGTGGTGCTAAGAGTCCTAACCCGTGTCGACCGGATCCCTTCGGGGTGATGGCGTGCGGTCTAACGCTCGACCCCATGCTGGTGCGGCTAGCGTATGAACAGGTGTGACGCAGGAAGGTAGCTGAGCCAGGCGATGGTATCCGTGAGGTGAACCTGGTGTAAGGATGTAGGGCTGACGATAGGCAAATCCGTCGTCTGTGTGCCTGAGATCCGACGCGTACCCGTTTAGGGGAAATCAGTGATCCTATGCTGCCGAGAAAAGCATCGACGCGAGGTTGCAGCCGCCCGTACCCGAAACCGACTCAGGTGGTCAGGTAGAGAATACCAAGGAGATCGAGAGAATCGTGGTTAAGGAACTCGGCAAAATGCCCCCGTAACTTCGGGAGAAGGGGGCCGGACACGTGACCGGACTTGCTCCGTGAGCGTTGAAGGCCGCAGAGACCAGTGGGAAGCGACTGTTTACTAAAAACACAGGTCCGTGCGAAGTCGCAAGACGATGTATACGGACTGACGCCTGCCCGGTGCTGGAAGGTTACGAGGAAGGGTTAGCCTTTGGGCGAAGCTTTGAATTTAAGCCCCAGTAAACGGCGGTGGTAACTATAACCATCCTAAGGTAGCGAAATTCCTTGTCGGGTAAGTTCCGACCTGCACGAATGGCGTAACGACTTCCCAGCTGTCTCAACCGCGAACTCGGCGAAATTGCACTACGAGTAAAGATGCTCGTTACGCGCAGCAGGACGGAAAGACCCCGTGACCTTTACTACAGCTTGGTATTGGTGTTCGGTGTGGCTTGTGTAGGATAGGTGGGAGACTGTGAAGCGGGCACGCTAGTGTTCGTGGAGTCATTGTTGAAATACCACTCTGGTCACTCTGGATGTCTAACGTAGGACCCTGATCGGGTTCATGGACAGTGCCTGGTGGGTAGTTTAACTGGGGCGGTTGCCTCCCAAAGAGTAACGGAGGCGCCCAAAGGTTCCCTCAACCTGGTTGGCAATCAGGTGGCGAGTGTAAGTGCACAAGGGAGCTTGACTGTGAGACTGACAGGTCGAGCAGGGACGAAAGTCGGGACTAGTGATCCGGCAGTGGCTTGTGGAAGCGCTGTCGCTCAACGGATAAAAGGTACCTCGGGGATAACAGGCTGATCTTGCCCAAGAGTCCATATCGACGGCATGGTTTGGCACCTCGATGTCGGCTCGTCGCATCCTGGGGCTGGAGTAGGTCCCAAGGGTTGGGCTGTTCGCCCATTAAAGCGGTACGCGAGCTGGGTTTAGAACGTCGTGAGACAGTTCGGTCCCTATCCGCTGCGCGCGTTGGAAATTTGAGAAGATCTATCCCTAGTACGAGAGGACCGGGATGGACGAACCTCTGGTGTGTCAGTTGTTCTGCCAAGGGCACCGCTGATTAGCTACGTTCGGACCGGATAACCGCTGAAAGCATCTAAGCGGGAAGCCGTCTTCGAGATGAGATTTCCATGCACCTTGCGTGTGAGAGGCTCCCAGCAGACTACTGGGTTGATAGGCCGGATGTGGAAGCGGGGACTAACGACCCGTGGAGCTGACCGGTACTAATAAGCCGAAGACTTGACACACAACTATTTCCTACACCATTCGTGGTGTGGGGCTCGCGTCCACTTTGTGGTTCCCGACAGACGATCGGGAATCAAACTGAATACCCGCTACGGCGGAGCATGTTTGAGACCAGATCATGGTCGACAGTGTTCCGGTGGTCATAGCGAGAGGGAAACGCCCGGTCACATTCCGAACCCGGAAGCTAAGCCTCTCAGCGCCGATGGTACTGCAAGGGGGACCTTGTGGGAGAGTAGGACGCCGCCGGACTC